>NZ_JAJPVX010000001.1:0-3266782 GCF_046549335.1 Micromonospora sp. 050-3
GAGTTACGGCGGTCATGGCGGAGGGGAAACGCCCGGTTACATTCCGAACCCGGAAGCTAAGCCCTCCAGCGCCGATGGTACTGCACTCGTGAGGGTGTGGGAGAGTAGGACGCCGCCGGACAATCTTTCAGATAAGGCCACCCCCATTCGGGGGTGGCCTTATCTGCGTTTCCCTATGAAGCCGGCAATGTCGTGCTCAATCCTGGTGTAGTGGTCTGTCCGAGGGGTTGAGACCACTACAACCAGGATGTTGCGGGGTCAGTCTCGGGTCTGCATGCCGTTGCGAAGGTTGCGCAGCAGGCCGCCGGCGTCGGTGACGGACCGGCCGGGGAACATCGCCATCACCACGCTGCCGTGGTCGGCCCAGCCGCACACCGCGAAGTCGCCGCCCTCACCGCTGGTGCTGCCACACTTCAGCACCCCTCCGAGATCGCCCGCGGGGAGCTCCCGGAGGCCGTTCACCGCACCGGTCTCGTCCGACATCAGGCGGAAGAGGCTGTCCAGGTCCCGTTCCGGCTGCCAGAGCAGGGTGGTGCCCCCGAAGATGAGCACCGAGCGCTTGTCGTCGGCCGGGTCGCGGTAGACCGTGCCGAAACTGCGGTCCAGTTCGATGTTCGCCGCCAGGCCGCTGCGCAGATAGTCGGCAGTGCTCTTCGCCCGCTCGCTGTCGTCGCGAGTCAGACCCGCCACCCGATCGGGTGAGGCCAGTTGGGTGTCCTTCTGCTGCGCCACCCGCCACCCACCGACACCGAGGACCCCGGCGCCGGCGAGACCGACCACCAGCGCGACCGTCCAACCGATCTTGCGGCGGCGGGACCAGCCGCTGGACCGCTCGTCGGGGTCGCCTCCGGAATCGCGGGTGCTCAGCTGGATCGGCTCTTCGGTCAGCTCGACCGGCTCGCGGCCGCCGTCGCGCGACCGCTCGGTGAGATGTGCGTCGGACATAGCCGACACCGTACGCGAACGGTAGGTGGCGCACGCCGGGTCTGCGAAAGCCCTCCGTAGACTTGTCCGGTGACCGAGAGACTGGATGCCCGACGCCCCGACGCCCCGACCCTTGCCGGCCAGTACCAGCCCGGTGAGGTAGAGCAGCGACGGTACGAGCAGTGGGTGGCCGGCGGGCACTTCCGGGCCTCCGCCGACAGCGACAAGCCCCCCTTCACCATCGTCATCCCGCCGCCGAACGTCACCGGCTCGCTGCACATGGGCCACGCGTTCGAGCACACGCTGATGGACGCGTTGACCCGGCGCAAGCGGATGCAGGGCTTCGAGGCGCTGTGGCTGCCGGGCATGGACCATGCCGGCATCGCCACCCAGAACCTGGTCGAGCGTCAGCTCGCCGCCGAGGGGCTTTCCCGGCACGATCTCGGCCGGGAGAAGTTCGTCGAGCGGGTCTGGCAGTGGAAGGCCGAGTCCGGTGGCGCCATCCTCGGCCAAATGCGCCGCCTCGGCGACTCCGTCGACTGGGACCGCGAGCGCTTCACCATGGACGCGGGGCTGACCCGCGCCGTCCAGACGATCTTCAAGAAGCTCTTCGACGACGGCCTGATCTACCGGGCCAACCGGATCATCAACTGGTGTCCGCGCTGCCTCACGGCGCTCTCCGACATCGAGGTCGAGCACACCGACGACGACGGCGAGCTGATCTCGATCCGCTACAGCGACGAGGTCGTGGTGGCCACCACCCGGGCCGAGACGATGCTCGGCGACACCGCCGTGGCGGTGCACCCCGACGACGAGCGCTACCAGCACCTGATCGGCACCGAGGTCGAGCTGCCGCTGACCGGCCGCCGGATCCCGATCGTCGCCGACGCGCACGTCGACCCGTCCTTCGGCACCGGCATGGTCAAGGTGACGCCGGCCCACGACCCGAACGACTTCGAGATCGGCCAGCGGCACGACCTGCCCGCGCTGACCGTGATGGACGAGCGCGGCGTGATCACCGTGCCCGGCCCGTTCGAGGGGTTGGACCGGTTCGAGGCGCGGCCCGCGATCGTGGCTGCGCTGCGGGAGCAGGGCCGGATCGTCGCCGAGAAGCGCCCGTACGTGCACGCGGTCGGGCACTGCTCGCGGTGCAAGACCACCGTCGAGCCGCGGCTGTCGTTGCAGTGGTTCGTCAACACCGCCCCGCTGGCCCACGCCGCGGGTGACGCGGTGCGCGACGGCCGGGTCCGCATCGAGCCGGCCGAGCTGGCCAAGCGCTACTTCGCCTGGGTCGACAACATGCACGACTGGTGCATCTCCCGCCAGCTGTGGTGGGGGCACCGCATCCCGGTCTGGTACGGCCCGGCGGGCGAGATCGTCTGCGTCGGCCCCGACGAGGCGCCGCCGACCGGCGAGGGCTGGCACCAGGACGAGGACGTCCTGGACACCTGGTTCTCCAGCGGCCTGTGGCCGTTCTCCACCCTGGGCTGGCCCGAGCAGACCCCGGACCTGGCGAAGTTCTACCCGACCAGCGTGCTGGTCACCGGGTACGACATCCTGTTCTTCTGGGTCGCCCGGATGATGATGTTCGGCCTCTACGCGATGGACGGCCGGCCGCCCTTCGACGTGGTCGCGCTGCACGGCATGGTGCGCGACCAGTTCGGCAAGAAGATGTCGAAGTCGTTCGGCAACGTGGTCGACCCGTTGGACTGGATCGACCGGTACGGCGCCGACGCCACCCGGTTCACCCTGGCGCGGGGCGCGAACCCCGGCCAGGACGTCCCGGTCAGCGAGGAGTGGTGCCAGGGCTCCCGCAACTTCTGCAACAAGCTCTGGAACGCCACCCGGTTCGCCCTGATGAACGGCGCGCACACCACGGGTGACCTGCCCCCCACCGAGCAGCTCTCCACCGTCGACCGGTGGATCCTGTCCCGGTTGGCGCACGTCACCGCCGAGGTCGACGAGCAGTTCGAGGCGTACGAGTTCGCCAAGGTGTGCGACCTGCTCTACCACTTCGCCTGGGACGACGTCTGTGACTGGTACGTCGAGCTGAGCAAGCCGGTGCTCGCCGAGGGCGGTGAGCGCGCCGAGGCCAGCCGCCGGGTGCTCGGGCACGTGCTCGACCAGCTGCTGCGGCTGCTGCACCCGGTCATCCCGTTCGTCACCGAGGAGCTGTGGCTCGCGCTGACCGGCGGCGAGACGGTGCAGGCCGCCGCCTGGCCGGTGGCCGACCGGACGCTGGTCGACGACGCCGCCGAGGCCGAGCTGGTCGGCGTGCAGCGGGTGGTCACCGAGATCCGCCGGTTCCGTTCCGACCAGGGGCTGCGCCCCACGCAGCGGGTGGCTGCCCGCTTGGACGGGCTGTCCGGCGCGGGTATCGCCGCCCACGAGCCGCTGATCCGTTCGCTGGTCCGGTTGGATCCGGCCGGTGACGACTTCCAGGCCAGCGCCACGCTGGCCATGCCCGGCGCGGTCGGTGTCGCGTTGGACACCCGGGGGTCGATCGACGTGGCCGCCGAGCGGGCCCGGCTGACGAAGGACCGCGCGGCAGCCGAGAAGGAGGTCGCGCAGGCCCGGGCGAAGCTCGACAACCCGGCCTTCATCGGCAAGGCCCCCGAGCCGGTGGTCGCGAAGATCCGCGACCGGCTCGCCACCGCCGAGGCCGACCTGGTCCGGATCAACGCTGCTCTGGAGACACTGCCCTCGTGACCGACCGTAACGAATTTGCCGCCGTCGAGGCCGAGCTGAACGCCCGCGGCTTCACCCGCATGGTCTTCGAGCTGGACCGGATCGAGTCGCTGCTCGACCTGCTCGGCAGCCCGCAGCGGGCGTACCCGGCGATCCACCTGACCGGCACCAACGGCAAGACCTCCACCGCGCGGATGATCGACTCGCTGTTGCGGGCGCACGGGCTGCACACCGGGCGGTACACCAGCCCGCACCTGGAGACCGTCCGGGAGCGGATCAGCCTGGACGGGGAGCCGGTCAGCGAGGAACGGTTCGCGTCGGTGTACCGGGAGATCAAGCCACTGGCCGAGCTGGTCGACGCGCGATCCGACGAGCCGCTGACGTACTTCGACATGACCACAGCGCTGGCGTTCGCCACGTTCGCCGACGCGCCGGTCGACATCGCTGTGGTCGAGGTTGGCCTCGGCGGCGCCGAGGACGCCACGAACGTCCTCCAGGCGGGGGTCTGCGTGATCACCCCGATCGGCCTGGACCACACCGAGTGGCTCGGTGACACGCTCCAGGACATCGCGCTGGCCAAGGCCGGCATCATCCACCCGGGGGCCACAGTGATCTCGGCGGCCCAGGAGGAGGAGGCCGCTGGTCCCCTCCTCGAACGCTGCGCCGAGGTCGGGGCCACGCTCGCCCGGGAGGGCGGCGAGTTCGGCGTGCTGGGTCGGGCGGTCGCGGTCGGCGGTCAGGTGCTCACCCTTCAAGGCCTGGGTGGCGTGTACGACGACGTGTTCATTCCGCTGCACGGTGCTCACCAGGCGCAGAACGCGGCGGTGGCGCTCGCCGCCGTCGAGGCGTTCCTGGGTGCGGGGGCTCGACGTCAGCTGGACATCGAGGCGGTCCGGGAGGGCTTCGCCTCGACCAGCTCCCCGGGTCGGTTGGAGCGGGTCCGTAACGCCCCGACCATCCTGCTGGACGGCGCGCACAACCCGCACGGCATGAAGGCCACCGTCACCGCGCTCCAGGAGGAGTTTGCGTTCAGCAAGCTGGTGGCCGTGATCGGCGTACTGGCCGACAAGGACGCGGACGCGCTGCTGGAGTTGCTGGAGCCGGTGGTCGACCAGGTGGTGGTCACCCGTAACAGCTCGCCACGGGCGATGCCGACGGAGGAACTCACCGCGCTGGCCGCCGAGATCTTCGGCGAGGAGCGGGTGGCCTCGGCCGAGGACATGCCGGATGCGATCGAGCTGGCGGTGGCGATGGCCGAGGAGGACGTCCCCGGTGAGCTGAGCGGGGTCGGGGTGTTGGTCACCGGTTCGGTGGTGACGGTCGCCGACGCCCGTCGGCTGCTGAAGCGATGACCAGCCCGGAGCGGGACCCGCACCCCACCGAGGACCCGACCGGCCCGCCGGTCGAGCAGCCGGCGGGGGAGGAGCCCACGGCCGGGCAACCGCGACGCTCCGGGTTACGCAACCCGGAGCGGGCGGTGCGCGGTCTCGGCGCTGGCACGCTCAGCCTGGAGGCGCTGGTGCTCCTGCTGGCGATCCAGCCGATCCGGGTGGTCGGCGGTGACCTCGGCGGCGCCGCGATCGGCGCGGTCGTGGCACTCGCGGTGGCCGCCGTGGTGCTCGCCGGCATGATGCGTCGCCAGTGGGCCTGGAACGCCGGCACGGTGCTCCAGGGCCTGCTGTTGCTGGGCGGACTGCTGCACTGGTCGCTGCTCGGGCTGGGCGTCATCTTCGCCCTTGTCTGGGCGTACGCGTTGCACGTTCGCCGCGTCATTCTCGGCTGACGCCGGACCCGGCCGGCGCCGTTCGAAGGCGGGCCGGGTCAGGCGTCGGCGCGTTCGCGCCACTGGGTGAGCGCGACGCCGTGGCCGTCCGGGTCGCGGAAGGCCGCCGCCCACCCCTCCAGCTTGGTGCCGCGGTTGACCACCCGGGGCGCGTACGTGAAGCGGACGCCCGACTCGCGCAACCGCTCGTACGCCGCCTCGATGTCGTTCACCTCGAGGTTGACGTGTACGAGTCGGCGGCTGATGGGCGCCGCCCCCGTCACCTCGCGCAGGACGATGCGGGTCGTCCCGGAGGCGAGGACGGCGTTGTGGGCACCCTGGTCGACCTCGCTGAAGCCGAGCACGTCACGGTAGAAGCCGAGTGACCGGGGCAGGTCGGTGACGAGCAGGGTGAGGCCCACCCCGCTGATCGGCCCGGTCGGGTCCGCGGCCGAGTCGGCGTCGAACCCGAAGATCGCCTGGTCCAGTTCCTCGTCGGTCACTGTCGCGCGTGCGGCCCCGGCCGGGGAGGGATCGTCCAGTGGAAGATCGAGTGGGTCCAGCGGGTCGAACGCACCCGGGCCGGACCGCTGGGCGGGTGGAGGGTCGAAGCGCTGCGCGCTGGGCTGCTCGAAGCGCTGCGCTCTGGGCTGGTCGGCGGGGTCCTCGGCGGGTGGGGCGGTCGTGCCGCCCGCCTCCGACGCGTCGAACCGGTCGGCCGCGGGCTCGTCGAAGCGCTCCTCGGCGGGTGGGCGCGGCGCGGGAGTAGTTGCCCGTCGGGGCAGCCCACCGGCCTGCGGCTCGACGACGACGCCCTCCAACACCACGGGGCCACCCGGGCTCTGGTGCATCACCACGGGCTCGCGCTCCTCGGGCATGACGCCCGGGTCGTCGCGCCGGCTGTCGTCACGCCGCAGGTCGTCGCGCCGAGGGTCGTCGCGCCGGGGGTCGGTGCGCAGCGGGTCACCGAGCGGGTCCCGGAACGGGTCGCCGACCGGATCGCGGAAGTCGTCGCGGAAGTCGTCATCGGGTGCCCGGTCGGCCCACGGCGGCGCGTCCTGCTGGATCAGCAGGTCGTCCATCGCCTCCGCTTCGGCGAACTCCGGCGGGAGATCGGCGACGGCGGCGGCGGTCTCGGCGTGGGTGGGCACCTCGTCCCAGAGGACCTTGACGTGCCGCTGGTCGTCCAACGCGACCCGGATCGGCAGGGTCTGGCCCAGCGACGGCCACTTGGAAACCGGCACCCTCGGCTCGATGATCTTCTTGGACCGCGGTGGCAGACCAGGGGCGTCGATCACCAGTTGCAGTTCGCAGCGGCCGAACGCGTACTGGGTTGGTGGTTCGGAGGCGCTGTGCACGTGGCCGACGCCGACGACCCAGGTGCGACCGCCGCCGCGTACGGTCGCCAGCGCGATCGCCAGCACCAGCAGGGCGACCCCGAGAGCCACGATGGCCCAACTGGTCATGCCCAGCCCGAACAGGACGACGAACGTGGCCACGGTGCCCAGCACCGTGCCGATCAGCTTGCGTACCGGCGCGATGGGTCGGTTCCCGCCATTCGCCACAGTGGACCTCCCGGGGGTCAGGGCCAGGCTAGGCCGGATCGGCCACCGGGGGAAAGACCGGCCGCCGCGCCGGCGCCGGGACCGGGTCGCTAGGCTGACCGTACCGACCCCAAGCGTTCAGCGCGTACAGGAGGAACCCAGCGTGTCCAGCAACAGCCCGGATGAGCGCAGCCTCGTTCTGATCAAGCCCGACGCGGTCCGCCGCGGCCTGGTCGGCGAGGTCCTCTCCCGCTTCGAGCGCAAGGGGCTGCGGATCGACGCGATGGCGCACCGGACGATGGACGCCGCGCTCGCCGACGAGCACTACGCCGAGCACGTCGACAAGGCGTTCTACCCGCCGCTGAAGGACTTCATGACCGGCGGTCCGCTGGTCGCCCTGGTGCTCTCCGGCGACCAGGTCATCGACGTGGTCCGCGGGTTGGTCGGCGCCACCGACGGGCGCAAGGCCGTCGCCGGCACCATCCGGGGTGACCTGTCTCTGTCCAACCGGGAGAACCTGGTGCACGCCTCCGACTCGACGGACAGCGCCAAGCGCGAGATCGCGCTCTGGTTCCCCGACCTGGGCTGACGCCCACCGGCCCGGGCCGACCGACGACGACGCCCGGGTTCAGCCGACCGCCGGCACCTTCGCCGGGTTGCCGACCACGTAGATCCCGGTTATCCGTCCGTCGGCCGCGGCGATTGTCAGCGTGTAGCGACTGCCGTCCGCACGGGTGATCAGCATGGCCGGCTCTCCGTTGAGCTCCACCGGATCCATTGTCACTCGGTGACGCGGGCCGTAGACCCCGGCGTAGAACCGGGCGATCCGGTCCGCGCCGGTGACCGGGTTGAGGGCGGCCCGCACCCGACCGCCACCGTCGTTCCACGCGGTGGCGTCGGCGGCCACCAGGTCGGTGAGCCTCGCCAGGTCGCCGTCGCGGGCGGCGGCGAGGAACGCGTCCAGCAGCCGCTCCCGCTCCGGGCGGCTGGCGGTGAACCGACGCTGCTCCTGCCGTACCCGCGCGGTCGCCCGGTGGTACAGCTGCCGGCAGTCGGCGACGGACCGGTCCAGGATCTCGGCGATCTCCGCGTACGGCAGGTCGAAGGCCGTGTGCAGGACGTACACCGCCCGCTCCGGCGGGGTGAGCCGCTCCAGGACGTGCAGCAACGCCGTGGAGAGCGAATCGCGCAGCTCCACCCGGTCCAACGGCCCGAACGGCGAGGGCGCGGTCGGCACCGGCTCGGGCAGCCACGTCCCGACGTACGTCTCGCGGGCCGCCTGCCGGGCGCGCAGCCGGTCCAGGGCAAGCCGGGTGACCACCCGGGACAGGTACCGGCGCGGCTCCTCCACCCGGGCCCGGTCCACACCCAGCCAGCGCAGGTACGCCTCCTGGAGCACGTCCTCCGCGTCGTGCCGGCTGCCGAGCAGGCGGTACGCGAGCCCAAGCAGCATCGGCCGGTGCGCCTCGAGCGCACCGGCCGCCTCCGCTGCCGCCTCGGTGGTCACGCCTGGGCTGGAGGCTCCAGCCGCATCGTCACCCCGATCCGATTCCACACGTTGATTGTGGCAATCGCGATGACGAGGTCGGCCAGTTCCTTCTCCGACCAGACCTTCGCGGCGTCATCCCACACCTCGTCCGGCACCCCGTGCTCGCCGAGCCGGGTGACCGCGTCGGTGAGGGCCAGCGCGGCCCGCTCCCGCTCGTCGAAGAAGGGCGCCTCCCGCCAGGTGGCGACAGCGAACAGCCGCCGGCTCGACTCGCCGCCGGCGAGCGCGTCCCGGCTGTGCATGTCCACGCAGTACGCGCACCCGTTGATCATCGACGCCCGCAGCTTCACCAGCTCCAGCACTGTGTGGTCGACGTTCGTCTGGACGTACTTCTCCAACCCCATGACGGCCTTGTACGCCTGCGGTGCGACCTCGGCCGGGTTCATCCGTTGCACGACTACCTCCTGATCGGTCCGACGCCGGTACGACGGTTGGGCCGGGCCGGGTCGTGACAACCGGGGGCTGTGACCCCGCTCATGCCGCCACGTTCGGGCCGCAGGCGGCCTTCGTGCACGCGCCGCCGCACCTCATGATCAGCGGCTGTCGCCACCGGGGGTGAGGACCGGCATGGCGGGCACCGTGCGCTCGGACGGGTCGTCGGCCGTGGCGGACGTCGGGGCGGCGGGTGCTGGTGCGGCAGCCGGTGCGGCGGTCGGGGTGCCGGGGGCCTCCTTTCCCCGTCCGGAGAACCGGCGTCCCACCCCGATCATCGGCTGCTCCACCCAGCGGTAGAGCAGGTCGGCCGCGAGCAGGCCGACAACGGTGGTGGCCACGAACAACCGGGTGCTGTGCCCGGCGTACGACGGGACCAGCGCGATCACCGTCGTCATGGCGAGGTACTGCACCAGGTAGAGCGAGTAGGAGCGTTCGCCCACCCACACCAGCGGTCGCCAGGAGAGCAGTTTCGTCGGCAGGCCAGGGGCCAGCATGGCGGGGAGCAGTAGCGCCACGGCCACCGCGTACACGCCGATCATCGACTCCGCGTGGCCGTCCGCGGCGGGCGGCCAGTACGGCAGCGCCAGGTGCACGGCGACGAACCCGACCGCTACGGCGAGGGACGCCACGGGACTGGTCAACGGCCGGAACAGCGCATACCCCCGGGGGTGGTGCAGGACGACCGCCAGCAGGCAGCCCACCAGGATCGACACGTAGTGGATCGGCCAGTAGGGCCAGTCATTCTCGAACGGGATCAGCGCGACCAGGGCGGCGATGGCCAGCACCGTCACCGCCATCCGGCGCAGAAACGCGGCCCGGACGAACACGAAGGCGAGCAGCGGCCACACCAGGTAGAACTTCCACTCGATCGCGATCGTCCAGGAGTGCGGGAACGCCTGGTTCGGCGCGAACTCGTTGACCATGAGCAGGTAGTGCGGCATCGATTCGCGGAGCCTCGTGCTGGCGCCGTTGAGGTGCGCGAGGGCGTACGTCGCGGCGAGCACCACCAGGTAGACCGGCAGGATCCGGAAGATGCGCCGGACGTAGAAGGAGCGCAACGACACCCGCCCCCGCGACTCCTCCTCGCGCAACATCAGCGTGGTGATCAGGAAGCCGGAGAGCACGAAGAACAGTTGAACGCCGACCCAGCCGGAGAGCCAGGTCCATCGCGGCCCCCCGAAGTGGAAGGCGACGACGATCACCGCGGCGATCGCACGGAGCCCGTCGAGGGCAGGGAACCGGCGCATCGCGCGGTATTCGGCGTAACTTATCGTGGACACGCGCTGAATTCTGGGGAGCGGCACACAACGCGTCAAGGCGGCTCTCCCGCCCCTGGTCGGGTTCGTCGTCACTCGAAGGCGCGGCGGTGGGCGCGTCGAGTATCGTTGGACACCGTAAGGCGATGACCCGGCCATCACCGGTGAGCCTCCGGAAGAACAGCCGGGCAACCGGCCCAGTAGAACCGGACGGGTGCGGCCCGTCACAGCCGGTAATGAGCGGGCGGTCGATCCTGACCGCCAAGCGGGGTGGTACCGCGGGCCACCCGGGAGCGCCGTTTCAGGCGTACCCGGAGGTTCGTCCTCGCAGACCCACGTTGAGTGAGCTGCATGAGGAGAGCGACCCCCGATGGCCTATCCATTGCACGACCCGACCGCCGCCGGTGTCCCGGCGAGCCCGGACCTGCCCGCGGTCGAGCGCCGGGTGCTGGAGCACTGGACGGCCGACAAGACCTTCGAGGCCAGCATCGAGGCCCGCCCCGCCGGCACGGACGGCAAGAACGAGTACGTCTTCTACGACGGCCCGCCGTTCGCCAACGGCCTGCCGCACTACGGTCACCTCTTCACCGGCTACGTCAAGGACGTGGTGCCGCGCTACCAGACCATGCGCGGCCGGCACGTCGAGCGGCGCTTCGGCTGGGACTGCCACGGCCTGCCCGCCGAGGTGGTGGCCGAGAAGCAACTCGGCATCACCAGCAAGGCGGAGATCATCGACCTGGGCGTGGACCGGTTCAACGAGGCCTGCCGCACCTCGGTGCTGGAGTTCACCCAGGACTGGGAGCGGTACATCAACCGGCAGGCCCGCTGGGTCGACTTCACCAACGACTACAAGACCCTCGACCTGGACTACATGGAAAGCGTCATGTGGGCCTTCAAGACCCTGCACGACAAGGGTCTGATCTACGAGGGCTTCCGGGTGCTGGCGTACTGCTGGCGTTGTGAGACGCCGCTGTCGAACACCGAGACCCGGATGGACGACGTCTACCGGGACCGGCACGACCCCACCCTGTCGGTGTGGTTCGAGCTGACCGCCGACGAGTCCGCGCCGGAGCTGGTGCGCGGGCCGGTCAAGCTGGGCGTCTGGACCACCACGCCGTGGACCCTGCCGTCGAACCTGGCGCTCGCCGTCGGGCCCGACATCGAGTACGCGGTGCTCGAACGCGACGGCGACCGCTACCTGGTGGGGGCGGCGCGGCTGGCCGCGTACGCCAAGGAGCTGGAGGGCTACGAGCAGGTCGGCACTGTGTACGGCCGGGACCTGGTCGGACGCCGCTACACGCCGCTGTTCGACTTCCTCGTCGAGCAGGCCGGGGAGAACGCCTACCAGGTGCTCGGCGCGGAGTTCGTCACCACCGAGGACGGCACCGGGATCGTGCACCTGGCCCCGGCCTTCGGTGAGGACGACCAGAACGTCTGCAATGCCGCCGGCATCCCCACCATCGTCACTGTCGACGACCACACCCGGTTCACCGCGCTGGTCCCGCCGTACCAGGGTGAGCAGGTCTTCGACGTCAACAAGCCGGTGATCCGGGAGCTGAAGGACCGGGGGGTGGTGCTCAAGCAGGACACCTACACCCACTCGTACCCGCACTGCTGGCGCTGCGACACCCCGCTGGTCTACAAGGCGGTGTCGTCGTGGTTCGTCGCGGTGACCCAGTTCCGGGACCGGATGGTCGAGCTGAACCAGGAGATCAACTGGACGCCCGGCCACATCAAGGACGGCTCGTTCGGCAAGTGGCTGGCCAACGCCCGGGACTGGTCGATCAGCCGGAACCGGTTCTGGGGATCGCCGATCCCGGCGTGGAAGTCCGACGACCCGAACTACCCGCGCCTGGACGTCTACGGCTCGCTGGCCGACATCGAGCGGGACTTCGGCGTACGCCTGACCGACCTGCACCGGCCGGCGGTGGACGACCTGGTCCGCCCCAACCCGGACGACCCGACCGGGCAGTCGATGATGCGCCGGGTGCCGGAGGTGCTGGACTGCTGGTTCGAGTCCGGGTCGATGCCGTTCGCCCAGGTGCACTACCCGTTCGAGAACGCGGACTGGTTCGAGCACCACTACCCGGGTGACTTCATCGTCGAGTACATCGGGCAGACCCGCGGCTGGTTCTACACGATGCACGTGCTGGCCACCGCGCTGTTCGACCGGCCGGCGTTCCGCAACTGCCTGAGCCACGGCATCCTGCTCGGCTCGGACGGACGCAAGATGTCCAAGAGCCTGCGCAACTACCCTGACGTCTACCACGCCTTCGACTCGTACGGCTCGGACGCGATGCGCTGGATGCTGATGTCCTCGCCGGTGCTGCGCGGTGGGGACATGGCGGTCACCGAGGCGGGCATCCGCGACGCCGTCCGGCAGGTGCTGCTGCCGCTGTGGAACGTGTGGTACTTCTTCACGCTCTACGCCAACGCCGACGGGTACCAGGCGCGGCGGCGCACCGACTCCACCCACCTGCTCGACCGGTACGTGCTGGCGAAGACCAACGAGTTGGTGTCCACCGTCGGCGCGCAGATGGACGCGTACGACATCTCCGGTGCCTGCGCCACCGTCCGGTCCTACCTGGACGCGCTGACCAACTGGTACGTGCGCCGGTCCCGGGACCGGTTCTGGTCCGGTGACGTCAACGCCTTCGACACCCTGTCGACGGTGCTGGAGACCCTCTGCCGGGTGGTGGCGCCGCTCGCGCCGCTGACCGCCGAGGAGATCTGGCGTGGCCTGACCGGGGAGCGTTCGGTGCACCTGACCGACTGGCCGGAGGCGAGCGAGTTCCCGGCCGACCACGACCTGGTCGCCGCGATGGACAACGTGCGGGCGGTCGCTTCCGCGGCGCTGTCGCTGCGCAAGGCCAAGGGGCTGCGGGTGCGGCTGCCGCTGTCCACGCTGACAGTGGCCTCGCCGGTCGCGGAGCAGCTGCGGCCGTTCGCCGACCTGGTCGCCGACGAGGTCAACGTGAAGACTGTGGAGTTCAGCGCGGAGCTGTCCGCGTACTGCGAGCAGGTGTTGACTGTGGTGCCCCGGGCGCTCGGCCCGCGGGTCGGCAAGCAGGTGCAGCAGGTGATCAAGGCGGTCAAGGCGGGCGAGTGGGAGCTGGTCGACGGCGCCCCGGTTGCCGCCGGCGTCACCCTCGCCGAGGGTGAGTACGAGCTGCGCCTGGTCGCCGCCGACGCCGAGCACTCCGCGCCGCTGCCCGGCGGCGAGGGCGTGGTGGTGCTGGACACCGAGGTCACAGCGGAGTTGGCCGCCGAGGGGCTGGCCCGTGACGTGGTGCGGGTCGTGCAGCAGGCCCGCCGGGACGCCGACCTGGACGTCTCGGACCGGATCGTGGTGTCGGTGTCGGCGTCCGACGAGGTACGCGCGGCGGTGGCCGCGTACGTCGACTTCGTCTCGGCGGAGGTGCTGGCCGACTCGGTGGACTTCGTCGAGGGTCTTGAGGGCTTCGCTGGCGAGGTCGGCGATGGTGAGCGGGTAACTGCAGTCGTCCGCCGGGTATAACGGACCATCGCCAGGGTGCGGGCGCCTCACCACCTCCGTCTGGGAGGTGTGGAGGCGTCCGCTACCGTGACACCGCCTGTTCGCACCTGATCTGCCGGAGGACCAGTGCCCCTGCTCTACACCATCGGCAAGCTCACCGTGGCGCCCACGCTGCGGTTGGCGTTCCGCCCGACCGTGGAGGGGCTGGAACACGTGCCGGAGATCGGTGGCGCGGTCTTCGCCGGCAACCACCTCTCGGTGGCCGACGAGCTGTTCCTCGGCACCGTCGTGCCCCGGCACCTGGCGTTCTGGGCAAAGTCGGAATATTTCAAGGGCACCGGCGTGAAGGGTGCGATCTCCAAGTTCGTCCTCACCGGCCTGGGCGCGATCCCGGTCGAGCGGGCCGGTGGTCGGGCGGCGCTGTCCGCGTTCGACGCGGCGATCCCGGCGCTCAAGGGCGGTGACCTGGTGGTTGTCTACCCGGAGGGCACCCGCTCGCCGGACGGCAAGCTCTACCGGGGGCGTACCGGCGCGGCCCGGCTGGCGATCTCGGCCGGCGTGCCGATCATCCCGGTCGGCATGATCGGCACGGACAAGGCCCAGCCGATCGGTGCCCGGGTGCCCCGGCCGGGCACTGCCAAGATCACGGTGCGATTCGGCAAGCCGCTGGACTTCAGCGGCCGACCGGACGACCGCACGTCGCTGCGGCAGATGACCGACGAGCTGATGAGTGAGATCCAGAAGCTCACCGGCCAGGAGTACGTGCCCCGCTACGCCCCGCCGCGCGCCCACCCGGACCCGACCCGCAACGCCTGACCCCGGCCGCGGTCCCTCGGCCCTGGGCTCCCGCCTTTCGCTGCTCAGCCCCGCTCGGGTTGGACGATCTGGGCGCGCAGGGTGGCCAGCAGGTCGGCACTGTCGGCGACGGAGAGTCGGGTGAACACGCCGGTGGCGATGCTGCCGTGGTCGACAGATGTGCAGACCACCACGGCGCTGCCGTCGGCGCTACCCACCGCGCACCGTTCGTGCCTGCCCCGCACACCGGTGTCCACGCTCTCGGGGGCATCCAGCGCGTACCGCTTGGTGAGCCGGCTGATCTCGGCCTCCGCGTCCGACTCCGGGCTCAGCCGGAAGCCGGTGCCGCCGAAGACCGTCACCCGCTTGCCGCTCGTCGTGGCGTAGACGCCGGCGAACGTGTCCTCGGCCAGCCAGTGCTCCTTGCGTACCTCGTTCTCCAACTGTTTGGCGGTCTCCGTGCTGCGGCCGTCCTGCCGCAGGCTGAGGTCGTCCACCTGGACGGGCAGTGCGGCGCGCGCCGGGTACTGGGCCGAGATCGGGAACCCGTAGTAGGCGGGGCAGCCACAGCAGCACGCCAGGGTGAGCAGCAGCAGCCACGGCCAGCGGCGTCGTCGACGGACCGGTACCGGCACGTACCCCTTGGGGGCCTGCCAGCCCGGCGGCGTCGGCGGTGGCGGCGCGGTGGATCGCCGGCCCCGGCGCTGCTTCGGCACCTTCGGCGGCGCGGGTGGCGCGGGTGGCGACATCGGTCGGGCCGGCACCATGGGTCCGATGGCCTGCGGTGCGCGCGGGGCAGCCGGCGGTGGCACCGGGTGCGGCACCGGCGGCGGCCCGGCCGGGGGAGCGGGCGGCCCGGACCACTGCCGGGTCTCCGGCGGCGTCGGATACGACATCGTCGGTGGCAGCGGGGGCAGTTCGGCGGAGGGCAGGTCCCAGCCGCCGGTGTCCACGCCGGCCCACGGGTCGACCGGCGTCTGGTGCTCCGGCGGCCCGAAGGAGACCGGCGGGGGAGGGGTCGGCTCGGCCGACTCGCCCCAGCTGGACCGGCGTGGCAGCGGCGGCGGCACCGGGGCCGAACCGCTCCACCTGGGCGCCGGGACCTCCGCGGTGGCGGCAGGTTCCGGCTGGTCCGGGGGTTCCGGCTGGTCCGGGGGTTCCGGCTGGTCCGGGGGTTCCGGCTGGTCCGAGGGTTCCGGCTGGTCCGAGGGTTCCGGCTGGTCCGAGGGTACGGGTGGGGAGGTCGGCTCGTCGGCGACCGCCGGGTCCCGCTCCGACTCCGCGCCCGGGGTGCTCCCGTCGGCCGGCCGTGCTCCCGGCTGGGGCTCCGGCATCGCGGCAATCTCCTCTCGCGCCGATCCGAGGTTAGTACCGCGCCGCCACCACCGCCGATCGGGCGTGCGCGCGATCGCCGCCGGACGAACGCGTACCCTTGGGCATCATGAGTGCCCCGTCCACGACGCCGCGCGCGGCCGCGACCAACTCCGTGTGGTCCCAGCTCGAGCCGCTGCTACCCCAGATCTCCAAGCCCATCCAGTACGTCGGGGGCGAGTTGGGTGCGGTGACGAAGGACTGGGACTCGGCCACCGTGCGTTGGGCGCTGATGTATCCCGACGCCTACGA
Organism: Micromonospora sp. 050-3; assembly: GCF_046549335.1. Classification (NCBI taxonomy): domain Bacteria; kingdom Bacillati; phylum Actinomycetota; class Actinomycetes; order Micromonosporales; family Micromonosporaceae; genus Micromonospora; species Micromonospora sp. 050-3. Next base: position 16,073 of record NZ_JAJPVX010000001.1, read on the forward strand.
GGTGGGCCTGCCCAACCAGGGCGTGCAGATCCTCTACGAGGTGCTCAACGAGCTGCCCGACACCCTCGCCGAGCGGACGTACGCGGTCTGGCCGGACCTGGAGACGCTGATGCGCACGCACGGCGTGCCGCAGTTCACAGTCGACGCGCACCGCGCGGTGCGCGGGTTCGACGTGTTCGGCATCTCCTTCTCCACCGAGCTGGGTTACACCAACATGCTCACCGCGATCGACCTGGCCGGCATCCCGATGCTGGCCGCCGACCGCACCGACGCCGACCCGGTGATCGTGGCTGGCGGGCACGCCGCGTTCAACCCGGAGCCGATCGCCGACTTCATCGACGCCGCGGTGCTCGGTGACGGCGAGGAGGCGGTCCTGGAGATCACCGCGATCGTCCGGGAGTGGAAGGCCGAGGGCTCGCCGGGCGGCCGCGACGAGCTGCTGCTGCGGCTGGCCCGCACCGAGAGCGTCTACGTGCCGCGCTTCTACGACGTCGACTACCTGCCGGACGGCCGGATCCAGCGGGTCGTGCCGAACCGGGCGGACGTGCCGTTCCGGGTGCACAAGCGCACGACGATGGATCTGGACGCCTGGCCGTACCCGAAGAAGCCCCTCGTTCCGCTGGCCGAGACGGTGCACGAGCGGTACGCGGTGGAGATCTTCCGGGGCTGCACCCGAGGCTGCCGGTTCTGCCAGGCCGGGATGATCACCCGGCCGGTGCGGGAGCGGTCGATCACCACTGTCGCGCAGATGGTCCGCGAGGGTCTGGAGTTCTCCGGCTTCTCCGAGGTCGGCCTGCTGTCGCTCTCCTCGGCGGACCACTCCGAGATCGGCGACATGTGCTCGGGCCTCGCCCAGCAGTACGAGGGCACGAACGTCTCGCTGTCGCTGCCCTCGACCCGGGTGGACGCCTTCAACATCGACCTCGCGCAGGAGCTGTCCCGCAACGGGCGGCGTACCGGCCTGACCTTCGCCCCGGAGGGCGGGTCGGAGCGGATCCGCAAGGTCATCAACAAGATGGTGTCGAAGGAAGACCTGATCCGCACTGTCGTCACCGCGTACACCAACGGCTGGCGGCAGGTGAAGCTCTACTTCATGTGCGGCCTGCCCACCGAGACCGACGAGGACGTCCTCGAGATCGCCGAGATGGCGCACGAGGTGATCAGGGCCGGCCGGGCCGCGACCGGCTCCAAGGACATCCGCTGCACGGTCTCCATCGGCGGGTTCGTGCCGAAGCCGCACACCCCGTTCCAGTGGGCCGCGATGGACCGTCCGGAGGTCATCGACCACCGGCTCAAGATCCTCAAGCAGGCCATCAACGCGGACCGCTCGCTGGGCCGTGCCATCGGCTACCGCTACCACGACGGCGAGCCGTCGCTCATCGAAGGGCTGCTCTCCAGGGGTGACCGCCGGGTCGGCTCCGTGATCCGCAAGGTCTGGGAGAACGGCGGCCGGTTCGACGGGTGGAGCGAGCACTTCTCCTACCAGCGCTGGGTGGACGCGGCGGCCGAGACGCTGCCGGCGTTCGGGGTGGACCTCGACTGGTACACCACCCGTCAGCGCGACGAGCTCGAGGTCCTGCCCTGGGACCACCTCGACTCGGGCCTGGACAAGGACTGGCTCTGGCAGGACTGGCAGGACTCGTTCAGCGAGTTCGAGCAGGACGACTGCCGGTGGACGCCCTGCTTCGACTGCGGCGTCTGCCCATCCATGGACACCGAGATCCAGATCGGCCCCACCGGCAAGAAGCTGCTGCCGCTCACCCCGCTGGGTGGCAACGGCATGAAGGTCCCGTCGGGCCACTCGCACTCGCACCCCTGACCGGGCTGCCTTCGGGCAGCGCCGGCTGGCGGTGACCTCACCACTTTCCACATCCGACATGTCGCCCAACGGGTCCGCGTCTCGCGGGCCCGTTGGTGCTGTTCGGGCTCGACCCGCGTGGTGGCCCGCACCGGACGATCCCGGAGATCGGCCGCCATCTGTACCACGTGCTGGTGGCTGGGGCTGCCTCGACTAGGTCAGACTCGATACGCTGCGTCTGACATGGACCGACCCGGTGGGTCGGGGACGGGGGAGGAATCGCATGGGCAGCATCCCGCCGCCGAGCATCGGCGATCTGCAGGTCAGCGTCGAGGACCTGGACGCCGCCGCCACGTACGTCGAGCGGCTCAGGCAGTACATCGACGACACCATCAAGACCGAGATGGAACGCATCAAGATTCGGATGAAGGGCGACAGCAACAACGCCCAGACCGTTCCGAACGGCACCCCGTTCGGCGCGTACGAGGACGCCGTCATGCAGTGGCGGGCCCTGGAGGCGTCAACGGTGAACATGGAAGCGCACCTCACCACGCTCTCCCAGAAGCTCACCGCGCTCAAGGAGGGCACCGAGGAGATCGCCAAGGCGTTCCGCGACACCGAGGCGCGCAACGGCGCCAACGGCAAGGAGATCGAGCGGCTGCTGGAGTCGGCGGCGCCGCCGCCCACTGCCAGCGGCGCACCCACCTACCCGTACACGGCCTGAGGGGGACGTCATGGCTGGAGGAACCTGGGAGCGGTGCGTCCGTGAGGTGACGCTCTCCGCCGACCCGGAAACGGTCGGATCGGTCGGAGCGGGCTGGAGCAACCTCTCCAGCGGCCTGCAACAACTGCGGGACGCGCTCGTCGGTCGATCGTTCGTCGGCCCGATCGCGACGGGCCAGGAACGCCCGCACGTCGGCGGTCTGCCCGGGATGCTCGCCGGTTGGAAGGGCGGCGGTGGTGACGCGTACCGCGAGCACCTGGGCAAGATTGGCAAACAGATCGAGGATCTGATTACCGACGCGACAAACGTCAGCGGCGCGTTGACGCGGATCGAGGGCGACATCCGCAAGTCGGTCTCCACGATCCCGGTCCCACTGATGGACGACTTCGGCTTCAACGAGTGGAGCCTGCCCAACGGCACCGAGCTCGACGACGCCCGCGACGGCGAGAGCTCGTCGGGGTTCCTCGCCGCGCTGCGCAAGGACTACCAGAGCAACCCCGGCTCGTACGCCGACGGCGCGTTCCGCGACAAGGCCGACGACCTGGAGGCGACCATGAAGGTCGACGGCCAGGCCGGCGACCAGAAACGGGGCGGCTGGTGGGACACCGGGGCCCACCTGGACAACTGGTACCGGGACAACCAGCAGGCGGCGACCGCGGCGATGGCGCCGCTGCCCCAGGCGGTCTACACCGAGCGTCCCAAGCTCACCGTGAACCGGCCGGAGGGCTACGGCGGCTCGGACGAGGTGGAGCGGGACCCGCGGGTTCCGCCGACGGGGCGGCCCGACATCGGTGGTGGCGATTTCGGCGGGAAGCCCGACATCGGTGGTGGCGGCCCCACCATCGGTAGTAGGCCACCGGGCATCGGCGACACGGGCGGTCCGACGTCCACCGTCGACCCGTTCTCCCCGACCAAGCCCGGTGGGATCGGCGATGGCTCGCCCACCGGCGGCACCGGTCAGTTCACACCCCCGTCCACGGGCTCCGGCTACCCGGGCTACGCGGACGGCGACGCCGGCTACAGCAGCGGCCTGGCCGGCGCCAGCCCGAGTGGCGTCGGTGGCCTTGGTGGTGGCATCGGCGGAGGCGGGGTCGGCAGCGCCGGTCTTGGTGGCGCCGGCGGTGGTTTCGGAGGCGGCGCCGGCGTCGGGTCGGCCGGCGGAATCGGCTCTGGCGGTGGCCTGGGCGGCGGCGCGGGCGGTGGCATCGGCGTGGGCGGCATTCCCGGCATGGTGGGCGGCGGCAACGGAAAGCTGCCGCCGTTGACGAGCGCCGCGAACGCGCTGCGCACCGCCGCCGGCGCCGGCGCCGGCGGGGCCGGTGCCGGGATGGCGGGCGGCGCGCGTGGTGCCGGCGTCGGCGGTGCCGGAATGATGGGGGGCGGCATGATGGGCGGCGCGGGCGGCGCCGGACACGGCGGTGGTGGCAGCGGCTCCGAGCACTCGTCGTGGTTGACTGAGGATGACGATCCGTGGGGCCCTGGTGACGGGGCGTCCCCGGGTGTCCTTCGATGAGGATGGGCGGATGAGCGTGAACGTCGGAAGCCTCCGGCCGGTGGTCGCCTGCCTGCTGGCGGGGCTCCTGGTGGTGGGGGCCGCTCAACCGGCGGCCGCCGCGCCCCGGCGGGCCGAGCAGTGGTATGTGGACGAGCTCCGGATCGAGCAGGCACACAAGATTTCGACCGGGCGGGGCGTGGTCGTGGCCGTGATCGACAGTGGCGTCGAGGCCAGCCATCCGGACCTGCGCGGTCAGGTGCTCGCCGGTGGTCGCAGTTACGGCGCCTCCGGTGACGGCCGGTCCGACGATGACGGGCACGGCACGCACATGGCCGGCATCATCGCGGCGAAACCCAGCAGCGACGGGGTGGTAGGCGTCGCCCCCGGTGTGAAGATCCTGCCCATCAAGATGCGCAAGGACGACGGGTCCTACCGTGACACCGGGGTTGCCCGGGGCGTCCGGATGGCCGTCGACGGCGGCGCCAAGGTGATCAACATGTCATTTGGTGGCCCGGGCGTTGCCAACCCGGTGGAGCAGGACGCGATCAAGTACGCGTTGGACCGTGACGTCGTCGTGGTCGCCGCTGCCGGCAACACCGCCAGGGGCAGCGTCGCCGTGGACGGTCCTGCCAACACCCCGGGTGTGATCGCGGTGACCGGGACGACCCGGGGTGGCGCGTTCTGGTCCGGCTCCGTCCAGGGGCCGGAGGCGGTGGTCGCCGCTCCGGGCGACGGCATCTACAACGTCCTCAACGAGGCGGGCTACGGCTGGGGCGACGGAACCTCCGACTCTTCAGCGATCGTCTCCGGTCTCGCCGCGCTGATCCGATCGAAATATCCGGACCTCAGCGCTCCCAACGTGATCAACCGGATCATCCGGACCGCCCGGGACGCGGGTCCATCCGGACGAGACCCGCAGTACGGCTTCGGCGTGATCGACCCGATGAGGGCGCTGACCGCGAGCGTGCCGTCGGTCGCCGCCAACCCGTTGCTCGACCCGGCGGCGGCGGCGACCGACCCGGACCCGGCCCGCACCGGGGGCGCGGACGAGGAGTTCGACGTCACCCAGCACGGCGATCGCGGTGGTCCGACCGACCAGCAGGTCATGGTCATCGGCATCGGCATCGCCGTGGCGCTGGTGTTGCTGCTGGGGCTGGCGGTGTTCCTCATCTGGAACCGCCGTCGGTACCGACGGGAGGCGGCCCGGGCCGCCGACATCCCGGATGAGGTGCTCGACCGGGAGGCCCCCGGCGGATACCCGGGGTCGGACGCGGACTACGCCCCGCCGCCCGGCTACCCGCCACCTCCCGGTCACGGCCCGCCCTCCGGTCACGGCCCGCCCTCCGGTTACGGCCCGCCCTCCGGCTACGGCCAGCCGTCCGGTTATGCCCCGCCCTCCGGTTACGGCCCGCCGGGCGGGCCGCCGCCCGCCCCGCCGAGGGAGCGGTAACCGGTCCCGATCATGGTGGCCGGCTGGTGACCTCCGCGTCACCGGCCGGCCATCGGCTTTCGCCGCGGGCGGTCACGACCCCGTCGACCGGTTTGTACCCGTCTGCCGGGGCGATCCGACCGCCCCGGCTGCGTACCGTCACGAGCCCTGCGCCAGGATGGGCGGACACGCAGGTACACCCGAGGAGCCCACGATCGCCAGAAAGCCTCAACCCGAGGGCGGCCAGGCACCGGTCGTCCAGCGCGTCCGTATCCGGTACGCCAAACGCGGGCCGCTGCGATTCACCTCGCACCGGGACTTCGCCCGGGCGTTCGAGCGCGCGCTACGCCGGGCCGCCGTGCCGGTCGCCTTCTCCCAGGGTTTCCACCCGCACCCGAAGATCTCCTACGCCAGCGCCGCGCCGACCGGGGTGGCGAGCGAGGCGGAGTACCTGGAAATCGCCCTTCAGGCGACCGTCGACCCGGATGCGTTGCGCGCCGCGTTGGACGCCGCGCTCTCGCCGGGGCTGGACGTCCTCGACGCCGTGATCGCCGAAGGGGGCAACCTGCCGGACCGGATCGAGGCGTCGCACTGGCACATCGAGTTGCCTGAGGTCGACACGGCGGTGCTGCGCGCCGCTGTGGACGCCTTCGTAGCGGCCGAGGAGGTGCTGGTCGAGCGGATGACCAAGCAGGGTCGACGCACTTTCGACGCCCGAGCCGCTGTGATGTCGATCGATGTCCAGCCGCCTACGCCGACGCCTTCCGGGGCGCCGGTCGTACCGTGTGCGATACTCGAACTGGTCGTGCGGCAGGTCACCCCGTCCGTACGGCCCGATGACGTCCTTTCCGGCCTCCGCGTGGTGGCCGACCTGGAGCCGCCGGTTTCGCCGAGGGTGACACGGCTGGCTCAGGGCACGTTGACCGCGCAGGGTGCGATCGTGGATCCGTTGGATGCGGACCGCGACGGGGCAGCCATCGTTGGGCACTGACCGACGGTCGGTGTTCTGGCAGGCAGACTTCGGCGGTCGCGCACCACGCGCGCCCGGCGGAAACACTTTTGCGGCGACCCTGCGTGGCAGCGCTCACCCGCGCCCGGGCTAGCCAGAACTGGAGAACGTCCATGCTCGAGAACGAGCCCGAGGGCGGCGAACGGACCGGTTCACAGCCGGCCGGTGAGCCCGCCGACCAGAGCACCACGGCCGATGGCGCCGCCGTCGAGACCTCCACCACTGCCGTCGGTTCCGCCTCGGTGGAACCGGGCGGCGCGGAGAGCGCTCCCGCTGGGGCCGAGCCGGCCGCGCCGGTGCGGCGCACCCGGGCGACCCGTCGTCGGGCCGCCCCGCTCAACCAGCCGGAGCAGACCGACGCCCCGATCGAGGCGCCCACCGGTGGCGCCGGCAACGTCGAGTCGCCGCAGGCGGAGGTCTTCGCCCCGATCTCCGGCGACCTGGACGTCGCCCCGAAGACTCCCCGGCGCCGCCGCAAGGCCACCCCCGTCGAGACGACCGCTGAGGAGCCGCTGGTCGCCGCCACCGCGGAGGCGGCCTCGGCCGAGGTGGTCCCGCCGGTCAAGGTGACCCGTACCCGGCGCAAGAAGGCCACACCGGCTGCCGTCGAGGAGCCGCCCGCCACCGAGCAGCCGACCGCCGCCGACGAGGCGCCCGCGGTCGAGGAGCCGGTCGTCGAGGAGCCGGACGTCGTCGAGGAGCCGGCGGAGTCCGACCTGCGCGAGGCCGAGGCCGAGTTGAACGACTCCCCGGCCCTCCCGAGCACGTCCGCCGCCGAGCTGGCCTGGAGCAGCGGTGCACAGGAGCGCTCCGGTGAGGTGCCACCGGGTGTGGCCGTCTCCGGTGTGACGGATGAGCCGAACGAGCCGGCCGAGATCGAGCCGGAGCAGCCGCGTACCCGTCGTCGCCGTGCTGCGCTCTCCGCGCCCACGGTGCTGTTCATGGCACCGCAGCCGGACGCCGTGCCGGTGACCCGACCGGTGGAGCCCGCCGCGGCGACCGAGGAGCCGGCCGTCGAGGAAGCCGCCGAGCCGTCCCGCCGCCGTCGGCGTGGTCGCCGCGAGGTCGAGCCGGTGGAGCCGATCGAGGCGATCGAGGCCGAGGAGGAGCCGACCGAGGAGGCCGACGAGGCCGCCGAGGCGGATGAGGACGACGAGGACAGCGCCGCCGCGCGCCGCCGCCGCCGGCGTGGTCGCCGGGGCCGGGGCCGGGGCAAGGGCGGGGCCGACGACGCCGAGGACGAGGAGTCCGAGGAGGCGGCGCAGGCCGACGAGGAAGAGACCGCCGAGGCCGAAGCCGAGGGCGACGAGGACGAGGAGTCCGAGGGCGGGGACGGCCTGACCCGCCGTCGCCGTCGCCGTCGCCGCCGTGGCGCGGGTGACACCGAGGGCGCGGCCGACGACGGCGTGCCGACCGTGGTGAAGATCCGCGAGCCGCGCCGGACCGTCGACGAGGTGCAGGGTGTCTCCGGCTCGACCCGGCTGGAGGCCAAGCGCCAGCGTCGCCGGGACGGTCGGGAGCAGCGCCGTACCCGCCCGCCGATCCTCAGTGAGTCGGAGTTCCTGGCGCGCAGGGAGGCCGTCGACCGGGTGATGGCGGTCCGCCAGCGCGGTGACCGTACCCAGATCGCCGTCCTGGAGGACGGCGTGCTGGTCGAGCACTACGTCACCCGCAACTCCTCCGGGACGATGGCCGGCAACGTGTACCTGGGCAAGGTGCAGAACGTGCTGCCGAGCATGGAGGCCGCGTTCGTCGACGTCGGTCGGGGCCGCAACGCCGTGCTGTACGCCGGTGAGGTCAACTGGGACACCTCCGGGCTGGAGGGGCGGGCCCGCTCGATCGAGCAGGCGCTGCGCTCCGGCGACTCGGTGCTGGTCCAGGTCACCAAGGACCCGATCGGGCACAAGGGCGCCCGACTGACCAGCCACATCGCGCTCTCGGGCCGACACCTGGTCTACGTACCCAACGGCAACGCCTCCGGGATCAGCCGCAAGCTGCCGGACAACGAGCGCAAGCGGCTGCGCGACGTGCTCAAGAAGCTGGTCCCGGACGGCGCGGGCGTGATCGTCCGGACGGCTGCCGAGGGCGCCACCGAGGACGAGCTGGCCCGCGACGTCAAGCGGCTCCAGGCGCAGTGGGAGGACATCCAGGCCAAGGCTGCCGAGGGCGGCGCCCCGGCGCTGCTCTACGGGGAGCCCGACCTGGTCATCCGGGTGGTCCGGGACCTGTTCAACGAAGACTTCCGCGAGCTGGTGATCGAGGGCGAGCAGTCGTACGACATCGTCGAGTCGTACCTGTCGCACGTCTCGCCGGACCTGGTCGACCGGGTGCGTCGGCACGTCGGCACGAGCGACGTCTTCGCCGAGTACCGGATCGACGAGCAGATCATCAAGGGCCTGGACCGCAAGGTCTTCCTGCCCTCCGGTGGCTCGCTGGTGATCGACCGCACCGAGGCGATGACTGTCGTCGACGTCAACACCGGCAAGTACACCGGCTCCGGGGGCAACCTGGAGGAGACCGTCACCCGCAACAACCTGGAGGCGGCGGAGGAGATCGTGCGTCAGCTCCGGCTGCGCGACATCGGCGGCATCCTGGTGATCGACTTTATCGACATGGTGTTGGAGTCGAACCGTGAGCTGGTGCTGCGCCGACTCACCGAGTGCCTGGGTCGGGACCGCACCAAGCACCAGGTCACCGAGATCACGTCGCTCGGCCTGGTGCAGATGACCCGTAAGCGGATCGGCGCGGGCCTGCTGGAGGCGTTCAGCGAGACCTGCGAGTGCTGCAAGGGCCGGGGCGTCATCATGCACACCGAGCCGGTGCCGGAGAAGCCACGCCCCGCCGGTGCGGGGGAGAAGGTCAAGGCGGTCGCCTCGGCGGTCGCTCCCGCTCCGGCGACCGAGCAGGCTGCCACCACCTCGTCCCGCCGCCGGGCGCGCAAGAACGCCCCGGCCGCGGCCGAGCGGACCGCCGTCGAGGTCGTCGACACCGACACCGACCCCAGGGCCGAGCCGGACGCCGACTACCAGGACACCATGGGCTACGACCTGTCCCGCTACGAGTCGGACACCGCCGCCGCCCCGGCGATCTCCGACGCTCAGCAGGGTGAGTCGGCTCGGCTGGCCGCGGCGGACGACCCGGACGCGCTCGCCGACGGGGAGGGCGACGAGGAGACCACCGAGGGTGGTGGCGGCCGTCGCCGGTCGCGTCGCGGTGGCGCCCGTCGGCGGACCCGCCCCTGAGCGCCTGACCGGCCACGTGTTTGACGAGGTCCCTCTCCCGGCAAAGTGACGGGGGAGGGACCTCGTCGTTGTGGCCACCCGGTCCTCGATCGGCCGTCCCAGGTCAGGAGAAGAAGATGCGCCGTCTGCTCGCGGTCACCGCGCTGCTCACCATGCTCACCGTCGCGGCCGGCTGCTCCACCGGTGGGACCGCCGAGGGCGCTGGCTCGGCGGCCGCTGGCACCCCTCCCGGCCCGACCGGCATGCCGGCCAGCGGTGGTGCGGCGGGCGGCAACGCCACCCAGGTCTGCGCCGCCGCGCAGGAGGCCAGCACCACTGCCGTTCGGACGTACGTGGCGGAGTTGGGTCAGATGCTGGTGGCGGTGGGTGCGGGGGACAGCCGTACGGCCGAGGCCGCCCGGGTAAGGGCCGAGGCGGCGCTGGCGAACTGGCGGACCGTACTTCGGGAGCAGTCGGAGCGGACCGACGATCCGCAGCTCAAGACTCTGCTCACCGACCTCGGCAGCGAGGTTTCCGCGCTCGGCGCCGACGTCGAGTCGATCGACGAGACCGAACTCGACCGGCTCCAGCAGCGCCTCGACCAGCTCTGCGCGCGCTGAGCAGGGCGGGCCGGTTTGGGGTCCGGGCCAGCGATGGCGTACTCTTGCCTGCGGCCCACCTTTGGTGTGCCGAGTTCCCGTGTGCCCGCGCCGCCGTGCACTGCTACCCGGCGAGCCGCTGCGGGAACGACCGCCAGCAGCCTCAACGACAGGGAGTCCGCCTCCGATGTACGCGATCGTCAAGACCGGCGGCAAGCAGTACAAGGTCGCCGAGGGCGACGTGATCGAGGTCGAGAAGCTCACCGGTGCCCCCGGTGACGCGGTGAAGCTCACCGCGGTGCTCCTCGTCGACGGTGACGACCTGGTGACCGACGCGGCGAAGCTTGCCGAGGTCGCGGTGTCCGGCGAAATCGCCGCGCACACCAAGGGCCCGAAGATCCGGATCCACAAGTTCAAGAACAAGACTGGCTACCACAAGCGCCAGGGTCACCGCCAGCCGTTGACCCAGGTCAAGGTGACCGGCATCTCCAGCGGGAAGTAGGTCGTCCTCCAATGGCTCACAAAAAGGGTGCGTCCAGCTCGCGTAACGGTCGTGACTCCGCGGCCCAGCGACTCGGCGTGAAGCGCTTCGGTGGTCAGGTCGTCAGCGCCGGTGAGATCATCATCCGGCAGCGTGGCACCAAGTTCCACCCCGGTGACCTGGTCGGCCGTGGCGGCGACGACACGCTGTTCGCGCTGTCCGCCGGTGCGGTCCTGTTCGGCACCAAGCGCGGTCGCAAGACCGTCAGCATCGTTCCGCAGCAGTAGTTCTCGGGCTAAGCGGGCCGCGGACCTCCGGGTCCCGGCCCGCTTGGCCTTTTTAGCGAAGTGCGAGGTCGAGCCTCGCTGGAAGGATTGACGCCGTGGCAACGTTCGTTGACCGGGTCGTTCTGCATCTGCAGGCCGGCGATGGCGGGCACGGTTGTGCCTCGATCCACCGCGAGAAGTTCAAGCCCTTCGGTGGGCCGGACGGCGGCAACGGTGGGCACGGGGGCAGCGTGTCCCTGGTGGTCGACCCGCAGGTGACCACGCTGCTCGACTTCCACTTCCACCCGCACGTCAAGGCCGACAACGGCAAGGGTGGCGCCGGCTCGAACCGGGACGGGGGCAACGGCCACAACCTGGTGCTGAAGGTGCCCAACGGCACAGTGGTGCAGACCTCCGATGGCACAGTGCTGGCCGACATGGTCGGCGCCGGCACCACCTTCGAGGTCGCCCGCGGCGGGCGCGGCGGGCGGGGCAACGCCTCGCTGGCCAACGCCAAGCGCAAGGCGCCCGGCTTCGCCGAGCTGGGGGAGCCCGGCGACCAACTGGACATCGTGCTGGAGCTGAAGAGCGTTGCCGATGTGGGCCTGGTGGGCTTCCCGTCCGCCGGCAAGTCGTCGCTGATCTCGGTGATCTCCGCCGCGAAGCCGAAGATCGCCGACTACCCGTTCACCACACTGGTGCCCAACCTCGGCGTGGTCCGGATGGACAACCACACCTTCACCGTCGCGGACGTGCCGGGCCTGATCCCCGGCGCGGCCACCGGTAAGGGCCTGGGCCTGGAGTTCCTGCGGCACATCGAGCGCTGCGCCGTGCTGGTGCACGTCATCGACTCCGCGACCCTGGAGCCCGGCCGTGACCCGGTGGCCGACATCGACGCCATCGAGGCCGAGCTGAGCCAGTACGGCGGCCTGACCGACCGCCCACGGCTGGTCGCCATCAACAAGATCGACGTGCCGGATGGCCGCGACCTCGCCGAGATCGTGCGACCCGACCTGGAGGAGCGCGGTTACCAGGTGTACGAGGTCTCCGCGGCCACCCGGGAGGGGCTCAAGGAGCTGACCTACGCGATGGCCGATCTGGTCGACGCAGAGCGTAAGGCCGCCCCGCCCGCCGAGCCGACCCGGATCGTCATCCGCCCGATGGCCGTGGACGACGACGGTTTCACCATCACGGCCGAGGCGGACGGCTCGTTCACAGTGCGCGGTGTCCGGCCGGAGCGCTGGGTCAAGCAGACCAACTTCGACAACGACGAGGCGGTCGGCTACCTGGCTGACCGGCTGGCCCGGCTCGGGGTGGAGGACAAGCTGGCCAAGGCCGGCGCGCAGCCCGGTGACCTGGTCCGGATCGGCGTGCGCGAGTTCGACTGGCAGCCGACCCTCTTCGCCGGTGTGGACTTCGTACCCGGCAACCGGGGCACCGACGTCCGCCTGGAGGAGAAGTCGAACCGGGCCTCCGCCGCGGATCGGCTCGCCGCCCGGAAGGCTCGCCGGGTGCGGTCGGCGGACGAGGTGGGTGCGGACGCGTCCGACGACGCCATCGACGACGAGGACGACGCCGAGTAGTTCGTTGCGCTCCGTGGTGGGGTTGATTTCCGGAAACCTCCCCGAAATCCACGCGTCCTAGCGTGGGGTGATGCTGATCGAGTCCCGTCCTGCCATCGATCCGGAGATCGCCGCCATGGTCACCGCGCAGCAGCGTGAGCTGCGCGAGGCCGATGGTGGGTTGGACGGGCAGGTCTTCTTCCCCCACGACGACGTCCGCTACCTTGCGGTGGTGGTGAACGGTCGGGCGGTCGCCTGCGGTGGGCTCCAGGCGCTCGATGCCGAGACCGGCGAGGTCAAGCGGATGTACGTCCGGCCGGCGTACCGGGGGCGGGGGATCGGTCGTCAGTTGCTCGCCGCGCTGGAGGAGTGCGCGTTCCGGCAGGGGCACTCGGTGGTCTGCCTGGAGACCGGCACCTACCTGCCGGCCGCTATCGCCCTGTACACCTCGTGTGGCTACGAGCGGATCCCGGTCTACGGCGAGTACGTGGGCAACCCGTACAGCGTCTGTTTTGCCAAGCGGTTGCCGGTAGCGGCCTGACGGCCGCGCCGCCGTTCAACCGGCGCGAGCACGACACCCAGGCGCGACCACGAAACCCAGGTCAGTGCCGGTCGGCGGGGTTGTCCAGGCGCCCGCCGGTGCCGGCCTGGTTCGACAGCAGCAGCCCCAGCGCGAGCATCCCGAAGCCGAGCGCGAGGTGCAGCCAGTTGTCGGCGTCGTTGACTGGCAGGATGTTCGCCCCGCCCTCCGGGTTGACGGCCTCGATCACCAGCCCGTACAGCCAGAGAGCTAGGTAGATCGCGCCACCGGCGGCGAGGAACACGCGGGCGCCGGCGACGCTGCGGGCCAGCACCAGGCCGGCCAGCCCGAAGAGCAGGTGCACCACGTTGTGCAGGATCGACACCTGGAACAGCCCGAGCAGGTGGGCGTCCGAGTGGTGCCCGGCGAACCGCAGGTCGCCGTAGTCGGTGGTGATGCCGGGGATGAAGCCGAGGACGCCGATCAGCAGGAAGACCCCGGCCACGACCAGCGCGGCGAGCTGGACCCGGGGTCGGGGGCCGGCCGCTCGGCCGCCTCGTGCGTCTCGTGCCATCGCTGCCCCCTCCATGGATCTACCGGCCTCGCGAACCTCACTGTCCGCAGCGGCGACGTGACGCAGCCCGACGATCCTCCATTTTGAAGACCAACCGGTGGGCCGCGCAGATAAATGCACGAAGAGGTATGGAAGCCAAAACGCAGGGTAGGTGAATGGTCAGCGGCGGCGGCAACGCGCCGCATCCCCCCAGCACAACCGCTACGACTTTCTGAGCGGAAGGGAAATCATGACCCACGATCTTTCACCTACGTCTTCCACGTACGGGCAGCAGTCGACCAACGGCGGTGGCGTCCGCGACCAGGCGCGCCAGGTCGGGTCGGAGGCCGCGCAGGCTGGTGGCGCGGTCGCCCAGACCGCCAAGGAGCAGGGCGCCGAGGTCGGCCGTGAGGCGGCCCGGCAGGCCCGCAACCTGTACGGCGAGGCCCGCAGCCAGCTCGCCAGCCAGACCGGTGAGCAGCAGCGTCGAGCCGCCGGTGGGCTGCGTTCGCTGGCCGACGAGATGCGCTCGATGGCCGAGCAGGGTGGCCAGGCCGGCCCGGTGACCGAGCTGGCCCGCCAGGCCGCCGACCGGGTGCAGGGTGTCGCCGGCTGGCTTGAGCAGCGCGAGCCCGGCGACCTGATCACCGAGGTACGCGACTACGCGCGGCGTAACCCGGGCACCTTCCTGGTCGGCGCTGCGGTGCTCGGTGTGTTGGCCGGCCGGCTGACCCGTGGCATCTCGGCCGCTGGCGACGACTCCGGCAACGGTTCCTCGGCCTTCCGGGGCGCGGGGGCGTACGACCCGGAGGAGACCGCCGTGATCCCGACGCAGCCGCCGGCGCCCCGCGCGGTGCCGGACGCCGTTCCGCCGGGCGGCTACCTCGACCCGACCCCCGGTACGCACACCCCGCCGACGTCCGGTGGCTACACCGACCAGACGCCCGGTACCTACGCCGACCCGACGCCCGGTGGCTCCGCCGAGCCCGGCCGGGCCGACCACCCGGAGCACTCCGGCACCGGCCAGCCGCTGCCGCCGGTGACCCAGACCGACCCGCTGCCGGGCGTGCCGTCCAGCGGCAGCCCTCGCCCGTGACCCGCCGAGCCATCCGAAGGGAGACGACGGCATGAGCATGCCGACGCAGGGGTCCGGACTGGACTCCGGTTACCACCCCGACGCGGGTGCCCCGCACACCGCGGAGGAGGTGAAGGGCAGCTCGCTCGGTGACCTGATGCGTCAGGTCACCACCGACCTGTCGACGCTGATGCGTCAGGAGGTCGAGCTGGCCAAGGCTGAGATCCGGCAGGAGGGCAAGAAGGCCGGCAAGGCCGCGGGCCTCTTCGGCGGTGCCGGCTTCGGCGGCTACATGGTGGCCCTCTTCGTGTCCATCGCCATCTGGCAGTTCCTGGACAACGTCATGGACTCCGGCCTGGCCGCGCTGATCGTGGCCGTGATCTGGGCCGCGGTCGCCGCGGTCCTCTACTCGATGGCCAAGAAGAACGCCCAGCACGTACGCGGGCTCAAGCAGACAAACGACAGCGTGCAGCGGATCCCCGACGCGCTCAAGCCGCACCCGGAGGGAGTCACCCGATGAGCACCGATCCCGATCAGATCCGCCGGGAGATCGAAGCCACCCGTAACAGCCTCAGCTCCGATGTGGATGCGTTGGCGTACAAGGTCAGCCCCAGCCGCATCGTCGACGACCGCAAGCAGCGGGCCCGTTCCGCTCTGCAGAATGTGAGGGACAAGGTCATGGGAACCGCGTCTGACCTCGGCCACGGCACCGGCCAGGCCGCTCACTCGGTGGGTGACCGCGCCTCGTCGGCGGCCTCCAGCGTCAGCGACGCCGCGCACTCCGCGGCGGCCACTGTCAGCGACGCCGCGCACAGCGCTCCGCGCGTGATCCGGCAGAAGTCCCAGGGCAACCCCCTCGCCGCCGGCCTTGTCGCGTTCGGGGTCGGCTGGCTGGCCTCGTCGCTGATCCCGGCCTCCCGCCGGGAGCAGCAGGCGGCCAGCCAGGTCAAGGCCAAGGTCAGCGAGCAGAGCGGGGCGGTAAAGGAGAAGCTGAGCGAGGTCGCCAGCGAGCTGCGCGAGCCGGCCCAGCAGGCCGCCGAGTCGGTGAAGTCCACAGCTCAGGACGCCGTGCACGCGGTCAAGGACGACACGAAGTCCGCCGCCCACCACGTCAAGGACCACGCCACCCCCTGACCCCACCCCAGAGCAGCACGGCAGCTCGCGGTCACCCTCGGGTGCCCGCGAGCTGTCGCGTTGACGTGAGCGCCGATCTTGCGGTTTCGGCTGACGTTCTGTGGGCCTACCGGCGGTTGTGTCCCAACCAGAAGTGCAAGACCGCGGGGAGTTGCGGGTTGCGCGGGGCGGGGTTGGCGGCTCGGCGGATCCGGGTGTCGCCGTAGCGGACACCGCCGAGCAGGAGGCGTTGGGTGACCGCCAGCCAGCCGCACACACCGCGTTCCAACAGCCAGAGTGGGGCCGCCAACGCCGTGGTCGGCGGGAACACCCGGGTGCCGCCGGCGCGGCGGCGACCCGTCTCGGCCAGGGCGACGACCCCGGCCACCGCGCCGAGCAGCAGCCTGGGTCGGCGCGACGCGACCGCCGCCGCCAGTGTCGGCAGCACCGCGAGCGCGGTCAGCAGGCGAGCCGGCTGAGCCAGATCGTCATACGCCTGACGGACCCGTTGACCGCGGAAATGCGCCGCGTCCGGAGGTAGTCGGCGGACGTACAGCCAGGCCGGGGCGGCTTCGGTGCCGCCGTACCCGCGCACCGTGCGGATCAGCTCCAGGTTCTCGAAGAGCACGTCCGGGTCGTACCCGCCCATGGCGAGGAAGGTGCTGCGCCGCACGGCGAGGGTGCCCGGGTAGTCCGCGCCGAGCGCCCGGTTGAGCAGCGTGCGACCGGTGTCCCACCAGGCGTGCCAGGGCAGCGGGTCGAAGTAGTTCTGCGGCCGCACCAGGTCGGCCCGGCCCAGCAGCCGGTGTACCGCGCTCAGCGCGGCCTCGTCGTACCGGACGTCGTCGTCGGCGATCACCACGTGCTCGTGGCCGGCCGCGCGGACCCCGGTGTGTACGCCGAGCACCTTGCCGTTGAGCCCACGCTCGCTCGGGTCCGGCGGGAGGTGCCGGACCAGCCCCCGCCACGCCTCGGCGTGCCGGGCGAAGAGGTGCGGAGGCGAGCCGTCGACCACGAGCACCTCCACCCGGTCACCCAGCCAGCGCAGGTGGTCGGTCAGCTCGGCCAGGCCGGTGTCGGTGTGCCAGCGCAGCGGCAGCACGTACGTCATCGGTAGGCGGGTCGGCGGGTCGTCGGTCCGCCGTGTCGCTTCGTCACCTCGAGCAGCCACGATCATCGTCCGCTCAGGAGGTGTGTCGAACGTTGGTGAGGGTCAGCCCGAGGGGCGGCAGCGCGGGCATCCGGTGCAGATCCAGGGCGAGGTTCTGGACCGGCACCTCGTAGCGCATTGTGGTGGCCAGGTTGGTGACCGCCCGCTTCATCAGGTCGATCGTGATCCACTCGCCGGCGCAGCGGTGCCCGCCCCAGTGATCGCCGCCGCCCTGTGGGATCAGTTCGAACGGGTCCACCCGACGGCCGGCGAACCGCTCCGGGCGAAACAGCTCCGGTTGTGGCCAGAGCGTCGGGTGGTGGTTGGTGCCGTAGAGGTCGAGCAGCACCCGCCGGCCGCGGGGAAAGTGGTGGCCCTGCCAGTCGAAGGACCGCCGGACCCGGGCGGCCGCGATCGGAAAGAACGGGTAGTAGCGGCGTACTTCCTGGACGAACTGCTCGGTGGTCTCGTCGTCGTCACGGACCCGTTCCCGCCAGGCCGGATGGTCGTGCAGGGCGAGCGCGGCGAAGGTCATGTACTGGTCGACGGCGACCACCGGGCGCAGCACGTTGAGCAGCTCCATCGCCGCGATCCGCCGGGGCAGGAGGTCACCGCGCCCGTCCCGGTGTTCGGCGATAACGGCCAGGGCGCTGCCGGCCGGTGCCGGGGCGGAACCGACCCGGGTCCGTTCGATGAGGTCGGCGAGCCAGCGTTCGGCGCGGTACCGGGCGACCCGTCCCCGCCAGTGCCGGGGTCCCAGCACGGCCGGAGCCTCGATCATGGCGTGCAGCTCGACGGTGCGGCGCTCGACCTGCGACGCGGGCAGCGGCACCCCGGCCCACGCGCAGACCACCCGGGTCAGCAGCCGACCCAGCTCGTCGTAGAGCGACACCGGGCCGGCGCCCTCCCAGGCGGTGACCCGGTTCCGCCACTCGTCGTCGAAGAGCTGACCGAGCCGCTGGATCGCCGCCGGCGTCATGATCGACATGAACATGGCCTTGCGGTCGGAGTGCTCCGGCCCGTCCAGCCCCTGCACCCCGCCCCGACCGGTCAGGGTCCGCTGCACCCGCAGCGGCATCGCTGTGGCGCGTTGGAAGCGCTCGGTGTCGTAGAACAGCTCCGCCGCCGGCCGGCCGCGCAGGCAGATGGTCGGGGCGAGCAGGATCCGGGTCTTGAAGACGTCGCTGCCGTACCGCTCGCAGCGCTTGCCGATGAACCGGTAACCGGCGCGGAGCAGCGCGAGGGTGCTGTCCGGGCTGCGGTCGGCCGGCATGGTCGCCATCGGGTCTCCTCACGCGCAGGTGCGGCTGGTCGCCGTTTGTCAGCGCGCTTACCCCCGTCGACGACGCTGAACCCCGCCCGGCTGGCCCCTCCCAGGGGCGGCGGAACCTGGTTTGCTGCTGGTGGGACGAGCACGGGGAGGGCGGATGAGCGACAACAGATCGCCGCACTGGCGGCAGCGGCGAGCGACCGGGGCACTCGGCGGAGGCCGCGACGGGCGGTCACTGATCGGGCCGCCGCGGCGGCCCACCCGTCCGCACCGGTTCTTCACAGTGCACCTGGGCTTCACCGCGCCCGGGCCGGCCGAGGCCCGCGAGCTGGCCGTGGCATACGCGGAGGCGCTGAGCCTGCTCCGCTCGGAGGTGGCACTCGGTGCGGCCGCCCTGTCACCGGCTGACGCCTGGCAGCGGGCCGAGCGGCTGTTCTGCGGCGCGGTCGGCCCGGACGGAGAGCGTTGCGTCGACGTGGCCGACCATCCGGGCTTCCACCACGCCTCGGGCCCGGGTGGCCTCGGCTGGGGCGACGGCGACGCTCCCGGCGATGGTTGACAATCAGCCCCGGGTGGTCGGTCCGGTAGTGCGCCGGCCAGCCCGCCAGCGTGGCCGTGCCGGTGTCCCGACCACGGGCACCGGCACGGCGATCCACCGCCGACGGGTCGGCGGGCACTGTCAGTCCAGGTCGAACTCGCCGTCCTGCGCGCCGGCCACGAAGGCGTCCCACTCGGCCTGGGTGAAGACCAGCACCGGCCCGTTCGGCTCGGCCGAGTTGCGCATCCCGATCAGGTCGTCGACGAAGGCAACCTCAACGGCGCTGTCGGAGGTGTCCCCCTCGGCCCGCTGCCAGACCGCCCGAGAGAGGTCGAAGTCGCCCTTGGGGTGCTGCGCCATGGTTCTTTCCTCCAGTGCCGAGGGTCGTGTGGTGACCGGGTGCCGATCCCCATCGGGCAGGATAAGCGGATGCCGAGCCTGACCCGTGTAGAGGCGACCGCGCGTGGCGCGGCGATTACTGTCGAGTCCTATCAGGTGGACCTCGACCTGACCGGTGACGGCGACCTTTTCCGCTCCCGCGTCGAGATCCGGTTCCGGGCCACCGCCGGCGCCGCGACCTTCGTCGAGGTCAAGCCCGCCAAACTGCGCGGTGTACGCCTCAACGACCGCGACCTGGATCCCGGCCTGCTCGCCGACAACCGGCTGCCGCTCGACGACCTGGCCGAGGGGAACACGCTCGTCGTCGAGGCCGAGATGGCGTACTCCAAGACGGGGGAGGGGATGCACCGCTTCGTCGACCCGGCCGACGGCGAGACCTACCTCTACGCCGAGTCCTTCCTCGACAACGCGTCGCGCATCTTCGCCGCCTTCGACCAGCCCGACCTCAAGGCCCCGTTCACCCTCTCGGTCACCGCGCCGCCGCAGTGGATCGTCGCCGGCAACGCCGAGCTGGCCGCCAACCCGGCCCCCGGGCGTTGGGAGTTCGCTCCGAGCGCGCCCCTGGCCACGTACTTCTTCTCGCTGATCGCCGGGCCGTACCACGTCCGGCGGGCCGAGCACGACGGCATACCGCTAGGCATCTACTGCCGCCGGTCGCTCGCCGAGCACCTGGACGCCGACGCCGAGGAGATCTTCACCATCACCCGGCAGTGCCTGGACCGGTTCCACCAGCTCTTCACCGAACGCTATCCGTTCGGCAAGTACGACCAGGCGTTCGTGCCCGAGTTCAACTCCGGCGCGATGGAAAATCCGGGCCTGGTCACCTTCCGCGACGACTACGTGTTCCGTTCGGCAGTCACCGACACGCAGCGCGAGCAGCGGGCCGGGACCATCGCCCACGAGATGGCCCACATGTGGTTCGGCGACCTGGTCACCATGCGCTGGTGGGACGACCTGTGGTTGAACGAGTCCTTCGCCGAGTACCTCGGCACCCGGGTCACCGCCGAGGCGACCCGCTTCGACCAGGCCTGGACCACCTTCGCCATGCGGCGCAAGGCCTGGGGCTACGCCGCCGACCAGCGGCCCTCCACCCACCCGATCGCCCCGCAGGAGGTCGTCGACGCCGAGGCGGGCCTGCTCAACTTCGACGGCATCTCGTACGCCAAGGGCGCCAGCGTGCTGCGGCAGATGGTCGCCTGGCTCGGCGACGAGGCATTCCTCGCCGGCCTGAACGCCCACTTCGCCGCACACCGTTTCGGCAACGCCACCCTCGCCGACCTGCTGGCCAGCCTCTCCACCAGCAGCGGGCGGGACCTGTCCGACTGGGCCGAGCTGTGGTTGCGCCGGCCGCAGGTCAACACACTGCGTGCCGAGGTCGCCGTGGACGCCGACGGCCGCTACACCGAGGTGGCAGTGGTGCAGACCGCGCCCGAGTCGTACCCGGTGCTGCGCCCACACCGGATCGGCGTGGGCCGCTATTCGACGGACGGCACCGGGCGGCGCGACGAGGTGGACATCGACCCGAACGCCGACGGGGGCCGCACCGTGCTCGGTGCGCTGACCGGCGAGCCGGCGGCCCGGCTGTTGCTGCTCAACGACGGTGACCTCACCTTCGCGAAGGTGCGCCTCGACCCGGCGTCGGCGGACGCCGTCCCGCAGGTGCTGCCCGGTCTGACCGACCCGCTGGCCCGGGCGGTGCTCTGGCGCGAGGCACTGGACGCGGCGACCGACGGCGAGCGGCCGGTCACCGGCCTGGTCGATCTGATGGCTGCCGCGCTGCCCGTGGAGACGGAGGTGATCATCGCGGAGGACGTGCTGACGCTCAGCCGGTCCCTGGTCGACCGCTACCTCGACCCGCTGACCCGCTCGACGGCGCTGGCCAGGGTCGCCGGGACGTGCCAGCGGCTGCTCGACGGCGCGCCGGCCGGGGAGTCGTTGCAGCTCGCCGCCGCACGGGGTTGGATCGCCGCGACCACCGACGCTGACCTGCTCGTCGGTTGGCTCGCCGGCCGGGACGTGCCGGCCGGTCTGAAGGTCGACGCGGAGCTGCGCTGGGCGGTGCTGCGTCGCCTGGTGGTGCTGGGCGCCGCCGGCGAGGCGGAGATCGCCCTCGAGGCCGCCGCCGACAACAGCTCGACGGGCGCGGAACGGGCCGCCCACTGCCGGGCGGCACTGCCCGACCCGGTGGCGAAGCAGGCCACCTGGGAGATCATCGTGCGGGACACCGAGCTGTCCGGTCGGCTGCTGGAGGCGATCACCGAGGGGTTCTGGCAACCCGAACAGGCCGACCTGACCGCCGCGTACGTCGATCGGTACTTCGCGGAGATGCCGGCCGCCGCGCACCGGCGTACCCCCTGGACGGCCGACCGGGTGGCCGCCCTGGCGTTCCCCCGTTACGCCGTGGCACAGCCCACCCGGGAGGCGGCCGCGGCGCTGCTGGCCCGCGACGACCTGACCCCTGGCCTGCGCCGGGTGGTGACCGACGCCGCCGACGATCTGCGTCGCGCGCTGGTCGCCCGGACGGCGGTGGCAGCCGCCTCGGCCTGACCGCTGAGCAGCGCGGCCTGACGCCGCAGGCTGGCCCGGCGCGGGTGGCCCGTGCCGTCCTGGCCCGACGCGAGCTGGCCGCTGCGGGGTGGCTGGTCGGCCACCCCGCAGCCACAGCTCAGCGCAGGGCGGGCTCCGCCGTGACCGGCGCGTCCCAGTCGATGACGTAGCGCTGTTCGTCGGCGACGGTCTTCTCCGGGTCCAGCACCGTGCGCACCATCAGCGGCATCAGCAACGGCATCAGCGTCCGCGCGACCGCACCGGGGGCCTTCGCGTGGTTGATCCGGGCCGCACGGGCCGCGACTTTCTCCACCCGGGTACGACGCAGTCGCACGTACGCGGCGAACGCCGCCTGAACGTCCGGCAGGTCGCGCAGGCAACGGGCGAGTTGTACAGCGCTCTCGATGGCCAGTGACGCGCCCTGCCCGGAACTGTTCGACGGCGCGTGCGCCGCGTCGCCGACCAGCACCATCCGGCCCCGATGCCAGTGCGGCACGGGCGGCATGATCTGCAACGACCCGACCACCTGGAGGTCGTCGGCGTTGCTGGTGGCGATCAGCTCCCGGCCCGGGTCGTCGTCGCCGTAGGTGGCGCGTAGCGTGTCCAGCCACTGCTCCGCCGGCACCGCCCGGGCCTCGACGAGGCTCATCGGCCGCTGCTGCGGCAGGTTGGCCCCCCACCGGGTGCCGCCGCCGGGCTCCGGCCAGTACAGGTAGTAGCCGCGTCGGCCGAACGCGAACGTCATGGTGCCCGGCTCGGCGTCCACCTCGTGCCGGGCGACCGCCTCGAAGCCGAGCAACCCGGTGAACCGGGGGCCGGGCGCGGCAGGGTCGATGAGCCCCCGGACCGTGGAGCGGATCCCGTCCGCGCCGACGAGGATGTCGGCGGTCGCGGTGCTGCCGTCCTCGAAACGTGCGGTCACGCCGTCGCCGGTCTGCTCGGCGTCGACCAGCCGCTTGCCGTACGCGAACGGCACGCCCTCAGCGAACGCCTGGTCGTGCAGCACCTGGTACAGCTCGGCCCGGTGCACCACGTGCAGCGGTGGCACCCCGGTCAGCGTGGGCATGTCGATGCGGCGGCGGCCGACGGCCAGAGCGCTGCGTTCGATCGGTGTGGCGATCGCCGTCACCGCCTCGTGCGCGCCGACCGTACCCAGAGCCGCCACGCCGTTGGGCGCGAGGGCGAGGGTGCCGCCGATGCCGCTGGCCGTGGTCGGGTACGCCTCGTAGACGGTTGCGGTGATGCCCGCGCGGCGCAGCGCGAGCGCTGTCACCGGCCCGGCGATGCCGCCGCCGATGACGATCGCGGTTCGTACAGTGGTCATGGTCTCTCCCTGGGTGGTCGTTGGCGCGCTGGCGCACGGACCTGGTGTGGTCGGTGCGCGGGCGCGCGGACCTGGGAGGGAGCCCGGTTATCCTCGTGGTTGCCGCTTCGGGCCGGGTGCCTTCCCAGGCGTCGGTTCGGGGTCAGGGCCCCGGTGAGGTGTTGGCGCACCTCGCCGGGGCCGCTTTTCAGCCGGTGCTGTCGGTGCTGGCCTCCGGGGTGTTGGTCGTTGGGGTGTCGGGGCTGGCCTCCGGTGTGAGCGTCTTCTCGGCCAACTCGGTCAGCTCGGCCGGCATCTCGCCGGTCTCGTGGAAAGCCCGCCAGGCGCCCAACCCGGGGTAGCTGCCCGAGGTCAGCTCCGCGAGCAGTGCCCGCAGCCAGGCCACCTCCGCGTCCCGCATGGCGAGGTCGTACTCCGACTCGACCAGGAACAGCCGTGGAATCTCCCGCAGGTGCGCGTCGAGCGTCTCGCGGTCCTGACGGATCGCGGCCTCCAGCAGGTCGAGCCGTTGCCGCAGCAGGCCGGTGGCCTCGTCGGGGTGCAGCGCGGCGAGCACTGACAGACCGGCCCGGAAGCGGGGATGCTCCGCCATGGGGGTGGAGACCAGCTCGCGGGCCCAGTCGACCAGCTCCGCCCGCCCCGCGCCGGTGATCCGGTAGACGGTGCGTTCCGGGCGTCGGCCCTCGCGCACGCTCTCCACCGCCTCGATCAGGTGGTGTTTGTCCAGGTTGCCGATCACCGTGTAGAAGGACCCCCACTTGAACTCCATGTCCTGGTCCTTGCCCCAGGCGCGCAGTGCGGTGGCGATCTCGTACGGGTGCATCGGTCGCTGGGCCAGGGCGGACAACACGGCCAGCGCCAGCAGGTTGCCGACCTTGCGGCGCTTCGGCACGATGAACCCCCTTCACTCGTCGACGGTTACTCGCCAACGAATATACGCCGACGCGTGGGATGCTGCGACCCCCCTGTCGAGCGGATCACCGCCGGGCTCGAGTGGGGTGACGTACGGCGGGTGCCGGGCCGGGACGGTCGGCCACGACGTTCGGCCTACGATCATTGGGTGGAGGAAGATATCCGGCGGATCGGGATCATGGGTGGCACCTTCGATCCCATCCACCACGGGCACCTCGTTGCGGCCAGCGAGGTGGCGGACCGGTTTGGCCTGGACGAGGTGGTTTTCGTACCCACCGGGCAGCCGTGGCAGAAGGCCGACGAGCCGGTCAGCCCGGCCGAGGACCGGTACCTGATGACCGTGATCGCCACCGCCTCCAACCCTCGCTTCCAGGTCAGCCGGGTCGACATCGACCGCGGTGGGCCCACCTACACGGTCGACACGCTGCGTGACCTTCAGGCCGAGTACGGCCCGAAGGTGCAGTTGTTCTTCATCACCGGCGCGGACGCTCTGCAACGCATCCTGTCCTGGAAGGATCTGGACGAGATCTTCGAGTTGGCCCATTTCATCGGCGTGACCCGGCCCGGTTTCCCGCTGAGTGACAAGCACCTCCCGGCGGACACCGTCAGCCTGATCCAGGTGCCCGCGATGTCCATCTCGTCGACCGACTGTCGCGCTCGCGTCGCCCGAGGTGAGCCGGTTTGGTACCTGGTCCCCGACGGTGTGGTGCAGTACATCGCCAAGCGGAGCCTCTATCAGCGCTGAGCGCATCCGTTATGCCCAGGTTCGTGGCGCTAACCGACCAGAACTGGACGATCGGGGTGCCGCCGGGTATGAGACGCTTGGAGGATCGCACGCTTGATCGAAGGAGAACGGTGACGATTTCCGAACGCGCTCACGAGCTGGCTATCGCGGCCGCCCAGGCCGCCGCCGACAAGAAGGCGCAGGACATCACGATCATCGACGTCGGCGACCAGCTCGCCATCACCGACGCGTTCGTGCTCGCCGCTGCCCCCAACGAGCGTCAGGTGCTGGCCATCGTCGACGCCATCGAGGAGAGCCTGCTGGAGCTGCCGGACAAGGCGAAGCCGGTGCGGCGCGAGGGCGAGCGTGGTGGCCGTTGGGTGCTGCTCGACTACGTCGACATCGTGGTGCACGTCCAGCACACCGAGGAGCGCGAGTTCTACGGGCTCGACCGCCTCTGGAAGGACTGCCCCACCATCCCGTTCGTCGACCGCGACCTGGTCGAGGCCGACGCCAGCGGGTCCGCCGCAGCCGAATGACCCGACTGATCGTCTGGCGGCACGGCAACACCGACTGGAATGCCGCCAACCGCGTTCAGGGGCAGACCGACGTACCCCTCAACGAGATTGGTCGCGACCAGGCTCGCGCCGCCGCGCCGCTGCTCGCGGCGCTGCGGCCCGACGCGATCGTGGCCAGCGACCTGAGCCGCGCCGCGGAGACCGCCGCCGCGCTCGCCGCGCTGACGGGTCTTCCGGTACGCACCGACGCGAGGCTGCGCGAGCGGCACTTCGGTCAGTGGCAGGGTCTGCACCTCACC
This sequence comes from Micromonospora sp. 050-3, assembly GCF_046549335.1. Classification (NCBI taxonomy): domain Bacteria; kingdom Bacillati; phylum Actinomycetota; class Actinomycetes; order Micromonosporales; family Micromonosporaceae; genus Micromonospora; species Micromonospora sp. 050-3. The sequence goes on from NZ_JAJPVX010000001.1 coordinate 41,599, forward strand.
GAGGTCGCCGAGCGCTTCCCCGAGGAGTACGCGCGCTGGCGGGCCGGCGACCCCGACCCGGGCGCGGATCTGGAGCCCCTGCACGACCTCGGCGAGCGGGTCGGTGCCGCGCTGCGGGAAGCAGCCGACGCGGCCCCGGGTGGCACCGTGGTGATCGCCACCCACGGTGGCGGCTCCCGACAGGGCATCGGTCACCTGCTCGGCTGGGACACTGCCGTGCTGCGCACCATCGGCTCCCTGGCCAACTGCCACTGGAGCGAGCTACGGCACGACGACCGCGCGCCGGTGGTCGGCCGTCCGCAGGACGTCAGTGGCTGGCAGTTACGGGCGCACAACGTCGGCCTGGTCACCGCTCCGGTAGCCGCCGACGCGATCTGATCGCTCGCGCTTCGGCGTTGGGGGTCTCGATCGGCTAGCGTGCCGGGCATGCCCGTCGCGGTTGTCATCGACTCCACCGCCTACCTTCCGCCCGAGCTGGTGCAGGCGCACCGGCTGACCGTCGTGCCGTTGACCGTCGTACTCAACGGCGCGGAAGGGCTGGAGGGGGTGGAGACCCAGCCGGCCGACGCGACCCTGGCGCTGAGCGCCCGCCGGGTCACGGCGACCACCTCCCGCCCGGCACCCGAGCAGTTCGCCCGGACGTACCGCCGACTGCTCGACGCCGGCGCCGACGGGATCGTCTCGGTGCACATCTCCGCAGCGCTGTCCGGCACGGTGGAGGCTGCCCGGCTCGCCGCCGCCGACCTGGACGGCCGGGTCGAGGTCGTGGACAGCCGCTCGACGGGCATGGGGCTGGGCTTTCCGGCCATCGCCGCCGCCACCGCCGCCGAGGCCGGCGCCGACCTTGCCGCTGTACGCGACGCGGCGCTCGCCGCCATCGCCCGCACCACCGTCTGGTTCTACGTCGACACGCTGGAGTTCCTTCGCCGGGGCGGCCGGATCAACGCAGCCGAGGCGTTGGTCGGCACGGCTCTGTCCGTCAAGCCGATCATGCACATGCCGGATGGGGCGATCGTGCTGCGGGAGAAGGTCCGCACCGCCAGCCGGGGAGTGGCCCGTCTCGTGGACCTGGCAGTCGAGGCGGCCGACGGCGACGACGTGGATCTCGGGGTGCACCATCTCGCCGCGCCCCAACGGGCCGAGGCGTTGCGCGCCGCGCTGACCGAGCGGTTCGGTGACCGGCTGCACGACACGTACGTCTCCGAGGCGGGTGCCGTCGTCGCCGCGCACGCCGGGCCGGGCCTGGCCTGCGTGGTCGTCCACCGCCGACCGGAGACCTGAGCCGGTGCACACGTCGTGCGTGGTGACCGGCGGCGGTCGCGGTGTCGGCCGGGCTGTGGTGGAACGGCTGGTGGCGACCGGCGCCACCATCGTCGTCCTGGAGCGCGACGCCGACGCGCTCGACTGGCTGGCCGACCATCCGGCCGCCGATCGGCTCGTCGCGGTGGTCGGCGACGCCGCCGACGAGCAGGTCGCGGAGCGCGCCGCCGAGCTGGCGGACCACGCCGCGCCGCTGACCGGCTGGGTGAACAACGCGGCGGTGTTCCGCGACGCCACACTGCACTCCGCGTCGGCCGACACGGTGCTGGACCTGATCGGGCTGAACCTGCGCCCAGCCGTGGTCGGCGCCGCGGTCGCCGTCCGCCGCTTCCTGGCCCGCGCCGCCGGCGGCGCGATCGTCAACGTCTCGTCGCACCAGGCCGGTCGACCGGTGTCCGGTGCCCTGCCGTACGCCACGGCGAAGGCCGCCGTGGAAGGGCTGACCCGGGCGCTGGCCGTCGAGTACGGGCGGCACGGAATCCGCGCCAACGCGGTCGCGCTCGGCTCGATCGCCACCGAGCGGCACGCCGAATTCCTCGCCACCCAGGAGCCCACCCAGGCGCAGTGGATCGACGCCGAGCTGACCCGGCTGCACCCGGTGGGTCGCATCGGGCGGGCCGAGGAGGTGGCCGAGGCGGTCGCTTACCTGCTGTCGCCCGCGGCGAGCTTCGTCAACGGGGTGACGCTGCCGGTGGACGGCGGACGGGCCGTACTCGGCCTCGACCCAGAGGCCCGCTGAGCGCCTAGATCGCTCGGCTTCTAGCTGTCGGCGACGAAGACACCCTGGCCCTGCTGGCCGTAGATCAGGTTCCGTTCGTGCAGCTCTTTGACGGCTCGATAGGCCGTTGAGCGTGCCACGTTGTACAGCTCACCAATCTCGGAAACCGATGGCAGTTGTTGGCCAGGCGAGTATTCGCCCGAGCGGATCTTCTGCTCGATGTCATCCGCCACGCGGCGGTAGTGCGGTGGTCTCGTCGGCATGGGCGGCTCTCCCGGACTTCAGCGGAGATCATGTTTCCAGCCCGGGCGTGATCGGGACAAGGCGGCAACGCAGCAAAGTGGAGATAGTGAGAACTTGACTACACTGAGACAGTGGATACAGTGAGACAGTGACCGGGTGCTCCTGGACTTCAGCACTCCTGAGGTATCCGGTCTGCCCGCCCTGAGGGAGCGCATCGCAAGGCCTCGGCCCCCAGGGCGGGCTACTTCGGACCGGGTGGAGGCGCCGAACATGCCAATCGATGAACCGGTGTCCACGGCGACCGAACTGTTCATTGCCAAGCGGGTGCTGGATGCTCACTGGACCCGGGCGCTCGACCGGCCGTGGCGGGCGGGCGGGTGCCTGGAGTGCCGAGGACACAGCGACTGTCGACAACTCGACTGGGCGTTGGCGCTCATGGCGGAAGTCGCTTCGGTCATGCTCCAGAAACGGTGAATGAGATCTCCCGCGCCACTGTGTTAGCCTCCGTGCGCGCCCCAGATGGGCCTACCCCCGGAGGTTCTGGCTACTTCAGCCACCACGCCGAGATCGATGCGATGTACGCGTCACTCGTGCGGGATCCGGGGCGTCGGTGCCCTCGGGGCTTCGTCATCTGCGTGGCTGGGTGAACGCTGTGGGCCTCCGGTCGGGTCTTCGGATCGACCGGGAAGAAGACGGTACGGATGACAGTCACGTTCAACCACACCATCATCGCCAGCAAGGACAAGAGCGCCTCGGCCGCGTTCTACCGAGAGCTGTTCGAGCTGCCGGAGGCGCCGTCGTGGGGGCCGTTCGCCAACGTCCAGCTGGACGAGGGTGTGCTGCTCCAGTTCGCCGAGCCGCCGGTGGACATCCAGATGCAGCACTACGCGTTCCTCGTCGACGACGAGTTGTTCGTGCGGTGCCTGGCGTTCGTCGAGGGACGTGGCATCACGTACTGGGCCGACCCGCAGCTGAAGCGGGAGGGGGAGACCAACACCGAGCACGGTGGGCGGGGCTTCTACTTCTTCGACCCGGCCGGCCACGCCATCGAGATCATCACCCGGCCGTACCTTTAGCAGGCCCGTCGGCCGACAACCTCGCTGCTGAGCCTCGTGGGTCGTGGGGTAGCCGTTGTCGACAACGTACGGCCCCGAGGGCCGACAACAGCGGACGGTCAGGCGTGCGCGGGCAGGTCGAGGAGGTCACGGGCGCCCTGCCGGAGCAGGGCGGCGGCGACGGAGGTCCCGAGGGTGATCGGATCCGCCGCCCATTCGTGTACGTCGAGCACAGTCTTACCGTCGAGGCTGATCACCCTTGCCCGTAGGCCGAGGCGGCCGTCGGGTTCGGTGCGGGCGAGCGCAGCGATGGGGGAGTGACAGTTCCCCTGCAGGATGTGCAGCATGGTCCGCTCCGCCACGGTCTCCCGCCAGGCCCGTGGGTCGCCGAGACTGGCTGCCAGGTCACGGGTGCTGGTGTCGTCTTCCCGGCATTGCAGGACCAGGGTGCCGGACCCGACGGCCGGGACCATCGTGTCGACGTCGATCGGGTGGGTGATGCGGGCGGCCTGCCCGATCCGCTCCAGCCCGGAGAACGCGAGCAGCAGCGCGTCGTACCTGTCCCCGGCGTCGAGTTTGGCGAGCCTGCTGTTCGCGTTGCCCCGGATGGCCACCGGCACCAGGTTCGGCCAGTGCAGCGCCAACTGGGCGACCCGCCGGACGGCGGAGGTGCCGATCCGGGTACCGGGGGGCAGTTGGTCGATCCGTAGCCCGTCCGCGTGCACGAGGCAGTCCCGGACGTCGTCGCGGGCCAGGTAGGCGGCCATCACGGTGCCGGCTGGCGCCGGCCGGTCTCCGGGTACGTCCTTGACGCAGTGCACCACCAGGTCCACATCCCCGGCGATCAGGGCGGCGTCCACCTCCTTGGTGAACGCCCCCTTGCCGCCCAGGGCGGCCAGGTCACCGTGCCAGCGGTCCCCGCTTGTCGACATCGACAGCACGTCCACAGTGACCTCGGGGTGCCGATCGGCGAGCATCGCGCGGACCCGCTCGACCTGGGCGAGAGCCATCGGAGAGTTGCGGGTGCCGATGCGCAGCAGGCGGGAGTCGGGCATACCGCCGAGGGTAGTCCGCTCGCTGCGGGCGTCCGCGACCAGAACGGCCGCCCAGGCCACGCGCCGTAGTTCGAGTCCTCACATAGCAGATCGGGGCATGATCAGGGCATTGTCCACAGTGGTGGTGGTTGTCCACAGGATGACGCCGTCACTCTCCACCGTCCCGGCCGCCGCCATAGCGTCGCGCTGTGTCGGACGACGAGGAGACAGAGGTACGCCAGCGCCTGCGCCGGCTGACGGAAGCGGCTGTCGCGCCGCCGCCCCGGCCGGAGGCGCCGCTCACGGGCGTACCCCCGTCGTGCCTGGACGTGCTGTCCTCGCAGCCCGCGGGGCTGGTCGCGGAGCCGACATCGGACGGTCTTGCGGTCCCGCCCGAGCCGCGGCTACCCGGCCCCGGGGCGTTCGACCCTGGGCGGCGCGGCGTGCGGGCGTTGGCGGTGGTCGCCGTGGTGGTGGTAGTGGGTGCGGCAGGTTGGGCCTGGCAGGCCCGGCCGCAGTCGGAGCCGGTCGCCCCGCTGGTCACCGAAACCGCGTCGGCCGCGCCCTCGGGTGACCCCAGCGTGTCCAGCTCCGGCGAGGTGGTGGTGGCGGTCGCGGGCAAGGTCCGAAAACCCGGCTTGGTACGCCTGCCGGCCGGATCCCGGCTCGCCGACGCGGTGCAGGCGGCCGGCGGCGCGCTGCCCGGGGTCGACGTGGCGCTGCTCAACCCCGCCCGCAAGGTCACCGATGGCGAGCTGATCGTGGTTGGGGTGACGCCACCGCCGGTGCCGGGCGGTGCGGCCGGGCCCGCAGCGGGCGGCGCGGCACCCGCCACCGGGCCGCTGAACCTCAACACCGCGACGCTGGCGCAGCTCGACGCGCTGCCCGGGGTGGGGCCGGTGCTCGCCCAACGGATCCTCACCTATCGAGACGAGCACGGCGGGTTCAAGTCCGTTGGCGACCTACGCCAGGTCGACGGGATCGGCGATGCACGTTACGAGCAGCTCAAGGACCTGGTGACGGTGTGAGCGAGTCGGCCGTCGCCGCTGCTCCTTCGCCGGCCGGTAGGGCTCAGCCCGAGCCGCTGGCTGGGCCGGCGCAGGGCACGCCACTGGTTGGCCGGGCCCGGTCTGAGCCGCCGGATCTGCGACTGGCTGGGCTCGCGGTGGCGGCCTGGCTCACGGCGCTCTCCGGCCTGCACCTCGGCAGCCGCACCACGCTGCTGGTGGCCGGCGCAGCGGCCGGTCTGACGGCAATTGGTGCCGTGCATCTGCTCGGCCGCCTCGGCAGTCCCCGAGCCGTGGTGCGGCGCTACGGGTGGGTCGCCGTGGCGGTGGGCCTCGGTGTGGTCTGTGGTGGTGCGGCCACCGCCGCCCGGCTCGCCGTTCGCGACGCGCCGGTGATCCGTGCCCTCGCCGAGCACCGGGCTCCGATCACCGCCGACCTGGTCGTCCGGGACGATCCGCGCCCGATCCGGAGCGCCGGGCGGCCGGGAATGCTGCTGGTGTCGACCGAGTTGGTCCGGCTCATCGGCCCGGACGGTCGACGCATCCACGCGTCGGTGCGGCTGCTCGTCCTGGCGACCGACCCGGCCTGGCGGGGCCTGCTGCCCGGGCAGCGCCTCACCGTCGACGGCCGGCTCGGCGTTCCGCGCGGCGGCGACCTCACCGCGGCGGTGCTCAGCACCAACGATCCGCCGGAGCGGCACGGCGCGCCGTCCTGGGCGCAGCGCGCCGCCGGGACGCTGCGTGCCGGTCTGCAACGGGCCTGCGCGCCGCTGCCCGACGACCCCGGTGGGCTGCTGCCCGGTCTGGTGGTGGGTGACACCAGCCGCCTTCCACCCGCCGTCGAGGCGGACTTCCAGGCCACCGGGATGACCCATCTCAACGCGGTATCCGGTTCCAACGTCGCGATCGTGGTGGGTGCGGTGCTGTTGCTGGCCCGGTGGTCGCGTGCCGGTCCGTGGCTCGCCGCCGCGCTGTGTGGGGTGGCGCTGGTGGGGTTCGTCATCCTGGTCCGCCCGTCGCCGAGCGTCGTACGGGCAGCCACGATGGGAGCGATCGGGCTGGCCGCGCTCGCCGCCGGTCGACCTCGGGCGGCGCTGCCCGCGCTGGCCGCCGCTGTGACCGTGCTGGTGCTCGTCGACCCCGAGTTGGCCGGGGACCCCGGGTTCGCCCTCTCCGTGCTGGCCACCGGTGGCCTGTTGCTGCTCGCGCCGCGCTGGCGGGACGGGTTGCGTCGGCGAGGTGTCCCGCCTGGGCTGGCCGAGGCGTTGGCCGTGCCGGCGGCCGCCCAACTTGCCTGCGGCCCGGTCGTCGCCGGGATCTCCGGCACTGTGAGCCTGGTGGCGGTGCCGGCGAACCTGTTGGCGGTGCCGGCCATCGCGCCAGCGACAGTGCTGGGTGTGCTGGCGGCCGTGGTGTCGCCGATCTGGCCGGCCGGTGCCGAGTTCGTCGCGTGGCTGGCGAGTTGGCCGGCCTGGTGGCTGGTGGTCATCGCCCGTCACGGTGCTCGACTGCCAGGTGGCACTCTGCCCTGGCCGGGCGGGGTGCCCGGCGCCCTGCTGCTGACCGGGCTGACCGTCGCGCTGCTGATCGCGGTTCGCCGGCCCCTCGTACGCCGGCTGGTGGCGGTGGTGGGGGTTGCCGCCGTGCTGGGTGCCCTGCCGGTTCGGCTGGTGGCCGCCGGCTGGCCGCCCGCCGGGTGGGTGGTGGTGGCCTGCGCGGTGGGGCAGGGCGACGCGCTGGTGCTGCCGGTCGACCCCGGCCGGGCCGTGGTGGTGGACGCCGGGCCGGAACCGGGTGCGGTGGACGGTTGCCTGCGTCGGCTCGGCGTACGGGAGGTGCCTCTGCTGGTGATCAGCCACTTCCACGCGGACCACGTGGGCGGGGTGGCCGGGGTGTTCCGGGGGCGGCGGGTGGGTGCCGTGCTGACGCCGTCGTCCACCGACCCGGAGAGCGGTCGGGACCTGGTTCGGGCGGCGGCCACCGGCGGGCGGGCCGCGCTGCTGACCACCGTGGCGGGCGCTCGCCATCCCGTGGGCGGGGTAGACCTGCTGGTGCTCGGCCCGCCGTACCCGCTGGCCGGGACCAGGTCCGACCCGAACAACAACTCGCTGGTGCTGCGCGCCACGGTGGCCGGGGTGCGGATCCTGTTGGCCGGCGACGCGGAGACCGAGGAGCAGCACGCGATGGTGGCGCGGGCGGCACCCGGCCAGTTACGGGCGGACGTGTTGAAGGTCGCGCACCACGGGTCGGCGTACCAGGACCAGGGCTTCCTCGACGCGGTGCGGCCGACGGTGGCGCTCGTGCCGGTGGGCACGGGCAACACCTACGGGCACCCGAGTCCGGGGCTGCTCGCCCAACTGGGCAGGGGCGGCGTGCGGGTGCTGCGTACGGACACGGACGGCGACGTGGCGGCGGTCCGGACGGGCAACGGTCTGGCGGTAGCCCGGCGAGGTGTGCCCGCAGGCCGGCGGCCCTGAGCGCAGGCCGGCATCCCTGTGCGCAGGTCGACAGCCTGGACCCGCGATGGCCCCACGGTCGCTGATCGACTCGGGATCATTGAACCCGGGGTATCACCGGCGGTCCGATACCGCAGTTTCCTTGATCCCGTGTGGATCAAGGTGGACGGCTTCCTATTGGACGGGCGACTTGCGGATTAAGCGGAGGATTGAGTTGGATGTCTGGATTTGCGCTGTGTGCGGGCTGCGCCGATCAAGCAGCGAATGAGCAGGCACGATCCCGCCGCAGGCCGTGCGAATATGGGCGGCGTGACCCCCGCCAGCCTCGCTCCCATTCTGCTCGTCCTCGGTGACGAGGAACTGCTCGCCACGCGCGCGGTCACCGAAGCTGTCGCGAAGGTTCGCGGTGTGGACCCCGAGGTTGACGTCCGCGAGTACCAGGCCAGCGCGCTCGCCGTCGGCGAGATCGCCGAAATGCTCAGCCCCTCGCTGTTCGGCGGGCGGCGGCTGCTGATCCTGCGTTCCGGCCAGGACGCCCGCAAGGACCTGGTCGCCGCGCTGCTGGCGTACGCGAAGAATCCCGACCCCGAGGTCCAGCTGCTGGTGCTGCACCTGGGCGGTGCCAAGGGCAAGGCGTTCGCCGACGGTCTGCGGGCGGCCGGCGCGACGGTGGTTCCGGCGGCCAAGCTCAAGGGGCACCGCGACCGGGTGGCCTTCGTCCGCGACGAGATCCGCCGGGCCGGCGGAAAGTGCACCGACGACGCCGCCGAGGCGCTCATCGCGGCGGTCGGCAACGACCTGCGTGAGCTGGCCGCCGCCTGCTCCCAACTGGTCGCCGACACCGATGGCCGGATCAGCGCCGAGACGGTCTCCCGTTACTACCGGGGCCGGGTCGAGGTGACCGGCTTCACGGTGGCGGACGCCACAATGGTCGGCGACGTGCCGGCGGCGCTCGAGGCACTGCGCTGGGCCCTGCACGTCGGGGTCGACCCGGTGCCCATCGCCGACGCCCTGGCCGACGGGGTGCGCACTGTGGCCCGGGTGGCATCGGCCGGGCGAGGTAACGCGTACCAGCTCGCCAGCAGCCTCGGAATGCCCGCCTGGAAGATCGAACGGGCGCAGCGGCAGGGGCGGGGCTGGACGCCGGAGGGCCTGGTCCGGGCCATGCAGGTCGCCGCCGAGTGCAACGCGGCCGTCAAGGGCGGCTCCGACGACCGGGCGTACGCCCTGGAGCGCGCGGTCTTCTCGGTCGCGGCGGCCCGGCAGGGCAGCGCCAGGTGACGGGGGCGAACCGCCCAGCGTGGGCCACCATTCCCGTGGACGAGGAGCGTTACCGGCCGCTCTACGCCCGGCTCCTCGGCCTGCGGTTCGTCAACCCCGGTGGTGTGCTGTGCTTCCTCTTCTTCGAGGGTGCCATCGCCCTGGCGGTGCTGCTCGCCCTCGCCGAGCTGGTCAGCTGGTGGGCGGTGCTGGTGCTGCCGGTCGTGGTGGCCGCCATGGTCAAGCTCAACGACATGGTGGCCGCGATCGTGATCCGCTCCGCCGCGCTCGTGCCCGAACAGGAACGGGACCGGTTTCGCCGACAGATGGAACCGGTGGTCGGCCGAGCCCGGGTGGAGTGGGTCTCGCACAGCGTTCCCGGCGTGGTGATCACCGCCGACCCGGTGCCGCCGCCCCGGCGGGCCAACCCGTCAGACTGAGCGCCGACCCCGTCGGCATTCACGCACAGAACGGCCGGCCCGGATAGAACCGGCCGGCCTGTGGACACACGGAAACCCCGGGCCGGGGCCCGGGGTTTTCCGAATCAGTCTGACGGTGAAAACGTCAGGCGGACAGCGACACCACGCGCTTCGCGATCGCGGACTTGCGGTTCGCGGCCTGGTTGGAGTGGATCACGCCCTTGCTGACGGCCTTGTCCAGCTTGCGCGAGGCGTCCAGCATGAGCGCGGTCGCCTTCTCGACGTCACCGGCCTCGGCAGCCTCGTGGAACTTCCGGACGGCGGTCTTCAGCGACGACTTGACCGACTTGTTGCGCAGCCGGGCCTTCTCGTTCTGCCGGTTGCGCTTGATCTGGGACTTGATGTTCGCCACGCGACAGCCTCGTCTTGATAGCTCGGGTTGGTCAGCTTATTGCGCGTGATGACGAACATGCGTCATCGCTGCGCGAAGAGCCAGGTTACCAGGTCGCCGGGGACGAGCCAAAACGGCTCGGCCTTCGCGCGGACGGACCCGGCCCGTCGGGGACCAGGTTACGCCCTCGACCAGTACGGCGGCTCACCGCCAGCCCTGGCGGCGGGCCAGCCAGTCGAGCGACTGCTCGCCGCTCCATCGCTGGTGGGCGGGCAGGTGCGGTGAGGCCGTCGGGGGTGCCGCCGCAGCGCCGGTGAGGTAGTAGCCGGCCAGCGCGGCCAGTGTCGCGTCCAACGCGTCCGGGGGCGCGTCGGCGGTGGCCGGGTGCGCGGCGAAGAGCCGGTCCGCGTCCAGCCCGCTGGCGTACGCGGTGAGCAGCAGGCCGGCCAGGTCGAACCAGGCCGGCCCGGAGCAGACCCAGGTCCAGTCGCAGAACCAGGCTCGGCCGTCCGAGTCGATCAGCACGTTGTCGACCCGCAGGTCACCGTGGATCAGGCCGGTCGCCCCGGCGGCGTAGCGGGGGAGGAGAGACTCCAACTCCACCAGCTCGGGCAGCCGGCCCAGCAGCGGCGCGGGCAGTTGTGGGGTCGGCTCGCGACCGGCGGCGACCTCCTCCCACCAGAGGATGTCCGACCGGGCCAGGTCGGACAGGTACGGCAGGCCGAGCGCTGTCAGCTCGGCCGGCGGGTCGGCCAGGGCGGCGGCGATTCGCGCGTACCCGGCGAGGGTGGCGTCCAACTCGGCGGGCACCCAGGGCAGGTGCGGGGTGTGCCCGTCGACCGCGTCGGTGCAGAGCACGAACCAGCCGGCCGCGGAGAGGGTCCAGCGGGGGCGGGGCGCCGGCAGGTCGGTCGGCAGCCGATCCAGGATCGCGGCCTCCCGGGCGTACCAGTGGACCAGATGCGGTTGCTCGGCGGCGGGTGCGGCCTTGACGAAGGCCCGACCACCGTCGGCGGTGTCGAGCACGGCGGCGAACCCCCGGGTGAAGCCCGCGGCAGCGACCCGGGCGGTGACCACCGGCGCGCCGAGCCGTTCGGCGACCGCGGCCCGCAGCGCCGCCGGCAACGCGGGCCACGACGGGCGCAGGGCGCTCGCGTGGTACGGAATCGGCGGCAGCAGGGGAGAGGACATCCCACCATGCTGCCCCGGGGTACGTGCGCGACGCACGGCGACACTGCCAGACTGCCAAGCCATGAGGACCGAGGACTTCTGGAAGCTGATCGACGAGGCGCGGGCCGGCGGCGGGGGTGAACCCGGCCCGGTCGCCGCGCGGGCCGTGGCGCTGCTCGCCGAGCGCGACCCGGAGGACATCATCGGGTACGCGCGGCACCAGACGCGGGTGCTGGCCGCCTCGCACAAGGCGGATCTGTGGGGCGCGGCGTACCTGATCAACGGTGGTGCCTCGGCCGACGGCTTCGAACACTTCCGGGGCTGGCTGATGACCCAGGGGCGGGCCGTGTTCGCCCGTGCGGTCGCCGAACCGGACTCGCTGGCCGAACTGCCCCAGGTGCGGGCGGCCTCGCTCAGCGGCGAGGAGTTCTCCGCCGAGCGGATGCTCTCGGTGCCCTGGGACGCGTACCGCAAGGCCACAGCTACCGAACTGCCGGCGGACCGCGACCCGGTGCGGACACCGGACCTCAACGACTTCTGGGACTTCGACGACGAGGACGAGGCACGTCGACGGCTGCCCCGGCTGGCCGCGCTCTTCGTCGAGCCGCCGATGGAGTGAGGGGTCCTCGGGCCGTTCCATCGCCCGCGCAGTGGGCGCACCCCGGCGGCGTGGGAACATAGAGGGGGTCGGCGGCGCGCCGGCCTGTTCACGTCAGCCGACCAGAACGGACCGCTGTGCCACCGAAGCTCGATCCCGGCGCGAACGCCCCTGGTGCCACCGACCCCGGTCGCATCCGGAACTTCGGCATCATCGCCCACATCGACCACGGGAAGTCGACCCTGGCCGACCGGATGTTGCAGCTCACCGGCGTGGTCGACCCGCGGCAGATGCGCGCGCAGTACCTGGACCGGATGGACATCGAGCGCGAGCGCGGCATCACCATCAAGAGCCAGGCCGTCCGCATGCCGTGGACCATCCGCGAGGGTGAGCGGGCCGGTGAGCAGGCGGTGCTCAACATGATCGACACCCCGGGGCACGTGGACTTCACCTACGAGGTGTCCCGGTCGCTGGCCGCCTGCGAGGGTGCCGTGCTGCTGGTCGACGCCGCGCAGGGCATCGAGGCGCAGACCCTGGCCAACCTCTACCTCGCTCTCGAGAACGACCTGCGCATCATCCCGGTGCTCAACAAGATCGACTTGCCGGCCGCGCAGCCGGAGAAGTACGCGGAGGAGCTGGCCCACCTGATCGGCGGCGACCCCGCCGACTGCATCCGCGTCTCCGGCAAGACCGGCGAGGGCGTTCCGTACCTGCTCGACGAAATCGTCCGGCAGTTCATTCCGCCGGTCGGTGACGCCGTGGCGCCCGCCCGGGCGATGATCTTCGATTCGGTGTACGACGTCTACCGCGGCGTCGTCACGTACGTCCGGGTCATCGACGGGCGGATCAGCGCCCGCGATCGGATCAAGATGATGTCCACCGGTGCAGTGCACGAGCTGCTGGAGATCGGTGTCATCTCACCCGAGATGGTCAAGGCCGAGGCGCTCGGCGTCGGCGAGGTCGGCTACCTGATCACCGGTGTGAAGGACGTCCGGCAGTCTCGGGTCGGTGACACGGTCACCATCAACAGCCGGCCGGCGGCCGAGGCGTTGGGTGGCTACAAGGACCCGAAGCCGATGGTCTACTCCGGCCTCTATCCGATCGACGGGTCCGACTACCCCAACCTGCGCGAGGCGTTGGACAAGCTCAAGCTCAACGACGCCGCCCTGGACTACGAGCCGGAGACCTCCGGCGCGCTCGGCTTCGGCTTCCGCTGTGGCTTCCTCGGCCTGCTCCACCTGGAGATCATCCGGGAGCGGCTGGAGCGCGAGTACAACCTCGACCTGATCTCCACCGCGCCCAACGTCGTCTACCGGGCGATCACGGACGACGGCGAGGAGATCGTCGTCACCAACCCGAGCGAGTACCCCACCGGCAAGATCGCCGAGGTGTACGAACCGGTCGTGCGGGCGACCGTACTGACGCCCAACGACTACGTGGGCGCGGTCATGGAGCTCTGCCAGGGCCGGCGCGGCAACCTGCTCGGCATGGACTACCTCTCCGCCGACCGGGTGGAGCTGCGCTACACGCTGCCGCTCGCGGAGATCATCTACGACTTCTTCGACCAGCTGAAGAGCCGTACCAAGGGCTACGCCTCACTCGACTACGAGCCCACCACCGAGCAGGCGTCCGAGCTGGTGAAGGTGGACATCCTCCTGCACGGCGAGCCGGTGGACGCGTTCAGCGCCATCGTGCACAAGGACAAGGCGTACAACTACGGCGTCACCATCGCCGCCAAGCTGCGCACCCTGATCCCGCGCCAGCAGTTCGAGGTACCGATCCAGGCGGCCATCGGCAGCCGGGTCATCGCCCGGGAAACCATCCGGGCGATCCGCAAGGACGTGCTCGCCAAGTGCTACGGCGGCGACATCAGCCGTAAGCGCAAGCTGCTGGAGAAGCAGAAGGAAGGCAAGAAGCGGATGAAGATGGTCGGCCGGGTCGAGGTGCCGCAGGAGGCCTTCATCGCCGCCCTCTCCTCCGACTCCGGCGACGGCAAGGCCGCCGGCAAGAAGTAGTTGGCGTCGCCGTACGTGCCCGGGTGCCATCCGCACCCGGGCGCGTCGCGTTTCCGGGTGTGCGCGGCGGGTGTGACCACCCGGTGCGGAAATTTTTTCGGTAGCTGTCGTGGGGTCGGAGAGTCGATGAGATGGGCTTCTACCTGTGTGGACGCACTCTCACGCGAACCGACGCACCGCCACAGCATTGACAACTGACGTTGTCCTTTGAGGTGAGTCGGTTTGGGCTTTCGGTGGGTCGGGCACTTAGCCGTCACGACAGGAAGCACACACCTCGTGTGTCACACATTCTTTGAAGGAGGGCGACCGTGGAGTTCACCGTGTGGGGCATCATCACTGCGATCGTTGTCGGTCTCATCGTCGGCGCGCTCGGCCGGCTGGTCGTCCCGGGCCGGCAGAACATGCCGATCTGGCTGCACATGCTGATCGGCATCGGCGCCGCGCTGCTGGGTACCGTCCTGGCGCGGGCCATCGGCATCGCGACCGAGACGAACGGTATCGACTGGGGCGAGCTGCTGGTGCAGGTAGTGGTGGCCGCGATCGCTGTCGCGCTGGTGGCCGGTGTGGGTGGCCGCCGCCGCGTGACCCGGTAACACCACAGCACCAACTCGTACCACCGCGACACCTCCGATGGGCGCCCGACCGACAGGTCGGGCGCCCATCGGCGTTCTGCCCGCCGGGAGGGCCGTCGCCGCGTCCTGCTCGACGTCTCCGGCGGGCTGGATCGCGGTGATCGACTCGGTTCTGGTGATGTCGCGGTGTCCCGGTGGGTCCAATGCCGCGGATTCAATGACCTCGTGTTGATCATGGCGCGGTGGCGCGGTGGCCCGGGGAGATGGTGGGACCGCTGTGGATCGTGTCCTTGTTGGCCAAGTCGTGATCGTTTGGTGAGTGAAGTCGGTTTGGATTTTAGGTGCGTCGGGCAATTAACGGTCACGACAGGAAGCACACGCACCGTGTGTCAGACATTCTTTGAAGGAGGGTGGCCGTGGAGCTCACCGTGTGGGGCATCATCACTGCGATCGTTGTTGGTCTCATCGTCGGCGCGCTCGGCCGCCTGGTCGTCCCGGGCCGGCAGAACATGCCGATCTGGCTACACCTGCTGATCGGCATCGGCGCGGCCCTGCTGGGCACCGTTCTGGCGCGGGCCATCGGCATCGCGACCGAGACGAACGGTATCGACTGGACCGAGCTGCTGGTGCAGGTAGTGGTGGCCGCGATCGCTGTCGCGCTGGTGGCCGGTGTGGGTCGCCGCCGCAGCGTCACCCGATAACGACCAGGCATCATCTGGCGACACAGCACCACTGCTAGGAAAGCACGACTGGAAAGGGCGCCCGGCCGAGAGCCGGGCGCCCTTTCGTGCTGAAAGGCCCGACTTTGGCCGGATGTTGGAGTGCTGGTCGTCGGGCCGCTGCGGTACGGTCGCCACGCTTCGGCCAGTCCCGCCCACTGTCGTAAAGGAATTCTCCGTACTAGGGTGCGGCGGAGAAGGTTAGTTCCAAGCGGCGCGAGGGGAGAAGTGGCGTGAACAGGTGGAAGCGGCTGGCCCCGGTCACCGCCATGGTGGCCTCGGCCGCGATGGTGCTGACCGGCTGTGGAGGTTCCGGCGACGACGCGGCCGACGACAGCAAGCTCACGGTCTGGATGATGGGCGAGGGCGGCGACGCGCAGAACTCCTTCCTCGACGGAGTCGAGGCCGAGTTCCGCCAGAAGCACCCCGACACCGACGTGGTCGTGCAGTACATCCCCTGGCTGGAGGCGCCCAAGAAGTTCCAGGCGGCGCTCGCCGGCGGTGAGGGCCCGGACATCACCGAGTTGGGCAACACCGAGACTCAGGGTTGGGCCGCCCAGGAGGCGCTCGCCGACGTGAGTGGTCGGATGGGCGGCTGGGCCGACGGCAAGGATCTGCTGCCCGACCTGGTGCGCAACGCGCAGCTCGACGGCAAGCAGTACGGAGTGCCCTGGTACGCCGGTGTGCGCGCCATCTACTACCGCACCGACTGGTTCGCCGAGGCCGGCGTGCAGCCCCCGAAGACCTGGGACGAGCTTGTCACTGTGGCCAAGGCCGTGCAGGCGAAGAAGAAGGGCACCTACGGCATCGCGCTGCCCGGCAACTCCGAGCTGCCCTTCTACTCCTTCCTCTGGGGCGCGGGCGGCGAGATCGCCAGCAACCAGGGCGGCACCTGGAAGTCCGGCTACACCACGCCCGAGGCGCAGCGGGCCGTCAAGTTCTGGACCGACCTGGTGACCGTGCACAAGGTCGCCCCGCCGGCGGCGGCGGGTTGGAACGAGATCGACGCGCGTACCCAGTTCGCCACCGGCAAGGCCGCGATGGCCTTCGCGGGTAGCTGGCAGCAGGGCGCCATCAAGAAGGACAACCCCGAGATCGAGAAGGTCTGGGGTACGTTCCCGATCCCCGGCCCGGACGGCAAGGCGGCGCCCGGTTTCGCGGGCGGCTCGGACGTGGCGATCTGGAAGGACAGCGAGCGGCAGGACCTGGCCTGGGACTACCTGACAGTGCTGCTGAACAAGAAGAACGCGCAGAGCTTCGCGAGCAGCCTCGGCTTCTTCCCCGTCTACCAGGACCTGGTCTCCGGTGACGCGTACGCGAACGACAAGGTGATGGCGGCGTTCGCCACCACCATGCAGAACACCAAGCTCACGCCGCTCACCCCGAAGTGGGTGGAGGTCAGCCGGACGAAGACGGTGACCCAGGCGATGAACAGCTCGGTCATGAAGGGTCAGAAGACGGTCGAGAAGGCTACCGCCGACGCGGCCGGTGAGATGGAAGGCATTTTGAACAGCAAGTGAGCTCACAGACAAAAAACCCGGAGACGGCCGCCGCGCGGGAGACCCCCGCGCTGCGGCGTCGCCGGGTGGACCGCCTGCCCTACCTGCTGCTCCTGCCCGCCCTGCTGATCATCGGAGTGCTGCTGCTCTGGCCGCTCGGCCAGGTGGTGGTGATGTCCTTCTACCGGCTGAACAGCGTCCGCCAACTGCGCGGCGATCGGGAGTGGCCGTGGGTGGGGCTCGGCAACTACGCCGACATCCTCTCCGACCCGTTCTTCCTGACCGTGCTGCGCAACACCGTCCTGTTCGCCGCGGCCAACGTGCTGCTCACCATGGTGCTCGGCACCCTGGTGGGGCTGCTGCTCAACCGGCTCGGTCGCAAGATGGCGACGTTCGTGGCCAGCTGCGTGATGCTCGCCTGGGCCACGCCGGCGCTGACCGGCACCATCGTCTGGAAGTGGATCTTCGACGACACGAGCGGCCTCGTCACGTGGCTGTTCAACGCGTTGCCGGACGGGCTCTCGAACAGCCTGTTCGGGCGCAGCGACTGGACCGGCTACGGCTGGTTCAACTCGCCGCTGCTCTTCTTCGCCATCCTCACCCTGGTGGTGGTCTGGCACTCGTTCCCGTTCATCGCGGTGAGTGTGCTGGCCGGTCTCAAGAGTGTGCCGAGTGAGCTGCACGAGGCGGCCCGGGTGGACGGCGCCAGCCCGTGGCGGGTCTTCTGGAAGATCACCTTCCCGTTGCTGCGCCCGGTCTTCGGGATCCTGATCGTGCTCTCCACGATCTGGGACTTCAAGGTCTTCACCCAGCAGTTCGTGCTGGCCGGCGGCACCCAGGACCGGCCGACGTTCATGCTCGCCATCTACTCGTACGCCGAAGCCTTCTCACCGCCGCCCAAGTACGGGCTCGGCGCGGCCATCGCGGTGATCCTCACGCTGATCCTGCTCGTGGTCACCGGCTTCTACGTACGGATGGTGCTCAGGCAGGAGGACGAGTCATGAAGAAAATCGCCCTCAACGGCGCCGGGCTGCTGGTCGCGCTCTTCGCGGCGTTCCCGGTCTACTGGATGATCTCCACCTCGCTGAAGCCGAGCAACGAGATCTTCTCGGCCACCCCGCAGCCGGTGCCGACCCATCCGACGTTGGCGCACTACCGGGAGATCCTGACCGGCAACCTGATCCCCGGCGTCAGCTTTCTCGACTTCTTCCTCAACAGCGCGTTGGTCGCCGTCTCCACTGTGGTGCTCAGCGGCCTGGTGGCCTTGCTCGCCGCGACCGCTGTCGCCCGGTTCCGGTTCCGGCTGCGGACCAGCTTCCTGATCATGCTGCTGGTGGTGCAGATGATCCCGCTGGAGGCGTTGGTCATCCCGCTGTTCCTGATGATCCAGCGGCTCGGGCTCTACAACACCCTGCCCAGCCTGATCCTCACGTACCTCGGCTTCTCGCTGCCGTTCGCGGTCTGGATGCTGCGCGGCTTCGTCGCCGCCGTGCCCAAGGAGCTGGAAGAGGCGGCGGCGATCGACGGGGCCAGCCGGGCCCAGATCTTCCGCCGGGTGCTCTTCCCGCTGGTCGCGCCGGGCCTGGTGGCAACCAGCATCTTCTCCTTCATCACGGCGTGGAACGAGCTGATCTTCGCGTTGACGTTCATCAACGACCAGGGCAGTTACACGCTGCCGGTGGCGATGACCTTCTTCTTCGGCCGGGACGACACCAACTGGGGGCCGGTGATGGCCGCGTCCACCCTGTTCACCCTGCCGGTCATCATTTTCTTCCTGCTGGTGCAGCGTCGGATGGTCTCCGGCCTGGTGGCCGGCGCCGTCAAGGGCTGACCCGCGCCGCGACGGCTGACGCCGGTGCTGACGCCCGGCCGGGAGGGCTGGCCGGCGATGGACCGCCAACTAGGCTGACGGTCATGACGGGCAGGGTGGCAGCGGTGAACCTCGGCATCGTGACCGAGGCGGGGTGGGCCGGCGACGCGAGCGGTCGCAGCGGCATCGACAAACGGCCGGTCGACGGCCCGGTTTCGCTGCTCACCGGCGGCCTGGCGGGCGACTTCATCGGCGAGCGGGCTCATCACGGTGGCCCTGACCAGGCGGTCTACGCCTACGCGGAGGAGGACGCCGCCTGGTGGGTGGCCGAGTTGGGCCGCGCCATAGCGCCCGGCGGCTTCGGCGAGAACCTGACCACCTACGCGGTCGACGTGACGGGTGCGGTGATCGGCGAGCAGTGGCAGGTCGGCTCCGCCCTGCTCCAGGTCACCAAGCCGCGCACCCCCTGCACCACCTTCGCCGGGTTCTGGGGCGTACCGGATCTGATCAAGCGGTTCACCGTCCGGGCATCGCCCGGGGCCTACCTGCGGGTGCTGCGCGAGGGGGAGGTCGGCGCGGGCGACCCGATCGAGGTGGTGGACCGGCCGGCGCACGGTGTCACCATCGGCGAGGTGTTCCGGGCGACCAGCCTGGAGCCGGAGTTGTTGCCTCGGCTGCTCGACGCCGAGGACCTGCCGGCGCCGATCCGGGAGAAGGCCCGACGACGCCTCGCCGCCCGGGGCTGACCGGCCGGGACGACCGTCGACGCGACGGGGCCCGGGAAGCACCGACGGGCACGCCACGGATTCGCCCGCAAGAACCTCGATGACGGGCCCGGCGACCGACTTGCCCGTATTGTCCCCACGGAGGGCGTGCGGCGGGGACCGGGTGGAGCGCGATGTCGATGGCGACGGACGGCGGTGCCGCAGCGGCGTCGCCCAGCGACCCGGGCCTGGAGCGTCCGGCGTTCCTCGAGCTCTTCTTCGACCTCGTCTACGTCTTCGCGCTGGTCACCCTGGCGACGGTGCTGGCCGACGACCTGACCTGGACGGGCGTCGCCGAAACGCTGGTGCTGCTGCTCGGGTTCACGATGATCTGGGCGCTGACCGTCTGGGCGGCGGACAGCGTCGACCTGACCCGCCCGGTCGGGCAGGGTCAGTTCATCTGGGTGGCGGCGGCCAGCCTGCTGTTGGCCGCGCTCGCCGCCGATGCGTTCGGCGATCGCCGGCTGCTCTTCGCGACCACGTACGTGGTCATTCACCTCAGCACCACTGCCTACTACGTCCTGCTCGTCTCGTCGAGGAGACTGCCGCGTCGCACCATCCGGATCCAGATCTGGGAGGGCATCGCCGGCATCGGCTGGATCGGTGGGGCGCTCGTCGGCGGCTCGGGGCAGTTGGCGATCTGGGCGCTCGCTGTCGTCGTCGAGTATTGCGCAGCCGCGTTGGGCTGGCCTGTGCCCGGGATCGGCCGCTCACGGCCGCGCGACTGGCGGCTGGTCGGCGGGCGGGTGGCCGAGCGTTACCGGCAGTTCGTCATCGTCGCGCTCGGTGTCTCGATCTTCGCGACCGGAACGACCTTCAGCATGAGCGAGTACACGCTGGAGCGAGCCTGGGCGCTGCTCGTCGTGTTCACCACCATCGTCTTGATGTGGCGGATCTACATCTACCGCGCCGGTGAGCTGCTGACCGACGCAATCGCACGGTCGTCCAACCCGGCGCTGCTCACCCAGTCCGCCGCGGTCACCCATCTGATCATGGTGGCCGGAATCGTCGGCGCGGCGGTCACCAGCCGGCTCGTGGTGAGCCGCCCGTTGGGCGAGACCCCGCCCTCGTGGGCCGCGGTGATCCTCGGCGGACCCGCGTTGTACCTGATCGGTCGGGGCGTCCTCGACTTCACAGTGTTCGGGCGGATCTCGCGGTCCCGGTCGGCCGGGCTGGTGCTGTTGGCGGCCGTGGCGCCGGCAACGCCAGTGCTGCCGCCGGTGCTGGTCGCCCTGCTCGCCATGGCGGTGCTGCTCCTGATCGCCGTGGCGAACCTGGTGAGCACCCGGCGACACGCGCGTACGCCGGCACCGCCGATGCTGCGGTGACTCCGCATGGCGGTCGCGGACGGCCCGTCATGGCGATGGCGCGGCGGCCTCGACCAGGTGCCTGCGCGCGGCCAGCCCTTCCCCGACCAGGGTGATCAGCAGGACCAGGTTCGCCAGCACCAGGCCGGCCAGGGGCGGCAACAGGAGGGTGGCGGGTGCCACCAGGGCGCACAACACCACGATCGCCAGCACCCGGGACCAGAGGGTCCGGCCGGTCACCACGGCATCGAACAGGACGCTGCCGAGCAGGAACAGGACCGGTCCGCCGAGGGTGGCGACCATCAGCTCGACCGGGGCGTGGCCGAACGGCCGGTGGATGACCAGCGAGGTGCTGGTCGAGACCAGCACCACCCCGGCCACCATGACCAGATGGCTGTACGAGGTGGAGGTGCCGGAGCGGACCCGTTCCACAGTTGCGACGCTCGGTGGCGCAAGGATCCGCTGGACCCGCTGGAAGTAGAGCTGGAACAGCAGGACCGCGCTGACGAACGCGACAGCGCCGGTGGCCACCGCGCCGGCCGTGAATCCGCTGCCGGCCAGCCCCATGCCGGTGCTCAGGATCAACTCGCCGAGCGCGACGATAAAGATCGCCCGGTGCCGCTCGGAGAGGTGCACCCCGGTGAAGATCTGGCTGGCAAGCTCGGTACGCCCCAGCCTCGGCGTCGGCCAGCCGATCCGGGCCGAGCCGAGGTCGACCGCCACAGCGAGCGACCAGAGCACCAGTCGGGCGGTCCCGTCCACGAACACCCCGGCCACCCAGGGCGTCACTGTGACGCCGAACCAGAAGAACACCCGGATGCTCCTGGCCTGGATCGGACGGTTCACCCGGGTGCCGGGGATCAGGACGGCGTCGCGGACCAGGTGGATGCCGAAGTAGGCCGCGACGAAGAGCCACCCGTACCGACCGAAGGCGTACGGAGTCGCGATCGCCATCAGCAGCGTGCCGAGCATGACCAGCAGGGTGGTCGCCTGGATGATCGGCAGTCGGGGGTTGAACAGGTCGGTGAGCCACGCGGTCAGCACCCAGACCCACCAGGCGGCCAGCAGCAGGACGGCGGTCTGCGCCGCACCCCGGACGGTGAGGTTCTCGGCCAGGCTGGCAGCGAGCCGGGAGAACATGAAGATGTAGACGAGATCGAAGAAGAGTTCCAGGAAGGTCGGGTATTCCGGCTCGCCGCGGCGGCGGAGGATCCGGGGGAGCGGAGCGGATGTCACTGCGCTGCCTCCTGTGCCACCCACGCCCTGGGCGGGGGCGCCGCGCCCCGACCTGCGCACCCGCCACGCTACCGACAGTGCGGTCTCCGGTGGCCGGAACGGGCTCGGCCCGAATGGTCGGGTCCGCAGACGTGGAACGGCCCCCCGCCAACGCTGAGCGTCGGCAGGGGGCCGTCCTACGGGCAGTGGATCAGCGGAGCCAGGGGATGTTGCGGTCGAGCAGACCGCGCTCCTTGAGCTCCTTGCGCAGCGGGATCTCGTCGTCGACGTACCCGTCCCAGTTGATGCCCCAGTAGTTGGCGGTGTGGGTGCCCTCACCGATCAGCTGGCGCTGCACCGGGGTGCGGTTGCGGTACCACTCGCCGTTCACGTCGGGGTGCAGTTCGTCCAGCGGACGGATCCACCGGTAGGTGTAGCCGACGAAGAGCATCTTGCGGGTGATGGTCGACAGGTTCGTCGACCGCGAGTGCCACTGCCGGCGGTCGAAGATGAAGGCGTCGCCCGGGTTGGCGGTGATCTCCACCGTGCCCTCCGGGTCGGGGTTCTGCACCGTGAGGTCCGCCGGCCGGGGCAGCGAGTTCTTCAGGTGGCTGCCCGGGATGACCTTGGTGGCGCCGCGGCCGGTCTCGGAGAGGTCCGACAGCACGTACGCGACCTTCAGCGAGAACATCGGCCGAGGCAGGTTCGGGTCCATCGTCTCCGGGTCGGAGTTCTGCCGGTAGCCGTCCTGGTGCCAACCCCAGTACGGCTTCTCCGGCTCGGCGGCCGGCGGGGTGACGTCCAGGTGGTTGTGGTGGGTGTAGATGTTCCAGCCGGCCAGCCCCCACATGTACGGGAAGGCGATCGGGTGGGTCAGCAGCTCACCGAAGAGTTCGTCGCGCTCCAGGAAGCCCAGCAGGTGCAGGGTCCCGTCCTTCTTGGTGGTGCCCTTCGCCTGCTCCTCCGCGTAGACGCGGTCGACCGCCGCCTCCAGCGCCGCCCGGTGGTCCTCCGTCAGGACGTTGCGCAGCAGGAGGAAGCCCTGCTCGTGGAACTCCTTGCGGTCAGTGTCGCTGATCGGTTCGTAACCGGTCCGGTCGCCGTAATCGAACACCGCGTCGTACCCCTCCCCATGAGGTGAAACCTTTTCTGGCACAGGCCGCCGATCGTAACGCGGTGGTCCAGGCATCGGGGAGGGTGTGGCGCGGGATCGGGCCACGGTGGGACCCCACGCAGCGAGAGAAACGCACAGGGTGAGATCTGGGCGATCAATAGTGCGATTTGGCAGGTATTGCCCGATTGTGCGGTGACTGCCGGTTAAGAGATCCGGGTCGGTCAACCCTCGTTGAACACCTCGGCCACCACCTGGCCGGCGGGGCTCTGCCGACCGTCCACCCGGCCCCACGAGCCGTCGCGGGCGGTCCACTCCAGGTCGCCGAAGCGGACCCGCTTGACCCCGTGGTCCTGGGCGTGCGAGACCAGCCAGTGCGCGTACCGCCAGCCGTCGCGCTGGTCGCCCGGAGTCACCGCCAACCCGGTCGGGTTGGTCGGGTCGGTGCCCTTCAACCCCCAGTCGAGCACCAGGTTGCGGGTCAGCTGCGCGGCCGCCGCCGCGCCGTGCATCGCCGGGGTACGCCCCACCGAGCAGGCGACCGCGCCGCTGGCGTCGCCGAGCAGGGCCCGGCTGAGCACCTCGGAGTCGTCGGACCACTTCTGGTACGCCTCGGGGAACGCCGAGCGCTGCACCCGCTGGGCGGCATCGGTGACCCGCATCTTCTCCCAGCCACGCACCTTCTTCAGGGCCGCGTAGAACCGGTTGGCCGCGTAGCGCGGGTCACGGATCTGCGCCGGAGTGCCCCAGCCCTGGCTCGGCCGCTGCTGGAACAGGCCGACCGAGTCGCGGTCGCCGTCGGCGAGGTTGCGCAGCCCGGACTCCTGGTAAGCGGTGGCGAGCGCGACCACGACGGCCCGTTCGGGCATTCCGCGCTTCGCGCCGATCGCGGCGATGGTCGCGGCGTTTGCCATCTGGTCGGCGTCCAGCGCGACCCGTCCGTCGGCCTGCACTGTGCACTTCCGTGCCACCAACGGCAACCTCAGGTTGTCGCCCACCTGCCGTACGACGAGCCAGATCGCGATCACGGCGACGAGGATGAGCACCACTCCACCCGCCACGGTTGCCCGAGTTCGCACCCACACCCCCAGATCGACAGTTCGCCAAGCGTACGTCCCCGCAGGCCCTCTGCGGGTCGTCCGAGTAGTTCGGGCCCAGCCTGGCCGACTCCGACCGGTTCGGGGGCGGCTCCGCTGTCGCGTACCGGTTGGCGACGTTCCCGCTCCGGTCGCGATCTCACCTGCCGCGCCGTTCTGTCACAGGCCCCGGTGCGGGGCTGTCGTGCGCGTCACCGGGTAAGCGATAACGGGAAGCGATTGACCGGTCAAGGACTTAACCTAGTTGACATATCAATCCGACCTACCACCCATGCCGGGCGCGTTGGTCGTCAACCGAGGAGGAGTTCCATGGGAACGCTCGATGGCAAGGTCGTGCTGATCACCGGCACCGGCGGTGGGCTGGGCCGCGTCGCGGCGCTGACCTTCGCCCGCGAGGGCGCAAAGGTCGTCGGGGCCGACCTCCAGGTCGCCGGTAACGACGAGACCGTCGAACTCGTCCGTCGCGCCGGCGGCGAGATGACCGGCATCGCGCCGGTCGACCTCACCGACCCCGAGCAGGTACGCAAGCTCGTCGACGACGCCGCGGCCGCCTACGGCGGGCTCGACGTGGTCTACAACAACGCAGCAGCGCTCCGCTTCGGCCCGATGCCCGACTTCTCCGTGGAGGACTGGCGCTACACCATCACCGGAGAACTCGACATTCCGTACTTCGTGTCGAAGTTCGCCTGGCCGCACCTGGTGCGGCGGGGCGGCGGTGTCATCATCAGCGCCGCCTCCATGGCCGGGTTGATCGGCGGCCACGTCCCGCCGATGGTCGGTCACACCGCCGCGAACGCCGGCATCATCGGCATGACGCGACAGCTCGCGCTCGAAGGCGCGCCCCACGGCATCCGCGCGGTGGCGGTCAGCCCCGGGCCCACCCTCACCCCGGCCAGCGAACGCGACCTCGGTGACAACCAGGAGGCGCGGGACGCCATCACCGCCAAGACGCTCCTCAAGCGCTTCGCGCGCCCCGAGGAGGTCGTCGAGCTGGTGGTCTTCCTCGCCTCCGACCGGGCGTCGTACATCACCGGGGCGAACTACCCGGTCGACGGCGGCGCGACCGCCTGGTGACCCAGCCTTGGGGCGCCACCGCTCCCGGTGGCGCCCCGACCGTCAGTCGTCGAAGGCGGGCACCCAGCGCGCCGGTCGACGTTCGCGGAACGCCATGACGCCCTCGCGCCCCTCGTCGGACAGGAAGTAGCCGGTCGAGACGGCGGAGAGTCGGGCCAGGTCGGCGCGCAACTCGGCGGTACCCGGTCGGCGCAGCAGCTCCTTCGCGCCGGCCAGCGCCCCGGGCGCGCCGCGCACCAGCGAGTCGCAGTAGCCCCGTACCGCGTCGTCCAGCCCGTCCGCCGGGACCGAGGCAGTCACCAGGCCGATCTCGGCGGCGCGACGACCGTCGAAGGTCTCGCCGGTCAGGTACAGCTCGGCGGCGGCGCGGGGGTGCAGCCGGGGCAGCACGGTCGCCGAGATCACCGCCGGGATCACCCCGATGCGTACCTCGGTGAACGCGAAGGTCGCCTCGTCGGCGCAGACCGCCAGGTCGGCGGCGGCGATCAGGCCAAGCCCACCGGCCCGCGCGGGCCCGCCGACCCGGGCCAGCACCGGCTTCGGGCACTCCCAGAGCGCCGCGAGCACGTCACCCAGCATCCCGGCCGGCACCGTGCCGCTGGCGTACGCCGCGGCGGTCTCCTTCAGGTCCGCGCCGGAGCAGAAGACCGGGCCGGTGTGGTCGAGCACGATCACTCGGACCGCCTCGTCGGCGACCGCGTCCGCCAGCCCGGCCAGCAGTTGGGTCATCAGGCCGGTGGAGAGCGCGTTGCGGTTGTGCGGGCTGTCCAGGGTGAGGGTGGTCACCCCGCGGGCCGTGGCGACCCGCACGAGGACGTCGGGAGAGGTCATGCCGGGCACACTAGTGGCCATGCCCGGCGTCCTTCCAGATGGTGAGACCGTCCCCGTCGACGGATCGTTGCCCGCCACCGCCACCACTGCGGTCGGCGCGCGCGGCTTCGGCGTGTACGTGCACGTCCCGTTCTGCGCCAGCCGCTGCGGTTACTGCGACTTCAACACCTACACCGCCTCCGAGCTGGGCGGCGGCGCCAGCCGCGAGGGGTACGCCGACACCGTCCTGGCCGAGCTGACGCTCGCCGCCCGGGTGCTCGGCGACACCCCGCCGCCCCGGGTCGACACCGTCTTCGTCGGCGGCGGCACGCCCACCCTGCTCCCCGCCGACGACCTGGCCCGCATCCTCGACGGCATCGACAGCACCTGGGGGCTGGCCGCCGACGCCGAAGTGACCACCGAGGCCAACCCCGAGTCGGTCACCCCGGAATCGTTGAAGCTGCTGCGGGCCGCCGGCTACACCCGGATCTCGCTGGGCATGCAGTCCGCCTCCCCGGGGGTGCTGGCGATCCTGGACCGCAAACACAGCGCCGGCCGGGCCACCGCCGCCGCCCTGGAGGCGCGCGACGCCGGGTTCGAGCACGTCAACCTGGACCTGATCTACGGCACCCCCGGGGAGCGGGCCGAGGACTTCGCCGCCTCGCTGGAGCAGGTCGTCGCCGCCGGAGTGGACCACGTCAGCGCGTACGCCTTGATCGTCGAGGACGGCACCCGGCTCGCCGCCCGGATGCGGCGCGGCGAGCTGGCGTACCCCAGTGACGACGTGGCCGCGGACCGCTACCTGGCCGCGGAGGCCGCGCTCGACGCGGCGGGGCTCTCCTGGTACGAGGTCTCCAACTGGGCCCGCACCGAGGAGGCCCGCTGCCGGCACAACCTGCTCTACTGGACCGGCGCGGACTGGTGGGGGCTGGGGCCGGGGGCGCACAGCCACGTCGGTGGGGTGCGCTGGTGGAACGTGAAACACCCCTCGGCGTACGCCCAACGCTTGGCCGCGGGCGCGTCTCCCGGCCTGGCCCGAGAGGTGCTCACTGTCGACGAGGCCCACATGGAGGACGTGATGCTCCGGCTGCGGCTGGCCAGCGGCCTCCCGCTGGCGGTGCTCGACGCCACCGGCCGGGCCGGCGCCGAACGGGCGCTCGCCGGCGGCCTGCTGGCCGCCGACGAGTACGCCGCCGGCCGGGCGGTGCTCACAGTGCGCGGGCGGCTGCTCGCCGACGCTGTCGTCCGCGACCTGCTGCCCTGAGTGGCCCACCGCCCCTGGACCGCGGCAGCGGTGAACCAGTCCGGCCGGGGGAGCGGCCGGCCCGGTTCACTTGATGAAGTTGGCCGTCATCGGGTAGCGGTACGGGGTGCCCTCGTTGGCCTTCATGCCGGCGATGATCCCGAACAGGATCTGGATCACCACGACGGCGATGCTGGGCAGGAAGAGCAGGCACCAGCTCACGAAGAGCAGCACGAACGCGATGATCGACCAGAGGATCTGGAAGTTCAGGGCGGCGAGGGCGTGCGCCCGGACGGTCGGCGACTGCTGGCCGCGGGCCAGGTAGGCGATCAGCGGGGCGACGAAGCCCAGCGGACCGAAGCTGACCAGCGCGCCGAGGGCGCCGCCGAAGTGCGCGACCAGCGCCCAGGTCTTGTCCTCGTTGTTGGCGTAGCCGCCACCGGGGCCGCCGTAGGCCCCACCGGCCGGGTAGCCACCGGGCGGGGGGTAGCCACCGGGCGGGGGGTAGCCGCCTGCCGGAGGGTAGCCGCCTGACGGCGGTTGGTCACCGGTGGGCGGAGGATAGCCACCGGCCGGGGGATAGCCGGCCGGGCCGGGAGCCCCGGACAGTGGTGCGGTGGGCGGCTCGGCCGACGGGAACGGGCCTGGGGAGGTGGGCTCCGGCGGGTAGTTGCCGGGGTCGCCCGACCCGGGAGGGCGAGGAGGTTCAGTCATGGATGTCACGGTAGGGGCCCATGGCAACGCCGCACCAGAGCGACACCGCCTGGCAGTGCGGGCCGATCGGCCCAACAGCGTGGCGTGGGCCGCACCGGCGGGTGGCCGTTGATCATCGCGTCGGCGGGTCCGCCGACGTAGACTGGCACTCGCTACAGTCGAGTGCCAGTACGGCCCGGCCGGCCCGGAGCGCCGGCGGCCGACGTGCGACAGGAGGTGCGGAGGATGGGTCTCGACGACCGGAAACTCGCCGTGCTCCGCGCCATCGTCGAAGACTACGTCTCCACCCAGGAGCCGGTCGGCAGCAAGGCGCTGGTCGAGCGGCACCAGCTCGGGGTCTCCCCGGCCACGGTTCGCAACGACATGGCCGTGCTGGAGGAGGAGGGCTACATCCGGCAGCCGCACACCAGTGCCGGCCGGGTGCCCACCGACCGCGGCTACCGCCTCTTCGTCGACAGGTTGTCCCGGGTCAAGCCGCTCAGCCCGGCCGAGCGCCGGGCCATCGAGCGCTTCCTGGTCGGCGCGGTCGACCTCGACGACGTGGTGCACCGCACAGTGCGGTTGCTCGCCCAGCTGACCAGGCAGGTCGCCGTCGTGCAGTACCCGAGCCTGGCCCGCTCCTCGGTGCGTCACCTGGAGCTGGTGCCGATCTCCACCACCCGGCTGATGCTCGTCATGATCGCCGACACCGGGCGGGTGGAGCAGCGACTCGTGGAGCTGCCCGGGCCGGTGCCCGCCGACGACGTCACCGACCTGCGCCGACTGATCAACGAGAAGCTCGCCAACGCCCGGCTGTCCGAGACGCCACCGCTGGTGCAGGCGCTGGTCGAGGAAGCGCCGACCGGGCTGCGTCCGACAATGACCACGCTCGCCACCGTTCTGCTGGAGACGCTCGTCGAGCGGCACGAGGAGCGGATCGCGCTCGCCGGCACCGCGAACCTCACCCGGGGCGGCCTGCTCGACTTCCAGGGCTCCCTGCGGCCGATCCTCGAAGCTCTGGAGGAGGAGGTCGTGCTGCTCAAGCTCATCGGTGAGACCGAGCCAAGCACGACCCGTGTGCTGATCGGCGACGAGAACGAGTTCGACAACCTGCGCGCCGCCTCGGTGGTCAGCACCGGGTACGGCCCGGGCACCACCATCCTGGGCGGCCTGGGGGTGCTGGGGCCCACCCGGATGGACTACCCCGGCAACATCGCCACGGTGCGCGCCGTGGCACGCTACGTGGGCGAGTTGCTGGCCCAGAACTGATTGGTCAGGGCCGATGCGGCCGGCTGCGGCCGCCGACCGGCACAACGCGAGACGAACATGAGGACACGGAACGCAGTGGCCAGGGACTACTACGGCATTCTCGGTGTGAGCCGGGAAGCCTCCGATGACGAGATCAAGCGCGCCTACCGCAAGCTGGCGCGCCAGTTCCACCCGGACGTCAATCCGGACCCGGAGGCTCAGGAGAAGTTCAAGGACATCAACGCCGCGTACGAGGTCCTCTCGGATGACCGGAAGCGGCAGATCGTCGACCTGGGCGGCGACCCGCTCGCCCCGGGTGGTGGCGGCGCCGGTGGCCCGGGTGGCCCCGGAGGCGCCGGCCCGTTCGTCGGTTTCCAGGACATCATGGACGCGTTCTTCGGCGGTGCCGGAGGTGGTGCCCGTGGCCCACGCCCGCGTACCCGCCCGGGCGCCGACGCGATCCTGCGGCTCGAACTCGACCTGCACGAGACGGCGTTCGGCGTCGAGGCCCCGATCACCGTCGACACCGCTGTCCTCTGCACCACCTGCTCCGGTGCCGGCACGGCCGCCGGCACGCACCTGGCGACCTGCGAGGCGTGCGGCGGTCGGGGCGAGGTGCAGTCGGTGCAGCGCACCTTCCTCGGCCAGGTGGTCTCCGCCCGGCCGTGCACCGTGTGCCAGGGCTACGGCACCACCATCCCGCACCCCTGCCCCACCTGCGCCGGCGACGGCCGGGTGCGGACCCGCCGCTCGCTGACCGTCAAGATCCCGGCCGGCGTCGAGGACGGCATGCGGATCCGGCTGGCCCAGCAGGGCGAGGTGGGCCCCGGCGGCGGCACCGCCGGCGACCTCTACGTGGAGATCCACGAGCGCCCGCACGACGTGTACTCCCGCAAGGGCGACGACCTGCACTGCCGGGTCACAGTGCCGATGACGGCGGCGGCGCTGGGCACCCGGCTGACCATCAAGACGCTGGACAGCGAGGAGACCGTCGACGTCAAGGCCGGCACCCAGCCGGCCAGCACGCTGCGACTGCGCGCCCGGGGCGTGCCGCACCTGCGCGGCACCGGCCGAGGCGACCTCTACGTGCACCTGGACGTGCGGACTCCGACCAAGCTCGACCCGGACCAGGAGAAGATGCTGCGCGACTTCGCCAAGACCCGTGGTGAGGAGGTCGCCGAGTTATCCAAGCAGGGCGGCTTCTTCTCCCGGATGCGCGACGCGTTCAACGGGCACGCCTGAGGTGTCCGCACCGCTCTTCCTGGTCGAGGCGCTGCCCACCGGCGACGCGCTGACCCTGGACGGCCCGGAGGGGCACCACGCCGCCACAGTGCAGCGGTTGCGCGTCGGCGAGGAGTTGCTGCTCGCCGACGGCCGAGGCGGCACGGCCGCCGCCGTGGTCACGGCCGTCGGCCGGGGCAGCCTGGAGGTCACCGTCACCTCCCGGGGGTACGCGGACGCGCCAGTACCCCGGTTGGTGACGGTGCAGGGCATCGCCAAGGGCGACCGGGGCGAACTTGCCGTGCAGGCGATGACCGAGGTCGGGGTGGACGAGATCGTGCCCTGGGCGGCCTCGCGCTCGGTGACCCAGTGGCGCGGCGACCGGGGCGTACGCGCCCGGGAAAAGTGGGTGGCCACCGCCCGGGAGGCGGCCAAGCAGGCCCGCCGGCCGTGGCTGCCGGTGGTGGCCGGTGCGCCGGACGAGTCCACCGCCACGGTGGCCCGTCGGATCGCCGGTGCCGCCGCCGGGTTCGTGCTGCACGAGGAGGCCGAGGACCGGCTCACCACGGCCGATTTGCCCTCCACCGGCGAGATCGTCCTGGTGGTCGGCCCGGAGGGTGGCATCGCGCCGGCCGAGCTGACCGCCTTCGCCGAAGCCGGCGGGCGACCCGTACGCCTCGGGCCGGCCGTGCTGCGCACCTCCACCGCCGGGGTGGCGGCCCTCAGCGTGCTGGCCGCCCGCCTCGGCCGCTGGTGACCCGTCGGCGGCTGGCTCGGTCAGGGCCGGGGGAACACCGGCACCACCTCTTCCTCCGGCCGTAGGTCCAGCCCGGCCGGCCCGATGATCCGCGGGTCCGGTGTGCCAACCACCTCGGGGTCCTTGCCGGTGTAGTCGAAGCGGTGCAGCACGTGCCGTATCGCCTCCAGCCGGGCCCGCTTCTTGTCGTTGCTCTTCACCACCGTCCACGGCGCGTCGGCCGTGTCGGTCCAGAAGAACATCGCCTCCTTGGCCTCGGTGTACTCGTCCCACCGGTCGAGCGAGGCGATGTCCATCGGGGACAGCTTCCACTGCCGGACCGGGTCGACCTGACGGATCGCGAACCGGGTGCGCTGCTCGTTCTGGGAGACGGAGAACCAGAACTTGACCAGCCGGATACCTGAGCGCACCAGCATCCGTTCCAGCTCCGGGGCCTGCCGCAGGAACTCCAGGTACTCCTTGCGGCTACAGAAGCCCATCACCCGCTCCACGCCGGCCCGGTTGTACCAGGAGCGGTCGAACAGCACGATCTCGCCGGCCGCCGGCAGGTGGGCCAGCCACCGCTGGAAGTACCACTGGGCGGCTTCCCGCTCGTCCGGCTTGGCGAGCGCCACCACCGACGCGCCACGCGGGTTCAGGTGCTCCATGAAGCGTTTGATGGTGCCGCCCTTGCCGGCCGCGTCCCGGCCCTCGAAGATGATCACCAAACGCTCGCCGGACTCCTTGATCCAGTCCTGGAGTTTCAGCAGCTCGATCTGGAGCAGCCGCTTGTCGCGGTCGTACTCCTCGCGGTCCAGTCGCTCGTCGTACGGGTAGTCCTCGCGCCAGGTCTCGACGGGGGTGCCGTCGGGGCGGAGCAGGACAGGGTCGTCGTCGTGGCCATCGGCCACCCGGTAGTCGGCGGTGAGGTCCAGCAGCGCGGAGTCGGCCATGTCGGTGGGACTTACCCGCCCGCGAACCGTCAACCACCTCCCCGTCCGGGTGATCTGTCGGCGGTCGGCACGAGAGCCCGCCGCAGCCGTGCGAGCGCCACGGCGGGGGACGGTCCAATGGCTGACAATCGATCAACAATTGTGGATGGTCACGCGTACCCTGGCGCGGTGCTCGCTGCCGAGGCTCCGAAGATCACCGACTGGATGCAGGCGTGGGGAAGTGTCGTCGGCCTGCTGCTGTCGGGTCTTGCCGCAATGGCTACCTGGCTGCTGTTCCGCCATGAGATCCAGGTGCGGCGAGAGGAACAACGCGACAATGAGGCAGCTCAGGCGCGGCTGATCGTTCCGGTGTTGGACGACCTGCCTCGGGATCCTGATGAGCTACGAAGCTTCACGATTGCCAATTACAGTGGCGTGCCGTTTTACGACCTGCGGGTCATGCTTCTCCGTGACGAGCGGTTGATCGGCACCTATCCCTCCGCTCTCCACGTTCTCATGGGAGAGGTCAAGGGCAGCTTCTCCTACCTGCAGTTGCCAGGAGTTAACGTCGAGCGGGCCGCCAGAACTGGAACGCTGGGCATCGGAGTGTATTTCACCGACGCTTCTGGTTTGCGCTGGAGCAAACTCAACCGTGAGCCACCGACTCGGGTGCAACGCGATGACCGCTGGAGCAAGATTACTGGTCGTGAACAGCAACGTGCAGCGGCGAGATCGAGGCTGGAAAAGGAGATGCAGCTGCGGGCGATGGCCCGTCGGAACAAATCACGGTTCCGGATTGCAGCCTCGATCGCCGCAGTTGTTGCTGCGGCGGTTTTCTTGGTGTTTCTCATTTACAGGTAGGCGCGCCCACCTCTTCGCGATGTCGGGTCAGCTGCGCAGGTAGGAGGCGCCGTTGAGGTCGACGATCGTGCCGGAGGCCCACTCGGCCTGCGGCGAGGCCAGCCAGTGCACGGCGGCCGCGATCTCCTCCGGTTGGCCCACCCGGTCGAACGGGCTCTGCGCCCGGATGGCCGCGCCCCGCTCGCCGCGCAGGTGCTCGGTGGTCATGTCGGTCGCCACGAAGCCCGGCGCGACGGTGGCGACAGTGATGCCGTACGGCGCGAGCGCCACGGCGAGGGACTGGCCCAGCGCGTTCAGCCCCGCCTTGCTGGCGCCGTACGCCGGCTGCTCCGGCTCGCCGCGGAACGCGCCACGGGACGACACGTTGACGATCCGCCCGCCGCGTTCGCGCATGTGCTGGGCGGCGCACCAGGTGACGTTGCCGGCGCCGGTCAGGTTGGTCTCCAACACCTGCCGCCAGCGCTTCTGCCACTCCTCGTACGAGGCGCCGAAGATCGGGTGCGGGTCGTCGCGGTCGCCGTACGTCCCGGCGTTGTTGACCAGCACGTCCAGCCCGCCGAGCTGTTCGGCGGCCCGGTCGACCATGACCCGGACCGCGTCCGGGTCGGTGAGGTCGGCGCGGACCACCACGTGCCCGGTGCCCGGCAGCTGCGCGCGCAGTGCCTTGGCCGCGTCGGCGGAGTCGCGGTGGTGGATGGCCACCCGGTCGCCGCCGGCTGCGAACGCCTTCGCCACCGCCCGGCCGATCCCGCCCGAGGCCCCGGTCACGAGTACCGCCCGATCCGTCATGCCGGCCATCCTGCCTCAGCCGTACGTTCCCTGCGAACGGGCCGGCGGCGCATGCTGCGCCGAAGCGACCCCGGACCGTTAGTCCTTACACTGCCCCGATGGGATCCGACTGCCTGTTCTGCCGCATCGTCGCCGGGGAGATCCCGGCCACAGTGGTCCGGGAGACCGACACCACCCTCGCCTTCCGCGACATCGACCCGAAGGCACCGGTGCACGTCCTGGTCATTCCGAAGGAGCACTACGCCGACGTCGCCACGCTCGCCCAGGGTGACCCGGCGCTGGCCGCCGACGTGCTGGCGACGTCCGCCGCCGTGGCCGAGGACGAAGGGCTGCTCGGCGACGGTTTCCGGCTGATGTTCAACACCGGCGCGTACGGCGGGCAGGAGGTGTTCCACGTGCACGCGCACCTGCTCGGTGGTGCGCCGCTCGGCCCG
Source organism: Micromonospora sp. 050-3 (assembly GCF_046549335.1). Classification (NCBI taxonomy): domain Bacteria; kingdom Bacillati; phylum Actinomycetota; class Actinomycetes; order Micromonosporales; family Micromonosporaceae; genus Micromonospora; species Micromonospora sp. 050-3. Next base: position 75,420 of record NZ_JAJPVX010000001.1, read on the forward strand.
ATGCTCGCCCGGAACCTGGCGTGAGCGAGCGCGGTCCCGACAGTCGCGGCAATGAGCACCTGGACCGGTTGGTCCGGCGGGTGCAGGCCGAAGCCCGGGTGCCGGCGGTGTCGGCGGCGCTGCACCGGGCCGACCGGCCGCTCTGGAGCCGCACCGTCGGCGAGACCGGCACCGACAGCCCGCTGGGGCCGGGCACCCAGTTCCGGATCGGCTCGGTCACCAAGACGTTCACCGCGGTGCTGGTCCTCCAGTGCCGCGACGACGGGCTGCTGGACCTGGACGACCCGGTGGGCCGGCACCTGGACCTCCCGGCGCACGGCGAGCTGACCGTACGCCGGTTGCTGTCGCACACCGGTGGCCTGCAACGCGAGCCGTTCGGCGATGTGTGGGACACCCTGCGCGCACCGGACAACGACCAACTGGTCGCCGAGCTGGACCGGGCCGAGCGGGTGCTGCCGACCGGCCGGCGGTTCCACTACTCCAACCTGGGCGTGGCCGTACTCGGGCAACTCGTCGCCCGGCTCCGGGGCGGCAGTTGGGCGCAGGCGCTCACCGAGCGGATCCTGACGCCGCTGGAGCTGACCGACACCACTGTGACCCCACGGCCGACGGCGGCCACCGGGTTCCTGGTCGACGCGTACTCCGACGAGGCGCACCCGGAACCGCCCACCGACTTCGGCGCGGTCGGCCCGGCCGCCCAGCTCTGGAGCACCGCGCCCGACATGGCCCGGTGGGCGGCGTTCCTGGCCGACCCGGTGGCGCTGGACCCGGCCGGCGCGGTCCTCGCCCCGGCCACCCTGGACGAGATGCGTTGGCCGCTGACCACCACCGACGAGACGCTCTGGGTGGCGGGCTTCGGTCTCGGGCTGATCCTGATCCCGCAGGGGGAGCGGGTGATGCACGCGGGGCACGACGGGGCGATGCCCGGCTTCCTCGCCGGGGTGTACGGCCGCCGCGGCGGTGACGGCACGGCCGGTGCGATGGGCGCTGCGGTGCTCGGCTCGTCCGGCACGGCGACCGAACTGTTCGATCTGCCGCACCTGCTGCTCGCCGCGGCGGTCGAGCACGACCCGGCCGAGATCGAGCCCTGGCGACCCGGTGCGCCCGCGCCGGAGGCCCTGCGGGGTGCGCTCGGCCGCTGGTGGGGCGAGGGCTCCGAGTACGTCTTCTCCTGGCACGGCGGCACCCTGCGGGCGCGCGGGGTCGGTGACCCGGCCGGACGTCCGCCGGCGATCTTCACCCCGCTGCCGGACCAGCCGGACGTGTTCCGGGTGGTCTCCGGTCGGGAGGTCGGTGAGCTGCTGCGGCTGACCCGGGACGAGGCCGGCGCGGTGGTCCGGATGCACTGGGCGACGTACCGGTTCACCCGCCATCAGGAGACCTTCGACCGGTACGACTTCCGGGCCGGGAGTTGATCGCGGCCAGCGGAAATGGGCGCGATGCGGCCCGCGTTGAACCGATACGATGGGTGTAACGTCCGCACGCCAGGCCACCAGGCCGGCGCCGAGATCGAGAGCAGGTGGCGCAGGGCCCTTCGGCCCAACCTATGACCGGCACCCCACCTCCCGGCCCGCCCCGGGTGCAGACCAGGATCACCGTGCCCGATCCGAAGATCATGGTCAATCTGCTCGGCGCAGGCGACGAGATCCTCAGACTCGTCGAACGCTCGGTCACCAGTGACGTGCACGTCCGCGGCAACGAGATCACCATCACCGGTGACCCCGCGGACAACGCCCTCGCCGAGCGGGTCTTCAGCGAGCTCCTCGAACTCATCGAGAAAGGCGAGACCCTGACCAGTGACGCCGTCCGGCGTACCGTCGGCATGCTCGAGCAGGGCAGCGCCGAGCGGCCCGCCGAGGTCCTGACACTCAACATCCTCTCCCGGCGCGGGCGCACCATCCGCCCCAAGACACTCGGGCAGAAGAAGTACGTCGACGCCATCGACACCCACACCATCGTCTTCGGCATCGGCCCGGCCGGCACCGGAAAGACCTACCTGGCGATGGCGAAGGCCGTCCAGGCGTTGCAGGCCAAGCAGGTCAACCGGATCATCCTCACCCGGCCGGCGGTCGAGGCGGGCGAGCGACTGGGCTTCCTGCCCGGCACGCTCAACGAGAAGATCGACCCGTACCTGCGCCCGCTCTACGACGCGCTGCACGACATGCTCGACCCGGAGACCATCCCGAAGCTGATGGCCGCCGGCACGATCGAGGTCGCCCCCCTCGCCTACATGCGGGGTCGGACGCTCAACGACGCGTTCATCATCCTGGACGAGGCGCAGAACACGACGCCCGAGCAGATGAAGATGTTCCTCACTCGACTCGGCTTCAACTCCAAGATCGTCGTGACCGGTGACATCACCCAGGTGGACCTTCCCGGCGGGACGAGCAGCGGCCTGCGGGTGGTTCGGGAGATCCTGGAAAACGTCGATGACGTGCACTTCTCCCAGTTGTCCAGCTCCGACGTGGTCCGCCACCAGTTGGTCGGGGAGATCGTCGACGCGTACGCCCGCTGGGACGCCGAGCGGGAGAACCAGCAGGCGCAGGGCGTTCACGCCGTGCCTGGGCGACCCGCCCAGGGCGGCCGGGCCGGCCGCCGCCGCTAAAGCAGAGGAAAGCAGTTGTCCATCGAGATCGCCAACGAGTCCGGTGTCGACGTCGACACCGACGCCGTGCTCGCCGTCGCCCGGCACGCCCTCGACGAGATGGGGGTCAATCCCCTCGCCGAGCTGTCAGTGCTGCTGGTCGACATCGACTACATGACCGAGCTGAACCACCGCTGGATGGGTGGCGACGGCCCGACCGACGTGCTCGCCTTCCCCATGGACGAGGGCAGCGTCGACCACGGCCCGGGTGAGTCCGCACCGGCCGGCGGCGAGCCCGCCCTGCTCGGCGACATCGTGCTCTGTCCGGAGGTGGCGGCCAAGCAGGCCGCGACCGCCGGGCACGCGCCGGCCGACGAGCTGCACCTGCTCACCGTGCACGGGGTGCTGCACCTGCTCGGCTACGACCACGCCGAGCCGGAGGAGGAGCGGGAGATGTTCGCACTCCAGGCTCGGCTGCTGGCGAGCTGGCGGTCGACCCGCACCCAGTGATGTCCACTCCTCCGTTACTGGCGGCCGGCGCCACCGCCGGCCTTCCCGACTTTCAGCTGATCGTCTTCGCGGCCGGTCTGGTGGTGCTGGCCGGCCTGATCGCGATGACCGAGGCGGCCCTCGCCGCGGTCTCACCGGCCCGAGCCGCCGAGCTGGCCCGCGACGGCGTGCGCGGCGCCCGTACCCTCCAGGTCGTCGCCGGCGACGTCGTCCGGCACCTCAACCTGCTCCTGCTGTTGCGGCTGCTCGCCGAGCTGACCGCCACCACACTGGTGGCGCTCGTGGCGGTGGACAGCTTCGGCGCCGGCTGGCGGGCCGCGCTGGTGACCGCCGGCGCGATGACAGTGGTCAGCTTCGTGGTGGTGGGCGTCGCCCCGCGCACCATCGGCCGGCAGCACGCCTACGCCGTGGGTCGTGCGGTGGCGCCGCTGGTCCGCTGGCTGGGCCGGGCGCTCAACCCGCTCGCGTCGCTGCTGATCCTGATCGGCAACGCGGTCACCCCGGGGCGCGGCTTCCGGGAAGGTCCGTTCGCCACCCAGGTGGAGCTGCGGGAGCTGGTCGACCTTGCCGAGCAGCGCGGCGTGGTCGAGCACGGCGAACGCCAGATGATCCACTCCGTCTTCGCGCTCGGCGACACCATCGCCCGCGAGGTGATGGTGCCGCGTACGGAGATGGTGTGGATCGAGGAGGGCAAGACGCTCGAGCAGGCGCTGGCGCTCTTCCTGCGCTCCGGCTTCTCCCGCATCCCGGTGATCGGCGAGAGCGTCGACGACGTGCTGGGGGTGCTCTACCTCAAGGACCTGATCCGGCGCTCCCGTGGCGGGGACCCGAGGGCCGAGCAGTTGCCGGTGGCCGAGCTGATGCGCCCGGCGACCTTCGTACCGGAGTCCAAGCCGGTCGACGACCTGCTGTCCGAGATGCAGGCGGCCCGCAACCACCTGGTCATCGTGGTCGACGAGTACGGCGGCACCGGCGGTCTGGTCACCATCGAGGACATCCTCGAGGAGATCGTCGGCGAGATCACCGACGAGTACGATGTCGAGCGCCCGCCCGTCGAACGTCTGGCCGACTCCTCGGTGCGGGTGACCGCCCGCCTTCCGGTGGAGAATCTCGGCGAGATGTTCGACACCGACCTGCCCACCGACGAGGTGGAGACGGTCGGCGGTCTGCTCGCCCAGTCGCTGGGGCGGGTGCCGATCCCGGGTGCCGAGGCCGAGGTCGCCGGTCTCCGCCTGGTCGCCGAGGGCACCACCGGCCGGCGCAACCGGATCGACACCGTCCTGGTCAGTCGGGTGGAGCCGGGCGATGAGCAGGACAGCGCGGGGCGCGGCGAGCACGCCGGCCCCGGGGACGACACGGACAACTATCGAGACGACGAGAGGCAACCCGCCGATGCCTGACACACCCGCCGCGCCTGCCGCCCGGCCCACCCCCACCGCGTCGGGCGCACTGAGCGCCGAGGACGGCAAGCTCGTCGTCCTGGCCCGGGGAGCCCGCGCGCGGGTCGGCGCCGTGGAGGGCGCCGCGGTCCGCGACCAGGACGGCCGGACGTACGCGGCGGCCAGTGTCGCGCTGCCGTCGCTGACGCTCACCGCGTTGCAGTTGGCTGTCGCTTCGGCAGTGGCGGCCGGGGCGAGTCGGCTGGAGGCCGCGGTGGTGGTGACCGAGGCGTCGACGCTGGACGGCGCCGGGCACGCGGCGGTACGGGACCTCGCGGCGGACGCGCCGGTCCACGTGGCTGCTCCGGACGGCACGGTCCTCGGCACGGTGACCCAGTGAGCCCGGTGCAGGATCCGGAGGCGCGTCCGTACCGGGCCGGGTTCGGCTGCTTCGTCGGTCGTCCCAACGCCGGCAAGTCGACGCTGACCAACGCCATCGTCGGCACCAAGATCGCCATCACCTCGAACAAGCCGCAGACCACCCGGCACGTCATCCGGGCGGTGCTGCACCGACCGGAGTCGCAGCTGGTCCTCGTCGACACGCCGGGCCTGCACCGCCCCCGTACGCTGCTCGGCGAGCGTCTCAACGACCTGGTCCGGTCCACCTGGACCGAGGTCGACGTGATCGGTCTGTGCATCCCGGCGGACGAGCCGGTCGGGCGCGGTGACCGGTTCATCACCGGCGAGCTGGCCGAGTTGAAGGCGACAGTGCTGGCGGTGGTCACCAAGACCGACCTGGTGGACAAGCGTCGCCTGGCGGAGCAGCTGCTGGCGGTCAGCAAGATGGGGGAGTTCGCCGAGATCGTGCCGGTGAGCGCGGTGTCCGGGCACCAGGTGGACACCCTCGTCGAGGTGATGACCAAGTACCTGCCGCCGTCGCCGCAGCTCTACCCGGACGACATGCTCACCGACGATCCCGAGCAGGTGCTGGTCGCCGAGCTGATCCGCGAGGCCGCCCTGGAGGGGGTCCGCGACGAGCTGCCGCACTCCATCGCCGTGGTGGTGGAGGAGATGATCCCCGAGGGTCAGGTCATGAAGATCTACGCCGACCTGTACGTGGAGCGGCCCAGCCAGAAGGCCATCGTGCTCGGCCACAAGGCGAGTCGGCTCAAGGAGGTCGGCACCAACGCCCGCAAGCAGATCGAGGAGCTGCTCGGCGGTCGGGTCTACCTCGACCTGCACGTGCGGGTCGCGAAGGATTGGCAGCGCGACCCGAGGCAACTGCGCAAGCTGGGCTTCTGACCCACCTCGTCGGCGGTGCCCGACCGGCGGCACGATCGCCTTCGGTCGGGCGGCTGGGGATGTTCACGTTCGGTTGAGGCAGCCGTCGTTTGGTGCGGGCGCCACGCAGGGTAGGAAAGTTGTGCCCGCGTCCCCGACCGAGTTGCAGGCTGATGCGCAACAGGTACCTCGACGTCCTCCGTGCCCTGGCCATCGTTCGAGTGGTGGTCTACCACGTCACCGGATGGGCGACCCTCACCCTCGTCTTCCCCGCCATGTCGGTCATGTTCGCGCTGGCGGGCTCGCTGATGGCCGCGTCGCTGACCCGCGCCGGACCGGCGGCGGTCGGGCGTCGGTTGCGTCGGCTGCTGCCGTCGCTGTGGGTGCTCGCGGTGGTCGTCGTGCCGGCCATGCTGTTCACCGGGCTGTCGGTGAGCCCACGGGTGCTGCTGTGGTTGTTCCCGATCGCCGACCCGCCGGCCAACAACTGGGGCGCGCTGGCGTTGAGCATCATCTGGTACCTGCGCGACTATCTCTGGTTCGTGCTCGCCTCGCCGGTCGCGTTCTGGCTGTTCCGGCGTGCCCCGCTACTGACCCTGCTCGCCCCGTACCTCCTGCTGGCGTCGATCGAGGTGGGGATCTACCCGGCGCCGCCGGTGCTGCGCGAGTTCGGGCTCTACTTCGGCGCGTGGCTGCTCGGCTTCGCCCACCACGCCGGGATGCTGCGCCGACTCTCCGGCCGGCTGCTGTATCCGTTGGCGCTCGCCCTCGCCGTGGGCGGCGGCGCCTGGATCGTCGGGCATCCCGGGCCACGCGGGTACGACCTGAACGACAACCCCCTGGGCAACGCCCTCTGGTCGGCCGCGTTCATCTTGATCGTGCTGGGCCGGGCGCCCGCCGGGGTGGCCTGGCTGAGCCGGAGCCGACTGGCCGACCGGGCGGTGACAGTGCTCAACCGGCGGGCGCTCACCGTCTACCTCTGGCACATGCCGTTCGTGGTGGCGCTCACTCCACTGGTCGACGTGGTGGGCTGGTCCCACCAGGACCCGGTGGGCCTGGCCATCCGGGTGCTGCTGGTCTTCGCCCTGGTCGGGCTGGTCACCCTGGCCGTCGGCTGGGTCGAGGACGTCGCCGCCCGTCGCCGCCCCGAGCTGATCCCCGGTGGCCCGGCGCAGTCCGCCGGCGCAGCGGACGACCGGGGAGGCGGCCAGCGTCGAGATCAACGCTCGCTGATCGTGAGGTTGCCGCTGTCGGCCGAACCGTCGAGCACCAGGGACGCCGCCGGGTTGTCGGCGACGGTGACGGTCTTGTCGCCGGAGTCGGCGCTGGACCGGACCCGGTAGCTGCCCTGCGGCACCACCAGCGTGACATCACCGCTGGAGGCGTGGACCCGGGCCGAGGCGGGCTTGTCCAGCTCCACGTTGACATTGCCGGAGCTGGCCTCGGCGTCGACCGCGCCGCCCAGTCGGCGTGCGCTGATGTCTCCGGACGAGGCGCGCAGCCGTACCGCCGCGGCGGCCTCGCTCACCTCGATGTTGCCGGAGCGGGCCTCCACCCCGACCGCGCCGGACGCGCCGGAGATCCGCACGTCGCCCGAGCTCACCTGTAGCTCCACGGTGCCGACCCGGCTCAGCTCGACGTTGCCGGAGCTGGTCTCGCCCTGCACCGCCACGCCCTCCGGCACCGTCACCTCGTAGGAGATGCTGCACCGCGAGCCGCAGTTGGTGTTCAGCACCAGCTCGCTGCCCTTGATCTCGTAGCGGGCGTTGTCCGGTTCACCGCCCTGGTAGCGCACCACCCGCTTGATCCGCACCTCGGACGCCGGGCCGGTGCCGCGGATCACCACGTCGCCCGAGCCCCCGGAGAGCCGGACCGTGGTGATCCGGACCGCCTCGGTGTTGTCGTAGTCGAGCCGACGGAACGACAGGTTGTCGCACCCCGCGAGCACGATGAGGGTGGTGGCGAGCCCTAGCGCGACCGGAGCGGCGACGCGACGACGGCGGAGGGTGGTGGTCAGCTGTAGTGCCATGACCAGCACGCTACGACCGAGCACGAGTCGGCCGCATCGGGGTTCATCCGCGCTTGCACCCCGAACCAACCCTGATTTCACACCCCGAGGGAGAATGGCCCGATGGCCGGGTATCGCCGACAGCTCTACCGCGACGACGCGGTGGTGCTGCGTGTGCAGAAGCTCGGCGAGTCCGACCGGATCATCACCCTGCTCACCCGCCGGCACGGCCGGCTGCGGGCGGTGGCGCGAGGGATCCGCCGCACCACCAGCAAGTTCGGTGCCCGGCTGGAGCCGTTCGGCCACGTCGACCTCCAACTCGCCGGTGACCCGAAGGGCAACCACGGCAGTTCCCTGCACACAGTGAGCCAGGTCGAGGGCATCGAGCTGTACGGCAAACGGTTCCTGGGTGACTATCCGCGCTACACGGCGGCCAGCGCGATCGCCGAGACCGCCGAGCGGCTGACCCCGGTGGAACGGGAGCCGTCGCTGCGGCTGTTCCAGCTCACCATCGGCGCGCTGAAGGCGCTGTCCCGGGGCGAGCACGCCACCACCCTGGTGCTCGACGCGTACCTGCTGCGCGGGATGTCCCTGGCCGGCTGGGCGCCGGCGCTGGTCGCCTGCGCGGTCTGCGGCACGCCCGGGCGGCACCGGGCGTTCTCGGTACCGGCCGGTGGCGCGGTCTGTCCGGATTGTCGGCCACCCGGTGCGGCTCATCCCGCACCGGCCACCATCGATCTGATGTCCGCGCTCACCACCGGCGACTGGGTTATCGCCGACGCCACCGACGCCGCCGTACGTCGGGAGTGCAGTGGGCTGGTCGCGGCTCACCTGCAGTGGCACCTGGAGCGCGCGCTACGCTCGCTGCCGCTGGTCGACCGGGGTTCCTCGGCGGCCGGCACGGCCCCGCCGCCGGAGGGCACCGGGGCCGTGGTGCTCCGGCCACGCGGTGACGTCGAGGCCGGGGCGGACGGCGCGAACAGGGAGTGACCGAGTGATCCGATCGAAGAAGGCCGGCCGGCGCGAGCCCACGCCGCCGGTGCCACACCCGTCCGGGGCCCGCCCCCCGGCGTTGCCCACCGAGGCGGTGCCGAAGCACGTGGCGGTGGTGATGGACGGCAACGGCCGCTGGGCCAAGGATCGCGGGCTGCCCCGCACCAAGGGGCACGAGGCGGGGGAGCACAGCCTCTTCGACACCATCGAGGGCGCCATCGAGATGGGCATCCCGTACCTGTCGGCGTACGCGTTCTCCACCGAGAACTGGCGACGCTCGCCGGACGAGGTCCGGTTCCTGATGGGCTTCAACCGGGACGTGATCCGTCGTCGCCGTGACCAGCTGGTCGACCTGGGCGTACGGGTGGTGTGGTCGGGGCGGCCCGGACGGCTGTGGAAGAGCGTCATCTCCGAGTTGCAGACCGCTGAGGAGATGTCCCGCGACAACTCGACGCTGACCCTGCAGTTCTGCGTGAACTACGGCGGGCAGGCCGAGATCGGTGACGCCGCCGCCGCGATCGCGCGGGACGTGGCGGCCGGCCGGCTGGACCCGGCGAAGGTCACCGAGAAGACCGTGGCGAAGTACCTCTACCACCCGGAGATCCCGGAGGTGGACCTGTTCCTGCGCCCCTCCGGGGAGGAGCGGATCTCCAACTTCCTGCTCTGGCAGACCGCGTACGCCGAGTTGGTCTTCCTGGACACGCTCTGGCCCGACTTCGACCGCCGCCACCTCTGGTACGCGTGTGAGTTGTACGCCCAGCGGGACCGACGCTTCGGCGGCGCGCTGCCCAACCCGGTCGCCCCGGTTATCTGAGCCGACACGCTTACCCGCACGTCACTCTGGGTATCAGAGACGTCAGAAGCCACTGACGGAGGTGAACCCACATGATCCAGAAGCGCATTGCCCAGTGGGCGGTGATGGCGGTCGCGGTGCCGCTGGCCGCCGCCGGTGCCCGCCGGCTCAGCCACACCCTGGAGGCCCGGCGTGGTCCCTCCGGGGCGACGCGGTTGCTGACCAAGGGCGCGGACCTGATGCGTCCGCAGAAGGCCAAGCGCCGCCGCTTCTTTTGACCGACCCCCAGCTTTCCCGGCGCCGCCCGCACCCCGTGCGGGCGGCGCCGTCGCGTCCCTCCTCGGTGTCGAGGTGGGGTGGTGCGCTCGTTTCGGGGTCCTGCGCAGGGGCTGCGGGTAGGGTCCGGAGGTGGTGGGACGACGGCGGTTGGGGGGCACATGCGCGATCTCCGATTTAAAATGATCATGGCGTTGAACGCCGCCGACCTGGGCGACCCGATCTGCGAGCAGGTGGCCGAGATCTGTGCCGAGATCGCCGAGCAGCACTGCGCCGAGTTCGGTCACACACCGCAGCTGCGCACCGGTGAGATCGCCGAACTGGCCACCGGCGAGCCGGCCCTGACCTGGGCCCCGTCGACCCCCGACGCCGGGCCGCGTGCCTGGTGACCGCGCCCGCGCCCGCTGTCGACATCCGTCGTGCCGATGATCGCTTCGCCACCAGCATCTCCTGGCTGGACTCTAAGCACTCCTTCTCGTTCTCCCGGCACTACGACCCGGCCAACACCCACCACGGCCTGCTGCTCGTCAACAACGACGACGTGGTCCGACCGGGGGCCGGCTTCGAAACCCACCCGCACCAGGACATGGAGATCGTGACCTGGGTGCTGCGCGGTTCCCTGGTGCACCAGGACTCCACCGGGCACTCCGGGGTGATCTACCCGGGTCTGGCCCAGCGGATGAGCGCCGGCACCGGCATCCTGCACTCGGAGAAGAACGACGCCTGGCGGCTCAACAACCAGGAGCCGCACACCGACCCGGTGCACTTCGTGCAGATGTGGGTGCTCCCTGACGAGCAGGGCGTCGACCCCGGCTACGAGCAGTTGGAGATCGAGGACGAGCTGCTCCGCGGGGGCCTGGTGCCAATCGCCTCCGGGATGGACCGCTACGACGGCGCGTCCGCGATCCGGATCCGCAACCGGTACGCGACGCTGCACGCCGCCCGTCTCGCCCCTGGCGACGAGGTCACCATCCCCGACGCGCCCTACGTGCACCTCTACGTGCCCAACGGCACTGTGACCCTGGAGGGCAGCGGCCCGCTCGGCAGTGGCGACGCCGCCCGGCTCACCATGACCGGTGGCCGGCGGGTCACCGCCGACGAACCGGCCGAGATCCTCGTCTGGGAGATGCACGCAACGGTCGCCTGACCGTCACCCGCGCGGCCCTCCCCCTGTTCTCGCCCCGAACATGGATGTAGTGGCCTCCCCACCGGGGGAGGCCACTACATCAAGGATCGAGCACGGTCACGGCGCGCCCGCCGCCGCCCCGGCTACGCCGGAGACTCGGTGCGGTCGGCGGCCCAGGTGGTGTGGAACGAGCCCTCGCGGTCCACCCGCTGGTAGGTGTGCGCGCCGAAGTTGTCCCGCAGACCCTGGATCAGCGCGGCCGGCAGCCGCTCCGCGCGCAACGCGTCGAAGTACGCCAACGACGACGAGAACGCGGGCGTCGGCACGCCGGCCCGGGTCGCGTCGGCCACCACCCGCCGCCAGCTCGGCACGCCAGCGCTGACGGCCTCGGCGAAGTACGGCGCCACCAGCAGCGTCGGCAGGTCCGGCTGCTCGTCGTACGCCTCGCGGATCCGGTTGAGGAAGCGGGCCCGGATGATGCAGCCGCCCCGCCAGATCGTCGCGGTGCCGCCCAGGTCGATGTCCCAGTTGTATTCCTGGCTACCCGCGCGGATGTGGTCGAAGCCCTGCGCGTACGCGACGATCTTGGAAGCGAGCAGCGCCCGGCGCACGTCCTCGACGAAGGTCTCCCGGTCGGTGACCTGCCACTTCTCACCCGCGTCGGGGAACGCCCGGCGGGCCGCCTCGCGCTGGTCGACGTGCCCGGAGAGCGAACGGGCGAAGGTCGCCTCGGCGATCCCGGTGATCGGGATGCCCAGGTCCAGGGCGCTCTGCACGGTCCACCGGCCGGTGCCCTTCTGCTCGGCCCGGTCCTGCACGATGTCCACGAACGACCGGCCGGTCGCCGCGTCGGTGTGCGCGAGCACGTCGGCGGTGATCTCGATGAGGAACGACTCCAGCTCGCCGTTGTTCCACTCCCGGAAGATCTCCGCGATCTCGGCCGGCGTCGCGTCCAGGCCAGCCCGGAGCAGGTCGTACGCCTCGGCGATGAGCTGCATGTCGGCGTACTCGATGCCGTTGTGCACCATCTTGACGAAGTGCCCGGCGCCGTCCGGCCCGACGTGCGTGCAGCACGGCACGCCGTCCACCTGGGCGGCGATCTTCTCGAACATCGGCCCGAGCTTCGCGTACGACTCGGCGGAACCGCCCGGCATGATGCTCGGCCCGCGAAGCGCGCCCTCCTCGCCGCCGGAGACGCCGGTGCCGCTGAAGTGCAGCCCCTGCGCCCGCAGCGCCTCCTCACGGCGGCGCGTGTCGGCGAAGTGGGCGTTGCCACAGTCGACGATGATGTCGCCCTCGTCGAGCAGCGGCACCAACTCGTCGATCACCGCGTCGGTGGGCGCGCCGGCCTTCACCATGACGATGACCGCGCGGGGGCGTTCCAGTGCTGCCACGAAATCGGCCATCGTCTCGCCCGGCACGAACGTGCCCTCGTCGCCGTGCTCGGCGACCAGGCTGCGGGTGCGCTCCGGCGAGCGGTTGTGCACTGCCACCGTGAAGCCGTTGCGGGCCAGGTTGCGGGCCACGTTGCGACCCATCACCGCCAGCCCGGTCACACCGATTTGTGCCCTCGCCTGATCAGCCATCCGTGCCGCCACCTCTCGTCACACCACTATCAGCGTTTGGAAACTTACCGTGATGTGGGCCGATACGGACCAGTGATCGACGTCCCGTTACTACACGTGATGTGGACATTGCCGCTGGCGGCTCGGGCTCTCGACGCTGGTCGGTGAGCCCCGCACAGGGAAACGTGTCGTCATTCCGCGCCGCGCACGTCAGCCTTCGGCGAGACGGGCTTCGATTCGGGCGATCTTCCCGGTCAGCGCGTCGGTAACCCCGGGCCGGACGTCGGCCTTGAGTACCACACTCACCCGGGGCGCCTGCGCGGCGACCACGTCGACCGCCCGCTTCACCACCGCCATCACCTCGTCCCACTCGCCCTCGACGGTGGTGAACATGGCATCGGTCCGGTTGGGCAGGCCGGACGCACGGACCACCCGCACCGCCTCGGCGACCAGGTCACCCACGGAGTCGTCACCGCCGAGCGGGGTGATCGAGAACGCGATCAGCATGTGCCGATCGTGCCAGTAAAAACGGATGCGCGTCGGTCGGGCGGTGGCTACCGTACGAACATGCGCAACTGACGCCCCACTTCCGAGCCGGCCCGCCGTCCCGCGTCGCGGACCGTGCGCTCCTGGGCGTCCCGCATCCCCTCCCCGCCGTTCGGCGGCGATGGCCCTGCCTGGCCCCGGTGAGCAGTCCCTTCCCCACTCGACCGTCGCGCAACGGCGGTCACCAGCCGATCCGACCGACCGCCGCAGCGCGGGACCGGCCGTGCCGGTCGGCATTGAAGGAGGCCCGGATGCCTGCCAGGCGTAACCCGAAGAAGTCCCGTACCCCCAGAGCGACGCCGCTCGGCGTCGACCCGGCGGCCGGCCACGGCCCGCTCCCAACCACCCTTGCGGCCCTCGACCTCGCGGTCGAACCGGCTTTGCCGGCGGTGCTCGTCGAGCCGGCAACGCTGGCCGAGCCGGCGCCGCAGGTGGCACTGATGGAGGCGGTGCTGCCGGAGCCGGCGCTTTCGGACGAGCTGGCGGTGCCGGCAGCTGTGGACGTGCCGGCGGTCGTCGACGCGCCGTCGGTGGGCGATCTGCCGAAGCCGACCGGCCGACCGAAGGCGCCGACGGCCGGGCCACCGCAAGGCAGCGGCAACCGCTCCGGCGGCGGCCGCAGCCAGCAAGCCGGCCAGACCCGCCGCTACGCCTTCCGCCGCAGCTAAATCGAACCACCCCACCCGCCCCGCCCCGCCCCCGCGCCCCCACCCCGCGCCCCGCCACTAGCCCCGCCGATCTTCCACTTTCTGTCCTCGCATAACCGGCTTATCGGGATGATTCGGCGACAGAAACCGCAAGATCGGCGGGAGCGGTGCGTGGGCGCTGGGTGGTGACAGCACTATCAGGGATGTAGTGGCCTCCGTGGGCAGCGAGGCCACTACATCCCTGATGTTGTGCGGATCTTGGCGGCGGGCGCCAGCGGCGGGCGCCAGCGGTGGGTTGGGTCAGCTGATCAGGGGGCGGAAGGCGCCTAGGAGGATGCTCGTGGTGAGGGTGGCTGCGGCGAGGACGGCGGACCCGGCGATGAGGAGGACGTCGGCGCGGGTGAAGTGCTGCCGGCGGGCGACGGTACGGGGTGTGCCGGCGTCGAAGCCACGCGCGTCCATCGCCACCGCCAGCCGGGTGCCTCGACGGATCGCCCCGACCAGCAGCGCGAACGCGGTGGAGGCGAAGAGCCGCAGCTTCGCCACCGGGTTGCGTCCCGCGTCGACGCCCCGGGCGCGCCGGGCCATGCTGATCATCTGCCACTCCTGACCGAGCAGCGGCACCAGCCGGAACGCGGCCAGCGCCCCGATGGCGAACCGGGCCGGCGCCTTCGCGTTCTGGATCAACGCGTCGGCCAGGTCGGTGGGGTCGGTGGTCGCGAAGACGATTACACCGGGCAGGGCCACCGCGAACACCCGCAGCACCAGGCCGAGCGCGGTGAGCAGGACGCCGGTGCTCACCAGTACCGGTCCCGCGTCCAGCAGGACCCGGCCGGACCGGTCGGCCGCGAACAGCACCAGGGTGACCAGGATGCCGGCGGCACTGAGCAGCAGTGGCCAGGCCCGCCGGGCCAGCACCCGGTAGCGGATGCCGAACAGCGGCAGGACGGCCAGTTCGAGGGCGATGGCGATCGCCGGGGCAACCGGGTCCAGGGTCGCCAGCAGTGTGAACGAGAAGACCAGCGCGGCGGCGACCTTCGCCACCGGGTTGCGGCGGGCCAACGGCGCGTCCGGCGCGGCGACCGGCTCGATGCTGATCATCGCTGGTCGTCCGTGGCGCGGTGCAGGGTGACGGTGCGATCGGCGAGCGCGGCGACGAAGTCCGCGTCGTGGGTGACTGTGACGACGCCGTGCCCGGCGTCGCGCAGGTCGGCGAAGAGGTCCACCAGTTCCCGCCAGGTCCGCCGGTCCTGGCCGAAGGTGGGTTCGTCGCAGATCAGCAGGCGTGGCGCGGTGGCCAGGGCGGTCGCCACGCTCAGTCGCCGCGCCTCGCCACCCGAGAGGGTGTACGGGTTGGCGGCGGCGAGCCGGGCCAGCCGCAGTCGGTCCAGCAGCCCGGCCACTGTCTCCTTGACGGCTGCCTCGGTTTGGCCGGTGCGGCGCGGGCCGAGCGCCAGCTCGTCGAAGACCGTGCTGGTGACGAACTGGTGCTCCGGATCCTGGAAGACCGACCCGATCCGTCGGGCCAGCGCGGGTGCCCGCCACCGATGCGGGGAAGTGCTGTGGTCCGCGCCGGCCAACTCGACGGACGCGGTGACCCGCCCACTGCCCGGCCGGAGCAGGCCGCCGAGCAGCAACGCCAGGGTGGACTTGCCGGCACCGTTCGGTCCGCGTACGGCGAGTGCTTCACCGGCGCGTACCGCCAGGTCGGTGATGCCCAGCCGGGGCGGCAGGCCGAGCCGGTCGGCGGTGAGCAACAGCTCCCCGGGGCCGGCGGTGGCCGCCCGAGGCGCGATGGGGTGACCGGGCACCCAGACCCCCTCGGCGGCCAGGGCGGCACCGTGGGCGGCGAAGACCGCCTCGGGTGTGCCGTCCGCGCGGACGCCGCCGCCCGGTTCCAGGACGACCACCCGGTCGACAAGCGGCAGTGCCTCGGCGACCCGGTGTTCGACCAGGATCAGCGTGGTGTCGGCGTCCAGCGCGCCGGCCACCGCGTGCCGGACCAGTTCGGCGCCGGCCGGGTCGAGGTTGGCGGTCGGCTCGTCGAGCAGCAGCAGGGCGGGGCGCAGGGCCAGCGCGCCGGCCAGAGCGAGGCGTTGCTGTTCGCCGCCGGAGAGCGCCGCGGTGTGGCGGTCCCGGGAGTACGGGAAGCCGACGCGGTGCAGCGCCTCGTCCACGCGGGGCCAGATCTCGTCGGCCGGCACTCCCCGGTTCTCCAGCCCGAAGGCGACGTCGTCGCCGCAGCGCGCCATCACCAGTTGGGTCTCCGGGTCCTGGAAGACGATGCCGACCCGTTCCCGCCCCTTGCGCGGGTCGAGCCCGTCGATCTCGACGGTGCCCTCCTGCTCGCCGGAGTCCTCGGGAAGCAGCCCGGCCAACGCGCTGAGCACTGTGCTCTTACCGGCCCCCGACGGCCCGAGGAGCAAAACCCGCTCCCCAGCCTCAACCCGCAGGTCAACACCCCGAACGGCCCAAGCGCGGCGCCCAGCGTGCCGCCACCCGAACCCCCGCAGCAGTACCCCGCCCACCAAACCACCCCCTCCGGGCAGCGCCCCCGCCTCCACCCTGCACGGTCGATCATGAGGTTGACGGTGGTTATGAAGATCCATCCGCCCGTCAACCTCATGATCGACGCGAGTGGGTGGGGTCAGATCAGGGCTCGGTTTCGGCCTGCTGGGAAGCGGTCCAGGACGCCGGTGTTGGCCAGGGCCTGGGTTAGCAGCCAGCCGCCCAGGCCGGCGATCACTGTGGCGCTGACGATGGTGAGCAGCGCGTACGGGATGCGGTAGTCGGTGAGCGCGTAGTCGACGTTCCAGACGAAGAAGTCGAACAGCGCTGCGCTGAGGCCGGTCAGCGCGCCCGCGAACACAGCTGTCGGCAGCCGGAACGACCGGTACCGGAAGGCGGCGAAGGCCAGCTCGGCGCCGATGCCCTGCACGATGCCCTGCGGGATCACCGTGCCGGCCCACTGGCTGCCCAACAGCGCGGACAGGACCGCGGCCACTGTTTCGCAGTAGAGCGCGGCGCCGGGCTTGCGGATGACCAGCCCACCGATCACCGCCGGCATCAGCCAGACGCCGTAGAGCAGCGTCTGCGCCGGCGGGAAGAAGGCGAACGCGCCCTCGGTGGCGCTCCAGACCAGGCCCCAGGCCCAGAAGATGACGCCGAAGGCGACCGCGATCACCGAGGCGACCACGATGTCGATGGTGCGCCAACGGTGTGTGTCGGTGGTGGAATTCATGTGTTGCTCCCAGTTCGTGAGTGCGAACCAGAAGAAGACGCACGCCGCGTCCGGTGGCACCGGACTGCGGCGCGGCTGGAGGTCGACCGAACTCCCTGCGCTGGCATTACCCAGATCAGGTTCGAGGGTCTGCGGGCGTGCCCGCACTCTCAGCGCTGTGCGCTCCCCTGTCGGATATGAAGTTGTCTCGCTGACGCTAACACCGACCAGGGTCGCGGGCCCAGCAGGGCATCCGCCTGACCTGCGGGAGCGACCGGCGCACCGCCGTCTGGGTACGCTTCCGATCATGCGGGTTGACGCGCGAGGCTTCACGTTCGAGGTGACCGTCGGCGGTCCGACGGACGGCGTACCCGTCCTGCTGCTGCACGGTTTCCCTCAGCACAGCGGCGAGTGGGACGACGTGGTGCCGGCGCTGCACGCGGGCGGGCTGCGCACGTACGCGCTGGACCAGCGCGGTTACTCACCCGGCGCCCGGCCCACTGCGGTGGCCGACTACCGGATCCCCGAACTCGTCACCGACGTGGTGGCGGTGCTCGACGCGCTCGCGCTGGACGCCGTGCACCTGGTCGGCCACGACTGGGGCGCGATAGTGGCCTGGGGGGTCGCCGCCCGGCACCCCGAGCGGGTGCACACGCTGACCGCGGTGTCCGTACCGCATCCGGCGGCCATGGCGCACGCCCTGAGCACCGACGCCCAACAGAAGGCCCGGTCGTCGTACATCGCGCTGTTCCGCAAGCCCGACAAGGCGGAGAAGGTGCTGCTGGCGTGGCACGCCACCGCGCTGCGCAAGCTGCTCGGCGGGGTGGGCGACACGTCCCGGGTGAACCGGTACGCCGACCCGATGCGTGAGCCGGGGGCGCTCACCGCGGCGCTGAACTGGTACCGGGCGATGTCCCGCGCCGACCTGGCCGGCGTCGACCCGGTCGCGGTGCCCACCACGTACGTCTGGAGTGACCGGGACGTCGCCATCGGCCGGATCGCCGCCGAGGCGTGCGCGCAGAACGTCACCGGGGACTACCGGTTCGTGCAGCTGCCCGGGGTGAGCCACTGGATCCCGGACGCGGCGCCGGCCCCGCTCGCCGAGGCGATCCTGGCCCGAGCCGGCGGAACGGCCTGAGCTGTGCGGGTCACCGAAGGAAGGTCATCGTGACCACGGACGCCAGCGGGCCGGGCAGCCGTCGCTCGATCGCCGCGCAGCTGCGCGTCCTGGGCGTACGCCCAGGCGCGACGCTGCTGGTGCACGCCTCGCTGCGTCCGCTGGGCTTCATCAGCGGCGGCCCGCACGCGGTGGTGCTCGCCCTGCGCGACGCGCTCGGCCCGGACGGCACGATCGTCGTGCCCACC
Organism: Micromonospora sp. 050-3; assembly: GCF_046549335.1. Lineage (NCBI taxonomy): Bacteria > Bacillati > Actinomycetota > Actinomycetes > Micromonosporales > Micromonosporaceae > Micromonospora > Micromonospora sp. 050-3. The sequence continues at coordinate 93,713 of NZ_JAJPVX010000001.1, forward strand.
CACACGCCCGACAACAGCGACCCCGCGCAGTGGCGCAACCCCCCGGTGCCGGCGGACTGGTGGCCGCTGATCCGCTCGGAGATGCCGGGCTTCGACCCGGCGGTCACCCAGAGCCGGTTCATGGGTGCGCTCGCCGAGACGGTCCGCGGCTGGCCCGGTGCGCTGCGCAGCTCCCATCCGCACGTGTCGTTCGCCGCGCTCGGCCCGGCCGCCGAGCAGGTGGTGGCCGGGCACGCCCTGGCGGACATGCTCGGCGAGGGCTCCCCGCTTGCCCGCCTCTACGACCTCGACGCCGACGTGTTGCTGCTCGGCGTGGACCACTCGGTGAGCACCTCGCTGCACCTGGCTGAGTACCGCTGCCCCGGCTCGCCCCGCGAGCGGATCGGTGCTGCCGTGCGTACCGCCGACGGTGGTCGGGAATGGGTGTGGTGGCAGGACGTACGACTCGACGCGGACGACTTCGCCGCGTTGGGCGGGGACCTGGAGGCCACCGGGGCGGTACGCACCGCACCGGTCGGCACCGGGACCGGCAGGTTGATGCGCCAGCGGGCGGCGGTCGACTTCGCGGTTCGTTGGCTGGCCCGTAATCGAACGACGGAGGACGTATGACGGTGAGTGCCGAGGACTACCTGGCCGTGGTGACCGAGACGATCGGCCAGGTGGCCGCCAGTCAGCGGGAGGCGGTGGGGCGGGCCGCCGACCTGATCGCCGAGGCCGTCCGAGCCGACGGCGTGGTGCACGCGTTCGGCACCGGGCACTCGGAGGCCCTCGCCATGGAGATCGCCGGACGGGCCGGCGGACTGGTGCCGACCAACCGGATCGCGCTACGCGACCTGGTGCTGCTCGGCGGCGAACCGGCCGACCGGCTGGGCCCGCTGCTGGAACGGGACCCGTCCGTCGCGCACCGCCTCTACGAGTTGGCCCCGGTGCGTCCCACCGACGTCTTCGTGCTCGCCTCGAACTCCGGGGTCAACGGCGCGATGGTGGAGTTCGCCACCCTGGTGAAGGAGCGCGGGCACGGGTTGGTGGCGATCACCTCGGCGCGGCACTCCGGCCGGATGACCTCCCGGCACCCGTCCGGGCGCAAGCTGAGCGACCTCGCCGACGTGGTGCTCGACAACGGCGCGCCGTACGGCGACGCGACGCTGCCCCTGCCCGGCGGCGGTGCGGTCGGCGCGGTCTCCTCGATCACCGCGGCGCTGCTGGCGCAGCAGGTGACAGTGGAGGTGGTGGCGCGGTTGCTGGCGGCGGGGGAGCGCCCCCCGGTCTACCTGTCGGCGAACATCCCGGACGGCGACGCGCACAACAACGAGCTGGAGGCGCGGTACGCGGGCCGGATCCGACGCGGGTCCTGACAGGGTTCCGGTGGCCGGCTTGCGTCGCCGAGATGAACGGCAGATGTCGTGAACCAGTTTCGCGCTCGGCCGGGTGGGGCATTGGCGTTGCTGCCGGCGGCCGGGACCGCCGGCAGTAACGTCTCACCGGAGGTAGCGCGTGTCCAAGGAGACCGAGAAGCAGCGCTGGCAGCGCAACTTCGCCGACCTGCTGCAGGAGTTGCGGGTCGCCCAGACCGGCGTGCAGATCCTCTTCGCCTTCCTGCTCACCCTGCCGTTCAGTAACGGGTTCACCGAGACGACGGAGTTCCAGCGCGACGTCTACATCGTGGCGTTGCTCGCGGCGGCCGCCGCCACCGCACTGATCATCTCGCCGGTGGCGTTCCACCGGGCGCTGTTCCGGCAGGGGCGCAAACCGGAGCTGGTCCGCTTCGCGCACCGGATGGCCACCGGCGGCCTCGCCTTCATGTTGATCGCGATGGTCAGCGCGGTGCTGCTGATCACCGACTTCGTGCTGGACCGGCCGATCGCCTTCCTGCTCAGCGCCCTCGCCGGAATCTGGTTCCTCACGTTCTGGGTGGCCCTGCCGTTCGCCCGACGCAGCTGGGGTGAGGACGACATCGACGACGATGACGACGACCCGGACACGATCAGCGGGCGCTGACCGCGCCGATCTTCACGCAGCGCTACCCCTGGGTAACAACCGGGGGTAGCGTGGCAATAGTCGCGCACGTCGACGCAGCCGCACCGAGCTTCGAGGGGGCAGCCGTGACCACGACGCAGAATGGCCGACCGGCACCGGACGGCCCCGACTCCGAAACCACGGCTGGCGCTGCCGCGCCGCTGCCCGCGGAAGCCGGGCAGGTCACCGAGAAGGAGGCCCGGCAGGTTGCCGAGGCCGCCCGCGAGTCCACCTGGGACCGGCCCAGCTTCGGCAAGGAGCTGTTCCTCGGCCGGTTCCGGCTCGACCTGATCGACCCGTGGCCCCGATCCGATCCGGAGGACGTAGCTCGCGCGGAGGAGTTCCTTGGTCGGTTCCGCGCCTTCCTGGCCTCCGAGGTGGATGGTGAGGCCATCGAGCGGGACGCGTCGATACCCGACTCGGTGTTCCACGGCCTGGCCGACCTCGGCGCGTTCGGCATGAAGATCGACCGGAAGTACGGCGGGCTCGAGCTGAGCAACCTGCACTACTGCCGGGCGCTCATGCTGGCCGGCTCGGTCAGCCCGGCCATCGGCGCGCTGCTCTCGGCACACCAGTCGATCGGGGTGCCGCAGCCACTGAAGATGTTCGGCACCGCCGAGCAGAAGCAACGCTTCCTGCCCCGGCTCGCCGCCGGCGAGGTGTCCGCGTTCCTGCTCACCGAGCCCGACGTCGGCTCCGACCCGGCCCGGCTGGCCACCATCGCCGAGCCGACCGAGGACGGCACGGGTTACCGGCTCAACGGGGTGAAGCTCTGGGCCACCAACGGCATCGTGGCCACCCTGCTGGTGGTGATGGCCCGGGTGCCGGCCACGGAGGGCCGTCGGGGCGGCATCACCGCGTTCGTTGTGGACGGCGACAGCCCCGGCATCACTGTCGAGCGGCGCAACGAGTTCATCGGCCTGCGCGGCTTGGAGAACAGCCTGACCCGGTTCCACGACGTGATCGTCCCCGCCGAGAACGTCATCGGTGGCGAGGGCAAGGGGCTGAAGATCGCCCTGACCACTCTGAACACCGGCCGGCTCTCGCTGCCGGCCATGTGTGTGGGCGCCGGCAAATGGGCGTTGAACGTGGCCCGGGGGTGGGCCGCCGACCGCGTCCAGTGGGGAAGGCCGGTAGGCGAGCACGAGGCGGTCGCGCAGAAGCTGTCCTTCATCGCCGCCACCACGTACGGCATGGAGACCATGCTCGACCTTTGCTGCCTGCTCGCCGACGACGACCGCAACGACATCCGGATCGAAGCGGCGCTGGTCAAGCTGTACGCCAGCGAGATGGCCTGGAAGATCGCCGACGAGCTGATCCAGATCCGGGGTGGGCGCGGCTACGAGACGGCCGACTCACTCGCTGCCCGAGGCGAACGCCCGGCCGCCGTCGAGCAGATGCTGCGCGACCTGCGGATCAACCGGATCTTCGAGGGCTCCACCGAGATCATGCACCTGCTGATCGCGCGGGAGGCGGTCGACGCCCACCTGTCGGTGGCCGGCGACATCATCGACCCGGACGCGGGGCTGGGCCGCAAGGCCCGAGCCGGCGCGCGAGCGGGTGCCTTCTACGCGAAGTGGCTGCCCACCCTCGCCGTGGGTCGGGGGCAGAGCCCTTCGGCGTACGCCGAGTTCGGCCCACTCGCCCCGCACCTGCGCCAGGTGGAGCGTTCGTCACGCAAGCTGGCCCGGTCGACGTTCTACGCCATGTCCCGCTGGCAGGGAAAGATGGAGCGCAAGCAGGCGTTCCTCGGCCGGGTGGTCGACATCGGCGCCGAGTTGTTCGCGATGTCAGCGGTCTGCGTCCGGGCCTCCGCCGAACGGGACAGCCGCCCGGAGAACGTCGAGCTGGCCGACCTGTTCTGCCGGCAGGCGCGGGTACGGGTGGACGCCCTGTTCGCCGCACTCTGGGACAACACCGACTCGGTCGACACCGCCGCCGCGAAGCGCATCCTCGCCGGCCGCTACGCGGGCCTGGAGGAGGGCGTGCTCACCCCGTCCGACGAGCTGCCCTGGGTGGCCCGCTGGTCGCCCGGCCCGTCCACCGCCGAGGACGTCCGCCGCCGCATCCCCCCAAAGCCCTGACCAGCCCGGTCGCGCCGGCGCGACGCCATGCGGGCCGGTGGTCGCGCGGGGCAGCGGTGTCGGTCAGCGGGAGACCGCCCAGGCCAGTACTCCCGCCAGGATCAGACCGTTGAGCCCGGCCAGGGCCAGGTACGCCGCGGGTGGGATCTTCCTGCCCCGGCGGACGAAGGAGACCAGAACGGCGGCGTAGCCGAGCAGCAGGACGGCGATGACGACGAGGAAGTAGAACACCCGACGACTTTAACGACACCCTCGTCGGGCTGAACCTGCGCCCAGCCGAACGGCTGTGCGTCAACCCACCCTGCCTGGTCGATCATGGAGTTGTGGTGGGTCACAAAGCACCCGCCAAACGTCCAAGCCAGGCACCACAACTCCTTGATCGACGGGGCTCAGCGACTTCGGCCTCGTAGGCCTAGTTGGCGCAGCTCGAGGGCGGCCAGGGCGTCTACTGTCGTGTCGTCGCCGCGTCGCCACGCCTCGGCTACGTCCGGACCGATCCGGGTGAGTTTGCCCAATGGTTGGGTGGCCAGCGCGCGCAGGGCGAGCAGGTCCCGGCCGGCCGGCCCGGCGGCCAGCTTCGCCGCTGATCCGGCCCGGCGCATCCAACGGACCCGCAGCGGCAGCCAACCGAACAGCACGATGCCGAGCGGGAAGATCAGCACCGCGATGGCGAGGGCCAGGGCGAGCTGGTCGACCAATTGCTGCTGGTCGCGGCCAGCGTCGGCCAGCGATCGGGCGGCGTCGGCGGCGCGCTGGAACGGTGCGGTGAGTTCGTCGCCGACCAGTGGCACCCGCCCGACCTTGCTGCCGGCGTCGCCCAGGTTGTCGGCGAGCCCACTGCCGGCGCCCTCCAACTTCTGCCCCGGCACGGCGAGCTTCTGCACCAGGTCGTGCAGCCACAGCGCGCCGCGGATCGCCACGTACACCCAGGCGACGACGAGCAGGTCGGTGAGCAACTGACGGGCGGCGGTCGGAAACCGATCGGCATAGATTTTCACGCCGGCCAGCGTGCCACGAACGCCCCGCCCGGTGTACCCGTCAAGTGAGCCCGGATCGCGATCTGACGGTCAGCGCGGGCAGGTCGGGCAGGTGCCGAAGATCTCCAGGGTGTGGCTGACGTCGGCGTAGCCGTGCTGCGCGGCGACCCGATCGGCCCAGCTCTCCACGGCCGGGCCGGCCACCTCGACCGTACGCCCGCACACCCGGCAGACCAGGTGGTGGTGGTGCCCCTCGCTGCACCGGCGGTAGAGGTGCTCGCCGCCCGGCGGACGCATCACGTCGATCTCACCGGCGTCGGCGAGCCCCTGGAGGGTGCGGTAGACGGTGGTCAGGCCGACCCGCTCGCCGCGCTGCCGCAGCATCGCGTGCAGGTCCTGAGCGCTGTGGAAGCCCTCCATCTCGCCCAGCAGCGCGCTCACCGCCGACCGCTGCCGGGTGTTGCGCACCGCGGCGCTGCTCTCGCTCATGATCCCTCCCCGGCGTGGCTGACCGCGTCCGCCACGATGTGCGCGACGTGCTCGTCGACCAGGCTGTAAGCGATCTCCCGGCCTCGGCGGGACCCGCGCACCACGCCCGCTCCGCGCAACACCCGCAGGTGCTGGGAGACCAGCGGTTGTGCCGCCCCGAGCTTCTCCACCAACTCGTGCACGCACCGCTCGCCGCCGGCCAGCTCACTGACGATGGCCAGCCGAATGGGCGCGGACAGGGCGCGGAGCAACTCGCTGGCCCCGTCGAACCCGTCGTAGCCCGTCGCGCTGGTCATCCCGCAACGGTAACCAATACCACCGACGTCGCGCTGACCAGGCTCAGCTCAGCACGACCTCGTGCGGTTCCGGGGTCGGCGCGGCGGTCGGCGTCGTCCGGCGGCGCACGACCCGCCAGACAGCGCCGGCCACGGCCACCACCAGGAACGAGGCGATCGCCACCAGCACCACCGAGGCGCCCGGCGCGGTGTCCGCCGTGGCCGCCACCCAGACACCCGAGCCGGCGGCGAAGAGCCCGAGCGCCATCGCGGCGGCCATCGTGCTGCGGAAGCCCCGGGTGACCTGCTGCGCGGTGGCGACCGGCACCACCATCAACGCGCTGATCAGCAGCACTCCGACGGCCCGCATGGCGATGGTCACGGTGACCGCTGTGGCGACAGCGATCAGCAGGTTCAGCGTGCGGACCGGCAGGCCGGAGACCTGGGCGTACTCCTCGTCGTGACTGACCGCGAAGAGCGCGGGCCGCAACGCGATCATCGTGACCAGGATCGCCGCGCCGAGCACCCCGATGGTGGTCAGGTCGGCGGGCGAGATGGTGGTCAGCGACCCGAACAGGTAGGCGTTGAGGTTCGCGCTGGTCGCGTCGGAGAGGCCGACCAGGAGTACGCCGCCCGCGATGCCGCCGTAGAAGAGCAGGGCCAGGGCCAGGTCACCGGAGGTACGCCCACGAGCCCGGACGATCTCGATGGCGATCGCGCCGATGGTGGCGGCGATCACCGCGACCAGCACCGGTGAGCGGTTGAGCAGCAGCCCCGCCCCGACGCCGGTCAGCGCCACGTGCCCCACACCATCGCCGATCAGCGCCAGCCGGCGCTGCACCAGGTAGATGCCGAGCGCCGGCGCGGCCAGGCCGATCACCAGCGCGCCGATCAGGGCGCGCTGCATGTAGGGGTACTGGAAGAGTTCCATGGGTCAGTTGCTCCACAGCCCGGCGGGCTCGTCGTAGCAGTGCGGGTGCACGTGGTCGTGGTCGGGCTCCGCGTGATGGCCGGCCGGGTCCGGCACTGCGCCGTCGTGGGCGATGCGACCCTCGTGAACGACGACAGCCCGGCTGATCACCGGTCGCAGCGGGCCCAGCTCGTGGGCGACGAGCAGCACCGTTCCGCCCTCGGATACGAAGTCGCGCAGCGCGCCGGCGAACGCCTCCTGGCTGGCCGCGTCCACCCCGGCGGTGGGTTCGTCGAGCACCAGCAGCTCCGGCTGGCCGGCCAGGGCGCGGGCGATCAGGGTGCGCTGCTGCTGGCCGCCGGAGAGCGTGGACACCGGGTCACCGGCCCGGTCAGCGAGCCCGACCGCGCGCAGCGCGGCGTCGACGGCGGACCGGTCGGCTCGACCCGGCGGACGCAGCACCCCCCGACGGGCCAGCCGGCCGGAGGCCACCACCTCCCGGACGGTGGCCGGTACGCCGCCGCCGGCGCCCAGGCGCTGCGGGACGTACCCGATGCGTGCCCACTGCCGGAACCGGCGCAACGGCCGGTCGAAGAGGATGACCGAGCCGGCGCTGATCGGCACCAGCCCGAGCACGGCGCGGATCAGGGTCGACTTGCCCGAGCCGTTGGCGCCGAGGATCGCGACCACCTCGCCGGCGGTCACTGTGAGCGAGATGTCCCGGAGCACGGGGCGGCCGTCGTAGCCGACCACCCCGTGCTCGACGGTGATGACAGGTGAGGTCACGAGCAGCTCAAGGCCGTCTGCAGGGTCCGCAGGTTGGTGCGCATCACCGAAAGGTAGTCCCCGTTGCTGCTGGCGGCGAGCCCTTCGATCGGGTCGAGCACGGCGGTCTTCGCGCCGACCTGACCGGCGATGGTCTCGGCCACCTTCGGGCTGACCAGGGTCTCGAAGAAGATCGTGGTGGCCTGGTGCTCCTTGGCCTCCTCGATCACGTGCGCGAGGCGCTGCGGCGAGGGCTCGACGTCCGGGCTCAGCCCGGTGATGCCGACCTGGTCGAGCTTGTAGCGGTCGGCGAGGTAGCCGAACGCGGCGTGGCTGGTGACGATCTCCCGCCGCTGGCAGGTCGCCAGACCGTGCTTGAACTCGCCGTCCAGGGTCGTCAGGTCGGCGCGCAGGGCTGCCGCCCGGGAGGTGTAGTCGGCGGCGTGGTCCGGGTCGGCCTTGCCGAGCCGCTGGGCGAGCTGGTCGCCGATGCCGGCCAGTCGGGTCGGGTCGAGCCAGACGTGCGGGTCCTTGCCGCCGTTGCCCTCCTCGGCGTGCCCCTCCTCGCCCTCGTGGTTGTGCCCGCCGGCGGACGCGTCCAACAGTGGCTGCACGCTGGTCACGTCGAACGCCCGGTCGCCGCCGTTCTGGGCCACGGCGTCGTCCACCGCCGGCTGGAACCCCTTGAGGTAGACAATCAGCTCCGCGTCGCTGACCTCACCGACCTGGCTCGGGTTGAGTTCCAGGTCGTGCGGCTCGGCGCCGGGCTTGGCCAGGTTGGTCACCCGGACCGCGTCGCCGCCGATCCGCTCGGCCAGGAACTGGAGGGGGTAGAACGCTGCCACCACGTCGACTCGCTGGGGATCGGCGCCGGCGGCACCACCGCTGGAGCAGCCGGCCCCGGCACCCAGGGCGAGGAGGGCGGTCGCGGCGGCGAGGACACGGTACGTGGCGCGGTTGGTCATGTCGTCAACTGTCCGTGGCAACGATAATGATTGTCAAAAACGCATGATTGCATGTCAGAGGAGCTTCGCGAGGCCCACAGTCACCAGCAGGGTGAGCATCACCAGTCGGATCAGCCGGGTCTGCGGTGCCTGAACCGCCCAGGTCGTCGCCAACAGGGCGATCAGGACCCCGGCGAGCGCGAGCGTGAGCAGCCCGCCGATCACCCCGGGCGTGAAGAACGCCACCAGCACCACCACCAGGGTGAGCAGGAACACCGACGTCGGGTTCGCCCCGGCCAACCGGGCGAGCAGAGGGCGCTGCGTACGCTGCATCCCACAGACTCTACGAGGAGGAACCCCCGGTGCTGGTGACCAACCGGTTCGTGGTCGACGTCGATGCCGCCGACGGCTTCACCGAACGGGCGCACGCCGCCCTCACCGCGCTGGCCGCCCGGCCCGGCTACCTGCGCGGCCAACTGGTCCGGGCGCTGGACGACCCCCGGCACTGGTCACTGGTCACCGAATGGGAGTCGGTCGGCACGTACCGGCGGGCGCTCGGCGCCTTCGAGGTCAAGGTCAGCGCCGTGCCGCTGCTCGCCGAGTCCGTCGACGAGCCCTCCGCCTACGAGGCGCTGGCCACCGCCGCTCCCGGCGGGGCCGTGGTCGTCGCCGACAGTGATCGGGCTGCGGGTCCTTACCGCTGAGCCGGCGGACACTACGCTGCTCCTATGACCGCACCCGCCCCGCCACCCGGTCCCGGGGTGGCTCCGCCGTTCGCCGCGCCGCCCACCGAGGGCCGCCGGACTCGGCTCTGGATCGGCCTCGGCGTCGGCGCGCTCGCCGTGGTGCTCTGCTGCGGCGGGGGTGGCACCGCCGTCGTCGGCCTGGCCGTCAGCGGAGTCCAGGCCATCCGGGAACAGGCCCGCACCGTGACCGGCGACTACTACCAGGCGCTGGTCGAGCGGAACTACGGGCGGGCGTACGACCAGCTCTGCGACGACGCGCAGCGGCGTGAGTCCCGGCCGGAGTTCGAGCGGCGCGCTGCCGCCGAACCGCAGGTGACCGGGTTCCGGGTGGGTGAGGTGGACACCACCTACCTGACCGTGCCGGTCGACGTGACCCTCGACGGCGGCGACCGGGAGCGGCAACAGGTCAGCCTCGGCCAGGACGGGCAGACCGGCGGTGTGGAGGTCTGCGAGGTCAGCTGACCCGTCCCCGGTATTCTGCTGGGCTCGGGGGGACGGTGGTCGTACCGTTGTCCCGAACCGACCGTTCCATCCACATCTCGCCCCCGCCGACCGCCAGCCGGCGTAGGAGGAAACATGCCAGCCGACCGTATCGATGCCGTCGTCAGCCTCGCCAAGCGCCGGGGCTTCGTCTTCCCCTCCAGTGAGATCTACGGAGGCACCCGATCGGCGTGGGACTACGGCCCGCTCGGCGTGGAACTCAAGGAGAACGTCCGCCGGCAGTGGTGGAAGACAATGGTCCAGCAGCGCGACGACGTCGTCGGCCTGGACTCCGCGGTGATCCTGTCCCGCAAGGTGTGGGAGGCGTCCGGCCACATCGCCGAGTTCGTCGACCCGCTCACCGAGTGCCAGTTCTGTCACAAGCGGTTCCGGGCAGACCACCTGGAAGAGGCGTACGCCGAGAAGCACGGCAAGCCGCTCACCTCACTGGCCGAGCTGAACTGCCCCAACTGCGGCAACAAGGGCACCTTCACCGAGCCGAAGATGTTCAACGGCCTGATGAAGACCTACCTGGGCCCGGTGGAGAGCGACGAGGGGCTGCACTACCTGCGCCCGGAGACCGCGCAGGGCATCTTCGTCAACTACAAGAACGTCGAGACGGTCGCCCGCAAGAAGCCCCCGTTCGGCATCGCGCAGACCGGCAAGTCGTTCCGTAACGAGATCACCCCGGGCAACTTCATCTTCCGGACCCGCGAGTTCGAGCAGATGGAGATGGAGTTCTTCGTCGAGCCGGGCACCGACGAGCAGTGGCACGAGTACTGGCTCCAGGAGCGCTGGAACTGGTACCTCGACCTCGGCCTCTCGGCGGACAATCTGCGCCTGTTCGAGCACCCCCAGGAGAAGCTGTCGCACTACTCGAAGCGGACGGTGGACATCGAGTACCGCTTCCAGTTCGGTGGCACCGAGTTCGCCGAGCTGGAGGGTGTCGCCAACCGCACGGACTTCGACCTCTCCACGCACAGCAAGCACTCCGGAGTCGACCTGTCGTACTTCGACCAGGGCAAGAGTGAGCGCTGGATGCCGTACGTCATCGAGCCGGCCGCGGGTCTGACCCGTGCGGTGCTCGCCTTCCTGCTGGAGGCGTACGACGAGGACGAGGCGCCCAACACCAAGGGCGGCGTGGACAAGCGCACAGTGATGCGGTTCGACCCGAGGCTCGCCCCGGTCAAGGTGGCGGTGCTGCCGTTGTCCCGCAACGAGGCGCTGTCGCCCAAGGCCAAGGACCTCGCAACGCTGCTGCGCAAGCGCTGGGTGGTGGAGTTCGACGACTCGCAGGCGATCGGGCGTCGCTACCGCCGGCAGGACGAGATCGGCACCCCGTTCTGTGTGACTGTCGACTTCGACACCCTGGACGACAACGCGGTGACGGTGCGCAACCGGGACACCATGGCCCAGGAGCGCGTTTCCCTGGACCAGGTCGAGCGCTACCTGATCGAGCGCCTCCCCGGCTGCTGACGCGCGCCGAGGGGCGGGACGCGAGACAAACCGCTGGCGGTTCGCGGGCCGATGAAATTAATTCAATGCCATCTTTCGATATCTTGGTCTGAATCGGAAGAAGGTGGGGACGACATGGCGAAGCGGATTTCCGTCCTCCGCTTGTTGGTGGCTGCGTCGGTTGTCGCGGGACTGTCGGCGCTCTCGGGTTCCACAGGCCACCGCATTGCCGCCCAAGCTCCCTCGGCCGAGGCTGCCGCCCACACCACGCCGTCGCCGAGCGCGTCATCAGTGTCGCGCGGATCGGCCGGTGCGGTCGCCACGGCCACGCCGCCCGAGTCGTCCGTCGGAGGGATGATCGAGGCCGCTCAGTCGAGGATCGAGCCAGCGGTCGCATCCCGTAGCGCTTCCGCGCGGGGTGCGGCCCCGGCGGTGCCGGCATCCCCGGCGGTGCCGGCATCCCCGGCGGTGCCGGCATCCCCGGCGGTGCCGGCATCCCCGGCGGTCCCGGCATCCCCGGCGGTCCCGGCACCCCCGGCATCCCCGGCGGTCCCGGCGGCCCCCGTGACACGTCTTTCCCCTGTCACGGCGATCCACTCGCAGAGCACGATCGACCGGGGAGCGCTGGTCACCTGGACGACCTCGCCGACGTGTCTCCTAGCGGGGCACGACACCATGGGTTGGGCATGGCTGGACGACCTCCCGACGGGGAGGCTGGTGCGGGTCGTGTCAGGGCCGTGCGCGGGCACCTACCAGGTGGTCGGGCACCGGTGGCAGCCGCGCAAGGGCGGCGCGCTGCCCCACTGGATGAGCCGATACGACCTCGTGCTCCAGACCTGCACGGGGCGGAGCGGGACGGGATTCAGCACCGCCCGACGAGTGGCCCGGTAAGGGCCCGGTCGGTTCGGTCAGGGCGTCGACCCGAGCGCTCGCCCTCCGGCAGGCATAGGGGGAGGAACCCCTCCGTATACTTGCAGGGTGAGTGATGTGGCGGTGGCGGCCGGACGCCCGTTGACCCTCGGTGGCCACCAGGTGTGGCCCCCGGTCGTGCTCGCGCCGATGGCCGGGATCACCAACGTCGGGTTCCGTCGGCTCTGCCGGGAGCAGGGCGGCGGCATCTACGTCTGCGAGATGATCACCACTCGGGCGCTGGTCGAGCGCAACCCGAAGACGCTGCGCATGATCGCGTTCGGCGACGACGAGAAGCCGCGCAGTCTCCAGCTCTACGGCACCGATCCGGAGATCACCGCCGCCGCCGTGCGGATTGTCGTCGAGCGCAACCTGGCCGATCACATCGACCTCAACTTCGGCTGCCCGGTCCCCAAGGTCACCCGGCGTGGCGGCGGCGCGGCGCTACCGTGGCGGCGCCGGCTCTTCGCGCGGCTCGTGCGGGCCGCGGTGGCCGCCGCGGCACCGTCCGGCGTGCCGGTCACTGTCAAGATGCGCAAGGGCATCGACGACGACCACCTGACGTACGTCGAAGCCGGGCTCGCCGCCCAGGAAGCCGGCGTGGCCGCGGTGGCCCTGCACGGGCGGACGGCGTCGCAGCGCTACTCGGGCACCGCCGACTGGGACGCTATCGCCACCCTGAAGCAGGCCCTCGACGTGCCGGTGCTCGGCAACGGCGACATCTGGGAGGCCGACGACGCGCTGCGCATGGTGGCCCACACCGGCGTTGACGGCGTGGTCATCGGGCGCGGTTGCCTGGGCCGGCCATGGCTGTTCGCCGACCTGGAGGCCGCCTTCAACGGTCGGCCGGAGCGGCGGCTGCCCACCCTCGGCGAGGTGGCGGTGACCATGCGCCGGCACGCCGAGCTGCTGGTCGACCAGTTCACGGCCGGCGCCCGCAACCCGGCCCGAGGTGAACGGGACGGCTGCACCGACTTCCGTAAGCACGTCGCCTGGTACCTCAAGGGCTTCCCGGTCGGCGGCGAACTGCGCCGCTCGCTGGCGATGATCGAGAGCCTGGCCCAGCTCGACGACCTGCTCGGCAAGCTCGACCCGGCGGAGCCGTTCCCGGTGACCGCCCTGGGCCAGCCGCGCGGGCGTACCAACTCGCCCGGCAAGGTCGCCCTGCCGGAAGGCTGGCTGGCCAGCCGGGACGACGACACGGTCCCCGAGGGCGCCGAGATGGACGACTCCGGCGGCTGAGCCCCTGGCCGGTCGGGCGAGAGACGCCCCGCGACCGCCCCCCGGAACGAGGGCACGCAGCAGGGTCCGTGCCGGCGCGCCGGTCATTCGCGAGCCCTCGGGTCGTGGCGCTCGGTTCTTTCCTCGACTCCGCGCCGGGGCTGGGCACTCGACACTCCGCGCCGAGGCTGGGCAGACGAGTTCGGCGCCCTGTCGAGCTGATGTCGTGAACGAATCACCAGCTCGGCTCGGTCGGCCATGCCCTGATTCGTCTACGACATCAGCTCGAAAGGACCCGTGAGCCAGCCCGTGGGGTTGCCCGCTGTGGTCGGGTGGTTCGGTCCGGTGGGTGGCTTGCCGGGGGTGGGTGGCGTCGTCAGCTCGGTTGACCCTCGACGTCGGTCAAGCCTGCCGAGGGCGGGCGGAGAATGACCCAGTCATGCCAAAGGGCCGGGCCCCGTGGTGGGGTCCGGCCCTTCGGTCATGTGGTGCGGGGTCAGCTGGTGGCGTAGCCGCGGGTGGCGATCCAGTCCGCGAGGTGCTCGACGCTGATCCAGTAAGCGGCGGTGTTCGGGTCGGCGGAGTCGGCGATCTTCACGGTGTTGCCGTTGTCGCGGTAGCCGACGACGCTGATGTAGTGCCCGCCCTCGTAGGAGTGGGTGGCACCGTCGGTGTCGGTGCTGGTGCCGGCGATGTTGGCGACCACGGCCCGGCCGTCGTCGACGGTCTTGACGATGTCGGCGCGCAGCGTGTCGGTCTGCTTGGCGTCAGCGTCGGGGCTGCTGATCTCGACCGACCGGTACGCGTTGGTCTTGCCGGTTTCCTTGTTCAGCACGGGGGTGATGTCGTTGATGGAGTTGGTGCCGGCTTCGGTGGTGCCCATCTCCTTGGCCATGTCATCAACGTTGATGTTCTTGCCCTGCACAGACAGGGCGTTGCGGGTGGCGGCGGGGCCGCAGTAGTAGAAGTTCGGCTGTGCCTCGTAGCGCACACCCAGCTCCCGCTCACCGTGACCCTTACGATCCGACTGGGTCTGCGTGGCCGGCTTGGCGGTGCTCGGCGCGGCGAAGGCGGTGGTGACGGGGCCGGCGATGGCGCCTCCGGTGAAGGCGAGGCCGGCGGCGGTGAGGGCGGTCTTACGGATCAGATCGGTACGCATGATGGCGTGCTCCTCTGCATCGGGGGAACCCGCACCACCTCAGGGGGGTGTGGTCGTGCGGGGGAAGTTCGAGGGTTCTGCCCGGTGACCCGCGTAGGGGGTCGGCGTCGGGACAGGGTGTAACGGGTGCCGGTGGCGGATCATTCCGCCTGCCCGTCGGCCGTTTGGGGTGCTCGGCCGTGCGGGTGGTGGGCCGTTGTGGTGCTCGGCCGTGCGGGGGATGTAACCGGGGCGGCCTGGCGGATGTTCCCGGCGGCTGTCTCCGGTCGGAGGGTCTGGCGGCGTTCCCGGCGGGGCCGGCGCACCATGACCCGGGCTGTTGCGGTGGTCTGCCAGGTATAACGACCCGGCCCGGCCCACGATTCCGCCGCCGGGGTGGCCCCGACCACCCGACACCCCATGCCAAACCGGACAACCCACCCACGCCGCGCGGGCCGGAGAAACGGACACGCGGGACGAGATGGCGTGATCGACTCGGTTTCACGGAAGTCGCGGGGTCTGGACGCCGGGGATGCCCCGCCTTCATGAAAGCCGAGTGGATCATGCCGCTCTGCGCCGTTTGAGCGCCGCGGACCGCCCCGGACCGCCCCGGACCGCCCCGGACCGAGGCGGGGCGGGGCGCGACCGGCCCATCAAGCGGCGAGCGAGGACGGTCAGCGTGAACGGTCGGCTGAGCGCCGGGCCGGCCGGGCAGCCGAGCCGGGGATCAGGGCGTGGCGGTGTCGGTTTGGGGCACGTTGCGCTGTGCCGGGATGGTCGGTGCGGTCGGCCAGGGGATCTCGGGCGCGCGGTGGAAGGTGATTCCGGCCGTCGTCCAGCGCGGGCCCTGGCCGGCCAGGCGGTCGCGGAAGCCGGCCCAGTCGTGGCTTGCCCGGGGTGACCAGCCCAACTCGGCGATGGCCGGGAGGCGGGGCAGGAGCAGGAGTTCGATGTCGGCCAGCGAGGTGACCGATTCGGTCCAGAGCGGGGCCTCCACACCGAGCACCGCCTCGGCGGGTACGCCGGCGACGTGCGTACCCGGATCCCAGTCGTAGGCCTTTCGTACGTCGATGAGGCCGGCCCAGTCGTGCCCGATCGGGGTGTCCGGGGCGTACTTCATGTCCAGGTAGGCGTGGTTGCCGGGGGAGACGATCAGCCGGGCGCCACGGCGTACGGCGTCGACGGTGGTGGGGTCCTCGCCGTTCGTGCCCCACCACTGGAGGACCCGCCCGTCGAGGTGGGCGGCGGGTGCGAGCTGGTGCCAGCCGACGACGGTCTTGCCGAGGTCGGCCACGATGCGCTGGACCCGCTCGACAAAACCGGTGTAAACCTCGCCCTTCACCTTGAACGCCTCGTCGCCGCCGATGTGCAGCCACGGGCCGGGGGTGAGCGCGGCCACCTCGCCCAACACGTCGGCGACGAAGTCGTACGTCCGCTCGTCGGCCGGGTCGACGTAGCTGAAGCCGACCTCGGTGCCGGTGTACGGCGGCGGTGCGATCTTGTCCGGTGCCAGCTCCGGGTACGCGACCAGCGCCGAGTTGGTGTGCCCGGGGAGGTCGATCTCCGGGACGACGGTGATGTGGCGGGCGGCCGCGTAGGAGACGATCCGCTGGTAGTCGGCCTTCGTGTAGTGCCCGCCGGGGCCGCCGTCGACCTCGGTCGTCCCGCCGACGGTGGTCAGCTTCGGCCAGGAGTCGACGGTGATCCGCCAGCCCTGGTCGTCGGTGAGGTGCAGGTGCAGGTGGTTGAGCTTGTAGCGGGCCAGGTGGTCGACCACCCGCAACACGTCCTCCACGGCGAAGAAGTGCCGCGCGACGTCGAGCATCGCGCCCCGGTAGGGGAACCGGGGTGCGTCGGTGATGGTCCCGCCGGGCAGCGTCCAGCGTTCGGTGACCTGGCTGGGGCTCTCGATCGCCGCCGGCAGCAGTTGGCGCAGCGTCTGCACGCCGTGGAAGAGGCCGGCGGCGGTGGCGGCGGTGACGCGTACCCCGTCGGTGGCGATGTCGAGCCGGTAGCCCTCCGCACCGAGGTCGGCGCTGTCGTCGAGCACCAGCGCGATGCCACCGGCGGGCTCCGGCGTGGTGGCGTCGGTGACCGGCAGCGGGTAGCCGGTGGCCGGACGCAGGAACTGGGCGAGCTGCTCGGCGACCGCCAGCGCGGCGGGGTCGGCGCTGGCCACGATGACCGCTTCGGCCGGCAGCGTCCAGTCGGCGGTCGGGTCCGGGTGGACCTGCTGCGGGGCGGGCACGACGTCGGTCAGCCGGTGCGGGGCCGCCGGGGCGAGCAGCGTGCCAGCGGTCTGCTCGGCCGCGCGGGCCAGCGTGGCCGCGTCCGTTTCCCCCGCCGACAGCGGCGCGGGGACGGCGGTGGGGCCGGGGGAGGAGGTGGTCGACACGGTGGCGACTCCGGGGGGTGTATTCGCGTCGGTTATGGCAAAAGTGAGGTTCACCGGCTGGCGTGGCGTCAAGCGTACGACGCTCGGCCGGGATGCGTGATGGTGCGCATGGAAGCGTTCCCAAAAACCGGTACGAACACGGATAGTCGTGATGGCTGTGCCAATTGTCACCGAACGGTCCCAGGTCACTCGATGTTCGCTTAACCTTCGCGCACCGATCGATGTCGACCCCGGGATTACCGGCGGTCCGTCCCGGGGATGAAGAAAACTGAACCTTCGTTAAGTGTCAATCCGGCGCGTGTGTTGTGGAGGCTCTGGTGGCAGCGCAAGAGACCGTCGATCACAAGTACGTCTACGACTTCTCCGAAGGCAACAAGGAACTCAAGGAACTGCTCGGCGGCAAGGGGGCAAACCTCGCCGAGATGACCAACCTGGGCCTGCCCGTCCCGCCCGGCTTCACCATCACCACCGAGGCGTGCCAGGCGTACCTCGCGACGGGACGGGAGCCGGACGGGCTCGCCGGCCAGATCGAGGCGCACCTGGAAGAGCTGGAGCGCGAGATGGGCAAGCGTCTCGGCGACCCGCGCGACCCCCTGCTGGTGTCCGTTCGCTCCGGTGCCAAGTTCTCCATGCCCGGGATGATGGAGACCGTTCTCAACGTCGGCCTCAACGACGAGAGCGTGGTTGGGCTCTCCGCTCAGGCGGGACAGAACGACAGGTTCGCCTGGGACTCCTACCGGCGACTCATCCAGATGTTCGGCAAGACCGTCTGTGAGGTGCCGGGCGAGGAGTTCGAGCACGCGCTCGACGCGGCCAAGCACGCCAAGGGCACCCACAACGACCTGGATCTGGACGCCGACGACCTGCGTGGGCTTGTCGACGCGTACAAGAAGATCTTCGTGAAGCACACCGGTCGGGAGTTCCCGCAGCAGCCACGCGAACAGCTCGACCTGGCCATCCGGGCGGTCTTCGAGTCGTGGAACGCCGAGCGCGCGGTGCTCTACCGCCGTCAGGAGCGCATCCCGGCCGACCTCGGCACCGCGGTCAACGTGGTGACAATGGTCTTCGGCAACCTCGGGCCCGACTCCGGCACCGGCGTCGCGTTCACCCGCGACCCGGCCAGCGGCGCGCAGGGCATCTACGGCGACTACCTGGCCAACGCCCAGGGCGAGGACGTGGTCGCCGGCATCCGCAACACAGTGCCATTGCAGGAGTTGGAGCAGCTCGACAAGTCCTCCTACGACGAACTGCTCGGCATCATGGCCCGGCTGGAGGAGCACTACAAGGACCTGTGCGACATCGAGTTCACCATCGAACGCGGAAAGCTCTGGATGTTGCAGACCCGGGTCGGCAAGCGCACCGCCGCCGCCGCGTTTGTCATCGCCGGGCAACTCGTCGACGAGGGTCTGATCGACCTGGACGAGGCGCTGCTCCGGGTCAACGGCGCACAACTGGCCCAGCTGATGTTCCCGCGCTTCCAGCTCGACCACGAGTTCCAGCCGGTCGCCAAGGGCATCGGCGCCTCGCCGGGCGCGGCCTCCGGCACTGTGGTCTTCACCTCCGCCCGGGCCGTCGAGCTGGCCGCCGAGGGGGAGTCGGTGATCCTGGTGCGCCGGGAGACCAACCCGGACGACCTGAACGGCATGATCGCCGCGCAGGGCATCCTCACCTCGCGCGGCGGCAAGACCAGCCACGCCGCGGTGGTGGCCCGGGGCATGGGCAAGACCTGTGTCTCCGGCGCCGACGAGATCGAGGTGAACGTGCCGGCGAAGCGGTTCACAGTGGCCGGGCAGACCGTCACCGAGGGCGATGTGGTGTCCATCGACGGCACTACCGGCAAGGTCTACCTCGGCGAGGTGCCGGTGATGCCCTCCGAGGTCGTGCAGTACTTCGAGGGCAGCCTCGACCCCGAGCACATCGACAACGCGCTGGTTCGGGCCGTACACCGGATCATGACGCACGCCGACGGGAAGCGGCGGCTGGCGGTCCGGACGAACGCCGACACCGGCGCGGACGCGGCCCGGGCCCGGCGCTTCGGTGCCGAGGGCATCGGGCTGTGCCGCACCGAGCACATGTTCCTCGGTGACCGGCGGGAGCTGGTCGAGCGGCTGATCCTGGCCCGAGCCCCGGGCGAGCGGGAGGCGGCGCTGGCGGCGCTGCTGCCGTTGCAGCGGGCCGACTTCGAGGAGATCTTCCGCGAGATGGACGGGCTGCCGGTCACCGTGCGGCTCATCGACCCGCCGTTGCACGAATTCCTGCCGCCGTTGGAGCAGCTCGCCGTGAACGTGGCGGTCGCTCAGGAACGCGGCGAGGACGTGGCCAAGGAGGAGGCGCTGCTCGCCGCCGTCCGGCGGATGCACGAGGAGAACCCGATGCTGGGGCTGCGGGGCGTACGCCTCGGCCTGGTCATCCCCGGCCTGTTCGCGATGCAGGTCCGGGCCATCGCCGAGGCGGCGGTCAGTTGCGTCCGCAACGGGGGCGTGGCCAAGCCGGAGATCATGGTGCCGCTGGTCGGGGCGGTGCAGGAGCTGGAGACGGTTCGCGCCGAGGCGGAGAAGATCATTGCCGAGGTGGTCGGGGACAGCGGCGTCGAGGTGCTGATCGGCACCATGATCGAGGTACCCCGGGCGGCGCTGACCGCCGGGCAGATCGCCGAGGCCGCCGAGTTCTTCTCCTTCGGCACCAACGACCTGACCCAGATGGGCTGGGGCTTCTCCCGCGACGACGTCGAGGGCGCGTTCTTCTGGCGCTACCTGGAGTTGGGCATCTTTGGCATCTCGCCGTTCGAGTCGATCGACCGCGACGGCGTCGGTCGGCTGGTGCGGATCGCCGCCGAGGAGGGTCGGGCCGCCCGACCCGGGCTGAAGCTCGGCATCTGCGGTGAGCACGGTGGTGACCCGGACTCGGTGCACTTCTTCCACGAGGTCGGCCTGGACTACGTGTCCTGCTCGCCGTTCCGGGTGCCGGTGGCCCGGCTGGAAGCCGGACGGGCGGTCGTGGAGACCGGCGGGTCGGACAGCCGCTGACGCACGTCGGCGGCGGCTGGTCACCCGGCCGCCGCCGGCGCTCAGATCGGCGGGCGACGCCAGGTGGGTCGGGACGAGCGGCGCAACTGCGCCGGCAGGGTCGCCATCGGGGTACGCGTGGCCAGCGGGGCGTGCGCGTCCGGCACGGAGGTCGCGCCGATGCCTGCGCCGCGAACGTCCAGGAAGGACCCCGCCCGACGGGCAACCGCCCGCGCCTCCTCGTGCAGCGCCTCCAGGTCCCCCGCCGTCGACACTGTGACCAGGGTCAGCAGGGCGCGGCGCCCGGCCGGGTAGGTGACCACGCAGCCGGCGGTGGTGCACACGACCGACTCCCGGAACTCACCCTGCCGGACGGTGTCGGCCACCCGGTGACCGAGCCCGAAACTCGCGGCGGCGAGCGCGGCGAGATGGGTGGCGTCGGTGCTGGGCAGGTCGCTGGAGATGAGCAGGCCGTCGGTGCCCGCGAGCACCGTGCCGGCGATGTCGGGTCGGCGTCGGCGCAGCCCGCGTAGCTCCGTTCCCATCACCGTGTCTGCGTCCACGAGCGTTACCCCTCACCGGTCGGGCTCTGCGTGTCAGTCGGCTGGTCACGTTCCGCGCTGGGAAGGCTACCGGTGGCGACTTCCGGCCGCGAGCCCGTAACCCTCGGCGATCGGTTGGCAACTGCGGGCCAATCGGTGGTTGTGTGGCCTTCGTCGATGCGTCGTGAGCGGGTCGAGCAGTGGTGGCGGGCGTAATCTTGGCTCGCTCGCACACGGCCGATTGGGCGCCGCGTCGAACGGGAAGAGGTGATTGCATGACCAGTGTCTGGGAGAGCCTGACTGTCGACGCCCGCGATCCGGCCCGACTGGCCCGTTGGTGGGCCGAGGCGCTCGGCTATCAGGTCGTCACCGAGACTCCGAGCGGCGTGGAGATCCGCCAGTCCCCGGACCAGTTGCCCGCCCTGTTCTTCGGCCCGGTGGCCGACGGCAAGGAGCGCAAGAACCGGCTGCACCTCGACCTGCGCCCCGCCAGCCGGGAGGCCGAGGTCGAGCGCCTGGTCGACATGGGCGCCCGGCACGTCGACATCGGTCAGGGCGACGTCGACTGGACGGTGCTGGCCGACCCGGAAGGCAACGAGTTCTGCGTGTTGCGTGAGCGCGAGGAGTGAGCCGGGGGCGGCGGACGCGCGGTTGGTCGAGGAGCCGCCCAAGGACACCGGGCATCGCCGGTCGCCGTACGAGCGCGACCGGGCCCGGGTGCTGCACTCGGCGGCGTTTCGTCGGCTGGCCACCAAGACCCAGGTGCACACCGCCGGCACTGACGACTTCCTGCGTACGCGGCTGACCCACTCGTTGGAGGTGGCCCAGATCGCCCGGGAGATGGGTGCCCGGCTGGGCTGCGACCCGGACGTGGTGGACGTCGCGGGGCTCGCGCACGACCTCGGGCACCCGCCGTTCGGGCACAACGGCGAGGCTGCGCTGGACCTGCTCGCCACACCGTGCGGCGGCTTCGAGGGCAACGCGCAGACCCTGCGGGTGTTGACCCGCCTGGAGGCGAAGGTGCTCGCCGCGGACGGCTCGTCCGCCGGGCTGAACCTGACCCGGGCGTCGCTGGACGCGATCGGCAAGTACCCCTGGCCGCGCCGGCCGGGGGAGCGCAAGTTCGGGGTGTACGCCGACGACGCGGCCGTCTTCGACTGGATCCGGGCCGGCGCGCCCGGCGACCGGCGCTGCCTGGAGGCCCAGGTGATGGACTGGGCCGACGACGTCGCGTACTCGGTGCACGACGTGGAGGACGGCATCCATGGTGGCTACGTCACGTTGCACCCGCTGCTCACCGACGCCGACGAGCGGGCCGCGCTCTGCGCCGACGTGGCCGCCGCCTACTCCGGGGAGTCGGCGGCGGACCTGGCCGAGGTACTCGTCGATCTGCTGGCCGGTCCGCTGCTCGCCCCGTTCGCCGGGTACGACGGCAGCCATCGCGCGCAGGTCGCGTTGAAGGCCACCACCAGCGGGGTGACCGGGCTGTTCGTGTCCGCGGCGGTGGCGGCGACGGAGGAACGCTTCGGTCCGGGCCCGCACCGCCGTTACGCCGCCGACCTGGTGGTGCCCCGCCTGGTACGGGCGCAGTGCGCGCTGCTCAAGGGCATCGCGCTGCGGTACGTGATGCGTCGCAGTGGCTTCCGGGGCCGCTATGAGCGGCAGCGGACGATGCTGGCGGAGTTGGTCGCCGCGCTGGTCCGGCACGCCCCGGAAGGGCTCGACCCGATCTTCGCCCCGCTGTGGCAGGCCGCCCCGGACGACCGGGCCAGGCTGCGGGTGGTGATCGACCAGGTCGCCTCGCTCACCGACCCGGCGGCGGTGACCTGGCACACCCGCCTGGTCGGCAAGGGGACACCCCCGACCGACCACGAGGCAGCTTAGGCTAACCTAACTGGCATGACGGAACGCTCCAGGAACGTCACCTCGGCCCGGGTGCTGCGCACCGAGCGGCCCACCCCGCACCTGATCCGGCTCGTCCTCGGTGGGGACGAACTGGTTGGCCTGCCGGTGGGCGAGTTCACCGACCACTACATCAAGGTGGTGTTCCCGCAGCCGGGGGTCGCGTACCCGCAGCCGTTGGACCTCGCCGCGATCCGTCGGGACCTGCCCCGGGAGCAGTGGCCCCGGCTCCGCGCGTACACGGTGCGGCGCTGGGATCCGCTGTCCGGGGAGCTGACCGTCGACGTGGTGTACCACGGCGACGAGGGGTTGGCCGGCCCGTGGGCCGCCGCGCTGCGTCCCGGCGATCCGGTGCACTTCGTCGGCCCCGGCGGCGCGTACGCCCCGAGCCCGGACGCGGACTGGCACCTGCTGGTCGGTGACGAGAGCGCCCTGCCGGCGATCGCCGCCGCGCTGGAGCGCCTCCCGCTGGGTGCCCCGGCCCACGTCTTCGTGGAGGTCGCCGACCCGGCGGAGGAGCAGAAGCTGCTCAGCCCCGGGGCCGTGGAGCTGACCTGGCTGCATCGTGGCGAACGCCCGGTGGGCGAGGCGTTGGTCGAGGCGGTGCGGGCGTTGGAGTTCCCGGCCGGCCAGGTGCACGCGTTCGTGCACGGCGAGGCCGCCTTCGTCCGGGAGTTGCGCCGATTGCTGCGCGGCGAGCGGGGCGTACCCCTGGACCAGCTCTCCATCTCCGGCTACTGGCGGCGCGGCATGGACGACGAGGGCTGGCGTTCCACCAAGGCCGACTGGAACCAGCAGGTGGCGGCCGAGGAGACAGTCATTCCGGAGCCCGCCGCGGCGGCCTGAGCGCCGCTCATCCCTCGGGGGTGTTCTCCTGGCCGGCCCGGGCGAGGCGCCGACTGAGCAGGACGGCGTACCCGACGACGGCCAGGGAGAGCAGCGACAGCATCAGCCTCGGCTGGTGCACCGTCGCGGTGATGAGGCTGACCGAGACCACCCCGTAGGCGGCGATCGCCAACCGGGCGGTGCTCGGTCGGGTCCACAGCCAGTACAGGGCGAGCCCGCAGGCCGTCCACACCACCATCGAGGCGCCCAGCAGCAGCCGCAGCTCCAGCGGCAGCCGGTTCGCGTTGTCGTCGACCAGCCGCACCACCTGCCCGAGCGCCCAGCCGAGCAGCAGCAGTGCACCGCCCAGCGGGATGTGCAGGTAGCTGTACGCCTGCCCGCCGCGTAGCCGGCTCTGGGTCAGTCGAGTGGTGACGAAGGTGGTGTAGACCCACCAGACGGCCGCCGGGATCAGGAAGGCCAACCCGGCGGTGAGGATCATGTGGGGCGGGGGGTGGTCCGGCACCGCGAAGAGCAGGCTGGCAAGGGCGCTACCCAGCACGATGATCGTGAACTGCCCGATCCGTTCCGGCAGGTGCCGGTTGTCCACCGGCCAGCGGTTGAGCCAGCGCGCACCGACCCAGGGCGTGGCCAGTTCGATGACCATCGCGACCACCCAGAGCACCGGGCGCTGCCGGGTGGGCGTGGTCAGCGACACCAGCCAGATCAGCCAACCCGCCCCGAAGCCGATCAGATAGATCGTCGTCACCAGCCGGGCCATCGGGCTGGTCGGCCGGGCACGCAGGTACAGAAGGAGCAGCACACCCCGCACGATCAGGTACCCGACCGGCAGGAGCACGCTCTCCGGGACCTCGTCGACCCCGAGGGTCATGGCGCCCGCGCCGACCAACGCGACCAGCACCAGCAGTCGGTGCAACGCGTCGTCCGGATCGAACCGGGTGTCGTAGTACACCTGCCCCAACCAGGCCCACTGGATCACCACGAAGAGCCCGATCACGGCCAGTACGGCCCTCGGCGACGGAGCCGGTTCGTTGCCCAGTCGGGCCACCACCGCCGCCAGCGCGTACACGAAGATGAGGTCGAGGAAGAGCTCCAACCAGGTGGCGTGGCGGTGTCCGGCCTCGTCTGCCGGAGGGGACTGTCCGCTCAGCCCGATCCGACCGGCAAGCCATTTGGGCAGGCGGGGGACGTCGGTCCGTACCCTGCGCATCTGGTCATGGTCCCCGTGCGGACCCGGCCTGCGGGCCGGAACCGCCCAGCCGGCAGCGGCCGTCGCCACACCGGCGTCCCCCGGCCGGCGTGTCGACGGTCCGGCAGGGCAGGATGTACGGCGAGGGGGTGGCGCATGGCTGGGCGGATCCGGGACGAGGACATCGCACTGGTCCGGGAACGCACCTCGATCGGGGATGTGATCTCCGAGACGGTCACCCTGAAGTCCGCCGGCGGCGGCAACCTCAAGGGTCTGTGCCCGTTCCACGACGAGAAGAGTCCGTCGTTCAACGTGTCCCCGGCCCGCAACGTCTGGTACTGCTTCGGCTGCGGGGCCGGCGGGGACGCGATCAAGTTCCTGATGGACGCCGACCACCTCAGCTTCGTGGAGTCCGTCGAGCGGCTGGCCGGCCGCGCCGGCATCCAACTGCGCTACATCGAGGACGACAAGGGCAACCCGCGCCCCCGCCCGCAGCAGGGTCAGCGGCAGCGCCTGGTCGCCGCGCACGCCGCCGCCGTCGAGTTCTACAGCGCGCAACTGAGCACCGCCGGCGCCCGGCCGGCACGGGAGTTCCTGGCGCGCCGGGGCTTCGACCGTGCCGCCGCCGAGCGCTACGGCTGTGGCTTCGCGCCGGACGGGTGGGACCTGCTCACCAAGCACCTGCGCCAGCAGGGCTTCACCCACCAGGAGCTGGTCACCGCCGGGCTGTCCCGGGAGTCCCGTTCCGGCACCCTGATCGACAGGTTCCGCCGTCGGCTGCTCTGGCCGATCCGCGACCTCGCCGGCGACGTGATCGGCTTCGGCGCGCGCAAGCTGTTCGACGACGACGACGGCCCGAAGTACCTGAACACCCCCGAGACGCCGATCTACAAGAAGTCGCACGTGCTCTACGGCATCGACCAGGCCAAGCGGGAGATCGCCAAGCAGGGTCGGGCGGTGATCGTCGAGGGTTACACCGACGTGATGGCCTGTCACCTGGCCGGAGTGACCACGGCGGTGGCGACCTGCGGCACCGCCTTCGCCGCTGACCACATCTCGGTCCTGCGTCGGCTCCTGTTCGACAGCGACGAGGTGGCCGGCGAGATCATCTTCACCTTCGACGGCGACGCCGCCGGGCAGAAGGCAGCGCTGCGCGCCTTCGAAGACGATCAGCGGTTCGTCGGGCGCACGTTCATCGCGGTCAGCCCGGACAACATGGACCCGTGTGATCTGCGGCTGGCCAAGGGCGACCTGGCGGTGCGTGACCTGGTCGCCCGCCGCGAGCCGCTCGTCGACTTCGCGCTGCGACACATGATCAGCCGCTTCGACCTGGACACCGTCGACGGCCGGGTCGAGGCGATGCGCCACGCCGCGCCGCTGGTCGCGCGACTCAAGGACCGGGAGAAGCGCCCGGAGTACGTCCGCAAGCTCGCCATGGACCTCGGCATGGAGATCGAGCCGGTGCAGCGGGCGGTGCTCGCCGCCAGCAACACTCCGCCGTCCAGTGCCCGCGACGCGGCCCCCGCCGCCCGGCCAACCTCGGCCCGCCCCGAGCCGGCACTGGACAGCCCGCAGTCGATGGTCGAGCGGGAGGCGCTCAAGCTCGCCCTCCAGCAACCGGTCCTGGCCGGGCCGATGTTCGACGCGGTCGAGGCCACCGAATACCGCCACCCGGTGCACGTCGGGGTGCGTACGGCCATCGCGGCGGCCGGTGGTGCCGCGTCGGCGGCCGGCGGCGCGGTCTGGATCGAGTCGGTCCGCGACGCCTGCGACGACCTGGCGGCCGCGGCGCTGGTCGGTGAGTTGGCCGTCGAACCACTGCGGATCGACGGCGAACCGGACCCGCGCTACGTGTCGATCACCATGGCCCGCGTGCAGTTCGGGTCGGTGACCGCCCGGGTCCGGGACCTCAAGTCACGCATCCAGCGGATCAACCCGGTCAACAACAAGGACGAGTACTTCGCCGCCTTCGGTGAGCTGCTGTCCCTGGAGCAGCACGCCCGGGCGTTGCGCGAGCAGGCTGCGGGAGGCCTCTAGATGGGACTGTTCAGCCGCAAGCCGAAGCTGCCGCCGGCCGACCGGCCGCCGCTGACCGCCGACGAGCGGGTGTTGGCCTGGGCCGCCGCCGGCAACGGCGAGGGCGACGGGGTGGTGGTCGCCACCAACCTCGGATTGTGGCTGCCCGGTCGAGGGCACCGGCTCGGGTGGCACACCATCCTCAAGGCGGTCTGGTCCGGCCGGGAGCTGACAGTCACCCCCGCCGAGCCGCTCGTCGAGCGGGACGGCTACACGGTGGTCGCCGACGGTCCGGCCGAGACGTACCTGCTGCTCGACCCGGGGGAGTTGCCGCACCAGGTGCGGGCTCGGGTGACCCGTTCGGTCGCGTACACCGAGCACCAGCCGGTGCCCGGCGGCGCGGCGCGGGTCGCGGCCCGGCGCGTGGCCGGGGTCGACGGTCTGACCTGGACGGTCCGACTCGACCCCGGCACTCCGGCGGACGACGAGACTCTGCTCGCCGAGACCGACCGGCTGGTCGGTGTGGCCCGCGCCGCCACCGCGCCGGCCGACGTCTGACCGGCCGGGTCAGTTCGCGCCCAGGTCCTTCAGGGCCTTCTCGGCGCCACGGTGCAGCGGCACCGGGTCTGTCTTGCGGGCGGTCTCCAGCGAGATGCCCCGGGCCGCCGGGTTCGCCTGGGCCAGTGTGTCCCGCTTGTCGAAGACCGTCCGGGTGATCGCGCAGGCGACGTTGGCGTCCAGGTCCTTGCGGACCAACAACACGTTGGGTACGACGATGGTCGGGGTGTCGGTCGCCGTCCGGTACGCGTCCCGGCCGATCGTCCCGGCCTGGTAGGCGGGGCTCAACGCTGTCATCTTCGGCAGCAACGGCGAGATGTCGACGAACTTCACCGAGTCGCCGGCGGTGGTGAACAGGTCGGTCAGGCCCCCGGTGGGCAGACCGCCGGACCAGAAGAAACCGTCGACGCTGCCGTCCTTGATCCCCTCGACCGTCTTGGTCAGGTCCAGTCGCTGTGCCCGGATGTCAGTGGCCGGGTCGAGGCCGGCGGCCTCCAACAGTCGGTTGGCGATCACCTCCGTGCCGGACTTCGGTGAACCGGTGGAGATCCGCTTGCCCCGCATGTCAGCCACCGAGGTGATCCCGGAGTCGTTGCGGACCACCACCTGGGTGTAGTTGTCGTAGATGCGGGTCAGCGCCTCCACCGGCTGCGGCGCGGTGAAGCTGCCCTTGCCCTGCACCGCGTTGACCGCCGTGTCGAACAGCGAGAACGCCACGTCGTACTGGCCACCGACCAGTTGCTCGACGTTCTGCACCGAGGCGCCGGTCTCGGCGGCGGTGCCGGTGAGCTTGCCGCCGGTCGCCCCGGACAACTGCCCGGCCAGGGCGTTGCCGACCACGTAGTAGACGCCCGTCGCGTTGCCGGTGGCGATGCCGACGCGGGTCTCCCTGGTCACCTCGCAGGTGACCTCGCTGGCCGCGTCGTCAGTGGCCGCGCCGCCCTGCTGACCCCCGCAGCCCGCGGCACCGACAGTGACGAGGGCGAGCGCGCTCAGGCCCGCCGCGAGCCGTACGTCGATTCGTCTCACAGTTGTTCCTCCAGAGGATTGGCTGGTGATCCGGACGATGACCGGTCGGCGGAGCCGCGTCGGATGAACACACCCGCCGCCGCGACGACGGCCAGCGCCGCGCCGACCGCTACCGGCACGGGTTCGAGCCAGAGCAGTGTGACGCCGGCGAGGGCGCCCAGCACCCGTTCCGGTGCGCCGGCCGGCCCCACGCCGGGCAGCCAGCCACCGGCGGCGACGGCGAGCACCGCCACGCTGAGCGCGGTGACCGCGGCGGCGAAGGCGATCCGCTGGATGCCGCCGATGCCGAGCAGACCGAGCCCGGCCGGCGTGATGACGAACGCGATCGGGATGAGGTACGCCGGTAGCGCGTACCGCAGGGTCTGCCACATGGTCGGCACCAGCCGGCCGCCGGTGACCGCGGCGGCGGCCACCGCGGCGAGCGCGGTCGGTGGTGACACCTCGGACAGCACCGCGAAGTAGAAGACGAACATCGCCGCCGCCGGCGCGGTGACGCCCAGGTCGAGCAGGGCCGGACCGACGATCACCCAACCGATCACGAACGACGCGGTGACCGGCACGGCCAGGCCCAGCAGGGTGAGCGCGACGGCGGCGAGCAGCGCGGTGAGCACCAGCACCAGCGTCGGGTCCGAGGTGGCCGCCTGCGCCCCGCCGATCAGCAGCGCCGCCGCCTGCGGCCCGAGGCCGGTCTTCGTGGTGGTCGCCGTGATGATGCCGGCGGCGGCGCAGACAGCGGTGACGGCGAGGACGCCGCGTACGCCGGTGACGAGCGCTGTCACCAGCCGGCCCGGGGTGAGCCGGTGCGCGCGGTCCTCGTTCTTGGGGGCCAGGAACGACAACGCGACGGTGAGCACGATGGCGAAGACGACAGCCCTGGTCGCGGACACACCGACCGCGAGGAACACGATGATGGCGATCAGCGAGGCGAAGTGATAGCCGAACCGGGCCAGCAGCCGCCAGGGCGAGCCGACGTCGATCACCACGGGGCGTACGCCGGAGCGGCGGGCGTCGATCTCCACAGCCAGCAGGATGCCGAGGTAGTAGAGCACCGTCGGGACCGTTGCCCAGCCCAGCACCTGGAGGTACGAGACGCCCAGGTACTCGGCGATGATGAACGCCGCCGCACCCAGGGTGGGCGGGGAGAGGATGGCGCCCACCCCGGCCGCGGCCAGCATGCCGCCGGCCCTCTCCGGCGGGTAGCCGGCGCGGCGCAGCAGCGGCCAGGTGACCGCGCCGATGCTCACTGTCGTCGCCGCGCCGGAGCCGGAGACGGTGCCGAGCAGGAAACCCGAGGCCACCGCCGTCCGGCCGGCGGCGGTACGCGAGCGCCGGAACGCCGCGGCCGACAGCTCGACGAAGAACCGCCCGGCCCCGGACAGCTCCAGCACCGCGCCGTAGATGGTGAACAGCACGATGTACGAGGCGGCCACGTCGAGTGGTGTGCCGTAGAAGCCGCTGTCGGAGTTGTAGAACGCGTCGACCAGTTGACTGAAGTCGAGCCCGGCGTGCGCGACCGGCCAGGACTGCGGCAGCAACCCGCCGTAGTAGCCGTAGCCGAGGAACAGCAGGCAGACCGCGGGCAGGATCCAACCTGTGGTACGTCGACACGCTTCGAGCAGCAGGAGCAGCAGGACGGTGCCCAGCACCAGATCCGTCGGCGCCAGCAGGCCCTGCCGGTCGAGGAACGCGTTGTAGCCGCCACCACCGCTGCCGATCTGAATCGGCAGGACGGGGTAGAGACAGGCCGCGACCGCCAGGGCCCCCAGGGCCCAGTCGGTCACTGTGGGCCGCGTCGACGCCTGTCGTCGCCGGGTGCGTAGGCGGGCCGGCAGCCGCAGGTCGGCCGGGTAGGCGAGGAAGACCAGCGGGAGTACGCCCGCCAGGAAGATGATCAGGTAATACTTGCTGCCCTGCGACAGGGGGCGGAACACCTGCCACAGGGCGAGAGCGCCCACCGCCAGCGCCGCCGCGGTGAGGAGCAGCCCCGCCGGCCCGGAGAGCACCCGTCCCGGTTTTTCGTCCTCGAACTGGGCGGCCAGGTCCCCAGTCGCCCGCTCGGCCACGCTGGGCTCGCTCGAGTCGGGCTCGCTCGGGTCGGGCTCGGGTCTGCTCGGGTGGGCCCTGCTCGGGTCGGCTTCCGGTCGTGGTCGGGGTGGCCCGGCGCCGGGGCTCACTGCCTGCGCATCAACGGGAGAGTTGGCTGGTCGGGCAGGTAACGGCGAACCATCGGGCGAGCTGATGGGCGACACAAAAGGACGATACACGTCGATTGGCTGACGGGTGGGGCATCGATCGGCGTTTCGCCGCCGGTGGTACGGACACCGGGGTGATCGGCCGGTCGCCGGCGGATATTTGCGTGGAGGGCTGTCGGACCCGACGGTTAGGGTCGGGCGGTGACTCCGGGGCGACCACTGATTCAGGCTCGCGGGCTGGTGAAGCGGTTCGGCGATTTCACCGCCGTGGACGGCATCGACGTCGAGGTGCGCCCGGGTGAGGCGTTCGGCTTCCTCGGGCCCAACGGT
The DNA here is from genome assembly GCF_046549335.1 of Micromonospora sp. 050-3. NCBI lineage: Bacteria > Bacillati > Actinomycetota > Actinomycetes > Micromonosporales > Micromonosporaceae > Micromonospora > Micromonospora sp. 050-3. The sequence continues at coordinate 124,126 of NZ_JAJPVX010000001.1, forward strand.
GCGGGCAAGTCGTCCACCATGCGGATGATCGGCTGCATCTCCCCACCCAGCGGTGGTGAGCTGCGCATCCTCGACATGGATCCGGTGGCCGACGGGCCGGCGATCCGGGCGCGGCTCGGGGTGTGCCCCCAACTGGACAATCTCGATCCGGAGCTGACCGTCCGGGAAAACCTGACCGTCTACGCCCGCTACTTCGGCATCTCCCGACGGGCGGCCCGGGAGCGCGCCGCCGAGCTGCTCGACTTCGTCCAGCTCACCGAGCGGGCCGACAGCAAGGTCGAGCCGCTGTCCGGTGGAATGAAGCGTCGGTTGACCATCGCCCGCGCGCTGGTAAACGATCCGGAGATCGTGCTGCTCGACGAGCCGACCACCGGGCTGGACCCGCAGGCCCGGCACCTGGTGTGGGAGCGGCTGTTCCGGCTCAAGCAGCAGGGCGTCACGTTGGTGCTCACCACGCACTACATGGACGAGGCCGAGCAGCTCTGTGACCGCCTGGTGGTGATGGACGGCGGCCGGATCGTCGCGGAGGGTTCGCCCCGGGCGTTGATCGCGCAGCACTCGACCCGTGAGGTGGTCGAGTTGCGCTTCGCCGCCGAGTCGCAGGAGCCGAACGCCTGCAAGCTCGACGGGCTGGGGGAGCGGGTCGAGGTGTTGCCCGACCGGGTCCTGCTCTACGTGCCGGACGGCGACGCGGCGGTCGCCGAGGTCACCGCGTTGGGGCTCCAGCCGGCGAACGTGCTGGTCCGGCGCAGCGGCCTGGAGGACGTCTTCCTGCACCTGACCGGCCGCACCCTGGTCGACTGACTGCCCCGAATGATCCACTCGGCTTTCTGGAAGTCGGGGTGATAGGCGGAGCGGACAACCCGATTTCCTGAAACCCGAGTCGATCAAGCGCCGGCCAGGACCGTAGGGTGACGGCGGCCTGTCGTAACCCGGGGGAGTTTCATGTCTGATCTGATGACCGCCAACCGACGTCAGGCCGGGCTCACCGCCCTCTACCTGGGCATCTTCGCGATGGTCTGGTTCAGTGTGCCGGCGGCGGAGCAACCGCTGCGTGCCCTGCTCGTGGTGGGCAGCATCGTCGCACTGCTCACCGCAGTGCTGGGCGGTGTGCTGTCCTCCCGACTGCGGGGTGCCGGCAGCCCCCGGGACCGGGCCGCCGACCGCCCGTACCTGCTCATCGTCGTGGCCGAGTTCGCCGCCGCCGGGCTGGGTGCCGCCGTGCTGGTCGCCGCCAACTGGTCCGAGTACGTTCCGGTGCTGGTCTGCCTGGTGGTCGGTCTGCACTTCTTCCCGCTCGCCCCGCTCCTACGGGATCCGTTGCTTCGCCCCCTCGGTGCCGCGCTGTGCCTGGTGGCGGTGGCGGGCCTCGTCACCGGCCTCGCCTCGGCGGTCTCCGCCGGGCTGGTGGTCGGCATCGGCGCGGGAGTGCTGCTGCTCGCCTACGCCGTGCAGGCGCTGATCCGCGCGTACCGGCCGGCCTGACCCGCTGCCAACGATCACCGCTCAACGGGCTCTGGCCCAGGTGATGAAACGGTCGGTCAGTCGGTCGTGACCGGCCTGGCCGGCGAGGTCCCCGGTCGCCTCGTAGAGCAACGTCGCGAGGTAGATGAGCAGGCCGATCCGGTTCTCGCGGTACTCGCCGAGCAGCGCCAGGCGGGCCGGCGAGCAGGGCCACGCCGCACCGCAGACCCGGCAGCGCCAGGATGGGCGTGCCGCTACGTGTGGGCGGTACCGGGGCATCAGTGCCCACCGCAGTGATGAGCCGACCAGGCGAGTGGCACGAGGGAACCTCCATCGGGTGGGTGGGGAGGGAGCGCCCCGGATCGGGGGTCACGGGACGCTCCCGGCCTGGTTCCGCCCGCCGTCTGGATCCCGTGAGCGGTTCCGCTGCGTGACAGTCTGGTGAGGACCCGACTACGGTGGGAGGTTCCGCACGCCGACGACCAGCGCGTACGGCAATCGGCCCGGCACGGTACGGGAATGTACGGGGGTTGTCCGTGGAGAGTTCGTCCATGCTGGAGCACTTCGCCGAGGAGTTGCGACTGGCCCGGGCCGCCAACGGGATGTCACAGGCCGCGCTGGCCGAGGCGTTGAGCTATTCCGGGGCGCTTGTCGCCAAGGTGGAGACATCCGAGCGCCGGCCAAGTCTGGACTTCGCCCGCCGGTGCGACGCCGTGTTCTCAGCCGACGGTCGGTTCGAACGCATCCAGCGGCGGATCAGCCGGGAGGCCGTCGTGCCGTGGTTCCGCGACTGGGCCGGCATCGAGCAGGAGACCACCGCGCTGCGCTCGTTCGAGCCGCTCTACGTGCCGGGCCTGGTGCAGACCGAGGGTTACGCCCGCGCCATCCTGGCCGGTGCCGGGCTCTTCGCGGCGGACGAGGTCGAGCAGCAGGTGACCGCCCGGCTCGACCGGCAGCACGTGCTCACCCGGGACCGGCCACCGCTGCTCAGCCTGGTCGTCGACGAGTACGCGCTGCGCCGCCACGTCGGCGGGCCGGAGGTGATGCGCGAGCAGTTGCGTCACCTGGTGAAGCTCGGCTCGGCCCTGCCCCGGGTCCGAATCCAGGTCGTGCCGCTGTCGGCCGGTGCGTACGCTGGGCTCGATGGTCCCTTCGTGATCGCCACCACCGCCACCGGTGAGGACGTCGTCTACCTGGACGGGCAGCGCCACGGGCAGGTCATCGACCGCGCCGATTACGTCAGGCAGATGGTCGAGGTGTGGGAGTCGATTCGGGGTGAGGCACTATCGCAGCAGCAGTCCCTCGACCTGATTGCGGAAGTGGCGGAGACATGGAGCTGACCGGCGCCCTGTGGCGCAAGAGCACTCGCAGCAACGGCAGCGGCGGCAACTGCGTGGAGGTTGCCAGCAACCTGCCGGGGCTGGTGGCCGTTCGCGACTCCAAGGACCCGACCGGCCCCGTGCTGGTCTTTCCGCCAGACGCGTGGCGCGCGTTCGTCGGCTCCGACTCCGTCCGCCGGTAGCTAGTGCGGTGACCACGAATCTTCACCGGGTCTATTCTCCGGCTGCTTGATCGGCCGTCCCTACCCATCGAGTCATGTGCTGATCGACGACCTCTCGTACCCGGCGACGGAGGTCCGTGTCGCTCATATCGCCCATCCCCTCGGCCTCTAAGACCGCAGCGGTAAAGCTGTCCGCGTCGCTGGGAGGGGCCTCGCGGAGCCGAAGGTTCTCTTCAGGGGGCAGGCAAAAGCCCAGCTTGATGCACAGCTCGTCGAGGACTCGTCGGACTTCAGAATTCCTGTCATCACGGTGGCCCATGAGGACAGCGTGTCGACTCCTGCCGTGAGTTGCCAATCCTGCCTACGTTTGTGGTCACCGCACTAGCGGCCACGTCGCTTAGATCAACTCGGCTTTTAGGAAGTCGGGGCATCGGGGCGGCTCTGACACCGCGACTTCCTAAAAGTCGAGTCGATCAACGAGCGGGGGGGCACGGTCGGCGCGGCGAAACCGGGGCGACAGGTCAACGGGGTCGTCGTAGGGTGACCGGCGGTCTGTCGTACCCCGGGGGTAGACAGGTCGTGATGGCCGACGCGGTGGGGCGGGGTGATCGGGTGAGTGTGGCGGGATCGGCGCGGTTCCCATGGGTGCCGGCGTACGCGGTGTTCGAGCACTACCTGGTGGGTCTGCGGCGCACCTGGCGGGCCGGGGTGTTCTCCTCGTTCCTGCTGCCGGTGCTGACCGTCCTCGGCTTCGGGGTGGGCGTCGGCGCCTACATCGACCAGGGCGTCGGCGGGGTGCGTTACCTCGACTGGTTGGTCCCCGGGCTGATCGCCTCGACCGCGCTCCAGGTGACCGTCGGTGACTCGACCTGGCCGGTGTTCAGCAACTTCCAGTGGGTCAAGACCTACTTCGCGCAGGGCGCGTCACCGCTGCGGGTGGGAGACATCGTGGCCGGGCACCTGGCCTTCGTGCTGTTCCGGGTGCTCACCACGATTGTGGCGTTCCTGCTGGTCACCGGGCTGTTCGGGGCGTTGCGGTCGCCGTGGGCGGTGGCCACCCTGCCGGTGGTGGCGTTGCTCGGGCTGGCCGTCGCCGCGCCGACCTTCGCGTACGCCGCGTCGGTGTCGAGCGACAGTTGGCTGGCGATGCTCTTCCGGTTTGCGGTCATCCCGATGACGCTCTTCGCCGGGGTGTTCTTCCCGGTCGAGTCGTTGCCCGAGGCGCTGCGCTGGCTGGCGTACGCGACGCCGTTGTGGCACGCAGTGGACCTGTGCCGCGCGGCCACGCTCGGCGTCGCCCCACAGTGGTCGATCGCCGGGCACCTGCTCTACCTGGCCGCCTGGGCGGTCGCCGGCTGGTTGCTGGCGGTGCGCGCGTTCCGTCGCAAGCTCGTCGTGTAACCGAGCAGGCCCGGCAGCCGAGCAAGCAAGAGCGACTCGTCGTCTGAAGAGCAAGCAGAGAGGGTGTCGTGATCACGCTGATCCTGCCCCGGCTGGTCGACGTCTCCGCCGCGTCCCGGCGGTCGGCGTCGGTGATCGGGCGCAACGTCGCGGCGCTGAAGTCGGTCTACTGGCTGCTGCTGCTCTCCGGCTTCGTGGAGCCGCTGCTCTACCTGCTCTCCATCGGGGTGGGCGTCGGCGCGCTGGTCGGCGACCTGCCGCTGCCCGACGGGCGGCTGGTCTCGTACGCCGAGTTCGTGGCCCCGGCGATGCTCGCCTCCTCGGCGATGACCGGGGCGCTCGCGGAGACCACCTTCAACTTCTTCGGCAAGATGAAGTACATGAAGCTGTACGACGGGATGATCGCCACCCCGGTACGGCCGTTCGAGATCGCCGTGGGCGAGTTGGGTTGGGCGATGCTGCGGGGCAGCGCCTATTCGGCGGCGTTTCTCGGGGTGATGGTCGCGCTGGAGTTGACAAGCGTCACCCGCGCGCTGACCGCCCTCCCGGCCGCGGTGCTTGTCGGGTTCGCGTTCGGTGCCCTCGGCATGGCGATCTCCACCTTCATGCGGAGCTGGCAGGATTTCGACCTGATGGGCTCCGCGCAGTTCACGCTCTTCCTCTTCTCCGGCACCTTCGTGCCGGCGCAGGCCTATCCGACGCTGCTGCACTGGCTCGTCGAGATCACCCCGCTGTACCGGTCGGTGCACCTGATCCGGGGGGTCGCGCTGGGCAGTGGTGGTTGGCTCTGGCTGCTCGACGTGCTCTACCTGCTGGCGATGGTGGCGGTCGGCCTGCTGGTGGCTTCTCGCCGAATGGCGAGGTTGCTCTACAAGTAGTGGTTATCCGCGCCCGTCGGCGGGGCATGTCCGGAGGTGACACCGACCAAGAGGAGGGGCGATGGCCTCTGACGAGTCTTCCGCCCAGCGTGAGCGTGAGCGTGATCCCGCCACCACGCCGGTCGGGCCCGACGCGGGCCCGGACAGCCCCACCGACCTGCCCGGCAGTGGCTGGAAGGCGGCGATGCGCCGCACGATCAGCGAATTCCAGGACGACAGCCTGACCGACTGGGCGGCGGCACTGACCTACTACGGGGTGCTGTCCATCTTCCCCGGCCTGCTGGTGCTGATCTCGATCCTCGGTCTGCTCGGCGAGAGCGCCACCGAGGGCGTCAAGGACACCGTCAACCAGGCGGTGCCGAACGACAGCATCCAGAAGATCATCGAGGGCGCGATCGATACCGCCCAGCGGAACGGCGGCCTGGCCAGCGTCGCGGCGATCATCGGTCTGTTGGCAGCGTTCTGGTCCGCGTCCGGCTACATCGGTGCGTTCATGCGTGCCTCGAACACCATCTACGACGTGCCGGAGGGCCGGCCGATCTGGAAGACGCTGCCGATCCGGGCCGGTGTGACAGCGGTGATCGGCGTGCTGCTGCTGGTCTGCGCGGTGATCGTGGTCTTCACCGGCCGGCTGGCCGAATCGGTCGGTGATGTGATCGGGCTCGGGTCGACGGCGGTCGCGGTGTGGGATGTCGCGAAGTGGCCGGTGCTGCTGATCCTGGTCAGCCTGATGTTCGCGATCCTCTACTGGGCCTCGCCGAACGCGCGGCACGGCGGCTTCCGCTGGGTCAGCCCGGGCGGGGTGCTGGCCGTGGTGATCTGGCTGGTGATCTCCGGCCTGTTCGCCTTCTACGTGAGCAACTTCGGCTCGTACGACAAGACGTACGGGACGCTGGCCGGGGTGATCATCTTTCTGGTCTGGCTCTGGCTGAGCAACATCGCGATCCTGCTGGGCGCGGAGTTCGACGCCGAGCTGGAGCGGGGCCGCGCCATCTCAGCCGGCCACGCTGTGGACGACGAGCCGTACGTCGAGCTGCGCGACGACCGCAAGCTCAAGAAGAAGCACAACCAGCGCGGCTCGGTCGATTGAGCCGGTGCGTCCTTGGCCGCCGGACCCGTCCAGGACCCGGCAGCCAAGACGCGCGCATTTAAGAAATAACCGTCAACTGCAGGCTGAAGTGAGGCACCAGCCGTTGAGCGTGACTACTTGCAGGTCATTCACCTTGTGCCAGCCGGGGTAATATTTGTTACCCGCGCTGTCGTAGTAAATGTAACCGCTGGGCACCTGGAATCCGTCGGTGTCCCGGAATTCGTAGTAGTACCTCGAGTCGGATGCGCTGCCCTGCCCGGCCGGCAGCCACATCGTCTTGCTGTTGGTCGGCCAATTGCCGGAGAGCTTGATGGATCGGCCGAGCCGGTTCTTCACCTCGCCGCAGAAGATCCCGGCGGTGCAGTTCCCGAGGGCGCCGAAGTCGCCCTCAGCAGCGCTGGAAGCGGCCTGCCGGACGGGCGCCGCAGCGGCGACACCAAGGTCGGAGCCCTTCGGGGATGGCGCCGCCTGGGCTGCCGATGGCGAGAACAGCGCGACGAACGCTACTGCGGACACGGCCGCGACAAAGCGCGTCGGTCGATTCATTGGGGTCCTTCCCGTCGGGGTGTTCGGGCACGCCAGAACGGTAGGTCATCGCGATTGAGGAATTGCGGTGCGCGACTCGCCCCGTAGCTGTCGATGCCCAGGAACGTTAACGAGCATGTTGATGACTGTCAACGTCCTTGCCAATTGTGGCGACTGTGGAGCCGACGATTCGGGTGGGCCGCGAGCGTCCACCTCGGTGGCGTAATCGCTGCTGAAGCACATCGATACCGATTGACACCGCTGGTGGTCGATGGTGACGACACTCTTCGTCGGATGCGCCCGGAGGTTGGCGTCGCCGCGGTGGGGGTCGGGGCCGGGTTCGTCCGTCGCCTCACCCGGTCCGTGGGTGCCGGTGCGACGAGGGGTGCACAGCGAAGCCGGTCCATCCCGTCGCAAGCTCGACCGAAACTTCTGTCCGTTTGAGCAAAAGTTAGCGTCGAAACAGCCGAAGCTCTGGACAGGCGATCCGACCGCTCTTACTGTGTCGGACACAACACATCGACATTGCGTCGATGTGAACGCTGCCAAAGAAGAGGGGGCCCCGGGTGCGCACCGTCGACCCCCTACACGTGCGCCTGTTGCGACTGCTTCGCGACGAGGGCGCCGTGTCCCGGGCCGAGCTGGGCGACCGGCTCCAGATGCCGCGTCCGCGCATGCTGGCCGAGCTGGATCGCCTGGTGACGCTGGGTTACGTGGCCGAGGCGGGGCTCGCCGCGTCCCGAGGTGGACGTCGCTCGACGCTCGTCGAGCTGAACCCGAAGCTGCGCTTCGCCGCCGTCGACCTCGGTGCCAGTTCGATGGACGTCGAGGTGGTCAACGGCCGCCTCGAACCGGTGGCCCACTACGCCGAGGCGGCCGACATTCGCAGCGGCCCGAAGGTGACCCTGCAACGGGTCAACGAACTGCTGCACAAGGCCCGGGTCGACGGCGCGTACGAGCGACTGGACGCGGTCGGGATCGGCGTACCCGGCCCGGTCAGCTTCCGCGACGGCGTTCCGGTCTCACCACCGATCATGCCGGGCTGGGACCGGTTCCCGGTGCGTGAGCTGCTCAGCCGGGAGCACGGCTGCCCTGCGGTCGTCGACAACGACGTCAACATCATGGCGATCGGCGAGCGGCACGGTGGGGTCGCCCACTCGGTGGACGACTTCCTCTTCGTGAAGATCGGCACCGGCATCGGGTGCGGCATCTACCTCACCGGCGAGGTCTACCGGGGCACCGACGGCTGCGCCGGCGACATCGGCCACATCCAGGTCGACTCGCACGGTCCCATGTGCTCCTGCGGCAACGTCGGCTGCCTGGAGGCGCTGTTCAGCGGCGCCGCGCTGGCCAAGGACGCCGCAGCAGCCGCCCGCAGTGGCACGTCGCCGGCGCTGGCCGAGCGGCTGGCGCTGCGGGGTGTCGTCACCGCGCTGGACGTCGCCGAGGGCGCCGTCGAGGGCGACGTGACCTGCATCCAGTTGATCCGGGACGGCGGACGGCGGGTCGGCGGAGTGCTCGCCGGCCTGGTCAGCTTCACCAACCCGTCCATGATCGTGATCGGTGGCGGGCTGGCCCAGCTGGGCCACATCCTGCTCGCCGAGATCCGCAGTGTGGTCTACCGCCGGTCACTGCCGCTGGCCACCGGCAACCTTCCCGTCGTCCTGTCCGAGCTGGGCGGCCGTGCCGGTGTCACCGGCGCGGCGGTGCTCGCGAGCGACGTCGCCTTCGGGGAAGCCGCATGAAGCTGTTCGAGATTCCGTCGTGAGCGAGGAGGAGACTGTGGCTCTGCCCGAGGATGACCCCGCCACCGCGTCGGCCGAGGCCGTCGCCGAGGCGCCGCTGGTCGAGGCTCCCGCCGACACCGTCGCGGGCGAGGTGGTCCTGCGCCTCACCGACCTGGTGAAGACCTTCCCCGGCGTACGCGCGCTCGACGGCGTGCAGCTGGAGGTGCGTGCCGGCGAGGTGCACTGCCTGCTCGGGCAGAACGGCGCCGGCAAGTCCACCCTCATCAAGGTGCTCGCCGGGGTGCACCAACCGGATTCCGGGCAGGTGGAGTGGCGCGGTGAGCCGGCCACGTTCGCCAACCCGCAGGCCGCCATGAAGGCGGGCATCGCCACGATCTACCAGGAGCTCGACCTCGTCGAGGACCTGTCGGTGGCGGAGAACGCGTTCCTCGGACACGAGTACCGCAACTTCGGTTTCGTCCGGCGCGGACGGATGGCCCGGCACACCCGGCAGATCCTCAGCCGGCTCGGCCACGGCGAGATCCCGCCGGGGCGGATGGTCCGGTCACTGCCGGCGGCCGGCAAGCAGATTGTCAGCATGGCACGGGCGCTGTCGCACGAGGCCCGACTGATCATCATGGACGAGCCGAGCGCCGTGCTGGCCCACGACGAGGTCGGCAACCTGTTCCGGATCATCCGAGAGCTGACCGCGCAGGGCATCGCCGTCATCTACATCTCCCACCGCTTGGAGGAGATCCGCGAGATCGGCGACCGGGTCACCGTACTCAAGGACGGCCGGACCACGGCGGCGAACCTGCCGGCGCGCGACACCCCGACCCGCGACCTGGTGAGCCGGATGACCGGCCGCACCATCGAGTACGTCTTCCCGGACCGGCCGACCGACGACTCCGCGGGTGCCGACCTGCTCCAGGTGGAGGGGCTTACCCGCACGGGCGAGTTCGCCGACGTGTCGCTGAACGTGCGTGCCGGGGAGATCGTGGGCATAGCGGGGCTGGTCGGCTCCGGTCGTTCCGAACTGCTGGAGACGATCTACGGTGCCCGCCTCCCGGAGGCCGGCACCGTGCAGATGGACGGGAAGGTCCTGCGGCCCGGCGTCGGCGCGGCGGTTCGCGCCGGCATGGGAATGGCCCCGGAGGAACGCAAGAGCCAGGCGCTGCTGCTCGGCGAGCCGATCTACCGCAACGTCACGCTGGCCACCTTCGGCCGGTACGCGCGGCTCGGCTTCACCAACGCCGCCAGGGAACGCGCCGAGGCGGACCGGATCGCGGAGACCCTGGAGCTGCGGCCCCGGGACGTCGACCGGCCGGTACGCACGCTGTCCGGCGGTAACCAGCAGAAGGTGGTGGTCGGGCGTTGGCTGCTCGGCGGCACCAAGTTGCTGCTTCTCGACGAGCCGACCCGGGGCGTGGACGTGGGCGCCCGGGCCGAGCTCTACCAGGTCATCCGGGGATTGGCCGCTCAGGGCGTGGGGGTGCTGCTGGTCTCCAGCGAGGTGCCCGAGGTGCTGGGTCTGGCCGACCGGGTGCTGGTGATGCGGGAAGGGCGGGTCGTCCGCGAAGCCGCGGCCGGCGAACTCGACGAGAACACTGTGCTTGACCTCGTGATGGCGGGGTCCTTGATGGAAGGCGCACCGGCATGAGCGACGCGACTCCCACTCCCACCGCGACACCGGAGCGCCCGCAGCTTCCGGCGCAGTCGCCGCCGGTGGACCCGGCGGAGACGGCGGTGGCCGGTAATAACAAGGCAGGATCCGGGGGCAAGCTCTCCTGGTGGCGGGGTGACGGTGGCGACGGCGCCAAGCGCAACCTCGGTCTGATCGGGGTGCTCGCCGCGCTCATCGTGGTCGGCGCTGTCACCAAGCCCGACCTGTACGGCGACCCGAACTGGGTCTGGAACAACGTCCTGGCCATTCTCCAGTTGGCCTCGGTCGTCGGCGTGGTCACGGTCGGGATGACCTTCGTGATCATCGGTGGTGGCATCGACCTGTCGGTCGGCGCGATCGTCGCGTTGGCCGGGGTCTGGTGCACCACTGTGGCCACCCAGAGCTACGGCGCCGGCGGCATGATCTTCGCCGCCCTCGCGGTCGGCATCTGCGTCGGCCTCGTCAACGGTGTGCTCATCTCGTACGGGCGGCTGGTCCCCTTCATCGCGACGCTCGCGATGCTGGTGGCGGCGCGTGGGCTCGCGGCGTCGATCTCCAACAAGCAGACCCAGGTGTCGAGCAGCACGTTCATCAACGACATCGCGGCGCGCAAGGTGATCGGGATCCCGATCCTGGTCTACATCCTCGGCGCGGTAGTGCTGGCCGGTTGGGTGGTGCTCAACCGCACGACCTTCGGCCGGCGGACCATCGCCGTCGGCGGCAACCCGGAGGCGGCCCGGCTGGCCGGCATCAACGTCCGGCGGCACACCATGCTGCTCTACGCGCTCTCCGGTCTCTGCTGCGGTATCGCCGCCATCATGCTCACCTCGCAGGCGACCTCGGCGCAGGCGGCGATGGCCAACCTGTACGAGTTGGACGCGATCGCCGCGGCGATCATCGGCGGGACGCTGCTCAGCGGCGGCCGGGGCACGATCGTCGGCTCGCTGCTCGGCGTCATCATCTTCGCCACCATCACGAACCTCTTCGCCATCAACGGCCTCTCCATCGAGGCGCAGAACATGGTCAAGGGCGGCATCATCGTCGCGGCCGTCCTGGTCCAGCAGTTCCAGTTCAAGTCAGTCACTCGGCTCCTCGCGCGGAACAGGGTCACCACCGCAACCTGACGCACCGCACCGTTGTCCTGGCGACGTCGAGACATTCGACGGTGGCCGGGCCTCGCACACCCTCAATAAGTCACATCCCGCTCCCAGGAGGTCATTAATGACCCAGCACAGTCGCGACCTGTCGCGCCGCCGGTTGCTCTTCGGTGGAGCCGCAGTGGGCGCCGCCACCCTGCTCACCGCCTGCACCAGCAACGACACCCCGGCCGCCAGCACCCAGACCAAGGCCGCCGGAAACACCGAAGGCAACAACGCCCCGGGCAAGAAGGTCGTCATCGGCTTCTCCGCCCCGGCCGCCGACCACGGCTGGATGGGCGCCATCCACGCCAACGCCAAGGCCCAGGCCGCGGCCTACTCGGACGTGGAGTTCAAGGAGGTCGACGGTGGGTCGAACTCCGAGGCCCAGCGCTCCACGCTCGGCACGCTGATCGCCCAGAAGCCGGACATCATCGTCGTGCTGCCGCACGACGGCAAGGAGGTCAACGCCGTTGCCCTCCAGGCCATGCAGGCGGGCATCCCGATCGTGAACCTCGACCGGGCGTTCCCCGACGCGCTGGCCTCGCGGCTGGTCATCAAGGGCGACAACTACGGCATGGGCGTCTCGGCCGGGCACTTCATCGGCAAGCAGCTCAAGGACAAGGGCATCGCCAACCCGGTCATCGGTGAGATCGCCGGTCTGGAGATCCCGCTGACCGTCGAGCGCAGCGAGGGCTTCAAGGCCGCCCTGGCGACGTACGGGTTCACTGTGAAGAACCGTCGTTCGGCCGAGTTCACCTCGGACAGCGGTCAGCGCGAGGCGTCCCAGCTGCTCCAGGCGCTGCCGAAGATCGACGCCATCTGGAACCACGACGACGACCAGGGCATCGGTGTGCTCGCGGCCATCAAGCAGGCCAACCGGTCGGAGTTCTTCATGGTCGGCGGCGCGGGCTCCAAGCTCGCGATCGACGCGATCAAGGCCGACAACACAGTGCTGAAGGCCACTGTCACCTACAACCCGTCGATGGCCTCCTCGGCGATCTCGCTCGCGCGTCTCATCGCGCAGGGTCGGGGCCTGGGCGACCTGACGGAGCTGCAGGTGCCGAAGGAACTGACCCTGGCCTCGGAGACGATCACCAAGGAGAACGCGAGCAGCTACGACAAGCTCGGGTTCTGACATACCGGGGGGAGACCCACCTTGTCCACGACAGACAAAGAACTGCGGGTCGGCATGGTCGGCTACGCGTTCATGGGCGCCGCGCACTCACAGGCGTGGCGCACCGTGAACCGCGTCTTCGACCTGCCGGCGCGGGCCCGGATGGCGTTGATCTGCGGCCGAGACACAGCGAAGGTGGCTGACGCCGCCGACACACTCGGCTGGGACGCGTACACCACCGACTGGCGTGACCTGATCAACCGGGACGATATCGACGTTGTCGACATCTGCACCCCGGGCGACAGCCACGCCGAGATCGCTCTCGCCGCGTTGGCCGCGGGCAAGCACGTTCTGTGCGAGAAGCCGCTGGCCAACTCGGTGGAGGAGGCACGGGCGATGACCGCTGCGGCGGATGTTGCCCGGGCCTCCGGAGTGCGCTCGATGTGCGGGTTCAACTACCGCCGGGTCCCCGCGGTCACGATGATGCGCCAGTTGGTCGCCGACGGACGGCTCGGGGTGATTCGACACGTCCGTGCGACGTACCTGCAGGACTGGATCGTGGACCCGCAGTTCCCGCTGGTCTGGCGGTTGCAGAAGGACAGGGCGGGCTCCGGCGCGCTCGGTGACATCGGTGCGCACATCATCGACCTGACCCAGTTCGTCACGGGTCAGCGGATCAGCGGCGTCAGCGCGGTCACCGAGACCTTCGTCAAGGAGCGGCCGTTGCCGGCCGAGTCGAGCGGTCTGGCGGCCTCGGTGGACGGCCACACGGCGCCCACCGGGACTGTCACCGTCGACGACGCCGCGGTCTTCGTGGCGCGGCTCGACGGTGGCGCGCTGGCCACGTACGAGGCGAGCCGGTTCGCGACCGGCCGCAAGAACGCGCTGCGCGTCGAGATCAACGGCTCGCTGGGCAGTGTGGTCTTCGACCTGGAGCGCCTCAACGAGCTGGAGTTCTACGACGCGACCCGCCCGGCTGTGGAGCAGGGCTTCAGCCGCATCCTGGTGACCGAGGGCGAGCACCCGTACATGTCGGCGTGGTGGCCCCCGGGCCACATCATCGGCTACGAGCACTCGTTCACGCACGAGATGCGCGATTTCATCGAGGCGGTCGCCACCGGTGTCGACCCGACTCCCTCCTTCGCCGACGCGTTGCAGGTCCAGCTGGTGCTGGACGCGGTGGCCCGTTCGGCGGAGCTCGGCTCCTCCTGGGCCGAGGTGGAACCGACGCTGACCGCGGCGGCTGTCTGACCATTGACCATCCGCGACGGCGGTGTTCGCACCGCCATCGCCCGACCGGCTTTCCGAAAGCCGACCGGCGAGGGACCAGCCACGGATTGCGCCCCGTGGCCGGGACAGAGGTCGGTTTCGGAGAGCGTGCAGCCGGGCCCCACGGCCCGGTGGCGCACGAGCAGGACGGTCGTCCGGTGCGACCGGACCGGGATTCCCCGGCCGCACCGGAGGACCGCCACCACCGGTGACCTCCGGAGGACCTGATGACACCGCCCGCCGCCGCCCCCACCCGTACCGCACCCGCTCGCCGGTTCCCGGCGGGTAGTGGTTCGGTCGGTGATCCGGTCGGCGCGGCGGCCTGAGACGCCCGGCCGGGGCATGCCAATGCCCCGAACGGCCGGATGCGGGGGAGGCAGGGTCGAGACGCCGACCCGACCCTGCCTACCAGCCCCGTCTGCTCGCACCTGCCGGGATCCGGCCCGGCGTCGTCGCCGCCGACGCCGACGTCGGAAGCCGGTGCTGTTCCGGTGCGGGGCGAGCGGACGGGGCCCATCCACCCGGCCCGAAACTTTCCGAAACCCGGCCGTATCTTTCCGAAACATATTCTGATATTCCTATATTTAGCGGTACCGACGATTCCTCGTGGATGGGGAAGGAGCACCATGCGAACAGGTGTCTGGCTGGTAGGAGCGCGCGGTTCCGTCGCGACCACCAGCATCGTCGGGGGGCTCGCGCTGCGGGCCGGCCTGGCCGGGCCCACCGGCTGCGTCACCGAGCTTCCCGAGCTGCGCGGCCCGGCCCTGCCGGCCATCGCCGATCTGGTCTTCGGCGGGCACGACCTGGCCACCACCCCGCTGTGCAAGCGCGCCGAGGCCCTCGCTGACGCCGGTGTCATCCCCTGGCGGCTGGTCGCCGCGCTCCGCGACGAACTGGGCGTGGTCGAGCAGGAGCTGCGCCCCGCACCGGTCGGCGACACCCAGGCCGACCGGGCCGAGGCAGTGGTCCGCGACCTGACCAGTTTTCGCGAGCGGCACGAGCTGGACCGGGTGGTGGTGGTCAACGTCTCCGCCACCGAGCCGGCCCCTCGACCGCACCCCGGGCACGCCGACCCGGCCGCACTGCGCGCCGCCCTCGACGGTCCGGACGAGGTGCTGCCGGTCAGCTCCCTCTACGCGTACGCCGCAGTGCTCGCCGGCTGCCCGTACGTCGACTTCACCCCGTCCACCGGGCTGCGGCTGCCGGCGCTCGCCGCGCTCGCCGAGGAGGCCCGACTGCCGTACGCCGGGCACGACGGCAAGACCGGGGAAACCCTGGTCAAGTCGGTGCTCGCGCCGATGTTCGCGATGCGCAACCTGGCCGTGGGCTCCTGGTCCGGGGTCAACCTGCTCGGCGGTGGCGACGGCGCCACCCTCGCCGACCCGGCCGCGAACGCGGCGAAGGTGCAGAGCAAGCAGCGGGTGCTCGGCGAGACGCTGGGCTACGTCCCGCAGGGCGGCACCCGCATCGAGTACGTCGAGGAGCTGGGCGACTTCAAGACCGCCTGGGATCTGATCACCTTCAGCGGTTTCCTCGGCACCGGCATGCGGATGGAGTTCACCTGGCACGGCTGCGACTCCGCGCTGGCCGCGCCGCTGGTGCTCGACCTGGCCCGACTCACCGCCGCCGCGCACGCCGCCGGACAGGTGGGGCCGCTGGCCGACCTGGGCTTCTTCTTCAAGGACCCGCTGGGCACGCCCACCCACTCGCTGGGTGAGCAGTGGGCCCGGCTGACCGCCTTCACCCGGCAACTGCACGACGGCGGGGACGGTGTCCATGACAACGTTGGCTGATCTCGCCGAGCTGGTCCGGGCGCCGGCCGCGCTCTCGGTGCCCGGTGACGTGATCGCCGGGGCCGCGGCGGCCGGCGCGTTGAGCCCGCGTACCCCTGCCCTGGCCGGCGCGTCGGTGCTGCTCTACTGGGCCGGCATGGCCGCCAACGACTGGGCCGACCGGCGCCTGGACGCCGAGGAACGGCCCGAGCGGCCGATCCCGAGCGGTCGGGTCACCCCGGCCGCCGCGGTCGGCCTCGCGGCGGGCCTCACGGCCGCCGGCGTGGGCCTGGCCGCCGCCGTGGGCGGTCGCCGCGCCGCCGCGCTCGCCGTGCCGCTGGCCGCCACCATCTGGGGGTACGACCTGCTGGCCAAGAACACCGCAGCCGGCCCGGCCGTGATGGCCGCCTGCCGAGGGCTGGACGTGCTGCTCGGCGCGTCCGGCGGCCGGATGACCCGGGCGCTGCCGGCGGCGGCCACCATCGCCGCGCACACCTGGACGGTCACCGCGCTGTCCCGCCGGGAGGTCACCGGCGCCGACGCCACCCTGCCGATGCGCACCCTCGCCGGCACCGCCGTGGTCGCCGCCAGTGCCGCCGTCGCCGTGCCGGGCACCCGACGCGCGGCCCTCCGAACGACGAACCAGGCCGGTGTCACCGACCGGGCCGAGACCGTCGACGAGGCCGGTGGGCGCGCGGGTCGCAGCCGGTCGGCCACGATCGCGGCGGTGCTGCCCGCAGTGCTGGCCGGCTGGTACGCCGCCCGCTACGGCGCGGCCCAGGCCGAGGTTGTCCGGGACCCGTCGGCCGGGCGGGTCCGCGCGGCCGTCGGCGCCGGGATCACCGGGTTGCCGGCCCTCCAGGGAGCCCTCACCGCACGGGGTGGAGCAGGTCTGCTCGGGGTGGCCGTCGCGGCGGCCGCGCCGCTGGGTCGACGGCTGGCCCGGAAGGTCTCCCCGACATGAGCGTCCCCGAGCCTCGGCCCGGTGCGCCGGCCGCTGACGCCACCACGCTGCGCCTCGGGTACGGCACTAACGGGTTCGCCAACCACCGCCTCGACGACGCGCTCGCCGTCATCGCCGACCTCGGCTACGACGGGGTGGCGCTCACCCTGGACCACGACCACCTGGACCCGTTCGCGCCCGGGCTCACCCGCCGGGTCGCCGCTGTCGGTCGACGGTTGGAGTCGCTGGGCCTGGCTGTGGTCATCGAGACCGGTGCCCGCTACCTGCTCGACCCGTGGCAGAAGCACGCCCCGACGTTGCTGCACGACGACCCGACCCGGCGGATCGAGTTCCTGCGCCGGGCCGTGCGGATCGGCGCCGACCTGGGCGCGGAGGCGGTCTCGTTCTGGGCCGGTGTCCGGCCCGAGGTGGTGTCACAGCAGTGCGCCTGGGACCGGCTGGTGGCCGGTTGCGCCACAGTGGTCGACGCGGCCGACACCGCCGGCGTCACCCTCGGCTTCGAGCCGGAGCCGGGCATGCTGGTGCAGGACATCGCGGACTGGCGTCGGCTGCACACCGCTCTCGACAACCCGGCCCGCTTCGGCATCACCCTCGACATCGGCCACTGCCGGTGCCTGGAGTCCTGGCCGGTGCCGCAGTGCGTCGCCGAGGTGGCCGACCACCTGGTCAACGTGCAGATCGACGACATGCGCCGAGGCGTGCACGAACACCTGGAGTTCGGCGTCGGCGAGATCGACTTCCCGCCGGTGCTGGCCGCGCTGCGCGACGCCGGCTACCGCGGCCTGGTCGCCGTCGAGCTGCCCCGCGACTCGCACGCCGCACCCGCCGTGGCCGCCCGGTCGATCGAGTTCCTGCGTGCCGCCGCAATGGCCGGCCGCACGAAGGACGAACTGCCCGCAGACATTCCTGGGGTGCCTGCGTAGCAACAAGGGGAGGAGACGGGATGACACCGGATTCACTACGGGCCGCGCTGGGAGGCGTACCCGATCCCGATTGGCTGGACACGGCGCTGCGCCGGGTCACCATCGAGCCCACCGCGATCACCCGGCTCTTTCCCGCCGCCGGCCGACGCTGCGGTCGCGCCGCGCTGCCCGACGCCCCCGGCTGGACCGCCGACGACGCGGCCCGGGTGCTGCTGCTCACCAGCCTGCCCGCCGACCACGCGGCGTACGCCGAGCGCCTCTACCAGCACGGTGACGCGGCCGAACGACGAGCCGTGCTACGCGCCCTGCCGCTGCTGCCGATCGGCGCCGACGGGGTTGCGTTGCTGCACGACGCGATCCGGACCAACGACACCCGGCTGGTCGCCGCCGCGCTCGGCCCGTACGCCCGGCACCTCGACCAGGCCGCCTGGCGACAGGCGGTGCTCAAGTGCGTGTTCAGCGGCGTCCCCCTGGCCAACGTGGCCGACCTGGACACCCGGGCCGACAGCGAGCTGACCGCGATGCTGGCCGCGCTGGCCGCCGAACGGCACGCCGCCGGCCGGGAGTTGCCCGCCGACGCCACCGACCTGCTCCACCGGCTCACCGCCGCACTGCCCCGGGAGGCGTGAATGCGCATCTTCGACCCCCACATCCACATGACCTCACGCACCACCGACGACTACGAACGAATGGCCGCCGCCGGAGTGCGCGCGGTGGTCGAGCCGGCGTTCTGGCTGGGTCAGCCGCGCACCAGCGCCGCGTCGTTCACCGACTACTTCGACTCGCTGATCGGCTGGGAGCCGTTCCGGGCCGGGCAGTTCGGGGTGCGCCACTTCGCCACCATCGCGCTGAACCCCAAGGAGGCCAACGACCCTCGCTGTCGTCCGGTGCTCGACCTGCTGCCGCGCTACCTGGACAAGGACGCGGTGGTGGCGGTCGGCGAGATCGGGTACGACTCGATGACGCCCGAGGAGGACGAGGCGTTCGCGGCGCAGCTCGCCCTCGCTGTGGCGTACGACCTGCCGGCGCTGGTGCACACCCCGCACCGGGACAAGGCGCGCGGCTGCGAGCGGACCCTCGCCGTGGTCGCCGAATCCGGCATCGACGCGGGTCGGGTGGTCGTCGACCACCTCAACGAGGTGACAGTGAAGCTGGTCCGCGACAGCGGCTGCTGGCTGGGTTTCTCCATCTACCCGGACACCAAGATGACCCCGCAGCGGATGGTGGAGTTGCTGCGGGAGTACGGCACGGAACGGATGCTGGTCAACTCGGCAGCCGACTGGGGGCGTTCCGACCCGCTGCTGACCCGGGCCACCGGCGAGGCGATGCTCGCGGCCGGCTTCAACGACGACGACGTCGACACGGTGCTGTGGCAAAACCCTGTGGAGTTCTACGGGCAGTCGGGGCGCCTCGACCTCAGCGACCTGGACACCGCTGCCGCAGTGGACCCGCAGACCGGCAACTCGATCCTGCGCGGCGGCAGCTGATGCGGCTGCGACATGCCGGCGGTGAGACCGTCCACCTCGGCTATTGCACAAACGTGCACCCGGCCGAGGACCTCGCCGGCATCCTCGGTCAACTGGACACCTACGCGGTGCCGGTCCGCGAGGCGCTCGACAGCGACCTGCTCGGGCTCGGCCTGTGGCTGGCCGCCCCGGTCGCCGCCGAGCTGGCCGCCGACCCGACGCTACGCCGCCGGTTGCGCACCGAGCTGGACGCCCGGGGCCTGGAGGTGGTCACCCTCAACGGCTTCCCGTACGCGGCCTTCCAGGCCCCGGTGGTCAAGCAGGACGTGTACCACCCGGACTGGACCACCGAGCAGCGCCTGACGTACACATTGAATCTGGCCCGGGTGCTCGCCGACCTGCTGCCCGACGACGCCGCCCGGGGTTCGATCTCCACGCTGCCGCTGGCCTGGCGTCAACCGTGGGACACCGGCCGGGCCGACGCGGCCCGACGCCGGCTGGACCAGCTCGCCGCCAGCCTGGCCGACGTGCAGCGGGACACCGGCCGTGAGGTGCGCATCGCCTTCGAGCCGGAGCCCGGCTGTGTGGTGGAGAGCACCGGCCAGGCGGCCGCGCTGCTGTCCGGGATGGACACCGATCGGCTGGGTGTCTGCCTCGACCTGGCCCACCTGGCCTGCGCCTGGGAGGAGCCGGCCGAGGCGCTGGACCGACTGCGGGCGGCCGGACTGCCGGTGGTGAAGGTGCAGGTCTCCGCCGCCGTCGAGGCCGCCGACCCGGAGGGCGGGGCCGAGGCGTTGCGCCGCTGGGTGGAGCCACGCTTCCTGCACCAGACAAGGGGCGCCGGTTGCGCCGGTCTGGCCGACCCGGCCGACCCGACGTACGCGGCCGACGACCTGGACGAGGCGCTGGACCGGGCGCTGCCCGGCCCGTGGCGGGTGCACTACCACGTGCCGCTGCACGCCCCACCCGAGGAGCCGCTCGGCTCGACCCTGCCGGTGCTCCGCGCGGCCCTGAGAGCGCTCTTCGACGGCCCGACCGCCGGCTGCGACCACCTTGACGTCGAGACGTACACCTGGGGGGTGCTGCCGGCCGCACGACGGCCCGGCACCGACGCGGAGCTGGCCGCCGGCATCGCGGCGGAGCTGGCCTTCGCCCGGGACGAACTGGTCGGCCTCGGCCTGACCGCAGAGCGAACCGTGAGCATGGGGGTGGCGCGATGAGCCGGCGACTGGTGGTCCTCGACGTGGTGGGGTTGACGCCCCGACTACTGGCGCACATGCCTCGACTGCGGGGGGTCGCCGACGGCGGCTTCCGGGCCGAGTTGGGCACCGTGCTGCCCGCCGTGACCTGCTCGGTGCAGTCCACCTTCCTGACCGGCGAGCCGCCCAGCGGGCACGGGATCGTCGGCAACGGGTGGTATTTCCGGGAGTTGGGCGAGGTGCTGCTGTGGCGGCAGCACAACGCGCTGGTCGGCGGGGACAAGCTCTGGCAGGCCGCCCGTCGGGCCGAACCCGGCTACACAGTGGCCAACGTCTGCTGGTGGTACGCCATGGGCGCGGACGTCAACTGGACGGTGACGCCCCGCCCGGTCTACTACGCCGACGGACGCAAGGAGCCGGACTGCTACACCGACCCGCCGGAGCTGCACGACGCGCTCACCGGGCGGCTGGGCACCTTCCCGCTCTTCACCTACTGGGGGCCGACCGCCGCGTTGCCGTCGTCGCGGTGGATCTGTCAGGCGGCCGAGCAGATCCTCGCCGACGTGTCACCCGACCTGACCCTGGTCTACGTCCCGCACCTGGACTACGACCTGCAACGCTTCGGTCCCTCGTCGGCCCAGGCCGCCGCGGCGGCAGCGGAGCTGGACGCGGTGCTCGGCCCGCTCCTGGACGCCGCCCGGGCCCGGGACGCCACGGTCGTGGTGCTGTCCGAGTACGGCATCACCGACGTGTCCCGGCCGGTGGACGTCAACCGGTTGCTGCGCGCCGAGGGGCTGTTGCACGTGCACACCCAGGCGGGCATGGAGTACCTCGACCCGTGGACGTCGAAGGCGTTCGCGGTCGCCGACCACCAGATCGCGCACGTCTACGTCAAGGACCCGGCCGACGTGCCGACGGTGGCGAAGCTCTGCGCCGGCCTGCCCGGGGTGGCCGAGGTGCTCGACGCCGAGGGCAAGGCGGCACACGGTCTGGACCATCCGCGCGCCGGTGAGCTGGTGCTGGTGGCCGAGCCGGACGCCTGGTTCACCTACTACTACTGGCTGGATGACGCCCGGGCACCGGACTTCGCCCGGCTCGTGGAGATTCACCGCAAGCCGGGTTACGACCCGGCCGAGCTGTTCTTCGACCCGGCCAACCCCGGTGCCGCGAAGGCCCGCGCCGGGGTGGCGCTGGCCCGCAAGAAGCTCGGCATGCGGTACCTGATGAGCGCTGTCGGCCTGGACGCCGGCGCGCGGGCGGTGCGCGGCTCGCACGGGCGGCTGCCGGACGACCCGGCGGACGGCCCGGTGCTGCTCTGCTCCGACCCGACCGCGGCCCGGGAAAAGATCGCGGCGACCGAGGTCAAGGCGCTGCTGCTGGAGCTGGCCGGGCTGAGCCCCGGCGGTGCCGGCGGGTCGGGGGAGGTCTCATGACGGTCACCGTCGCGCCCACCGACGCCAGCGAGCTGCGGGCGCGCTTCGACGCGGAGCTGGCCGGTTTTCTCAGCCGGCAGGGCCCGGACTGGCCGGACGGGGCGCCGCGGGGCGTGTTCACCGCGCTGCAACGCTTCGTGCTGGCCGGTGGCAAGCGGTTACGACCGCTCTTCTGCTACTGGGGCTGGCGCGGCGCGGGGGCGGCCGACGGCACCCCGATCGTGGTGGCCGCGGCGGCCCTGGAGCTGTTCCACGCGTTCGCGCTGATCCACGACGACATCCTGGACGGCAGCGACCGCCGTCGGGGTGAGCCGTCGGTGCACCGGCTCTTCGCCGACCTGCACGCCCGCTCGTCGTGGCGCGGTGACCCTGAGGCGTACGGCCGCAACACCGCGCTGCTCTGCGGTGACCTCTGCGCGGCCTGGTCGGATCAGATGTTCCACGAGTGCGGGCTGAGCACCGAGCAGGTGCACCGGGGGTACGGCGTGTTCGCGCTGATGCGTACCGAGGTGATCGCGGGGGAGTACCTGGACCTGGTCTCGGGTGTGGGTGACGGCTCGGTGGCCAGCGCGCTCACCGTGATCCGGATGAAGGCTGCCCGGTACACGGTCACCCGGCCGTTGCAGATCGGTGCGGCCCTGGCCGGCGCGGGGCCGGAGCTGATCGCCGCGCTTGGCGAGTTCGGTGACCCGTTGGGTGACGCGTTCCAGCTCCGCGACGATGTCCTGGGCGTGTTCGGCGACCCGGCGATCACCGGGAAGTCGGTCCTGGACGACCTGCGTGAGGGCAAGCCCACTGTCATGATGGCGCTGGCCCGCAGCGCCGCCGACCGGCCGCAGACCATCCGGCTGCGGGAGCTGTTCGGCAACCCGGCGTTGGACGCCGAGGGCGCGGCGGAGCTGCGCGACATCATCGAGGCGACCGGCGCGCGGGAGCGGATCGAGCAGATGATCCGGGTCCGGACCGAGGCCGCGCTCTCCGCCCTGCAGAGCGCTGTGGTGGCCGATGAGGCCCGCGCGGCGCTGGTTGCGCTGGCCGGACAGGCGATCGACCGACGCGCCTGACCGGCGACTTTCGATCAAATCGACAAAAGTTGGTGCTGAACCGCCGGAAGGTATGGACACATCGACACGTGCGACTTAGTGTCGTGACCAACACGAATATGTTTCGTCGAGGTGAACCGGCGGCGCGGTAACCCATCGACCCCCCATCACCGCTACGGCATCCGGCGCGACGGCGCGCGCCCGGCCTGGCAGTCACACGTCAGGAAGGGACAGCACAAATGTCCATGAAGGACGCTCCCAGACAACGGTCCCGACGATGGTTCTCCGCCGGATCAGCGCTGCTGCTGGCGGTCGCCGCCGGCACTGTCACCTTCGCCGCCGGCTCGGCCCCCGCCCAGGCGCACACGATCGTCGCCAGCGACTTCCAGCAGGTCGAGCTGGCCCGCGGCGTGACCGACATGGGTGAGCCGATGTCGCTGGCGGTGCTGCCGGACCGCTCGGTCCTGCACACCGCCCGCAACGGCACCCTGCGCCGCACCGACGCCAACGGCACCACCTCCGCGATCGGCACCCTGTCGGTCTACCAGCACGACGAGGAGGGGTTGCAGGGCGTCGGCGTCGACCCGGGCTTCGCCTCGAACCGTTACATCTACCTCTACTACGCCCCGCCGCTCTCCACCCCTGGCGGGGACGCGCCGGCCACCGGCACCGACTTCTCGGCCTGGAACGGGGTGAACCGCCTCTCCCGGTTCACCCTGAACTCCGACTTCACGCTCAACCAGTCCAGCAAGGTCGACGTGCTCGACGTTCCGGCCAGCCGGGGCGTGTGCTGCCACGTCGGTGGTGACATCGACTTCGACGCCGCCGGAAACCTCTACCTGTCCACCGGCGACGACACCAACCCGTTCGAGTCGTCCGGCTACTCGCCGCTGGACGAGCGGACCAACCGCAACCCCGCGTACGACGCGCAGCGCAGTGCCGGCAACACCAACGACCTGCGCGGCAAGATCCTGCGGATCAAGGTGAACGCCAACGGCACGTACTCGATCCCGTCGGGCAACCTGTTCGCCCCCGGCACGGCCCAGACCCGTCCGGAGATCTACGCGATGGGGTTCCGCAACCCGTTCCGGATCAGCGTGGACAAGGCCACCGGCGTGGTCTACGTCGGTGACTACGGGCCGGACGCCGGATCCACCAGCTCCACCCGCGGGCCGTCCGGCCAGGTGGAGTTCAACCGGGTCGCGGCACCGGGCAACTACGGCTGGCCGTACTGCACCGGCACCAACACCAGCACCGAGACGTACAACGAGTTCGACTTCGCGACCAGCGCCAGCGGCGCGAAGTACAACTGCACCGGCGGGCCGACCAACAACTCGTTCCGCAACACCGGCCGGACCACCCTGCCGCCGGCCCAGCCGGCCTGGATCCGGTACGCCGGTGACGCCGGCACCCCGACCGAGTTCGGCGGCGGCTCCGAGTCGCCGATGGGCGGCCCGGTCTACCGGTACAACGCCTCGTCGACCTCCACCACCAAGTTCCCGCAGTCGTTCGACGGGCAGTTCTTCGCCACCGAGTTCGGCCGGGGCTGGATCAAGCCGATCCACGTCAACTCCGACGGCTCCCGGGGCACCATCGACACCTTCCCCTGGGTCGGCAAGCAGGTCATGGACTCGGCGTTCGGCCCGGACGGCGCGTACTACGTGCTCGACTACGGCACCGGCTACTTCAACGGTGACGCCAACTCGGCGCTCTACCGCTTCGACTACGTCGGCGGCGGCAACCGGGCGCCCACCGCGAAGGCCAGCGCCAACCGCACCTCCGGCGCGGCCCCGCTCGCTGTGACGTTCTCCTCGGCCGGCTCGGCCGACCCCGAGGGCGGCGCGTTGACCTACGCGTGGGCGTTCGGTGACGGGACCACCTCGACCGCCGCCAACCCGACGAAGACCTACAGCGCCAACGGCACCTACACCGCCACGCTGACGGTGCGCGACCCGCAGGGCGCCACCGGCAGCAGCAGCGTGCAGATCAGCGTCGGCAACACCGCGCCCACGGTCACGATCAACAACCCGGGCAACGGTCAGCTGTTCGGCTTCGGGGACACGGTGCCGTACAGCATCACTGTGACCGACCCGGAGGACGGCACCATCGACTGCACGAAGGTCAAGATGACCTACGTGCTCGGGCACGACCAGCACGGGCACCAGATCACCTCGCAGACCGGCTGCTCGGGCTCGATCACCATCCCGGTCGACGGTGAGCACGACGACGCGGCGAACATCTTCGCGATCTTCGACGCCGAGTACACCGACGCCGGTGGGCTGACCACGCACACCCAGCACACGCTGCCGCCGCGGCACCGCCAGGCCGAGTTCTACGGCACCTCGTCGGGGATCAACGTGTTCAGCAAGACCCCGGCCGAGGGTGGCAAGACCGTCGGCGACATCAACAACGGCGACTGGATCGCGTTCCAGCCGTACCGGCTGGGCAACGTGACCTCGTTCAACGCCCGGGTCTCCTCGGCGGGTGCCGGTGGCACCCTCCAGGTCCGGGCCGGCTCGGCCACCGGCACCGTGCTCGGCTCGGCCACGGTCCCGGTGACCGGCGGCTGGGAAACCTTCACCACTGTCACCGGGACGATCAGCAGCCCGCCGACCGGTACGACCACGCTCTACCTGACCTTCGCCGGGTCGGGCACCGGGGCGCTCTACGACCTGGACGCCTTCACCTTCGTCACCGGGACGCCCCCGGCCGGTGGAGCCGGGGCGATCAAGGGCCTCGGCGGCAAGTGCCTGGACGTGCGCAACGCCGCCACCGCCGACGGCACGCAGATCCAGATCTACACCTGCAACGGCAGTACCGCGCAGACCTGGGCGGTCACCCCCAACTCCACGATCAAGTCGTTGGGTAAGTGCCTGGACGTGTCGGGCGGCGCCACTGCCGACGGCACCAAGATCCAGCTCTGGACCTGCAACGGGACCGCCGCCCAGAACTGGGCCGCCCAGGCCGACGGCACGCTCCGCAACACGTCGTCGGGCAAGTGCCTGGATGTCTCCGGCAACAGCTCCGCTGACAGCACTGTGGTCCACCTCTGGACCTGCGTCAGCGGTGCCGCCAACCAAAAGTGGATCCTGCCCTGACCTGACAGGTGGGGGCCCCTCGCCAACGCCTAGTGTGAGGTGAGGGGCCCCTCCTAACCGCAGTTGGGAGAGCGATATGCGCAGACGCCTGCGACCCGTCCTCGGTGCGGCCATGGCGGCACTCGCCGTCATTGCCTGCACCACCCCCGCCACCCCGGCCAGCGCCGCCGACGCCCCGTACGACGTGCTGGTCTTCTCCAAGACCGCTGGTTTCCGGCACGACGCGATCCCGGTCGGCATCCAGACCATCCGCGACCTGGGCGCGGGGAACAACTTCACTGTCACCGCGACCGAGGACGCCGCCGCGTTCACCACGAGCAACCTCAACCAGTACGAGGCTGTCGTCTTCCTCAACACCACCGGCGACGTGCTCAACGCCAGCCAGCAGACCGCCTTCGAGTCGTACATCGGCTCGGGCCGCGGATACGTGGGTGTGCACGCCGCAGCCGACACCGAGTACGACTGGCCGTTCTACGGCAACCTCGTGGGGGCGTGGTTCGCCTCGCACCCCGCGATCCAGCAGGCCAACATGAAGGTGGAGGACCGGGGGCACGCGGCCACCGCTCACCTGCCGCAGACCTGGACCCGCACCGACGAGTGGTACAACTACCGCACCAACGCCCGGTCGAGCGCGCACGTGCTGGCCACCCTGGACGAGTCGTCGTACTCCGGCGGCGGCATGGGCGCCGACCACCCGCTGAGCTGGTGCAAGAGCTACAGCGGCGGCCGGTCCTTCTACACCGGGGCGGGGCACACCCAGGCGTCGTACGCGGAGTCGGGGTTCCGGAACCACCTGCTCGGCGGCATCCGGTACGCCTCCGGTCGGAGCAAGGCCGACTGCCGGCCCGAGACCGGCTACACCCCGCTGTTCAACGGCTCGACGGCTGGTTGGTCACAGGCCGGTCCGGGCAGCTTCACCAACACCGACGCCACCCTGACCTCGGTCGGCGGCATGGGGCTGTACTGGTACAACGCCAAGCAGTTCACCAACTACTCGCTGAAGATGGACTGGAAGCTGGCCGGTGACGACAACTCCGGCATCTTCATCGGGTTCCCACCGTCGAGTGATCCGTGGTCGGCCGTCGACAACGGGTACGAGATCCAGATCGACGCCACCGACGCGGCCGATCGCACCACCGGCGCTGTCTACACCTACAAGTCGGCCGACATCGCCGCCCGCGACGCGGCGCTGAACGCGGCGGGGGAGTGGAACACGTACGAGCTGCTGGTCGAGGGTGAGCGGCTACAGATCTTCCTCAACGGGGTGAAGATCAACGACTTCACCAACACCAACCCGGTCCGCTCCCTGGCCGGTCACATCGGTATCCAGAACCACGGCACCGGTGACGACGCCTCGTTCCGCAACATCCGGATCAAGGAGCTGGGCACCACGCCGCCGCCCACCGGCACGATCCAGGCCGAGGCGTTCAGCTCGGCCAACGGCGTCTCCGCGTTCACCAAGGCGGGCGCCAACGGTGGGCAGACCCTCGGCTACATCGAGCCGGGTGACTGGGCCGCGTACAACGGAGTCAACCTGGCCGGGGTCACCTCGTTCACGGCCCGGGTCGTCTCCGGCGGCGCTGGTGGCGCCATCCAGGTGCGCACCGGTTCGGCCACCGGCCCGGTGCTCGGCACTGTCGCGGTGCCGAACACCGGCAGTTGGACGACCTACGCCAACGTCTCCACTGCGCTGTCCAACGTCCCGTCCAGCACCCAGAACCTCTACCTCACCTTCACCGGTAGCGGCACTGGGCTCTTCGACCTGGACGACTTCACACTGGTGAAGGGCAGCGGCGGCGGCACCGGGGTCGGCCCGATCAAGGGTCTCGCCGGCAAGTGCCTGGACGTGCGCAACGCCGCCACCGCCGACGGCACCCAGATCCAGCTTTACACCTGCAACGGCAGCACGGCGCAGACCTGGACCGTGACGCCGAACTCGACGATCAAGGCGCTCGGCAAGTGCCTGGACGTCTCCGGCAGCGGCACCGCCGACGGCACCAAGATCCAGCTCTGGACGTGCAACGGCAGCGGCGCGCAGAACTGGGCCGCCGCGTCCGATGGCACCCTGCGCAACCCGTCGTCGGGCAAGTGCCTGGACGTCTCCGGCAACAACTCCGCCGACAGCACCGTCGTGCACCTCTGGACCTGCCTCAACGCGGCCAACCAGAAGTGGACCCTGCCCTGACCGACTGACCCCCTGACCCCCTGACCGCGGAGGGGCCGCGACTCACGTCGTCGGCCCCTCCGCGCCGTCGATCTTGCCCTTTCGGTCGGGATTAATGCCCGCAATGCCGACCTTTCGACAACACAGAGTGCAAGATCGGCGGGAAGGGGGGTGGGGACGCCGGGAGGGTGGCGCACAGGTTGCTGCCGTACCTTGACCTGCATGGGGTTGTTCGCGCAGTGGCGTGGGACGGTGCTGGCGCGAGGCCATCAGCTGCTCGGTGCGCTGGGCCGGGCCGACGAGCCCGACGACCCGTCCGAGCCGGCGCCCAGCCTGAACCGCCTTGACGCGTTGGTGGAGGGCTTCACCGCAGGTCAACCGGTGCGGTGGACGATGGCCGGGCAACCCCGGCCGCTGCCCGGCCCGGTCGACGTGGTGGCGTACCGGATCATCGAGGAAGCGCTGACCAACGCTTGCCGGCACGCACCGGGCGCTCCGGTCGGGGTCCGCCTGCGCTACGACGCCGCGGGCATCACCATCGAGGTCCGCGACGAGGGCGCCGGTCCCGCTCCGTCCGGCGGCGGCACCCAGAGCGCCGGGCGAGGTCTGCTCGGGGTACGCAGGCGCGCCGAGCGGCTCGGCGGCACGTTCTCGTCCGGCCCGCGCGCCGGTGGCGGCTTCACCGTACGAGCCGTCCTGCCCGCACCCGAGGAAATGATCGGATGATCGGCCGACCGCGGGGCTTCCCCGATGGGGCACTGCGGAAATAGGGTGGGGGTCGGCGACCGTGCTGGTGGCCGGTGACCCGGTGGGAGGCGCAACCCGCCGGGCTCAGGTGTGTTCCGCACCCACCGGTGACCGCCCGGGTGCCGCGTACGTCCGGTCACCCTCGCCCCGGTCCGCACAAGGAATCCCCATCACAACAGGGGAGAAGGACAATGGCGCGACCCATCACGCTCTTCACCGGCCAGTGGGCCGATCTTCCGTTCGAGGAGGTCTGCCGGCTCGCCTCCGAGTGGGGCTACGACGGTCTGGAGATCGCCTGCTGGGGCGACCACTTCGAGGTCGACAAGGCGCTCGCCGACGACTCGTACGTCGAGCGCAAGCGGGAGACCCTCGCGAAGCACAACCTTGAGGTCTTCACGATCTCCAACCACCTCGTTGGTCAGGCGGTCTGCGACCACCCGATCGACGAGCGGCACCAGGACATCCTGCCCGGCCGCATCTGGGGCGACGGGGAGCCCGAGGGGGTTCGTCAGCGGGCTGCCGAGGAGATCAAGGACACCGCGCGGGCGGCGGCGAAGCTCGGGGTGAAGACGGTCGTCGGCTTCACCGGTTCGTCGATCTGGCACACCCTCGCGATGTTCCCGCCGGTGCCGCCGTCGATGATCGAGCGCGGCTACCAGGACTTCGCCGACCGCTGGAACCCCATCCTCGACGTGTTCGACGAGGTGGGAGTGCGGTTCGCGCACGAGGTGCACCCGAGTGAGATCGCGTACGACTACTGGACGACGAAGCGGACGCTGGAGGCGATCGGCAACCGGCCCGCGTTCGGGCTGAACTGGGACCCGTCGCACTTCGTCTGGCAGGAGCTGGACCCGGTGAACTTCATCTTCGACTTCGCCGACCGGATCTACCACGTGGACTGCAAAGACGCGAAGGTGCGTACCGGCGATGGCCGGCGTGGCCGGCTCGCCTCGCACCTGCCCTGGGCCGACCTGCGGCGCGGGTGGGACTTCGTCTCCACCGGCCACGGTGACGTGCCCTGGGAGGACTGCTTCCGCGCGTTGAACGCGATCGGCTACACCGGCCCGATCTCGGTCGAGTGGGAAGACGCTGGAATGGACCGGCTGGTCGGCGCCCCGGAGGCGTTGCAGTTCGTCCGCCGGCTCGCCTTCGACGCACCGAGCGCCGCCTTCGACGCGGCGTTCAGCAGCAAGGACTGACCGCACGTCGGACAGACCACGGGCCGGTCGCCCTGCGGCGACCGGCCCGTCGACGTGCGATTGGTCAGAGCGTGCTGGCGTTCGTGCCCGAGCCGGACGGCTTGGTGCGGGGGTTCGTGGACGACGGCGACCCGGAGGTCGTGCCGACCGTGCTGGTGCCCGTCTTGGCGCCCACTGTGGCGGGCGTGCCGGCGAACGCGTCGTCGGCGGCGGTCAGCTCCTGCTTGCCGGTGCTGCCGTTACCGTTTCCCAGCTTCTCGCCCAGTTTGGTCTGGCCGAGCTTGTCCTTGCCCTCGCTGTAGAGCTTGTTGGCCTGGGCCTGCGCGACCCCGGCCGCCTCCTGGACGGTCGGGTGGTCGAGCACCTTGCGGCCCCGGACCACTAGCTCTTCGTACTTTTCCCGGCCGGCACGGGCGCCCAGGACGAATCCCGCAGCCAGCCCGCCAAGAAACATGATCTTTCCGCGCATGGCGGCTCCTTCCGTACCTGACGCGCCGTCACCACCCCGGCGAGTTGCCCCGTCGGAAGGCGACCTGTTCGCGCCTGCGTCCTCTGTCCGCAGCTAACTACCCATCCTGCTCTCCGCTCAAGCATGCTTGTGCCGGGATGGCGATTTACCCCTATTGTCAGGGCGGCGGCGGGGAGGGAACCCACTGGACCGCCACCGGGGTATGTCCTGTACTCTTGTCCCGTCGCAAGGCGTCGGGGAGATCCGAAGTCGCGCGGAGCACGATCCCCTGTAGCTCAATTGGCAGAGCAGCCGGCTGTTAACCGGCAGGTTATTGGTTCGAGTCCAATCGGGGGAGCTCTTCCACGTACGCCCGTCAGCCACCGGCCGGCGGGCGTTTTCGTGTGCGTGACCCGGTTTCACCCACCTTCGACCGGCTTGCCCGGCAGGATGGTCGATGTCGACTGAGGCTACCGCTGCGTCGATTGATGCGTCGATCCTTGGGGTGAGTGCTGATGTCCGGACGAGGCGGCAAGGCCACGCTGATCGCGGTGGCGGTCGTGCTGGCCTGGTTGGTGATCGGCGGCGTGTCCGGCCCGTTCGCGGGCCGCCTCAGCGAGGTCGCCACCAACGACAACGCGGCCTTCCTGCCCACCGACGCCGAGGCGACCCGCGCCCAGGACCTCGCCGGCGAGTTCGTCGACCGGCAGACCATCCCGGCGCTGGTCGTCTACGAACGGCCCACCGGGATCACCGACGCCGACCGGCAGCGGGTGAGCGCCGACGCCGCCAGCTTCGCCCAGATCCCCGGCGTGGTCACCCCGCTGCCCCCACCCATTCCGAGCGAGGACGGCCAGGCACTCCAGGTCGTCGTACCGGTGGACGACGCCGAGGGCGAGGAGATCGGCGCGGTCGTCGAGAAACTGCGCGACATCACCGGCGGTGACCGGGACGGGCTCACCGTGGACGTCTCCGGCCCGGCCGGTCTGCTCGCCGACCTGATCGAGGTCTTCTCCGCCATCGACGGACCACTGCTGCTGGTCACCCTGGTCGTGGTGCTGGTCATCCTGCTGATCGTCTACCGCAGCCCGGTCCTCTGGATCTTCCCGCTGCTCGCCGCCGGGATGTCGTACGCCCTCGCCTCGGTCTTCGTCTACCTGCTCGCCGACGCTGATGTGGTCAAGCTCAACGGGCAGGCCCAGGGCATCCTCACCGTGCTGGTATTCGGCGCCGGCACCGACTACGCGCTGCTGCTGATCGCCCGCTACCGGGAGGAGCTGCACCGGCACGACCGCCCGTGGGACGCCATGAAGACCGCCTGGAAGGGCGCCGCGCCGGCCATCATCGCCTCCGGCGGCACTGTCATCGTCAGCCTGCTCTGCCTGCTGCTGTCCAGCCTCAACTCCAACCGGGCGCTCGGCCCGGTCGCCGCCATCGGCATCGCCGCCACCCTGCTGGTGATGCTCACCTTCCTACCCGCGCTGCTGGTGCTCGGCGGACGGTGGGCGTTCTGGCCCCGACGCCCACCAGCCGACCAGGCCGACCCGCGGGCCGAACACGGCATCTGGAGCCGCATCGCCGGCTTCGTGGCCCGGCACGCCCGCCCGATCTGGCTGACCACCGCCGTCGTGCTGGCCCTGCTGACCCTCGGCCTCACCCAGCTCGGCGCCACCACCCTCGGCCAGTCCGACCTGTTCACCCAGCGCACCGACTCGGTCGACGGTCAAAAGGTGATCTCCCGGCACTACCCGGCCGGCACCGGCAGCCCGGCCACCATCTTCACCACCGAACAGACCGCACGGCAGATCGCCCAGGTGGCGAAGGACGTGCCCGGCGTCGCCGACGTCCGCCCCCTTCCGGCCGGCCCGCAGACCGGCCCACCCCAGGAGAACGCCGCCCCGAAGGTCGTCGACGGGCGGGTGCAGCTGGAGGCGACCCTGGCCGACCCACCCGACAGCGACGGCGCCGAGCGGACCATCCGCGAGCTGCGGGTGGCCGTACACCAGGTGCCCGGCGCGGACGCGGTGGTCGGCGGCTTCACAGCGATCAACGTGGACACGTCGGACGCCGCGAAGCGCGACCAGAACGTCATCATCCCGGTGGTGCTGGTGGTCATCGCAGTGATCCTGGCCCTGCTGCTGCGTGCGCTGCTCGCCCCGCTGCTGCTGATCGCCACAGTGCTGCTCAGCTTCGCGGCGACCCTCGGCCTCTGCGCGCTGCTGTTCCGCCACGTCTTCGGCTTCCCCGGCGTGGACTCGGCGTTCCCGCTGTTCGCGTTCGTCTTCCTGGTCGCGCTCGGCATCGACTACAACATCTTCCTGATGAGCCGGGTCCGCGAAGAATCGATCAAGCGCGGCACCCGCGCTGGCGTGCTCGCCGGCCTCGCCGTCACCGGCGGGGTGATCACCTCCGCCGGCATCGTGCTCGCCGCGACGTTCTCCGCCCTCGCCGTCCTGCCACTGGTGGTGCTCGTCGAGTTGGGTACGGCGGTCGCGATCGGGGTACTGATCGACACCATCATCGTCCGGTCGCTGCTGGTGCCCGCACTCGCGTACGACATCGGGCCGAAGATCTGGTGGCCGGGCCGGTTGTCCCGGGCGAACGGTGAGCGGGAGGCGCGCGGTGCTGGCTGAAACCGATGTGGTCATCGTCGGCGGCGGCCTGGCCGGCCTCGCCGCCGCCCGCCGGTTGCACCGCGCCGGCGTGCCCTGGCGGCTGGTGGAGGCCGAGGGTCGGCTCGGCGGCCGGGTCGCCACCGACGTGGTCGACGGTCACCTCATCGACCGAGGCTTCCAGGTGCTCAACACCGCCTACCCCCGGCTCGGCACGCTGCTCGACACCGACCAGCTCAACCTCGGCTACTTCACCTCCGGGGTGCTGGTCCGCAAGGGCGACAAGCTGCTGCGGCTGGTCAACCCGCTGCGCGAGCCGACCGGCGGCCCCGGCACCGCGCTCGCCGGGGTCGGCTCCCTGCTCGACCGGCTGCGCTTCGCCGCGCTCGCCACCGGCTGCGCCACACTGCCCGCGTCCCGGCTGCTCGCCGCGCCGGAAACCACCAGCGAGACGGCGCTGCGCCGCGCCGGCCTCTCCGACGCGATCATCGAGGAACTGCTGCGACCGTTCCTGTCCGGTGTGTTCATCGAACGGGAACTCTCCACCTCCAGCCACGTACTGGCGATGGTGCTGCGCTCCTTCGCCCGCGGCCGGATCGGCCTGCCCGCCGAAGGGATGGCCGCGCTGCCCCGGGCCATCGCCGCACCGCTGCCCGCCGACCTGCTCGACCTGGACACCCCCGTCGCCGAGGTCACCCCGGGCCGGGTCCGCACCCAGGCCGGCGACATCCGCTGCCGGGCCGTCGTGGTCGCCGTCGACCCGCCCGCCGCGGCCGCGCTGCTGCCGGCCCTGGCGACGGTACGCATGCACAGCTACACCACCTATTACCACAGCGCGCCCGAGCCGCCGCTCAGCGAGCCGATCCTGCTCGTCGACGGCGACCGACGCGAACTCGTCGCCAACACCGTGGTGCTCAGCAACGCCGCCGCGACGTACGCGCCCGCCGGGCGGCACCTGATCGCCACCTCGGTGGTCGGCCCGACGGCCCCACCCGAGCCGACCATCCGGGCCGAGCTGACCCGGCTGTACGGCCGCTCCACCGCCGACTGGACCCACCTCACCACAGTGGCCATCCCCGAGGCGCTACCCGCCGCACCGCCGCCGCAGGGACGACTGCGCAAGCCGGTGGCGTTGGGGGAGGGCCTGTTCGTGGCCGGTGACCACCGGGACAGCCCATCGATCCAGGGCGCTCTCACCAGCGGCTGGCGCGCCGCCGGCGCGGTGCTGGACGAGCTGCGCGCCGGCTGAACCCCGCCCTGAATGAGGGCCCCGCCGCGGTAGTTGATCACCTATGATCGCCGCCATGCCCGCCCCTCTACCGGCCCCCACCTTCGACGCCGGTGCCGCGTACCCCGAGGTCGAGGACCTGCGCAAGGCGCTCGATGCCGCCGACTGGCCCGCCGTTCGCGCGATGGTCGCCGACCGCGACCCGGACGGCCGCACGCTGCTGGCCCGGGTCGTCGGCGATCAGGTCGGGATCGAGGCGTTCCTCCAGCGGGCGTACGACGACAACCCCGAGGACCCACATGCCGGCGTGCTGCTCGGTGCCTGGCTGATTCGCGCCGGCTGGCGCATCCGCAGCTCCTACCGCGCGCAGCACGTCAGCCGGTCCCAGTTCGCCACGTTCCACGAACACCTGCGCCGCTCCGAGCAGGTGCTCATCGACGTCACCGCCCGGCACCCGGACGACGCGGCCGCCTGGACCCAACGGATCACCAACAACCGTGGCCTCCAACTGGGGCAGGCCGAAGCGCGCCGCCGCTACGACCGCCTCGCGCAGCACCACCCACACCACGCGCCCGCGCAGTCGAGCCTGCTCCAACAGTTCTGCCCGAAGTGGAGCGGCAACTGGGACCGCGCGTTCGGTTTCGCCAGGGAGTGCGCCCAGGCCGCCCCGGACGGCGCGCTGAACGCGGTAGTGATCGCCGAGGCGCACCTCGAACGCTGGCTGGAGTTCGACACCGAACGGGAGCGTGCCGCGTACCTGCGCGACACGGCGGTGGTGGGCGAGGTCATGCAGGCCGGGCAGCGGTCGGTGCTGCACCCGGACTTCGTCGACCGGCCCGGCTGGGTCTCGGTTCGCTCGGCGTTCGCGCTGATCTTCAGCCTGACGGAGCAGTGGACCGCCGCCGCCAGCCAGTTCACAGCCCTCGGCAACCGGGGCACCGAATACCCCTGGGACTACGTCGACGGAGCCGCAGGCTTCACGAAGTTCCGCGCCAAGGCGTACGCGAAGGGCGGCCAGTCATGATCCAGCACCTGGACGTGGACGGGGTTCCCACGCTGCTCGCCGCCACCGGCGGGCCGATGCGCGCCGGGCTGACCTTCCGGGTCGGCACCGCCGACGAGACGCTCGTCCGCTCCGGCATCACCCACCTCATCGAGCACCTCGCGCTCGCGCCGCTCGGCCTGGCCGACTACCACGTCAACGGGGCGACCGCCCAGGCGTTCACCACGTTCCACACTCAGGGCTCCGAAGCGGACATCGCGGCATTCCTCACCGCTGTCTGCGGGAACCTCTCCGACCTGCCGGTGGCGAGGCTGGACGTCGAGAAGGAGATCCTGCGGACCGAGTGGAGCAGCCGGGGCGCCGCCGCTGTCGACAGCATCCCGCTGTGGCGACACGGTGCCCGGGACTACGGGCTGGTCAGCTACCCCGAGTGGGGCCTGGGCGCGCTCACCGCCGACGACCTGCGCGAGTGGGCCGCCCGGTGGTTCACCCGGGAGAACGCGGTGCTCTGGATCGCCGGTGACCGGGTGCCCGCCGAACTGCGGTTGGCTCTGCCCGCCGGGACCCGCCAGCCCGCACCGACGGCGTCGTCGGCGCTGCCGCAGACGCCCGCGTACTTCGTGAGCGGCTCCCGGGCCGTCGTGCTCGACTCGGTGGTGCGCCGCCGCGCCGCCGCCAGTGTCTTCAGCGCAGTGCTGGAGCGGGAGCTGTACCGCTCGCTGCGCCAGGAGGCCGGCCTTTCCTACACCACCACCACAGGGTACGAGCCACGCGGCGACGGTTACGCCACGCTGCGGGCACTCGCCGACGCGCTGCCGGAGAAGCAGGACGCTGTGCTCGGCGGCTTCATCGACGTGTTGGCCAAGATGCGAGTCGGGCGGATCGAGCAGGCGGACCTGGACGCCACCATCGCCAAGCGGGAAGACTTCCTCGGCATCGCCGAGGTGGACGCGGCACGGCTGCCGTCGTACGCCCTCAACGTCCTGACCGGAGAGCCGAACCTCAGCGTCGACGAGCACCGGGCCGAACTCAAGGCCGTCGACCTCGCCGACCTGCACGAGGTGGCTGGGGAGATGATCGCGTCGGCACTGCTGATGGTGCCCGGCGGACTCACCGCCGACTGGGCCGGCTTCGCCGCCGCACCCACTCACTCGGCCGAGATCCTGCAGGGCACCACCTACTCGTCGAAGGAAGGGAACGCCGCGCTGCGCGTCGGCGTGGACGGGGTGACCCTCCTGCAGACCGGCGACCCGCTGACCGTCCGGTACGGCGACTGCGCTGCCATGCTGGTCTGGCCGGACGGCGCCCGACAGCTCATCGGCTCGGACGCCATCGCGCTGCACATCGAGCCCACCCTGTTCAACCTGCACCCGGGAGTCATCCCCGCCATCGACGCCAAGGTGCCCGGCGACCGGCGGATCCCCATGCCGGCCCGTGCCCCGGACGCGATCCCACAGCCACAGGCCGCCGTACGGCAGGCCACGCAATCCGCCACCAGCACCTGGTGGGAACTCCCCGTGATGGTGCTCAGCGGAATGGGCGTCCTCGTGGTCGGCGCACTGAGCGTGCTGCTGACCCTCGCCATGCTCCTCACCGAGACCAAACCGGGCGAAGAAGCGCTCTGGGGCGCCGTCGTGGTGCTCTGGCTGCTCACTGTTATTCTCACGTTGCCCATCGTGAAGCTACGGCGACGGCGGCGGAGTCGATGAGGTGGGGCTGGATCGCTGCTGGCCCGTGATCCACCGGGCGGGATAAGATCCGGCGCGGTGTTCGGGGCGGTAGCTCAGCCGGTTAGAGCAGGGGACTCATAATCCCTCGGTCGCGGGTTCGAGTCCCGCCCGCCCCACCAGTACAAACACTCGGTCGCCGATCTTCGCGTGGTGCCACTCGTGGTGCGGGCGCGCTACGGTCGGCCCCATGGCGACGGCGAACGGGCGTGCGAAGCGTCAACGCGGCGAGATTGAGGAATTGCCCAGCGGCTCACTCAGGGTGAAGGTCTACGCGGGCATCGACCCCATCACCAAGAAGCGGCACTACCTGACCGAGACCATCCCGCCCGGTCCGACCGCCCGTAAGGAAGCCGAGAAAGCGCGTACGCGCTTCCTCGGCCAGGTGGACGACCGGCGCAACCCGCGTACCCGTGCCACCGTGGATCAGTTGCTTGACCGGTGGCTAGAAGTGCTCGACGTGGAGACGTCGACCCGGCAGGGGTATGTCAAGAAGCTGAACAAGCACGTACGGCCGTTGCTCGGCAAGCTGCCGGTGGGTCGGCTAGACGCCGAGACGCTGGAGTCGTTCTATGCGGTGCTGCGGAAGTGCCGGGACCACTGTGGAGGCAGAAGCCGGAGGGCGATCGAGCACCGGAAGGCAGGGCCGCACGACTGCACCGACAAGTGCCGGCCGCACGAGTGTAAGCCGCTCGCCCCTGCATCGATTCGGCAGATTCACTGGATCCTGTCCGGTGCGCTGAACCGAGCCGTCCGGTGGCGTTGGATCGCAGTCAACCCGGCAGATCAGGCAGAGAAGCCCGGGATGCCTCAGCCCAACCCGCACCCGCCAACGGCGCCCGAAGCCGCCCGGCTGGTCATGCAGGCGTGGAAAGACCCGGACTGGGGCGCGTTTGTATGGCTGGCCATGACGACCGGCGCTCGCCGGAGCGAATTGTGCGCGCTGCGGTGGTCTGCCGTTGACTTGGACAATGCCGTGCTGACCCTGCGGAGCGCGCTGTACGTGGACGACGCGGGGAGGCTGCGGGAGAAGGACACCAAGACACACCAGCAGCGGCGTGTCGCCTTGGACGCAGAGACAGTGAAGGTGCTGGAGGACCAGGTGGCGCGTTGCGAGGAACGGGCCTCAACCCTGGGTCTGCCGGTGAGCGGTGACGGCTATGTCTTCTCGCCCGATCCGGACGGCGGTGCTCCGTTGGCGCCGGACACGGCCACGCAGCGGTTCAGCCGGATGGCCGCGCGACTGGGCATAACCTCAACTCTGCATGCGCTGAGGCACTACTCCGCGACGGAATTGATCGCCGCTGGCGTGGACGTGCGGACGGTTGCAGGTCGTCTTGGTCACGGCGGCGGCGGATCGACAACGCTGCGGGTTTATGCCGCTTGGCTGTCGGAATCGGATCAGCGCGCTGCTGCTGCACTGAGCGCCCGTATGCCCCCGCGACCTTCAGCGAGCGCTGAACTACCACACAGCGTCGCTCCTCGCCTTGTCGACAAGCGATTTGCGACCAGTAACCCAATTGGCCATCCAGGCGGGCCGTAGGGCACGGATCTCGTCCAGTTCCTCGCGGCTGAACTTGGCCGCCTCGGAGATCTCGGCTGCCACCAACTCATCAATATTATCCCCAAGCCTGTGTCGGAGGCAGCGGTAGAGAAGATCGCCCCTAAGGTGATCGTTCAGCTCTTCCATAAAGACACTGACTGAGCCCGGATTTACCTCCGCCGCCACGAGCGCGAGCCAGAGCGCGATTTCCGTGAGGAATGAGCCCGATGCTCCCTTAACAAAGCTCACCCTCAACAGCCGTCGATATATTTCTGTGATGGCAGCGTCAAGACCCGCTGCCTCATCGTGAGGCACGTTAGGCGACCGAACAGATAGTGAGCGGTGAAATTTATCCGCTGCATTGAGTTCGGCTTCGGAGATCGCTTCTCCCAAGATGTATTTGATGGCACCAGCGGCGAAAATCCCGAGCTGTGGGGTGCCGAAGCAGTCCAGCACCAGCGGGAAAGTTCCGATGCTCTTCTTTTCAGTGCTCAATTTTCCGAGCATAGCCAAATACGTACGAACATAACTGTCGGATCTGGCTAGCTCCTTCTCCTCAGACAGCAACACGGCGGAAACAATGTCGCCCCATTCGTCCGAGTGCAGGTCGCCCTCGCCCGAGATCTGTATGCGCGCCCACCTCGACGCGAAGGCGTGCCGGAACCTCTTGCGTGCAGCCTCGGTCGACTCCTGGTGTCCGAAGCGATATCCTCGCTGACTATCTAGGTACGCGGAGATCTCTCTCTCCGCAAACCCTTGCTCGGTGAGAAGTCGTCCGCATATGTTCCGAGGATCCTTGTAAAGCTGAAGTAGGGAGATGAAAGCGCGACGGTCTTCGAGTGTTGTCGCATGCTGCGGTCGCCAGAGGTCGAACGCTTGGATCAGCACTTCACTGACGAGGCGAGCACCGACAGGGGTTGAGTTAAGAACCCGAAGGCAGAGCGGAACGTGTTTTCCCGCTGCGACCTTGCGCCCTTCCTTCCCAGCTCTCATCAATGCTCGCAGTAGCGCCTCCGACCCCCGGTAAGCTTTGTCATCGTAGGCTTGGAACATCAGATCAGGGAGAACCGAGCTGGGATTCTTCTTGTATGCCTCGAGGATCGATTCGAGGACGCTTTCCTGAGATTCGGCTCGATGCACGATCGCTTCGGCTGCGTAGTACTCCATGAAAGTTCGGTGCGTAAAGGAGAATAGCCGTTCCCCGCGTTCCGAGTGTCCGACTGCCGTGAGTAGCCAAGCCCGTCCTGCGCAAAATTCCAGAAACTCCCGTGCCCTGACTTCAGCATCCCTGGGATCAACGCCAGCCGTGTCGGCGAAGTAAGCCCCGATGATCCTCGTCAACTGCTTTTCTTCTACACCGCCCGCCGCAGACGGAAATTTGTAAAAGAAATCAGCCAATTCTTCCATAAGGGTGTGGCCGTAGCGTTTGTGGTCCACCGGCTGCGGAATGTGCCGGATGGCATCCCAACTGTGGAACAGAAGGTCCGCACACTGCTTGTATACGTCCCGCTGATTCATTGGGATGTAGCCGCGCAACCGGTACAGCGTGCAGAGAAGCGAAAGCATGAGCGGATTGCGACGTACGTCATCAATCTCCATCGACTCGTGCAAGAAGGCGGATGGATCTTTGGAGCTTCTGTGCATGAGCCTGAACCAGCGGTTTACATATTCGGTCACCTGGTCGAGTGAGTACTCCTGTAGCTCGAATGTCGGGAATCTTCCTTCGGCGAATCGAGCGCTCTCGTATCCGACCTTCCGAGTGGTTGCAATCATAGATGTTAGCGGCCATTCCTGCGCCAGCAGCTCAATTTTTTCAATCAATTTGCGGCGCTGATGTATCTCAGTCACCTCGTCAACGCCGTCGAATATTACGAAAGCGCGACCTAGGGCTAGGAGTTGTTCCACATCGCGCCGTTCAACGGAGAGTCCGAGGCCGTTTATTGCCCGCTCCACGTGCTGGATCGCTGGTGCTGTGACGTCTGCCGAAAGCTCTCGGCATCGCACAAGTATAGGAGCGAGGTCCTTCGACGCGCGATTGGCGATGGTGTTCACTAGGCGCGTGACGAGCGTGCTCTTGCCAACACCTGGGTTCCCGATTACCGCGACCCGCACACCCGCGATAGGATCCTTGAACACTTCGGCCAGGCTTGCGTGTGCTGGTGTTTGGGACTGGAGGCTTCTCTCAATATAAAGTTCCTCGTACCGGAATCGGTGGCGTTCTTGGGCATGCTCCAGATGCATCTCGTTAGAAGCATCACCAGCGATTCGGCAGATATCAGCACACAGTGCTCGAAGCTGTGTCACACGATTCGGGTTTGAGGTGGCCTCGATCGTTGCGCGGATATAACGGGGCGCGGTTGGCAACGTAACCCCTGCGGCCCTGTTAGTTGAGTCAACGAGGCGTGCTGATTCTGCTTTACCGACGCGCGCAACTGCGCTCGGCTGCGGCGCAATCGCCTCAAGGTGTTTTATCAAGAGCTGCCATACCACCTCGGACGAATGGGTCCAAGCCCGAGGATTCGGTCCGCCCCAGTCCGAGACGCGTTGATCGAAGGCGTTCCTAAGGTATTTTAGGGACCTGTCGGCATCTTCATGGTTTTCGCGGACTGCTTTTAGGAGTACGTACCCCTGAGCCAGTGCAGCCACTTCGGCTGTGTTGATGAAGTCGGCTATGTCGTTGAGGTCCGAGTCGTTGACGATAATTTGCTCGTCGTTGGAGTGCCTGAGCAAGAAGGCGCTCACGTCGACCTCGGGCGCCAGTGGACTTCTCATAGCGCCGTGCACAGATGCCATGAACTTGACCAGCAGCGATCCCAGCGCCTCGCCAGCGGCGCCGGTGGCAATGGCGGCTGCAACGTCGGCCATAGTTCCCCCTCCTAGGTCTGGGAGAGGCTAGTCGTATTGAAGGCCGCTCGCTACACCTCGGCTGCCGACATCCGCTTTGGCAGTCAGTAAGCTGACAGGATGGAGTCTCGGACCGCCGCCCGCGTTCTGGCAGAGCAGTTGCTCGCCTCTGCTTTGCCGCGCCGTTGGAGTCACGTCACAGCGGTTGCCAGAAAAGCGAATCAAATTGGCTCTTTGTTCGCAGAGGCGGACAAAGAGGCGCTCGTTGCGGCTGCCTGGCTGCACGACATTGGCTATGCGGCTGAAGTCGCGCAGACTGGCCTACACGCCCTTGATGGCGCCCGTTGGCTGCGGCGCTCCGAGTGGGATCCTCGGGTTTCGGCACTGGTCGCCTATCACTCGTGTGCCATTTATGAAGCCGAGGAGCGGGGTCTATCCCATTTCTTACGGTCGGAGTTTGCCGATGAAGAATCAGCGGTGCGCGACGCCCTTTGGTACGCAGATATGACTACAGGGCCGGACGGCCGGGAAATGACAGCCTTGCAGCGGCTCGCGGAGGTGAGGCAGCGCTACGGCCCGTCTCACGTTGTGACGCGATTTTGGGCGCGGGCGGAGCCGGTTCTTCTAGCGGCTGTCGCTAGAACGGAACGTCTTCTGCAAGCAGGCTAACTAACGGTCAGCCGATATACGGCTCGCGTCGACGCTCGTACCCGTGCTGGATGCGCAATCGAATTGAGGAGTGAATATCAAGGTCCGATAGTTCTTGCCGACTTGCCCAACGGACTTCGGACGATTCACTGCTCGGGGTCGGGCTGCCGCCTTGATACCGAGCACGGAAGCATATTGAAAACTGTTGACGCACTTCTCCGTCGCTGTAAGCCATGACATGCTTCGGGTCGGTGTAGACGCCGACGATTCCAGTGACCTCGACGTCAATTCCGGACTCTTCCTTGGTTTCGCGTACCGCTGTTTCTGCAATGTACTCGCCGAAATCTTGGGCACCGCCGGGGATTGCCCACAGCCCGTTGTCGGTCCGCTGAATGAGCAGCACACGATCCTGTGCGTCGAGGACGAAGACGGTCACCGCAACGACGATGCTGTTGGCCTTCGGCGCGCGCGGGTCGTCGTAGTACTCGGTCCTGGCCATGTCCTCAGCTTGCCACCGCTGGCTGCCACACGGGCAACGAGGACTCCCACACCCGGTCGAAGCTGTCCGCGTACGTGTCGAAGAGGTCGCCGCCGGCGAGCCGCCGCAAGTGCATAACGGGCGTATGTGCGGCCGGGAAGCCGAAGACGTGCGAGTTGACGATCATTTCGTCATCGAACCGGAAGATGGAGTTGTAGAGCGTCGTCCGGTGAAAGTGCACATTCACGCCCTGGATGTTGCGTAGCCGCTGGTAGAAGGCGAGCACGTTCCGTACCTTGCCTGCCATCGCGTCGCCGATGCCTTCATCCGCCCCGCGTTGCGCCACCTCGGGGCTGTCCGGGTCGCCAAGCAGGATCTCAACTCGCGTACCGGCCGCTGCCTTCGCCTTGAGCGTGGCCACCAGCTGCGGTTGCTGTTCGGGCAGGAACAGTCCTGCATAAACCAGGATGCCGACTCGTTCCTGCGCTCCCGAGATCAGTCGTCGCCAGAGGTCGTCCGGCACGGCTGCGCGTCGCGGGTAGACCTGCACCACCTCGGACTGTGCAACGCGGTTCGCGCGCTCCTGGGATACGGCACCCGGCCACAGGTACGACTCGCTTTCCTTTACTAGCGCGGCGATCGCGTGCCGATAGCGCGGGTATGGCGCCCGCCCCTGCGTAATCCAGCGTTCCACGGTCTTCGGGTCCACCTCCAGCCGGTCGGCTATCGCTGATGGTGTCAAGCCGTTGCGGAGCATCGCATCGCGTAGCCGGTCGTTCGGCACTGCCGCCTCCAAGGAACGTCTAGGGACGACTTGAAGATAGCAAGGACGTCCCTAGTCGTCCAGTGTGGTGGTGAAGGCGTCACGCCTCGTGATCGGAACCTATGTGCACCCCGATCAATGAGCCGGAGGACACCGATGAAGACCGATCAGCCTGCTGGCCACCCCCAGCGGTTCTACACCGTCGCCGAAGCGGCTCGATTGCTGCGTACCTGCGACATGACGTTGTACCGGGCGATCCGCGTGGGCGAGTTCCCGGCCATCCGGATTCGCGGTCGCTACGTCGTTCCCGCGAAAGCCATCGACGCGATGGAAGCCGGCGCCCTGGCGAACGGCCAAGTCGACGCCGCCGACTACACCACCCGGAGCGTGGCGTGATGGCGACCTTCGACTACGAGCCGAGCGCCATCGACCTGGCCGTGATCGATACGGAGTGGCCGCTGATCGCGGCCGAGCTGGACGTACTCGACGCTGAGATCACGCTGCTCTACGCCGAGGACCACGGCGGCCCGACCGCGCTGGACTGGCGTCGGCTGCGCCGGGCGGAGGCCCGCGTCACCCGCGCCGCCACCGACAACGCCACCCGCACCGACCCGCGCCGCGCGGCCTGATGTCGCGCGTCCGCGCCGCCTACTTCGACCCGGACGGGGCGCGGTACGGCATCCCCACGTACTGGTGGAGGGGTGCCCCGCCCGGCTTCGCCACCCGTCGTCAACTGACCGCCGCCGGCCTACGGCCCGGTGGTCAGCCGATCGCCGCTCAGGTGCTCTGGCGCGGCGTCGGCGGGACTCGCACCGCGTACCTGTACCGGCTCGACCTCGCCGCTCCGAAGCGCACTGCAACCCCCGCGCAGCGCGCCGCGATCGGCAAGGCACTCACGGCCCGCCGGACCTGCCCGACCTGCCACGCGGTCCGCCCGTACTTCATCCCGCGCTCGCTGGGCGAATGCCTCGCGTGCGCCTTCCCCCAGGAGGACACAGCATGACCGCCCCCGCCATCAACGGCACCAAGTACCCGCAGCCCGTCGACGAGCTGCTACCGGCCGCCCGCACGCTCAGCGCCGAACTGGGTGAGGTTCCTTCGCGGAACCGGCTGATGACGGAGTACCGCATTGGTGCACCGAAGGCGACCGAGTTGCGGACGCGGCTGGTCGAAGAGAAGGCCCGGGAGATCGTTGCCCGGGACATCACGACCTACAACCTGGTCCGAGGTGGGACCGGCGGCGCGACTGACGCGGATGTCGCCGACGCGGCCCACCGGGTAGCGGCCGACCCGACCGCCTCTGACTATCTACGGGAGACGGCCCGGGATGTGCTCGCGAAGGTCGCCCCGGATCCGCTGGCGGACCCGGTCGTGCCCGAGGACGCGCCGCCGGCCGCCCCGGAGTCGCCCCCCGCGTCGGAGATCTCGTCGACCGACCCGCCCGAGCAGGTCGCGCCGGTCGGTCACCCGGACACGGCCGCCCCGCCCGCGCCGGCCCGGTCGGCGGTGGTGTGGCCGGTGGTGCTG
Organism: Micromonospora sp. 050-3; assembly: GCF_046549335.1. Lineage (NCBI taxonomy): Bacteria > Bacillati > Actinomycetota > Actinomycetes > Micromonosporales > Micromonosporaceae > Micromonospora > Micromonospora sp. 050-3. Next base: position 168,726 of record NZ_JAJPVX010000001.1, read on the forward strand.
CTGGCCCTGCCCGCGTTCGTCGCCATCTGGTCTGGGTGGGTCGGCCTCGGCGGACTCACCGGGTTCGGCATCGTGCACCCGCTACCCGGGATCTGGGACAGCTTCTCCATCAACAGCGCGATCACCCTGCCGATCGGGGTCGAGACGTACGGCGCTTACGCCCTCTACGTGTGGCTGTCCGGCCGGGTGCCCGAGCGGGCACGGACGTTCGCCAAGTGGTCCGCCCTCGGCTCCCTCGCGATCGGCGCGCTCGGGCAGGTCGCCTACCACCTGTTGGAGGCCGCCGGAGTCACCTCGGCCCCGTGGTGGATCACCACCGCCGTGGCCTGCCTTCCGGTCGCGGTGCTCGGCATGGGCGCCGCACTCGCGCACCTCGTCCGCAACCACGACTAGCGCCGCCCGGCGGCGCGGCCCCTGGCTTCCCAACCTGCGCCGCGCCGCCGGCCCCTACCGATCTCCCGACCGTTGGAGGAACCCCCATCATGACTGCCCCTGATGACAACCGTTTCGACTGGCAGGCCGCACAGAACGACCTGACCGACCCCACCACCGGCCCGGATGCCGAGGTGGTCGACCTGGACGACGCCCGCGCCCGCCGGGTGCCCCGCCCCCGCCCGCCGGCCGACGCCGACGACACCACCGAGGACGACAGCACCGAGGACGCCGAGACGATCGACGACGGCCCGGAGCGCCTCGGCGGGTTGGTCGACGCGGCCGAGGACATCCCGCCTGAGGTGCTGGCCCGGCAGCGGGAGCACCGGCCGATCCTGGCCGAGTGGGCGCGCTCGTGGCGCGGCCTACGCGCGGCGGCGCGGCACCAATCGAAGGATGCCGGCTACGTGACCGCGTACCACGCGGTGCGGCTGCCGAAGTACGCGGCGAAAACCGTTGTATGGGCTCCGGTTGGGCTGTTCCGCGGCCTCGGTCGGGCGTTGCACTGGGCCAGCGCCGAAGAGGGCAACTGGCACCTGCGGCAGGCCGCCGCGACCCGTGGTGAGGCGGACGTGTGGCTCAAGCTGGACGCCCGCCGGCAGCGCCAAAGCGTGTGGCGGTGGTGGGTGCTCGCCGCTGGTGCCGGCGCGACCGTGGCCGGGGCGATCGTGCTCAGCCTCGGGCCGCCGTGGTGGCGCTACCTGGCGCTGGCGGTGGTGGTGCCGCTGCTGGCTACCCTCGGCCGTCCGGCGGACAAGCCGCTGACCGACCGGGTTACCGAGGGCACCCGTTACCGCAAGCTGACCGCTGACCTCGTGCGGCGGGCGTTGACCTCGTTGCAGATGGCCGCGATCAACTCGGCGGTTGCCAAGGACCCGAAGGCGATCAGCTTCCCGGTGGACATTCACCGTGACGGCCCCGGGCACCTGGCCGTGGTCGACCTGCCGTATGGGGTGGAGGCCGCCGAGGTGGTCGCCCGCAGGGGTCGGTTGGCCTCGGCGATGCGGCTGCCGCTGGATCAGGTGTGGCCCGAGCCGGCACCGGGTCATACGGGCCGGCTGGCGTTGTGGGTCGGCTACGAACCGGCGTCGCAGATGACGCAACCGCCCTGGCCGCTGCTGTCGACCGGCGCGAAGGTGGACCTGTTCAAGGCGTTCCCGTTCGCCACCACCCCCCGACTGGACGCCCTCAACGCGGAGATGATGTTCCGCAACTGGCTGTTCGGTGGTCAGCCCGGCTCGGGGAAGACGTTCGCGCTGCGGACGTTGGTGCTGGCCGCGTCGCTGGATCCGCGCGCCGAGATCCGGGGTTACGAGTTGAAGGGCGTTGGGGACTTCGCGGTGTTGGAGCCGGTCATGGCCGAGTACGGCAACGGCTTCGATGACGACACGCTCGCCCGTTGCTTCGCCTTCATTGAGTGGCTGTACGAGGAGTGTCGCCGCCGGTCCAAGCGCATCGACCACTACGCCAGGTTGGGCAAGGCACCCGAGAACAAGGTCACGCCCGAACTGGCCAACCTCAAGGGCTCCGGGCTTCACCCGCTCGTGGCGTTCTTCGATGAGCTGCAAGAGCTGATGACCAGCAAGTACGGCAAGGAAGCCGGCGAGATCCTGGAAAAGGTCATCAAGCTCGGCCGGGCGTTCGGCGTGATCCTGCTGATCGGCACGCAGATCCCCGACAAGGACAGCCTGCCGACCGGCATCACCCGCAACGTCAACTCCCGGTTCTGCCTCTCCGTGGCCGACCAGACCGCCAACGACATGATCCTCGGCACGTCGGCCTACAAGAACGGATACCGGGCCACGGTGTTCGTGCCAGGCGACGAGGCCGGGTGGGGCATCCTGCGCGGCTTCGGCCCCAAGCCGACTGCGGGCAAGTCGTACAAGGTAGACACCAACGCCGCCGCCGGGATCGTTGCCCGCGCGGTCGCCCTGCGACAGGCGGCCGGGACGCTGCCCAAGCCGGACGAGCAGACCCGCGAGGTTGCCCCGGTCGCGGACGTCCTGGGCGACCTGGCGCGGATCTGGCCGGGCGACGAAAAGGCGGTGTGGAACGAGACGCTGTGCGGTCTGCTCGCCGAGCTGCGGCCCGAGGTCTACGGCGGGTGGGAGGCGGCGCAGCTCACCACCGCGCTCAAGCCGCACCCGGCGGTGAAGGTCGGCGACGTGGGCCGGCGCATCGACGGCAAGCCGACCACCCGGCGCGGCATCAAGCACCCCGACGTGCTCGCTGCGATCGCGGAGCGTGACCGGAAGCGGTCCGCCGGCTGACCACTGCGGAGGGTGCTAGCGCTAGCGGCCCGATCTGCTAGCGCTAGCACCCCCGCTAGCACCCGATCCGAATCATGAGCTGCGACCTAGCAGATAGCAGCTCACGGCCGTTCGCACCCAAAAACCGGCCCGGGAGGCACTTGTGAACCCCCACCTGACCGCCGCTATCGTCCTCGTCGCGATCCCCGCCCTGATCGCGCTCGGTTACGCCATCGTGTGCTGGGTCAAGCCCGTCAAGACCTGCCAGCGGTGCGCCGGCACCGGCCGCATCACCACCCGCGTCCTGCGCCGCCCGCGTGCCTGCCGCCGCTGCGACCGAGGCCACCGGCTGCGCACCGGCCGCCGCGTCTACAACCACTTTCACCGCCTGCGCGCCGAGGCCAACCGATGAACCGCCGCACCCGCGACGGGCACACCGACTGGTGCGGCAGAGACCACCGCTGCGGCCTCGGTGAGCACCGATCCGAAGAGATCGTGGTCGACGTTGCCGGCCGCTCCCGCGCGGTGCTGGTGCGGGTGCGCACCGCCGCCGGGCGGGAGCACGCCGAGGTGCGCGTCAGGGTCGCGCTCGCACCGGGCGAAGTGGCGGCGCGGCGGCAGTTGGTGGGGTTGTTGGGTGACCTGCGGGAAGCGGTGACCCGCGCCGCCATCGCGGGCCGCCCCCGACCTCGACGGGCCGCCTGATGCCCACCGCGCGCCGCGACGGCCCATCCCCGCGTGACGCCCGGCTGTCCGGGTTGGAGGTCTGGCTCACCGGCACGCCCGCCGAGCTGGACGCCGTCACCGCCGCGCTGGCCGACGCCGGGCACCTCACGCAGCACGGCACCCGCCGACCGCTGACCGGCACCGACGCCGGCCGCTACCGGCTCTATCTGCGCCTCAGCCTCACCGCCAGCCGGCAGCGGCCCACCGGCACCCCGGACGCCTCCGGCGGCGCGCTGATCGACCTCACGGCCGCCCGCGCCGCCCGCCGTCCGGCCTGATCCATCCCCGCGAACCTTTGGGAGATCTCCTATGCCTGACCTGTTGACTGCCGCGCTCGCGCACGCTGCGCGCGGCTGGCACGTCTTCCCCCTGCGTCCCGACGACCGACCTGACGACCCCGATGCGGCCAAGCGGCCCGCGTTTCCCAACCGCTGCACCGCCGAGCACTGCCCCCGCACCGACCCGCGCTGCCGCGCCGCCGGCCGTCACATCGGCTGGGAAAAACGCGCCACCACCGACCCCGAGCGCATCCGCCGGGCATGGTCGACCCGCCCCTACGGCATCGGCATTGCCTGCGGCCCGTCCGGGCTGGTCGTGGTCGACCTCGACGTGCCCAAGCACCCCGACGACACCCCACCGCCGCAGTGGGCTGGGGCGTGTGACGGCCTGGACGTGTTCGCCACCCTCGCCAACCGGCACGGCGGCATCGACGCCACATACACCGTGACCACGGCCAGCGGCGGCAGTCACCTCTACTACCGCCACCCCGCCGGGCCACTGCTGCGCAACACCACCGGCGACCGGGGCGGGCTGGGCTGGAAGGTCGACACCCGCGCGCACGGCGGCTACGTCGTCGCCGCCGGCAGCACCGCCGCCGGCCACCCATACGCGGTGGCGATGGACTGCGACCCGGCGCCACTGCCCCCATGGGTGGCCGGGCTACTCGCACCCGCCCCGCGACCGGTCCACCGGCCCGCACCGGTGGCGCTGCCGGCCGACCGGCGCGGCGCGTACCTGGCAGCGGCGATCCGCCGGCAAGTCGCCCACCTCACCGCCGCGCCCGAGGGCCAGCGCAATCACGCCCTGTTCACCTCGGCAGTGGCGCTCGGGCAGCTCGCCGCCGGGGGTGCGCTCACCGACGACGACGTGACCGCCGTGCTGCAACCCGCCGCGCTGTCGCTCGGCCTGCCCGCCGGGGAAGTCGCTCGCACGATCGCGTCGGGGCTACGGACCGGGGCGCGGAACCCGCGCCGCCTGGGCAGCGTGGGGCGGGCGGCATGAGCGGGATCGGTGACAACCAGAGTTGTCGCCGCGCGCCCCAGCTCCACGCGGCGACGGGTCATGTCGCCGAGCACGCCGCCGCGCTGGCCGCCGCGCAAACCCCCTCGGATGCTCTCGCCACGCTGGCCGCGTTGGAGGCCGCGTGCCGGGAGGCCCGGGAGTGGATCGCGGTTGACGCGGTGCTGATCGACGGGTGGTCGTATGCCGACGTGGGCCGGGCGATGGGCACTACCCGGCAGGCAGCTAGCAAGGCATACGCCGACGCCGTCAACGCCCGGATGCGGCGCACCGTGATGGGCCGAGACGACGCGGTGGTGATCGTGCCGTGCGGCGTGGCGAAGCTCGACCGGACCGCGCCCGCTGGGCGCTTGTACACCGGCAGCTACCACCGCGCATGCCGGCGCGCGGCGGAGCGAATCGGCGGACGGCTGCTCATCCTGTCCGCCCGCTACGGGCTCCTCACCCCGGACACCGAGATCGAGCCATACCAGCTGCGCATGGGCCAACCCGGCGCGGTGAGCGTGCCGACCATCCGCGCGCAAGCACGCCGGCTCGGCATCGACGTGGCCAGCACCGTGACCGTGCTCGCCGGCCGCGACTACGCCGACCCCGTCACAGCGGTATGGCCCCACGCACGCCGGCCGCTCGACGGCACACGCGGCATGCCCGAACAGATGGCCGTGCTCGCCCAGCTGGCGCGCACACCGACAACCCCGGTTGTCACCGAACGACCCACGGAAGGACTCGCCGCATGAGCACCCGGTTGCAGATCGGCTCCGGCCCCGAAACCATCCGCGTGCTCAAAGCGGCGCTGGTCGACGGGCTGCTACCCGACACCTACGTGTCCGCCGGAGCGCTCGTGCACATGGAAGCCGTCTCCGGCGGGCTAGCCACCGCCGCCGACGAAGACTCCCCGCTGCCGGTATCGGCGAGCATGGTCAACCCCGCCGGGCTAGCCGGGCTACTGGCCGAGCACGCCTACGTGTACCGGCTCAAGACCCGCAAGAGCGACACCGGCGACCCCGAGGTCTACGAAGACGAAGTAACCCCACCTCGCGACATCCTGTCGTCCGTGCTGGCCGGCAAAACCTGGCCGGGCGTACCGCCGCTGCGCGGAATCATCGGCGCCCCGGTACTGCGCCGTGACGGCACCCTGCTCCAGCAGCCCGGCTACGACCCGGCGACCGGCCTCTACCTGGCGTCCAAGGTGGCGCTTCCCCCGGTGCCGGACCAACCGACCCCGGAGCAGGTAGACGAGGCGCGCACGTTCCTACTCGGCCGGTTCCTACGCGACTTCCCGTGGGCATCCGCCGCTGACCGGGCTAACTACGTGGCGCTGCTGGCTACGCCGATCCTGCGGCACTTCACTCGGTCCCTGACGCCGTTCGCGCTGATCGACGCGACCATGCCGTCATCCGGGAAGACGATCCTCACGGCCGGGCCGGGCATGCTCTACGGACAGCGGGTCATGACCTGGGCATACTCCGATGAGGAACTGCGCAAGTCCATCACGGCGGTGCTGGCCGAGCAGGTCGGCGTGGTGATCTGGGACAACCTGGCCGAGGGCACTGTTATCGACTCGGCCGTGCTCGCCCAGCTCGTCACCTCCGGCGTCTGGTCCGACCGGCAGCTAGGCGCGTCGCGCAACGTCGCCACCGTCAACGACCGGCTGTGGATGGCCACCGGCAACAACCTCCAGGTGGGCGGGGACATGGCCTCCCGCACCGTCCGGGTGCGCCTCGACCCGGACATGCCCCGCCCCGAGCTGCGCGACCAGCGCGGGTTCGGCATCCCGCACCTTGACCAGTGGATCACCGACCCGGCAAACCAACTCACGGTGTTGTGGCACCTGCTGGTGCTGGTCCTCGACTGGACCCGCCGGGGAGCACCTCGGGTGTCGGGGTTGTCGATGCGGCAGTTCACCCCGTGGGCGCAAGCCCTCGGCGGGTTCCTCGCGCATCACGGCATCGACGGGTTCCTGACCAACGCCGCCGACATTCGTGAGATCGATGAAGACGAAACGCGCTGGCGCGCGTTCCTCACCTGCTGGCACGACCGCCACGGCGGCCGTGCGATGACCGCCGCCGAACTCCGCCAAGACGGCGAACCCATGCACCTCGGCAGCGACGCCCACGACCCGTGGGACGGGCAGTTCATCACCACCCACAACGGCCGCCTACCCAACCCGCTGCAACTCGGCCGACTCCTCACCGGACAGGCCGGGCGGTGGCGCGGTGAGCACGTCGTCCGCGCCGGCCGCAACGACCGAGGCGACCGGTCCGTCTTCTGGGTCGAGCACCACGAGGGGTGAAACCCGCTGAACCATCTCCGCATCTCCGCAACGCCGCACCGACCCCCTACCACCAGGTAAAACACCCTGCGGAGATCAGAACCAAGAGGAACATCGATCTCCGGATCTCCGCAACCAAACTGCGGAGATCCCGGCCCTTTGCGGAGATGACCCCTCACCACCTCCGACCATCTCCGCAAGCATTTGCCCAGCTCACAGGCATGTTTGCGGAGATGCGGAGATGCGGAGATGGTTCAGCCGCTCTCACGCAAGGCGGTTGGCCACCCGCCGTCGACTTATCACCGCAACCCGCTGAGAGCCACACAGCGTTCGACGCAGAGCCCTTACGCCGAACTGCCAAAGATCTTGCCTGTACGGCGCTTTCAGCGGTTCGGACGCCGAGATAGTGCGGGGAGGTCGCCGAGGTGGAACCTCCTCCTTCAGATGAGTTGCATCGAGGGCCTACGCTGGATGCAACCCCGGGCATCCGGGCTGACTCCGCGCCGGAAGAGGTTAGGCCAGTGGCCAAGTCATCGAATTAGCGGGATTGCGGCATGGATCGGACTCGCCCTGCTCAGCGGGCTCGTCCAGAATCTTGCCTACGACGGGATCAAGGCCGCTGGGCGGTGGCTGCGCAAACGTAGTGCCACGGCTCGCGACCGCGCATGCAGGACCGGGCCGGGTGGCGGTTAGCCGCTCGGGTCTTAGCGCCCCGTCCCGTGCGAACCGGGGCGGGGCGCCTCTTTGTGACCGTGCGATCCCGTCAGAAATTCCTGGCGGCCTAGATCGGCCCGGACCACCGATCGCGCGCTGTCTACAGTGCGGTATGCCGGTCGCCGTCCGTGGCAGGGGTAAAGCCCGGTTCGCAGAGCGCTTCGATCGTTGCCCCGCCGTCCCCATAGACCAGGGTGTCGGAGTCCCAAGCTAGTGCCACGTCATCAAGCCCGCGCGGTTGCGGACCATCCAGTCGTAGTTCAGCAGGGCAATTCGCGTCTCTTCGGTCATGCACGCGACCGTAACCACAGAGAACCCACGCTGTCACTGTCTGGTGCCTGTTGGGTTCCTGATCGAGCAACGCAGCGTAGTTGACGCTTACTGGTGGGGTCTTCATAGGTCGGGGCGCCACTGGCTCTCTCGTGGTGCGGCGTGTGGTGCGAAGTGTGGTTCATCGGAGCGAATCCGAGTGGCCAGAGTCATGGCGAGTGCAACCTGAGTTACATGAAGGGGGGACAATCCCCGCCGTGAGTGTCACTCATAATCCCTCGGTCGCGGGTTCGAGTCCCGCCCGCCCCACCAACCGTTTTTCCTGGTCAGCCGCCGATCAACGTCCTGTCATGCCGATGACCGGATGTCGATCGGGTGCCGTGACGCGGGTGTCTTTCCGGCGAACGCAGAAGCTGTCCCACCGCACGCGTGAGATGACGTCCGGCCCAGATGTGCGCCCTGCCGATGGGCTGACCGGCGGGCGCGGTGCCTCAAGCCATCGCGGGAAGGATGACCCGTTCCAGCACCGTGAGCGGGGTCCGCCACTGGTCGGGGTCGTCGTAGTTGCCGGCGGTGACCGCCACGGTGAGGTCCAGGTCGGGCAGGACGAACAGGCGCTGGCCGCCGTTGCCCATGCCGGCCAGCAGCCGATGGCCCTCAATGGATTCGATGTACCACTGGTAGCCGTACTGCGCGCCCCAGTTGGTCTGCAGGCGTGGCTGGAGCATCGTGCGGATCCAGTCGGCGGGGACGATCCGCTGACCGTCCCAGGCGCCCTCGGCCAGCACCAGCTCACCGATCCTGGCCAGGTCGCGGGGCGCGAGTCGCAGCCCGGACGCGGCGGAGGCCACTCCGTCCGCGCCGGTCATCCACTCGAAGCTGTCGATGCCCAGCGGTGCGAACAGGACGGCCTTCCCGTACTGCGGCAGCGACTGCCCGGTGCCCTCGGCGATCAGTCGGCCGAGCAGAGCCGTGGCACCGCCGCAGTAGGTCCATCGGGCGCCGGGTGGCTCGAGGATCGGCCGCTCCAGGATGTACCGGTATCGATCCGGCGCCAGCTCCATCGCGATCTCGGCGTTGGCCGGGCTGTTGTACGGGAGATCTTCACGCCATTCCAAACCCAACGACATTGTCAGTGCGTGCTCGACGGTGAGCCGGGCACGGTGGGGGTCGGCCGCCAGGTCGGGGTACTGCGGGAACCGCTGCAGGAGCGGCTCCGCTGGCGGCGGGACCAGCCCTTCGCCGAGCGCGATGCCGTACAGCAGGACGGTCACGCTCTTGGTGACGGACCGGATGTCGTGGAGGACCCCGGGCCCGAACTCGACGACGCCCAGCGAGTCGCCCCAGGCGAAATCTTCGCCGGCCCTGTAGTACTCCAGCACGGTTTGACCACCGCGAACCGCCGCGACGGCGTGCAGACCGCCGACCTGGCCAGCTTGGAGTATTTGGTCGAGACGGTCACGCAACTGCGTCGTCATGGGCACTCCGAGGGGGCGATGTCGGCCAGCGGAACAGCATGCTTGTTATAGCGGAATTTTCGCTTCTGGATCGACCCGGTGGGGAGGAGGCCCAGCCCGGCCCGCCGCTGCCCGCTGCAGCCATGATTCAGTCGTGAAAGACGGCCACACGCTGGCGCAGAGCCTCGACGTCGACGTCCAGGACGTGCCGGCCCATTTGATGAGATCGCTGTCGACGGTGCGCGGGGTGGTGCCGAGCACGAGCAGCACAACGCTAGAGCAGCAGGCCATCGGGCGTGGACGCACGGAACTACCCTCATTGGCGTGCCCGTTGATGATCTTCTGTTGCCTCCTGCGTTCGAGGCGGTCACGGCCTGGGCCGGTACTGGGCGGGTGGTGCGTGCTACCGAGCTGGACGTGGCGACGTGGCGGCTTCCCGAGCCGCAGAAGGCCGCGCTGGTCTCCTCTGGCGTACCGTTGATCGATGACCTCGTGAGTGCGGTGTCATTCCACGCCGAGCCGACGATGTACCGGTTGGCGAACGCCGATGACCTGGACTGGGTGTACGGTGCCGCGCCGGGGTCCGGTGAGGTGCAGATTTGGTCGTCGGACGGCAGCGCCGGGTTCGTCAACTCAACGATCACCCACTGGCTGTGTTCGCTGCACATGGTTGGTAGCTGGCTGACCAGCTCAACTGTCATCGACCGCTGGGACGAAGATGGACAGGCCGAAGACGAAGCACTCGCGGAGCTCGCCGACCTGCTGGAGCGGATCAAGGCCCTTGACCCGCCCGCGTTCGGGGACGGCGACCATACAACCCACTTTTGGCCCGGGGTGCTCGACCGGTGGCTCTACTGATCGAAGCAGTGCCGGTTGTCGAGGGGCGATGCTGCCGAGCAGCGCCTCACGGAGCTGGTCGAGGTCGCCGCCTGTCCGCTCGATCGCGTCCGTGGTCACGAGGTCGTCGGGGCGCGGCCCCGACGGGCTGCTCCCGGAAGCACGCCGGGCGGGATGATGCCGAACCAGGCTCCGACGGCGACCATCGAGGCGACGACATACGCTACCCACCACCCGAGCAGCGCCCACATTCCCTGGGTGACGGCGCCGGCCAGGCAGGGCAGGACGAGCACGAGAAAAAGGTAGGCCAGACGGCCGTGCGAGAGGCTGTTCGCCTTCGGCAGCCTCCGGGCCTTGCGGAACGGAATGAGTCTGACTCCGTAGGGACGACGGCGCAGCGTGAAACTCGCCGGCCAGAGCCGCCCGTACCCGGCCACGTCGACCACACTGACGCCGGACCCGTGCCGGACCGTGGCCTGACGCGGCCTGGTCAGCTCGCGCAACCACGGTTCCCAGACGACGCGTTGGCGCAGGACACCGCCGTTCCGGCCGCTCACCGTCAGCCACACGGCGTATCCCTTGGGACTGGTGTCGATCCCGCCGGCGGCGCTCACGGCGTCCGCCGCAGCGGTGACCCGCCCCGCACTCGCCGGCTGCGGCGACTGCGCCAGATGCGCGGTCACCATGACGCGCCTCGCGGGAGCACGAGCGGCGCCCCACCACTGCAGAAGGCGGACGAGCCAGGACAGCACCAGGAGGGCTCCCGGAGCCAGCGCCACGAGGATGACGTCCCCCTGCTCGACCCGCGGGTCGGTACCCAGCCGGTACCCCGGCGCGATGAGGGCGGCCAACGCGACGACGCTGCCGATCACGACCATCGGCGCGCGAGCACGCCGATTCGGCAAGGCCGCCGCACTTCCGCTGCTGGCCACCGCGTCGTCCTCCCCGGTTGCCCCTCCGGACGTCGCCCCGACGTTAGCAACGCCGAGCAAGGCCGACATCGCTCGTCCGTTCCAGATTTCACGTCGTACGGCGGTGCGGTGCGGTGCAGTGCGGTCGCGGACGGGCCCTGAGCCGATCGCATCGAGTCCCGCCCGCCCCACCAACCGCACCCCTGTTCAGAAGACGCTAGGTCGAGTCCGAAGATTCGCTACGTCTGCCATCACGTGGCCGATGCCTGATGAGGCCGAACGCGAGAAGCGCGAGCGCCAAACCCGCAAGCGTCCACGTTGTCGCGGGTCCGAACGCGCCGATGAGCCGGCCGAGGTACCCCACTGCGAGTGACACGAAGGAGAGCCCAGCGCAGAGGAACCACATCCCCGCATCGACGGGCCGCATCCACCTCCTTCGGGCAAAAGGCGACATGTGGCCAGTCAGCAGGAGACGAGCACCGTAGCCGGCAAGGACCAAACCGCCGACGCCCAACAGCACTTGGAACGAGGTTCGGGGGTCCATGGATCTGCCTCTACCCGGGGGAGTTGGTTGGCAACCAACGCAAGGCCAGGCCGCCTCGGTAGCAGCGCCCGCGACAGGACGGCTGCCGCCCCTGACCCGGCAGGACGGTGGCATGGTCATGGCACCTGCGAACTGGCGCACCTGTGCGCTGAGTGTCAGCCTGGCCGGCTGACGGACGAGACCCCCGGGTCTGCGGAGTAGCGGCGGGCGACGTCGGCGGCGTCGCCAGCGGTGGCACCGGGATCGAACAGCACCTCCATGCAGGGCGCTTGCGGCCCTTCTGACCCGACGCCCGCAATCACGTGATTCGGGTCGAAGCGGTGGTTCTCGTGCACCAGCTCCTCAGCGGATTGTCCCTCCCGCACGCACACCACGGCCTCGGGCTGACTGCCACCCCAGGCCAGCGCTGGAGCCGACACGCCGATGGTGAGCACCACTGCCGTCCCCACGCCGATTACGGTCATCCGGCCGAGCCCTGGCCGGCTGGGGGGCGAGATCACCGCCACCAGGGCGGACAGTAAGTACACCCAGAGAGCCCGTTTGTCGGACGAGTCATGGAGAGCCAACCCGACGACGCCGGCTCCGACGGTCTGTGCGACCAGGCTGATCGGTCGGAACCCTGGCACGTCGACCATCGCCGCTGGTATTGCCCCGAGTGCACCAAGCAACAGAAGAAGCATGACAAGCCCGTACGCGCTCCATTCACGGCGCGCGTCCAGGACGAGCAACACCAGGGCAGCCACGTGTCCGCAGACGACAAGCGGCGGCCGGAGGTGCGCCAGGATCCGTGCGACCATCGGCAGACCCTACGTGATGAGCGACGTCGATAGAGGCTTGGTCGCGCGGTCCACGTGAGGAGGGGCAGGGCATGGTTCAAGGCACGCGCGACGAGCTGATCGGGCATCTGGCCGAGGCAGTCGGGTCGGTTGCAGTCGCCCACCCGACGCGGGTTGCCGTCGACGGACCGCCCGCCGCCGGCAAGACCACGCTCGCCGACGAGTTGGCCGTCGTCCTGCGCGATCAGGGCCGCGATGTCATCCGCGCCACGATCGACGATTTCCTCTTCCCCCGGGCGCGGCGCTATCCGCGCGGCGAGTACTCGGCCGAAGGCTGCTACTACGACACCCACGACTACGACGCGCTGAACCGGGTTCTGCTCGACCCGCTCGGGCCGGGCGGAGATCGGCGCTTCCAACCCGCTGTCTACGACAGCACCACCGATGCTGTGCTGTCCCCGCCGGTCACGACGGCCCCGGCCGAGGCCGTGCTCGTCTTCGACGGCGTCTTCCTCCTGCGCCCGGAACTGGTTGACCGGTGGGACCTGCGCATCTTCGTGTCGACGGCACTGGAGAAGACAGTGGATCGTGCCGTGATCCGAGAGCGCCGGGTGTCAACTCGGGCCGACGTCGAACGACGCTGGCGCGAGCGATACATCCCCTCGCAGCAGCTCTACTTCGCTACTGCCCACCCGACCCAGCACGCGAACATCGTCGTGCACAACGACGAGCCCCGGCGGCCGATCTGGGGGACCCCACACCCTGACCGCAGCCGGTGAGGAGCCGTGCCTATGGGTGGTCCAGGGGAGGATGGTCCACATGCTCGCCAAACGGCTCGATGGACCCATCCCAGCCGTTCCAACCCTGTTGGGTGAGCTGCCCGTTCGTGTAGGTGTACGACCAGCGGGCGCCGTCCTCGCCCTCGATCTGAACCGTGCCCGAGCGAACGAACGGCGCGACAGCGACGTAGAAGGCCGTCGCCCGGTTCGACCACTTGGGGTCACCCTCATCGTCGTACCCGAACTCGATCCAGTCTCCGTCGCGGACTATTGAGGCCCTGGCCGCCTCCGCCAGGTCGGCAAGCGTGGCGTTCGACAGAGACGCCTCCGGCTCGTACCACTCACCTCGTCCAGCCAGGGCGGCCTGGACAGCGGCGACCGCAGCGGCGTCGTCCGACTCCGGCAGGTTCAGACGGCCTGAAGGACTCACCGTGTATCCCACGGCGCGCACCCTACAACGGTTGGCCACCAATCAGGATGTACTGGGGCGGCTGTCGCGGAGACGGAACTGGCCCGGGAGGTCGCAGCAGCCTTCGGCGTGGAGGTCGAGGGTGGGGGAGTTGAGGGTGGACGGCATGAAGTAGGACGGGTCGAGGTGGTAGGTCAGTCTGGTGCCGGTGCCGCCCGGTGCGTCGAAGTCGTGGCGTGGACCCAGCGGTAGGAGGTCAGGAGGGAGCCGTAGTAGCCGGCGGTCGAGCCGTCCGGGCCGGTCGGCCAGTTGTCGGTTATCGAGAACGCGAGGTCGTCGATGATCTCCGCTGTGACATCGGGTGGGCCGGTGGGTGCGACTTTCGGGCCCGGGTGGAGGGACGCTATGACGACCGCGGTCAGCACGCTGGTTGCCAGGTGCGCATCGGCCCCGAAGTACATGCCTGGCCGGCGGCGGACCGACTCGTCGAATTCCAGGACCGTGATGTTCGCTGCGGTGTACTCACTCACGGGCTTACGGTGCCCGAACCGGCCGGGAAAGAGAAGGTCAGGCTATGCGTCACCGTGACTCTGCTCGCGGGTGCGCTTGATGCTGCCGACCTCGCCTTTGATCGGGAGCCAGTAGAAGGGAATGAACGCGATGACCACTATGAGGCCCACGACCGGATGAAGGGCCCCGAGAGCCGTTCCGACGGCGATCCAGAGTGGCGCGGGGCGGAAGCGTCTGCTGATCGCCCGGGCGGCGTCGTTGTCGGTGGTGGAGGTCAGCAAGCGACGGCCGTGCCTCGCGTACTCCCAGATCACGTTGAAGAGGATGGCCGCCGCCTCGTAGGTGGCCCCGTAGAAGATGAGTGCGGTGCGCTGGCCGTGGCCCGACTCGAACGCGTGGGCCAAGAGGGACGAGGCGAACGGCAGGAACGCGATCACCATCAGCAGCAGGGTGTTGAGCAGGAGCAGCATGCGGTCGGCGGAGCGGATGTGGTCGAACATGACGTGGTGATTCACCCACATCTGCCCGATCAGCAGGAAGGTGATGGCGTACGCCACGTAAGAGGGCCACAGTTCGACGAGGCCGCGGAGCAGGTGCTCGGTGTCCTCCGGCGGCTGGATCTCCAGGACGAGCAGGGTGACGGCGATGGCAATGACCGCGTCGCTGAAGGTGACCGCCCGCTTCGGGTCTCGTTCCGCACCGATCGGAGTGCTGGATCTGGGTGCGCCCGTCGTGGAGGCGTCGTCGGCCGCGCGGAACCAGCGCATGAGCCTCCCCAACGGTTAGAGCCCCCGGCACCCGCACGGCAGCGCCCCGGGTTTCCCGCCGTCGGATGAACCAAACCGGCTATGGAGCCTGCCCGCGACGATCAAGTAGCCGGGCTGTGGCAGCCGCCTCGTCGACCGCGTCGGCAGAGGCCAAGGACTCAGCCTTCCAGGTAGGCGAGTACCGCCAGGATGCGACGGTTGTCGTCCTCGGAGGGCTTGAGACCGAGCTTGGTGAAGATGTTGTTGCTGTGTTTGCTGACGGTCTTCTCGGTGACGAACATCCGGGCGGCGATCGCAGCGTTCGAGCGGCCCTGCGCCATCAGGGTGAGGACCTCATGCTCGCGTGGGCTCAGCTCCAGGAGCTTAGGATCGGTGGAGCGGTGGGTGAGTAGCGCACTCACCACGTCGGGGTCCATAACGGTGCTGCCGGTAGCGACCTGCCGGACACTGGCGACGAACTGGTCGACGTCCGTAACCCGGTCCTTCAACAGGTAGCCCACCGCGCCCGCGCGATCCGACATCAGCTCCCTGGCGTAGATCTGCTCGACATACTGCGAGAGCACCATGATGGGCAGCCCTGGAATCTGCCGGCGGGCCTCGATAGCGGAACGCAACCCCTCGTCGGTGAATGTCGGCGGCAACCGCACGTCGACGATGGCGACGTCGGGGCGGTGCGTCATCAGCGACCGGATCAGCGCAGGGCCGTTGTCAACGGCTTCCACGACCTCGAAGGAATTGGCCCGCAAGATCCTGATCAGGCCCTCGCGCAGCAGGGCGAGGTCCTCGGCTATCACGATACGCACGGCAGCGACATCCTCACCTCGGTAGGTCCGCCCGGCGGGCTGTCAACGGTCAGCGTGCCGTCGAAGGCCGCCAGCCGACGGACGATGCCACGCAGGCCCGTACCGGAATCGATCGAAGCACCCCCACGGCCGTCGTCGGACACCAGCATCGTCAGTTCCCCGGCAGCGCCGCCCCGGTGGGGTGCGAACTCCACGGTGATCCGGATCTGCTGGGCCTGGGCGTGCTTGATGGCGTTCGACAAGGCCTCGGCGACGGCGAAGTAGGCTGCGGACTCGATCGGGGCCGGCAGCCGTCCCGGTAGGCGGGTCACCACAGTGGTCGGGATCGGATTGACCAGGGCCAAGGCATTGAGTGCGCCGTCCAGGCCGCGGTCGGCCAGTACCGGCGGATGGATGCCTCGTACCAGCTCGCGCAGCTCGGTCAGGGCGCTGGAGGTCGACTCGCGGGCCTCGGCCAGCAACTGCTGGACGGCCTGCGGATCCTTGGGCAGTAACTGTTCGGCCAAGCCCAGGCTCATACCCAGCGACACCAGCCGGGCCTGCGCGCCGTCGTGCAGGTCGCGTTCGATTCGGCGCAGTTCACCGGCCTGGGTGTCGACGGTCTCAGCTCGCGAGGTCGCCAACTGTTGGACGCGGGCCCGCAGGCGCGCCTGTTCGGTGGGGCCGAGCAGAGCGCGGATCACCCGGGCGTTGAGGTTCGCGAGGCGCACCGCAGTGACGTACCAGAGCAGAAGGAGAACCGGACCGAGCGGTACCAGCCAGAACGACTGCGCGACGCTGTGCAGCCGGAAGCCCTCCCCCATCGGAGTGCGGAATACCTGGGGAGGCGTCAGCTGATAGATGAGCGGATAGGTCAGGTATAAGACTCCGAAGCCGAAGAACAGCAGCGACAGTCCGCAACTCAACCAAAAGGTGATCGAGTTGACCACCAACCAGATCCAGTCCCGCCACGTCGCCGGGTCGCGCAGGATCGTCCAGAGCCGCACCGGCCACCCGGCGTCCGGCGTCGGCTGATAGGGCCGGGCGGGCACCGGTTCGCCGAGCCGGTCGGCGGCCCACTGGCGATGCAGGTCGGCAAACCAGCGCACCAGTACGGTCGCGAGCAGGGTCAGTGGGATTCCGACGCCAAGGACGGCGATCGATATCGAGGTGATCCACAGTGCGGCCAGCACGGCACCTAGGACCGCGCCCGGCAGCAGCACCAGCGACCAGCCCAGCAGGCTCATCCTCTGGGTCAGCGCGGAGCGCGGAATCGGACCGCTGCGAGCGACGCGACCCGGCCCGGAGCCCTCCCGCGAGGGCGAGGAGCCGCCGGACAGGGCGGTTCGGCTGTTATCGGTCATCTCACTCCATCATTGCGCATCGTGCCGAACCGCCGGGCTGGTGATTCATATCGGCGGCGATCCGCACTGCCCCACGGTCGCTGTCCCCACGTCGCGTGGGATCCAGCGACCATGGTGTCCGTCCGTGGTCCACGGAGGCCCGCATCGCCGATCGACGGCTCGATCGATCGACACCCGCACACACGCTACCCATCGCGTAAGCAGTTCCGGCCCGCTCCCCGAATCTCGACCACCACCTCGCCGTCATCGGGATCCGGTCCTGTCAGCCGTCGGCCCGACGGCCTTTACTTGACGGTGGCGGTCATCTGTTCGATTTCCTTGAGCACCACGGCGGGCTTGTCCTGGGGAACGTCGTGCGAGCTCCCCTCGGCGATGACGAGTGTGCGGTCGGGCCCCGCCTTGGTGAACGCCGCTGCCGCGTCGCGCCAGGCCTGAGCGTCCTGCGGAGATCCATCGAAGGGCGTCTTGTCCGACACGACATAGATGACGGGAACGCCGTCGGGCCAGGAGACCTTGTGGTACGCCTGGTGCGTGGGACCGAAGTTGTCGGCCGTGGCGATGAGCTGGCGGTTCGCCTTCGTCGACGGCGCCTTCTTGAGCTCTTCGATCTGCGGCGTGGTTAGCGCGACGAGGCGTTGGGTCTGGGTGTCGGTGAAGAATTGCGGCACGTTGGCATCGATGAGCACCGCGCCGGAGACAACGCCGGGGTTCGCGAGGACGAAGTAGTGGGCCACCTCTCCTGCCTGCGAGTGGCCCGCGAGGACCACGTTCTGAGTGACGCCGAGTTCACGCAGACCGGCCTGCAGGTCGGAGGCGGCGGCCTTGGGGTCCCATGGGCCCTTCACCTCCTCGCTGGCGCCCAGACCCGCCCGGTCGTAGGTGATGATCTGCGATCCGGTGGCCTGCGACAGTTGCGGCACCAGGGCATCCCAGTACGAGGAGTCCTCGCCACCGCCGGCGTCCAGCACGATGGTGGGAGAACTTCCGGGCATGACGTGGAAGGCAAGCTGATGCCCCTTGTTGGCGATCATATGCAAGCCCGCTGCGGGGGCCGCACTTGCCGGGCCGGCCGCGCTTGTCGAGGTCGAGGGAACCGCGGCTACCGAACTGGCCGCGGGCGCGGCCTTCGGCGCCGCCGAGTCATCACACCCGGCGACTGCCGCTATCACGGCGACGGGAAGGACGAGGGCCAGGGCGGCCCGATGGAACCGGGAGATCTTCTGCGTGGTCATGGAAATGAGCTTCCACGGTTTCCGGATCTTGCTCGATCCTGCTACCTCCCAGTCGGGTTGGGAGTTACCCCTACCCTCGCCAGGGGCAAATCAGAACCTGTCACCGTCTCAGCCGATGTTGAGCAGCAACACCTGGTCGTCGCGAAGGTCGGAGACGGTGTCACGCAGCAGCCTCAACGTGTCCAGACCGGCCAAGCCGCTCTCCTCGAAAACCACCCCCATCTCCTCGAAGTGGGCGGCCAACTCCTCCTCGCGGTGCGCGCCGGGATCGAGCTGTTCCGACAACCCTGGGGCTGGAGTGATGAGCGTGGTCAGGCCGTACGCGCTGTTGATGGCCTCCGACTCGGCATTGAACTCCGACGGCTCCAGGTCGATGCCGCGCTCCTCCAGATAGGTCAGGACGTACAGCATGCAGTAGCCGGACCAGTCGTACTCCTGCCGCGTCTTGCTCCCGTGTTCCGCCAGGTACGTGCGGAACGACGACGGCGATGTGCGGGCCAGGCGGGCCAGTTCGGTGATGCTGTCCCTGGGGACCACTGTCAGTGACGCGATGGCAGACAACGGATCCTCCGTCGGTTCAGGAGAGCACGCGGTAGGTCACGTGCAGGACCGTGCCTGCCGCTCGCGCCGTCGCCTGTTCGAGGGTCAGCGGCGGGACACCATCGAACAGCCGCACGCCGGCGCCGAGGGTGACCGGCACGATGTGCAGCCGCAGCTCGTCGACCAGACCCGCGGCGAGGTACTGGTTGATGGTGGTCGCGCCGCCGTGGATCAGGATGTCGCCGCCGCCGGCCGCCGTGCGAGCCTGTGCGAGCGCCGACTCGATCCCGTCGGTCACGAAGTGGAAGGTGGTGTCGCCCGCCATCGGCTGCGGCTCGCGCGCGTGATGGGTGAGCACGAAAACCGCCTTGTGAAACGGTGGGTCGTCACCCCACCAGCCGTTCCACTGCCGATCCCACTCGCCACGCACCGGGCCGAACATGTTGCGGCCCATGATGACCGCTGAGGCCGCGTTGCTCAGGTCGAGCTCGGCCTGGTTCTCCTCAGCGTCGTCGAACATCCAGGCGTGCAGCCTCCGGCCCCAGCCGTCACCACCGTCGTCACCGAACGGGCGATCCTCGGTCTGGTTGAGCCCGGCCGAGTACCCGTCGGCGGAGATGGTCTGGTCGGCGATCACCTTGCCGCTACGTGTGGTCACTGCGCTCACCTATCCGGGGGGGACGGGGACGGTTGGACGTTCCGGTCTTCGACTGTCGGCCACGGCACGATGGGGTCGCCGGCGGCCGGATAATCGGGCTGCGCTCGAAGGAACATGAGGATCAGGGCGGCCATCATCACCAAGGGGGTCAGGCCGCAGGCGACAGTCACCACCACCGCCGTGACCCGAGAGCTGGGGTCTCTCCCGCTCTGCCACCTCGGGAACGCGTACACACCCAGCAGTAGGAGGACGAGCCACAGTGGCACCAGCACGGGGGCGAGGGCGGGCCAGGCGGACCACACCGGCTCGGTGACTCTGCCCCGGCCCAGGGCCGCCCAGGTGAGGGCGGCGCCCGGGAGGAGGCCAGCCGTCACCAGGGTGCCGACCAGCAGGGGTACGGGTCGACGTCGCCGTGCCACCCACCCGAACAGCGCCGCGCCGGCTGCGGCGCCGACGACGGTGCCAGCGACAGTGCTGGCGAGGAACTTGCCGGGCGCGGCCGGTGCGATGGTCAGCTCAGTCCCGCTCGCCGAGTAGTCGAGCGTGACCGTCAGTCCGTCGCGCTCAGCCCGCCAGCCGTCGCACAGGTAGCCAGGGACGCGGCGGAGGCCCTGCCACCCCTGCGACACGGCGTTGCGTCGCACCTGCTCGGAGAGCCCGCAGTCGTCACCATCGTCGTACCAGAAGAACGCCTGGCCCGAGCCCAGGTCGTCGGCAGCGAGACGGACGCCCCACCGGGAGCCCTGCACGACTCGACCCGAGTTGACCGGCACCGCACCAGGAAGCAACTGCGCTGCCATTGTCCGCGCCTGGTCGTCGGTGGGCGGCGTGACGCCGCGGCCGCCGTACCAGGCACCGAGGCTCAGGCCGACCGTACCCAGCATCACCGCACCGAGCAGCGCCATCGCGACGCGCCGCAGCCGATGGCTCATCGGCGCACCTCCCTGCCGTAGTGCGCCAGAGGTTAGCTCCCGAGGCCCTCCTGTGCTGCCCTGCGGGTGTCGCCGCGGGGGCGACGTGGATCGTGTCCATTACGCGACGAATAGATCGAGTTTGCTGGGCGGGGGACGTTAGTTTGATTCGGTGATGTCAATCGCTGGTACGGGCGTGCGCGTCAGGCTGCTCGGGCCGGTGGAGGTGGTCGTCGCCGGCAGTCCGCAGGCGGTGAACGGCGTGCGCCGCAAGGCGGTACTGGCGACGTTGGCGCTGCACGCGGGCCGGGTGGTCAGCGTCGACCGGCTCATCGACGTGGTCTGGGGCGACCAGCTACCGGCCACCGCGGCGAACACGTTGCAGCGTCACGTCTCCTACCTGCGCGGGGTGCTCGGCGAGCCCGGGTCGATCGTGGCGCGCCAGCCCGGTTACCTGCTCGACACCGGGCCGGATTCCACTGACGTCCAGGCCGCCGAGCGCCTCATCGACCTGGCCCGGCGCTCGTCGGACCGCAACGAACGGGTGAAGCATCTGACGGCCGCGGTGGCACTGTGGCGGGGCCCACCGCTGGCCGACGTGGCAGGGTCGGCCTGGCTCGAGGAGCAGGCGGAACACCTGGCACGCCTGCGGTTGGAGGCCGAACGATCGCTCGCCGAGGCCCGGTTGTCCGTCGGTGAGCATGCTGAGCTGGTCCCCGGGTTGGAACGGCTCGTCCGACAGCACCCCTTCGACGAGCACCTGCACGCGCAGCTGATGCTCGCCCTGTACCGCGACGGCCGACAGGGCGAGGCAGTGGCGACGTACCGGCGGCTGCGCGACAACCTGCGGGAGAACCTCGGACTCGACCCGGGTCCGCGGCTACGGGACCTGGAGTGCGCGATCCTGCGTCAGGACACCTCGATCGCCGCACCGGCCGTGGCGGCACCAACGCGGGTCGCGGCGCAACTGCCTCCCCCCGTACCGACGTTCACCGGACGCGACGCGGAGCTGGCGGTCCTCGACGCGCTGGTCGACCGGGGCGGCACCGTCGTGGTGTCCGGGACCGCCGGCGTCGGCAAGACCGCGCTCGCCGTGCACTGGGCGCACCGCGCGGCCGAGCGCTTCCCCGACGGGCAGCTCTACGTCAACCTGCGCGGCTTCGACCCGGCGGCCACCCCGACCGAACCGGCGCGTGCGCTGCACGGCTTCCTGGAGGCGCTCGGCGTTCCGGTGGCCCGGATGCCCCGAGACCCGGACACGATGGCGAGCTTGTACCGCACGACGGTGGCGGGCAAACGACTGCTGGTGGTGCTGGACAACGCGCGCGACGCGGAACAGGTCCGGCCGCTGCTGCCCGGCTCACCGGACTGCCTCGCCATCGTCACCAGCCGCGACCAGCTCATCCCGCTGGTCGTCACCGAAAGCGCCCAGCCGGTGCCCCTCGATCTGCTGAGCCCCGGCGAAGCCCGCGACATGCTGGTCCGCCGGCTCGGGGAGCGCCAGGTCGCCGCCGAACCCGCCGCGGCCGACACCATCGCCGACCGGTGCGCGCGGCTGCCCATCGCCCTGGCCATAGTGGCCGCCAGAGCCGCCACCAACCGGCACTTCTCGTTGGCCGCCGTCGCCGGCGAACTGGGCGACCTGGACGCCTTCCGCGCAGGCGACGAGGCCACCGACGTACGGGCGGTCTTCTCCTGGTCGTGCCGGACGCTCAGCCCACCCGCGGCGCGGCTGTTCCGCCTGCTGAGCCTGCATCCCGGCCCGGACGTCTCCGCCCCGGCCGTGGCCAGCCTGGCCGGCATCGACGGTCAGGCGACCGGCCCTCTGCTCACCGAGTTGACCCGGGCGAATCTCTTCACCGAGCACACCTACGGGCGCTACGCGTTCCACGACCTGCTGCGCGCGTACGCCGCCAGCCTCGCCGACGAGGCTGAGCCGCCGGCCGAGCGTCGGGACGCCGTGCACCGGCTGCTCGACCACTGCCTGCACACCGCCCACGCCGCCGACCTGGCACTGCACCCGCACTTCAGCGCGATCAGCCTCCCACCACCCCCGGCGGGCGTGACGCCGGAGCGCCCCAGGAGCCGGTCGGCCGCCGCGGCGTGGTTCACCACCGAGGTCCCCGTCCTGCTCGCCGCGGTACCGCTCGCGGCGCGGTCCGGGTTCGAGGGACACGCCTGGCGGCTCGCCTGGGCCATGGCCGGCTTCCTGCACCGGCAGGGTCACTGGCAGGACTGGCTCGGCACGCAACAAATCGCCTTGGCCGCCGCCTCCCGCATCGGGGATCAGACGGGGCAGGGCCACGCGCACCGCAGCCTCGGTCTCGCCTGCTCCCGGCTCCGACGGTACGACGAGGCCGACGACCACCTGCGGCGCGCACTCGACCTGTTCACCGACGTCGGCGACGACGCCGGCCGGGCGCACACCTACCTCAACCTTGGCCAACTGGCGGAGCGGCAGGGACAGCACCAGCAGGCGCTGCGCCATTCCCGGCAGGCGCTGGCCCTGTTCCGGGGGACCGGAAACCGGGCCGGGCAGGGGTACACCCTCAACGCGGTCGGTTGGCAGGAAGCGCTGCTCGGCAACTACCACCACGCCCTTGAATCGTGCGGCGAGGCGCTGCGGATGTTGCAGGAGGTGGACGACGTCCAGGGGCAGGCCGACACCTGGGACAGCCTCGGCCACGCCCACCACCAGCTCGGCGACGACCGGCGGGCGATCGCCTGCTACGAGCATGCCCTCGACCTCTTCACGCAGGTCAACGACCGGTACGCCGAAGCCGGCACGTACGTCAATCTCGGCGGTAGCCACCGGGCGCTCGGCGACCTCGGCGCCACCCGCGCCGCGTGGCGCCGAGCCCTGACCATCCTCGACGAGCTCGGCGATGCCGACGCCGACTCGATCCGTGCCGACCTCGACCAGCTCGACGCCACGCGGCTGCACTGACGTACCCCGCTTTCTGCGCCGTTTCCGGGCCGCTTCAGCGCGCCCCGCCACTCTTCGGACACCAGTTTCTTCCGCATCAGGAATGGAGCGTTCGATGAGTCGTTTGGCACACCGCCTCGCGGTGATCGGGGTGGTCAGCGGGACGGTGCTGGCCATGTCCTCCGCCGCCGTGGCCCAGACCGAGAAGCCGCCGCAGAAGGGCGCCGACTGCGTGGTCCAGCACGTCGACGAGCGCGGAAAGATCCTCCGCACCGAGACCGCGCCCGAGGGCCGGGAGTACAGCCCGTTCCGCTGCATCGCCGGGAAGTGGACGTTCGCCTGGGCGCCGTTCGGCGCGGACGACATGATCACGGCCGACGAGATCCAGATCGAGCCGTCGGGTGCCGTGTCGGTCCGACGGTTCGCCGGCCCCGCCCTCGGCAACGACCTCACGGTGGGCGAGATCGCCGGCATCGCCCAAGCCGTCAGCGGCAGCCGAGAGGTGCTGGTCGACCGCGCGATCGTGGCTGTCGACGACGGCAAGGAGCGGACCCCGGAGCAGGTCGCGGCGCTGTTGGCCGGCAAGGACGACACCGGGGTACGGGTGCTGGACATCATCGAGAAGCCGAATGCCGCCATGTCGACGAAGGACGTTATCGACGAGGCCGGCGGTACACCCGAGTCGACAGTCGTCTACTTCAGCATCTGGGGCGCGATCAAGTCGGTGTTCGCCTGGATCGTGGACACGATCGGCGATATCGGCGAGTGGATCGACGACCACTGCGACGTGGGGTCCCCGAACGACTTCGGCGACATCGTCACGTGCCGCTGGTAGCCCGTCCCACTCCGCCGACACCGATCACCGAGATGAGGACAGGATGACAACTCTGCGGGACATCGCCAGGCGCGCCACCATCGTCACGACCGCCCTGATCGTCGGGCTGACCGCTTCGTACGCTCCGTCGCAGGCCGCCGATGGTGAGGCCCGGACGACGATCACCGACCACCCCGGCGCCCCAGGCACGATGCTTCAACAGTTCGAGGACCTGACCGGCCGACCCGTCGGCGACCTGGACAAGGTGCTGGCCGTCGACACCGGTGGGCGGACCCTCACCGGCGACCAACTCGCAGCGCTCGCCGCCGGTAAGGAGGTCGACGGCGTCAAGGTCGTCGGCACGATCCCGGGAAGTCGGGACGTCCTCGGCACCACAATGGCCGACCTCGCCGACGGCGCGTACGACGGCAGCGGCGACAGCGGGACAGCGACGTCCCTGCTCTTCTCCTCCTCCACCCCCGACGGCCGGGAGTGGTGCCTGACCATGTGCGTCGCCTCGGGCAAGACCATCTGGCAGTGCCTGTTGTCGCGGCGGACGGGCGATCTGATCCTCACCCTCGACCTTGATGGCGGCACCACTGTCGGCGGAACGAAGGCCGCCTTCGAGAAGGCCAATGGCGTAGCCGTCGACGGCCCGTACACGGTGGACACGTTGATCGGCGACCGCGAGCCCTCGGCGGACGAGATCAAGACGCTCCTCGACGGCAAAGACATCGAGTCAATGCGCCGGGTGGCGACAGTGGACGGGCCGGACCCCGGGTGGGCACTGGCCGACATCGCCGAGAAGTCCGGCGTTGTGTACGCGAAGAACAAGGGCCACCTCTTCACCCTCAACCTGCCCATCCTCGGCAAGATCCTCATATGGTGCGACTCGAAGGATGGCGGGAAGACCTGGAAGTGCTCGGCCTATAAATGGGGCGGGTTCTGACGAGTAGCCCGTCGACGGTCCCGCTCCGCCTCGACCCCCCGGTCGATGCGGAGCGGGATTCCACGCCTGCGGCCATGAGTACGACGCCCGGCGCGCCATCCTCCACTCAACCTCGGAGGCCGCCGGTGGCGTCTCACTCTGCGTCCGCAGTTAGACGCGAGGTGGACGCGACCTGGAGGTGGCGTGAGTCGGGACAAGGACGACGAAGAGTTTCGGCTGTTCGTCCAACGACAGTGGGGTTCGCTGCTCCGAACGGCCTACCTGCTGACCGGCGACCGGGGGACAGCCGAGGACCTGACGCAGTCGGCGTTGGAGAAGACCCATCGGCGCTGGGGTCGGGTGCTGCGCAGGGACGCGCCGGAGGTCTACGTACGCCGGGCGATGGTCAACACGGCGATCTCCTGGCGGCGTCGGCGGCGGCCGTTGGAGGTGCCGCTGCTGACCGGCGACAGCCAGCCGACGCATGACGCGTACGTGCAGGTGGAGCAGCGGCAACTACTCCTCGCCGCGTTGCGGCGACTACCGCCCAGGACACAGGCGGTGCTGGTGCTGCGCTACTTCGAGGATCTCAGCGAGGCGGACACCGCAAAGGTTCTCGGCTGCTCCGTCGGCGCGGTAAAGAGCCAGGCGTCGCGCGGGTTGGCCCGGCTGCGGAACGACTTCGCCCCACCCGCCGCTCAGTCCCCGGTACGGCTCGAGGAGGAACTGGCATGACCGGAAGCTTCGCCAATTCGACGCTCAGTCCGGCGCTGCGGCAGGCCGCGCACGGCGTCGACGTACCCGAGGACCCCTGGCCCGGGTTCGCCCGCCGTGAGCGACGGCACCAGCGGACGCGGCTGGTCCGCACCGCGTTGGCCGCCGCGGTCGGGGTCGCGCTCGTCGGGGTCCAGACCAACGTGGTGCCGCTGCCCGGATGGGCACCGGGCATCGCGGTCGCCGCCACTCCGACGGCACTGCTCGACGCACCACCGCGGGGAGCGCTGGCCGGGGACCGGGCCTGGCTGGACACGCTCCGGACGCGGATCAGCGCCGATCCGCCGGTGCGAATCGACGCCCCGGTGGGTGCCTGGAAGGTCGGCGACCGAGACCGGATCCGGCTGATCTACGGCGGTGACCAGCCGGGCCACCGGGTCGCGCTGGTCGCGGTGCCGCTGCGGTTCGGCCTGCTGACCAGGGAGGCACTGGTCTGGTACGTGGGTCCGGCCGGAGCCGGTGCCCAGCAGATGCGCTACGGCGGTCACAGTGAGGGTGACGACGACCCGGTGATGACGCTGATGCAGGCCTACCCCGACCGGGCCGGATTCGCGGTCGCCGTGGGTCCGCCCGAATCCACAGTGACGATCAGTGGTGACCCTCGATACACGTCGAGGGGGACTGTGGAGTACCAGGACATCGCCAGGGCGGACGGGGGCGGAGTCGGGTTCGCCGTGCTGCCTCCCGAACCGCTTCCGCACGAACCCGTCGTCCGGGTCAGCCGCGGCGAGCGGGTGTTCTTCCAGGGCGGTCTGGGTGGCGGCCCGTACGTCGGGCTCGACCCGGCCGGGCCGGAGATCGACGCCCTGCTCAGCGGCGCTCGCCGGCCCGCCCGAGGTACGCCGCTCGACGACGCCAACCTCCGAAACTTCGTCCATACGGCACTCCAGGACAGCCACCTCCCGGCCGTCGGCACGACGGTACGGGTGCGGTGGTCGGGCAGCGAGCACGGCCAGGCCGCCGCGCTGCTCACCGTGCAGCCGGCCGGCGGTGGAGTGATCGCGTACGCCATGCACGGCGACGATCGGACCGGCTGGTGGACCGACCTGCGGCTGCTGATGCCTGCCGAGGGCGCCGACAAGCGACCGATCGGCTGGCGGGTC
This sequence comes from Micromonospora sp. 050-3, assembly GCF_046549335.1. Classification (NCBI taxonomy): domain Bacteria; kingdom Bacillati; phylum Actinomycetota; class Actinomycetes; order Micromonosporales; family Micromonosporaceae; genus Micromonospora; species Micromonospora sp. 050-3. Next base: position 195,710 of record NZ_JAJPVX010000001.1, read on the forward strand.
CGGACCGAGGACGGCGCCCGGCCCCCCACGGGCGAGGTGCGGGTGATCGCCCCGCCGGACGCGGCCCGCGTCACGGTGACCGTCGGAGGCGCACCCCCGGCCGCTGTCGCCCTCGACGCGTCGAACGCCGGCACCACCCGGGTGCCAGCGGACCAGCCGGCCACTCTCACCGCGTACTCCAGAAACGGTGGTGTCCTCGGGACCACCCCGCTGCCGCCGGTGGAAACGGACCACGAGGCGGGGGGTCTACCGGGCGACAGCCCGGCCACCCGGGTGACACCCTGACGCTCCGAGAAGCGGGCCTAGCCGTCCGAGGGCGGTTCAGCCGCGCCGTGGTGGCCAGTCGGGCCGTGGTGGCCAGGCGGGCCGGGCCCGGGCCGGATCAGGTGTGCAGGGTGTCAGTGGGGGAGCGGCCGTACACAGCCCGATAGTCGGCCGCGAAGCGTGCAGTGTGGAGGTAGCCCCAGCGGCGCGCTATCGCGGCCACGGTGTCCCCTCGGGTCGGGTCGGCCCCGAGTAGGTCCTGGTGAGCCCGGTCCAGCCGCGTCCGTCGAAGGTACGCCATCGGAGTGGTGCTCAGATGCCGGCGGAACGCCGTCTGCAGGGCGCGGGGTGTGACGCGGGCGGCGTCGGCGATCTGGGTGGCGGTGATCGCTTCACCGGCATGTGCCTCGATGAACGACATGGCGCGCCGCACCGAGCCGATTGGCAATGAGTTGGCCTCCACCCGGTAGGACAGTGTCATCGCGGTGTTCGGAAAGGCGGCGAGCGCGGCAGAGGCGGCCAGGTCTGTGGCGGCCCGGATCACCAGCGGGTTTTGTAGCGGCTCCGCAGGCCCGGTGAACAGGCGAAAAAGATGAGCCGCGGTGTGGTGCCAGAACTGACCCATCTCGGTCGAGACGGGCATCATCGCCTCGAATCGAAAGTCGTCGGGGTCGATTCCCGTCCGCTCGGTGGCCGCCTCGGTCACCACGCGCAAGTCCAGGTTGATGCTGTAGAGATCGAAGTGCTGGCCGACGTTGACAAGCGGCCGGCCGGGCTGTTGCAGGAGCACCTGGCCGGGGCCTGACCGCGCCTCCTCCCGGCCATCCCGTACCTCGGCCCGCCCGGTCGTCATCGCGACGATGAGCAGGTCAGCCAGGGGCTCAAGATGCATCTCGATGTCCATGGCGCACTGCACCCGGGTCGCCAGGATCGGCCCGACGGCGGCCATCTCCTCCCGGTAGGTGAACTGGTCGGCGACGCTGCGCGACCACAGCTCGAGCCCCGCGCATCGCTGGCGGATGACGTCGTGTGCCTGGGAGACCTCGTGGGTGGCGTACCTGTGCCGAGTGACTGGAGTACCTGTCCCGGCGTTTCGTTGCAATCTGTCTCCCTAGTTGGCCGGCCGACTGCGTCCGCCAAATGCGTCTGCTCGGCCGACCTGCGGTCGGCCGAGCAGATAAGACGTGAGAAGGCTGCTACCAGTGACAACGAGACGAAGCCTCGGCCGACACGATCAGGCACTGTCGTGTGCTGGCATGGCCAACACGCGGTCGCAGCGTCTCCGGTCCTCGCTGAGGTGAGAGGCGAGGACGCAGGTCAAACCCGGCCGACGGTCCAGCGCGGCCCAGAGCCGGGCTCGGAGTATCGCCGGCCGGCGCGGTGGTCGCGACCCGGTATCGGGGCGCCGGACGACGCTACCGCCGCCTCGAAGCTCCTCATGTGTACCTCCCCGGATCGTGGCCGACGGGAGCCTGCGAACCGCAGCTCCGACGGACGCGGGACCGGCCGACCGGGGTCGCAACGTCGCGGACCCCGATCGGCTGGCCGAATGGGCCGGGCCAGGGTGAGTGGCTCGGACAGGCAGAGGCTAGAGCGGGTGGATGGAGTCGGCCGTGTGTGCCAGGGAGTCAAGAACCCGACAAACTTGCGAGGAGAAACGCGTTACCACAACGTCATATTCATCCCGCCCGACCGTAAGACCGCCTCGGTACAGGCCGGGGGCGCGATATGGACGATCTCGATTGTGACCTGGTAGAGAACCATCACGCGACCTGCGGTTCGCGAAACGTCCAGCCTTGTACGCGAAGCGGATCGGCTCGCGAACTCGGCGTGTCGCGTCGACGTGGATATCGCTGCCGTCGTCCTGATGTCGCCGTCAGGCCGTTGCGTACCGCTGGGTATCACGTTCAATCAGTTCGGGTCGGATTAGCGGCCCGACGGAGGTGACGGCCTATGCCGTGGACGGGGAACCATGACGGGCAGGAGCCTGTAACCCGAGATGTCGTCGAGACTGACGACCCAGAACGAGCGCACTATTTGATCGCGCAAAGGTTCGGAGAACACCGAGTTCGGATTTCCGGGCCGCCTGCCCGGTTCCGCTACCGGCAAGCCGTGTTGCGGGCCGACGAGCTGGAGATCGGCGAGAGTCGCTACACCATGCGATGCCGCAGCGAATCGCTGCCCTATACCGATCTGGCCGTGACGAGTGTGACGCACGGCCGGTACGCGGTGCGCACCAACGATGAGGAACTGCGCCTCGGCCCCGGCACGACCGGCCGCTACCCGGAGGTGGGCGCAGTCCACCTCATCGACGACCTGGCGTCCGTCTTCGTTCGGCTGCCGATGCAGCGGGTCGCGGCGACCGCCTCCGTTCGAACCGGCCTGCCCGCCGCGAATTTCCACTTCACCACGATCACGCCGCTCTCCCCGGCGATGGCCCTGCTCTGGCAGTCGATGACGGCGTTCGTCCGGCGACAACTCGCGGTCAACGCGGTGGTTGCCAGTCCACTGGCCCGGGCGGGCCTGGTGGACCTGGTGGCGACCACCGCCATCGCGGTGTTCCCGAACACCACCATGACCATCAACTACCTGCCCAGACAGGCCGGCGTGGGCCGCGCGATCGTGCGCCGGGCCGCCGAGTTCATCGAGGCGCATGCCGCGGTCCCGTTGACCGTGGGCCGAATAGCCGAGGCCTGCGAGGTCAGCCAACGCGCGTTACAGGTCGCGTTCCAGCGTTACCACGGCCAGAGTCCGATGGCGTTCCTGCGTGCCGTCCGATTACGCCAGGCGCACTGGGACCTGCAACACGCCAAGCCCGGGCAGACCGTGGCCGAGACGGCCCGACGCTGGGGCTGGACCCACCCCGGGCGGTTCGCCCAGGCGTACCGCGAGACGTACGGCTGCCATCCCTATGACACCCTGCGGGCAACGGGAGTGTCGCCAGCGACGGAGCAGGACCGCTGATCATCGCTGTCCGGCACCGTCTGACGCCGCAACTGCGCGAGTTGGGCGGGCACATCGGTTACGGCGTTCGTCGCTCCTGGGTACCGACCGGGTGACGCATCGCCACGACGTAGGCCTCTAGGATCGACAGCCTTGACGGCGAAGACGGCCTGCGGGAGCGCGCTGTGACAACCGAGGCAGAACGGCCACCCGACCGGCTCGCCGACATCGTCGAGCGGGCCGAAGCCGTACTCGTCGACTTCGACGGCCCGATCTGCCGCCTGTTCGGCAGCAAGGCCGCGCCGCGCATCGCCGCCGACCTGCGTCAGCTGATCCTCAGCCGGGGCGTCGTCCTGCCCGACGAGCTGCGCGACGGGGACGACCCGCTGGAGCTGTTCCGCGCGACGGCTGTGGTCGCGCCCGAGCTGGTCGGTGTCGTCGGTGCGGCCCTGGCGGCGGCGGAGGTCGAGGCGGCGGCGTCCGCGGAGACGACGATCGGCGCCTTCGACCTGGTCGCGGCGTGCCTGGCGACCGGGCGTCCCCTCGCCATCGTCAGCAACAACTCCGCCGCAGCCATCGGCGCCTATCTCGGGCGCCGCGACCGGGCCCGCTACTTCACCGCCGTCATCGGCCGAGGCGAGCATCCCGATCTGCTCAAGCCCAACCCGGTGCCGGTTGTGCAGGCCCTGCAAGCACTGAATGTCGCACCCGATGCCGCTGTTCTGGTCGGTGACTCGATCACCGACATCGCCGCCGCCCGAGCCGCCGGTGTCGCCTGCGTCGGGTACGCCAACAAACCCGGCAAGGCCGAACGCCTCGCCGCCGCCGGTGCCGACGCGATCGTCACCGACATGACCGACCTGGCCGGCGTCCTTGCTCGTACGCGCAGGCCGGTCAGCCAACTGCCGTGGGTCGACTCGGGCGGCGGGCCGCTCATCGTCGTGCCGACGACGGCGCTCGGCGAGTGGAAGGGCGCGTCGGACCACGACGATGACTCCTGGGGTGACTACGACCGGGCCTGCGACGTCGACGGTTACGTGGGGGTGCTGGACGTCGGTGCCGACCAGGCGCTCGTTCTGGCCGACGAACCGGCTTCCACCACGTACCTCCCGGACCGGCGGATCTTCGTGCGGTGGCTCTACGCCGTCTCCGAGGCAGAGGTCATCCGCCTCGTACCCCGGGCGGTCGAGATCGCCGACTGGGAAGACGCGGGCACGTGGACGACCAGCGGGCCAGCCGAGTTGTTCGACTCCGGCTACACCGGCGACGGGCTGGAGCACACCACCCACCTCACAGTGGACCTGGCTCGTGGCACCTACCTGATCCGCACCGCCCTTGTGCAACCCGACAAGACGACGGCGCTGATGCTGGTCCACCTGGTCGAAGAGACGCAGCCGGTCTGAGCGGCCCGAACAACCCCGGACAGACCCGTGAGCAGCCCGGACAGGCGCGCAACTGTTCGGAACAGGCACCGATCGTAGCGATTGCCCAACTGTCGGCAATACGCTGACGTCCAATCACCCAGGACGCCGGCGAACGAACCGGGTGATGGACATGTGGGGGCCTTCAACGTTCCGTCAGCGCTGTCGCCTATTCAGAAGGCGGCACACTCTCTTGGAGAGGGAGACATCATGCGAATCCGTCGTGTTATCTACGCAGCTGCCCTCGGAGCCATCCTGGCCGTGACCTGGATGGCCGCGCCGGCTCAAGCCGGTTGGGGCTACCCCTACTAATTGGCTTCAGGCGAATGCGGGCGGGCCGGCATCCAACAGGACTCCGGCCCGCCCGACCGCTGTGCCTCAGCCGCTGGGAGGCGCGTCGCCCCAGCTACGAGTCGAGCCGGGGCTCACACATGCCCAGGGCGTCCTCCTGCCAGGCGCTTCCGACGAGAGCGACCGGGTAGCGCACCTCTCTGAGCCGCTTGTCCTCGGTCTCGACGGAGAACCGCACCGACAGCGGCTCCGGCTGGAACGCGGTCGAGCACTCCAATGTCAGATCGACGAGAATCTGGCCGGTGCCACCCGGGCGTATCAGCCGGGCTTGACCCATGCCGCGTACCTGGGCGCCCGGCCCTTCCGCTTGGATGGCGCGGATCGTGATCGGCGCGGGGCCGGTGTTGATCAGTGTCAGCTGCCCGTTCAGCCGGACGGTTCCCCTGGAGTTCGAGCCTCCTGAATAGCCCGACTCGGGTAGGGCCACGAGAGCGACCACGCTGGACCGTTCGCGCTGGGCGCGAGAGTCGCGCAATTCGCCGACACCGATGCCGCCGAGCACCACACCGATCACGAAGGCGACGACGAGTTGAAGCAGCACGCTCCGCCTGTTCGCGACGTTTCGCTGGGTGGTGCCGCCCCGTTCGTCCGGCTCATGAGCGGGTTCGTCGAGGTCGATCACCACATGCTCCGCCGCCATTGGGACAGCCTAAGGCTGGCGCAGGTCCGGTCAGGACGCGGCCGTGGGGATCTCCGATCGGGTCCCAACGACGCGGTGGCGGCGGACCGGGTACAGGACCGGGTGCGCGATGCTCCAGGCGGCGCCCGTGCAGACGAACTCCTTGTACCGGGCCGCCAGCTTTCCGGTGAGGAGGGCCGGCCTGGCCCGGTCGTCGGCGGTCACGTACTGGATGATGCCGTCGCGGCGGCCGAGGCTGATGCACTGGTTGAAGTAGCGCAGTGGAGCCTTCGGGAACTTCGCCCGACCGGTCAGGCGTGCGGCGATGGCGTCGGCGGCCTGCCAGGCCATCGGGATGCCCGAGGCGCAGGACATCCGCAGCGGCTTGCCGCCCGGTCCTTCGGCGATCGCGGCGTCGCCCACCGCGTACACCTCGGGGTGTGAGACCGACCGCATGCTGGCGTCGACGATGATCTGCCCGGTCTCCGCGACCGCCAGGGTCGTGGCGGCGGCGATGGGGTGGACGGCGAAGCCTGTCGTCCACACTGTCACCTGGGCCGGGATCTCCCGGCCGTCGCGGGTGACAGCACCGGCCTCCTCGACCCGCGTGATGTCGGTGTGCTCGTGCACCGTGATGCCGAGCCGGTCGCAGACGCCGCGCAGGTGCTGCTGCGCCCTGCCGTTGAGCCAGTCGCCGAGACCGCCGCGGGCGGCGAGCGCGACATCGAGGTCCGGCCGGGTCTCCGCGATCTCGGTGACCGCTTCGAGGCCGGTGAGGCCGCCACCGACGACGAGCACGGTCCCGCCGGCCGCGAGGTGGGCGAGGCGGTCGCGCAACCGCAGCGCCGAGGGCCTGCCGGCGATGTCGTACGCGTGCTCGGCGACCCCGGGGACGCCGTGATCGGCGGTAACGCTGCCGAGGGCGTAGACGAGCGTGTCGTACGCGATCTCGTCGGCGCCGTTGTCGTCGGCGAGCGCGACGGTCCTGCGATCGGCGTCGACGGCGGTGACCCGCGCCCGCAGAGGGTTGACGCCGGTGCCGGCGTAGACCTTGCTCAGTGGGCGTGGTGTGAGGTCCTGTCCGGCGGCGAGTTGGTGCATGCGGACCCGCTCGACGAAATCCGCGTCGGCGTTGACGAGGGTAATCTCGGTGTCGTCCGGGTGCAGCCGCTTGGCGAGGCGCCCGGCGGCCATGGCTCCGGCGTAACCCGCTCCGAGGACGACGATGCGGTGCTTCATGGTGGCACTCCTGTCTCGGTGGTGGTCGCTTCCTGAACCGGACAGCGACGCGATTCCTGACAGGCCTCGGCTATGACCTGGGTCACCAGCTTCCGGTCCGACTCGCCGGTGCGAGGGAGGCGCTCATGCGTGCGGGGGAGGCGTCGGGCGGTGGCAAGATCGCCGGGCGGAGCGATGTCTGCGCGGTGGCGGAACGGCAGGCTCAATCACGTCGAACACCCGACGTGAACGCCTCCCAAGGAGTCACCACAATGCAGTTTCGCCCCGCATTCATTGCCGCCCCGGTCCTGGTCATGGGCTACGGCATCGTCCGTCTGATCGACGGCCTGGACGGTGTTCGTGGTCCCGGCCCGGCCTGGACCATCGGGCACCTCGCGTTTCTCGGCGCGCTCGTCGCGTTCATCTCGGTGTTCTGGCAGATGCGCCGCATGGCTGGCGGCCGGACCCTCGCGACGGTGAGCGCCACGGCCGGCACCTTCGGGGCACTGGCGCTGATCACCCAGTTCTCGATCGACCTCGTCGCCGGCTTCCTGGCCACCGACAACTACGGCATGAGCATGATCATCCACGACGTGCGCACCCTGCCCGGCATCTCGCAGCTGGCCTACGACTTCGGGCCGTACGCCTTCTATCTCGGCCAGCTCGTGCTGGTCGTCCTGCTCGCCGTGCAGCGCCGGGTCAAGGTGTGGACGCCGATCCTGGTGCTGGCCGACCTCGCCACGCCGTTCATCGACAAGGACCTGATCCCGCTGGGCTCGGCCCTGCTGCTGGTCTCCTTCCTCCCGCTGGCCCGGGGTGCCGCCGCCACCTCCACGCAGCCGGTGCCCGCCCTTGCCTGAGCGGCGAGTCCCGAACCGAACCCCAGCACCACCGGGGGGATCGGGTGCCCGTGAGGGAGGAGGTCAGGAGCTGTGAATACTGTCGCGATGTCGCTCGCCCGCCTCGTGCGTACCACCAATCCGTACGTGGTGGACGCGGCGATCACCGTGTTCGTCCTGATCGCGGTGTCCCTGCCGTTCGTGCTTCCCGGACCGGGTCGCGAGCCAGGGCCGCTGGCCTACCTGCTGACCGCCGGCACGGCGATCCCGCTGATCTGGCGCCGACGGGTGCCGCTCACCGTCCTGCTGGTCGTGGCACTGGCCACGATCGCGGGCAAAGCGGCGGACGCGCCGGGGCAGCCACTCGCGTACGGCGGGCTGGTCGCCCTCTACACGGTCGCCGCGCTCGGTGGTCGCCGGCAGCGCTGGTGGGCGCTCGCCGCGACCTTCCCGGGGGTGGCCGCGGGGGTGGCGTTCAACACCAACCGCGTCAGCGAGTACTTCTACACCTTCCTGGTCTTCTTCACCGCGTACGTGCTGGGTCGGCTCAGCTCCGCCCGGCAGGAGCGCGCGACCGCCCTGGAGGACCGGGCGCTCCGCGCCGAGCGTGAGCGCGAGTTCGAGGCCGACCGGGCCGCCGTCCGCGAGCGGGCCCGGATCGCCCGGGAGATGCACGACGTGCTGTCCCACGCGGTGAGCCTCATGATCGTGCAGGCCGAGGCCGGGCCGGTCGCGGTGCGTACCGCGCCGGACCGGGCCGAGGCAGCGTTTGACGCGATCGCCGCCGCCGGCCGGGACGCGATGGTGCAGCTGCGCGGCATGCTCGGCCTGCTGCGCTCCGAGCCCGGGCCCCGCAGCCCGCAGCCCACCCTGGCCCAACTGCGGTCGCTGATCGACGGTGTTCCGGTGGCCGGCCTGCGGGTGACCGGGGAACCGCGCCCGGTGTCCGCCGACGTGGAGTTGGCCGCGTACCGGATCGTGCAGGAGGCCCTCACCAACGCGCTCAAGCACGCGGCGGCCAGCACTGTCGACGTACAGCTCGGCTGGTCGCCCGATGCCCTCACGGTCACCGTGACCGACGACGGCGCTGGAACCGGCGGCCCGGGCGGCGGACACGGCCTCGTCGGCATCCGGGAACGCGCGATCGCCTGCGGCGGTACGGCGAAGGCCGAACCGGCGGCAGGCGGACGCGGGTTCACCGTCGAGGCTCGGCTACCGTTCCCGGCGTGACGATTCGGGTGGTGATCGCAGACGACCAGGAACTCGTCCGCAGCGGATTCTCCATGATCCTCGACGCCCAGCCGGACATCACCGTCGTCGCCGACGTCGGTGACGGGGCCGCGGCCGTGGCCGCCGTCCGGGAGCACCAGCCGGAGGTGACGCTCCTGGACATCCGCATGCCGACGATGGACGGCATCGAGGCCGCCCGCCGCATCTGCGCGGAGAGTGCCAGTCGGGTGATCATGCTGACCACCTTCGACCAGGACGACTACATCTACGAGGCGCTCTACGCCGGCGCAAGCGGCTTCCTGCTCAAGGACGTACGCCGCGACGACCTCGTCCACGCCGTGCGGGTCGTGGCCGCCGGCGACTCGCTGCTGGCCCCGTCGGTGACCCGGCAGATCATCTCGGACATCACCGGCCGCCACCGGCCCGGATCGCCCCGGCTGGCCGCCACGCCCGACGCCCGCCTCGACGTGCTCACCACCCGCGAACGGGAGACCCTGCACCTGCTGGGCCGTGGCCTCGCCAACGCGGAGATCGCCCAGACCCTGGTGGTCAGCGAGCACACAGTGAAGACCCACGTCAGCAACGTGCTGACCAAGCTCGGCCTCCGCGACCGCACCCAGGCCGTGATCTGCGCCTATGAGACCGGCCTGATCACCGCCGGCGAGAACTGAGCGGCTGCCCCGCAGGTCACCAGACGTGGAGGGCGGGCTCCCCGTGCTCGGTCGCGGACCACTGTCGGGTGGCGCGGACGAGCTTGTCGGGGTTGACCTGGTTGTGAATGGTCGTGACACCCTCGGGCGTCACCTCCAGAGACATCACACCGATGACCCGGTCGTCGATCACGACCACCACCGCCGGAGCGCCGTTGGCGGTGGTGACGTGCAGGGCGGGGCTGCCACCGACCAGGTCCCGTTTGACGTCGGCGGGCTTGAACAGGCCACGCAGGAACTTCGCCACCGCCAGCGCGCCGACGATCGGCGCGGCCCGGGCCGGGATCTTGCCGCCACCGTCGGCGGTGCTCGTCGCGTCGTCGGTCAGCAACTCCACCAGCCGCTGGATCTCGCCGTTGTTGGCCGCGGCGAGGAACTCCGCGACGATCTTCCGCGCGGCGGCCTGGTCGACCTCCGCGCGTCCCCGTTCGGCGGTGACGTGCTGCTTGGCACGCCGGTAGGTCTGCTGGCAGTTCGACTCGGTGATGCCGAGGATCTCGGCGATCTCGCCATGCGAGTAGCCGAAGGCCTCCCGCAGCACGTACACCGCGCGTTCGTTGGGCGACAACCGCTCCAGCAGGGTGAGCACTGCCATCGAGACCGATTCGCGCTGCTCGGCGGTGTCGAGTGGGCCGAGCATCCGGTCCCCGGCGAGGACCGGTTCGGGCAGCCAGGTGCCCACATAGGTTTCCCGCCTGGCCCGCGCCGAGGTCAGCTGGTTGAGGCACACGTTGGTGAGGACCTTCGTCAGCCACGCCTCGGGCGTCTCGACGTGCTCCCGGGCGGCGCCCTGCCAGCGCAGGAAGGTGTCCTGGACGGCGTCCTCCGCGTCGCTGGCCGAGCCCAGCAGGCGATAGGCGATCGCCTCCAGGCGGGCCCTGGAGTGCTCGAACACCTCGACCTCGTCCGGACTGAGCGGCATGGCTAGACAGTATCCAGGCGCACGGCGAACGGCTCAGGGCTGGCTCGTGCTCGGGCCGGAAACCCGGCTCGGCTCCCGCCGGCTCCTGTAGAAGATCAGCCCGGCCAGCAGCAGCACGAGCGCCAGCGGCACCAGCACGGGGGCGAGGGCCGCCCAGAGCAGCCACGCCGGCTCCGTCAACCCATTGGTCATCAGGCCCTGCCAGGTGGGGACGACGCCCGGGAGGAGAACGATCGTCACGAGCGTGCCAACCAGTCGGGGTACGGGTGGACGTTGCCGTCCCGCCAGCCAGAACAGCGCCGCCCCGGCCGCGGCACCCAGGACGGCGGCAATGAGGGTGACGGTGACGTAGCCGTCGGGCGCGGCTGGCGCGAACCTCAGGACCGCCCCGCGGTCCATCTGAGTGAACGTGGCCGTCAGCCCGTCCCGTTCGGCCCGCCAGCCATCACATGGCGTGCCCGTGACCCGATGACTGCCCTGCCAACCCAGTGCTGTGGCGTTGCGCCGCACCGACTCGGAGTGCGTGCAGCCGGCAGCCTCGTCGTAGTGGAACTCCGTGAACGGCGAGCCGAAGTCGTCAGGGGCCAGGACACCGTAGAGGTAGTTGTTCCCGGCGCTCGAGCCGAATGGTTCGGTGCCGGGAAGCAACTCCGCCGCCATGGTCTGTGCCTGGTCGGAGTTGACTGGCGCGGTGCCGCGGCCGGCGTACCAGGAGCCGAGGCTCAGGCCGGCCGTGCCGAACAGCGCCGCGCCGAGCAGAACCATCGCGACCTGCCGTAGTCGATCTCTCACCGGTGAACCCCTTCGCTGGTGTGGGGGAGCGTAGCCAAGGCGAACCAGCTCTGGATGCTCCGCGAGAGGGACCGGGCGCGCGCGGTGGTCGTACCCTTGCCGCGATGACGTCCGATTCGTTGCGCCGCGCCCTCACCGCACCCGCGGACCCGCCACTACGGCCCCTGCCCGACCCTGTCGTCGCCCTGCTGGTGGCCCTGCACGCGCCGCCGCGCCTCGCCGCGCACCTGCGGGCCGTGCACGACGTGGCCGCGCAGCTCACCGACGCGATGGCGCACCGGTTCCCGCAGCTCCCGTTCGACAGCGAGGCGGTGCTCTTCGGCGCCGCCACCCACGACATCGGTAAGGTCCGGCACCCGGAGGAGTTGTCCGGGCCCGGTTCCGCGCACGAGCCGGCCGGTTACGAGCTGCTGCTCCAGCACGGTTTCGCCGAGTCGTCGGCCCGGTTCGCGCGCGACCACGCGTCCTGGCACCGGGACGGCATCGACGTCGACGACCTGCTGGTCAGCGTGGCCGACAAGGTGTGGAAGGGAAAGCGGGTCACCGACCTGGAAGAGCTGCTCGTGGACCGGCTGGCCGACGTCACCGGCCGCGAGCGGTGGTCGGTCTTCCTCGACCTGGACGACATCCTCGACCAGATCGCCGCCGACGCGGATCGCCGACTCGCCTTCCAGGCGACCCATCCGGTACGCGGCTGATTCAGCGGCTCGTCCGGCCCGCTCCAACCGTTCGGCGCGGTGCGGGCACGGTTGCCGTCTCGTCGTGCGGTGCCGACCGGCGGCGGAACGTGGCCACCACCACGGCGGTCAGGCAGATCGCCGCGGCTGCCACGAGCGGGGGGCGGGCGCCGAGGTGGACGGCCGCGGAGCCGAGCGGGATCGCGACGACGAGCGGTCCGAACATCGCGGTGTTGGCCGTCGCGGAGACCCGTCCCAGCAGCGCAGACGGCGTGTGGGTCTGCACGGCGGTCACCGCCGCGACCAGGGTCCAGGGCAGCCCGACGCCGGCTACCACCGCCCCGACGACGGTGGCCGGCCACCACGGCAGGCAGCGCGCCAGGCAGCCGATCGCGAACAGCGCCGTTCCGGCGACACCGACGGCGACAGCACCTCGTGCCGCGATGAGCCGGCCGACGATCAGGCCACCGAGAATGGAACCGGCACCCTGCGCGCTGGCCAGCACCCCCAGGAACGTCGTCGGCAGGCGCAGCTCGGTCACGACGATCGCGTAGATTCCCGCCGTCGTGAAGCCGGACATGGCGATCGACACCGCGGCGAGCACGACCGGCATTCGTGTTGCTCGCTGTCCGAACAGGACCACCAATCCGGTACGCGGGCCGCCGCCGCGTTCCGTGCGCCGGTCGGTGGGCGTGCGGTTCAGGCGGAGTAGCGCGTACAGGGTGGCGACCAGGACCGGCATGGCCGCGCTGAGGACGGCGACCGCGTGGCCGCCCCGCCACACGTAGAGGCCGGCCCCGGCCAGGGGAGCGACGAGCTTCATGCCCTCCTGGGCGCTGGAGCGCCACCCGTTGACGTCGCCGAGTTCGGTCGGCGCGAGCGCCGACGGCAGCAGCGCCGTCTCGCCGGCGTCGATCAGCACGTAGCTGACGCCGTAGGCGCACGAGACGGCGAAGATGAGCCAGATCTGCCCCGGCCCGCGCACCGCGAGCAGTGCCAGCAGGGCGGCGGCCAACATGAGGTTGACGGCGATGACCAGCGGTCGCCGGGATGCCCGGTCGAGCAGACCGCCCAGCCATGGGCCGGCGAGCACCGGGGCGTACACGCAGAGCCCGGCGAGAGCGGCGAGGCTGGTGGAGCCGGTGCGGTCCAGGATCCAGATGCCGGCTACCAGGGACATGGCGCTGCTGCCGAAGCCGGACAGCAGGGAGATCGCCACGAACAGGCCCGCGTTGCGACGCATGAGCACTCCGAGGTGAGTCGAGGTGACTCATATCCTCAAGCTTGAGCGGGAACCAGGGCAATGCCGCTGTGCCCTGTCAACGAGTCGTTGACAGGGCGACGTCGATCTTCGTCGCGGCGGTCCGCACGGGCGCGGGCAGTCGCTCACCCGCTTCGGCGAGATCGGCGGCGAGGTGCACTGCCAACGCGTGCAGCGAGCCGGGGGCGGCGTCCAGCGCGGCGTCCACAGTGCTCCGCACGAGTGCCGCTCGACGAAATCGGCTGTCCCACCGCCGATCGGCACCGATCCACCGGGCGAGGTCGGCCACTGCCGCCCGCAACGCCGCGATCTGCTGAGGCAACCGGAGGTCGAGCTGCTGCCGCCGCGACCACCGCGCCGCCACCAGCCGCTGTCGACGCTGCTCGGCGGCCTGCCGGCTGCCGAGGCCGAGTGCCCTCGCGATCTGAGCCCAGGTCGCACCGTCGTGGCGCGCACGGTCGATGATCTCCAGCTCCTGCTCGTCCAGGCGGGCGCGGGTAGCGCGAATCTCCGCCAGCCAAGCCAGCTCCGACGTCATCTGTCAACGTTACATTGACATCGTCGGGACCTCGGCGGTGATCGCCCTGGGTTCGCGGACCATGAACACGTCCACCGGATCCTCGGTGTCGACTGTGAAGCCGTGCCGCTCGTACAACCGCCGGGCCGGGCTGCCCCGCAGCACGTTCAGCCGGACCCGCGTACCGGCGCTGTCGCACCGGTCCAGCAGTTCGCGCAGCACGGCCGTGCCGATGCCACTGCCCTGTAGCCGCGGGGTCAGATAGAAGTGCTCCAGCCAGTGGGCGTCCGCGTCGGGCCGCAGCGCCACGCAGCCGGCGAACGCGGCGTCCACCTCGACGACCCAGGTGTACGCCGGTGCGAAACCGTCCCGCAGGCGCTGCCGCACCCGCTGTTCGTCGTACCGCCCGAGCCGCTCCAGATCGGCCCGCAGCACCACCGCCCGCAACTCGGCCACCGCGTCGACGTCCGCCGCCGAGGCCGGCCGAAGCTCCCAGTCCGCCATGATCAATAAGCTATCGCGGCCCGGTGCCCTGGCGTTGGCGCAGCCCCGCGACGAGGAGTTCGACCATGCGACGCGCGTCGTAGCGGGGTTCGCCGGCGCCGATGCAGAGATTGCCGACACCGCGCAGCAGCTCGAAGGCCGTCACGTCGGGGCGGATCTCACCTGCCACGGCAGCGGCGTCGAGCAGTTGGGCGCACACCGGCACGAGGCGGTCCAGGAAGTAGGCGTGCAGCGTCTCGAAGGCTGCGTTGTCGGACTGCAGCGCCTCGGCGAGGCCGTGCTTCGTGACCAGGAAATCGACGAAGAGGTTGATCCACTGGGCGAGGGCGGCGTGCGGTGTGCTGCTGTCTGCCAGCAGAGTCGGGCCAGCCTCCGCGCACGCCTCGACCTGGTGTCGGTAGACGGCGACGATGAGATCGGCGCGGGTCGGGAAGTGGCGGTAGATGGTGCCCACACCGACGCCGGCCCGGGCGGCGATGTCGCGTACGGGCGCGTCCACGCCCGAGGCGACGAAGGTCGAGGCGGCGGCGTCCAGCAGTGTCGCCTCGTTGCGCCGGGCGTCGGCCCGCTTTCGCGGGGTCGGCCTCCCTGATCCGCTGTCGATGTCGGCCACCGCGCCGTTACCCCCGTCACTTGGCAAACGGAACGTTGTTCCGTATCGTTCTTAGCGGAACATGGTTCCACTTACTTCAGGATGCCAGAGCGAGTGGGCCAGTGTCACCTCACCCTTCCGTGGAGGAACAGCCATGCAGTACCGCACCCTGGGGCGCACCGGCGTCCAGGTCAGCACCCTCGTGCTCGGCGCGATGAACTTCGGCAAACTGGGGCACACCACCCAGGGCGAGGCGACGGCGATCGTCGACGCCGCGCTGGAGGCCGGAATCAACCTGATCGACACCGCAGACATGTACAGCCAGGGCGAGTCGGAGCAACTGGTCGGCAAGGCCATCGCCGGCCGCCGCGACGACATCGTGCTGGCCACGAAGGCCGGCATGCCGATGGGCGACGAGCGCAATCAGCGGGGCGCCTCGCGCCGCTGGCTCATCACCGAGTTGGACAACAGCCTGCGCCGCCTCGGCGTCGACCACGTCGACCTCTACCAGATCCACAGATGGGACCCGAGCACCAGCGACGAGGAGACCCTGTCGGCGTTGACCGACCTGCAACGGGCCGGGAAGATCCGCTACTTCGGCTCCTCGACCTTCCCCGCGTACCGCATCGTTCAGGCCGAGTGGGCCGCGCGAAAGCACCACCTGGGCCGTTACGTCACGGAGCAGCCCAGCTACTCGATCCTGCAACGGGGGATCGAGGCCCACGTCCTGCCCGTGACCGAGCAGTACGGGCTCGGCGTGCTCGCCTGGAGCCCGCTCGCCTCGGGCTGGCTCTCCGGCGCGATCCGCGCCGGCCGGGAGATCACCACCAGCCGATCGGCGCTCCTGCCCGCCCGCTTCGACCTCAGCGTCCCGGCCAACCAGGCCCGGCTCGACGCCGTCGAGCAACTGGCCACAGTCGCCGACGAGGCGGGGCTCACCCTGATCCAGCTCGCCCTCGGTTTCGTCACCGCGCACCCGGCCGTGACCAGCGCGATCATCGGCCCCCGCACCATCGACCACCTGCACGCCCAGCTCGCCGCCGCGGACACCGTGCTCCCGGCCGACGTGCTCGACGCGATCGACGCGATCGTCGCACCCGGGGTCGACCTCGCCGCAGCCGAGAAGTTCGACACCCCGCCCGCCCTGCTCGACCCGGCGCGGCGGCGTCGCTGAGCATTCGGATGCGGTGGTCGGCCTAGGTCAGCGGCTGGCCTGTCGTATCGTTCCAGGATGGCGCAGCCGGTGTGGGCGAACGGTGACGCGTACGAGGCGTACGTGGGTCGGTGGAGTCGCCTGGTCGCTGTGGACTTCCTGCGTGGGTTGGCAGTGCCGCCGGGGCGGCACTGGCTCGATGTGGGCTGCGGCACCGGGGCGCTGACCTCGACGATCCTCACCCACGACGATCCCGTCGGAATAACCGGCGTCGACCCGTCGGAGGGTTTCGTCGCTGTCGCGCGTACCCGGGTCACCGACCCCCGGGCGGCCTTCCAGGTCGGTGACGCCCGGGCGTTGCCGCTGCCCGATCGTGTCGCGGACGTGGTGGTCAGCGGATTGACGCTCAACTTCGTGCCGGAGCCCGCGCGGGCGGTGGCGGAGTTCGCCCGGGTGGTGCGGCCGGCCGGGGTGGTGGCCGCCTACGTGTGGGACTACGCCGAGGGAATGGCGATGATGCGGCACTTCTGGGCCGCCGCCGCACAGCTCGACACGGCCTCGGCGAAGCTGGACGAGGGGAACCGCACCACTGTGTGTCAGCCCGACGCGCTCCGCACGCTGTGGGAGCGGGCCGGGTTGCGGGACGTGTCGGTCTGGCCGGTCGACGTACCGACGACCTTCACGGACTTCGCCGACTACTGGACACCGTTCCTCGGCGGTCAGGGGTCCGCGCCGGGGTACGTCGCGACGTTGGCCGAATCCGACCGGGCCGCGCTGCGGGAGTCGCTGGAGACCCGGCTGCCGGTCGAGCCGGACGGGTCGATCCGGCTCACCGCGCGGGCCTGGGCCGTACGCGGCACGCCGCCCGACTAGCCGTCGCGCCGGGCCCCGCCGCCACTGTCGCAAACCGGACAAGACGGTAAAGCCCCTGGTAGAGCACCCTTGGGGCAGGTGGAGGTAGACGGGTGGCGGGCCACATCCCGATCCTCCGGCCCGGCGGGGACAACATTGTCCCCACCGGTGCCGCCCTCACCCAGCCCGGCCATGATGCCGCGGCGGTCACGGCACAGCTGCCGTACCGAGCGCGCACACCACAGGCCACGGCTGCCAACGACACCCTGCGGGCGCCCGCAGCGGTGCCTCCGCCCATCGGGACAGGGACGTCAGCACCGCCGGGCAGTCAGGCGACGCCGCCCACCGGCCGTACCTGCCGTCCACGTGCCCCGCCGGCCTTTCGCACTGTCGACCCGCCGGGTCCGGCGCCGCCCAACCGCGCGCCGAGCCCTGGCGACCGAGCCAGAAAGGGGACGACATGGCCGCTCCCACTGCGACCGCAGCCTTGAACGCATCCGTCTTCGCGCCGGGTGCCCAGATGCTGCTGACCGTCACCTACTCAGACGCCGACACCAAACCGCTGACCGTCACCATCGTGGTCACCGACGCGCAGGGCAACAGCAGCGCACCGGTCAAGGTCACGGCGGTCATCGACCCGCTCACCGTGACCGTCACCGACAACTCCGGGCGTACCTGGACCCGGGCCTCCGACAACGGCTCCGTGGCCGTGTATCGGTCGGTGGCGTGATGCCCCGGGTAACCGTCCAGGTCCGCGACGCCGCCGGAAACACCGCGACGGCCACCGCCGACTACAGCCTGGGCCAACCCGTGCTCGGCGGTTACTACCTCTCCGGTGGTGCCGATCCGACCGCCGACATGGCCGGCGGCAACTTCCGGTCGCTCACCCAGTACCGCAGCTTCGCCGACGGCTACATTTTCCCCGGCTACAACCGACCCTGGCTGGTCAACCTGGGCAAGGCCGGGGTGCAGATGAACATGGTCCTGGAGTTGAAGCACTACGGCGCTCCGAACTACGGACCGCAGAGCTTCGCTGTGGACGGCACCAGCTACACAGTGCCGGCGCCGACGATGACCATCCAGCAGCGACCCGGCACGACCTGGCCGAAGGCGTACGGGTACGGCCAGGTGCTCAAGGGGCAGTGCGACGGGTTGTTCGCCCGCGCCCTGTCGCAGTACCGGACGCTCGGCTTCGGGGTGAACATCCAGCTCGCCTCGGAGTTCGACACCGACCACGAGTTCGGCACCACCGAGGACGGCAAGGCCTACACCTGGGCCGAGTCGGACGCTCGGGCGGTGCAGGCGGTGAACTACATCCTGACGTGGTTCAAGGCACGGACCCTGCCGGCCGGAACGACCTTCTCGGTCGGGCTGGGCGGCTTCGATCGGGCCTGCTTCCAGCGTATGCACCCGGAGTCGCTGATGACCCGCCTCGACTATCTCCAGTGGAACGCGTACGCCACCAATGCCAGCCACACCGCGCTGGCCCGGTTTCGGCGCACGAAGGACTGGGCGGTGGCGGATCTCGGCCCGGTGGCGCTGTCCCGGCCCGTGATCATCGCCGAGTGGGGGGTCAGGTCGGCCGAGATCCCGGACCAGGCCGCCTGGATCGCCACAGTGCCGGCGGCGATCGCCCAGCTCAACGCCGAGGGTGGGCCACGCATCGTGCGCACCAACTACTTCAACTCCGGGTGGGGCACCCTGACGCCGAAGGCGACCGGGTTGGCAGCGCTCCGCGAGGCGTACGCCAAGCAGCCGTACGCCTGACCGGGCTCCGGCGGCTCCGGGCTCCGGGGCCGCCGGGACCGCACCGGTCAGCCCTCACCGAGCCGTTCGGCGTACGCGTCGCGCAGCTCGGGCCAGCCGAAGTCCTTGGCCTCCGCGCCGCGGATCGGGCCGACCGGGTCGCCGTCGAGCAACCGGTCGGCCACGTCGAGGCAGAGGTGCCAGCCGGCCGCGACCATCGGCAGCATGCCCCGGTCGGCGACGGTGTGCCGCAGGGTGAGCCGGGTGCCGCTGCCCAGCGGGCTCAGCTCCCAGCGCAGCAGGTCGTCGCCCCAGGTGTACTCCAGCAGGTGCGGCGGCTCGGCCCGGCGTACCGTCGCCGGGTCCTCCTGGGTGGTCTCGCCGTCGATGAGGGTGAGCACGGCGGCGCCGGCGTTGCCGAGATCGCGGTCGGCGAGGAACGGCGCCCACTGCGCGAGCTGGGCCGGGTCGGTCAGTGCCGCCCAGACGGCGGCTGGCGGATGCCGCAGGTCGCGGACGAAGACCAGTGTCGCGCCGCCATCGGCGCGCACGTCGGCGGGTGGGCTCGGGCGGAACGCGTCGCGGTCCATTCACTGCTCCTGACTGTCGAGGTGCCGTTCCAGGGCGTCCAGGTGTCGGGCCCAGAGCCGCCGGTACGGGTCGAGCCAGCCGTCGACGTCCCGCAGCGGGCCGGGGTCGAGGCGGTAGATCCGTTGTCGGGCGGCCGTCCGGCAGGTGACGAAGCCGGCGTCGCGTAGCACCCGCAGATGTTTGGAGACGGCTGGCTGGCTGACCCCGAGCCCGTCGACCAGCTCGCCGACGCTGCGTTCGGCGTCGCGGAGCTGATCGAGGATCCGGCGCCGGGTGGGCTCGGCGAGGACGGTGAAGGCGTCGGTGGACACCTTCCCAATATGCCTGCTGCGTCATATGACTGTCAAAGCATACGACGACCGCGGCCGTCCCGACACGGCACCGCCGATCGGCTCCCTATGCTCGGATCATGGAACTTCGGATCTTCACCGAGCCCCAGCAGGGCGCCAGCTACGACCAGTTGCTCGCCGTCGCCCGCTGCGCCGAGGACGCTGGCTACGGCGCGTTCTTCCGGTCCGACCACTACCTGATGATGGGCGACGTGAGCGGCGAGCCCGGCCCCACCGACGCGTGGACCACGCTCGCCGGCCTGGCCCGGGAGACCAACCGCATCCGGCTCGGCACGTTGATGACCGCCGCCACCTTCCGCCTGCCCGGCCCGCTGGCGATCACCGTGGCGCAGGTCGACCAGATGAGCGGCGGCCGGGTGGAGCTGGGCATCGGCACCGGCTGGTACGCCGAGGAGCACAGCGCGTACGGCATCCCGTTCCCGCCGTTGGGCGAGCGGTTCGACCGGCTGGAGGAGCAGCTCGCCGTCATCACCGGGCTCTGGTCCACGCCGCCGGGGGAGCGGTTCGACCACGACGGCCGGTACTACCCGGTCCGTGACTCGCCCGCCCTGCCCAAGCCCGTGCAGCAGCCGAGTCCACCGATCCTGCTCGGCGGGACGGGCCCGAAGCGCACCCCTCGGCTGGCCGCCCGCTACGCGGACGAGTTCAACCTGCCGTTCGCCTCGGTGCCGGACACGGCGGCGCAGTTCGACCGGGTCCGCGCGGCCTGCGTCGAGATCGGCCGGGACCCGGCCGGGATGGTCTGGTCCAACGCCCTGGTGCTCTGCTGCGGGCGCGACGACGCCGAGGTGGCCCGTCGGGCCGCCGCCATCGGCCGCGAACCGGACGAGCTGCGGGCCAACGGTCTGGCCGGGACGCCCGGTGAGGTGCTGGACACCATCGGCCGGTACGCGGAGATCGGCAGCGAGCGGCTCTACCTCCAGGTGCTGGACCTCAGCGACCTGGAGCACCTGGAGCTGGTCGCCAGCGAGGTGATGGCGAAGCTGTGAATCGGCCGCGCCTCCGGGTCAGGCCCGGTGGGCACCCGTCCCTACCGCGTTCGGGTCGCCCAGCACGGTGTCCAGCCGCCCGTCGCGGTCACTGTCCACATAGGTGATGTCCGGGGTCCCGTCACCGTCCACGTCGATCTGGACGACGTCGGCGACGCCGTCACCGTCGAGGTCGGTGACCACCTCCACCGAACCGTCCAGGTGACGGGTCACGATCGACTGTGCGCCGGGGAAGCGCGGTGGCGGGCCCGGTGCCGGCACCGGCGTCGGGGCGGGCGCGGGCGCCGGTGTGGGCCGAGGACCAGGCGTGGGCGACGGGTGGCTCGGCAATCCACCGGCCGGCGGCGCGCTGGCCTGCTCGACCCCGGTGCCGGTGGGGTCCAGCTCCTCCTCGGAGGGGAAGACGTCGCCCCGCGGGGCCGGATCACGGTAGCTGCTCATGGGCGTAGGGTTCCCCGACGATGACGAGAACAACCGTGCCCGATCGACCGGTGTCCTCGGTGCCCGGTTTGGTGGAAGCTGCGGGGACCGACGCCACGGTCATGAACGGGGGTCCGAGCGTGGAACTGCGCCGGAATCGGGGGTCCCGTGCGCTCGCCTCGGTGTGCGTACTCGGTGGAGTGCTCTTGTTGGTCTATCCCAGCGACGGCGCCCTGCTACGGACGATCGTCGCGGTGGGGGCGATCGCGCTCGGCGCGGTGGCGCTGGTCGGCGCGTTGCGGCCGTTCCGGTTCAGGATCCACTCGGAAGGGCTCAGCATTCGGCGGCCCGGGCTGCGTCGGGAGATCGGGTGGGCCGACGTGGACGCGCTGGTCCTCGACGAGCCGCCGCGAAGCGACGGCTACCCGAAACCGCCGCGACTGCTGCTGGTGCCGGTGCAGGGTGTGCCGCGTGAGCTGGTGACCGCCCGCCACCCGCTCGACGGCCGAGCGGCCGTCGAGTTGCTCGTCCTCGACCAGGTCCGTGAGCAGCCCGAGCAGGTGTCGGCAGCGCTCACCCGCTATGCCGGAGACCGGTTCGTCGACCTGCTCGCGCTGCGTCGCGCCGCCTTCGAGGCCCCGGAGCTCCCGGTCGGTCTGCGTGGCTACCAGATGGACCGGGTCGACCGGTTGATCCGGCGCGGCCAGGACGCGCTGATGTCCGGGGACGCGTCGGCCCGGCAGGCGGCCCGGGGGGAGATCGAACGCGCCACCACTGCCGGTCTGCCGATCGCCCAGCGTGGCTACAACACGTTCCAGACGGATACCGTTCTGGGCGCCCTCGTCGCCGCGTTGGCCGACCACCAGAGCACCGATCGGGAGACCGCCACATGACCGCGCAGGGACCGCAGGCCGCGTCGATGACCGACGTTCCGCGCCGCAACTGGGCCGGCAACGTGCGATACGCCGCGAAGGCGTTCCACAACCCCACCTCCGTGGACGAACTGCGCCGGCTCGTCGCCGGCAGCAGCCGGATCCGGGCGGTGGGCAGCGGGCACTCCTTCAACCGTTTCGGCGACACCGACGGTGACCTGGTCAGCCTCGCCGGGCTGCCCCCGGTCGTCGAAGTGGACCATGAGCGGGGGCAGGTCACAGTGAGCGGCGCGCTGCGCTACGGCGACGTCGCCCGACACCTGCACACCCAGGGGTACGCGCTGGCGAACCTCGCCTCGCTGCCGCACATCTCGGTGGCCGGCGCGGTCGCCACCGCCACCCACGGCTCCGGCCAGACCCACGGCAACCTGGCCAGCGCGGTCGCCGGCCTGGAACTGGTCACCGCCGACGGCGATCTGCTCCGGGTCGACAGTGACGCCGACACGTTCGCCGGCATGGTGGTCGGGCTCGGCGCGCTCGGCCTGGTCACCCGAGTCACACTGGATGTCGTGCCGACCTTCGCGCTGCGCCAGTACGTACGCCTCGACCTGGACCGGACGGCGCTGGACGAGGCGCTCGGCTCGGCGTACAGCGTGAGTGTCTTCACCGACTTCCGTACGCCCCGGCTGCGCGAGGTGTGGCGCAAGCAGGTGGCCGACGAGCAGCCACCCCCGGCGGACTGGCTGGGCACCGCCGCCGCCGACCAACCCCGGCACCCGGTGCTCGGGATGCCGGCGGAGAACTGCACCCCTCAGCTCGGCGAACCGGGCCCGTGGCACGAGCGGCTGCCGCACTTCAAGCTCGGCTTCACCCCGAGCAGCGGCGACGAACTGCAGTCCGAGTACCACGTCGCGCGGACGGCGGCGGCTGACGCGCTCGCCGCGCTGGACGACCTGGCGGACCTGATCGCCCCGGTGCTGCTGGTGTCCGAGCTGCGGACGGTGGCGGCCGACGAGCTGTGGCTCAGCCCGAACTACCGGCGAGACAGCTTCGTGCTGCACTTCACCTGGGTCGACGACACAGCGGCGGTGCTGCCCGTGGTGGCTGCCGTGGAGGAGCGGCTGGCGCCCTTCGCGCCCCGCCCCCACTGGGGCAAGGTCTTCGTCACCGACCCGGCCGAGCTGTCCGCCCGCTACCCGAGGTACGCCGACTTCGCCGCGCTCCTGGCCGACCTGGACCCGAAGGGCACGTTCCGCACCGACGCCCTGGACCGCTACTTCCCCCGGTGACCGCACGCGTGCCATAGCGCTATGGCATGGGGAGGTTGGGATTGGTGGGGTGGAAGACCCCGGACAGACACTGATGTTTGTCGATGAGTCTCATCGGCCGGTCCCCGTCCCGGGACCGTCGGCTCCACCCCTCGGAGCGAGACATGCAGCCCGTACCCGCCATCACCCCCGAACCAGTCGCCCGCCGCCCCCGTCGCGGTCTGCGGTGGGCGCTCGCCCTGGCCGTGCTCGGCACCGGACTGGGCGCAGCGCCGGCCGCCCATGCCGCCGCCAGCCCGTACGAGCGTGGCCCGGCCCCCACCGTGGCCAGCATCGAAGCCAGCCGGGGCGCGTTCGCCATCGCCCAGAGCACCGTCGCCGCCTCCAGCGTCAGCGGTTTCCGGGGCGGAACGATCTACTACCCGACCAGCACCGCCGAGGGCACCTTCGGCGCGGTGGCGATCTCACCCGGCTACACCGCCACCCAGTCCAGCGTGGCCTGGCTGGGGCCGCGCCTCGCCTCGCAGGGCTTCGTGGTGATCACGATCGACACGTTGTCCCGCTACGACCAGCCGGCCAGCCGGGGCACGCAACTGCTGGCAGCCCTGGACTACCTCACCAACACCAGCGGCGTGCGTACCCGGATCGACCGCAACCGGCTCGCCGTGATGGGGCACTCGATGGGAGGCGGCGGCAGCCTCTCGGCGGCGAACTCACGACCGCAGTTGCAGGCCGCGATCCCGCTCACCGGCTGGCACACCGTCAAGAACTGGTCCGGCGTACGGGTGCCGACGCTTGTGGTCGGCGCCGAGAACGACTCGGTGGCGCCGGTCTCGTCGCACTCGGAGCCGTTCTACACCAGCCTGCCGTCCACGTTGGACAAGGCGTACCTGGAACTCAACAACGCCAGCCACTCCGCGCCCACGTCGACGAACGTGACGGTCGCCAAGTACAGCATCTCCTGGCTGAAGCGCTTCGTGGACGACGACACCCGCTACGACCAGTTCCTCTGCCCCGCACCCCCCGCCTCAGCAACCATCCAGGAATACCGCAACACCTGCCCCCACTCCTGACCCTGCGCCCCGCTGCCCCCGCCCCGCCCCTCGCCCCCGCCCCTCGCCCCCGCCCCTCGCCCCCGCCCCTCGCCCCCGGCCCGGTTGATCATGAAGTTATTGCCACTCGTCGCGGCGTGTCGGCGCAATAACTTCATGATCAACGGGGCGGGGTGGGGGTCACCGGGATGGGGTGGGGGTGCGGAGGGTGCTGCGTTGGACGGCGCGGCTGATGTCGCTGGGGGAGACGATCCCGGTCAGGTGGCCGTCCTCGGTCACCACCAGGGCGCGGCCGTCGGCGCACTCGCTGAGCCGGGGGAGCAGGTCGTTGAGCTGTTCACCGGGCTGGGCCAGCACCAGTTCGTCGGCTCGGCAGGCCACCTCGGCCAGCGTGGTCGACGCCCGCCGCTCCGGCGGCACGCCCCGCACCCGGTCGACGGTGACCAGGCCGGTCGGCCGGCCGTCCTCGGTCAGCGGCAGCGCCGAATGCCGGTACGCGAACAGGTAGTTGTCGACGAAGTCCGCGACAGTCATCTGCGCCGAGGCGGTCTGCGGCTGCGGGGTCATCACATCGCCCACCCGAATCCCGCGCAGCGCGGTGCCGGTGCGGGCCTGCCGCTCCTCCATCCCGGCCGCGCCGATCAGGAACCAGCCGATCAGGGCCAGCCAGAGCCCACCGAAACCGACCCCGGACAGGAACTGCCACAACCCCAGGCCGATCAGCAGCACACCCAGCACCCAGCCGGCGCGAGCGGCGACCACTGACGCTCGGGTCCGGTCACCGGTGGCCTTCCAGACCGCGGCGCGCAGCAACCGACCACCGTCCAGGGGCGCGGCCGGCAGCACGTTGAAGATGGCCAGCAGCACGTTGATCCCCGCCAGCCACGCCACCGCCCCGAACAGGAGCCCGTCCTGCCCGGCCAGCGCGAGCAGCGCCGCGATGGCACCGAAGAACGCCCCGAGCAGCAGGCTGACCAGCGGGCCCACGCCCGCGATGCGCAACTCCGCCCCGGGGTCACGCGGCTCGCCCCGCAACTCGGCGACGCCGCCGAACAGCCACAGCGTGATGCCGTCGACAGTCAGCCCGTTGCGCTTGGCCACCACAGCGTGCGACACCTCGTGGGCGAGCAGGCCGACGAAGAACACCACCGCCGCGGCCAGCCCGGCGATCGTGTACGCCACCGGCGAGTGGTCGGGGTACGAACGGGGGAACTGGTTCGCGGCCAACCCCCACGCGATCAACGCGAAGATGACCAGCACGCTCCAGTTGACGCCGACCGGCACTCCCGCGACCCGGCCAAGCCGGAAACTGGCCCTCATCGCACCGAGATACCCCGCCAGACCGTGGGCATGCGAGAAAGGATCCACTCCGGTTTCATGAAGTCGGGGTGTCCTGGCGCCAGGGATACCCCGACTTCATGAAAGACGAGTGGATCATGCCCGCCTGTCTGGCGGCCGAGCCCGGGTCAGCGGCGGGGGGTCTCGCTGGCGATGGTCACCTCACGGGGCAGGGCCGCCGCTCGCAGCGCCCAGTCCAGCGCGTAGTCGGCGATCTGCTCCCAGCCGTCTTGGCCGACAGTGAAGTGTGACCGGCCGGCGAACTGCTCGTACGCGGTGAGGGCCCGGGACTTCTGGTAGAGCCCGGCGTTGGCGCGGACCACCGACGCCGGCACCACGTGGTCGACCTCGCCGGCCATCAGCAGCAGCGGTGCCCGGTCGGTACGCCCGACGTCGACCCGGGCCGGCGAGCGCGGGTCGAGGTTGGCGAACGCGCCCTCGAAGAAGACCCGTCCGGCGCCGGGGACGGCGTAGCGCTGCCAGGCCCGGTCGGAGTCCTCGCGGCTCATCGTGTTGCCGAAGGTGTAGGCGAAGTCGTCCGAGGTGAACGGGACGGCCTTGCCGCGGTTGGCGGGGCTGCGCAGGATCGGAAAGCCCGAGCGCAGCTGACTCAGCGGCACCTTGAGCACCCCCTTCACCGCCGCGGGATGCACCCCCACCACCGCCGCACCGAGACCCCGGTCGGCGAGGACCTGGGCGAACAGGCCGCCGAACGAGTGCCCCATGATGATCGGCGGTCGGGGCAGCGCCCGGATGATCCGGTCGTAGTGCGCCACGATCGTGGCCATGCTCTGCTCGGCGATCGGGCCGGGATCGTCGCGCAACTGCTCCACGGACCGGTCCATGCCGGGCCAGGCGGGGGCGATGACGTGCATGCCGCGCTCGGTGTACCGCTGGGCCCACCCCTCCCAACTGCGCGGCGTCATCCAGAGCCCGTGGATCAGCACGACCGTGTCGACCTGACCCTGCGGCGTGGCACCCATCGCGTCCTCCCGGTGTCGCGGTTCGGCCCGGCGGTTACCCGCTGTGCCCGTCCGGAATCCGGCCGCCCTGACAAATGTCACGGTCGGGGCGTGACGACCGCTCCGGGCATCGGGGTACGCGCCGCCGGAGCATCAATGGCATGACCAGTACGCATCCGGCTGTCGAGTTGGACGGCCTAACCAAGAGCTTCGGCGCGGTCACCGCTGTCGACGGGTTGAGCCTACGGGTGCAGCCCGGCGAGGTGGTGGCGTTCCTCGGCCCGAACGGCGCGGGCAAGACCACCACCATCGACATGCTGCTCGGGCTGTCCCGCCCGGACACCGGCACCGTCCGGGTCCTCGGCGGCACCCCGGACGACGCGGTGGCCCGAGGTCGGGTCGCCGCCGTGCTCCAGACCGGCGGGCTGCTCAAGGACCTGACCGTGGGCGAGACGGTACGGATGACCGCCCACTTCTACCGGCACACCCGTCCGGCGGCCGAGGTGCTGGAGCGGGCCGGTATCACCGACATCGCCGACCGGGTGGTCGGGCGCTGCTCGGGCGGTCAGCAGCAACGACTGCGCTTCGCGCTGGCCCTGCTGCCCGACCCGGACCTGATGGTGCTCGACGAGCCGACCACCGGCATGGACGTCGAGGGTCGGCGGGACTTCTGGCACGCCCTGCGCCGAGACGCCCGGCGTGGACGGACCGTCATCTTCGCCACCCACTACCTCGACGAAGCGGACGCGTACGCCGACCGGATCGTGCTGGTCCGGCAGGGGCGCATCGTCGCCGACGGCACCACCGCGGAGATCAAGAACCTGGCCGCCGGCCGTACCGTGCGGGCCACCCTGCCCGGCGCCGACCAGGCCGCGCTCGCCGCGCTGCCCGGCGTGGACGCCGTGGAGGTGCGCGGCGACAGCGTGCTGGTGCGGACCGGCGACTCGGACGCCGTCGCCCGGCACCTGCTGACCCGGACCGCCGCCCGGGACGTCGAGATCACCTCCCGCAACCTCGAGGACGCCTTCCTCGCCCTGACCACAGCGCAGACCGGAGCCTGAGATGACCACCTCCACCCCCACCCGCGCCGGTGTCACCGAACCGGACCGTCGGCTGCCCGCGCTGGGCGGGTTCGCCCCCGGTGCCCTGGGCATCGAGCTGCGCCGGGTCCTGCGCAACCGCCGCACCCTCGCCTTCACGCTGATCATGCCGGGGGTCTTCTTCCTCATCTTCGGCCTGCCGCAGGGCGGGCAGTCACTGGACAACGGTCGGCCGGTGACGGCGTACGTCATGATCAGCCTGGCCGTGTACGCGGCAATGGTGGCCACCACCAGCGTCGGTGGCGCGGTGGCCACCGAGCGGGCGCTGGGCTGGAGCCGACAGCTGCGGCTCACCCCGCTCCGCCCGGCGGCGTACGTGGCGACCAAGCTGATCACCGCGATGAGTCTCGGTCTGCTCGCGGTCGTCACCGAGTTCCTGGTGGGTGCCGTGGCCGGCGTCCGCGTCCCGGCGTACGTCTGGCTGCTGTCCGGGCTCGCCGCCTGGGTCGGCTCGCTGGTCTTCGCCGCGTTCGGTCTCTTCATCGGCTACCTGGCGCCGGCCGAGAACGTCATGCAGATCATCGGCCCCGTCCTGGCGGTGCTGGCCATGTTCGGCGGACTGTTCGTCCCGGTCGAGGTCCTGCCGGACGTGCTCCAGCAGGTCGCGAAGTTCACCCCGGTGTACGGCATGGGCGTGCTGGCCCGCGCCCCACTGACCGGCGACGGGGTGAGCATGGCGGCGGTGGCGAACCTCGTCGTCTGGGCGCTGCTCTTCGGCGTCGGCGCGGCCCGGCTGTTCCGCCGGGACACCGCGCGGGTCTGACCGGCAGCGACCGCTAGCGTGAACCCGATGGACCTCTCGACCGGGCAGCCCTGGCCGGTGAGCCGCCACTGGCGGGTCACCGGCTGGCTGCTGGCCGCCGTCTGGCTGTTCTTTCTCAACGTGCCGCTCGCCACCGCGCTGCACCAGCCGGAGCCGTGGCGGCAAGTCCTCGGCGTGGTGGCCCTGGTCGTCTTCGGCGTCGGTTACGTGCTGCTGTTCCAGTGGGCCCGCAAGCTGCGCCAGTCCCTGCAGCCGATTCCGGCGGGCCGGGCGCGGGCCGGGCTGGCGCTGCTGCTCGCGGTGGGCCTGGCCAGCCTCCCGGGTACCGGCGGGGACTGGCTGGCCACACTGGTCTACGTGGCCGCGGCGGCGGTGTTCCTGCTGCCGCCGTGGGAGGCGTTGGCCGTCGTGGTGCTCTGCGCGGTGACCCCCGTGCTGGCCTCCTGGCTGGTGCCGGGGTGGGAGGCGGAGAACGGCATCGTCTTCGCGGTGCTGCTCGCCTCGTTCGCCATGTTCGGGGTGTCCCAACTGGCCCAGCGCAACAGCGAACTCCGCGCCGCCCAACAGGAGATCGGCCGGCTCGCGGTCGCCGAGGAGCGGTCCCGCGCCGCCCGCGACCTGCACGACATCCTCGGGCACTCGCTCACCGTGGTGGCGATCAAGGCCGAGTTGGCCGGGCGTCTGATCGAGGTCGACCGGGAGCGGGCCGCCACCGAGATCGCCGAGGTGGAGGCGCTGGCCCGGGCCGCGCTGGCCGACGTACGGCAGACGGTCGGGGCGTACCGCGAGGTCAGTCTCGCCGCGGAGCTGGCCGGCGCCCGCTCCGCGCTGGCCGCGGCGGGCATCGCGGCGGACGTGTCGTCCGAGGTGCCGGAGCTGCCGGAGGAGTGGGACCGGTTGTTCGGCTGGGCGGTACGGGAAGGGGTGACCAACGTGGTCCGGCACAGCGGGGCGCGGTGCTGCGTGATCCGGGTGCACCCGGATCGGGTCGAGATCAGCGACGACGGTCGTGGCCCGTCCACTCCCGACCCGAGCGGGCACGGGTTGGTCGGCCTGCGGGAGCGTGCGCGGCGGCTGGACGCGGTGGTGACAGTCGGCCGTCGGCCGGCGGGCGACGGTTTTCTGCTGCGGGTGCACGCGCCGGGGGAGGCCCGGTGAGCGGCGGGTCCACACCGATCCGGCTGCTGCTCGCCGACGACCAGGCGCTGGTCCGGGGCGCGCTGGCCGCCCTGCTCTCGCTGGAGGACGACCTGACGGTGGTCGCCGAGGTCGGCCGGGGCGACGAGGTGGTGCCCGAGGCCCGACGTAGCGCACCCGACGTCGCCCTGCTGGACGTGGAGATGCCCGGCCTGGACGGGATCGCCGCCGCCGCGGCGTTGCGGGCCGCGCTGCCGACCTGCCGGGTGCTGGTGGTGACCACCTTCGGTCGCCCCGGCTATCTGCGCCGTGCCATGGAGGCCGGTGCGAGCGGTTTCGTGGTCAAGGACACCCCGGCCCGGCAGCTCGCCGACGCGGTCCGCCGGGTGCACGCCGGCCTGCGGGTCGTCGACCCGACGCTGGCCGCGGAGACGCTGGCCGCCGGGATCAGCCCGCTGACCGAGCGGGAGACCGAGGTGCTGCGCATCGCGCGCGGCGGTGGCAGCGTCGCCGACCTGGCCAGAGCGTTGCACCTTTCCGAGGGAACGGTACGCAACCACCTGTCGGCGGCGATCGGCAAGACCGGTGCCCGCAACCGGGCCGACGCGATCCGGGTCGCCGAGCAGAACGGCTGGCTGCTCGGCGAGTGACAGTGGGTGCCGGTGCTCAGGCGGTCGGCGGCGGGGCGGCCAGTTGGTCGACCACGACGACGCTGCTGCCGGGCCGGACCTCGGCGAGCAGTTCCCGCTGACCGCTGCGGGTCAGCCGGATACAGCCGTTCGTGGTGTTCTCGCCCAGCTCGTCGTCGTGGTGCCAGGTGTGCACCCCGATGTGCGCGCCGCGCAGCCCGGAGGGCACCGACTCCGGGTCGTCGGGCACCGAACCGAGGGCGTAGATGTCCACCCCGCCGTAGACCTCCTCCGGCGGTGGGGTGCGGCCCAGGATGAAGGTCCGCCCCAGTGGAGTCTCCTGGCCCGACTGGCCGAGGCTGATCTCCCAGGAGCGCACCGCCTTGCCGGCCCGGTACCAGGTGAGCCGGTGGACCTTGCGTTCCACCACGATCTGGTCGCGCAGCGGCACCGTCTCGAACCCGCCGGGCGGCAGCCAGGCGAGTCGGCGGTTGGCCGAGGGCAGCAGGACGGCCGTCCAGCCGGCGCGCCGCTGGGTGATCGGCATGGTCAGCTCGACACCGCGGATGGTCGGTTCGAGGAAGGCGCGCGGCCGACCGCCGGGCGCGTCGTACGCGGCGATCCGTCTGGTCGGGTGCACGCCGTCGGTCAGCGGTGTGACGTCCGTGCTGTTCGGATCGGCCGGGAACCCTCCGGGCGCGGGTTCGTAGTCGACCACCGGCAACCCGTCCGGGGCGGGCGCGGCCGGGGGGATCGAATCCTCCGGGCTCTGGTCCACACTGCTGGGAGTCGGGTCGGCTGCCACCACGTTGCGATCGTCGGGGGCCGTCGAGCTCGGGGTGAGGGCCTGGCCGACCAGCAGCGCGGTCACCAGCAGCGCGGGTACGCCGATGGCGGCGGCGACCCAGACGCCGCGACGACGGTACGGAGTCTTTCGGTCGAACGGCACGAAACCACTCTATGGTGGCGGATGCTCCGGGGCCCCCGGTTCGGCGAGACCCGCCGTCCGGAGGCCCCGGTCGAATCAGACTCGCGCGCCGATGTGGATGGCCACGGCGTCGTGCGCCGGCACGTTCGCCGCGAACCAGCCACTACCGTCCACCGTGATCACCGGTCCGCTGCACGTGCCGCCCGCGTACGTGCCGTGGATGACGTCGCAGTATCGACCGGCGGGCAGCCCCGTGTAGTAGGAGCGGCCGTTCACAGCGGCGTCCTCGTCGTTGACGGTGATGAAGCCCTTGCCGCTGCGGCTGAACGCGATGTGGTTGTTGCCGTTGTCGTACCAGTTGGCCACGCCGGCGCCCTCGGTGGCGTTGCGGAAGCCGACCATGTTGGCGATCACCGGCCAGCGGTGTTCGCACTCCCAGCCGGAGTAGCAGGTGGCGTTGAGCGTCTTGTTGGCACCGTCCGACGGCGGGCCGGCGTCCCGGTTGCTGAAGGTGTAGCTGGACATGACGGTCGGGGAGCCGTACGGCCAGGCCAGCATGAAGGCGTTCGCCAGCGCGTAGATGCCCCGGTCGCGGTAGGTCAGCACCCCACCGGAGTCGCGCTGGGTGTCGTGGTTGTCGACGAACACCGAGGCCGGGCCGGTGGGCAGGTGCCCCCAGCCCTCGCCGAAGTTGCGCAGGTACGCCAACCGCTCGGAGCGGAACACCCGGGCCAGGTCCTTGCCGTAGCGGAACTCGTGCACGTCACCGTTGCCGGTGTACTCAGTCGGCTGCACCGGCTCGCCGGCGCCGTGGATGACCTCCTGCACGATGTACGCGGAGCGGGACAGCTTGCCCCTGATGGCGGCGATGTCGGCGGCCGGCATGTGCTTGCTGGCGTCCATCCGGAAGCCGTCGACGCCGAGCGAGAGCAGGTCGTTGAGGTACGAGGCGATCTTCGTGCGGACGTAGTCCGACTCGGTCTTGAGGTCCGACAGGTTGACCAGCTCGCAGTTCTGCACCTCGTACCGGTCGTTGTAGTTGGCGATGTCGTCGCCGCCGTTGCGCCCGCAGTGGTGGAAGTCCTGGGTCTGGTAGATGCCCGGGTAGTCGTAGTGCGAGTAGGACGAGCCGGCCCAGCCGGTGCCGCCGTTGTCCTGACCGGACATGTGGTTGACGACCGCGTCGACGATCACCTTGACCCCGGCCGCGTGGCAGGTGTTCACCATCGACTGGAACTGGGCCCGGGTGCCCTTGCGGGACTCGATGCGATAGCTGACCGGCTGGTACGCCAGCCACCACTGGTTGCCCCGCACGTGCTCCTGCGGGGGTGAGACCTGCACGTAGCCGTAACCCTTCGGGCCGAGGGTGCTCTGGCATTCGCTGGCCACCGAGGGCCAGTTCCACTCGAAGAGCTGGACGATGACCTTCTTGCCGCCGGACGGGGCGGCGACGGCCGGGGGTGCCGTAACGGCTGTGGGGACGAGCAGGCTGGCGATCAGGCCGAGGGCGAGGAGCGCCGAGCCGCGTCGACGTCGGTGCATGGGGACTCCTGACGGGAGCGGGAGCGGAGGCGGGGGTGGTGGTGCGGTGGGGAGTGCCAGGCTTGCCGGAATCTTGCAAGCCTGGCTGAAATTTGCGGAAAGGTTACAAGCGTGTTGCGGCGGCTGTCAACGCATGGACATTCGTCGCTGTCCAGATCGGTGGGTGGGAGCGGGTGCAACGCACGGCCGCGCCCCTCGGTTCGATTTCGGCCCAGAAATTTCCGTCGGCGGGTGATCCGCGCGCCCCGCCGGTCCGTACTGGATGGGGGAGCAGGGGTCGGCCGGTGGTACGCCGCCGCGAGACGATCGAGGAGCAGATGGCCCGGGCACAGCAGGACAAGAAGGCGGCGACGGTCCGGACCAGCGCCAGCAGTCGGGGGGTGCGTACCCCGTCGCGGTCGGCGAGCGCCCTGCTGATCGCGTCGGTGCTCGCCGCGCTCTGGGCGGCGATCATGCTGACCGGCGTCGGTCAGACGGCGTACGCGTACGGCTTCTTCTTCACCGAGTTCTTCGCCGGGGTGGTCTCCCTGGTGGCGTTGAGCCTCACAGTGATGCTCGGCCTGCTCGCCACCGACCGGCTGGTGCTGCGCATCCCGCACCGGGTGCTGATGCAGTCGGCGCACCGGGCCACCGGCGTGCTGGGCGTGGCCGGGCTCGGCTTCCACGTCCTCACCAAGATCGCCACGGGGCGGGCGGCGGCGACCGACGCGCTGGTGCCGTTCGTCGGCGGCCGAGGGCTCTACGTCGGGCTCGGCACGGTGGCCGCGCTGCTGATGGTCAGCGTGATCTGGACCGGCATCATCCGGGCCCGCTTCGCCGGCGTCGGTCCGAAGTGGCTGTGGCGCACGCTGCACTCCGCCGCCTACCTGGCCTGGCCGTTCGCTATCTTCCACGGCCTCAACGCCGGTCGGGCCGCGGCGCCCTGGGTGATGTTCAGCTACCTCGGCTGCATTGTGCTGGTGGTGCTTGCCCTGCTGGTCCGGTTCTCGGTCACCATCGGTCGGCGCAGCCGCGAGCAGCACCAGGCAGCGGTGCGCAACGCGGTGATGGTAGGCCGGGCCGAGGAGGCGAAGACCGCCCGATCGCTGCTGGCCGGGTTGGGTCGGCGCCCGAAGGCCGCCGACAAGCGTCCCGCCTGGGCGGAGACCACCACCGCCACCTGGGCCGCGCCGGCCGCACGACGTGACCCCGAACGGTTCACCGTTCCGGTGGTGCCCGAGCCCGGTTCCCTCGTCGAGCCGACCCGGCCCAGCCGACGTCGGCGGGAGGAGGAGCCGGCGGCCCGCCGCGACACCGAACGGTCCTCGCGCAGCCGTCGGGCCGAGGAGACCACTACCAGCCGATCGGCCCGCCGCAGCGTGGAGGAGACCGACACCCGACGACGCGACGAGGAGGAGCTGGAGCCGGTGACCCGACGGCGTGGCTCCCGTACCCGCGACGAGGCAGTGCCGACCGGTCGGCGTCGCACCGACGAGCAGACCTCTGAGCGGTCCCGTCGCCGGTCCCGCAGCGAGGACGACGGCAGCCGCTACTCGGCGCCGCCGCAGCCGACCCTCGACGACGCCGAGGAGCCGTGGGACAGTCCACGCCGGTGGCAGGCCGACGAGCCCATCTCCGCCGGCCCCATCTCCGTCGAGCCGATCTCGGCCGGCCCGGTCTCCAGCAGCCCGATCTCGTCGGCGCCGCGCAGCGGCAGCGGTCGGCACAGCGTCGATGACGACCTGCCCGAGGAGCCGGACTACTGGCGCCCGCCGGCCCGGTACGTGCCGGACGAGGTGGCGCCGCCCATCGACGACACCCCGACCCTTGTCGACCTGGCGTCCCGCCGTGCTCGACGGGCAGCCGGCGAGGGCAAGTCCAAGCGCCGCAAGGCCAGCGCGGACGCGGTGGACGGGGCGTACTGGGCCGGGCTGCGGGGTGAGGCGAAGTGATGCGGACCGCCGTACCACCTGTCGCCTGTGTCGGTGAACCGCGGCTCACCGCCGGCTTCGCCGAGTACGGCCGGCTCGACCTGCTCGCGCACGAGGAGGTGCACGGACCGATCGGTCCGATGGAGCCGGCGCAGCTGCTCCAGCTCGCCGAGGGCATGCAGCTCAAGGGCAAGGGCGGAGCGGGTTTCCCGTTCGCCCGCAAACTGCGCGCGGTGCTGGAGTCCTGCGAGCGGCAGGACCTCGCCGCCGTGGTGGTCGTCAACGCCAGCGAGGGGGAGCCGGCCAGCTGGAAGGACAAGGTACTGCTGACCCGCGCCCCGCACCTGGTCCTGGACGGGGCGGCGCTGGCCGCGTACGCGCTGGACGCCGACGAGATCGTGATCGGCGTGTCGGACGACGGGGTCGGCCGGGACTCGCTGATGGAGGCGCTCGACGAGCGCCGGATGCCGGTGCAGACGACGATCGTCACAGTGCCGCACCGGTTCATCTCCGGTGAGGGCGGCGCGCTGGTCAACGGGATCAACGGGCTGCCGCACATCCCGCCGGGCACCAAGAAACGCTCCAGCGACTCCGGGGTCAGCGGCCTACCCACACTGCTGTCCAACGCCGAGACGTTCGCCCAGCTCGCCGTCGGCGCCCGACTGGGTCCCTACGAGTACGCGGCGCTCGGCACCGACGACGAGCCCGGCACCGTGCTGCTCACAGTGACAGGCGCGGCGGGCCGACCGGCAGTGGTGGAGTGCACCGCCGGCATGCCGCTGCGCGACGTCCTCGACCTGTGCGAGGTGCCGGACGTCCAGGGCATCCTGATGGGCGGGTACCACGGCAAGTGGATCACCCCGGAGGCTGCGGAGAAGGCCGAGGTCTCCCGCAAGGGCCTGGCCGCTGTCGGCGGCACCCTCGGCGCCGGCATCATCATCCCGCTCGGTGTCGACACCTGCCCGCTCGGTGAGGCCGCCCAGGTGGTGCGCTACCTGGCCGGCGAGTCCGCCGGCCAGTGCGGGCCGTGCAAGATGGGCCTGCCGGACCTGGCCCGCGCCGTGGACCTGGCCGTCGCCGGCAGCCAACCGGCGGACGTGGTGCGCGCCGCCGCCGGCGAGGTGAAGGGCCGGGGCGCGTGCAGCCACCCGGACGGCACCGCCCGGTTCGCGCTCTCCGCGATCGAGGTCTTCGCCGAGGACCTGCGGCTGCACAGCACCGGCGACGGCTGTGGCCGACGGGTCAAGGGCGTCATGGGGCTGCCGGGCGCACCCGACGCGAACCCGCAGAAGCTCACCCTGGACTGGTCCCGCTGCGACGGGCACGGCCTCTGCGCGCACGTCGTACCGGACTTCATCCGGCTCGACGCGAACGGATATCCCGCCTTCCCGGCCACCCCCGTGCCGACCTGGCTGCGCGAGGGCGCGTTGAAGGCGGTCAAGGTCTGCCCCGAACTGGCCCTCCGACTCGCCAAGGCCGAGTAGCGAAGCGTCAGGCCCAGCAGGGGTCCCTTCCGGACCGGAACGGAGAAGCGGATGCGGATCAGCAGGGCGTGGACAGGGGCCGGGCAGCTACGCCGTGCCGCCACCGCCGGGGCGCTCGTGGTGGTCCTGTTCGGTGTCGCCGCCTGTACCGGCACCGCGCCGGGTGGGCCCGCCGCCGCCGGATCGGCCCCGGCCGCAACCGGCGCCCCGCCTACCACGGCGACCGGCGAACCACTCGCCGCCCCGGCTCAGGTCCCGGCCGTGCTGCGCTTCACCGGGACCACCCTCGGCGGTGCCGCGTTCGACGCGGCACAACTCGCCGGCAAACCGGTGGTGCTGTGGTTCTGGGCGCCGTGGTGCGCCACCTGCGCCAGCCAGGCCTGGACGGTGGCCGAGATCGAACCCCGGTACCGGGACACCGTGCCGATCGTCGGCGTCGCCGGGCTGGGCGAGCGCAAGGCCATGAAGGAGTTCGTCACCGAGTTCGACCTCGGCGCGACGCCACAGATCGAGGACACCAAGGGCGCGCTCTGGAAGCGGTTCAAGGTGACCGAGCAGAGCATCTTCGTGATCATCGACCGGAACGGCACTGTCGTCCACCAGGGCTTCCTGGACGGTGAGGCGCTCACCGCCAAGGTCGCCGCACTGGCCGAGGCGTGACCGCCACACTGCTGCTCGCGCTGACCGCCGGCATGCTCGGCGCGGTCAACCCGTGCGGCTTCGCGTTGCTGCCCGCGTACCTCTCGCTGTTGGTCGCCGGGACGTCGGACACCCGCGGCGCGGTCGGCCGCGCGCTCACCGCGGCGGCCGGGCTGACGCTGGGGTACGTGCTGGTGTTCGGCGCGTTCGGCCTGGCGCTCGCGCCGCTGGCCGGCTGGCTGCGGCCCCGGCTGCCGTGGCTGACAGTGGCGCTCGGTGTGCTGCTGGTCCTGGCCGGCTGCTGGTTGCTCGCCGGTCGGCGGCTGCCCGCCCCCGGCTGGTCCGCCCGGGCGCCCCGGCTGACCCGGTCCTGGCCGTCGATGGCGCTCTTCGGGGCCGCGTACGCGCTGGCGTCACTCGGCTGCGCCATCGCGCCGTTCCTGGCCATCGTGGTGACCAGCCTCCAGGCCGGCTCGACCGGTCAGGGGTTGGCGCTCTTCGGCGCGTACGCCCTCGGGATGGGTCTGGTGGTAGCTGTCGCCGCGCTCGGGGTGGCGCTGCTGCGCGACGGCCTGGTGGCCCGACTGCGCGTCGCCGGCGCGCTGGTGCCCCGCCTCAGTGGCCTGGTGCTGCTGCTCGCCGGCGGCTACGTCGCCTGGTACGGCTGGTATGAGCTGAGGCTGGCCGCCGGCCGCCGCGACGCGCTGCGCGACCCGGTAATCCAAGCGGCGTCCCAGCTACAACACAGAGTGGCCGACACCCTGGATGCCATCGGCCCAACCCTGCTGCTGGCCGCCCTAGCGGCCCTCCTGCTGGCAGCAGCCCTAACCCGCCCTCGCCCCCGCGATCGTGCAGTTCTGTCGCGACAAAAGCCGCGGAGCCCCGCTTTACGGAGGCCGAAACTGCAAGATCGACGGGGTGAGGGGACGGGTCCGGGGCTAGCGGGCGGTTAGGCGGTCGGTGCCTAGGCGGTCTTGGAGGACCTTGGGGATTAGGACACTGCCGTCGGCCTGCTGGTACTGCTCCAGGATGGCGGGGAAGAGCCGGCTCGTCGCCAGCGCCGAGCCGTTGAGGGTGTGCACGAAGCGGGTCTGCTTGCCGCCCGGCTCGCGGTAACGGATGGCCGCCCGACGAGCCTGGTAGTCGCCGGCCCAGGAGACCGACGACACCTCCTTGTACTTGCCGGTGCTCGGCATCCACACCTCGATGTCGAGGGTCTTCTTCATCGAGGCGCTGGCGTCACCGGCCGAGAGCAGCGTGCGCTGGTAGTGCAGACCCAGCCCCTCGACCAGGCTCTCGGCGTGGGCGAGCATCTCCTCCAGCGCCGCGTCGGCCTGCTCCGGCAGGGTGAACTGGAAAATCTCCACCTTGTTGAACTGGTGCCCCCGCACCGTGCCGCGCTCGTCCGAGTGCGAGCCGGCCGACTCGCGCCGGTAGCACGGGGTGTACGCGAATGCCTTCAGCGGCAGCTTCGGGGTCTCCAGGATCTCGTCCTGGTAGGCGCCGAGGATCGCCGTCTCCGACGTGGGCAGCAGGAACTGGCCACGCGGGGCGGACGCCGAGTCCAGGTGGTAGACGTCGTCGTAGAACTTGGGGAACTGCCCGGCGGCGAAACCGGCCGAATCCAGCAGCAGGTGCGGCGGGAGCAGGAACTCGTAGCCGGCCTTGATGTGCTGGTCGACGAAGTAGTTGAGCAGCGCCCACTCCAGCCGGGCGCCGATCCCGGTGTACATCCAGAAACCGGACCCACCGAGCTTGACCCCGCGCTCGTAGTCGACCAGGCCCAGCGCGCGGCTCAGCTCCACGTGGTCGCGGACCTTCTCGATCACCGGCGGCTCACCGAAGGTCTTCACCACCCGGTTGGCTTCCTTGCCGCCGGCCACGACGTCGTCGCTGGGCAGGTTGGGCAGCTCACTCATCGCGTCGCGCAGCCGGGCCTGCACCTCGTCCAGCTGGGACTCCAGCTCGGCGAGCTGCTTACGCTCCGCCTCCGGCGCGGCGGCCTGCGGCTCCTCGCCGGCCCGCTTCGCCTGCGCGTACGCCCGGGCCTCGGCCTTGCGGCGTTGCCGCTCGGCGTCGATCTCCGTGATCAGGGCGCGGCGTTCCTGGTCGAGCCGCTGGATCTCGTCCAGGGCACGGGTGACCTCGGCGGGATCCAGACGCTTCGCCAGCGCGGTTGCCACCGCCTCGCGATCCTTCCGGATCAACTCCATGTCGAGCATGCTGCTCCGTACGCCTCCGTCCGGGGTCACAGGTGAACCACCAGATGCTACCGTCGCGGGCTTTTCCTCCCGGGACGGGGAGTGCTGGCCGCCGGCTCAGAGCCGGATCGGCATGAGCACCGAGTAGGTGTCCGCGTCGTCCGGTCGGCGTACGGCCAGCGGGGCGATCGGCCCATCCAGCTCCAGCACCAGTTGCGGCGCGCCGGCCGCGTTCAGCGCGTCCAGCAGGTAACCACCGTCCACCCCGACCCGCAGCGCGTCGGTGCCCAGGTCGGCGGCGGGGAGCAGCCGCAGCCCGCCCCGATCGTCGACGCCGAGCACTGTGACCTCCCGGGTCGTGCCGTCGTGGTCGAGGGCGACGGTGGGGGCCGCCGGGTCGGCCAGCGCGGCGCGCAGCGCTGCCACGTCCACCGGGATCCGGCGCGCGGTCGGCCGCTCACCGACGGACTTACGCAGCAGCCGGTGATAGTCCGGGAAGTCGTACGGCAGGGCGGTGCCGGTCAGCGTGCTGTCGGCCACCCGCACCCGCAGGTCCGCGCCCGCCACTGTCAGCCGTACCGGCCAGGTGTCGGCGCTGTCGAGCAGTGGCCGGAGCTGATCGACGAGTGCCACCGGCAGGAACACCCGCACCGGCGGCCCGTCGACGTCGGCCACGGCCCGAGCCAGCGCGAGCCGGTACCTGTCGGTGGCGACGAGCCGGACGCCGTCGGACTCCACGTCGAACAGCACTCCGGCGAGCATCGGCAGCTCCCTGTCGACGCCGACGGCGAAGCGCACCGCGTCGAGCGCGGCGGCCAGGGCGGCGGGGGCGACCAGGAGCGTGGTGGCGGTCGGCGGGGCCGGGTCGACCAGGGCCCGGAGCCGGTCGACCTCGCGGCGTGCGTCGCTGAGCCCGTCGGCCAGCCGGCGCAGGTGCGCGTCGAGCAGTTGGTGCACCACTGCCGGCTCGGCGCGTACCGCGGCGGCGATCTCCGGCACCGGCATGCCGATCCGGCGCAGCCCGGCCACCAGCCGGGCCGGGGCGATCTGCTCCTGGGCATACCAGCGGTAGCCGGTCACCGGGTCGACCACTGTCGGCTCCAGCACCCCCGCCGAGTCGTAGAAGCGCAGGGCGCTGACGGTCAGGCCGCTGGCCCGGGCCAGCTCGCCGATGCTGTGCAGGTCGCTCACGCCAGGCATCCTGCCCCCTCGACCCGGTCGAGGGTCAAGCCGAGGGCTCCCGCGTCTCCTGCTTGAGCACCCGGAAGGTGAGCCCGGCCCGGACGAGCCGGTCGAACAGCGCGTCACCCATCGCGGCGACCGGGGTGAGCTGCCCGGCGGTCGGCGGCAGCTCGTCGAGCGCCAGGCACAGCGCCGACTCGGCGAGCATCTTCGCCGTCTCGTCGTAGCCGGGGTCACCGCCGGCGACCTCGGTGACCACCCGCTGCCCACCGCCGGTGCCGACGAACCGGACCCGGAACCAGGACGACGCCCGCTGCGCTGCCGTGGGCCCCTGCCCGGACGCGAGCCGGCCGAGCAGCCAGCGTCGGCTGGGCGGCAGCTTCACCAGCCCGATCAGCGCGCCGAGCCCGGCCGCCCCGGCCAGCACTGTGGGCAGCCGCTTCACCGCGGCGAAGTGGCGGTAGCGGAAGTCCGGGCCGTACTCCGGGCGGGCCGCGGCCGAGCGGCGGACCACCTGCGGGTCGATGGTCGGCAGTGGCACGGTCCAGATGCCCAGCTCCGCCGAGCGGGCGAGCCGGCCGGGCACCGCCCGGACCCGCCGGTCGGTGGGGCGCGGCTCGACCGCCCGGCGATCCCGGGCGGCCTGGCTGGCCTGCCCGGTACGGGAGAACGCGGTGAGCGCCGAGTGGTAGGTGCCGGCGGAGAACCGGCCGCCGGCGCGCACGTACCCGTCCACTGTGATCGGGACGTCGGCGGGCAGTTGCTTGATGGTGAACCAGACGCCCAGGTCGTGCGGGATGGAGTCGAAGCCGCAGGCGTGCACCAGCCGTGCGCCGGTGTCTGTCGCCTCGGCGTGGTGACGCACGTACATGAGGTCGACGAACTCCGACTCGCCGGTGATGTCCAGGTAGTCGGTGCCGGCCCGGGCGCAGGCCGCTACCAGCGGCTCCCCGTGGTGGACGTACGGGCCGACAGTGCTGGCCACCACCCGGGCGCTCTCCGCCACCGCCCGCAGGGAGTCGGCGTCGGTCACGTCGGCGGTGAGCAGCGGCAGGTCGGCCAGGCTCGGGTCGATAGCGGCGAGCCGGTCCCGTACGGCGGCGAGGCGCTGCGGGTTGCGCCCGGCCAACGCCCAGCGCAGCTCGGCCGGCGCGTGTCGGGCCAGGTATTCGGCGGTCAGGCCGCCGGTGAACCCGGTCGCTCCGAACAGCACCACGTCGTACGTTCGCTCGCCAGTCATCCTCAGAGTCTGCCATTCGTCGTCGCCGATCAGCGATCACGAGGAGGCGGTCACGGCGTGAACACGGCGCGTACGCAGCCGTCGACCCGGTCCCGGAACAGCGCGTACCCCTTGGGGCCCTGCGCCAACGGCAGCCGGTGGGTGGCCAGGTGTTCGGTCCGCAGCTCGTCGCGGGCCATCCGGTCCAGCAGCATCGGCACGTCCCGCAGATCCGGTCGGCCGACGCCGCGCAGCGTGAGCCGCCGCTCGGTCAGCGCGCCCAGCGGGAACGCGTCGACGAACCCGCCTGCCGTGCCGAGCACCACCACCACGCCGCCCTTGCGACACGCGTGCACGGCCTCCCGCAGCGCGTCCGGTCGGTCAGCGTGCTGGCCACCGAACCGGTCGGTCCTCGACCGGGCCGGTGGCGTGCCGACCGCCACCACGCACACGTCCGGCCCACGCCCCCCGCTGCGATCGCGCAGCTCGGCCGCGACGTCGCTGCGGCGGTAGTCGAGCGGCTCGGCGCCGGAGTGCCGCTCGGCCATCCGCAACCGCTCCTCGTGCCGGTCCACGACCAGCGCCCGGGCGGCACCGCGCAGCATCGCCGCCCGGGCGGTCAACTGGCCCACCGCCCCGGCGCCCCAGATCGCCACCACGTCGCCGGGACGCACCGCACCCAACTCGGCGGCGAGCCACCCGGTCGGCGCCACGTCGGCGGCGAACACCGCCCGGTCGTCGTCGACGGCGTCCGGCACCCGGAAGGCGCTCACGTCGGCGTACGGCACCCGCACGTACTCGGCGTGGCCGCCCGCGAAGCCGCCCGCCGCCCGGGGCCGGCCGAAGCAGCCGGCGTCGGAGCGGGCCCAGTCGGGGTCGGCGCTGGGCAGGTCGGCATGGGCGTTGTCGCAGCAGGAGTGCAGGCCCTGGCGGCAGTACCAGCAGCCGCCGCAGGCCACGCTCGCGCCGACGACCACCCGATCGCCGGCGCGGTGTCGGCGGACCTCGGGGCCGACCTCGACCACCTCGCCCAGGAACTCCGCGCCGAGCACCTCACCGGGCCGCAGCAGCGGGTGCCGGCCGGCCAGCAGCGGCAGGTCACCTCCGCAGGTGGCGCTGCGCCGGACCCGGACGATGACGTCACGCCCGTTGCGCAGCTCCGGGTCGGGCACCTCGCGTACCGCCAGCTCGTCGTCGGCCACCCAGCACAGCGCCCTCACCCGTGGACCCCGGGGCGGTCCAGCGCGGAGCGGTCCGCGCGGAGCACCTCACCGGCCTCCACCCGTTGCTTGATCTGGCGCAGTGTCCGGCGGATCAGCAGACCCGGGTCGTCGCCGACCAGGTGCGCGGCCAGCCCGGTGGGCGGGGTGACGCCGGCCAAGGGCCGGGCGGCCAACTCGGTGCCCCGGTCGCCGGGCGCCGGGCGCACCCGCACCTCGACCGCCCCGTCCAGGCGGCGCAGCGGCTCCGGCCAGCGGCCGTCCGGAAGCACCTGCTCCGGCGGCCGGTCGACGGTCACCACCTCCCACCGGGCCGGCGCGGCGGCGTCGCCGTCCGCGCCGGGCCGGCCACCCCGATGGGGTACGCGCAGCAACCGCGCCGCCCCGGCCAGCGCCGCGCCCCCGAGGGCGGGTCCCGCCCGCGCCAGCCGTCCCATCGGTACCACCCGTCCTCCCGGTTCACGTCCCCCGATCGTCGGTCGCTCCCGGGTGAAGCGCGCTCGCCCGGAAGGGGTGAACCGGCCCGTGCCGGGTAACCGCTCGCCGACCGGGGGCGGAGCGCGTGGTGGGGGTGGGGCTGGGTGCCGGAACAGGAACACGTACGCGTCGAACCGGCACCGGGGCCAGCGCTGTTGGCGTCCCGGCTGACGCCGGCCGTGCCGCCGGAGCCGGTGGTGGCGCGGCCCCGCCTGCTGCGCCGGTTGGACGAGGGCAGCAGGGGACCTGTCACAGTGGTGGCCGCCCCCGCCGGCTGGGGCAAGACCACCCTGCTCGCCTCCTGGGTGCGGCTGGGCGGCGCGCCGTCCGACGTGGAGCCGGGCGCTGTGGTGCCGGACTCCGGCGACCTG
Organism: Micromonospora sp. 050-3; assembly: GCF_046549335.1. Classification (NCBI taxonomy): domain Bacteria; kingdom Bacillati; phylum Actinomycetota; class Actinomycetes; order Micromonosporales; family Micromonosporaceae; genus Micromonospora; species Micromonospora sp. 050-3. The sequence continues at coordinate 238,965 of NZ_JAJPVX010000001.1, forward strand.
TCGGTTTCGTCGGCTGACGACCCGGTCTCGGCATGGATGTCGGTGGAGGCCGGCGACGACTCCGACCGGCTCTGGGCGTACCTCGCTGCGGCGTTGCGCTCGGCGACCGGGGCGACGGAGGGCGGCCCGGTGCCCGGCCGGCCGCCGCGCTCCGACCAACTGGAGGCGCTGGCCGCCACGCTCGCCGCCGCCGACCGGCCGGTGCTGCTGATCCTGGACGATCTGCACCGGGTCGCCGACCCGGCGGCGTTGACCGGCCTGGAGTTCCTGCTGCGGCACGCCGGACGCCGACTCCGTCTGGTGATCGGCGCGCGGGCCGGACTGCACCTGCCACTGCACCGGCTCCGCCTCGCCGGCGAGCTGACCGAGATCGGCCCGGACGAACTGGCGTTCACCGACGACGAGGTGGCCGACCTGCTCACCGCCCACGCCGCCGCGCTGCCGGCGACCGCCGTGCGCCGGCTGCGGGAGCGCACCGGCGGCTGGCCGGCCGCGCTGCGCATCGCCGCCCTGGCGGTACGCGGACAACCCGACCCGGAGCGCTGGGTGGCGCAGTTCGGCGGAGACCAGCCGGAGATCGCCGGCTACCTGCACGAGGAGGTGCTGGCGACGCTCGACCCGACCCAGGCGGACCTGTTGCGCCGTGTCGCCGTCGTCGACACCGTCTGCGCCGACCTGGCCGAGGCGTTGACCGGCCGCGCCGACGCCGGGCAGGCGCTGGCCGACCTGGCCGGGACCGGTGGTCTGCTGCACCGGGAGGACACCCGCCCGCCCTGGTACCGGTGCGAGTCCCTGCTCGCCGACCTGCTCCGCGCCGACCTGGCCCGGTTGCCCGCCGACGAGCTGCGCAAGCTGCACGCCCGGGCCGCCGACTGGTACGCGGGAGACGGCCGGCCCGCCGACGGTCTGCGGCACGCCCTGGCCGCCGGCCGCTGGGACCTGGCCGGTGACCTGTTCGTCGCGCACTGGCCGGAGCTGACCCGCTACGACCGGGACCCGGTGCACGCCCCGGCACCCGCGCCGCCGCCGGCGGAGGTGATCCGCGCCGACCCGGAGGTGGCGTTGGCCTGCGCCGCCGAGCGCGCGTACGCCGGTGCCCTGTCGGCCGCCACCGGTCACCTGCGGACCGCCGCCGGGCAGGCCGCGGGACTGCCGGTGCCGCGCCGGGACCGGTTCCTGCGGTTGGTCACCGCGCTGGAGTTGACGGTGGCCCGGCTCGCCGACGACCGCGCTGAGGTTCGGGCCGCCGCCGCTCGCCTGCTGCGCACCCGCCCGGCGGAGGCCATGCCGACCCGGCTGCCGACAGGGGTGACCGGTTCCGCCCCGACGGCCGGTGGTGGCGGCGCCGCCGACGACCTGGACCTGCGGGCGTTCACAGGCACCGCGCTGGGGCTGGTCGAGTTGGCCGACGGGGCGCTGCCCACCGCCCGGTTCGTTCGGGCCCGGGCGGCGGCGCGGGAGGCCGGCCGACAGCGCACCGAGCTGGTCGCCGCGAGCCGAGCGGCGCTGCTGCTCGCGGTGCGCGGCGAGCTGCGGGCAGCCGAGCAGGCGGCCCGGGACGCGCTCGGCATGCCGCCCTGTCGGGGCTGGTCCTGTCGGCTCGACTGCTGCCACGCCTACCTGGCTCTCGCCGTGGTGGCGCTGCTGCGCGACCAGCCCGAGGAAGCCACAGCGAACCTCGCCCTCGCCCTCCCGGCGCTCGACGCTGCGGGCGGCTGGGCCGGCAACCCCGAGGTGGGCGACGACTGGCTGGTCGCCGCCTCCGACGAACCGGTGGCGGCGGCGGTGGCCGCGCTGTGCCGGGCGCAGCTGCGCCGCGACTCCGGTGACCCGGCGGCCGGTCAGCGGCTGCTCGTCCGGGCCCGGGAGGCGCTGGCCGACCGGCCGTCCGCCGCCGAGGTGACCGGTCTGTTGCGGGCCGCCGAAGCCGAACTGCGGGCCGCGCGAGGCGACCTGGACTCCGCCCGCGACCTGCTGGCCGACGCCGCCGACGAGGGGGCCGACCCGGTGCTCGCTGTGACGTTGGCGAAGGTGCAACTGCTGGCCGGCGACGCCGGCGCCGCCGGGCGGACCCTGCCGGACTGGCAGGCACCGGCCGCCACGGCCTGGCCGCTACCGGTACGCCTGGACGCCGGTCTTGTGGACGCGGTGCTGGCCGAACGCGCCGGGGACGGACGTCGGGCGGGTCGGATCCTGGAGCAGACGCTGGACCTGGCCGGCCCGCAGGGCTGCCGGAGGGTCTTCACCCGTGCCCAACCACAGGTCCGGGACCTGCTGGCCGTGCACCTGGACGCGGGCACCGCGCACTTCGCGCTGGTCAGTGACCTGGTGCGGGGGGCCGGGCAGAGCACCCCCGGGCCGGCGGCCGGGCCGAGGGGCGCGCTCGACGAGCCGCTCACCGAGCGGGAGCTGACCATCCTGCGCTACCTCCAGAGCATCCTGTCCAACGTGGAGATCGCCAGCGAGTTGTCCCTCTCGGTCAACACCGTGAAGACCCACGTCCGCAACATCTACCGCAAACTCGACGCGACCCGCCGGCGCGAGGCGGTCCGGCGGGCGCGCGAGTTGCGGCTGATCTAAGCGGGTCAGGCGTTGGCGGCGGCGTCCGCGGCCGTCAGCAGGTCGGGCAGGTCGTACCCGCCGTCGTGCCTGATGCCGTTGACGAACAGGGTGGGGGTGCCGTTCACCCCGCTGCGGATGCCCCCCACGAAGTCCCGGCGCACCCGGTCCGCGTGCGAACGGTTCTCCACCTCGGCGTTCAACTCGTCCGGCGGCAACCCGACCTGCTCGACGCCGAGCGAGAGGTGCACCGGGTCGAGCTGGTCCTGATGCTCGTAGAGCCAGTCGTGCATCTCCCAGAACCGGCCCCGAACCCCGGCGGCCTCGGCCGTCTCGGCGGCCCGTTCGGCGTACGGGTGCACGTTGGCGATCGGGAAGTACCGGTAGACCAGCCGTACGGTGTCGGCCCGCTGCCGCAGCAACTCGTGCAGGTTCGGGTATGCGGCACCGCAGAACTGGCACTGGAAGTCGCCGTACTCGACGATTGTCACCGCCGCGTCGGCCGGCCCCCGGATGTGGTCGTCGGTGGTCACCGGGTCTCGCAGTCGGGCGGTGACCTGCAGTGGCGTGCTCATCCGGCCATCACCTTCCGATCGGCGGCGAGTCGGTCCAGCGCGTCGAAGATGCCGTCGGCGCCGGGGTTGACCTCGGGCGGCGACAGGTAGCTCCAGGTCACCTTCCCCGCCGGGTCCAGCACGACCAGCGCGCGGGCCGCCTCACCGTTCGGCATGTACGCGCCGTAGCTGCGGGCCACCTCGCCCTTGGGCTCGAAGTCGGCCAGCAGGGGAAAGTCGATGCCCCGGCTCTCCGCGAACGCCCGGTGGGACCAGATGCTGTCCACCGACAGGCCGAGCACCACCGCCTGGTACTGGGCGAAGACGGGTGCCGCCGACTGGTAGAGCGACATCTGGTCGCCGCAGACCGGGCTCCAGTCGGCGGGGTAGAAGGCGAGCACGACCGGCCGGCCACGGAACTGCTCGGGCCCTAGCAGGGCCCCGTCCGGGGTGGCCGGCAGGGTGAATCCGGGCGCGGTTTGCCCCGGTTGAATCAGCCCGTTCGGATCACTCATGCCACCAGCCTGCTCCCGGGGTGGGTGAGGTGGGCTCACCCACCCCGGGTGGTTCCGCGCCAGCTCAGCGCCCGCTGATCGGGCGCCCGCGTCCGCTCAGCGCAGCACCGGGGCGACAGCTATGTGGTTCTGCACCTCCCGGATGCCCGGCGCGGACCAGGCCACCTGCTCGACCTCGGCCCGTTCGGGCATCGAGTGCACCAGCCCGGCGAGTATCGCGGTGTCGCCGTGCACCCGGACGCTGATCCGTTCGGCCTCGGTCGCTCCGGCCCGGGCGAGGGCGTCGACGATCCGGTCGGCCAGGTTGCGGGCGTCCGGCTCGGTGGCCGGTCGGACGGTGATGCCGTTGCTCACCCCGCGTACGCCGGTCAGTCGGGCGACAGCGCGTTCGGCGGCTCGGCGCTGGTACTCCCACTCGACGTCGCCGTGCAGCGTCACCCAGCCGGCCGAGACGGTGACCTGGAGCTTCTCGATGGGCACGAACGCGTCCCACTCCAGCCCGTGGCTGGCCGCGGCGGCCAGGTCGCTGTCGGCGCGCTCGGTGCCGTTGGTGAGCTGCACGGCCACGTCGTTGGCGACGGCCCGGACCGAGGTGACCCGGTGGGCGGCCCGTTCGGCGGCCCATTTCTTGGCGTAGCTGTCCACGCGGCCGGTCAGGGTGACGACGCCCTCGGCGACGGTCACGCCGATCTCGTGCGGCTGCACCCGCGGTTCCCAGGTCAGCTCGTCGAGCACGGCGGACTGGATGTCCTGGTCGGTGCGGTTGATCTCCGCGATGGCCATCTGTCCCTCCTCCGCTGTTCGATGGCGGACCGGGTGCTGGCCGCGGCCGGAGGTCCGCCGTGCTGCGATCCTGCCGCCGCCGCGGGTGAGTCGCCCTCGCCCGGACCGGGTGACGGCGCGGCCCGACCTGGGCGGCACGGGTGGGAAGCGGGGACGAACATCGATGGTGGGAGCGCTTCCAAAGCGAGCGTGTTTCGGTTACGGTAATCGCGTTCCTCGATCGCGGGAGCCGTCGCGTCGGGTGGTGGAGCCAGGGCAGCTCCGCCCGTCCCCGTCGTCGTGCTCGTCCCCCGGGCCACGGCGTCACCCAGGCGATCGACCCCGTCCCCCGGGGCTCCATCCCGAGAGGAACCGCAGATGCGGAGAAGTCTCGCCGGCACGGTCGTGTCCGTGTTGGCCGCCGCCACGGCCGTCGTGGTGGTCCCGTTCACCGCCGCTGGGTCGGCCCCCACCCCGGCCGCAGCGGAGGCGTACACCTGGCGGAACGTCCCGGTGGGCGGTGGCGGCTTCGTACCCGGCATCGTCTTCAACCCCACCGAGAAAAACCTCATCTACGCGCGCACCGACATCGGCGGGGCGTACCGCTGGGAACAGACCAGCCAGTCCTGGACGCCGCTGCTCGACTGGGTCGGCGCCGACCGGTGGGGCTACAACGGCGTGGTCAGCATCGCCACCGACCCGGTGCAGACCAGTCGGGTGTACGCCGCAGTCGGCATGTACACAAACGGCTGGGACCCGAACAACGGCGCGATTCTGCGCTCGTCCGACAAGGGCGCCACCTGGCAGGCCACCGAGTTGCCGTTCAAGAACGGCGGCAACATGCCGGGCCGGGGAATGGGGGAGCGGCTCGCCGTCGACCCCAACCGGAACAGCATCGTGTACTACGGCGCCGAGGGCGGCAACGGGCTGTGGCGCAGCACCGACCACGGCGTGACCTGGGCCCGCGTCGCCGCCTTCCCCAACGTCGGCAACTACCGGGCGGACCCCAGCGACCCGAACGGCTACAACGGGCAGAACCAGGGCCTGACCTGGGTCAGTTTCGACAAGAGCACCGGCACCGCCGGCTCCACCACGCAGACCATCTACGTGGGCGTGGCGGACAAGGAGAACCCGGTCTACCGCAGCACCGACGGCGGCGTCACCTGGGCGCGCATCGCCGGTCAGCCCACCGGCTACCTGGCCCACAAGGGGGTCGTCGACCCGGTCGGTGGTCACCTCTACATCGCCACCAGCGACACCGGCGGCCCGTACGACGGCGGCAAGGGCGACGTCTGGAAGTTCACCCGGTCGACCGGGGCCTGGACGCGGATCAGCCCGGTGCCCTCCACCAGCGCCGACGCCTACTTCGGCTACAGCGGGCTGACCATCGATCGGCTTCGTCCGAACACCCTGCTGGTGGCCACCCAGGTTTCCTGGTGGCCGGACGCCATCTTCTTCCGCAGCACCGACGGTGGGGCGACCTGGACGCGGATCTGGGAGTTCAGCAACTACCCGGAGAGGTCCCGCCGCTACACCATGGACATCAGTTCGGTGCCCTGGTTGACCTTCGGTCTCAACCCGGCACCCCCGGAGGACGCGCCCAAGCTCGGCTGGATGAACGAGTCGGTGGAGATCGACCCGCACGACTCCAACCGCATGATGTACGGCACCGGCGCCACCATCTACGGCACCACCGACCTGACCAAGTGGGACACCGGCGGTCAGTTCACCCTCCGGCCGATGGTCCGGGGGCTGGAGGAGACCGCCGTCCTCGACCTGATCAGCCCGCCCAGCGGCGCACCCCTGATCAGCGCTCTCGGCGACGTCGGCGGCTTCCGACACACCGCCCTGGACGCGATCCCGTCGATGCTGTTCACCCAGCCGGTGTTCACGACCACCACCAGCCTGGACTACGCCGAGAGCAAGCCCGCGGTGCTGGTGCGAGCCGGCAACTTCACCGACGCCGACCGGCCCAACGACAGTCATGTCGCCTTCTCCACCGACGGCGGCGCCACCTGGTTCCAGGGCACCGAACCGTCCGGGGTCAACCAGGGCGGCACTGTGGCCGCCGCGGCAGACGGCAGCCGCTTCGTCTGGGCACCCGGCGACGCGGGCCAACGCGTTGTCCACTCGGTCGGTTTCGGCAACTCCTGGACAGCGTCGACCGGCATCCCGGCGAACGCCACCATCGAGTCCGACCGGGTCGACCCCACCCGGTTCTACGGCTTCAGCGGCGGGCGTCTTTACCTGAGCACCGACGGCGGGGCCAGCTTCACCCCGACGGCAGCGACCGGGCTGCCCACCACCGACGTGCGGTTCAAGGCCCTGCCGGGCCGGGCCGGCGAACTGTGGCTGGCCGGGCCCGGTGGTCTGTGGCGCTCCACCGACGCCGGCGCCAGCTTCACCAGGCTGGGTGGCGTCAGCGCCTCCGGCAACGTCGGTTTCGGCAAGGCGGCACCCGGGCGGACCAACCCCGCCGTGTTCCTCTACGGCACGGTGAACGGTCAACCGGGCGTGCACCGCTCCGACGACGCCGGCGCGACCTGGGTACGCGTCAACGACGACCGCCACCAGTACGGCAATCCGACCGAGGCGCTGACCGGCGACCCGCGTGTCCACGGTCGGGTCTACCTCGGCACCAACGGTCGCGGCATCCTGGTCGCCGACCCCACCAGCGGCGAGCCCCCGACCACGCCACCCCCGACCACTCCGCCCCCGACCACGCCACCCCCGACCACTCCGCCGCCGACCACCCCGCCGCCGTCCGCCGGTTGCGCGGCGACCTACCGGGTGACCGGCTCCTGGTCAGGCGGCTTCCAGGCCGAGCTGGCGGTCCGCAACACCGGAAGCGCCCCCATCGCTGGCTGGACGCTGGGCTGGACCTTCGCCGACGGCCAGCGCATCGACCAGCTCTGGGGCGGCACCCACACCCAGACCGGGGCCGTCGTGTCGGTTCGGGACAGCGGCTGGAACGGCGCGCTCGCCGCCGGGGCCAGCACCACCGCCGGTCTCCTCGGCTCGTGGACCGGCAGCAACACGTCCCCCGCCGCCGTCACCTGCACGAGTCGCTGAGCGGGTGATCCGGGCCGGGACCCCGGATCACCATCAGACACCGGTCCGCCGGGCCGCCTGAGGGGTCCGGCACCCGGCGGACCGGTCCACCCCAGCACCCACTGCGGGCCCCGCTCGACCTGAGTCGATCGGGGCCCGCAGTGGGTGCTGTCGGTCAGATGGCGGGGGAGTTGGGACGGTCGACGTCGACGAAGTCCACGTCGTCGACGGCGCGGTCGTCCCGGCTGCCGGCGGCCCGAGCGGCGGAGCCGACAGCCCAGCCGACCGCCGCGCCGACGAGTGCGGCGCCGATCAGGAGCGTCCAGGGCAGTGCCGGCTGGCGGCCGGCGAGCGCGTCGAAGGCCAGCGAGGCACGGCGGCGCGCCTCGTCGGCAGCGGATCCCACCAGGTCGCCCGCCCCGTCGGCGAGGTCGCTGCTGTTCTGGCGGGCCGAGCGGGCGGTGTCCCGCACGCTGTCCCCGGCGTAGCTGACGGCCGAGAGCAGGTGCTCCCAAGCCTGGTCCGCAATCCGCTCCGGCTTGCTGCGACGGTCCAGCAGGTTGGTTCCGAACATCGTGGTTACCTCCTCAGGTGCCGAAGCCGCCGGCCACTTCGGACTTCGGCGTCTTTCCAGCGCGTCACGGTGTCGCCTACCCCGCAGTGCCCCGCGTCAGCCGGACGCAAACCCCGACCTCCGCGCAGCACCGGTAGCTCGGCGCTCCGGAGCCCGGCGTGCCAGCCGACTCAGCGCACCGCTGAGACGGCGACACCTCGGGCGAAGTCGTCGTCATCGTCGTCATCATCGCCTCCGCCACCGAAACCGCAGGCCAGGACGAGGGCGAGTAGAACACCGACGCCGGCCAGTCCGGCAAGTCGCTTGATCATTGAAGATCCTCTCCGTCGCGTGGTGTCCCGGCCGATGCTAGGGCGTGTCGGCAACCGGCGGCGCGGATCGCGCCGGCCAGCGGTGGGCGACACGCCGACGGCACACGGGGCAGGCGTACGTCCTGAGCCGCTTGTCGGGTGCGCCGGGTCCGGACCGCTACCCTGGTTCGGCGGTGCGTCGGTCACGACCGATCGGCGGTGCTCAGATAACGAAAAGTCTTGAGTAATCAGATACTGAAAAGTACGGATATGGGTCGCTTTGTGGGCCCGGATCCGCGAATTGCTCATCCCGAGGGGTGGCGACCGAGGCCGTCGGAGGAATACTCTCGGTCGCGGCCCGCGTACTGATGAGGCGCCCGGGGGACGGGCGGGTGGAGGTGCTCGCGTGAGCCTGTCGATCGTGAAGTCGGTTCTGTCCGGTGGTGTCGTGGAGATAGCCCCGCGGGGCGAGATCGACGTCGACACAGCGTACGAGGTGCGCGAAGCGATCGCAGAGGTGCTGGCCAAGGGCCGCCCGCTGCGCATCGAACTCAACATGAGGTTGGTCACCTTCATCGACTCGGTCGGCATCAGCGCCATGGTCGCCGGCTTCCAGACAGCCGAGGTCAGCGACGTCAAGCTGGTGGTCACCGAGCCGAGCCGGTTCGTGCACCGACAGCTCTGGGTGACCGGCCTGCTCGGCCTCTTCGGCGCCCCGGAGCCCTACTTCGCCGGCGCTGCCACCCCCGAGGTGCTGCCCGGCGCCTGAGCGCACCGGGCGTCTCTGTCAGGGCTGCTCGTCCAGACCGGTCAGGTCGATGTCGGTCGCCTCGGTGACCGCTCGGATGGCCGTCACCGACGCGTACCCGGCGGCGAGCAACGCCACGTCCGTGCCCGGCTGCGCGGCCTGCCCCGGCTCCTCCAGCGAGGTACGGACGAACCCGTGGCCGGATTCGGCCACCGTCATCTGCACCTGACCGAAGCTGGCCAGGGTCCCGCGCCGCACCCCGCGCAGCTGCCCGTGCGGCAGGTCCGGGGTGTTCACGTTGAGCACGCTCTCCATCGGCGCGGAGGTCAACCGGGGGAGCAGATCCAGGGCGACCCGCGCGGCGGTGCTCCAGTGCCGCTCGGCGTCGCGTACCCGGGCGGCGGCGTCCACGGCGGCGCCACCGCTCGCGGCCGTCGCCTCGCCGGCGGAGAGCACGTCCAGGGAGACCGCCATTGCCCGGCAGCCGTTGGTGGCGGCGGTGAACGCGGCGCCCACGGTCCCGGAGTGCAGCACCGCCCGGCCGGCGTTGGCGCCCCGGTTGACGCCGGAGAGCACCACCGACGGCGGTGGGCCGAACGCCCCGTGCAGGGCGATCAGCGTGATGAAGCCCGGTGACCCGGCGACCCCGTACGCCGGCACACCCGCCAGGTCCGGCAGCGGGTGCTCGTTCACGACGACTCGCCCGTCGCGTTCCATCGCGCTCATCGCGGCGCTGGTGCCGCTCGCCTCCTCCATCGGCGCGGCCACCACCACGTCCAGGCCTCGCTGCCGGGCAGCCCAGGCCAGTGCCTGGATGCCCGGCGCCGCGATCCCGTCGTCATTGGTGATCAACACCCGAACTGTCATCGCTCGACCACCCGCTCGGCCAACTCGTCCGGGGTGGTCCGCTCCTGTTGCCGGCTGTCCGCCGGCACCAGCCGGACGCGGTCCACCAGGCCGGTGATCGAGTCCAGCCGCCCGGTGCCCAGGCCGTGCCGGGTCACGTTCAGCGCGCCAGCGGCGGCGCCGGTGCGAATGGCGGTCCGAATGTCACCGCCCCTGGCCACGACGGCCGCCACTCCGGCGGTCATCGAGTCACCCGCGCCACGCGGGTCGGCGGCCTCCAGCCTCGGCATCTCGACCTGGAACAGTTCCCCGTCGATGAGCGCCAACGCTGGCTGGTCGGCGCGGCTCACCACCACAGTCTCGGCGCCGCCCGCGTGCAGCTCGTACATGGCCCGGGTCAACTCCTCGGTGTCGTCGCTGCGGGCGCGACCGTCGCGGATCAACTCCTCGTGACTCACCTTGAGGAAGAACACCCCGCTCTCCAGCACCGAACCGAGGTGATCGCCGGAGAGGTCCACCACCACCCGGCCGCCGTTCGCGCCGAGGTCGGCGGCGAAGCGTCGGTACAGGTCGGCTGGTACGAGCCACGGTTCGTTCGGCCCACTGAGGATGCTCACCGAGGCCCGCAGGCCCTCGCCGAGGGCGAGGTTGTACAGCTCGTCTATCTCATGCCGGCTCAGCGGCTGCCCGGGCACGTCGGCGATCTCCTGCCGGGAGCCCTCGCGGCGATCGTGCACGTATCCGCCGCTGCCGGAGTCACGGACCACCACCTTGAGGTCCACGCCCTCGCTGACCAGCAGCGGCTCCAGCACCTGGCCGATCTCACCGCCGAGGGCGGCGCACAGCACCACGTCGACACCGAGGGAGATCACCATCCGGGCCTGCCAGACGCCCTGCCCGCCGGGGTGCAGGTGCAGCTCGGGGTGGTCGTTGGGCTGGTCCACGGTCACCGTCAGCTGTGGAGTGGGTGCGAAGACCATCACGTGCCCACTCATCAGTCGTCGCCGTTCATGCTGGCCGCCCTCCGGCATCTTCGGAAGATTTTGTACTAACCGACCTTAATGGCGCAGGGGGTGACAGGTCGCCGCATCTGCCCGGTCCGGCGCGGCGCTGAGGGGACGTGGGGCGTTGCCAGCCAGACATCGGTACGGGACGATCGGGCGACCAACGACGGCAGGAGACGGTGTGCTCAGCAGCGATACCTTCAGCTACACCGTCCAGGCCCGGTGCTCACCCGCCGAGGCGGCGGCGTTGCTCAGCGACCTGACCCGGCAGGGCGAGCTGCATCCGCTGATCGTCCGGGTCCGCCGGGTGCCGCCCCGACCCGGCGCCCAGGCCAGCTACACGATCAACGACCAGTTGGCGGCCGGTCCGCTGCGCTTCCGGACCACCTACCACGCGGACGTGCTGATCAGCGAGGCCGACGAGATCGTCATGGTCGCCCGTCAGTGGCCGGCCACCACAGTGCGCAACCACACCCGACTACGCGCCGAACCGGACGGCCTGGTCCGCATCGACGTCGAGATCACCCTGACCGCGCCGACGCCACTGTTCCGGTACGCGTTCCGCCAGGCCCAAGCCGCCCACCTGGCCCTAGCCACCCGCCTGGGCACGGCCCTAGACCGCACCAGCACCCCCCCAAACCCGGCCTGACCCGCCCCGCCGGCTCACGTGCCCAGCCTCGCCCTTGCTCGCCGATCATGGAGTTGTGGTGGGCGACGAAGTTCGTTTATCGGTCTGAACCAGGCACCATTACTCCATGATCGACGGGATGGGGGAGGGGAGATCGCGGGCGGGTTGGGCGGGGGGCGGGACGGCGGCCCCACGGCTTGTAGGTGGACAGCACCGTCGCGATGATCATGAGGCTGGTCGACACCGCCGGCGCGATGACCAGGTCGGCGCGATCCCGTGCGGGCAGGGCAGCGCCGACCACTCCGGCGTGGCGCAGGTTCGGGGTGAGCAGGAACAGCACCAGTCCGACCATCACAGTGGTGAGCACGAGCTTGACCAGCACCCAGCGGTGGCGCAGCAGGCCCCACGGGGTGAGCAGCGAGCTGGCGACTCCGATCAGCCAGACCAGGACGCTCAGCGGCGCGAACAGCACCGTGCCGACCAGGGCCGTGACCGGATAGACCACAGCCGGGTCGGCGCCCCGCTGCACGGCGATGCCGAGGGTGAGCAGCACCAGGTCGGTGCCGAGCCAGCCGAGTGAGGTGACGAGGTGCAGGGTGAGCAGCGCCTTGCGGGTGGTGGGTCGGATCCGAGGCATACCGCGATGCTGCCCGCCGACCGCGGCCGGGTCGTCCGACGAGCGACGACATCAGGGGTACGCCCGGCGACGTAGCCGGGCCCGGACGCACGTGATGCCTGTGAGTCATCACGACGGCTCACAGGCATCACGACGCGTGGGTCAGTAGACCGACAGGTGTACGTGGTTGGTGTGGTCGGTGGACGGGGTGCCGTGCGCCCCGCTGTACGACTTCCACCCGCTGCTGGGCAGCCAGATCTGCCTGTACCAGATCACGTAGAGCACGGCGAGCCGGTCCGCGTTGCGGATGAAGTACGCCGCCAGGTTGTTGCCGTACGTCTTGTCGCCGCCGGTGGCGTTCCCGCCGAAGCCGCCCTTCTGCGCCGCGAAGTCGCACGCCCGGCCCTTCGGGTGTTCACCGGAGCCGCTGGGGCGGTGGCACGAGACGTACCGGGTGAAGCCCGCGGCCTTGGCCTGGTTGAGCGCGTGCAGGGTGCGTGGGGTGATGCAGCCGCTGGCCGGGGTGGGGTCGTTGACGCTGCACGACTCGGAGGGCCAGGAGCCGTCCGAGTTGCGCGGCGCGGCCGTCGCGTTGGCGCTGGAGGTGCCCCGGTTGGAGTCGGTGTCGGCGGTGGTCTGCGGCTTGGGTGTGGTGGCCACGGTCAGGGCCCGTTCGGCCTGGTCCTTGCGCTTGGCCATCACCGCGACCTGCTTGCGCTGTTCGTTGATCTCGCCGTCCAGGGCGACCCGGGTGCGGTTGGCCTTGTCCTTGCTGTTCAGCAGGTCGCGCAGCACCCGGTCCTCGTTGGCCGCCACAGCGTCAAGCGCGGCCGCCCGGTCCATGAAGCCTTCCGGAGTGTTGCTGTTGAGCAGCGCCGACATCGCACCGAGCCGACCGGTGCGGTAGGCCACTTCGGCGATCTCGCCGACCTTGCCGTTGCGCTGGTCGATCTCGACCTCAATGGTCTTCAGCTGGGTGGCGAGTTGCTTCTGCCGTTGCACCGAGGTGTCCAGGGCGCGCTTCGCATCCAGGTAGCCCTTGCTGGCCGCCTCGAGTTGGGCGCGCAAAGCCGGGGTGCCGCCCTCCTCGTCGGAGTCGGGTGCGGCGGCCCGCTGGCCGGTCGGGGGAGCGGCCGAGGCGGTGCCGGCCGGAAGCGCGACGCCGAGGGCGAACATCGCGACGATCAGGGCCGCCAGTCGGGCGGCGGGTGGTCGTGCTGGTGCCACTGCGCATGTCCTTCCGTCAGCCGCCGACCGGGTTAGCTGACGGGTTCGGGACGGAAGATCCCTACCGCTGACGCGGATGCACCCCAGGAACATGGTTCCCCGGTTCGCCCAGCTGGGCGATTAGGCGGCGACCACCACCGGCGCCGGGAGGGCGCCGCCTGGTGGAGGCCGGGACCGAGCCTACCGGTGCCGATGGGGCCGCTGCAGCCAATGTGACGGACGGTGCGTGCGTCACCACGGAAAATTACGACGAAAGTCGAGGAATGCTCCGAAGCCGCACTCACCACTCGATGGAGCCACACGCTCCGGAGGCGGCGCCGGGCTCGATCTGCAACGTCGCGTGCTCGATGCGGAAGTCGTCGTGCAGGGCCGTACGCGCCGCGGTGAGCACCGCACCGACCTCCGCGCCGGGTGCCATGGTCAGGTGAGCGGAGGCCACCTCCATGCCCGAGGTGAGCGTCCAGACGTGCAGGTCGTGCACCTCGACGACACCGGGGACGGCGGCCAGCCGGTCGTGCACGGCGGTCACCTGGAGGTGCTCCGGGGCGGCCTGCACCAGGATGCGGATGGCGGCGCGGGCCAGCCGCCAGGTGCGCGGCAGGATGAACACGCCGATGGCGACCGCTACCAGGGGGTCGGCCCACCACCAGTCGGTGACGGTGATGAGCAGCGCCGCGCCGATGACGCCGAGCGAGCCGAGCAGGTCACCGAGCACCTCCAGGTAAGCGCCCTGGAGGTTGATGCTCTCGCGGGCACCGGCGCGCAGCAGCGCGAAGGCGGCGATGTTCGCGAGCAGGCCGAGCACTGCCACCGCGAGCATCGGGCCGGCGATGACCTGGTGCGGGTCGCCGAAACGGCGGATCGCCTCGATCACCACGTAGATGGCGACGCCGGAGAGCAGGACGGCGTTGGCCAGCGCGGCGAGCACCTCGAGTCGATAGAGCCCGAAGGTGCGCTGCGGGTCGCCGGTGGCCCGCCGGGTCGCCGTGATGGCGGCGAGGGCCATCCCGATGCCGAGCACGTCGGTGAACATGTGCCCGGCGTCGGAGAGCAGGGCGAGCGAGCCGGTGTGCAGGGCGACCACCGCCTCGACCACCATCAGGGTGGCGAGCAGCCCGAATGCCGCCCAGAGTCGACCTCGGTGCTGGTGTGCGGCATTGGCGACGGACCCATGGTGGTGGTCATGACCTGCGCCCACGAGAACCACCTTCCGCCGCTGGTCGGGACCCGGTCAAATATATGTTCACATCGCAATGTGTGCAAGTGTGCGGGCGGCGCCCTCCCGCTGGCGGCAGTCCGCACCTGTCAGCCGGTCGGGTCGATGGTGGTGAGCCGCTGGGTGGCCCGGGAAAGCGCCACGTACAGGGTGCGCACCCCGGCGCCCGGATCCGCCCGGATCTCGCTCGGGGCGACCAGCACCACTCCGTCGTACTCCATGCCCTTGGCCTCGAGGCTGGTCACCACCTGCAACCTCGGCGCGCTGAGCGCGCCGAGCCAACCGGCGACCTCGTCCCGGCGGGGGACCGGCGTGATCACCCCGACCGTGCCTTCCACCTCGGCCAGCAGGCCGGCGGCGGCCTCCACTGTCGCGGTCTCCAACCCCGTCGCGGGCACCACCAGCTCGATCGGCTCGACGCCGGTGGAGCGCACGGCGGTCGGCAGTGGCAGGTCCGGGTAGAGCCGGCGGATCTCCGCCGCCGCCACCGCGAAGATCTCCGCCGAGTTGCGGTAGTTGGTGGTGAGCGTGAAGTCGTGTCGCTTGCGCCGGCCCAGCGCCTGGTCGCGGGCTCGGGTCAGCTCCTCCGGATCGCCGGTCCACGCGGTCTGCGCGGGATCGCCCACAACTGTCCAGGAGGCCAGTCGGCCGCGTCGACCGATCATCCGCCACTGCATCGGCGAGACGTCCTGCGCCTCGTCCACCACCACGTGCGCGTACTCCCGGTAGTCCTCCGGACGCTCCCGGGCCGCCGCGCGGGCCGCCCGCTGCCGTTCACCGAGGGTGCTCAGCTCGCGGACGCCGCCGGCGAGCTGGAACGGATCGCGTCGCGCGCGGGCTGGCTGCGCGGGCTTACCGAGCAGCGCGTCCAACTCGTCGAGCAGCGCCACGTCGGCGATGGTCAGCCCGGCCGAGTCCAGGTTCCGGTACGCGGCGTTGAGCAGCCGGATCTCCGCCGAGGAGAGGATCCCCCCGGCGTACCGGCGCAGTCGATCCGGCTGCGCCAACCAGCCGAGCACGTGCCGGGGGTGCAGCCGAGGCCACCAGGCCTTGAGGAACTCCCGGAACTCCGCCCGCTCGGCGATCTCCGCCTCGAAGGCCGGTTGCTCCGGCAGCCGACCGCTGCTCAGCTCACGGGCCTGCGCCCAGAGCGCGGCGAACACCCCGTCGAAACCGGCCCGGCGCACCTCGTTGCGTCGTGCGCCGCGTTGCAGCGCGCGGTCCCGGATCCGGTCCAGCGCGGCCCGGTCCAGCCGCAGCAGCGTGCCGCGGTAGAGCAGCCGCAGCTCACCCGGGCCGCCCGGCACCGCGTCGCGGGCCGCCCGCTCCAG
This sequence comes from Micromonospora sp. 050-3, assembly GCF_046549335.1. Lineage (NCBI taxonomy): Bacteria > Bacillati > Actinomycetota > Actinomycetes > Micromonosporales > Micromonosporaceae > Micromonospora > Micromonospora sp. 050-3. The sequence continues at coordinate 254,886 of NZ_JAJPVX010000001.1, forward strand.
CACCCGGCGCATCCGCAGTGAGCCCTTCACCGCCGCCACCTCGGGCGGGTCGGGGCGGGTGGCGGTCATCCCAGGGAAGAGGGTGCCCAGCGAGTGCAGGGTCGCGGCGTCCTCACCGAGCGACGGCAGCACGGAGCCGATGTACTCGACGAAGACCGACGACGGGCCGACCACCAGGATGCCGCCGCCGGCGTAGCGGCTGCGGTCGGAATACAGCAGGAACGCGGCCCGGTGCAGGGCGACAGCGGTCTTGCCGGTGCCGGGGCCGCCCGCGACGATCGTCACCCCGGAGCCGGGCGAACGGATCGCCTCGTCCTGCTCCCGCTGGATGGTCGCCACGATGTCGCGCATGCCCCGGCCGGTGGCCTTGGAGAGGGTGGCCAGCAATGCGCCGTCACCGACGACGGTCATGCCCTCCGGGGCTGCCGTCGGGTCGAGCAGGTCGTCCTCGATCCGGGTGACCCGCTCGGCGCGGGACTGGATGGTGCGGCGCCGCACCACGTCCAGCGGCTGCGCCGGGGTGGCCTGGTAGAAGGCGGCGGCGGCCGGCGCGCGCCAGTCGACGACAAGCGTGACGGCGTTCTCGTCGCGGATCCCCAGTCGCCCGACGTGCAGCACCTGACGGTCGCGCAGGTCCAGCCGGCCGAAGACCAGCCCCTCGTGCTCGGCGTCCAGGGTGTGCCGCCGCTGCGCCGCGTGGAAGACCATCGCGTCGCGCTCGACCAGGGAGCCGTGCGTGCCCACCCGGGCCATCCGGTAACCGTCACGCTCGGCGCGGACGGCCGACTGCCGCAGCTCGACCAGTCGGGCGTACACCCGGTCGAGGTGTCGTTGCTCGACGGCGATCTCCTGCTCCAGGCCGGTCTGGTCGGTCAACGCACGCTCCTTCAGAGGTCGCCGGCAGGCGGCGGGAACCGCGCGGGCCAACCGAGAAGAGTACGGCCCTGGGCCCGACCCGCCGCGCCCGAGGTGCGCGAACGTACTCAGGCACCCGCCTCGGCGGGGATCGCGCCACTGCGGGCCGGCGGCGATTCGGCGAGCACCCGCCGCAGCACGCCGCTGAGCGCGGTGTTCACCTCCTCCGGCCGTTCCATCATCAGCATGTGCCCGGCGCCCGGACAGACGGTCAGCTCGGTGGCCGGCAGGGCGGCCGCGATCGACTCGGCGCACGGAGGTGGGGTCAGCCGGTCCCGGTCGCCGACCAGGGCGGCAGCCGGCAGGTGGGCCAACGCGGCGAGGGTGTCCAGTCGGTGCTGGGTGCCGATGGAGGCGCGGAACCCGCCGATCGAGCGCAGCGAGGCCCGAGCCACAGCGGACGTCACCAGGCGGATGTCGGCCGGTTCGCAGCGGTCACCGAAGAGCATCCACCGGATGCTCGGTTGCAGCGCGTTCAGCAGTGCCCGGGGCGCGCGCCACGAGCCACACCGGGCCAGCACGCCCGCGCCGGTCGTCTCGGCCAGCCGGATCAACCGGGCGATCCGCGGCGAAAGCCCGTAGACGGTGTGCGTGTGCCCCTCGGCGGTGGTCGAGACGAAGACCAGGCCGGCGGTGCGGGCGGCGAAGTGCGCGGGGTGGCGGTGGGCGTACTCCATGATCGTCATGCCGCCCATCGAGTGCCCGACCAGCACCACCGGGCCGGTCGGCGCGACCGCGTCGATCACCGCGGCGAGGTCGTCACCCAACTGGGCCAGGGTGGCCGTGGGCAGCGCCATGCAGCTGGACCGGCCGTGCCCCCGCGCATCGTAGGCGACCACCCGTACCGCGTCGCCGAACGGCGGTGCGGTGAGCGCGTCGACCTGCCGGTGCCAGGCGCGCCCGTCCAGCGTCCAGCCGTGCAGCAGGATGGCGGTGACCTGGGCGTCCGTCGGTCCCGTCGCCTCGACGTTGAGCCGTACGTCGTCCGGCAGACCGACCTCGAACCGCTCCGGCATCGCCACCTCCCCAGGGCCGCCCAGTACCACCAGCACCGGGATACCCGGCGGTAACACCGGCTACCCGCCATGAGACCACGCCAATCGCGCCGTGGCGAACATTCCCGACCTCGCCCGTACCGGACGGCGGCGGGCCAAGCTGAACGGCATGGGGTCGTCGGGAGCGCCCATGGGCGCGACGTCGGGGCAGGGGCGGCAGGCCGGCGGTACGCCCCGCGCCGCGCTGGCCGATCTGCTCGCCGGCAATCGGCGGTTCGTCAGCGGCCAGCCGGTGCACGGACACGACGTCACGGCCGCCGCCGCGGCCTCCGGCGACCAGCAGCCGTACGCAGTGGTGCTGGGCTGCATCGACTCCCGGGTGCCGCTGGAGGCGATCTTCGACCAGACCTTCGGCGCGATCTGCGTGATCCGTACCGGGGGGCACGTGCTCGATCGCGCGGTCTGCGGCTCGATCGAGTACGTGGTCGGCCAGCTCGGCGTACCACTGGTGATGGTCCTCGGCCACGAGCGGTGCGGCGCGGTGCAGGCCACGGTGGAGGCGCTGCGCACCGGGCAGCGTCCCGGCGGGTCGCTGGCGCACCTGGTGGACGAGATCGCCCCGGCGGTGACCGAGGCGGGGCTCGACGATCCGGCGGTGCAGCCGCTGGCGATCCGACGGCACGTCCGGCGCACTGTGCGCACCCTGCGCGAGGACGATCTGCTGGCCGGGCCGGTGGCCGCCGGCCGGGTGGCGGTGGTCGGCGGCCTCTACGACCTGGCTACCGGCGAGGTCGCCCTGCTCGATCCGGGCTGACCCGCCCCCCGGACACGCCAAACCGCCCGCCGGGAAGTCCCGGCGGGCGGTTCAGTTGGTGCTGTGGGGGAGGGCTCAGCCCTCGAAGACGCCGGCCGCGACCAGGCGCTTCTCGGTGGCCTCCCAGCCGTCACCCGGGTGGGTGGCAGCCAGGTTGTTGATCTCCGCCCGGATCTTGGCGGCGTGGCCGGCGGCGGCCAGAACGCGGATCTCCTCGACGAAGGCGTCGGAGTCCGTGCGCAGGTGCGCGGTCTTGCCGTTGGTCAGGTTCCGCACGTAGGCGTGCTTGCCGCCGTTGAGCGGGATGAGGTACTTGAACTCGCCCAGCACGCTGAGGGCGCCACCCTGGCCAGCCTGGCCGGCCCGGACGGACGCGCGCGCGGTCTTAGAGGTGTTGCTCGCCACGGAGGTACTCCTTGCAAGACGTACGGGAGGACTGGACGTCCGGGGGCTGTGTGCGGGTCGTACGTGACTCGACCCGCGAAGGTGTAACGCGGCATAAGCCGCCGGTGGAACTGTACAGGACCACGACATCACGCTGGTCGTCGCGGTGTCCTGAGAGGCAACGGCGACCACCCGTCCGGCTATTCCACCCGGCGTTTTTTCCGATTCCCTGGCGCACCACGCGTCACAGGAGTCATCATGTGTTGCAGCAGCCATCTGGGTGGACGAGGTCGTAGGGGAAGACGCACCTCGCTCTCCGGGAGGTCACCGTGCCAAACCGTGGCGTCGTATACGTCCACTCGACCCCGCTCGCCGTGTGCTCACACGTCGAGTGGGCGATCGCGCGCGTCCTAGCCGCGCCGGTCAACCTGCAGTGGACGGCTCAGCCCGTCGACCCCGGCGCACGCCGGGCCGAGTGCGGGTGGACCGGTCGTCCGGGGACGGGCGCCGAGCTGGCTGCTGCCCTACGGCAGTGGCCCATGATCCGTTTCGAGGTCACCGAGGAGCCGAGTCCCGGCGCCGACGGTGAGCGCTTCATGTACGTGCCAGCCCGTGGCCTGTTCCGGGCAACTGTCGGCGTGGCCGGCGACATCCAGCTCGGCGAGGACCGACTTCGGGCGCTGATGGCGGCCTCCCGTGCCCCCGAGGCGCTGGCGCACGCCCTGGACAAGGCGCTCGGCACGGCGTGGGACGCTGACCTGGAGCCCTACCGGTACGCCGGCGACGGTGCCCCGGTGACCTTGCTCACCCGGGTCGGCTGAACCGGCCGGCGTGCCGCTGGCCGTACGCCGTCGCGCTGGTGACGACCGGTAAGGTCAAGTTGCCCCGATAAGGGAGAAGCTGGTGGGATGGGCGGCGTGTCGAATCGCCCGTGGCGCGCCAGTGTCGCTGTCGCCGCCCTGACCGCCCTGCTCGTCTCCGGCTGCTCAGGTGACCCGGAGCGCCCCACACCGACGCCCAGCCCGGCCGGCACGTCCGCGGGCCCGAGCGTCCCGGCCGCGCCGCCGGCCAGCGACCCCGCCAGCCGCGCTGCCGCGCTGGTGGCGACGTTGTCCGACGAAGACCTGGTCGGCCAGGTGTTGATGCCGTACGCCTATGGCGACTCGGCGACGAAGGTCTCCGCCGGCTCGGCGGCCGGTAACCAGGCCCTCGCCGGGGTCGACACCCCCGCCGACATGATCGCCAAGTACCGACTGGGCGGCCTGATCCTGGTCGGCTTCAGCGCCGACGACCCGACCAAGGGCAACCAGGAGACCACGAACGTCGACAACCCCAAGCAGGTGCACGAGCTCACCACCGGGCTGCGTACCGCCGCCGGTCGGCTCGCCGCCGGTTCCGCGCCGCTGCTGATCGGCACCGACCAGGAGTACGGCGTCGTCACCCGCGTGACCGACGGGGTCACAGTGCTGCCCAGCGCCCTCGCGGCCGGCGCGGCCGGTGACCCGAAGCTCACCGAGGCCGCCTGGCGGGCCGCCGGCGCCGAGTTGGCCGCGATGGGCATCAACATTGACTTCGCCCCGGTGGCCGACGTGCTGGCCACCCGCAGCACAGTGATCGGCTCCCGGTCGTACGGCGCCGACCCGAAGCAGGCCGCCGCGCAGGTGGGCGGCGCGGTCCGTGGCCTCCAGGCGGTTGGGGTCGCGGCCACCCTGAAGCACTTCCCCGGGCACGGCCACAGCGCCGACGACTCCCACCAGGACCTTCCGGTGCTCACCCAGTCCGCCGCGGCGTTGCAGAGCGGTGCCTGGCCGCCGTTCAGCGCCGGGATCGACGCGGGCGCGATGGCAGTGATGTCCGGTCACCTGGACGCGCGCGCGATTGACCCGGGGACCCCGGCGACGTTCTCGCACAAGCTGCTCACCGATGTGCTGCGCGGCCAACTCGGCTTCAAGGGCGTGGTGATCACCGACGGGATGAACATGCCGCCCGCGAAGCGCTGGGCTCCCGGCGAGGCGGCGGTCCGGGCGCTCAACGCCGGCAACGACCTCATCCTGATGACCCCGAACGTCGGTCAGGCGTACGACGGGCTTCTCGCCGCGCTGCGCGGTGGATCGCTGCCCCGGACCCGGCTGGTCGAGGCGGTCACGCGGGTGCTGACCATGAAGTTCCGGCTCGCGGAGCTGCCGGCGGCGCAGATGTCCACGCTCAACACCCCGGCGCACCGGGCGGCGGCCGACGCGCTGGCCGCCGCCGCCGTCACAGTGCTGCGGGGCGCCTGCGGCGGAGCGGTACGCGGGCCGGTCACCGTCACCACGTCCGGCGGTCGGGACGGCACCCGGGCTACCCTCACCGCCGCGCTGACCGCCGCCGGGGTGCAGGTCAAGCCCAGCGGCGGCACGATAGTGCACCTCGTGGGCTACGGCGACGGCGCCAAGGACCTGAGCCCCGACGCGGCGGTCACTGTCGCCATGGACACCCCGTACGTGTTGGCCGACGCGAAGTCACCGACGCTGCTGGCGACGTACTCCTCCAGCCGGGCGTCGATGACCGCCCTGGCCGCGGTGATCGCCGGCAAGGCCCGACCGGGTGGCCGGTCCCCGGTGGCCGTTCCCGGACTGCCCGCGACGACCTGCCGCACCTGACCGGCCGGGCGCGGACGGCTCTGCGCCCGCCTCACTCGCTCTTCGCGAGCCCTCGCACCGCGAGCCGGTAGGCCGGCAGCACGTCGGTCCGCTCGGTGATCAGCCCCTCGTTGACGGCGATAACCAGCGTCTGCCCCGCCGACTGGACGGCCAGCGCCCAGTGCCGCGACTCCTCCTCGGCCAGCGCGTTGGTGGCGAGCCAGGTCATCTCGGTGGCCTCGAAGCCGCCGGCGCGGAGGTCGCGGAACTGTTGGCCGGCGATCTTCTCCTCGGCCCCGGTGGCGAAACTCTCCAGCGCGGCGCGCCGGGTGACAGTCGGTGAGTCCGCCGCCCAGATCCGCAGGAATCCGCCGCCGGCCGAGCGGCCGTCCACCTCGCAGCGCACTGTGGTGCCGCCGCGCTTGGTGAGCGCCTCGCCGACCAGCTCGGCAAGCTCGCCCTTGGGAGGCTCGATCGCCTTCGCCGTCCACCCGTCGGCCAGCGGAAACGACACCGGTATCGGGCAGGGGGAACTCGCGCCGCCGGTGGTGCCGCCGGGCGACGCCGCGGCCACCTCGTCGTACCAGGGCTCGCCCGTGGCCTGCGGGGCCGGGCCGCCGGCCGCCGGCCCGGCGGGAGTGGCGGCGTCGTCGCAGCCGGCCAGCAGGCCGAGGGTGAGCGCCGCCGACACGGCGACGCGGGCACGAGTGTCCATTGTGGTGATCCCCGTCAGTCGATCTTCAGTCGGCCCATCTAAGCCGTGCGGTCTCTCGACGTCAATCGGGGATCGTGTGCCCGCCCGACGGAAATCGGGTCGCCCCCGCGCCGGTCGGTCTGACAGCCTCACCCCATGGGAGCGGCAGCAGGATTCCGGCACGAGCAACGGGCGGACGGCACAGTGGTGATAACCCACCACGGCCGGGTCGCCGGCACGCTGCGCGGCGCTCGGGCCGCGGAGTTCCTGGCCGAGGTCGACGACGACCCGCAGTTGGTGATGGCCCGCTGGACGGGCAACTACCGCCACGGCAACGAGCGCACCGCGAAGCAGCACCCCCGTAACCGAGGCTGAACGACGCAAGGGCCCCTCCTCGACGAGAGGAGGGGCCCTTGCGGAGGATCTCAGGGACGAGCGAAGACGAGCGCCACGTTGTGGCCGCCGAAGCCGAACGCGTTGTTCAACGCGGCCGGGATCTCCATGTGGCGGGCCTTGTGCGCGGCGACATCCAGGGTGAGGCCTGGGTCCGGGTCGTCGAGGTTGATCGTCGGAGGGACGACACTGTCGCGGATCGCCAGGATGGTGGCGATCGACTCCAGCGCACCGGCCGCACCGAGCAGGTGACCGGTCATCGACTTCGTCGCGGACAGCACCGGGTGGTCGCCGAGCGCCTTGTGCAGCCCGCCGATCTCCAGCATGTCCCCGATCGGGGTCGAGGTGGCGTGCGCGTTGACGTGCACGATGTCCCGCTTCGCCACGTCCGCGTCGGCGATCGCCTTGGCGATGGCCCGGATGGCGCCCTCACCCTCGGCGTGCGGCTGCACGATGTCGTAAGCGTCGGAGGTGATGCCGGCGCCGGCGAGGCGCGCGTACACCCGGGCGCCCCGGGCCGCGGCGTGCTCGGCCCGCTCCAGCACCACGATGCCGGCGCCCTCGCCGAGGACGAAGCCGTCCCGGCCCCGGTCCCACGGGCGGGAGGCCCGCTCCGGGTCGTCGTTGCGGGTCGACATGGCCCGCATCGAGCTGAAGCCGGCGATCGGCAGCGGGTGGATGACCGCCTCGGTGCCGCCGGCCACCACCACGTCGGCCCGGCCGGAGCGGATGATGTCCAGGCCGAGGGCGATCGCCTCGGCGCCGGTGGCGCAGGCGCTGGCCACCGAGTGCACGCCGGCCTTTGCGCCCAGCTCCAACCCGACCCAGGCGGCCGGACCGTTCGGCATCAGCATCGGGATGGTGTGCGGGGAGACCCGCCGTGGCCCGGACGCCTCCAGGATGTCGTCCTGGGCGAGCAGGGTGGTGGCACCGCCGATGCCGGAGCCGACGCTGACGGCCAACCGCTCACCGTCGAGGTCGGAGCCGGCGAGGCCGGCGTCCGCCCAGGCCTGCTGCGCCGCGATGATCGCGATCGCCTCGGAACGGTCCAGGCGGCGCAGGCGGACCCGGTCCAGCACCTCGGACGGCTCCACGGCCAACTGGGCGGCGATCCGGACCGGCAGTTGCTCGGCCCACTCCTGGGTGAGGGCACTCACCCCGGAGCGGCCGGCGAGCATTGCGTCCCAGGTCGACGCGACGTCCCCGCCAAGCGGGGTCGTCGCGCCGAGCCCGGTGACGACGACGTCAGGACGACTCATGATCAGGACTGCGCCGCGATGTAGCTGACAGCGTCGCCGACGGTCTTGAGGTTCTGCACCTCGTTGTCCGGGATCTTGACGCCGAACTTCTCCTCGGCCGCGACCACTACCTCAACCATGGAGAGCGAGTCGACATCGAGGTCGTCGGTGAAGGACTTCCCCTCGGCCACGTCGTCCGGGTTCACCCCGGCAACCTCTTCGAGGATCTCGGCGAGGCCGGTGGTGATCTCGTCACGGGTCATTGCGGTTGGTTCCTTTCATCGGGGTTCTCCGGCGGTCGGCGTCGCCGACCGCCACTCCTGGACGCGTACGCGCCGAGGGGGTCATCAGGGGCAGCGGACGACCTGACCGGCGTAGGTCAGGCCACCGCCGAAGCCGAACAGCAGCACCGGTGCGCCCGAGGGCACCTCCCGGCGCTCGACCAGCTTGGACAGGGCCAGCGGCACGCTCGCCGCGGAGGTGTTGCCGGACTCGACGATGTCCTTCGCGATGATCGCGTCGGGGATGTTGAGCCGCTTGGCGATGCCGTCGATGATCCGGGCGTTGGCCTGGTGCGGCACGAACGCGGCCAGCTCCGACGGGTCGACCCCGGCCCGCTCGCAGGCCTGCAGCGCGAGTGGCGCGATCGCGGTGGTGGCCCAGCGGAACACCGCCTGCCCCTCCTGCTGGATGTACGGGCGCCAACCCTCGATGCGGACGGCGTCGCTCTTGTCCGGCACCGAACCCCAGACGACCGGGCCGATTCCGGCCGGCTCGTCGTCGGCGGTCGCGGAGACCACTGCGGCGCCGGCCCCGTCCGCGAAGATGATGCAGGTGGAGCGGTCGGTCCAGTCGGTGAAGTCGGACAGCTTCTCCGCGCCGATGACGATCGCGTTGCGCGACGCCCCGGCCCGGATGGCGTGGTCGACGGTGCCCAGCGCGTACGCGAAGCCCGAGCAGGCGGTGTTGAGGTCGAACGCGCCAGGGGCGGTGATGCCCAGCTTGGCGGCGACCCGGCAGGCCACGTTGGGGCTGCGGTCGATGGAGGAGCAGGTGGCGACCACGACCAGGTCGATGTCGGCGGCGGTCAGGCCCGAGTTGGCCAGTGCCTTGCCGGCGGCGGCGGCGGCCATGTCGGCGACCGTCTCACTGTCGGCGATCCGCCGGCTCACGATGCCGACCCGGTCGCGAATCCACTCGTCGTTGGTGTCGACGAGCTGGGCGATGTCGTCGTTGGTCACCACCCGGGAGGGCTGGTAGTGCCCCATCGAGACGATGCGACTGCCAGTCATGAACGACCTCCGATACGGGCGATCAGGTCCCGTGCGGCCGGCAGGTCGTCCGGGGTGTTGAGGGTGACGATCTCCGGGGCGCCGTCGCCCTTGAGTTCCCGCTTGACCAGGCCGGCGAGCGTTCCGGCCGGTGGTAGCTCGATCACGCCGGTGACCCCGAGGTCGGCCAGCGTACGCATGCACAGGTCCCAGCGCACCGGCGCGGTGACCTGACGCACGAGGCGTTGCACCATGGCCGCGCCGTTGTCGACAGCGGTGCCGTCGAGGTTCGACAGCAGGGTCCGGGCCGGGTCGGCGGGGGTGATCGCGGCGGCCTCCACGGCGAGCGCGGTCTCGGCCGGAGCCATGTACGGGGTGTGGAACGCGCCGGCCACCTGGAGTCGGATGATCCGGGTCCGGGCGGGCGGCGCGGCGGCGAGCTTGTCGAGGCCGTCCAGGGCGCCCGCGGCGACGATCTGCCCGGCGCCGTTGCGGTTGGCCGGGTACAGCCCGTTCGCCTCGATCGCGGCGATCACCTCGTCGGCGTCACCACCGAGCACCGCGGCCATTCCGGTCGGCTCCAGCGCGCACGCGGCGGCCATCTCCCGGCCGCGTACGCCGGCCAGGGTGATCGCGGCGTCGGCCGACAGCACACCGGCCAGGGCGGCGGCACCCAACTCGCCGACGCTGTGGCCGGCGGTGAGGCCGACGCCGTCCAGCGGCAGGTGCTCGGCCGCGAGCAACGCCGCGGCGACCAGCAGCGGCTGGGTGCGGGCGGTGTCCTTGATCTCGTCGGCGTCGGCGGCGGTGCCCAGGTGCAGCAGGTCGACCCCGGCCAACGCCGACCACTCGCGCAGACGCGCCTCGGTGCCGGTCAGGTCGAGCCAGGGGGTCAGGAAGCCGGGTTTCTGAGAACCCTGGCCGGGACTAAGTACGGCGAGCACGCCTATGACTCTCCCGGATAAAGGCGGGTAACGCTGTGCCGCCTTCGACCAAACCGTACTAGAACCTTTGGAGGTTTCCTACAAAGATCGGCGGGGATCATCCTCAGTTTGGGCGGATTTCCGGTTTGCCGGGGTCATTGTCTGAGTCGGGACCGGCGAGGCGAGCGGGGCGACCGGATCCAACCGACCCACGGTCAGCGCGACCTGGAGGGCGAACGCGTCGCGCGGCGACAGCGGCGAGAACCCGGTGACCTCGGCGATCCGGCGCAACCGGTAACGCACAGTGTTCGGGTGCACGAACAGGGCCCGAGCCGCGCTCTCCAGTGTGCCACCGGCGGCCAGGAAGGCGTCCAGGGTCGCCAGCAGTTCCCCGCCGGCGCGCACCAGCGTCGCGTACACATCGTGACGTAGCCGCCGACGGGCCTCCGCGTCGCCGGCGAGGGCCCGCTCCGGCAGCAGGTCCGCGGCCGGCACCGGCCGGGGCGCGCTGGGCCAGGCCGGCGCGGCCCGAAAGCCGGACAGCGCGGCCCGCGCCGACTCGGTCGCCTCGTCCAGGCTCGGTACGGCGGGACCGACCACCACCGGGCCGTCCCCGAACGCGCTCAGCAGCTTCGCCGTGGCGGTCAGCGGGTCCGGTGCGCCGCCCAGCACGATCACCAGGCGGTCGCCGTGGACGCCGCCGATCACCTCCACGCCGATCCGGCGGGCCTGCCGGTAGACCACGTGCAGCACCGCGGAGACCTCGCCGCCGGGCGACCGACCGACCGCCACCGCCACCGGCGGCGCATCAGCCCAACCGAGCGCGGCGGCCCGACTGGCCAGGACGTCCGGCGAGTCACCGCGCAACAGCGCGTCGACCAGCAGCGCCTGCAACCGGGCGTCCCAGGCGCCGCGCGACTCGGCGGCCCGCGCGTACACCCGGGCGGCGGAGAACGCGATCTCCCGGGAGAAGCGCAGCACCGCCTCGCGTAGCTGCTGCTCCTCGCCCTCGGCGGCCAGGTGCGACACCTGCTCCTCGACCACGTCGATCGTCACCTTGATCAACGCCACGGTCTGCTGGAGGGTGATCGACCGGGCCAGCGCCTGCGGGGCGGCGGCGAAGACCTCGTCCGAGACCTCCTGGGTGCTGTCCGCCGTGCCGCCGCCCTCGCGCAGCCACTGCACCAGCGACCTCGCGCCCGCCTGGGCGACCAGCATGACCCAGGAACGCTGGTCGGCCGGCAGCGCCCGGAACCAGGGCAGCGTCTCGTCCATCCGGGCCACGCTGGAGGTGGCCAACGCCCCCGCCGATCGTTCGATCCGGCGCAGCGTGGCCGACAGCTCCCCACCGCCCGGCGTGCTCACCGCCCTAGCCTGACACGTCGGGAGCAGGCCAACCACGCCGGCACCGGTCCGCCGACCACAGTCGGCGCCCGTCTCACGGCTGCGGGGGAGCGGGCAGGCCCACCTCCTGGGCCAGGATCGCGGCCTGCACCCGGCTGCGCAGGTCCAGCTTCGCCAGGATCCGGCTCACATGGGTCTTGGTGGTGCTCTCCGCCAGCACCAGCCGATCGGCGATCTGCTGGTTCGACAGACCCAACCCGAGGCAGGCCAGCACGTCACGCTCACGTGGGGTGAGGGTGCCCAGCGCGGCCCGGGCGTCCGCCGACGCGCCCGGCGCGGTGGCCGCGAACGCGGTGATCAACCGGCGGGTCACAGTGGGCGCGATGAACCCGTCGCCCCGGGCCACCGTCCGCACCGCGTTGACCAGGCCGTCGGCGTCGGTGTCCTTGAGCAGGAACCCGGCCGCGCCGGCCCGCAACGCCCCGAAGACGTACTCGTCCAGGTCGAAGGTGGTGAGCACCAGCACGTCGGCGAGCCCGTCGCTGACTATCACCCGGGTCGCGGAGATCCCGTCCCGGTGCGGCATCCGCACATCGAGCACCGCCACGTCGGGGCGCAACTCCCGGCACAGGCGCACCGCCGCGTCGCCGTCGGCCGCCTCGCCGACCACCTCGACGCCCGGTGAGCCGTTCAGGATCAGGGCCAGTCCGGCCCGTACCGCCGGCTGGTCGTCGGCGAGCACCACCCGTACCGTCGCCGGGCCCGCGTCGTCAGGTGGCCGCGCCGCCCCGTTCACCCGCCCTCCCCGGTGGGCAGGGCCGCCCGCACCTGCCAGCGGCCGTCGTGCGGTCCGGCGGTGAACCGGCCGGCCAGCAGCGTGGCCCGCTCCCGCATGCCGATCAGCCCGGCCCCGGCGCCCGGCAGCCCGGCCCCGCCCCGGCGCACCGGATTCTCCACGGTCAGTACCACCTCGGCCGGCCGGTACGCGATCGTCAGCTCCGCCTCACCCGTACCGTGCTTGAGCGCGTTCGTCAGCGACTCCTGCACGATCCGGTACGCGGCGAGGTCCACTCCCACCGGCAACGCGCCCGGTGTGCCATCGGTCCGGACCCGCACCGCGAGGCCGGCCGCCCGGACCCGCTCGACCAGTCCGTCCGCCTCGGCCAGCCGCGCGGTGACCACCTCCGGCGTGGCCGGGTCGACGCTGGTCCCGGGCTCGCGCAGCACCTCGATCATCTGACGCATCTCGGCGAGGCCCTGCACGCTGCTCTCCCGGATCACCCGCAACGCCGACTCCACCTGACCGCGATCCAACCCGGGCACGGAGAGCACGGCGGTGGCGTGGATGGCGACCGCGCTGAGGTGGTTCGCGACCACGTCGTGCAGCTCCCGGGCCATCCGGGCCCGTTCGGCGCTGACCGCCTGCCGACGATCCAACTCGACCAGCCGGGCGGTCTGCTCGGCCCGCGCCCGCTCGGCGGCGGCCTGATCGCGGTACTGCCGCACACTGATGCCGGTCAGGACCGGCAGCAGCCCGGCGAGCACCACCAGCACCCCGAGCGCCGCGTACCCGAGCACGCCGACGACCAACCCGAGCAGGCTCAGCGCCACGGTGATCCGCAGCAGCCACCGCCACAGCCAGGGCGGGCCGTACACGCAGGCGTCGTAGAGCACCTGCGTGTAGATCAGGACCGTGCCCAGCGAACTTCCCAGCACCGCGTCCACCGCCAGCGCGGCGGTCCCCACGGCCAGGCTGGCGCGTGGTGCGACCCGCCGTAGGCCGACGGCGACGCAGACCGCCACCAGCGGCGGCAGGAACAGCGCCGACGGCACCTCCACGTCCGGACGGACCTGCGGTTGCCAACCCAGGGCGTACAGCACCAGGCCACCGGCCAGCGAGGCGCAGGCCAGCACGAGGTCGCGGCCGAGAGTGCCGGAGTCGAGCCATGGTGGCGCACGCATGCCCCGATCCCACCACAGCCGTCGCCCGCCGAACTCCCACCGGGGGAGGACCTCGACCGCACCGCCATGCGCCGAAAGGGGTACGCCGACACGTCCCGACCGTGGGTGCGCCCTCGGCCGTGACGTGCCGGGTGAACGGCACGAAAAGAAGCTGTGAACTGCGTAACCGGCTTCCGCGCTCAGCGGCGTCTTCGAGGACCGGCCGGTCCGGACCCCGGGTACGCTGCGCGCGGCCCGTCGGTCCCGGCCAGTACGGTGACAGGGCACCTCGGGGAGAGCACCCGAGGGTGAGGCGAGCGTGAGGAGACCGGGGATGGCGCACGGGGAGGCCGATAACGGCTGCGCCCAGGGCGAGCCCTGCCGGCCGGGGCACCACGACCCGCAGGCAGCTGGCAAGCACCGCCGGCCGGTCGGCGGCTCACCATCGCACCCGGTGGAGCCACTGCACGGGCGCGTCGATGACGAGCCCGTGCTGCCGCGTCAGCGCTCTGCCGAGCCCGCCGGCCTCGCCGAGCCCGACTTGGCCGTTCCCGCTGGTTGCCTCAGCGAACTTCCCGGCTGGGCCGGGGCACATCGGCACGGCGCGGTCCGACCGCGGCCGCGGGCCACCCGCCGGGAGCGCCCACCGCGCCGCTGGTGCTGAGCACCGCCGACGCCCCCGCTGGTCAGCGAGTGCGTCGGGCCAGCGGGTGCGTCAGCTCAGCGAGTGCGGCGGCGGATCAGCAGGGCGATCCCGGCGAGGCCGACCGTGATGGTCAACATCACGCCGACGTTGAGCAGCAGCAGGCGCTGCAGGTCGCCGAGCGCCTCGTCGAGGTCCTTCGCCGGGTCGAGCGTGTCCTCCGGGAGGACTCGCTCGCCGCCGCCCGCGCCGCCACTGACCGTGTCGAACTGCCGCTCCAGCGGCACACCGGCGGTGCGCAGGGTCTCGGACATGCTGAGCCGACCCAGGAACCAGCCGGCGCTGGTCTTGCGGCCGTCCGGCTGCTTCGCCGGCCGGAAGACGCGGGGGCCGCCGATCGCCTTGGGATAGAGGTCGTAGGTCTGTTTCGGCGTCTCGCCGGCGAGCACCACGACGGTGTACTTCGGACCGAGGTTGGCTGCCTTCGGACCGGTCGGCATGCCGGTGCGAGCGAGGAAGTTGACCTGGTCGATGACCGCGCCCACGAGAGCGGGATCCTTGTCCGCGTGCAACCGCAGCGGCGCGGACAGCCCAGTGCCGGTGATGTCCACTCCGGCGGGTGCCGGCTTCGGCGCCGCCGAGGCCGAGCCGGCGGTGCCAAGCGACAGCAGTGCCACCGCCAGCGTGCCCGCCAACACGGCGGCCAACCGCCTCATGTGTCGGACCATCCCGCCTCCTCGCCCCGTTCGATGGATGGCTTCGTCGTGACGTCTGGACCGACCTGCCGGTGCGGCATCGACCAGATGGTCGCGTCCACTCCTACAGACTCCGCAGAACGTCGATACGTTGCAGCATTCGGAACAGTAATTGGAACTATCTGCGATCTCTGCTCGACTAATGAGGAGCCGTTTGATCAGCGGGCGGATCGTACCCTTACGGAGGGGTTCATGGGGGGCAGGGTTACACGTACGGTGCGGGTCATGCCAGTGGTGCTCGGCGTGGCGTTCGGTGTGTCGTTCCTGGTGCCGGCGACACCGGCCGCCGCCCACAACGAGCTGACCGGCAGCAACCCGCGCGACGGCGCCCGCGTGGCGTCGGCACCCGCCCGGGTCGAGCTGCGGTTCCTCGCCAAGCCGTCGCCGACTACGACGAAGATCACAATAACCGGACCGGACAATGTGGTCGCTGGCGGGACTCCCGCCTTCGACGGCAGTCGGGTGCGGGTGCCGTTCAAGCCGGCCGCCGCCGGGCTCTACATCGTCGGCTACCAGCTCACGTCGTCCGACGGGCATCCGGTGAAGGGCGAGGTGCGGTTCACCCTCACCACCGGCACCGCCGCCGACCCGTCCGCCTCGCCGTCGGCCGCCGCCGCCAGCGCCAGCCCGACCGGTTCGCCCTCGGCCGTCGGCGTACCCTCCGCCGGGCCCGTGTCGGCGACACCCGGCAACTCGACGGCCTCCACAGTGCCGGCGGCGTCGGAGCAGTCCGACTCCGGCGGTCGCTGGTGGATCTGGGCGCTCGGCGGCCTGCTGCTCCTCGCCGCGCTAGGGGCCGGCCTAGTGTTCCGCCGCAGACGCGGAGCCCAGTGACAGCGGAGCGGAGCGCACTGCGCTCCGCTCCGCTCCGCGATCTTGCACTTGCTGTCCCGACACAAGGGGCATCCCACCCATGTCGACAACCGAAACCGCAAGATCGGCGCGGTTGTCCTTGTCCTCCGTCAGACCAGGCGCAGGCGGGCGGCGCGCATCCGGGTCAGGGTGCGCTCGCGACCGAGCACCTCCAGCGACTCGAACAGCGGCAGACCCACGGTGCGGCCGGTGACAGCGACACGTACCGGCGCCTGCGTCTTGCCGAGCTTGAGGCCCCGCTCGGCGCCGACCGCCTCCAGCGTCGACTTCAACGACTCGGCGTCCCAGGACTCCAGCGCCTCGAACGCCGCGACGGCGTCGTCCAGCAGCTCGGCGGAGCCGTCCTTCATCGTCTTGGTCCAGGCGGCCTCGTCGATCAGCGGCGAGGCCAGGAAGAGAAAGTCGACGTTCGGCACGATCTCGCTGAGCACAGCGATCCGCGTCTGGGCCAGCGGTGCCACGGCGGCGAACGCGTCGGCGTCGAACTCCTCCGACTGCCACGGCGGCGGCGCGATGGTCCCGGTGCCGGTCAGCCACGGCTGGCAGGCATCGATGAACTCGGCCACCGGCAGCGCGCGAATGTATTCGCCGTTGAACGCGCGCAGCTTCTTCTCGTCGAAGAACGCCGAGGAGAGGTTGACCTCGTCCAGCCGGAACTCGTCCTCGATGACCGACCAGGGCACGATTTCGCGGTCGCCGGAGGGGGCCCAGCCGAGCAGCATGAGGTAGTTGCGCATCGCGCCGGCGAGGTAGCCCTCGTCGCGGTACGCCTCCAGGGCGACCTTGTCCCGGCGCTTGGAGAGCTTCTGCCGCTTCTCGTTGACCACCACCGGCACGTGCGCCCAGATCGGCGGCTTGACCCCGAGGGCTTCCCAGAGCAGCTGCTGCTTGGGGGTGTTGGGCAGGTGCTCCTCGGCCCGGATCACGTGGGTGATCCCCATGGTCATGTCGTCGACGACATTGGCCAGCAGGAAGACCGGCGAGCCGTCGCCCCGGGCGATGACGAAGTCCTCGATGAGCTTGTTCTCGAAGGTGGGCTCACCGCGGATCAGGTCGACCACCACCGTCGTGCCCTCGTCGGGCGTACGGAAGCGCAGGGCGTGACCCGGGCCGGGGCCCAGGCCACGGTCGCGGTGGTAGCCGTCGTAGCCCTGGTACTGCGAGCCGGTGCGGGCCTGCACGTCCTCGCGGGTGCAGTCGCAGTAGTAGGCGCGGCCCGAGTCGTACAGGCGCGCGGCGGCGGCCCGGTGCTCACCGGCGTTCGCCGACTGGAAGTACGGGCCCTCGTAGCTGCCCCGGGAGATCCCGATCCAGTCCAGCGCGGAGAGGATGCCCTCGGTCCACTCGGGCTTGTTGCGCGCGGCGTCGGTGTCCTCGATGCGCAGCACGAACACGCCGCCCTGCTGCTTGGCGTAGATCCAGTTCTGCAGCGCCGAGCGGGCACCGCCGACGTGGAACATACCGGTCGGGGAAGGGGCGAATCGCACACGTACTGTCACGTCCCCCAGCCTACGGCGGTACGCGACTGCTTTCCGCCACCGCCCCCTAGGGCACCGAGCGGATCTTGACGACCAGGGCGCTGCCGAGCAGGGTGACCACTGCGGTGACCGCGTAGAGCGTGGGATAGCCGCCCAGGTACACCACGAGCGGGGCGGAGAGCGCCGGCCCGAGCACCTGCGGCGCCGAGTTGGCGATGTTGATGACGCCCAAATCCTTCGCCCGGTCGGTGGCCCTCGGCAGCACCTGGGTGATCAACGCGGCGTCCACCGAGAGGTAGACGCCGTAGCCGGCACCGAGCAGCAGCGCCGCGACGATGGCCATCGGCCAGACCGGCGCGACCGCGAGCAGCAGCGCCGCCACCGCCATGATCAGCCCGGAGACGATCACGTAGATCTTGCGGCGGCCGGAACGGTCGGACATCCGGCCGGCGACCACAGCTGTCAGCATCATCCCGAGCGTGTAGAGCAGGATCAGCACCAGCAGGCCGCCCTCGGGGTCGGGGTGGCGCACCCCGTCGGTGAGGAAGTACAGCAGGTAGAGGGTGCCCAGGGCGTTGCCGAGCTGGACCAGGAACCGGGTGATCCAGGCCCAGGCGAAGTCCGGGTGCCGACGCGGGCTGATCCACATCGAGGCCAGCAGCGCCCGCGTGCGCACCACGGGCCGATGGGTACGCGGCAGCGGCTCGTCGGGGGTGAGTAGCGCGAACGGCAGCGACAGCAGCAGGATGGCCACGGCGATGGCGAGGTAGCCGGCGGCGTTGCCGGTGACCACTGCGGTGACCAGCACCGCGCCGAGCACCAGCCCGAGCGCCTGCGGGATGCCCACCCAACCCGAGACCCCGCCGCGCTGCGTCACCGGAACCCGGTCCGGGATGGCGGCACTGAGGCTGGCCAGCATCGCGTTGAAGCAGACCTGCGCGGCGACCCAGCCGAGGGCGACCCCGAGGATGGTCCGTTGCTGGGCCAGCAGCACCAGGGCCGCCGCGCCGAGCAGGGCCCCGCCCGCCGTCCAGACGTGCCGACGACCGAACTCGCGGCCGGCGATCCGTAGGCAGGTCCGGTCGGAGTAAGCGCCAGCCAGGGGGTTGGCCAGCACCGCTGCCAGCGCACCGAGGCCGGTGACCACGGCCAGCATGTTCTCCTTGTCGCCGGGCGCGATTTGCTCGATCTGCTGCGGCAGCAGCACCTGGATGGGCGTGAAGAACGCCATCCACACGCCGAGGTTGGCTGCGAAGATCAAACCGATCCAGCCGCGCCGCACCGGCACCGTCGGCTCGGCGAGCGCCGCCGGCAGCGACGCCGGCGTCGGGTCGAGGGTGGTCACCGCGTCGACCCCGGCCGGCTGGCCGCGATCAGGTCGCGCAACCAGGTGTACGACGACTTCGGCGTACGGGTCTGGGTGGCGTAGTCGACGTGCACCAGCCCGAAGCGCTTGGTGAACCCCTCGGCCCACTCCCAGTTGTCCAGCAGCGACCAGACGAAGTACCCGCGGACGTCCACCCCGTCGTCGATGGCGGCCCGGACCGCTCGCAGGTGCCCGTCGAGGTACGCGATCCGCTCCGGGTCCGCCACCTGCCCGTCGGCGTCGGGTGCGTCGTCGTACGCGCAGCCGCCCTCGGTGATCTCGATGGGCGGCAGTGCGTCGCCGTAGGTGTCGCGCAGCCAGCCGAGCAACTCGCGCAGCCCGTCGGGGGCCACCGGCCAGTCGAAGGCGGTACGCGGGTAGCCGTCCAGCGGCACGAGGTCGAACGGCAGGGGTGAACCCTCCTCGGCCGCCCGTACCCCGGTGGGGTTGTAGTAGTTGACCCCGAGCACGTCGATCGGCGCGGCGATCGTGTCGAGGTCACCGGGGTGGATGACGCTGGGGTCGAAGCCGGGCAGCTCCGGGTAGCCGCGGCCGAGCAGCGGGTCGGTGAAGAGCCGGTTGTGCAGCGTCTCGTACGCGGCCCCGGCGGCCCGGTCGGCGTCACGGTCGCCGAGCACCCGCACCGGTGAGTAGTTGTTGGCGATCGCCACCGGGCTGGCGGTGTGGGCGCGCAGCGCGGCGACCGCGAGCCCGTGCCCGAGCAGTTGGTGGTGGGCGACCGGGAAGGCGTCGAACAGCAGCGTCCGGCCCGGGGCGTGCTCGCCCATGCCGTAGCCGAGGCTCATGTGGATGAACGGCTCGTTGAGGGTGATCCAGAGCCGGACCCGGTCGCCGAGGCGGGCGGCGGTCTTCTCGGCGTACTCGGCGAACCGGGCGGCGGTGTCGCGGTGCAGCCAGCCGCCGGCGTCCTCGAGGGGTTGCGGCAGGTCCCAGTGGTAGAGGGTCGCCACCGGGTCGACGCCGGCGGCCAGCAACTCGTCCACCAGGCGGTCGTAGAAGTCCAGGCCGGCCGGGTTGGCCGAGCCGGCGCCGGTGGGTTGGACCCGGGGCCAGGCGATGGAGAACCGGTACGCGGAGACGCCCAGGCCGGCGAGCAGCGCCACGTCCTCGGTGTGCCGGTGGTAGTGGTCGCAGGCCACCTCGCCGCTGCTGCCGTCGCTGATCCGCCCGGGGGAGCGCGCGAAGGTGTCCCAGATGGACGGAGCTCGGCCGTCGGCTGTGGTGGCGCCCTCGATCTGGTGGGCCGATGTGGAGACGCCCCAGCGGAAGCCGGTGGGGAACTGGGGCATCGGTGCGGTCGACATGCGCCCTCCCGGTCAACGTGAAACGTGCTCGGGACTTTAGGGCGCTCTCGATGAATGCGCCATAGGCCGGCCTGGCGCATTCCGCAATGGTTGATCGGCGTGTCTTTTTCCGAACCCGTCCAGGTAAGTCCGATTTAGCGCATAGAGTGCCGATATCGTGGGATGTCCTCACCGGAGGAAAGACGGAAATGATCCTCGTGGAACGCAGTGCGCACGTGGCGGCGCCAATTGAAGTGGTCTGGGATGTCGTGCAGCGGGCCGAGCAGTTGCCGGCCTGGCTGGCCGGGGTCCGCGCGGCCGAAGTGCTCTCGGGAGAGGGCTTCGGGCGGCGACAACTGGTCCAGGCGGGGCGCGGCTCGGCGCATGAGGCCGAGGTGATCGCCTACCAGGAGCCGACGCTGATCGGCTGGCGGGAACGGGCCAAGGGCGCTGGATCTCGGGCGGAGGCGCGCACCGAGATCTACGTCCAGCTCACCGGAGACGAGGAGGAGGGCGGGACCATAGTGCGCCTCATCGTGGTCCGCTGGCCGGCCGGCCCGGTCAAGGCGGCCATGCTGCGCCTCGGACTGCGTCGGGTCGGCGCCGACCTGGAGGATTCGCTGGCCCGGCTCACCGACCTGGCCGCCGTCGGCTGACGAGCGCTCATCCTCCCGGCGTCACCCGCGACGGCGGTGGTCCGGATCCCCGCCAGGGCCCCCGGACCACCGCCGCTCCGTACACCGAGAAGGGCCCGGCGCATCGCGCCGGGCCCTTCTCAATGGTGCGGGGTCAGCTGTCGCCGCCGGTCTCGCCGACCGGTGCGGCGTTGACGTCGTCGATCGCGTACTTCTTCGCGGCCTCGGCCGGCACCGTGGTCGCCACCGCGCCGCTGCGGGCGAGCTGCCGCAGCGTGGCCACCACGATCGACTCCGCGTCGACGTGGAAGTGCCGGCGCAGCGCGTGCCGGGTGTCCGACATGCCGAAACCGTCGGTGCCGAGCGACGTGTAGTCGCCGGGTACCCAGCGGGCGATCAGATCCGGTACCGCACGCATGAAGTCGCTCACCGCGATCTTCGGCCCGTCCGCGTCGGCCAGCTTCTGCTGGATGTACGGAACCTTCGCCTCGGCGCCCGGGTTGAGCAGGTTGTACTCCTCGGTCTCCACAGCGTCGCGGCGCAGCTCGGTCCAGGAGGTCACCGACCAGACGTTGGCGGCCACCCCCCAGTCCTGGGCGAGCAGCTGCTGGGCCTTGAGCGCCCACTGCATCCCGGTGCCCGACGCGAGCAGGTTGGCCTTCGGGCCGTCGACCTGCGGTGCCGGCGAGTAGCGGTAGATGCCCTTGAGCAGGCCCTCCACGTCCACGTCGGCCGGCTCGGCCGGCTGGAGAGTCGGCTCGTTGTAGACCGTCAGGTAGTAGAAGACGTTCTCCTGCGCGTCCCCGTACATCCGGTGCAGACCCTGCTCCAGGATGTGCGCGATCTCGTACGCGAACGCCGGGTCGTACGCCACCACTGCCGGGTTGGTCGCGGCGATCAGCAGCGAGTGCCCGTCCTCGTGCTGAAGGCCCTCACCGTTGAGCGTGGTCCGACCGGCGGTGGCGCCGAGCAGGAAGCCCCGGGCCATCTGGTCGGCCGCTGCCCACAGCCCGTCGGCGGTCCGCTGGAACCCGAACATCGAGTAGAAGATGTACATCGGGATCATCGGCTCGTCGTGCGTGGCGTACGCCGAACCGGCAGCGGTGAACGAGGCCACCGAACCGGCCTCGTTGATCCCCTCGTGCAGGATCTGCCCGGAGGTCGACTCCTTGTACGACAGGAACAGCTCGCGGTCGACCGAGGTGTAGCGCTGGCCGTGCGGCGAGTAGATCTTCGCGGTCGGGAAGATCGAGTCGAGACCGAAGGTGCGGGCCTCGTCCGGGATGATCGGCACCCAACGCTTGCCGAACTCCTTGTCCTTCATCACGTCCTTGAGCAGACGGACGAAGGCCTGCGTGGTGGCCACCTTCTGCTTGCCCGAGCCGCGCTTGATGTCGGCGAACCGCTCCGGGCCGGGGATGGCCAGCCGCTTCGTGCTGGTCCGCCGGGACGGCAGGTAGCCGCCGAGCTGCTCGCGCCGCTCCTTGAGGTACGCCAGCTCCTCGGACTTCTCGCCCGGGTGGAAGTACGGCGGCAGGTAGGGGTTGTCCTCCAGCGCCGAGTCCGGGATGTCCAGGTAGAGCCGGTCCCGGAAGGTCTTCAAGTCCTCCAGGGTCAGCTTCTTCATCTGGTGGGTCGCGTTGCGGCCCTCGAAGTGCGAGCCGAGCGTCCAGCCCTTGATCGTCTTCGCCAGGATGACAGTGGGCTGACCGGTGTGCTCGGTGGCCGCCTTGTAGGCCGCGTAGAGCTTGCGGTAGTCGTGCCCACCCCGCTTGAGGTTCCAGATCTCGTCGTCGCTGAGCGGCTCGACCATCTTGCGGGTCCGTGCGTCACGGCCGAAGAAGTGCTCCCGCACGTACGCGCCGGACTCCGCCTTGTAGGTCTGGTAATCGCCGTCGGTTGTGGTGTTCATCAGGTTGACCAACGCGCCGTCGGTGTCGGCGGCGAGCAGCGGGTCCCACTCACGGCCCCAGACGACCTTGATCACGTTCCAGCCGGCACCCCGGAAGAACGCCTCCAGCTCCTGCATGACCTTGCCGTTGCCCCGGACCGGGCCGTCCAGCCGCTGGAGGTTGCAGTTGATCACGAAGGTGAGGTTGTCCAGCTCCTCGCGGGCCGCGACACCGATGGCGCCGAGCGTCTCCGGCTCGTCCATCTCACCGTCGCCGAGGAACGCCCAGACGTGCTGCTGGGAGGTGTCCTTGATGCCGCGGTGCTGCAGGTACCTGTTGAACCGGGCCTGGTAGATCGCGTTCAGACCGCCGAGGCCCATCGAGACGGTGGGGAACTCCCAGAAGTCCGGCATCAGCCGAGGGTGCGGGTACGAGGGCAGCCCACCACCGGGGTGCGACAGCTCCTGGCGGAACCCGTCGAGCTGGTGCTCGCTGAGCCGCCCCTCCAGGAACGCCCGCGCGTACATGCCGGGGGAGGCGTGGCCCTGGTAGAAGATCTGGTCGCCACCGCCCGGGTGGTTCTTGCCCCGGAAGAAGTGGTTGAAGCCCACCTCATAGAGCGACGCCGAGCTGGCGAAGGTGGAGATGTGCCCGCCGACGCCGATCTCCGGGCGCTGCGCCCGGTGCACCAGCATGGCGGCGTTCCACCGGACGTACGCCCGGATCCTCCGCTCGACGTGCTCGTCACCCGGGAACCAGGGTTCGCGCTCCGACGGGATGGTGTTGATGTAATCGGTGGTGGTCAGGGGCGGAACCCCGACCTGGCGCTCACGGGCCCGCTCCAGCAGGCGCAGCATGACGTAGCGGGCGCGTTTGGCGCCGCGTTCGTCGATGACACCGTCAAGCGACTCGACCCATTCGCTGGTCTCTTCAGGGTCGATGTCCGGAAGCTGGCTCGGTAGGCCGTCGCTGATCACCGGGCGCTTGCGTTCCGTAGCCACAGGCGTTCCCTCGGTTGTGTGTGGGATAGGTCTCTAGCGCCATCCTGCCCCCTGGTGGCACCCGTCGTCACGTCTAGGTCCCCCCGACGCGATGCTGAACACAGGTACTCGCCGGTAACTTAGCGCGACGGCCGGCCGGAACCTGAGCGGTTTGACCGCCACTCCTACCGTTACCGCCATGAACGGACGCCGTGTCGCGGTCGCCGCGAGCATGATCGTTGTCGGGGTGGTTGGCCTGGTCATCGGCGCGGTCACCCTCGCCTCCGGCAACCTGCCGATGGTCGGACTGGTGGCCGTCGGCGCCCTGGTGGCCGTGCTCGGCGCGGGCCTGCTGCGGGACGCGGTCCGCGCGGCCCGTCTGAGCGGCCAGGATGGCCGTCGTCGCCGCCGTCCAGACTCGGACGGCGGCGGGTACGGCTACTACCCGATGCCCGCCGGGGACGCCGGGAGCGGACACGTCGGCCGCCAGCGCGACGGCGACCACGACAACTCCGACGGTACGGAACCAACCGGCGGCGGCGACTCCGGCGGAGGCTGGTCCGGCTGGGGCTGGTCCAGCGGTGACTCCGGCGGCGGTTGGTCCGGGGGTGACTCCGGTGGCGGCTGGTCCGGCGGCGGTGACTCTGGCGGCGGTGGCGGCAGCTCCTGACCGCACCCTGCGGCAGAATGCGACGTATGCGCAGCGACGTGATCACCGTCCAGACCGGGTCCCGACCAACCGTCCGGGACATCACCGCGGAGGCTCAGCAGTTCGTTTCGGGCGAGGGTGACGGCCTGCTGCACGTCTTCGTGCCGCACGCCACCGCCGGCCTGGCGATCATCGAGACCGGGTCGGGTTCCGACGACGACCTGCTCAGCGCGCTGGACGACCTGCTCCCCACCGAGGACCGCTGGCGGCACCGACACGGCTCGCCCGGCCACGGCCGCGATCACGTGCTGCCGGCGTTCGTCCCGCCGTACGCCACGCTGCCGGTGCTCGGCGGTCGGTTGGCGCTCGGCACCTGGCAGTCGATCTGCCTGGTCGACACCAACGGCGACAACCCGACCCGCCAGGTCCGCCTCTCCTTCCTCCCCGGCTGACGGCCGCGCCGCCGTCCCGCGTCACGATCCGCGCGGCGTCCCCGGAACTGCCGCCTCGACGGGAGTGAGGCGGCGCCGTGCGCGGATCGTGACGCGTCGGGCGGGTTACGGGCGGGCCGTCTCCTGGTCGACGGTCTGCTGGCCGGGGTCCCCGGACGGCGCGGCGCTGCGGACCGCTGACGGGACCGGGTTGTCCGCCGTCTGGTGCAGGCCGGGCACGCGGTCCTCGATCACGAACGAGGCCCGGGTGTACGCGGGCGCGCCCGGCCGACTGACGTACGGCAGCACGTCGAAGTCGGCGGTGAGCTGTCCCGGAGTGATCGTGGTGCGCACGTACCCCCGCAGGTTGTTCTGGAAGCGGAGGTGCGGGTTGAACGCGAACCACGGGTGCGAGCCGGACGCCGAGTCCGCGCCGTCACCCGTCGAGGTGATCGAGGAGCAGACCAGTTCGGTGCCGACGGTGCGCGAGGTCGGGTCGGCATAGTCCAGCTTGAGATCGCTGGCCCAGTGCGCGTGCACGTCGCCGGTCAGCACCACCGGGTTGCGTACCCCGGCGGCCAACCAACCCCGGGTGATGCGGTCCCGGGAGGCGACGTAGCCGTCCCAGGAGTCCATGCTGGTGACGGTGAGCGGGCCGGAGTTGTTGTCCCGTTGAGCGAAGAAGACCTGCTGGCCCAGGATGTCCCACTGGGCGTCCGAGCGACGGAAGCCGTCCAGGAGCCACGCCTCCTGCTCGGCCCCGGTGATCGACCGGGCCGGGTCGGATGCCGCCGCGCAGTCCCGGTAGCCGTCGCCGCAGGCCTGGTCGTCGCGGTACTGCCGGGTGTCGAGCATGTGGAACGTGGCCAGCCGCCCCCAGCGCACCCGCCGGTAGAGCTGCATGTCGATGCCGCGGGGGATCGAGGTGCGCCGCAGCGGCATGTTCTCGTAGTACGCCTGGAACGCCGCCGCCCGCCGCGCGGGGAACTCCGGGTCCGGCGCCTCGGGCACCTCGTCGGCCCAGTTGTTCTCCACCTCGTGGTCGTCGAACACCACCGCCCACGGCGCCACCGCGTGCGCGGCCTGCAGGTCGGCGTCGGTCTTGTACTGGGCGTGCCGCTGCCGGTAGTTGGCCAGCGTCCGGGTCTCCGGTCCCTCGTGGTCACGCGGGTTGCCACCGGGGACGTTGTACGTGTCCGGGGCGTACTCGTACTGGTAGTCGCCCAGGTGCAGGATCAGCTCCGGCTCGGTCTCGGCCAGCCGCCGGTAGGCGGTGAAGTAGCCGTGCTCGTACTGGGAGCAGGAGGCGAAGCCCATCGCCAGGGCGGCCGGCATGCTCCACGGTGCCGGGGCGGTGCGGGTGCGTCCGGTCGGCGAGACGTGGCGCTCGGCACGGAACCGGTAGAAGTACTCGCGCCCCGGCAGCAGGCCGGCCAACTCCACGTGCACGCTGTGCGCCGAGCGGGTGCGGGCGACCGCGACCCCGCGGCGCACCACATGCCGGAACCGCTCGTCGGCGGCCAACTCCCAGTGCACCGGCACGTCGCGGTCCGGCATGCCGCCGAGGCCGTCCTCGGCCAGTGGCTGCGGGGCCAGGCGGGTCCACAACACGAACCCGTCATGGTCGGGATCGCCGGAGGCCACACCGAGGGTGAACGGATAGGCCAGCGGCCGGCCCGCCGCCGCGCCGGCCGCCGCCGGCAGCCCGGTGGCCGCGCCCGCGGCGCCGAGTGCGCCGGACAGCAGGATGGTACGTCGGGACAGTGACACGAAATCCTCCCCAGAATCCGATCTCTCGTGACTAGGGGAGCCTCGCGAGCGTTGGTGGCCGGGAGGTGACGACGAGAGCCCCGGTCCGTCGCCGGCAGTCGAACACCGACGATCGCTGTCGATCCGTACCTGCCAGGCTTCAGCCCTCGCCGAGGAGTTTGATCGATGACCCGGGCGGCGAGATGGCGTGCGTACGATGTGGCGGTGGCGCCGCAGGTCGTTCCCGCAACAGGTGAGCCGGTGGACCGCGCCGGCCTCGCGGTCGACGTGGTGCGGCGGATGGCGCACGTCACCGACGCGCTGCGACACCGGCAGGGCACCGCGTTCGCCGAGTTGGGGCTCACCCCGGCGGCAGCCCGGGCACTGCGGGAGTTGGACCCGGACCACCCGCTGCCGGCCCGGGATCTCGCCGGTCAGTTGGGTTGCGACAGGTCGAACGTGACGGTGCTGGTCGACAAGCTGGAGCAGGCCGGGCTGGTCGAGCGCCGCACCGACCCGACGGATCGGCGGCAGAAGACGCTGCTCGTGACCGAGGAGGGCCGCGTCGTGCGGGCCCGGGTGATCGAGGTGATGTCCGACTCCCGACTCCTGTCCGGGCTGAGCGACGAGGAGCTGAGCACCCTTCGTGACCTGGTCTGGAAGGTGTCCGACGGCGGCTGTCCAGAGTCCTTCGGGCCGGAGTGAGCGCACCCCTGCCGGCCGTGTCCCACTGGGCGAGCAGGGCTTCCGTCGGTAATGCTGTCCGACGTGACCACCCCGCAAGATCTCGACGACCGGTTCCGGGAGACGCTGGCGGCGCTGCCTGCCGCCGAGCGGCGGCGTGACCCCGCCGACCCGGTCACCGACGACGCCCCGCTGACCGGCGCGCAGGTGCTGGACCTGTTCGACGCGCAGGTGACCAGTCGGCAGCTCGACCTGGCCGGCCGCTGGTTGCGCAGCTTCGGGGAGGGTTTTTACACCATCGGCTCGGCCGGGCACGAGGGCAACGCCGCGGTCGCCGCCGCGCTGCGTCCCACCGATCCGGCGCTGCTGCACTACCGCTCGGGCGCCTTCTACTGCCTCCGCGCCGCCCAGGCCGCCGCCGACCCGATGCTGGCCGCCGACTCCGAGTCGTCCGCCGACAGTGAGTCGGCAGTCGACGGCGCATCGACCCGCGACCCCGAGCCGACCGCCGATCCGCAGGTGTCCGAATCGGAGAAGGACGGGACCGAATCGACCTCGGCGACCGCGGCCGCCAACGGGTTCGGGACGTACGCCGACGCGGCCCGGGACGTGCTGCGCGGGATGGTCGCCTCCAGCCTCGAGCCGATCGCCGGGGGCCGGCACAAGGTGTTCGGCCGGGCCGACCTGGCCATCGTGCCGACCACCTCCACCATCGCCTCGCACCTGCCCCGCGCGGTCGGGATGGGACTGGCAGTGGAGCGGCTGCGCCGGCTGGACAGCGCCGGACGGCGTACCGGAGCCGGGGTGCGGGTCGGCAGCGGCGCGGGCGCCACGCACGCCCCCTGGCCACCGGACGCGATAGTGGTCTGCTCCTTCGGCGACGCCTCGGTCAACCACGCCAGCGCCACAGCCGCCTTCAACACCGCCGGGTGGTACGACCACGCCGGGCTGCGGATCCCGGTGCTCTTCGTCTGCGAGGACAACGGGCTGGGCATCAGCGTCCGCTCGCCGGAGGGCTGGGTCGAGGCGACCCTGCGGGCCAAGCCGGGCATCCGCTACTTCAGCGCTGACGGAGCCGACCCGGTGCGGACGTACGAGGTGGCGGCGGAGGCCGCGGCCTGGGTGCGCCGCAACCGGCGGCCGGCCGTGCTGCACCTGCGCACCGTACGGCTGATGGGGCACGCCGGGGCGGACGCGGAGTCGGCGTACCGCAGCCCGGCCGAGCTGGCCGAGGACCTGGACCGGGACCCGGTGGCCGCCACCGCGCGGCTCCTGGTCGATGCCGGCGTGGTGACCGGCGAGGAGTTGCTGGCCCGGTACGACGAGACCGGCTGGCAGGTACGCCGGCTGGCCGAGGAGGTGCTGGGCGAGCCGAAGCTGGCCTCCGCGGCCGACGTGGTGTCGGCGCTGGCGCCCCGCCGTCCGGTGCGGGTGGCGCGGGCGGTGGCCGACGCCGCGGCGCGGGCCAGCGGGCCGGGCGCGGGCGCCCGCGCGGAGGCGTTCGGCGGCAAGCCGCCGGAGTTGGCCGGGCCGATGACCCTGGCGCAGAGCATCAACGCCGCACTCGCCGACGGGATGCTCGACCACCCGCAGATGGCGCTCTTCGGTGAGGACGTGGCCGCCAAGGGCGGCGTGTACGGGGTGACGAAAGGGCTGCGCGACCGGTTCGGGGCGGCGCGGGTCTTCGACACCCTGCTCGACGAGACGTCGGTGCTCGGGCTCGGCCTCGGCGCCGGGCTGGCCGGGATGTTGCCGGTGCCGGAGATCCAGTACCTGGCGTACCTGCACAACGCCGAGGACCAGCTGCGCGGTGAGGCGGCCACCATGCGGTTCTTCTCGCAGGGGGCGTTCCGCAACCCGATGGTGGTGCGGGTGGCGGGCCTGGCGTACCAGGAGGGGTTCGGCGGGCACTTCCACAACGACAACTCGGTGGCCGTACTGCGGGATGTGCCCGGTCTGGTGGTCGCGGTGCCGGCGCGGCCGGACGACGCCGCGCCCATGCTGCGGACCTGTCTGGCGAGCGCGGCGGTGGACGGCAGTGTCTGCGTGTTCCTGGAGCCGATCGCGCTCTACCACACCCGCGATCTGTACGCGGATGGTGACGGGGAGTGGTTGGCCGGCTATCCGGAGCCGGGCGGGTGGGTGGCCGGGCACGTGCCGATCGGCCGGGCCCGGGTCTACCGGGTCGGCTCGGCGGACGACCTCACCATCATCACCTTCGGTAACGGGGTGCGGATGTCGCTGCGGGCAGCGGCCGTCCTCGCCGAGGAGGGCGTGGGCACCCGCGTGGTGGATCTGCGCTGGCTGGCTCCGCTGCCGGTGGCCGACATCATCCGGGAGTCCTCGGCGACCGGCCGGGTGCTGGTGGTGGACGAGACGCGCCGCTCCGGCGGGGTGGGCGAGGGCGTGATCGCCGCGCTGGTCGACGCCGGATATGTCGGTGCCGCACGTCGAGTGGCGGGAGTTGACTCGTTTGTACCATTAGGTCCGGCAGCACGCCACGTACTGGTCTCTGCGGAAGCCATTACCGACGGTGCCCGTACGCTGCTGGCACGGTAAATTCCGTTCCACCCGGTGCGCCACTTGCGCGCAGACCAACAACTGTGTGGACTTTGCCTGACGGCGTCGCAGCGACGCCGCGAGCAGGGACGAGATGAGGAGGCACGCGACAGTGAGCGCGACCGCTGGTCAGGCCGCCGACGGGGTACGCAGCCTGGCGGACCGGTTCGGGATGGAACCGGGGATGGTCGTCATGGAGATGGGGTACGACGACGACGTCGACCAGGATCTCCGAGACGCCCTGACCGACCGCTGTGGAGATCTGGTCGACGAGGACACCGACGAGGTGGTCGACGCGGTGCTGGTCTGGTACCGGGACGGCGACGGTGACCTTTTCGAGCTGCTCGTCGATGCCCTCGGCCCGCTGGCCGACAACGGCGTCGTGTGGCTGCTCACCCCGAAGGCGGGGCGTGAGGGGCACGTCGAGCCGAGCGAGGTCGCGGAGTCCGCGCCCACCGCCGGCCTTCAGCAGACCTCGACCGTCAACGCCGGCCGGGACTGGAGCGGCGCACGCCTGGTGCTGCGTCGAGGGGCCGCCAAGGCCAAGAAGTAGCCAGCGCCGCTCCGCTCGCCCGACGGTCCGCCCACCGCCGGGTGGCAGGCTGGTGCCGGTCACCCGACTCGACGCGAGGAGAGTTCGCATGCCCATCGAGGTTGGTGCCGAAGCACCCGACTTCGTGCTCAAGGACCAGAACAACCAGGAGGTCCGCCTCTCGGACTTCCGGGGCAGGCGCGCCGTGCTGCTGGTCTTCTACCCGCTCGCCTTCACCGGCACCTGCCAGGGCGAGTTGGGCGAGGTGCGCGACAACCTCGGCGAGTACGTGAACGACGACGTCCAGGTGCTGACGGTCAGCGTCGACTCTGCCTACAGCCACAAGATCTGGGCCGACCGTGAGGGCTACCAGTTCCCGATGCTCGCCGACTTCTGGCCGCACGGTGCCGTCGCCCAGGCGTACGGGGTCTTCAACGACGTGGCCGGCTTCGCCAACCGGGGCACCTTCGTCATCGACAGGACCGGCGTGGTCCGCTTCGCCGAGATGAACGGCCCGGGCGAGGCCCGCGACCAGCAGGGCTGGCGCAAGGCCATCGCCGAAGCGACCAGCTGACCGGGGTACGCCGTGCGCCCGGGTCGGTGGCGGGCAGGTAAGCTTGCCAGCCACCGGCCCGCCACACGGGCGATCCGGGCGCGTAGCTCAGTGGGAGAGCACCCGCCTTACAAGCGGGGGGTCGCAGGTTCGAAACCTGCCGCGCCCACACTCTGATCGGCAAACGAAGAGAGCCACCGGGATTACCGGGGCCCTCTTCGTTGTCTCAGTCGGCCTCCTGCGGCAGGATCCGCCACCGGCGACGACGTGCGCTCTGGGCACCGCCATGATGGGCGGGTGCAGGACACCGTCGCCGTCGCGCTGATCACCTCACTGTCCACCTTGGCTGCCGCCGCCCTGACCGGGCTGGTCGGCGCGCTCAGCACCCGTCGGCAACTGGCCCACCAACTCACCGTCGCCCGACAGGAAGGTGTCGAGCGCCGGGCGACGCGTCGGGATGAGCTGCGGCGGGACGCGTACGTCGGGTTCCTGAGCGCCTGCGACCAGGCGTACCGGCAGCTGGACCGGCGGTGGCTGGACACCGGCGGGGGTGAGCCGGTGCCCGGCTACGACGAGGCGTACGCGGCGATGCGTGCAGTGGACGAGGCGTACAACCTGGTGTTGCTGGAGGGCCCGGCGGAGGTCGCGGTGGCCGGTCGGGCCGTGTTGACCAGCCTCACCACCGAGTACGCCGACCAGCGCCGGTTCGGTGACGAGCCGGGCGACGGGAGCGCGCCGCTGCGCGACCGGCACCGGGAGCGCTGGCTCGCGGCGATCGAGGTACGGACGAAGCGCCGTCTCTCGTTCGTCGACGCGGTACGCCCGGTGGTGGGTCACGACGGCTGACGAGTCGACACTGTCCGGCGCGTCCGCCGATCGTCGAGCCACCGCCGGGTTTGTCCGCGGGTGCCGTAGAGGACAGCCCCGCCGACAAGCATCGTCAGTAGTCCCGTCCAAAGCCAGAACCGCCCGCCCACCCCGCCCGGTGGCTGTGCGTCGCGGACCCGTCCGTCGCGGATCACCTGATCGGCGACGTCGACGGCGTTCACCTGGGCGGGCGCGGTCAGCACGGTCCGTGGTGCGGTGTCACCGGCTGTGAGCGCCAGCACCCGTACGCTGCTCACCTGCTCGGCCGTCGCGGGCGGCCCGGTCTGCTCCTCCAGCGGACGCTCGGGCGCGTCAGGGTCCTGCTGGTAGGCGGCCACCAGCGCCGAACCGTCCGGCGCCCAGCCGAGCAGCCGGATGGAGACCATCCCCGTCACGGGGGGCAGGCGTAGTGGTTCTCCGTCGCGCCCGGTACGGGGGTCGACCCGGCGCAGCGTCCACTCACCGGTGGTCGGCTGTCGGGTGGCCAGCGTCAGCGTGGCCCCGTCGGGGCTCCACGCACCCTTGCCGGCCAGCCAGGATTCGTCGGGTAGAAGGAACGAGGAGAGTTCCCGACCCTGCACGTCGGCCACCGCGACGGTGCGGCCGTACTGGTAGGCGAGTCGGCCCGGGGCGGCGGCGACGGTCGACCCGAAGCGCGCCTCCTGCGCGCCGGACGCCAGCGTGGTCCACCGCCCACCGTCCCGCGGGACGATGCTCAGCACCGACGTGTAGGTGGCTCCGTCGAAGGCGACCGGCACCTCGTCCCGGACGACCAGCGACGCGCCGTCGGCGGACCAACCGACAGGTGTGCTCGCCACTGTGTTGGTGACGCTCGACTTCAGGTGCCGGGTCCGGCCGCTGGCCAGGTCGACGACGTCGACGCCGGGCTCGTCGCCGTCGGGCCGGGCGAGGTGCTGGCCGTCCGGAGAGAGGTGCACCGTCTCGCCCGCCGCCGCCTCCTGACCCGTGCGCATGATCCGGTAGCGGTCGGAGTCCGCGCCGACCAGCCCGACGATGCTCGCGTCGTTCCAGCCGCGCAGGCGTGGTGCGGGGCCACTGAAGATGACCGACGCGGAGCCGAGCCGGGGACGGTCGGTGACGTGCAGCGTGCCGATCGGCGGCAGGCCGAGCCGGTCGGGCAGCGCGGCGTCCGCGGCGGCGGGGTCGAGGGCAGAGGTACGGGTCAGCGGCACCGTCACCCCGGCCAGCGCGAGCAGCACCACAGCGCCGGCAGCGGCGGCCAGCCGGCGGCGGCGGGAACGACGGGCGATGGCGAGAGCGCGCTCGTACACCGGGTAGGTGGGCACGTCCTCGGCGGTGGACCGCAGCGCGTCGCGAAGTCGGACGGTCATCGGGTGCTCCTCTCCGCGGTGTCCCGCACCAGCTCCGGAGCGACGGCTCGCAGCCGGCGCAGCCCGTCGTGGCCGTGTCGCTTCACGGCGCCGATCGAGCAGCCCAGCACCTCGGCGACCTGGGCCTCGGTCAGGTCCTCGTAGTAGCGCAGCACGATCACCGCCCGCTGACGAGGGCTGAGCTGGAGCAGCGCCGCGTTCAGGGTCAGCCGCAGCGTGGTGGCCTCGCTGTGATCCGCGTCGGCCCGTTCGGTGGGCGTCGACTCCAGCCGCTCGATCAGCCGACGGCGTCGCCACCAGGAGATCTGCTGGTGGTACATGACCCGCCGCACGTACGCCTCCGGGTTGCCGTCGCGGACGCGCCGCCAGTGCCGGTAGGTCCGGGCGAGGGCGGTCTGCACCAGGTCCTCGGCGAGTTGGTGATCACCGGTGAGCAGGTACGCGGTCCGGCACAGCGCCGGCGAACGGTGCACCACGAACTCGTGGAACGACTCGACCATGCCCACCCCCTCTTTCAGGAGAAACGCCTCCCGCCCCGGAGATGGTTGAGGCCGGGCGGCGCCGGATGGCACGGCGACGCCGCCCGGGCTCCTCAGCTGGTGAAGCCGCCGTCCACGTTGACCACCGCACCGGTCACGTAGCCGGCCTCGGGGCTGGCCAGGTGCGCGACGGTGGCCGCGATCTCGGCGGGGCGAGCGTACCGGCCGACGGCGGTGAATCCGCTGATCGCCGCCGCGTTCGGCCCGTCCGCCGGGTTGGCGTCGGTGTCCGTCGGCCCGGGGTTGACCAGGTTGACGGTGATGGCCCGTGGGCCCAGTTCACGGGCCAGGCCCCGGGTCAGCCCGACCAGAGCTGTCTTGCTCATCGCGTAGAGCGTCAGCCCGGGAAAGACCGCCCGCTCACCGACGTTGCTGCCGATGCTGATGATCCGTCCGCCGTCGCCCAGGTGCCGCAGGGCCGCCCGCGCGGCGACGTACGGTGCCCAAATGTTGACGGCGATCGTCTGCTCCACCTCGGCCGGGCCGAGCTCGTCCAAGGCACCGACCAGGAACACCGCGGCATTGTTCACCAGGATGTCCAGCCGACCCAGTTCGGCGGCCGCCCGGTCGACCGCGCCCCGCACAGCGGCCGGGTCGGCGCCGTCCGCCTGGATCGCCAGCGCTCTGCGGCCCAGCGCCTCGATCTGCTTCACCACGATCGCGGCCCGCTCGGCGTCCTGCCGGTAGGTCAGCGCCACGTCGGCCCCGTCCTGTGCCAGGCGCAGCGCGATGCCGGCCCCGATGCCCCGGGAACCGCCGGTCACCAAGGCGACCTTGTCGTTGAGTGTCGTCGTCATGCAAACGATCATCTGGCCGTGCCGAGCTCCCGTCTGGCGGTCATCGGACGCCTCGCTCCGACCGCCAGGTCCGATACCCGCGATCCTCGGTGGCCTGCCGACCCGGCGGGCACCCAAGATCCGCGCAACGGCACGGATCCTGCTGCCTCAACAGGTGGGGAGGCAGCAGGATCACCGAAGTTGCGCGGATCTTGCGAGGCGGGGCAGGGTGGTGCGAGCGATTCGGGGAGCGTGTGTAGTGGAACTGGCAGGCATTGGCGCGGTGCTGTTCGACATGGATGGCACCCTTGTCGACTCCGACGCCGCCGTCGAGCGGGCCTGGGAGCGGTGGGCCGCCGAGTACGCCGTCGACCCGGCGGCGGCGTTGGCGATCGCGCACGGCAGCCCGGCCGACCGGACCATCCGTCGGCTGCTGCCCGCGCTCGACGAGGCCGCTGTCGCCGCTGCCGCAGCCCGGCAGTTGGCGTTGCAGTACGACGATCTGTCCGACGTGACGGCCACCCCGGGGGCGCACGAACTGCTGGACGCGCTGGCCCGGTTGGGGTTGCCCTGGGCGGTGGTGACCAGCGCCGACAGGCGGCTCGCCGAGGCCCGGCTCGGCGCCGCCGGCATCAAGGCGCCGGTGCTGGTCACTGTGGAGGACGTCAGCCACGGCAAGCCGGACCCGGAGGGCTATCTGCGGGGCGCGGCGCTGCTGGGCGTACCCGTGGCGCGCTGCCTGGTCGTCGAGGACGCCGAGGTCGGCCTGCGGGCCGGCCGGGCAGCCGGCGCGATGACCGCGGCGCTGAAGGGGCTCGACGGTGACCTGCGGCTGCACGACCTGGCGCAACTGGCACGCGGCCTGGAGGCGGCGCAGACAGCACCCTGAGCCGGCACTGTCAACCGGTGCGCCGTCCGCTCAGGCGGACGGCGGTCAGGGCGATCAGCAGCAGGGTTCCGCCGAAGAGCAGGGCGTTGAGGGCGAGGGTGGGATACCCGAGTCGGGGTACGTCGAGGAACGGGTAGAGGTAGCGGCCCTCGGCCCCGCCGAAGGCGCCCCTGACCAGGATCACCGTCAGCCACAGCAGCGGGTAGCCGAGCAGACTGACCGCGTACGCCGGACGCAGCACGGCCCGAGGTCGGCGGTGGAGCCACTGCGCGGCGGCCAGTGGCGGCACCACGGCGTGCAGCAGCAGGTTGGCGGCGTCGGAGACCAGCCCCCGAGCCTCGGGGGTCGCCACCATGGCGTAGCCGCTCCACGGGTTGGCCAGTACGAGGACGAAGACCACTGCGGTGCCGACGAGGTAGACGGTGAGCGCGGTGCGCACCCGGTCACCGCACCCGACCAGTAACACCACCAGGTAGGCCAGGTCCACCTGCACGGTGAAGTAGAAGAGCAGCTCGACGGGGTCCTCGCGGGCGGCGATCCCGGCGAGCACCAGCCCGACGGCGAGCACCAGCGCGGTGCTCACCCGCAGGACCCGATCGGCCACCGGCGGACGCTACCACCGCCGCATCGATGAACGCCACGACGAGAAGCCCCGCCCGGTTTCCGGCGCCGGGTCGACTGGCCGTTCCGACCTGGCCCCCGCATCACCTCGCCGCGCCCCGGGGATGGCAGCGCCTCCCGCCGGGCTGACGGGCGGCAGCGACGCGTACACCGTGACCAGCTCGGCCAGGTAGCGCTCCGCGGACCAGGCCGTCGCCGCCGCCCGGCCGTCCCGGATCACGGCCCCGCGCAACTCCCGCTCGGTCAACAGCCGGGTGAGCAACGCCCCGAACGCCGCCGGGTTAGGCTCGGCGACCGGCCGGGTGGTGCCGGTGCCGGGCCGCTCGGCGAGCAGAGTGTCCACCATGGCCACCGGCAGTCCGTACGCCTCGGCCTCGGCCAGCACCAGGCCCTGCGTGTCGGTGGTGGAGGTGAACGCGAGCACGTCCGCCGCCCGGTAGTGGGCGCCGACCCGGTGGCGTGGCACCGGACGGAGCAGGTGCAGCGCGTCGGTGACGCCGTACCGACGGGCCATCCGGCGGATCGCGAGCCGGTGTCGCCGGGCCCCGAGCAGCACCAGCCGGGCGGCCAGCAGCTCGCGGCGGACCTGGGCGAACGCGGCCAGCAGCAGCTCGGGGTTCTTCTCCGGCGTGGCCCGTCCCACAGCGAGCAGCACCGGCGCGTCGGCCGGAATGCCGAGCCGGGCCCGCAGCCGCCGCCGGTCGTCGGCGTCGGCGTGCGGTGCGGCGGCCGGGGTCGGCAGGACCACGATCGGGGTACGCCCCGCCATCGCCGCCATCATCGCCGCGGTCTTCGCCGAAGGGGCGATCAGGACGGTGGTGTGGGCCAGGAGGGTTTGCCCGAGCGCCGCCAGTCGGGCCTGTCGACCCGGTCCGGGGTGGGCGAGCGCCCACAGGTCGCCCGCCCGCCAGCGTAGGCCCAGCCGCAGGCCGGCGTACGCGGCCCCGATCGGGATCTCCGGGTAGTGCGCGGCGTACGCGACGAGGTCGGTGTGCCAGGTCAGCACGCTCGGTACGCCCCGGGTGGCGGCCCAGCGCAGGCCGGCGACGCCGAGCGGGCCGGTGGTGTGCACGTGCACCACGTCGACCGGTGCGCTGGGCGGCCGGGGCAGCGCCAACCGGTACGGCCGGGTCGGCACCGACAGCGAGGGCACCTCGCCCGGTCGGCGGCGACGCCGGGACAGTGGGCCGGGGCAGTGCAGCACGACCCGGTGCCCGGCGGCGCGCAGCAGCGCCACTGTGGTGCCGACCGAGGTGGCCACCCCCTCCGGGTTGGTGAGGTGGCTGTCGCTGACGTGGGCGATCCGCACGTTGCCATCGTCGCCCGCCCGCGCACCCCCGGCCGTCCCGTCCACTCCGGGCGGAGAAA
Organism: Micromonospora sp. 050-3; assembly: GCF_046549335.1. Taxonomy (NCBI): domain Bacteria; kingdom Bacillati; phylum Actinomycetota; class Actinomycetes; order Micromonosporales; family Micromonosporaceae; genus Micromonospora; species Micromonospora sp. 050-3. The sequence continues at coordinate 291,914 of NZ_JAJPVX010000001.1, forward strand.
CAGTTGGCGTGGCCGGACCGGTTCTGCTGCACTACGTACCCGCTGGAGACGATGAAGGGGGAGACGCTGTGGAGTTGACGTTGACGCCGATGACGGCACAGGAGTTGGCCCGTCTGCTCGGATCACTGGAGCAGGGGTACGCCGAGGACCTGGTGGCGCACCGGGGGATGACCCCCGAGGCGGCCCTCGATCGGTCGGTCACCCAGATCCGGGAGTCGCTGCCGGCGGGCGCGGCCACCGAGGGGTCCCTTCTGCGGGTGGGCCGGGTCGGCGACACCGAGGTCGGCTGGATCTGGGTGACCCTGCCGACGGCCTCCGCCCCGGACCAGGCCTGGATCCACAACATCGAGGTGCACGAGGAGCACCGGGGACACGGATACGCGCGGCGGATGATTCAGCTCATCGAGGCCGAACTCACCCAGTTCGGCGTGCCCGAGCTGGGTCTGAACGTTTTCGGGACGAACACGGTGGCGATCGGCCTCTACCGCAGTCTGGGCTTCGAGGTCACCTCGCAGCAGATGGCGAAGCGCCTCACCTCGGCGAGCTGAGCCGGCGGCGGCCCGGGGACGGGTCCCTTCGGCAGGACTGTTCACCTGCCCAGCGGGAAACCGGCGCGGACCGCACCTGGGGAGGAGCGACGGATGACGCACGGCGCCGGACTGACCATCGGTGTGCTCGGCTCGTACGGTGGGCGAAACCTCGGCGACGAGGCGATCCTCACCGGCCTGCTCACCGATCTGCGCACGCAGGAACCGAACGCCCGGATCATCGTCTTCTCTCGGAACCCGGAGCACACCCGGGCCGCACACCCGGACGTCGAAGCGGTGCCCTGGGAGGGCGTGAGCCGTACCGACTCGGCCCTGGTCCTGGCCCAACTCGACCTGCTCATCCTGGGCGGCGGCGGCATCCTTTACGACCGGGAGGCCCGCCGCTACCTACGGGTGGTCCGGGTGGCCCAGGAACGGGGCCTGCCGTTGATCACGTACGCGGTGGGGGTCGGGCCGCTCAGCGACGGGGTGGACACCGGCATGGTCCGGGAAACGCTCTCCAGTGCGACCCAGGTGACCGTCCGGGACCAGGAGTCCCGGATGGTGCTGGAGGAAGCTGGCCTGCTCAACCCGATCACGGTAACCGCGGACCCGGCGTTCCTCCTGCAGCCGGAGGAGTTCCCGGCCCACCTGCTGGCCGAGGAGGGTGTGCCGGTCGGCAAGCGGTTGGTCGGGATAAGCGTGCGGGAGCCGGGCCGGGCCGCCGAACGCCTCGACGTGGACGGCTACCACCGGCTGCTGGCCCAGATCGGTGACTTCCTGGTGCACCGGATCGACGCGTACGTGCTGTTCGTGCCGATGGAGCGCGACGACATCCGGCACGCCCACGGGGTGCTGTCGCACATGGTCGCCGCCGAGCGGGGTCGAATCCTGCACGGCACCTACTCTCCGCAGCAGGTGCTGGGGTTGATGCGCCACTTCGACCTGGCCGTCGGCATGCGCCTGCACTTCCTGATCTTCGCGGCGATGGTCGGTACGCCGTTCCTGCCCCTGCCGTACGCCGGCAAGGTCTTCGACCTGGCCCAACGGCTCGGCGTGCCGGCGCTACGCGGCGTGGAGCGGGAGGTCGAGGGGCCGCTGCTGGCCGAGGTCGACCGACTCTGGGACGAGCGGGAGCAACGCGCCGAGGCCACCGCACGACGGGTGGCGGAGGTGTGCGATCAGGCGCGAGGCACCTCGGAGGTCACCCGTGGCGTGTTGGAGAGCCTGCGCAGCCAGACCCTGACCCGGGTCTGAGCGGGCGGTCACACCGCCGGGCCGGTCCACCGGTAGCGCCACTCGCGGGCCTCCTCGCGGGCGGTCTCCAACTCGTAGATCTGCGCGTCGGCCAGCCCACCGGAGCCGAGGTGATGGTGGGTCAGCGGCGGACGGCCGTTGCTGTCCAGTTCGACGGTGATGGTCTGCCCGTCCGCCGTGCCGCCGACGAGAAGGATCTGCACGGATGAAGCCATGCGCCCATCCTGCCCGGCGTAACGCCCGCCCGCAGCGGATAGCGGGGCAGCGGGGCGCCCGGCCCGTGGCTAGGGTCGGCGGATGGAGCAGACGATCGATCCCACGCTCGGTCCGGTGCTCGCCCGCACCGGCGACGAACGCGCCGTCCTGACCTCGTTCCTCGACTTCCACCGGGCCGTGCTGCTGCGCAAACTGCGCGGTCTCTCCGACGCCGACGCCCGCCGCCGGCTGGTGCCGTCGGCGACCACGCTCGCCGGGCTGGTCAAGCACCTGACCCTGGTCGAGCGGAACTGGCTCCCGACCCTGTTGGCCCCCGAGCCCGGCGACGTCTACCTGACTTCCGAGGAGGACGCGGTCGCCAGCTTCACGCTCGGCGACCAGGAAACAATCGCCGGGATCACCGAGGCGTACGAGCGGGCCTGCGCCCGATCCCGGGCGGTCGCCGCGAGCGTCGACCTCGACCACGTGGTGCCGCACGCGCAGCTCGGTGAGGTGTCGGTGCGTTGGATTCTGGTGCACATGATCGAGGAGACGGCCCGGCACGCGGGCCACGCCGACATCCTGCGCGAGCTGACCGACGGCGAGGCCGGCGCGCTCTGAGCCTCGGTCGGCGCACGCCGTCGGCCGTCAACCGGTGGGCAACAGGCCCGGCGGATACTCCATCCCGTCATGCGTACAGGCCGCAGCGGCAACCCGCGCCGCGTACCGGGCGGCACGCGCCAGTGGCTCGCCGCGCAACCGAGCGGCGATCAGGCCGGCCGCGAAGGCGTCGCCCGCCCCGTTGCTGTCCACCACCGGCTTGTCCGGGACGGCGGGCGGCACGGGCACCGCGGTGCCGTCACCCGGGTACAGCTCGGCGCCGTCCGCGCCGCGGGTCACCACCACCGTCCGCGGCGCCAGCGTGCCGGCGAGCGACGCGGCCCGGTCGCCCAACCGCACCCCGCTCAGCAGAACCAGGTCGGCGACTTCAGCGAACGGCTGATGGTAGGTGGTCTCGCCGTCCCAGTCGTGCAGGTCGGTGGAGAGCGCCACGCCCGCCGGAAGGGCAGCCCGCACGGCGGGCAGCGACGGCACCGCCCAGTCCATGATCGAGAGGTGGACGTGCCGGGCGTCGCGGACCAGCGCGGCCAATTCGGTGGTGGGAAACGGTGGACCACCCTGCCATGGGCGCGGGTCGTACAGCGACGTGCGTCGTCCGCCCGGGTCCACCAGGTTCACCGACCGGCGGGTGCCGCCCTGGTGCTCGGCCAGCAACGCCGGCACCTCGGCCCGGGTCAACGCCGCCCGGACCAGCTCACCCGCCGGATCGGCACCGAGGGTGTCGACCACCAGTACCCGCAGGCCGAGCGCCCGGGCGGCCAACGCCACCCCGGCACCGGTGTTGCCGATCCGCAGCTCGATCGGCTCGACGGCGTGGGAGTCGGCAGCCGGTAGCGGCAGCGCGGGCACCCGAACCCGTACGTCCACGCCAAGCCCACCAACAACAAGCAGATCAACCACGACACCGACGCTAACCCGTTGCCGCCCCCACCTCCAGCGCCCCGCGATCTTGCACTGACTGTGGCGACAAAAGGTGCACCCTTTGCAGAACATCGACACGAACTGCAAGATCGGCGCAGGTGGGGCGGTGGGTGCGGACGCCTGGTCAGGCGGGCCGCCTATCCTGGGGGCGGGCGGCGACTAGGGGGAGCAGGTGCTGGTCATCCACGGGCTGTGGTTGCCCGGCGGCAGCTCGACCGGCGGCCTCGCCGTCTGGGCCGAGGACAGCGCCGCACCGATCCCCGCTCCGCGTTCGGGCCGGCCGGCCCGGGAACGCCCGCACCCCTTCGCCGCCGGGCACACCGACCTGGCCGCCGTCCTCGCCGATGCCGCCGAGCCGAGCCGGCCGGACACCGCGTTGCTCACCCTGCCCACCCTGGCGGGCGCGCCGACCGACTCACCCGAGCTGATCCGGACCACCGTCGCACCTGCGGCCCGCGGCCGGCTCAACCTGGCCGGTTGGCGGGTCCCCACCCTGGTGTACGCCCCGGACGACGCCCTTTCGCTGCTGCAAGCCCTGGACGACATCCCGGCGGTGGCCGGGGCCACCCTGCGGCACCTCGCCGAGCTGGCCGACTTCGCCGCCGACCTGGTGACCCGTGGCCGCGTCCTCCCCGGCGTGCGCACGACGACGGCCGACCGGATGCCCGGCGCTGGCGCGACGGCGGCGTCGGGCCGTGCCGGGCAGGTGCCCGCGCAGGCGGTCTGGCGTCCGCTGCTGACCGGCACCGACGCCGCTTGGGCGCGCTCGCTGGCGCTGGCCCTACCACCGGCCGCCCGAGCCGTCGTCCTGCCGCCCGCTACCGAGTTGACCGCTGCCGCGCTGGTCGCGGATGCGCTGGACGCGTTGACCGACGCCGCCGCGAGGGCTGCGCTGGCGACCACCACGCTGGCCCGGGGGCTGCGCCCGGGTGGTCCGGCACCGGCCTGGCTGGCCGCGCTCGCCGGCCCGCAGCGCAACTTCACCATCGACCCGGCCGGGCTGGCCACCCTCTCCGGCGAACTGGACGCCTGGCAGCTCGACGCCGCCGGTGGCCCGGTGCGGGCCAGTTTCCGCCTGGTGGAACCGGCCCCCGACGAGGTCACCGAGCCGATCCTGGCCACCCGAGCGGTGCCCGCCGGCAGCGCGCCGGTGCCCGCCGGCGGTGCGCCAGTGCCGGTGCCTGTCGACAGCGCGCCGGTGTCGGTCGGGTCGATCGGTGCCGGGCGCTGGCGGTTGGAGTTCGGGTTGCAGGCCGCGGACGAGCCCGGCCTGCACGTCGACGCCGGGGAGATCTGGCGTTCGCCGCAGACCCTCGGCGGCCTGGTCGGTCGGACGACCAGCCCGCAGGAGACGCTCCTCGCCGAGCTGGGCCGGGCCAGCCGGCTCTGGCCGGACCTGGACGCCGCGCTGCGTACCGCCGCCCCGGAGGCGATGGACCTCGACGTCGAGGGTGCGCACCGGTTCCTCAGCGCGGGTGCCCCGGTGCTGCACGCGGCCGGTTTCGGGGTGCTGCTGCCGTCCTGGTGGCAGCGTCCGTCGGCGCGACTGGGCGCCCGGTTGCGAGCGCGCAGCCGCACCGCGCCGGGCACTGTGGGTGGCACCGATGCCGGTGTCGGTCTGGACGCCCTGGTCGACTACCGCTGGGAGATCGCGCTCGGTGACCAGCCGCTGTCCGCCAAGGAGTTGGCGGCGCTGGCCGAGACGAAGACCCCGCTGGTACGGCTCCGCGGCCGGTGGGTGGAGCTGGACCCGGGGCGGCTCGCGGCCGGTCTGCGCCTGCTCCGCTCCGCAGGCGAGTTGACCGTCGCCGACCTGCTCCGCCTCGGGCTGGCCGACGGCGAGGCCACCGGCGAGCTGCCGGTGCTGGAGGTGACCGCCGACGGGGCGCTGGGGGACCTGCTCGCCGGCGCTGTCGAGCGGCGGCTCACCCCGCTGGACCCGCCACCGGGCTTCCGGGGGACGCTGCGGCCGTACCAGCAACGGGGACTGGCCTGGCTGGCCTTCCTGCGCTCACTCGGCCTGGGCGGTGTGCTCGCCGACGACATGGGGCTGGGCAAGACTGTGCAACTGCTCGCGCTGCTCGCCGGGGACCCACCGGAGGCCGGGCCGACCCTGCTGGTCTGTCCGATGTCGCTGGTCGGCAACTGGCAGCGGGAGGCGGCCCGGTTCACCCCGGAGCTGCGGGTCCACGTACATCATGGTGCCGAGCGGGCGCGCGGGGCGGAGTTCACAGCGGCCGCGCACGGCGCGGACCTGGTCCTCACCACCTACTCGGTGGCCGCCCGCGACGCCGCCGACCTGGCCGGTATCGACTGGCACCGGGTGGTGGTGGACGAGGCGCAGGCGATCAAGAACGCGTCGACCCGGCAGGCCGAGGCGGTTCGCGCGCTGCCCGCCCGGCAGCGGGTGGCGGTGACCGGTACGCCGGTGGAGAACCGCCTCGCCGACCTTTGGTCGATCATGCAGTTCGCCAACCCGGGTCTGCTCGGGCCGGCCGCGACGTTCCGCAAACGGTTCGCCGAGCCGATCGAGCGGCACGGCGACGCCGAGGCCGCCGAGCGGCTGCGCCGGATCACCGGCCCGTTCGTGTTGCGCCGGCTCAAGACCGACTCGTCGATCATCTCGGACCTGCCGGAGAAGCTGGAGATGGAGGTGCTCTGCAACCTCACCGCCGAGCAGGCCGCGCTGTACCGGGTGGTGGTCGACGACATGCTCGCCCGGATCGAGACCAGCGACGGCATCGAGCGGCGCGGCCTGGTGCTGGCCACCATGACCCGGCTCAAGCAGGTCTGCAACCACCCCGCCCAGCTGCTGCGCGACGGCTCGCCGCTGGAGGGCCGCTCCGGCAAGCTGGCCCGGCTCACCGAGATTCTGGAGGAGGTGCTGGCGGCGGGGGAGCGGGCACTGCTCTTCACCCAGTACGCCGAGTTCGGTGCGATGTTGCGGGGTCACCTGTCGGCGCGGTTCGGCCGGGAGGTGCTGTTCCTGCACGGTGGCCTGGGCAAGGCCGAGCGCGACGCCATGGTGCAGCGCTTCCAGTCCGCGGAGGGTCCGCCGTTGTTCGTCCTGTCCCTCAAGGCCGGCGGCACCGGGCTGACCCTGACCGCCGCGAACCACGTGGTGCATGTGGACCGGTGGTGGAACCCGGCGGTCGAGGACCAGGCCACCGACCGGGCGTTCCGGATCGGGCAGAGCCGACGGGTGCAGGTCCGCAAGTTCGTCTGCGCCGGCACTGTCGAGGAGAAGGTGGCCGCGTTGATCGCCGACAAGCGCAGCCTCGCCGAGCGGGTGGTCGGCACCGGCGAGCAGTGGATCACTGAGTTGTCCACCGGCCAGTTGCGGGACCTGTTCGCCCTGGAAGCCGGCGCGGTGGTCGAATGAGCGAGCGAAGCTCTGACGTGAGCACCGACCGGTTCGCCGACTACGGGCGCCCGCGTCGGGTCGACGGGGGTCTGCGGGCGCGCAGCGCCCGGGGCGCGATCGGCCGGTCGTGGTGGTCGCGGCGTTTCCTGGAGGTGCTGGAGTCGTTCGCGCTCGGCACCCGGTTGACCCGAGGCCGGTCGTACGCGCGGGCCGGTCAGGTGCTCACGCTCGACATCACACCCGGGCGGGTCGACGCGGTGGTGCAGGGTTCCCGGCCGCAGCCGTACCAGGTGTCGATCGCGCTGAAGCCGTTCCCGGCGGCGCTCTGGTCCCGAATCGAGGACGAGCTGGCCGGGCAGGCGTTCTTCAGCGCCCGGTTGCTCGCCGGGGACCTCCCCGACGAGTTGGAGGAGCTGTTCGCCGCTGCCGGCGCGCCGCTCTTCCCGGCCGCAGTGGGCGAGTTGACCCAGCGCTGCAACTGCCCCGACTTCGCGGTGCCGTGCAAGCACCTCGCGGCGACGTTCTACCTGCTGGCCGAGGCGTTCGACGCGGACCCGTTCGAGCTGCTGCACTGGCGCGGTCGATCTCGGGCAGAGTTGCTCGACGAGCTCCGCGCCCGGCGGGCCGCGACCACCGGTGCCACCCCACCGCCCCCACCTGTCGACTCACCGTCCGGACCGGACGGTGCGGTGTCGACAGTGGATGCTGTGGTGCCGGTCGGTGCCGCCCGGGCGCTCACCGGGCTGTCGGCGACGCCACTGGCGGAGACGGCGGACCGGTTCTGGTCAGCGCCGGTGCCGCTGCCGGATCGGCCGCCCCGACTGGTGACCGGCACCGACCTGCTGCTGCGCCAGCTCGGAGCGCCGGCCCCGGCCATCGGTGGGCCGGGGCTGCTCGAACGGTTGCGCCGCGCGTACCGGGCGTTCGGTCCGGCCGACCGGTGAGCTGTCACATCCGCCAGTTGAGCCGTCCCGTTGAGCGGTTGAACAGTCACGTCCAGCGGCGGCGGAACCGCCACATGATCGCGGCATTGGCCACCAGCACCACCGCGCAGATCGCGCCGGTGAGTCGACCGGCGAACACGGCTATCGCCGGCAGCGACGCCCACAGCACGATGGTCAACAACATCAGGTAGCGGCCCCTGCGGGCCCGGGCCCTGTGGTCCAGCCGGTTGAAGAAGGCCGGGTCACTTTCCCGGAGCTGACGGGTGATCTGGTCGAATCTGCGCTGATCCTCTTTGCTGAGCATGGCGCTGCCTTCCCCTCACGCGTTCAGCGGTTCGGCGGCATACCCGCTGCGGTGGCGGCTCACGCTCGCCCGCTGCTGCTACTTTTCCTCCGCGCGAGCGCGCTTCACGTCCGGCTTACCTGAACCTTAAGTTTGCCTTTGGTGGTGAACGACGCCGAAACTGTCGCGTACGGCGGCGAGGTCCGGTCCGTGCTTGGCTGCCGCGCGTACGCCCTGCTGGGAAGGTCTGCGGGCAGGCCCATCCCCCCGCCCGCCGCCGCTGTCGCACTGAACGCTGTCTTAAGTGCCCTCACGAGTGGGTTCCGGCCACCTTGAAGGGCCCTGGGGCCTTGGTTACCTTGCCGTAGCAACCCCCTCAGGCAACAGTCGCCGCACCTGCCGCACCTGCCCGGTAGCAGCTTTCGGCGCTCATCAGAAATCGGGATTGGTACATGGCCGACCAGAATGTGCCACCACGCCGACCGCGGGACGACCGCGGTTGGGACGGACATCAGCACCCCAGCGCTGACGGCTACGGCGACCCCCACACGCCAGCGCCCTACGGCTACGACTCGCCCCACCCCTACCAGGGCGGCTACGCCGCGCAGGCCGACCCGCGTGAGCAGTACGCCGGGCAGCCCGCGCCCGCCCCGCGCGGTCCGCAGTGGGTCGGCCCGGAGGGCCTTGGCCGCCCGGCCCCGGCACGACCGGCCGGCACCGGACTGCCCACCCTCGACGATGACAACGAGCCGGGTCGCAAGGTCGGCCGACGTAAGGCGATGGTGGCCCTCGGCGGCACCGCCGCCGTCGTCGCCGGTGGCGCGGCGCTCGCCATGACCCCGCAGATCCGTGGCCTCTTCGGCGACGAGGCGGTGGCCGGCGACGCGACCGGCAGCACGGTGACCGACGGCACCGCGGCGCGGCCCAGCGGCCAGCAGCCCAGCACCGTGCGTACCTACACCGAGCAGAACGAAAGCTACATGGGCTCCCGGGCCGGTGAGGCGCTGAAGAAGAACGCGCCGGCCGGTGGGCGGACCTTCTCCGGCCCGGCCGCCGCGGCGGCGGCGACCACTGTGACAGTGAAGACGGTGCTGGCCAAGGACCCGATCCTGCACCTGGCCCGACGCGCCACCTTCGGCGTGACGCCCGCGGTGGTCGCCGACATCAAGCGCGAGGGCATGGACGCCTGGATCCGCGCCCAGCTGGCCCCGGAAAAGCTGGAGCCGAGCAAGGGCGAGCTGAAGCTCGCCGAGCTGCCGACCCAGAAGCTCTCCGTGCAGCAGCTGCGCGACCAGCGGGACAAGCTCAACGAGCAGGACGCCCAGCCGGAGCGGGAGATGGTCGACGCCACCATCGCCCGGCAGATCTGGTCCAAGCGCCAGCTGTTCGAGGTGATGGTCGACTTCTGGAACGACTTCCTGCACGTCGCCGCGGACTTCGACGGCGGCGAGGTGTACCGCAACTCGTTCGACCAGGACGTCGTGCGCAAGCACGCGCTGGGCAGCTACCCGGAGATGCTGGTCGCCGCCAACAAGCACCCCGCGCTGCTGATCTACCTGAACCAGAAGGACTCCCGCAAGGACGCGATCAACGAGAACCTCGCCCGGGAGAACCTCGAGCTCTACTCGGTCGGCGTCGACGGCGGCTACAAGGAGCCGGACGTCCGGCAGGCCGCCATGTTGCAGACCGGCCGCGGTGTCGACGACAAGGGCAAGTACGTCTTCCGCCCCGAGCAGCACTACGTCGGCAAGGTGAAGATCCTCGGTTTCACCCACGCGAACAACTCGGCCGACCCGAAGAAGGCCGAAGCGGCGATCGACGCCTACATCACCTACATCGCGACGCACCCGTCGACGGCGAAGTACGTGGCGCAGAGCCTGGCCACCCGGTTCGTCTCGGACACCCCGCCGAAGTCCCTCGTGGACCGGCTGGCCAAGACGTACACGACCAACAAGGGCATGATCAAGCCGGTCCTGATGACGCTGTTCTGCTCCTCGGAGTTCTGGGCCGGTGTGGGCCAGAAGGTGCGCCGGCCGATGGAGTACCTGGTCGCCACGTACCGCACCCTGGGCGTCTCGCCGGAGGCGTCGCCGAAGCACAACAACGGCGACAGCAAGCGCACCGCGTACGCCCGGGGGCTGCGCCAGATCCACGACAAGATGCGCGAGCTGGGCCAGTCCCCGATGGGTCATCCGACCCCGGACGGCTACCCGGACGTCTACGTCGCCTGGACCTCGGCCGGCACGATGGTCAACGGCTGGAACGAGGCGGGCGAGATCCTCGCCGGCTACCGGACCACCTTCACGTACTCGGCGCCGGAGAAGCTGGTCGCCAAGCCGCCGGCGACGGCCGGGGCGTACGTGGACGCGCTCTCCCAGCGGCTGGTGGGCCAGAAGCTGAGCACGCGGGAGAAGAACCTCATCCTCGGCGTGGCCGGTGTGGTGGCGACCACCAAGGTCGACGCCACGTTCAACGGGGCCATCACCGCCGTCGCGCGGGCGATCCTCGCTTCCCCCCAGCACCACCTCCGGTGAGGCACCCGATGGAGAAGACTGTGTACAACTCTTTCCCCCTGCACCCCGAATGCCCCGACGTGCAACGGCTGGCCGACAACCCGGCCGAGGCGTTGCTGCGCGCCGAGGCGGACATCGTCGCCGCCGAGAACGCCGCCGAGTTCGACAGGTACCGCACCCTGGAGGATCTGGAGGAGGCCCAGCAGGACGGTCGCGGCGTGACCCGGCGGACCTTCGTCGCCGGTGCCGCCGCCACCGCCACCGCGCTGGCCACCGCCCAGTTCGTCACCACCTCGGCGTCGTTCGCGGCGACCAAGACCGGCACTCTGATCCACGTCTTCCTCTACGGCGGGCTGGACGGCCTGAGCCTGATCGCGCCGGACAACGACGCGGTGCTCAACAAGGCCCGGCCCGACCTGCTGCTCGGCAACGACTCGCTGGCACTGGGCCGCGGCTTCAAGCTGACCAGCGCGTTCAAGCCGCTGGAGAAGTGGCTCACGGGCGGTCAGCTGGGCTTCATCCCGGCGGTCTCCGACGAGCGGCTGTCCCGCAGCCACTTCCAGGCCGCCGACGCCTGCAACCTGGGCGGGCTGCCCAACGAGACCGGCGGCCGGGGTTGGCTCGACGGTCTGGTCGACAACCTGGGCAAGGGCACCGCGTTCCGCAGCGTCGGCATCGGCAGCACCCTGCCCCGCTCGCTGGTCGGCAACAACGGCGCGCTGTCGCTGAACAACGTCGGCTCCCTGCGGCTCAACGGTGACGAGCGGTTCCGGGCCGCCACCGAGAAGGCCATCAAGGGGCTCTTCACCGGGATCAACCACCCGGTCGAGGAGGCCGTGCAGGAGGGCATGGGCGCGCTGGCCACCGCCCAGAAGCTCGCCGCCAAGCCGTACCAGCCCGCCGAGGGCGTCAAGTACGAGGGCGTCGGCAACGCGTTCCAGCAACTCGCCCAGCTGATCAAGGGTGGCGCCAACGTGCGGGTCGCCACCGTCGGCATGGGTGGCTACGACACCCACGAGAACCAGGGCACCCGTGAGGGCGGTCAGCTGCACCGCCGGCTGAACGAGCTGGCCAGCGCCATGGCCGCCTTCTTCACCGACCTCGGCCCGAAGGCCGCCGACGTGACGATCATGGTGTCCAGCGAGTTCGGCCGTCGGGTCGGCTCCAACAACAACGGCACCGACCACGGGCACGGCGGCGTGGTCACCCTGCTGTCCGGCAAGAAGCTGGCCGGTTCGCTGCTCGGCACCTGGAACGGGCTGGACAAGCTCGATTCCGGTGACGTGCCGGAGTACAACAACATGTTCAACGTCTACGGCGCGGTGGCGCAGGGCCGGTTCGGGCTCACCAACGCGGAGGTCGACAAGGTCTTCCCCCGCCAGAAGTACGCCCCGATGAAGCTGTACGCGTGACGCATTCGCACACCCACGCCGCCGGCCGTCGTACCGGGACCTCGTCCCGGCACGGCGGCCGGTCGGCTGCGCCCGTACCCCCGCAGAGCCCGGCCCGGCGCGGACCCGGCGGCCGACGGCTGCTGGGCGTGCTGCTCCTGGTCGGTCTGCTCGCCAGCGTGCTGCCGTGGTGGTTGGGCACCCCCGCCGGATCGTTGCGGAGCACAGCGGCCACCGTCACCGCGGCCGGCCGGATCACCGGACTGATCGCCGGCTACCTGCTGCTGGTGCAGGTGCTGATGATGAGTCGACTGCCGGTGCTGGAACGGTGGATCGGCGGCGAGCACATGGCCCGCTGGCACCGGGACATCGGCGCGACCCTGCTGGTCACCGTGCTGGCGCACATGTCGCTGATCCTGGTCGGCTACGCCGACCTGCGTAACCAGTCGATCCTCGCCGAGGTCGGCACGTTGCTCGGCGACTACGAGGACATGGTCTCGGCGTTCGTCGCCACCGGCATCATGATGCTCGTCGGGTTCAGCAGCGTCCGGGCGATCCGGCGGGCACTGCCCTACGAGCTGTGGCATTCGCTGCACCTGTCCAGCTACCTGATCCTGCTGCTCGGCTTCGGCCACCAGTTCACCCACGGCGCGCAGCTGTACAAGCCCGGCCCGGTGCGCACCGGCTGGATCGCGCTCTACCTGCTGGTGATCGCCGCCCTGCTCTGGGGCCGCGTGATCGCGCCGCTGGCGTTCAACCTGCGCTACAAGCTGCGGGTCGCCGACGTGGTCGCCGAGAGCACCGACACCATCTCCATCTACCTCACCGGGGAGCGGCTCGGTCGGCTGGCGATGCTCGGCGGCCAACACTTCCGCTGGCGGTTCCTCACCCGGGGCTGCTGGTGGCAGTCGCACCCGTTCTCCGTCTCCGCCGCCGCCAACGGCCGCTGGCTGCGGGTCACCGTCAAGGTGGTCGGCACCCACACCGCCGACCTGCGCGACCTGGACCCGGGCACCCGGGTCTGGGCCGAAGGCCCGTCGGGCACCTTCACCGCCGCGCACCGGCTGCGCGAGCGGGCGCTGTTGATTGCCGGCGGCAGCGGCATCACGCCGATCCGGGCGATGCTGGAGGAGCTGCCTCCGGGCGCCGCGCTCATCTACCGGGCCCGCACGCCGGCTGACGTGCTGCTCAGCCGCGAGTTGGACTGGCTGGCCCAGGAGCGCGACACCTCCGTCTGGTACGTCATCGGCTCCCGCGACGACCCCGGGCCCCGCCAACTGATGAGCCCCGACGGGCTGCGGCAACTGGTGCCCGACGTGGCCCGACGCGACGTCTACCTGTGCGGGCCGCCCGGTTTGGTGGAACAGTCGGTGCGTGCGCTGCGGCGGGCCGGCGTGCCCCGGCGGCAGATCCACCTGGCAACGTTCGAACTGTAGGAAGGGCATCCCCATGCGTCGCGCGCTCCTCGCGATCACCGGTCTGGCCGCCAGCACCACCGCGCTGGTGGTGTTCAAGGGCACGCCGGGCACCACCCAGGTCGCCCAGAACCTGCCGACCGCCCAGCCGGTCAACCCCACCCCGCAGGGTGTCGAGCCGAGCGCCGACCCGTCGAGTGTGGCACCGAAGCCGTCGAAGACCGGCGACGCGCCCACGTCGCCCAAACCCACAAAGAGCACCGCCCGGCCGTCCGGCACCCGCACCACCACGAAGGCCGCACCCCGGACCACCACCAAGGCACCCCAGTCGACCACCCGCCGGGTCACCGGCAACGGCTTCGAGAACGAGTACGGGTACGTGCAGGTGCAGATCGTCGTCTCGGGTAACCGGATCGTCGAAGCCGTCGCGCTGTCGCTGCCCAGCGGGGGTGAATCCGACATCCACAGCGGCGACGTCCGCAACCGTTACGACGGTGGCGGCGGCGAGGTGGTGCAGAAGCAGAACGCCAACCTCAACACCGTCTCCGGGGCCACCGAGACCAGCAACTCCTACAAGCAGTCGCTGCGGTCCGCCATCGAGCAGGCATTCTGACGTGCGGGCCACGCTGACCCGACCCGGGCTGTGCCGGGTCGAACAGATCATGGGTACGGCGATCACCCTGGACCTCGCCGACGATTTGCCACCGGCGGCGCTGCGCGAGTTGGCGGATGAGGTCTTCGCCTGGATGCGTGAGGTGGACGCCCGGTTCAGCACCTACCAGCCGGACAGCGAGGTGTGCCGCTTCGACCGGGGTGAGGTGCTGCTCTCCGAGGCGTCCGCGGACCTGCGGTACGTGCTGGAGGCCTGCGCCGACCTGTGGGGCGCCACCGACGGCTTCTTCGACGCGTACGCCACCGGTCGGCTCGACCCGTCCGGCTTCGTCAAGGGCTGGGCGGCCCAGGTCGCCTCGGACCGCCTCGTCGCCGCTGGTGCCGTCAACCACTGCGTGAACGCCGGCGGTGACGTACGGGTGCGGGGCCTGTCGCCGTCCGGGGAACCGTGGCGCATCGGCATCCGGCACCCGTGGGACGCGATGGCGGCCTGCCTGGTGCTCAGCGGGACCGACCTGGCCGTGGCCACGTCCGGCGTGTACGAGCGGGGGCGGCACGTGCTGGACCCGCGCCGAGGTGCACCGGCCAGTGGGCTGCGCTCGGTGACTGTGGTCGGCACCGACCTCGGGGTGGCCGACGCGTACGCCACCGCCGCCCTCGCCATGGGCACCCCCGGCCTCAACTGGCTGGCCCGCCTGGACGACCACACCCACGCGGCAATAACCGACAACGCCCGCCAGTACCAATCCGCAAATCTCCCCCTAACCGACTAGCGGAGGGGGCGGTGGGTGCCGGCTGGGCGGGAGCCGGTGGGGCGTGGGCGGCCGGGGCGGGAGCCGGACGGTCGGGTGCCGGCCCAGCGGCGCCCTGGGTGGCTGCGCCGGGGCGGCTCGGTGCCGCCGGGGTGAGGCGCTCTGTCGTTTGTGGACATCGTTCCCCCGTTCGTGGCGCGCGTTCGCGCTCTTGCCATGTCAACGAGGACCGGTGGCCCGGCGACGCTGTCGGGCACCGGATCGAATCGTCGACCGGGCCGGTTTCACATGCCTCGTCGGGGCAGCGGCAGGTGGCCGGGGAGCAGGTCGGGGGCGAGCGTCACCCCGGCGGCGCGCAGCGCCCCGATCAACGTGTTCTGCACGAGGTACGAATCCGGAAGCTGCCAGCGCGCCTGCTCCGGGGCGACCGCCCAGCGGACCGTGCCCTCCGGCAGCCGGGTGGGCGGCGCGGGGATCCACGAGCCCGGCCCGTGTCGGACCACGTGGAAGCAGTGCTCCAGCTCCGGCCGGAGCGGATCGCCGGGGCGGACCAGGAACATCCACCGCCCGGTGGGCGTGACCAGCACCGGCCCGCGTACGCCGGTGCCGGCCGGGTGGATCTGGACCGCGTCGAGTACGTGCCGGCCGAGGTGGGCGGGCACCTCCAGCACGTCGAAGGCCCGGCCGGTGGGCAGCAGCACCCCGTGCGGTCGGCTCCGCCACCAGGTCGCCACCCGGGCCGGGTCGGCGCTGGCGGCCAGCTCCCAGTTCTCCAGGGCCGGGTGGCAGCCCACTGTGGGACAGCCGGCCCGGCCGCAGACGAAGCGGCTGCGGGCCAGACAGGCACCCGGGGTGACCTCCCAGCCGTGTACGGCGTACCGGATGGCGACCCGGCGGAGCCGGACCCGTTCCAGCGGCGACAGTTCGGCAACGCGCGGTACGACATTCCCCCACATGTGTGCCAACTCCTCTCGTCGGGCCCGGCCTTCGCCAGGTCGCATGTCGAGCACCGTCACTGCCGTAACCCACGATCGTTGAGGTTGACGAACGGCTCGTGCAACTTGCACGAAAAGTACGAGGACCAGCTGTACGGCTGACGTACATCCTGTGCGACCAGCGAAAACCTGAAAGTGAACGGCAGTCGCCGCACCCGCGGACATCGCTCCGACTCGATTGGTCGTCGGTGGCAGGGGAGGATGGGGAGATGGACGAGCTACCCATAGGACGGCGAGTTGCCTACTGGCGGGGGCGACGCAAGATGTCGCAGCAGGTCTTCGCGGACCGGCTGGGCAAGTCCAAGAGCTGGGTGGACAAGGTCGAACGCGGCGTCCGGCGGTTGGACAAGTTCTCCGTCCTCTACGAGATCGCCGACATCCTCCAGATGGACGTCCAGCTGCTGATGGGCAAGGACCCGGAGCGGCGCGCCGACGCCCTCAACTGCATCGACCAGGTCGAGGTGCAGGAGATCCGGGCGGCGCTGGAACGCTACGACTCGATGAGCGCGTACTTCGACGCGGCGCCGTACCCGCCGCCGATGGACGACATGCGCAAGGCCGTCAACCACGCCTGGCTCACCTACCAGTACGGCCGCTACGGGATGCTCACCCGGGCGCTGCCGAAGCTGCTGCGCGACGCCCAGGCGGCCGACGCCGCCTACGGCGGTGAGCAGGCCGCCGAGGCGGCCCACCTGCTCGGCCAGGTCTACCAGATCGCCTCCTCGGTGCTGCGCAAGCTCGGCGAGTGCGAGCTCGCCTGGTTGGCCGCCGACCGGTCGATGGCGGTGGCCCAGCGGGCCGACGACCCGCTGCTGGCCGGGATCGCCACCACCCGGGTGTGCAACGCCCTGGTCGCGATGGGGCGCGCCCGCCCCGCGCTGGAGCTGAACGTCCAGATCGCCAACCGGCTGGCACCGGGCGGCAGCAACGAGGTCTCCCCGGCCCGCCTCTCGGTCTACGGGATGCTGCTGCTCCAGGGCGCGATGGCCGCGTCCCGTATCGGCGACTCGGCCAGCGTCGACGACCTGATCAACTGTGCGCAGGAGGCCGCCACCCTGCTCGGAGGCGACCACAACCACTACTGGACGTCGTTCGGCCCGACCAACGTTGAGCTGCACCGGGCCGCCGCCGCTGTGGAGCTGGGCGACGGAGGGCGGGCCGTGGAGGTGCACCAGCTGCGCATCGCGGAGCCCTCCTTCAACGCGCTGCTGCCCGAGCGCCGCGCCCACCACCTGCTCGACATCGCCCGCGGGTACGCCCAGATCGGTGACGTGGCGAACGCCGGCGAGATGCTTCTGCTCGGTGATCGGCTCGCCCCGTCGGAGATCCGCTGCCGGCCGATCGCGCACGAGGTGATGTCCGACATCCTCCGTCGCACACGTGGTGCGCCGCCTTCTCCGATAGCGGAGTTGGCTGAGCACATGGGAGTAGGGGTATGAGCGCGGAGCCGGTCTGATGGCCGGTGCAGCGCACAACAGCGGGCACCGCGAGGTGCTCTACGTCATCGCCTGCGGTTCGCCGCTGGCCCGGCACGTCGGTCGTCTGGTCGACCTCGCCCAACAGGACGGTTGGGACGTCTGCGTGGTCACCACGCCGGACGGCGCGAAGTTCGTCGACCAGTCGGCCCTGATCCGGCAGACCGGCCACCCGGTGCGGACGCACTACAAGAATCCCGGTGACCCGGACGTGCTGCCGCCCGCCGACGCCATGATCGTCTGCCCGGCCACCGTCAACACTGTCAACAAGTGGGCCGCCGGAATCACCGACACCCTGGCGCTCGGGCTGTTGGTCGAGGCCCAGGGCAAGGGCGTCCCCATCGTGGCGGTGCCGTACACCAACGCGGCGATGGCCTGCCACCCGGCGTTTCGTGCCGGAGTGGCCCGGTTGGCCGAGTGGGGCGTCACTGTGCTCTTCGGCGATCATGTGATCGCTCTGCATCCGCCCGGCACTGGGGAACAGCACCTGCACGCCTTCCCCTGGGCGATGCCGCTGGCCGCATTGCAGACCGTCTCCTGGAGCGCCGCCTAGCGCGTCCTGCAGATCTTCCACCCGACGCGGCCGGGCCGGGTGTCACCGCCCGGTGGCCCCGACGCCGGTAAGCTGGCCCGCCGTGAGCACAAGCGGATCCGCCCCCACAGTCAGCGAGGTGGTGGCCGCGCTCGAACGGCGCTTTCCGCCGGTCTGGGCGGAGGAGTGGGACCGGGTGGGCCTGGTGCTCGGTGAGCCGGCCGCCCCGGTCCGCCGGGTGCTCTGCGTGGTCGACGTGGTGCCCGAAACGGTCGACGAAGCCCTCGCTGCCGACGCGGACATGATCGTCTCGCATCACCCGCTGCTGCTGCGCGGGGTGTCGTCGGTCGCCGCGACGACCTTCAAGGGGCGGATCATCCACCAGTTGATCCGGGCCGGGGTGGCGCTCTACGCGGCGCACACCAACGCCGACGTGGCCTCCCCGGGCGTCTCCGACGCCCTCGCCGCCCGCTTCGGGCTCACCGGTCTACGCCCGCTTCAACGACCCGCGCCCGGCTCGCCCGCCCACGGCGACGACAGGGGTTTCGGCCGGATCGGCGAGCTGCCCCAGCCGATGACCCTCGCCGAGCTGACCCGGCACGCCGCCGCGGTGCTTCCCGTCACGTCCTGGGGAGTTCGCGCGGCGGGGGATCCCGGGCGTATGGTTCGTACCCTCGCCGTCAGCGGCGGGTCGGGGGACAGCTTCCTCGGCGCCGCGACCGCCGCCGGGGTGGACGCGTTCCTCACCGCCGACCTGCGGCACCACCCGGCCGGCGAGCACCTCGCCGCCGATGGTCCCGCCCTGATCGACGCCGCCCACTGGGCGACCGAACGACCGTGGCTGGACGACCTGGCCGCCTTCCTCCGGGAGGCGCTTGACGTCGAGACGCTGGTGTCCGACCTGGACACCGACCCGTGGACCGTGCACGCCGCCGCACCCGTTGTGGACGACAAGGAGCCCGACCGTGAAGGCTGACCCTCAGGTGCAGCGCCGCCTGCTCGACCTCCAGGCGATCGACACCAACCTCGCCCAGCTCGCCCACCGCAGGCGAACGCTTGCCGAGCGGGCCGAGCTGGAGTCGCTGGCCCGGGAGCTGTCGTCGATGGAGGACGAGCGGGTTCGCGCCCAGGTGGCGGTGGACGACCTGGACCGGGACATCGCCCGGTTGGAGAAGGACGTCGAGCAGGTCCGGGCCCGCAAGGAGAAGGACGAGAACCGGCTTGCCGCCGGCGGCGGCCCGGCCCGCGAGCTGGAGGCGCTCCAGCACGAGCTGGTCTCGCTCAAGCGGCGCCAGGGCGATCTGGAGGACGCCGAGCTGGAGCTGATGGAGCAGCGGGAGACCGCGCAGGGCGTACTGGACGGCGTGGAGCAGCGGCTGGCCGAGACCCGGGACAAGCGGGCCGCGACCGAGCAGCGCCGCGACGAAGCGCTGGCCGAGATCACCAAGGAGGAGGAGTTCAAGCGGGGCGCCCGTCAGCCGCTCGCCGGCGACCTCCCCAGCGAGCTCGTCAACCTTTACGACAAGATCCGCGAGGACACCGGGTTGGGTGCCGCGCTGCTCACCGGAGGCCGCTGCGGCGGGTGCCGCCTGGACCTGTCCGGCGCCGACCTGGCCCGGATCCGCAAGGCCGCCCCCGACGACGTGGTCCGCTGCGAGGACTGCCGACGGATCATGGTCCGCACCAACGAGTCGGGCCTGTAGGTCGTGGCGCCGCGCGTGGTCTCCATGGAGGCCGACGGTGGGTCCCGGGGTAACCCCGGCCCCGCCGGCTACGGCGCTGTGGTCCGCGACCCGGAGACCGGCGAGGTGCTCGCCGAGCGCTCCGAGTCGCTCGGCACGGCCACCAACAACGTCGCCGAGTACCAGGGCCTGATCGCCGGGTTGACCGCCGCCGCCGAACTGGGCGCCGCCGAGGTGGACGTCCGGATGGACTCCAAGCTGGTGGTCGAGCAGATGTGCGGCCGGTGGCAGATCAAGCACCCCGGCCTGCGGCCCCTCGCCGCCCAGGCCGCCGCGCTGGTGGGCCGGTTCACAGCGGTCCGGTTCAGCTGGATTCCGCGCGAGCAGAACCGGCACGCCGACGCCCTCGCCAACGCCGCCATGGACGCCGCCGCGGGTCGTCCGTCGGCGACTGCGGCCCCCGCCCGTCCTGCGACGACTGCAACCACCGGCCAGCCCTCGACGACGCCCGCCACCCTGATCGTCGGCAGCGACCCGGCGACCGCCCCGGCCTCCTGGGAGCCACGGCCGAGCTTCACCGCCACCCGGCTGATCCTGGTTCGGCACGGCGAGACCGCCTACACCGAGCAGCGGCGCTACTCCGGGCGCGGCGACGTGCCGCTCTCCGAGCGTGGCCGGGCCCAGGCCCGCGCCACCGGCACCCGGGTGGCCGAGCTGGCCCCGTCCGTCGCGGCCGTGCTCAGCTCACCGTTGTCCCGGTGTACGGCCACCGCGGCGTCGATCGCCGAAGCGCTCGGCGGCGACGTGCCGGTGCGCACCGAGGACGACCTGATCGAGTGCGACTTCGGCCAGTGGGAGGGGCGCACCTTCGCCGAGGTGCGCCAGCAGTGGCCGGGGGAGATGGACGCCTGGCTCGCCTCACCCCGGATCGCGCCGCCGGAAGGGGAGTCGTTCACCCAGGTCGCCGAACGCGCGCACCGCGTCATCTCGGGGCTGCTCACCGCGTACCCCGGTGAGACCGTTGTGGTCGTCTCGCACGTCTCGCCGATCAAGCTGGTGCTGCGCGACGCCCTCGCGGCCGGTGACGGCTTCCTGCACCGGCTCTTCCTGGACGCGGCCGGCATCTCGGTGCTCGACCTGTGGCCCGACGGCGGCGTGGCAGTGCGCACTGTCAACGACACCGCCCACCTCGCCACCCTCGACTGAGCCGCCGCACCCTCAGTTGGTAGGGCCGGTCGGGCGCGCCGTTCGGCGCAGCCGGCCGGCCGTTCGGCGCAGCAGCCTCCGGACGGGTCAGGTGACCGCCATCACAGAGTCGTAGCCTCCGGCCGTTACATCGAGAGCCACGACTCCCCGGAGGTGTGTCAGATGGCTGCACCCGAACCGGAGGCGCCGCCCACGGCGCCGACCAGGGCGAAGGACCACAGCCCCTGGAACTGGTTGCTCTTCATCCCCATCCTGGTGCCGCTGATCCCGGCGTTCTTCAATGGCGACTCGCCCCGGGTCTTCGGCTTCCCGCGCTTCTACTGGCTGCAACTGGCCTTCATCCTGCTCGGCGTCGGCACCACCACGCTGGTCTACCAGATGACGAAGAAGCGGGGTGGTTCCTGATGTGGCGTGACCATCTCACCGAGATCATCGTCTTCTCCCTGCTGTTCCTCCTGGTCAGCGCGATGGGCTTCGTGGCCGCCCGCTGGCGGGCACCCAAGGACATGGCGCACCTGGACGAGTGGGGGCTGGGCGGGCGCAGCTTCGGCGGCTGGATCACCTGGTTCCTGATCGGCGGCGACCTCTACACCGCGTACACCTTCGTGGCAGTGCCGGCGTTGATGTTCGGTGCCGGCGCGGCCGGGTTCTTCGCCGTGCCGTACACCATCGTCATCTACCCGCTGGTCTTCCTGGTGCTGGTGCGGCTCTGGTCGGTGTCACACCGGCACGGGTTCGTCACGCCGGCCGACTTCGTCCGCAAGCGGTTCGACTCGCCGGTGCTGGCGCTGCTGATCGCGATCACCGGCATCGTCGCCACCATGCCGTACATCGCATTGCAGCTGATCGGCATCGAGGCGGTGCTCAAGACGATGGGCGTCACCGGCGACAACGCGCTGGCCCGACACCTGCCGATCATCATCGCGTTCGCCATCCTGGCCGCCTACACGTACCAGTCGGGGTTGCGCGCGCCCGCGCTGATCGCGTTCGTCAAGGACAGCCTGATCTACATCGTGATCCTGGTGGCGGTCATCTACCTGCCGTACAAGCTGGGCGGCTGGGGTGACATCTTCGCCGCCGCGGACGCGAAGTTCGACGCCTCGCCCAACCCGAACGACGGCATCCTGCTCAACGGCAACAACCAGCTTCAGTACGTGACGCTGGCGCTCGGCTCGGCGTTGGCGCTCTTCCTCTACCCGCACAGCATCACCGGTGTGCTGGCCAGCAGGAACCGCGACGTGATCAAGCGGAACATGTCGGCGCTGCCCGCGTACAGCCTGCTGCTCGGGTTGATCGCGCTGCTCGGCTACATGGCCATCGCGGCCGGCGTGAAGCCGCTGCCCGGCGCGAAAGAGGGCACTGTCGACAGCAACACCGTCGTGCCGTTGCTGTTCGACCAGCAGTTCCCGGACTGGTTCGCCGGTGTCGCGTACGCGGCGATCGGCATCGGTGCGCTGGTGCCCGCGGCGATCATGTCGATTGCGGCGGCGAACCTGTTCACCCGCAACATCTACAAGGAGTACCTGAAGCGGGACGCCTCCCCGTCCCAGGAGGCGAACGTCTCGAAGATCACCTCGCTGGTGGTGAAGGTCGGTGCGGTGGCCTGCATCGTCTTCCTCGACCCGCAGTTCTCCATCGACCTCCAGTTGATCGGTGGCGTGATCATCCTGCAGACGCTGCCGGCGGTGGCGCTGGGCCTCTACACCCGCTGGTTCCACCGCACCGGCCTGATCGTCGGCTGGGTGGCCGGCATGGGCCTGGGCATGTGGATGCTCTACCAGGTGGCCAGCCCGACCCGGAAGCACTTCGGCGGCTCGGCGTTCCCGCTGTCGGAGTTCGGGTTCGACACCACCCGGACGATCTACGTCGGCATCGTCGCGGTGGCGGTCAACCTGGCCGTGGCGGCGCTGGTGACGCTCGCGCTGCGGGCAGCGAAGGTCGAGGAAGGCGTCGACGGCACCGAGCCGGACGACTACTTCGCCGACGAGGGCGACCCCCGCATCACCCCAGGCCCCGACCGCGACGCCGACTCGGCCCGCGAACCGGTCGCCTGACCCCGGGTACGCCCGGGCGCCGGCGTGTGTCGGCGCCCGGGCGTCCCTGTATCCGCGCGTTCTCGCGTGCGGCGCGTTCTCGCGTGCCCCGCGTTCTCGCGTGCCCCGCGTTCTCGCGTGCCCCGCGTTCTCGCGTGCCCCGCGTTCTCGCGTGCCGCGCGTTCTCGCGTGCCGCGCGCCGGGCGTTCTCGCGTGCCGTGCGTCGATCTTGCAGTTATGGCGCCCGTTCGGTACCGATTCGCCCCTGTTCCTACCCACGGTAAGTGCAAGATCGGCGAAGCTGGGACGTGCCCCGCGCCGATCTTGGACTTGTGGTGCCCAGTATGTGGCGCTTCACACCTCTTGTCCCCCACCATAAGTCCATGATCGACGAGCTGGGGGGCGGGCAGGGCAGGGCAGGGCAGGGCGGGGCAGGGCGGGGCGGGGCGGGGTGAGGCTGGGGTGAGCGGGGTGAGGCTCGGGGCTGCGAGGGCGGGAGGGTGCGGGGTGTAAGAGCAGGGGATTGGCGGGTTAGCGGGGGCGGTTGCGGTTTATTAGGGCCTGGTTTAGGCGGCCTAGTAGGGCTGCCAGGGTGTTGCGGTCTTCGGGGCTCCAGTCGGCCAGCATGTCGCCGTAGAGCCGGGTGCGGGCGGCCTGCACGGCGGCCATCCTCTGGAGGCCGGCGGCCGTGGGGGAGATGACGGTGCCGCGGCCGTCGGACGGGTCCGGGGTGCGGGTGATGAGGCCGTCGCGCTGGAGCGCAGACACCTGCCGGGTGACTGTCGAGCCGTCCAGGTTGAGGCGGGCGGCGAGCGCCGAGACGTTCTGCGGGCCGGCGTCGGCCAGGTGGCGCAGGATGACGTACGCCGCGCGGTCCAGCACCCGGTGCTCGGCGGTGCCGGTGGCCCGCCGGGTGGCCTCGCCGAAGCGCATCAGCAGGGCCACCTCGGTCTCGATCTGCCCGAGGGTGCTCGCGTCATGGTCGTCGCTCATAGCTGTATGATACAGAATAAGTACCTGTACCATACAGCTATCTGAGGAGTCGGAGTGGATCGGCGTTCCGAACCGAACCGCAGTGCCATCTACGCCACCACACTGGTGGCCTTCCTCGCCATCGCCGGCATCGCCGTCGTCGACCCAATCCTGCCGGCCATCGGCGAGGCGATCGGGGTCACCGCCTGGCAGGTCGAGCTGCTGTTCACCGCGTACATCGCGGTCATGGCCCTTGGCATGATCCCCGCGACGCTGGCCAGCGGCCGGTTCGGCTTCAAGCCGGTGCTCATCACCGGCGTCTCCGTGGTCGGCCTCGCCGCGATCCTCGCCTCGTTCAGCGACAACATCGTGCAGCTCTCCGTGCTGCGCGGCGTCTGGGGGCTGGGCAACGCGATGTTCTTCGCCACCGCCATGGTGGTGCTGGTCAACCTGGCCATCGACCGGGAATGGGTGGTGGGCCTCTTCGAGACCGCCCTGGGTCTCGGCTTCGCCGTCGGACCGCTCATCGGTGGTCTGCTCGGGCAGGTCAGTTGGCGGCTGCCGTTCTTCGTCTGCGGCGTCTTCATGGTCCTCGCCCTCGGCGTGGCCTCCCGCAAACTGCGCGAGCCCACCAACCGCCAGGCACCGGTACGCGTCGGCCAGATCTTCGCCACCTACCGCCGGCCGGCGTTCATCGCCCTCTGCGTGGTCACTGCCGCGTACAACTTCGTGTTCTTCGTGGTGCTCGGCTACACGCCGCTCTTCCTCGGCCTGGACGTCATCCCGCTGGGGCTCGCGTTCACCGGCTGGGGTCTCGGCCTGGCCGCCGGCATCATGGTGATCGGCCACCGCCTGGCCCACCGGATCGGCGCCGTGCAGACCGTCGGCGTGGCCATCGCCGGGCTGCTGGTCTGCATGGTCCTCTTCGCCACCTCCACCAGCACCGCCGAGGCGTTCGTGGTGCTGGTGCTCGCCGGACTCTGCATGGGCCTGGCCAACGCCAACCTCACCGACCTGGCGCTCGGCCTCGGCTCCAGCGACCGGCGCGTCGCCACCGGCGCGTTCAACCTGGTCCGCTGGGGCGCCGCCGCGCCGGCACCGATCATCTCCGGCAAGCTCGCCGAGCAGTCGCTGGCGCTGCCGTTCTGGGTCGGCTTCGGGGTGCTCGCCGTCGGCGTGCTCGTCTACCTGGCCTTCGCGCACCTGATGGCCGCCGGCTACGGCGAGCGGGTCCTCTGGTCCCGCTGGAACCGCGCCGCCGCCGACACCGAGCACGAGCCCGTCGGCGAGACCTACTGACCGCCGGTCGGGCGGTTCAGTGCAGGGCGCGCCAGAGCAGGTAGAGGCCGATCGTCGTACCGAACACCACGATCACCGTCTTGAGCACCACCGGCGGGAGCCGGCGGACGAGCCGGGCGCCCGCGTACCCCCCAATCAGGGTGGCCGGCGCGACCACCGCGACCGCCGCCCAGTTCAGGGGGCCGAACAGGGCGAACACCACGAGCGTCGTGAACCCCACCACCGCGGAGAGCAGATTCTTGATCGCGCTTACCCGGGCCAGGGTCGCGTCCAGCACCAGGGCCAGCCCGGCCACCAGCATCACCCCGAGCGCCGCGCCGAAGTAACCGCCGTACACCGCACCGAGCGCGACCATTGTCTGCACCGCGACCGTCCGCCGGCGTGGCGACAGGTCCCGGGGGTGACCGACCAGGCGGCGCAGCGGGTCCTGGAAGGCCAGGACCGCTGTCGCGCCGAGGACCAGAAAGGGTACGACCAGCTCGAACGCGCGGGCCGGAGTGGCCAGCAGCAGCAACGCCCCGACGATCGTGCCCGCGATGGTGGTAGGCACCAGCGTGGCCAGTGCGCGAGGGCGCGGCAGGTCCTGCCGGCTGCCTGCCACGCTGGCCAGGTAGCCGGGGAAGACGGCGACGGAGTTGCTGACGTTCGCCGGCACCGGGGGCAACCCGATCGCGATCATCGCCGGAAAGGTGATCAGCGAACCGCCACCGGCCACCGCGTTGACAGTGCCAGCGGCGAGACCGGCGGCGAGCAGCAGCGCGGCGTGGGAGAGATCCATAGCCCCACGAGGCTAGCCGTCGCCCCACGACACGCATTCGCCGGACCGTTCGTGAGCTGCGCGATCTTGCCCAGACGGGGCGGGAGTGTTGGAGCAGCGTCTGTCGTTAGGATGAGAGCGCGACGGACGAGTCGACCGGGCGGCCGCGTCGGCGGGCTTCGGCCCGCCGCCGAGGAACGTCCGGACTCCACAGGGCAGGGTGGTTGTTAACGGCAACCCGGGGCGACCCGCGGGACAGTGCCACAGAAAACAGACCGCCGACCCCTTCGGGGACGGTAAGGGTGAAACGGTGGGGTAAGAGCCCACCAGCACCCCGGGTGACCGGGGTGGCTCGGTAAACCCCACCCGGAGCAAGGCCAAGCAAGGGCCGTCACCGCAAGATGACGGCCCGGCGCAGACGCTTGAGGGCTGCCCGCCCGATGTCTGCGGGTAGGCCGCTGGAGCCTGCCGGCAACGGCAGGCCGAGATGGATGGCCGCCGCCGGAGCAAACCCCTCGGGGTACGCGCCGCGCACAGAATCCGGCGTACAGGTCGACTCGTCCGTCGCCCACCAGCTCAGAGCCTCGATCATGGCTCTGAGCTGGTTCTATGTTGGGGTGTCGATGGTCGTTCATGGTCAACATTGGGCGGCGTTTGACGCCCTGTCGACGCCCTGGAGACGCCCTGAGCGCCGGCTCAGTTGGGCTTGCCTCCGTCTGGGCGCAATCCCGTCGTGAGGGCTTTCGGGGTCGCGTTTCGGGGTCTGAGTCGATGCCTGGCGGCTGAGGGGAGAGCCGGGCACGTCCTGGCGGTGGAACTGGTGCCGTGACCCTGTTACCCGGTGGCAAGCCAGTCCTGGGGTTGGACTGGCGAGGCAGCCGGAAGCCCCGACCATCCGACCAGAGAAGCCGCGCCGGCTTCCGTCACGGCGCTGGGGCTGGTTCCTGTCCTCGGTGGGGCGGTGTCCCGGCGGCTGTCGGTGGCTCACCGCCCCGGCGCCGAAGGCGGTACCGGTGGGAGAAGGATCGCGTCCTGCTCGACGAGGACGAGCGGCTGAAGACTGGCGCCACCGAGCACGACATCCGTGGTGTCGCTCGTGTGATTCACCAGACGGTCATACCGCCAGCCCGCTTGCACTAGGTGCGCTCCTCCGAGCTGCGTTCATTGTTCGGGATCGCCGTATTAGCAGTATCGCCGAAAGTGCTGTGGAGACTACCCCGACTACCCAGACTACTGCAGCACCAACTCTCGCGGCAGTCCCCAGTTCACTGCTCAAAAATACCGGCACAAGAGTCCAGCCGAGCGCGAGTAAGCTCACGCCCGGAAACGTGAGAAGGGTAGGAACAAATGATCCGAGCAGGTGGGCTTCGCGCCTAGTGCGCAGGTTCCATCCCTCCCATTTGAGGCCTCCTGGAACCCGGCCATCCAGTTCTTCCCTGATATACCGGGCGACCTGCAAGGTTATGAAGTGTTGGGCGACCAAGCGACCGCATAAGAGGTAAGAACTTACGGGAATTATGAGAACAAGCAGGCTTGTCTGTTTGTTTGAAATAGCAAAGCCAAAAACGGCACCGGTAGACGTCAGCTGCAGGACCAAGATTTGATGCTGCACCCTTATTCGCTCCATGATTTCTTCCCGAAGTGCTGCGAACTCCGCGAGCGGACCTTCGTGCCCATTGGCATCCACCAGAGCCTCCTCTCGGTTTGTCCCAGGGTAGGCTACCGATGCAGCTCGACAGCGACTGACGTCAATCCGACTGGAAATATCCCTGGTGCGCAGCCGTATGGTAGGAAGGCCGCGTTCATCCGTTCCATGGACGGATGATCGTTTAACACTTGGGCGTCAGGCGTGACGGCCCCGGCGCGGGCAGCGGCACGGCGCGCTCGAGCGGCAACGCGTGTGCCTCGTTGCAGGGGCGCTTGAGAACGTGCGGAAGGGTCCTCCCACATCGGCGAGAGCGGACCAGGGCCCATCACAGCACGCGACATGGTTACGCGTGTCGCCGGCATCGTGTTAACGGGGGCACGTCATCTCGACGCATTGCGCCCACATCCCCCCGGCGTTAGGCACGGGCGCTTTGTGCGGCGGGAGTTGATTACCGCCGCGCGGCGATCTGAGCGACGAACGCCCGCCAAGCTGCCGGACCGAAGGCCAGGGTCGGGCCGGTAGGATCCTTGCTGTCCCGGACGCCGACGACGCCCGGCAGGTTGTCGGCGACCTCGACGCAGTTGCCCCCGGACGATCCGCTGCGCCGAGACTTGCGCCAGATGGCGTTAGTGAGGTCCATGATGGCTGTGCACTTCCTTCATCAGCTCGTTGGACTGGCGACGCGGGAGCGCTTCGTTCCTCACGTTTTCCCACCTCGTCTGAAGAGTATGTAGCCCATCTTCGTTGTCGACCACGATCCCGCCTAGCTGATTTTCGAGGTGCCCGACCCAGGTCCCGTCACCGGCCCGCGCCAGCGCGAACGGCCCGGACAGCCCGATGTGGAGGCCGGCACCCGCCGGGATCACGTGGATGTGAACGTGCGGCAACTCGGCGACGGTGACGAGGTGGGCGACCTGCTCAGCCATGATGCCGGCGTGCTCATCGCCCGCGCGGCGGAGCGTGGACTCATCCAGCACGGCCACCACCTGCGGCGGCGTATCGCCGGTCAGGATCTTGTGGCGGCTCATGCGAGCGCTTACCTGCTGGTCCACCTCAGTGGCCGACATGAGGTCGTTCAGGCGCATCACGACGCGGGCGTAGTTCTCGGTCTGGAGCAGGCCCGGGATCAGTAGTGGCTCGAAGAGACGAAGCTGTCGCGCGCCGCGCTCGGCGTCCAGCCATGGCAGAAACCACGACGGTGCGCCGAGTTTCACCACGAGGCGTCCGAACAACCCGTCGTTGTTGAAGGCGCGGTCCGCTCCCCGGATGAAGTCCATCGTCAGCGCCCGGGTGCCGCTCTCCACGGCACTGACGTGTGACGCGCTGAAGCCTGCCGCTCGCCCGAACGACTCTTGCGTCATCCCGGACGCTCCACGAGCACGACGGATCTCGCTCACGATGAAGTCCGCGAGGGGACTTGGCACGTCAGCCATACAGCTCTCCTCAAATCGGAGATCGACTACCCGAGGTGCCACACGCCTGGAGCCTGTTCTGCCAGCTCCGGCCCGGACACCTGGAACGCCTTCCGAGCGTAGTGCTCTCCACAGCAGAGTGTCACCAAGCGGCGCGGCTGGCAGGCCCACGAGATCCGGCGGTCGCGTTCGTAGCGGGGCCGCTCCCGACGGGCGTGCACTCACGGGAGCGGCCCTTCCCAACGGCACAAGGGGGAGACCGTGCCCGACGACAAACCCGAGAAGATGACGGCCGGTGACGTGGTTTACCTGACCACTGCGGCGAGCGTGCAGTTCCTGCGCCCGATCTTCGTCCGCGTCATCCGTGAGCTGCCCGAGCGGCACACGTACGACGGATGGGTCTGGATTGAGGGTTACCAGCTGAACGCGGCGGGCGACGCGGTGGCGCGGCGCGAGTTGTACGTGATGCGTGCGGGCGTGCGGTTGCAGGCCCTGCCCGTCAAACCGACCAGCAAAGCCAACCGCCGGCGGCGCCCGGTGCGGATCGGATGACCGCGCGCCCTCGCCCGCACCTGCCGATGCGCCCGGCGTGGTTGTGTCGCAACTGCGCCGCGCCCTGGCCGTGTGGCCCGGCTCAGCTCGCCCTCATAACCGAGTTCAACGGTCATTCGATCGCGCTGGCGTTCTACCTGGCTGCGTCGATGCAGGAGGCGATCGACGACGCGTACGGCCTGGGGCTGCGTCCGGACCCGTCCGCGATGCACGCCAGGTTCCTCGGCTGGTTGGCGCTGGCCCGCCGGCCCCACCGACGCTGAGCCCAGCCAAGCAACGAACCGGCCGGGTGGGTTGCCCCACCCGGCCGGTGTGCGGATCCCTGCAAAAACAGGCTCTAGTGCTTCTTGAACACCGGCATGGTGTCCAGCGTGGTGGTGATGTTCTGCGTGGTGCCGCCCCGGTACGTCTTCCCGGTGAAGATGTCCGTCCAGCTGTTGCCCGGCGGGAACCACACCGACGTGGTGGCGGTGGTGCCGGGCGTCGTCACCGGTGCCACCAGGTAGTCCGGGCCGTAGAGGTACTGGGAACCGGCAGTGGCGTACGCGGCCTGCTCATTCGGGTACGCCAGGTACATCGAGCGGACGATGGGCGTACCCGTGCGGGTGGCCTCCTTGGCGGCGGCGTAGGTGTACGGCAGCAGCTTCTCCCGCAGGTTCAGGAACTTCTTGGCCGACGCGTTCGCCGCCGGGCCGTACTGCCAGGGCAGCCGGTCGCTGTGGTTGGAGTGCAGCCGGTCGATCGGCTGGAACGTGCCGAACTGCACCCACCGGGCGTAGAGGTCGTCGGGCAGCTTCGTGCTGCC
This sequence comes from Micromonospora sp. 050-3, assembly GCF_046549335.1. Classification (NCBI taxonomy): domain Bacteria; kingdom Bacillati; phylum Actinomycetota; class Actinomycetes; order Micromonosporales; family Micromonosporaceae; genus Micromonospora; species Micromonospora sp. 050-3. The sequence continues at coordinate 322,077 of NZ_JAJPVX010000001.1, forward strand.
CGGTTCGGTGCCCGGCTCCTGGAGGCCGCCGGTGTGCCCGCCGATGTCGTGGCTGACCGCTGCCAGCCCGGTCGCTGCCGACTCGCCAGGCGTGTAGCCGACCTCCATCTGCAGGGTCGACCAGTCGGAGGTGGTGTCGCCGGTGAAGTGCAGCGTGGTGCGCTTGTCGGCCCACGGTCCGGTCGACACCGGGGTCGGGCTGCTGTAGCCGCCGGCCTGCAAGGAGCCGTACGCCCGGGAGAAGGCGAAGCCGGTCTTGTCGGCGTACTGCTGGTTGATCCACGCGTCACCGGTCACCCCGGCGAGCGAGGACTTCGTGTTGTCGCAGCACCAGTCCAGCCACCAGAGGTCCGGGCCCTTGCTGCCCTTCGGGATCATCCCGTCGTGGAGCTGCATGTACGCCTTGAGCTGGTCCGGGTCGCCGAAGTCGAACGCGTAGCAGTCGGGACCGCCGTTGCAGCCGACGCGCTGGAGCTTGCCCTTCGCGGTGGCCTGCGCCTGCGCGAACTTCGGGTCCGAGCCGAGGATGCTCGGGTGGATGTTGATGCCGGTGTGCAGGCCCTGCTTCCTGGCCCAGTCGAAGAACGCCTTCGGGTCGGGGATGCGGGTGGGGTCGATGCTCCAGCCGTTCCACTTGTCCGGCGCCTTGACGTCGGTGTCGAGGACGAGCACATCCAGCGGCACACCCTCGGCCTTGGCCCGGGTCACCAGGTTCTGGAACTCGGTGGCGGTGCGGTCGTAGTACTCGGAGTACCACACGCCGTACGCCCACTTCGGCAGCAGCTTCGTGGGCCCGGTCAGGGTCGACAGGTCCAACAGAGCACGGGTGAAGTCCTGCCCGTACGCGAAGACATAGCCGTCCTGTTCGGCGGCGGGCCGGGGCTCGGTGGTGCTCAGGGCCGAGGCCGAGTCGTCGAGCAGGTACCAGCCGTCCTGGTAGAGCAGGCCCGGGGCGGTGAGCGCGGAACCTGTCACGCCGTCCAGGCCCCGGCGGTAGCCGCCGAGCGGCGCATGCGGGGCGAGCAGCGGTGAACCCTTGCTCGTGACGGCGACCGTGTCGACGTTGACGTTGCAGCTGGCGTCAGTGGGGCAGCCAAGCATCACGGTGTTGGTGCCGCGGGTGAGGTGGACCGGGACGGAAACGGTGTTCCAGTAGTCCCACCCGCTGGTCGGCGGAAGGGTCGCCGTGACCGGCGCCGCCGTTCCCGCAGTGACCGACATGGTGCGCGTCTGGCTCGGCTGGGCGCCGGCCTGGCCGTTGGCGTACCGGATCTGCACCTGGTAGTCACCGGCCGACGGAACATCCGTCACGGTGAGCGTGTCGGCGGACATGGTGCTCTCCAGGCCGGCCAGGAATCCCGTACCGGAAGCGCCGTTGTGGTCGTTCGCGGGCCTCGCGCCGCCGGTCAGCGCGCCGGCCTCGGCCTCTCCCAGGGTGCCGAACCGCAAGGGCTGCGGCTCGGGCGTGGTCGGCGCCGGGAACGAGTCACCCGGGTTGACCACCGCGAGGCTGTCGACGTTCACGTTGCCGGAGTCGTTGGGACCCCGCACGACACTGATCTCGTGCCGGCCGGCGGTGAGGTCGACCGGCACGTTGGCCAGGCCCCAGGTGTCCCAGTTCGCTGTGGGCGGCAGCGTCAGCGTGTGGCCGGCGTCGCCGTCGACCTGCACCGCCAGGGTGCGGTCCACGTTCTGGCCGTCGCCGCCGGTGCTGTTGGCGTAGCGGACGGCGAGCTGCTTCGTGCCGCCCTCGGGAGCGTCGAGCGCGAACGTGACCGAGTCGCCGGACGAGGCGAAACCGGACGCGAAGCCGCGTCCGGTGAATCCCTGGTGGTCGGTGGCCACGCCGGGGCCGTTCAACTGCAGCGATTCGGCCTCGCAGAGCGCGCCGAACGCGCAGGCCGGGGCGGTGTGGCCGGCCCAGGGTTGGCCCTGCACTACCTGCTTGCCGGTCTTGAGCTGCACTGTGAGGTTGTCGGCGGTGAACGCGCCCGAGCCGACCCGGTACCGCAACGTCATCGCGCCGGTGTCGATGGTGAGCCAGCCGTGGTCGACGTGCTTCGTGAAACGCGTACGGGGGAAATCATCGCGCCCGATGGCGTTGAACGTGGCGGCGTCGGTAAACCTGCCGTCCTTCTGGTACTCGGTGCGGATCAGGGTCGGGGACAGCACCTCGAAACGTGCGTCGCCCGACCGTACGGCTTCGTCTTGCGCCGTGCGGTGACTGGCCTGGGCCGGCGCGGACGGGGCGAGCGCCAGCCCCGTGATGAGAATGCCGGCTGCCGCGGCCGCTGTCGCGCTGCGGCGGGGTGAGTTCCGATAGAGCAAGATGCGCTCCTCGTCTCAAATGGAGGAAATGAGTCGATGACAACGCTGTCACTCGCCCGAAACGCATGTCAACGGGCCTCGGAGGGTGTCCCTTCTCTCTTTCGCCAGTGATCGCACTCGTCCGGCAGGCGTCGCTGCGGACGGTGACGAAGACGGGTCGCCAGGTAGGTGAACTACCGCACGATCACCAGCTCAGACGTACGGGGTCCAGGGCTCGGGCTGCTCGGCGTCCCAGCCCAGCTTGTCGAGTGCACGCAGGACCGCGACCGCGCGGGGAGTCCAGAAGAGCAGGATCTGGTCGCGTCCCTCGACGTCGAAGCAGACGGCGGTCGCCGGCACCGGGAACCGTCGGTGAAACGGATGGTGCGCCAGCGCGGCCACGTAGAAGTGTTCCAGGGTGTCCGATCCGGTACGCGACGTGAAGGTCAGCGTGCTGTCGTCGGCATGCAGCTTCACTGTCGGCCAGGCCAACCGTCGGACGGCTCGGAGGGGGTCGCCTCGGGTGAAATCGAGGCGGTCAACGTAGGTGAGCCCGCCACGCGCATCGAAGGTTTCCGAGATCATCGTCGGATGGTACGGCGGGTCCGAAGGTCCGAAGCACGGCGGTGGCGGCCCTGGTCGAGCTGCGAACGCCCTCGGTGTCCTACCGCGATCCGGATTCGCCCTCCCAGCGTTTCAACACCACGGGCTTCTCACTCGGGGCGGGCCACACCAGCACCCGCAGCCGCTCCATCGTCTGCGGGGCTTCGTCGGAGTCGACCCCCAAGCGCTCCGCCTCGACGAGGTTGCTGCTCGCTGCCCGGACACGCACGGGCCCTACCGGCACCCGGACCCTCGCGGCATCCGGCTCGTAATCGGTGCAACCCATCACCACGATGCGGCCCGACCGCACCTGCATGCTCCCCTCGACCACATGGTCGTAGTCGGCGGAGTCGTCGACAGGCGGAGCGTCCAACACGTCGACTCTCACCGCGACCGTGACGTTGACCGACGTGCCGATGGCCATCGCGTCGTCGACCACGGCCAGCCGGTCCACAACCGCCTGGTCCGTCCATGCCTCGCTCAGGTCGCCCGTCGACCCGTCGTCGCTCAGGTGGATCTGGTGGTAGTCCGCGAAGAGTTCCACGTCCAACGAATCCACGCCACGCTCCATCTATCGGTATCGGGGGAATGGGGATGCCGCTCCAGGGTCAGTCAATCGATGCGCTCAGTCGACTGATGACTCGGAGCAGCTCGTCCCGATTGTGTGCGGCCTTGAGCCAGTTCGGCAGACGTGCCACCAGCGTCATGCCACCAGGTTGCGGGCCCCGCTCCCGAAGTCGAGCGCCGATGTATCCTGACAGGAGGTCAAGGTGGGCGCGGTTGAACGCCCAGAGCGTGTGCCCGCCACAGCATTGGGCCCTCAGCCACAGGGGCAGGTGGAAGAACGGATCCGCTGGACCGTTCCAGGACGAGACCTGAGATCCCTGTGGGGACCAGAACGCTGAGTACGCGCACCCCGGGCACGTGAGTCGACGGGGCCACGAGGCCACCCACCTACTGTTGTTCGGCTGTGGGGCGTTGACCGCCCGGTGCCCACAGCGTGGGCAGACGACGTAGATGTCCTCGGCTGCCAGCTCGTACAGACTGACCAACGGATCGCGGAACCGATCCTCCTCGTCGCCCTGGCTTTCGTTCACGACGGAGACTTTGCCGTGTCTCGTCCAGCCGGCTTTCGTCGTCGAGGAGGCTGGTGGACCGAATTCGGCTTGAGGTCTTCCTGACCCAGCCGGTGTGCGATGGCCTGGGCTTGAACGTCCGGGTCGGAACCGTCGACCGGGAAGGTCACGACGTAGCTTCCCGGTACTGCATAACGCTGCCCGCTCAGGTCGCGGGCGTAGTAGCTGATCTCGACCACGTCCGGACGATCCTCGGGCGCGCGGATCGCTACGTAGCTGCGGATCCAGGCTCCGCCGTCCTGGTCCCACCCCTCGCGCCACAGCGTGGCCTCAAGGTTCTCGGCAACCAACCGGGCTGGCCACGCTCGGGTAGCGCGCTGCGTCGCCTGGGCTATCTCCTCCGCGTACGCGTGCGAGTCGAACCGGAAGCTGCCCAGCCCGAGCTCCGGCCCTTCCTTGTGCACCCTCTCGATGACCGTCAGACGCCAGCGGTCCCAGATCACCTCAGAGCCGGCCTGACGGACGTGGACTGTCAGCCGGTCCTCGCCCATGTCGGATCCGCCTACCGCGACCTCTCGGGCTTCCGGGGCGACAGTAAGCCCGCCCGGTCCCAGCACCGATGAGGGTGTGAATCCCGCAACCGGCTGTCCGTGAAAGCCGTCTGTCGGGTACGCGGTCGCAACAACGTCGAGGCCGTTGACGAGGATTCGCATGCGGTGCGCCGTGAATTCGGCGGGGAACAGCAGCGGCTCCAGCCTCAGGACGTCGACCACCGGGGCAGTCTAGCCAGCGCGAACCTCGGCCAGCCGCCGCTTATTCCGGCACCGCGACCGGGTGACTCAAGGTCAAGCGGTCAGCAGCCGGGGCGGTCGAGTGGAACGGCGGCACCAGCGAGCGCTTCGACAGTCGCCGTCGGTGCGGCCGACTCCGTCGGCGTCGCTGAGGGCGCGATGGTGGGGCTCGGCGGGGCCGAGGGTGAGCTGCTGGGCGTGGGGGAGGCGCTGGCGAGAGTGGCCGTGCTGCGTTGCACCTGCTTGGTGACCAGGCGAATGCCGGTGGCGGTCGTCTGGCGTCCGTACACGTCGATGACCCTGATGCTGTACGGTCCGGGGCCGATCCCGCCCTCGATGGTCCAGTGGTTGTCGCTCTGCCGGGCGGCCTTGCGGAAGCCGCCGCCCAGTCCCTTCGCCTCGACCGAGCGGAGCGGGTTGCCGTGGTTGCCGACCTGCACCGCGAACCAGTATTTCGAGGCGCCGCCCTTCATCCGGAAGGTGAGCCCTCCGTCGAGCGGCGGGTTCACCACCGCCCGGTACGTCACTGACGCGATGCCCTGCGACCGATCGGCGATCTTGGTGAACGCCTCGGTGGACAGGTCGATCTTGCTGGATCCGCAGCCGCCGCACTGGTCCATCACCATGACCCGGACCTTGCCCTTCGGACCGGTCACCTCCAGGTAACTGCCGCAGGCCGCCGATCCGGAGTACTGGGACGCGCCGAGGGCCACGTAGAGCCGGTCCGCCGGAGGACCGGGGAAGGAGCAGTTGCCGCCCGAGCGGCCCGCGTCGTAGAAGCTGGCCTTTCCCTTGTGGACGGCGTTGCCCGTCGGTGGCGCGGCGCAGGCCGGGGTGGCGCCCCCGCGGACGGCGAGGGTGATGCCCAGGACGGCGGCCAGGGCGGTGACACCGGCGCCGGCTAACCAGTGTCTGACCCGTCGACTCGACCGGAGCGTGCCGGTTTCGCCGGCCGGGGTGTCGTTGTCGGGGGTCGTGCCTGGTGCCGTCACGGCGCCTGATGTTGCCGCACCGCGCTGTGGCAGCGCAAAGCCGTCCCACCAATCGTCACTCGCCGGATCGGCGGGGGCGCAATCCGTTGAGGGCGGTGCCGACGACGAGGTCGGCGTACTCGGCGGTGAGCGGCCCGCTGCGTTGCAGCCAGCGGTTGAGCACCGGCCCCCAGATCATGTCCACCGCCACGCCGAGGTCGACGTCGTCGGCGATCTGACCGGCCCGCTGGGCGCTGCGCAGGCGCTGCCGTTTGGCCTCCTTCAACGGCCCGTCCAACCGCTCGGCGTACGCCGCGGCCAGCTCGGGGTCGAGCGCGATCTCGGTGGCCAGCGCCCGCATCGGTTGCTCGTACCGGGGGTCGTTCATCTCCTCGACCGTCGCGCGCAGCACCAGTGTCAGGTCCGCCGCCAGGTCACCGGTGTCCGGCAGCGTCGGCGGCCCACCCTCGGTGGCCTCGCTGAGCATGAGGAAGGCGTCGAAGATGACAGCGCCCTTCGACGGCCACCAGCGGTAGATGGTCTGTTTGCCGACGCCGGCCCGCGCGGCGATGCCCTCGATGCTGAGCTTCGCGTACCCCATTTCCTGGAGCAGGTCGAAGGCCGCGGTGAGGATGGCGCGTCGGGAGGTTTCTCTCCGGCGGGCCGTGTTGGGCGTCATGGGCGAAAACGATAGCAGCAGACGAGACGGACCGTATCGTCTTGACGGCGGTGCCACCGCGGACCTAGTCTCGGCACATCGCGAGACGGACCGTCTCGTCTTGAAGTGCTTGGAGAACAGATGCGTACCTGGTTCATCACCGGTGCCAGCCGCGGCCTGGGCCGCGCCTTCGCCGACGCCGCCCTCGACCGGGGTGACCGGGTGGTCGCCGCCGCCCGGACCATCGCCACTGCCGACTTCGACGAGAAGTACGCCGACCGGCTGCTGGCACTGACCCTCGACGTGACCGACCGCGCGGCGGTCATCGCGGCGGTGGACACCGCCGTCGCGCACTTCGGCGGGCTCGACATCGTCGTGAACAACGCCGGAACCCTGTCCATGGGCATGATCGAAGAGTTCACCGAGGCCGAGGCGCGCGCCCAGTTCGAGGTCAACCTCTTCGGCGCGCTCTGGGTCGGCCAGGCAGTGCTGCCGCACCTGCGCGCCCAACGGTCCGGCCACATCGTGCAGGTCTCCAGCATCGCCGCGCTAGGCGGCTTCCCGAGCACCGGCCTGTACAGCGCGAGCAAGTTCGCCCTGGAGGGCATGAGCGAGGCGCTGGCGATGGAGGCGGCGGCCTTCGACGTCACCGTCAGCATCGTGCAGCCGGGCGGATACTGGACCGACCTCTACACCAGCGTGCGTGCCACCACCCCGATGGACGCCTACGCGCCACTACGCGCCGAGCTGGAGCGGCAGTGGGCGGAAGGGTCGATCGACAGCGAACCCCGGCTGGCCGCCGAGGCGCTGCTGCAACTGGTCGACAGCGACGAGCCCCCGCTGCGCCTCCTGCTCGGCAGCATGGTCTACGACCTGGCATTCGACATCGCCCGCCGACGGATGGACACCTGGGCGAGCTGGGAGCAGGTCAGCCGCGCCGCCGAACACGCCGTCGCGGGCCCCGGAGCTGACAGATGAGAGGGCTGCTCGTATCGCCACGAGCAACCTGTGCGGCGTTCTAGGCTCCGAGATATGGCGGCGGCGTGCCCAATCGTTGGCAGCACATAAGTCCGGGCAGCCTTTCACCCCATGATTTCTCCTCGCGAGGCGCAAACCTAGACGGAGAGGAAACACGCATGGCTGTCAAGACCAAGACTCGTCCGGGCACCACGGAGATTCGGCCGTTCTCGGTCGACATTCCTCAGGCCGACCTTGATGACCTGAAGAGGCGCATCAAGGCAACCCGTTGGCCGGACAAGGAAACGGTGAACGACCAGTCGCAGGGCGTGCCACTCGCGACCATTCAGGCCGTCGCCCGCTATTGGGAGAAAGAGTACGACTGGCGCACTGTCGAGGCGCGGCTGAACGACGTACCGCAGTTCATGACCGCCATCGACGGGGTGGACATCCACTTCATCCACGTGCGCTCGAAGCACGAGGACGCGCTGCCGCTCATCGTCACCCACGGATGGCCGGGTTCGGTGATCGAGCAGATGAAGATCATCGAGCCGCTCACCGACCCGACGGCGCACGGCGGGAGCGCGTCGGACGCCTTCCACCTGGTGATCCCGTCGCTGCCCGGCCACGGCTTCTCCGGCAAGCCGACCGAGTCGGGGTGGAACCCGCAGAAGATCGCGACCGCGTGGACGGAGCTGATGAAGCGGCTCGGCTACGACCGGTTCGTCGCGCAGGGCGGCGACTGGGGCGCTGTCATCGTCGACCAGATGGGCATCCAGGCGCCTCCGGAACTGCTCGGCATCCACACCAACATGCCCGGTGCGGTCCCACCCGAGATCGACCTGCTGTTCCAGGGCGACACCACCGGCGCGAACAACGCCATGGGCTCGCTGCCGTCCGGGCTCTCCGACGACGAAATGCGTGCCGCCGAGGAAGTCAACTTCGTCTGGAAACACGTCGCGTACGCCCTCATGATGGCGACACGGCCCCAGACGCTGACCGGGCTGGCGGACTCTCCGGTCGGCCTGGCGTCCTTCCTGCTCGACCACGACGCGAAGAGTCTGGCCCTGATCTCGCAGGTCTTCGACGGGGCCAAGGCTGGCCTCACCCGCGACGACATCCTGGACAACATCTCGCTCTACTGGTTGACGAACACAGCGGTTTCCGCGTCCCGTCTCTACGCGGAGAACAAGCTGTCGTTCTTCGCCGCCAAGGGCGTGAAGGTCCCGGTCGCGGTGAGCGTCTTCCCCGACGAGTTGTACGAGGCGCCGCAGAGTTGGGCCGAGCAGGCGTACTCCAACCTCGTCTACTACAACAAGCTCGACGTGGGCGGGCACTTCGCGGCCTGGGAACAGCCGAAGATCTTCTCCGAGGAGCTTCGCACCGCCTTCCGGTCGCTGCGCTAGATGGCCGTGCACCTGCCCCCGCTGAACGGGGCGGCCGAGTGGCTCAACTCCGAGCCACTCGGCCCCGCCGACCTGGGTGGGCGCGTCGTCCTGGTCAACTTCTGGACGCTGACCTGCATCAACTGGTTGCGCCAGGAGCCGTACGTGCGTGCCTGGTCGCAGGCCTACCGCGACGACGGGCTGGTCGTCATCGGGGTGCACACCCCGGAGTTCGGATTCGAGCACGAGGTCGACTGGGTGCGGCGGGCGGTGGCGGCCCGATCGATCGACTACCCGGTGGCGGTCGACAACGACTACGCGATCTGGCGCGCCTTCGCCAACAACTACTGGCCGGCGCTCTACTTCGTCGACACCGACGGCGTCATCCGCGACGACCACTTCGGCGAGGGACGCTACGAGCAGTCCGAGCGGGTGCTCCAGCAACTGCTCGGCATCGAGCGGAAACCCGTACCAGTCAAGGGACTCGGCCCGGAGGCGGAGGCCGACTGGGGCACCCTGCGGACGCCCGAGACGTACCTCGGTTTCAGTCGCGGCGAACACTTCGCGTCGCCGAACGGCCCGGCGCTCGACGAACGCCGCGCCTACCAGGTGCCGGAGAGCCTCGGCCTCAACCAGTGGGCGCTGGCGGGGGAGTGGACGATCGGCTCGGACAACGTCGTGCTGGACGGGGCCGGCGGCGGCATCGCCTTCCGGTTCCACGCCCGCGACGCGCATCTCGTGCTGGCCCCCGGGACGGGGCAGTCGATCCCGTTCCGCGTATCGCTCGACGGCGCGGCTCCCGGCCCGTCACACGGCGTCGACGTCGACGCCGACGGCAACGGCGTACTCCAGGACGGCCGGCTCTACCAGCTCGTCCGCCAGGACGGCGCGGTCCGGGAGCGGACCCTGGAGATCACGTTCGGCGAGCCCGGCGCCGAGGCGTACGCCTTCACCTTCGGGTAGGGCGTGTGTCGAATCCCTGGCCGGGCTTCGACACACGCCTGGCCCGCTCAGCGGCGCAGGTCGACCATGCTGACGGTGCCGGAGACCGGCGAGACGCTTTCCACCCGGGAGCCGGGGCGCAGGCGGGCGTCGCTGGCATACCGGTCGGCGAGCGCCTTCTCCGCGGCCTCGTCGCCGTCGTCGGCGGCGAGCAGCAACGCGGCGATCTCGTCCACGAGAGTGAGGTCGGCGGTGGCGACGTCGTCGGTCATCGCGTCAAGGCTGTCCCAGAGCAGCAGCTCGTCCTTCTGCCGGTGGGCCAGCTCCAGCAGGACGTAGTCGTGGATGAACCAGTCGCCTCGGATCGGCAGTTCCGGGCTCACGCCGTAGACGTCGGGATCGATCGCCCCAGCCCGGTACGCGGACCACACCCGCGATGCCGAGTCGAAGAGGCCGGCCTTCGGGTCGATGGCGTAGCCGTCGAACCCCCAGTCGCGGGCCGGGTCGAGCTCCGGGTCGGCCCACACCCACCGGTCGCCGTTCCAGTACTCCACCAGGACGTGGTCGTGGTGCCAGCCGGGCACGAAGTACGAGGCGAAGCCGACCCGGCTGCGGCTGGGAATACCGTGCTGACGGAGGATCGAGACCGACAGCAGTGTGTGGTCCCGGCAGCAGCCGGCCACCCGGTCCACGGCCGGGCGCTCAGCGCTCAGCGCCAGGGGAAATCGGGCCTGGTCGGTGTCGAGTACGCGGTCCACCCAGCGGAGGTTCACCTCGTCCAGCCGGTCGTCGGGCAGCTCGACGCCGCCGGCGCGGTAGTGGACGATCACGTTGCGGGCGGTCGCCGCCACTGTGGGAATGTCGGACGCCACGGCGCCGAGGAGCCCGCCGTGCCGACCGGGGTCGCTGTAGGGGGAGTGTCTCCGGTAGTCATCGAGGTCCATGAGGCCAGTCTCCGGCCCGCCACAGTGTCAGGGTCAAGGCGCTTTTCCGGATAGTGTCGACTGCTGTGACAACGCCTGAGATCACCATCGCCACCCCAGCGGACCGCGACGCGGTGGTCAAATCGCTGGTAGCCGCGTTCGTCAAGGATCCAATCCTGCGGTGCCTCTTCCCCGACGAGGAAACCTATCCGCGGTACGCCGCCGCCTTCTTCGGGCACCTCTTCGACAAGCGGGTGCACCAGTCGTCGATCTGGACGCTCGGTGGGGGCGCGTCGGTCGCCATCTGGGAGCCACCGGCGGGGTCGCCGACCGGGTCACCGGAGGGCGGGCTCGCCGCTCACTACCCCGCCGACGTGCTGGCCCGCGTCCAGAGCTACGACGACGCCGTGCACGCCGCCCTGCCGACGTTCCCGTTCTGGTACCTCGGCGTCCTGGGCACCCACCCCGACAGCGCCGGACGCGGTTGGGGCCGTGCCGTCATGCGGGCCGGGCTGGCCCGTGCCGCCGCCGAGGGCCTGCCGGCGATCCTGGAGACCAGCAACCCGGTCAACGTCGAGCTGTACCGCCGCGCCGGCTGGGAGGTGGCGGGCTTCCTGTCGGAGCCCGTGCCCACCTGGATCATGCAGCAGCCGCCGCGCTGAACCCGCTGATGGTCACTGGCAGGCTCACAGCACCGGCCCACGGCCGAATCTTGGACAGTTTCCGTTAGCTGATAACGGAAACTGTCCAAGATCTACGCGTGGCCGTCGGCGACGTGGGGTCATCAGGCGGCGAAGATGCGCGCGTAGATCTCGTCGATGATGTCGTTCTTCGCGAGGCTGTAGGCGCGGGGCCGGTGCGCGGTGTCCCGTGCGAGGCGGCGCTTGGTAGCGGCGTACCGCTCCCGGTCGTGCGGATGCGAACGCAGCCAGTCGCGGAAGAGCCGGTGCCGGATCGGTTCCGGCGCACCCTGCGGCCAGACGTGCAGGTTGACGTCCTCGGCGGGGCTGAGAAGCATCCGGTGCCCGTGCCACCAGGGCTCCCGAAGGACGAGCCGGTACCCGAGCCGTTCCAGGGCGGGGAGATAGGCGGCCTCCTCGGCGGTGTCCTCGATGACGAGGTCGACATCGATGACGGGCTTGGCGGCCAGCCCCGGCACCGCTGTCGACCCGACGTGTTCCACCCCGATGATCAGCCCACCCAGCGCTGCGGTGAGCGACGAACGGACGGCGACGAACCGCTGCGCCCAGGACATGTCGTACTCCTCGATGACGACGGACTCCCACGTCCGCGGCGGTTCGCCCACCAGGCCGGCGTCGACCTGTTCGGGGGTGCCGTGAAAGCGCTGCACGACGTTCTGCGGATACTCGGCCACGTCAACCTCCTCGGAAAGCAAAGTCCGCCAGGCTACGACACGACGATCGGTGCGGCAGCACCCGACCGATGCGGGCATCGGATGTCGGGTGGGCGACCGACCCCCCGACCTAGCGTCAGTGCTCGAAAGGGAAGGAGGCCCGGGTGCTGGATCGGCTCAACGAGGCCATGGCGTACATCGAGCGTCACCTCGACCAGAAGATCGAGGTCGCCGAGCTGGCGCGGATCGCGCTGACGTCGGAGTACCACTTCCGGCGGCTGTTCTCCGCACTGGCCGGGATGCCGCTGTCGGAGTACATCCGTCGGCGTCGGCTCACCGTCGCCGGAGCGGACGTGCTGGCGGGGGAGCGGACGTTGCTCGACGTCGCTGTGCACTACGGCTACGGCTCGGCGGAGGCGTTTGCCCGGGCGTTCCACGCCGTGCACGGCGTGGGCCCCGGAGAAGCCCGGCGTACGGGGGCAGCGTTGCGCGCCCAGCCCCGGATGTCCTTCCGACTCACAGTCGAAGGGAGCGGCAGCATGGAGTACCGAATCGTCGACAAGGACGCGTTCGCGCTGGTGGGGCGCAAGGCACGGGTCCCGCTGGTGCACGAGGGGATGAACCCGGCGATCGTCGCGTTCATCCGGAGCATCGACAAGGAGACGACCGAGCGGATCGAGGCGCTCTCCGATCAGGAGCCGAAGGGGATCGTCAACGTCAGCGACAACCTCGCCGACAGCCGGCAGGAGGGCACCGAACTGGACTACTGGCACGGGGTGGTGACCAGCGCCGCGCCGCCGGAGGACCTGGACGCGCTGCCGGTGCAGGCCGGGTCGTGGGCGGTGTTCACCACCTCCGGTGCGTTTCCGCAGGCGGTGCAGTACCTGTGGCGTGACGTGTTCACCCAGTGGTTTCCGTCCAACCCGTACCGCAGCCGACCTGGACCGGAGATCTCCCGGGTCCGGGTGTCGGCGGACGGCACCCAGGCGGACGCCGAGCTGTGGATTCCCGTCGAACGGGTACCCACCCCTATGTAGAGTTCCGATAGAGTGGCCGGATGCGGATGACGATTCCGGTCGCGAAGGTGCTCGCGGCGCTGCTCGCCGAGCCTGACGAGCAGCGCTACGGGCTCGACCTGATGCGATTGACCGGCCTGCCCAGCGGCACCCTCTACCCGGTGCTGCACCGGTTGCAGGGGGCCGGCTGGCTGGCCGCCGACTGGGAGGCGATCGATCCCGTCGCGGCCGGACGGCCGGCCCGCCGCTACTACCGGCTCACCGCCGTCGGGGTGGCGCAGGCCCGCCAGGCGCTCGCCGACCTGCGTGCCGCGATCCCCGACGGCCGTCGTTCGTGGGGCGGCACCGAGCCCACCGGAGCGCCGGCGTGGTGACCCGCCGGGCCGCCGAGCTGCTGTTGGAGTTGGCCGCGCGCCGCTGGCCGACCGAGGTTCGCGATGACCTGCGCCGCGAGTGGGCCGCCGAGCTGCACGTGCTCGCCGAGAGCGGTCACCGGACGAGGATGCTGGGCTTCGCGGTGAGCCTAGCCGTCAGCCGGGCCGGTGCCCCGATCGTCGACCGCAGCCTGATGCGCGGTCGGGTCGGCCGCACCGCCGCCGCACTACTGCTGTCCCCGATCGCCTGCGTCGGAATCGTGCTCGTCAGTGCGTACGCCCTCATGCCGATCGAGCGCATGGTGACCCAGGACTGGTACGAGCGGGTGCAGAAGCCGATCTGGACGGCGCTCACCGTCGGGTTGGCGGTGCTGCTGGCGGTGTTCGCCGTGCGCTGGGCCCGGCGCACCGCACTCGACGGGCCGCTACGCATCGCGCTCGGCGTGGTGCTTCCCATCGGCGTGACCGCTGTCGTGTTCCTGGCTGCCATCTCCCCGGACGAGCTGGTCACCTTCGTACCCGGGCTGCTGCTCTGGTTGGCCGGCCTGACGCTGGCCCTCTGGGCCGCGGCGAGCCTCGCAGGCCGGAATCGACTCCGCGCAGCCTGGTGGGTGGGCGTCCTCGGCGCACTCGCCGCCGCCGACCTCGCGGTGATTCTCGCTGTCGTCGACGTCATCGCGGCGGGCGGTCGCGCCGGCCCGGTCAGCAGTCCGACGCCATTGGGCGGCGTCGACTGGATCTCCTCGCCGCTGTGGCTCCTCGCCACCTGGACGGAATGGAACATCAGCCTGCCCCAGCCCACCATCTCATGGGAGATCTTCCACATCGTCACCAACGAGGTGCGGGCGGAACCCATGCTCTACCTGGCCTGCACGCCGTACGCGCTCGCGTACGCCATCCGGGCGGCCCGGTCGGCACCCACCACGCCGGTCGCTCTGGTCCGGACGGGCAGCGCCACGGGCTGGACATACAAGGCGAGTGAAAGGCCCCATCGGGGTCCTCGAGCGGCGAACGGGTGAGGACAACGGGAGCAACCACCGGAGCGCCGGCATGGTGACCCGCCGGATCGCCGAGCTGTTGCTGGAGTTGGCCGCGCGCCGCTGGCCAACCGACGCCCGCGACGACCTGCGCCGCGAATGGGGCGCCGAGCTGCACGTCCTCGCCGAGAATGGTCGCTGGACGAAGATGGTCGGCTTCGCCATGAGCCTGGCCGTCAGCCGGGCCGGCGCCCCGCTCGTCGACCGCAGCATGATGCACCGGCGGGCCCGCCGTACCGCCGCCGCCCTGCTGCTGTCCCCAATCGCCTGCATCGTGATCGTGGTCGGCAGCGTGCTGGCCATGAATCTCGTCTATACCTGGCTGAGCATGTGGGTGAGCTGGTCGACGCGTGTGCAACTGCCGCTCTGGTCGACGCTCACGGCTGGGTTCGCGGCGCTCCTGGCGGTGTTCGCGGCGCGTTGGGCGCGGTACAACGCGCTCGACGGCCCGTTGCGCATCGCACTCGGCCTGGTGCTCCCCGTCGGCGTGGCCGTCACCCTGGTCCTGTACCTCACCGACGCCGACAACCTGGCCCGCGCCGCACCCGGAGTGCTGTTCTGGTTGGCCAGCCTGACGCTGGTCCTCTGGGCCGCGGCGAGCCTCGCCGCCCGAGACCGCGTCCGCGCGGCCTGGTGGGTGGGCATCCTCGGCGCGCTCGTCGCCGCTGACCTCGCGGTGATCCTCCTCGTGGTCGACACCATCCCCGGTGGCACCGGCGTCCTCTCCGCCGACGGAATGCCGGCCGACACCGTCGACCGGATCTCCGCGCCGCTGTGGCTGCTCGCCTGCTGGACCGACTGGAACTTCGGCCTGCCCCGGCCCACCCCGTGGGAGATGTTCCTCATCACCGATCAGGCGCTGGTGGAATCCATGCTTTACCTGGCGTGCACGCCCTACGCGCTCGCCTACGCCATTCGGGCGGCCCGCTCGGCGCCGACCGCACCTGTTGTCCTCGCGGAGACGCCGTCGTCGGTCTGACAGCGCAGCTCAGTCGGGCACGTCGTCCCACGTCGTACCCGGCTCCAGGTAACCGGCCAGTTGGTTCTCGCGCAGCGCGTACGCGATGACCAGCAGGGCGTGCTTGTCCAGCTCGGGCAGCCGGTCCAGCGGGAACCACCGCACGGCCAGCGACTCGTCGTCGTTGACCCGGGCGGTGCCGGCCACCAGCCGGCACAGGAACCCCAGGTTCAGGTATTCGCAGCGGTCCCCATTCGGGTACGTGTGCGGGTGCGACACGGCGCTGGACATCCGTACCGGGGCGACGACCAGGCCCGTCTCCTCGCGTACCTCGCGGACCAGCGCGGTGGCCGGCTGCTCGCCCGGCTCGACGAAACCGCTGATCACCGACCAGCGCCCGTCGTCGGAGCGCTGGCCGAGCAGCAGCTCACCGGCGTCGTTGCGGACCACAGCGCTGACGCTCGGCAGCCAGAGCAGGTCGTGGCCGACGTGCTTGCGCAAACCCACTATGTAGTCCGGTGTCGCCATCCGGCGATCATAGATGTGCCCAACAGTGAGGCTCACCTGCGCATCTTCTGAAGTTCCAGTCCCACACGTTTCGCCATTTCGGCCCGACGAACGCAATGCATATCTACTGTGGAGATCGTCGGCGACTTGTGCGATCCGGTGGCGGCCGGCCGGATCGCGGTGCACAGTGATTCCCATGAGCGACAGCGAACGTGGTGGGCAGTTCTACTGGTGCACCCGGCATCACCGGGTCGAGACGGACGCCAACGTGTGTCCGGCGAAGCACGTTCTCGGCCCGTACGACTCGGCGGCCGACGCGGAGAACGCCCTGCAACGAGTGCAGGAGCGGAACGAGGCGTGGGATGCCGAGGACGCTCGTTGGGCCGGGGACGACAGATAGGCGGCGCGGGACGGCTCGCGCCGAGGTATTTCGTGCTCCGCGAGGACGCACGCGAGAGCACGTCCCCCGAGGAGGGAACCACGATGGCCGAAGCACAGCAGGCCACCAAGCGCCCGGCCGCCCGACGCACCACCGCGAAGAAGACTGCCGCGGCGGAGCGGAACACGGCGGCGAGCCGGACCACCCCCGTGCGCAAGTCCACAGCGGCTGCCGCGAAGGCACCGGCCCGCAAGGCCGCCGGCGGGGCGGGCCGCGCCCCGGCCAAGAAGACCACCACGGCGGCCACGAAGGCCCCCGCGAAGAAGGCCACGACCAAGACCACCGCCGCGGCCAAGAAGGCCCCCGCGAAGGCCTCGACCACCACCCGCAAGACAACCACCGCCGCCAAGCGGGCCCCGGCGTCGACCGCGCGCAAGACCACCACCGCCGCGAAGAAGACCACCGGTACGGCGAAGAAGACGGTGAGCGCGGCGAAGAAGACCACCGCCTCGGCAACGAGGAAGACCACCACCGCGGCGAAGGCCCCGGCGCGCAAGACCACCACCGCCGCCAAGGCCCCGGCGCGCAAGACCACCACCGCGGCGAAGGCCCCGGCGCGGAAGGTGGCGACCAAGGCGTCCGCCGCCAAGAAGACAGCGACGAAGAAGACGGCAGCGGCGAAGAAGACCGCGTCGACCCGCCCCAGCGGCGGCGCGCGCAAGGCGCCGGCCAAGAAGGCCCCGGCCGCGAAGGCGACGGGTACCTCGTCGACCACCGCCCGCAAGGCAGCGGCGAAGAAGGCCCCGGCGAAGAAGACCGTCGCGGCCAAGGCACCGGCCCGCAAGGTGACCGCCCGCAAGTCTCCGGCCCGCCCGGTCGCCGCCCGGGCCACCGCCCCCAGGGGGGCCCGCAGCGCCGCCCGCAAGGCGACCGGCTGAGCGCGGACCATCCCCTCGCCCGGCGGATTTTCGGCCGGTCACCGGAAGCGGATCACTCGTGGCGCTGTCAGGATTGACCCGTGGTCATCCGACGCGTACTCGCGCCCCGCATCGACTTCGGCGCGTTGCGCCGCGAGCTCGGCCTGCCCGAGGAGTTTCCGGCCGACGCCCAACGTGAAGCCGACGAGGCGGCTGCGGCACCGCCGCAGCCGCCCGTGGACAGCACCGACATTCCGTTCGTCACTGTCGACCCCGCCAGCTCGCGGGACCTGGACCAGGCGATGCACCTCAGCCGCCGCCCGGGTGGGGGCTACCGGGTGCGGTACGCGATCGCCGACGTCGCCGCGCACGTCACCCCCGGTGGGGCGTTGGAGGCGGAGACGTGGCGGCGGGGGCAGACCATCTACCTGCCCGACGGGAACGTGCCGCTGCACCCGCACACCCTCAGCGAGGGTGCCGCCAGCCTGCTGCCCGACGACGACCGGGCCGCGGTGGTCTGGACCATCGACCTGGACGCCGACGGCGGCACCGTGGCCGTCGAGCTGGCACGCGCCCTGGTCCGCAGCCGCGCCAAGCTCGACTACACAGGGGTGCAGGCGGCAGCCGAGGCCGGGCGGCTACCCGACCCGATCGCGCTGCTGCCGGAGATCGGCGACCGGCTGACCGCGCGTGGGCTGCGGCGCGGCGCCATCAACCTTCCGCTGCCCGAGCAGGATCTGGAGCCCGACGGTGAGGGCTGGCGGCTGGTGCTGCGCGCGCCGGTGCCGATGGAGGAGCACAACGCGCAGATCTCCCTGCTGACCGGGATGGCCGCCGCCGACATCATGCTGGCCGGCCGTGTGGGCCTGCTGCGGACGATGCCGGCGCCCAAGCCGGAGGCGGTGCAGCGACTGCGGGCCGCCGCCGCCGCGCTGGGCGTGCACTGGCCGGACGACGTGGGCCCGGGGCAGGTCATCGCCGGTCTGGACGCCGCCCAGCCGCGCGCCGCCGCGTTCATCGACCAGGCGGCCGAGCTGATGCGCGGTGCCGCATACACCGCCTTCGACGGGGAGCTGCCGGAGCAGCCGGAACATGGTGGCGTGGCGGCCGCGTACGCCCACGTGACGGCGCCGTTGCGCCGACTGGCCGACCGGTACGCCACCGAGGTCTGCCTGGCCCTGCACGCGGGCCAGCCGGTGCCCGACTGGGCCCGCGCCGCGCTGCCCCGGTTGCCCGAGGTGATGGCGAACACCGACCGGGTCGCCTCGGCGGCCGCTCGTGGCGCCGTCGAGTTGGCCGAGGCGGCGGTGCTGGAGCACCGGGTGGGCGAGACCTTCGACGCGGCAGTCCTCGACGTCGACGCACCGCCCAACGGCAAGTCCCGGCCCCGACCTCCCGGTGGCACCGTCGCGCTGGACGCACCGCCCGTACGCGCCCGCTGCCTCGGCCAACTGCCGCTCGGCGAACGGGTCCGGGTCCGCCTGGTCACCGCCGACCCGGCGGCCCGTACCGTCCTGTTCGAGCTGGCCTGACCGGGCCCGCCGGCCCTGGCCCTGTTCTCGCCCGCTGGCGCGGTCGTCCACGGCAGCGGGGATTCTCACAGTGCTCGGCGCTGCTGACGGACCGGGCGGTTTGCGAGGATGAGGCCATGGCATACGACGCGAGCACGCTGCCCGACGTGTCCGGGCTGACGGTCGGCATCATCGGCGGCACCGGCGACCAGGGGCGGGGCCTCGCCTACCGGTTCGCGCGGGCCGGCCAGACGGTGCTGATCGGATCCCGCTCGGCTGAGCGGGCCGCCGAGTCCGCGGCCGAGATCGCCGCCCTGCCCGGGGTGCCGGCCGGCGGCAGCGTCACCGGCGCGGCCAACGACGAGGTGGCCCGACGCAGCGACGTGGTGATCATCGCGGTGCCGTGGGACGGGCACGCCGCCACCGTCGCCGCCCTCGCCGAGCCGCTCGCCGGCCGGATCGTCGTCGACTGCGTCAACCCGCTCGGCTTCGACAAGCAGGGCCCCTACGCGCTGACCGTCCCCGAGGGCAGCGCCGTGCAGCAGGCCGCCGCGCTGCTGCCCGACTCCCGGGTCTGCGCCGCGTTCAACCACGTCAGCGCTCCGCTGCTGGCCGACCCGGAGGTCGACCGGATCGACCTGGACGTGCTGATCTGCACCGAGGACCGCGAGCTGGTCGACATCGTCGGCGCGCTCGCCGCCCGGATCCCCGGCATGCGGGGCATCTACGCCGGCCGGTTGCGCAACGCCCACCAGATCGAGGCGTTCACCGCCAACCTGATCGCCATCAACAAGCGCTACAAGGCGCACGCCGGCATCCGCGTCACCGACCTCTGACCCGAGCGGCGTGATCCACACCGGTTCCATGAAATCGCGGTGTCCCGGCGTCCGGGACACCGCGATCTCGGCACAGCCGAGTGGATCACGCCGTGCTCGGCCCTAGAAGGTGTGTTCGGCGGCGGGGAACTCGCCGTCGCGGACCTCGTCGGCGAAACGGCGGGTGGCGTCGGTGAGAGCGCCGGCCAGATCCGCGTACCGCTTGACGAAACGGGGCGCCTTGCCGGTCCGCAGCCCGGCCATGTCCTGCCAGACCAGCACCTGCGCGTCGGTGTCCGGGCCCGCGCCGATGCCCACAGTGGGGATCGGCAGCTCGTGGGTGATCCGCTTGGCCACCTCGCCGGGCACCATCTCCAACACCACGGCGAACGCGCCCGCCTCCGTGACCGCCCGCGCGTCGGCCAGCACCTCGTCGGCGGCGTCGCCGCGACCCTGCACGCGGTAGCCGCCCAGGGTGTGCTCGCTCTGCGGGGTGAAGCCGATGTGCGCCATCACCGGAATGCCGGCGCCGACGATCGCGGCGATCTGTGCGGCGTTGCGGCGGCCACCCTCCAGCTTCACCGCGTGACAGCCACCCTCCTTCATGAACCGGACGGCGGTGCGCAGCGCCTGGGCCGGGCCCTCCTCGTACGAGCCGAACGGCAGGTCACCGACGATCAGCGCCTGCCGGGTCGCGCGTACCACGGCCCGGACCAGCGGAAGCAGCTCGTCGGCGGTGATCGGCAGGGTGGTCTCGTAGCCGAACACGTTGTTCGCGGCCGAGTCGCCGACCAGCAGCACCGGAACACCGGCCTGGTCGAAGATCGACGCTGTGTACTGGTCGTACGAGGTGAGCATCGGCCAACGCTCGCCGCGCTCCTTGGCGGCCATCAGGTCGCGGGTACGGACCCGTCGGGTGGCCGGGCCGCCGTACAACGCGGTCACCTCGTTCGGAGTGGACTCCACCATCTCTGTCTCCCTTCCTCGAGGCCGCCTGCGCGGTCCCCGGGTTCCGTCGCGATCGTCGCACCGTGAGGCGGGCTGACGGCAGGGCCCAGTGCAAGATGTCACTCCACCAGCGCGGGGCCGCCCGGGAGGCCACCGGAGGACCGCGCCGCGAGGGCACCGCGCGGCGGCGCCGGGCCGCGCCACCGACCCGGCACCCCCAAGGGGTACGGCTCAGCCGTGCTCGCGCCACCGGCTGGTGATCGGCAGACGGCGGTCCCGGCCGAAGGCCTTCATGGAGATCTTCGTGCCCGGCGCCGACTGCCGTCGCTTGTACTCGGCGGTATCCACCAGCCGCAGCACCTTGTCCACGATCGCCGGGTCGTGACCCGACTCGATCAGCCCGTCGCGGCCGAGGTCGCCGTCGACGTAGCCGATCAGGATCGGGTCCAGGACGTCGTAGTCGGGCAGGCTGTCGCTGTCGAGCTGGCCCGGGCTCAGCTCGGCGCTCGGCGGCTTGCCGATCGAGTTCTCCGGGATCGGGGCGGTCTGGCCGCGCCGCGCCGCGTCCCTGTTGCGCCACTTCGCTAGCCGCCAGATCAGCGTCTTCCAGACGTCCTTGACCGGGTTGAAGCCGCCCACCGAGTCGCCGTACAGGGTGGAGTAGCCGACCGCCAGCTCGCTCTTGTTGCCGGTGGTCAGCACCAGGTGGCCCTCCTGGTTCGACAGCGCCATCAGGATCACGCCACGGACCCGGGCCTGGAGGTTCTCCACGGCCACGCCGGACAGCGACAGGTTGGCCAGGAAGCCGTCGACCATCGGCTGGATCGGCTCGACGCGGTAGTCCAGGCCGGTGCGCTTGGCCAGGTCGGCGGCGTCCTCCCGGGAGTGCTCCGAGGAGTGCTGGCTGGGCAGCGACACCCCGACCACCCGGTCCGGCCCGAGCGCGTCCACGGCGAGCGCCGCCACCACCGCCGAGTCGATGCCGCCGGAGAGACCGAGCACCACCGACGGGAACCGGTTCTTGTTGACGTAGTCGCGCAGACCCAGCACCAGCGCCTGCCACACCTCGGCCTCGTCGGCCACCGGCTCGATCAGCCCGCCGGTGGCGGCCGGGCCGGACGGCGTGGGCGGAATGCCGTCCAGCGTGCTGTGCACGATCCGCATGCCGTCGGCCAGCGTCTCGGTGGTCGGCGGGGTGGCGGCGGCCGGCAACTCGATGTCGTGCACGAGCAGGTGCTCGACGAACTGCGGGGCCCGGGTGAGCAGCTCACCGTCGGCGCTCACGATCATCGAGTCGCCCTCGAAGACCAGCTCGTCCTGGCCGCCGGTCATGTTGACGTACGCGATGGCGGCCCCCGCCTCGGCGGCCCGGCGGCGGACCAGCGGCAGCCGGATGTCGTCCTTGTTCAGCTCGTACGGCGAGCCGTTGATGTTGACGACCAGGCCGACGCCGGCCCTCCGGGCGGCGGCGAAAGGACCGCCGGCCTGCCACAGGTCCTCGCAGATCGTCAGCGCGACGTCCACGCCGCCGATCCGGACCACTGTCAGCGCGTCACCGGAGACGAAGTACCGGTCCTCGTCGAAGACCCCGTAGTTGGGCAGGTGGTGCTTGAAGTAGCGGGCGGCCACGACGCCCCGGTGCAGCAGCGCGGCGGCGTTGCGGGCACCCCGGCCCGGCTCGGCGTCCCCGCTGACCTGCGGCGGGCCGTCGGCGTCCAGGTAGCCGACCACGACCGGCAACTCGCCGAGACCGTCGGCGGCCAGGTCGGCGGCCAGCCGCTCCACGGCGGCCCGGGACGCGGCGACGAAGGAGCGCCGGAAGACGAGGTCCTCGACCGGGTAGCCGGTCAGCATCATCTCCGGGAAGAGCACCAACTGGGCACCAGCATCGGCGGCCTGGCGAGTCCAGCTGCGGACCAGGTCGGCGTTTCCGGCGAGGTCGCCGACGCTCGGGTTGACCTGGGACAGGGCGAGACGCAGGGTGGGCATGCCTTCATCTTGCCTCAGCCTCCGCGCGGCAATCCGTACCCTCGGACGAGATTGCCGCCACCTGCCGCGACGGGTGCCCGCGAGGGCGTGGCGGCAGGAGCTCGGCCGTCGTGGCGGCGGACGCGGCGGCACGGCGGGGGCCCTCGCTCGCCGGGCGGGACACGAGGGGACGGCCGGCGGCAGTTCGCGTAACGTCTGCGTAACCAGGCCCGGGAACACTGGGCGATCAGGTCGGGTACAGCCCGGCCAAGGCGGACAAAAGAGTGTCGCGAGGGGTTGGGGAAGTGGACCGTCAGCAGGAGTTCGTCCTCCGCACGCTGGAAGAGCGGGACATCCGGTTCGTCCGGCTGTGGTTCACCGACGTTCTGGGCACGCTCAAGAGCGTTTCGGTGGCACCCGCCGAGCTCGAGGCGGCCTTCGAGGAAGGCATCGGCTTCGACGGCTCGGCGATCGAGGGCTTCGCCCGGGTCTTCGAATCGGACATGGTGGCCATGCCCGACCCGACCACCTTCCAGGTCTTCCCCTTCGAAGGCGGGGTCAGCGGCGAGAGCGCCCGGATGTTCTGCGACATCCTGCTGCCCGACGGCGGCCCGTCCTGGGCAGACCCCCGGCACGTGCTGCGCCGCGCGCTGTCGAAGGCAGCCGAGAAGGGCTTTACCTTCTACACCCACCCCGAGATCGAGTTCTTCCTGCTCGAGAATGGTCCGCAGGACGGCTCGGTGCCCATCCCGGTCGACACCGGCGGCTACTTCGAGCACACCACCCACGCCGTCGCCCGGGACTTCCGCCGTCAGGGTGTGCTCGCGCTGGAACGGATCGGCATCTCGGTGGAGTTCAGCCACCACGAGGTCGCCCCCGGCCAGCAGGAGATCGACCTGCGTTACGCCGACGCGCTGACCACCGCCGACAACATCATGACCTTCCGGCACGTGGTCAAGGAGGTCGCGCTCTCCACCGGTGTGCAGGCCAGCTTCATGCCGAAGCCCTTCACCGACCAGCCGGGCAGCGGGATGCACACCCACCTGTCGCTGTTCGAGGGGGAGCGCAACGCCTTCCACGACAGCGGCGACCCGATGAAGCTGTCCAAGGTGGCGAAGTCCTTCATCGCCGGTCTGCTGGTGCACGCCCGGGAGTACACGGCGGTCACCAACCAGTGGGTCAACTCGTACAAGCGGCTCTTCCCGCAGCACCTGCCAGACCGGATCACCGAGAGCCCGGCGTACGTCTGCTGGGGTCACCTCAACCGGTCCGCGCTGGTCCGGGTGCCCGCTTACGGCAAGCCCAACTCCGCCCGGGTCGAGGTCCGCTCGTTGGACTCGGCGGCCAACCCGTACCTCGCCTTTGCGGTGCTGCTCGGCGCCGGCCTGAAGGGCATCGAGGAGGGGTACGAGCTGCCGCCCGGCGCCGAGGACGACGTCTGGTCGCTGACCAGCGCGGAGCGACGCGCCATGGGCTACGAGGCGCTTCCGGAGAACCTTGCCGAGGCGATCGACGTGATGGCCGGCTCCGAACTGGTCGCCGAGGTGCTCGGCGAGCACGTCTTCGACTTCTTCCTGCGCAACAAGCGGGCCGAGTGGGAGCAGTACCGCCGCGAGGTCACCCCGTACGAGCGGCAGCGCTACCTGGCGCTGTAGACGCAGGGGCTGACGCCGTTGCGCGCTGCCGCTATCGTCTCGATCACCGCGCCGGTACCCCTCCGGGCGGAGAGTCGGGAGGCAAGTCGGTGCTGGAGGATCTGTTCAGCGGTGCCTGGCAGAGCGTCGTGTTCGGGCTCGTCGGCGTCGGCCTCATGGCCGCCGGCTTCGGGCTCGTCGACCTGCTCACCCCGGGCCGGCTGCGAGACCTGATCTGGGTCGAGCGCAACGCCAATGCGGGGTTGCTGCTCGCCGCCAACCAGCTCGGCATCGCCGGGATCGTCTTCACAGCGATCCTGACCAGCTACAGCGACTTCGGCAAGGGGCTCGCCTCCACCGTGGTCTTCGGGCTGGTCGGGTTGGCGATCATGGCGTTGGCCTTCGTGGTGCTGGACCTGCTCACCCCCGGCAAGCTCGGCGAGGTCATCTGCTCGCCCGAGCCGCACCCGGCCGCCCGGGTCAGCGCCGCCACCCACTTCGGGGCCGCGCTGATCGTCTGCGCCTGCATCGCCTGAGGCGACTGCCCGCGTCGCCGTGCGGGCGGTCGTCCGCGTCGGCTGTGGCGGCCCTCCGCCTCGCCGTGCGGGCGGTCGCCGGCGGCGTCGTACCCCGGCCGTAGCGTGCCGGGTATGAACCGCACGGATCGCCTCTACGCGCTGGTCGAGGAGCTGCGGGCGGTGTCACCACGGCCTCGCAGCGCCCGCTGGCTGGCCGCGCGCTTCGAGGTGAGCAGCCGGACCATCGAACGGGACCTCGGCGCGTTGCAGGAGGCCGGGGTGCCGATCTGGGCCGAGCCCGGGCGCACCGGCGGCTACGTCCTGGACCGCGCCCGCACCCTGCCGCCGGTCAACCTGACGCCCGCCGAGGCGGTGGCGATGGCCGTGGCGCTGCACCGGCTCGCCGGCTCGCCGTTCGCCGGGCCAGCCACCACCGCGCTGCGCAAGCTGGTGGCGGTGCTGCCGGCCGCCGACGCCGCCGAGGCGCATCGCCTCGCCGGCCGGGTGCACCTGATCGGCGACGGGCCGGCCACACCCGTCCCGGCCACCGTCGCCGACGCGGTGGCCGCGCGGCGCGTGCTGCGCATCCGGTACGCCGACCGCGCCGGCGCCGACTCGACCCGTGACGTCGAGCCGCTCGGCTACCTCGGCAACGCCCGACACTGGTACCTGGTCGCCTGGTGCCGTCTGCGCGACGAGCTGCGGTGCTTCCGCACCGACCGGATCCGGAGCGTCTGGGCGCTGCCCGATGTGGTGCTCCGGGAACTACGCCTGACGGACCTCGACATCCCGCACGAGCGGGTCCGCCAGCTGAGCCTGGTCTGAAACGCGTCCGCAGCGCGGCCGGCCCGGGTGTCGTCGTGAAAACCCCGCTGGGTGATCCGGAAACACCGACAGGACGCTGTCGCCAACGGCCCCGAAACTGCTTCAGACGACGGCCGAACGGCCGGCACGGAAAATTCTGGAGGCAGTAGATGTCCAGGTCCACGACGCCCATCACCTGGTTCGAGATCGGCACCGACCGGCCCGAGGACGCGGAGCGGTTCTACGGAGAGCTGTTCGGCTGGACCTTCGAGGAGCAGGGCTCGACCAGCGGCGGGTCCTACCGCGTGACCGGGGCCGGTGGCGACACCGGCATCGGCGGGGCGATCCGGGCGACCGACGGGACGTCGCCGAACTACGCGGTGTTCTACGCCGAAGTCGCCGACGTGGCAGAGACCTGCCGGCAGGCCGAAGCGGCCGGCGGCCGGGTGCTGGTGCCAGCGCGTACGGCACCGAGCGGTCTCACGCTGGCCCACCTGCTTGACCCGGCCGGCAACCACCTGGGCGTGTTCACGCCCCCGCCCCCGCAGTCCTGACCCCTCCAGCGCTGTGGCGACGAGATCGACTCGGTTTTCATGATGTCGGGGTGTCCGAGTGCGTCGAGTACCGCGACTTCACGGAACCCGAGTGGATCAAGCCGCGAGCGCGGCACCGGCCGGGGCGTGGCGAGGCCGGCCCCGGTAGGCAGTGCCTGCCGGGGCCGGGCCCGTCGGACTACTTGCCGGGCGTACCTGCGCCGTGGTGGCCGCCCGGGCCACGGTGGCCACCGGTGCCGGGGAAGACGCCGGCCTCGACGGCCTTGGTGATGGCGTCGGCCTGCTCCTGGGTGAGCTTGCCGTCCTTGACCGCCTGGTCCAGGCGCTGCTTGAGCGCGGCCTGCCGGTCCTCGGCGGACGGGCGCTGCGGGCGGTCGGCCGGCCGGTGCTGCTCGCGGACCTTCTCCAGTGCGGCGGTCACCTTGTCGGTGGGCACGCCCAGCTCCTTGGCGAGCGCCTCGGCGAACTCGCCCTGCCGGTCGGCCTTCGCGCCCTGAACCGTGCCCGGAGCCGGGGCGGTGCTGGCGCTCGGTGTCGGCGTGGGAGTGTCGGCGGCGAACGCGATCGTCGGGGCCGCGATCCCGACGCCGAGGACGCCGGCGGTGGCCAGACCGGCCAGCAGGTGCTTCCTACGGATGGTGCGGGACATGCTGTCCTCCAGAGGTTCGGTCATCCTGCGCTGTCGTCACCGACAGTGACCGGGCAGTCTGGGCGGAAGCCGTGGCGACCCTGTCAGCGAGCTGACAATCAAGGCGCTGGCGAAATCGGGTTGTGTCGTCGCTGGCCGAGCGGTCAGGGTGGACGATCCACCGACGGAAGGACACCGCGGAATGACCGTCGAGATTCGGGAGATTCCACTCGTCGAGCCGGACGCGGGGCCGTACGGCATCACGCCTGGCCCGGACGGCGCGCTCTGGCTGACGTTGGCCCATGCCGGCGGCATCGCCCGGCTGTCGCCCGACGGCGAGGTCCGGACCTACCCGCTGGATCCGGCCGGCGGTCGCCCGTTGATCATCACGGCCGGACCGGACGGGGCGCTCTGGTTCACCCGCTCCGGGGACGACCGGATCGGTCGGATCACCGTCGAGGGCGAGCAGCGCGCCATCGCCCTGCCGGCCGGCACCGGGCCGGGCGGCATCGCGGTTGGGCCTGATGGCGCGCTCTGGTACGCCGGGATGACCTCCGACACGATCGGCCGGGTGGAGACCGACGGCACCCACAGCGCATTCCCGCTGCCGGTGAGCGGCGGATTCGCCTCGATGATCACCGCTGGCGCGGACCAGGCTCTCTGGTTCACCCTCAACCAGGCGAACGCGATCGGCCGGATCGACCTCGACGGCCGGGTGACGCTCCACCCGTTACCCACACTGAAGGCAGGTCCGGTCGGCATCACCCTGGGCGTCGACGGCGTCATCTGGTTCGTGGAGATCGCCGCCGGTCAGCTCGGTCGGATCGACCCGGATGGCGAGATCGTCGAGTTCCCGCTGCCGGACCGGGCGGCCCGCCCGCACGCGATCGTGGCCGACCCGGACGGCGGCGCGTGGTTCACCGAGTGGGGTGCCAACCGGATCGGTCACCTCGACCCCACCGGGCGGATCGAGGGCCACGCCCTGCCCACCCCCAACGCCGAACCGCACGGCATCACCCGCACCCCCACCGGCATCTGGGCCGCCCTGGAAATCGGCGCAGTAGCCCACCTGACCCCACCCGGTTAGTGGACTGCGGGGGTTGCGGTGAGGGTGGCGGCGGTGGTGTCGAGGGTGGCGGTTGTTCCTACCGGGACTGTGAGCTGGTTGGGGCCGTGGCCGATGGGGAGGCCGCCGAGGACCGGAACGCCCAGGTCGCCCAGGCGTTCGGTGAGTACGTCGACGATGGTGGTGTCCCAGCCGTCGCCGCAGTCGGTGAACTGCCCGACCGCCACCCCGGCCAGTCCGTCGAGCACGCCGGCCCGGCGCAGGTGGGTGAGCATCCGGTCGACCTTGTACGGGGGTTCCTGCACGTCCTCGATCAACAGCACCGCACCGGTCAGGTCGGGCAGGTCCGGAGTGCCGATCGACGCGGCGATCATGCACAGGTTGCCGCCGAGCAGGGTGCCGGTGGCGCGACCCGGGACGCGTACGCCGAAGGTCTCCTCGGTGGGGACCGCGGTGATCGACACCGGTTCGGTAGTCATCAGCGCCGCGTGCAGGGACTCGGCGGAGCGCAGCGGCGTCCGCTCGTCGCGCCAGGCCGCCCCGGGGCCGTGCACCCCGGCCAGGCGGGCGCCCCGCCACAGTGCGAACTGCAATGCGGTGATGTCCGAGAAGCCGGCCACCACCTTCGGGTCACGGCGGACGGCGGCCATGTCGATGGCGTCCACGATCCGTTGGGCGCCGTAGCCGCCCCGGGTGCAGATCACCCCGCGCACCTGAGGGTCGGCGAAGGCCGCGTTCAGGTCGGCGGCGCGCAGGTCGTCGGTGCCGGCGAGGTAGCCGTGGCGGGCGTACGCGTTCGGCGCCGGCACCGGGCGCAGGCCCCAGCCGGTGAGCAGCTCCATGCCCCGGGCCACCCGCTCCGGCGAGGTCGGCCCGGACGGCGACACCAGCAGCACCGTGTCACCCGGGCGCAGCACGGGCGGGCGTACGACGGCGGTGTCCTCGCTGATCACAACCGCAGAGCCTAATCACCTCGCAGTGGCCGGGACCCGCGCACGGGCGGCGGGAGGCCGCGCAGCCCGTGCCGGGGCGTGGTGCCGTGCGACGTACCGGCTAGCCTCGACCTGTGGCAACCGCGCTGGTGATCGAGAACGACCCGACGGACGACGCGCGCCGGCTGGGTGAGTGGCTGACCGAGGCTGGGCTGGAGCTGTGGGTGGTGCGCCCGCACGCCGGCGACGAACTCCCCGCCGACCTGGAGGGGTACGCGGCGCTGGTGGTGCTCGGCGGCGACCAACAGGCGTACCCGTTGCCGGACGGTTCTCCCGGCGCAGAGTGGTTTCCGGCAGTGGAGGGCCTGCTGCGCAAGGCGGTCCGGTACCGGGTGCCGACCCTGGCGGTCTGCCTGGGCGCGCAGCTGCTCGCCACCGCGCACGCCGGGTTGGTGGAGCGCAGCCCGTCCGGGCCGGAGATCGGCCCCGGCGTGGTCGGCCGGCGGGACGCCGCCGAGAACGACCCGTTGTTCCGGTACGTGCCGTTGATCCCGGACGTGCTCCAGTGGCACTCCGACGAGATCACCGAGCTGCCTCGGGGCGCGACCCTGCTGGCCGCCTCCACCCGCTATCCGCATCAGGCGTTCCGCCTCGGCGACCGGGCGTGGGGGTTGCAGTTCCACATCGAGTGCGACGCCGCGATGATCGCCGACTGGGCCACCGACTCGACCCAACTCGCCGAGCTGGGCTACGACCCGGAGTTGGTGGTCGCGGCCTGCGCCTCGGTGCTGCCCGACGTCGAGGAGGTCTGGCAACCGTTCGCCGCCCGGTTCGCCGCGCTGGCCCTCGGCGAGTTGGACGACAGCACGATGCGGCGCGGCCTGCCGCTGCTCGGGCACTGATGGGCCGGCCGACCAGGGCACCGGGCCGGCTCGCCAGGTACGGCTTCGGCACCGCCGAAGGCGACGGCGGCGCGCGCGCCGCGGACCTGCTCGGCCCCGAGGGGCTGCGGCTGTGGCAGCCGGCCGAGCAGGAGCCGGTCGACGAGGGCGCTGCGGAGCTGCTCGCCGGGCTGTCCCGGGCCGCCGACCCGGACCTGGCGCTGCGCCAACTGCACCGCATCGTGGAGGCCGAGGGCCGCGCCACCACCGAAGGCACCGCCGAATCGCCGCTGCTCGCTGACGTGCACGCCGATCCCGGGCTACGGCGGCGACTGATCGCGGTGCTCGGCGCGTCGGCGGCGCTCGGTGATCACCTGGTGGCCCACCCCGAGCACTACCAGGCGCTGCGGACCGCCCCGGACGGGCTCGCCCCGATCGCCGAGGGGCGGCTGGAGCCGGCCGACGGCGGCAACGCGGTGGCCGCGCTGCGGACCGCGTACCGCCTGGCGTTGCTGCGGATCGCGGCGGCCGACCTGACCGGCGGTCGCGGCCTGGAGCAGACGATGGCCGCGCTCTCCGCGTTGGCCGACGCGACGCTGTCCGCGGCGTACGAGATCGCGGTCGCGGAGCTGGCGGAGGGGACCGAGCGGCCCCGGCTCGCGGTCGTGGCGATGGGCAAGTGCGGCGGCGGCGAGCTGAACTACGTCTCCGACGTGGACGTCATCTTCGTCGCCGCCGAGGACGCCGACCTGTCCGCCGCGACACTGGTGGCGACCCGGTTGATTTACATCTGCGGGCTGGTCGCCTGGCCGGTGGACGCCGCGCTTCGCCCCGAGGGCAGCCGGGGCCCACTGGTGCGGACCCTCGCCAGCCACCTGGCCTACTACCGGCGGTGGGCGCGCACCTGGGAGTTCCAGGCGCTGCTCAAGGCCCGCCCGGCCGCCGGCGACCTGCCGCTGGCCCAGGAGTGGATCGACCAGCTCGCGCCGCTGGTCTGGCGGGCGGCCGAGCGGCCCGAGGCGGTCGAGGACGTTCGCGCCATGCGCCGCCGGATCATCGACCACATCCCGCCGAAGGAGCTGGAGCGCGAGATCAAGCGTGGTCCCGGTGGGCTGCGCGACATCGAGTTCGCCGTCCAGTTGCTGCAACTTGTGCACGGTCGCGGCGACGAGACGCTGCGCCCGCCCGGCACCATCCCGGCGCTGCGCGCGCTCGTCGCCGGCGGCTACGTCGGTCGGGCCGACGGCGAGGCCCTGTTGCGCGGCTACCGCTTCCTGCGCAGCGTCGAGCACCGGCTGCAACTCCAGGGCCTGCGTCGTACGCACACAGTGCCCGCCGATCCGGGCGCGCTGCGCTGGCTCGCCGCCGCGCTGGGTTTCACGGCCGCGCCGGGGCGCAGCGCCGTGGAGAGCTTCCGGGCCGAGTGGGTCACCCACGCCACCGAGGTACGCCGACTGCACGCCAAACTGCTCTACCGGCCGCTGCTGGAGTCGGTCGCCCGGGTGCCGGCCGACGGGTTGCGGCTCACCCCGGAGGCAGCCCGGAACCGCCTGGAGATCCTCGGGTTCGCCGACCCGGCCGGGGCGTTGCGCCACCTCCAGGCGCTCACCGGCGGGGTGAGCCGCACGGCGGCCATCCAGCGCACGTTGCTGCCGGTGCTGCTCAGCGAGTTCGCCGACGCGCCGGAGCCGGACCGGGGGCTGCTCAACTACCGCAAGGTCTCCGACAAGCTGGGCAGCACGCCCTGGTATTTGCGGCTGCTGCGCGACGGCGGCCCGGTCGCCCGTCGGCTGGCCCGGGTGCTCGCGCTGTCCCGGTACGTCGCCGACCTGCTCGCCCGCGACCCGGAGGCGCTGCGGCTGCTGGCCGAGGAGAACGAGCTGGCGCCACGCCCGCCCGAGGTGCTGCGGGAGGGGTTCCTGGCGGCGGCGGCCCGGCACACCGACCCGGTCGAGGCCACCAGCGCGGTGCGCGCGCTGCGACGTCGCGAGCTGGTCCGGGTGGCCTGCGCCGACGTGCTGTGCCGGGCCGGCGCGCTCGCGCCCAGCCCCACCCGGGCGGACGGCGCGAACCGTCCTGCCCGCGGGCTGTCCGACATCACCGCTGTCGGTACGGCGCTCGCCGACGTCACCGACGCCACGCTGGCCGCCGCGCTGCGGGCCGCCCAGGCCAGCCAGCCGGCACCAGCGGGGCTGCGGTTCGCGGTGATCGGCATGGGCCGGCTCGGCGGGTACGAGTCGAACTACCTCTCCGACGCCGACGTGCTCTTCGTCTACGACCCGCCGCCGGGCACCAGCGAGAGCGCCGCCAGCGCCGCCGCGCACGCCGTCGCCGAGGAGCTGCGCCGACTGCTCGGCGTACCCGCCCCCGACCCGCCGCTGGGCGTCGACGCCGACCTTCGACCGGAGGGCCGCCAGGGTCCGCTGGTACGCAGCCTCGCCGCGTACGCGCAGTACTACGCCCGCTGGTCGCGGGTGTGGGAGGCGCAGGCTCTGCTGCGCGCCCGGTTCGTCTGCGGCGACGCCGAGCTGGGCGCCGAGTTCGAGGCGATGATCGAGCCGGTGCGCTACCCGGCCGACGGGCTGACCCGCGAGCAGGTCGTCGAGATCCGGCGGATCAAGGCCCGGGTGGAAACCGAACGGCTGCCCCGTGGCGCCGACCCGGCCACCCACACCAAGCTGGGTCGCGGTGGGCTCGCCGACGTGGAGTGGGCTGTGCAGCTCGTCCAGCTCCGGCACGCCGGCGCGAATCCGGCACTGCGCGGCACGCGTACCCTCGACGTCCTCGCGGCGGCCGAGCGGGCCGGCCTGATCGACAGCACGGACGCCGCGGAGATGGCCGCCGGTTGGGCCCTGGCCGCGCAGGTCCGCAACGCGTTGATGCTGGTCCGGGGCCGGGCCGGCGACCAGTTGCCCCGGCACGGGGTGGAGTTGGCCGGGGTGGCCCGGCTGCTCGGCCGCGACGACCCGGGGGAGTTCCTCGACGAGTACCTGCGCACCGGCCGCCGCTCCCGCGCCGCGGCCGAACGGGTCCTCGATGCCTGACGCGTCGCCGCGCCCAACCGGGCTACGCATCGCGGGCACGGCGACCGGGGCCGCTGTGGTGCTCGCCGTCGCGTTCCTCCTCGCGCCGCCGATGGGCACCGACCTCGCTGCCCAGGTGGCCCGTGCCGGGTTCACCGAGCGGTACGGGGCCGCGCCGGTCGACTTCGGCTGGTACGGCGGCGTCAACCAGTACGGCTACAGCCTCTTCACGGCCCGGTTGGGCGCGCTGATCGGGGTGCGTCCGCTGGGCGCGGTCGCCGCCGTGGTCGGCGCGGCCGCGCTGGGATGGCTGTTCACCCGCAACCGGGCCCGCCGACCGCTGCTGGCCGGCGTCCTCGGCGCTGTGGTGCTGTTCGGCAACCTGGCGAGCGGTCGGATCACCTTCGCTGTCGGGCTGGCGTTCGGGCTGCTGGCGCTCTGCGCGGTCAGCGCGGAATGCCCACCGCGCTGGCTCCGGTTGACGCTCGCCGCCGGCTGCGCCGCCCTGGCGACGGCGGCGAGCCCGGTCGCCGGCCTGTTCACCGGGCTGGCAGGCGCGGCGCTGCTGCTGGGCGCCCTGCGAACCGGTGACGGGCCGGGCCGCCCGCTGCCCGGAGGCTGGCGAGCCGAACGACCACTGTCCGAGGGGTTCGTCCTGGCCGTGGCGCCCGCCGTCACGCTCGCCCCGATGGCGTTCGTCTTCGGCAACGGCGGCACCCAGCCGTACTCGGCCGAGTCGATGCGCATCAACGTCGCGCTCGCGGTGCTGGTGGCGGTCGTGCTGCCGCGCCGCCGCCGGGTGCTGCGCGTCGGCGCGGTGCTCACCGTGCTGCTGTTGATCGGGGCGTACTACCTGCCCAGCCCGATCGGTTCCAACGCGCTACGACTGCCGATGCTGTTCGCCCTGCCCGTGCTGGCCGGGTACGCCGCGTTGCCGGGGCCGTGGCTGGCCGCGCTGCTCGCCGCGACAGTGTGGTGGCAGTCCCCGGTGATGACGAGCGACGTGACCCGGGCCGGCGCCCCGGAAAGCGCCGAAAGCTTCTACCGACCGCTCGTCGCCGAACTCGACCGGCGGCAGCCGGCCGGGCGGGTCGAGGTGGTGCCGCTACGCGACCACTGGGAGTCCGCGTACCTGCCGCCGACAGTGCCACTGGCCCGGGGCTGGGAACGCCAGGTCGACAGCGACCGCAACGCGCTGTTCTACGACGGCAACCTGAGCGCGCAGACGTACGAGCAGTGGCTACGGCACGAGGCGGTGACCTACGTGGTGCTCGCCCCGGACGCACCCGCCGACCGGTGGGGCCGCGACGAGGCCGCGCTGATCCGCGCCGGCCTGCCGTACCTGCGGGAGGTCTGGCGAGACGCCACCTGGCAGATGTACGCAGTGGTCGATCCGACCCCGCTGGTCGGTGCCCCGGGCCAACTTGTCGCCGCCGACCGCGGTGCGGTCCGGCTGACCGCCACGCCGGGGGACGTGCCGGTCCGGGTGCGCTGGTCGCGCTGGCTCACCTTGAGCGGCCCGGACGGCTGCCTGCGACCGGGCGCGGACGGGTGGACCGAGGTGCGGGTCCGCGCCGCCGGCGACTACTCGATCTCCAGTGGGTTGGCACCGGCGCGCCACTGCTGAGCCGTGCCTGCCGTCGGCCTCCCACCGACGGGCTGGCAGCATGTCCGGCGTGCCCCCCCACCTCGCGCGCTGGACCGGCCTGGCCGGCTCGATGCTGCTCGCGCTCTCCGCTTTCCTCGGCGGCGCGTTCCCCAGCGGCCCCCTGCGCAGCACCCCGGTCAGCATCTGGCAGGGGCCCAACGGCCCGCTGATCCTCGCCGCCTGGGTGGTCGGCACCGGCCTGATGGCGTACGCCTGGTGGGCGTTGCGCGACGGGGGACCCTCGACGCGGT
This sequence comes from Micromonospora sp. 050-3, assembly GCF_046549335.1. NCBI lineage: Bacteria > Bacillati > Actinomycetota > Actinomycetes > Micromonosporales > Micromonosporaceae > Micromonospora > Micromonospora sp. 050-3. Next base: position 356,413 of record NZ_JAJPVX010000001.1, read on the forward strand.
GGGCACTGGTCACCGTCGGGCTCTGGTTGCTGCCGTTGCTGATCGCGCCGCCCTTCGGCAGCCGGGACGTGTACGCGTACACCTGCCAGGGCGCCAGCTTCGTCGGCGGCATCAGCCCGTACGAGCAGGGCGTCTCCGCGCTGCCCTGCCCCTGGCTGGACACCGTCTCGGTCATCTGGCGCGACACCCCGGCGCCGTACGGGCCGCTGTTCGTTCTGATCGCGGGCGCCGTGGTGAAGGTCACCGGTTCGCTGACCGCCAGCATCGTGCTGTTCCGTGCGCTGTCGCTGGTCGGCTTGGTTTTGACCGCCTGGGCCCTGCCGGCGCTGGCGCGTCGGGCCGGTGTGCCGGCGAAGCGGGCGGTGTGGCTGGCGTTGGGTTCCCCGCTGGTCGCCGCGCACCTGATCGGTGGCCCGCACAACGAGGCGCTGATGCTCGCCGCGCTGGTCGGTGGGCTGGCCGTGGTGGCGGTGCACCCGGGCCGGCGCGGAATGCTGCTGGTCGGCGGGTTGCTCCTCGGATTCGCGGTAGCGATCAAGGTGACCGCCGTGGTGGTGGTGCCGTTCGCCGCGCTGGCGGCCACCGCCGGGCCGTACCGGATCCGCACGCTGATCCGCGACGGCGGCTGGGTGGTCGGCGGCACTGTCGCCACAGTGGTCGGCGTGACCGTCGTCGGTGGGCTGGACTTCGGTTGGATCGGCGGGCTGTCCCAGGGTGGCGCCGCCATCGCCTGGACGTCCCCGTCGACAGCTGTGGGCCAGACGGTCGGGTACGTCGCGGCGCTGTTCGGCGGTCACATCGACGCGCTGCCGGTCACCCGCGGGATCGCCGTGGTCCTCCTGGCCGTCCTGCTCGTCTGGCTCTGGTGGCGGGCCCGCACCCGTGACCCGCTGTACCACGCCGGCCTCGCGCTCGCCCTCACCGTCGCGCTCGCCCCCGTCGTGCACCCCTGGTACTGGACCTGGCCGCTGTTCGTGCTGGCGGCCACCGCCCAGCGCACCAGATGGTTCATCGTGGTCGCCCTGGTCGCGTCCTTCCTGGTGCTGCCCGACGGCACCGGGCTGCCCCGGTACACCAAGACGGTCGGGGCGCCGCTGATGACGCTGTTGGTGATCGTGCTGGTCATCCGGTTGGTACGGTCGGCTCGGGCGGCCCGTCAGCCGGTCGCCGCCGATTGAGGGAAGGTGCGCCGGTGACCGCTCCCGGCCCGCCCGTCTCGCCGCCGCCCGTGTCGTTGGCGGCCTCGGGTGCCCGGTACGTCGGTCTGGCCGGCGCGGTCCTGCTCGCCGTGGCCGGATACCTCGGCGGGGCGCTGCCCGATGCCCCGCTGGGCGTGACACCAGCGTCGATCTGGCGAACCCCGGACGGCCCGGCGACGTTGACCTGCTGGCTGATCGGCACCGTCCTGCTGGTCGGGGCGTGGTGGTCGCTGCGCGAGGGTGCGCCGTCGACCCGTTGGGCGTACGTCACCGCCGGGCTGTGGGCGCTACCGCTGCTGCTCGCGCCGCCGCTGGGCAGCCGGGACGTCTACTCGTACGCCTGCCAGGGCTGGACGTACGCGCACGGCGTCGACCCGTACACAGTGGGGGTGGCGGCGGCGGGCTGCCCCTGGCTGGACACGGTGGCCCCGATCTGGCGGGACACCCCGGCACCGTACGGGCCGGTGTTCGTCCTGCTCGCGGCGCTCGCCGTCGGCCTCGGCGGCGGGCTCACCGGCACCATCGTGGCGTTGCGCGTGATCGCCGTGGCGGGGCTGCTGCTGGCCGCGCTCTGCCTGCCCGCTCTGGCGCGGGCGGCCGGGGTGCCGGCCCGGCGGGCCGCCTGGTTGGCGCTGGCCGGTCCGCTGGTCGGCGTACACCTGGTGGCCGGCGCGCACAACGACGCGGTGATGCTGGGCCTGCTGCTGTGTGGCCTGCTGGTCGTGGTCCGTCGACCGGGTCGGCCGGCGGCGCTGCTGCTGGCCGGAGCGCTGCTCGGGCTGGCCGTCACGGTGAAGGCCACCGCCGTGGTGGTGGTGCCGTTCGCCGTGCTGGCCGGGATGCCCGGCCGCTACACCGTACGGGCGTTGCTGCGCCACTGTGGTTGGCTGGTCGGCGGGCTGCTCGCCGCGTTGCTGGTCACCTCGGCGGTGTCCGGCCTCGGCTTCGGCTGGGTGGGCGGGCTGACCCACAGCGGCGACTCCGAGCAGTGGACGTCACCACCCACCGCCGTGGGCTTCGTGGTCGACTACGCCGGCGCGCTGGTCGGCCGGGACCCGCAGGCGGTGCCGTTGGTCCGGGCGGTTGCGCTGCTGCTGCTCGTCGGAGTGCTGGTGGTGCTCTGGTGGCGGGCCTGGCAGACCCTGCGCGGGTCCAACGACGCCGGGCGGGTGGCGCGGGTCGAGACGACGGCGCCCCGAGTGGCGCTGCACGGCGCGGCGTTGGCGCTGGTCGCCACCGTCGTCCTGTCCCCGGTCTTCCACCCCTGGTACGCGACTTGGCCCCTGGCGCTGCTCGCGCTCACCGCCGCCCGTACGACGTGGTTCGTGCTGCCCACCGCGGCGGCAGCCTTCCTCGCCCTGCCCGACGGCACCAACCTGGCCCGCGTCACCAAGGCACCAGGTGCCCTGGCGATGACCGCCCTACTCCTGACCGTGCTCGTGCGCACCCTGCGCCGCTGGCGTCGTTGACCATGAGGTTGACGGGGGCGATCTGGACGGAACGCCTCGCCAACCTCATGATCGTCATCGTCAGGCTCGCGCCCCGCAGGTGGGGCACTGTTGGCCTGAGGGCTGGGGGGTGGGGGTTCGGCGGGAGCGGAACAGGATGGTCAGGAGTAGGACGGCGGGGCCGGCGAGCGCGACGGCGATGGCGGTAACGGCCAGTTCCGCGAAGGTGATGGCGCCGTATGCCGGGCCGAAGCTGTCGGCCAGGCCGGGCACCGCCAGGAAGCCGGCGGGGGTGAGCAGTGTGACGAGCGCCCAGCCGCCGCGGGTGTCCCCGCCCAGTGCCAGCCCCATGGCCAGCAGGGTCCCGACGACCAGCAGCAACCCACCGACGATGGGCAGGAAACGCGTCGCGGTGGGGGCGTAGTAGCCGCCCATCGCGTCGGCCCCCACCAGGAAGTGCGTCGCAGCCACCGCCAACATCGCGGACAGCAGCGGCGCGAGGCGGATCGCCCGCGATGGCCGGTCGGGCAGGGCGAGCCCCAGCAGGCCCAGGACCATCTGCGGCACCAGCACGAACAGCGGCGGTCGAGGTGCGTCGAGCACCGCTGCCACCGGTGGCAGCGCAATCGTGAGCAGGAGCGCGACTGTGATGGCCCACCGGGCGACCCGGCTCGGCGCGACGGCGATCACCACCGCCGCCAGCAGCCATGCCGCCCACGTGACGACACCGAGCGAGACGAACGGGCCGACGTGGGGGACGCCCCACTCCACGGGCGGCGGATGCAGCTCTGCCGTACCCCAGACTCCGGCGAGAGCGCTGGCGGTGACCAGGGCCAGCAGCGCCGCGAGGCGTACCCCCGGGATCAGGTCGGTGACGCCCGCGGCCCGCAGCCGCTGGCGGAGGCCGCCGCGCACCAGGTCCGCGGCGTCCGCCGGCGCCGGCCAGCGTTGGTCGGCGGCGGCCAGGTCGAGGTAGGTACCGACGATTTCGGCGCCGCGGGCGCGCCGGTAGTCGGCGGGGTACGCGCGCAGCAGCCGGAGGTAGCGGCGTTCCAGGTCGTTCATGCCAAGCCTCCGGCCAGGCGTGGGGTGGTCGGGAGGGCGGCGCGAGTCCGCTTGGACAGCCGGGCGGTGGCGGCTTCGACGTTGCGGCGCAGTCGTTCGGTCTCGGTGCTCAACGTGGTCTCGCCGCCGGGGGAGAGGCGGTAGTAGCGGCGCAGTCGGCCGTCCACCACCTCTTCCCGGTCGACCTCGACGAGGCCGGCGTCGACCAGCCGGTCGAGCGCCCCGTAGAGCGTCCCAGGGCGTAGCGACACGCGGTCGTCGGAGAGTGCGGCAACCTCACCGATCAGCCCGTAGCCGTGCATCGGCTGGGCGGCCAGCGCGGTGAGGATCAGGAATGTCGGTTCGCGTAGAGGTGTGTCCACGCCAGCAATATATCGGACGCGAAGGTATGCCGGGGGATGGCGCACAGCGAGCCGGGCCGGCTCCGCGTGAGCGGAGCCGGCCCGGCCGGTGTTCCAGCGACTGCTCAGCAGCCGTCGTGCGTCTGACTGCTCAGCAGTCGTAGTACATGGCGAACTCGTGCGGGGTCGGGCGCAGACGCACCGGGTCGACCTCGTTGGCGCGCTTCCAGTCGACCCAGGTGGAGATCAGGTCGGGGGTGAAGACGCCGCCGTCGAGCAGGTAGTCGTGGTCGGCCTCCAGCGAGTCGAGCACGGCCGACAGCGAGCCCGGCACCTGCTTGACGTCGCCCCACTCCTCCGGCGGGAGGTCGTAGAGGTCCTTGTCGATCGGCGTCGGCGGCTCGATCTTGCTCTTGATGCCGTCGAGGCCGGCCATCATCATGGCCGAGAAGGCCAGGTAGACGTTGGCCGACGGGTCCGGGACGCGGAACTCGACGCGCTTGGCCTTCGGGTTCGCGCCGGTCACCGGGATGCGGGTGCAGGCGGACCGGTTGCGCTGCGAGTAGACCAGGTTGACCGGCGCCTCGAAGCCCGGCACCAGACGACGGTACGAGTTGATCGTCGGGTTGGTGAAGGCCAGCAGCGACGGCGCGTGGTGCAGCAGACCACCGATGTACCAGCGGGCCATGTCGGACAGGCCGGCGTAGCCGGTCTCGTCGTAGAACAGCGGCTCACCGTTGAGCCAGAGGCTCTGGTGGGTGTGCATGCCGGAGCCGTTGTCGCCGAAGAGCGGCTTGGGCATGAAGGTCGCGGTCTTGCCGTTGGCCCAGGCCTCGTTCTTCACGATGTACTTGAAGAGCTGGAGCTGGTCGCCGGCGTGCAGCAGGGTGGAGAACCGGTAGTTGATCTCAGACTGGCCGGCGGTGCCCACCTCGTGGTGCGAGCGCTCCACGTTGAAGCCGGTGTCGACCAGGCGGCGCACGATCGAGTCACGCAGGTCGGCGTAGTGGTCGACCGGCGGGACGGGGAAGTAGCCGCCCTTGTACGCGGTCTTGTAGCCGCGGTTGCCGCCCGGCTCTTCGCGGCCGGTGTTCCAGGCGCCCTCGATCGAGTCGATGTAGTAGAACGACTGGTGCGCCGAGGTCTCGTGGCGGATCGAGTCGAAGATGTAGAACTCCGCCTCGGCACCGAAGTAGGCGGTGTCGGCGATGCCGCTCGCCGCCAGGTACGCCTCGGCCTTCTTCGCCACGTTGCGCGGGTCGCGGCTGTAGGCCTCGCGGGTGAACGGGTCGTGGATGAAGAAGTTGAGCGCGAGCGTCTTCTGCGCGCGGAACGGGTCGATGAACGCGGTGGCGACATCCGGGAGCAGGAGCATGTCCGACTCGTGGATCGCCTGGAAACCGCGGATCGACGAACCGTCGAACGCGAGGCCGTCGGTGAAGAGGTCGTCGTTGACGGACTCGACCGGCAGATTGAAGTGCTGCATCACGCCGGGCAGGTCACAGAAACGAACGTCGACGAACTTCACGTCCTCGTTCTTGAGGTATCGCAGCAGTTCCTCGGGATTGGCGAACACACATCCTCCTGGCACGTCCACGGGGTGGCTAGGCTTCTGGCGACGCTAGGGCCGGGGGGTTGCCCGGCCGTGTCTCCGTTGTTTCTGCCGTGTTACGTCCCTCGCGGAGCGTCAGCGACGCCCCGGTCCGCGCCTCCGGCCCGCCAGGAACGCCGTACCGACTGTGCCAGTGTAATGACATCTGATGCCTTTGGCCTGAATCGGCACACAGCGACGGCGGCACCCGGCAAGCCCTCATCGCGGCGCGGATACCCTTGACCGCTGTGACCAATCCGCACCTCCCGGCAGCGCCGGCCACCGACCCCACCTTCACCGCACCGAGCCTCGGTCGGCGGTTCGGAGCGCTGATCATCGACTGGGTGCTCTGCCTGCTGGTGTCCAACTTCTTCGCCGACCCGGTACGCGACGGCTGGGCCCCGGTGCTGGTGCTCGTCCTGGTGTACGGCATCTTCCTCGGCCTGTTCGCCCAGACTCCGGGCATGTACATCACCAAGATCCGCTGTGTGAACTGGAACGACGGTGGCCGGATCGGCGTGCTCCGAGGGCTGATCCGTGGCCTGCTGCTGGCCCTCGTCGTTCCCGCACTGATCATGGACGAGCACCGGCGCGGCCTGCACGACCGAATCGCCGGCTCGGTCATCGTCGACGCCCCCCGAGGCTGAGGCCGCCCCCAACAACGCCGGTCCGGGACCGCCACCTCGCCATCATGGCGAGGGTGGCCCGAGGCGGGCGCCGCGTCGGGGGCGGGCACCTGAGGGTGTACGCGAAGGAGCCGGACCCGTGCGGGTCCGGCTCCTTCGCGTACACCTGGGGTCAGCGGCCCCGCGACTGGCGGAAGGCGCCTGGCGGCCGCATGTTCTTCGGGATCGCGCCCTTGGGCATCTGCGGCCGGGCGGTGAGCGCCTTGAGTCGCTTGTCCAGCGAGTTGACGTCCTTGCCGGAGAGGGCGCGGGGCAGGCGCAGCAGCGTCGTCCGGAGCTTGCGGATCGGCAGCTCGCCCTCCTCCTGCCCGATCACGTAGTCGTGCAGGGGAGCGGAGCCGATCACCTTGGACAGCCGCCGCTTCTCCTGGCCGAGCAGGCCGCGCACCCGCTGCGGGTTGCCCTCGGCCAGCAGGATCACGCCCGGGCGGCCGATCACCAGGTGGATCATGTCCATCTGGGTGGTCGAGCTGACCGCCGGGGTCACCCGCCAGTCGCCGCGCATGTTCTCCATGATCTGCGCCGCCGCGCCGGGTTGCCCCTCGGCGGCGTTCATCATCGCCTTGTTGGAGCGCAGGTTGAGCACGATCAGCACCGCGAGCAGGATGAACAGGATGCCCAGCGGCAGCCAGATCCAGCCCCAGAGGATGACAGCGACCACGGTGAGCGCGAGCGGGAGCAGCACCGCTGCGGCGACCAACGGCGCGAACCACCGGTCCTGCTTGGCGGTGAACTGGAACACCATCCCGATCTGCTTCAGCCGCTGGCCGAACGAGACCTTCTCCTGGGGCTTTGCCATGCCGCAGAGTCTAGTGGTCGCCGCTGGCCCGGTTGATCCGCGTCCGGGTGCCGGGGCAGCTGAGTACCTTACGTCGCCGTACGCGCCCGGAGCGGCCGGGTAAGGAGGCTGCGGGTGGGGAAGATGAGGCGCCATGCCCATGCCCGGGTGGGGCCTTCGCGCGAAGAGTCGTCAGCAGAAGACGACGACGCCACGAAGGAGCCCGACATGTTCGGCAACGACGCAGATTTCCTGCTCACCCTGCACCGTACCCACGCCGCCGAGCTGCGCGCCGACGCGGCCGCCGACCGGCTCGCCCGGTCGCTGTCCCGCCCGGTCAGCCGCGGGTGGTTGGGCCGGCGCAGGCAGGCCGGTCGCACCGGCGACGCCCGCCGGTGACCGCGCCCAGCACGGCCGCCACGTCCAGCTCGGCCGCCCCGCCCACAGCGCCCGGCGGGCTGGCCGCTCGATCCGATCCGACCCCGCCGCCCGGCCGCCGGCCGATCGGCGGGGCCGGCGGGGCGGGCCGCCATGGCATGCTCGAACACGTGACAGTACGCGCCGCCAGCTCCGTCCTCGTCGGACGCCACAGCGAGACCGCAGCGCTGCGGGACGCGCTGGGCCGGGCGCGGGCCGGGGAGCCGACCACAGTGCTGGTCGGCGGCGAGGCGGGCGTGGGTAAGACCCGGCTGCTGGAAGAGTTTGCCGGCTGGGCCACCGACGGCGCGGCGCGGGTGCTCGTCGGCCAGTGCCTGGAACTGGGCGAGGCGGGTCTGCCGTTCGCCCCGTTCGCCGCCGCGTTGCGCGCGGTGCTCCGCGCCGACGGCCCCGAGGTCTTCGCCGGCTACGAGGCGGAGTTCGCCCCGCTCCTGCCGGAGCTGGGCCGCGCCTCCGCGACGCTCGCCACCCCGCGTGCCGTCCCGCTCAGCGACGCCCCGCGCGGCTACCTGTTCGACCTGGTCGCCGAGCTGTTCCAGCGGCTGGCCGATGCTCGCCCACTGGTCCTGATCATCGAGGACCTGCACTGGGCCGACCGTTCCACCCGCGACCTCATCGGGTTCCTCGTCCGGGCGGCGAGGCCGGGTCGGCTGCTGCTGGTCTGCACCTACCGCACCGACGAGTTGCAGCGCGGACACCCGCTGCGCCCGTTCCTCGCCGAGCTGGACCGGGCCCGGGGTGTGGAGCGGGTCGAGCTGGGTCGCCTGGACCGCGACGGCACCGCCGCGATCCTCGCCGACCTGCTCGGCGCCGAGCCACTCGCCCGCGCCGTCGACGATGTCCACGACCGCACCCAGGGCAACCCCTTCTTCATCGAGGAGTTGGCCGTCGCCGGTGACCCGATCGGCTGCGCGGCGCTCCCCGAGACGCTGCGTGACCTGCTGCTGGCCCGGGTGGACCGGCTCCCCGAGCCGACCCAGCGGGTGTTGCGGATCGCCGCCGCCGGCGGCACCCGTTTCGCCCACGACCTGCTCGCCGAGGTCGCCGGGCTGCCCGAGGCCGAGCTGGAGGACGCGCTGCGCGCCGCCGTCGCCGCCCAGTTGGTGGTGGCCGACCGGGACGGTGACTACGAGTTCCGCCACGCGCTGGTCCGCGAGGCCGTGCACGACGAGTTGTTGCCTGGTGAACACGCCCGGCTGCACGCTCGTTTCGCCGCCGCCATCGAGGCCCAGCCGCACCTGGTAGCCGCCGGCCGGGCCCCGGCCGAGATCGCCCACCACTGGTACGCCGCGCACAACCACCCGAGGGCCCTCGTCGCCGCACGAGCCGCCGCGTGCGCCGCCGCCGACCGGTACGCGTACGCCGAGCAGCGCCGGCTGCTGGAGCGGGCGCTGGAGCTGTGGGAGCTGGTGCCGGACGCCGCCGACCTGCTCGGCATGGACCACCTGGCGTTGCTGGAGCAGACGCTGGCCGCGGCGGTCACGGCCGGCGACTTCAGCCGGGCCATCACGCTGACCCGGGCCGGCCTGGCCGAGGTGGACGCCGACGCCGCACCGCTGCGCGCCGCCCGCCTGCTCAACCAGCGGGGTCGGTTGATGGCCCTGCTCGGCAAGAGTGACGGTCGCCAGGAGCTGGATGAGGCGTACCGGCTGGCCGCCGGCGGCCCCCGTGACGTGGCGCGGGTTCGGCTGCTCGCCGACATCGCCGCGCACATGGTCAAGATCGACCCCAAGCAGGCGGCCCGGGTGGCTGCCGAGGCTGCCGTGGACGGCGAGGCACTCGGCGAGGACCTGGCGCTGCTGCACACGCGGATCGCCCTGCTCTGCCACGGCGAGCGTGACCTGGAGCGGGGGTTGGCCGAGCTGAGCCAGGCCGAGGCCGTCGTCCGCGCGTCCGGGGACCCCACAGCCCTGGTGCTCGCCCGGGTGTACCAGTCGGACGTGCTCTGCGAGCTGGGCCGCTACGCCGAGTCGGCGCAGGCCGCCGAGGCCGGCGTGGCCGAGGCGCGACGGGTGGGGATCAGCCGTTCCACCGGGGCGTACCTGCTCTCCAACCGGGCCGAGGCGCTCATCGCGCTGGGTCGGTGGGACGAGGCCGAGGCGGTCTGCGCGGAGGCCGCCCGGATCGACCTGTCCGGTGTCACAGGGCTGCACTGGCTCCAGTTGGGCGCCGGGCTGCGGCTGGCCCGCGCCCACCCGGGCGCCGACGAACTGGTGGACCGGGCGCTCACCTTCCTCAACCGGCCGTACCTGTGGCCGAACCACCGCCTGCCCCTGCACGAGCTGGCGATCGAGGCGGCGCTGGCCGCGGACGACAAGGTCGAGGCGGTACGAGCGGCCCGCGTCGCGGTGGCCGACGAGAGCCTGCCGCAGCTTCCCCGGGAGGGTTGGCCGGTGCTCAGCGCCGTCGCGCGTACCGCGGCCCGGGTGGGTGACCGGGAGTTGGCCGCCGCCGTGGCGGCGCTCGCCACCGACCTGCCGGCGCGGCACCCGGCGGCCCGTGCGCACGCCGCCCAGGTCACCGCGCTGCTCGCGGTCGGCGACCAGACGCTGCCGGCGTGGCGTACGGCGGTCGACGCGTGGCGGGCCGACGGGCAGCCCTACCCGTTGGGTAGGGCGCTGCTGGCGCTGGCCGAGTCGACCGCGGCGGCCGGGGAACGCGACGAGACGGCGGCGGCGGTCACCGAGGCCACCGAGATCGGCCGGCGGCTGGGCGCGACCCCTCTGGTCGAGGCGGCCGCCACCCTGGCACGGCGGGTCGGCCTGCGCGGTGCCGGGGGCGGTGCCGGCGCGGACCTGCTGACCGCTCGGGAGCGGGAGGTGCTGCGCCTGGTCGCCGAGGGGCACAGCAACAGTCGGATCGCCGAGCGGCTGTTCATCTCACCGAAGACGGCAAGCGTGCACGTCTCCCGGATCATCGCGAAGCTGGGTGTGACCAACCGGGTGGAGGCCGCCGCCCTGGCCCACCGCCTCGGCCTGCTCACCGAGGCCGCCGCGCCACGCTGACGAGAGCACCGGGGCCGCCGCGCTGACGTGTACCGCCGAGGTCAGCGCGGCAGGTAGATGCGCCAGCCCTCGATGGTGACCAGGTCGAGGCTGCCCGGTGTGGATCGCTGCCGCTCGTCGAGCACCTCCGCCAGCGGTGAGCCGGCCGGCGCAACCCAGGCCGGTGCCGCCGCGCCGTCCACCTCCCGCCGGTACGCGGGGTAGCGGTCGAACCCGGGGCGCAGGGTGTCGTCGACGACGGCGCAGACCACCTGCTCCGCGCTGGCGAAGGTGAGCCGGTTGCAGGTCCAGTAGCCGGCCCGCACGTGCCGTACGCCGAGCTGACGCAGGGTGCTCACCAACTCGGTGTGCCGGGCCTCGGCGGCCCGGGTCGCCGGGACGGTCTGCGCTGCGCGCCAGGTGGCGTTGGCGGCGGTGCCGAGCGTGGCCGCGAGCAACACCACAGCTACCGACCGGGCCAGCGTCGACCCGACGCCGCGCCGGCCCGTCTCCGGCGGACGCAACCCGTGCCGGGCCGCCGCCCACACCGGCCAGAGCAACGCCGGAAGGGAGATGAGCAGGCAGGACAGGTAGCGGGAACTCTCCACCGGGGTGAGCCCGGCGGAACTGCTCACCGTGTACGCGCCGAGGGTGGCCGCCGCGGCCAGCACGAGCGCCAGCCGGGCCGCCGCCGCCACCCGAGGCGACACGACGTCGGGGCCGACAGCGGCAGGGCCAGCGGGGTCGAGGTCGGGGGTGCGCAGGGCCCGCCAGGCGGTGGCGGCGGCAATGGCCAGCAGCAACGGCAGCGCGAGCGCCCACCACAGTTGCCAGGTGGCGCACTGGCCGGGAGCGCAGAAGCCCATGCCCAGCGGCGGGCCGAGCACCAGGCCGCCGTGCAGCCGGTCCGGCCAGCCGGCTGTGGCGTTCGCACCGCCGGCCGCGAGCACGGCGTGCAGCGGGTTGCGCCCGGTCAGCAGGCTGTGCACCAGCAGTGGGGCCGCCCCCAGCACGGCCGCCGCCCCGAGCAGCGCCCCGGCGGCACCCCACAGCTCCCGGCGGCAGAACCCGACGAGGACCGCGCCGGTCGCCGCGACGTACGGCAGCACGAGCGGGTCGACCCAGATCATCAGCCCGGCCAGGAGTCCCCACGCGGCCCAGCGCGCCAGCCGCCAGCCGGGTCGCCCGGTGTCGGCCGTCGGCCCGTCGGGTCGCCCGGCGTCGGCCGATCGCCGCCCCGGTCGACCGGTGGCCAGATCCACGGCGAGCAGGGCCAGCGCCGCCCCGGCGGCGTTCATCTCGGGGTAGCCGCCGCCGGCGATCAGCTGGTTCTTGACGATCCGGTCGGAACCGAGGGCCAGCAGCGCCACCATCAGCAGCCCGAACCACCGGTCCCCGGTCAGCCGCAGCGTCAACCGCCAGATCAGCAGCAGGAACAGCGCGTACAGGGCCAGCGTGGGCAACCGCAGCCCGAGCAGCGACGGCCCACCGGCGAGGGCGAACACCGGCGCGGCCAGGTACGCCTCCAGCGTGCCCATGTAATGCTGGCCGTAGAACCAGACCGGAAAGTCCTCGCCCCGGGCGATGTGCAGCGCGGCCAGCCCCATTGTGGCCTCGTCGCTGTTCGTCGGCGGGGCGGCGCGCAGCAGCAGCCAGAGCCGGTAACCCACCCCGGCGAGCACTGCCAACCCGGTGAGCCAACCGACCAGGCCGGGGCGTGCGCCGGGTCGCGGGCGGGGCGAGTCCGCGCCGCGCGGCTGCTCGCGTACGCCGACGGTCATCACAGGATCATGACACCCGGGCGCCGAACGGCCGCGCGGCGCTGCCGGCGGAGTCAGCTGGCGGTGGCGACCGAGGCGGCGGCGCGGGCGTCGATGGCCTGCTTGTAGAGGCGACCGGCCCGGTACGACGAACGCACCAGCGGCCCGCTCATCACCCCGGCGAAGCCGATCTCCTCGGCCTCCTCGCGCAGCTCCACGAACTCCTCCGGCTTGACCCAGCGGGTCACCGGGTGGTGCCGGGGGGAGGGCCGCAGGTACTGGGTGATGGTGATCAGCTCGCAGCCGGCCTCATGCAGGTCGCGCAGCGCCTGCGAGACCTCGGCCCGCTCCTCGCCCATGCCCAGGATGAGGTTGCTCTTGGTGACCAGGCCGTCGGCGCGGGCCTGGCGGATCACGTCCAGTGAGCGGTCGTAGCGGAACGCCGGCCGGATGCGCTTGAAGATGCGCGGCACGGTCTCCACGTTGTGGGCCAGCACCTCGGGCCGGGAGCTGAAGACCTCGGCCAACTGCTCGGGGACGGCGTTGAAGTCCGGGATCAGCAGCTCGACGCCGCAGCCGGGCTGGAGGGCGTGGATCTGTCGGACGGTCTCGGCGTACAGCCAGGCGCCGCCGTCGGGCAGGTCGTCACGGGCGACACCGGTGATGGTGGCGTACCGCAGCCCCATCGAGACCACCGACTCGGCGACGCGACGCGGCTCGTCGGCGTCGAACTCGGCCGGCTTGCCGGTGTCGATCTGGCAGAAGTCGCAGCGCCGGGTGCACTGGTCACCGCCGATGAGGAAGGTGGCCTCCCGGTCTTCCCAACACTCGTAGATGTTGGGGCAGCCGGCCTCCTGGCAGACGGTGTGCAGCCCTTCGCGCGAGACGAGCCCGCGCAGCTGGGTGTACTCCGGGCCCATCTTGGCCTTGACCTTGATCCATGGCGGTTTGCGCTCGATCGGGGTCTCGGCGTTGCGCGCCTCGATCCGCAGCAGGCGCCGCCCCTCGGGGGCCGCCGTTGCGGTGCGCGCTGCCTGGCCGGTCGTCGGCGCGGAGTGCTCGATCGTCACGAAAATGAGCCTACGCCGGACGGCGGGTGTCTATGTGCGTCAGGCGACCGGCGTCACGCCCCGAACGTTGTGACGCCGGACACCGGGGTGTCGAAAATGTGCGTCACACGAGCGGGAATCGGGTGCTACGGTCTCCGCCAACAGCGACGACGGAGCCGAGTAGTGCCCCGACCCGCCAGTGCAGAGAGCCGCCGGTGCTGAGAGGCGGTCTGGCGCCGGGGTGCGAAGACCCTCCCGAGCTGCGGGAAGAACGGCCGCGGGTCATCCGCGCCCAGTAGAGCCCGCCCGGCTGGCCCCGGTCATCAGGCGACGAACGAGGCCCCCGTTTCGGCGGGGGTGAAGGTGTGGTGGCACCGCGAGGTTCCCGCTCGCCCACACCTCCCTGGGGCTGATGCGACGCTTTCGCCACCCCAGGGCGGCGCGGCGTGGCGATCGACCGAGGAGCAGCCCGCCATGCAACGAACCCTGTCCCAGCACCTGCCCGCCAGGATCGGCACGACAGTGCGGATCGCCGGCTGGGTGCACCGCCGCCGCCTGCTCAAGTCGGTGGCCTTCCTGATCGTGCGCGACGCCACCGGCCTTGCCCAGGTGGTCGTCACCGACCCGGCCGTCCGGGCCGAGCTGGAGAAACTCACCGAGGAGTCGGTCGTCGAGGTCACCGCGACTGCCACCGCGAACGGCACGGCGCCCGCCGGGGTCGAGCTGACCGACCCGACGGTACGTCCCCTCGGGTCGCCCGCCGCACCGCCACCGTTCGACCTGTACCGGCCGGCACTCACCGCGAGCCTGCCCACCCAGCTGGACAACGCGCCCACAGCGTTGCGGCACCCCACCCGGTCGGCTGCGCTGCGGATCTCGGCAGCCGCGGTGGCCGGGTTCCGGGTCGCACTCGACGCCCAGGACTTCGTGGAGGTCCACACGCCGAAGGTGGTCAGCTCCAGCACCGAGAGCGGGGCGAACGTGTTCGCGCTGGACTGGTTCGGCCGACCCGCGTACCTGGCCCAGTCGCCGCAGTTCTACAAGCAGCTGATGGTCGGCGTCTTCGAACGTGTCTACGAGGTGGGGCCGGTCTTCCGGGCTGAACCGCACGACACCGTCCGGCACCTCGCCCAGTACACGTCGCTCGACGCGGAGCTGGGCTTCGTCACCGACCACCGGGACGTGATGCGCGTGCTACGCGACACAGTGGCCGGGATGCTGGACGCGGTGAGCGGGCGGGCCGGCAGCGCCCTGGCGACGCTCGACGTCACGCCGCCGCAGGTGCCGGCGCAGATCCCGGCGGTGCACTTTACCGAGGCGCTGACGATCGCCGGCGCGCCCGCCGACGAGCCGGACCTCGCGCCCGCCCACGAACGGGCGCTGGGCGAGTGGGCCCTGCGCGAACACGGGTCGGACTTCCTCTTCGTCACCGGCTACCCGATGGCGAAGCGACCCTTCTACACCCACCCGGACCCGGCGCGGCCCGCGTACTCGAACGGTTTTGACCTGCTCTTCCGTGGTCTGGAGCTGGTCACCGGCGGGCAGCGGCTGCACCGGCACGCCGACTACCTGGCGGCGTTGGCGGCCCGGGGTGAGCCGGTCGAGCCGTACGTCGGCTACCTGGACGCGTTCCGGCACGGCATGCCACCGCACGGTGGCTTCGCCATCGGCCTGGAACGGTTCGTGGCCCGGCTGGTCGGAGCGGCCAACATCCGGGAGGTCACCGCGTTCCCGCGTGACCTGCACCGCCTGACTCCCTAGGAGGGGGGCGGCCCTCGGCGGCGACGTCGGGGGCCGCCGCTCAGATCATGACGAGGGTGGAGAGCCGGCGCTCGACCACCGGCAGCACGTCGGCAACGCTGATCGGGCGGCCCAGCTCGGCGGTGAGCGAGGTGACGCCCGCGTCCCGGATGCCGCACGGCACGATCCGGTCGAAGTACGTCAGGTCGCAGTCGCAGTTGATCGAGAAGCCGTGCAGGGTGACGCCCCGGGCCACCCGGATGCCGATGGCCGCCACCTTGCGGGCCGGCCCCCGGTCGTCCTCGGGCACCCAGACCCCGCTGCGCCCCTCGACCCGGCCGGCGGTCAGCCCGAACTCGGCGCACACGTCGATGAGCAGCTCTTCGGTCCGGCGCACGTAGGCGACCACGTCCACCGGGTCGGGCAGGCGCAGGATCGGGTAGCCGACGAGCTGCCCCGGCCCGTGCCAGGTGATCTTGCCGCCGCGGTCCACGTCGACGACCGGCGTGCCGTCCATGGGCCGGTCCCACGGTTCGGTGCGCTTGCCCGCGGTGTAGACGCTCGGGTGCTCCAGCAGCAGCACTGTGTCGCCGCGCTCGCCAGCCACCACCGACTCGTGCAGGCGCCGCTGCTCGTCCCAGGCGGCCTGGTAGTCGAGCAGGCCGGCACGGACGGCCGTCAGGCCGGGGGTCGTCGTTGTCACGGCATCCAGCCTAGTCCCGCTAACGACGATCATCCCTGGTGAGCCGCCTCACGAGGACCTCGTCCTGCCGGTTTCGGCACCGCTGGGCGGCTCGTTGTCACGCCGGAGCCGGGCCTGTCACAGCGCGGCGGCGGCGGATTCGGCGGAGGACGAGGGCGATTGCGAGCAGCATCGGCACGGCCAGCGTCAGGTAGACCCAGAGGGGGGCGGCGAACGGTGACGGCCGAGGCTCCGACCCGCCGAACGCGCCCCGGCTCAGCAGGTCGCCCGGCACCATCAGGTCGGTCGACCCGACCGGCCCGGTCACCAGCACCTCGCGGCCGCCGGAGGGTGACAGCACGGCGAGAACGGCCTGCCGATCCGTGTGTTGCTCAGTCCCGCTGACCTCCGTCACCACCGGGTCGCCGCCGCGCCAGCCGACGATCTCGCTGGTCGAGGCGGCGACCGGCAGCGGCTGACCGACGGCCTGACCGTTGGTGGAGTCCACGAACTCGATCCGCCAGGTGCGTGCCGCCGTCTGCTCCGGTGTGCAGCCCAGGCCGGCGCAACCCTCGAAGGCCAGCAGCGCGATCCGGCTGCCGTCGGGGTGCCAGGCGGCGGGGCCGGCCAGCATCCGCCGGTCGCCCAGGTCGACCTGCCAACGAGGATCGCCGCCGGCCGGGTCGACGACCACCAGCCGCTGCCGCTCGGCGAGCCGGGCAGGCAGGTCCGGCGAGCCGGTGACCGCCACCAGGTCGCCTCCGGGTGACCAGGCCGCCCCGTTGTGGACGGCGAAGGTGCCGGCCGCGACCACCCGCTCGGTGCCCTGGTACGGGTCGACGACGAGCAGGTCGTCGGGCTTCTCCGGGTCGTTGAGCTGCTGGTTGTCCGGCCCGTAGCTGATCACTTGATCGTCGTTGTTGCGGGTGCCGAGCACGCTCCGCCTATCAGGTGACCAGGCGTAAGGGTGCAGCCCGGCTTTCACTGCGCGGCGCTGCCGGCCGGTGGTGAGGTCCAGCAACTCGCCGGACTGCGGCCGCAGGTAGTGGCGCCCGTCGGGGGAGAGCAGCCCGTGCCCCTCGGCGATGCGGATCGGGATGAGCCGGTAGGCGCCGTCCCGGGCGACCAGCACCCCTGTCGACTCGAAGTAGCGGGTGCGGTCGGTGAAGAACAGCAGCGCGGCCGGACCGGCCGGGCGTTGCCCCACTGTGGCCTGCCACAGCCACGGATCGCGCACCCGGGTCGGCACCACCCCGACCGTGCTGTCGGCGACAGTGCTCCCGCCGGCCGTGCCGCCGGTGACAGTGCTGGTGGCGGCCGTGGCGGGTGGCGCGCCGAGCGCGCCGAGCCCCAGCGCGAGCCCGGCCACGGCGGCACGCCGCAATCGCCCGCCGGTCAATCTCATCGGCCCATTAGACGCGATGGCGGCCGGTCGTGATGCCCCGGCTGGCCGCGTCGCGGTCTACCGGTCGGCAGGGGGAACGCGCCAGAGCCAGACATCGTCGACCCGTTGCGGCTCGCCGAACAGGGCGGTGCCGGTACGCAGCAGCGCCCCCTCGTCGACCTCGAACTTCGCGCCGTGCACCTCGTCGGCGAGCACCACCGTCTCGATGCGCCAGTGCCGCAGGTCCGACTGGACCTCCCGGATCGTTCCGTCGGTGACGATGGGGACCAGCCCGGTGCGTCCGGCCTGGTCCATCAACGCGCTCAACGTGCGCGGCACCGGGCCGATCCGGCCCCGCCCGTCCGGCCCGCCGGGGCCGAGGAAGAAGCCGCCCGGGATGGCGAACTCGCCCTGCCGGTGCGACAACGCGTACGCCTGCCAACGCTGGCCGTCCGGGTAGATGTCCACAGTCAGCGGCACCGGGGTCAGCACCCCGTCGGGTGAGACGTAGTCCCGCCACGTGCCGGAGGTGATGAAGCGCGGGATCGGCTCCCGCTCGTCGGTCAGCAGCGGGGTGGGCAGCAGCGGCACGAGGGCCACCGCGAAACCCAGCAGCCAGGCCAGCTCCGTGGAGCGGTGCCGGGGTGGCGCGGCGCGCAACTGGTCGACGACGTACGCCAGCAACAGCCCGACCACCGGCGCGACCACCAGCGCCAGCCGGGCCGGTAGCGCGGCGTTCACCACCGGCAGTTGTCCGACCAGGTCGAACGGCATGGGCAGATCGGTGCGTCGGCCGTCGACCTTGGCGACCGGTCCGAAGGACAGCACCGTGAAGATCAGCGCGACGGCGCCCAGCGCCCAGAGGGTGGCCCGACGGTGCGGGTCGGCCCGCCGCCAGAGCACGACGAAACAGACCACTGTGAGCACCAGTAGCGGGATGCCGAAGAACGAGTTCTCCTCGGTCGGGTTCGGCGCCAGCGAGGTGCCCAACCCGGCCTCGCCGGCCAGCGAGCGGCGCGGGAAGGCGGCGAACGCCGCGATGTCCTCGGAGTGGATCACCGGGTCGAAGCCGGTGCCGTGGAACCGTTGCGGCCCGGCGAAGTGCAACCACAGGGGGTACGACAGCAGCACCCCGGCGACCACTGCGGTCACCCCGAGCCCGCGCAGGAAATTCGGCAGCGCGGCGCGGGCCTCCACCCGGTTTGCCGGGTGCAGGGCCCAGATGGCGACGAACACCCCCAGCGCCAGCGCGGTGAAGAAGAGCCCCTCGGCGGCGATCGAGAAGGCCACCGCGACCAGCACGCCGAGGATCACCCCGTCGCGAAGCCAGTGCCCGGCGCGGCGCAGCGCGAACAGCCGCCAGATCAGCAGCGGCACCAGCCAACCGGCGGTCCAGTTCAGGTGCGCGTTGGCGTGCGACACCATGCCGGGGGAGTAGGCGATGAACAGGGCGCCGACCCCGGCGGCCAGCCGGCTGCGGACCAGGTGTCGAGAGAGCAGCCAGTACCAGACCAGCGCGGTGGCGAGCAGGTTCAGGGTGAGGATCACCAGGAACGTCGCCGGCGGCCCGATCAAATACGTGAGCGGGGCGAAGACCACCGCGTACACAGTGATCGTCGTGTTGACCGCGAGATTCACGCCGTCCGGGACGTTGATCAGGTAGGTGAAGAGCGGGTTGTCCCCGTGGGTGACAGCGTGCCCGCCGAAGGCCAGCAGCCATTCGAACAGCGCCTGGTCGCTGGAGTTGACGGTGATGGTGCGGACGTTCGGGTCCCGCCACAGCCCACTGGTCACCCAGACGGCGAGCGCGAGCGCCACCAGCGCGACGATCAGGTCGGCCCGGCGGTCCCGGACGGTGCGCGGCGGTGACGCGGGTGCGGGCCCGGTGGCCAGCGACGGGGAGGACGGCACGCAGCGGACGTTACCAACCGGACCTGGACGGGCCGGTCAGACCTGCAAGGACGGGACCGTTGGGGACGGATTCGGTCCGCCACGTCCACGGTTTGGCGTACACAGCGTCCGTCGTGAATGTGTGAGTGTGCCCCATGTCATAGCGGCGACACATCGTCGTAACGTCACGGCAATTCGACCGTGACCCAGTTCACAGTCCGCCCCTTCAGGAGGCCGCCGTGCGCCGCTCCTCGTCCACCCTCACCCGGCTGCTCGGTGCGGTCGCAGGGCTCGCCCTCGCCGTAGCGGGCGCGGTCGCCGTCGCCGCACCAGCCCAGGCCGCCACCCTCACCCAGGTCACCGGGTTCGGCTCCAACCCCGGCAACCTCGCCATGTACGCCTACCGGCCGGACGGCCTCCCGGCCAACTCCCCGGCCGTCGTCCTGCTGCACGGGTGTACGCAGAACGCCTCCGGCTACTTCGCCAACTCCGGCTGGCAGAAGTACGCCGACCAGTGGAAGTTCGCCCTGATCGTCGCCCAACAGCCCTCCGGCAACAACGCCAACTCCTGCTTCAACTTCTTCGAGGCGGGCGACACCACCCGGGGTCAGGGCGAGGCGCTGTCGATCAAGCAGATGGTCGACCACGCCAAGGCGAACTTCGCGGTGAACGGCTCCCGGGTCTACGTCAGCGGGCTCTCCGCCGGCGGGGCGATGAGCGCGGTCATGCTGGCCACCTACCCGGACGTCTTCGCCGCCGGATCGATCATCGCGGGGATCCCGTACCGCTGCGCCACCAGCATGGTCAACGCGTTCAGCTGCATGAACCCGGGTGCGGACAAGACCCCGGCCGCCTGGGGCGACCTGGTCCGTGGCGCGTACTCCGGCTACGCCGGCCCGCGCCCCCGGGTGGCCATCTGGCACGGCACCTCGGACACCACTGTCACCCCGCTCAACGGCACCGAGTCCCGCGACCAGTGGACAAACGTGCGGGGCGTGTCGCAGACCCCGACCAGCACCTCGTCGCTGTCCGCCAACACCAGCCTCGAGGTGTACGGCAACGACGACGTGCGGCTCTACCGGATCTCCGGGATGGGCCACGGCACCCCGGTCGACCCGGGCTCGGCGGCCGAGCAGTGCGGCACCGCTGGCGCGTACTTCCTGGACACCATCTGCTCGACGTACCGTGACGCGCTCTTTTTCGGTCTGAACGGCGGCGGGACCAACCCGACCCCGACCCCGACGGCCACCCCCACCCCCACGCCGACCCCGACGGCCACCCCGACCACGCCGCCGACCTGCGTGACGGCCAGCAACTACGCGCACGTGGCGGCCGGTCGGGCGTACCAGTCCGGCGGCTACGCCTACGCCAACGGCTCCAACCAGCGCATGGGCCTGTACAACACCTTTTACACCAGCGCCCTCAAGCAGACCGCCCCCAACCACTGGGTAATCGGCTGCTGAGTCCCATCCCCAACCCCTGTTGATCAAGAGGTTTGCGTCATCCGGAAGCCGGAATCTGACGCAAACCTCTTGATCAACACGGCCGTCGGCGCGGGCTCAGGTCAGCCGGGCCAGTACCGGCGTTAGTGGATCCAGCGCGTCGTCGCGGACCACGAACCGGGTCACCCCCCAGCGCTGTTCGTGCTCGGCGACCGCCGTGACGATCTCGTCCACAGTGCCGATCAGCACGAACGGGGTGGCCAGCAGTTCGGCGGAGGTCATGCCGTTGCGCCGGGCCTGCTCGGCAGCGGCAACCTCCGCGTCGTCGGTGACCACCACCGTCTGCACCAGTGCCTCCAGCGCCGGCGGGTCGGTCCGGCCGGCCGCGCCGGCCGCCACGCAGGCCAGCTGCACCTCGATCTGGTCGGCCCGCCAGCGCGCCTCATGCTGGTGGCCGTCGGCGAGGGTACGCCCGAACCCGGTCAGCCCGACCACGTCGGCGTGCGCGCCGGCCCAGCGCAGCAGCGTCGAGTTCGCCGTACCCATTGTCAGCGGGACCCGGTCCTGCACCGGCCGGGGCTCGCGCAGCACCGCCTCGCGCATCGTCAGCTCCGCCGAGTCGACGGTGACCGAGGCACCGTCGAGCAGGGCGCGGACCGCCTCGGCGACGGCCACGCAACGGCGGACCCGGCCGGCCACGTCGGGCCGTTCCCGGCCCACCGCGCGCCACTCCGCCGGCGTGTGACCGGCGCCGACACCGAGCCGGGCCCGACCACCGGAGATCAGGTCGAGGGTGGCCACGTCGGCCGCGAGCAGCATCGGTTCCCGTACGCCGAGGTTCGACACGTACGAACCGAGCCCGATCGTCGAGGTGACCGGGGCGGCGGCGGCCAGCGCCACGAACGGTGACGTCACGTCGCCGGGGTGGTCGGCGGCGAGCAGGGCGTCGAAGCCGGCGGTCTCGGCCCGGCGGGCCAGCTCGGCCCAGCTCGCGGCGTCGGTCGGGGTGGCCTGGAGGGAGAAGGTCGCCATTGGTCCAGCATCGGCCTCCACCAGCTCACCGGCGACCCGCTGACCGCCGATTCTGCCGAGGGCCGAACCACCGGGCTGGGCGGGGCTCCCCGGGGTGGGGTTAGGCGGTCAGGGCTGCTTTCAGGGCTTGGGGGAGGGTGGGGTGCTGGTAGGGGTAGGCAGCTCTCGCCAGGACTCCGGGGAGGACTCGCGTGCTGGTGAGGGCCTCGTGGGCGAAGCCGCCGAGGACCACCTTGAGCGCCAGTGCGGGGATCGGGATGATCGCCGGGCGGTGCAGCTGCCGGGCCAGCTCGCTGGTGAACTCGATGTTCGTCACCGGGTTCGGCCCCACCACGTTCACCGGGCCGGCGACCTCGTCGTGGTTCAGCAGAAAGCGGGTCGCGTTCAGCCAGTCGGCCATCGAGATCCACGGCAGCCACTGCCGGCCGCTGCCCAGCCGGCCGGCGATGCCCAGCTTGAACGGCAGCAGCTGCGGCTTGAGCAGCCCGCCGTCGCGGTCCAGCGGCAGACCGGTACGCAGCCGGACCACGCGTACCCCGGCGTCCTCGGCCGGCCGGGTCGCGGCCTCCCACACCCGGCAGACGTCGGCCAGGAAGCCCTCGCCGGCCGGCGCGTCCTCCTCGACCGCCCGGTCGCCCGTGTTGCCGTACCAGCCGACGGCCGATGAGTTGAGCAGCACCCGGGGTCGGTCCGCGGCGGGCAGCCCGGCGATGGTGGTCGCCAGCGTGGTGGTGCTGTCCACCCGGCTGGTACGGATCAACCGGCGGTAGTCGTCGTTCCAGCGTTTGTCGCCGACGCCCGCGCCGGCCAGGTTGACCACGGCGTCGGCCTCGGCGGCCACGGCCGGGTCGAGCTGCCCGGCGGCCGGGTCCCACCGCCGCTCCTGCGGCCCGCCTGGCGCCCGACGGACCAGCCGGGTCACCTCGTGCCCGTCGCGGACGAGCAGGTCGGCCAGCCGGGTGCCAAGGAAGCCGGACGCGCCGGCCAGAAGGATCCGCATACCCCCATCTTCGTCCAGAACACCCCCGATGGATGCACGGCGCGGCCGACGTCACCGGCTGCGGGACGAACCGGCGAAGAAATTTGCAAACGCCCCCGGGTGGCGCGAAGAACGCAGGTCAACGGGCCTCCCGGGGGCCGAAAAATGCTCTCGCGCGCTTTCGGTGCCGGTCGCGTTTCCGCAGGTCAAAGCGAACGTGAATGCAGTGTTCGCGATTGCTTCCGGCATCGATCTGGCTGACCATGAGCCATCCGAGAGCGCCCCCGGGATGGCGGGGTCGGCTCACCGTGCCCGCCGTCGGGCGATACCTGAGGAGGAACAATGCCGATCCTGGTGACCGGAGCGACCGGAACCGTCGGAGGCAGCCTGGTCCGGCAACTGGTGGCCGCCGGCCACGACGTACGCGCACTGACCCGCGATCCCGCGTCGCCGGCGGCCGCCGCGCTGCCCAGCGGGGTGGAGGTGCTGGCGGGCGACTTCGCCAGGCCCCACACGCTGGCGCCGGCGCTGCGCGGCGTGACACGCATGCACCTGGTCGCAATGGATGGGTACGGACCGCTGAGCACCGGTGCGGAGATCCTGGAGCTGGCCCGGAAGGCCGGCGTTCGTCGGGTCACCCACCTCGGTCACAACGATCCGAGCCGGGCCGACGACGACCCGCTCGAGGCCCCGCACCGGCCGCTGCACCGGGCGATCGAGAACTCGGGTCTGGAGTGGACGCACGTGTTTCCCGGCGAGTTCATGGCGAACACCCGGGACTGGGCGCCCGCCATCCGGGCCGAGGGGGTGGTCCGGGCACCGTTCGGTGACTGGAACAGCGCCCTGGTCCACGAGGCGGACATCGCCGCGGTCATCCTGGCGGCGCTCACCGACGACGGCCATGCCGGCCAGGTCTACCAGCCGACCGGTCCGGAGCCGGTCCGGCGCCGGGACGCGGTCGAGATGATCGGTGCGGCGATCGGTCGCCCGGTGCGGTTCGAGGAATTGACCCCGGAGCAGGCCCGGGAGTACTGGAAGGACGACTATCCCGCCGAGGTGATCGAGTGGTTCCTCGAGATGGGCCGGTATCTCGACGGCAACGCCTGGGTCGCCCCGGACGTCGAGCAGGTGACCGGCCGCCCCGGGCGCACGTTCCGGCAGTGGGCCGGCGAGCACGCTGACGACTTCCGCTGACGACGCCCGGGGCGTGGACCGGCCCGGCGGTCAGGCCGCGGGGGCCGGACGAAGGTCGGTGAGGAGACGCTCCACCTCGGCGTAGGACTCGGGGCTCAGCGGGCCACGCTCCAGGGTGGCCAGGTTCTCGTCGGCTTGGGCCACAGTGCGCAGGCCGGGGATCGGCACGGTACGGGGGCTGCGCGCCAGCAGCCAGCCGAGCGCGCCCTGCGCCAGGGTGCGGCCGTCGGCGGTGAGCGCCTCGCGGACCTGGTCGACCCGGGCCGCCCAGCGTGGTGTCGGTCGGCCGTCGGTGAACCACTCCAGCCACTCCGGCGCCCGTCCGCGCACATCGTCGCTCCCGACCGCCCGGGTCGACCCGGTGAGCAGCCCCATCGCCAACGGCCCGCGGTTGAGGCTGGCCAGGTCGTGCTTGTCGCAGACCGCCAGCACCGCCGCGTTGTCGCGCAGCACCGACTCGTCGTGCTGGATCGCCGCGCAGCGCGGGCCGGCAGCCGCGAACGCCTCTGCCGAGGCCGGATCGTCGGTGCTCCAGCCGTACGCGCGAATCTTGCCCTGGTCGACCAGGGCCTCCAGGGTGTCGACCAGATCGAGCGCGGCGGGCACCGGCAGTGCGTTGATGTGCAGTTGGTAGAGGTCGACGTAGTCGGTGCCGAGCCGGCGGAGCGAGTCGTCCAGGCTGCGCACCGCGAAGGCCGGGCTGGCGTCGGTGCCGAGCGCCCGCCGGGTGCCCTCCTCGCTGACGTTGCCGAACTTGGTGGCGATCACCACGCTGTCCCGCCGCCCGGCCACTGCTTGACCGAGGATCCGCTCGCTGTGCCCGGCGCCGTAGTTGCTGGCGGTGTCGAACAGGGTCACCCCGAGGTCGAGCGCCCGGTGGATGGTGCGGATGGACTCGTCGTCGTCCACCTCACCCCAGCCGAACGGCTGCCCGTCGTCACCCCAGAGCGGGCCGCCGATGGCCCAGCACCCCATTCCGATAGCGCTCACAGTGATGCCGCTGCGTCCCAGCGTCCGTGTCGTCGTCATGGTCGCCAGCCTCCAACCTGGAGCGCGCTCCAGGTCAAGCACTACCATCTCGCGACATGAGCGGTTACGCCCCCTCGGAGGCCGCCCGCCGCAGCGGCTTCAGTCTGGACACTCTGCGGTACTACGAGAAGATCGGCCTCCTCGCTGACGTGGAGCGGACGACAGGCGGGCAGCGGGTCTTCACCGACGACGACCTCGGCTGGCTGGTGCTGTTCCGCTGCCTGCGCGACACCGGGATGCCGATCGCGCAGATGCGCCGCTACGCGCAACTGGCCCGCGACGGCGAGCACACCGCCGACGAGCGGCACGAGCTGCTGCGCCACCACGCGGCGCGGGTCGAGGAGCAGATGCGCCTGCTCCAGCGCCAGTACGACCACCTCCGGGAGAAGATCCGCTTCTACGAGCGTCTGCCCGGCACCGCACCGAGGTCGGAGGCCGGCTAGAGGGAACCGGGCGTGGTCAGGCCGAGTAGTTCCTCGGTCGTGCCGGTTCGACCGGTGAGCGCGTTCAGGGCGGTGACCAGCCGCTTCTCCTCGTAGCGGAAGTGCGACTCCAACAGGGCGGCCAGCCCGCCCAGCTCGGCGCGCACCTGGGCGACCGGCACCGCCGCGTCGCCGCCCAGCAGTGCCTCGACCCGTTCCAGGATCCCCGCCACCACCTCGTGATCGGTGATCAGGTTGTCGATGACCGGGCGCAGCTCGGGGGCCTCCTCGGCCAGCAACCGGAACGCGCCCGCGTCCTCGCCGGTGTGGTGTCGGCCGAGCGCGGCGCAGAAGGTCAGGCAGTGCGCCCGCAGGTCCCGGGACGGGGTGTCGAGGCTTGCCTGGAGCCGGGCCAGTTCCGCGCTGAGCCAAAGGTGGATTTCGATCATCTGATTGCCGACGGCGGCGAGCCGGCCGGCCGGTGAACCGGTTGGGTGCACGTTCGTCCCATGCTGTCCCCGCGCCTCCATGCCCACGGCGGCCTTCGGGCCGGGTGCACTGCGACGCTGCGTCGAAGTCTAGGGCCGGCCGGTCACGCCTCGAAACCCGGGAACGCCGCCGTCACGGAGTGGTCGGTTCGTCGGTCTCCCGGACGTCGTGCCAGCGCGCCCGCCAGGCGGCCTCGTGGGCCTCGTGGGAGGTCCGCTCCTGGAAGACGGCGGCCCGCAGGGCGTGCCGGGATTGCGCCATCACCATCACCTCCACGGCCACCAGCGCCACGCAGATCACTGTCGCGAGGGTGAGCGCGCCCAGCGCTGGCAGGTGTTGGCCGATCGGAAGGGCCGCCGTGAGGACCACTATGACGCCGACGCGGGTCCAGCTGACGGTGTGCAGGGTGCGTAACTGGAAGAGCAGGTTGACGGCGAAATAGCAGATCAGCCCGCCGAAGAGCATCGGCACCGCCGGCCCCTCGACAGTCTCGGCGATCCCGCCGGACGGGTCGGTGATCTTGTGCAGGACCTCCTCGTTGCCGATCGAGAAGAGGATCACCCCGGCGATCATCGGCAGGTAGAGATACGCGTACGCGTCGCGGGCCATCGCCACCCGGGGGGCGCCCTCCGCCGCGTGCAGGGCGATCCGGGCGGCCGGTCCGATGAAGTCGAAGTGCGCCCACCAGAGGGCGGCGGTGACCACGATGCCGAGCGCGGCGGCGGCCACCGCCGGCCAGGTGACCGGCTTGCCGAGCAGGTTGCCGCCCACGCCCGTCGAGATGATCGACTCACCCAGCGCGATGATCAGGATGAGGTCGTAGCGCTCGGTCCAGTGTTCGGCGCTGGTCACCCCCCAGCCCCAGGTCCCGACGATGAAGCCGGTGGCGTACTGCACCACCACCACCGTGATCCACAGCCCGTCGCGGACCAGGGCGGCCCGGTCGGGGTCGGTGATCTGCGGCGGGATGAGCGCGGCGGCCAGCAGCAGCACGATGCTCACCGCCAGCTCCGGGGCGAACCGCCGCAGTTGCCGCCGTTCCTGCGGACTGTCCCGCACCACGTGTTGATAGAGGAACATGTGCACGGCCCGGACCACGACATAGCTGATGGCCACCAGCATCGGGCCGGCGGCACTCCCCTTCGGGTCGTTGAACGCCTGCGGCAGCGCCAGCGCGAACGCGAACAGGGCGACCATCGCGATCACCATGAGCACCGGGACGTAGCCCTCGCCGAGCCGCACCCGGGTGGCGACCAGGCTGTGCACCACCCAGATCCACCAGAGCACGGCGAGCACCAGGCCGGCGTGCAGCAGCTGCCGACCGGAGATGTTCGCGGCGGTGGCCCGGGTGATGATGAAGAACGAGAAGACGAAGACCAGGTCGAAGAAGACCTCGAACTTGTCCACCCGGGCGCCCGGGGCGATCGGGACGGCCGGTCCCAGCTGTCCACCCCGCCGGTAGCCGCCCACGATCCCACTCTGGCAGCGTCCGGGCTGGTCGGAGGCCCGAACGGCGATGGCGACGGGGTCCGGCGTTACCTCCGGCCCGGGTCGGGGAAACACCGGGGCCGCGGCCTCCCGCAGCGGGCCGGTCGGTCCGCCCACCCCGGACAAGGATGGACAATGACGACCAACAACCCGATCACCACTTCGTTCGCCCATCACTCCACGGCCATGGACGTGATCCGGGGCGTGGACCTCGTCGGGCGGCGGGCGATCGTCACCGGCGGGTCCTCCGGGATCGGCGTGGAGACTGCCCGCGCCCTGGCCAGCGCCGGCGCGGAGGTCACCCTGGCCGTCCGCAATCCCGACGCGGGTCAGCAGGCCGCCAACGACATCACCGGCACCACCGGCAACGACCGTGTCCTGGTCGCCCCGCTCGACCTCGCCGACCAGGGTTCGGTCGCCGACTTCGTGGCCAACTGGGACGGCCCGTTGCACATTCTGGTCAACAACGCCGGCATCATGGCCGCGCCCCTGTCCCGCACCCCGCAGGGCTGGGAGATGCAGTTCGCCACGAACCACCTGGGGCACTTCGCGCTCGCCACCGGGCTGCGCCCGGCACTCGCCGCCAGCGACGGGGCCAGGATCGTCTCGGTCAGCTCCGCCGCCCACCTGCGCTCACCGGTGGTCTTCGAGGACATCCAGTACGACAAGCGGGAGTACGAGCCGTGGCAGGCGTACGGGCAGTCCAAGACGGCCAACGTGCTGTTCGCCGTGGAGGCCACCCGGCGCTGGGCCGACGACGGCATCCTCACCAACTCGCTGATGCCCGGCGCGATCCGGACCAACCTCCAGCGCTACGTCAGCGAGGAGGAGCTGGACCGGCTGCGCGCCGGTAACGCGGCGACCTGGAAGACCGTCGAGCAGGGCGCCGCCACCTCGGTGCTGGTCGCCGCCTCACCGCTGCTCGACGGGGTCGGCGGGCGCTACTTCGAGGACTGTCAGGAGGCCGCCCCCCACCAGCCCGGTGGGCGGACGGGAGTCGCCGCGTACGCGCTGGACCCGGAGGCCGCCGAGCGGCTCTGGCAGGTCTCGACCGCCCTGCTGAAGGGCTGAGGACCGCAGACGAGAGGGCGCCCCGGTCGACGACCGGGGCGCCCTCTCGGCGTTGCGGGTGGATCAGGCCAGGCCCAGCTCCGACTCGAAGTTGCCGGCCTCCAGCCGCTCCTTGACCGCGGTCAGGAAGCGGGCCGCGTCGGCGCCGTCGATCAGCCGGTGGTCGTAGGACATGGCCAGGTAGACCATCGACCGGATCGCGACGACCTCGCCCAGCTCCGGGTCGTTGACCACGACCGGCCGCTTGACCACGGCACCGGTGCCGAGCATCGCCGACTGCGGCGACGGCACGATCGGGGTGTCGAAGAGAGCGCCCCGGCTGCCCGTGTTGGTCAGCGTGAAGGTCGCCCCGGCCATCTCGTCCGGGGTGATCTTGTTGGCCCGGGTGCGCTCGGCCAGGTCGGCGATCCGCTTGGCGATGCCGCCCATGTTGAGCTCACCGGCGTTGTGGATGACCGGCACGAGCAGCCCGCGCTCGGTGTCCACGGCGATGCCCAGGTGCTCTGCGGCCGGGTAGGTGATCGTGCCGCCGTCCAGGTCCATGCTGGCCTGGATGATCGGGTGGGTCTGGAGCGCCTCGATGGCGGCGAGCGCGAAGAACGGCAGGAAGGACAGCTTCACGCCGTGCTTGGCCTGGAACGACTCCTTGGCCCGCGTCCGCAACTTGGCGACCCGGGTGACGTCCACCTCGACCACCGTGGTGAGCTGGGCCGTCTCGTGCAGCGACTGCTGCATCCGCTTGGCGATGGTCGCCCGGATGCGCGGCAGCTTCTCGGTGGTGCCCCGCTTGCTGCTCGGCTGCGGCTTCTCGGCCGGCTTGGCCGCAGCCGCGGCCGGTGCGGCCGTCGGCGCCGCGGCGGGAGCGGCCTTGGCGGCCTTGGCCTTCTCGGCGGCCTCCAGCACGTCCTGCTTGCGGATCCGACCACCCACGCCGGTGCCGTTGAGCGCGGCCAGGTCGACGCCGTGCTCACTGGCCAGCTTGCGCACCAGCGGGGTCACGTAACCGGCGGCCTCCTCGCCGGCACCCGGTGCCGGGGCGGACGGGCGCGGCGGCGTCGAGGTCGGCGCGGCCGGCTGCGCGGCCTGCTCGGTCTTCGCCGGCTGCGCCGAGCTCTCGGTCTCCGCGGCGGGCTCGTTGTACGACATGCCGGGGGTCGGCTCCTCGACCTTCGGCTCCGGCTTCGGCTCGGCCTTCGGCGCCGGCTTGGCCTCCGCCTTCGGCTCGGGCTTCGGCTCGGGCTGCGCCTGGGCCGGGGCCCCGCCGGCAGCGCCGATGATCGCGAGGTCGGCGCCGACCGCTGCGGTCTCGTCCTCGGCGACCTTGATCTCCAGCACCGTGCCGGCGACCGGCGACGGGATCTCGGTGTCCACCTTGTCGGTGGAGACCTCCAGCAGCGGCTCGTCGACCTCGATAGTCTCGCCGACCTGCTTCAGCCAGCGGGTGACAGTACCCTCGGTGACGCTCTCGCCCAGGGCGGGCATCTTCACCGCGGTGCCCTCGCCCGACGAAGCGGCGGCCGGAGCCGGCGCCTCGGCCGGGGCCTCGTCCTGGGCCACCTCGTCCGCGGTGCCCTCGGCGGCGGCCGTCGGCTCGGCGGCCGGCTCGACCGACTCGGCCGGGGCCTGCTCCTGCGGGGCGGCCTCGCCACCGCCGGTCGACTCGCCCTCACCGGCGATGACGGCCAGCTCGCTGCCGACCTCGGCGGTCTCGTCCTCGCCGACCACGATCCGGCTCAGCACGCCCGCAGCGGGCGACGGGATCTCGGTGTCGACCTTGTCGGTCGAGACCTCGAGCAGGGGCTCGTCAACCTCGACCGTGTCGCCCTCCTGCTTGAGCCAGCGAGTGACGGTGCCCTCGGTGACGCTCTCGCCGAGCCGGGGCATGGTGACCGATACCGGCATTTTCTGAGACTCCTTCATTCCCCTGGTGGGATCTTCGCCCGTCGCCGGACGCCGCGGTTTGGATGATCAGGCGTGCGCGTGCAGCGGCTTGCCGGCGAGGGCCAGGTGCGCCTCGCCCAGGGCCTCGTTCTGGGTCGGGTGGGCGTGCACGAGCTGGGCGACCTCGGCCGGGTACGCCTCCCAGTTGTAGATGAGCTGAGCCTCACCGATCAGCTCACCGACCCGGGCGCCGATCATGTGCACGCCGACCACCGGGCCGTCCTCGACCCGGACCAGCTTCACGAAGCCGGTGGTCTTGAGGATCTGGCTCTTGCCGTTGCCACCCAGGTTGTAGTTGTACGTCTTGACCTTGTCGGCGCCGTACTGCTCCTTGGCCTTCGCCTCGGTGAGACCCACCGACGCCAGCTCCGGGTCGCAGTAGGTGACGCGCGGGATGCCGACCTCGTCGATCACGGCGGGGGTCTGCCCGGCGATCTCCTCGGCCACGAAGATGCCCTGCTGGAAGCCCCGGTGCGCGAGCTGGAGGCCCGGGACGATGTCGCCGACCGCGTAGACGTTCGGCACGCTGGTGCGCAGCCGCTCGTCGGTCAGCACGTAGCCGCGGTCCATCTTGACGCCCTGCTCCTCGTACCCGAGGTTGGCGGTGTTCGGGCCGCGACCGACGGCGACGAGCAGCAGCTCCGCCTCGACGGTCTCGCCGCCCTGGATGGTCAGCTTGACGCCGCTCTCGGTCTTCTCGACCTTCTCGAACGGCTTGCCGACCTTGAAGTTGATCTTCCGCTTGCGGAACGCCCGCTCCAGCGCCTTCGACGACTCCTCGTCCTCGGCGGCGACCAGCCGGGGCAGCGCCTCGACGATCGTCACGTCCACGCCGAAGGACTTCCACACGCTGGCGAACTCGACCCCGATCACGCCGCCACCGAGCACGATCACCGACGACGGCACCCGGTCCATCGTGAGGGCGTGGTCGCTGGTGATGATCCGCTCGCCGTCGACCTCCAGGCCGGGCAGGCTCTTCGCGTACGAGCCGGAGGCCAGGACGATGTTGCGGCCGGTGTAGCGCTTGCCCGCCACCTCGACCACGTTCTTGCCGACCAGCTTGCCGGCGCCCTCGACGACTGTGATGTTCTTCGAGCCGCCCACCAGGCCCTGCAGGCCCTTGTACAGGCGGGAGATCACGCCGTCCTTGTACGAGTTGACCCCGGCCATGTCGATGCCGATCAGCTCGGCCTTCACACCGAACTGCTCAGACTCGCGAGCCTGGTCGGCGATCTCGGCCGCGTGCAGCAGCGCCTTCGTCGGGATGCAGCCGTTGTGCAGGCAGGTGCCCCCGAGCTTGCCCTTCTCGACCAGCGCGACCTTCAGGCCCAGCTGGGCGGCGCGCAGCGCGGTCGCGTAGCCGCCGCTGCCACCTCCGAGAATGACAATGTCGAAGGTCGCTTCGTTCGGCTCGCTCACGTCCAACTCCCAGGTCGCGTCGCTGCATCGGGGGTCACGGGGATGTAACACGGACACACCCCACCTCGGTCATCTTGTCACCACTGAGCACAGGGTGCGTACTGAGGTGCCCAACGACACGTCATCGACACGTACCCTTGGCACCGTTGTCGATGACGCACGGTGGGGGAGAGATCCGGTGGGCTTGTTCCGGCGCCGCAAACAGGCGGCTGTGCCGAGCCATGACCGTGCCGCCGATCGTGGCGATCTGGAGCATCTGGAGAACTTCATCCGGAGTCGGCGCGGCGTCGAGGCGTACATCGAGCCCCGGACGACCGTGACGGAGACCACTGTCATCCTGATCGCCGACGACGGGGAGTGGACCCGCCGGCGCATCGACGGCCCGGACGGGGCCCGGCGCTTCGCGTACCGGATGGGCATTCCGGTGTACGACGTCCGGCTGATGGGCTACCCGCAGCGGATGCGTGACTTCAACGAGCGCCGCAAACGGCGCCCCGAGCGGTACTGACCTACGCGAAGGGGCCCCCTGCTCGAGGGGGCCCCTTCGCGTGTCCCGTCAGCCGTTGGTGGCGACGTCCTCGACGAGCTGCACCAGCGTGCGGACCGGTACACCGGTGCCGCCCTTGGTCCAGTAACCGGTCGGCTCACCCGAGTGGTAGCCCGGCCCGGCGATGTCGATGTGCGCCCACGCCACGTCGTCGGTCACGAACTCGCGCAGGAACACACCGCCCTGCAGCATGTGACCGGCCCGGTCCATCCCGGCGTTGACCTGCGAGATGTCCGCGACATCCGACTCCATGCCCTTACGGACGTCGTCGGGCAGCGGCATCGGCCAGGCCGGCTCGCCGACGGCGTCGCCGACCACCTTCACCCGGTCGCACAGCTCCGGAGTGCCCATCACGCCGGCCATCCGCTTGCCCAGCGCGATCACCTGGCCGCCGGTCAGGGTGGAGGTCTCGAACAGGTAGTCGGTGCCGTCCGCGCAGGCGCGGGCGATGGCGTCGCCCAGGATCATCCGACCCTCGGCGTCGGTGTTGAGCACCTCGACGCGCTTGCCGTTGAACATGGTGATCACGTCACCCGGCCGGTAGCTGGTGCCCGACGGCATGTTTTCCGCCATCGGCAGGTACGCGCTGACCGCCACAGTCGGCTTCAGCGCGGCGATCGCCAGCATGGCCGCGCCCACCGCGGCGGCGCCCGCCATGTCGGACTTCATCTCCCACATGCCCTGCGCCGGCTTGATCGAGATGCCGCCGGTGTCGAAGGTGATGCCCTTGCCGACCAGCGCGACCCGCTTGCCGTTGCCGCCGCCCTGCGGGGTGTAGGTCAGCTTCACCAGCCGCGGCGGGGCCTCCGAGCCCTGCCCGACCGCGACGATGCCGCCGTACCCGCCGGCGGCCAGCGCCGCCTCGTCGAGCACCTCGACGCCGAGGCCCGCCTCGCGGGCCGCGCTGGCGACCGCGTCGGCGAACGACGGCGGACGCAGCTCGTTCGGCGCGGTGTTCACCCAGTCCCGGCTGAGCCGGACCGCGCCCGCCACCGCCTGCGCCCGGGCGATCTCCGCCTGGGCGCCTGCGTCGCCGGCGTCCGGCACCGCGATGAGCACCTCGGCCACCGGCTCCCGCCGGGTCGGCTGGGGCCGCGTCTTGTAACCGGCGAACCGGTACCCACCCAGCAGCGCGCCCTCGGCGACCGCGCGCAGCTCCGCCGACGCGTCAGTGTCGTCCGGCAGCGGCAGCGCCAGCGCGACCTTGGGGGCGCCCGCCAGGGCCCGGATCGCCGCACCGGCGGCCCGGCGCAGCGTCTCCGGGGCCGGGGCGGCACCCGACGGCTCCGGGCCGAGCCCGACCGCGGTGACCAGCGGGGCGGTCACGGTGCCCAGCGTGGCCAGCTTGATGACCTCACCCGGCCCGCCGGTCGCGCCGAGCAGCGCGAGGGTCTCGGTCAGCTTGCCGTCGAACGCGGCCGCGATGCTCTCCGCGCCGCTGGCGAGCAGCAGGGTGCCGGCGAGGCCGCTGGTGGCGCCCTGCTCTCCGGTCTGGCTGTGCACGCCGATCACGATCGCGTCGACGGCGAGCTCGGCCGGGTCGGTGTCGACCAGGCTCAGGTTGGTGGTGCGGGGTGAAGTCACTGAAGCTACTCCGGGCGGGCCGGGCCGGTCGCGGCGTCGCGTACCAGCGGTGAAGGTCTCCGGCGGAACCTACCCGCCGGACGTCATGGCTGTCCCGCCGACAGCGCCAGCGGGCTCCCGCCGATGCTAACCAGCGACGTTGCCCCCGGTAAGTTGCCACCCATGACCGACGTGACCTCCGACGCCGCCGCGACCCGGCTGCGCCGTTCCCCGCTGCACGAGCGGCACACCGCCGCCGGAGCCAAGTTCGCCCCCTTCGGGGGCTGGGAGATGCCGCTGGAGTACGCCGGCGGCGGAGTGCTCAAGGAGCACACCGCTGTGCGTACGGCGGTCGGGGTATTCGACGTGTCACACCTGGGCAAGGCCCGGGTGAGCGGCCCCGGCGCGGCCGACTTCGTCAACTCCTGCCTCAGCAACGACCTCGGCCGGATCGGCCCGGGCCGGGCGCAGTACACGCTCTGCTGTGACGACGCCACCGGCGGCGTGGTGGACGACATCATCGCCTACCTCTACGCCGACGACCATGTCTTCCTCATCCCGAACGCGGCGAACACCGCCGAGGTGGTGCGCCGGTTGCGCGCCGCCGCGCCCGCGCAGGTGACCGTCACCGACGAGCACGAGGCGTACGCGGTGCTGGCCGTGCAGGGCCCCCGCTCGGCCGAGTTGCTGGCCGCCCTGGACCTGCCCACCGAACACGGCTACATGAGCTTCTCCGCCGCCAGCCTGGCCGGCTTGGAGCTGACCGTCTGCCGTACCGGCTACACGGGCGAGCTGGGCTACGAGCTGGTGGTGCCGGCGGAGCACGCTGTGGCCGTCTGGGACGAGCTCTTCGCCGTCGGCGCGACGTTCGGGCTGCGTGCCTGCGGGCTGGCCGCCCGGGACACGCTGCGGACCGAGATGGGTTACCCGCTGCACGGGCAGGACCTCTCCCTGGACATCAGCCCGGTGCAGGCCCGCTCCGGCTGGGCGGTCGGCTGGGACAAGCCGGCCTTCTGGGGCCGCGACGCGCTGCTCGCCGAGAAGGCCGCCGGCCCCCTGCGTACGCTGCGCGGCCTGGTGGCCGTCGACCGGGCCATCCCCCGCCCCGGCATGACCCTGCACGTGGGCGACACCCAGGTCGGCACCGTGACCAGCGGCACCTTCTCGCCCACCCGCAAGCAGGGCATAGCGCTGGCCCTGTTGAACACCAACGCCAACCTCGCGGACGGCGACGAGGTCGAGATCGACATCCGAGGCCGCCGAGCCCCCCTGAAGCTGACGAAGCCCCCCTTCGTAACCCCCTCAGTGAAGTAACCCCCCACCCGGCCCCGCCCCCCACCCACTCCAGACCTGGTTGATCATGAAGTTATTGCCGCGACACGCCGACGGCGGTGGCAATAACTTCATGATCAACGCGGAAGGGGGGCCCGGGGACCGGGCGGGACCTGGGGTTGGGGGTCAGCGTGAGGGGGTTGGGGGTTCGCCTGAGTCGAGGACTGCTTGGGTCCAGCCGCCCTCGATGACGCCTGTCGCGTCCAGGACGGCCCAGTCGACTACGTCGGACGCCTCCACGACCACCGGGGCGCCGATGCGGACGCTCTGGTCGGTGTTGGCGTCGCTGGCGCTCACGCCGACGATGCGTTCCGGGGTCTCCCACGAGGTGACGCCCGCCCAGACGTACTCCGGGCCGTCGTCTCCGGGCAGGCCGTACTTCACCACCAACTGCGACTCGGTGGGGAGAAGGCCTGCGACGAACCGGGCCCGCGCGTCATCCAGCGCGGCCCGGGCGGTGGCGACCGCACGGCTCATCGCGTCACCGGAACGGGCGTAGCGCACGTCCGGCTGGATCCCGGAGAACAGGGTCGCGCAGGCGGCTGCGTAGTAGCGCCCGTCCGGGCCGGGGTGCCCGGCCGGCGGGCGCAGGCTGAGGAACGAGTCGGCCTCCGGGTCGGTGGCCGGGTCCAGTTCGAGGCGGAGCAGCACCGGGGCGGTGGCGCCGTGCTGCTCCGGGTTGCCGTACGCCACAGCGATGTCGTGGCCGGTGACAGTGGCGAGCACCGGCAGCTGCACGAACGCCGGCACCTCCTCGCCGGTGAGCCCGTCGGTCCAGTCCCGCAGCAGTCGGCGGGCCGCACCGGTCATCACCGCACCCCAGGCGCGGGTGAGATGGTCGGGCACCCCCTGGGTCTGCAACTCCAGCAGACCGAAGCGGCGCAGCCCCTTCGTGGTGAACCAGAGACCCTCGGTGTCCGAGGAGTACGGCACCAGCACCCAGTCGACAAGTCGGATGCGGCCCTGCTCGTCGGGGAGGGAGCGCAGCGCTGTCGCCGGGTCGAGGAACTGGAGGCCGAAGACGTCCACCACGTCGCTGTCGACGGACTCCGCCACGGCGGCCGCGACCGCACGGGCGGCCCACTCGTGCGCGGGTGGCCAGCCGGGCCGGTACTCGGCCTGTACGACCACCAGGTGCGTCGCCGCCGCCAGCCGGTCCAGCTGCTCCTTGGTGGCGCCGAACGCGGTGAGCAGGTCCGGTGGCAGCTCGGGGAACTCGGCGATCGGTCGGGTGTCGACGCTCATCAGCGGGCTGTCGAGCATCTGCCGGGCCAGCCCGTGCACCGGCTCGGCCAGCCGGCCGGTCAGGGCCGCCACCGCGGTCTTCGCACTGACCTTCGGTAGCCCCGCCATCGGCACCAGGTAGGTCGCGCTGAGCGACTCCGGCACCGGAACGGGCAGGAAGTCGTCCGTGATGAGCATTGTGGGATCCCCCGGTGGCCGCGCCGGTGTTGTCGAGCCGAACGCTACCCGGCCCGCCGGGCCCGGTTCAGCCGGACAGCACCAGACCCAGGTAGACCAGCGTGGTGACCACCTCGACGGTCGCTCCCAGGACGTCGCCGGTGATCCCGCCGAGCCGGCGTACCACGTGGTTGAGCAGCGGTAGCGCGACGGCGATCGCGGCGACGACGGCCAGCGGCCCCTGCCACGGACGGCCCGGCACCGCTGGCACCGCCAGCAGCACGACGGCGACCGCGCCGGCGGCCACTGCCACCGGGCCGACAGTGCCGGCGACCAGCGCACCCAGCCCGTCGGGCCGGGCCGCCGGCACTCCCCGCCGGCAGGCCACAGTGACGCCGAGCCGCCCGGCCGCGGTCGCCGCGACCACCGCCGCGAGGCACGCCGGCCAGGACCGGCCGGCGAGGTCGGCGAGCGCTGCCGCCTGCACCAGGAGTACGACCACCAGGGCGACCACCCCGAACGGGCCGACGTCGGGCTTCTTCATGATCTCCAGGGCGGCCGCGCCCCGCCGGTACGAGCCGAGCGCGTCCACGGTGTCGGCCAGCCCGTCCAGGTGCAGCCCCCGGGTGAGCAGCGCGGCGACGCCGACGGTCACGCCGGCCGCCACCAGCGGTGGGGCGAGCGCGCCGGTCAGCAGCAGCACACCGGCCAGCAGGGCGCCGAGCAGCGCGCCGACCACCGGGGCGAGGGCCATCGCCGTGCCGGCGACCGGGCGGTCGATGCGTCCGGCCCGCACCGGCAGCGTGGTGAACGTGGTGACCGCCAGCCGGGCTCCCGCGAGCAGGCGTGGCTCAGCCGGCACGCCAGCCCGACGCCGGCTGCTCGTCCGCCCCGGTGCTGGCCGGGCCCGGCCCGGCCGGCTCCGGCTCGGCGAAGTTGGGCTCGGTCGAGTTGGGCTCGGTCCAGTCGGGCTCGGTGAGATCCGGGTCGGCGTAGCTCGGGTCGGCGTAGCTCGGGTCGGTGGACTCCGGTTCGTCGGCGGGCGGGTCGGTGTCGTCCGTGCCGCCCAGCGACGGGTGCACCGGCAGCGCGGCGGACAGCGCCAGCACCGAGCGCAGCAGCGGCAGCGCGACCAGCGCGTTCGCGCCCTCGCCGAGATCCAGCCGCAGGTCGAGCAGCGGGGTGAGGCCCAGCACGTCGGCGGCGAGCCGCACGGCCGGGTGCCCGCCGTGGTCGGCCAGCAGACACCAGTGCCGGGCCTGCCCGGCCAGGTCACGGCTCACCATGCCGGCGGCCAACCCGACCGGCCCGTCGAGCAGCACCGGCACCCGGCGGGCGGTGGCGCCGAGCAGCACGCCGGTGGCCACCGCCACGTCGCCGCCGCCCAGCTCGGCCAGGATGTCCTTGGCGCCGCGCGACGAGCGTCGGGTGCGGTGCAGCGCGTCGCGAACCGCCGCGCAGCGGATCATCCACGCCGCGTCGTCGATCTCACCGGCTTCGGTGATCACCCGGCCCAGCACGGCGGGCGGCTCCGCGCCCGCGGTCGCCGCGAGCACCGCCGCGGCCGCCGCCTCGGTGCCGGCGCCGCACGCGCCGAGCACCAGCAGTTGTACGCCGGCGTCGGCGGCTTGTTCGGCCAACCGCCAGCCGTAGCGCAGCGCGGAATCCACCTGCTCCGGCGCGAGGGCCGGCTGGTCCTCGATCGGCGCGGAGGCCGGAGCGTCCACCACCTGGAGACTGGCGCCGCCCTCGGCGGCCAGGCGTGCCAACGCCCCCTGGCCGGCGCGGGCCTGTGCGGCACGGCGCGCCGACTCACCGGCGACGGTGCCGGCCGCCGCCCCGCCGGCGTGGTCGCCGTGCAGCAGCAGCACCCGCACCGAGCCCCAGGCGGCGGGGGTCGAGGTGCCCTGGGTGGCGGCGGCGAAGCCCACCACCCGGTCCAGCACGCCCAGACCGGCGCCCGGTACGTCCAGCGTGGCCAGCCGGTCCACCGCCTGCGGGCCGGCGTACTCGTCGGGCATCGGCAGCTCCATGCCGGGCTGGATGACCAGCCCGGTGGCCACCATCGGCAGCGCCATGGTCGGTGCGGCCCACGGGTTGCCCGATTCTGCGGTCGGGGTGGCCGGCGGCGTGTGGGTCAGCACGTCGGGCAGCTGCACCTCGGGGGTCGGCTCGCTGTCGGCCAGGCTCGCCACCACCGCGGCGTTGGCAGCGGCCGTCGGCGCGGTCACTGTGGTCGGAGCGGGCGACTCGGTCGCGCTGGCGACCGACTTGAGCCAGACCGGCTGACCGGCGACGACCAGCACCACCGCGTCGCAGGCGTCGGCGACCGCGCGGTTGGCCGCGCCCAACGCGTCGGTGAACGCCCGGCCCAGCGGGGTGGTCGGCACCAGCGACAGCCCCACCTCGGGGCTTACCAGCACCACTCGCGCCGCACATCCGCGGATCGCCTCGGCCAACTCGGCGATGGTCGCCACGTCGTCGGCGGGCTGGTGGTCCGGGTCGAGCAGCACCGTCACCCAGCCGCCCAGGTCGTCGACGAGCAACAGCTCGTTGGGCTCGGCGGACTCCAGCACGTCGGCCAGCCGGCGCGGATCCTCGGTGGTTTCCTCGGTGGTCCAACTGCCCGGCCGTCGGGCGCGGTGCGCCGCCAGCCGGGTCGCCCACTCGGTGTCCTCCGGGTCGCCCTCGGGCGCGGTGGCGACGTAGCGGACCACCGGCGCGTCGGTGACCAGGGACTCGGCGAACTCGGACTTGCCGGACCGGATACCGCCGAGCACCAGGACCGTGTTCCACCCGTCTACGGACATGCCCGTACCTTAAGGCCGCCCAGGGTTGCGGTGCCTGCCGGCCCGGTGCTCCCCGTCGTTCAGTCGCAGTGTTCGAACCCGCTGCCGTAACTGACCCCGCCGGTGGAGCCGCCCCACTTGACGCACGTCCCGGCGGCGCTGGCCCGGACCGGCCCGGCGTAGTAGTCGAAGGACCCGCTGTCGGTGCTGCGCGCCCGCCCCTGCACCTCCAGGTACGCCGAAACCGCCGACTTCGCGCCGACCGCGGTGTCCTTGAGGGTGACCACGCAGTTGGTGCCGGTGCCCGCGTGGAACAGCAGGAACACCCGGCCCTTGCGCTGACCGTCACCACCGGTCAGCGTCGCCGAGTCGATCACCTGGTAGCCGCTGCCGCACGCCTGTGCCGCCGTGTACGGGTTGGGCCGGCTCGACGGGGTGCGGGTGGGCGTTGGTCGGCTGCTGGTCGTACCTGTCGGTGTGCTGCCCGGCGTCGTGGTGCGCGGGTCCGGGGCGTCGGTCGGCGCGTGGGTCCCTGCCACGGTCGGTGCGGCGGACGCGCTGCGGCGGGTGCCCGGTGCGCCGCTGGGCGAGGATCCCGAGGTGCTCGCACCTGCGGCGTCGAGCGCGCCACCCTCCGGGGCTGCCACCGATTCGCCGGCCAGCGCGGGCGGACTGTCCGCCCCACCCCCGTCGGGCCGTAGGGCCGCCACGGCCACGGCGATCATCGCCACGCAAGCGACAGCGCCGACCCCGACCAGCAGGTGCCGGCGTCGGCCGGACGGCCCGGTCCGCAACACGTCCTCACGGGTCGACTCCGGGCCGGTCACCGACGAGGCCGCGAAGCCTGCCGGCGTGCGCACGGCGGCGGCCCCGAGAGGCGCGGGCTGCCCGGTCGGCGTCGGCCCGGCCGAGGGCGTCTGTGCCGCCGGCGGCGCGGGGGCCGGGACGGACGGCGCGGGGGCGGGCGCGGCCGGGAGGGCCGAGAGGGCTCCCGGGGTGGGTGCGGCCAGCGCCCACGGTGGGCGGGCCGACATCGGAATGCTCGCCAGGGTCGCGTCGCGGGCATCGGCGGCGGCAGCGGCCAACTCAGCGGCGCTGCCGAACCGGTCCTCCGGACGCTTGGCCAGCGCGCGGGCCACCACTGCGGCAACCGCCGGTGGGGTGGCCGCCGGCAGCGCCGCCGCGTCCTCCTGGGCGTGCCGCAGCGCCACCGCGAGGGGGTTGTCACCGTGGAAGGGCGGCTGCCCGGCCAGGCAGAAGTACGCCACCGCGCCGAGCGCGTAGATGTCGGTGGCGGCCGAGACCGGCTGCCCGGTGGCCTGCTCGGGAGACATGTACGAGGCGGTGCCGAGCACCATGTTCGCGGCGGTGAGCCCGGCCATGTTGCGGGACCGGGCGATGCCGAAGTCGACGAGCACCACTGTGCCGTCGGCCTTGACCAGCAGGTTGCCCGGCTTCACGTCCCGGTGCACGATGCCGGCGAGGTGGGCGGTGTGCAGCGCCTCGGCGGCCTGGGCTAGCACCGACATGGTGGTGGCCGGATCCAGCCGCCCCACCCCGCGCACCCGGGCGGACAACGGCTCGCCCTCGACGTACTCCATCACCAGGTAGTCGACCTGGCTGCCGTCGTCGAGCGCGGCCTGCCCCACGTCGTGCACCGGGACCACGCCGGGGTGCCGCAGCGCTGCCAGCATCCGCGCCTCGGCCCGGAACCGGGCGGTGAACTCCGGATCGGCCACCAGCGACGGCAGCAGCACCTTCACGGCGACCTCGCGTTCCAGCAGCACGTCAGTGCCGCGCCAGACCGCTCCCATACCCCCCGTCGCCACCCGCTCGCCCAGCCGGTACCGGTCGCCGAGCAGCACTCCCCGTGTCAGCACCGAGCCACCGTACCGGCCGACGTCGATCGGACTGATCCACCCCGTGGGTCCCGCCGGGGCGAGCGAGCGGCCGTTGCGCGCCGGGCCGACTACGCTGGCGAGGGTTCGTCCCACGGGGACTTCAGCGGCGAGGGGAGACGCGGCATGGCGTGGAGCTGGCGGTACGAGGGCACGGACGGTCAGACGGTCGAGGGACCGGCGGAGTCGTTCGGCAGCCAGGCCGACGCCGAATCCTGGATCGGTCAGACCTGGCGGGAGCTCGCGGCGTCCGGCGTCACCTCGGTCGCGCTCATGGAGGACGACCGGGTGGATTACCGGATGAGCCTGCTGCCCACGGCCGAGTGATGGCCTACGACCGCCCGGGCGGCGACGGGCTGGTCCTCGGCGTACCCAAGGCGGCGTTCCGGCCCAGCCCGGTCTTCCTCGGCCTGGTCGCGCTCTTCGCGGTCAGCGGGGTGCTGACCTGGAACGGGTACGGCAACGTCCGGTTCAACGTGTTTCTCTTCGTGGTGTCCGGCTGGCTGGTGTCGCTCTGCCTGCACGAGTACGCCCACGCGGTGGTGGCCTACCGGGCCGGCGACCGGGACATCGCCCACCGCGGCTACCTGACGCTCAACCCGTTCAAGTACACCCACCCGCTGCTGTCGATCGTGCTGCCGGTCGTGGTGGTGCTGCTCGGCGGCATCGGCCTGCCGGGTGGCGCGGTCTGGGTGGACCGGCACTCCATTCCGGGCCGGCTACGGCACACCCTGGTCAGCCTCGCCGGCCCGGCGACCAACGTGCTGTTCACCTTGGTGTTGGTGGCGGTGGTGCGGCTCGGCGCCCAGTCGGATGGGCCGGTGGAGTTCTGGGCCGGGGTGGCGTTGCTCGCCTTCCTCCAGCTCACCGCCAGCGTGCTGAACCTGCTGCCGGTGCCCGGCCTGGACGGCGGCAACATGATCCAACCGTGGCTCAACCCGCAGTGGCGCAAGATGTACGACCTGTTCGCGCCGTACGGCTTCATCCTGCTCTTCGCGCTGCTGTGGAACCCGCGCATCGGCGGCTGGTTCTTCGACGCGGTCTTCGCGGTCGGTGACCTGCTCGGTCTGCCGTCGTGGCTCTACGCCACCGGCCTGGAGCTGATCCGCTTCTGGCAGAGCTGACCTGACCCGGCCCGGTCGGCGCGAGAGTTTCGCGCCGACCGGGCCGGAACGGCGTCAGGGACGCTGCGCGGGGGACTCGGTCTTCGCCGGGTCCCGCTCGACGATCGGCCCGACGATGTCGTCGATCGCCTGGAGCAGGTCGGCGTCGAGCTTCACCCCGGCCGCCTTCACGTTGTCGTGCACCTGCTCGGGGCGGGACGCGCCGATGATCGCCGACGAGACGTTCGGGTTCTGCAGCACCCACGCCACGGCGAGCTGGGCCATGCTGAGCCCGGCCTGCTCGGCGAGGGGCTTGAGCTGCTGAACCCGGGTCAGCACGTCGTCGTTCATGAACCGGGAGATGAAGCCCGCACCCGACTTCTCGTCGGTGGCGCGGGAACCGGCCGGCGGCGGCTGGCCCGGCAGGTACTTGCCGGAGAGCACGCCCTGCGCCATCGGCGACCAGACGATCTGCCCGATGCCGAGCTCCTCGCTGGCCGGCACGACCTCGGTCTCGATGACCCGCCAGAGCAGCGAGTACTGCGGCTGGTTGGAGACCAGCGGGATGTGCAGCTCCCGGGCGAGCGGGTGGGCGGCGCGCAGCTGGGCGGCGGTCCACTCGGAGACGCCGATGTAGTGCGCCTTGCCGGAGTGGACGACGTCGGCGAACGCCTCCATCGTCTCTTCCAGCGGGGTGCTGCTGTCGTAGCGGTGGGCCTGGTAG
Source organism: Micromonospora sp. 050-3 (assembly GCF_046549335.1). NCBI lineage: Bacteria > Bacillati > Actinomycetota > Actinomycetes > Micromonosporales > Micromonosporaceae > Micromonospora > Micromonospora sp. 050-3. The sequence goes on from NZ_JAJPVX010000001.1 coordinate 399,311, forward strand.
AGGTCCACGTAGTCGGTGCGCAGTCGGCGCAGCGAGCCGTTGATCGACTCCATGATGTGCTTGCGGGACAGGCCACGGTCGTTGCGGCCGGGCCCGGTCGGCCAGTAGACCTTGGTGAAGATCTCCAGGCCCTCACGGCGCTCGTTCTGCAACGCCCGGCCGAGCACGTCCTCGGCCCGGGTGCCGGCGTACACGTCGGCGGTGTCGAAGGTGGTGATCCCCGCGTCGAGAGCGGCCCGGACGCAGGCGAACGCGGCGTCCTCCTCGACCTGCGAACCGTGGGTGATCCAGTTGCCGTACGAGATCTCGCTGACCATCAGGCCGGAACGGCCCAGGTGTCGGAATTCCATGTACCGACCCTAGCTCTAGTGGATCAACAGTGACGACCGGTGACTCAGAGCACCGGGTTGGCATCGGTGAGTAGCCGGTCGATCTCCTCCAGCACCTCGGCGCGATCGCGGTGCACAGGGTTGATGAGCGGCACGCCGCGCCGGTCCAGCGCGCCCCACCGCCCGTTGTCGTTCTTGACCAGGAACGCCACCGGGTGGATGACCAGCATCGGGTGCGCCGGCGGCACCAGCACCGTGCCGGTGCGGTCCACCACGCCCCGCCGACCCGCCACGTCGACCACGGCGAGCCCTTCGTCGGTGAAACCATCGATCTGCTGGCCGTCGGCCAACTCGGTGACGAAGCCGTGGTAGCGGGTGGGCACGATGACCCGACCGGTCCGGTCGACCGCCCCCCACCCCTCGCGCCGCACCGCGGCCAGCCCGCGCCGGAACGGTCGTACCTCGGCGAAGTTGGGCGCGACCTGCACCGCGCCGGTCGCGTCGATCGCCGTCCAACCGCCCTCGCCGACCACCCAGGCCAGGCCGTCGCTGAACGGGTGCGCGGCCCGGAAGGACGGCGGGATCACAGTCGTACCGAGCAGGTTGATCAGCGACCAGCGGTCGGTGTCCGGCCGGCGGACCCAGGCCAACCCGTCGTGGAAGGGCTGCGCCTCGGCGTACCGGGCGGGGATGACCACGTCGCCGTCCTGGCTGGTGTAACCCCACAGCGGCCCGTCCCGGTCCGGCAACGGGGGTCGGTCCCGGTCGAGCACCTCGTCACGACCCCGGGGGTACGGCCCGAAGCCATCCGCCTCGGCCCGGACGGTGACCGCGTCGAGGGCCACCCGGACCCGGTCGAGCAGTTCGGCGTCGCCCGCGCCGCGCAGGTCGAGCGCCTTCTCGAAGTGCTCGCAGGCCTCCATGAGCCGTCCCTGGTCGTAACACGACCGCCCGGCGTGCTCGTGCAGCGCGGCCCGCAACCGGTCGGGCAACTCCACCGAGTTGGCCTGGGCGAAGAGCTGGTCGGCCTCGGCGAAGTCGCCGCGCCAGCGCAGCACGTGGGCCAGCCGGGCCTGGGCCAGCGCGGTCCGACGCAGCTCGCCGGTGGCCTCGGCGTAGGTGAGGGCGAGCCGGCCATCGGCCAGCGCGTCGTCCAGGTCGCCGAGAATCCGCGAGGCCACCGCCCGCAGGCTGAGCAGCCGGGCCCGGGCACGGTTGTCGACCGCCGAGCCCAACTTCTCGGTCAGCCGCCGCCGCATGGCCCGCAGGTCGTCCGGCTCCGTCAGCTCCTCGCGCAGGGTGACCGGGTCCAACCGCCACCGGTACGCGGCCAGCACCTGCTCCGGGTCGCCCGGGTCGGCCAGCGACGGGCGGGCCACCACCGGCGGTGCGTCGTCGGGTGGCGCGGACACCGGCTCGTTGTCCCCGTCCGAGCCGCTCCTCGGGCCGGGTACGGCCGAGGCGGGTGGCCCGGACGTCGGCGCCACCGACGCCGGCGGCCCGGACGTCGGTACCGCTGTCGCCGGCGGCCCGGATACGGGTGCCGCGGCGGGCGGTGGTGTCGAGGCCGGTGGCGCGGAGACGGGCGCCGCTGCGGGCGCTGGCGGTGCGGAGACTGGCGCTTCGGAGTACGGCTGCGCCGAGGCGGGTGGTGCGGACACCGGGGCCGCGGTCGGCGCTGGCGGCGCGGAGACGGGCGCGGCGGCGAGGGGCGGCGCGGAGACGGGGGCTGCGGTCTGCGCTGGCGGCGCGAAGACGGGCGCTGTCGCGGACGCTGGTGGCGCGGAGACGGGTGCTGCGGGCGGGGCCGATACCGGCGGCGCCGGGGGAGCGGAGACCGGCGTGATCGAGACTGGCGGTGCTGAGAACGGCGGTGCCGAGACGGGCGGGCTCGTGTCGTCCGCAGACGTTACGGACGGTGCCGCCTCGCCCGGCCACTCGTCGGCTCGCGAGTCATCCGCCGGGCTGGTGCTCGGATCGTCGACCGCGTCCGTCGGCTCGTCGGGTGGCGCGAGTTCGTCCGTCGGGTCGTGCTCGACCGGATCGGTGTCGTCGTCGGGAGAAGCGGTGAAGGGCTGCCGGTCGACCTCGGCTTCGAGGTCGGCTTCGGCCGGCTGGTGCGGGATTGCGACGACAGGTGCGCCGGAGACGGGCTGGTCACCGTCGAGCATTGCCGTGTCGAAACTGGGCTGCGGGTCGTCGTCCAGGTCGTCCGCCCAGAGCCGGGGAGCACCGGAGACGGGATGGGCAGGCGGCGCGGAGACCGGGTCGGAGGCGTCGTCCGGTGTCGACCCGCTGGCGTGCTCGTCGGCCACGTCGACGTGGGTGTCGGCCGCCGGCGTCGACGTCTGCGCGTCCGGTGCGACAGGTGTCGCGGAGAGGTCGGGGTCCCCGGCCGTCGACTCGTCGCCCGGGTCGAACGACCGCTCGTCCGTCGTCGGCTCGCCCTGGTCGGATTCGGCGGGCTGAGCGGGGCTGAACCACGCATCCGGCCCGCGGGTGCCCGGGACGTCGTCCGGCTCGTGAACGGCCGCCACCGGCTCTTCCGAGGGCGGCGGCGGGGGTACGTAGCGGCGCGGCGTACCGGGGGCCGGCGGGAGCGGCGGCGCGACCTCCGCCGCAGGCGGCTGCGAGGCCGCCGGAACCGGAGCCGCGCGGGTCGGGTCGGCCGGGGTCGGGTCGGGTCGGGTCGCCGGTGGCGGCGGTGCCTGCCAGGTGGGTGGCGGGGCCACCGACGGGCGGGCGTCCGCCGTCGGGGCCGGTCGCTCCGGCGAGTACGGGCGCTGCGGCGCGGCCGGTCGATCCGGGGCGGCCGGTCGGTCGGCGGGGTGCTGCCGCTCCGCGGGGGACGAGCGGTCCGGGGAGACCGGGCGGCGGTCGGTCGCCGGGGTGCCGGCCAACGGGTCGCTGACCCGACGGCGGTCCGGACCCGGCTCCTCGCCGCGCCGCTGGTCCGCCGGACGGTCCCTGGTGTCCGGGCCGGGGTAACGCGGGGGCGGTGCGGGATGCGCTCCGGATGCCGGTGGCGGTTCGGCCAGCGGCCGGCGTCCCGATGGCGGGGCATCCGAGCGTTCGTCGGCGACGGGCGGGTCCACCGGCGCGGGCAGGTACTCCAGCCGCAGGCGCGCGGCGGGTGGCCCCGAGACGGGCCGGTCGGAGGCGGGGGAGACCGGGGCGGCCGACACCGGCCGGTCCCAGCCGGGCGCGGCGGGGGAGACGGGGGCGGCCGACACCGGTCGGTCCCATCCGGGGGAGACGGGTGCCGGTGACACCGGTCGCTCCGGGGAGACCGGCATGGCACGGCCGGAGGCGGGCGGCGCCGTCGCGGCCGGGCGTACCGGTCGCTCGTCGTACCGCGCCGGAGTGGCCGCCGGACGCTCGTCGGGCCGCGACTTGGCCGCCGGCCGGTCGGGCCGGGCGGCCGGCCGCGGCGCGACGCCCGGCTCGGCGCTGCGGTACGGGTCCGTGGTGCGGTGCTGCTCGGCGCTGCGGTGCGGGTCGGTGGTGCGGTGCGGGTCGGCGCTGCGGTGCGGGTCGGTGGTGCGGTGCGGCTCGGAGCTGCGGTGCGGGTCGGCGCTGCGGTGCGGGTCGGTGGTGCGGTGCGGGTCGGTGCGGTGGCCGGGCTCCCGGGTGCGGTCCGAGGTGCGGTCCTGCCGCACCGGACCCGGTGCTGGCCAGGGCAGGCTGCCGTCCGACCGTTGGCCCGGCTGCGGCCGGGGCTCGCGGTACGCGTCCTCGCGGTAGCCGTCCTCGCGGTGGCCGTCCTCGCGGTACGTGTCCGGGCGGGCCTGCTCGCGGGGTCGCCGGTCCGGGTACGCCTCGGCGCGGGCCGCCGCCTCACGGGGCTGCTGCCGGTGCGGGTCGGTGTCGGGCCGCCGCCGGTCGTCGTCGAGGCGGGGCTGATCGGGCAGGTCCGGCTCGGGGCGACGTCGTCGTCCACCGTTGGGTGAGGCCGCAGCGCCGATCCCGTCGTCCGCGCGGTAGCGCGGTTCCGGGCGGCGCTGGTCGTCGGCGGCCCGGTCCGGGTACCCGTCGGCGCGGTATCGCGTGCGGCCGTCCACGGGTGCCCACGGGTCGACCCCGTCGGCGATGCGGCCGTCGTTGTCGCGGGTGGGTCGGACGCCGTACCCGTCGCCGGGGTGCCGTTCGTGACCAGCTGCCGGTCGTTCCGGTGTGCCGCGCCGACGTGGTGCGTCGTCCGGCTCGGGCACCCAGCCGGGTTCGGGCCGGGGCGCGGGGGAGACCGGCGGGGAGCCCCGGTAACCCCGATCCCGCTCGGTGGGCTCCTGCCGGGGACGGCGGCTGTCGTACCGCTCGGGGGTGGGCTGGTCCCGGTGCCAGGCGGCTTCCCGCGCGGGCCCCCGCTCGTCGGCGGGGCGTCGGTCGGACCAGGCGGTACGTCGGTCCGACTCGGGCGAGCGGCGTTCGTCGCGGCGGGGCGGTTCGGGCAGCGGACGACGGTACGGCTCGTGGTCGTAGTGGCGGGAGTCGGCGTTGTCGGGCCGGCCGTAGGCGGAGGCGTCCGCCGAAAGCTCGTCGTCGCGGAGTCGGCTGTAGGCCGATGCCTCGCCCGGCTCGTCGTCCACCCAGGATCGGCCGTGAGGCGCCTGGTCCGCCGGTGGTTCGTCGGACCAGGACCGGCCGAGGTAGGTGCCGTCAGGGCGGGTGGGCGCGAGCGGCGGCACCTCGGCGCGTCCGGACACTGTCGCGCGCCCGCGCGGTGGCGGCTGGTGCGGCATGCCGATGTCGCCGGGGTAGCGCTGGCCGGGGAACTGGGGGTGCCACTCGGAGGTCGGCTCGCCCACCCAGGACGGTTCGTTCGGGTCTGGCCACCGGTCGGTGTAGCGGCCGTTCATCCGTCGAGCCCGTCGCCACACCCGGCCGCTGGGCCGATTCTCGCCGGGGGTGAGGTGTCCGCAGCCGCCGTCGGGTGACCGCTGGGCGTCCGGTCGCCGCCTGCCACGCCCCGGTGGCCGGCTCGCGTCCGCTCGCTCACGCGTTGTCACCTCGTTGCAAATTGTCGCGCTGGGGCCGCACGTGCCGGTCAGATCGCCGCTCCGGCAGGCCGTGGCTGCGGATGGAGGGTAACGGCGTGGGCTCGCTCACCGCCACTGTGGCGCCGCCCACCGGCGCAAACGTTATCCCATTGGTTTCGGACATTTGGTCCTATAAGCGAAACTGAACTCCGACCCTACCGCACGCGAGGACCCCCCGGCTGCGGCGGGATCGCCGTCCTCGTTCAGGGGTGCTCCATGATGAGGACGGCGAACGTACCGGGAGCGAGCGCCTCGTAACGGTGCGGGGCGTCACCGGGGAACGTGGCGTAGTCGCCGGGGTCGAGTTCGACCGGCGCCGCCTCGGGCCCCACCCGCAGCCGGCCGGCAGCGACCACCACGTGCTCGATGCTGCGCGGGGTGTGTCCGTGCCCGGCCCGGATCGCGCCGGGTTCCAGCCTGATCAGGTAGACGTCCCGGCGCAGGTGCGCGGCGCCGGCGCTGAGCAGCGTTCCGCTGAAGTCGGCCTGCTCGGAGCGGACCTGCGGCCCGTCCCCGGCCCGGATGACCCGTACGCCGTCGTCGACGGGCTCCACCAGCCGGCTGAACGGCACACCGAGTGCGACGCCCAGCGCCCAGAGGGTCTCCACGCTCGGGTTGCCGGTGCCCGACTCCAGTTGGGAGAGGGTGGACTTGGCCACCCCCGCCCGGCGGGCCAGCTCGGTCAGCGAGATGCCGACCCGTTCCCGCTCCCGGCGCAGGGCGGCGGCGATGGTGGCCAGCGGGGCAGCCGGTTCCGAAGGCATGCCTTCGCTCCATTGGGTCAAACGTTCGGTCTGGCGAACAACGGCAACCCGTTCAGCATGATGAACGCACGACAGGATCCGCGCAGTTACGGCGAAACTGCTGCCTCGGAGATCTCCTGAGGCAGCAGTTTCGCGGAAGTCGCGTGGATCCTGGAGGTGCGGGAGCCCGGGGGTCAGACCTTGTCGCCCAGCTTGACCTGGGGCGCCGGAGCGCGCATCCGCCGGAAGGTGATCGACCGCATGACCGCGTAGAGGAAGAGCGAGCCCATCCGCTGGTCGCTCTTCGGGAAGCGCTCCCGGACCAGCTTGCTGATCTTGCGGCAGATCAGCACCGAGTCGACGACCACGCCCAGCGCCAGCGCGCCCCAGAGCACGTTGGAGACCAGCCGGACCAGCGGCGGCATGGCCCCGTTCGACCCGACCAGCACGACCAGCGCGCCGCCGAAGAACCAGGTGCCGACGGTACGCCGGGAGTCGACAACGTTGCGGGCCAGCAGCCGCTCCGGGCCACGGTCGCGGGGGCCACCCTCGCGGCGGAACTCCGACGCCGCCTCGGCGCGCAGTTGACGGCGGCGCTCCCGCTCCTCCTCCTTGGTCAGGGGGCGAGTGGGGCCGGCCGGGCGACGGCCGACGGTCGGCCGCTTGGGCGTCTCCCGACCCTTGGCCGGGGTGTAACCCCGGGAACGCTCGGCGGTCTCCTCGGGGGTCACCGAGGAGACGGCCTCGTCGACGAGGTCGGTGGACTTGCGGCGAAAGAGCGACGGCACGCGGCAAGGGTAGCCAACGGTCCGCGCCCGGTGCACATCGCGGTACAGCGGCCGACGGCTCCAGGTCGCAGTGCGACCTGGAGCCGTCGTAGCCGAACGATGGGTGACCGAGGTTACGGACGCTCGGCGTGCGCGCCCAGGTCGGCGAGCTTCGCCTCGAAGTCCTCGTAGCCCCGGTTGATCAGGTCCACGCCGTACACCCGGGAGGTGCCCTCGGCCGCGAGCGCCGCGATCAGGTGGCTGAACCCGGCCCGCAGGTCCGGGATGACCAGGTCGGCCGCGTGCAGCTTGCTCGGCCCGGCGATCACCGCGGAGTGCTTGAAGTTACGCCGGCCGAAGCGGCACGGGGTGCCGCCGAGGCAGTCCCGGTAGACCTGGATGTTGGCGCCCATCGAGTTGAGGGCCTCGGTGTAGCCCAGCCGCTGCTCGTAGACCGTCTCGTGGACGATCGACAGGCCGCGGGCCTGGGTCAGCGCCACGACCAGCGGCTGCTGCCAGTCGGTCATGAAGCCGGGGTGCACGTCGGTCTCCAACGCCACCGCGTTCAGCTCGCCACCCGGGTGCCAGAAGCGGATGCCGCCCTCCTGGCCGGGGTCGCCCAGCTTCGGCGCGCGGGCGTCGGTGACCTCGTACTCGCCGCCGACCGAGCGGAAGATGTTCAGGAAGGTCATCATGTCGGCCTGCTGCGCGCCCAGCACCTCGACGTGACCACGGGTCGCCAGGGCGGCGGCCGCCCAGCTCGCCGCCTCGATCCGGTCCGGGATCGGCCGGTGGGTGTAGCCGTGCAGCTTGGGCACACCCTGAATCTCGATCACCCGGTCGGTGTGGACCTTGATGATCGCGCCCATCTTCTGCAGGATGCAGATCAGGTCGATGATCTCCGGCTCCACTGCGGCGTTGCGCAGCTCGGTGACGCCCTCTGCCATCACGGCGGTCAGCAGCACCTGTTCGGTGGCGCCGACGCTCGGGTACGGCAGGGCGAACTTGGTGCCGTGCAGCCCGTTCGGCGCGGACAGGTGCAAACCCTCGGGCCGCTTGTCGACGGTGGCGCCGAACTCGCGCAGGGCCTGGAGGTGGAAGTCGATCGGGCGCGGGCCGATGTGGCAGCCGCCCAGATCCGGGATGAACGCGTGCCCGAGGCGGTGCAGCAGCGGGCCGCAGAACAGGATCGGGATCCGGCTGGAACCGGCGTGCACGTTGATCTGGTCGGTGCTGGCGCTCTCCACGTTCACCGGGTCGAAGACGAGCTCGCCGTCCTCGGTGCCGTCGGTGACCTTGACGCCGTGCAGGCCGAGCAGACCTCGCACCACCTCGACATCGCGGATCTTGGGCACGTCGAACAGTCGGCTCGGGCTGTCGCCAAGCAACGCGGCGACCATCGCCTTCGATACCAGGTTCTTCGCGCCGCGCACGCGGATCCGCCCTTCGAGCGGAGTGCCTCCGTGCACAACCAGGACGTCGTCGGTCAACGCAACCTCCAGCGCGTCGGTGCTGCCGTGTTGATGGTGGGGCGCCTGAACGTCGTCGCTACCCCGGATGCGGCCATGTCGAAACGGCCCGCGTGTGTCGTCGCTTGGGCAGCATAGCCCTCGGTGACGAGAAAGGACTCGGTCACATCGGCGTGTGTGGCATTAATCGGTGATCCGGCACTTTTGCGTACCAAGAGCGCTACGGATCGTGATCAGGACACCGCCGGCGGCGGAGTGTCCGCGCCGGGCAGCGCGAGCATCTGATCCAGCGCCACCCGGGCGTGGTGCGCGGTGTCGACGTCCACCGTGATCTGGTTGACGACCCGGCCCGCGACCAGCTCCTCCAGGGCCCAGACCAGGTGCGGCAGATCGATCCGGTTCATTGTCGAGCAGTAGCAGACGGCCTTGTCCAGGAACATGATCTGCTTGTCCGGGTGCGCCAGCGCGAGCCGGCGGACCAGGTTCAGCTCGGTACCGAGCGCCCACGCCGAGCCGGCCGGAGCCGCCTCGATCGTCTTGATGATGTATTCGGTGGACCCGACGTAGTCGGAGGCCGTGACCACCTCGTGCCGGCACTCCGGGTGGACCAGGACGTTGACCCCGGGCACCCGCTCCCGTATGTCGTTGACGCTGTCCAGCGTGAACCGGCCGTGCACCGAGCAGTGCCCCCGCCACAGGATCATCTTGGCGTCGCGCAGCTGCTGCGGGGTGAGCCCGCCACCGGGCTTGTGCGGGTCGTAGAGCACGCAGTCGTCCAGCGACAGGCCCATCTCCAGCACCGCGGTGTTGCGGCCCAGGTGCTGATCCGGCAGGAAGAACACCTTCGACCCCTGCTCGAAGGCCCAGTCCAGGGCGCGCTTGGCGTTGGACGAGGTGCAGACCACGCCGCCGTTGCGGCCCACGAAGCCCTTGATGTCGGCCGAGGAGTTCATGTACGTCACCGGCACGGTGTCGCCGGCGATGCCCAGCTCGGACAGGGTGTCCCAGGCCGCCTCGACCTGGCCCAGCACCGCCATGTCCGCCATCGAGCAACCCGCCGCGAGGTCGGGCAGGATCACCCGCTGGGTGTCGGTGGTGAGGATGTCGGCGCTCTCGGCCATGAAGTGCACGCCGCAGAAGAGGATGTACTCCGCGTCCGGGCGGGCCGCGGCCTCCCGGGCCAGCTTGAACGAGTCGCCCGTCACGTCGGCGAACTGGATCACCTCGTCGCGCTGGTAGTGGTGCCCCAGCACGAAGACCTTGCTGCCCAGCTTCGCCTTCGCGGCGGTGGCACGGGCCACCAGATCCGGATCGCTGGGCGCCGGCAGGTCGCCCGGACACTCGACGCCGCGCTCGGTGTCGGGGTCGCTGCCCCGGCCGAGCAGCAGCAGAGCCGTCGCCGTGTTGGAGGGTTCCACCCAGGTCGAAGTCACGTAGCCCATGGTCCCACAGCGCGAGCGCGACGCAGCTTCGCTCGGTGTGGGCTGCCACACTGCTCGGCATGCGCGTGCTGCTCTGCCCGGACAAGTTCGCCGGCACCCTGTCCGCACCGGAGGTGGCCACCGCCGTCGCCGAAGGTTGGCGCACCGTCACCGACGGAGACGATCTGCTGATCCGGCCCCTCGCCGACGGCGGGCCGGGCTTCGTGGAGGTGCTCGCCGAAGCCCTCGGCGGCCGGCGGGTGCCGGTGTCGACGGTCGACCCGCTGGGCCGGCCGGCTGCCGGTGAGATCCTGCTCACCGCCGACGGCGCGACCGCCTATCTGGAGAGCGCGCAGGCGTGCGGCCTGCACCTGCTCTCCGCGGCCGAGCGCGACCCGAAGACCACCACCTCGTACGGGCTGGGTCTGTTGGTGGCCGCCGCGGTGGAGAGCGGTGCCCGCACTGTGGTGATCGGGCTGGGCGGCTCCGCCACCAACGACGGCGGCGCCGGAATGCTCGCCGCGCTGGGCGTGACAGCCCTCGACCAGGGCGGCGCCGCGCTGCCGTACGGCGGGGCGGCGCTCGCCGCAGTCGACGCGCTGGACGGCGTTCCTCGACTGCGTGGCGTCCGGCTGGTCGCTGCCACCGACGTGGACAACCCCCTGCTCGGCCTGCACGGCGCGAGCAATGTGTTCGGCCCGCAGAAGGGCGCCGACCGCGCCGACGTGCTGCTGCTCGACGCGGCCCTGGAGCGTTTCGCGGCGGTGCTGGAACGGGACCTGGCCGGTTGCCCGGCGGGGCTCGGCGTGCTGCCCGGGGGCGGGGCCGCCGGTGGCATCGGCGCGGCGCTCCTCGCCCTGGGCGGCGACTGCGAGTCGGGGATCGGCCTGGTCACCCGGGCCACCCGACTCGACGCCGCGCTGGACACCGCCGACCTGGTGATCACCGGTGAGGGGTCGTTCGACCACCAGTCGCTGCGCGGCAAGGTCGTCGCCGGGGTGGCCGGCGCCGCCCGCGACCGGGGAGTTCCCTGCGTGGTGGTGGCCGGGCAGGTGAGCACCGGCCGGCGGGAGGCCGCCTCGGCCGGGGTGACCGACGCGTACAGCCTGGTGGAGCACTTCGGCGGCGATGAGGGCGGCGGGCTCGACGCGGCGCTGAGACGGCCCGCCGAGGGGCTGCGCGAGTTGGGCGCCCGGCTGGCCCGGCAGTGGAGCCGCTGAGCGTCCCGACCGCCAGCGAGCCCGCCCCGACCGAGGGCCGACCTGCGGCGGGGGTCACGCCACGCGGGTGAGCCCGGCCAAGGCGGCGTACGATCGGCTGAGGACCACAACCGGGAATCACTGGACGGCGCGCGACGTTGGCCAGTGCGTCCGGACCCAAACCGCGCAGGGAGACTTCCACGTGACCACGCCAGCGCAGACCGAGTCGACCGAGGCCAAGGCCCCCACTTCCGTCGTCCTCACCGACGTCGCGGCGCAGAAGGTCAAGGCCCTGATCGAGCAGGAGGGCCGCGACGACCTGCGGCTCCGCGTCGCCGTGCAGCCGGGCGGCTGCTCCGGCCTGCGGTACCAGCTCTTCTTCGACGAGCGTTCGCTCGACGGTGACGTCGTGACCGACTTCGGTGGTGTCGAGGTCGTCGTCGACCGGATGAGCGCCCCGTACCTTTCCGGCGCGACGATCGACTTCGCCGACCGGATCGACGCACAGGGCTTCACCATCGACAACCCCAACGCGGGCAGCTCCTGCGCCTGCGGTGACTCGTTCAACTGAGTCACGCACCACACACCAGCGACGATGGGGCCGTTCTTCGGGACGGCCCCATCGCCGTACCGGCCGGCGGTCGCACCGGCCTGGGAGCGGTCCCGAAGGGGGCCGTGGCGGGCTGGTTGCCGTTGTCCGACCGAGCGGTGACCATCGGGTTGCCGTCCCGGTAGGCTGACCGCGCCCTGCTCCCGACCCCGAGGGTTGACATGAAGATCGCCGTCACCGGCTCGATCGCCACCGATCACCTGATGAGCTTCCCCGGTCGCTTCGCCGACCAGCTCATCGCCGATCAACTACACAAGGTGTCCCTCTCCTTCCTGGTGGACGACCTGGTGCTCCGCCGCGGCGGCGTGGCGGCAAACATCTCCTTCGGGATGGGTCAGCTCGGGCTGCGCCCGGTGCTGCTCGGCGCGGTCGGCGCCGACTTCGCCGACTACCGCTCCTGGCTGGAGCGCCACGGTGTGGACTGCGACTCGGTGCACATCAGCGAGGTGGCGCACACCGCCCGCTTCGTCTGCACCACCGACACCGACATGTGCCAGATCGCGTCGTTCTACGCCGGTGCGATGAGCGAGGCCCGCAACATCGAGCTGGCCCCCGTCGCCGACCGGCTCGGCGGTCTGGACCTGGTGCTGGTCGGCGCGAACGACCCCGAGGCGATGCTCCGCCACTCGGCCGAGTGCCGCACCCGCGGGTACGCCTTCGCCGCCGACCCGTCCCAGCAGCTCGCCCGGATGCCCGGCGAAGACGTGGTGGCGCTGATCGAAGGCGCCGACTACCTGATGACCAACGACTACGAGAAGTCGCTGTTGCAGAGCAAGGCGCAGCTCAGCGACGACCAACTGCTGGACCTGGTCAAGGTGCGGGTCACCACGCTGGGCAAGCACGGTGTGGAGATCGCCGGGCGCGACATCGACCCGATCCACGTACCGATCGCACGGGAGATCCGGGCGGTCGACCCGACCGGCGTGGGCGACGGCTTCCGGGCCGGTTTCTTCACCGCGCTCTCCTGGGGCCTCGGCCTGGAGCGCGCCGCCCAGGTCGGCTCGCTGCTGGCCACGCTGGTCCTGGAGACCGTCGGCACCCAGGAGTACGACGTCCGCCGCGACCTGTTCGTCAAGCGGCTCGCCGAGTCCTACGGCGACACCGCAGCGGAAGAAGTCCGCCCCCACCTCCTCCCGGCGTAACCCCCTCCTACCTCGTCGATCATGGAGTTGTGGTGCCCGAATGGTCGCCTTCTATGGCTTCTGTCGCCCACCACGACTCCATGATCGATGCGCGGATGGGCGGGGTGGCTTTGGCGGGACGCCAAGCCCTCGCCGCGCCGGGTTAGTGGGTGCGGCGGACGTCGTAGGCCGGGCCGTCCGGGCCGTTGACCGAGCCTAGGAACTCCTGGCCGCGCATCCGGCACCAGGCGGGAATGTCGACAGCCGCCGCCGGGTCGTCGGCCAGCACCCGGACCACAGTGCCGACCGGCACCTCGGGCATCCGTCGCGCCGCCGCGATCACCGGCAGCGGGCAGCGTTGCCCCCGGCAGTCGATCACCTCGTCCGGCATCGTCACAGCCCCACCACCCCGGCCTCGGCGCGCAGCCCGGTGACGATCCCCGGCAGCTCGGTCAGGAACCGCTCCACGTCCGCCTCGGTCGTCTCCCGGTGCAGGCTGACCCGCACGTTGCCGTGCGAGAGCACCCCCATCGCCTCCAACACGTGCGACGGGCGCAACGTGGACGAGGTGCAGGACGAGCCGGACGACACGGCGAAGCCCCGCCGGTCCAGTGCGTGCAGCAGCGCCTCCCCGTCAACGTACAGACAGGAGAAGGTGACCAGGTGGGGTAGCCGGAGCACCGGGTCGCCGACCACCTCCACGTCGGGCACCTCCGCCGCGACCCGCTCCCGGACCCGGTCCACCAGGGCGGCCAGCCGGGTCGCCTCGGCCGCCGCGTCGGCCGCCGCCGCGCGCAGGCTCGCCGCCGCCGCCACGACCGCGGGCAGGTTCACCACCCCTGGGGTACGTCCGCTCTCCCGCTCGTCAGCCGGCCAGGGTGACTCCCAGCGAGTGCCCTTCCGGACCGCCAGAACCCCCACGCCGGGTGGCCCACCCCACTTGTGGGCGCTCGCCGTGAGCACCGACCAGCCGGCCGGCAGGGGCACCCGGCCCACCGACTGCGCCGCGTCCACGTACAGCGGCACACCAACCTCGGCGCACGCCGCCGCCGCCTCGGCAACCGGCTGCACCGTCCCCACCTCGTGACTGGCGGTAATCAACGCGGCCAGCGCGACCCCGGGAGCCCGAACGGCTGTCGACCACGCCGTCAGGTCCAGCCGGCCCAACCGGTCGACCGGCACCGCGGTGGCGGTCCCGCCCGCGCCGACGTGCCGCTCCGCCGCGTGCAGCACCGCCGAGTGCTCGATCGCCGAGTGCACCAGCGTCGACCCGACCCGGCGTCGCCCCGCCAGGCCCCCGAGCACCGCGCCGTGGGCTGCGGTCGTACCGCTCGGTGTGAAGGAGACCTCGTCGGCGCGGACGCCGAGCGTCAGCGCGGTGGCCTCGCGGGCGGCGTCGAGCAGTTGCCGGGCCCGGCGGGCCTGCGTGTACAGCTTGCCCGGGTCGGCCCAGCCGTCGTCGAGCGCGGCCAGCAGCGCCTGCCGCGCGACCGGATGCATCGGCGCGGCGGTCGCCGCGTCCAGGTAGACCGGGGATGCGCTCACAGAAGAAGACGCTATCGCGGCGGTATGCCTAGGATCCCCCCGATGGGGGTCGGACAGTGACCCCACCACGGCCGAGTCCGTCATGGTCGAGTAATCTGCGACCGTCGGTGACGCCTTTGCCGCAGGTGCTGAGGAAAGACGCACCGCGGCGCGCTAGGGAGGCAGGACCAGGTGGTCGCAAGGAGTTCGGAGGTACGGCCGTCGGCCGTACGGCACAGCGCTTCCCCGGGGGTCGGTGGACGCCGGGGGCGTGGTGCTGGTCGCCTGGCCGGGCTCGGTCTCGGTGGCGTGGCGTTGCTGGTTCTGCTCACGGGCTGTGACGTGGGTCAGACGTTCCACGGCTTCGGCTGGCCGCAGGGCGGCATCTCGCCGGAGTCCAAGCGGATGTACGACCTGTGGATCGCCTCCTGCATCGCCGCGCTCGCGGTCGGCGTCTTCGTGTGGGGCCTGATCTTCTGGTGCGTCGTGCGCTACCGCAAGCGTGGCAACGCGCTGCCGGTGCAGACCCGCTACAACATGCCGATGGAGTTCCTCTACACCATCGCGCCGATCCTGATCGTCTCCGTGCTCTTCTACTACACGGCGATCGTGCAGACCGACGTCGACAAGTTGTCGAAGAACCCGGACGTCACTGTCGAGGTCGTCGCGTTCAAGTGGAACTGGCAGTTCAACTACCGCGACGGTCAGGGCACGGAAGCCCGCACCACCGCGTCGACGCTCGGCACCAGTGAGGTCATCCCGGTGCTGGTGCTGCCGACCAACCGGTCCATCCGGTTCGAGGAGACCAGCCGCGACGTCATCCACTCGTTCTGGGTGCCGGAGCTGCTCTTCAAGCGGGACGTCATGCCGGGCAAGATCCGCAACGTGTTCGAGGTCTCGAGCCTGGACGCCGAGGGTGCCTACGTCGGGCGCTGCGCCGAACTGTGCGGCAGCTACCACGCGTTCATGAACTTCGAGCTGCGGGTGGTCTCGCCGGAGAAGTACGACCAGTTCCTCGCGGCCAAGCAGAGCGGCAAGTCCACCCAGGATGCGCTGTCCGCGATCGGTGAGCAGCCGTACGCGACGACCACGCAGCCGTTCGACACGCGGCGGACGCAGGACAACTTCAACCCGGACGACGTTCCGGCCCGCACGGGAAGCTGAGGCAGCCGCATGAAGACCGAGTGGCGTATCTTCCTGATCATCGCCGGGTTCCTCTTCGGTGCCACCATCCTCTACGGCGCCTGGACGCACGGCGAGTCGGGCGGCGTCGAGTGGGTCGGCACCGTCGCCCTGCTGCTGTCGTTCCTGCTCTGCTCGATGTGCGGTGGCTTCTTCTGGTTCGTCTCCCGCCGCATCGACCTGCGCCCGGAGGACCGCCCGGACGCTGAGATCGCCGACGGCGCTGGTGAGGTCGGCTTCTTCAGCCCGGGCAGCTACTGGCCGTTCGGTCTGGCGCTGGCCGCCGCGATCGCCGCGCTCGGCATGGTGTTCTGGCAGTACTGGCTGATCGGCGCCGGCCTGCTGGCCGTCGTCTTCTCCGCCTGCGGGCTCCTGTTCGAGTACTACAGCGGCACCCGGCGTACCGCCGAGCACTGACCCACCCGGTCGCCGTCGCGACCGACACGGCACGACGAAGGCCCGTTCCCCGAGTGGGGGAGCGGGCCTTCGGCCATGTTCCACCCCGCCTCGGGTGGCGCGGCGGTCAGGGGGTCAGGCGGTCAGGCGGTGCGGGTGGCCAGGCGGCGCTGCGGTCAGGCGGCGCGGCGGGCGGGCTGGCTTCGGCGGGCGGCCAGCCGGGTGACCGGGAAGGCGACCGTGCCGACCACCACTGCGGCGCCGCAGTCGGTGCAGATCAGCTCCGGACAGTCGGTGCCGTGGCTGTCGACGCAGGGAGGCGCCTCGAACAGCGCCACGCCCTCGCAGACGTCGCAGTAGAGCTCGCGGTGCGACACGGGCGTCTCCTCTCGGATACCAGGCGGACCGCGATCGGATGCGACAACGACGCACCGACGGCAGCAGAGAACTACTCAGCTGTAGTTTCCCAGACGGGTCCGACAAATCTCCGCGCACGGTCGCCGCTGGTCGGCATCGGCGCGTGATCCACTCCACTTCAGTGAAGTTGGGGCATCCGGGCTGCACGGACACCACGGATTCAAGGAACCCGAGTGGGTCACCCGCCGAGACGCCGACCGCGGACGGCACCGGCGGGTCGGGTGGTGGTGAGGTCAGGCGGCGGTGGCGGTCTCGATCCAGCGGTCCAGGGTCGCGGCGGCCGCGCCGGAGTCGATCGACTCGGCCGCGCGGGCCAGGCCGGCGCGCAGCGCCTCGGTCAGGTCGCCGTCCAGTGGGCCCTGGGTGGCCAGCGCCGCCGCCGCGTTGACCAGCACCGCGTCCCGGACCGGGCCCGTCTCGCCGGCCAGCAGGCGACGGGCCACGCCCGCGTTGTACGCGGCGTCACCGCCCCGCAGGTCAGCGAGGGTGGCCCGGGGTACCCCCAGGTCCGTCGCGTCCAGCACAGCCTCGCGTACGGTGCCGCCCTGCGCCGCCCAGATCCGGGTCGGCGCGGCGGTGGTGAACTCGTCCAGCCCGTCCTCGCCGCGCATCACGATCGCCGAGTCGCCACGGCCCGCGAACACGCTGGCCATCACCGGGGCCATCCGCAGGTCGAAGCAGCCGACCGCGCCGGCCCGGGGCCGGGCCGGGTTGGTCAGCGGGCCGAGGAAGTTGAAGAAGGTGGGCACGCCGACCTCGCGGCGGACCGGGCCGGCATGCCGCATCCCGGGGTGGAAGCGGGCCGCGAAGCAGAACCCGATGCCGGCCTCCTCGACACAGCGGGCGACCTGCTCCGGGCCGAGATCCAGCGGGATGCCGAGGAACTCCAGCAGGTCGGCGGTGCCGCACAGGGAGGAGGCGGCCCGGTTGCCGTGCTTGACGACGCGGACGCCCGCGCCGGCGACCACCAGCGCCGTCATCGTGGAGATGTTGACCGTGTGGGCGAGGTCACCGCCGGTGCCGACCACGTCGAGCGCGGTACGGCGCAGTTCCTCGGGGAGCTTCACCGGGACCGCGCGACCCAGCATCGCCTCCACCAGGCCGGCCAACTCCGCGGGGGTCTCCCCCTTGGCCCGCAGCGCCACGGCGAAGGCGGCGATCTGCGCCGCGCTCGCCGAGCCGGTCATGATCTCGTCCATCGCCCAGGCGGTGTCGGCGGTGGAGAGTTCGTCACCGCGCAGCAGCGCGTTGAGCAGGTGCGGCCAGGTCCGATCGCCCATGGCGGGCCTCCCGAGCATGCGAAGTGCGGGTGGGCTGGAACCGGCGCCGAGGAGATCCGGCGCCGTGGGGGTGCCGGAGGAGCGTGGGACGTCAGGCGGGTGCGTGCGTCCGCAGCAGCTCGGCCACCGTGCCGCCGGTGGTCACCGGGTCGAGCGGGTGCACCAGCGTCGCGTCGACCTCGGCGTACGCGGCGAGCCATCGGTCGGCGGCGCGGGCGATCACCAGACAGGTCGGGGGAGCGTCGTCCCGGTCGTCCTTGACCTGGCGGGCGATGCCGATGCCACCGCCCGGGCTCGCCTCACCGTCGAGCAGCAGCAGGTCGATCTCGTAGTCGTCGACCAGCCGGATGGTCTCCGCGTAGGTCGACGCCTCGACGAACTCGATCTGCAGACCGGGAGCTGGCCGGGTGCCGACAGCCATCCGCATCCGATCACGGACCTGCGGGTCGTCGCTGTAGAGCAACACGGTGCAAAGACGATCGGTCATGCCGGAACTCCCACCTCGTAGCTGCCCGCAGATCGTACCGGTCGGCGTGACGTAGCCGACATCCCGCCCGGCGTCGCGCGTCGGGGCGAACCGTCCGGGCAGCTCAGGCGGGCGCGGCGTCGGCGGCGCGTTCGCGGGCCTCCTGGCGGTCCAGCTCGCGGTCCACCCGGCGGGCCTCCCGCTCGGACTGCTTGACCCACTGCACCACCAGCACCGCGAGCATGGTCACACTGACGAACTCGCCACCGGCCCAGAGGATGCCGCCGGCGACCACCTGGTCCTGCCACGGGTCGGCCCAACCGAGGTTGAGCGACGGGTACCAGTCGCCGCCGAAGAGCGTGCTGCTCTGCATGATGGTGAGGCCGAGCACTGTGTGGAACGGCACGGAGAGCAGCATCAGCAGCGCACGCGCCGGGTACGGCCAGCGGCCGGGCAGCGGGTCGAGGCCGAGCAGCGGCCAGAAGAACACGCAGCCGGTCATGATGAAGTGCGCGTGCACCAGCTCGTGCGCCCAGGCGTGTTCGAGGGTGTAGCGGTACAGATCACTGAAGTAGAGCACGAACGGGTTGACCACGAAGATGGCGAACGCCACCAGCGGGAAGCTGTAGACCCGGGCGACGCGGCTGTGCACGATCGCGAGCAGGCGCTTGCGTGGCCCGACCGGCAGGGTCCGCAGGGCCAGGGTCATCGGCGCGCCGAGCGCCAGGAAGATCGGCGCCACCATGGAGAGCACCATGTGCTGGATCATGTGCACGGACAGCAGCGCGGTGTCGTACGCGTGCAGCCCGCTGACCGTGACGAGCGCGATGCCGCCCAGGCCGGGGCCGAGGAAGAACACGGTACGGGCGATCGGCCAGCGGTCGCCCCGCAGGCGCAGCCGGTACACCCCGTAGAGGTACAGGCCGGCGGCGAGCACCAGGCCGAGGGCCAGCCAGCTGTCCAGCCGGGTCTCGGTCAGCACCGCGCCGACGGTGAACGGCGGCGGGTCCGAGGTGGCGGCGAAGATCGGATCGACGTGCAGCACGCTTTTCAGGCTAGGCCAGGCGAACCGGACCCTGACGCTCGGGCCACGGAAGGCGCAGGTTTGCCACCCCGCTGATCGGCGGCCCCGGTCAGGGGCAATAATGACGGCGTGACTGCGGCCCCAGCCATTGACAAGAGCCGGATCCACTCTCTGACCCGACCAAACATGGTCAGCGTCGGGACGATCGTGTGGCTCTCCAGCGAACTCATGTTCTTCGCGGCGTTGTTCGCGATGTACTTCTCTATCCGCGCGGCTGCGCCGGAGCAGTGGGAGAAGCACACCGAAGCGCTGAACATCCCGTACGCGACCACCTTCACGGTGATCCTGGTGCTGTCCTCGGTGACGTGCCAGCTCGGCGTCTTCGCGGCGGAGAAGGGTGACGTGCACGCGCTGCGGCGCTGGTTCACCGTCACCTTCGTGATGGGCCTGATCTTCGTCCTCGGCCAGCTGAACGAGTACCGGCACCTGGTCGCCGACGGCATCAAGATCAACGAAGACGGGTACGGGTCGGTGTTCTACCTGACCACCGGCTTCCACGGCCTGCACGTGACAGGTGGTCTGATCGCCTTCATCATCTTCATGGTCCGCACGACCATGGGCCGGTTCACTCCGGCGCAGGCGACGTCGGCGATCGTCGTGTCGTACTACTGGCACTTCGTCGACGTCGTGTGGATCGGGCTGTACGCCATGATCTACTGGCTCCAGTGATCTTGCGCGTCACATTCCGCGCTGCTGCTCCGTCCCCTGAGACAGGTCCAACCGGTTAAGGACACCGCTCATGACTTCTGACAACGACCGCCGACGCGGTCTGCTCGCGCGGCTGCGTGAGCGGCCCGCCGCGCGCAGCAGGGGCCGCCGCCGGCTGGGCGCCGCGGTCCGGCTGATCGCCGCGCTGATGCTCGCCGGCGGCGCATACACCGTCTTCGCCCCGGGCGCGCAGGCGCAGGACAACCCGCAGCTGACCGGCGCCGCCGCCGAGGGCAAGGCGCTGTTCGACGTGAGCTGCGTGACCTGCCACGGCCGCAACGCCCAGGGCGTCGAGGGCCGCGGGCCGAGCCTGATCGGCGTCGGCGCGGCCTCGGTCGAGTTCCAGGTCAGCTCCGGGCGGATGCCGCTGGCCCGCCAGGAGGCCCAGGCGCACCGCAAGCCCCCGGTCTTCACCGACGAGCAGACCCGTCAGCTGGCCCAGTACATCCAGGAGCTTGGCGGCGGCCCGGTCGTGCCCGAGGGCGACGACCTCCGCGAGGACGGCAACATCGCGTCCGGCGGTGAGCTGTTCCGGATCAACTGCTCGCAGTGCCACGCCTTCGGTGGTGGCGGCGGTGCGCTCTCGTCGGGCAAGTTCGCCCCGAGCCTGCACCCCGCTACCGACCGCCAGATCTACGCGGCGATGTTGAGCGGCCCGCAGAACATGCCGGTGTTCGGCGACAACCAGCTCCGGCCGGAGCAGAAGGCCGACATCATCGCCTACATCCAGGAGACGCTGAAGCACGACCAGGACCCGGGTGGGCTCAACCTCGGGCGGTACGGCCCGTCCACCGAGGGCCTGGCGATCTTCCTGGTTGGCATCGTGGCGCTCGTCTTCGCTAGCCTGTGGATTGCGGGTAAGTCGTGATCGAGCAGGCCATCCGATTCAGTGCTGTGGTGCCGCTCGGCGCCACCCGTAGCGAGGTGACGGCATGAGCACCCACCCCGAGCACCAGGCCCCGGAGGGCCGGGAGCCGCTCGACGTGAACGACCCCAAGCTGACCCGGTTCGACATCGTTCGTGAGGGCGCACGCCGCGACGACATCGAGATCGTCCACTACGAGCCGCAGGTGCTGCCGGGCACCAAGGCGGAGCGTCGGCTGACCCGGGTCGTCGCCGGCTTCTTCCTGCTCACCGGCCTGGCCGCGACCGCGTTCATGGTCATCTACATCGCATGGCCGTGGAAGTACGAGGCGGGCCGGGGCGGCGACAAGTTCTACACCCCGCTGCTCGGCTTCACCCTCGGCGTGGCGCTGCTTGCCGTCGGCTTCGGCATCCTGACCTGGGGCAAGAAGTTGCTGCCCAAGGAGGTCTCGATTCAGGACCGGCACGAGGGCCAGGTGGACTCCGAAGGCCGCACGATCACCAGCCAGACCATGCTCTACATGGCGGACGAGCTGGGCGTGAAGCGTCGCCCCCTGCTCGGCATCTCGCTGCTGGCCGGTCTCGCGCCGGTCGCCGCGGTCGCCGCGGCGCCGCTGGTCGGCGGCCTGATCTCGCAGCCGCACAAGAACAACCAGATGTTCACCACCGGGTTCGCCACGGCCGAGGGCGGCGAGCGCATCCGCCTGGTCCGCGAGGACGGCCGTCCGGTCCGTCCGGCGGACATCAGCACCGGTGGTCAGATCACCGTGTTCCCCGGCATCGACCACGGTGTGAGCAACAAGCACGCCGACTCGCCGACGCTGCTGATCCACCTCCGTGACTCGGACGCGCAGGAGTCGCGCCGGGCCAACGAGAAGATCGGCCACGGCGACTACATGTGGGGCAACTACGCGGCGTTCTCCAAGATCTGCACGCACGCGGGATGCCCGGCCAGCCTGTACGAGCAGCAGACCAACCGGCTGCTCTGCCCGTGCCACCAGTCCCAGTTCCTGATCACCGACAACGCCCGGCCAGTCTTCGGCCCCGCCAGCCGGCGGCTGCCGCAGCTGCCGATCGAGGTGGACTCCGAGGGCTTCTTCGTGGCGAAGTCCGACTACACCGAGACCGTCGGGCCTGATTTCTGGGAGCGGCCATGAAGCGTCGAAAGTTTGACCTTGCGGCGACGCCGGGCAAGGCCGCGGTGGGAGTGGACGACCGCTTCCAGGTGGCCACCCCGCTGCGCAAGCTGCTGAACAAGGTCTTCCCGGACCACTGGTCCTTCCTGCTCGGCGAGATCGCGCTGTTCTCGTTCGTCGTGCTGCTGCTGACAGGTGTGTTCCTCACCTTCTTCTACGAGCCGGCGATGACCGAGGTGGTCTACGACGGCAGCTTCGCGCCGTTGCAGGGCACCCCGATGTCCGCCGCGTACGCCTCCAGCCTGGACATCTCGTTCGACGTCCGTGGTGGTCTGGTGATGCGGCAGATGCACCACTGGGCGGCGCTGCTGTTCATGGCCGCGATCGTCGTGCACATGCTCCGCGTCTTCTTCACCGGCGCCTTCCGCAAGCCGCGCGAGACCAACTGGATCATCGGTTCGCTGCTGTTCTGGGTTGGCTTCCTGGCCGGCTTCACCGGCTACTCGCTGCCGGACGACGGCCTGTCCGGCACCGGCCTGCGGATCGCCTCGGCGATCATGCTGTCCATCCCGGTGATCGGCTCCTGGGTCACCTCGTCGATCTTCGGCGGCGAGTTCCCGGGCACGATCATCATCAGCCGGTTCTTCATCGCCCACGTGCTGCTCATCCCGGGTCTGCTGGTCGCGCTGATCAGCGTCCACCTGGGTCTGGTCTTCAAGCAGAAACACACCCAGTGGCCCGGCCCCGGCCGGACCAACAACAACGTGGTCGGCGAGCGGATGTTCCCGCGGTACGCGCTGAAGCAGGGCGGCTTCTTCATGGTCGTCTTCGGCGTCATCGCGCTGATGGGCGGTCTGTTCCAGATCAACCCGATCTGGTTGTTCGGCCCGTACGAGGCGTGGGTGGTCTCGGCCGCCAGCCAGCCCGACTGGTACGTCATGTTCCTCGACGGGTCGACCCGACTCATGCCGGCCTGGGAAATCAACATCCCGCTCGGCGACGGGTACGTCATCCCGCCGCTGTTCTGGCCGACAGTCGTGCTGCCCGGCATCCTGGTGGGCCTGTCGACGATGTACCCGTTCCTGGAAGCTCGGCACCTCAAGGACCGCAAGAACCACAACCTGCTCGAGCGTCCCCGGGACGCCCCGGCCCGGACCGCCGTCGGCGCCATGGCCGTGTCGTTCTACATCGTGCTGACGCTCTCCGGCGCCAACGACGTGATCGCCGACAAGTTCCAGATCAGCTTGAACGCGATGACCTGGGCGGGCCGGATCGGCCTGCTGGTGGTCCCGCCGCTGGCGTACTACGTCACCTACCGGCTCTGCCTGGGTCTGCAGCAGCACGACCGGGAGGTGCTCGCGCACGGCGTGGAGACCGGCATCATCCGGCGCCTGCCGGACGGCCGGTTCGTCGAGGTGCACCAGCCGCTCAGCGCGTCCAACGGGCGCGCGGACGGTCACGGTCAGCTCGACTACGTCGGCTGGGTAGTGCCCAAGAAGATGAACCGGCTGGGGGCCCTCGGCCCGGCCATCCGGGGCTTCTTCTACCCGATCGAGAAGCCGGTCGAGGCGCCGGTCTCGCCGGGGCACCCGCCGGTCGAGGCCCGACCCGAGCGCGAGGAGATCGGCAGCGGCGAGAGCCGCCGCTGACCGCCCAATCGCACAGTTAAGGGGCGCCCGCCGGATTCCGGCGGGCGCCCCTTCGTATTCACACCCCGCGACCCATCCGACCAGGAGTCGGACGGCCCTGATGGGACCGGTCGACCCCGCGCGACGGGCGATCGCAGGAATAACCCCGGTGAGCCGGGTATCCGTGCGGTCCAACGTCTCAAGGGGGGGAAGCATGTTGGGTATCAAACGCCTCGGCCTGTTGGCCGCGCTGGTACTGGTCGGTGTCGCGCCGGCTGCGGCCGCGCAGGCCGCGGCACAGCCGTCAACGCAGGACACCCAGTACCTGCAGGCGGTACACCAGGTCAACCTGTTCGAGATCACCGCTGGTGACCTGGCTCAGCAGAAGGGTCAGGACCAGGGGGTCAAGGACCTGGGCGCAATGCTGAAGACCGACCACACCCAGCTGGACCAGACGGTGCAGCAGACCGCGTCGCAGCTCGGGGTGGAACTGCCGAACGAGCCCAGCGCCGATCAGCAGGCGGTCATCGACAAGCTGAACAACGCCAGCGGTGCGGAGTTCGACCGGCTCTGGGTGACCAGTGAGCTGGCCGGCCACGTCCAGTCCATCCAGGCCACCCAGACGGAGATCTCGCAGGGCTCCGAGCAGTCGGTGGTCCAGTTGGCGCAGACGGCGCTTCCGACGCTGCAGACGCACTACGACGAGTTGGTGGCGCTCGCCAACAAGCTCGGCATCCCGGTTCCGCAGACCAGCGCCAGCGGTACGCCCAGCCCGGGCGGCACCGGCACTGAGTCGCCGGCTCCGGGCGGCACTGTCACCGAGTCGCCGGCTCCGGGTGGCACCGGCACCGAGTCGCCGGCTCCGGGCGGCGGCACCACCGAGGTACCGGCTCCCAGCGAGAGCTGACGTAGCCACAGTAGACGGCCGGTCCACCCAAAACGGGGTGGGCCGGCCGCCCTGCGCGCGCTACGCGCCGCCGTGGGGGCGGCGCGGGCCCCGCAACGGCGAGCGGGTCAGTCGGTGCTGGCCAGACCGATCGCGAACGCCTCCTCCAGGTCGTGCTGGGAGTACGCCCGGAAGGCGATGTGCGACTCGGTGTTGAGCACGCCCGGGACCTTGGAGATGCTGCCCGCGATGACCTGTGCGATCTGGTCGAACTCGCGGACCCGGACGATGGCGATGAGGTCGACGTGCCCGGCCACCGAGTAGACCTCGCTGACGCCGGGAAGGTTGGCCAGGTTCTCCGCCACTTCGGGGATCGCATCGGTGGCGCAGTCGATCAGCACGATCGCGGTGATCACGGGGCATTTCTCCGTTCGTCGGCGTCGTCGCCCATGCTAGATGTTCCGGCCCGAGACCGGAGGCGGGAGCCGTCGGGGCTCAGCCCTGGGCGGGGCAGGGCACTGTCAGGTCGCTCCCGGCCCGGATCACGTTCCGCAGCCGCTCGCCGGCCCGTACTGTCGCGCCCGGCCACACCACTGTGCGGGACACGTCGCCGGCCACCCGCGCGCCCGCGCCGACGACCGACTCCACGCAGTGGCCGGTCACCGTCGCGGACTCCTCGACGAGAACGCCGCCGGCCGCGGCGTGCAGGTTGGCCGCCAGGTAGTCGGCCGGGGTGCCGGTGTCGAAGAAGGTGCCCGGGTAGGGCACCACGGCCAGGGAGCCCGCCGCCTCGGCCGGACGCCACACGGCGCGGACCAGGTCCGAGAAGACGACCGGCAGGTCCCGGACCAGCCGCCAGGGCAGCAGCGAGAAGCCCGTGAAGCAGTGCCCGGAGAAGGTGCCCGGCGCCGCCGGGTCCGGCGCGGGCTGGCCGAGCAGGCGTACGGTGTGCCCGTCCCAGCCGTCGAGCAGGGCGGCGACGTCCGGGCCCGGGGGAGCGGCCGGGTCGGCGAGGTACGCGTCGGCGTTGCCGACCAGGACCGGCCGCCCGTCGATCCAGTCCCGCAGGTTGGCCACCCCTCCCGCGGTGCCCAGTGGGTCGCCCGGCTCCACCGACAGGTGTGCGCGGTCGCCGACGTGCGCCACCACCTGGTCGCCGAGGTAGCAGGCGTTCACCGCAACCCGGCCGGGACCGGTCAGGCCCAGGCCGGCCAGCCGCGCCAACGCCCGGTCCAGCAGGGGTACGTTGCCCACCGGGCAGAGCGCCTTGGGCACCCGTTCGGTGAGCGGGCGCAGCCGCGTGCCCTCGCCGGCGGCCAGCACCACCGCGCACAGCTCCGCCGGAACACCGGCCGCGACGGTCACGGAGTGTCGTCGGGCACCGGCGGCGGGAACTGCCCGGCCAGAGGCCCGATGTCGTAGTAGGCGAGCAGCCGGGCCGTCGGCCAGGTCAGCTTGGGCAGGTCGTCCAGAGGGTGCCAGGCGGCCTCGAAGACCTCCCCGCCGTCGACGGTCAGCTCGGTGCTGGACGCCGGCACCTCGGCCTCGAAGACCATGTCCACCCAGCCCTTGGCATGCACGATCGCGTTCGGCACCGCCGGGCGGAGCCGGGACGGTGGGAGCCGGACGCCGGACTCCTCGAACAGCTCACGGGCCGCGCCCACCACCGGGGCCTCGCCCCGGTTGAGCAGGCCGGCGGGGAGTGACCAACCCTTGCCGGGGGGCTGGCGCAGCATGAGCAACCGACCCGCGCCCGTCGCCTCGGTGTCCCGGACCAGGGTCACCGCGCCGACGATGTACTTGGGTACGGCCAGCCGGACCAGACGCCGACGCACCGGCAGCGGCAGTCGGTAGAAGGCCTGGTAGAAGAGGGCCCGACCGGTGGCGCGGGAGCGGGGGATCATGACTCCAGGCTAGTGGTCACGAATGTCCTTCGGACGCGCCGGGGCCTGTCTGGTCACTGTCGATGGTCGACCAGGTCGATGAGCTGGCGAACCACGGTGTCCGGTTCGATCACCCGGTCGAAGACCGCGACCAGCAGGGTCTCCAGGTCGGGGTAGCCCAACTCCTCGGAGAGGCGCAGCAGCGGCAGGTCACTGGCGAGGCCCCGGTTGTGCTGGCGCAGGGCGAGCCCGATGGTGGCCCGACCGAGGCGCACCTTGTCACTGATCGTGATGCCCGGTTCGGTGTGCTCGGCGAACCACCTGTTGATCTGCATCTGCGCGTGCGGCGACTTGACGAAGGTCAGCCACTCCCGCCGGGGGCCGCGCGGCGCCACACCGGCCTCGAAGCCGTTGTCGCCGTCGTTCTCGGTGAAGATCTCCACCACGTCGCCCTCGTCCAGCTCCGAACTGAGCGGGGCGAGCCGACCGTTGATGCGTGTGGCGAGGCAGTGGTCGCCCCGGTCGTTGCCCAGCTCGTACGCGAGGTCGACAGGCGTGGCGCCGGCCGGCAGCACTACCTGCCGTCCGTCGGCGAAGACCTGGATCTGCCCCTCGGCCAGGTCGCAGCGCAACGACTCGTAAAACTGTGCCGGGTCGGCGGCGTCCGGCTCCCAGTCGAGCACCCGGCGCAGCCAGTCCAACTGCTCGGCGCGGGCCGCGGCGGTGCTGCTGCCGGAGTGGGGGAAACGGAAGTCGGCGGCGATGCCGTACTCGGCCGAGCGGTGCATCTCCTCGGTGCGGATCAGCACCTCCACCGTGCGGTCCTGGGGGCCGCAGACGCTGGTGTGCAGCGAACGGTAGAGGTTGTTCTTCGGTGAGGCTATGAAGTCCTTGAAACGGCCGGGCACCGGTCGCCAGGTGCCGTGGATCGCGCCCAGCGCGGCGTAACAGTCGGTGGCCGGGCCGTCGACCACCACCACGATGCGGGGCAGGTCGTACGGGGCGGTGTGGCCGCCGGCGATGGTGTCCTTCCAGATCGAGTACAGGTGCCGGGGACGGGGGCTCACCTCGGCGTCGACCCGGCTGCGGCGCAACGCCACCCTGGTCCGGGTGACCACCGAGTCGAGGTACGAATCCCAGCCCGGCCGATCGTGCACGTGCCGGGCCAGCCGGGCGTGCTCGTCGGGCTCAAGGTGCAGCAGCACCACGTCGTCCAGCTCGCGTTTGAGGGTCTGGATGCCCAGCCGGTCACAGAGCGGGACCAGCACCTCCTGGGTCTTGCGGGCGATCCGTTCCCGCGACGACGCCGAGCGCACCCCGAGCGTCCGCATGTTGTGCAGCCGGTCGGCCAGCTTGATGATCAGCACCCGGACGTCCTTGGCGGCCGCGACGATCATCTTGCGGACCGTCTCCGCCTCGGCGGCCTTGCCGTAGAAAGCCTTGTCGAACTTGGTCACCCCGTCGACCAGGTGGGCAACCTCGCCGCCGAAGTCCTCGGAGAGCGC
This sequence comes from Micromonospora sp. 050-3, assembly GCF_046549335.1. Taxonomy (NCBI): domain Bacteria; kingdom Bacillati; phylum Actinomycetota; class Actinomycetes; order Micromonosporales; family Micromonosporaceae; genus Micromonospora; species Micromonospora sp. 050-3. The sequence continues at coordinate 426,965 of NZ_JAJPVX010000001.1, forward strand.
CTGGAGGGTGTAGCGGGTGTCCTCCACAGTGTCGTGCAGCAGCGCCGCGACCAGGGTGGTGGTGTCCATCCCCAGCTCGGCGCAGATCTGCGCCACCGCGAGGGGATGGGTGATGTACGGTTCCCCGCTCTTGCGGAACTGCCCGCGGTGCATGTTCTCCGCGATCGTGTAGGCACGGCGCAGCACCGCGGGGTCGGTGCCGGCGTGGATGCCCCGGTGGGTGCGGACCAGTTGGGTGACCGGGTCCGAGTCGGTGGTTGGCCAGCTGAGCAGCGACCGCAGCCGGCGGGCGAGCGGCAGCTCACCCGGCTGTGTCGGCAGGGCGCCCCCCAGGGCGGCGCCGTGTCCGGCGTCGACGTCCACGAGGGACACCTCCTCACCCCGGCTCCGCATCGCCGGGACCCGGCGGGGGAGCAGGCCCACGAATCGGGCAGGACTGCACTTCTCTAACAGCCTAAGCGAGTCGACGTCGTCCGATCGGTCAGTTGGTCATGAGCGTTCGGTCGAGAGTTGGTGGGACGCGCCGCCCTCGGCCTTCGCCAGCAGGTCACGGAACCGGGCCGCGCCACTCGCCGGAGAGGACCAACCGGAGGACATCTCGACGAGTCGGGTCTCCGGTCGCTCCAACCAGGACAGGATCCGCTCGGACTCCTCGGCGGTGGCGGCCGGCACCGGGCCGTGCCCGCCCGACACCGTCTCGGCGGTGGCCCGGATCGTGGTCAAGGTGGGTCGCGGGTGCACGCCCGGCGGGGACACCCCCGCGCCGGCCAGCCGGCCGTGCCGGACCAGCGCCAACTCCCAGCCGCCCCGGGCGGCCGGCCGGGCGGCGGCCAACTCGACGATCCCGGTCAGCGCGGCCAGCCGCTGCATCCGCACGGTGGCCCGCAGCACGGCGGCCAGCCGGGACCGCACCACTGCGGCCTCCTCGTAGCGCTGGTCACGGGAGAGCACGTCGATCCGCGCGAGCAGGGCGTCCACCACCGGCTGGGGGTCGCTGGCCGTCGCTGTGCGGAAGGGCGCGGCGGCGCTGTCGTCGTACTCCTCGGGGGTGATCTTGTGTTCGCAGGGCGCCGGGCAGCGACCCAGCTCGGCCAGCGCGCAGGCCGGCGTGACGGTACGCAGCGAGAGCCGGTGCGTGCACTGGCGCAGCGGCACCGCGTCGTGGAAACCGGCGGCGGCCAGCTCGGCGGCCCGCCGGGAGGTGAACGGCCCGAGGTACGCGGTGTCGGTGGGGGAGAGATCGCGGACGATCGACAGCCGAGGGTACGGACCGTCGGTCAGTTTGAGCCAGACCATCCGTTCCGGGTATTTGGACCGGCGGTTGTACGGCGGGGCGTGCGCGGCGATCAACCGCAGCTCACGGACCTCGGCCTCCAACGAGTGGGCGCACTCCACCGCCTCGACCCGCTCCGCCGCGCCCAGCATCTCGGAGATCCGGGCACGCTTCTCGCCGGCGGTGAAGTAGCTGCGCACCCGGGTGGCGATGTCGACCGAGGTGCCCACGTAGAGCGGCCGGTCGTCGGCGGCCCGGAAGATGTAGACCCCCGGAACCTTGGGCAACCCCTCGGCCAGGTGTCGTTTGCGGCGCTGGGTCGGGGTGACCGCGCGGGCGAACTCGATGGCGTCGCCGACCGTGTCCACCCGGTGCCCGCCCAGCCGGCCGATCAGCCCGTGCAGCACGTCGACGGTGGCCTTCGCGTCGTCCAAGGCCCGGTGGGTGGGCTGGGTGGGGGTGCGGAAGTAGGCGGCCAGGGTGCCCAGCTTGCGGTTGGGCACCTCGTCGCGGGTCAGCACCCGGCGGGCGAGCGCCGCCGTGTCCAGCACTCGGGGGTTGGGCCAGCGGTATCCGTGCTTGGCGCAGGCGGCCTTGAGGAAGCCCACGTCGTACGGGGCGTTGTGGGCCACCAGCACCGCGTCGTCGATGAACTCCAGGAAGCTCGGCAGCACCTGCTCGATCGGTGGCGCCGGCACCAGCATGGCCTGGGTGATGCCGGTCAGCACTGTGATGAACGGCGGAATCGGCTGGCCCGGGTTGACCAGGGTCGCCAGCACCCCCAACTGCTCGCCACCGCGCACCTTGACCGCGCCGATCTCGGTGATGCCGCCGCCGTCCGGCGCGCCGCCGGTGGTCTCCAGGTCGACCACCACGAAGGTGGTCGCGTAGAGCGGCAGCGCCGGGTCCACCCCGCCCACCGCCGGGTCGAGACCGGCCAGTGACTCCTGGACGTACTCCGCCTGTGCCATCGGCGGCACGCTAGCGCCACGGTCCGACACTCCCGTCGCAGCGGTCCCATCCGTCACCATGGGGCTAGGATGAGAGATCGGCTCACTCACCGGGCGGTGGGCCCGGTCGCGGTGGGAGACTTGCCACATGCCCCTCACCGAGCCGTACGACGACCACCTCCCGCAGGAGGATCCGGTCGCGCTCGACGGGGCCCTGGGCAACCCGGACGACAACGTAGTCAACGACACATCTGGCGCATCGGGCCCGACCACGGGCGACGGCCCCGCCGCCGAGCCGGAGCCGACCCTGCCCGAGCCGGTCCGGCAGCGGATCGTGACGCTGACCGCCGCGGTGCTGCCCACCCTTCCCACCGACGAGGTCCCGGTGCCGTTGCGCCGGGTGGCCAAGTTCGCCCCCAACCGACGCGCCCGGCTCGGCGCGCCGGTCATCGCCGCTCAGCTCACCGCCGACCCGCTGTTCCGGCAGCGGGTCACCGCACGGGTCCTGGCCGACGCCGGTGACCTCGGGGCGGCAGTGGTCGAGGGCACCGCACCGGCCGCCGCCGACCCGGTCGAGGTGGCCGCGCTGGCCTACCTGGCCCGGCCCCGTGGTTGGCGGGAGCTGATCGACGCCAGCGGCGCGGCCGTTCGCGCCGAGGCGGACAGCGCCGTCGTCGCCGAGTTGGTCCGCGAGGCCGAGCAGCGGGCCACCCGGGCCGAGCACGACCGCGCGGTGGCCCGGGTCGAGGCCGAGAAGCTCCGTGACGAGCTGGCCCGCGTCCGCGAGGAGCTGGGCCAGCTCCGCGAGGAGTCCCGGCAGGTGGCCCGTACCTTGCGGGAGACCCAGGCCCGCGAGCGGAAGGCCACCGAGCTGCTGGCCACCGAGCGCGGCCGGGCCGCCCGCGCCAGCGCCGACGTGGACGCCGAACTCCGCCGCGCCCGAGCCCGGCTGGCCGAGGCCGAGGCCTCCGCCGGGGTGGCCCGGGCCAGCGCCAAGGAGGCGCGCTCGGTCGACGACGCCCGGCTCTGGCTGCTCCTGGAGACCATCGGCCAGGCCGCCGTCGGGCTGCGCCGGGAGCTGGCGCTCGACCCGGTGGACAAACTCCCCGCCGACTTCGTCGCCGACGCCTTCGCCGAGCAGCCGGGCACCGCCCCGGCCGGCCCCGCCGCCCGCGCGCGGGACACCGACGACCCGGCCCGGCTCGACCAACTGCTCGCCCTGCCCCGGGCGCACCTCGTGGTGGACGGCTACAACGTCACCAAGCGTGGCTTCGGCGAGATGTCCCTGGAGCAGCAGCGCAAACGCCTGATCACCGGGCTGGGCGGGATCGCCGCGCAGACCGGCGACGAGGTCACAGTGGTCTTCGACGGCGCCGAGCGGATGCACGGGCTGCCGCCCGCGCCGCGCGGCGTACGGGTGCTCTTCTCCCGCAAGGGAGAGACCGCCGACGAGCTGATCCGGCGACTGGTGCGCGCCGAGCCGTCGGGCCGGCCGGTGGTAGTGGTCTCATCGGACCGCGAGGTCGCCGACGGGGTACGCCGGCACGGGGCGTACCCGCTGGGCGCGGACTCGCTGCTACGGCGGCTCGCCCGCTCCTGACCCGCCGTGGGCTGTCCGGCTGTCGTACCCGAGCGCTAGCGTCGCTGCTGTCGCTGACGGGAGGGAGTCGCCATGGCACAGGACGACGTCAAGGACTTCGTCGACCGGGACCTGCGGGGTGCCCGGTTCAACAGGTCGACGCTGGCCGCTGCGGTGATGCGCGGCGTCGATGTGGATGCTCTGGACATCGACGCGCCGTGGTTGGCCGAGGGCACGTTCCTGATCAACGGCGTCGATGTCGTGCCGCTGGTCGAGGCCGAGCTCAACCGACGATTTCCCGGGCGCGACCTCCGACAGGCCAAGAATCCGGACGACCTCCGCGTGGCGTGGGCGGCACTCGAACGGGCCTGGGCGGCGGCGGTCGACCGGGCTGTGTCCATGCCCGAGGGTGCCGTCGACGTGTCGATCGACGGGGAGTGGTCGTTCGCGCAGACACTGCGCCACCTCGCGTTCGCCGCCGACACCTGGCTGGGCAAGGCGATCCTGCGCCTGCCGCAACCCTTCCACCCGCTCGGGCAACCACACGCCGAGTACGAGACGGACGGCTTCGACATCTCGATCTTCGCCGTCGAGCAGCCGACGTTCGCCGCGACCCTGGAGCTACGGGCCGAGCGGCAGGCGATGGTGCGCGACTTTCTCGCAGCCGTCACGCCGGACCTGCTCGCCGAGACACGGCCGGCCGCCTGGTGGCCCGAGAAGCAGGTGTCCGTCCTGCACTGCCTTCACGTGATCTTCGACGAGGAGTGGCAGCATCTCCGCTTCGCCCTGCGTGACCTCGACGCACAGGGCTGAGCTCTCGCCCCCGACGGCCGCTCGGGCTGTGGCCGGTCAGGTTGTCGGTAGTCGCCGGGCCAGCTCACGACGCAGCGCGTCGGGGCCCGGCGTCATCCAGGTGAGCCGGACGACCAGCTCGTAGGGGCCGCGTCCGGGAGTCGACCACTGCCCGGGTCGCATGGGGGGCCGCGTCTGCTCCGGGTCGAGTGGCCTGACCACCAGCCGCGGGTCCAAGCGGCCTCGCACCTGGGCGCTGGCCATGTTGACCCAGTCGATGCTGAGCCCGGTCCCGTTCGGTCCGCTCAGGTGCAGCGTCTCGTCGGTCAGCCGCAGCGGCAGACGAGGCTGACGGCGCAGCTGCCAGTTCGTGGTCAGCCCGACGATGGCGCCGATCATGCCGAACCGCAGCAGCACCTGCCACCACACCTCGTCGAACACCATTGTGTAGAAGGCGAGGAGAGCCGCGGCGCCCAGCACAACGAGGACCATGGCGAGGCGGTGTCGGCGCGGGGAGTACCGGAAGTCCACGACGGACGAAGCATCGAGGTCGGCCACCATCGCCCAGTGCCCGGGTGGCCGGTCGGTCAAACGATGCCCTTCTTCGCTTGATCGACACGAGTTCCTTGATGTCGGGGGTTCCGGCCGGGTGGGATACCCCGATTTCGCTGATCTGGAGTGGATCTAGCCCTGAAACGGGCGGTCGGACGGGGTTCCTGTCGTACCCGGTGGATAGTGTCGATGTCACCGACGGTGCTCGGTCGGCGACGGCGAGAATCGCCCCGGGCGCCGCGAGCCGATCAGGAGGCGTGATGCTCATCGACTGCGACGGGTGCGCGAAGCGGGCCGACGGCTGTTCCGGCTGCCCGCTGACCGCCCTGTTCGACGAGACGTCCCCGGCGGCCGGGTTGGTCGCCGCCGAGGTCGAGGCCATCGAGGTGTTCGCCCGGGCCGGCTTCGACGTGGAGGTGTTGGCCGCACCCGCGCGCCCGGAGGCGGCTCGGCCTCGTGCCATCCGCCGCGTCGCCTGAGCGCGACACCGCGCCCGGAAGCGGGCTTCTCGCGGGCCATAGGATGAGCGGTCACGGCGGGAGGAGCGGCGCGATGAACGGGGAACAACGGGCGGTGACGCGGTGACCCCGCGCGGCTGGGCGCTGCTGACCCTGGCCGGGCTGACCCTCGCGCTGGTAGTGCTGGCCGCGCTGCTCATCCCGTGGCACCGCCCGCCGGCACCCCGGGCCGACCAGCTCGCCGCGCTGGGTGACCTGCCGGCCGAGCAGGTGGCAAAGGGTAGGGAGTTCCGGGCCGCGCTGCGCCCCGGCAGCTATGCCGCGCTCGCCGTGGGGCTGCTGATCGCCCTCGCGCTCGGGTTGACACCGCTGGGCAGTCGCCTGGTGGAGCTGGTGGGCCGGCCGTTCGGTGGGCACTGGGCCGCACAGGCGGTGCTCGGCGGGTTGGCGGTGGTGCTCGTCGCCGACCTGGTGACGCTCCCGTTCGCCGCCTGGCGGCAGAGCGTGCTCACCCGCTACGGGTTGAGCACCAACGGCTGGAGCGGCTGGGCGGTCGACCTGCTCAAGTCGTACGCGGTCAGTGCGGTGATCGGCGCGGTGGCGCTGTTCGGCTTCTACGCGGTCATCCGGCTCGCGCCGCGCTGGTGGTGGGCGTTCGGCGCGGCCGGCGCCGCGGTGCTGGTGGTGCTGCTGTCGTTCGTGCTGCCGGTGCTGGTGGAGCCGGTGTTCAACCGGTTCACCCCGATGGAGCAGGGCCCGTTGCGCACCGAGCTGATGAGCATGGCCGCCCGCGACGGGGTGCCGGTTCGCGACGTGCTGGTCGCCGATGCATCCCGCCGCACCAGGGCGGTCAACGCGTACGTCTCCGGTCTCGGGCCGACCCGACGGGTGGTCGTCTACGACACGCTGCTGCACGAGGCGACCCCGGCCGAGGTGACCGCCGTCGTGGCGCACGAGTTGGGGCACGCGAAGGACTCCGACGTGGCGGCCGGCACGCTGACCGGGGCGCTGGGCGCCGCGGCCGCCGTGGTGGCGCTCTACCTGCTCGGCTCGTGGGGGCCACTGCTGCGGCTGGCCGGTGTCGACTCGGTGGCCCAACCGCGCGCGTTCCCGCTGCTGGTCGCTCTGGTCACGGTGGCCGGGTTGGTTGCCGCGCCGGTGCAGGCGCTGATGTCCCGACAGGTCGAGGCCCGGGCCGACGCGCACGCGCTCGCGCTCACCAACGACCCGGAGTCCTTCGAGTCGATGCAGCGCCGGCTGGGCTCGGTCAACCTCGGCGACCCCGACCCGCCCCGCTGGGAATACCTCTATTCGGCCTCACACCCGTCCACAGTGGAGCGGATGGCCGCCGCCCGCGCGTACGCCCGGGAGGCCGGCCGATGAACCGCACCCTGCTGATCACCAATGACTTTCCGCCCCGCCCGGGTGGGATCCAGTCGTTCGTGCACAACCTCGCGGTCCGTCAACCGGCCGGCTCTGTTGTCGTCTACGCGTCGAGCTGGCGCGGTGCCGCGAAGTTCGACGCCGACCAGCCGTTCGAGGTGATCCGGGAGCGCACCCGGGTGCTGTTGCCCACCCCGTTGATCGCCCGCAGGGCGGCCAGGTTGGCGCGCGCGTACGACTGCGACACCGTCTGGTTCGGCGCGGCGGCCCCGTTGGGTCTGCTCGCGGCCGGCCTGCGGCGTCGGGCCGGCATCCGTCGGGTGGTGGCACAGACCCACGGCCACGAGGTCGGTTGGGCGGCGGTGCCGGCCGCCCGGCCGGCGCTGCGGCGCATCGGTCGAGGTGTGGACGTGACCACCTATCTCGGCGAGTACACACGTAGTCGGTTGGCCCGGGTGCTGGACGGGGTGACCGATCTGCGCCGTCTCGCGCCCGGGGTCGACGTGGACACCTACCATCCGAGCGTGGACGGTGAACAGGTCCGGGCCCGGCTCGGGTTGACCGACCGGCCGGTGGTCGTCTGTGTGTCCCGGCTGGTGCCGCGCAAGGGTCAGGACACCCTGATCCGGGCCCTACCGGAGATCCGCCGCCGGGTGCCCGACGCGGCGCTGTTGATCGTCGGTGGCGGGCCGTACCGGGCGACCCTGGAGAAGCTGGCCCGCCAGACCGGTGTGGAACGGGATGTGGTGTTCACCGGCACGGTGCCGTCGGTCGAGTTGCCGGCGCACTACGCGGCCGGCGACGTCTACGCGATGCCGTGCCGCACCCGCAACCGTGGCCTCGACGTCGAAGGGCTGGGCATCGTCTACCTGGAGGCATCCGCGACCGGCCTGCCGGTGGTCGCCGGTGACTCCGGGGGCGCACCGGACGCGGTCCGGGAGGGGGAGACCGGCTACGTCGTGCGCGGCCGGGACGTCGCCCAACTCGCCGACCGGGTCGCCCGGCTGCTCGCCGACCGGGACCTGGCTCGTCAGCTGGGCGCGGCCGGCCGGGCGTGGGTGGAACGGGAGTGGCGCTGGGAGGCGCAGGCGGAACGCATGGCGGCACTGCTCGCCGGCTGATCGCCGCCCGCGTTCAGCTCTCCCGGGTGGGCGCGTAGCGCGGCACGTACTCCTGGCCCGTGAGCTGCTGGATCGCCGCCATCACCTCGTCGGTGACCGTCCGGATGTCACGCGGCCCGGTGATCCGGTCGGCGACCGGGATCGGCGGGCCGAATCGCAGTGTGACGGGGTGTCGACGGGGCAGCCGCGCGTCGACCGGCAGCACCTCGGCGGTGCCGAGCACGCCGACCGGGATGATCGGCACCTCGGCGTCGCGGGCCAACCGGGTCATCCCGACCCGGCCCCGGTAGAGCCGCCCGTCGGGGGAGCGGGTGCCCTCCGGGTAGACGGCGACCAGGCCGCCGGCGCGCAGCACCGGTATGGCGGCGTCGAGGGCGCGCAGGGCGGCCCGGCCGTCGGCGCGGTCGACCGGGATGGCGCCCATGCCGGCGACGATCCGCCGGTTGAGCCAGCCGGCCGGACCTCGCCCGTTGAAGTACTCGACCTTCGCCCAGAAGGTGACGTGTCGGGGCGTCGAGGCGACGAGAAACAGCTCGTCGGCGACGGACAGGTGATTGCCGGCGAGGATCGCGCCGCCGTGTCGGGGCAGATGCTCCAGCCCTTCCACCCGGGGTCGCCAGCCAAACCGCAGCGTGGTGCGGACGGTCAGCTTGGTGACGTCGTACAGCAGGGGCACGTGTCCTCCGGGGTCGAGTTTCAGGCGGGCGCGGGGCCGAGGTGGGCCTCCAACGCGGCGCGCAGCAGGGCGTCGTCGTCGGTGGCGCCGGTGGCCAGCGGCAGGCTGCCCCAGGCCCAGAGTTGGGCGATGCCGTGCAGGTTCGCCCAGAGCGCGCCGGCCAGCACCGCCGCGGGCGCGTCGGTGGGCCGGCGCGTCTGCGCCACCAGATCGGCCAGCATTGCGAACAGCGGCAGGCTCGTCTCGCGCAGCCGAAGCCGGCCGCTGTCCAACAGGTCGTGGCGGAACATCAGCTCGAACATGCCGCGGTGGGCCGCCGCGAAGTCCAGGTACGTCCGGGCCAGCGCGGTCAATCGGGTACGCGGGTCCGGATCGACGTCACGCAACGTCCGCTCGACCTGTGCGGTGAGGTCGGCGAAGCCCTCCCTGGCGATGGCGGAGAGCAGGTCGACGTGGGTGGGGAAGTAGCGGCGCGGCGCGCCGTGCGAGACCCCGGCACGACGGGCGATCTCCCGCAGCGACACCGCCGACTGGCCCTCGCGCAGCAGCAGGTTCACTCCGGTGGCCACCAGCCGCGCCCGCAGCCCGGTCTCGTCCGCGTCCATAGACAGTGTCTACCAGCCGTAGTAGACGCTGTCTACCTCCAGTGGGGGATCCCGCTCGTCCACTCGTCAGTTGGGGCCGGCTCAACCGCCGACCAGCGTGTCGCGGCATCACGCTCAACGGAGAGTCTCGCCCAGACTCACCCCGTGCCGCCGATGTCTTCGATCAGCCGGCTCGACCCGAACCTCGTGTGATCCACCCCGGTTTCATGAAGATGCGGCGTTCTGGTGTCAGGGATGTTCAGCGGATGCGGGCCAGGATGCGATCGGCGGGGGCCGGGCGGCCGAAGTGCCAGCCCTGGGCGGCGTCGCAGCCGATCGCGCGTAGCCGCTCGGCCTGCCCGGCGGTCTCCACCCCTTCGGCGGTGACGGTCAGGTCCAGCGCGTGCGCCAGCGAGACCAGCGAGGCGAGGATCCGCTCGTCGGTGCGGCCGACGGAGGGCGACCGCAGGCCGGCCACGAACTCCCCGGCCACCTTCAGTTCGGTCACCGGCAGGTCCCGCAGGTACGCCAGGTTGCTGTAACCGGTGCCGAAGTCGTCGATGGCGATGCGTACCCCGAGGTCGGCAAGGACCCGCAGTGCGCGGACCGGCTCCTCGGCGGTGCTCATCATCGTGCTCTCGGTGATCTCCAGTTGGAGCCGCTCCGGTGGCAGGCCGGTCTGCCGCAGCAGCGCGCGGACCTCCTGCACCAACCCGGGCCGGTGCACCTGTCGTACGGCCAGGTTGACGCTGACGAACGGCGCGGCGGCACCCCCGGCCGACCACGCCTCGGCCTCGCGGCACGCCTCGGCCAGCACCCATCCGCCCAACTGGACGATCAGGCCGGTCTCCTCGGCCAACCCGATGAAGCTGTCCGGGCGCAGCACCCCCAACTCGGGGTGCCGCCAGCGGACCAGCGCCTCCACGCCGACCAGGCTGCCGTCGCGCAGTGAGGTCAGCGGCTGGTAGTCGAGGTAGAACTCGCCTCGCTCCAACGCCGCCGGGATGGCCGCGGAGAGCGCGTAGCGGGCCAGTTCACGTTGGTTGCGCTCGGCGTCGTAGAGCGCCCAGCGCGCCCCACCGGCGGACTTCGCCCAGTGCAGCGTGCTGTCGGCGGCCCGCATCAGGTCCGTGGGGTTGGCCCCGGCCACCTGGCGCTCGACGATGCCGATGCTCGCCGAGATCTGCAGCTCGTGCCCGTCGACCAGTGCCGGTGTGCGTACCGCGGCGAGCGCGGTCTCGGCCACCGCCACCATGTCGTCGGTGCCGGCGGTGCGCTCCACCAGGATGACGAACTCGTCGCCGCCGAGCCGGGCCACCAGGTGCTCGCCCATGGCCTTGCGCAGCCGTTCGGCCACAGTGGCCAGCAGCAGGTCACCGATCTGGTGGCCCAGGGTGTCGTTGACCACCTTGAAGCGGTCCAGGTCCAGGAAGCACACCCCTACCCGCTGCGCGCCCCGGCCCGGCTCGTTGAGCGCGGCGGCGAGGCGTTCGGTGAACAGCGTCCGGTTGGGCAGGCCGGTGAGCGGGTCGTGGGTGGCCTGATGCCGGAACCGGGCCTCGCTGGCCCGCAGCGCCCGCTCGGCCTGGGTGCGGGCCCGCATGGCGGCGCGGCGGATCGACTCCTGCTCGTCGAGCGTCCGGTCGCGCAGCGCGCGGGCGTAACCGGTCGCCACTGCCGCCAGCAGCCGGGCCATCCGGTCCTCGACGTCCTCGGCCACCAGACCCAGGTCGCGCACCAGACGGAGCTGGATGACCTCGACGGTACGACCCAGCCCCTCGGCGGAAGCGATGTGCGCGGCGACCAGTTCGGCGCCGACCCGGTGCCCGGCACGCAGGTCGAACGGCTCGGTGAGCAACGCCCCGGCCAGTTGCCCGGTGAGCCGGTCCAGCAGGGACTCCAACTGGGCCTGGGTCATCGGTAGGTAACTGGTGCCGGAGACCGCCTTCGCCCAGGCCCGGGCGAACGTCCCCGGGTAGGGGGTCGCCCCGGGCGACTCAGTCACCGAGGCGCCCGACGCCGCCCATGAAGACCGCGCGCTCGGCGTCCTCCGCGCTCTCCGGGGTGTCCGGTCGCCACTCGGGCACCCAGACCACGCCGGGGTCGAGAAGCTCGAACCCGTCGAAGAGCGCGGTCAGCTCGGCCCGGCTGCGCACTGACAGCGGGTTGTCGGTGCGCCGGTAGACCCGCTCCGCCTCGGCGCGTTCGTCCTCGCTGCGCCCGTCGTCGCTGGCCTGCGACAGCACCAGGAAGCTGCCGGGCGCCAAGGCGTCCCGCAGCGTCCGCAGCAGCTCCGCCGGCCGGTCGTCGTCGGAGACGAAATGCAGGACGGCCACCACCATCACGGCCACCGGTTGACTCAGGTCGAGCAGCTTGCGGACGTCCGGATGGGCCAGGATCGCCTCCGGGTTGCGCAGGTCCTCCTGCACGACCACGGCCTGCTCGTTGCCGGCGAGGATCTCGCGGCTGTGCGCCACCGCCACCGGGTCGACGTCCACATAGACCACTCGCGACCGCGGGTCGAGCTGCTGGGCGATCTCGTGCACGTTGCCGACGGTCGGGATGCCCGAACCGATGTCCAGGAACTGCCGGATTCCGGCGTCGGCGAGGTGGTGCACGGCCCGGCGCAGGAACGCCCGGTTGGCCTGGGCCATCAACGGCGCCTCGGGCACCGCGGCGACCATCGCCTGCGCCGCGGCCCGGTCGGCGGCGAAGTTGTGCGAGCCGCCGAGGTAGTAGTCGTACATCCGCGCGACGCTCGGGCGCTCGATGTCGATGGTGTCGGGTGCCCAGTCCGGCCGCTGCATGCGTTTCACCCCTCGAATCCGCGATGCGAGCGTCGTCGCCCGCGCGGGTATTGTGCACCCGCCACGCACGCCAGACCATAGCGCGCCGAAGGTTGCCCGCCGACGTCGGTCGATGCGCGACGGTCCGCGCCGGGGAGAAGCTGGCGCGGACCGTCGGTCGCGTCGTCCCGCTCGACGAGCGGGAGGCCTGTCAGAACTTCGGCGCGTCCGGTGCCTCGAGCAGGCCGAGCCGGAGTGCGGTCATCAGGGCCTGAGCCCGGTTGGCCGCGCCGAGCTTCTCGTAGAGCTTCGAGATGTGCGTCTTCGCCGTGGACTCGCTGACGAACAGCTGCTTGGCGATGCCCGCCACGCTCATGCCGTCGGCGAGCAGCCGCAGCACCTGCCCCTCGCGGGGAGACAACTGCGGGCCGGACGGGGCGAGCCGACGCTTCATCGCCTCGGCCAGGTCGGCCGCTGTGAACGCGCTGGGGGAGGAGGCGGCGTGCCGTGCGGCGGCCACCACCTCGTCGGCCGGGGCGGTCTTCGGCACGAAGGCGCTCGCGCCGGCCTCCAGAGCCCCGAAGAGCTGGTCGTCGCCGGCGTACATGGTCAGCACCACGATGCCCATCGACGCGCTGGACTTGCGCAGTGCGCGGGTGGCCTCCAGGCCGCTGCCGTCGGGCAGCCGCAGATCCATGATCACCACGTCCGGCTGCAAGGCGCCGGCCTGGCGTACCCCCTCCGCCGCCGTGGCCGCCTCACCGACGACCTCGAACTGGCGGTCGCGCTCGAAGGCGTGCCGCAAACCCTTGCGAATCAGGTCATGATCGTCGACAAGGAGGACCTTGGTACGGGTGGCCGGTATCGGACTTGTGGTCATCCTCGGGTTACTCCCCTTCTGGTGCTGCGCTGCCGCGCACGTTATCGCGCCGGGCCGAGGTGCCGAGAACCACCGCCACAGTCGTGCCGCTGGGTTGCCGCGGCCTGATCTCCAACCGGCCCCGGATACGTTCCGCCCTCTCGGCCATGATCGCAAGACCGTACCGCCCGTCCGGGCGCTGGTCAGCCATCCCCTGACCGTCATCCGACACTTCTATTTGCGCGTACGGGGGGTCGATCTCACACGTGACCCACAAATTCGACGCCCCGGCGTGCTTGCGCGCGTTGGTCACCGCCTCCTGCGCGATGCGCAGCAACTCGGCCTCGGTGGCGGCCGGCAGGCGGGCGGTGGACTCGTCCAGCGAGAGGTGCACCCGCAGCCCGCCGGACGCGCCCACCGTGCGCGCGTACTCGGCGATCGCCGCGGCCAACCCACCCTGCCGGTCCACCTCGCTGCGCAGCTCGAAGAGGCTCAGCCGCAGCTCCTGGATCACCCGGGTCACCTCGCCGCGCAGCGTACGCAGGGCCTCGGCGGTCTCGTCGGCGTCGTCGAAGACGGTGGCCAGGGCGTTGTCGATGCCGTAGCCGACCATCACCAGTTCCTGGGCCACCCCGTCGTGGATCTCCCGGGCCAGCCGCTGCCGCTCCTCGTTGGTGGCCAGCGAGCGCACCTCGTCGAAGAGCAGCGCCGCCTCCAGTCGCAGCGCGGCCGGACGGGTCAGCGCGGTCACCCGGGACACCACCGGCGGCGGGTACGCCTGCGCGACGTCGGCCTCCAGCACCACCAGCCCCACGGTGCGCACCCCGGCGACCAGCGGAATGATCAGCGCGGACACGTCGCCGCCGCGGTGCGAACGGGACTGCGAACGGGCGGCAGTGGTGGCCTGCTGGGTGGCCCAGGCGTCGGCGATCGCCGAGTCCGCGTCCAGCGTCGTCTCCCAGTCCACCCGGTCGACGCCGGCCTGGGCGAGCACCACGAGCCGACCCCCGCCGCTGGCCGACAGCACCGCGCCCCGGTCCGCGCGGGCCACGGTGCGCAGCTCCTCGATCAGGTGCTCGGAGATGCCGCCCGGGTCCAGGGTCGCCCCGGGCAGTTGCCGGGCCACAGTGCGCAGCTGGGTCAGCAGCCGGGTGGCCTCGGCGTACGGCTGGGGTTTGCCCTCACCGCGGACCGCCATCACCCGGTGTAGCGTGCCGGCGGCGTAGAGCCCCAGCGCGGCCAGGATCAGCCACTGCGCGCAGACCGCGAGGTAACCCAGCTGGCCGAGCTGGGGCCCACCGTCGACCCGGGTCAGCGCACCGCTGAGCAGCAGGGTGGCGGCGGTGACCACGAGCAGCGCGGCGCCCTCCGGGAAGCGGCGGCGCAGCGCGGTGACGGTCACCGGCACCGCCAGGTAGGGCAGCACCGCCGACGCGCCCAGGCCGTCGACAGTGCCGCCGATGGACGCCACCGCGGCGACGTGGCTCGCGGCCAGCCCCAGCACCACCACCTCGGCCACCCGGCCCAGCGTGCCGACCAGCCGGTGCTGCGGTGCCAGCAGCGACGGCAGCCCGGCCACCGCCAGCAGCGCGATCCACCACAGCTGGGTGACGTCGCGGGTGGCGAACAGGGTCAGGATGGCGACCAGCGCCAGCATCACCAGGCGGGCGGCCGCGGCGAGGGGATGCGGGTGCGGTGCGGTGGCTGTGGATGCGGGCACGTGACGGATGGTAGTCAGCCTCGGTAGATATCGGCGATCTCCGCCGCGTACGTCTTGTGGACAACCTGGCGCTTGACCTTGAGCGACGGGGTCAGCTCGCCGGTCGCCTCGGTGAAGTCGTGGGGCAGGACCCGGAACACCTTGATCGCTTCGGCCTTCGACACGGCCTGGTTCGCGGTGTCGATCGCGGCCTGGATCTCCTTGCGGAGGCCCTCGTGCTCGCGCAGCTGCTCGATGGTGGTGTCGAGGGGCATCCCGGCGTTCTCCAGCCAGGTCGGCAGCGCCTCCTCGTCGACGGTGACCAGCGCCGCGATGAACGGCTTCCGGTCACCGACCACGACACACTGGCTGATCAGCGGGTGCGCCCGGACCAGGTCCTCCAGCACCGCCGGGGCGACGTTCTTGCCGCCGGCGGTGACGATCAGCTCCTTCTTGCGGCCGGTGATGCTCAGGTAGCCGTCCGAGTCGAGCTGGCCCAGGTCGCCGGTGCGGAACCAGCCGTCGGCGCTGATCGTCTCGGCGGTCGCGGTCTCGTTGCGCCAGTAACCCTGGAAGACCAGCTCGCCGGAGATCAGGATCTCGCCGTCGTCCTCGATCCGCACGGTCACGCCGGGCAGCGGACGGCCCACACTGCCCATCCGGGTGCCGCTGGGCAGGTTCGCGGCGGCGGCGGGCGAGGTCTCGGTGAGGCCGTAGCCCTCCAGGACCGTCACGCCGATGCCCCGGAAGAAGTGGCCCAGCCGGGCGCCGAGTGGCGCGCCGCCAGAGATCGCGTCCCGGCACCGTCCGCCGAGCGCGGCCCGCAGCTTGCGGTAGACCAGCCGGTCGAAGACGACGTGCTGGGCGCGCAGCGCCAGGCCTGGTCCGCCCGGGGTCTCCAGCGCCTCGCTGTACGCGATGGCCACCTGCTCGGCGCGGGCGAAGATGCCGCCCTTGCCGTCCGCCTCGGCCTTCTGCTTGGCGGCGTTGTAGACCTTCTCGAACACCCGGGGTACGGAGAGCACGAAGGTCGGCCGGAACGCCTGCAGCTCGGCGACCAGGTTCTTGGTGTCGGCGCAGTGCGCCATCGTGGCTCGTGCCTGCACGACGCCGATCTGGATGAGTCGGGCGAAGGCGTGCGCCAGCGGGAGGAAGAGCAGGGTGGTCGCGCCGGCGTTGAACAGGTTCGGCAGCACCGGCACCGCGTTGGCGATGTCGGCGTACATGTTGCGGTGGGTGAGCACGCAGCCCTTGGGTCGGCCGGTCGTGCCGCTGGTGTAGATGATCGTGGCCAGGTCGCCGGCGCGGACGGCCTTGCGCCGCCGCTCGACCTCGGCCAGCTCGACAGTGGCGCCGGTGGTGACCAGCTCGTCGACCCCGCCGCTGTCGATCTGCCAGACCTGGCCCAGCTCGGGCAGCCGGTGCCGGACACCGGCGATCAGGGCGGCGTGCGCCTCGCTCTCCACCACGACGGCGACCGCGTTGGAGTCCTCGAGGATCCACGCGGCCTGCTCGGCGCTGGACGTCTCGTAGATCGGCACGGTCACCGCGCCGACGGCCCAGATGGCGTAGTCCAGCAGTGTCCACTCGTAGCGGGTGCGGCTCATCAGCCCGACCCGGACACCGGGCTCGATGCCGGCGGCGATCAGCCCGCGGGCCACGGCGGCCACCTCGTCGCGGAACTGGAGGCAGGTCACCTCGGTCCAGGCGGTGACGGCGCCGTCACCGCTCGCGGTGGGTCGGGCGAACTGGACGGTGTCGGGCGCGACTTCGGCGTTGTCCCAGACCGGATCGGTGAGGTTGGCCGCGTCGCCAACTGTGACGATCGGCGGGACGGAAAACTCGCGCACCTGCACTCCTTCGTGCTCGCACTGGCTGGGCCGGCCGCCGCCGTGGCGTCGGCATGTGACGAAACCTACCCGGCGGGCGGTCGGGGTGAGACATCCAGGAGGCGGGTAGCCTCCCCCCATGGCGGACTCCTCCACCCAGTCGATCATCATCGGCGCCGCACCGAATCGGGTGACGGCGGTCATCTGCGACTTCGCGCGCTACCCGGAGTGGACCGACGCTGTGCGTCGCGCCGAGGTCGTCGAGGAGTACGAGGACGGCTACGCCAGTCAGGTGCGTTTCACCATCGACGCCGGGGTCATGGCCGACGAGTACGTGCTCGCCTACGAGTACGCCGAGGACCTGTCCCGGATCGAGTGGCACCTGGTCGCGCCCTCGAAGATGCAGAAGGCCCAGCGTGGTTCGTACGACCTGGTGGGTAACCCGGACGGCAGCACCACTGTGACCTACACGCTGGAGGTCGACCTGTCGGTCGGCATGCTCGGGATGTTTCGGCGCAAAGCCGAGAAGATGATCATGGACACCGCGTTGAAGCAGCTCAAGCGCCGGGTAGAAGCAACCGGGGCGGCGCAGTGACGTGTCCGGTGGCACGGTAGAGGAGCCGACGGTGAGCGGAACGGATCCGGGTTCGGCCCGGGAAGAGGCGGAGCGGCTGGTCGCCACCCTGCTGGCGGGGGCGCGACTGGCCTCCGCGGGCTCGGCGGGCGGCGCGTTCGGCTCGTTGGGCGGGATGCTGTCCGGTGTCCTCGGTCACAGCGCGGGCCCGGACGCACGCTCCGGCACCGGTGGTGCTTTCGCCACCGGTTCGGCCGAATGCTGCGTCTGCCCGGTCTGTCGGGGCATCGCCGCGTTGCGGGACCCGAGTCCGGAATTCGCCGAACGGCTCGCGACCGGCGCCGGCGACCTCGCCGCGGGCGTCGCCAGCCTGCTCCGCGCGTTCACCCCGGCGGAACCGTCTGCACCGAGCCCCGCCGAGCCGACCGCGGAGCCGACCGCCCCGCCCTCGCCGGCACCCACCGCGAGCACCGACGACGTGTTCCCCGCGCCGGCACCGAGCGCCCCGCCCACCGCGACCGTCGACGACCACGTGTGGCGCGATGCCACCCGTACCGGGCATGATTCTCAGCCGGCGCCGGAGCGGGATGTCTGGTCGGTCGCCACCCGGACGGCGGACCCACTCGCCCCGGCCGCCGTACCACCCGTCGACGAGGCCGGGACGGCGACCGTACCGGCACCGACCACCCGTCCCGTGGTGCCCGCCTCGCGGGTGCCCGATGACGCCGACGCGGAAGCATCGGGCGACGGCGCCTGAGCGCGGGACCTTCCGACCCGGACCGGCAATGGGCCGGGACCGGGGCCGGAGAGCACAGCAGAGGGGGGCGGTAGCGGTGACGCTGACCATCGGAGTCGACGTCGGTGGCACGAAGGTGGCCGGCGGTGTCGTGGACGACACCGGCGCGGTCCTCGTGCAGACCCGACGGGACACTCCCGCCGATGACGTGGCCAAGACCCGCGACGTCATCATCGAGTTGGTCGGCGAGCTGGCTGCCGGGCGGACCATCGAGGCCGTCGGCATCGGCGCGGCCGGTTGGATCGACGCCAGCCGTTCGACTGTGCTCTTCGCTCCCAACCTGGCCTGGCGTGACGAACCGCTGCGCGAGTACGTCAGCGAGGCCGTCGGGCTGCCCGTGATCGTGGAGAACGACGGGAACGTCGCCGCGTGGGCCGAGTTCCGCTACGGCGCGGCCCGCGACGCCGACGACTCGATGATCATGTTCACCATCGGCACGGGTGTGGGCGGCGGCATCGTCCTCGGCGGCGACCTGATGCGCGGCGCGCACGGCATCGCCGCGGAGTTGGGCCACATGCTGGCCGTGCCGGACGGGCACCAGTGCGGCTGCGGCCGGCTGGGCTGCATCGAGCAGTACGCCAGCGGCAGCGCCCTGGTCCGGTTCGCCCGGGCCGGCGCCCGGCAGGAGCCCAACCGGGCCGCCGCCCTGCTGAAGCTGGCCGGCGGCGAGGCCGAGGCGATCACCGGCCCGATGGTGACCGCCGCCGCGCAGGGCGGCGACCCGGTCTCCGCCGAGGCGTTCGCCCAGATCGGCCGGTGGCTGGGCACCAGCCTCGCCGACATGGCGCAGATCCTCGACCCGCAGACCCTGGTGGTCGGCGGCGGGGTGATCGACGCCGGTGAGCTGCTGCTCGGCCCCACCCGCCGCTCGTACCTCGACGCGCTCGCCCAGCGTGGTCGCCTGCCGGTGGCCGAGGTGCTCCCGGCGGAGCTGGGCAACAGTGCCGGGGTGATCGGCGCCGCTGACCTGGCTCGCCGGATCTGAGGCGGTCCAGGATGGGCGTGCCGCTGCGCGTGGTGTCGTACAACATCCACAGCCAGCGCGACGACACCGCCGCCCTGGCGGCGGTGGTCCGGGCCGCGACACCGGACGTGGTGATCGTGCAGGAGGGGCCGCGCCGGTTCCGGTGGCGGCAGAAGTCCGCCACGTTGGCCGAGTCGTTCGGTCTGGTGGTGGCCGCCGGTGGGCTGCCCGCCCTGGGCAACCTGCTCCTGACCAGCCTGCGGGTCCAGGTGCTGGGCACCCGCTGCCAGCGCTTCCCGCTGACCCCCGGCCGGCACCTGCGCGGCGCCGCGTACGCCGACTGCCGGGTCGGTGACGCCCGGTTCACCCTCGCCGGCTCGCACCTGTCCACCGACCCGGCCGAGCGGCCCTCCCAGGCCACCGAGTTCAAGCGTGGCCTGGACGCGGCGACCAGCCCGGTGCTTGCCGGGGCGGACCTCAACGAGGGCCCGGACGGTCCCGCCTGGGCCACCGTGTCGCGCGGGTTGACCGACGCGGCGGTGGCGGCCGACCGGGCCGAGCGGCTCACCTACTCCTGCGCCGACCCGCGCCGGCGCATCGACGCGCTCTTCGTCGACCCGCGGATCACAGTGGTCGACTACGACGTGGTGGACACCCCGCAGACCCGCCGGGCCAGCGACCATTTCCCGGTCCTGGTCGACCTGCTGCTGCCCACCACCGGCTGACCCCCGACCCCGGCTCGACAGTCCGCGGGTCCGGCTCAGGACTGGACATCCGGCTCGGTTGTGGAGAGGATTTCGCGGCGACCGGCACGCCTGCCGTACCAAAAGGAGATGTCCCCGGTGTCCACCTCCACCGACCACGGCCGGCCCGACCCGGAGGCGACCTCGCCCGCGTCGAACAGCGACGGCCGCCCGGTCTCCGACCGGGGCGACACGGTCTGCGTCATCGGGGCCGGGGCCAGCGGCCTGACGGCCATCAAGAACCTGCGCGAACACGGGTTCGGCGTGGACTGCTACGAGCGGGAGACGGGCGTCGGCGGCGCCTGGAACTGGCGGCACGACCGCAGCCCGGTGTACGCCAGCACCCACCTGATCTCGTCGAAGCCGTTCACCCAGTTCCCCGACTTCCCGATGCCGGACTCCTGGCCGGACTACCCGCACCACGGTCAGCTGCTGTCCTACTTCGAGCGGTACGCCGACCACTTCGACCTGCGCTCGCACATCTGGTTCGGCACCGAGGTGATCCGGGTCGAGCCCGTCGAGGGCGATCGGTGGGACGTGACCACCCGCTCCACCGGCGGTTACGGCCCCGAACGCACCGCCCGGTACGCCGCAGTGGTGATCGCCAACGGCCACAACTGGTCGCCGAAGCTGCCCCGCTACGAGGGCCTCGAACAGTTCCGCGGCGAAATCATGCACGCCTCGTCCTACAAGGACCCGGCGCAGCTGCGCGGCAAGCGGGTGCTGGTCGTCGGCGCCGGCAACACCGGCTGCGACATCGCCGTCGAGGCCGCCCAGCAGGCGTCGCGCTGCTGGCACTCCACCCGCCGCGGCTACTGGTACGCGCCGAAGTACGTGCTCGGTCGCCCCGCCGACCAGGTCAACGACAGCCTGTTGGCGCTGCGGGTGCCGCTGCGGGTGCGGCAGTGGCTCTACCACTGGACGCTGCGGCTGACCGTCGGCGACCTGACCCGCTTCGGCCTGCCCAAGCCCGACCACCGGGTGTACGAGACGCACCCGATCGCGAACAGTCAGCTCGTCTACTACGTGGGTCACGGCGGGATCGGCCCGGTGCCGGACGTCGCACGGTTCCACCCGTACGCCGTGGAGTTGGCCGACGGTCGCGAGATCGACCCCGAGGTGGTCGTCTTCGCCACCGGTTACCTGCCGCGCTTCGAGTTCCTCGACGCGTCGGTGTTCGGTGACAGCGCGGGAGCGGGCCGGCCCACGCTGTGGCTCAACGCGTTCACCCCGGGGCACCCGACCCTGGCCGTCGCGGGCCTGCTGCAACCGGACTCCGGGCTGTTCACCCTGTCGCACTGGCAGACGGTGCTCTTCGCCCGGCTGCTACAGGCTCGCCGGGACCGGCCGGAACGGGCCACGGCGTTCGCGCAGCGGGTGCGGGACCGGGCCGGGGAGCGGTACTCCGGGCCGGTCAAGGACAGTAGCCGGCACTGGTTCGAGGTCGGGCACGCCGACTATCTGCGCGCGATCCAACGCGCCCTGAGCGAGCTGGAGGGCAAGTGAGCGCGAGTAGTGACCTGCGGATCATGCGGGGTCGGGAGTGGTCCCGGCCGGTCCGGCCGGCCCGGCGGGAGGTGCTCAGCGCGGTCCCCGAGCTGGAGGAGGGGCGTCCGCCTCTGCTCTTCGTACCCGGGTTCGGGCACGGCGCGTGGGCGTTCGCCGAGCACTGGTTGGGTCACGCGGCGTCGCGGGGGTTCCCGGCGTACGCGGTGAGCCTGCGCGGGCACGGTGGCAGCGAGCCGGCGCCGGAGGCGACGCTGCGGGCGTACGCCCACGATGTGGTCCAGGTGGCCGCGAGCCTGCCTCGGCAGGCGGTGCTGGTGGGGCATGGCGCCGGCGCTCTGGTCGTGGCGCACGCGTTGGCCCGCTACCCGGCGCGGGGCGCGGTGCTGGTGGCGCCGGTCTTCGGCGGCTGGGGAGTGCTGGGCGCGGCGTTGCGCCGCAACCCGGCGGGCACGTTGCCGGCGGTGTTCGGCGGGCCGTTGCGGCTCAACCGGGGGCAGTTGTTCAGCCGTGAGTTGCCCGACGAGGAGGCCCGGCGGTACGTCGGACGCCTCGGTCGGGCGGGTCGGCGGGCGCAGTGGGCGCTGCTGGGTGAGCCGGAGGCCGAGCCGGCCGTGGGCGCGCCTCCGGTGTTGGTGCTGGGCAGCCCGGACGACCGGGTGGTGCCGGCGTCGACGTTGACCCGGGTGGCCCGCCGGTACGGGTCGGCCCCGCTGCTGTTCCCCGGGATGGGCCACGACCTGATGCTGGACGCGCGGTGGGCGGAGCCGATCGACGCGATCCTGGACTGGCTGGAGAAGGAGCCGGCGGCGCACTGAGCAGCCGGGCCGTCGGCGGTCAGCCGCCGGGCTGGTGGACGGCCGGGCTGCCGGTCGGGGTGGCCGGCCGGGGCACCCGAGCGGTGCCGTCGGAGCCGGCGTCGGTGCTGGTCAGGCGACTGACCAGGGCGCCGCCCTCGTCCAGGGCGTGCAGGTAGGAGCGGGCCCAGGCCCGGATGTCGTGCTGGTGCAGGTGGGCGCGCATGGCCCGCATCCGCTGGGTGGTGTCGGCCGGGTCGGCCCGCAGCGCCGCGCGCAGGCCCTGCTTGAGCCCTTCCAGGTCGTGCGGGTTGACCAGGTACGCCTGGGACAGTTCGGCGGCGGTGCCGGCGAACTCGCTGAGCAGCAGTGCGCCAGTGTCGTCGACCCGCGCGGCCACGTACTCCTTGGCGACCAGGTTCATTCCGTCGCGCAACGGGGTCACCGCCATCACGTCGGCGACCCGGTAGAGCGCGGCCAGTTCGGCCCGGTCGAAGGGCTGGGTGAGGTAGTGGATCGCCGGCTCGCCGACCCGGCCGAACTCGCCGTTGATCCGGCCGACCTCGCGCTCGATACGCTCGCGCAGGATCTGGTACTGGCCGACGCGTTCCCGGCTCGGCATGGCGACCTGCACCAGCACCGTGTCGCGGACCTTGACGTCGCCGCTGGCGAGCAACTCGCTGTACGCCTTGAGGCGCTGCTCGATGCCCTTGGTGTAGTCCATCCGGTCCACGCTGAGGACGACCTGCCGGGGATCGCCGAGGTCCTGGCGGAGCCGGTGGGCCCGGGCGGCCACGTCCGGGCGGTCGGCGAGCGCTGCCATCTCGGCGGTGTCGATGGAGACCGGGAACGCGCCGATGCGGACGACCCGGTCGTCGATGCCGATCCGCCGGTCGGTGGCCGGCAGCTCCAGCACCCGGGTCACCAGCTGGGCGAAGTTGTGCGCCGCCTGCACCCGCTGGAAGCCGACCAGGTCGGCGCCGAGCATGCCACGCAGCAGTTCGGCCCGACGGGGCAGTTGCATGAACAGCTCCGGCGGCGGGAACGGCACGTGCAGGAAGAACCCGATGCGCAGGTCCGGCCGGAGCGCGCGCAGCAGACCGGGGACCAGTTGCAGGTGGTAATCCTGCACCCAGACCACCCCGCCCGGCTCGGCCACCTCCGCGGTCGCCGCTGCGAAGCGCTGGTTGACCCGCTGGTACGCCTCCCACCAGCGGCGGTGGTGCTGCGGCTGCTCCACGGAGTCGTGGTAGAGCGGCCAGAGGGTCGCGTTCGCGAACCCCTCGTAGTGATCGCGCAGGTCTTCCGGGCTGAGCGCCACGGTGTGCATCCGCACGCCGTCCACGTCCGGCAGGGCGGGGGCCGCCCCGGTGCCACCGGCCCAGCCGACCCAGGTCGCCGGGGTGTGCCGCAGGAGCGGGTGCAGCGCGCTGACCAACCCACCCGGGCTGCGCCGCCACTCGCAGGCCCCGTCGGGGGCCTGGTTGTCGTCGATGGGGAGGCGGTTGGCGACCACCACGAGAGAACTCTGTCGCATCTCGGGCATTCCGATCAGCAGAGGGCTGACCGCCGCGAGCAAGGAAAAACCGGTCAGTCAGCGGGGGAAGTGACGTACAGCGGTATTCCTACTGACAGTAAGTTACACCACTGTTACGCCCCCGGCGGGGCCGCTGCCGTCCCGGGATGCGGGCCCGACCTCAGACGACGGCGCCGTTGTCCGGGTCGTCCTCGTCCTCGTCGCCGGGGCGCAACCGCCAGATCAGCGTGACGAAACCGGCCAGGATGCCGGTGAACCCGAACAGGGTGACCGCCGAGCGGTCGATCGGAAGCAGCCACGGGAAGAGGAACAGCACGAACCCGACGACCACCCCGAGCACGCCGATCACCGCGTACTTGCTGACCCGCGGCAGCGGCGGCGGGGGCGGCGGGTGGTAACCCTCGTCGTCCTCGTCGTCGGGCAGGTCGGCGCCGAAGGTGTCCAACCCGTCGAGCAGCGACGGCTCGTCCGGTCGGGTGCCGCGCCCCACGGAGATCCCGGAGATGTCCGTCGCGGACGGTAGCCGGCGAACGTCGGTGGCGGTCGGACCGGGTTCGTCGGTGCCGGAGCGGGTCAGCGGCCCGGAGGTCGGTTCGTCCCGAGTCTCCCGTTCGTCCACGTCCTCCGAGGCCGGCCACGGGTGGTCACCGGGAGTGGAGGTGGTGTGGAAGCCCGCCACGATCCGCGCCCACTCGGCGTCGATGTCCGGTTCGTCGCGGGCCGGCGGCTGCTCCGGAGCGGTCTCGTCGGCGAGCTGGGTCAGATAGTCCCGTGCGGTGGTCAGGTGCGAGCGGTCGACGTAGAGCCGGTCGACCGGCCGGGCCGGCACGGTGGTGGTGCGGGTGACCGGGTTGAGGTCGGCGGAGGGCTGGAGGTAGGCGGCGATCCCACCGGCGGCCAGCACGTCGAGCAGGTGCTCACCGACGCGCGGATCGACGTCGCCGACGACGGCGTACTCGTTCGCGTCGAGCCCGTTGTCCCGCCGTCCCCGGCGGGCCCCACCCGCTGACACCCGGACATCCCCCTTAACGCGCCTTTCGGCGCGGCCACCGCTGCCCTTCGGCGCCCGTGCGCACGCCGTGCTCTGAATCGTGACACGTCAGGGCATGGTTCCGGGAGTGCGTTGTGTCGCGTCTTCCAAAGTCACGGCTGCTTCCGCAGGTCGCGGCGGGGCTTCTTTGTCCGTTCTTGCGCGACAAGTGCGATCTCGGTGATCGTTGGCAGCTGGGCGACGTGACACGCCGAGCGAGCCTGGTTCGTTGCGTTCGGTGCGACGTTCACCGTCGGCGCGCTCGTCCTGGTCCCGGTGTCCGTCTTCGCCGACCAGCGGGTCAAGGACCCGGCATTCGACATCGGCGAATGGGTGATCCTCTTCCCGTTCTGGATGGCAGCAGTGCACGCCCGACCACCTGCTCGCGGCCCCGCTGACCGGGGCCAATGCCCTCTGGTGGTGAGCGTGGGCCTGGGTCTATGCGTCGGCTCCGTTGTGGTGAGAGCGCTCGCTTCGTAGGCTCGGCGGCGACGACGGCTGGCGCTGTCGCGGGCACACCACGGGAAAGGACGCCGGTGCTCTACTGGCTGCTGAAGTACGTCATCCTCGGTCCGCTGCTCAAGCTGATCTTCCGCCCGCAGGTGGAGGGCCTGCGCAACGTGCCAGCGACCGGCCCGGTGATCCTGGCGAGCAACCACCTCTCGTTCTCCGACTCGATCTTCACGCCGTTGATCACCGCCCGGAAGGTCACCTTCGTCGCCAAGGCCGAGTACTTCACCGGCAAGGGGATCAAGGGCTGGCTGACCAAGATGTTCTTCGTCGGCACCGGCACGATTCCGGTGGACCGTTCCGGCGGCCGGGCCGCGCGCGCCGCCCTGGACACCCAGTTGCAGGTGCTGCGCGCCGGGGGAGTGGCCGGCATCTACCCCGAGGGCACCCGCTCCCCGGACGGGCGGCTCTACCGGGGCAAGACCGGGGTGGCCCGGCTCGCCCTGGAGAGCGGCGCGGTCGTGGTGCCGGTGGCGATGCTCAACGCCGACGAGATCCAGCCGCCGGGCAAACTCATTCCCAAGATCGATCGGGTGAAGATCCGGTTCGGGGCGCCGCTGGACTTTTCCCGCTACGCCGGGCTGGCGGGCGACCGGTTCGTCGAGCGCGCGGTCACCGACGAGATCATGTACGAGTTGATGGAGCTCTCCGGTCGGGAGTACGTCGACGTCTACGCCCAGAAGCTCAAGGAGCCCGTCCCGGCGCCGCTGGCCGCCTGAGCCACCGCCCTGCCGGCCCCGCCCTGCCGGCCCTGCCGGGTCCGCTCGGCGGTCAGGGCAGGTGGAGCAGGGCGGGGGCGTGGTGACGGGTGGCGAAGTCGTGCAGGCGGGCGCGGGTCGCCACGGCGGCGGGTGGGTCGGTCTCGGCCAGCGGACCGATGGCCAGCGCCAGCGTGATGACCTCGTCGGTCACGTCGGTCATCCGGGCGTAGCTCGCCGCCGCCGAGCGCAGCAGGTTCGCCGCGGTCGAGGCGTCCCCGGCGTGCCGGGCCAGCGTGGCGTCGGCGACCTGACCGGCGGCGTCAGCCCACGGCGTCATCCGGGGCGCCCGGTCGAGCAGCTGCCGGACGAGCCGGGCCGCGTCCGCGCCGAGCACCCCGGCGACGTGCCCGACGGCCGGCACCCACTCCGCGAACGGAATCATCCGGGTCCGTTGCCAGTCCTCGTCCAGCTCGGTGAGCAGCGCCATCGCCTCGTCGCGGCGGCCCTGCACCGCCCGGCAGAGGGCGGCGTGCGCCAGGGTGGAACGCAGCACCCGGTGGAAACCGGTGCGCCGCGCCGCGACCAGCGCCTGCTCGACCAGATCCCCACCCGGTCCGTCCGGCCCCGCGGTTTCGTCGGGCCCGACCAGCTCGGCTCCGGCCAGCCCGCGCATCCAACCCGAGACCGCCACGATGTGCAGATCCCACTCCGCGGTCGGCCGCCGGGTCGACTCGGCCGCCATCGCCAGCGCCGCCGTCCAGTCACCCGCGTAGTACGACCGCGCCCACTCGTCGGCGAAGCTGGTGGCCAGGCTGTGCTCGCCGCCCAGGTCGAGGGTGAGCTGCTCGTCGACCAACCGGGCCGAGCCGGCCAGGTCGCCCTCCTCCTGCAACGCCCAGGCCAGGTTCTGCACCGCCCGGCGTCGACTGGTCAGCCGCTCCACCCGGCAGTGCTCGGTCACCTCCGCCAGCTCCGGGAACGCCGAGGCGGAGCCGGCCAGGTAGCGCGCCACGGCCAGGGTGATCCGCGCGTTGGCCTGGACCTCGCGCAGCTGGAGCCGCTCGGCGAGGGACGCTGCCGCCCGCGCGGCGGTGCACGCCGGCTCGGTCTCCGCGTTGAGCATGTGCACCCGGGCCAGCTCCAGCAGGGCGCCCGCCTTCTC
The DNA here is from genome assembly GCF_046549335.1 of Micromonospora sp. 050-3. Taxonomy (NCBI): domain Bacteria; kingdom Bacillati; phylum Actinomycetota; class Actinomycetes; order Micromonosporales; family Micromonosporaceae; genus Micromonospora; species Micromonospora sp. 050-3. Next base: position 453,826 of record NZ_JAJPVX010000001.1, read on the forward strand.
CTGACTGTCCGGTAGGTCGCCGTAGATGCCGATCGCCTGGTCCAGGCAGTGCAGGGTCGCCGACCGGTCGGCCCGACTCCAGGCGGCGGTGGCGAGCAGCGTCCAGGCCCGCGCCGCCCCCGTCCGGTCGCCGCTCGTGGTGAGCCGCTCGGCCAGCCGGGTGAGGGTGTCAGTGCCCCCCGCCACCAGGAAGGCGTCCCCGTCCCGATAGAACGCCAGCTCGGCGTCGAACAGCTCCAGCGCCGGGTCCGGCCCGACGTCCAGGGCCAGCGCCCGCCCGACCAGCGCGGCGGCGGTGTCCAGCGCGTGCAGCTCGTACGCACGGCGGGCCGCCCGGTGCAGCGCGGCCCGCGCCGACGGGGCGTAGGGGGCGGTGTCCAGCCCGACCGTCCGGGCGATCTCGTGCGCCGCCCAGCGATGGTTGGCCAGCACCTCGGCCAGGTCGTACTGCCGGCCGTCGGTGAGCTGCGCCATCCAGTCGGCGGTGCGTTGGTGGCGCAGCACCCGCTCGGCCCTGGGCAGCCGCTGGTAGCAGACGTCGCGCACCAGGATGTGCCGGAACCGGTACTCGGACTGGCCGGGCATCGTCGACGTGCTCTGCTCGTACACCAGGTCGCGACGTTGCAGGCGGTCCAGCGCGCGCTCGACCCACTCCACTGGCCGTCCCAACGCCATGGCCACCGGCGCGGCCCAGAACACCACGCCCACCACGGCGGCGGCCTGGAGTACGGCCCGGTCCGCCGGGTCCAGCAGGTCGAGCCGGTTGGCGATGACCGCCTGCACGGTGCGGGGCATCTCCGCGCCACCGTCGAGGTCGGGGCGGGCGGCCGAACCGACCGCGTCGAGCAGGCCGCCGTCCAGCAGCATCCGGGCGTACTCCTGGGCGTAGAGCGGGTTGCCGTCGGCGAACTCGATCAGCGGGGTACGTGAGCTGGACGGCAGCGTCGCCTGCCCGAGGAGCAGCGAGTAGAGCGCGTCGATGTCGGTGTCGTGCATCGGCGGCACCGAGATGGACATCGCGCCACTGATCGTGCCGGTCCAGGCCGGGTGCCGTTCCCGCAGCTCCGGCCGGGCGGTCGCGACGACAAGCAGCGGTACGCCGCGCGCTGACGCGCCCAACTGCTCGACGAAGGCGAGCATCGCCTGGTCGGCCCAGTGCATGTCCTCGAAGACCAGCACTGTCGGGCCGGTGGTCGCCAGGGCGATCAGGAACCGCCGCCAGGCGGCCTCGGTCTCACCGGGGGTGAGTCGTTCGCCGGGTACGCCGATCAGCGGCCCGAGCGCCTCGGCCAGCCGGGTCGCGTGCGGATCGGCGAGCTGCCCCAGCCGGGCCCGCAGCCGTTCGCGCAGCGCGGCCGGGCCGTCGACCTCCGGCACGCCCACCCAGGTCTTCACGATGTCCGACAGGGCTGCCCAGGTGACGTTCTCGCCGAACGGCGGGCACTGCCCGACGAGCCAGGTGATCGGCGGGCCGGGCAGGCTGCCGGCGTGCCGGGCCAGTTCGCGCAGCAGCCGGCTCTTGCCCACACCGGCCGGGCCGAACACCGTCACCAGCTGGGAGGTCCGCTCGGTCACCATCCGGTGCAGCGCGTTGACCAGCAGACCGCGCTCGTGTTCCCGGTCCACCATCGGGGTCAGCTCGGCGCCGCGCGGGTCCCGGTGTGGTCGCACCTGGACGGCCAGCCAGATCCGGCTCACCGCGGAACGGCCGCGCAGGGTGACCGGTGGTTGGTCGGCGTACTCCATCTCGTGTCGGGTGGCCGACCAGGTGCTCTCGTCGACGACGACACCGCCCGGCGGGGCGAACCCCTGGAGGCGGGAGGCCGTGTTGACCACGTCTCCGGTCACGAAGGCCTGCCCACCGTCGCGGGTGGCGGAAAGGTCGACCAGGGCCTCGCCGGTCGCGATGCCGACCCGGAAGCCCAGCGGCGGCTGCGGACCGGCGGGCTGGCGGGCCAGGTTCCGTTGCAGCTCCAGGCCGGCGCGGACGCACCGCAACGCGTCGTTGTCGGTGGCCACCGGTGCGCCGAACAGCGCCATCGCCGCATCGCCGATGTACTTCTCGACCACCCCGCCGTACTGGTGCACGATCCGGCGCACAGTGGCGAAGTAGGTCTGTTGCAGACTGCGGGCCTGCTCCGGGTCGGCCTGCTCCGCGTAGCTGGTGAAGTCCACGATGTCGACGAAGAGCACGCTGACCTGACGCCGGTCCTCCTGCACCGTGACGACGTGGTCCCGCAGCGGTTGGCCGCAGCTGGTGCAGAAGTTGACCTCGGTGCTGTTGGCGTGCCCGCAGTGCGCACAGTTGACCCCGAGCGGCTGGCCACACCCGCCGCAGAAGCGGTCGTCCGGCCCGGCCGCGCGTGCGCAGTGTCCACACTTGAGGTCGATGTTCAGCTCCGTGGGCGAAAGAGGTCAGTATCGCGGCCGGTCGGCCCAGTCGGGTACCCGACGTGCGGACGGGCAACGGCGTCGATCGGTCGGGGTTAGTGTTCCGTACCAGGAAGTTTCATGTCAGGGAGAGTGCCCGTGCAGGTACGACTGTCCGCCTCGTGGACCGATCCGGGTGGCACGCAGTGGGCGCCGGGCGACACGATCGACGTCGATGCGGTCACTCTCGCCGAACTTGAGGAGCAGGGCATGGTGGAAGAGCCTGAGGGTCAGTCGGGCGGGTCGGGGGAGACCACGACCACCTCGTCGAGCACGTCCACGGCTGGTAAGCCGACCGATCCGAAGAAGATCGGTCCGGGGCCGGGTGCGCCGCCGGCCGACGGCAAGGAGAACTGATCGTCCGGGTGCGGTCGGCGGGCCAACGGTCCGTCGGCCGCACCCGTCGTGCAGCCTCACCCGTTGGCCGCCGCGAACCTGCCCGGTGTCGGCAGCCGTAGCCCGAGGGCCCGGGTGAGCAGGGGAGCGATCAGCCCCAGGGTGGCCAGCACACCCAACCCCGAGATGACCAGCACCCATCGTGGCCCGACCACCGCCAGCAGCGGTGCGCCGACGGCGTAGGCCAGTGCCTCCGCCGCGTACGGGAACATGTAGACGGTGCCGAACACCACGCCGAGCCGTTCGGCCGGCACGTTCTGCTGGATGAGGGTGTCGGCGGCGACGTTGTGCCAGCCCGCGCCGACACCGGCGACCGCCTGACCGGCTATGGCGAGCGCGATCACCGGGCTGAGGCCGGTGGCCAGCGTTCCGGCGCCGAGCGCGAGCAGCGCGCCGTAGAGGACCAGGTCCATCCGGATGCGTACGCCGGTTCTCGCCAGGCACATCGGACCGAGCACCATGCCGACGCCGTAGGCGGTGCCCAGCAGACCGATCGTGACCTCGGTGGCACCCAGTTCGGCGCGTCCGAGGGGGACGATGGCGAGGTTGTCCAGCGCGGCGAACATCACCATCACCAGGAACCCGACCGAGACCGCCCGGACGACGCTGTGCCCTCGGACCACCCGCAGCCCTTCGCGCAGCACCGTGTGCAGTGGCTCGGACCGGCGGGTCGCGCCGGTCGTCGAGAGTGTCCGGACTCCGCCGATCAGCAACGCGGAGAGGACGAACGTCGCCGCGTCCACGAGCAGCGTGGCGGTCAGCCCGAGAGTCGCCAGCAGGAGGCCGCCGGCGGCTGGCCCGGCAGCGAGCCCGATGTTGACACCGGTCGCGAGTTGCGCGTTCGCCGCCGGCAGTTGTTCGCGTTCGACCAGGCGGGGGAGGAGGCTGCGCCCGGCGGGAGTGAACGCGGTGGCGGCCGTGGTAGCCGCGGTGATCAGCGCCAGCAGGACGGGCAGGGGCGGCGCGAGCAGCGCGACGGCGAGGTACGTCAACGCCTGGGCGGTGTCGCAACCGATCATCAGCCGGCGCTGGTCGAACCGGTCGGCCAGGGCGCCGAGCAACGGTCCGAGCAGCCGGGGCACCGTCGACGCCAGCAGCAGCAGGGCGACCGCGCCGCCACCGTGCCGGTCGTAGACGGCGATCAGCAGCGCCGTCCGGGCCAGCTGGTCACCGGTGTACGACACCAGGCGCGCCGACCAGTACCGACGAAATGCGACATTGCCGCGGAGTAATGACATGACCGGTGGCTCCTCACTGCTGCGGGTATGTCGGCACGGGCCCTGGAACAGGGGCGGGCGCGGCAACCTTGTCAGCGCGGTGTGGGGGCCAACAACCGCTCTTCAGCCAGTGATTCATGTCGATTTGTCCTATTTCGTCCCACGGTTTTGCGCCGTAGCGTCCTCGGCAAGACAGGCACGACAGGCACCACACATCGACCAGGAGGACGGCATGGCAACCACGACGACGACCACCACGACCGCGAGCGGCTGGGCCGGACCGGGTATCTGGGTCGGACCGGGCTTCTGGGCGGGCCCTGGCTTCTGGGCGGGCCCCGGCTACCAGTCGGCCGCGACCCGTTGGCCGGGCGCGACCCGCTGAGCCCGATCCGCTGAACCGCGAGAACGGTGACGCCGGCTGCCACTGGCAGCCGGCGCAGCCGTGCGTACGGATGGGGGAGCGGGCGGCGACGAGTGGCGCCTGTCCAGATCGGATGTTCGGCCGGCGACGAACCGGGCGGGCCGGTCGGTCAGCGGTCGGCCATGCCGGCGCGGCGGCGCAGCGCGGCCACGTCGGTCACCACGATCCGGCGGCCCTCGGTACGCAGCCAGCCTCGGCTGGCGAACGAGCCGATCGCCTGGTTGACGCTCTGCCGGGAACCACCGGCCATCTCGGCCAGTTGGCTCTGGTTGAGCTCGATCGTGATCATCGGGGCCTGGCTCTCGCCGGCCAACCGGACCAGCGTCTTCGCCACCCGACCGGGCAGGTCGAGGAAGACGTGGTCGGCGTTCTGCTCGGTGAGTCGGCGGATCAGCCCGCCCAGTGAGCGCATCACCGCGTCCAGGATGCGTGGGTTGGAGTGCACCAACTCCATGAACGCGCCCCGCGAGAGAGCGAGCGCCGCGCAGTCCTCGATGGCCTCGGCCGAGGCGGACCGGGTGGACGCGTCGAGCAGGGAAACCTCACCGAGCACGTCCGGTGGACGGATAACCGACAACACGGCCCGCTCGCCGGTGGGTGCGGTGCGAAAGACCGCCACTGCGCCGCGGCGCAGCACGATCAGCGACTCACCGGGGTCGTTCTCCACGAAGAGCAGTTGGCCCTTGCGGTAGGTGCGCGGAACGGCGGCGGCGATGACGCGCTGCCGCACCTCGGGCTCCAGCCCGGCGAACATCTCAACACCCGTGAGCGCGTCACCCGGCTCTGGCAGGCGAACCTCCACGGCCCAACCCCTCCCCCGGTCATGGACCACAACTCGCTCACCGGGCGAACCTGATGGGCCCCGACAAGGTGAACTGACACCGATTCGGCGTCCGGTAGCGGTACACATCAGATCATGACGGTCCGGTCGCTTGCTGTACACCCCTCGAAGCACTTCCGTGACCGTCACGAGCTGCGACGTGCCGTTCACGAGGTGTCGCCGTGGCTCGGTCGACCTCGGGGCGGCCCCCGCCTGGCGCGGCCGTGCGGCGGTGGGCGAGGATGCCCGGAATGGTCTACCGCTACTTCTACGACTGCGAGTTCATCGAGGACGGCACGACCGTCGACCTCGTCTCGATCGGTGTCGTCGACGAGTACGGCCGCGAGTTCTACGCGGTCTCCACCGAGTTCGACGACTCCCGCGCCGTGCCCTGGGTCCGACGCAACGTGCTGGACAAGCTGCCCTCCCCGGCGGACCGGGCCTGGCGCTCGCGGGAGCGCATCCGCGACGACCTGTTCGACTTCCTGGTCGAGCCGATCCGGGACCGGCCGGGGGAGCAGCTGGAGCTGTGGGCCTGGTTCGCCGCGTACGACCACGTGGTGCTCGCCCAGCTCTGGGGTGCGATGCCGGCGCTGCCCCGGGAGATTCCCCGCTACACCAAGGAGCTGCGGCAGCTCTGGGACGACCGGGGCCGGCCGCCCCTGCCGGACGCGGACGCGGCCCGGCACGACGCGCTGGTCGATGCCCGGCACAATCTGGCCCGCTGGCGGGCGATGACCGCCCGTTGAGCGGTGGCCGCGCCGCCGTAGGTTTGACCGGTTCTGTCCCGGGCAACGGTTCGACCAGCCGAGCCGAGGGAGATTGCCATGAGCGACCAGCCGAGCAGCGCCGCGGAGGCACGCGCCCGGGTCACCGGCCTGGCCCGGGCCGCGCGAATCTGCATGCTCACCACTACTGCTCTGGACGGGCGGCAGGTGAGTCGACCGATGGGGCTCCAGGAGGCCGAGTTCGACGGCGAGTTGTGGTTCTTCGCCTACGCCGACTCGGCCAAGGTCCGCCAGATCCGGGTGAACCCGGAGGTCAACGTCGCCTTCTCCGACCAGAAGCACAACGCGTGGGTGTCGATCTCCGGCACCGCCACCGAGGGGTTCGACCGGGCGCGGGCCGAGCGGCTGTGGAACCCACTCCTCAAGGCGTGGTTCCCCGACGGGCTGGACACCACCGGTCTCACGCTGATCAAGGTGCACACCAGCTCCGCCGAGTACTGGGACTCGCCGAACAGCACAGTGGTGAACCTGCTCGGCTACGCGAAGGCCGCGGTCACCGGCCGGCCACCGAAGGCCGGCGAGAACCACGAGGTGACCTATTGACCGGGGGCTGCTGCCCGGGGCGCGCTGTCGTCGTACTGGCGGGCCGACTACAGTTCGCAGTGACGGCCCGCCCCGGGCCGGCAACGGCGCCGATGGTCTGACCTGACACATACCCTGGGGCATATCGGGCTTTACCTGATGCTCCAGGAGGATGAGCGGATCATGCGTATCGGCGTGCTCACCGGCGGCGGCGACTGCCCCGGTCTCAACGCGGTCATCCGGGCGGTGGTCCGCAAGGGCGTCGCCACTTACGGTCACGAGTTCGTGGGCTTCCGGGACGGCTGGAAGGGCCCGCTGGAGGGTCTGTCCCGCCCCCTGGATATCGCCGACGTTCGCGGCATCCTGCCCCGCGGCGGCACCATCCTCGGTTCGTCCCGGACCAACCCGTTCAAGATCGAGAACGGCGTCGAGCGGATCAAGGACAACCTCGCCGCCCAGGGCGTGGACGCGCTGATCGCGATCGGCGGCGAGGACACCCTCGGCGTGGCCACCAAGCTCTACGAGCTGGGCGTGCACGTCGTCGGCGTGCCGAAGACGATCGACAACGACCTCGGCGCCACCGACTACACCTTCGGCTTCGACACCGCTGTCAACATCGCGATGGAGGCCATCGACCGGCTGCACACCACAGCGGAGAGCCACCACCGCACCCTGGTCGTCGAGGTGATGGGCCGGCACGCCGGCTGGATCGCCCTGCACGCCGGCCTGGCCGGCGGCGCCAACGTGATCCTGCTGCCCGAGCGCCAGTTCGACGTCGAGCAGGTGGCCGGCTACGTCGAGAAGCGCTTCCAGCACCAGTACGCCCCGATCGTCGTGGTCGCCGAGGGCGCCCAGCCGCTCGACGGCCAAATGGTCCTCGCCAACCAGGAGCTCGACTCGTTCGGCCACGTCCGCCTCGGCGGCATCGGCCAGTGGCTCGCCGAGCAGCTGGAGGCCAAGACCGGCAAGGAGGCCCGCACCGTGGTGCTGGGCCACATCCAGCGCGGTGGCACCCCGACCGCCTTCGACCGGGTGCTCGCCACCCGCCTCGGCCTGCAGGCCATCGACGCCGTCAACGACGGCGACTGGGGCAAGATGGTCGCGATGCAGAGCACCGACATCGTCCGGGTGCCCCTCGCCGAGGCCACCCGCGAGCTGAAGACCGTGCCGCTGGAGCGGTACGCCGAGGCCGAGGTCTTCTTCGGCAGCTGATCGATCGTCGGCGGCGCGGCGGGCCTACGGGTCCGCCGCGCCGCGACCCAATGCGAGGGGGTACGGGCCGACATGTCCGCCGCAGTGCACACGGTCGCGGTGATCGGCGCGGGCAAGATCGGTGAGCTGATGCTCTCCGGGTTGCTGCGCTCGGGATGGCCGGTGGACCGGCTGCTGGCCACCGCCCGCCGGCCCGCTCGCGCCGAGGAGCTGACCGCCCGTTACGGCGTACGGGTGGTCGACAACCTGACGGCTGTGGACGAGGCGGCGGTGCTCGCGGTCTCGGTGAAGCCGCAGGACGCCGCCGCGCTCCTCGACGAGATAGGCCCCAAGGTTCCGGCCGACAAGCTCGTCATCTCGCTCTGCGCCGGTCTGCCCACCAGCTTCTTCAGCCGCCGGTTGCCCGACGGCACCCCTGTGGTGCGGGTGATGACCAACACCCCGGCGCTGGTCGACGAGGCGATGACCGCGATCTCCGCCGGCGCGCACGCCACCGGGGCGCACCTGACGTTGGCCGAGGAGATGTTCAAGCCGCTCGGCCAGACGATCCGGGTGCCCGAGTCGCAGCAGGACGCGGTCACCGCGCTCTCCGGCTCCGGCCCGGCCTACTTCTACCTGCTGGTCGAGGCCATGATCGACGCGGGGATCCTGCTCGGGCTGCCCCGCCAGGTGGCGCACGAGCTGATCGTGCAGACCGCGATCGGGTCGGCCGTGATGCTGCGCGACTCCGGCGAGCACCCGGTCAAGCTGCGCGAGGCGGTCACCTCACCGGCCGGCACCACCATCTCCGCGATTCGTGAGCTGGAGAAGCACGGCGTACGCGCGGCGCTGCTCGCCGCGTTGGAGGCCGCCCGGGATCGGGCCCGCGAGCTGGCGGCACAGGCCGACTGAACGGTCGGGGCGCGTCGCGGGGCCGTGCGTGCCGCATACTGGCCCGGTGTTCACACTTGCCCAGGCCCGGCACCTGGTGGCCACCCTGCAACCGCGCGTCGACGAGTTGATCCGGGTCCGGGCCGACCTGGCCGAGTTGCGCGCCGACCTGGCCGACCACGGCGTGAGCGCCCTCGGCGGGCTGGCCGAGGTCAAGGCGCTGGAGGCTCGGCTGCACGCCGTCGTCGACGAGCTGCACCAGCACGACATCCAGGTCAAGGGCATCGCCCCGGTGCTGCTCGACTTCCCCGGCGAGCGGGCCGGCCGCGCCGTGCTCTGGTGCTGGCTGGAGGGCGACTCCGACGTGCGCTGGTACCACCGGGCCGAGTGCGGCTTCGCCGGCCGCCGCCCCCTCTGACTCAGCCCGCCGCGGACGTCGGCAGGACCGGGTCGGGGGCCTCGGTCACCGCGAACACCACCACGTTGTCGACGTAGTGGCCCCGCCGCCTGTCGAAGTCGCCCCCGCAGGTGACCAGGCGCAGCTCCGCCCCGGGCGTCGGACCGTAGACCACCGCCGTCGGAAACTGGTCCTTGCGGGTACGCAGCGACCCGGTCACCCGGAACGGCAACCGCTGGCCGCCGCGCCACACCTCCACGAGGTCGCCGGGCCGTAGCTCGCCGAGCCGGGCGAAGACCGCAGGGCCGCGTCGTGAGTCCAGATGCCCGGCGAGTACGGCCGGGCCGGTGTCGCCCGGGGCCGGGCCGCCGCCGTACCAGCCGGCGGTGTGGAAGTCGGTCGGCGGAATCAGCGCGCCGGCGCGGTCCAGACCCAGCACGGTGAGCGGTGAGTCGACGTCGATACGCGGTACGCGTACCCGCGTGGGTGGACCGTGTGGCGTGGGCGCGGCGGCCACTGACGGGCAGTCGTCGTCGCAGCCGGGGTGCCAGGTCGCCACCGGCGGTGGCGGGCCGGTGGTGGCCAGCCCGACCCCGGTGCCGACGGCCAGGCAGACCGCCGCGCCGGCCGCGACCAGCGCGACCAGCGGTACCCGGCGGTCACGGTGCCGCCGGATCGACGGGTCCGGCCCGGCGCTCACCAGGTGGTGCGCCGCCGCCGACGCCAGAGCAGCAGGGCCACCGCGCCGACCGCCGCGGCCAGACCGCCGGCCACCAGGGGGTACGCGTCGAGCCCGGCCCCGGCGGTGCCACCGGCGCCGGTGTCCACCCCGCCGGCCGGGACGACGATGCCGCCCTCGGCGTCGCGGCGCAGCTCGGCGGTGAGCCCGCCCTGTTTCGCGTCGAGCACCAGCAGCGAGTAGACCGCGCCGCCGGTGAGCCGCACCTCGGCGTCGGCGCTCGGCCCGCCGGCACCCGTCAGCTTCAGCCGCCAACTGCCCGGCTCAACCTGCTGGTAGTCGGTGGTGGTGGCGAACTGCACCCCGTCGGCGATCATCGGGCCGTCGGCGGCGGCCACGTCGAGCACCGGGGTCCGCACCGACGCCTGCACGACCCGCACCTTGGCGCGGCCGTCGGTGGGGGCGCTGAGATCGTCGTTGAGGACCCGCAGGCCGAGGTCGGCGTGCCGGCCGACACCGGCCACAGTGAACGCGTCGCCGCTGGTCACCGCGACCTCGGTGGTCAGCACCGGGGGGTCGCTGGCGGGGGCGCCGGCCTCGCGCATGGCCACCGCGTACCGGCCCGGCGCGAGTTCGAGGTAGTCGGAGACCACGCCGTAACCGACACCGGGAAAGACCTGCGGCTTCGCCGCGCCCGGCGCGGCCAGGTAGACGTCCACCGCCGGGGTGTCCGGGGAGAGGTGCGCGAGCCGGACGTATCCGACGGTGTCCGCGCCGGTCGCGGCGTTGGCCGGAATCGGAATGGCGGCGGTGGCGAGGGCGGTGCCGAGCAGGAGCGCGCCGGAGCCGGCCAGCAGCCGGCGGGGCACGGTACGGAGCGTGTGCATGTCGCCTCCGGGGGCACGTTCGGTGAGCGGGCGGCAACCCAGAGAACAGGGTCCCGTGAACAGGACTGTGGCGCAAGTTGCCACAGCGATGTTTTTGTAGTCGCTGTGCCGCGCTCGCCTCGCGCGGTCCGACCTGACCCGGCCGAAGCCCCGTGTCTGCCGTTACGGGGCCGTCGCGGGCCGCAGTGGTCGCCTATTCTCGGGCGATGCGGGATCGCCGGGTGGCGCTGGCGTGGGCGGCCTTCGTCGTCGTCGCGCTGGTGTCCTGTGTGCTCGTTCTGCGCCGCTCGGACCGCCTCCCCGACCTGCACATCTACTACGGCGCGCTGTCCGATCTGCGCGTCGGCAGGCCGCTGTACGGGTATGTGGCGGAGAACGGCGGGCCGTTCACCTATCCGCCGTTCGCCGCTCTCGTGCTGTGGCCGATCACCGCCGTCAGCGAGGGCGTACTCCAGGGGATCTGGCTGGTGGCGACGTGCGCGGCGGTCGTCGCCATCGCTGGGTCGGTCGGCGTCGCGCTGACCACCCGACGTGCGCGGCGCCCGCTCGTCGTGGCGCTGGTGGCCACAGTGCTGATGCTCTCCGCGCCGGTGCAGAGCAATCTACGCTTCGGGCAGGTCAGCATCTTCATCGTGCTGATGGCCCTGCTCGACGGGCTGGGCGTCGTCCCACCCCGACTGCGCGGGACGTTGGTCGGGGTGGCAGCGGCGATCAAGCTCACCCCGCTGCTGTTCGTGGTCTACTTCCTCGCCGTCGGGCGCTACCGCGACGCCGGCCGGTCGGCGGCCACGTTCGTGGCCTGCGCAGGGCTCGCCGCGATCGTGCTGCCCCGGGAGAGCTGGTCCTACTGGACCGAGACCATGCGACAGACCTCCCGCATCGGCAATCTGGCCTCGTTGGGCAACCAGTCCCTGCACGGAATGTTGCTGCGCGTCGGCGTCGACGAGACGGCGCTGCCTCTGCTCTGGGCCGGCATGGTGGCGGTGGTCTGCGCGGCGGCGCTGCTCCGGGCCCGACAGTTGACGCGGCAGGGCCTTCCCGGGCACGCCGCAGTGCTCGTCGGCTGCGCCACAGTGGCCGCGTCCCCGGTGTCCTGGACCCACCACCAGGTGTGGCCGGTGCTCGCCGCGATGCTCCTGATCGGCGCGTCCGGCGTCACCCAGCGGGCCGCCGGAGCGGCGCTGCTCGCCGCCATGGTCGTCTCGTTGGGCGCGGTGCTCAGCCCGATCTCGACACGGCCGGGGGTGCAGTTCCTCTTCGAGAACGCCCGCGCCGTCGGGGTGTGCCTCCTGTGCCTCGTCGGCTTCGGCGGTGTCGCCGTCGCCGCCCAGCGCACGAGCAGACGACCGGCCACCGGCCGTGCCTGGCTGCGGGTGGGCGTCACGGCCACTGTGGCGGTCGCGTTCTTCGCCGTGCAGCCGCTGCCGGCCGGGGCCGACCCCACCTTCAAGGCGTACCGCCTCGACGACGTGGTCAACCCGCGATACTTCTTCGTCTGCCGTGGTCCGGCCGAATGCGCTGCCTACGCCACCGACGTGCCGGTCACCTTCGGCGCCCGCGCCGAGAAGACCAAGGTCCGGGTCAACGGCGTGGTCTCCCCGCAGGTGACCCGCCTGGAGTACTACTCCGCCCCGGGTGGCGCACCCAGGGCCATTCCGCTGCTCGCCGCCTACCCGGGCACGCGTACCTTCTCGTTCCGGTCGGCGACGATGGCGCACGGCCGGCTCGTCGCGTACGCCTCGGACGGGCAGCAGATCGCCAGCTACGAGGACGAACTCGCCGCCGCCCTCCGCACGACCACCCGGTAGGCGATCGCGGGGAGGGCCGCGGCGGGCCTTGCTCAGCGGGTGGCGGCGGCCAGGGCGGTGCGCAGCTTCGCGGCGTCGCCCGGGGCGGGGTGCTCCCAGTCGGTCGGGCTGGCGGAGTAGAGCGTGCCGTACGCCGGGGTGTCCGGCTGGTAGCGCCACCCCTCGGCCAGCGGGCCGACGTCCACCGCGTCGTAGCCGATCCGGTCCAGGAAGGCGGTCACCTCGGCCTTCGCGGCGACGTCGTCACCGGCGATCGCGATGGCGCTGCGGTCGGCCGCGCCGGACGGCCTGGGGAGCGCGGCCAGGCCCTTGAAGTAGATGTTGTTGAAGACCTTGACCACCCGCGAGTCCGGCAGGTGCCGCTGGAGCAGCTCGCTGCTGGTGGTCTCGCCCGAGTCCAGTTCGGGAAAGGTGCCGTCGCGCTGCGGGTAGTAGTTGTTGGTGTCGATGACGACCTTGCCGGCCAGCGGTTCCACGGGCACCGCGCGGTACGCCTTCAGCGGCACACTGACCACCACCAGGTCGCCGACCTGCGCCGCGTCCTGCGTGGTGCCGGCGCTGGCGTGCGCGCCCAGGGTCTCGACCAGGTCGGTGAGGGTCTCCGGGCCCCGCGAGTTGCTCAGCACCACGTCGTAGCCGGCGTCGACCGCCAGTCGGGCCAGGGTGCCACCGATGTTGCCACTGCCGATCAGTCCCACAGTTGTCATGCTCGTTCCCAACCTCGTTCACCCACGACGCATTCCCGACCAAACTGGTGGGTTATTTCGATTGCCCGCCGCCGGGTAGCTGCGCAGGCTGCTCGCGACCTTCGCCGTCGCGGCGGGTGCCTGGTCGCGCCGCGAGCCCGCCCTGCACAACGTACTGCTCACCCTGGTCGCCGACCGGCTCTCCGGCGACGTGCCACTCTCCGGTGACGAGCGGTTCGGGAGGCCACTACATCCGTGTTCGAGCGAGATCAAGGCGGCGCCGTGGAGCGCCCCGGGGGCGTCAGGAGGTGGGGAGGGCCTTCTCGACGGCTACGCGCAGGTCGTCGGAGTCGGGCTCGACAGTGGGGGCGAAGCGGGCGGTGACCGAGCCGTCCGGGGCCACCAGGAACTTCTCGAAGTTCCAGCGCACGTCTCCGGTGTGCCCGTCGGCGTCCGGGGTGCCCACGAGCGCGGCGTAGAGCGGGTGCCGGTCGGGGCCGTTGACGTCGACCTTCTCGGTCAGCGGGAAGGTGACCCCGTAGTTGACCTGGCAGAAGTCGCTGATCTCGGCGGCGCTGCCCGGCTCCTGCCCGGCGAACTGGTTGCACGGCACCCCGAGCACCACCAGGCCTCGGTCGGCGTAGGAGTCGGCGAGCGTCTGGAGGCCGGCGTACTGCGGGGTGAGGCCGCAGCGCGAGGCCACGTTGACGACCAGCAACGCCTTGCCGCGGTAGCGGGCCAGGTCGGCGGGGCCGCCGTTGAGGGCGTCGATCGGGATGTCGAAGACGGTCATGGGCCGAGGCTACGCGTCGACCGGGCGTCCACCCGGGGTGGGCGCAGCGTATGCACTCCGTGCACCAGGAGAAATCGAAACATTCACATCTTGACGAACTGATGACGCCGTGAGTACCGTCTCACCATCTCTTTTGGAAAGTTTCCTAACAGTTCGGGAGACGCCGCATGAAAAGATCGCTCCGCCGGGCCCTCTGGGCCGGTGCCGTGGTCGCCGTGACCGTCGCAGCGGTGCCGGTGACCACCGCGTTCGGCGCCGGCACGGTCACCACCACCTTCACCAAGGCGCAGGACTGGGGGACCGGTCACGAGACGAGGGTGACCGTCACCAACGGTTCCAGCGCCACGGTCACCACCTGGCGCATCGAGTTCGACCTGCCGTCGGGCACCACCATCAGCAGCGCGTGGGACGCCGACGTCACCAGCAGCGGCAACCACTACGTCGCGGTCAAGAAGAGCTGGGCAGGCGGCATCGCCCCCGGCGCCTCGTTCAGCTGGGGCTACAACGGCAGCGGCGCCTACAAGGCACCGCTGAACTGCACCATCAACGGTGCCGCGTGCGGCGGCGGGACGACCCCGCCGACCACCACTCCGCCGACCACCACCCCACCGACGACGACGCCGCCCACCACCCCTCCGCCCACCACGCCACCGCCGACCACCAACCCGCCGAACCCGGGTGGCAAGAAGATCGTCGGCTACTTCGCCGAGTGGGGCGTCTACGGGCGCAACTACCACGTCAAGAACATCCAGACCAGCGGCTCGGCCGCCAAGCTGACCCACATCCTGTACGCCTTCGGCAACACCACCGGCGGTCGTTGCGCCATCGGTGACAGCTACGCCGACTACGAGAAGGCGTACACCGCGGCGGAGAGCGTGGACGGCGTCGCCGACACGTGGGACCAGCCGCTGCGCGGCAGCTTCAACCAGCTGCGCAAGCTCAAGCAGCTGAACCCGCACCTCAAGGTGATCTGGTCGTTCGGTGGCTGGACCTGGTCCGGCGGCTTCACCCAGGCCGCGCAGAACCCGGCCGCGTTCGCCGAGAGCTGCTACAACCTGGTCGAGGACCCGCGCTGGGCGGACGTCTTCGACGGCATCGACGTCGACTGGGAGTACCCGAACGCCTGCGGTCTGACCTGTGACACCAGCGGCCCGAACGCGTTCAAGAACGTGATCAGCGCGCTGCGGTCGAAGTTCGGGTCCAACGCTCTGGTCACCGCCGCCATCACCGCGGACGGCAGCAACGGCGGCAAGATCGACGCCACCGACTACGCCGGTGCCATCGGCAACCTCAACTGGTTGATGCCGATGACCTACGACTACTTCGGCGCGTTCGCCGCCCAGGGTCCGACGGCACCGCACTCGCCGCTCACCTCGTACACCGGCATCCCGCAGCAGGGCTTCAACTCCGACGCGGCGATCCAGAAGCTCAAGAGCAAGGGCGTCCCGGCCAACAAGCTGCTGCTCGGCATCGGCTTCTACGGTCGGGGCTGGACCGGTGTCACCCAGGCCGCTCCGGGTGGCAGCGCCACCGGCGCGGCGCCGGGCACCTACGAGGCCGGCATCGAGGACTACAAGGTCCTCAAGAACACCTGCCCGGCCACCGGCACGATCGCCGGCACCGCGTACGCCAAGTGCGGCAGCAACTGGTGGAGCTACGACACCCCGTCGACCATCAACGGCAAGATGACGTACGCGAACAACCAGGGCCTCGGTGGCGCGTTCTTCTGGGAGCTCTCCGGTGACACGAGCAACGGTGAGCTCATCGGCGCCATCAAGGGCGGTCTCGGCTGAGCCGAGGGCCGACGCACCACCCACACGGCGGGAAGGGGCCCGCACCGTCCCTTCCCGCCCGTGACACAGCGGCCCGGTCGACGCCCAGCGTCGGCCGGGCCGCCGCCGTTGGGCTCGGTCAGTTGGATGTGGCAGACTCGCGGCTCGGCACGTCTCGATCTCACCGCCGACGGAGGTGATCATGCGCCCGACCCACCGCAGGCTGGCAGCGACCGCCGCCGGGCTGGTGCTGCTCCCGGTTAGCCTGGTCGGCTGCGGAATCGGCGACAAGGACGAGGAGAAGTCCGCCGCCAAGCCGGCCCGAGCCCCCGCCGAGGAGGCCACCACCCGCTCCCGTGAGCGCGTGCAGGCGTACCTCGACGCGATGGCGGCCAAGGACGTCGCCGCCGGCCGCAGCCAGCTCTGCGCTCTGCTGCACGACGGCTTCGACCTGGGTGCCACCGGCCCCAACGGTGACTTCGCCGACCACTTCCAGGTTCCGGAGGCGGCCATCACCGACGTCCGGTCCGGTCCGCTCGGGCAGGAGGTCCGCGTCTCGGTCTCGGTCGCTGTCGGCAAGCGCACCGTCATCCGGCCGCTGGTCTTCACAGTCACCCGGGACGGCAGCGACTGGTGCATCGCCGGGGAAGCGCCGGGCAGGTCGGACACTCCGTCGTCGCCCCCACCGCGTCCTGAGGGGGCGCCCCCACCGATTCCTGGGCCGAGCCCGGGGGTTTGATCTCCCATCTGCCGGAACCGTCCCCCTCGCCGCCCGGCCACCCCGACCGTCGCCGTACGCTTTCTGTCATGCGCCATGAGTGGCATCAGCTGAGCCATCCCGCGGTGGGCAGCCCGGGCCTACAGACCAGCCGACCGACCGTCGACTCCGCCGAGGACGCCGCGCTCGGTCTGGACCGTTGGCGGGAGCTGCCCCGCGAGCAGGTCCCGCCGTGGTCCGACCCGGCGGCAGTGGCAGCGGTCTGCAAGGTCCTCGACACCGTGCCGTCGGTCGTCGCGCCCTACGAGGTGGACCAGCTCCGGCAGAAGCTCGCCCTGGTCTGCGAGGGCAAGGCGTTTCTGTTGCAGGGCGGTGACTGCGCCGAGACGTTCGTGGACAACACCGAGAGCCACCTCTTGGCCAACGCCCGCACCCTGCTCCAGATGGCGATCGTGCTCACCTACGGCGCGTCGCTGCCGGTGGTCAAGGTCGCCCGGGTCGCCGGGCAGTACACGAAGCCCCGCTCGCTGCCGACCGACGCCCGCGGCCTGCCCGCGTACCGCGGCGACATGATCAACTCTCTGGAGGCCGACCCGGCCGCCCGGGTCGCCGACCCGCAGCGCATGATCCGCGCGTACGCCAACTCGGCGGCGGCGATGAACATGCTCCGGGCGTACCTCGCCGGCGGACTCGCCGACCTGCACGCCGTGCACGACTGGAACAAGGGCTTCGTGAAGAACTCCCCGGCGGGGGAGCGTTACGAGGCGATCGCCCGGGAGATCGACCGGGCGCTGGCCTTCATCCGGGCCTGCGGCATGACCGACGACGAGGCGCTGCGCACCGTCACGCTCTACTGCTCCCACGAGGCCCTCGCCCTGGAGTACGACCGGGCGCTCACCCGGGTCTCCGACAGTCGGGCGTATGGGCTCTCCGGGCACTTCCTCTGGATCGGCGAGCGCACCCGGCAGATCAGCGGGGCGCACATCGACTTCATCTCCCGGATCGCCAACCCGATCGGGGTCAAGCTCGGCCCGACCACCTCCCCGGACGAGGCGATCGAGCTGTGCGAGAAGCTCAACCCGGACAACATCCCCGGCCGGCTGACCCTGATCAGCCGGATGGGCAACCACCGGGTACGCGACGCGCTGCCGCCGATCGTCGCCAAGGTCACCGCCGCCGGCGCCAAGGTGGTCTGGCAGTGCGACCCGATGCACGGCAACACGCACGAGTCGTCCAACGGCTACAAGACCCGGCACTTCGACCGCATCGTCGACGAGGTGCTCGGCTACTTCGAGGTGCACCGGGGGCTGGACACCCACCCCGGTGGCCTGCACGTCGAGTTGACCGGCGAGGACGTCACAGAGTGCCTCGGCGGCGCCCAGGGCATCGAGGACCTCGACCTGCCCGACCGGTACGAAACCGCCTGCGACCCGCGACTGAACACCCAGCAGTCGCTGGAGTTGGCGTTCCTCGTAGCGGAGATGCTGCGTGGCTGAGCTTGCGAGCCCCGCAGTCGCCAGCCGAGAGGATGACAGTGCCTGATCTGTTCGTGGACCTGCGGTCCGACACGGTGACCCGACCCACCGCCGGGATGCGGGAGGCGATGGCCACCGCCGTTGTCGGTGACGACGTCTACGGCGAGGACCCGAGCGTCAACGCGCTGGAGGCCGAGGTCGCCGCGTTGTTCGGGCACGAGGCGGCACTGTTCGCCCCGAGTGGGTCGATGGCGAACCAGATCGCCCTGCAACTGCTGGTGTCGCCCGGCGACGAGTTGCTCTGCGACGCCGACGCGCACGTGGTCACGTACGAGATCGGCGCCGCGGCCGCGTACGGCGGGATTTCCTCGCGGACCTGGCCCGCCGTGGGCGCGGACATCGACCCGGAGGTGGTGGCCGGGATGATCCGGCCGGACGGCTACTTCGCCGTCCCCACCCGCGCGATCGCCGTCGAGCAGACCCACAACCGCGGCGGTGGCGGAGTGATTCCGCTGGCGACCCTGCGGGATCTGCGCGGGGTCGCCGACGAGGCGGGCGTCGCGCTGCACTGTGACGGCGCCCGGATCTGGCACGCGCACGTCGCCGACCGGGTGCCGCTGATCGAGTACGGCCGGCTCTTCGACACGCTGTCGGTGTGCCTCTCCAAGGGTCTCGGCGCGCCGGTCGGTTCGCTGGTGGTGGGCAGCGCGGAGAAGATCGAACGTGCCCGGCTGATCCGCAAGCGGATGGGCGGTGGCATGCGCCAGGCCGGCATTCTCGCCGCCGCCGGTCGGTACGCGCTCGCGCAGCACATCGACCGGCTGGCCGACGACCACGCGAAGGCGGCCCGGCTCGCCGAGGCGGTCGCGCCGTTCGGTGTGCTGGCCACCACGGTCCGTACGAATCTGGTCGCGCTGGATCTCACCAAGCACACCCTGGACGCCCGGGCCCTGGCCGCCGCGGCGCGGGCGGAGGGCGTACTGATCTCGGTGCTCGGCCCCCGTACCGCCCGCCTGGTCACCCACCTGGGCGTCAGCGACGCGGACATCGACCGCGCCCTAACAGCCCTACCCCGAATCCTCGCCGCCCCCTAAAACGCCCCTACCCCCAACCCTTCGTTCACGGCGGTGATCAAGAGGTTCGCGTCAGATCCCGGTCGCCGGGTGACGCAAACCTCTTGATCAACGAGGTTGGGTTCAGGGGTGGGACAGTCGGGTGAGGGTGCTGATGTCGGCGGCGTGGCCTACGTGCTTCTCGCTCGGGGTTTCCACGACGATCGGGACGCCGGCGGTCGCCGGGTGGGCCATCAGCTCGGCGAAGGCGGGCTCGCCGATGCTGCCCTTGCCGATGTTCTCGTGCCGATCCCGGGTGGAGCCGCACAGATCCTTCGAGTCGTTGGCGTGAACCAGCCGCAGCCGGTCCGCACCGACGGTGGCCACCAGGGTGTCCAGGGTCGCCGTCATGCCGCCCTCGGCCGCCAGGTCGTGGCCGGCCGCCCAGGCGTGGCAGGTGTCGAAGCAGACCCCGAGCATGGGGTGCCCGTCCACCGCGTCCAGGTAGGGCCCGAGCTGCTCCACCCGGGAGGCCAGTGACCGGCCACCGCCAGCGCTCGGCTCGACCAGCAACATCGGCCCGCCCGCGTCGGCAGCCCAGTCGAGCAGCGGCAGCAACACCTCGCGGACCTGTCGCATCGCCGCTTCGGCGTGCCCCTCGTCCACCGAACTGCCCGCGTGGAACACCACCCCGCGCGCGCCGATCGCCACGCCCCGACGCAGCGCGTGCGACAGCGTCTCGGCCGACTTCTCGACAGTGGCCGGCGTTGGCGAGCCCAGGTTGACCAGCAGCGCGGCGTGGATGAACGCGGGAATGCCCCGCTCGGCGCAACCATCGCGGAACAACGCGTCCTGCACCGGGTCGCCGGCGGGCAGTGCCCAGCCTCGCGAGTTGGAGACGTAGACCTGCACCACCTGCGCACCGGTAGCGTCGGCGTACGGCAGGGCAGCCTTCGCCAGCCCACCCGAGGTCGGAGTGTGCGTGCCCACCGGCCGCGCGGAGACCGTCGGCATCAGAAGCACGTCAGGGTGACCGGGGTGCCGGGCGCCACCTGCGAATTCTCGCCCGGGATCTGGATCCGGACCACGGCGTTCGGGTTGATCGCCAGCGTCACCGGGAAGCCCTGGCCCTCCAACGCCTGCTTGGCCTGTTGGCAGGGCAGGTCGATCACCCGCGGCATGGCTACCAGCGGTGGCCCCTTGCTGACGTCCAGCTTGACCTCGGTGCCCTTCTCCACGCCGGCGCCATCGGCCGGGCTCTGGCCGAGGATCTCGTCCCTCGGCTTGTCGGAGTCCTTGTAGGTCTCCTTCAGCACCAGGTTGAGCTGGGCCAGGGCCGTTCGGGCGTCGGTCAGGCTCTTGCCGACCAGGTTCGGCACCGTCACCGGCGCCCTGCCCCGGCTCAGGATGAGGGTGACCTTCGCACCGGGTTTGACCTCGGTGCCCACCTTGGGGGAGCTGTCCACCACGACCCCGGCCGGCAGGCTGTCGTCGTAACGGGCGGTGCCCTTGGCCACCACCAGCTTCACGTTGACCAGGTCCGCCTCGGCGAGCTCGAACTCCTTGCCGATCACATCCGGTACGGGGAAACGCTCCGGGCCGAGGGAGAGGGTCAGGGTGACAGTGCCACCCTTGACGATCTTGGCAGCGGACGCCGGGGACTGCTCCAGCACGCTGTCCTTCGGGGCCTTCTCGTCGAAGCGCGGCTCAGCGTACTTGAGGAGAAGCCCGGAGCGGTCGGCCCGCGCCTGCGCCTCTGCCTTGCTCAGGCTCACCAGCTGCGGAGCGTCCGTGTAGCGACCGACGCCGAACCACCAACCCCCGATCGCGGCAACCAAGCCCAGCGTCACCACCACGGCAGCGACGGCCAGCCGGCCACGGGGGTTGCTCAGCGCCGCGCTGCGCAGCGCGGCGAGCCGGGCACCCAGGCCCTCCGCCGGCTCCGGGGCGGCCCTACGTCGCCCCGGACCCTGGCTGCTGGCACCCTCGGGCAGTCGTGCCCACGACGGGCGGTTGGGCGGCTGGACCGTCGCGACCATCATGGTCGGCTGGGAGAGCGACGGTTCGTCGCTGACCGGGCGGAGTACTGCGGTGTGGCTGTTGGCGTCGCCCAGACGATCCCGCGCCACCTGCACCTCGGCCAACAACGCGCCGGCGTCCGCCGGCCGCGCGCCCGGATCACGCCGGGTGGCCCGCTGCACCAGGTCGTCGAGGACCGACGGCAGGCCCGGCACCAGCGTCGAGGGCGCTGGCACGTCCCGGTCGACGTGCTGCCAGGCGACGTCCACCGGGCGGTCCCCGTCGTACGGCACCCGGCCGGTGAGCATCTCGAACAGCACGATGCCGGCCGAGTAGACGTCGGTACGCGGATCGGCGCGGCCCTCGGTGACCAGCTCCGGGGCGACGTACGCCACGGTGGCCATCAACTGGTTGCCCTGCTCCTCGTCGGCGCTCGCCTCGACCGCCCGGGCCAGCCCGAAGTCGGCCACCTTCACGACGCTGTCGACAAGGTTGGCGACGCCACCGGTGGGCGCTTCCGCGACCAGCACGTTCTCCGGTTTGACGTCGCGGTGCACGAGACCGGCGCGGTGCGCGGCGGCGATCGCGGCGAGCATCTGCTCGGCGATGGCCAGCGCCTCGTCCGGGTTGAGCCGGCGTCGCTCGGCCAGCACGTCACGCAGCGTGCGGCCCCGGACGTACTCCATCACCAGGTACGGCAGGCCGGCGTGTGTGCCCTGGTCGTAGACCGCCACCACGTTCGGGTGGGTCAGGCGGGCGATGGTCTTCGCCTCGTCGGTGAACCGGGCCACGAAGTTGGCGATCCGGGCCCGTGCCTCGCTCGCCTGGGTCGGATGAATGATCTTGACAGCGACGGTGCGCTCGAGGCGTTCGTCGGTGGCGGTGTACACGGTCGCCATGCCACCACGGGCCACGCGACCGCGAATGCGGTAGCGCCCGTCGATAAGCGAGCCCAGCAACGTGTCGGCGACCTGAGTGTCCATCGGCAGGCAGTCTATGTGTCCAGGGGGTGAAGGATGAACAGGATGCTACAGCCGTACGCCGAACCGGTCCGCCCCGCCGCGCTCCCCGCCCCTTATTCGCTGGTCAGCGGCGATCAACAGAGTGGGTGCCGACGGGTCGCCCGGGGTGCCGGTGGCTCGTCGCGGCGGCGGCGTGGCAGGGTGGTCGGGTGACCGAACCCGTACCCGACCAGGCCGCGCCCGGCCTGGAGCTCGCCGGCCCCACCGACCCGGCCGACTGGTTGACCCTGCCCGACGTCGCCGAACGCCTCGACGTGTCGATCAGCAAGGTGCACCAGATGATCCGTGACCGGGAGCTGTTGGCGGTCCGCCGCGACGGCGTCCGCCGGATCCCAACAGATCTGGTTGCCAATCAGACCGTGCTCAAGCACCTACCCGGCGTGCTCAATCTGCTCGCCGACAACGGCTACGACGACGAGGCCGTCCTGCGCTGGCTCTACGAGCCGGACGACACCCTCCCCGGCGCCACCCCGGCCGCCGCCCTCTCCGGCGACCAGGCCCGCGAGGTGAAACGCCGAGCCCAAGCCCAAGGCTTCTAACCCCCGTCCCGCCCCCGTTTCCCCGCGTTTCCACGCGTTGATCATGAGGTTGGCAGCACGACACGCCGAGGCGAAGGTCGCTAACCCCATGATCAACCCTGGGGGTGGGGGTGGGGGGTTAGTCGGATCGGCGGGTTGCGGCTATGGCCAGGTCTACCAGGGCCTGGCGGGCTTCGGTGTCGAGGTCGACGGCGGTCAGGGCGGCCAGGGCGGCGTCGGTGAGTGTGACGATCCGCTGTTCGGTACGGGCCAGCGCCCCGCTCCCCGAGATCACCTCGCGGAGCCGGGCCACCCCCTGCTCGTCCAACTCCGGGTCGCCGAGCCGGCCGAGCAGCAGCTCGCGGCCCGCGTCGTCGGTGGCCTCCACGGCCGCCGCCACCAGATAGGTGCGCTTGCCCTCGCGCAGGTCGTCCCCGGCCGGTTTGCCGGTCAGCGCCGGGTCGCCGAAGACCCCCAGCACGTCGTCGCGGAGCTGGAACGCCTCGCCCAGCGGCAGCCCGTACGCCGAGTAGGCCGTCCGAACCTCCTCCGGCGCGTCGGCCAGCGCGGCGCCGAGCAGCATCGGACGCTCGACTGTGTACTTCGCGGACTTGTACCGGGCGACCTTGCTGGCCCGTTCCACCGAGGTGTCCCCGGTGACCTGCGTCAGCACGTCGAGGTACTGCCCGACGGTGACCTCGGTGCGCATCTCGTCGAAGACCGGCCGGGCCCGGGCCAACGACCACAGGTCCAGGCCGGCGGAGTGCAGCAGCTCGTCGGACCAGACCAGGCACAGGTCACCGAGCAGGATGGCCGCGGCGTCGCCGAAACCGTCCGGGTCGCCGCCCCAGCCGGCCTCCCGGTGCCGGGTGGCGAACCGTCGGTGTACCGCGGGCTCGCCGCGACGGGTGTCGGAACGGTCCATCAGGTCGTCGTGGATCAGGGCGCTGGCCTGGACGAACTCCAGCGCGGCCAGGGCGGTCACCACCTGGTCGGCGTCCAGCCCGCCGGCCCCCCGGAACCCCCAGTACGCGAATGCGGGACGCAGCCGCTTGCCGCCGCCGAGCACGAACGCCTCGATCGCCTCGGCCACCGGACCCAGCGCGTCGTCCACGGCGGCGAGCCGGACCCGTTGGCCGGCCAGGAACTCGGTGAGAGCCTTGTCGACCCGCTGCCGCAGGCCGGCGCGGTCGACGGGGGACTCGGGAGCAGCGTGGGTCACGCACCGACGCTAGCCGGTCGCCCGTGCCCGTGCTCCACCGCCACGCGTAGTCCCGCCGGTGCGGCCGGGGCCCGTCCGCCCGGCCGGTCGCGCGCCGGCCGCCGCGACGCGGCCCGGCCCGGTGGCCCGCGTCGAGCCGGCCCGACGGGTGGCCACGGCGGCCTCGGCGAGCGCCACCAGCGGCACGTCCAGGACGACGGCGAGCCAGCCGAGCCAGAACCCGCCGGGCACGCGACGCTGTCGTTCCCACCGGGAAACCTCGTGCCGACTCAACGTCGGCACCCCGGCGGCGGCACACAACTCGGCGGCGGCTCGCTGCTGGCTCCAGCCACGGGCCAGTCGGCACCGGGCCAGCAGCGGCCCGAGCTGCGCGGGGCGCGGCGATGCGGGCGGGATCATATGTCCTCCTGGCGGGCGTCGGTGCGGTGACGACCTACCCGCCCGACCGGACGGGACCGGCGTCACCGCTCGGTTGCTGACCCCCGCGCGGGACTCGGGCCACCCCCGCCGCCCCTCCCGCACCATCCCTTCCTACCTCGGAGGTACGACGCCTTTCCGCCCGTCGGGTCGGTGCGCGCGCTGCGACACCGCCCAGGGGCGCACGGCGCGACACCGCCCAGGGGCGCACGGCGGGCGTGTTGTGACACCGCCCACCGGGTCGGGCAGACCGGGCGGCACCGGCCGCTGGGTGGGAAGGGCCTGGGTCCTGGTGCCATCGACCGCTAGAGTCGGGTCGTGGCGCTCGGTCTTCCCTCGACACTCCCCAATCCGCAGCCGGCGATCGGGGAGCTCATCCGTGAGCACCAGCCGACCTTCTCGTTCGAGTTCTTCCCGCCCAAGACGGAGGCGGGGGAGCAGCTGCTCTGGCAGGCCATCCGCGAGTTGGAGTCGCTGCGCCCGTCGTTCGTGTCGATCACGTATGGCGCCGGCGGCTCGACCCGGGACACCACAGTGGCGGTGACCGAGCGGATCGCCACCGAGACCACCCTGCTGCCGATGGCCCACCTCACCGCGGTCAACCACTCCGTCGCCGAGCTGCGGCACGTGGTCGGCCGGCTCGCCGGGGTGGGGGTGCGCAACGTGCTGGCCGTTCGCGGCGACCCCCCGGGCAACCCGGGTGGTGAGTGGATCCGCCACCCCGAGGGCGTGGACTACGCCGAGGACCTGGTCCGGCTGGTGCGCGACGCCGGCGACTTCAGCGTCGGCGTGGCGGCCTTCCCGTACAAGCACCCCCGCTCGCCCGACGTGGCCAGCGACACCGCCCAGTTCGTCCGCAAGTGTCGGGCCGGCGCGGAGTTCGCGGTCACCCAGATGTTCTTCGACGCCGACGACTACCTGCGGCTACGCGACCGGGTGGCCGCTGCCGGCTGTGACACCCCGATCCTGGCCGGCGTGATGCCGGTGACCCAGTTCAGCACCATCGAGCGCTCCGTGCAGCTGTCCGGTGCGCCGTTCCCACCGGCGTTGGCGGCCCGCTTCGAACGCGTCGCCGACGACCCGGACGCCGTCCGCCGGCTCGGCATCGAGCAGGCCAGCGAGATGTGCCGCCGGCTGCTGGACGAGGGCGTGCCCGGAATCCACTTCATCACCCTCAACCGGTCCACCGCGACCCGCGAGGTCTGGCAGAACCTGAAGGCCGGCGCCCGCGTGTGAACGCTGCTGCGACACCTGTTGCCCGGCACGACGGTTGATCCGTGGTGGGCACACAGCTGAACTGGGATCAGTACGCCACGGCGTGGGCGCGGTTGCACGGCGGGTTCGACCCTCGGGTCGCGGCGCCGGTGGTGCGTGCCTGGCTGCGATTCGCGTACCACGTGGGATATGTGCTGGGTCGGCTGCGGGTCAGCCCCACCGCGGTCACAGTGGCCGGGGTGCTGCTCTGCTTCTGCGTACCGTTGCTGGTGGGCCGGCCGGGGGACGGGCCGTTCCTCGGCGCGCTGTTCGTGCTGCTCGCCGCTGTGGCGGACAGCGTGGACGGTGCGGTGGCGGTCGCCACCGGCCGCACCACACGGCTCGGCTACGTCTACGACTCGGTCGCCGACCGGCTCGGTGAGGTGGCGTGGCTGCTGGCGTTCTGGCTGGTGGGCGCGCCGGGTGGGCTGGTCGTCGCGGGTGGCGCGCTGTCCTGGTTGCACGAGTACGTCCGGGCGCGGGCGGTCGCCGCCGGCATGCGGGAGATCGGCGCGGTGACAGTTGGCGAACGCCCCACCCGGGTCTCGGTGGCGCTGGCCGGCTTGCTGGTCGCCGGGCTGGCCGGGCTGATCGAGCCGGACCTGGCCGCCGGCACCATCACCATGGCGACCGCGGTCTGGGTGCTGCTGGCCGCTTTCGGCCTGGGGCAACTGCTCTCCAGCATCCGCCGCACCCTGCTCGACGCCGACCGAGCGGGCCAACCCGACGCCGGCTGAAACAGACACCGGCTGAAACAGGCGCCGACCGAAACAGACACCGGCTGGAGCAGGCCGGGTCTACCAGGCGGGGCCGATCTCGTCGGCGACGATCTGCGCGGAGAGCGTCACCATCGGCAACCCGCCGCCCGGGTGGGTGGAGCCGCCCACCAGCCACAGCCCGTGCGCCGGGCCCCGGTTCGCGGGGCGGAGCAGCCCACCGGCGGTGCCGTAGATCGAGCCACCTGGCGCGCCGGTCGCCACGTCCAGGTCGGCGGGGGTGCGGATCTCGCGGAACAGCAGCCGGTCGCGCACGTCCACCCCGCGTCGCGCCAGCACGTCCAGGATCCGGTCGGCGTACGCGTCGGCCAGCCCCGGGCGTCGCCAGTCGACAGCGCCCGCCGCGGTGCCCTGCCGAGCGGCGTTGACCAGGACGAACCACGCCTCGTGCCCGGCTGGGCGGACCATCGGGTCGTCGGCCACGGTGACGAACACCGCCGGGTCGGCCGCCGGCCGGGCCCGTACGCCGCGCCCGGGGTCACCGAAGACCGCGTCGAACTCGGCGTCGTAGTCGTCCGGGAAGAAGACGTTGTGGTGGGCCAGCCCGGTGCTGCCGGAGACGCCGAGCAGCAGCACGAAGCCGGCGAGGCTGCGGTCGGTCAGCCCGGCCAGCCGTCGCGGGTTCGGCAGCAGGTCACGGTAGACGGTGAGCGCGTCCACGTTGGCCACCACCACGTCGGCGGGCACCGGGGCGGTGACGCCGGCGAGGCGTACCCCGTGCACCCGGCCGCCGGTGGCGTCGATCCGGGTGACAGTGGCGTCGGTCTGCACGACCACGCCGAGGTCTAGGCAGCGGGTCAGCAGCGCGTCGGCGAGCGTGCCCAGCCCGCCGCGCAGGTACCAGCCGCCGAAGGCCAACTCGGCGTAGGGGACCGCGACCAGCGCCGCCGGTGCCCGACGTGGGTCGGCGCCGGTGTAGGTGGCGTACCGGTCCAGCATCATCCGCAGCCGTGGGTCGGACAGGTGCCGGCGGCCCAGGCCGCGCAGACTGCGGCCCGGGGCGATGGCGGCCAGGTCGCCGACGCGCCAGGCCAGCGACGCGAGGTCGCGGGGAGAGTCGACGGTACGGCGCAGGATGTCCCGCGAGGAGGCCTGCCACACCCGCGCCGCCCGGCGCCACAGCCGCTGCCAGTCGGCTGCCGCCCGGTCACCGAACGCGGCCCCGATCCGGGCCGTGAACTCCACCGGGTCGGCGCACGAGTCCAGTGTCGGGCCACCGTCGGCGAAGACGTGCCGGACGATCGGGTCCAGCGGGACCAGGTCCAGGTACTCGTCGAGCTTCGCCCCGGTCGCCTCGAACAGGTCGTGGAAGACCTCGGGCAGGGTGAGCAGGCTCGGCCCGGTGTCGAAGTGGAACGACCCGGCCGGGGTGTCGTGCGCGTACCGGCCGAGCTTGCCCCCGACCGTGTCGGCCCGCTCGAAGACGGTCACCTGGTGCCCGGTAGCGGCCAGCCGGGCGGCGGTGGCGAGGCCACCCACCCCGGCGCCGACGACCACGATCCGCGCCATGCCGCGTCCTCCCTAGCTGACCGGGCGGCCCCGCCAGGTCAGGCGGCGTCGCTTTCGCAGATGGTACGACCGCAGGGTCAGCCAACCGAGGACCACGACCGACACGGGGTGTGCGAGCGCGTCGGGCCACCACCGACCACCGGTCGCGCGGGCGGTGAACACCCGTCCGGCCACCCCGAGCAGGTAGCCGGCCAGGCCCACGGCGGCCACCCCCCGTGCGCCGGCCGCCGCACCCGCGAGCGCGATCAGCGGTGGGGCGGTGTAGAGCAGCAGCAGCGCCGCCACCACGGCTGCCGCCGCGCTGGGGTGCCCGAACGACGCCCAGAGCGACTTCGAGTACCCGTCGCGCAGTTGCGGCCAGTCGTCGTACATCCGGCAGGTGGCCAGCCGGGAGCCGTCGGCCAGGGCGATCCGCCCGCCAGCCCGCTTGACCGCCCGGGCCAGCTCGACGTCCTCCAGGATCTTGTCGGCGACCGCGGCGTGCCCGCCGGCGGCGGTGTAGCCGGCCCGGTCCACCACCAGGAACTGCCCGCCCGCCGCGGCCAGCGACGGCCGCGGCGAGCGTTCCATCGCGCGCAGCGGCAGGAAGGTAAGCCACAGCCACTGCAACAGCGGCTGCACCAACCGGTCGCCGGCCGTCGCCACCACGATCCGGGGGTACGGCGACAGCAGCGTCACCCGGGCGGCGCGCAACTCGGTGACGGCGGCGGCCACGGCGTGCGGGGCGAGCACCACGTCGGCGTCGACGAAGACCAGCGCGGTGGCGTCCGGGTCGGCCCGGGTGGCCAGCTGCCAGCAGGCGTGCGGCTTGCCCAGCCAGCCCGGCGGCGGGGCGACCCCGGTGAGCAGCGTGACCCGGGGGTCGTCGCCGGCCACCGCGCGGACCACGTCGGCGGTGCCGTCGGTGGACCCGTCGTCGAGGACCATGACGCGCAGCCCGGGTACGCCGCGCTGGGCCAGCAGGGCGCGTAGGCAGGGCGTGACCCGGGTGGCCTCGTCGCGCAACGGCAGCAGCACGGTGACCGGCTCGTCGACGTCGTCGGGCCGGTCGGTGGGTCGGCGCAGCCACCGGGTGGCGTTGAGCCAGGTGTGCCCGGTCAACGCGGCGACGGCGATCAGCAGGACGAGCAGGACGGTCATCGGGTCGCGTCGACGCCGGGGCGGTGTGGCTGGTGGGCCTCCTGACCGGGGTCACCGCCCCGGCGGGCACGCAGGAGGGTCACCGCCAGGGGTACGGCGGTCACCGACATGCCGGCGGCACCCCAGAGCGCCGAGGCGGGCAGGTCGAGGAAGACGGCGTGGGCCAGGATGCTGGAGAAGTACGTCCACAGATAGAGCGCGAGCATCGGGTGGTCCCGCCGATCGGTGTGCTCGGCGGCCGGCCCGGCCAGCGGGCGCAGCGCGCTCATCATCAGCACCGCGAAGAGCAGCCAGCCCAGGTAGTTGCTGACCGGGATGCCGGCCAGGCCGGGCAGGGCCGGGGTGGCGTCGCGCCAGACCCAGTAGCCCTCGGCCACCATCTGCGGGTCGAGGAAGAGGTCCCAGGCGGCCAGCCCCACAGTGGCCAGCGCGATCCGCCCCGCCCATCGACCCACAGTCGGCCCACTGCCGCCGGCTGTCGACCCGCTGCCGCCGGCCGTGGCGGCCCTGCCGCCGGTCAGTCGGACCGCTGCCAGCCAGGCCGGCCAGGCCATCCAGGTCCAGGCCAGCGGAATGATCAGTGGCACGCCGGCCAGCTTCGGGCCCAGCTCTCCGGAGTAGTCGTAGCTGCCGAACGGCACGCCGGTGGCCACCCCGATCGCCTCGATCGCGAACCCGCCGCCGGTGGCCACCGCGACCAGCGCCGCCGCCACCCGTGGACCCCGGCTGAGCAGCGCGTGGCCGACCGAGAGCAGCCAACCGAGGACGACGGTGGCCACTGTGAGCCCGGCCCTGGTGGCGCCGGTGGTCAGCGGGTAGCAGATCTGGGCGAGCACCAGGACGGCCAGCAGCGTCCAGGAGATCCGCCGGGTCATGACGCCGGTGGCTCGAGCGGCAGATCCCGACCGAGGACGCCGAACGGTCGCTCGTCGCCGGGGAAGTGGAAGTCGCGCAGCACGTCGACGAAGCCGAACCGTCGGTACAACCGCCAGGCCCGCGAGGTCTGCTCGTCGGCCTCCGGGGTGGACAGCAGCGTGGTGTCGCCCTCCGCCATGCCGAGCAGCGCGCGCAGCTGACCGGTGCCCAGGCCGTGCCCCTGCGCCGGTGGCCGGACGTGCAGTTCGACCACCTCGAAGCAGTGGGTGAGCCAGCGCGTGCGAGTCGGGGCGTCCAGCGCGCGGTGCACCTGGTCGTGCCACCACTGACCGGAGGCGCCCAGGTAGCCGTAGCCGAAGCCGGCGAGCTGACCCTCGCTGGTCAGGCTGGCGACCGCCCGGAAACCCGGCCGGCGGACGTGGGTGGCGATGTAACCGCGCCGGGCCTCCAGCAGGTCGGTGCGGTATCCCATCGCCTCGCCGTAGACGGCCACCACGTCGTCCAGCCGCCGGACGAGATCGTCCGGCGTCCAGCGCACCAACCTCATGCCCGTCCACCCTTCACCGTTTCCGGGCCGCCGTCGGCGACCCACCCGAGCACCGACCGGTCGCCGACCACGTCGCGTACCTCGAACCGGGCGAACAGCTCCTCGGCGTACCAGCCCGCGGTGGGGGTTCGCATGATCGCCGCCCGATGCTCCGGGTGACGGTACGCGAACGCCACCAGGTCCGTCGGGTCGCGCCACACGCTCACAGTGCCCTGCCAACCCAACGGCGCCTCTCCGACCCCGAACCGGGCCAGCAGCCCGGGCGCGTCGCGCAGGGCGGCGGCCACCGGCGGGATCGCCCGCCAGAAGGTGGCCGCCCGGCGGGCCCGCAACCGGGCCCGGGTCAGCGCCAGCACAGGGCCGGTGACCCGACCGCCCGACGGGTCGCCGAACGGCCGCTGGCCGGACCACTCGCCCCGGCTGGTCAGCGGGCGTAGGTCGATCCGCGCCTGGGCGTGGGCTATGCGCGCCCAGGCCTGCCCGACCGACGAGTCGTCGAAGCCGGCCGCCGCGGCGGGAGAGTCCCAGACGGTCAGCGCCGCCCACCGGGTCAGGTCGGCGTCCCGTGGCCCGAAGTCGGTGCCGGTCCCGGTGCCCAGCAGCTTGCCGAACCGGACGCCGGGGAGGGCCCGCAACCGGCGGGGGTCCACCGCCATCCGGGTCAGCGCCCGGGGCAGCGCGCCGCGGGAGGTCCGCCACACGTGCAGCGTGACCAGCTCCGGAGCCGCGCTCGCGTCGCCGCTGTGCCTGCTGGTGCGCTCGCTCCGCTCGCTCACGCCACCTCGGCCGGGGTGCCGGCGGTGACCCGCAGCAGCTCGGGGTAGGTGGTCGGGAAGACCGCCTGGGGTACGCCACCCGCGGCCCAGATCTCCGGGTACGCCGCCAGCGCCGTGTCCACCAGGGTGCGCAGCGGGTGCGGGTGCCCGAGTGGGGCGACCCCGCCGATCGGCTGCCCGGTGTGGGTCCGGACGAACTCCGGGGTGGCCCGACGGAGTCGGGTGACGCCGATCGATGCCGCCAGGCCGGCGGTGTCGACCCGGTGCGCGCCGGAGGTGAAGACGAGCAGCGGTGTGTCGTCCGCGTCGAAGATCAGTGAGTTGGCGATCTGGCCGACCTCGACGTCGAGCGCCTCGGCGGCCGCCGAGGCGGTGTGCACCGCGTCGGGCAGCAGACGGACCATGCTGGGCTCACCGGCGCCGTCGAGCGTCCCGGCGGCGGTGAGCGCGTCCTGCACCGCCCGTGTGTTCGGGTGTGGCTGCATTCCGCCATTCTTCCCGGTCCGTTGGTGGCCGGTTCAGTCGGCCGGCACGCTCGGCGCGTCACACGTTGCATTTTCGTCGGAGGGGAGGTGTACTGTCAGCAGCAGTTAGAACGAGTGTTCGATTGCCTCGAACGCCCGTTCCAACCAGCCGGAGCGCGGCGTTTCGCGGCGCCACCTCCGGGCGGTGCGGCTCCGCGGGCCGCACCTGGGTTTCCGGGCAGTCGCGAGCCTGGTCCCAACAGGCAGGAGCGTCGCCCGCCGCCCACGACCCCCGGGCGGCGGGCGACGCACCCGCCGGTCCGCCGGCCGGGTGTGGTGTGGGGAAGCATCCACACCCGGCCGGCCACACCCGGTGCGTCTTCCTCCGCACCACCCCGACCTCGGCGTCTCGTCGGTGGCATCAGCCGCCGGAGTGACGTCTCGGCCACGTGGAGGAGAGACATCCATGCCGACCAACCCGGCTCAGGCACCGACGGTGCCGGCGCACGTGCTGCCGCACCGCACCCCCGCCCAGCTCCTCACGTTGGCCCGCCGTGGGCTGGTCGAGGCCGGCCAGACCCGACCTGACGGCCTGCGCTACGCGGCTGCCCACCTGGCCGCCCTGCGCGCGGCGGCGGCCCTGCTCGCCGCCCGGGCCCGACCCGCGCCGAGTCGACGCAACCGGATCACCAGCGTGTGGGTCCTCCTCTGCGCCGTCGCTCCGGAGCTCGACGAGTGGTCCCGGTTCTTCGCCGCAGGGGCCAGCAAGCGCGCCGCCGCCGAGGCCGGCATCCCCCGGGTGGTCAGCGCCCGGGAGGCCGACGACCTGCTCCGCGCTGCCGAACAGTTCGTCACTGTGGTGGAAACCGCGCTCGGCGTGGCCCACCAACCGGCCCTGGACGGCCTCGCCGCCTGATCCCGCCGTGCCACCGGCCGCCCCGTGGGGGGAGCCGGGCGGCCGGTGGCACGGCGTGCCGGTCCTGATCTGATCCACAGCAACGACGGGGGAGTTGGTCCAATGGCGGGCCGCATGGTGGTCGGTTCCGCCGCGCTGGCCGATCTGGTGCGCCCGGCGAGCGCGCCCGACCCGGTCGGTGGGCACCGGGTGCTGCCGGTGGTGCCCGAGCTGACCGGTCTGCTGCCCAACCGGGGCCTGCGCCGGGGCAGCACCATCGCTGTCGCCGCCGGCCAGCCCCGCCGCAGCGGTGGCACCTCGCTGATGCTGGCCCTGCTCGCCGAGGCGTCCCGGGCCGGCTCGTGGTGCGCCGTGGTCGGGGTGCCGACGTTCGGGGCGGGCGCGGCCGCTGAGCTGGGCATCGCCCTGGACCGGCTGGCCCTGGTGCCGAACCCCGGCCCCGAGTGGGCCACAGTGGTCGCCGCGCTGATCGACGGGGTGGACGTCGTGGTCACCACAGTGCCGGCCTCGGTCTCCGCCTCGGTCGCCACCCGGTTGGCCGCTCGGGCCCGGCAGCGCGGCAGCGTGCTCGTCCCGTACGGCCGGTGGGACGGCGCGGACGTGACGTTGCAGGTGGTCCGGGGAGTCTGGGAGGGGCTCGGACTGGGCCGGGGGCGGTTGCGCCGCCGGGAGATCACCGTCTCGGCGCGCGGGCGCGGGGCGGCCGCCCGGCCCAAGGAGATCAAGGTCTGGCTCCCGGGTGACGAGCTGACCCGGGTGATCCCTCGTACGCTGCCGTCGCCAGTGGGTCGATCGGCCGCGCCACTCGCCCTGGTCGGTCGGGGGTGACCGGCGCGCCGGCACGCACGCTGCTGCTGTGGTGCCCGGACTGGCCGGTGCTCGCCGCCGAGATCGTCGACGGGGTGCCGGCGACCGGCCCGGTCGCCGTGCTGCACGCCAACCGGGTGGTCGCCTGCTCCGAGCGGGCCCGCGCCGAGGGGGTGCGTCGAGGGCTGCGCAAGCGGGAGGCGCAGGGGCGCTGCCCGCAGCTCACCGTCGTGGAGTACGACCCCGGCCGGGACGCCCGGGCCTTCGAGCCGGTGGTCGCCGCGGTGGAGGAGCTGGTCGCCGGCGTCGAGGTGGTCCGTCCGGGTGCCTGCGCGGTGGCCGCCCGAGGGCCGGGCCGTTACCTCGGCGGCGAGGAGGCTGCCGCCGAGCGGATCATCGAGCACGTGGCCCAGTCGTGCCTGGTGGAGAGCCAGGTCGGCATCGCCGACGGGGTGTTCGCGGCCGGGTTGGCGGCTCGCGCAGGCCGGGTGGTGGCACCGGGCGGGACACCGGAGTTCCTGGCCGGGTTGCCGGTCGAGGCGCTCGGCCGGTCGGCGCTGGCCGACCTGCTGCGCCGGCTGGGAGTGCGCACCCTCGGCGACTTCGCCGCACTGCCGGCCGGCGACGTGCTGGCCCGGTTCGGGTTCGACGGTGCGTTGGCCCACCGGCTGGCCGCGGGGCGGGACCACCGCCCACTCGCCGTCCGACAGCCGCCGGCCGACCTGACGGTGACCGCCGAGCACGACGAGCCGATCGACCGGGTCGACGCGGCGGCGTTCGTGGCCCGGGCGTTGGCCGAGCGGCTGCACGAACGGCTGGCCGGGCACGGGCTGGCCTGCACCCGGCTCGGCATCGAGGCGGTCACCGAGCACGGGCAGGAGCTGCACCGGGTGTGGCGGCACGATGGCCTGCTCACCGCCGCGGCCATCGCCGACCGGGTGCGCTGGCAGCTCGACGGGTGGCTCTCCGGCAGCAACGGCCGCGCCGGTGCCCGACCGGCCCGACCGACGGCCGGCATCATCCGGCTGCGACTGATCCCGGACGGGGTGATCGCCCAGGCCGGTCTCCAGGCCGGCCTCTGGGGGGAGACCGGCGAGGAGCGGGAACGCGCGCACCGGGCGTTGAGCCGGGTGCAGGGCATCCTCGGCCCGGAAGCGGTGGTCACCGCGGTGCTCGGTGGTGGGCGCTCCCCGGCCGACCAGGTGCGACTGGTGCCGTGGGGCGACGAACGCGTCCCTGCCCGCCCTGGCCCGCCGGCCGATGCCGGTGCCGACCCGGCCACCGGCCGGGGTGCAGGCGGGTCTCCGCCGTGGCCGGGCCGACTGCCGGCGCCCGCGCCGGCGGTGGTGCTGCCCAGCCCGCTCGCGGCGACGGTGCACGACGCCGCCGGCGAGCCGGTGGTGATCAGCGCGCGGTTGGCGGTGAGCGCCCCACCGGCTCGGCTGGTGGTCGGCACCGGCCAGCCGGCGGAGATCGTGGGCTGGGCCGGCCCGTGGCCGGTGGACGAGCGGTGGTGGGCGCCGGTCGAGGCTCGCCGCCGGGCCCGGTTCCAGGTCAGCCTGGCCGACGGTGCCGCCCTGCTGCTGGCCGTCGAGGCCGGGCAGTGGCTGGTGGAGGCGATCTATGACTGAGCCGGTGCTCCCCAGATCGGAGGCGGATGCTCGATGAGCTTCCACAACCCGAAGATGCCCTGGTCGGAGCTGGAACGGGTGCTCTCCGGGCGGGCCAGTGGAGGCTCCGGCCGGCGGTCGCGCGAGGAGCGGCACCTGCACGTGGTCGACCCGCTCGCCGTGGACGCCGACGGCGGCGACTCCCCGGCCTGGAGTCGTCGCCGCGAGCAGTACCAGCCGCCGGAGCTGACCCGCCCCGACGGCGTGGTGCCCTACGCGGAGTTGCACGCGCACACCAACTTCAGCTTCCTCGACGGCGCCAGCCACCCCGAGGAGTTGGCCGAGGAGGCGGCCCGGTTGGGGCTCACCGCGCTCGCCGTCACCGACCACGACGGTTTCTACGGGGTGGTCCGTTTCGCCGAGGCGGCTCGTACGCTGGGCCTGCCGACCATCTTCGGCGCGGAGCTGTCCCTCGGCCTGCCCGGTCCGCAGAACGGCGAGCCCGACCCGCACGGCGCGCACCTGCTGGTGCTCGCGCACGGCCACGAGGGGTACGCCCGGCTGGCCACCACCATCGCCCGCGCCCAACTGCGCGGCGGGGAGAAGGGCCGCCCGGATTACGGGGACCTGGAGGAGGTCGCCGCCGAGCTGCGTGACCATGTGCTGGTGCTGACCGGCTGCCGCAAGGGACACGTGCCGGGGGCGCTGCTCACCGAGGGGGTGGACGCGGCGGCCCGCGAGCTGGACCGGCTGACCTCGCTCTTCGGCGCGGAGACGGTGGCGGTGGAGCTGACCGACCACGGTCACCCCATCGACGCCGACCGTAACGACGCGCTCGCCGAGCTGGCCGCCGCGGCCGGGTTGCCGACGGTGGCCAGCAACAACGTGCACTACGCCAGCCCCGGCCGGCGTCGGCTGGCCACCACCGTCGCCGCGGTCCGGGCCCGACGCAGCCTGGACGAGATCGACGGCTGGTTGCCCGCGGCGGCCACCGCCCACCTGCGCAGTGGCGCGGAGATGGCGGCCCGGTTCGCCGCGTACCCGGGTGCGGTGGCGCGGGCCGCCGAGTTCGGTGCCGAGTTGGCCTTCGACCTCCAGCTCGTCGCGCCGCAGCTACCGGCGTACCCGGTGCCGCCGGGGCACACCGAGATGAGCTGGCTGCGGAAGCTGACAGCTGACGGGGCGCACGAGCGCTACGGGCCGCCGCAGGCGCACCCGACGGCGTATGCGCAACTCGACCACGAACTGAACATGATCGAGGAGCTGGGTTTCCCCGGCTACTTCCTGGTGGTCTACGACATCGTCACGTTCTGCCGTGACCAGGACATCTATTGCCAGGGTCGGGGTTCGGCGGCCAACTCGGCGGTCTGCTACGCGTTGCGGATCACCAACGTGGACGCGGTCCGGCACCAACTGCTCTTCGAGCGGTTCCTCGCTCCGGAACGGGACGGCCCACCCGACATCGACGTGGACATCGAGTCCGACCGTCGGGAGGAGGTGATCCAGCACGTCTACACCCGCTACGGCCGGGAGCACGCCGCCCAGGTCGCCAACGTCATCTCCTACCGGCCCCGGTCGGCGGTGCGGGACGTGGCCAAGGCGTTCGGCTACTCGCCGGGGCAGCAGGACGCCTGGAGCAAGCAGATCGACAGGTGGGGCTCGGTCGCCACTGTCGATGTCGAGAACATCCCCGAGCAGGTGGTGGAGTACGCCAACGAGTTGCAGACGTTCCCACGGCACCTGGGCATCCACTCCGGCGGCATGGTGATCTGCGACCGGCCGGTGATCGAGGTCTGCCCGGTGGAGTGGGGGCGGATGCCCGGGCGCAGCGTCCTGCAATGGGACAAGGACGACTGCGCCGCGGTGGGCCTGGTCAAGTTCGACCTGCTCGGCCTGGGCATGCTCTCCGCCCTGCACTACGGCTACGACATGATCGGGTCCCGGCTCGACCTGGGCGACATGACCCTGGACGACCCGGAGGTCTACGACATGCTCTGCCGGGCCGACTCGGTCGGGGTGTTCCAGGTGGAGAGCCGGGCCCAGATGGCCACCCTGCCCCGGCTCAAGCCCCGCGAGTTCTACGACCTGGTGGTCGAGGTGGCGCTGATCCGCCCCGGCCCGATCCAGGGCGGTTCGGTGCACCCGTTCATCCGGCGCAAGAACGGCCAGGAGCCGGTGACCTTCGCGCACCCGCTGATGCGCAACGCCCTGGAGAAGACCCTCGGTGTGCCGTTGTTCCAGGAGCAGCTGATGCAGCTCGCCATCGACCTGGCCGGCTTCGACGCGGCCGAGGCCGACCAGTTGCGCCGGGCGATGGGCGCGAAACGGTCGGTCGAGCGGATGACCCGGATCGCCGACCGGCTCTACGCCGGGATGGCCGAGCGGGGCATCACCGGCGAGCTGGCCGACGACGTCTACCGCAAGCTCACCGCGTTCGCCAGCTACGGCTTCCCGGAGAGCCACGCGATGAGCTTCGCCTACCTGGTCTACGCCAGCTCCTGGCTCAAGCGTTACCACCCGGCGCCGTTCCTGGCCGCGCTGCTCAACGCCCAGCCGATGGGTTTCTACTCGCCGCAGACCCTGGTCGACGACGCCCGCCGGCACGGGGTGGAGGTCCGTCGTCCGGACATCAACGCCAGCGGGGCTCTGGCGGTGCTGGAGTCCACCCCGGAGACCCGGTGGGGCAGCGGGCCGGGGGAGCCGCCGCACGCCTGGGGGCTGGGCGGCCCCGCCGTCCGGCTCGGCCTGTCCAGTGTGCGGACCCTCGGCGCCGACGTGGCCGAACGGATCGAGGCCGAACGGGTCGCCGGTGGACCGTACCGGGACATGCCGGATGTTGCCCGGCGGCTCGGTGTCACCGCCGCGCAGCTGGAGGCGTTGGCCACCGCGGACGCCTTCGCCTGTTTCGGGCTGAGCCGGCGGCAGGCGCTGTGGGCCGCCGGTGCGGCGGCCCAGGACCGGCCGGGCCGGCTGCCCGGCACGGTGACCGGCGCGGCGGCGCCCACGCTGCCCGGGATGGAGGCGGTGGACCGGCTGGTCGCCGACGTGTGGGCCACCGGGTTGTCGCCGGAGAGTCATCCCGCCCGGTTCATCCGGGGTCAGCTCGACGTGCTCGGCGCGGTGCCGATCGCCCGGCTCGGCCGGGTGGAGCCGGGGCAACGGATCCGGGTCGGTGGCATCGTCACCCACCGGCAACGCCCGGCGACCGCGGGCGGGGTCACCTTCCTCAACCTGGAGGACGAGACGGGGATGCTCAACGTCACCTGTTCGCCGGGGCTGTGGCAGCGCTACCGGCGGGTGGCGCGGACCAGCGCCGCGCTGGTGGTCCGGGGGCGGTTGCAGCGGCACGAGGGGGTGACCAACCTGGTCGCCGACCGGCTGGACGCCATCGAGCCGCCGGTGAGTCCAGCCTCCCGTGACTTCCGGTAAGAGAGTGATCCACATTACGGTTTCCTGCGCCGTCGAGCGGGAGACTCGTCCCGAGCGGGCAGAGCGGCCCGTGATCCGTGAGGGGGAACAACAGTGACGGGAAATCACGCGTACACCGGTGGAATCGCCAACGCCCGGCGGACCCGACTGGGCACCGGCTGGGTGCCGTCGCACCTCGCCGACCCCCGCGAGTACGAGGTGACGAACGGTCCGGTGGCCAACGAGCGCCGGTCCCGGGCGGAGGACGAGGCCGAGGGCGCCGAGGCCTGACCGACCGCCGCCCCACGCACCGATCGGGCGTGTGGTGGGCGCGCCCGCCACACGCCCGCACCACCACCGGGCCGGGTGACTAGGCTCGGCCGGGTGGAGCAGACCCGAGGCCGGTTCGCCGAGCCGCCGCTGACACCCCGCACCGCCGTGATCTGGTCGGTGCTCCGCGCTGAGCTGGACCGGCGCGGCGACGCCGAGCTCACAGTGCTGGACGTGGGCGGCGGCACCGGCGGTTTCGCCGTTCCGCTGGCCCGTGCCGGGCATCGGGTCACCGTCGTCGACGCCAGCCCCGACGCCCTCGCCGCGCTTACCCGCCGCGCCGCCGAGGCCGGGGTGGCCGACCGGATCGCCGCAATGCAGGGCGACGGTGACGCCCTCGCCGGGCTGGTCGAGCCGGCCGGCGTCGACCTGGTGCTCTGCCACGCCGTCCTGGAGGTGGTGGACGACCCGACGCCGGTGGTGGCCGCGCTGGCCACCGCGCTGCGCCCGGGCGGCGCGGCCAGTGTGCTGGTGGCCGGCCGGGCCGCCGCCGTGCTGGGCCGCGCGATGAACGGGCACCTGGACGTCGCGACCACCCTGGCCGCCGATCCGGCCGGCACCGCCGGCCCGCGTGACACGCTGCGCCGACGCTACGACGCCCCCGGTGCCGCCGCGCTGCTCGGCGCCGCCGGGCTGGTGGTCGAGGAGATCCACGGGGTACGCGTGCTGGCCGACCTGCTGCCGGCTGCGGTCGCCGACGGGCAGTCCGCCGCCGTGGTCGAGCTGGAACGTGCGCTGGCCGCCCAACCGCCGTACCGGGACCTGGCCGCCCAACTGCACCTGTTCGCCCGCCGGCCGGCATGATCGCCGAGGCCGGTGGCCGGCCGGCGCCGCTGGAGATCCTCGGGCCGGACCACGGCGGCGGGCGTCTCGCCGACGTGCTGCCCAGCGCGCTGGCCGTGCTGGGGGTGCCCGGCTCGACAGACAGGCTCGGGCTCCGGCCCGAGCTGACCGGGGTACGCCGGATCGCCGTGCTGCTCGTCGACGGGCTCGGCTGGTACCAACTGCCGACCGCGGCGCCGTACGCGCCGACTATCGCCGGGCTCGCCGCGATGGTGGCCCGGCCGCTCATCGCCGGTTTCCCGTCCACCACGCCGACCAGCCTGGTGTCACTGGGCACCGGTGTCGCGCCGGGCGCGCACGGGGTGCTCGGCTTCACCGTGCGGGTGCCCGGCACCGATCGGGTGCTCACCCACACCGACTGGGCCGCGGATCCGTCGCCGCTGCGCTGGCAGCCGGTGCCCACCCAGCTGGAGCGGGCCCGCGCCGCCGGGGTGACGACGAGCGTGGTGAGCCGGCCGGAGTTCGGCGGCAGTGGGTTGACAGTGGCCGCCAACCGGGGTGGCGACTTCCGGGGTGCCGCCGGCGGGGACGCGGTGGCCACCGCCATGCTGACCGCGCTGGCCGCCGGGGCCGGGCCCACACTGGTCTCCGGCTACCACGCCGACCTGGACCGGCACGGCCACGTCAGCGGCGTCGACTCGGCACCCTGGCGGGTCGCCGCGACCGAGGTGGACGCCCTGGTCGCCCGGCTGGTCGACGGGCTGCCGCCGGACGCGGCGCTGCTGGTGACCGCCGACCACGGGCAGCTCGACATCCCTGCCGCGCACCGCTTCGACCTGGACACCGATTCGCGGCTGCGCGCCGGCGTTCGGCTGGTGGCCGGCGAGGCCCGGGTGCGCTACCTGCACGTCGAGCCGGGCGCTGTCGACGACGTGCGGGCCGCCTGGTCGGAGGTGTTGGGCGCCACGGCCCGGGTACGTACCCGCGACGAGGTGGTGGCCTCCGGCTGGTTCGGGCCGGTGCCCGAGGAGCACCTGGGCCGGATTGGCGACGTGGTGGTGACCTGCAACGACACGTACGCGGTCATGGCCAGCCGCACCGAGCGGCCGATGGCGTCGAAGTTGGTGGCCTACCACGGGTCGGACACCGCCGCGGAGCTGACAGTGCCGCTGCTGGTCGTGCGGGGCTGACCCGGGACGGTTCGGCCCGCTGGCCGATGGTGGTGTCGCACCCCCGGGTTAACCTGCCGGGATGGGCCGCAGCCAGTCGTTGCCCCGGGGCGACGATCCGCGCTTCGGGCCGGACGCCGACGACTCCGCCAGCCCGATCCTGCACGTCGACATGGACGCCTTCTTCGCCGCCGTCGAGGTGCGCCGCCGCTCCGATCTGCGCGGCCGACCGGTGGTCGTCGGCGGTGTCGGCCCGCGCGGGGTGGTCAGCTCGGCCAGCTACGAGGCCCGCCGGTACGGCGTCCGCAGCGCGATGCCGACCAGTCAGGCCCGGGCCCGCTGCCCCCACGCGGTCTACCTGCCACCGGACTTCTCCGCCTACACGGCCGCCTCCCGGGCCATCATGCAGATCTTCCGGGACGTCACGCCGTTGGTCGAGCCGCTCTCCCTCGACGAGGCGTTCCTCGACGTGACCGGTGCCCGTCGGCTCTTCGGCTCCCCGGCCACCATCGCCCGGCTGATCCGTCGCCGGGTCGCCGACGAGCAGGCGCTGACCTGCTCGGTCGGAGTGGCGCCGACCAAGTTCGTGGCCAAGCTGGGTTCCACCCGGGCCAAGCCGGACGGCCTGCTGGTCGTGCCCCCGGGGCAGGTGCTCGAATTTCTGCACCCGCTGCCGGTGGACGCCCTGTGGGGGGTGGGGGAGCGCGCCGCCGAGGCGCTACGCCGGCTCGGCCTGACCACCGTCGGCGACCTCGCCGAGGCGCCGGTGGGCATGCTCCGCCAAGCCGTCGGTGCCGCCTCGGCGTCGCACCTGCACGAGTTGGCCTGGGGGCGCGACCCGCGCGGGGTCAGCCCCGAGCACGTCGACAAGTCGATCGGCGCCGAGGTGACCTTCGACGTCGACGTGGCCGACCCGTTGGAGATCCGCCGTGCGTTGCTCGCGCTCAGCGCGAAGGTCGGTGTCCGGTTGCGCGGCTCCGACCTGGTCGGGCGCACCGTCTCACTCAAGGTCCGGCTGGCCGACTTCCGCACCGTCAGCCGATCTCGCACCCTCGACGTTCCCACCGACACCGCCCGCGAGATGTTCGACACGGTCTGGGCGCTCTACACCGCGTTGGACCCGGGCGAGCGGATCCGACTCGTCGGTGTCCGGGTGGAAGGGCTCGCCCCGGCGCAGGGCACTCCTCGGCAACTCACCCTCGGCGCGCCCGAGCGTGGCTGGCGCGAAGCGGAAGCTGTGGCGGACGCCGCCGCTGCCCGTTTCGGGCGGTCCGTCATAGGTCCGGCCAGTCTGATGTGCGACCGTGATCCCCGTCGAAACGAAAATCCACCCCGCCCATAGGTCGTCCCGCTTTCCGACGCGCGACCCCCCTCGTAGACTTGCGGGTAAGCAGCCGGTTGGCTGCCACGGTCTGTCGGCCCGAGTGGGCCCGACCAACGTGACCGGGGAGGAGTGCCGTGCCGCTCTCGGAGCACGAGCAGCGGCTGTTCGAGCAGATCGAGCGGTCGCTTGCCGAGGACCCCAAATTCGCCTCGGCCGTGCGCGCCAGCGATCCGCGCTTCCATGCGCGGCGTCGCCTGCTCGTCGCCGCCGGCGTCATCATCGCTGGCTTGGCTCTACTGGTCTATGGCGCGGTGATCAAGACTCCACCACTGGCGGTGGCGGGCTTCGTCGTCATGCTCGCGTCGGCCGCGTTCGCGGTGCAGTCGCACCGGCGGGCGCAGTCACCCGACCTGCACGTGGTGGGCGGCACGACGAGTCGTCGTCGTCCCCGCGGTGGCCGATCCGGTCGCCGGTCGTCAATCCTGGACCGCATGGAGGACAGGTGGCGGCAGCGCCCGGAGGGGCACCGCTGAGCCGGCCCCGCCGCTGAGGCGGGCCGTACGCCGCGACGAGCGGTCGCCGGGCAAAGGCCCCGGCGACCTCCGTCGTATCCGCGCGCCCTCTACGCTGCGCGCCTTCTCCGCTGCGCCCTCTCCCGCATGATCGTGCTCAGCCCTCTCCCGCATGATCGTGCTCGATCCTGCAAGTAGTGGCATCGTGCGCGAGGGGAGGGGCCTCTTTCCTGGATCGGGCACGACCGTGGAAGGCGGCAGCTGAGGCGGGTGGGGCGGCGGTGGTGACCGCCGCCCCGGACCTGGAACTGATCGGTCAGCGAGCGGCCCGGTCGGCCAGCAGCCGCCGAGGGTTCCACCGCAGCAGTCGGTACCGGGCCTGCCCGGTGAGCGCCACCATTCGGCCGGACCTGTCGGCCATGGCGGTGCGCCAACGCAGCAGCACCGACGGCGGCAGCACGGCGGCGAGCAGGCGGGTCCGTCGGTCCGCTCGTGTGGCGAGCGCCCCACGGACCGCGCGTAGCGCCGGCAACAACCGCTCACCGGTCAGCGGATCCCGCGCGTAGCGGGCCCGCTCCTCCGCCCGGCCGAGCAGCCGCGCCGACCCGATCGCGTCGTCATCGTCGAGGGCCTCCCGGACGAGCCGGTCCGCGGTCGCCCTGGGCGTCTCGGTCGGATCGACCGGGACCCGGAAGTCCACAAGCGTGTCGAGCAGCTCCGCCCAGGCGGCGTGCGCATCCGCGCGGGCCCGGTTGGCGTCCGCGCTGACCACCATCGGACGTGCTGCCCCCGGCTTGCTGTCGCCGTCGACCCTGGCAGATGCCATCGCCCCGCTCACCGCGCGGCCACTGCGTCGGCGGCGCAGGGCCATCCGGCGCAGCGCGGGCACCGCGAGCAGCAGCAGCAAGGCCACCAGGCCCGCTGCCCACCAGGGCCAGACCGGCGGTTGCTCGTTCGGCGTCGTCCCGCCGAGAGCGAGCCCGTCGTCGGTGTCCCGGTCGGCGTTGTCCACGTCAGACGGCTCGGCCGAGGCTCCCGGCTCCGTCGGGGCGCCCGTGGCCTCGCTGCTCGGGTTGGTCGCCTCCGGCGCGTCAGTGTCCGGTGCCCAGGCCGACCGCGTGGAGCCGGGCACCCCGTACGCCGGGGTGGCGTCGAACGGCACCCAACCGGCCCCGTCGAAGTAGACCTCGGTCCAGGCGTGCAGGTTGAGGTTGGTCAGCGTCAAGGTGTCACCGTCGCGCTTGCTGCCGTTGGTGAACCCGAACGCCACCCGGGCCGGGATGCCGGCCGCGCGGACCAGCCAGGCCATCGCCGCGGCGTACTGCT
The DNA here is from genome assembly GCF_046549335.1 of Micromonospora sp. 050-3. Classification (NCBI taxonomy): domain Bacteria; kingdom Bacillati; phylum Actinomycetota; class Actinomycetes; order Micromonosporales; family Micromonosporaceae; genus Micromonospora; species Micromonospora sp. 050-3. The sequence goes on from NZ_JAJPVX010000001.1 coordinate 497,494, forward strand.
GGCAGTAGCCGACCTTGTTGGTCAGAAAGTTGACGATGTCCTGACCGCTGCTGCCGCTTTCGGTGCTCAGCTGGTACTTGAATCCGTTGTCCGCCGAGAAGTGCCGGTAGATCGACAGCACCCGGTCGTACTCCGTGCGTTTGCCCTGGATCAACCCCTTGACCAGCTCCTCCACCTCGGGCACCGGCCCGGGGGTAGCGGTCATCTGTCGGCGTACGGGGTGTTCGGTCGGCAGTACCTTCGCAGCCCGCAACGCGTCGGGCGTGAAGGTCGAGCGGACGTAGTCGAAGGAGTACTTCCGACCGCGGGAGTTCTCCCGGTTGGAGAAGACGACCTGCTGGTTGGCGTCGTAGAGCCAGTTGTCGCTGAGGTCGTCGGCGCTGGTCGGCTCGGCGTACACGGGCATCAGCGACATGCTCAGGCTCTTGGTGACCTCGACGGTCGCCTGGTAGGTGGCCTGCTGCACGCCTGGACCGGCACGGTCGGCCGGGTTCGGCAGGTCCCCGTTGACCGACCGGCCGCTGGGGTTGCGCGCCTGAAAACCAGCGGGACGCAGCTCGTCGGCGACCGCGTAGCGCAGGTAGAACGGGCTCTGCTCGGACGTCTTCACCTTGACCAGGTCGGCCACCTGGGACTGGTTGAGCTGACCGGCGAGCGAGGCGAACAGGTCGATCCGACCCGACGTGCCGCCCGAGCCGGACCCGTTGCCGGATCCGTTGCCCGGCCCCCGGCTGAGCGAGTCGAGCAGCCCGCCGGTCATGCCGGGCACCGCCAGCGGCAGCACCACCGCCAGGGCCACCCCGACCGCCGCCAGCCGGCGGCCGGCGGACGCCAGCGGAGAGGCCTCCCACACGTCGACGTCACGGCCGTCACCGGTGAACCGGCGCCCGAAGCGGCGCACCCGGTCGACGTTGTCGGTGACCAGCAGCCAGAGATAACCGGCGGCGCCCACCACGAACGGCACCGCGGGGACGCTGTCCACGTAGACGGCGACCGGCACGGAGTAGATGGCGAGCATCGGCAGCCCCGCCAGTGCGGGCCGGCGCAGCCCCACGGCCAGTACGTCGACCAGCACGGCGACCGCGCCGACGCCGAGCACGGCGATGAACAGCAGCGGGTCAGTGTCCGGGACCTCGACCCCGTACGAGCGCATGTCCTGCACGGAGCCGGCGAGCAGGTCGCCGAAGTACGCGAACGTGCCCGGGGTGGGCAGGATCGCGAGCAGCTCCTGGCCGCTGGGGAACAACCAGGTCAGGGCGAGCATCAGACCGGCCAGCATGCCTAGCACCTGACCCCACAGTGGTGCCCGGGCGAGGCGGGTCAGCGCGGCCACCCCGGCCACCACGGCGACCGCGATGATGGACTCGATCAACCACGTCCAGCCCTGGAAGATGGCCGACAGCGGCGCGGCGGCCAGCAGCGTGGCAGCGGCCGCCACCACGCCGATGTTCCGACTGCTGATCATGAGGGAAGCCTTCCGTTCATCGCACACCGCCGGCGACCGTCTCGGCCAGCGCGGCCCGCAGGGCGAACCCCTGGGCGCCCCGACCGACCTGCGGCCACAGCGCCGGCAGCCGGCCGCCGTGGTCGACGCCGACCACCCGCCAGCCACTCTGCAACATGGCGAGGACGGCGGCGGCGTGGGCGTGCTCCGCCTCGGACCGGGCCTTCTCCGGCAGGCTGAGCCAGGTGGAGCTGTTCAGCAGGAAGCCGACACAGGTGGCGCCGTTGCCCCGCAGCCCGGCCAGCAGCTCCGCCTCGGCGACGCTCACACTGCCGAACAGGCCGATGATCAGACCACCGTCGGCGCGCTGGCGGACCCGCTGCACGAGGCCGGTGACCTCGGCGCGCTGATCCAGTCGGACCTCCGCGAGGTGGTCGAGCAGCGCGCCGTCTCCGCCGGCCTCCGAGGCGTCCACATCTGCCCCCGAGCCGGTGACCAGGCGCAACTTGTAACCGGCCTGCCGCAGGTGGACGGCGATGCTCGCGGCGGCCGAGACCGACCACTCGAAACTGGCCGTCGGCCCCTCGCCGCGGTGGGCGTACGCCCGGGTGTCCAGGACGACTGTGGCCCGGCTCTCCCACGGTTGCTCCTCGCGGCGCACCATCAGCTCACCGGTGCGGGCGGTGGACTTCCAGTGCACCCGGCGCAGGTCGTCGCCGCGCCGGTACTCCCGGGTCGCCGCGTCGTCCTCGCCGTGCACCGCCACCGAGCGGGCCCGGCTGTCGCCGCTGCCCGCGTACTCCCCGGGGAGCCGGACCGACGGCAGCGGGGTGACCTGCGGGATGACCGTCAGGTGGTCGGTGCTGGGGAAGGAGCGGGTGAGCTCGCAGAGGCCGAACGGGTCGGTCATCCGGACGACCAGCGGGCCCACGTCGTAGCGACCCCGCACGTCGGCCCGCACCGTGTACGCCACGGAGCTGGCCTGGTGCGCGCCGAGGCGCTCCAACACCACCCGGGGCCGGCTGCCCAGCGCGTAGGGCAGCCGGTCCTCCAGGAGCAGGGTGCCGGTCGGCAGCCGGGAGAGGTTCTGTAGGCGCAGCACCACCCGGGAGTTGGCGCCGACCGGAACCCGGTGCGGGTCCAGCGAACGGTTGCAGGCCAGCTTGTAGCGGCTCCGCCCCACGTAGGCGGCGGCCAGCAACGGCAGGATGGCCAACAGCACAGCCACCCGGAGCAGGTCCTTCTCGCCGAGGATGCCGGCCGAGATCGCCGCCGCGACCGCAGCGGCGAGGAAGGACCGCCCGCGGGTGGTCAGCCCGCGTAGCCCGGCACGCACGTCATGGCCTCCGCGGCTCGTAGGGTGCGCGACCGTTGCCGGTGGCGGGGGGCCGGGTGTCGTACGGGTTGCGCTGCCGGTCATGTGGCAGCGGCAGGCGATGCACCAGCTCGGAGACGATCGCGTCGGTGGTGCGCCGGGCGAGCTGCGCGTCGGCGGTCGGGATGATCCGGTGGGCGAGCACCGGCACCGCCAGGGCCTGAAGATCGTCGGGAAGGACGTAGTCGCGGCCCTCCAGGGCGGCGACCGCCCGGGCGGTGCGCAACAGCTGCAGGGTCGCCCGGGGGGACGCGCCGAGCCGCAGGTCGGGGGCCTCGCGGGTGGCGGTGACCAGGTCGATCGCGTACTGCTTGACCGCGTCGGCGACGTGCACCTGGCGGACGGTGGCGATCAGCTGCCGGACGATGGCCGCGTCGGAGACCGCGCGCAGCTCGTTCAGCGGGTCGGTGGCGCCGTGCCCGTCGAGCATGGCCAGCTCGGCGTTGGAGTCCGGGTAACCCATGGCGATGCGGGCGGTGAACCTGTCGCGTTGCGCCTCCGGCAGCGGATAGGTCCCCTCCATCTCGATCGGGTTCTGGGTGGCGATCACCATGAACGGGGTCTGGAGCTGGTACGTCACCCCGTCGACGGTGACCTGCCGCTCCTCCATGCACTCCAGCAACGCCGACTGGGTCTTCGGCGAGGCCCGGTTGATCTCGTCGCCGACCACCAGGTTGGCGAACACGGCACCGGGACGGAACTCGAAGTCGTGCGTCTCCTGGTTGTAGACGCTGACCCCGGTGACGTCGCTGGGCAGCAGGTCGGGGGTGAACTGGATCCGCCGTACTGTGCAGTCGATGGACCGCGCGAGGGCCTTGGCAAGCTTGGTCTTGCCGACACCCGGGACGTCTTCGATCAGGAGGTGACCCTCGGCGAGCAGGACGGCCAGGGCGAGCCGCACGGTGGCGGTCTTACCCTCGATGACCTGCTCGATGTTGGCCACGATGGCCTCGCTGGCGGCGCGGAACTCGTCGTGCGGCAACAAGCCGCCCACCTCGTCCCAGGTCTGTTGTGTCACGGGCCTCCTCCTCGTCGCCGTCACGGCAGCTCTCTAGAGAGCACCTGGACCCGCCGTTGGGTTCGCGACGTCGAGCCTCGTTTGCCGCAGGAATCTCACTAGTCTCTCAGGCTAACCATGTTTGTCGTTATCGCCGACCCCCGCAGGTAGTCCGTCGGTTACGCACCGATATTCGCCAGCTCGGGGGAACGGGGTTCAACCGGCCCGGGGGCCGGCAGCGCGAACCGTGGAAGAGGTACACTGCGGGGCATGGCCGGAGTCTTCCTGCTTCTTACCGGGCCGTGCTGATGCGCTGAACGCAGCGACAGCACGGCGGCCCCTCCTGCGCGAGGGGCTTTTTTGTGCCCGCCGCCGGCCCGGCCCGGTGGTGCCGAGACGAAGCGAAGCGAAGCGAGGAGAGACGATGAGTGAGGCAGCCGCACCGGCGGGCGACATTCCCCCGTTCCGGTACACAGCGGCCCTGGCCGACGAGATCGAGATTCGTTGGCAGGACACCTGGGCGCGCGAGGGCACCTTCCACGCACCGAACCCGACCGGCCCCCTGGCCGACCCGACCCACCCGCGCGCGGGCGCGGAGAAGCTGTACGTGCTGGACATGTTCCCGTACCCCTCCGGAGCGGGCCTGCACGTCGGCCACCCGCTGGGCTACATCGGCACCGACTGCTACGCCCGCTACCAGCGGATGGCCGGCCGCAACGTGCTGCACGCGATGGGTTTCGACGCGTTCGGCCTGCCCGCCGAGCAGTACGCGGTGCAGACCGGCACCCACCCCCGGACCACCACTGTCGCGAACATCGAGCGGTACAAGGCGCAGCTGCGCCGGCTGGGGCTGGCGCACGACGAGCGTCGCTCGGTGGCCACCATCGACACCGAGTTCTACCGCTGGACCCAGTGGATCTTCCTGCAGATCTTCAACTCCTGGTACGACCGCGACGCCGGCCGGGCCCGTCCGATCGCCGAGCTGATCGCCGAGTTCGAGGGCGGTAACCGGTCCACCCCGGACGGCCGCGCCTGGGCCGAGCTGAGCGTCGCCGAGCGCCGCCAGGTCGTCGACGACCACCGCCTGGCGTACGTCTCGCAGGCGCCGGTGAACTGGTGCCCAGGGCTGGGCACCGTGCTGGCCAACGAGGAGGTCACCGCCGACGGCCGTTCCGAGCGGGGCAACTTCCCGGTCTTCAAGCGCAACCTGAAGCAGTGGATGATGCGGATCACCGCGTACGGTGACCGGCTGATCGACGACCTGGACACACTGGACTGGCCCGAGCCGATCAAGCTGATGCAGCGCAACTGGATCGGCCGCTCCACCGGCGCCCACATCGACTTCCCGACCAGCGCGTCGCCGGTGCGGGTGTTCACGACCCGCCCGGACACCGTCTTCGGCGCCACCTACATGGTGCTGGCGCCCGAGCACGAGCTGGTCGACACGCTGGCGCCGGCCAGCTGGCCCGACGGCACGAGGGACGCCTGGACCGGCGGGCACGCCAGCCCCCGGGAGGCCGTCGAGGCGTACCGCAAGGCGGCAGCCGCCAAGACCGACGTCGAGCGGCAGTCCGACTCCAAGGAGAAGACCGGCGTCTTCATCGGCGCGTACGCCACCAACCCGGTCACCGGTGGGCAGATCCCGATCTTCATCGCCGACTACGTGCTGGCCGGCTACGGCACCGGCGCGATCATGGCGGTGCCGGCGCAGGACGAGCGGGACTGGGCGTTCGCCGAGGTCTTCGAGCTGCCCATCGTCCGTACCGTGCAGCCGGCGGAGGGCTTCGACGGCAAGGCGTACACCGGGGACGGTCCGGCGATCAACAGCGCCGCGCCCGAGCGCGACCTGGACCTGAACGGCCTGGGGGTCGCCGACGCCAAGGCGGCGATCATCGCCTGGCTGGAGGCGAACGGGCACGGCACCGGCGCGGTGACCTACCGGCTGCGCGACTGGCTGTTCTCCCGGCAGCGTTACTGGGGCGAACCGTTCCCGATCGTCTACGACGAGACCGGCGCGGCCATCGCCCTGCCGGAGGAGATGCTGCCCGTCGAGCTGCCGGAGGTCGACGACTTCTCACCGAAGACGTTCGACGCCGACGACGCCAACAGCAACCCGGAGACCCCGCTGTCGCGGCGGCGCGACTGGGTCGAGGTCGAACTGGACCTGGGTGACGGGCCGAAGCGCTACACCCGGGAAACCAACGTGATGCCGCAGTGGGCCGGCTCCTGCTGGTACGAGCTGCGCTACCTGGACCCGACAAACAGCGAGCGGTTCGTCGACGCGGAGAACGAGCAGTACTGGATGGGCCCGCGCGCCGACGGTGACTGCGGGGGCACCGATCTGTACGTCGGTGGCGCCGAGCACGCCGTGCTGCACCTGCTGTACGCGCGGTTCTGGCACAAGGTGCTGTTCGACCTGGGGCACGTGTCGTCGTTCGAGCCGTTCCGCAAGCTGTTCAACCAGGGCATGATCCAGGCGTACGCGTACACCGACTCGCGCGGCAGCTACGTGCAGGCCGAGGAGGTCTTCGAGCGTGACGGCGCCTACTACCTGGGTGACCTGACGGTCAACCGCGAGTACGGCAAGATGGGCAAGTCGCTGAAGAACGTGGTGACCCCCGACGACATGTGCGCCGCCTACGGCGCGGACACCTTCCGGGTGTACGAGATGTCGATGGGCCCGCTGGAGGTCTCCCGCCCCTGGGAGACCCGGGCGGTGGTCGGCTCGTACCGGTTCCTGCAGCGGGTGTGGCGGGCCGTCGTCGACGAGCAGACCGGTGCCCTGCGGGTCACCGAGGACCCGGCCGACGAGGCGACCCGCCGGCTGCTGCACAAGGTGATCGACGGGGTCCGTGCCGACATGGACGACATCCGGTTCAACACAGCGATCGCCAAGCTGATCGAGCTGACCAACGGGCTGACCCGACTGTCGTCCACGCCCCGTGAGGTGGCCGAGCCGCTGGTGCTGATGGTGGCGCCGTTCGCCCCGCACGTGGCCGAGGAGCTGTGGCGCAAGCTGGGCCACGACACCTCTCTGACGTACGCGGACTTCCCGACCGCGGACCCGGCGCTGCTGGTGGCCGACACGGTGACCTACCCGGTGCAGGTCAACGGCAAGGTCCGTGGCCGTATCGAGGTCCCCGCCGACGCCGCCGAGGAGACGGTCCGCGCGGCGGCCCTGGACGCGGTGGCCGCGACCCTGGCCGGCAAGGAACCCCGCAAGGTCATCGTGGTCAAGGGCCGGATGGTCTCAGTAGTCGCCTAACCCTTCGAAGTCCCGCCCCGCCCCGCCTCCGCGATCTTGCAGTTTCGGTTTGGTTTTTGCCCTTTGTGTCCGGTAATGCCGTGACAGGAAGTGCAAGATCGCGGGGGTGGGTGGGGTGGGGTTAGACGGGCATGGTGCGGCGGCGGCGTTCGGCGCGCCACCACTGGTAAATGAGAACCAGGCTGGCGATCAGGCCGAGGCTGGCCGGGGCGGCCGCGTACCAGTTGACGTGGCCGGGGGAGCTGACCGCCGCGCCGAGCGCCGCGTAGCCGAAGGCGGTCGGCGCGGACGCGATCACGCTGCCGGCCAGGAACGGCAGCACTCGGGCGCCGGTCGTGCCGTAGCCGTAGCTGACCAGGCCGAAGCCGGCGATCGGCAGCAGCCGGACGGTGACCACACCGAGCACGCTCTGCCGGGCGAACCAGCCGTCGAGGCGGGCCAGGCGACCGCGGACCCGTTCGGCGACGAACTCCCGACCGAGCAACCTGCCGACAGTGAACCCGATCGCCGCGGCCACCAGTGCGGCGCCCAGGGCGTACGCGGCACCTTCCAGCGGGCCGAAGATCGCCCCCGCGGCGAGCGTGATGAAGGTTCGGGGCACCAGCGCGACCAGCAGCAGAGCGCCACCGAGGATCGCCGCCACCGGGGCGAAGTCGCCCAGCCGGTCGGCGATCAACGGCAACTGTGCCGGATCCGGCCGGGGCACCAGCAGCAGCAGTAACCCGCACCCGCCGATCAGCAGGACGAGCAGGGCGAACCGGGCGGCCGACGGCTGCCGGAGCAGCCGCCGGACGGCACGGATCATGCCCGGGCGGCGGCCACCGCGGAGCGGCGCTCGTTGCGGAGCCGGTCCGACCAGGTGTCGTCCAACGGCGGGAGCTGGTGTGCCCCGGTGGCCCAGCGCAGCAGCAGGTCGGCCAGGGCCGGGTTGCGCGCCAGCGCCGGCCCGTGCGAGTAGGTGCCCAGCAGCTTGCCGCGCCACGCGCCCTCGGTGGCGCCGTCGTTGCCCACCCCGGCGGTGACCCGGGCCAGCGGGGAGACCTCCGGACCGAGGTGGGTGCGGCCGCCGTGGTTCTCGAAACCGGTCAGCGGGGGCAGGCCCAGCCGGGGGTCGATCTCACCGGCCAGCTCACCCACGGCCCGGCTCTCGCCCCGGTCGGACTGCAGGTCGAGCAGCTCCAGCCCGCGGCACTGCACACCCTTGGCGAAGAACGAGGTGCCGAGCAGTTGGTAGCCGGCGCAGACGCCGAACACGACCGAGCCCTGCGCGACGGCGCGGTGCAGGCCGCCGTCGGCGAGCAGCCGCTGGGCGCCCAGCGCCTGCGGGCCGTCCTCGCCGCCGCCGACCAGGTAGATGTCGGCGGTCGCGGGCAGCCGCTGGTCGGAGCGGACCTCCAGCACCTCGACCGGCATCCCGCGCTGACGGGCCCGCCGGGCGAGGATCAGGGCGTTGCCCCGGTCTCCGTAGGTGGAGAGCAGGTCGGGGTAGATCCAGACGATGCGCAGACTCTCAGATGACACGGTCCAACTCCGCTCGGATGTCCTGGAACGCGGTGTAGTTCGCGATGACCTCCAGCCGCCCGGGCGGGACCGACCGGAGTGCGTCGTCGAACGTGCGGACGTGCTGGAACGGCACGTCGTTGACGTCGAGTCGAACCGCCAGGTCGTATGCCCGGTCGCCGGTGATCAACACCTGCCGGCCGCGGAGCGGGGCGAAGTCGACGTCGTAGAGCCAGGAGGTGTCCAGACCGTCGGGGTCGCGCGCGTTGATGGAGAGCAGGGTCGGCGCGTCGTCGGCCATGTCGAACGCCTCCAGCCAGCTGGCCGGGTTCTTGGCCAGCAGCAGCCGGATGTTGCGCCCGTCCTTGTCGACCTGCGCGTAGCGGCCGGCCACCGAGGTGACGATGCCGAGGCGGGACACCGCGTCGACCGGGCGGACGCCGAACTCGGCGGCCACCGCCAGCGCGGTCGCCGCGTTGCCGAGGTTGACCTTGCCGGGTAGTTGGAGCGAGACCTTGTGCCAGGCGCCGGTGGGGTCGAGCACGCCCTCGTCCTCGACGACCCAGTGCGGCTCCGGTCGGCGCAGCGGGCAGCCGGTGCACCACCACTGCTCGCCGGAGCGCTGGATGGTGGAGCCGCACTCCGGGCAGACCCAGGAGTCGTCGTGCCAGCGTTGGCCGGCACTGAACCACGTCACGTGCGGCGGTTTGATGCCCCGGGCGGGGTCGCCCGGTGGGGTGGCGGCCCACACCACCAGCGGGTCGTCGGCGTTGGCCACCACCCGTACGTCGGTGTGCCGGACCAGCGCCGCGCGCCAGAGCTGCGCCATCATGGCGACCTCCTTGGCGCGGTCGAGCTGGTCGCGGGAGAGGTTGAGCAGCGCGACAACGTGCGGCTCGGTGGCCTCCAGCACCTGCGCCAGGTAGTGCTCGTCGACCTCCAGCACCGCGTACGGGGTGCTGCCGGCCTTGGCCAGCGCCGAGGTGTGGCCGCTGGGCATGTTGGCGCCGAACGAGTTGGTGGCGACCCGGCCGAGCACGCCGACCGCGGCGGAGGTCAACCGGGTGGTGGTGGTCTTGCCGTTGGTGCCGGAGACGAGCGCGATGGCGCGCCCGGCCGACAGGTGAGCCAGCAGGTCCGGGTCGATCTTCAGGCCGATCCACCCGCCGATCACTGAACCGTCGCCACGGCCGGCCGCCCGGGAGAGCGCCGCGGCGGTCCGTGACACGGAGCTGGCCACCTTGGCCCGTAGGGGCATTTTCGCGTCCGTCACGCGAGCGAGGTTACCGGACCGCCGGCCCCACCAGATCGCCGCCGACGGTGAACCGTTCGGCCGTGGTGGCTGCGCGGGTGGCCGGGTCGGCGTCCCCCGGACGGAGTCGATCAATGTCGGAAAGCGGACCACGCCGAGGGGCGGCCGGAGCCCTCCACTCCGCTCCACCCCTTGTGACGTGCGGTTTTGCCTCCGGGTCAGGCGCGCCACGCGGGCGAATTTGGTTGCGGGTGGAGGGAAGTGGAGTAGAGTGGGGACCAATGGTGAGGCCGGGAGGGCTCACCGGCCCGGGGGGTCAGCGGCGCCGCGAACGCCGCTCAAGGGCGAGGGGGTTGGGCCGATGTTTCTCGGCACCCACACTCCGCGCCTGGACGAAAAGGGCCGGTTGATCCTTCCGGCCAAGTTTCGGGATGAGCTGGCGGGGGGTGTCGTGGTCACCAAAGGGCAGGAGCGCTGCCTCTACGTCTTCCCGACCCCTGAGTTCCAGCGGATCGCGGAGCAGTTGCGCGCACAGCCGATGACCCACAAGGCGGCCCGGGCCTACAGCCGGGTCTTCTTCGCCAGCGCGCACGACGAGGTTCCGGACAAGCAGGGTCGGGTGACCATCCCGGCTCACCTACGGGCCTATGCCGCGCTGGACCGCGAGTTGGTGGTCATCGGCGCGAGCACGCGGGTGGAGATCTGGGACAAGGTCGCCTGGGAGACCTACCTCGCCGACAGCGAAGACGACTTCGCCGACATCGAGGAGGGGGTGCTGCCCGGCGGTCTGTAGGGCGGTAACGGCGCCCGACGTACTGCGAGATCTCCAGCCGCTTTCGAGTTCCTGGCATCACTTCCCCGGTGCCAGGCGCACGATCCAGTCATCGGGCGACGGCCTGGTGTCAGGCGGGAGCGGATGGGGATCTGGCGGTACGACGGCAGCGCCGTCCGACGACAGGCGCACGAGAAGAACGGACGTTTCAACCAGTGGGGGTCATCATGGGGGAGTTGCGCGGCACGCACGTGCCGGTGCTGCTCGAGCGGTGTCTCGAGCTGCTGGCCCCCGCGCTGGGTCGAGGCGGCCGGACGGTCTACGTCGACGCGACGCTCGGCCTGGCCGGGCATGCGGAGGCAGTGCTCGAGGCGCATCCGGAGACGGTCCTGATCGGGCTCGACCGGGACACCGAGGCGCTCGCTCACGCGCGGGTCCGGCTGGCCCGGTTCGCCGATCGGGTGCACCTGGAGCACGCCGTCTACGACGAGTTGCCGGACGTACTGGACCGGCTGGGCTATCCGGCCATCGACGGCATCCTGTTCGACCTGGGTGTCTCGTCGTTGCAGCTGGACGCGCCCGACCGCGGGTTCGCGTACGCCCAGGACGCGCCGTTGGACATGCGGATGGACCAGACCCGGGGGGTGACCGCCGAAGAGGTGGTCAACACGTACGCGCACCCGGACCTGGCCCGGGTGCTGCGGGTCTACGGCGAGGAGAAGTTCGCCGGTCGGATCGCCTCGGCGATCATCCGGCAGCGGGAGCGGGCCCGGATCACCTCGTCAGCGCTCCTGGCGGAGCTGGTTCGGGACTCCATTCCGGCACCAGCCCGACGAACGGGCGGGCACCCGGCAAAGAGAACGTTTCAGGCTTTACGGATCGAGGTAAACAGAGAGCTGGCAGCGCTGGAGACAGCGTTGCCATTCGCACTCGACGCACTGACCGTGGGCGGTCGCATGGTGGTCCTGTCCTACCACTCGCTGGAGGACAGGCTCACCAAGGCGGCCCTCACGGACCGGGTCCGCAGTAAGGGCCCGATTGACCTCCCGGTCGAGCTTCCCGGGTCCGGTCCGACGTTCCGGCTGCTCAGCCGGGGCGCCGAACTGCCCGGGGAGGCGGAGGTCGCCGCGAACCCGCGGGCCGCCTCGGTGCGGCTGCGGGCCGCGGAGCGACTCGACCCGAACGCGACAGAGCAAGGGCGGACCGACCGCGAACGGTCTCGCCGACGGGTGAAGGGAATGCACCAACCGGGCACGGGGTCCGCCTGATCCGTGGGGGGTCAGGGGCACCGGGACGGTTAGAGGGACGGATGTTGAGGGGGAGGGACATGAGCATTGACAAGCGCGACCGCCGGGACGTCACCGGCGGCGGGCAGCGCGCACCGCGGTCGGGGGGCCGGACCGCGGCGGAGCGGGCTCCGCGCCTCGGAAACGGTACGCCACGCATCGATCGAACGAATCGGCAGGGGGAGACTCGCGCCCGGGGGGCGCGCGAGTTCCCGACTCAGGGCACTGCCGCGCTGCGACCGGTCGAGAAGGCCGCCAGTGCCGCCAGCGCCCGGCCACCGCGACTGCGGGTGGCGCCGCCGCCGCCGATCTCGGTGCCGCGTGCGCCGTTCGCGGCGCTGATCGTGGTGCTGGTGGTCGGCGGGGTGCTGGGCATCCTGGCGGTCAACACCAAGATCAATGAGAACGCGTTCCGGCTGGAGCGGTTGCAGCAGCAGCAGGCTCGACTGGACCTGGAGAAGCAGCAACTGGACAAGCAGATCGCCGACGCCGAGGCGCCGGGCAACCTGACCGCCGAGGCGCGGCGGCTGGGCCTGGTCGACGCCGGCGAGCCGGGCTACATCCGGCTGCCGGACGGCAAGACCATCGGTGTGCCGCAGCCGGCGAACGGCCAGCCGTCGGTGACCAGCCAGGGTGCGGGAGGCTGACCGGTGCCACCAAGGTCGGACGAACCGCGCCGGGACCCTACGGGGTCCCGGCGCGGTTCTGCACGTGATGCCGGGCCCGCCGATGGCGAGCCGCGCACCGGCGAGCCGGGTATCGGGGGCATCTCCGGCGCACGGGCGTACACCCCGAGGGGTCGGACCGTGCGTGAGGAGCGTGGCACGCCGGCGCGCGGTCAGGGCGCCGAGCAGCGGCGTACTCCGCGCAGCACCCGGTCCGGTGACCCGTTCCGGCCGGCGTTGCAGGTGCTCGACGGTGGCCGGGCCGCCGCCCGGGTCGGCCGGCGCGACGCTCCGGCCGCCGGACGCGGTGGTGTGGTGCGCACCGTCGCGCCGCGTACCCCCCGTGCCCCTGGTGAGGACGAGCCGCCGCCGCGTCGCCGGACCACGCCACGCGCGCCGCGGCGCACCGACCGACCGGCGGCCCGCCGGCCGTCCCGCAAGCCACGACGCCCGCCGAAGCTGGCCGACTCGCGGCTGCGGCTACGGCTGGGCACCGTGCTCGCCCTCACGCTCTTCGCCACCATCGGGATCCGGCTGATCTTCCTCCAGACGGTCGACGCTCCGGCGTACGCCGGGGGTGGCATCAGCGACCGCCTCCGCACTGTCGAGCTGCCGGCGCCGCGCGGCGCGATCTACGACAGCACCGGCGCGCCGCTGGCCCGCAGCGTCGAGGCGCGGTACGTGTACGCCGACCCGACCGAGGTGAAGGACTCGGCCGCCGTCGCCAAGGCGCTCTCCCCGCTGCTCGGCATCCCGGTGTCGAAGCTCGTCGAGCTGATGAAGCCCCGCAAGCTGGAGGACGGCAAGGCGTCCCGATTCGTGTACCTGGCGCGCGGGGTGGAGATCTCCACCGCCAAGCGGGTGCAGGCGCTGGAACTCCTCGGCATCGGGGTGCACCGCGACGAGCGCCGCGAGGTGCCCGGCGGTGACCTGGCGGCCAACCTGATCGGCTTCACCAGCCAGGACATGGTCGGGTTGGAGGGGCTGGAGGCCCGCTACGACGAGGTGCTCGCCGGCCAGGACGGCAAACGGGTGTACGAGGCCGGCCTCGGCGACCTCGGGGCGCCCATTCCGGGTGGCTACAGCCGGACCACGCTCGCCAAGCCGGGCAGTTCGCTCGCCCTCACCATCAACCGCGACCTCCAGTTCCGGACGCAGCAGATCCTCAGCGCGGGCATGGCCCAGGCGCCGGGCGGCACCGGCGCCGCAGTGGTCATCGAGATTCCCTCCGGCGCGGTGCTTGCTCAGGCAAGCAACCCCACCTATGACGCGGCGAAGCCGGTGCCCAGCGACCCGGTCGCCCGGGAGGACGCCGCGACCAGCTTCGTGGTCGACCCCGGCTCCGTGCACAAGGCGATCACCTACGGCGCGGCGTTGCAGGAGGGGGTGATCACCCCGGACACCACGCTGCCCATCGCCAACAGCATCAAGATGGGCGACACCTGGTTCTCCGACACCCATCCGGCCAACGGCAAGCGGATGAGCGTGCCGGGAATGCTCGCCTACTCGTCGAACGTCGGCACCATCACGATCGCCGAGGAGCTCGGCCGGGACCGGTTGATCGACTACCAGAAGCGGTTCGGGCTGGGCAAGCCCACCGGCGAGGGAATGCCCGGGGAGGCCAGCGGCCGACTGCTGCCGGCCGACGAGTGGAGTGGATCGTCGCACGGGTCGGTGCCGATCGGGCACAGCGTCGACGCCACGCCGTTGCAGATGGCCGCCGCGTACGCCGCCATCGCCAACAACGGCACGTACGTGCAGCCGCACCTGGTCAAGGAGGTGATCGGCCGGGACGGCAAGCGCACCCCCGCGCCCGCCCCGGCGACCCGGTCGGTGCTCAGCCCGCAGAACGCCGCGGCGCTGCGCACCATGCTGGAGGCGGTCACCACCGTCGACCATGCCACCGGCACTACCGCCGCGGTCCCCGGTTACCGGGTCGCCGGCAAGACCGGCACCGGGTGGCGGCTGGTGAACGGCAAGAAGCAGCCCGGTGAGGTGTCCTCGTTCATCGGGATGGCCCCCGCCGAGAACCCCCGCTACGTGATCGCCGTCTTCGTCTACGCGCCCAACGGCGGGGGCGCGGCGATCGCCAATCCAGCGTTCCGCGACATGATGCAGTTCACTCTGCGTCACTACCGGGTGCCGCCCTCGACTGGCGGATCCGCGCCCAAGTTCGTGGTCTATCCGCGCTGAGCAGCAACGGCGGGACATCATCGGTGAGTGCCGACGAACCACCGGGGCGGCTGTGCGGCCGGAACCGGACGACCGGGTAGGGTCTGACGCCGTGCCCGGCAATCCACGTCCACGTACCGTGACCGGAGTCCGGCTCGGTGATCTCGCCGTCCGGCTCGCCGTCGACCTTCCGGCGGACGCCGCCGCGGTGGTCGTCTCCGGGGTCACCCACGCCAGCCAGGAGGTTCGCCCCGGCGACCTGTACGCGGCGCTGCCCGGTGCCCGTCGGCACGGCGCGGAGTTCGCCGCCGGCGCCGTCGAGGCGGGTGCCGTGGCGCTACTGACCGACAGGGCCGGTGCGGAGTTGGCGGCGGGAACCGGTCTGCCCGCCCTGGTGGTGCCCGACCCGCGCGCCGTGCTCGGCGAGCTGGCCTCGGCCGTGTACGGCGACCCGACCGCCGACCTCACAGTGATCGGGGTGACCGGCACCGCGGGCAAGACGTCCACCGCGTACCTGATCGAGTCGGGGCTGCGGGCCGCCGGGCACACCACGGGGCTGGTCGGGACGGTGGAGACCCGGCTCGGTGATCTGGTGATCGACAGTGTCCGCACCACCCCCGAGGCGACCGACCTGCACGCCATGTTGGCCACCGCCCGGGAGCGTGGGGTCACCGCCGTGGTCATGGAGGTCTCCAGCCACGCGCTGGCCATGGGCCGGGTAGGCGGTGTGCGGTTCGCCGTCGGCGGTTACACCAACTTCGGCTCCGACCACCTGGACTTCCACGCCGACAGCGACGACTACTTCGCCGCGAAGGCCCAGCTCTTCGACGGGCGCTGCGCTGTCGAGGTGCTCAACCACGACGACCCGGCGTTGAAGCCGCTGCTCAAGCCGACCACTGTCACCTACTCGGCGGTCGGCGAGCAGGGCGCGACCTGGTGGGCCGACGGTGTTGACGGTGAGGGGTACGCGCAGCGGTTCACCGCGCACGGCCCGAACGGCGTGGCAGTGTCCGCCGGTGTCGCGCTGCCCGGCCGACACAACGTGGCCAACGCGCTGCTGGCCATCGCCGCGCTGGTCGGCGCCGGGGTGGACCCGGTGACCGCGGCGACCGGTGTGGCCGCCTGCGGGGGCGTCCCGGGCCGGCTGGAGCTGGTCGACGTGGCCGCGCCGGTGCGCGGGGTGGTCGACTACGCCCACAAGTCGGACGCGATAGTGGCCGCGCTGGCGGCGCTGCGCGAGTTGAGCGCCGGCCGACTGATCTGTGTGATCGGCGCCGGTGGGGACCGGGACCGGGGCAAGCGGCCGGTGATGGGCGCCGCCGCGGCGGAGGGAGCCGACGTGGTGCTGGTGACCGACGACAACCCGCGCACCGAAGACCCGGGGGAAGTTCGCGCCGAGGTGCTCGCCGGGGCGTACCGGGCCGGCACTGCCGCTCGGATCATCGAGGTGGCGGGCCGCCGCGCCGCGATCGACGAGGCGGTCCGGCTGGCCGAGCCGGGGGACGTGATCGCGCTGCTCGGCAAGGGCCACGAGCGCGGCCAGGAGGTGGCGGGTCAGGTGCTTCCGTTCGACGACAGCATCGAGTTGGCCGAGGCGCTGCGGGCCCGCTTCGGGGACCTGGCGGGTCAGCAGTGATCACGCTGAGCCTGGCCGAGGTGGCCGCGGCGGTCGACGGACGGCTGGTGGCCGCCGACCCGGCCGCCACCGTCACCGGCTCGGTGGAGTTCGACTCGCGCAAGGTGCGGCCCGGTTCGCTCTTCGTGGCCTTCCCGGGGGAGAAGGTCGACGGGCACGACTACGCGGCGACGGCGATCCAGGCCGGCGCGGTGGCGGTGCTCGGCAGCCGCGAGGTGCCCGGGGTGCCGATGGTGCTGGTCGACGACGCGCTGACCGCGATGGGCCGGCTGGCCCGCGCGGCGGTGGACCGGCTGCCCGGGCTGACCGTGATCGGCGTGACCGGCTCGTCCGGCAAGACCACCACGAAGGACCTGATCGGTCAGCTCACCGCCCGACTCGGGGCCACTGTGGCGCCACCCGGCTCGTTCAACAACGAGCTGGGGCACCCGTACACCGCCCTCCAGGCCGATCCGGGCACCCGCTACCTGGTCATGGAGAAGGGCGCGCGCGGGGTCGGGCACGTGCGGTACCTGTGCGAGCTGGTGCCGCCCCGGATCTCCGTGGTGCTCAACGTCGGCACCTCGCACATCGGCGAGTTCGGCTCGCAGGACGCCATCGCCCTGGCCAAGGGCGAGCTGGTGGAGGCGCTGCCGCCGGACGGGCTGGCCGTGCTGAACGCCGACGACCCCCGGGTGGACGCGATGGCGAGCCGCACGCAGGCCCGGGTGGTCCGCTACGGCGAGGCGCCCGACGCCGACGTGCGCGCCGAGGACGTCACGCTCGACGAGCGGGGGCACCCGTCGTACACCCTGGTCACCCCGGAGGGACGCGCGCCGGTGCGGCTCCGCCTGGCCGGCCGCCACCAGGTCGGGAACACGCTCGCGGCGGCGGCGGTCGCCCGGGAACTGGGCATGCCGCTGACCGAGCTGGCCACGGCCCTCGGTGAGCTGGGCCTGGTCTCGACCCGACGGATGGACGTCTTCGACCGCCCCGACGGGGTGACCGTGATCGACGACTCGTACAACGCCAACCCGGCCTCGATGGCGGTCGCGGTGCGGGCGCTCGCCAGCATGGGTCAGGGGCGGCGTACCGTCGCGGTGCTTGGTTACATGGCCGAGCTGGGCCCGTTCGAGTACGACGGCCACGCCGAGGTCGGCCAACTCGCGGCCGAGCTGGGTGTCGACCGGCTGCTCGTGGTGGGTGAGCCGGCTGCGCCGATCCACGAAGGCGCGAGAGCTGTAGCAAACTGGGGAGGAGGGTCGGTGCTGCTCACCGATCAGGCGGCGGCCGTCGAGGTGCTGCGGAGCGAGCTACGACCGGGTGACGTCGTCCTGGTCAAGGGCTCCCGGTACCGGACCTGGGAGGTGGCCGACGCCCTGCGCGCCGACGCCGGTGGGGAGTCGACCCGATGAGGGCGGTCATCGTCGCCATCGGGGTGGCCTTCCTCGTCTCGCTCTTCTGCACCCCGATCGCGATCAAGGTGTTCACCCGGCTCAAGGCCGGTCAGCCGATCCGCTCCGACGGCCCCGCCATGCACCAGGGCAAGAAGGGCACGCCCACGATGGGTGGCGTGGTCTTCATCCTGGCCACGGTGATCGCGTACGTGGCCGGGCACCTCGCCCTGACCACCCTGCCGGACCAGCAGATCGCCCAGGTGGAGCCGACCATCACGGCCCTGGTGCTGCTGGGGTTGATGGTCTTCTCCGGCGCTGTGGGCTTCCTCGACGACTTCCTCAAGGTGCGCAAGCGCAACAGCGCCGGGCTGAACAAGCGCGGCAAGTTGCTCGGCCAGATCCTGGTCGGCGCGGTCTTCGGGGTGATCGCGCTGTGGTTCCCGAGCACGATGACCAACGGTTCGGGCCTGGCGACCAACACCGAGACGGTGGGCAGCACCACGCTGAGCTTCATCCGGGACATCGACTTCCTGGAGGTCAGCAAGGTCGGCGCGGTGATCATCTTCATCTTCGTGGTGATGGCCGCGACGAACGGCGTCAACCTCACCGACGGCCTGGACGGTCTGGCCACCGGCGCGTCGGTCATGGTGCTCGCCGCGTACGCGCTCATCGCGTTCTGGCAGTACCGGCACTGGTGCGCCGACCCGAACTACACCCAGCCGTACTGCTACGAGGTCCGCGACCCGTTGGAGATCGCGTTGATCGCCGGGGCGGCGGCCGGGGCCTGTGTGGGCTTCCTCTGGTGGAACACCTCCCCGGCGCGGATCTTCATGGGCGACACCGGGGCGTTGGGGCTGGGCGGTCTGATCGCCGGCATGGCGATGTCCACCCGCACCATCCTGCTGCTGCCGATCATCGGCGGGCTCTTCGTGATCATCACGATGTCCGTGGTGATCCAGATCATCTCCTTCAAGACCACCGGTAAACGCGTGTTCCGAATGTCTCCGCTCCAGCACCACTTCGAACTGGCCGGCTGGAGCGAGGTCAACATCGTGGTGCGCTTCTGGATCATCGCCGGCATCGGCGTGGCCATCGCCCTGGGCCTGTTCTACAGCGAGTTCCTCGCCAACATGACCTGATCCCCGCGCCCCGCGTCCACCCCCTCGACCGTCGATTTGCACTTTCGGATGGCGGAGCGTCCTTTTAGGGGTGTTGTGTCGCCACAGAAAATGCAACATCGACGCGGGAGGGCGGCGGGAGGGCGGCTCGGGGGGCGGGTTCGACACGCCCGGTGGGGCGTTGTGGGGCGGTGGGGCGTGTTCAGCGGTGATGATGTCGGGGTGGGGGAGGAAATCGGCACCGAGGGCAGGGCAGGCGAGCGAGCGCGGCGGTCGCCGAGCGCGGCGCGTACACCGTTGGCGGCCGGGGCGCGCGGCCCGGAGCCCGGCGCGGCGGCCCGCGAATCCGGGTCGGGGGCGCGGGAGCCCGGGCCGCCGGGACGCGAGCCGGAGGCCGTGGCGGCGACCCCGCTGCGCGGTATCGACGCGGCCGGCGGGCTCGCCGCGCTGCGCGGCCTGCTGGACCGGCCGCTGACCTCCTACTACCTGCTGCTGTCCTGCGCCGGCCTGCTGCTGCTGATCGGGCTGACCATGGTCTTCTCGGCGACCAGCGTGAAGGACTACGCCGAGGACGGCAACGCTTCCGCCTCGGTGACCAAGCAGGCCATCTTCGCGGTGATCGGCATCGGCGCGTTCTGGGTCTGCCAGCGCCTGCCCGCCAGCACCTACCGGTCGCTGGGCCGGCCGCTGCTGTTCACCTCGATCGCCCTCCTGGTGGTGCTCAACCTGCTGGTCGCCTACGCCCGGCTGACCCATCAGGATTCAGGGCGGATCGGGCCGGTCGAGGCGCGACTGAACTGGCTCTTCGTCGGCGGGATCCAGCTACAACCGTCCGAGCTGGCCAAGTTCGCGATGGTGCTCTGGGGTGCGCACCTCGTCGCCCGCAAGGGCGCCGCGCTGGGTTGGTGGCGCGAGCTGGCCACCCCGCTCTTCCCGGTGGTCGGCCTGCTCTTCGTCCTGGTCGGTTACAACGACACCGGCACGATGCTCTGTCTGCTGGCCCTGGTCGTGGGCCTGCTCTGGGCCGCCGGAGTGCGGATGCGGGTCTTCGGTGCCCTCGCCACTGCCGGGCTGATCGGCATCGGCCTGCTCGTGGCGGTGGCCTCGCTGGGCGCCGGCTCCGGCGAACGCGGCGCTGACAACTACCGCCTCGCCCGGCTGGACATGTTCTTCAATCCACCGAACCCGGAAACCTGCAAACTGAACGACTGCCTCCAGTTCTACCAGGGGCGGCTGGCCATCGAGCACGGTGGCTGGTTCGGTGTCGGGCTGGGCAAGGGCAGCCTGAAGTGGGACTGGCTGCCCGAGGCACACAACGACTTCATCTTCGCGATCATCGCCGAGGAGCTGGGCGTGATCGGGTGCGTCGTGGTGCTCACCCTGTTCGCGGTCATCGCGTACACCGGTTTCCGGATCGCCCGGCGGGTCGACGACCCGTTCCGCCGGCTCGCCGCCACCGCCGTGACCACCTGGCTGGTCAGCCAGGCCGTGATCAACATCGGTGGTGTGGTGGGGCTGTTGCCGATCACCGGTCTGCCGCTGCCGTTCATCTCCGACGGCGGAAGTGCCCTGGTGGTGACGTTGGCCGGCATCGGCATGCTGGCGTCCTTCGCCCGCGCCGAACCCGATGCGGCCAGAGCACTGCATGCCCGTCCGCCGGCCCGGTGGGTCCGACTACTCTGGGCCCCGTTGCCGCCGCTTCCCGGCCGGCGTCGCCGACCGGCGACGCCGCCCGCCGGCCGAGGGTCCGTGCCCCGGTCCCGCGAGCGGCGCCATGACGATCAGGCCGCGCCGCGCGGGGTCCGACAGGACCGCAGCCGCCGGGGTACGGCGAGCGAGAGGAGACGCTGATGGGTCCGCTGCGTTCGGTGGTGCTCGCGGGAGGTGGCACCGGGGGGCACGTCTACCCGCTGCTCGCCTTCGCCGACTGCCTGCGCCGACACGACCCGGGCGTCCGGATCACCTGCCTCGGCACACCCCGGGGCATGGAGAACGACCTGATCCCGCCGCAGGGCTACGACCTGCGGCAGATCCCCGCGTACCAGTTGCCCCGGTCGGTCAACATGAACCTGGTCCGTACCCCGGGCCGGATGTGG
The DNA here is from genome assembly GCF_046549335.1 of Micromonospora sp. 050-3. NCBI lineage: Bacteria > Bacillati > Actinomycetota > Actinomycetes > Micromonosporales > Micromonosporaceae > Micromonospora > Micromonospora sp. 050-3. Next base: position 518,448 of record NZ_JAJPVX010000001.1, read on the forward strand.
ACCGCGGCGCGCGCCGCGGGCAAGGTGATCGACGAGGTGCGCGCCGACGTGGTCGTCGGCTTCGGCGGGTACGTCTCGGTGCCGGCCTACCTGGCCGCGTGGCGCCGCGAGCTGCCCATGGTGATCCACGAGGTGAACGTGCCACCGGGCGTGGCCAACAAGCTGGGCATGAAGTTCACCAAGAACGTGGCCGTCGGCTTTCCGAACCAGCCGAGCCAGGCCGAGTCGCTGCGGGACGCCACAGTCGTCGGTGTGCCGCTGCGCCGCGCCATCGCCGGTCTGGACCGGTACGCGCTGCGCAACGCCGCCCGCGCCCACTTCGGGCTCCGCCCGGACCTGCCGGTGCTCTTCGTGTCCGGCGGTTCGTCCGGCGCCCGCTCGATCAACCTGGCGGTCTCCGGAGCAGCCAAGGAGTTGGCTCGCAACGGCGTGCAGGTGCTGCACGTGATGGGCGCCCGCAACGAGCCGGTGCCGATCCCCACCGACCTGCCGGTGCCGTACGTGACGTTGCCGTACCTGTCCGAGATGGAGTTGGGCTACGCCGCCGCCGACCTGATGCTGGCCCGGGGCGGGGCGATGACCGTCGCCGAGGTGGCAGCGATCGGGTTGCCCACGATCTACGTGCCGTACCCGCACAGCAACCAGGAGCAGCGGCGCAACGCCCTGCCCGTGGTGGAGGCCGGCGGTGGGCTGCTGGTCGACGACGGGGAGCTCACCCCGGACTGGCTGGAGCGCACCGTCATCCCGCTCATCCGGGACCCACAGCGGCTCTACAACATGGGTGCGGCCGCCGGGTCGTACGGCCGGCGCGACGGCGACGAGGCGCTGCGTTCCTTCGTGCTGGCGGCGGTGGCCCGATGACCGCGCAGTTCACCCCGGCCGGCACGCTCACCGCCGAGGACCTGGGCGCCGTCCACCTGATCGGAGTGGGTGGGGTGGGCATGCTCGGCGTGGCCCGGCTGCTGCTCACCCGCGGCATCCGGGTCTCCGGCAGCGACCTGCGGGAATGGCCTTCGCTGGCCGGCCTGCGGGCGCTCGGCGGCACCATCCACCTCAGCCACGAGGTGACCAACCTCGACGGCGTCGACACCGTCGTCTACTCCTCGGCCATTCCCCAGGACCACCTGGAGCTGGTCGAGGCGCGTCGGCGCGGCCTGCGGGTGCTGCACCGCTCGGAGGCGCTCGCCGCTGCGATGACCGGCCGTCGCGCGGTGGCCGTCGCCGGCACGCACGGCAAGACCACCACCACCTCGATGGTGACGATGGTGCTCCAGCAGGCCGGTGTGGACCCGTCCTTCGTGATCGGTGGGGAGATCTCCGAGGTCGGCTCGGGCGCCCACCACGGCACCGGCGAGCACTTCGTGGTCGAGGCGGACGAGAGCGACCGCTCGTTCCTCATCTACCGCCCGTACGTCTCGATCATCACGAACGTCGAGGCGGACCACCTGAACACCTACGGCGACTACGCGACGCTGGAGGCGGCGTTCGTGGAGTTCGCCCGCCTCACCGACCCGGACGGGTTCATCATCACCTGCGCCGACGATCCGGGCGGTCGGCGGTTGGCCGAGAGCCTGCGGTCCGAGGGACGACGGGTGTACACCTACGGCGAGGCCGCCGACGCCGACCTGCGGTTGACCGACATGGTCTCCTCCGCACGGGGGGTGCGCTACCTGGCCGCGATCGACGGCCGGTCGCTGGGCGAGTTCCGGCTGCCGGTGCCAGGGCGGCACATGGGGCTGAACAGCGCCGCCGCGGTGCTGGCCGCGTACCTGCTGGAACTGCCGCTGGAGTCGGCGGAGGCCGCGCTGGCGGTCTTCCCCGGGGTGCGACGGCGCTTCGAGCGCAAGGGTGTCGCGGACGGCGTGCTGGTCTACGACGAGTACGCGTACCACCCGACCTCGATGACATTGGCCAACCAGACGTTGCGCGAGGTCGCCGGGGACGGCCGGCTGATCGTCGTCTTCCAGCCGTACCGGCTGTACCGCACCCGCGACAACCAGGCGGAGATCGCGGAGGCGCTGGCCATCGCCGACGAGGTGGTGCTGTTGGAGGTCTTCGGGCCCGGTGAGTTGCGTCAGCCCGGCGAGGGCTCGGCGGCACTGATCGCGGCGGTGGATCTGCCCGCCGACCGCAAGGTCTTCGTGGAGTCGTGGGAGCAGGCCCCGGTCGAGGTGGCCCGTCGCGCCCGCTCCGGGGACGTGGTGGTGACCATGGGCGCCCCGCCGATCTCGCTGATGGGCGACGAGCTGCTGGTCGCCCTGGGTGAGCGTGCGGCCGGCTCGGCACCGAGCGCGACCGTCGACCCGGTGGCCACCACGCCGGCGATCGGTGATCCGGTGCCGGGTGGGGCAACTTCCGGTGGCGACGGCGCGGCTCTCGGTGGCACCGCCGTGCCCGGCGGCTCGGCGCCCACGGCCGGATGAGTCCCGGCCCGGCCCGCGGGCGGACCAGCGCCGCCGACGGTGGCGCCCCGCGCCGCGGTCCGGCCCGGCGGTGGCAGCTGGTCCGGGCGGGCCGCGACGCGGTACCGCCCTCGACCCGCCGGTTCATGGCCCGTGCCCGGCAGCGTCGCATGCGTGCGGCACTGCCGTGGGCGGTGGCCGCCGGGGTGCTCGCCCTGGCCGGGCTGATCGCCTGGACGGTGCTCGGCACCGGGCTGTTCGGTGTGCGCGAGGTACGCGTGGAGGGTGCCGACCTGGTCACTCCTGTCCAGGTGCACGACGCGGTCGGGGTGCCGGACGGTGTGCCGCTGGCCCGGGTGGACCTGGCCGCCGCCGCCCGTCGGGTCGGCGCGCTGCCAGCGGTGGAGCGGGCCACGGTCTCCCGGGACTGGCCTGGCGCGCTGGTGGTGCGGGTGACCGAGCGGAGCGCGGTGGCGGTGGTGCCGCAGGGCGAGGTGTTCGCCCTGATCGACAAGAGCGGGGTGGCGTTCCGGACGGTGGAGCGACGCCCCGCCGACCTGCCACAGGTGACTGTGGCCCGGCCGGCCGCCGACGACCCGGGCACCCGGGCCGCGCTGGAGGTGCTCGTCGCGCTGACGCCGCAGCTGCGCGCGGAACTGGTGGACGTGAACGTGGCGGGGCTGGCCCGGATCAGCCTGCGGCTGCGCGGGGACCGGACGGTGGTCTGGGGCGACGCGACCCGGGGTACGGACAAGGCTCGGGTGGCCACCGCGTTGCTCGACGAGGACACCGACCGGATCGACGTGAGCGCGCCGGATGTGGTGACCTTTCGGTGACCAGTGAGCGTGCGCGGACGTGACCCGTGGCGCTCCGCGCGGCGACACGCCGCCCGGGTCCTTGGCTCATCGCGCGGTGGCGCTTACGTTGCCTCGAAGAGCTTCAGTGGTTGACATAACTGTAAGCCTCTAGTAGAGGGTTAGGGTTTACCCCTGATCCTCGTTGGTGACAGCTGTCGTCGGCCGCTGGTCTGGCCACGCCGTAATCGGTCGGCCGAAGCCAATCTCGAAGGAAAGGACCGGAGATGACACCTCCGCACAACTACCTGGCGGTCATCAAGGTCGTCGGCATCGGGGGTGGCGGCGTCAACGCCGTCAACCGGATGATCGAGGTTGGGCTCAAGGGCGTCGAGTTCATCGCGATCAACACCGATGCGCAGGCGCTGCTGATGAGCGACGCCGACGTCAAGCTCGACGTCGGCCGCGAGCTGACCCGTGGCCTGGGGGCCGGGGCCAACCCGGACGTCGGGAAGAACGCCGCCGAGGACCACCGCGACGAGATCGAGGAGGTGCTCAAGGGCGCCGACATGGTCTTCGTGACCTGCGGCGAGGGCGGCGGCACCGGCACCGGCGGCGCGCCCGTGGTGGCCAACATCGCCCGCAAGCTCGGCGCGCTGACCATCGGCGTGGTGACCCGGCCGTTCTCCTTCGAGGGCAAGCGCCGCCAGGTGCAGGCCGAGACGGGGATAGACGAGCTCCGCAACCAGTGCGACACGCTGATCGTCATCCCGAACGACCGGCTGCTGGCCCTGGGCGACCGCAACATCAGCATGATGGATGCGTTCCGCACTGCCGACCAGGTGCTGCTCTCGGGTGTGCAGGGCATCACCGACCTGATCACCACCCCGGGTCTGATCAACCTGGACTTCGCCGACGTCAAGAGCGTGATGAGCGGCGCCGGCAGCGCGTTGATGGGCATCGGCAGCGCCCGCGGCGAGAACCGCGCGGTCGAGGCGGCCGAGGCAGCCATCTCCAGCCCGCTGCTGGAGCAGAGCATGGACGGCGCGCGGGGCGTGCTGCTCTCCATCGCCGGCGGCTCCGACCTGGGCCTGTTCGAGATCAACGATGCCGCCCAACTGGTCACCGACGCGGCCCACCCGGACGCCAACATCATCTTCGGCGCGGTCATCGACGACGCGCTCGGTGACGAGGTGCGGGTGACGGTCATCGCGGCGGGCTTCGACGGCGGCACACCGGCGTACAAGGCGGCCGAGCCGACCCGCAAGACCAACACCAACCAGCCGGCACCGCAGAGCACTCCGACGCCGGCGCCGGCCACCAACCCGGCTCCGGCCCAGTCGCCGCGTCGCGTGCTCTTCGACGACGTGGACGTTCCCGACTTCCTCAAGAACGGGTCCTGAGCACCGCCGATGACCGACAGCTCAGCCACTGTACGACCAGATCGGCAGGCCGAACTCGCGGCCGGTCTGGCCCAGGTTCGGTCCCGGGTCGATGACGCCTGCGCGCAGGCCGGCCGGGACCGTGCCGAGGTCACGATGATCGCGGTGACGAAGACCTACCCGGCCAGCGACGTGTTGGCGCTGGCCGGGCTCGGGGTTACCGACATGGGGGAGAACCGCGACCAGGAGGCGGCCGGCAAGGCCGCCGAGGTGGCTGCCGCCGGGGTGGGTCCCCGCTGGCACTTCATCGGCCAGTTGCAGCGCAACAAGGCCCGCTCGGTGGTCCGCTACGCCGACGTGGTGCACTCCGTCGACAGTGTCCGGCTGGCCCGGGCGTTGGCCACCGCGACCGCCGACCGGCAGGAGCCGCTCGACGCTCTGGTCCAGGTGAGCATCGACGGCGACGCGGCCCGGGGCGGAGCCCTGCCCGGCTCGGCGGATCAGGCCGCCGGTCTGGAGCCGGTGGCCGAGGCGGTGGCCGACGCGCCGGGGTTGCGTCTGGTCGGTCTCATGGCGGTCGCTCCGCTGGGGTGGGAGCCGGAGCGGGCCTTCGCCCGGCTCGCGGAGGTTGCCGACGCGTTTCGGGCCGTCCATCCGGGAGCCACCGCGTTGTCCGCCGGTATGAGCGGCGATTTCGAAATCGCGATCCGTTACGGCGCGACACATGTCCGCGTCGGTAGCGCGTTGCTCGGAATGCGTCCCACGCTGCGGTAGCCTGACCGCGAGACAAGCAAATTACATCAGTGTTGTTTCAGGGGCGGGCGTCTCCTAGTCGGGGGTCGTGGCGCGCGACGCGAATCGCGCGCTGGGGGATTGCCGTTCCGGTCCGATGGGCATGGTTGTCCACTCGCGACGGGCGACATGGCACGGGGGCGCGTGCCGCACGGCGGACGGAAGGGCGCGGGATGGGTGCACTGCGCAAGGCGGGGGTCTGGCTCGGTCTGGTCGAAGAAGACGACGAGCGGGCCTACGACGACAGTGGCTACGACAAGGGTGGCTACCGCGACTCGCGTTACCGGCAGAGCCGGTACGCCGAGGAGTTCGCCGACGACGACGAGGACGACGCCGAGGAGCCGCCGGCTCCCCGGCCGCGCGACAGCGGGCGGGGTCGACTGTCCGAGCGGTCGAGCGGGCGGTTGAGCGAGTCCGAGCGCGGTGACGGTGAGCGGCCGGAGCGGGTCGAGCGGTCCAGCGTCCGGTCGATCACCAGGTCGTCGGCGGGTGAGACCTCCGGTGCGTTGACCTACCACACTCGGGACAACCTGGCCCTCGCGCCGCAGGTCACGTCGCGTGAGCGGGCCCTGCCCGAGGAGGAGCAGCGTTACCAGATCACCACGCTGCACCCCACCACCTACCGGGAGGCGCGCACCATCGGTGAGCACTTCCGCGACGGCGTCCCGGTGATCATCAATCTCACCGAGATGGATGAGGCCGATGCCCGCCGTCTGGTGGACTTCGCCGCCGGACTGGCGTTCGGCCTGCGCGGTACGATCGAGCGCGTGACCAATCGGGTGTTCCTGCTCTCACCGGCTAACGTCCAGGTCACCGCAGAGGACAAAGCCAAGATCGCTGAGGGCGGCTTTTTCAGTCTGAGTTGACCCCGCCCGACCCGAGGGACGTCGCTGACCGTGTTGTCGATCTTACTGCAAGTGTTGTACCTGATCCTTTATGTCTTCCTGCTCCTTCTTCTGTCCCGGTTCGTGTTGAGCGCCGTCCTTCAGTACGGCCGTCGCTGGCAACCCGGGCGTGGAGCATCGGCAGGATTGGAATCCGTGTGGAGCGTCACTGATCCCCCTCTCAACGCGTTGAGGCGTGTGATCCCTCCGCTGCGAATTGGTACCGTGAGCATCGACCTGGCCTCCCTTGTGCTCCTGGTTATCCTGTTCGTGCTGATGGAGTTCGTGTTAGGGCCGTCGATCAGGGCATCTGCCTGATGACCGACGCGCTTTCGCGGCCGCAACTGACCCGAGGAGTTTCGATGCCGCTGACCCCGGCCGACGTCCACAACGTCGCCTTCAAAAAGCCGCCGATCGGCAAACGGGGGTATGACGAGGAGGAGGTCGACGCCTTCCTTGACGAGGTCGAGCGCGAGCTCGCCCGTCTCATCGAGGAGAACAACGAGCTGCGCGCCCAGGTGGAGCGCGGCGGCCGTGGCGGTGCCCCCGCCGGCCCCGGCGGCGACGCCCGACTGGCGGCGGAGCTCAACGATGTCAAGGCCCAACTGGACCGGGTGCAGCGCGACAAGTCGGCGGCCGAGCAGGCTGCCCGCGCGATGCAGGCCGAGCTGGAGCAGGTCCGCGCGACCGGCGGCCCGGCCGGCGGCGTCACCGGCGACGGTGAGCAGCAGGCCCTGCGCGTGCTGATGATGGCCCAGCGCACCGCCGACGACCACGTGTCCGACGCTCGCCGCGAGGCCGACCAGCTGCTGTCCGAGGCTCGCAGCAAGGCCGAGGAGGTGACCCGGGAGGCGCGCGCCAAGGCTGACGCCCTTGAGCGGGACGCCCGCCAGCGGCACCAGGAGGCCATGGGCGGCCTGGACGCCAAGCGCACGGCGTTGCAGAAGCACATCGAGGAGCTCAAGCAGTTCGAGCGCGAGTACCGCACCCGGCTCAAGGCGTACCTGGAGAGCCAGCTGCGTGACCTCGACGGTCGTGGCCAGGGCCTCGAGGCCGAGATGACCCGCTCCGAAGCCGGCCGGGTCGCTGGCGGCAACGGGCTGGCCGCAGCGGGTCTCGCTGGTTCTTACGGCGGCGGCGGGCGCTCCGGCGCCCTCGAAGCCGGACGCTGAGCACCGGCCGGCGATCGCTGTCCGCCAATGGTGACGGTCGCCGGCCCGGCCTGGACGGTTCGACGCGGCGGGGGTGAGCCGTGATAGTCGCAAGTCTTCTGCTCATCCTCGTCGCGGTGGTGCTACTGGTGCTCGGCCTGGCCGGTGGCTCCAGCTTCTTGTTGGTCATCTCCATCGCGGCCAGTCTGCTGGCCGCCGTGGCGTTGGTGGTGGGCGCCCGCCAGGCAGCCGCCAACCGCGCCATGGCGGATCCCGGCCGGACCGACCGGCGGCACCCCGACGCGCCCCGCACGGCCAGCCAGGCCACACCGGGGTTCGCGTACGGGCCACCGCTGGTCGAGCCGGAAGTGCCGGTCCAGCACGTGCCCACGACGTTTGGTACCGGCGGCACCGGGTGGCGGCAACCACCCGAGCCGCCGGTCGACCATGCGCCGCCGATCGACCATGCGCCGCCGATCGATGAGGCCTCGCCGGTCGCCCCGCCGTACGTCGATGACGCGTCGCCGTTCGTGAGTACGGCCGACGACGTGCCCTCGCGGGCCCGGCCGGTCAGCCCGGCGTCGCCGACCGCGGCGTCGAGCGACGACGTGTTCGACCCGGCGGTCGCGGCGGTCGACGAGCCGGCCGCCCAGCAGATCACGGCCGCCGAGGCGGCCCGGGTGGCCCGTCTGCTGGACGCCGTCGAGGTCGTCGACGGCCGCCCCCGATACCACCTCGACGGCTGCCCCCACCTGATCGGCTGGCAGCCCGAGACGTTGCCGGTCGCCGAGGCCGTGGACCTCGGCTTCAGTCCGTGCGCGCACTGCGCGCCGGCGACTGCTCTCCTCGCCGACGCCCGGCCGATCTGAAGCGGCGCCGGTGCCCGCTCAGGACACGCTCACCGTGGCGGTACGGGTGAAGCCAGGCGCCTCCCAGGGCCGGGTGGGTGGCCGCTTCGACGGCCCGCACGGGCCCGCCCTCGTGATCGCGGTCCACGACCCGGCCGTCGACGGTCGGGCCACCGAGGCCGCCCGCCGGGCGTTGGCCGGCGCGTTGGGCGTCCGACCGGCCGCCGTCTCACTGCGTGCCGGCGCGGCCAGCCGGGACAAGCTCTTCCTCGTCGATCGGCCCGGCCCGGAGTTGTCCGAGGTGCTGCGCCGCCTGCGCGACGGATCCGCCGAGTGAGGACAGCCCAGGCAAGGCAGCCGTGACGCCCGGGTTGGACATCGCGCTGCTGCTCGGTGCGGCGGTGCTGCTGGTCGCTGTCGGCGCGGTGCGACTCTCCACCCGGCTCGGCGTGCCCAGCCTCCTGGTCTACCTGGCTCTGGGCGTGGCGATCGGCGAGAGCGGGTTGGGAATCCGTTTCGACGACGTCGAGCTGACCCGGACCCTCGGCTTCTGCGCGCTGATCGTGATCATCGCGGAGGGCGGCCTCACCGCCCGGTGGACGACGCTGCGCCCGGTGCTGGGGCTGGCCTCCGCGCTCTCCACGGTCGGCGTGATCGTCAGCATCGTGGTGGTCGGCGTGGCCGTGCACCTGCTGCTCGGGCTGGACTGGCGGTTGGCGCTGCTCTACGGCGCGGTGCTCTCGTCCACCGACGCGGCGGCCGTCTTCGCCACCCTGCGCCGACTGCGGCTGCCGCCCCGGCTGGTGGCGACACTGGAGGCCGAGTCGGGGATGAACGACGCCCCGGTGGTGCTGCTGGTGGTGCTGCTGTCCCACCGGGGCTTCGCGCACCCGTGGTGGTACGAGGTCGCGCTGGTCTGTTACGAGCTGGGCGTCGGCGCGGCGGTGGGCGTGGCCGCTGGCGTCGCCGGCACCTGGGCGCTGCGCCGGGCGGCGCTGCCCTCGGCCGGGCTCTACCCGATCGCCGCGGTGGGCATCACAGTGCTGGCGTACGCCGCAGGGGCGGTTCTGCACGCCTCGGGCTTCCTCGCCGTCTACGTGGCCGGGGTGTTGCTGGGCAATGCCCGCCTGTCGCACCGTCAGGCGATTCTCGGTTTCGCGGACGGGCTGGCCTGGCTCGCCCAGATCGGGTTGTTCGTGCTGCTCGGGTTGCTGGCCTCGCCGGGCCGGCTGGACGCGGCGGTGCTGCCCGCGGTGGTCGCCGGGTTGGCTCTGGTGCTGTTGGCCCGGCCGCTGTCGGTGGCCGTGTCGGCGTTGCCGTTCCGGGTCGGCCTTCGAGAACAGGCGTTCCTGTCCTGGGCCGGGCTGCGCGGGGCGGTGCCGATCGTGCTGGCCACCATTCCGCTCTCCGAGCGGGTGCCCGGCGCGGAGCGGCTCTTCGACGTGGTCTTCGTGCTGGTGGTGATCTTCACGCTGGTGCAGACCGGGACGCTGGGGCCGTTCGCCCGCCGGTTGCGGGTGACCGCGCCGGCCGAGGCCGCCGAGATCCACGTGGAGACCGCGCCGCTGGAGCGGATGCGGGCGGATCTGCTCCAGGTGGAGGTGCCACCGGGTTCGCGCCTGGCTGGTGTGCACGTCGACGAGCTGCGTCTTCCACTGGGCGCGTCGGTGACACTGGTGCTGCGCGACGGCGTCGGCTTCGTGCCCGCACCGGACACCCGGTTGAAGACCGGCGACAGTCTGCTGATCGTGGCGACCGCAGGGGTGCGGGACGCGGCGGAACGGCGATTGCGGGCGGTCAGTCGGCGCGGTCGTCTGGCCCGATGGTTTGGTGAGTACGGGGATGAGGTGCCCAATTGATCTGCTAGCGTTCCCTTTGCCCCAGTTAGGCAGGGCTAGGGGCTGTTAGACGGTGCGACGGTGCGGCACGTTGTCGGACGCCTGTACGTTCCGTATTCTTGCCAACCTCCGGAGTGCGCGGCCATCGTCGCCGTGCGCCCCTTTTCGTACATAGGGGACGCCCTGGTCGGCGCCCCCTGACCAGGCGCCGCGGACCGCGCGGTTCCCCCCCGGCCGAGGGAGCGACCCATGGCGAAGCCATCCGACACCAGGACCGCCGGGCGCAAGCCGGCGGCGAAGGCCACCCGCAGCACCGCGGAGACCGAGAAGATCCGGGCGGCGCTGGCGGCGCGGCGGGACGAGCTTCGTGCCGAGTACGATCAGACGCTGAGTGAGATCACCGAGCTGCAGCGCGATCGGCTGACCGACTCGGCCGGGGACGACCAGGCCGACACGGGCACGAAGACGCTCGAGCGGGAGCAGGAGATTTCTCTCGCCAACAGCATTCTGGAACGGATCACGCAGGTGGAGCGCGCTCTGGAGCGCCTCGACGAGGGTGGTTACGGCTGGTGCGCGCGGTGCGGCAACCCGATCCCGGTCGAGCGCCTCGCCGCCTTCCCGTCGGCCACCCTGTGTGTGACGTGCAAGCAGCTGGAGGAGCGGCGCTGAGGTCCGTTCCCCGGCGGCGATGAGACGGTGAGCGATCACCGCCAAGACTGTCGATGGGGAGCGCATGACCGCAGTACCGTCCGCCGAACCCGGCCGCACCGACCCGGGCGGCGGCAACCGCCGGCCCCGGGCCGTCGCGATCCTCGCCGGGGTCGCCCTGGTGGCCCTGCTGGCCGACCTGGTCACCAAGCACCTGGCGCTGGCCGCGCTGACCGACCGGGAGCCGGTCCGGCTGCTCGGCGGGTTCGTCTACCTGAGCCTGACCCGCAACAGCGGCGCGGCCTGGAGCATCGGCGCGGACCACACCTGGATCTTCCCGCTGATCACCATCGGTGTGGTCGGTTGGATCGTCTGGATGGCGTTGCGGCTGCGCTCGCTGCCCTGGGCGATCTCGCTCGGCCTGGTGCTCGGTGGCGCGTTGGGCAACCTCGTCGACCGGATCTTCCGGGCGCCGTCCCCGTTCCACGGGCACGTGGTCGACATGATCAGCCTCTTCGACCCGTACGGTCAGGTGTGGCCGGTGTTCAACCTGGCCGACAGCTCGTTGGTCTGCGGCGTGCTGCTGGCCGTCCTGTTGGAGCTGACCGGCCGCCAGCGTGACGGCCGACGGGCGGGGCGCGACGACGACCCGGCCACGACTGACGCCGCGTCGGGCGCCGAGCAGCGGGAGCGGGCATGACCTCCGCGTTCGCCGCTGGCGGCGACCACCGTTCCCTTCCGGTTCCCGACGGCCTCGACGGCATGCGCCTGGACCAGGCCGTGTCCCGCCTGTTCGGGCTCTCCCGCACCGCCGCCGCGGCACTTGTCGACGCCGGTGACGCGCTGGTCGACGGCTCCGCCCGGCCCAACTCGCACAAGGTCAAGGCCGGCTCTTGGCTGGACGTCACGCTGCCCGCCCCTGTCGCGCCGCCGACCGTGGTGCCGCAGGCGGTGCCGGGCCTGCGGGTCGTCTACGCCGACGACGACATCGTCGTGGTCGACAAGCCGGTCGGGGTGGCCGCGCACCCGAGCCCCGGGTGGACCGGGCCGACGGTGATCGGCGCGCTCGCCGCGATCGGGCATCGCATCTCCACCAGCGGCGCCGCCGAGCGCCAGGGAGTGGTGCACCGGCTCGACGTGGGCACCACCGGGATCATGGTGGTGGCCAAGAGCGAGCAGGCGTACACGGCGCTGAAGCGGGCCTTCAAGTACCGCGAGGTCGACAAGGGCTACCACGCTGTGGTGCAGGGTCACCTTGACCCGCTGCGCGGCACCGTCGACGCCCCGATCGACAGGCACCCCACCCACGACTACCGGTGGGCTGTGGTCTCCGGCGGCAAGCCGAGCATCACCCACTACGACACACTGGAGGCGTTCCCGGCGGCGAGTCTGGTCGACGTCCGGCTGGAGACCGGCCGGACCCACCAGATCCGGGTGCACTTCTCCACCCTGCGGCACCCCTGTGTAGGTGACCTCACCTACGGCGCCGATCCCACCCTCTCGGCCCGTCTCGGCCTGGCCCGGCAGTGGCTGCACGCCCGCGAACTGAGCTTTTTGCACCCCCGAACGGGGGACGAGGTCCGGTTCGTCAGCGACTACCCTGACGACCTGGACCGTGCGCTTCAGATCCTGCGTGACTGAGCGGCGACCGCCCGACACCGTTCCACAGAGGGGATCCCGCCCGTGCGCGCCGGCAACCTGCTGCGGCAGCTGGACCAGCGGTTGCTGCCGCCGCTGACCCGGGCCGTGGCCCGGCTGGGCGACCGGTCGTCGCGATCCGGTGTGCTCAGTTGGGCCGCCGTGCTCTCTGCGGCGGCGGTGTTGGGCACCGCCGTCTGGGCCGTCGACGACACTCCGGTCGGCGACCGGACGGTGGGCGAGGTGACCCGGGTCGGCGTTGCCTACGGCGACTCCGTCCCCGGCTACCTGCGGTCCGCCGCGGCCGACCTGGCCGCGCTGCCCGCGTCCGCCAAGGCCGCCGAGGGTGGGACGTACGCGCTGGTCACGCTCGATGCGTACCTGCCTCCGCAGCGGCTGGCGACGGTGCTCGGCGACGTCGGGGTCTCGACCGTCTTCGGGCGGGTTCCGCTGCCCGGCCGGCAGACCGAGATCGTCAAGATCCCCGCGCTGCGGGTGCCTGACGACGTGGTCGCCGGGATGGAGCAGGTGGCGGCCCGCAAGGAGGCCGAGGCCGCCGACTACCGGGCCAGGGCCGCCGCTGTCGACGGCGACGGTGTGGGCGAGCGGGAGTTGCGGGAGCAGTACGCCAGCGGCGCCGAGGTGGCCGCCGCCGAGGCGGCCGCGTACCGCACCGGCTGCGCCTGCGTCTACGCGGCGGTGGTTCGCGCGACCCCGGTGGCGCTGCGCGGTGTGGCGGCCCGCCCGGATGTACGGGCGGTCGACCCCGCCCCCGAGGTGTACCGGCTGGACCGGACGGTCTTCACGCCGCCCCTGCCGGAGCAGCGCGACGTGGTGCGCCCGCCGGTCGACACCGGGCCGAGCCCTGCTCCGACCCAGTCCGAGCGGCCAGCGCCGGTGAACAGCGCACCAGCGCCCTCGACCCCCGTGGGCGAATCGTCGGAACCCGCACCAGTCGTGACGATTCCGTCACCCGAACCGTCGAAGCCGGAGCCCACCGAGTCGGCGCCGCCGAGCGTCACCACCTCGCCGGACGCCACCGCCGCCGAGCCGTCGCCGTCGTCACCGTCGTCGTGATCTGCGCCGGCTGGTGTGCGCTCTGAGGTGTGGTCCGAATAGGGTTGGGTTCGTAGCCTGTCAGACAGAGATCGATGGCGCTGGGAGGGCGGGCCGTGGAGGGCAGTGAGACCGGCTGGGGCCGGCCGGCCGAACCAGCGCCGCGGTGGCGCGCGTTGTTGGACCGTGCCCGGCTGGGCGGTCGCGGCGCGGAGCAGACCGAGCCGGAGCGGCGCGGCGAGGAGCCGCCGCCGGACCCGCTGCCACGGCGTGCGGCCCCCAACGGCTACGCCGGGCGGGCACCCGCCGTCGGGCATCCGGCCGACCTGTCGTACGGCGCGGAGCCCGGTTACCGGGCCGAGGCGACCTACCGGGTCGACCCCGCCTACCGGGCCGAGCCCACCTACCGGGCCGAGCCGGACTACCGGGCCGAGCCGGACTACCGGGCCGAGCCGGCGTACCGGACCGAGCCGGGTTATCGGACCGAGCCGGGTTATCGGGCCGAGCCGGACTATCGAGCGGAGCCGGCGTACCGGACCGAGCAGCCGGACTACCGCGCCGAGCCGGGTTACCGGGCGGAGCCGGGCTACCGCGCCGAGCCGGACTATCGCGCCGAGCCGGACTATCGCGCCACGCCCGGCTACCGCGCCGAGCCGGACTACCGGGAACAGCCGGACTACCGGGCCGAGCCGGACTACCGGGCCGAGCCGACGTACCGGGCCGAGTCGGAGTCTCCGGCACGCGGCCCCGATCCGGTCCCGTCGCGCTACGCGTTGCTGGACAACGGCTACCGACCGGGCGACCCGCCGGAGTCGCGCTACGCCCTGCTGGAGACCGGCTACCAGCCGGAGACCGGCTACCCGGCCGTCACGCCACCGCCCCCGCCGGTCGTCCCGCCGCCCGCGCCGCCGGTCGCCGTGCCCGTCCCGCCGTCCGTCCCGCCGCCGCCCGCCCCGGCGGTCGGCTCGGCGGTCGCCGAACGTGCCTATCCGACCCGGATCGAATGGCGCCCACCGGCCGTCGACCCGGAGCAGGAGCGCGCCAACGGGGTGCTCCAGCGGGACCTGGGCACGCCCCGGGTGTTCGCCTTCGCCAACCCCAAGGGCGGGGTGCACAAGACGACCGCCACAGTGCTCGCCGCGGCGACGGTCGGCAGCGTCCGCGGCAAGGGCGTGCTGGCCTGGGACGACAACGAGCTGCGCGGCACCCTCGGCCTGCGCGCCGGCAGCGCCCGGCACGCCCGGACGATCCGGCACCTGATCAGCGACCTGGCCCAGATCGAGATCCTGGAGGACGCGACCCTGCTGGACCGGCTGGACGACTACCTGCGGCACGCCTCCGACGGCTCGTACGACGTGCTGGCCGGCGAGGAGAGCCCGCGCTTCGCCCAGCGACTGGACCAGTTCACCGTCCGGCGGGTGCTGGAGCTGCTGCGGCGTACCCACGACGTGGTCTGCGTGGACACCGGCAACAACGTGGAGAGCCCCAACTGGCGCACTGTGATGCAGGCCGCCGACCAACTGGTGGTCACCACAGTGCCCCGGGAGGACGCGGCGTTCAGCGCGGACTGGATGCTCGACCTGCTGCACGAGGAGGGCATGGGCGAGTTGGCGGACAACGCGATCACCCTCATCTCCTGCCCGACGCCGGGTCGCTCGACGCTCCAGGACGACCTGGAGCGGCACTTCGCCACCCGTACCCGGGGCGTGGCCGTCGTGCCGTACGACCCGGCTCTGGAGACCGGGTCGTCGATCGAGTACCACCAGCTCCAGCCGGAGACCCGGCAGGCGTGGCTGCGGGCCGCGGCGATGATGGTGGAGCCGTTCGCCCGGTGAGCTGGTCTGCCGCCACCGGAGCCCCGGCCGCGCACCGGGCCTGAGAGGATCATCGGGTGAGCCCGGACAACCCCGACCGCGAGCGGCCCGTCGACGAGCCCGACCAACCCGCGCCACCCCGTACGCCGGACGCGAAACCGCCGGAGGTCGACCCGTCGACCGGGACAGCGCCCGGCGAGTTCGGCCCGGGCCACCTGCCGGCCTCGGCGGCGTACCAGAGCTCGCTGGAGCTTCGGTTCGACGAGCCGCGACGTCCGCTGCGTGCCCTGGCGACGGTGCTGGGCGCCGTGCTCGCGCTGGCCGCACTGGGTGTTCCGCTCGGCCTGCTGTGGGCCGCGCTCGCACCGGACACCCCGGTGCTCAAGACCGCCGAGGGGGCGATCTACGCCGAGCCGCAACCGGAGCAGCCAATCGCCGCCGACGGCTGGTTCAGCCTGCTCGGGCTCGCCTTCGGGCTGCTCGTGGCACTCGCCCTGTGGTTCGTGCTGCGTCGGCGGCGCGGCCCGGTCGGGTTGCTCGCCGCGGTGCTCGGCGCGCTGGCCGCCGCGCCGGTGGCCTGGCAGGTGGGACGGCGGATCGGCCTGGCCACCTTCGACCGGCTGCTGGCGACCGCCCCGGCCGGGCAGGCCTTCAGCAAACCCGCCGACCTGCGGGCCGGTGGGGTGGACTGGCTGCTCGGCGTGCTGCCGGTGCCGCACGGCAACCTGCTGCTGCCGGCGTTCGGAGCCGCGGTCATGTACACCCTGCTGGCCGGCTGGTCGCGGTGGCCGGGGTTACGCCCGGAGCCCGAGCCGGGGGACTTCAGTTGGGTGTCGGCGGGGACGCCAGCTCCGCCAGCGGCACCGGAACCGCCCGCACCTGACGCAGCAGAGCCGCCTCGCGGTTGAGCAACCGCAGCTCGGCGCGGAGCCGGGAGGCGGTGTCGTCGATCGCCAGCAGCCGTTGCCGGTCGTCGACGGTGAGCGCCGCGGTCGCCGCCACCAGGTGCGAGAGCACCGTCGGGTCCTCCGGCAACTGCTCAGAGATCTCCTCCGGGTCGGAGCGGATCAGGCCGAGGTACTGCCGGAACACCGCGATCACCCGGGCGGCCAGCAGATCGGCCACCTCGTCCGGGCCGCCCGGGTCGGGCAGCCACTCGACGTCGGCGGTCAGGTAGGGCTCGGCGCTGTCGTCGACCTCGGCGATCCGGAACCGGCGGCGGCCGACAGTGACGATGTCGTAGCCACCGTCGGCCAGCTCGGTCACCTGGCGCAGCTCGGCGGTGCAGCCCACCTCGTGCAGCGTCACCTCGCCGACGCTCGATGAGGCCGGGGCGCCGGCGGGGCCGGCGGGCGCGACCTCCCAGCCGGACTGGATGGCCACCACGCCGAACTCGCGCGGGGCACCCTCGGGCAGGTCGACCAGGTGTCGGACCAGCGCCCGGTAGCGCTCCTCGAAGATGTGCAGCGGCAGCACCAACCCGGGAAAGAGCACCGTTGCGAGCGGGAAAACCGGCAGCCGTGCGGTCACATGGTCGAGCCTAACCAATCTCGCCCCCGGGGGCGTGGCCCGGCTCACCGTCCCGGCGGACGGGCGGCTCGGGTGGACGTCGGGCCGGCCGCCTAGACTCGCAAGGGTGCTGAATCGGATCGACCTGCGCGACGGTCTCGGTGACCCGCGCCGCCTGCTGCCCCGTGCCCAGCTCGACGTGTCCGTCGCCGTCGAGCGCATCCGGCCCCTGGTCGAGGCGGTCCGTGAGCATGGGTACCCAGCGATCCGGGAGGCAAGCGAACGTTTCGACGGCATCTCCCCGGAGGTGCTGCGGGTGCCGGTCGAGGCGATCACCGAGGCGGAGGGCGTGCTCGACCCGGCGGTGCGTGCCGCGCTGCTGGAGTCCATCGCCCGGGCCCGTCGGGTGCATGCCGACCAACGGCGCACCGACCACACCACGAAGGTGGTGCCCGGCGGCACTGTCACCGAGCGGTGGCTGCCGGTCGACCGGGTCGGCCTGTACGTGCCCGGTGGCCTGGCGATGTACCCGTCGACAGTGGTGATGAACGTGGTGCCCGCCCAGGCGGCGGGGGTGCGCTCGCTGGTGGTGGTCAGCCCGCCGCAGAAGGACAACGGCGGTCTGCCCGACCCTCGGGTGCTCGCCGCGTGCGCGCTGCTCGGCGTCGACGAGGTGTACGCCGTGGGCGGGGCCCACGCGGTGGCGATGCTGGCGTACGGCGCGGCGGTGGACCCGGCGGGTGAGCTGCGGTGCGACCCCGTCGACCTGATCACCGGCCCCGGCAACATCTGGGTGACCGCCGCCAAGCGGCTGCTGCGCGGCGTGGTCGGCATCGACGCCGAGGCCGGGCCGACCGAGATCGCCATCCTGGCCGACGACACGGCCGACCCGGCGCACGTGGCCGCGGACCTGATCAGTCAGGCCGAGCACGACCCGCTGGCCGCGAGCGTGCTGGTCACCCCGTCGGTGGCGTTGGTCGAGGCGGTCGAGGCGGAGTTGGCCCGGCAGGTGCCGGCGACCAAGCACACCGAGCGGGTCACCACGGCGCTGACCGGTGAGCAGAGCGGTGTGGTCCTGGTCGACGACCTCGAGGCGGGGCTGCGGGTGGTCGACGCGTACGCGGCCGAGCACCTGGAGATCCAGACTGTCGACGCCCGGGAGTGGGCGCTGCGGGTCCGCAACGCCGGGGCGATCTTCGTGGGCGCCTGGTCGCCGGTCTCGCTCGGCGACTACTGCGCCGGCTCCAACCACGTGCTGCCCACCGGCGGCTGCGCCCGGCACTCCTCCGGCCTGTCAGTGCAGTCTTTCCTGCGCGGCGTGCACCTGATCGAATACACCGAGGCCGCGCTGCGCGAGGTGGCCCCGCACGTGGTCACCCTGGCCAACGTGGAGGACCTGCCCGCGCACGGCCAGGCGGTCCAGGCCCGTTTCCCGGGAGGGGCGGCGTGAGCGAACGCACCAGCCTGGACGATCTGCCGATCCGGGCGGACCTGCGGGGGTTGTCGCCGTACGGGGCGCCGCAACTGGACGTGCCGGTGCGGCTCAACACCAACGAGAACTCCCACCCGGTGCCGGAGCCGGTGGTCGAGGCGATCGGCAAGGCGCTCGCTGCCGAGCTTCGTGAGTTGAACCGCTACCCCGACCGGGACGCGGTGGCGCTCCGCGCCGACCTGGCCGAATACCTCGGGCACGGGCTCACCGTCGAGCAGGTGTGGGCGGCCAACGGCTCCAACGAGATCCAGCAGCAGCTGCTCCAGGCGTTCGGCGGGCCGGGGCGTACCGCGCTCGGCTTCGTTCCGGCGTACTCGATGCACCCGCTGCTGGCCCTCGGCACCAGCACCCGGTGGGTGCCCGCCGCGCGCGGCGTCGACTTCGGGTTGACCGCCGAGGAGGCGGTCGCCCAGGTCCGCGAGCACCACCCGGACGTGGTCTTCCTCTGCTCGCCGAACAACCCCACCGGCACTGCACTGGACCCGGCGGTGATCGCCGCGGTGCTCGACGTCGCGCCCGGCATGGTGGTCGTCGACGAGGCGTACGCCGAGTTCGCCCGGCCCGGGACGGTCAGCGCCCTCGCGGTGCTGCCCGGCCACCCGCGGCTGGTGGTCACCCGGACGATGAGCAAGGCGTTCGGCTTCGCCGGCGGCCGGCTGGGTTACCTGGCCGCCGACCCGGCGGTGGTGCGGGCGGTGCAGCTCGTCCGTTTGCCGTACCATCTCTCCGCGCTCACCCAGGCCGCCGCACGCGCGGCGGTGGCCCACCGCGATGCCCTTCTCGGTACGGTGACCGCGATCATGGCGCAGCGGGACCGGATCGTGGCGACGTTGCGCGAGCGAGGGTTGCGGGTCGCCGACAGCGACGCCAACTTCGTGCTCTTCGAGGTGGGCGGCGACCAGACCATCGTCTGGAACGCCCTGCTGGCGCAGGGGGTGCTGGTTCGTGACGTCGGCCTGCCCGGCTGGCTGCGGGTGACCGCCGGCACCGCCGCCGAGACCGACGCCTTCCTTTCTGCAATGGAGACTTCGCAATGAGTCGGACCGCCCGGGTGGAACGGATCACCAAGGAGACCAAGGTCCTCGTCGAGATCGACCTCGACGGCACCGGTGCCGCCGAGATCAGCACCGGCGTCGGCTTCTACGACCACATGCTGCACCAGATCGCCCGGCACGGCGGCTTCGACCTGACCGTGCGCACAGTGGGTGACCTGGAGATCGACGCGCACCACACGATCGAGGACACCGCGCTCGCCCTGGGTGCGGCGTTCGACCAGGCGCTGGGCGACAAGGCCGGCATCCGGCGGTACGGCTCGGCGACCGTGCCGATGGACGAGGTGCTGGTCCGGGCCGCGGTGGACCTCTCCGGTCGGCCGTACGTGGTGCACGACGAGCCGGTGCTCGCCCCCTACATCGGGCCGGTCTACGCGACCAGCATGACCCGGCACATCTGGGAGTCCTTCGGCCAGGCGGCCCGGGTCACGCTGCACGTCGACGTGCTGCGGGCAGCCCGGCCCGGTGGTCACCCGGACGCGCACCACGTGGTGGAGGCGCAGTTCAAGGCGGTCTCCCGCGCGTTGCGCGAAGCCACCTCGATCGACCCGCGTTCGGCCGGGGCGATCCCGAGCACGAAGGGCGCTCTCTAATGGGTGCCGCATTGCCGACGTTGCTGCTGATCCTGGCCGGGGTGCTGGTGGGCGGCACCTGGTCGCTCTACCGGCAGGGCGCGCCGAAGGCTGCCGTGCTGATCACCGCGGCGCTCGCGGTGCTCGCCACTGTCGCCGGGGTGCTGCGGCTGCTGCCGGAGAACGGGTGATCGGGGTGACGACATGAGTGATGTGGTGGTGCTCGACTACGGCTCGGGCAACCTGCGCTCGGCGGAACGGGCGCTGGCCGCCGCCGGAGCGGACGTCCGGGTGACCGACGACCTGGCCGCGGCGGCTGCCGCCGATGGCCTGGTGGTGCCGGGTGTCGGCGCGTACGCGGCGTGCATGGCGGGGATCGAGGCGCTGGGCGCCGGCCCGGTGATCGCCGAACGGGTGGCTGCTGGCCGGCCGGTGCTCGGCATCTGCGTGGGCATGCAGGTGCTGTTCGAGCACGGCGACGAGCACGGCGTGGTGACCAAGGGGCTGGGCCTGCTGCCGGGCGGGGTGACCCGGCTGGCCGCCACCCGGTTGCCGCACATGGGCTGGAACACGGTCCGGGCACCCCGGGAGTCGGTGCTGTTCGCCGGGTTGACGGAGCAGAGCCGGTTCTACTTCGTCCACTCGTACGCGATGGGCGACCCGGCGGCGCTGGCCGCTGCCGGTGCCACTGTGACCACCGCCCACCACGACACGGATTTCGTCGCGGCGGTGGAGCGTGGCTCGTTGTCGGCGGCCCAGTTCCACCCGGAGAAGTCCGCCGACACCGGTGCCGCGCTGCTGCGCAACTGGCTCGCCACGTTGCCCAGCGGTGACTGAGCGCCGTCGCGCGGTGCCCGAGCGGCGGGCGTCGCGGTGAGCCGGGAACGCGCCCGCCGGCGTGCGGAGCGGGAGGCGGAGCAGGCCCGGGATCGGGCGGTACGGCAGCGCCAGGTCGCCCGCCGGCAGCGCCGTCGCGCTGTGGTCCGCGGCTTGACGCCGCGGCTGCGGCGGGGTCGCTCCGGGCGGCTGGCCCGGCACACTCGGGGTGAGCGGGCCGCGATCGTGCTGCTCACCGGCGCGGCGTTGCTGCTGATCTGGACGTTCGTCGACAACCTGGCGTTGCGTATCGCGCTGATCGTGCTCCTGCTGCTCGTACTGCCGGCGATCGTCGTGATCGCCCTGGACCGTCGTACCTGATCGAGGAGAAGACCTTGAGCCTCACCCTGTTACCCGCCGTGGACGTCGCTGACGGCCGGGCCGTCCGGCTCGTGCAGGGCGCCGTCGGAAGCGAGAGCATCTACGGCGACCCGTTGGACGCGGCGCTGGCCTGGCAGCAGGACGGCGCGGAGTGGATCCACCTGGTCGACCTGGACGCGGCGTTCGGTCGGGGCACCAACGCGCACCTGCTCGCGGAGGTGGTGCGCCAGTTGGACGTGAAGGTGGAGCTCTCCGGGGGCATCCGTGATGACGAGTCGCTGCGCGCGGCGCTGGGCACCGGTGCGGCCCGGGTGAACATCGGGACCGCCGCCCTGGAGGACCCGGTCTGGTGTGACCGGGTGGTCGCGGAGTACGGCGACCGGGTGGCCATCGGGCTGGACGTGCGGGGTCACACCCTGTCGGCGCGGGGTTGGACCCGCGACGGCGGTGACCTGTACGAGGTGCTGGAGCGGCTGGACAAGGCGGGCGCGAGTCGGTACGTGGTCACCGACATCACCAAGGACGGCACGATGCGCGGGCCGAACATGGATCTGCTGCGCGAGGTGTGTGCCCGTACGGACCGGCCGGTGATCGCCTCGGGAGGGGTGTCCACACTGGACGACCTGCGGGCGTTGGCGACTCTGGAGTCGGCCGGGGTGGAAGGTGTGATCGCCGGCAAGGCGCTCTACGCGGGTGCCTTCACTGTGGCCGAGGCGCTGCGGACGCTGGCCGAGGCGTGACGACGACCCGGCTGGGGTCGGGTGGCCCGTGGGAGCAGCGTTACGGGTACTCCCGGGTGGTCCGGGCCGGTGAGCGGGCCTGGACGGCCGGTTGCACGGCGACGGTGGACGGCCGGGTGGTGCACGTCGGTGACGCGGCCGCGCAGACCGCGCAGGCGCTGCATATCGGGCTGGCCGCGCTCGCCGAGGTGGGTGCGGAGCCGGGCGACGTGGTCCGGACCAGGCTGTACGTGACGGACCGGCTGCACGCCGACGAGGTGGGCCGGGCGCACAACGTGGTCTTCGGCGCGGTCCGGCCGGCGGCCACCCTGGTCGTGGTGGCCGGTCTGCTCGACCCGGAGCACCTGGTCGAGGTGGAGTTGGAGGCGTACCTCGGCGATCGCTGAGGTAACGCGCCCGAGCGGCCTGCTGGTCGCCCTGCGGCCCATTAAGTTGTGCGCAACTTAATTGTGGGCTACGGTTCAGCGGTGACCGATGACCTGGTGCTGCGCCGGCAGGTGTGCTTCGCGCTCTACGCGGCGTCGCGCGCCCTCACCGACGTCTACCGGCCGATCCTCGACGAGGTTGGGCTGACCTACCCGCAGTACCTGGTGCTGCTGGTGCTCTGGGAGCGTCCCGACGACGCCCCCACGGTGTCCGAGTTGGGCGCCGAGCTGCGACTGGACTCCGGCACGCTCTCCCCGCTGCTCAAGCGGCTGGAGGGGGCGGGCCTGGTGGTGCGGCGGCGGTCGGCCCGCGACGAGCGGCGGGTCGAGGTGGGCCTCACCGAGCAGGGCCGGGCGCTGCGCGAGCGGGTCGGCGACGTCCCACTGCGGATCGCGCTGGCCACCGGGCTGGGCTTCGACGAGCTCGTCGCGCTGCGCGACACCCTCACCCGGGTCACCGACACCATCCATCGACAGAAGGAGCAGTGACTCTCATGCAGGTTATCTACACCGCGTCCGCGACCGCCTCCGGCGACGGCCGGGACGGCCACGTCGAGACCTCCGACGGCACGTTCGCGCTCGACCTGGCCGTGCCGAAGGAGATGGGCGGCGCCGGTGGGGCGGCCAACCCCGAGCAGCTCTTCGCCGCCGGTTACGCGGCCTGCTTCCACAGCGCGCTGCGGCTGGTGGCCCGCCGGGCCAAGGCTGACGTGACCGGTTCCGTGGTCGGCGCCGAGGTGGGCATCGGCCCGAACGGCAGCGGCGGCTTCGGTCTCACCGTGCAGCTCGTCGTCGACCTGCCCGCCGCGCCCCGCGAGGTCGCCGAGCAGATCGTCGAGCAGGCCCACCAGGTCTGCCCGTACTCCAACGCCACCCGTGGCAACGTCGACGTCACGCTGACCGTCCGCGAGACCCTGTCCGCGTGACCTCGCGGCCCCAGGCCCCCATCCGCGGACGAGAGGACGACCACCCCGTGACCAGCAACCGCGAGATCCACCTGGCCAGCCGCCCCCAGGGCTGGCCCACCGAAGACACCTTCCGGCTCGTCGAGACCGAGGTCCCGACGCCCGGACCGGGCCAGATCGTGGTCCGCAACCAGTACCTGTCCGTGGACCCGTACATGCGCGGACGGATGAACGACGTCAAGTCGTACGTGCCGCCGTTCGCGCTCGACGCGCCGCTCGACGGCGCCGCGATCGGTGAGGTGGTGGCCAGCGAGGCGGCGGACATCGCCGTCGGAACCACAGTCCTGCACGGGCTGGGCTGGCGGGAGTACGCGCTGCTCGACGCCACCGCGGCCCGCCCGGTCGACCCGAGCATCGCCCCGGCCAGCGCGTACCTGAGCGTGCTCGGCATGACCGGGTTGACCGCGTACGCCGGGCTGCTGGAGGTGGCCGCGATGAAGCCCGGCGAGACGGTCTTCGTCTCCGCCGCTGCCGGCGCGGTGGGCAGCCTGGTCGGCCAGATCGCCAAGCTCAAGGGCGCCGGCCGGGTGATCGGCAGCGCCGGCTCGCCGGCCAAGGTCGAGCGGCTGCGGGCGCTGGGCTTCGACGCCGCCTTCGACTACCACGACGGGGTCCGCGAGTCGCTGCGGGCGGCCGCCCCCGACGGCATCGACGTCTACTTCGACAACGTCGGCGGTGACCACCTGGAGGCCGCGATCTCGGCCATGAACCTGCACGGTCGGGCCGCCATCTGCGGCATGATCGCGCAGTACAACGCCACCGAGCCGCCGGCCGCCCCGCGCAACCTGGCGCTGGTCATCGGCAAGCGGCTCACCCTGCGCGGCTTCCTTGTCAACGACCACAACGACGTGCGAGCGGCGTTCGTGCGCGACGTCGCGGGCTGGCTGCGCGACGGCACGCTGTCCTACGACGAGACGATCGTGGACGGCATCGAGAACGCTCCGGAGGCATTCATCGGCCTGCTGCGCGGCGACAACCTCGGCAAGATGCTCGTCAAGGTGTGACGCAGAGCTCGTGCACGGCGGTCGACCCGATCGGGTCGACCGCCGGTGCGGGTGCGGAGGATAGGCTCGCGGCATGACGGTGGCGGTACGGGTGATCCCCTGTCTGGACGTGGACGCCGGGCGGGTGGTCAAGGGGGTCAACTTCCTCGACCTTCGTGACGCCGGCGACCCGGTGGAACTGGCCGCCGCATACGACCGGGCCGGCGCGGACGAGTTGACCTTCCTCGACGTCACAGCGTCCTCCAGCGACCGGGGCACCATGCTCGACGTGGTGCGCCGCACCGCCGAGTCGGTGTTCATCCCGCTGACCGTCGGCGGTGGGGTCCGGCAGGTCGCCGACGTGGACACACTGCTGCGCGCCGGGGCGGACAAGGTCGGCGTGAACACCGCCGCCATCGCCCGTCCGGAGCTGATCGCCGAGATCGCCGACCGGTTCGGCCGGCAGGTGCTCGTGCTCTCCCTCGACGTGCGGCGCTCGCCCAACGGCGGCACGCCCAGTGGCTTCGAGGTCACCACCCACGGGGGTCGGCGCGGCACCGGTATCGACGCCGTGTGGTGGGCGCACCGGGGCGCCGAGCTGGGCGCGGGCGAGATCCTGCTCAACTCGATGGACGCCGACGGCACCAAGGCCGGCTTCGACCTGGAGCTGATCGCCGCGGTGCGCGCGGTGGTGGACGTGCCGGTGGTGGCCAGTGGGGGCGCCGGCGAGGTGGCCCACTTTCCGCCCGCGATCGGCGCCGGCGCGGACGCGGTGCTCGCCGCCAGCGTCTTCCACTTCGGCGAGCTGACCGTCGCCGAGGTCAAGGACGCGCTGCGCCTCGGCGGCCATCCGGTGCGCTGAGCCGCTCAGCGCTCGCCGGAGTGCCCCTCCGGTGACCGACGCGGGGTGGGGATCGAACGGACCGCGTACTCCTGGACGGCCGCCGCGTGGTCGGCCTCGTCCAGGATCCAGTCCGCGCTGCCGGGCGCGTGCCGGCGGGTCAACACACCCTGCACGGTGTCCACCATGGTCGCCACACCCGCGCGCGGGCGGGTGCGCCACAGCTGCTCACCCTCGGCGGTGATCCGGAACCAGCCGTCGGCGACGCTGACCAGCCCGGCGCCGACCAGCCGTTGGACCGCGGCCTCCACCTCGTGTCGCTGCGGAATCGCGTGGTTGAGGTGGTCGGCGGTGGAGAGCACGTCGGTCAGGCGAACGCCCTCCGGCCGCCGGCTTGTCGCCGACCGACGGTGCCGTCCGGCCCCGCTCGCGATGACGAGCGACACGAAGATCCAGGCGTCGTTCCAGCGCCAACCGTTCTCCCCCATGCAGAGATGATGACGGCGCGCGTCGCGGAAGGGAACACCCACCCTCCAACCGGTGCGCGGCACCACCACCACGTACCGGTTCGCGGACGGTCGGTGAGGGTTCAGCCGGCAGGGGTGGCCGGCGCGGGGTTGCCCGGTGGGGGCGCGGCGCTGTCCGGCGCGGTGGCCTCCGGCACGGCGAACAGCGGGATGAAGAACTGGGCCAACGGGCCGATGGCCAGGGCGTACGCGACGGTTCCCACGCCGACCGTGCCGCCGAGCAGCGCGCCCAGCGCCAGCACGGTGACCTCGATGACTGTGCGCACCAGTCGGATCGACCGGCCGGGCCGGCGGGCCACGTACCCGGTCATCAGACCGTCGCGGGGACCCGGCCCCAACCGGGCACCGAGGTAGAGAGCGGTGGCGGCGCCGTTGGCGACGATTCCGGTGATCAGCATGGCGATCCGGACGCTGAACGGGCCACCCGCGGGCAGCAGGGCCAGTGTGGCGTCCACGACCAGGCCGATCACCACGACGTTGCTGACGGTGCCGAGGCCGGGCCGCTGCCGCAGCGGGATCCAGAGCAGCAGAACCAGCGCGCCGACGCCGATGGTGACAGTGCCGAAGGAGAGCTTGGTCAGCTCGGAGAGCCCCTGGTGGAACACGTCCCACGGGTCGAGGCCCAGGTCGGAGCGGATCATCAGGGCCATGCTGACGCCGTAGACAGTGAGCCCGAGGTAGAGCTGGACCAACCGTCGAACCGGCCGGTGCCGCAGATTGCCAAGCAGTGCCATGCATGCCACCCTAGGTGCCAATCCTCGTCGAGGAAGAAGCCAATATCCGAGGAGTGGCTATGACCGGGCAGGTGCGCGGCGTCCAATTGGCCCGTCTGCTCGGGCAGTGGCATGCCCTGCCGGGCCGCCGCCGCAGTCCCGACTACGCCGCGCTGGCCGGCTCGGTGCGCGGGCTGCTCGCCGACGGCCGGCTGCCGCTGGGCGTCCGCCTCCCGGCGGAACGGGAGCTGGCCGAGGCGCTGCGGATCAGCCGGACCACCGTCACCGCCGCCTACCGAGAGCTGCGCGAGACCGGGCACCTGGCCAGCCGGCGGGGCGCCGGCAGCTGGACGATGCTGCCCGGCAACCACCGGGTGGCCAGCACCGGCCTGTGGACCCCGCTGGACGACCGGGAGATGCTCGACCTCGGCGTGGCCGCTCTGGCCGCCCCGCCGCAACTGCTGTCGGCCGCGCGGGCCGCCACCGAGGACCTGCCTCGCTACCTGAGCGGAGCCGGTTACCACCCGACCGGCATCATCGAGCTGCGCGAGGCGGTGGCCGACGCGTACACCGCCCGGGGTCTGCCCACCTCGGCCGACCAGATCATGGTCACCAGCGGCACCCAGCACGCACTGGATCTGGTGCTGCGGCTCGCCCTGGCCCCGGGTGGCACCGTGCTGGTCGAGTCCCCGACCTACCCCAACGCCCTCGCCGCGCTGGCCGGCCGGCGGGCCCGGATCACCACCCACGGTCTGGCCGCCGACGGCGGCTGGGAGCCCGACCTCCTGCTGGGCAGTCTCCGACAGACCCGGCCCAAGCTGGCCTACCTGATTCCGGAGTTCCAGAACCCGACGGGGCACCTGATGCCCGCCTCACTGCGCGAGCGCGTGGTGGCCGCCGCGCACGCGGTCGGCACCGATCTGATCGTCGACGAGTCTTTCGTGGATCTGTCGATGGACGGCACCGAGGTGCCACCCCCGGTCGCCATCTACGACCGACACAGCCGGGTGGTCAGCATCGGCGGGATGAGCAAGCCCTACTGGGGTGGCCTGCGGATCGGCTGGGTGCGCGCGTCCGCGCCGCAGGTGCAGCGGCTGGCCGCCGTGCGGGTCGGGGTCGACATGGCCAGCCCGGTGCTGGACCAACTGGTCGCGGTACACCTGCTCGCCGACGCCGAGGCCATCGTCGCCGACCGCCGCGTCCAGTTGGCCGTCCAGCGGGACGCCCTGCTCGGCGCGCTGGCGCACCAACTCCCGGAGTGGCGGGTCACAGTGCCACGGGGAGGCGTGACGCTCTGGGCCGAGTTGGACGGCCCGGTCTCGAGCGCGCTGGCCCGGGCCGCGGAGGAGGTGGGCGTTCGGCTGGCTCCCGGCCCCCGGTTCGGTCTGGACGGCACCCTGGAGCGCTTCCTGCGGCTGCCCTTCACCCTGCCCGCGGCGGACCTCGTGGAGGCCGTCGGACGGATCGCGGCGATCCGCTACGACCTGGACCGCGCCGGCCGCCAGCGGTGGCGCGAGCCGGCTGTCATCGCCTGAGCACCCCCGCTGCCACGAACGCCGGTGGCCCCGCACCCGAGCGGGTGCGGGGCCACCGGCGACGCGTCAGAGCTCGGCGAGGGTGCCCGCGTACATCTTGTCGATCTCGGCGGAGAAGTTGCTCTCCACCCCACGCCGCTTGATCTTCAACGACGGGGTGATCTCGCCGTCCTCGATTGTCAGGTCGCGCGGCAGGATGGCCACCTTCTTGATCGTCTCCCAGCGGTTGAGCTTGGCGTTGAGCTGGGCGACGTACTCCTCGACCATCGTCTGGGCCTCAGCCGACGCGACGATCTCGGTGTAGCTGCGCCCTTCGAGGGGGCCGCCGGCGACCCAGCCCCGGATCGCGTCCGGGTCGAGGGTGACCAGCATCGTGCAGAAGTTGCGGGCCTGACCGACGACGACCGCCTGCGAGGTGTACGGGCAGATGGCCTTGAACATCCCCTCGATGTGCGACGGCGCGATGTACTTGCCGCCCGAGGTCTTGACCAGGTCCTTCTTGCGGTCGGTGATGCGGAGGTAGCCCTGCTCGTCGAGGGTGCCGATGTCACCGGTACGGAAGAAGCCGTCCTCGGTGAACGAGGCGGCGGTCTCCTCCGGCAGGTTGTGGTAGCCGCGCATCACCGGCCGACCCCGGACCAGGATCTCCCCGTCGGTGTCGATCTTGCACTCCAGGTCGCCCATCGCCCGGCCCACGGTGCCGATCCGTAGCCCGGCCGGTGGGTTGACGAAGTTGCCCGCGCTGGTCTCGGTCAGGCCGTAGCCCTCGGAGATCGGCAGGTTCGCGGCGGCGAAGAAGGTGGCGATCTCCGGGCTGAGCGGCGCGGCGCCGGACACCAGCACCCGCATCCGGCCGCCCAGGCGGGCCTGGAGCTTGCTGAACACCAGCTTCTCGGCCAGCCCGTAGCGCAACTTCAGCCCGGCCGGCACCGGCTTGCCGGCCTGCTCCAGGGTGACCTTCTCCTTGCCGACGCCGACGGCCC
This sequence comes from Micromonospora sp. 050-3, assembly GCF_046549335.1. Taxonomy (NCBI): domain Bacteria; kingdom Bacillati; phylum Actinomycetota; class Actinomycetes; order Micromonosporales; family Micromonosporaceae; genus Micromonospora; species Micromonospora sp. 050-3. The sequence goes on from NZ_JAJPVX010000001.1 coordinate 547,229, forward strand.
AGCCGAAGATCTTCGCCTTCGCGCCGCCAGCGCCCTGCGCGGTGGTCACGGCCTTGTTGTAGACCTTCTCGAACACCCGGGGAGCGCCGCACATCAGCGTCGGACGGATGACCGAGAGGAGATCGACCAGCCTGTCCACCCGCCCGTCGACGTAGGTGGGCAGGCCGACGTGGATGGCGCCGCAGAGCAGGGTCTTACCGAACGAGTGGGCCAGCGGCAGCCACAGGTACTGAAGGTCGTCGTCGCGTAGCAGCCCGACCTCCGCCTGCGCCACGGCCTCCCAGCACCAGCCGCCGTGCAGCAGCTCGACGCCCTTGGGTTGGCCGGTGGTGCCGGAGGTGTAGATCAGGGTGGCCAGGTGCTCCGGGCCGATGCCGGCCACCAGCATGTCGATCAGCTCCGGCTCGGCGGCCAGCGCCTGGGTGCCGCGCTCCTCCAGGTCGGCGAGCGTCAACTGCGCGATCGGGGCGTTCGGATCGACGGTGCCGTCGAGGAGCACCACGTGGGTGAGCGCGGGCAGTGTCGCCCCGGCGATCTTCGCCGCCTGGGCCGGGTTCTCCGCGAACAGCACCTTCGACCCGGAGTCGGCGATGATGAACGTCGCGTCGGCCGGCTCGGTGGTCGGGTAGACGGTGGTGGTCGCGCCGCCGGCGCACATGATGCCGAGGTCGGCGATCACCCATTCCAGCCGGGTGTTGGCGAGGATCGCGACCGGGTCCTCCTGGCCGACGCCCAGGCCGTGCAGGCCGGCGGCGACCGCCTTGGCGCGCTGACCGACCTGTGCCCAGGTCAGCCAGACGGGCCCCGAGTCGTCGGGGTTCGGGGACGCGAACGCGTTCCGGTCGGGGGTGGCCGCCACGCGCTTGAGGAACATGTCCGGGATGGAGCGGTACGGTACATCGAGAGCCATCGCTGTAGCCGCCTTCGGGGGTGGTGGCGTGACGGTCGTCACGTCATGATGGTTACCGAAGAGTATGGCCTGTCGCCGTGCATCGGCTAGCCCTGGTGATCGTCCGGCCGGCCCATCCCACCGACCGGTACGGCCGATCAGGCGTACCGGGCGGCCACCATTGACCAGTCGTAGGTGGCCCGGACCCAGTTGCGCCGAGCGGTCAGGGCGTCGCGGATCCCGTCGTCGTCGGCGGCGCGCAGCGCCTCCTCCGCGTCCAGGTAGGTCGCCAACCCCTGGTTGAACCGGTGTGCGGCACTCCGGAGCGCGGTCGCCTCGTCCGCGTCGCTGTCCTGGGCGATCACCGTGACCAGGTTGTGCGCGTCCGGGTCGACCTGGCTCTCCTTGCCGTAGGAGAAGAGGTCGTTGCACCAGCAGACCAGGTCCACCGCCAGCAGGTCCAGGGCGACCAGCCCCGGGTGGGCGCGCTGGGCTGGCCCGGAGGGCCGGGTCGACGCCAGGTCGGTCAGGGTGAGGCAGGGGTGCACGCCGCCGATGTGCCGGCGCAGCTGCACGTACTCCGCCACCTCGGGTACGCGCCGACGTTCCCGGTTGCCCGCCTCCCAGAGCAGCGCCAACAGGTACTCGCGCATCTGGCTGACGAACCGCAGCAGTAGTCCGGCGTGATCGTGCAGCCGGGTCCGGCGGCAGAGGTCGTGCAACGCGTCGCCCAGTGGTCCGACGGCGGGCGGTACGACGTACGGGTCACCACAGCGGTCCAGCACGTCGAGCAGGGTGCTGATCGCCGGGCCCAGTCGGACCGGGTCGGCGCCGAGGCCGTCCTCGTCGCAGGCGTCGTCCATCACGAAGAGCCAGCTGATCAGGTCTGTGAGCAGCCGCAGGCCCTCCACCGAGCCGTCCGGGCAGGCGCGGCCGGCCAGTCCGGCGGCGTCGGCCCGTTCCAGGCGGTGCACACGTTGGCTGGAATCGACCAGCCCGAACGTGCGCGCCCACTCGATGCTCTCACCCGCCACCTGGTCCGTGGCCCCGTGGCGTCCGGTGGGAAACGGGGGTTCCCGCAGCGCCGAAATCGCGAAGTCCCGCACAGTGCGCCCCCACTTCGTGCCGCCCGGCGCGGAGCGGCGCGGTGAAGCGTACGGGAGGAGGTATCAGCGTGTTTCGCTGGGTGTGGGAAATTCCACAGTAGTTTGGTGACCGTTTACGCACAGATAGTCACATGCCCAGGTTGGCGGCCCGTAGCCGCCGAGCCGCCTCCGCCGAGCCGTTCAGTTGGACCCGGGCCACCCGTTGCCGGCCGGAGAAGAACAGCACCAGCTCGGCCGGGGCGCCGACCAGGCGCAGTGGCTCACCACCGCGACCGAGGGAGATCTCACCGTGGCCGGGCGCCTGCACGTAGAGGTCCGCCGGGAAGCGACGCAGTGCCAGCCGGGCCATCGGGGCCGCGCGTTTCCAGAGCGCGCTCTGCAGGCCGGTGGACAGATCGCGCGGCTGCCACCCGGAGCCGGCCCGCCGGACGTCCTCGTGGTGGATGAAGAACTCCATCGTGTTGGCCAACTCGTCGGTCAGCGGGTTGCTGACCGGGCTCCACAGCGGCGGTCGGCGCACCTGTGCCACCAGTTCGGGGTAGGACCGTGCGGCGAGTCGCAGACGGACCCGCTCGGCGTAGCCGCGCAGCGGCGGCAGCACGATCCCACCCGCCGCGTCCGGTCGGCGCTCCCGCAGCACCAGATGCGCGGCGAGGTCACGGGTCGCCCAGCCCTCGTTGATGGTCGGGGCGTCCGGCCCGAGGGCCAGTAGAAGATCGGCCAGCGCCTCGCGCTCGGCTCGGGCGTACCGCGGCATGGCCCGATCGTAGGCCCGGTGGCCCGTCGGCGCGCGACAGCGGACGCGGGTCGGCGCCTGCGGCACGCCGCCGTCCGGTACGTGATGGTCGACATATCCAGTCAGGGTCGGCGGCACTGGCCCCGACCGGTAAGGATGAGGGAGATAATTGCGGCTTACGGCGGGGGAGAGTGTGGCGAGCAAGACAAGTCGGGACGTTCTCAGTCGAGGGCTGGGGGTCCTGCGGCAGGCGATCCGTGAGCAGCCGAGGATCTTCTCGGTGGCGGTCGTCGGAAGCGTGCTCTTCGGCGGGATGATCATTGTCAGCGCGCGGGTGGTCGGCTCGGTCATCGGTGAGGTGGCGCTCCCGGCCATCGAGCGCGGCGAGGCGGGCGCCGGCACCCTGGCGCTGGCCGCGGCAGCGTTGTTCGGGATCAGCGTGCTGCGGGTGGCGGGCATCTTCGGCCGCCGGCTCGGCGCCGGCTACATGCAGTACCGCCTCCAGGCCTCCTACCGCCGCAGGGTGACCCGTCGCTACCTGGAGCTGCCGCTGTCCTGGCACCACCGCAACTCCACCGGCACCCTGCTGTCCAACGCCAACTCGGACGTGGAGGCGGCCTGGTACCCGATCGCGCCGCTGCCGTTCGCCGTCGGCACGCTGGTGATGCTGGTCGGCGCGATCGTGTCGCTCTTCGCCACCGACTGGGCGCTCGCCCTGGTCGGGCTCGCGGTCTTCCCCGCGCTGTTCGCGCTCAACGTCGTCTACTCCCGCCGGATGGCCCCCCGGCAGGCCCGGGCGCAGCGCCTGCGCGCCGAGGTCAGCGGGATCGCCCACGAGAGCTTCGACGGCGCCCTGGTGGTCAAGACGATGGGCCGCGAGGCCCAGGAGACCGCCCGGTTCGCGGGCCGCGCCGGTGAGCTGCGCGACTCGCTGATCGCGGTCGGCCGCCTGCGCGGCATCTTCGACCCGCTGCTGGAGACGCTGCCCAGCCTCGGCACCCTCGCCGTACTGGTGGTCGGAGCGTTCCGGCTGCGCCAGGGCGCGATCAGCGTGACCGAGCTGGTCAGCGTGGCCTTCCTCTTCACAGTGCTGGCGTTCCCGGTGCGGGCCATCGGTTGGGTGCTGGCCGAGCTGCCGCGCAGCGTCGCCGGCTGGGACCGGGTACGCCGGGTGCTCGACGCCACCGGCGAGATGCCGTACGGGCAGCGGGTGCTCGACCCGGCCGGCACCGGCCCGGCCACCCTCACCTTCAGCGACGTGCACTACTCCTACCCGCCGGCCGAAGCGCACCCGCCCGGCGCGCAGGTCCTCGGCGAGGTCGGCTTCACTGTGCCGTCCGGTCGGACGGTGGCCCTGGTGGGGCCGACCGGCGCCGGCAAGTCCACCATCGCCTCGCTGGCGGTGCGCCTCGTCGACCCGGACTCCGGCACTGTGAGCCTGGACGGCGTGGACGTGCGCGAGCTGACCTCCGCGTCGTTGGCCGGCACTGCGGCCCTGGTCGCCCAGGTGCCCTTCATCTTCGACGACACGGTCCGCGCGAACATCGCCCTCGACCGGTCCGGCGTCGACGACGAGGTGGTCTGGGCGGCGCTGCGGCTGGCCGAGGCGGACGGTTTCGTCGCCGCGCTGCCCGACGGTCTGGACACCATGGTCGGCGAGCGGGGCACCTCGCTCTCCGGCGGTCAGCGCCAGCGGCTCACCCTGGCCCGCGCGCTGGCCGGTCGACCGCGCCTGCTGGTGCTCGACGACGCGACCAGCGCTGTCGATCCTCGAGTGGAGGCGGCCATCCTGGCGGGGCTGCGGTCGTCGACCACGGAGGCGGGGGTTCCGGCCGCGTCGATCCTGGTGGTGGCGTACCGCCGGGCCACCATCGCGCTCGCCGACGAGGTCATCTACGTGGAGCACGGACGGGTGGTCGCCCGGGGCACCCACAGCGAGTTGTTGGCCACCGTGCCCGGCTACGTGGACCTGGTCACCGCCTACGAGCAGGCCGAGGTGGAACGGGCGCAGGAAAGTTCGTACGGCGACGACGTGGCGCCGCTGCCGTCGGGCCTGGAAATCGAGGTGGACCGGTGAGCGCGAGGAGTGCAGCGCAGCGGAGCCCCGCAGCCGCGAACGGAAGGCGGGACCGGTGAGCGCGACTACGGTGAACAGTGACGAGCAGGAGGCCCGGCAGGAGACGACCTGGCAGACCCTGCGTCGGGGCCTGGCGCTCTCGCCGGAGCTGCGGATCGGTCTGGCCGGCACGTTGGCCCTGGCGTTGGTCTACATGGTCGGTCGGGTCGCCGTGCCGGTCGCTGTGCAGCAGGGCATCGACCGGGGCCTCGTCGGTGGTCTGAATCTGAACGTGGTCTGGACGGTGGTGGCGATCACCGCGGCGATCCTGACGGTCACCACGATCTGCGGCTACCTGATGATGCGCCGGCTGTTCACTGTCAGCGAGACGGCGCTGGCCAATGTCCGGACGCGCGCGTTCCGCCACGTGCACGACCTGTCGATGTTGCACCAGCAGTCGGAGCGGCGAGGTTCGCTGGTCTCGCGGGTCACCAGCGACGTCGACCAGATCACCCAGTTCCTCCAGTGGGGCGGGGTGATCCTGCTGGTCAACCTCGGTCAACTGGTGGTCACCACCGCCGTCATGCTGGCGTACTCCTGGCAGTTGACCCTTGTGGTGTTGGCCGCGTTCCTGCCGGCGGTGTTCGTGATCCGGCAGCTGCAGAGCCGCCTCGGCACGGCGTACGCGACGGTGCGCCAACGCACCGGGACGTTGCTCGGTGCGATCGGCGAGAGCGTGGTGGGCGCGCCGGTGATCCGGGCGTACGGGATCGCCGGGCGTACCGAGCGGCGGCTGGACGAGGCGATCGACCGGCAGCGGCTGGCGCAGCAGCGGGCGATCCGGATCAGCATCGTGGGCAGCTCCGTCGGGGAGTTGGCGGCGGGGCTGGCGCTGGCGGGCGTGGTGGTGCTCGGCGTGCTGCTGGGGGTTGACGGCACGCTGTCGATCGGCCAGCTGACCGCGTTCCTCTTCCTGGTGACGCTCTTCATCCAGCCGGTGCAGATCGCCACCGAGGTGCTCAACGAGGCGCAGAACGCGATCGCCGGCTGGCGTCGGGTGCTGGACGTGCTGGACGTCGCCCCGGACGTGGCCGACCCGGGGGAGCAGGGGCGGGAGCTGCCGGGCGGGCCGCTGGACATCCGGTTCTCCGGTGTGCGGTTCGCCTATCCGGGTGGTCCACCGGTGCTGCACGACATCGACCTGGAGATCCCGGCGAAGAGCCGGGTGGCGGTGGTCGGTGAGACCGGCAGCGGCAAGACCACCTTCGCCAAGTTGCTGACCCGGCTGATGGACCCGTCGGCCGGGGCGGTGCTGCTGTCCGGGGTGCCGCTGACCGACGTCCGGTTCGACTCGCTGCGCTCCCGCGTGGTGATGGTGCCGCAGGACGGGTTCCTCTTCGACGCGACGGTGGGGGACAACGTCCGGTTCGCCCGGCCGGAGCTGACCGACGATCAGTTGAGCGCCGCCTTCACCGAGCTGGGCCTGTCGGACTGGCTGGAGGGCCTGCCGGCGGGCCTGAACACCCCGGTCGGGGAGCGCGGCGAGGCGCTCAGCGTCGGGGAGCGCCAGCTTGTCGCGTTGGCCCGTGCGTACGTGGCCGACCCGGACCTGCTGGTGCTCGACGAGGCGACCAGCGCTGTGGACCCGGCGACCGAGGTGCGGTTGCAACGCACGCTGGACGCGGTCACCCGTGGTCGGACCACCCTGGCCATCGCGCACCGGCTTTCCACGGCGCAGGCCGCCGACGAGGTGATCGTTGTGGACCGGGGCCGGGTGGTGCAGCGCGGCCCGCACGACGAGCTGGTCCGCGACGCCGACTCGGTGTACGGCCTGCTCTACGCCTCCTGGCTGGAGCAGACGCGGTGAGGTGCGCGGTGTGGTGGACGCCGACGGGCGGGTGCTCTAGGCTCCGGGTTAGGTAAGCCTAACCTCTGAAGGAGGTCGCGCCCATGCGGCCCAACTCCGCCGAGATCGTCCGTACCCTCGTCGCCGGCCGCCTGCCCGGCCTCGTGCACCTGGCCCACCGGCCGGGTCCGCACCACGCCCGGCATGTCACCGACTCGGACGGGCGGGTGCTGCTGCTGGTGCCGGTGGCCAGCCACCTGGCCGCCGCCCTGCAGCCGGCCGCCGGGGGCAGCGACGTGGCGGTGGTGCTCGACGTGCTCGACCTGCCACCCGCCGCCGGCGCGCCCGGCCTGGGTCGCGCGTGGGTGTCCGGCTGGGCGGCCGAGCTGCGCGGCGACGAGGCCCGCCACGCGGCTGTCGAGTTCGCCGCTGTGGAGCCGACCGGCGACCTGCTCGACCTGGGCACCCGGTTCCGGCTGTTCCGCTTCGAGGTGGTCGAGGTCCGCTGGGAGCGGGCCGGCGTCGTGCAGCGGATCGACCCGGTGGAGTACGCCGAGGCCGAGCCGGACCCGGTGCACCCGGTCGAGGCCCGCCTGCTCGCCGACCTCGCCGAGTGCCACGGCGCCCAGGTGACGGAGTACCTGCGTCAGCAGCTCGGGTTGACCGAGCAGACCCCGGACGGGCCGCCCCGGGTGGTGCGCATCGACCGCTACGGGCTGGTGGTGGCCCTCGGCCAGCCCGGTGCCCGGCGTCGGGTCCGGCTGGCCTTCCCGGGCCCGGTGGCCGACCCGGCCGAGCTGCCCCGCCTGCTACCGCCACTCCGACTAGAAGCCAACGCCCGCCCCCCGCGCTGACCGGGCTTCAACGCCGAGTCAGCTGGGCAGGGGGCCGGTGAGGTAGCGCTGGATCGTGGGGCCGATCGCGGCCACCAGGGTTTCCGGATCCGCCGAGGCGACCGGCTCAAGGCGCACCACGTGCCGCATCATGGCCAGGCCGATCATCTGGGTGGCCACCAGGGAGCCCCGCAGCGGTAGCTCGGCCGGATCGACGTCGAGGTTCTCCAGCACCCGGCGCAGCACCTGGGTGGTGACGAACTCACGCAGCAGTCGAGCGGTCCACTCGTTGCTCACTGCGGAGCGCAGCAGTGCCTGTGCGGCGCTGCCGGCCGGGGAGTCCCAGACGCCGAGGAAGATGCGCACCATCCGCTCACCGGCACCGTCCGGGTCGCCGGCGAGCACCTTCGGCACCAGCTGACCGGGGTCGACCGGAAAGTTCATAGCGGCCAGGAAGAGCTGGTCCTTGCTGCCGAAGTAGTGGTGCACCAGCGCCGGGTCGACCTGCGCCGTACCGGCGATGCCCCGGATCGAGGCGGCGTCGTAGCCACGTTCGGCGAACGCCGTCCGCGCCGCGTCGAGAATCGCCTCCCGGGTGCCCGGGTTGCCGGGTCGCCGGCCGGTCCGCCGCGTCATCGCCGCCCTTCGTTAGTCCGCCTCGGCCCGTCGTGGGCCGGCCCGGCCCACGCCGGGGTCGGCTGCCGCGCTGGCCGCCGCCCCCGGCGCTGGCGGTCAGCCGCTGCGTCGGCGCAGGGTGGCCGCCGCGAGCACCAGCGCCAGCACCACCGCGCCGAGAACCACAGCGACATCGCGCCACATCCGGCCGGTCGGTTCGGCGTGGGCGCCGACCTCCTGCAACGCCTCGATGGCGTACGACAGGGGGAAGGCGTCACTGAGCGCCTGGAGCCAGCCGGCCATCTGGTCGCGGGCCACGAACAGCCCGCAGAGCAGCAGTTGGGGGACCACCACGACTGGCAGGAACTGTACTGCCTGGAACTCGGTGCGCGCGAAGGCACTGCACAGCAGCCCGAGGGCGACGCCGAGCACGGCGTCGAGCACGGCGATCCCGAGCACCAGCCCGATGCTGCCGGCGGTCTTCAGATCGAAGACCCAGTACGCCACCGCGGCGGCGACGGCTGCCTGCACGGCGGCGGCCAGCCCGAACGCGATGCCGTACCCGAAGAGCAGATCGAGCTTGCCCAGCGGTGTGGTGAGCAGCCGCTCCAGCGTGCCCGAGGTGCGTTCCCGCAGCATGGCGATGCTGGTCACCAGAAACATGATCACGAAGGGAAAGATGCCGAGCATCACCAGCGCGATCCGGTCGAAGGTGGTCGGCTGGCCGGGCGGGGTCGGCTGGTCGGCGTACATGAAGTAGACAAGGGTGAGCAGGGCGGCCGGCACCACCACGAGCAGCGCGATGGTCCGCCGGTCGTGCCGGAGCTGACGCAGGATGCGGCCGGTGGTGGCGGCGAGGATTCGCGGGTTCATGCTGTCTCCCGTGCGGCTGTCGCGTCGGTGCTGGTGGCGGCGGTCTCGCCGGCCCGGATGAGCCGCAGGAACGCCTCGTCGAGGTCGTCCACTCCGGCGGCGGCGCGGATCGCGGCCGGGCTGTCGTCGGCGATCAATTGACCCTGGCGGATCAACAACAGTTGGTCGCAGCGCGCCGCCTCGTCCATCACGTGGCTGGACACCAGCAGGGTGGTGCCGGCGGCGGCCATCGCGTGGAACCGGGCCCACAGGTCAGCCCGCAGCACCGGGTCCTGGCCGACTGTCGGCTCGTCGAGGATGACCAGCTCCGGCTCCCCGACCAGGGCGCACGCCAGCGAGGCTCGGCTGCGTTGACCGCCGGAGAGGGTGCCGACCAGCTGACCGGCGGCCTCGGACAGCCCGACATCACTGATCGCCCGGTCGGCCTCGACGCGCCCACGCCCGTACAGGGCCGCGAAGTACCTGGCATTCTCCCGGACGGTCAGGTCGGCGTAGACGCTCGGCGCCTGGGTCAGATAGCCCACCCGGTGCCGTAGCGCGGGGGTGCCCGCCGGTTGACCGAGCACGGTGACCGTCCCGCCACTGACCAGCTGCACCCCGACCACCGCCCGCATGAACGTGGTCTTGCCGCTGCCGCTGGGGCCGAGCAGCCCGGTGACCGCGCCGCGCGGAACCCGGCAGCTGATGCCGTCCAGCACCCGCCGCCCACCCCGGTCCACGACCAGGTCTCGGACGGCTATCGCATCGTCCATCACACACCTCCACAGAAACTCATCACCTGTTGAACTCAACGCTAGATGAAATACCGCGTCGGGCGCAACGCCCGCACCGGTGTCCGGCTGCCGACCGTCGCGCGGAGCGCGAGAACGGGCAGTAGGCTCCGGACCGGACACGAAGTCCGCCAACGGGCATTGCGCGCCGATCGGACGTACGGCACGATGGCGCGGTGGGTCACGCTCCGTTACCGAATAGCGGTTTTCTTGAGGATTGGGCCGCGCGGTTGCGGCAGGCCGCCGAGCGGCCGGTCGTCGGCATCCTGTTGCGCGGCAGCCACGCCCGCCGCGCCGCCACCGCGCACAGCGACGTCGACCTCGACGTGTTGGTCGGCGGCGCCCCGTACGCGGCCCGCCGGGCCTACCTGGCCGAGTCCGCAGGCCAGGTCACTCACGTCTCGGTGGCCGCCCGGGACGTCCGGTCCTGGGTGCACCGACTCGGCGAACCGGCCGACTGGGCCTTCGGACTGCCGGTCACCGCGCCGGCGCGGCTGCTCTGGGCCGACCCGCACTGGCGGCCCCGGATCGACCTGCCGGTGCTCTGCCAGCCCGCCGAACCACCCCGGCTGGAAGAGATGATCGCCACGCTGGGTAAGGCCGCCGCCGCCCGCGCTGCCAGCGATCGCCTCGGGGTGAGGCTCGCCGTCGCCGACCTGGCGCGGCTCTGCCCCTCGGTGCTGCGCCCGGCCAACCCCTCCGTGCGGGTCCACTCCCGCCGGGCGGCCTTCGCGGCGGCCCTGGAACTGCCGGTGTCCCCACCCGGCTACCGGACGGACATGCTGCTCTGCCTCGGGCTGCGCCCGGGTGCCACCGGGCAGCTCTGGGCCGCCGCCGTACGGCTGGTCGCCGGCACGCTGCCGCTGATCCGGCCGTACGCCGAGGAGATCGCCGACACGGCCGGCGCGGACCTGGCCGCCGCCCTGGTCGACGGCCGGCTGGACCGCTACGTCGCCCAACTGGCCCGGCCGGCCGGGCCCCCGCCGCAGCCTCGGCCCTTGTCGCAGTCGGGGCCCTCGCCGCAGCCCTGGCGGGAGCGGTCGGCGGTGCCCGCGCCGCGTGCGGGAGAATTGGTGACTGTGCCCGTACCTGACTCGCCGGTGACCGGCGTACCCAGCGATCCGAACGAGCTGGCCGCGCCCGTGCCGGCGCGCCCGTCCCGGCTCGACCCGGCCATCGCGGCCCAGCTGCGCCGCACCGCCGACGGTCTGGTTGCCGCAGTGGTGCGTGCGCACGACTCCGGTGAGGTGCTGATGGTCGCCTGGATGGACGACGAGGCGCTGCACCGCACCCTCACCACCGGCCGGGCCACCTACTGGTCGCGCAGCCGCAGCGAATACTGGGTCAAGGGCGCCACCTCCGGGCACCACCAGTACGTGCGGTCGGTCGCCCTGGACTGCGACGGGGACGCGCTGCTGGTGAGCGTGGACCAGGTCGGCGCGGCCTGCCACACCGGGCACCGGACGTGCTTCTTCACCGAGCTGCCCGTCACCGGGACGGAGGCGCACCAATGACCGACGGCACCCTCAGCCCCGACCTGGCCACCTTCACCGCGCTCGCCGCCGACTGGCGGGTGGTGCCGGTCACCCGGCGACTGCTGGCCGACGCGGAGACCCCGGTCGGGGTCTACCGGAAGCTGGCCGGTGGACCGGGCACGTTCCTGTTGGAATCGGCCGAGCAGGGCGTCGGCTCGGCCGGCATGGCCTGGTCGCGGTACTCGTTCATCGGCGTACGCAGCAGCGCGACACTGATCGAGCGCGACGGCGTGGCGACCTGGCTGGGCCAGCCGCCGGCCGGGCTGAGCACCGAGGGTGACCCGGTGCGGATGCTGCGGGAGACGGTGGCCGCGCTGGCCGGCCCGGTCGGGGACCCGTCCGACGACCTGCCGCCGCTGACCGGGGGCATGGTCGGCTACCTCGGCTACGACCTGATCCGGCGCTTCGAGCGGTTGCCCGAGCTGACCGAGGACGACCTGGGCGTCCCGGAGCTGGGCATGATGCTCGCCACCGACCTGGTGGTGCTCGACCACTACGACGGCTCGGCGATCCTGGTCGCCAACGCGGTGCTGCCGCCGTTGGACGCCCCGGACCGCGCCCCGCAGGTCGCCGCCGCCTACCACCACGCGGTGGGCCGGTTGGACGCGATGACCACGGCGCTGTCCCGGCCCATCCCGCCGATGATCTCCACGGTCGAGCGTCCGCCGGCCGGCGAGGTGCTCTGCCGTACGCCCGACGGCGGCTACCCCAAGGCGGTGGAGGCGGCCAAGGAGGCGATCCGGGCGGGTGAGTGCTTCCAGATCGTGCTCTCCCAACGCTTCGAGCGGACGACCCACGCCGACCCGCTGGACGTCTACCGGGTGCTGCGCACCAGCAACCCCAGCCCGTACATGTACCTGCTGCGCTTCGACGGGTTCGACATCGTCGGCTCGTCGCCGGAGGCGCACCTGAAGGTCACCGGGGCCGCGGACGGGCGGCGCCGGGCGTTGTTGCACCCGATCGCCGGCACCCGGCCGCGGGGCGGCACCGCCGCCGCCGACGCCGCGCTCGCCGCCGAACTGCTCGCCGACCCGAAGGAACGAGCCGAGCACGTGATGCTCGTCGACCTAGGCCGCAACGACCTGGGTCGGGTCTGTCAGCCCGGCAGCGTGGAGGTGCCCGAGTTCGCCACCATCGAGCGGTACAGCCACGTCATGCACATCGTCTCCACAGTCACCGGCACGCTGCGTGACGACCAGAGCGCCTTCGACGCGCTGGCCGCGACCTTCCCGGCCGGCACGCTCTCCGGGGCGCCCAAGGTGCGCGCCATGGAGATCATCGAGGAGTTGGAGCCGGTCCGGCGTGGCCTCTACGGCGGTACCGTGGGCTACTTCGGCTTCGGTGGCGACCTGGACATGGCGATCGCCATCCGGACGGCGCTCATCCGTGACGGCCGCGCCTACGTCCAGGCCGGGGCGGGGGTCGTCGCCGACTCGGACCCGGCCGCCGAGGACCAGGAGACGCGCAACAAGGCCGCGGCCGTGCTGGCCGCGATCGCGGCCGCCGAAACCCTCCGGCCCGCCCGTTGAGTGGCGGGGAGCGGTCCGTCGTGGGCCGGCGCGCGTTGACGTACGCCGTGCTGCTCTGCCTGGCCGGCGCGGGCCTGGCGCTGTGGGCCGCGACGCGCAGCTGGTCGGTCGAGCTGACGGTACGTCCGGCGCCGCTGCCGCCGGTGCGTGACACCCACAGCGGTGCGAGCCTGCTGCCCTGGCTGCCGGCGTTGGCTCTGGTGACCTTGGCCGGGGGTGGCGCGGTGCTGGCCACCCGGGGTCGCCTGCGTCGGGTGCTCGGGGTGTTGCTCGGCCTGCTCGGGCTGGCCGTTGCGGCCGGTGGCGGGTACGGGCTGGTGGCCGACGTGGGCGGCGCGGTGAGCCGGCAGTGGCCGGCGCTCTGCCTGCTCGGCGGTCTGCTGGCCGCCGTGGGCGGCTGGTGGACGGCGATGCGTGGCGGTGACTGGCCGGCGATGGGCGCCCGGTACGAACGTCCGGCGCGGACCGCTCCGGAGGCCGCGTCGGCGCAGGGCGACCCGGCCGGGCCGCCGACGCCCTTGGCGGGGCGGCGGACCACCGAGGCGTGGGACGCGCTGGACCGGGGCGAGGACCCCACCGCCGACTGACGCAGTGGCCGCAGCGCCGGCGGGCGGTCAGCCGACCGGCTGGCGCTCCCACTGGGCGCGGCTACTGACGGCGCGGGCGGCGGTCAGCTCGGCGACCAGGCGGTTCAGCTCGGCGCGTTGGTCGGCGCGGGCCCGGTCGGCGCAGACCGCCTCCCAGGCGTTGCCCCGGGCCGTCCGCATCCGTCCCTCGCCCACCACGGCGCGTTCCACGGTGTGCACCACTCCGACGGCGAGCGACGCCACCGTCCGCGAGATGGTGGTCAGTCCGATGGTCGGTTGCGGCTCGGAAATGCTCATGGTCACCTCGCACGAGGAGTTGCTGCGGTCGGGGCAGGCGCGCCATCGAGTCTGCCCGAGGACGATGCTCGCCGGTCGACGTTTCGCCGCGGTGACCGCCCGGTCAACTGTCTCGCCCCGGCCGTGACCAGGCACCGTCCGTTTGGCCTTGAGCTTGCTCACAGCATCGATCGACATCGTTGTGGTCAGGCGCGGAGGGGAAACTGGTGGCATGATCGATGGATCGGCCCGGTCTGACTGCGGCCGGCAGGCTCCATACCGCGTGACGGTGGTCGATACCGGAGGTGGCGCTGCGTGACAACCCCTTCACGGCAAGTCGGCCATTATGCCGCAGCCCTTTTCGTGAGCAGCGCCATACCCCCGGCATTCGGTGTCGGTCGGCTGCCCCTAGCATCGGCCCATGACGCCCGGAGAGGGGAGTCCGTTCGTGACTGCTGAGCATGCGCACGCGGAGGGGGACGAGGCCGGCCAGGCAGCGTCCGTAAGCGTGCTCGACGAGATTCTGGCCGGCGTGCGTGAAGACGTCGCCCGGCGCCAGGAGCAGGTTCCGCTGGAGCGGATCCGTGAACTGGCAGCGGCTGCGCCGCCGCCCATGGACGCGTACGCGGCGCTACGCAAGCCCGGCGTGGCCGTGATCGCCGAGGTGAAGCGCTCGTCGCCGTCCAAGGGCCGGCTGGCCGAGATCGCCGATCCGGCCGACCTCGCGGTCGACTACGCGGCCGGTGGGGCGCGGGCGATCAGTGTGCTGACCGAGGGCCGCTGGTTCGGCGGTTCGCTGGACGACCTGGCGGCCGTTCGTGCCGCGGTCACAGTGCCGGTGCTGCGTAAGGACTTCGTGGTCTCCAGCTATCAGATCCACGAGGCCCGCGCGCACGGCGCCGACCTGGTTCTGCTGATCGTCGCCGCACTCGAGCAGAACGTCCTGATGGGCCTGCTGGAGCGGATCGAGTCGCTGGGCATGACCGCTCTGGTCGAGGTGCACGACGAGGAAGAGGCCGACCGCGCGCTGGAGGCCGGCGCGCAGGTGATCGGGGTCAACGCCCGTGACCTGCGTACCCTGGAGGTCGACCGGTCGGTGTTCGAGCGGATAGCGCCGGGCCTGCCCAGCAGCGTCGTCAAGATCGCCGAATCCGGCGTTCGTGGCCCGCACGACCTGATCCGGTACGCCTCCGCGGGCGCCGACGCGGTCCTCGTGGGCGAGGGCCTGGTCACCCAGAAGAGCCCCCGCGAGGCGGTCGCCGAGTTGGTCAACGCCGGCAACCACCCGGCAACGCCCCGGCCGGTGCGCTGACCCCGCGCCGGTCTGACGTCCCACCGAGAGGATTTCCGATGAGCGCCGACGCGCTGGCCCCGGTGGCCGGCCCGCAGCCCGACTCCGCCGGCCACTTCGGCCGCTTCGGCGGTCGGTTCGTTCCCGAGGCCCTGGTGGCCGCGCTGGACGAGCTCGACGGGGCGTGGCGTACGGCGATGGCGGACGAGTCCTTCCGGGCCGAGTTCGGCGCGCTGCTGCGCGACTACGCCGGCACGCCGTCGCTGCTCTACGAGGCCCGACGGTTCTCCGCGAAGGTCGGCGCGCGGGTGCTGCTCAAGCGCGAGGACCTCAACCACACGGGTGCGCACAAGGTGCGCAACGTGCTCGGCCAGGCGCTGCTCACCAAGCGGATGGGCAAGACCCGGGTGATCGCGGAGACCGGCGCCGGCCAGCATGGTGTCGCCACCGCGACCGCCGCCGCCCTGTTCGACCTCGAGTGCGTGGTCTACATGGGCCAGGTCGACACCGAGCGGCAGGCGCTCAACGTGGCCCGGATGCGGATGCTCGGCGCCACTGTCGTCCCGGTCACCAACGGTTCGCGCACCCTCAAGGACGCGATGAACGAGGCGATGCGCGACTGGGTGGCCAACGTCGACGAGACGCACTACCTGATCGGCACCGCCGCTGGCCCGCACCCGTTCCCGGCGATGGTGCGCGACTTCGTGCGGGGCATCGGTGACGAGGCCCGTCAGCAGTGCCTGGACCTCACCGGTGGGCTGCCGGACGCCGTCACCGCCTGCGTCGGCGGCGGCTCCAACGCGCTCGGCATCTTCCACGCCTTCGTGGGCGACGAGGCGGTGCGGCTGTACGGCTTCGAAGCCGGCGGCGACGGGGTGGCCACCGGCCGGCACGCGGCGAGCATCACCGGCGGGTCCGCCGGGGTGCTGCACGGCACCCGCACGTTCGTGCTTCAGGACGCCGACGGGCAGACCCTGGAGTCGCACTCGATCTCCGCCGGCCTGGACTATCCGGGCGTCGGGCCCGAGCACGCGTGGCTGCACGACACCGGCCGGGCGAACTACCTGCCGGTCACCGACGACGAGGCGATGGCCGCGTTCGAGCTGCTCTGCCGCACCGAGGGCATCATCCCGGCGATCGAGAGCGCGCACGCGCTCGCCGGCACCGTCGCGCTGGCCCCGAAGCTCGCCGCGGAGCTGGGCCGGGAGCCCACCATCGTGGTCAACCTCTCCGGGCGGGGCGACAAGGACGTGCACACCGCCGGCGACTACTTCGGCATCCTCGACAAGGAGCGGTGAGATGAGCCGGATCGGGGTGGCCTTCGACAAGGCCCGCGCCGACGGACGGGCACTGCTGGTCGGCTGCATGCCGGCTGGTTTCCCCACCGTCGAGGGCAGCATCGCCGCGATGACCGCCATGGTCGAGGCCGGCGTCGACGTGATCGAGGTGGAGATCCCCTACTCCGACCCGGTGATGGACGGGCCGGTGATCCAGCGGGCCAGTGACATCGCGCTTGCCGGGGGCGTACGCACCGCGGACACGATGCGCATCATCGAGGCGGTGGCGGCCACCGGCGCCCCGGTGGTCACCATGACCTACTGGAACCCGGTCGAGCGGTACGGCGTGGACGTCTTCGCCCGTGACCTCGCCTCCGCCGGCGGCACCGGCCTGATCACCCCGGACCTCATCCCCGACGAGGCCGACGAGTGGCTGGCCGCCTCGGACGCGCACGGGCTGGACCGCACGTTCCTGGTCTCGCCGTCGTCCACCGACGCCCGGCTGGCGATGACTGTGCAGCATTGCCGCGGCTTCGTCTACGCGACCGCCGTGATGGGGGTGACCGGCGCCCGGGCGCGTACCTCCGACGCCGCCCCGACGCTGGTCTCCCGAGCGCGTGCGGTGACCGACCTGCCGATCGGTGTCGGCCTGGGGGTGGGCACCGGCGCGCAGGCCGGCACCGTCGCCGGTTACGCCGACGGGGTGATCGTGGGCAGCGCGCTGGTCAGGTGTGTGCTCGACGCACCCACCGAGGCCGACGGGCTGGCCGCCCTGCGCACGCTCAGCGCCGAGCTCGCCGAGGGTGTCCGTAACCCCACCCGCTGAGCCCGGCCCGTCCGCGACCACGCGGCGGACCTCGGGACGGTTGCGGCCCGTCAGGGGTGCAGGGACGACGGGTCCGCTGCCTCGCCGCGTTGCTCCGGTGGCTGCCCCGCTCCCGGATGCCCGTCCTGGTCGGTCCTCGGCCGCCGCGCGTCCTGGTCGGTTGCCGGCTGGCCGTCCTCGGCCGGGCGAGCCGCCGGCAGCGGCGCGGAGGTGACGGTACCGGTGGCGCAGGGGACGTCGCGGAGCACGCCGGAGCGGCCGGCCGTCGCGTCGATGACGGCGGCCCGGGTGAGCGGGGTGACCATCTCGGGCAGCGCGTCGGGGGAGTGCCAGGACAACCGGCAGCCCGGCGGTGGGTCGCTGGCGGGTCGGACCCCGGCCGCGCGGGCCCGGAACACGTGCACGAGGACGTCCGGCAGCGGCCCGGCGCGTCCGGCGGCGGCATCTCCCGAGGGGACGCTCAGGTGGTAGACCCCGACCAGGTCGATCAGCTCGATGTCCCAGCCGGTCTCCGCGCGAATGTCACGTAGCGCCGCCCCTACCGGGCCCTCGGCCGGGCGGAGCCGTCCGCCGGGCAACGCGTAGCGGCGGGAACCCCGACCCTGCTGGCAGAGCAGCACCCGACCGGTGTCGTCGGTGACGACCGCGGCGACCGCCCAGGTGAGCGCGCTCATGGACAAAGAGCCTACGGCGGTGCAAACCAGAAGTCACCGGGATGCGCCCTCCGGCGGCCCGGGGTGCCGCTGCGGGGGTGTGCAGCGGTAGCGTGTGCACCCGTGACCCTCGCCTCGCTCTCCCCCCAGGCGGCCCTGCCCAGCCCCAGCACCGCGGTCTGGCAGCTCGGGCCGGTGCCGATCCGGGCCTACGCGCTCTGCATCATCGCCGGCATCGTGCTGGCCTGCTGGGTGACCGAGCGCCGGCTGCGGCAGCGCGGCGTCGCGCCCGGCGCTGTGCTCGACATCGCCGTCTGGGCGGTGCCCGCCGGCATCATCGGCGCCCGGATTTACCACGTGGTCACCTCACCGGAGAAGTACTTCGGCGCCGGCGGGGACCCGATGAAGGCGTTCGCCATCTGGGAGGGCGGTCTCGGCATCTGGGGCGCCGTCGCCGGTGGCGCGGTCGGTGCCTGGATCGCGGCCCGACAGCTCGGCATTCCGTTCGGTGTGGTGGCCGACGCCCTGGCCCCCGGGCTGCCGCTGGCCCAGGCCGTCGGTCGGATCGGCAACTGGTTCAACAACGAGCTCTTCGGTGGCCGGACCACACTGCCGTGGGGTCTGGAGATCCACCGGATGGACCCGGACAACCCCGGGCACGCGTTGCGCGACGACGCCGGCCAGCCGATCCTCGAACCGGGTCTCTACCAGCCGACCTTCCTCTACGAGGCGCTGTGGAACCTCGGCGTCGTGGCCCTGGTCCTCATCCTCGACCGCCGGCTGAAGCTGGGCCGGGGCCGGGCGTTCGCGCTCTACGTGATGGGTTACACCGTCGGCCGGTTCTGGATCGAGCTGATGCGCACCGACGAGGCCAACCAGATCCTCGGCGTCCGGCTCAACGTCTGGACCGCCGCCCTGGTCTTCCTCGGCGCCCTCATCTACTTCGTACGCGTGCGTGGCCCTCGGGACTACCTGATCCCGCTCGGCCCGGCGGCGACGACGACCCCGCCCCCCACGTCCGACCTGTCCCAGGTCGACCTCTCCGAGCGGGAGACCCCCACACGGGCCGCCGCGCCGGAGGGCTACCGGGTGGTGAGCGAGGAGCAGTACGCCGCCTGGCAGGACACCGGCGTCGTGCCGCCGGCGAACGACGACGACTCCCGGCCGGATGACGGCGAGCCGTCCGACGACACGGCAGCCGCCGACCTCGCGTCGAGCGACGACGAGCCGGCGGACGATCCGTCCGCCGCCCGCACCGACCGGGCCGACGCCACTGGCGCGCGTCCCGCCGACCGGGACAGCTGAGCGGCACCGATGCGTAGCGCGGTGGTGGTCGGCGCGGGGGTCGGTGGCCTCGCGGTGGCCGGCGCGCTGGCCCGTTCCGGCTGGCAGGTCACAGTGTTGGAACGCGCCGAACGGGTCCGCCCCGAGCCGACCGCGGTGGTGCTCTGGCCCAACGGTGTCCGCGCGCTCCAGGCACTCGGCCTCGGCGCCGGCCTGGCCGCCATCGCCACCCCGTTGCCCGACGGTGGGGTCCGTCGCCCGGACGGGCACTGGCTCGTGCAGCCCCGGCCCATCCCGGCCGACCGGATGCCGGTGGTGGTGCACCGGGAGGATCTGCACGACGCGCTGATCGCCGGCCTCGGCGAGCGGGTCGAGTTGCGGACCGGGGTGACAGTGCGTCATGTCCGTGTCGAGCCGGGCGAGCGGCCGGGAGTCAGCGATGGGCGGCAGACCATTGAGGCCGACCTGGTGGTGGCAGCCGACGGCACGGACAGCGGTATCCGCCGGCAACTCGCGCCCGAGTCCCGGGTGGTCAGCTCCGGGTGCGCCGCCTGGCGGGCCGTCATCCCCTGGTACCAGGCACCTCGACTCCCCGACGATCAGCCGCTGGCCGGTGAGATTCTCGGCGCGGGCTACCGGTTCGTGGCCGCGTCGCTGGGCGAGCGCGGCTCCTCGGGCGGGTCCACCCGGGGCGGCATCTACTGGGTGGCCACCGCCGCCGGCGCGCCCCGCCCGGAACCACCGGAGACGCAGCTCGCCCTGCTGCGCCGCTGGTACGCGGGCTGGCCCGCGCCGGTCGGCGCGCTGCTCGACGCGACCGAGCCGGCCGACCTGGTCCAACAGGAGGTTCGCGAGCTGCGCCCGCTGCCCCGGGCGTACGGCTTTCCGGTCGGGCCCGGTGGGGTGGTGCTGCTCGGCGACGCGGCGCACGCCATGCCGCCGCACCTCGGGCAGGGCGCCTGCCTCGCGTTCGAGGACGCCGCCACGCTCGCGTCGCTACTGCGGGAGGCCCGACTGCCCGACGCCGTCCAGGCGTACGACCGGGTGCGCCGCCCCCGGGCCGCGACAGTGGTCCGGCAGACCCGGCGGATGTCGGCGGTGCTCCAGACCCGGGGCCGGCTGGCGCTGCGCGCCCGGGACGCCGCACTGGGCACGATCAACTCCCGACTGATCTCCAGCGCCGTCGCCTCCGCCGCCCAGTGGCGCCCACCGACCTGACCCCGGTCGCGGGGCAGGTCAGCGGGACGGGGCGGGTCAGGGAATGAGCGCGGCGGGTTCGGCGATGCAGGCGGTGCCGATTCGGCGGAAGCCGACCCGTAGGTAGACCCGCGCGATCTCTTCGCTGCCCGCGGAGAGGAAGACCAGCTCGGTGCCGGCCGCCAGCAGTTCCCGGGCCAGGGTGGCGGTGAGCGCGGCGCCCAGCCCGCGTCGTCGGGCGGACGGCAGGGTGGCCACCCCGGCGATCTCCGCGACGTCGTCGACCCGCATCGCCATGCCGCTGGCCAGCGCGCCCTCGGTCGGCGTGCCGGCCAGCGCGGAGATCCGTCGGCCATCGGCGATCCGGGCGCGCTCCTCGTCGAGCGCGGCCAGTTCGAGTTCGGTGACGGCGGCGTCGCGTTCGGCCGGGCCGGCCTCGCCGGGCGCGGTGCCGGCGGCGGCGAACGCCACAGCTGCCACCGCACGTCGGGCGGCGACATCGGCGGCGAAGCCGGGGGAGTCCGCCGCCAGCACCCGCACCGCCGCGTCGGAGATCGTCGCCGGGTCGGGCAGCGCGCTCGGGTCGAGCACCATCAGCGGCGCCTCCAGCACGCTGAGCCCCGCCGAGCGGGCCACCGCCAGCAGCTCGGGGGCCGTCTCGTGCACCCACTCGAAGGCCTCCGGCAGGCCCAGCTTTCGCTGGCGCTCGCGCACCGAGGTCACGTCGGCCAGCGACGGCGGCTCGGTGGCGTCGATGCGGGGGCGGGCGTAGAACGGCCAACCGGCGCCCTCGCGGACGAACAGCACCAGCCCGCCATGATCCTCCGCACCGGCGACGTCGCGGGGCACCGCGTCGTAGAAGCGTTCCAACCGGTCGAAGACATGCTTGTGTAGCGGATCCACCGCGCGAGACTACACGTCCCAGCCAATGGACGGTGTGATCAATCTCGGGTGGCCGTGCGACCCCGGCCCTAACGTAGACTCAATAGACCCACGGGCCGACGTCGTCCCCACCATGATCCAACCTGAGTGACGACAGGAGGCCCGGTGGCTCAGCCGTACGCGGACACAGAACAGCCGCACCCGCACAGCCCGCAGGCGTCCCCGACGCCCCACCCCCGTCCGTCTGCCCAGGGCCTCTACGACCCAGCGCAGGAGCACGATGCCTGCGGCGTGGCCTTCGTGGCGGACCTGCACGGCCGGCGTTCACACTCGGTCGTCGCCAACGGGCTCGGCGCGCTCTGTCGGCTGGACCACCGGGGCGCCCGTGGCGCGGAGCCGAACACCGGCGACGGCGCCGGCATCATGATCCAGGTGCCCGACGCGTTCCTGCGCGCGGTGGCCGACGTCGCGCTTCCCCCGGCGGGCGAGTACGCCACGGGACTGGTCTTCCTGCCCGACGACGATGCCGCCGAGGCGCGTGCCCGTCGGGTGGTCGAGAAGTACGCACTGGTCGAGGGCGCCGACCTGCTCGGCTGGCGGGACGTGCCGATCGACCCGAGTGACCTGGGCGAGACCGCCCTGGCGGCGATGCCCCGGGTCCGGCAGCTCTTCCTGGCCGCGCACCGCCTCACCGACGCGCCCGACGGGCCGGCCGGCTCCCCGCTGCGCGGCATCGAGCTGGACCGGGTGGCGTTCTGCCTGCGCAAGCAGGCCGAGCGGGAGACCGCCGAGCGCGGCGTCCCGGCGTACTTCCCGTCGCTGTCCAGCCGCACCATGGTCTACAAGGGCATGCTCACGCCCGACCAGTTGCCGGCGTTCTACCCGGACCTGCGCGACGAGCGGGTGGACAGCGCGATCGCGTTGGTGCACTCCCGCTTCTCCACAAACACCTTCCCATCCTGGCCGCTGGCGCATCCGTACCGGTTCATCGCCCACAACGGCGAGATCAACACGATCCGCGGCAACCGCAACTGGATGCAGGCCCGCGAGGCGCTCCTGCGCTCGCCGAACGTGCCGGGCAACATCCGGCGGGTCTTCCCGGTCTGCACCCCCGCCGCCTCCGACTCGGCGAACTTCGACGAGGTCCTGGAGCTGCTGCACCTGGCCGGGCGGAGCCTGCCGCACGCGGTTCTCATGATGATCCCCGAGGCCTGGGAGAACGACCCGGGGATGGACCCGGCCAAGCGCGCCTTCTACCGCTTCCACGCCAGCCTCATGGAGCCGTGGGACGGCCCGGCGTCGGTGGCCTTCACCGACGGCGAGATCGTCGGCGCGGTGCTGGACCGCAACGGGCTGCGCCCGGGGCGCTGGTGGCAGACCGACGACGGGCTCGTGGTTCTCGGCTCCGAGGCGGGCGTCCTCGACCTCGACCCGGCCCACGTGGTCGCCAAGGGGCGCCTCCAGCCGGGCCGGATGTTCCTGGTCGACACCGTGGCCGGGCGGATCGTGCACGACGAGGAGATCAAGTCCGAGTTGGCCGCCGCCCAGCCGTACGGCGAGTGGCTGCACGCCGGGCTGATCGAGCTGAACGACCTGCCGGCCCGCGAGCACACCGTCTACACGCACGACTCGGTGCGCCGCCGGCAGCAGACCTTCGGCTACACGGTGGAAGAGCTGAAGATACTGCTCGGGCCGATGGCCCGCACCGGCGCCGAGCCGCTCGGCTCGATGGGAACGGACACCCCGATCGCGCCGCTGTCCACCCGGCCGCGGCTGCTCTACGACTACTTCCACCAGCTCTTCGCCCAGGTCACCAACCCGCCGCTGGACGCCATCCGCGAGGAGTTGGTGACCAGCCTGGCGTCGACCATCGGGCCGGAGGGCAACCTGCTCGACCCGGGCGCCGCGAGCTGCCGGCAGATCGTGCTCCCGCACCCGATCATCGACAACGACGAGCTGGCGAAGATCCTCTCCATCGACGAGGACGGCGACCTGCCCGGCTTCAAGGCGGTCCGGGTCTCCGGGCTGTACCGGATCCGGGAGGGCGCCGCCGGGATCAAGGCACGGCTGACCGAGATCTGCCGGCACGTCTCCGAGGCGATCGAGGACGGCGTGCGCATCCTGGTGCTCTCCGACCGGGACTCCAACGCCGACCTGGCACCGATCCCGTCGCTGCTGCTCACCGCCGCCGTGCACCAGCACCTGGTCCGCGAGCAGACCCGTACGCGGGCGGCGCTGATCGTCGAGTCCGGGGACTGCCGGGAGGTGCACCACGCGGCGGTGCTGATCGGCTACGGCGCGGCAGCGGTCAACCCGTACCTGGCGTTCGAGTCGGTCGAGGACATGATCGCCACGGGCGCGTTGGCCGGGGTGGAGCCCGCTGCGGCAGTGCGCAACTACGCGAAGGCGCTCGGCAAGGGCGTCCTGAAGATCATGTCCAAGATGGGGATATCGACGGTCTCCTCGTACTGCGGGGCGCAGGTCTTCGAGGCGGTCGGCCTGGACAGCCGGCTGGTCGAGCGCTACTTCCGGGGCACCCCCAGCCGCATCGGCGGGGTCGCGCTCGCGGGCGTGCACACCGAGGTGGCCGCCCGGCACGCGCTGGCCTGGCCGCCGACCGGCACCGCCACTTCTGACCGGTTGGAGGTCGGTGGCGAGTACCAGTGGCGCCGCGAGGGTGAGCTGCACCTGTTCAACCCGGAGACGGTCTTCCTGCTGCAACACGCCACCCGCAGCCGGCAGTACGACGTCTTCCGGCAGTACACCGCCAAGGTCGACGCGCTCGCCGCGCAGGCCGGCTCGCTGCGCGGGCTGTTCACCCTGCGCACCGGGGTCCGTCCGGCGGTGCCGATCGAGGAGGTCGAGCCGGCCACCGAGATCGTCAAGCGGTTCGCCACCGGCGCCATGTCGTACGGGTCGATCTCGGCGGAGGCGCACGAGACGCTCGCCATCGCCATGAACCGGCTCGGCGGCAAGTCCAACACCGGTGAGGGCGGCGAGGACGTCGAGCGGCTGCACGACCCGGCCCGCCGTTCGGCGGTCAAGCAGATCGCCAGCGGCCGCTTCGGTGTGACGAGTGAATACCTGGTCAACGCCGACGACCTCCAGATCAAGATGGCCCAGGGCGCCAAGCCGGGTGAGGGCGGTCAGCTGCCCGGCAACAAGGTCTGGCCGTGGATCGCCCGGACCCGGCACGCCACCCCCGGCGTGGGTCTGATCTCCCCGCCGCCGCACCACGACATCTACTCCATCGAGGACCTCGCCCAGTTGGTGCACGACCTCAAGTGCGTCAACCCGGCGGCCCGGGTGCACGTCAAGCTGGTCAGCGAGGTCGGCGTCGGCACCGTCGCCGCCGGGGTGGCGAAGCTCAAGGCGGACGTCATCCTGATCTCCGGCCACGACGGGGGTACGGGCGCCTCTCCGATGAACTCGCTCAAGCACGCCGGCACCCCGTGGGAGTTGGGGCTGGCCGAGGCGCAGCAGACGTTGTTGCTCAACAAGCTGCGGGACCGGGTCACAGTGCAGGTCGACGGCCAGCTCAAGACCGGCCGGGACGTGCTGGTCGCGGCGCTGCTCGGCGCGGAGGAGTTCGGCTTCGCGACCGCGCCGCTGATCGTCGAGGGCTGCGTGATGATGCGGGTCTGCCACCTGGACACCTGCCCGGTCGGCATCGCCACCCAGAACCCGGTGCTGCGGGAGCGCTTCACCGGCAAGCCGGAGTTCGTGGAGAACTTCTTCCTCTTCCTCGCCGAGGAGGTCCGGGGGTACCTGGCCGAGCTGGGTTTCTCCTCGATCGAGGAGGCGATCGGGCAGTCCGAGCTGCTCGACGTGGCCCCGGCGCTGACGCACTGGAAGGCGCACGGGTTGGACCTGGCGCCCGTCCTGCACCTGCCGGAGCTGCCCGCCGGTGCGGCCCGACGCGGGGTCCGCGCGCAGGATCACGGCCTGGATCAGGCGCTCGACAACGAGCTGATCGCGCTGGCCCGTCCGGCTCTGACGGACGGGGCGCCGGTGCGCGTCGAGGTGGCGGTGCGCAACGAGCACCGCAGCATCGGCGCGATGCTCGGCGGTGAGGTGACCCGTCGCTTCGGTGGCGCCGGCCTTCCCGAAGACACCATCGAGTTCGTGCTGCACGGCACGGCTGGGCAGTCGTTCGGCGCGTTCCTGCCGCGCGGGGTGACCCTGCGCCTGCACGGCGACGCCAACGACTACGTGGGCAAGGGTCTCTCCGGGGGCCGGCTCATCGTCCGTCCGGACGCCGCCGCGCCGTTCCTCGACCCGGACGCCGAGCCGGGGCAGCGGGCCGAGGATCAGATCATCGCCGGCAACACCATCCTGTACGGGGCCACGGCGGGCGAGGTCTTCCTGCGCGGCCGGGTGGGGGAGCGGTTCGCGGTGCGTAACTCCGGCGCGATCGCCGTGGTCGAGGGCGTCGGTGACCATGGCTGCGAGTACATGACCGGCGGCACTGTGGTGGTGCTCGGCGCGACCGGCCGGAACTTCGCGGCCGGCATGTCCGGTGGCACGGCGTACGTGCACCACCTGGACCGGGCCCGGGTCAACGCGGAGCTGGTCGACCTGTTGCCGCTGGGCGAGCAGGAGCAGTCGCTCCTGCACGAGCTGGTCCAACGGCACGTGGCCGAGACCGGGTCGGCGGTCGCCGAGGAGTTGCTCAAGCGGTGGCCGGAGGCGGTGGTCGAGTTCACCGCTGTGGTACCCCGCGACTACCGCCGGGTGCTGGAGATCATGCGGGCCGCCGAAGCAGCCGGCCGCGACGTCGACGACGCGGTCATGAAAGAACTGACCGCGCCCGCTGTGCCGGCGATGCCGGTGCCGCCCGCCCCGCGGGTGGCTGCCCAGGAGGTGGCACGTGCCTGACCCGAACGGTTTCCTGCGCTACGACCGGCGACTGCCGGCCCGCCGCCCGGTGCCGGTGCGGATCAGCGACTGGCGGGAGGTGTACCCGCCGGCCGGCGAGGAGTTGGTCCGTGAGCAGGCCACCCGATGCATGGACTGCGGCATCCCGTTCTGTCACGACGGCTGCCCGCTGGGCAATCGCATCCCGGACTGGAACGACCTGGTGCGTACCGGCAACTGGGACGCCGCCGTGGAGTCGCTGCACGCCACCAACAACTTCCCGGAGTTCACCGGCCGACTCTGCCCGGCGCCCTGTGAGGCGGCCTGCGTGCTCGGCATCTCCGGCGGTCAACCGGTGACCATCAAGCAGGTCGAGGTGGAGATCGCCGACTTCGCCGCGGCGCGCGGGTTCACCCCCCGCCCGGTGCCGGCGCCGTCGGGCCGGTCGGTCGCCGTCGTCGGCTCCGGGCCCGCCGGCCTCGCCGCCGCGCAGCAGTTGGCCCGCGCCGGTCACGCGGTGACGGTGTACGAACGCGACGACGCGATCGGTGGCCTGCTCCGGTACGGCATCCCCGACTTCAAGTTGGAGAAGCGGCACATCGATGCCCGGTTGGCCCAGCTCACCGCCGAGGGGGTGCGCTTCCGCACCGGCGTGAACGTCGGGGTGGACGTCACCGCCGAGCAGTTGCGCGCCGAGCACGACGCGGTGCTGCTGGCCTGTGGCGCGTTGCAGGGCCGGGACACCCCGGAGACCCCGGGGCGGGCGCTTCGGGGCGTACACCAGGCGATGGCCCACCTGGTCGCGGCGAATCGCGCGGTCGCCACGGCGGCCATCGAGCAGGCTGGCGTGGTGGCCACCGGTGAGCGTCGGCTGGCGCGGGCGGTGTTGCCGGACGGCACCCCGATCGACGCGGCCGGCAAGCACGTGGTGATCATCGGTGGCGGTGACACGGCGGCCGACTGTCTCGGCGTCGCGCACCGCCAGGGCGCCGCGGGCGTGCACCAGCTCGACCTGTACCCGCAGCCGCCGCAAGAGCGCGACGAGGCCCGGGACCCGTGGCCGACCTGGCCGTGGGTGCTGCGCAGCTACCCGGCGCACGAGGAGGGTGGCTCGCGGGTCTTCGCCGTTGCGGTGCAGGAGTTCGTGGACGACGGCACCGGCCAGGTGCGGGCGGTGCGGATCGCCGAGGTGACAGTGGAGAAGCGCGACGGCCGGCGGGTCGTCACAGTGGTGCCGGGCTCCGAGCGGGAGTTGCCGGCTGATCTGGTGCTGCTGGCGATCGGCTTCGAGGGCACCGAGCAGCAGCCGCTGCTGGCCCAGTTCGGCGTGGCCCGCAACCCTCGGGGCGCCATCGACGCCCGCGACGACTGGCAGACCGACGCCGACGGGGTGTTCGTGGCCGGTGACATGCACCGGGGCGCCTCGTTGATCGTCTGGGCCATCGCCGAGGGGCGTGCGGTCGCCGCCGCCATCCACGGCTATCTGGGCGGTGTTGGTGCGTTGCCGGCCCCGGTCGGCCCGGCCGCGCAGGCTCTCGCCGCCCGCTGAGGTGCTGGCGTCCGGTCGGTGCGGCAGGTCCGCTGCCGTACCGACCGGACATTCCCGCTGGTGAAGCCGCTCACAAATATGGGCAAAGAGGTTTAAGTCGGCAAGACTTGCCGGCTGCCGAACCGCGCCGCGATCGGTGTGAATGATCATGCTGCCGATCGCTGGAGGTTCGTCGTGGCCAGAGGTGCCACCTTCGCCGCGTTGCGCCACCGCAACTACCGGATCTGGGCGCTCGCCGGATTCGTCTCCGTCATCGGCACGTGGATGCAGGTCCTCGGGGTCAACTGGTACGTCCTGAAGGAGACCGGCTCGGCGACGTCCATGGGCTTCGCCGTGCTGCTCCAGGCGGCACCCACGTTGCTGCTCAGCGTCTGGGGCGGTGTGCTGGCCGACCGACTGCCGGCCCGCCCGTTGCTGATTGCCGCCCAGGGCGCCCACGCGGTGCTCGCCGCCGGACTCGCGGCGGTCGCCCTGACCGGGGTCGGCGGCCTGCCGCTGATCTTCGCGATCTCGCTGGCCACCGGTGCCGTCTCGGCCATCGAAGGCCCGGTGATGGGGCGCTGGTCCGCCAGCCTCGTCGACCGGGAGACGCTGGGCAACGCCCTGGCGCTCGGTTCGCTCACCAACTCCGCCGGCCGCATCCTCGGCATGAGCCTCGGTGCCGTGGTGGTGGCCGCCGTCGGCCCCGCCCTGCTGTTCGGCATCAACGCGGCCAGCTTCGCCGCCGTGGTGGTGGCGCTGTTCGCCGTACGCCCGGGAGCCGCGCCCGACCTCCCGGTCCCGGACGCCGCCCGGGGCGGTGTGCGTGCCGGGTTCGCCTACCTGCGCGGGCAGCCGGTGCTGCTCCTCGCGCTCGCCCTGTCGTTCGTGCTCGGCAGCCTGGGCCGCAACTACCAGGTGACAATGGCCGCGATGAGCGACGGTCCGCTGCACGCCGGCGTCTCCGGGTACGGCCTGCTGTCGACGGTGTTCGCGGTCGGAACGGTGGTGGGTGCGCTCGTCGCGGCCCGCCGGAGTTCCCTGGGCTACCGGACGCTCGTCGTCGCGGGCCTGTTCGCCAGCGGGTTGCAGATCGTCGCCGGCCTCGCACCGGGCACCTGGAGCTTCGCCGCGGTGATCCTGCCGATCGCCGCCGCCGCGGTGGTCATCGACACCACCGTCGGCACCCGCGCCCAGCTCGACACCGACGGCGCGATGCGGGGCCGGGTGCTCGCCGCCCTGGCGGTCACCGGCTCGGTCTCCGCCGCGGTCGGCGCACCGCTGCTCGGCTGGCTCGCCGAACACGCCGGACCCCGGCAGACGCTCGTCCTCGCCGGAGCCGCAGCGGCGATCGCCACGGCGGCGGCGGGCGTCGCCCTGGACCGGCAGCGCGGCCAAGCGGCGACCCTCGCGCTGGTCATTCCGCGACCACGCCATCCGGTACGACGAGTGGCGTTCCGGGCCGCCCGCATCGTCCGGCCCACCGGTGCGGTCTGTGTCATCGCGCCCGCCGACGCTGGTGCGGTGCGCTCGGGCGGGGTACGGCTCCGGGAGTTGGCCACCGCCGGGGCGGTGACGAACCGCTGAGACAGCTGTCACCCCCGGCGGCCCGCTTTCGGGACCGGACGACATGAAGATCATCGTTACGCTGCGATCATGGACATTGAGGAGCGGCTACGGCGAACCCGCCGTTGGCTGTGGATCGTGCTGATCGGGCTCTTCCTCAGCGGTGTCACCGCCTTTCCGCTGGAGATCGAGGTGCGCTGGCTGCTGCGCGTACTGGACCCGCTCGCCGGCCAACTGCCCGCGCTGGTCGCCTGGATCGAGCGGGTGCACACCGGGCTCGTGACGGCCGGCGAGGACTACCCGTTCCTGCTCTACGGCACCGACTGGTTGGCCTTCGCCCACCTGGTGCTGGCGGTGGCCTTCTGGGGGCCGCTGCGCGACCCGGTGCGCAACGTCTGGGTGGTGCAGGTCGGCATGATCGCCTGCGCGGGCATCGTTCCGCTGGCGCTGATCTGCGGCCCGATCCGGGACATCCCCTGGTTCTGGACGCTCGTCGACCTGTCCTTCGCGGTCGGGGCGTTCCCGCCGCTGTGGTTTGCGTACCGGCACATCCGCGGAGTCGAGGCGAGCATTGCCGACGCGGCGACGCCGACGTCCTGAGCCGTCCGACCTCTGCCCGATCTGCGCACGCTGTTCCGCGCAGGCGCCGCCCCTGCTGCTGGCGACGGCCCCGCCGGTAGGCCAGCGCCCGTTGTACGTCCTCACGTCCTTTGCTCTGCTTCAACCCAGGCAACGCCGCACGTCCGATATTCGGACAACCGATGTTGCGTCCGTTGAAGCAGAGCAAAGGACGCGCAAGGGCGGGACCACCCCCGGGTCGCAGTGATGATGGCGACTGAGTCTGCTCCGGCACGACCAGCGAGCACCGACGGAAAGGGCCGCCGCGTCAGCGACGGCCCTCTCGTCGGTGCTGACCTGCCTCTAGTGCGACATCAGGTGGTGCGACTCGCGGATCTTGGCCCAGGACTTGGGCTCCGCCGGCGGGGCGGCCTTACGGGCGGCGCTGGCCACATCGGGTCGGCCGGCGGTGAACAGCCAGGTGGTGAAGAGGTCGTCCAGGTCCAGCCCGGAGATCCGCTCGGCCAGGGCCTGGAACTGCTCGATGGTGCCGTTGCCGTAGCGGCGCTCGGCGGTCCAGGTCGGCAGGATCTCGAAGAACGCGTCGTCGCCGACGGCCAGCCGCAGCTGGTGCAGTGTCATCGCGCCCCGGTCGTAGACGGCGTTGTCGAAGACCCGAGCGGCACCCGGGTCGCCGGGCAGCACCTGCCAGAACTCGTCGTCAGCCGGGTAGCTGGCGTAGGTGAAGTCGAAGACCTCCTGGGCGGTGCCCTCGCCCTGCTCCTCCGACCAGAGCCACTCCGCGTACGAGGCGAAGCCCTCGTTGAGCCAGATGTTGCGCCAGTCGGCCACCGAGACCGAGTCGCCGAACCACTGGTGGGCCAGCTCGTGCGTCACGACGTAGGTGTTGGCGCCGCGTCGCCAGAAGCCCGGCCCGTACACCGGTCGGGTCTGCGTCTCCAGGGCGAAGCTGATGCCGTCGATCGGCCCGGCCACGCCGCCCTGCGCCTCGAACGGGTACGGGCCGAAGATCCCGCTCTCCCAGTCGACGATCTCGGCGGTCCGCTCGATGCTGGCCCGCGCGGCCGGCCCGAGAGCGCCCAGCGAGGTGCTGTACGCGTTGATCACCGGCTGGCCGCTCGGCGTGGTGTCGGTGACGATGTCGTACTGGCCGATGGCCATGAAGGCCAGGTAGGTCGCGGTGGGGGAGGTGGTTCGCCAGATCCACCGGGTGCGGTTGCCGGCCTCGGCCAGCGGCGGCCTCGGCTGCACGCCGTTGCTGATCACCTCGACGCCGGTGGGCACCGACACCGAGATGTCGTAGGTGGCCTTGTCCAGTGGGTGGTCGTTGCTCGGGAACCACCACCACGCCGACTCGGGCTCGTTGACGGCGAGGGCGCCGTCGTCGGTACGCGTCCAGCCGGTGTAACCGTTGACCAGGGCCTCCGACGGGACACCGGAGTAGCGCACGACGATGGTGAGCTGCTGGCCCCGGGCCACAGTGCGGGCCGGGGTGACCACCAACTCGTGCGCCCCCGCGGTGCTGGTGCTCGCCGCCCAACCGTTGACCCGTACCGACTCGACGTCGAGCAGGAAGTCCAGATTGAACGTCGAGAGGTCCTGAGTGGCGGTGGCGAGGATGGTGGTGGTGCCGGTGAGGAGGTCGGTGGCCGGTTCGTAGCGCAGCCGGACGTCGTAGTGCTCGACGTCGTAGCCGCCGTTGCCGTAGTCGGGGAAGTAACTGTCGCCCAGTCCGGGCGCGCCGGGTTGCGGCGCGGCGGAGACGACCGGACGGCCCCAGCCCGTCGGGGCGGCCTGGCCGGGGGTGCCGGCGAGCATGGTGCCGGCGGTGGTGAGGGTCAGGGCGGTGGTGGCCGCCGTGAGGACTCGTCGCACGGGGTGGACTCCCTCCATCGGGTGTTCGCCAGGCCAACCTAATCGACAACTGTGAACGTCGCCGGCCCGCCACACCCATCGGCGGTCGTCGCCCTCTGGCGTGCCTTGCCCCGCAAGGTCACACTGTGTTGATCGGAGGTGACACGTGCGGCGCTCGGAGTTGCCCAAGCGGGAATTGATCGGCCAACGGCAGTCGACAGCGGGCCGGGAACGGCTACCGGCCGGCGGTTTGGAGTTGTTCGCGCTGCTCGCCCGGCTGTTGCGGCGACCCCGCCGCGGCGACCGCCGGCTGCCGCTACTGTGGCTGGTCCGCTCCGACACCGCGGATCTGATGGTGCCGCTGCGCCGGTTCCTCGGCCAGGGCCCCCGGCGGCGGGTCCCGCACGCCGTGCTGGACGCCGACGCGCCGCCCGGCGCCGGGGACGTGTCGGCGCTGCTGCGTGAGCTGCACCGGCAGCTCTCCCTGGAGGCCTTCGGCGCCGCCCGACTGCGCTTCCGGCACTATCCGCTCGCCGACTGGCTGATGCAGCAGAGCCTCAACCTGGGCATCGACGCCGACGACAGCCGCGCCGCCCTGGTCCGCCGGCTGCGCGACCGCAAGGGCCCGCGCACGCCGGAGGCGTTGCCCTCCGGAGGCGACGCGGTCAGCATCGTCTCCCAGGTGCTGCTCTGGCTGGTCCGTCGCGCTGTGCCGGGGGTGGTCTTCCGGGCCGCCGTCTCCGGTCGGGTGCCCGTGCTCGGGCGGCACTACAACTGGTTCATGCGCCAGCAGTATCTGGCGCCCCGGCAGTCGGTCACCTTCCTCGGCTTCGCCGAGCGCCTCACCGCGGGCTGGCGCGACGGGGAGCAACCCGACCAGGTCAACAAGCTGCTGCTGCACGCGTTCCTGGAGGACCTGCGGCAGGCGTACCGGCGTCGGCCGTGGCGACCGTCGGACTGGCGGCGCACCGCGTACCCGGCGCTGCTGATCGACCACGTCGCACCCGGCAACGTCGGCGGTGAACTGGTCCGCCTGATCGGCGACGTCCGCACCGAGACCGGCCGCAACGACCCGCTGCTGATCGTCGCGTCCGGCGGTCAACCGCCACCGGACCTGCCCGAACCGCACCCGTTGACCGAGGCCGACGAGGCGTACGACGAGTGGGCCGGGGCGCTGCCGGAGATGCGGCGGCTGCGCCGCCCGGCCACCTGGCTGGTGGCGCTGCGTCCCGACGAGACCGACATCGGCCCACCGTCACGTGGCGGGCTGCGGCCCTTCTCCGCTCCCGACCCGCCGTGGTGGTCGCGGCGCTTCCTGCCGACGGCGCTGTGCCTGGTGCTGGTGGCGACGCTCGGCCTGTGGGTGGCGAGCCGGTGGGGGCCGGGCTGTCACCCCTCGCTCACCGGCCAGGTGTCGGTCGAACTGGCGGCCAGCGGCGAGTGTGTCGGCTACAGCGACAGCGCCGCGCAGGTGTTCAACAACGACCCCGGCCAGGACCGGCTGCGCACCGTTCAGGAGCGCATCTTCGCGCAGAACCGCGCCGCCGAGGAGGTCTGGCAGCGCAGCGACAGACGTCGTCCCTTCCTCACCCTGGTCTACCTCGGCACCCTCACCGGCAACCGGACCCGCGCCGACGAGGAGTCGTACGTCTCCGAGCGCGAGGAACTCGAAGGGATGGCCACCGCCCAGTACGCGTTGCTGAAGGAGTCGGCCGGCGCCGACGGCGCCGCGCTGCTGCGGATCGTGGTGGCCAACGGTGGCCGCCAGATGATCTACGCTGATCGGGCCGTGGCGATGCTGGCCGAGCTGGCCCGGGACGACCCCACTGTGCTCGGGGTGGTCGGGCTGGTGGAAAGCCGCACCAGCACCGCCCGCGCGCTGCGCGAGCTGAACCAGGTCGGGCTGCCGGTGCTGGCGCCCACCCTCTCCGCCGACAAGATGGACGCCAACTCCCGCCTCTACCTCCAGATCTCCGCCCCGAACAAGGACCAGGTGAAGCTGGTCGACGCGTACGCCAAGCAGGTGCTGAAGGTCAACGAGGCGCACGTCTTCTACACCACCCTGGAGGGCAGCACGCTCACCGAGGACCTCTACGTGGGCACCCTCGTCGACGGGCTCCGACAACAGTTCGGCCCTCGGATCACCCGCCTCGACGAGTGGCGCAACGGGCAGCGGCTGATCGACGAGTGCGGCTACACCGGGATGCTCTTCTACGCGGGTCGTTGGTCGGAGTTCGACGGTTTTCTGCGGGCGCTGCGCGAGTGCGGCGGCAACCCGCCCCGACACCTCGTCGCCGACGACTCGGCCAACCGGTACATGGCCAACCCGGGGCTGCGCGCCGCCGCGCCCGGCAACCTGCCCGTCACGTACGTCTCCGAGGCGGCCCTGGCCACCTGCGCCGCGCTGCGGGCCGCCCAGGACCGGCGCGACGACGACGCGCGAGCCAGCTTCCTGTCCTGGATCCAGGCCGACGACCTGCTCGACCCGCCGCGCTGCCGGCCCGGCTCCGAGGAGCAGGTCGGCGAGCGGGTCAGCCTCGCCTACGACGCGTCGATGATGCTGGTCCGGGCGGTGGAGAGCCTCGCCGCCCGGCTGCACCACGCCGACCCCCGGCAACGCTGGCAGCCGGATTCGGTCAACCCGGTGGGCGTGCACGCGGAGGTGCTCCGGCAGAACGCCGGACAGGGCTACCCGGGGGTGGCCGGGCTGATCCGGTTCACGCCCGACTCGGGGGAGCCGGTCGACAAGCGGCTGGCCCTGATGCGGGTGGAGCAGGTGCCCGACGTGGCGAGGGCGCCGGTGGAGGTGTTCCGCTGCGGGGCGGCCGACGCGTCCGGCTCGGCGGCGTGCGGCCCCGCCTGACCGGTCCGGCGTGACACGTCCTCGCAGGACTGTCCGGGTGCCGTCGGTGTCCGTTAGGGTTCCTGGGACCAGGCGGCCGTGGCGTTGGGGGCAGAGGGTGGGCAGGCTCGCGTCGGCGTACGGGCAGGCGGTCAACTCCCACCGGGCGGCTCGGGCGCATCTGGACACTGCCCGCAGCGTCCTGGGGGCGGCGCCGACCTCCGTCGCGCCGATCGGCGCCGACGACCTGGTGGCCCGCCTCGCCGGCCTCGGCGGCGCCCTGGCCACCCCCGCCCCGGGTGTCACGCCGCTGACCGACGAGCCGGCCGCGGTGCGGATCGGCGAGGCGTCCACAGCGGACGGCACCTTTCCGGTGTTGGTCCCGCTGGGCGGCGGCCACCACCTCGCCCTGGACACCGACGCCCGGGACCCGCAGGTCGCCGGGCTCCTGCGGGCGTTGGTGCTGCGGCTGGTCGCCACCGCGCCGCCCGGTCAGGTCTGCGTCGCCGGCATCGACACCGCCGCGCTCGGCGCCACCTTCGGCCCGCTGCGACCACTGCTCGACGCCGGGGTGCTCGACCCGCCGGCCACCGGCGAGGCCGAGGTAACCGCGCTGCTGGACTCCGCCGAGCAGCACGCCCGCGCCGCGCAGCACGGTCAGCCCGCCGCCCGCCGCCTGCTGGTGGTGGTCGCCACCGCCGCGCCGCCGCCGCGCGAGCTGGCCCGGCTCGCCGCGCTCACCCACGCCGGCCCGGCCGCTGCCGTGTGCGTGCTGCTCGCCGGCCACCCGTCCCGGCTGCCCGGCGAGAGCGCGCCGCCGCTGGGCGGCACCACAGCGGTGCGGCTCAACCAGGGGTACGCGCACGTCGGCGACCCACCCGGCGCCCCCTTCAGCGCCGACGGCAGCGGGCTCGCCGCACCAGTCGTGCTCGACGGAGACCCGCCGCCCGCCTCGGTACGCGCGCTCGCCGAGCACCTCGGCACCGCCACCCGTCGCGCCGACGCGTTGCCCTTCACCGACCTGCTGCCCGAACGGCGCTGGGCCGAGTCCGCCGGCAACGGCCTGCGTACGGTGATCGGCCGGGCCGGCAGCGGTGCCGCGCTGACGCTCGCCTTCGACGACGCCACCCCGCACTGGCTGGTCGGCGGGCGCACCGGCGCCGGCAAGACCGTCTTCCTCCTCGACGTCCTCTACGGGTTGGCCGCCCGCTACTCGCCGGCCGAGTTGCAGCTCTATCTGCTCGACTTCAAGGAGGGCGTGAGCTTCACCGAGTTCGTGCCCACCGGTCGGGACCCGTCCTGGCTGCCGCACGCCCGTGCCGTCGGCATCGAATCCGACCGCGAGTACGGTCTCGCCGTGCTGCGCGAGCTGCGCCGGGAGGCGCAGCGCCGGGCCACAGCACTCAAACGGCACGGTGTCACCAAGCTCGCCGACCTGCCCCCTGACAGTCCGCTGCCGCGCATCGTGACGGTCATCGACGAGTTCCACGTGCTGCTCGCCGGCAACGACGCGTTGGCCCGCGAATCCGTCGACCTGCTGGAGGAGTTGGCCCGCAAGGGCCGCTCGTACGGCATCCACCTGGTGCTCGCCAGCCAGAGCATGACCGGCATCGAAGCCCTCTACGGGCGGGCCGAGGCGATCTTCGGGCAGTTCGCGTTGCGGGTGGCCCTGCCGGGCGGTGGTGGGGTGCTCGACCAGCTCAACGCCGCCGCCGCGGCCCTGCCGATCGGCTCCGCCGTGGTCAACACCGCCGCCGGCGCGGTCGGCGCCGACACAGTGCTGCGCTTCCCCGACGCGCACGCCGCCGCGGCGGACCTCGCCGCCCTGCGCCACGACCTGTGGCAGGCCCGCCCGCCGGGCTCGCGGGCCCCTGCGGTCTTCAAGGGGTACGAAGCCGCGCGGATCGAGGACGACAGCACGTTCGCCGGGTTGCGCCCCGGCGGTCGACGCCCGATGGCTCTGGTCGGCCGAACCGTCGACGTGCACGGCACCACAGCACTGTTCCTGATGGACACCACCCCCGGTCGGCACCTCGCCGTGGTGGGCACCGCGCCGACCGGCGCGGACGTGCTGCGCGCCGCGACGCTCAGCCTCGCCCGCCAGCACACCTCCGGCGACGCCCGCTTCCACCTGGCCTGCCTGGTCACCGTCGCCGACCCGATCGCCGACGACACCGAAACGCTGCTGCGGGCCGCCGGCCACCCGGTCCTGCGCCTCGACGCGGCCGGGCTGCGCGACCGGATCGCCGCGCTGGCCGCCGAGCCCACCGGCCGCGAATACCTGGTGGTGTTCGGCATGGACGCCGCCGCGCCCGTCCTCGGTGCCACCGACCCCGGCACCTTCCGCTCCGGCCTGGACGACCTGCGTACCGTCCTGCGTCAGGGCCCCGGGCAGGGTGTGCACCTGCTCGGCTGGTGGCGGGGGCTGCGCCGGCTCGCCGACGACCTCGGCGGCACCCAGAACCGCGACGACGTCGCCTGCCTGGTCGCGCTCAACGTGCCCGGTGCCGAGCTGGCCCTGCACCTCGGAGCGCACGACCTGGCCTACACGCCCCGCCCCGACCGGGCGCTGCTGATCGACAGGCACGACCAGCGCACCCGGCTGATCGTCCCGTTCGTCGGCGACGGGCACGAGCCGGACGGGGAGCGGTGACAGTGTCCTTCGAGGAGTACGCGGCGCTGGCCCGACAACTCTCCGCCCAGCACCGCGCCGGGGAACAGCACGCCGCCGCCGAATCCGCTCGCCGCCGCGACCTGCACGCCGCCGTCGACTACCTCCAGCAGCGGCTGAACGCCCAGGGGCAGCGCCTCGACCAGCTCGGCCGAGCCATCGGCGTCGACCAGCCACCCGCCGCCCCGGCCTCCGCGCCGGGCGGGCCGGGCGAGACTGCCGCCTGGCCCGGCCCACCCTCCGGGGCCGGCCCCTTCGCCGCCCCCGGCACCGGGGACGGGGAAACCGCCGGCGCAGCCGGCGCGCCGGGGCAGGCGGAGGTCGGGGCGTACCCCCAGTTGCCGGCGGGGGAGGCGCGGCTGGCGCTGCCGACGGCGGTGAGCCCGGCGGGCGGCGGGGTGCCCGCGCAGCGCGCGGCGGCGGCCGACCCGGCGGTGGAGTTGGAGCTGGCCCGGCGGATGGCCGACGAGGCCGACCGGCACGGGCAGCAGGCGGAGTTGCTGGCCCAGCGGCCGGCGCTGCTGCCGACGTGGTCGCCGCTGGCCCGGGCGGTCGCCGTCTACGCCGGGTGCGGCGCGGCGGCCGGGATGCTCGTGCTGATGCTGGTGCTCGCCTCCGGGGTCGGTCTGGTCGACGGGTTCACCCTCGGCGCGTGGATCTGCGCAGGGTTGCCGGCGGTGGCGTTCTTCGGCGGGTACCTGGTGCTGGGCCGGTGGGGACGGCCGGCGATGGTCGCCGGCACCCCGCCGCGGTACCTGCCGCTCGGGTTCCTGATCTGTTTCCTGGTGGTGCCGATGGCCTACTGCGCGTACCTGCTGATGGTCCGCGGCCTGCGCTGACCCCGCCGGCTGGCCCCGAGCATGATCCACTCGGCATCTCGGAAATCGGGGTATCCGCGCCAGCGGGATACCCCGACTTCAGCTATCCCGTGTCGATCTTCGGGCTGGTTTAGCGCCGGTCTGGTGCGACTGATGCGCCTGCCTGCTGGGGATCCGCGCCGTGGGCCCTGTCGTCGGCGGCGTGTGCGGCGGCCACGAGGACTTCGTCGAGTTCGCGGTCGGTGAGACCTTCGTCTTCGAGCAGGCCGAGCAGCAGCACCGTCCGCGCGACGATCGCCGCCGCATCGTGGGGCACGGGCGGACGCTCACCGAGCGCTGCCCACACCAGCGCCTCGGCCAGGACCGGGTCCACGTCGCGCCCGGTCGCGTCGTAGCGTTCCCGAGCGGACGCCACAAACCGGATCACCGGCGCGCGATCCTGCCCCGCGACGAACCGCCGCCGTACCGCCACCAACAGCGCACCGGCGAGCAGGTCCGCGTACCGCCGCCAATCCGACTCGGCGAACCGGCCCAGCCGGCGCTCGTGGCCGCGCAGCCGCCCGGTCAGCAGGCCGCGTAGGGCCGCCTGCGGGTCGGTCACCATCGTCGCCCCCTGATCATCGTGAGTGCTCTCCTGTGTGTGCGTGGCCTGGTCAGTCGATGCCGCTTGGTCACCAGAGCGCTCGCTGCCCGGCAACCGCGAGCGATCACTTCGGCGCTGCCGGCGTCGCGGGCCCTGCCGTGGTCGGCGTCGTGGTCGGCGTCGCGGTGGCTGGTGGGCCGTTGCGGCGTGGGCGTTGTCGCCGGCTCTCCAGCCACTGCCGCCGCCGAGCGCTCGGTGGGTGCCGCCACCGAACCGTCAATCAGTGCGGCTACCGAGCGTTGGATCCGGCAGCCGCCGACCGCGAGCCGGGCCACGACCAGGTCCAACCGGGTGATCGCCGCCGCGAGGTGCCGGGCCGCGACCATGTCCGCCACTTCCCGGGTACGCCGCAGCCGGTCCTCGGTCGCGCCCAAGCGCCAGCGGACACGGGCGGCCAGCGCGGCGGCTTGGTCCGCGTCGACCTGGGCGGCGCGCAGACCGGCGAGGAGGTCCCCGACCGAGCCGCCCGGTGACTCCCGATCGGCGGCCAAGCCGGCGTAGAGCAGGCTCAACGCCCGCCAGCACTCCGTGACCGCGTCCTGCCAGGGCAACCGCCGGCCGGGCGGCCCTGTCCCGTGCAACTGCGCGCCGGCCCGATCGGTGGCCGAGATCGTCGCCAGCCAAGCGGCACGCAGGTCGTCCACGGCATCGGTGCTCACTCGCCGGCCTCGGCACTGGACTTCACCAGCAGGGCGAAGCGCACATCGGTACAGGGGTAGTCGACGCCGCACCCGCAGAGCCAGCGACGGACCACCCGGGGCGGATGGGCGAAGAGGACGTCGTCGGCGTCTTCGACGTCCTCTTCGGACACAAGGCGATGGCCTTGCTCAGCTGGTGCTGGTGCTGGTGCTGGTGGGTCGGTGGGGGATTCGTCAGGTCGATCGGGCATCGGGGGCTCCCGTCGGGTCGTCTCCTAGCTGCTCACGGCTCTTGCGTCGGGGCGGCGTGCGGGCACGACCCCGGCACGCCCGGTCGAACGGGGGGACCGACCGACCGGGCGCTTCCTGCGCGGTGGGAACGAACCAGCTCCTCGGGTGCTGACCAGGGAACTTGCTCAGGTCGGAGCCTAGGATAACAAGCTATCGCAGTCAAGCTATCACTTGCGATAACAAGGTGAGGAGTGGTCGAATGGCGGTGCTGACCAGGGAGTACCGCCATGCCACCAAGCCCCAAGTGGGTTGCGCTTGCCGAGCACATCCGCAAGCAGATCGCCTCGGGCGAGTTGTCGCCCGGCGACAAGCTGCCCTCAACCGCGCAGCTCTGCCAGATTCACGGCGTCTCCGCGATCGTCGTGCGCAATGCGATGCTCACGCTGAAGGCCGAAGGGCTCGTGGTCGGTGTGCCCGGCGTGGGCGTGTACGTTGCGGAGCGTTGAGTAGCTGGGGCGAATCCCCCCCGCACGGCTTGATCTCGGATCTGCTGCTCGTAATGACCAACGCCGTTGCCCTAGCCGGGTGCTGTTCGTCAGCCGCACTGCCTCGTCGATCATGGAGTTGTGGTGAGAGACAAAGCACCCGTTGTTGGGCCAAATCAGGCACCCTAACCGCTTGATCGACGGGGGCCGGATTTCCCTCCCCGCGATCTTGCACATACTGTCCCGACGTAAGGGGCATTCCGCGCATCTCGGCGACCGAAACTGCAAGATCGGCCGAACGGCGCGTTCTGGATTAGCGAACCTGGTGTCGGGAGCGATCACGCGGTCGCGCTGGGTGCGCGAATCTCGTACGCTCCCATGTGGTCTCTGCCGGTGCGGTGGTGGAGGCGATGGTCGACCACGGGGAGGTGCGCGTGAGCGCAGCACAGATCATCGCGAGGTTGGCGGCGGCGTCGCAGAAGCTGGACGAGGCGAAGGCCAAGACCGCAGCGGCAGCACAGGACGCAGCCGAGGCGCGAGCACTCGTCGCCGGTGCGCTGGAAGGCGTAGCCGCTGGTCCGCTGGTCGGCATGATCGACTCGTACCGTCAGGCGCTCGCTCAGGCGTCTCAGGGTGGCGACCCGGCCAAGCAACATGTGCAGGAGACGATCGCCAAGGTCCGAGCGCTGGGAAACTGACCACGGGTGGTGGCAGCGCAATCCAGCCCGCCTTTCACCCACGAGATAAGCGAACTTTCGCCGGACATCGCTCAGCAGGAACGATGGGCCGAGGTCTCCGCAGACGACGTGCAAGCCATCCTGGCCGCCGTGACGACGGGCAATCCGCCACGAGTCGCGAACACCGCCGGCGGCGTGAGTGCGGTGTTCGTGGTCGCAGCCAATCTCCTCGCCACAGCCTCTCAACCCGATGAGGGGGAGTGGTGGTTCAACTACCTGGACAAGGTGGAGGCCGCCATTGAGGCGGCCGGGTGACGGGCGTGCCTGATCCGATCACCCGGGACGGCGCCAGTGATCCGGTGATGAAAAGTAGGTGTCGAAGAGGTTCTGACGTACTCCTCTTCACATGCCCCGTCAACGAGCGTGCGGCGATGGCACGGCTGCTCGCTCAGCGGGTGATGCGGAACGTCTGCTCGAAGTTCGGGTAGTCGCAGACGTCCTGGTTGCACAGCTCGAATCCTCCGCTGATCAGCGCGACACCCTTGTGCAGGACCAGCCCGCCGCCCTCCACCCACGCTCGTCCGGTCACTGCTTGCGGCTCGCCGGTGCAGCTGTTGAGAGGCGCCCAATCGCCTGCGTAGGCGACCCGGTTGCCCGACCGCTGCCGGACGATCAGCTCAGTGGCGCCGGACAGGCCGGCTGGGCAGGTCACGGTGAGGGTGATGTCCACGGCGACGCCGCGGGCGACCAGGGTCGCGGAGGTGACGTCGACGGTGCTTGCCGCGCTGGCCGGCGTTGGCGCCAGCATGACGGATAGTGACAGCCCGAGTAGTGCCATGGCGGTGATGATGCGGCGCACGAGGTCCTCCTTGCCGGAGTGGGGTGCTTACCTAGGGTCACCCTAGCCCTCCCCGGCACTGAGGGATATCAATCCATGGCGGGTTCACGCTCGATGACGATGACCGGGATCTCGCGGTCGGTTTCCTTCGCGTAGCGGGCGTACGTCGGGAAGACCTTCGTCATCACCGGCCACAGCCGGACACGCTCCTCGCCGGTCGCGGTCCGGGCCCGGCCGACGATCCGTTCCGCGCCGACCTGGATCTCCACCGCCGGGTCGGCGCTCAGGTTGAGGTACCAGGCGGGGTGCTTGGCCGCGCCGCCGTTGGACGCCACCAGCAGATAGTTGTCGCCGTCGCGCCCGTACATCAGGGCCGTGCGGCGCAGCGTGCCCGATCGGCGTCCGCGGGTGGTGAGCAGCAGCGAGGGTACGCCGTGGAAGGTGCCCCCGTCGGCGCCGTCGGTCCGCACGTAGCGCCGGATGTGGCTGGCGACCCAGCCAACCGGGCTGTCCTCGATCGTCTCGTGCTGCTCTGCCGCGGTCACGGGCCCACCTCCGCACTGGAGCCTAGCGGCGCGGCGAGCCTCCGCGCGGCCTGGCCCGCGTTGCGGCCCAAGCAGTCGTCACGAGGCCAGCAGGTCGAACAGGCCACCGACGACGAAGAGGACGGCCGCAGCCCACCGGAGGAGGCGAAACGGCCGAGTCTGGTTGAGCAGTCCGCCGTAGCCGGACAGTAGGCCGCCCCAGACGCGGTAGGGCGCCGCTGACACGAGAAGACGCAGTGTCGGGAAGGAGATGATCGTGGCTATCACGGTGAGTACGAGGCCGGGATAAGTCCAGGACGCCCCCTTGTTCGTGAAGCCGGCAGTAAAGGCGACGAGGCCGACGAGCACGCCGGCCGCGCCGAGGACGACGAGGCAGCCACTGTCGGAGCGCTCCATGTCCAGGACCAGGTTCCGTTCGTCCGCTGGTAACTGGCTGCCGATCAGCGCGTTGATTCGGCTCCGGGCGTAGGCCTGCTGTTGCGGACACACGTCAAGCTCGTGCCGTCCCCCGCAGGTGTGTGCATCGGGGATCGCGGCCATGACCTGACTGTGGAAGTCGAGGTAGGTGGCAAGTGCCACGTTGAGCCCCGCGGGAACGGCATCCGGAGGTTTGTTGACAAGGCGCACGTAAGCGAGTGCCTGGCCGGGCGAGACGAACGTGGTTGTCCGTACGACGTCTTTGAGGACGTTTGCCTGGAGCTTCAGTAGCCGACGAACCTGGCGTTTGCGCCGCGTCCGGCCCAACGGCCCGTCGGCGCGCTCAATGGTCCGCTGTCCCCACTCCTTGAGCTGCTCCGGATCGGGCAGGTCCAGAACGACGGTGAGCCCGGCCAGGTAGAGCATCGACTTGCCCAGCCGACCCCAGAGGACCATGGCCAGACCGAAAAGCTCCAGGTTCTCCGTGGGCCTACCCGCGAACCACGCGTCCAGGACGTCGCCCAAGCCCCACATCCAAGACTCCGACCGATAGCGATAGCTACGAACAGGTCGATGGTGGCAGGTGGGGGAAAGCGCGGGAACGGTCAGCCGCGCGAGCGCGGCAGGCAGCACTTCTTGTACTTGGCGCCGGACCCGCACCAGCAGGTGTCGTTGCGGCCGGGCGGCCAGGCTGTCACGCCCGACTCGTCGAGGCTGTCGGCGTACTCGTCGAGGGTTTCCTCGCCTGTGGGGTCGCTGCCGGTGCGTTCGGCGAAGGCCGCCAGGTCGGCGACCGTGCCGACGACCACGCCCAGGTCGGCGCCGCCCATCCCGGAGGCGTCGACGAGGGCGCGCTCGATCTGGGCGCGGTGCTCGTCCCAGGTGGCGGGGTAGCTGTCGACGAGGGTGGGCCAGCGCAGCAGCAGCGCGGTGAACTCCGCCTGCGGCCAGAACAGCAGCGTCGCCGGGCCGTCGTCGAGGGCGTCGAGCGCGTGGGTGCTCGCGGCACGCAGCCGGTCGGCGAGGTTGTCGTACTCGTCGTGGGGTAGGCCCTGCTCTTCGCGCAGGTCGTGCCGCCGTTGGGCCAGGCCGTAGATCATGGCCGCGGCCTCGTCCTGGGCGTCCTCGGACTCGTGCTGCTGGGCGCGGGTCCGTTCCAGGATGGCGTCCAGTGCCCCGGTGAGCCATTCCAACGCCGTGTCGGTGTGGTCGGACTCGGCCAGCTCGTCGATCAGGTAGGTGGCCGCGGGGTCGGTCTCCAGCAGCGGACGCAGGGCGGTCAGCTCAGCCATGCCCTCGTCCGAGCGGCCGAGGCGCAGCAGCAGACCGCCGCGCACCGCTCGGGCGTACGCGTTGTCGTCCGGCTGCTCGGCGATGGCTCGGGTGGCCAGGGCGAGCGCGTCGGCCAGGTCACCGGCCTGTTTGAGGATGTCCGCGGCGACCAGCAGGGCGTAGCCGGTGTCGTCGGGGTCCGCGACCCGCCCCTCGTCGACGGCGCCCACCAGTTCGGCGACGAACGCGGCCGGGTCGGGGCTCTTGAGGCCCAGGGCGCCGATCTCGTCGATGCGGTCGGCGGTCAACAACTCGGACATGGGCGCATCCTGAAAGACGACTGTCGGTGGGTGGGGAGAGCGGTCAGCGTACTCCTGAGCATGGCGCAGCCCGGGCGGCGAACCGCCCGGGCTGCGACACGTTTCCTCAGCGGGTCGCCGGCATGGTGGCGAACTCGCCGGCTAGCTCCGACTCGACGATCGTCGCGGCGGACGGCCGGCGACCGGCCGACGGCCGCCGGGCGGACGGGACGGCGAGGGCCGCGAGCGCGGCGGCAAGGGCGATCGCCGTGAGGACGAGAAACCCCATCGTGAAACCGGCCTCCCGGGGCAGGCCGTTGGCCTGCGGGTTGGCGGTGATCACGCCGCTGACCACTGCGGCGCCGATCGCGCCGCCGATGGTGCGGATGTTGGCGTTCATGCCGGT
Organism: Micromonospora sp. 050-3; assembly: GCF_046549335.1. Lineage (NCBI taxonomy): Bacteria > Bacillati > Actinomycetota > Actinomycetes > Micromonosporales > Micromonosporaceae > Micromonospora > Micromonospora sp. 050-3. The sequence goes on from NZ_JAJPVX010000001.1 coordinate 591,456, forward strand.
CGCCACGCCGGTCTGGCTGGCGGGCACGCTGGCGACGATCAGGTTGGCCATCGACGCGAAGGCCAAACCGATGCCGAGGCCGACCAGGCCACCGGCGATGGCGACCTCCCAGCGGGTGTCGTGCGCGGTGGCGAGCATCGCGGAGGCGGCCACGTTGAACGTGGCGCCGGTGGCGAGCTGCGCCTTGGCGCTGAAGACGGCCTGGAGTCGCCCGGCGATGATGCCCGCGACGAACATCGCGCTGACCATCGGGAGCATGAGCAGACCGGCCTGGCTGATGCTCGCCCCGAAGCCGTAACCGGCGGCGGTCGGGGTCTGCAGGAACTGCGGGAGGAACGCGTACACGGAGAACATCGACGCGCCGTAGAGCAGGGCGACCAGGTTGGTGGTCCAGACGCCGGGCAGGCGCATCATCCGCATGTCGATCAGCGGGTTGCTGGACCGCAGTTCGGTGACCAGCCAGCCGGCCAGCAGCACCACGGCCAGCGCCAGCAGACCGAGCACCCGGGGGGAGGTCCAGCCCCAGGTGGCTCCCTGGCTGATCGGCAGCAGCAACGCGACCAGCCAGGCGGAGAGCAGCAGTGTGGCGCGCCAGTCGATGCGACCGGGGGTTCGGACTGGTGACTCGGGCACGAACAGGTGCGCGGCCACGGCGGTCAGCCCGACGACGACCATCGGGATCCAGAACAGCCAGCGGTAGTCCAGCGTGCTGACGATCGGGCCGGCCAGCACGATGCCCAGGCCACCGCCGACGGCGACGATGGCCGAGATGGCGGCCACGGCGGTGGAGACCCGCGCGGCGGGGAACTCGTCGCGGATGATGCCGAACGACAGCGGGAAGACCGCTCCGCCGATGCCCTGCACGACCCGGGCGATGATGAGGACGCCGATGTTCGGTGCGATGGCGGCCAGCAGGCAGCCGAGGGCGAGGGCGGCGAGCGCGACGACGAGCATCCGCTCCTTGCCGACCATGTCGCCGACGCGTCCGAGGATCGGCGTGAAGATCGACGCGCTGAGCAGGTAGGCGGTCAGGACCCAGGTCACTGTGTTCTGGGAGGTGTGCAGGTCCTGCTGGATGGTCGGCAGCACCGGGGTGATCAGCGACTGGAGCATCGCGAAGAACCCGGCGCCGGCCGCGAGCACGGTGAAGGTGAGCCGACGCGAGCTGCGTCGGGAGGTCACTGCCACGAGAGAAAACTCCCTGATTACGTACGGGATGAAGGCTTGTCGCCCGTCGTCTGTGACGGGGTGGTCTGTCGGGGTCCGGGCGATCGGGGTGGCCAGGCGGCGATCGGGCGGGTCCCGAGGTAGAGTAACCGGAGGCAGGCCTCCGGGATTCCGGAGGGGTGCCTCCACTAAGCTAGCGGAGGGTTTCCTCCGGATGCAACCGGGGTGAGGTGACGCACGTCATGACCAGCGCGGGGCAGGCGCCCGAGGTCTTCGCCCAGCGGCCCAAGCGGGCCGACGCGCGGCGTAACTACGACGCCCTGATCACGGCGGCGCGCGAGGCGTTCGCCGAGAACGGCTCCGCCGCCTCCCTGGAGGACGTGGCCCGTCGGGCCGGCGTGGGCATCGGCACGCTCTACCGCAACTTCCCGACCCGGCGGCACCTCTTCGAGGCCGTCTACGTCGAGGAGGTCCGGGCGCTGTGCCACTCCGCCGAGGGTCTGGCCGAGCTGCCACCCTGGGACGCGCTGGTCGCCTGGCTGCACCGCTTCGTCGCGTACGTCGCCACCAAGCGGGCGCTCGCCGAGCAGTTGCTGCACGACTCCGAGATCTTCACCAGCTGCCGGGCGGAGATCTTCTCCGCCGGTGAGCCGCTGATGCGTCGTGCGCAGGCCGCCGGTGTGGTCCGTGACGACATCGGCTTCGACGACGTGGTGCGGCTGATCAGCGGCCTCACCATGGCCCAGTTCCCGTCGCCCGAGCAGCGTGACCGGGTGCTCGGCGTGGCCCTGGACGGCCTGCGCCCGCCGGCCGCGTCGCGCTGACGCCCCGTCCGGGTCAGCTGTCGACCAGCAGCAGCCACTCGTCGTCGAGCCGTTCGGCCGTCGTGCCGGCGGGCCACGCGTGATCGCCGCCGGCCGCCGCCCGCGCCTGGTCGAACTGCGGCGGCTGGCTGAACTCGGCACCGTCGAACCTGCCCGCACCCTGGAACCGCGCCCGGCCGAAGTTCGCCGCGCCCTCGAAGCGGGTCTGCTCGAAGCACGCCTCGGTGGCGAACACGGTCCAGCGGAAGAGCGCCATGTCCGCGAAGCGGACCGCGCGGAACCCGGCGTACCCGGCGAACGCGGTGCGCTCCATCGACAGGCCGCTGAGGAAGGTGGCTTTCCGGAACCTGGCCCCGTCACCGAAGTGGGTCGCGTCGAAACTGGTCGACTGGTCGAAGACCGCCCGGTGAAATGACGTCGGGCCGGCGAAGCGCGACCGCCGGCAGGACAGGCCGTCGGCGAACCCGGCTCGGTCGAAGCTGGCCTGACCCTCGAAGCGGGCGGCGTCCAGGAAGACCTCCGCCTCGGCGGTGAGATCGTCGAAGACCACGTCGCCGAAGGTCGCCGCCCCGAGCAGGAGCCGCCCTCGCGCCGTCGCGCCCGCGAAGGTGGTCGTGCCGGTGAACACCGCATCGGTGAAGTTCGCGTCGACGAGCGTGCAGCCGGCGGCGTCGAAGTCGACAAGCGTGGCGCCGGCCAGGTCGAGCCTCAGCTCCGGCCAGTGGGCCGCGTCGTCCGCGCGCAGGTGCCGGGTGAGCACGCGCTGCGCGCTGCGCCGGACCTCCGTCTCGCGCGGCTCGCCGTCGGGCGCCGGCATTCGCAGGTACGCGCAGAGCACCGCCGCGATCGTCGGGCGCTGCCCCGGGTTGTCCTGACCGAGGCGCTCCAGCGCGTGCAGGCCGCCGAGGCGTACCGCCGCGCTGTCGTTGCCGAGCAGCTCGACCGCCCTGGTGTAGAGCTCGGTCAGTCGACGCTCCGCCGCGTCGTGCTCGGCGGACCCGGACTGCCGGTCCTGGTGGTGCTGCGCGGCCTCGGCCACCGCCTCGGCGTGCGCCTGCACTCGGTCCCGGTGCACCTGGTCCCGTGCGGCGACGCCCTCCTGGTGCCGCTGCGCGCGTTCGGCGATCCACTGGCGGCGGGCGGCGAGCAGCAGCGCGAGCCCTCCGCCGGTGCCGGCGACGACTGTCAGGCCGGTGCGGATCGCGTCGATGCGCAGCGTGGCGCGGGTGTCCGGTTGGCTGGCCCGGTCGGCCTCGGCGAGCAGCAGGTCCAGTACCAGCCAGCCCAGGGCGATGGCGACCAGCAGGCCGACCAGGACCAGCCACCACGGCATCACCCGCAGCTCGCGCTCGGTGGGTTCGTCGACAGCCACGGCCACAGCATGCCAGTCACCATCGGTGTCCGATATGGAGCGCGGCGGTATGACCGTTTACACCCCCGCCGGAACAACGGGTTACCGGCGCGTAACAAGTCATTGACGTTTCTGAATTGTTGCGGGGATGATCGTCGCACGGTCGACCGGACACCCCCACCCACCTGCCCGGTTCGCCGGGTGCCTCCCCCCGGAGGTGCAGCGATGCTGCTCCGAAAGACCGCCCTCGTCCTGGCCCTCGCCACCGCCGCGCTGCTCGCGTCCACCGCCACGGCGACCGCCGCCCCCGCCGCCTCCACGACACCCCTCGCCACCGCCGCGGCGGCCAACCCCGTCATCGTGGTCGGCGGGCTCAGCGGCGTCGCCGTCGCGTACGAACCGATCGCCGCCCGCCTGCGCGCCGACGGCTACCGCACCTTCATCTACCAACTGCCCGGGCTGGGCCTCGGCGACATCCCCACCTCGGCCCGCGCCTTCGCCGGCTACGTCGACCAGGTTCGCGCCAGCACCGGTGCGGCGACCGTGGACGTCGTCGCCCACTCCGAAGGTGGCCTGGTCAGCCGGTACTACCTCAAGCGGCTCGGCGGCACCGCCACCGTCGGTCGGTACGTCAGCCTGGGCACACCGCAGTACGGCACGTACGTCGCCAACATCGTGGCGTTTCTGGGCCTGGGCAGCTGCGCCGGCGTCGTGGCCTGCCAACAGATGACCATCGGCTCGGCGTTCCTCGCCGACCTCAACGCCGGGGACGACACCCCGGGCGCGGTGCGCTACACCACCATCCGCACGTTGCAGGACGAGTTGGTCCGGCCGACCGGCAACGCCGCCGTCAACGACGGTGCGACGAACGTGCTGGTCCAGGCGTACTGCCCGCTACGGGTGGTGGGGCACCTCGGTCTGGTGCTCGACGGCACCGCGTACACCATCGTGCGTGGCGCCCTCGTCGACGGCCCGGTGCGACCCAACTGCCTCGCGCTCTGATCCGCTCCGGTGCGGCGGTCCCGGAGGGGACCGCCGCACCGGACCCGCGAGGGTGAGTGTCGGGTGCGCGACGATCCCGCGAAACGGTGTGGCAGACATCAGGTGTCCTCGATAGCCTGCTCCGGCTGTCCATCCCCGACAGTGGACGCCATCCTCCGAGAAGGAGCAGCGCTCATGACCGAGCCGCCCACAGTGCCGCCGGAGAACACCCCGCCGACAGTGCCGCAGCTCGACGTCCGGGCCGCTCAACCGCCGTCGGCCGACACCCCGCCACCGACCGGCGGGTTCGCCGACCGCCCACCGGGCTACCCCAGCGCGCTGGTCTGGCTGCGCGCCGGGATCCTGCGGGACTGGCGCGGTGTGCTCGGCGCGTTCGTCGCCACCTGGTTCTACCTGCCGGTCGCGCTGCTCCTGGCGTTCTGGGGCGGTCTCACGTTCGGCATCGCCGGGCTCTTCGCCATCGGGACCGGCGCCGACGACCAGGTGCCCCAGGTGCTGCGCGACGCCCCGCTGATCGGCTCCCTGATCGAGGCGTTCCTGACCCGCTCCGGCGGGCTGCTCGGCGGCATCGCCGGCTTCGCCATCGGCTTCCTGGTCGGCTTCCTCGCCGTGCTGGCCCTGCCCTGGATGGGCGTCGCCGACGAGCCCTTCGCACTGCTCACCGGCCTGATCGGCACTGTCGTCGCGGCGGCGCTGATCGGGGTCCTCTACACGCTCTACCGGGTGCTGCTCGAACCCCGTCTGCTGGTCGTTTCGGGAGCGCGCCAGCCCAGCCGCCGCGAGTACGCGCGGCTGCGCCCCGTGCTCGACGACTGCGCCCGACGGCTCGGCCTGCCCAGCGTGCCCCGGCTGCTCATTGAGGACGACCCGGTCCTGAGCAACGCGCGCACGTACGCCCGACACGTGGTGGTCACCACCGCCGTGCTGACCGAACCGGACGACGAGGTGGCCGCGCTGCTCAGCCACGAGCTGGTGCACTGGCGCACCGGGGACGAGATCACCAGCGCCTTCGTCCGCGGCGTCGGCCTGCCGCTGACCCTCGCGCACGCCCTGCCGACCTGGCTAATGCGGACGTTCCCGCACCCGGGCACCAACTTCGTGGTCTTCGTGTTCTTCTGGCCGGTGCTGCTCACCATGCGGTACGTGGTGCTGCCGCTGCACGCCCGCGACGTGCGGGCGGCCGAGTACCGTGCCGACCTCGGCGCGGTGCTCACCGGGCACGTCGACGGGCTGCGACGCATCCTGGAGCGGCGGCTGTCCTTCGAGACCGGGCGCAGCGGCTGGGACGAGGCGGTCTGCGCCACCCACCCGCCGCACGAGCTGCGGCTCGACGCGCTGGAGCGGGCGTCGCTGACCGGCGCGCCCGCCGGCGCGACCGAACCCGTCACCGTCGATCGGCTGTTCAACTCCGCCGGCACGGTCGGCACCCGCCGCACCTGGCTGCTGGTCGGCGCCCTCACAGTGGTCGCCTGCCTCGGCACCAGCGGGCTCGGCGTGGTGCAGTGGGCGTTCTTCCGCCCGCAGGCGGCGATCGACGGCTACTTCGCCGCCCTCGCCGACCGGGACAGCGAGGCCGCGCTCGGCTACCTGACCGACCAGGGCAGCGACACCGACACCAAGCTGCTCGCCCAACTGCTGCGTGGCAAGGGCTACCAACCACCGACCGACGTCGAGATCAGCTCGCTCGAGCGCGAGGGCGACAGCGCCACCGCCACTGTGGCGTACCGGCTGGGTGACGCGCGGGAGACCGCCACCCTCACCCTGCGCCGCGAGGACGAGACCACCGCGGGGCTGTTCCACGGCTGGCGGTTGAGTGGCGGGCCGACCCCGCTCAACGCCGCGATCGCCGACCCCGGGGTACGGCTCAACGGGGTGGAGCTGCCGGTCGCCACCGAGGGCCCGCCAGTGGTGCTGTTGCCCGGCGGCTACACAGCGACCGGCCCGTCCAGCGCCCTCAGCGAGACGCCGAGCGCGACAGTGCTGGTGGGCCCGGGGGAGACCGCCGCCGTCCTGCAACTGGCTCCGGTGCTCAAGCCTGCGGCGATCGAGGCGGTCGAGGCGCGGGTACGAGCCTGGTTGGACGAGTGCGCCAAGCAGACGGTGACCAACCCGCCGGGCTGTCCGTTCAGCTACTACAGCGGCTCCAGCTCGCCCCAGAAGGTCACCTGGAAGATCCTGGAGTACCCGAAGCTCGCCGTCGAACTCACCGGCCCGGCCAGCGCCCAGGTCTCCACCCCGACCCAGACCCAGGGCATGGTCGAGGTCAGCGGCACCACCACCTACTTCGGCACCAGCTCACCGTTCAAGGACGAGGACGCGTTCACAGTCGCGGGCGTCGCCACCGCCGACGGGGACGACGTCGCCTTCCGACCCGCCACCAACTGACCGGGAGACAGACCGTGACCGACAGCGACGCCGCAGCCCGGCTGCCCGTCCGGCTGACCATCAACCCCCGGCAGCGCCAGCCACCGTCGGTCGACCTGCTGACCTGGATCCACCGCCGCCCCGAGTACCGGCCGGTGGTCCGCCCGGCCGGCGGCGGCGGGGGCCGGCCCGGCTTCAGCGACGCGGTGATCATCGCGGTGCTGGCCCAGGGGCTGCTTCCGGGGTTGTTCAACCTGTTGCAGTCCTGGGTGGACCAGCAGCGCACCGAGGCCAGCATCCGGATCCAGACCGGGGACACCGAAGTGGAGTTGCAGGTGAGCGGGCGGACCGACTCGGCTCGGCTGCTGGCCCAGGCGACCGAAGCGCTACGCGCCGCCCGCGAGCCCGGTCCGGACGGACCGACGGCGCTCGGGAGCCCGGGTTCGGACGCCGCCGACTGAACCGACGGCGTCCGGACCGGTGGGTCAGCTCGCCTTGGCGAGCGACTCGAACTCGTCGTCGGTGAGCCGAACGTCGGCCGCGCCCACGTTCTCCTCCAGGTGCGCCACCGAGGACGTACCGGGAATCGGCAGCATCACCGGTGAGCGACGCAGCAGCCAGGCCAGCGCGAGCTGAGCGGGCGACGCCCCGTGCGCGGTGGAGATGGCGTCCAGCGGGCCGCCCGGGCGGGCCAGCTCACCCGTCGCGATCGGGAACCACGGGATGAACGCCAGGTCGTTGCGCTCGCAGTACTCCAGCACGTCCTCAGCGCTGCGGTTGGCGAGGTTGTACAGGTTCTGCACGGACGCGATAGTGGTGATCGCCCGGGACTCCTCGATCTGCGCGACGCTCACCTCGGACAACCCGATGTGCTGGATCTTGCCTTCCTCCCGCAGCAGCGCCAGCTCACCAAGCTGGTCGGCGAGCGGCACCTTCGGGTCGATCCGGTGCAGCTGGTACAGCGGGATGCTGTCCAGGCCGAGGTGGCGCAGGCTCAGCTCACACTGCTGGCGCAGGTACTCCGGGCGGCCCACCGGACGCCAGTCGCCCGGGCCGGAGCGGGTCAGCCCGGCCTTGGTCGCGATCACCAGGTCATCGGCGTACGGGTGCAGAGCCTCCCGGATCAGCAACTCCGAGACGAACGGCCCGTACGAGTCGGCGGTGTCGATGAACGTCACGCCCAGCTCGACCGCACGGCGCAGCACGCGAACCGCCTCGGCCGGGTCCTTCGGGTCACCCCAGACACCCGGGCCGGTGAGCTGCATGGCCCCGTAGCCGAGCCGGTTGACGGTGACGTCGCCGCCGATCCGGTACGTGCCGGACGCCTTCGCGGGCTGCTCACTGATATTTGTCGCCATTGCGCGATCCCCAATCGTCTCGTCGTGGCGGGCGTGGACAGCACGGGCATGAAGAGCCCACCCGCCACCGATCGATCATCCCCCGGAACCCCGCCGCCATGCCGGCGGTCGGCCGAGTGTGGGCGCGGACACGCAGTGGGCGCGCCGAGCCGAGTTGCCGGGAAGCGCCCGGTACGACCGGGTGGTCCGTGCGACGCTGGCCGAAGCCGGTGCGTTCCGGCGTGACGGCGGAGGGAGCACCCATGGGAGTGCCGCAGGTCAACTTCGCGCTCGACACGTACGAGTGCATCGTGATCTATCCCGGCGCGGCCGGGCGGGCCCTGCCCCCGGAGACCGTGCAGCGGTTGCAGGCCGAGCACGCCGAACACATGCAGGCGTTGCAGCGAAGCGGCATCGTCCTGGTCGCCGGCTCGGTGGACGGGCCGGCGCGCGAGCCCGATCCGCCGATCGGCTTCGGGCTGGCCCGCACCGGCAGCGTCGACGACGTCCGCAGCGTGCTGGAGGCCGACCCCGCGGTGCAGGCCGGGCTCTACCGGGTGGAAGTGCTCACCTTCCTCTGCCCGGCCGGTTCGTTGGAGTTCCCGCTGGTCAAGGCCGATAGCTGAGCCCTGGTCCATCGGTGGCTGTCGTGATGACGACGGCGCTCGCCCGGCTGCCGGTGCTACGGTCGCGCCCAGCGCGGGCCGCCGCCGGGGCGTACCCGGTGTCGTGGGTCGGCCCCGGTCGAGGAGTCGCCATGCTCTCCGCCGCCACCCCCGATGTCGCGTCGGCCACCGCCCGACTGCGCGCCCTGCTCGGCGACCGGCTGCACGAGCCGGGCGATCCCGGTTACGCCGCCACCACCCGAATCTGGAACGGCGCTGTGGCGCGCACGCCCGCGCTGGTGGCCCAGTGCCAGGACGCCGACGAGGTGGCCGAGGCGGTCCGCGTCGCCACCCGGTGCCACCTGCCCCTCTCGGTCCGCTCCGGGGGGCACGACTGGGCCGGCCGGGCGCTGCGCGACGGCGCTCTGGTGCTGGACCTGACCGGGCTGCGCGCCGTGCGGGTCGACAGGGAGGCGGCCACGGTGACCATCGGCGGCGGCGCCACGGCGGCCGATGTGCTCGCCGCCGCCCGCCCGTACGACCTGGTGGTCCCCACCGGCGTTGTCGACGCCGTGGGGATGGCCGGGCTCACCCTCGCCGGCGGGTACGGCCCGCTGTGCGGCCGGTTCGGTCTGGCCCTGGACAGCCTGCTCGGCGCCGAGGTGGTTCTCGCCGACGGCCGCCGGGTCACCGCCGACCCCCGGCACGACGCCGAGCTGTACTGGGCGCTGCGCGGCGGCGGTGGGAACCTCGGCATCGTCACCGAGCTGCGCTTCCGCGCGCACCGGCTGCCCGGCGTGCTGGCCGGCATGATCATGTTCGCGCTCTCCGAGGCGCCGGCCGTGCTGCGCGGCTACGGCGCGCTGGTCGCCGAGGCCCCGGACGAGCTGACCGTGATGGCCGGTTTCCTGCCCGGCCCGGCCGGCGAGCCGGTGATCTTCGTCTGCCCGTTCTACAGCGGCCCGGACCTGGCCGCCGGGGCGCCGTGGCTGGACCGGCTGCGGGCGCTGGGCACCCCGCTGGTCGACCAGATCGGCCCGATGCCGTACGCGGACGCGTTGCGGATGTTCGACGGCGGGATGGTCGACGGCAACCACTACCTGCTGCGGACCCGGTGGTTGCCAGCGCTCACCGACAGCGCGGTGGACACGCTCGTCGACGCCGCCCGGCAGGTCACCTCGCCGTTCTCCGCGCTGGCCGTGCACCACTTCCACGGCGCGGCCACCCGGGTCCGCCCCGCCGACACGGCGTTCGGGCTGCGCACCGACCACCTGATGACCGAGATCATCGCGGTCTGGGCGCCCGGCGACGAGGCCGGCCCGCACCGCGAGTGGGCCGAGCGGACCTCGGCGGCACTCGCCCCGCACGCCCTGCCCGGTGGTTACCCCAACCTGCTCGCCCCGCAGGAGACCGATCGGGTCCGGCTCGCCTACGGCGCGAACTGGGCGCGGCTGCGCCACGCCAAGCGCCGCTACGACCCCCGCGACCTGCTGCACGCGGTGCCCACCCTGCCGCCCTCCGGGCACCCGGAATGACCCGCCACGCGCGGCCCCCGGAGCACCCGACATGAGCCGCCGCCTGCCGCCCTCGGGGCACCCGCGGTGAGCCGCCGCCGGGAGCACCCCGACAGCGCACGCCGACAGAGGCGTACGATTCCCGGCGCGCGGTCGCTGATGCCCGTCGCCACAACGTTCCCGGTGTGGTTCCGCCCGCCGGCCCGACGCGCGCCGCGCGTCGTTGGACAACTGTTCCGCTGCCTGCAAGGGGTCGGCCCCGAGTCCGACCTGAAGGAGAGACTAGCCTGATGGGCGTGACACGCCGCGTAAAGATCGTCTGCACTCTGGGTCCCGCCACCTCGTCCCCGGAGCGCATCCGGGGTCTTGTCGAGGCCGGCATGAACGTGGCGAGGCTCAACTTCAGCCACGGCAGCCACGCCGACCACGAGGCGGTCTACCGACTGGTCCGGGAGGCGTCGGAGGCAACGGGTAAGCCGGTCGCCGTGCTCGCCGACCTGCAGGGCCCCAAGATCCGGCTCGGTCGGTTCGCCGACGGCCCGCACGAGTGGCGCACCGGTGACTCGGTCGTGATCACCGGCGACGACGTCATCGGCACCAAGGAGCGGGTCTCCTGCACCTACACGAAGCTGCCGCACGAGGTGAAGCCCGGCGACCGGCTGCTGATCGACGACGGTCGAGTCGCCGTCGAGGTCACCGACGTCACCGGCAACGACATCCGCTGCCTCGTCACCGAGGGCGGCCCGGTCTCCAACAACAAGGGCGTGTCGCTGCCCAACGTGGCGGTCAGCGTGCCCGCCATGTCGGACAAGGACGCCGAGGACCTGCGCTTCTCCCTGGGGCTCGGCGTCGACCTGGTGGCGCTCTCCTTCGTCCGCTCCGCCGAGGACATCAAGCTCGTCCACAACATCATGGCCGAGGAGGGCGTGTTCCGGCCGGTGCTCGCAAAGGTCGAGAAGCCGGAGGCGGTGGAGCACCTGGAGGCCATCGTGCTGGCCTTCGACGGCGTCATGGTCGCCCGCGGTGACCTCGGTGTCGAGATGCCGCTGGACGAGGTCCCGCTGGTGCAGAAGCGCGCCGTGCAGCTGTGCCGGGAGAACGCCAAGCCCGTCATCGTGGCCACCCAGATGCTCGACTCCATGATCGAGAATTCCCGCCCCACCCGGGCGGAGGCCTCCGACGTCGCCAACGCGGTGCTCGACGGCGCCGACGCGGTGATGCTCTCCGGCGAGACCAGCGTCGGCAAGTATCCGGTGCTCACCGTCAGCACCATGGCCAAGATCGTGACGACCACCGAGGCCGGTTCCATCGGGGTGCCGCGGTTGCAGCACGACCCGCGTACCCACGGTGGCGCCCTCACCGTCGCCGCCTCGTCGATCGCCCGGGCCATCAACGCCAAGGCGCTCGTCGCGTTCTCGCAGACCGGCGACACCGTGCGACGGCTGTCCCGCCTGCACTGCGACCTGCCGCTGCTGGCCTTCACGCCGGTCCCCGAGGTGCGTGACCAGCTCGCCCTCACCTGGGGCGTGGAGACCTTCCTGATGCCGTTCGTGCAGCACACCGACGACATGTTCCGCCAGGTCGACCAGGCGCTGCTCGGCCTGGACCGGGCCAACCCCGGCGACTACGTGGTGATCGTCGCGGGTAGCCCGCCCGGCACCCCCGGCTCGACCAACACGCTGCGCGTACACCAGCTCGGCTCGCTGGTCGACGCCGCGTCGGCGCGGGCCCTGCAGTGAGCGACGGTCGGGTCGCGGTCGGCCAGGCGGCGGTGGACCAGCTGCTGGAAGTGCTCGACCTCGACCCGACCGGGGAGATGTCCTTCCGGGGGATGAGCCCCCCGGTCGGCCCACAACGGGTGTACGGCGGCCAGGTCGCCGGTCAGGCCCTGGTCGCCGCCGGCCGCACCGTCGACCCGGAGCGGTTCGTGCACTCGCTGCACGGCTACTTCGTCCGCCCCGGCGACCCGGTCGAGCCGATCGTGTACCAGGTGGAGAACATCCGCGACGGCCGGTCCTTCTCGGTCCGCCGCGCTGTCGCCCTCCAGCACGACAAGCCGATCTTCTTCATGTCGGCGTCGTTCCAGCGGGCCGAGGAGGGCCTGGACCACCAGGCCACGTCCCCGCTGGACGTGCCCCCGCCGCAGGACGTGCCGACGATGACCGACCGGCTCTCCCGCTACCCGGAGCGGCTGGGCATCTGGGGTCAGATCCCACGACCGATCGACGTGCGCTACGTGGGTGAGCCCGGCTGGGTCCGCCCCGGCGACCGGCCCGCCGACCCGCACCAGCGCGTCTGGATGCGCATCGACGGCAAACTGCCCGACGACCCCCTGCTGCACGCCTGCGCGCTCACCTACGCCTCGGACCTCACCCTGCTGGACTCGGTGCTCTCCGCGCACGGCGAGGTATGGGGGCCGGGCGGGTTGGTCGGCGCGAGCCTGGACCACGCGCTCTGGTTCCACCGGCCGTTCCGGGCCGACGAGTGGTTCCTCTACGACTGCCTGAGCCCGTCGGCGTCCGGCGCGCGAGGGCTGGCCACCGGCCGGATGTTCACCACGGACGGCCGGCAGATCGCCAGCGCTGTCCAGGAGGGTCTGCTGCGCCGCGTCGGCGCCTGACGCTGTCGCTCATGCCCGCCAGGTAGTTGTCGCTCATCCCCGCCAGGTAGCTGGCGGGGATGACGTCGTTCAGGCCTGGTAGATGGCTTCGCCGGCGATCTCGATCTGCACCGTCTTGCCGACCAGCACCCCGCCGCTCTCCAGGGCGACATTCCAGAGCAGGCCGTAGTCCTCACGGTTCATCTCGGCCGTCGCGCTGAATCCGAAGATGTTCTGCCCGTACGGATCCTGACGAGCGCCACCAAAATTCACCTCCAGGTCGACAGCCCGGGTGATCCCCTTCACTGTCAACTCACCGGTGAGGACGAATCGTCCGGGAATGCCGTCGGACTGCGGCGGAACAATGTGACTCCGGCCTCGTCCGCCCAACCGGTGGTTGCGCAGACGCGCCCACTGGAATATGGGGTCCTCGTTGCCCTGCCATTTAATGCCGGTGCTTCGATATTCGAGGGTGGGAAAACGCTCCACGTCGAGGAAGTCGGCACTCTTCAGATGCGTGTCCCGATCAGCACTCCCGGTGGTGATGCTGGCCGACATGATGGTGGCCGTCACCGAGGAGAGCAGCGGGTCCTCCGCCACGAAGATCTGCGCCGTCGCCTCGGCGAACTCGCCGCGCACCGGGCTCACCATCATGTGCCGGGACAGGAAACCGATCCGCTTGTGCGCCTGATCGAGAAGATAGGTGCCGGCCACCGGGATGGTCATGCCGTCCCAGGTGCGTGTGGCGATATCGGTCATCGTGTTGCCTTCCCCCCGAGCAAACCCGGGTGTTTATCAATATGTTGCTGGCGGCCGGGTAAACGGCCAGACATTCGTACTCCCGCCCAGCATAGGGACGCTCCGGACCGGCATTTCCGCCGCCACCGTACGGTGGATCATGACGTACTTCACCGGTCCCTACCGGCGGCCGTTCATCGGTCCCCGCCGGCGGCCCGGACGCGCGCCGGCGGCGCTACTTTCCATCGATGCGTGGCCGATCGGCCGAGGGTCGCCAGCCCGCCCGGTTGACCAGGGACTAACCTTGCCGACATGCGCCTCTCCGCCCGGGTCGACTATGCCCTCCGCGCGGCCGCCGAGCTTGCCGCGACGGCCAGCGGCCCCGGGCGCGGCCGGCCGGTCACGGCCGACCAGATCGCCCGCGCCCAGGAGATCCCGCCGAAGTTCCTGGAGAGCATCCTTCTCCAGCTGCGCCGGGGCGGCATCGTGCACGCCCAGCGCGGCCCGGAGGGCGGCTACTGGCTGGCCCGCCCCGCCGAGGAGATCTCCCTCGCCGAGGTCATCCGGGTGATCGACGGGCCCCTCGCCCACGTACGCGGGCAACGCCCCGAGCAGCTCGGCTACCACGGCCCGGCGCACGCCCTTCAGGAAGTCTGGATCGCTCTACGGGCAAGCGAGCGGGAGATCCTCGAACTCGTCAGCGTCGCCGACGTGGCCGCCGGCACCCTGCCCGCGCGGGTCACCGAGCTGGCCGCCGACCCACGCGCCTGGATCTGAGCGCCGGCTCGCCTCCAGCTACATGCCACCTGGTCGCTGACCCGGCGTACCGCCCGGGCGCGTCCCATCCACCGATCGGGGGCTTGACCCTGGCTGCCCCATCCCGCATTGTCGACCAAGTCGATAGGAGATGCCGAAAAGTCTGGGGGCGCTCGTGCGCAAGCTGTTGGTCCTCGCTCTGGTCGGGCTCGTCGCGCAACTGATCGATGGTTCGCTCGGCATGGCGTACGGCTTGACCTCGTCCACTCTGCTGCTGGTCGCCGGGGTCGCCCCGGCCGCCGCCTCGGCCTCGGTGCACCTGGCCGAGATCGGCACCACGCTCGCCGCCGGGGTCGCGCACTGGCGGTTCGGCAACGTCGACTGGCGGGTGGTGACCCGTATCGCCCTGCCCGGCGCGATCGGCGCCTTCGCCGGCGCCACAGTGCTCAGCTCAATCTCCACCGAGGCCGCCGCACCGTGGATGGCCGGCATTCTCTTCACGCTCGGCGCGTACCTCCTGATCCGCTTCGCCCGACCACTGCGCACCGACCGGGTCGGCGGACGGCTCCGCGGTCGTTTCCTCGGCCCCCTGGGCCTGGTCGCCGGCTTCGTCGACGCGACCGGCGGCGGCGGGTGGGGCCCGGTGGCCACCCCCGCGCTGCTGGTCTCCGGCCGCATGGAGCCCCGCAAGGTGATCGGCTCCGTGGACACCGCCGAGTTCGTCGTGGCCGGCGCGGCCAGCATCGGCTTCCTGATCGGGCTGGGCACCGAAGGGTTCCTGCTGCCCACCGTCGCCGCACTGCTCATCGGCGGGCTCATCGCCGCCCCGCTGGCCGCCTGGCTGGTGCGAATCGTGCCCGCCCAACTGCTCGGCGCGGCAGTCGGCGGCGTGATCGTGCTGACCAACGCCCGTACCCTGATGCGTTCCGCCGAACTGGACGGTTCGGCCCGCCCGGCCCTGTACGCCCTGCTCGCCGCCGGCTGGCTGGCCGCCCTGGTGCTGGCCGTGCGCGCCCTACGCCGTACCCGCAGCGCCCGCGCCGAAGCCGCGAGCGCTTCACCCGCGGCCGCTGCTGTCGCGCCCGCCGATGCCCCCGACCTTGCATCCGCCGGCGAGGTCCCGGCCGATCTGGCCGCAACGGGTACGTCCACCCCGCGCTGAATCCCGTCCCGCCCGCCCGCCGATGCCCGGTCAAGGTCGTCATCGCCGAGGTTGAAACCCCAAGATCGCGCAACATCCTGGATGTAGTGGCATCCCGGTTTTTCGTGGCCACTACATCCTGGTTCGAGCGTGACCTTGACGGCGGTTACGCCCCGAATCCCACTTCCGGTCGGCACGGTGGTCGTCGTCAAGATCCGCGCAATATCAGGGATGTTGCTGTCTCTCGCGCGGCGGAGGCAGCAACACCTCGGAAGTTGCGCAGATCTTGGCGCGGGGCGCGGGGCGACGGCGGGTCAGGGGGTACGCAGGGTGTTGGCTGCCTCGGAGAGCAGGGTCCAGGCTTCGTCGATGTGCGCTTCGGTGGTCTGGGGTGAGCCGACCGCCAGCCGCAGCGTGTACCGGCCGGCGACCCGGGTGTGCGTGAGGTGCACCCGTCCGGTGGCGTTCGCCGAGGCCAGCAGCGCCGCGTTGGTGTCGTCGTCGGCGCGCAGTCGGAAGCAGACCAGTGAGAACGGGTGCGCCGCCGCCACCTCGAACCGGTCGTCGGTGCGGACCCGTTCGGCGAACCGTTCGGCCAGCGCCACCCCGGAGCGGATGTGCGCCCGCAGCCCTTCGGCGCCGTACCAGCGCAGCACGAACCACAGCTTGAGGGACCGGAACCGCCGGCCCAGTGGCACCTGCCAATCCCGGTAGTCGATCACCGCGCCGGATTCGGAGGCCGCGTTGCGGAGGAACTCCGGCAGTACGGTCAGCGCCTCGATCAGTTCGGCCCGGTCGGCCACCCAGAACGCGTCGCAGTCGAAGCCGGTGAGCAGCCACTTGTGCGGGTCGAAGCAGTAGGAATCGGCGTACTCCAGGCCGGCGTGCGTCCACCGCAGCTCGGGGCAGACGGCGGCGGCGCCCGCGTACGCGGCGTCCACGTGCAGCCAGATCCCGTACTCGGTGCAGATGGCCCCGATCTCCGGCAGCGGGTCGACGGCGGTGGTGGAGGTGGTGCCGATGGTCGCCACCACGATGGCCGGTACGTCACCGGCGGCCAGGTCGGCTTCGATGGCGGCCCTCAGTGCGTCCGGCAGCATCGCCTGGGTGTCCGGGTCCACGTCGATCGACCGGATTCCGTCGCTGCCCAGCCCGGCGATCCGTACCGCCTTCTCGATGGAGGAGTGCCCGTGGATGGAGGTGTAGGCGCGGTAGCGCCGATCGATGCCGGTGTGCCGCCAGCGGCCGCCGCTGGCCCGGTGCAGTGCGGCCAGGGTGGCCACCAGCGTCGCCGAGGACGCCGAGTCCTGGATGACCCCACCGCCGGCGCCGGTGGAGCGGAACCGCTGTGGCAGGTCCAGCAGGTGGGCCAGCCAGTCCATCATCACCGTCTCCAGCTCGGTGCAGGCCGGGCTGGAGGCCCAGAGCATGCCCTGGACGCCGAGCCCGGAGCTGACCAGGTCGCCGAGCACGCTCGGGCCGGAGGTGTTGCCGGGGAAGTAGCCGAAGAAGCCCGGGTGCTGCCAGTGGGTCAGCCCCGGTACGACGATCGAGTCCAGGTCGGTGAGGATCGCCTCGACCGGTTCGCCCCCGGTGGTGGGCGGTTCGGTGGGCAGGGCGGCGGCCACGGTGCCCGGGGGGTCGGCCGGGGCGACCGGTAGTTGTTCCATTGTCGCCCAGTAGTCGGCGATCCAGTCGACGACGGCGTGGCCGGCGCGACGGAATTCGGCGGGGTCCATGTGGTGAGCGCTCACCCGGACGAGTTGATCAGGCATCGATCACCGAGGCAAGAGTGCGATCCGCAGCCAAGCGATGATGGTCGATGTTGCATGTCGGAAAGCGCTTGCCTTACGATGCGCGGTGAGTCGGATCCGTGAGTTCCAGGGCGTTTCACCCCGATCAGATCGCCGTCCGCCGCCGTCGCGGTGGGGTCGGTCCACTGTGCTTCCCGGGCAGGGCCGGTGGGTCGTGGCGATCATCACCGGATCCCCGGAGGCAGTCCATGCACCCGTCCAGACATCGGCTGACCCTGCTCGCCGCCACGACGGCCGCCACCGTCGCGGCCGGCACCCTCGGCACGGTCGTCGCCTCGGCCGCCGCCGTCGGCTGCCGGGTCGACTATCAG
Source organism: Micromonospora sp. 050-3 (assembly GCF_046549335.1). Classification (NCBI taxonomy): domain Bacteria; kingdom Bacillati; phylum Actinomycetota; class Actinomycetes; order Micromonosporales; family Micromonosporaceae; genus Micromonospora; species Micromonospora sp. 050-3. Next base: position 608,979 of record NZ_JAJPVX010000001.1, read on the forward strand.
ATCACCAACCAGTGGCAGGGCGGCTTCGGCGCCAACGTCACAGTCACCAACCTCGGCGACCCGGTCAACGGGTGGGCGCTCACCTGGTCGTACGCAGCGGGCCAGCAGGTCACCCAGGCGTGGAACGCCGTCGTCACCCAGTCCGGCGCCCAGGTGACCGCGCGCAACGTCGACCACAACGTCGCCATCGCCACGAACGGCAGCGCCTCGTTCGGCTTCAACGGTTCGTGGGCCGGCAGCAACCCGGTGCCGGGCAGCTTCGCGCTCAACGGCACCACCTGCACCGGCGCCCCACCCACCGACGAGCCGACCACCCCGCCACCCACCACCCCGCCACCCACCACCCCGCCCCCGACGTCGGCCGGGGTGGTGCAGATGGAGGACCTGGACCGAGGGCTGATCAGCGTCCGCTCCGGCAGCGGCAACCTGGTCTCCTGGCGGTTGCTCGGCACCGAGACCTCCGGGGTGGCGTTCAACATCTACCGGGGATCCACAAGGGTCAACGCCAGCCCGATCGCCGGCGCCACCAACTACCTCGACAGCGGCGCGGCGGCCGGCTCGGCGTACACGGTGCGGGCCGTGGTGGGCGGCGCCGAGCAGGCGGCGTCGGCGCCGGCGCTGCAGTTCGGCGCGGGCTACCTGGACGTGCCGTTGCAGGTCCCGGCCGGGGGCAGCACCCCCAGCGGCGAGAGCTACTCATACAGCGCCAGCGACGCCTCCGTCGGTGACCTCAACGGCGACGGCAGCTACGAGATCGTGCTCAAGTGGGAACCGTCGAACGCCAAGGACAACTCGCAGTCCGGCTACACCGGCAACGTCTACGTCGACGCGTACACACTCACCGGCACCCGGTTGTGGCGGGTCGACCTGGGCCGCAACATTCGGGCCGGAGCCCACTACACCCAGTTCCAGGTGTACGACTACGACGGCGACGGCCGCGCCGAGGTGGCCATGAAGACCGCCGACGGCACCCGCTCCGGCACCGGTCAGCTCATCGGCTCCTCGTCGGCGGACTACCGCAACTCCAGCGGTTACGTGTTGTCCGGCCCGGAGTACCTGACCATGTTCAACGGGCAGACCGGCGCGATCGCCTCCACCGTCAACTACGACCCGCCGCGCGGCACAGTGTCGTCCTGGGGCGACTCGTACGGCAACCGGGTGGACCGGTTCCTCGCCGGCACCGCGTACCTGGACGGGCAGCGCCCTTCGCTGATCATGGCCCGGGGTTACTACACCCGCGCGGTGATCGCCGCCTGGGACTTCCGCAACGGCACGCTGACCAAGCGCTGGACGTTCGACTCGAACTCCTCCGGCAACGGCGCCGCCGCGGGGCAGGGCAACCACCAGCTCTCCGTGGCCGACGTCGACGCCGACGGTCGCCAGGAAATCGTGTACGGAGCCGCCACCATCGACGACAACGGCCGGCTGCTCCACTCGACGGGCAACGGCCACGGCGACGCCATGCACGTGGGGGACCTGGACCCGGGCCGCGCCGGCCTGGAGGTGTTCAAGGTCGACGAGGACGCCAGCAAGCCCAGCTCCTACTTCGCCGACGCCCGTACCGGTCAGGTCCTCTGGTCCACACCGGCGTCCGGCGACAACGGCCGGGGTGTCTCCGCGGACATCTGGGCGGGCAGCCCCGGCGCGGAGTCGTGGTCGTCAGCGGTCGCCGGACTGGCCAACACCAGGGGGCAGAACGTCGGTCGCAAGCCGTCCTCGGCCAACTTCCTCGCCTGGTGGGACGGCGACGCGGTGCGGGAACTGCTCGACGGCACGAAGATCGACAAGTACGGCACCGGCGGTGAGACCCGGCTGCTCGACGGCAGCGGGGTGGCGTCCAACAACGGCACCAAGTCCACGCCGGCGCTCTCCGGCGACATCCTGGGCGACTGGCGCGAGGAGGTGATCTGGCGGACCACCGACAGTCGGGCGTTGCGCATCTACAGCACACCCACGCCGACCAGCACCCGGATCTACACCCTGATGCACGACCCGCAGTATCGGGTGGCGATCGCGTGGCAGAACACCGCCTACAACCAACCGCCGCACCCGGGGTTCTTCATCGGCAACGGAATGGGCACCCCACCCACGCCGGACATCCACTTACGTTGATGCAACCCCTGGCGGTCCCGAGCGGGGTCGCCTAGGGTGGCAGGCACCGGGCCGCAGCCGCGGAATCCGCTCAGCTCCGGCCCGGTGCGCCACACCGCGGCATTCCCAACCCGTCCCGACCGGGAATGCCGTACCACCACCGGCACCAACATTAGGCACCGTCCGGGTCGGCGGGGTGACGCTGACGTGAAGATCGTGTTTCACGCGCTCTGGCGTAGACCGCCCACCACCTGCTCGGCGATCAATTCGTACGACCGCACCCGGTCCTGCACGTCGTACACCAGCGTGGTCAGCATCAGCTCGTCCGCGCCGGTGCGCTCCAGCAGCTCGGTCAGCTGTCGACGCACCGTCTCCGGTGAGCCCATCGCCTGACCGTCACGGCGCGCCACGACGAACTCCCGCTCGATCTCCGAGTACGGGTACGCCGCAGCCTCGTCCGGCGTCGACAGCGGCTCCGGCCGCCCGGAGCGCAACTTCAGGAACGACAGGGCGCTCGGCCCGGCCAACCATTCGGCCCGCTCGTCGGTCTCCGCGCACACCGCGTTGACCGCCACCATCGCGTACGGCTTGTCCAACCACTGCGACGGCCGGAAGTTCTGCCGGTACAGGGCCAACGCCGGCAGGGTGTTCTGCGAGCTGAAGTGGTGCGCGAAGGAGAACGGCAGACCGAGCAGGCCGGCGAGCTGGGCGCTGAAACCGCTGGAGCCCAACAGCCACACGGCCGGCTGCTCACCACGGCCCGGCGTGGCGATGATCTGCCCCGGCTTCTCCCCGCTGAAGTAGTTCATCAGGTCCGTCAGCTCGCGCGGGAAACCCTCCGCAGACAGACCCTCCATGGTGCGCCGCAACGCCAGCGCGGTCACCTGGTCGGTGCCCGGCGCCCGCCCGATGCCCAGGTCGATCCGACCGGGGTGCAGCGCCTCCAGGGTGCCGAACTGCTCGGCCACCACCAGCGGCGCGTGGTTGGGCAGCATCACCCCGCCCGACCCCAGCCGGATCGTCGAGGTGTTCGCCGCCAGGTGCGCCAGCAGCACCGCGGGGGCGGAGCTGGCGATCGCCGGCATGTTGTGGTGCTCGGCCACCCAGAACCGGTGGTAGCCCAACTCCTCGGTGCGGCGGGCCAACTCGGTGGTGGCCTGCAACGCCTGGCCAGCGGTGGTGCCCTTGGCGACCGGGGCAAGATCAAGAACAGACAACGGTACGGTGATCACACGGTCAGCCAACCCGTCACCGGCCGGCTTTGTTCCGGCATACGGGTTTTCGTCGGCCACCTCACCCGCCGCTCAGCCCATCCCACGCGCCTGCTCGAAGATCAAACTGGTCTGCGTGTGCTGCACCACCGGGTCGACCGCCAGGTGGTCCAGCACGAAGTCCCGCAACGCGTCGCCGGACGCCGCCCGTACATGCAGCACGTAGTCCTCCGCGCCGGCAACGTGAAACACCGACACCACCCCCGGCAGCCGCACCGACCGGGCCCGGAACGCGTCCACCGCCGCCCGCTCGTGCGCCGTCAACCGCACCGACACCAACGCCTGCAACGGCAGACCGAGCGCCGCCGGATCCACCTCGGCGTGAAAACCACGGATCGCACCGCGCTCGCGCAGCGCCCGGGTACGCGTCAGACACGTCGACGGCGCCACGCCCACCCGCTCGGCGAGGGCGTTGTTCGGCAGTCGACCATCCGCCGCCAGCTCGGTCAGGATCGCGCGGTCCACCTCATCCAGGGCCGGATACGGCCGCACATCATTCGGCTCAAGGGGCATTCCGCCATCCTCGCCCGAACCCAACACGGAAACCAACCCGGATCGCAGAATGATCTGCCGAACTGTTGCCCACCAGCCGCCAGATGTTCGACGCTACCGCCATGACAACGATGGACACCCGGGCCGTACACGCCGGCCGCGACGACCTCCGCACCCTCGGCGTGCACGTACCACCCATCGACCTGTCGACCACCAACCCACTGCCCTCCGTCGACGACGGAGGCGCCGCGTACGAGCAACTCGCCACCGGCGGCACCCTCCCCGCCGACGGCAGCGCCGTCTACCAACGGCTCTGGAACCCCACCGTCGCCCGCTTCGAAGCCGCCCTCGCCGAGCTGGAAGGCACCGCCCAGGCCGTCGCCTTCGCCAGCGGAATGGCCGCACTCACCGCCACACTGCTCGCCGCCGCCCGCGACGACCGCCGGCACGTCGTCGCCGTCCGACCCCTTTACGGCGGCACCGACCACGTCCTCGCCACCGGCCTGCTCGGCACCACAGTCACCTGGACGCGCCCCGACGAGGTCGCCGCCGCCATCCGACCCGACACCGCACTGGTCATCGTCGAGACACCCGCCAACCCCACCCTCGACCTGGTCGACATCGCCGCCCTCGCCGCCGCGGCCGGCGACATCCCACTACTTGTCGACAACACCGTCGCCACCCCCGTCCTGCAACAACCCGCCCGCCACGGCGCCACCCTCGTCCTGCACAGCGCCACCAAGAGCATCGGCGGACACGGCGACGTCCTCGCCGGCGTCGTCGCCTGCGACGACACCTGGGCCGTACGGCTACGCCAGGTCCGCGCGGTCACCGGCGCGATCCTGCACCCCCTCGGCGGCTACCTGCTGCACCGCGGCCTGCAAACCCTCCCGCTGCGGGTCCGCGCCCAACAGGCCACCGCCGAGAAAATCGCCGGCTGGCTCGCCGACCACCCCGCCGTACACCGGGTGCACCACCCCTCGGTGGACGACCCGGCGGCGCTGGTCGGGCGTCAGATGTCCGGACCCGGCAGCCTGCTCGCCTTCGAGGTACGCGGCGGCGCGCCCGCCGCGGCCGCCGTCGCCGGCGCCTGCCGCCTCATCACCCACGCGGTGTCCCTCGGCGGCGTGGACACCCTCATCCAGCACCCCGCCTCACTCACCCACCGGCCGGTCGAAGGCGACGCCAAACCCGCCGCCGCCCTGCTGCGCCTCTCAGTCGGCCTCGAAGACCCCGAGGACCTGCGCGCCGACCTCGCCCACGCCCTCGACACGATCGCCTGACCCTCAGCGCAGCTCGCGGTTGCCCAACACCCGCACTGGCGAACCCTGCCGAGCCACCCGCAACATCGCCCGACCGATCCCGTCGGTCGTGGTGACCTGGTTCGGCAGCAACCGACGTAGCAGCGGGAACAGCGGACGGGTGACCGCGTACCCGAACCGGTACCACCGCGTCTTCGACACCGCCCCGTACGTCGGCTGGATGAACCCCGGCCGCGCCGCGTAACCGTTGGGCAGCAGATCCATGATGGCGTTCTCGGCACGCCCCTTGACCCGCGCCCACATCACCCGACCCTGACCCGACGAGTCGGTCCCCTGACCCGAGACGTAGACGAACGTGACCTGTGGGCTCACCTCCGCGAACAACCGCGCCGCCGCCATCGGGTAGTCGTAGCTGACCCGCGTGTACGCCGCCTCGTCCAGGCCCAACGAGGACACCCCCAGGCAGTAGAAACACGCGTCGACACCTGTCAACTCGGCCCGCACCGCGTCCAACTCGCCCACGTCCGCGACCGTCAGCTCCCGCAGCTTCGGATCCTGCGCACCGGTCGGCCGCCGACCGACAGTCAGCACCTCCCGCACGTCATCGGCGAGCAGGCACTCGCGCAACACGCCCTGACCGACCATCCCGGTCGCACCGAAGACAACCACCCGCATCAGATCCACCCCTGTCGCCGCCCACCGCCACCGGCCGTCCGCCCGCGCGTCAGCCAGGCTCCCACGGTCGACGTGATCCGCGAGGTACCGGTCAGGACTTGGGGCCGACGTGCCGGTCCAGCGTGGCGACGGCGTCGCGCCGCGCCACCGACAGCGAGTTGCGTCGGTTCATCCGCCAGGCGATGCCGAGCAGGTCGAGGCTCCACTGGCAGAGCGCCATGATGTCGGCCGACTCGTTCACGAACATGTAGCGCGGGTAGACGTACGCCTTGCCCCGCACTGTCACCCGGTTGGCGAACCGACAGCCGTCGGAGTGGAACAAGCCACGCAGGAAGTCGCCCGGGTGTCGCTCGAGGATGGGTCGCTGCCAGTCGGCCAGGACGATCGGTCGCTGGTGCTTCTTACCTGGGCCGTGCTGAGGCAACAGGCACGGCCAGTGGGTGCCGTAACTCTGCACGCCCACGCAACCTTGCTTCTGGACCCGTTGTACCTTCGACGCCAGCACAGCCCGCATGGCCACGTCGCAGGCCTCGATCAGCCCGGGCCAGACGTCGGAGCAGTAGATGCGCAACACCGGAACGCGCGCCGACGTCACCAGGTGGCCATCGCTGAGGTAGAGACCGAGCAAATAGGCATAGGCTTCAGGGTCTGTCGGACTGTCGACACCGTCACGACAGCGGAAACAACGGAGCTGTGTGCCCGGGAACTTCGCCTCTGGCCGGTCGTTGCACCAGTGCCAGACCGTCGGGTAGGGCAGGCCTACAGCCCGAGCGGTGTCCGCGACAGTGCTGCCTGCGAGAAAGAACTGCCGCGTACGGGCACGGATCTCAGGTGGATGCACGAGACCATGCTCGAACACCCGTGCGACATTAATTTGTGCCCTCGGTGGGATTCGAACCCACACTGTATGGAGTTTGAGACCATTGCCTGCTGCCAGTTGGGCTACGAGGGCGCTTCCCTGATTCAGCCCTGACAGGATACCCACTACGCTGAAGGCGGTGACACCCGGCTGGGCGGGTGTTGGGTTCCGACTGGTGGGGGTAGGGCTGGTGGCTGAGATGCCGACGGATGCCGAGCGTAGGCGCGTACTGATCGCCGAGGACGAGGCGCTGATCCGGCTGGACCTCGCCGAGATGCTGGTCGAAGAGGGTTACGAGGTGGTGGGGGAGGCCGGTGACGGCGAGACAGCCGTCCGCCTCGCCGAGGAGTTGAAGCCCGACCTCGTCATCCTCGACATCAAGATGCCGATCATGGACGGGCTGGCCGCCGCCGAGCGCATCGCCGGTGCCCGGATCGCCCCGGTGATCATTCTGACCGCGTTCAGCCAGCGTGATCTGGTGGAGCGGGCGCGGGCGGCGGGCGCTATGGCGTACCTGGTGAAGCCTTTCCAGAAGAGCGACCTGGTGCCGGCGGTGGAGATCGCGCTGTCGCGTTACTCGGAGGTCGCGGCGCTGGAGGCGGAGGTCGCGAGCCTGACCGACCGCCTGGAGATCCGTAAGTCGGTGGAGCGTGCCAAGGGCGCGCTGATGACCACGTACGGGATGACCGAGCCGCAGGCGTTCAAGTGGATCCAGCGCACGGCGATGGACCACCGGATGACCATGAAAGAGGTTGCCGAGCGGATCCTCGCGGAGACCGCCGGCGGCGAGGTGTCGCAGCAGCCGACCGTCTGAGCGCTCCTGGTGACAACGGGCTGCGCTGGGCCACCGTGCGCGGTCTCCGGTGGTTAGCATCGACGGGTGTCCGTCCGACGGGTGATTGCGGTGTTCGGCCTCTTCGCGCTGCTGCTCGCCGGCTGCGACGGGTCGGCCGCGCCGAGTGGCGCGGGGTCGACGACGGCCGCGGTGCCGGCGCTGCGGCCGGGTTGGCAGCCGTTGACGCTGCCGGCGCCGCCGGGTGGCCCGGGCCGTCCTCTGCTGCGGGACGCGACGTCGTGCGCGGGTCGGTGGTTTGTGGTCGGTGGTGTCCTGGCCGCCGACGGTGGCACGCGTCCGGCGGCCTGGACCAGCGTGGACGGTACGACGTGGACGGTGCTGCCGGTGCGTCCGGATTCCTTCTACGGGCGGCAGAACGTGTTCCTGTCGGCGGCCTGCCGTGATGGTCAGGTGGCGTTGATCGGCGCGAAGGTCGGCGGTGCGCACGGTTATCCGCGGGTGAGCACGTGGCGGCAGGTGGCAGATGGCGCGCTGATCGAGGTGCAGGCGTCGTTCGAGACGTACGGCGGGCCGACGGCGGTGAACGTGTCCCGGCTGGCGGCCGGCCCGCAGGGTTGGTTGATCGTCGGTAACCGGTCGGCGGGTGCCGCGTCCTGGGTGGCGTCGCCGGCCGCGGCGGAGTTCGCGCTGGTCGAGGGCGCGCCGGAGCTGGCCAGTGACGCGGTGGGGGTGACCTGGGCGTTCGACGCGGTGGCGACGTCGTCGGGGTGGCTGGCGGTGGGTGGTTTGTTGCCGGCTGGGCGGATCGACCGTGATCCGGCGGTGTGGTCGTCGCCGGATGGGCGGTCGTGGCGGCGCACTGTGTTGCCGGGTGGGTCGGAGTACGAGGAGATGCAGCGGGTGGTGCTGGCCGACGGGGTGCCGGTGGCGGTCGGGCTGCGCGGGGGGACGTTCGGCGCGTGGCGCCAGGAGGCGGCGGGTTGGGTGGCCGTCGGGACGTTCGGGCGGCGGGCTGGGCCCGGGGTGCCGGGGGTGGGGTCGCTGGTGTCGTCCGGTGGCAGTCTGTTCGCCGCCGTGACGGATGGGGCTCGGAATTCGGTGTGGGTGTCGACCGACCGGGGTGGTTCGTGGCGGGAGGCGACGATGCCACTCGATGTGCCGGCGGGCGTGGACCGGGACGTGACGCTGGTGGCGGTGGGTGACCGGTGGTGGTTGGCGGCGGACGACGGCACCCGGGCCGGGTTGTGGTGGGCGGCCGGCGCGGGCGCCTGAACGTTGACGGTGCGGTGACACTTCCACCCGCTACGCGGCCCGCGTGGACGTTTCCGCAGGTCAGTCGACTTTTAGTCAGGTGCGCGCGGTCCGGGTTGCTGCGGGTGGAGTGCGACCGGGCGTGGGTTTAAGGACCGTCTGGCCGGTTCACCTGTTACGGACATCGACATGATTGCCCACGTCTTCGTAACGGTTTCGCAGACCCAGCCTTCAGGCCTTCCGGGACGGTATGTCGTGTCGGTACGCTCCGCCATCACGAGCCGTAACGCAGGGGGTGTCCCTGCGGGGTGGGTGGAATTGCGGGTTTGCTGCTGTCGCCGTCGCTTCGGGTCAGTCGCATCCGCATCTCGAGGAGGTCAGGAAGCCGTGAGGCGAAGCTATGTACGGGCGCTGGGTACCGTGGCGCTCGCCGCGACCCTGGTGGTTGCGGCTGGTTGCCAGGATTCCGGTGGCGGCGAAGGTGGGACCGCGTCGGGTGACTGCGGTGGCAAGATTGCGATCTTCGGTGCGTTCACGGGTGACAACGCGGGTCTGGTGATCCCGTCGCTCAACGGCGCGAACCTCGCCGTGGAGCAGTTCAACGCGGCGAACCCGAACTGCAAGGTCACCATGCAGCAGTTCGACACCCAGGGTGACCCTGCGGTGGCGACCCCGTTCGCGAACCAGATCGCGGGGGACAACTCGTTCCTCGGTGTCATCGGTGGTCACTTCTCCGGTGAGTCGGACGCGACGATGCCGATCTACCAGGCTGCCGGCCTGGCGATGGTCAGCCCGTCGGCGACCCGCACGGACCTGACCCAGAAGGGCAACACGTCCTTCTACCGGGTGGTCGGTAACGACGGCACGCAGGCCGGTGCCGTGGCCAGCTACCTGAAGACCCAGAACGCGCAGAAGGTCTTCATGGTCGATGACGCCAGCGCGTACGGCGCGGGCATCACCGAGGAGCTGGGCAAGCAGCTCGGCCCGCTGGTCGTGAACAAGGACAAGATCCAGGAGCGGCAGACGCAGTTCGACGCCACCGTCTCCAAGATCAAGTCGTCGCAGGCCGACTTCGTCTTCTACGGCGGCTACACCCGTGAGGCTGCTCCGCTGGTGAAGCAGATGCGTGCCGCCGGCGTCAACGCCAAGTTCGTCGGCCCGGACGGTCTCTACGACACCGCGTTCCCGTCGGGTGCCTCCGGCGGCGCCGAGGGCGCGATCATCACCTGCCCGTGCCTCCCGGCCGACAAGGCCGGCGGCACCTTCTCCGCCGACTACCAGAAGAAGTTCGGCATCCCGCCGGGCTCCTACGGTGCGGAAGGCTTCGACGGCGCCACGATCTACCTGGACGCCTTCAAGGCTGGCAAGAAGACCCGGGCGGACATCCTGGCGTTCGTGAAGGCGTACGACAAGCAGGGTGTGTCGAAGTACATCAAGTTCGATGCCAAGGGTGACGTCGACCCGACGAAGGTTGTCATCTGGGCTTACCAGATCAAGGGCAACGCTATCGAGGCGCTGCAGGAGCTCAAGCTCAGCTGACGCCCACGCAATGGAGTGCGGCCGGGGTGTTTCGCCCCGGCCGCTCTCGATTCAAGGAGACCCCCGGTGCATTTCGATGAACTGATCGGCCATCTCGGCCAGCACACGGTCGATGGCCTTTCCAAGGGCGCCATCTACGCCCTGATCGCCCTTGGTTACACCCTCGTCTATGGCGTCCTTCGTCTGATCAACTTTGCGCACTCCGAGGTGTTCATGGTCGGTACCTTCGCGGTGCTGATCCTGTGGACCCAGCTCGGGGTGCAAAATAACCCCCCTGTCGGCCAGGCGATCCTGTTCCTGGTGCTCGGTCTGGTCGTCGCTGCTGTCGCCTCGGGCGGTACGGCCCTGGCGCTCGAGCGGATCGCGTACCGGCCGTTGCGGCGCAAGAACGCGCCGCCGCTGATCTTCCTGATCACCGCTATCGGCCTGTCGCTGGTCTTCGTGGAGCTCTTCGGGCAGGTGCTGCCGAAGCTGCTCGGTACGGTGTTGCCGGAGGCGTTCGGCCGGCCCCGGCAGATCGTCGGTATGCCGACGATCATTCAGCAGGAAACCCTGTTCACCATCGGCAACACCGCGATCACGAACATCCAGCTGATCGTGTTCGTGGCGGCCGTGGCGATGATGGCCCTGCTGGACTGGTTCATCAACCGCACCCGGTACGGCCGGGGCGTGCGAGCGGTGGCCCAGAACCCGGAGACCGCCGCGCTGATGGGCGTCAACCAGGAGCGCGTGATCATGCTGATCTTCGTGCTCGGTGGCATCATGGCCGGCGCCGCTGCGCTGCTGTGGAGCATGCGGTTCGGCTTCACCCAGAACAGCATCGGCTTCGTGCTCGGCCTGAAGGCGTTCACCGCCGCCGTGCTGGGTGGCATCGGCAACCTGCGCGGTGCTCTGCTGGGTGGTCTCTTCCTCGGCGTCGTCGAGGTCTACGGCGCCACGCTCTTCGCGTCCAACTGGGAGGACGTCATCGCCTTCGTGGTGCTGATCGTGGTGCTGATGTTCCGGCCCACCGGCCTGTTGGGTGAGTCGCTCGGGAGGGCCCGCGCATGATCGACAAGATTCGCTCCGCAGACCGCCGTCGGGTCGGCATCCTGACCTCGGTCGGCGACCGTTGGGGGGCCCTGCCGAAGTGGCAGAAGGCCATCGGTGTGGTGGCTCTGATCGTCTTCCTCTACCACCTGCCGTACCTGGGCAAGCTGCCCGGCGGTCTCATGATCCCCGGTCTGAACAACCTGCGTACCGACTCGATCGAGGGCGGCAACAACTGGGCGGGCGTGCTCTTCGTCTGCGCCATCTACGTGCTGGTCGCCATCGGGCTGAACGTGGTGGTCGGTCTCGCCGGCCTGCTCGACCTGGGCTACATCGGCTTCTTCGCCATCGGGGCGTACAGCGTCGCGCTGTTCGGCTCGGTGAACTCGCCAGTGGTGAAGTGGATCCAGCAGGAGTTCAACCTGCCGCCGACGTGGGCGGTGACCTGGGGCATCTGCCTCCTGCTCGCGATCGTGCTGACGATGATCTCCGGTGTGCTGCTGGGTTGGCCGACGCTTCGGTTGCGCGGTGACTACCTGGCCATCGTGACGCTCGGCTTCGGTGAGATCATCCGCATCGTCGCCCGCAACGCCACAGGTGTCACCAACGGTCCGGTCGGCATCTCGGCCATCCCGGGTCCGGAGGGTCCGCCGTCGGCGGACAACAAGGTCTTCGGTCTGATCGACGCGAAGCCTTGGTACTGGCTGGCGATCACCTTCGTGCTGTTGATTGTGGTCCTGGTTCGCCGGCTGGAGCACAGCCGGGTCGGTCGCGCCTGGCTCGCGGTCCGTGAGGACGAGGACGCCGCCGCGGTGATGGGCGTGTACCCGTTCAAGTTCAAGCTGTGGGCGTTCGCCATGGGCGCGGCGCTCGGTGGCCTGTCGGGCTTCCTCTTCGGTAGCCGGAACGCGTTCATCGACCCGACCCAGTTCAACGCGAACCTCTCGATCCTCTTCGTCGCCATGGTCGTGGTCGGCGGTTCCGGCAACATGATCGGCGTCTCGCTCGGCGCGGTCCTGCTGGCGTATCTGCCGGAGCGGTTCCGCGACTTCGCCGACTACCGGTGGCTGGTCTTCGGGTTGGCCATGGTGCTGGTGATGATCCTGCGTCCGCAGGGCCTGATCCCCAGCCGGCGGCGGGCCCGCGAGTTGAAGGACCGCGCGGCAGAGGCAGAGGAGGCGCCCGCTCATGTCTGACCAGACCACCAGCACGTCAGCGCCGAAGATCCCGGCCCAGCCGGGGCCCCGGTCGGTACTGCTCGAAGTCGACGACGTCACGCTCCGCTTCGGCGGCGTGGTCGCCCTCGACAAGATCAATTTCCAGATCTACGAGGGCGAGATCCTCGGTCTCATCGGTCCCAATGGCGCCGGCAAGACCACCAGCTTCAACGTGATGACCGGGGTCTACAAGCCGACCTCCGGAGCGGTCCGGTTCCGCGGCCAGAAGGTGACCGGCCGTAAGCCGCACCAGATCAGTCAGTTGGGCATCTCCCGGACGTTCCAGAACATCCGTCTCTTCCCGGAGATGACGGCGTTGGAAAACGTCATGGTCGGCACCGACTCCCGGCACAAGACCAGCGTGCCCGGGGCGCTCTTCCGGCTGCCTCGGCGCAAGCCGAAGCCGCACGAGTTGCCGCAGGTCACCGCCGCGTCCGGGATCGTCCGGACCTGGCAGCAGGTGCGCCGGACGTTCGCCAAGACGTTCGGGTTGTCCCGGCACATCCTCGAGGAGCGGGCCGCCGAGGCCAAGGCGCTCGAGCTGTTGCGCTTCGTCGGGATCGCCGACCGGGCCAACGACGAGGCGCGCAACCTGCCGTACGGCTACCAGCGCCGGTTGGAGATTGCCCGCGCGCTGGCCACCGAGCCGAAGCTGATCTGCCTGGACGAGCCGGCCGCCGGCTTCAACCCGGCGGAGAAGGAGGAACTCCTCACCCTGATCCGCAACATCCGTGACATGGGCCTGACCGTGCTGCTCATCGAGCACGACATGCGGCTGGTCATGGGTGTCACCGACCGGATCGTGGTGCTGGAGTTCGGCCGCAAGATCGCCGAGGGTGCGCCCGCGGAGGTCAGCCGCGATCCGAAGGTGATCGCCGCGTACCTGGGGGAGCCCGCAGATGACGCTGCTTGAGCTGGAGAACGTCGCCGTCGCGTACGGCCGGATCGAGGCACTGCACGGGATCAGCCTCACCGTCAACGAGGGTGAGGTGGTGGCCCTGATCGGCGCGAACGGCGCCGGTAAGACCACCACCATGCGGGCCATCTCCGGGACCCGGTCGCTGGCCGAGGGGAAGATCACGTTCAACGGCGAGGACATCAGCAAGCTCCGGGCCGACCTGCGGGTGGTCCGGGGGCTGTGTCAGTCGCCCGAGGGACGGCAGATCTTCCCGGGTATGACCGTCATGGAGAACCTGGACATGGGGGCGTACACCCGGCGGGACTCCGCCGGCATCGCCGCCGACCTGGAGCGGGTGCTGACCCTCTTCCCGCGGTTGGCCGAGCGGCGCAAGCAGGCTGGTGGCACCCTCTCCGGCGGCGAGCAGCAGATGCTCGCGGTCGGTCGGGCGCTGATGAGCCGGCCGAAGCTGCTGCTGCTCGACGAGCCGTCGATGGGGCTGGCCCCGCTGGTGATCCGGCAGATCTTCGACATCATCACCGAGATCAACCAGCAGGGCACCACGATCCTGCTGGTCGAGCAGAACGCCCAGCAGGCGCTGTCGCGGGCACACCGCGGTTACGTGCTGGAGACCGGTCGGATCGTGAAGGAGGGGTCCGGTCAGGACCTGCTGCACGATCCGTCGGTCAAGGAGGCGTACCTCGGCGTGGCCTGAGCCACCCAGTTCGGCGGCCGGTCATCCCCTGGCGGGGGGTGGCCGGCCGTCGGCGTTCGGCTCGGCGTCGCGGCACCCCGTGCCGAGCGCCAGGGATGTCGGTGCGACGGACTAGAGTCGCTGCCGTGACAGCTACGACACCGCGCCTGCTTCTCGTCGACGGACATTCCATGGCATACCGGGCGTTCTTCGCCCTGCCTGTGGAAAACTTCTCCACCACGACGGGTCAGCCGACCAACGCGGTGTACGGCTTCACCTCGATGCTGATCAACGTGCTGCGCGACGAGCAGCCCACCCACATCGTCGTGGCCTTCGACGTCTCCCGCCACTCCTTCCGCACCGACAAGTACGCGGAGTACAAGGCCGGCCGCAGCGAGACCCCGACCGACTTCAAGGGCCAGGTCAGCCTGGTCAAGGAGGTCCTGGCCGCGCTGCAGATCCCGGTGGTGGAGAAAGAGGGCTTCGAGGCCGACGACGTCATCGCCACGCTCGCCTGCCAGGCCCGCGACCAGGGCATGTCGGTGCTGATCAGCAGCGGTGACCGCGACGCGTTCCAGTTGGTCGACGACCAGATCACTGTCCTCTACCCGCGCAAGGGCGTCTCCGACCTGGCCCGGATGGACCCGGCGGCGATCGAGGCGAAGTACGGCGTTTCGCCACAGCAGTACCGGGACCTCGCCGCGCTGGTCGGCGAGACCAGTGACAACCTGCCCGGCATCCCGGGCGTCGGCCCGAAGACCGCCGCCAAGTGGATCACCACGTACGGCGGGGTCGACGGCGTGATCGCCCGGGCCGACGAGATCAAGGGCAAGGCCGGCGACAGCCTGCGGGAGCGGCTCGCCGACGTGATCCGCAACTACGAGATCAACCGGCTCATCTCCGACCTGGAGCTGCCGCTGCGCCCGGAGGAAACCCGCTGGACGGGTTGGGACCGGGAGGCGGTGCACCAGGTCTTCGACACCCTGGAGTTCCGCATCCTGCGCGACCGTCTCTACCAGTACCTGGAGGCGGTCGAGCCGGAGGCCGAGTCCGGCTTCGACCTCACCGGCGAGGTGCTCACCGAGCCAGGCGCGCTGGCCGGCTGGCTGACCACGCACGTCACGGCCGGCACCCCGGTCGGGTTGGCGGTCAAACTCGACACCGGCCCCAACCGCCGGCACACCGCCTCCATCACCGGTCTCGCGCTGGCCACCGCCGGCGGCGCGGCTGCCTGGGTCGACCCGGCACGTCTCGATGCGACCGACGAGGGCGCCCTGGCCAGCTGGTTGGCCGACGCGCAGCGCCCCAAGGTTCTGCACGACAGCAAGCCGGCCGTGCTGGCCTGCGCCGCGCACGGCTGGCACCTCGCCGGCATCGTCCGGGACACCCAGATCGCCGCGTACCTGGCCCGCCCCGACCAGCGGTCCTACGACCTGACCGACCTGGCGCTGCGCTACCTGCACCGGGAGCTGCGGGTGGACGTCCCGGAGTCCGGCCAGCTCACCCTCGACGGCCTCGGCGACGAAGGGGTGGTCGAGCAGAACCTCATGCTCCAGGCCCGGGCCACCCTCGACCTGGCCGACGCGATCGACGCCGAGCTGTCCCGCGACGGCGAGCAGTCCGCCCGGCTGATGGCCGGCGTGGAGCTGCCGTTGATGCGGGTGCTGGCCACCATGGAGAGCACCGGCATCGCCGCCGACACCGACTATCTGTCCGAGCTGGAGGCCCACTTCGCCGCCGAGGTGAAGGCCGCCGCGCAGGGCGCGTACGAGGCGGTGGGTCGGGAGTTCAACCTCGGCTCGCCCAAGCAGTTGCAGGAGATCCTCTTCACCGAGCTGGGTCTGCCGAAGACCAAGAAGATCAAGACGGGCTACACCACCGACGCCGACGCCCTCCAGTGGCTCTACGCGCAGCAGCCGCACCCGGTGCTGGCCCACCTGCTGCGTCACCGGGACGTGGCCAAGCTCAAGTCGACAGTCGACGGGCTGCTCAAGTCGGTCTCCGACGACGGCCGGATCCACACCACCTTCAACCAGACCGTTGCGGCCACCGGTCGGCTCTCCTCCACCGAGCCCAACCTGCAGAACATCCCGATCCGCACCGAGGAGGGCCGGCGGATCCGGCGGGCCTTCGTGGTGGGAGACGGCTACGAGTGCCTGCTCACCGCCGACTACAGCCAGATCGAGATGCGCATCATGGCGCACCTCAGCTCGGACGACGCGCTGATCGACGCGTTCAACTCCGGCGCCGACTTCCACGCCGCCACCGCCTCGTCGGTCTTCGGGGTGCCGCTCGACGCGGTCACCCCCGACCAGCGCCGCAAGATCAAGGCAATGAACTACGGCCTGGCGTACGGGCTCAGCGCCTTCGGTCTGTCCCAGCAGCTCAGCATCAGCACCGAAGAGGCGCGCGGTCTGATGGAGAACTACTTCGCCGGCTTCGGTGGGGTGCGCGACTACCTCCAGCAGGTGGTCGCCCGGGCCCGCCAGGACGGCTACACCTCCACCATCCTCGGTCGGCGCCGCTACCTGCCCGACCTGGTCAGCGACAACCGGCAGCGCCGCGACATCGCCGAGCGGATGGCGCTCAACGCCCCCATTCAGGGCTCCGCCGCCGACATCATCAAGGTGGCGATGCTGCACGTCGACACCGCGCTCGGCGAGGCCGGGCTGCGCTCGCGGATGCTGTTGCAGGTGCACGACGAGTTGGTCTTCGAGGTCGCCCCCGGTGAGCGGGAGGCCCTGGAGGCCCTGGTCCGGCGGGAGATGGGCGGGGCTTACCCGTTGTCAGTGCCGCTGGAGGTGTCCGTCGGTCTGGGCCGCGACTGGAACAGCGCCGATCACTGATGTGGTTGCGGTGTGGGGGTTCCGGGGCAGCCCGACCCACTCCGGGCGGTCAGGCTTGATCCCTGCGTGGGTCGGGCTGCCCCGGAACCCCTGACCGGGTCGCCCTGGTCGCGGCCGCTGCCTGAGGATGTGATCTTGGGTCGTCCGGTGTCGGTTACTTCATGGGGTCGTGGCCCCAGTTCATGAGGGACCAGCGCCACTTGGTGTCGCGGACGTTGCCGGAGGGGCGCTGCGCCATGTGCCGGCGTACGTAGCCGACGACCTTGCGCATGTGCTTGTAGTCGCCCTCTGACAGGTCACCGCGTTTGCGGCGGAGCAGGTTGATGATCTTCCGTCCGGATTCGTGCCCGACGGACTCGCCACCACCAGCACGACCGCCCTTGTGCCAGCCGACCTGCTTCGACTCGTCGGTCTCCAGCCATGTGGACAGCTCACCGGGCTTCATGTTCACCGCTTCGGTGAACTCCCGGTAGGTGTCCCGCCCGTCGTCACCTCTGCTCATGACGCAGCGCCTCGGGGCGGTGGGCCACCTCGCGGCCCGTGCCGTCACTGCGGACCCGGTACTGCGGGTCGTCGGGGGCCGCGTTCACGGCCCGCCCGCGGATCCGCGTCCGCTCGGTGATCGTCCCCCGCACCACGCCGTACGCGCGGCTGCCGTGGGCCGACCAGGAGACATGGTCGCCCTTGTGGAATCGCTGTTCGGCCATGGTCCTCGGCTACCCGTGGCGGCCAGGGCGAAACGACTACGGGGTGATCTCGGCGACCGGCAGCTTGATCTCGAACGGCTCGGTCAGCTCGATCACGTCGGTACCGTCGGCGACCAGCTCGTACTGCCGCTCACCGCCCGGCCCCACCCGGTCGCCGATCCGGTACGCGTACACGTGCACCGGGTCCTGCTCGATCCGCCAGTAGAACGGGATGCCGGCGGCGGCGTACTCACCCGGTTTCGCGAACCGGTCGACCCGTCGGGTGCCGGGCGAGACGATCTCCACGGCGAGTACGACTTCGTGCGGCCGTAGCCAGGACCGGTCGGACAGCACGTCAGCGCGGCACAACAGGACATCCGGGCGTCGGCTGGTGTGGTCATCGAGCTCGACTGCTACGGCCTGGGTGGCCCGGATCTCCGCCGGCGCGTGGCTTCGCAGCCACCTCCAGAGCAGGCCTGAGATGTCCTGGTGACCGAGGGTTGGGAAGGGCATCACCCGGACGGCTTCGTCGACCAGTTCGACACGCGGGCAGTCGTCCGGCAGGTTCTGCAGGTCCGCGACCTGATAGTCGGCGCGTTGTTGTCGTGCCGGGTCCGGACGCCAGCGGTCCGGCGGCGTCGGGTTCGGCCATGCGCTCACCAGCGGACCGTAGCGTCCGTGGCGCGCGGGGCCGTCGCACTGAGCGTGCGGCGCTCAGGCGGTGGGCTTCTCAGTGACGAAGATGGCGGTGCCGGGAAAGAGTCGTCCGCGCAGCGGGCTCCACTGCCCCCAGATCCCCTCGTGTCCCTCCGGCCACTCCGGCTCCACCAGGTCCAGCAGCCGGAACCCGGCGCCGACCAGCTCGCGGATCCGGTCGCCGAGGGTGCGGTGCTGCTCGACGTAGGTGGCCACGCCGGTCTCGTCCTGTTCCACGTACGGGGAACGGTCGAAGTACGAGTGCACGGCCGTCAGGCCGCCCTCGCCGGGGTCGTCGAGAAAGATCCACCGCATCGGGTGGGTCACCGAGAACACCCACCGGCCGCCCGGGCGCAGCACCCGGTGCACCTCGGCGAGCAGCGCCGCCGAGTCGTCCACGAACGGGATCGCGCCGAACGCGGTGCAGGCGACGTCGAACGACCGGTCGGCGAACGGCAGGGCGAGCGCGTCGGCCTGCACCAGCGGTACGCGTACCCCGGTGCGGTCGGCGGCCTCGGCGGCGTGCCGCAACATGCCGGCGGACAGGTCGAAGGCGACCGGCCGGGCGCCCTGGGTGGCGAGCCAGCGGGCGGCGGCCGCGGCGCCGGCGCCCACCTCCAGCACCCGCCGCCCCGACACGTCGCCGAGCAGCCGGGCGTCGGCCTCGCGCAGGCCCTCGGGGCACCACACGAAGTCCACGTCGCCGAGGAACCCGCCGTGTTCGGCCTGGTAGTCGTCGGCGTCGGTGTCCCACCAGCCGCGGTTGGCGCGCCGGGCCTCGGCGTCACCCACCCGGCGCCGGGTAACCCGGCTGTCGTCATCCACGCGCTCACGCTAGGCCCCACCCACCCCATTGGGTACGGCGGCGCGTCCAGGATCCGCACGACTGTCGCGGAGCGGCCGAAGGGGCTGCTGTGACGCAGGAGACAGCAGGGGTGTTTTCCGGGCGATTGTTCGGCTTTCGCAGCTCATCGCACGAAGAGAACCCGGGAGGGCTTGCACGCTGTGGTAATGCGCACGGTAGGCTAGACGATGCGCTCGCGGATCGCGTTGCCTCGGCAGGGAGCAGGTGCGCGGTCGACGGAGCCACATCATGATCTCACTAGGCGATCGTTCGGTGTGCCCGGCGACGGATCCGCTGGCGCGAACAGGTCACTGCGACACACCAGCCTGCTGTGACAACCCACCGACCGGAGCAACCGCCCACATGACGAGCAGCATCGAGGCCCCCTCGAGCGCCACCCGGGTCACCCACGACGATCTCGGTTCCGAGGAGGCATTCCTCGCCGCGATCGACGAGACCATCAAGTACTTCAACGACGGCGACATTGTCGAAGGCACCGTCGTCAAGGTCGATCGGGACGAGGTCCTGCTCGACATCGGCTACAAGACCGAGGGTGTCATCCCCTCTCGGGAGTTGTCGATCAAGCACGACGTGGACCCCGCCGAGGTTGTGACGGTTGGCGACCACATCGAGGCCCTGGTCCTCCAGAAGGAGGACAAGGAGGGTCGTCTGATCCTCTCCAAGAAGCGGGCACAGTACGAGCGGGCCTGGGGCACGATCGAGAAGATCAAGGACGAGGACGGCGTCGTCCGCGGTTCGGTCATCGAGGTGGTCAAGGGCGGCCTCATCCTCGACATCGGGCTGCGCGGCTTCCTGCCCGCTTCCCTGGTCGAGATGCGTCGTGTACGCGACCTGCAGCCGTACGTCGGGCGGGAGCTCGAGGCCAAGATCATCGAGCTGGACAAGAACCGCAACAACGTGGTCCTGTCCCGTCGGGCCTGGCTGGAGCAGACGCAGTCCGAGGTGCGCACCGAGTTCCTCAACAAGCTGCAGAAGGGCCAGGTCCGCAAGGGCGTCGTGTCCTCGATCGTCAACTTCGGCGCCTTCGTGGACCTGGGCGGCGTCGACGGTCTGGTGCACGTCTCCGAGCTGTCCTGGAAGCACATCGACCACCCGTCCGAGGTTGTCGAGGTGGGCCAGGAGGTCGAGGTCGAGGTCCTGGACGTCGACCTGGACCGCGAGCGGGTCTCGCTGTCGCTGAAGGCGACCCAGGAAGACCCGTGGCGGCAGTTCGCCCGCACCCACGCGATCCAGCAGATCGTGCCGGGTAAGGTCACCAAGCTGGTCCCGTTCGGTGCGTTCGTCCGCGTGGACGACGGCATCGAGGGCCTGGTCCACATCTCCGAGCTGGCCGAGCGCCACGTGGAGATCCCGGAGCAGGTCGTCCAGGTTGGCTCCGAGGTCATGGTCAAGGTCATCGACATCGACCTCGAGCGTCGCCGGATCTCGCTGTCGCTCAAGCAGGCCAACGAGGGCTTCGTCGAGGGCGAGGAGCACTTCGACCCGACCCTCTACGGCATGGCTGCCACGTACGACACCGAGGGCAACTACATCTACCCGGAGGGCTTCGACCCCGAGACGGGCGAGTGGCTCGAGGGGTACGACAAGCAGCGCGAGACCTGGGAGAACCAGTACGCCGAGGCTCGTGTGCGCTGGGAGGCCCACACCAAGCAGGTGCAGACCTCTCGGGCTGCCGACGCCGAGGCTGCTGCCAACCCGACTCCGGTCGTCCCGGCCGCTGGCGGCGGCGGTGGCGGCACCACCTCTTCGTCCAGCCCGGCCCCGAGCCGGCAGGCCGAGGAGCCGGCCGGCACGCTGGCCACCGACGAGGCGCTCGCCGCACTGCGGGAGAAGCTCGCCGGCGGTAAGTGACCCGCTGAACGACGACGGGCCCCGTCCCCGCGATCTCCGGATCGCTGGGGGCGGGGCCCTCGCCGTACCCGCCGTGCCCCCGCGCCAGCTGCGGGCGGGGCGTGGCCAGGGGCGCGAGTTGCGGGCGCGGCGTGCCCCGGGCGAGTTGCGGGGGCGGTGCGCCGGCGGCTGGGCGCTGTGGCCGGCGCGGCATGCTCGGCGGCTGGTGCGACCGCCAAGATCGTGCTCGATCCATGATGTAGGGGCCTCCCGGGCACCGCACGCCACTACATCCTGGATCGAGCACGATCTTGCGGGCGCGGGCGCGGGCGCGGGCGCGGGCGCGGGGTCGGATGCCGGGCGCCGGGACGGGAGTGGTCGCGGCCGAGGCGGGGTGGGTTGAGAGGTCGCCGGGCCGTGGCTGGGTTTGGCGGCGGGCTGTCGATCCGGTTGACTGTTCGGGTGCTGAGGGTGGGGTTGACCGGCGGAATCGGGTCAGGCAAGAGCGCGGTGGCCGCGCGGCTCGTCGAGCGGGGCGCGGTGCTCATTGACGCCGACCGGGTGGCCCGGGAGGTGGTGGCGCCGGGTACGGACGGGCTGGCCGAGATCGTCGCCGCCTTCTCCGACGCGGTGCTGGACGCCGACGGCGCACTGGACCGTGCCGCACTGGGAGCTGTGGTGTTCGCCGACGAGACCGACCGCCGTCGACTGGAGGCGATCACCCACCCCCGGGTCCGGGCCCGCACCGCGGAGTTGGCCGCTGCGGCGGCACCCGACGCGATAGTCGTCAACGACGTACCGCTGCTGGTCGAGGTGGGCCTCGCTCCGACGTACCACCTGGTGGTCGTGGTGCAGACGGCCGTGTCGACCCGACTGGAGCGGCTGGCGCGCGACCGGGGGATGGGTCGCGCGGAGGCCGAGCGGAGGATCGCCGCCCAGGCCGACGACGCCCGCCGCCGGGCTGCGGCGGACGTGGTGCTGACCAACGACGGGAGTCTGACGGCACTGCACGATGCCGTCGACCGGCTCTGGAAGCAGCGGTTGGTGCCCTACGAGGACAATCTGCGCCAGCGGCGGGTGGTTGCGCCGGACGCGGCCGAGCCGGCCGGGGCCGACGCGAGTTGGCCGGAGCAGTACGCGCGGCTGGCCGCCCGGATCCAGCACGCGCTCGGCTCGGATGCCCTACGGATCGATCACATCGGTTCCACGGCGGTGCCCGGCCTGGCCGCCCTGAACGTCATCGACGTGCAGGTGGCGGTCGCCAGCCTCGCCGACGCCGACGGGCCGTTGGCCGATCGGCTGGCGAGCGCCGGGTTCCCGCGGGTGCCGGGGCAGTGGTGGGACGACCCGCGCCCGGCCGGCCAGGGCCGGTGGGAGAAGCGGCTGCACGGCAGCGCGGACCCGGCCCGGCCGGTTCGTCTGCACGTGCGGCTGACGGATTCGCCGGGCTGGCGGTACGCGTTGCTGATGCGCGACCACCTGCGTGCCGACCCGGATCAGCGGGCCGCCTACCTGGTGCTCAAGCGGGACCTGGTCGACGCGGCGCCGGAGGCCGGCGATTCCGGCACGGCCCGGAACCCGTGGTTCGACGAGGAGTACCTGCGGGCCGAGCAGTGGGCCGCGCAGACCGGCTGGCGCCCCTGAGGGTGCCGTCAGCGGGCACCGGGCCGAGGGGCCGAAGGTCGAGGGGCCGAAGGTCGAGGGTTGGCGGCCAGTCGGGGCACGACGGCGGGCTGGAGATCCAGGTGCGCCCACGCGCCCGCGTCGGTCCGCAACTCGAGCCTGCGGAGCGACCCCTCCCGGTCGAGCCAGTACCGCAGCCGGGCGTCGGCAGGACCCGACTCGATGACGTCCACGGTCCGTCCGGCGGTGAAGTCCTCGCGTACCCGAACGGCTGCGCCGCGCTGCCCGACCGACCCGGCGGCGATTGCGGCGTCGACCAGCACACTCAGGTCGTCCCGGCCGGGCCGGGAGACCCGCCAGGCCCCGGCCGGGGGCGGCAGCGGCGGCCGGGCCGGCGCCTCCGCGGTGCCGCCGCCGGCATCGACCGCCGGCAGGTCCGCCCGGGCCAGACCGGCGGCGTCGCGTCGCAGCAGGGTCCGGCGATCCGGTACGCCCAGGTCGGCGACCGCGAGGTACGCGGTACGCGCGGTCCAGCTCAACCAGCCGGCGCCCCGCAGGTTCGTGTCAGTGCCCATCGGCGCGGTCATTGTCACAGTGGCACCGCCCTGGGCGCGGAGCCGGGCCGGCAGCCGGTCGAGCCGACGCTGCTCGGCGTCGGTCAGCGCGCGGGGCAGACCGGGGCGGCCGCCGAGTGCGTCCACCGGTCGTAGTGTCGGTCGGTCCGCGCGGTTGAAGATCATCGTGACCGGGCCGGCGCCGGGCAGCCGGGTCACCAGTTTGTGCAGTCGGGCGTCGTGATCGAGCCAGTACCGGGTCTGTCCGTCCGGGGCGGGCGTCGCGGCGCCGGGGGTGCCGATGGCCGTGCTGGCGGCTGGCGCGCCGCTGGGCAGTGGTGCCTGTATGACGTCCAGTGGGCCGGCCGGCACGGTCTCCCGGGCGATCCAGCGCGCCCCGTCGGACGGTGCCGGGCGGGTCGTGGTGTCCGGGCGGTCGGCGGCGAGATCGAGGAGCAGGTCGAGCACCGGTGCCAGGTGCGCCCCGGGTGCCAGTCGGTGCAGCCGCCACCGGTCCGCCGGGGGCATCAGCGGTGGGGACGCGGGGGTGGGCACCGCAGCCGGATCGGGCCGGATCACCAGCACCGGACCGCTCCTCTGCAACAGCCCGCGTTCGGCACCCGCGCCCGGCCCGCCCACGTCGAGGTAGAGCAGCGACCGGGACCAGTCCACCCAGCCCACCAGTTCGATGCGGGCGGCGCCGGTGCCGGCAGTGACCCGTACGCCGGCGCGTAGGTCCCGCAGGTTGGTGACCCGCGTGGCGGCCAGCCGCTCGCCCTCCGCCAGTGTCAGCGGCCGGGCCGGCTCGGGCGGGTCGGGCGCCCAGCTCAACAGCCCGAGCACCAGGGCCGTCGCGGATGTCACCGCCGTCAGGCCGAGCAGCAGCAGCACCGTACGCCGACGACGCCCGGCCGAGGGCGGGCCGGCGGTGTCGGCGGCCTCGGTGGTGTCGGTGGTGTCCGGGGTGTCGTCGCGGCGGGTGGTCTCGCGGTTCCGCGCGGCGGCGGCCCGGCGCGTGTCGTCGGTCTTGCGGCCGGCGGTGGCTCGGCGCGAGCCGCCGCTGGTCCGGCCGGCAGTGGGCCTACCTCCGGTGTCGCTGGGGGTCCGGCTGGCCGCCGAGGCACTGCCGGCCGGACCGGTGCGGTGCCGCCCGGTGCTCGGGTCGTCCGGCCGGGGGGTGGCGGTGCGGGCGGTGTCGGGCGCCGGGGTCGGGGAGGTGTCCACGGAGATGAAACGGGCGGGGAGGCACCGGGGTGACGAGCAGGGGCGCTCGCGGCGGCCGGTCTGCGCCTCGAGCGCGACCACACGGGTGCGCACGCCGGACGAGCCGGGTGCTGCGACCGCAGTGCCGGGGGTGACCGGCCGTGATGTTGGCCTGGCCACCGGCCCGGTCGGCCGCCGCGAGCGGCCTACATGAAGAGGGTAGTCCCGGTGACATGGGCCACACAATGGGAATATTGAAGCCGATCACGTACCTGGCGTGACGGCCGTTCCTGTCGGACCTCCGGCGTACCGTTGATGGCATGGCGCTCGACATTCCCCGGCTGGACAGCCGCTTCCAGGTCGTCAGTGACTTCCAGCCGGCCGGCGACCAACCGGCGGCCATTGATGACCTTGAGCGCCGGGTTCGGCGCGGCGACCGCAACACCGTTCTGCTCGGCGCGACCGGCACCGGCAAGAGCGCCACCACGGCGTGGCTGATCGAGCGGCTGCAACGCCCGACCCTGGTGCTCGCCCCGAACAAGACGCTCTGCGCGCAGCTGGCGAAGGAGTTCAGCGAGCTGCTGCCGCACAACGCTGTCGAATATTTCGTCTCGTACTACGACTACTACCAGCCCGAGGCGTACATCCCGCAGACCGACACCTACATCGAGAAGGATTCCTCGATCAACGAGGAGGTGGAGCGGCTGCGGCACTCGGCGACGATGTCGCTGCTCACCCGCCGCGACGTGATCGTGGTGGCGACCGTCTCGGCGATCTACGGCCTGGGCACTCCGGAGGAGTACCTCAACCGGGCGGTGAAGGTGCAGATCGGGCAGGAGCTCGACCGAGACCAGTTGCTGCGCCGGCTGGTCGACATCCAGTACACCCGCAACGATATGGCCTTCCAGCGGGGCACCTTCCGGGTCCGCGGCGACACGCTGGAGATCATCCCGGCGTACGAGGAGCTGGCGATCCGCATCGAGCTGTTCGGTGACGAGGTGGAGAAGCTCTACTACCTCAACCCGTTGACCGGTGATGTGGTCCGCGAGGTCGACCAGCTGGTGATCTTCCCGGCCACCCACTACGCGGCAGGTCCGGAGCGGATGGAACGGGCGATCCGCGACATCGAGGTGGAGCTGGCCGAGCGCCTCGCCGAGCTGGAGCGGCAGGGCAAGCTGCTGGAGGCGCAGCGGCTGCGGATGCGCACCACCTACGACATCGAGATGATGCGGCAGGTGGGCTTCTGCTCCGGCATCGAGAACTACTCGATGCACATGGACGGGCGGCTGCCCGGCAGCCCGCCGCACGCCCTGCTCGACTACTTCCCCGACGACTTCCTCACAGTGGTCGACGAGTCGCACGTGACCATCCCGCAAATCGGCGGCATGTACGAGGGCGACGCGTCCCGCAAGCGGATGCTCATCGACCACGGCTTCCGGCTGCCCAGCGCGGCCGACAACCGGCCGCTGCGCTTCGACGAGTTCCTGGAGCGGGTCGGCCAGATGGTCTACCTCTCCGCGACTCCCGGCACCTGGGAGATGGAGCAGGCCCAGGGCGAGTTCGTCGAGCAGGTGATCCGACCCACCGGTCTGGTCGACCCGGAGGTCGTGATCAAGCCGACCAAGGGCCAGATCGACGACCTGATGCACGAGATCAAGCTGCGGACCGACCGGGACGAGCGGGTGCTGGTCACCACGCTGACCAAGAAGATGGCCGAGGACCTGTCCGACTACCTCCTGGAGAACGGCATCCGGGTGCGCTACCTGCACTCGGAGGTCGACACGTTGCGCCGGGTGGAGCTGCTGCGCGAGCTGCGCAAGGGCGACTACGACGTGCTCGTCGGCATCAACCTGCTCCGCGAGGGTCTGGACCTGCCCGAGGTGTCGCTGGTGGCGATTCTCGACGCCGACAAGGAGGGCTTCCTGCGCAGCGGCCGTTCGCTGATCCAGACCATCGGGCGGGCCGCCCGTAACGTCTCCGGTCAGGTGCACATGTACGCCGACAAGATCACCCCGTCGATGGCGGCGGCGATCGACGAGACCGATCGGCGTCGGGCCAAGCAGATCGCGCACAACGAGGCGCACGGCATCAGCCCGGAGCCGCTGCGTAAGAAGATCCACGACATCCTGGACGACATCTACCGCGAGGCGGAGGACACCGAGAACTCCAGGGTCGGCGGCGCGGTGCGTCAGCTTTCCCGAGGCAAGGCGCCGGTCAAGGAGACCCGCAGCCGGAGCCGGTCCGCCGCGACCACCACCTCACGGGAGGGGATGGCCCGCGCCGACCTCGCCCAGCTCATCCAGGAGCTCAACGACCAGATGCTGGCCGCCGCCCGCGAGCTTCAGTTCGAGTTGGC
This sequence comes from Micromonospora sp. 050-3, assembly GCF_046549335.1. Taxonomy (NCBI): domain Bacteria; kingdom Bacillati; phylum Actinomycetota; class Actinomycetes; order Micromonosporales; family Micromonosporaceae; genus Micromonospora; species Micromonospora sp. 050-3. The sequence goes on from NZ_JAJPVX010000001.1 coordinate 635,712, forward strand.
GGCCCGGATCCGCGACGAGGTCTCCGACCTGAAGAAGGAGCTGCGCGGCATGGACGCCGCCGGCGTGAAGTGACGGCCACCCGGTCGGCCCCGCCCAGCGCACCGCTCGGGCCCGGCCGACCGGGGCACGCGAAGGGCGGGCACTGTTGACGGCGGTGGTGCCGATCGGCGAGATGGTTCTCGGGCTGCCCGACGTCAGCCTGCGTCCGTTCGTCGACAGGTACATGGGCTACCGGGAACGGGCGGACGTGCCACTGGTCCGCCGGGAGTCGGCGGGCGTCTTCGTGGTGCTGATCCTGGGCTGGGGTGCTCCGCTGGACGTGACCGACCCGCGCAGCGCGCAGCGCGGCGTCACAGCTGTCGACTCGTTCGTGGCCGGCACCTTCGACAGTTGGTGCACCACGCGCACCGTGGGCGTGGGGGAGGGCGTCGAGTTGCTGCTCGCCCCCCTGACCGCCCGCCGGCTTCTCGGTCTGCCGCTGAGCGAGCTGACCAATCGGGCCGTCGGCGTCGGGCAGCTCCCGGGCCGTTGGCTGGATCGGCTGCGTGCCCGGCTCGCCGAGGCCCCCGCCTGGCCGGAGCGGTTCGCCCTGCTCGACCGTGCGCTCACCGCCCGGCTGGCGGCGTCCCCGCCGGTGGACCCGCGGCTCGACTGGGCGTGGCGATGGCTTGCCGCCAGCGGTGGGCGGGGGAGCGTCGGTGCGCTCGCCGACGAGATGGGCTGGAGCCGGCGGCACCTCGCGTCCCGGTTCCGGCAGGAGGTCGGGCTGCCGCCCAAGATGGCCGCCCGGCTGCTGCGTTTTCAGCGGGCTTCAGCCGCATCGACCCAGGTCGGGGTGGACGGGCGGGGAGTCGACTGGGCCGCCCTGGCGGCCGGCTGCGGTTACTACGACCAGTCCCACCTGATCCGGGACTTCCACCAGTTCGCGGGGGCCACGCCGGCCGCGCTGCTCGCCGGCCGGTGACGACGGCCGGTTGACCCGAGTCGGGTCGGCGATCCGCCGAGGTCACATTCGTCCAATCCGGATCCGCGTCGCCGGCCGCAGAATCGAGTCATGCGAACCATCTATCCGATCTTCCGTTATCCCGATCCCCGCGCCGCGATCGACTGGCTCGGCGCCGCCTTCGGTTTCCGGGTGCATGCCGTGCACGAGGCGCCGGACGGCACCGTCGCGCACGCCGAGCTGGTCCTCGACACGGGCATGATCATGTTGGGCGGTCGGGCCGACGCCGCAGCCCGGCCGGCCGACGACGACTGGTCGGTCTACGTGGCCGTGCCGGACGTCGACGCGCACTGCGCCCAGGCCCGCGCGGCCGGCGCCGAGATCATCCGCGAGCCGTTCGACACCGACTACGGCTCCCGTGACTACGCCGCCCGCGATCTGGCCGGCAACGTCTGGTCCTTCGGCACCTACCGACCCTGAGCCCAGCCACGCCGATCGGGGACGGGCGGCCCGCCGGGGCCAGCCTTCGCGGCCTGAAACTGCAGTGACCTGCGGAAACGGTGTGTGCGGGCTGGCCTGGCCGGCCGCCGGCGTCGAATGCCCTGATTGCGGTGCGCGAGCGCACTATTGCACTGGGTGATCGTCCTGCGTAGTCTCCCTCGGTGGGGAGGCCGGGATGCCGCTGCCAACAAGTCCTGTCATTCGACGTGCACGTCTCGGCGCAGAGCTGCGCCAACTCCGTCGGCGCGAGTCGCTGACCCTGGAGCAGGTCTGCGACCGGCTGGGCTGGGCCTCGACGTCGAAGCTGTCCCGCATCGAGCTGGGTCAGAGTCGTCCGGACCTCGCCGACGTGCTCGATCTGCTGGATGTCTACAAGGTGCCCACGCCCGCCCGGGAGGCGCTGATCGTCATCGCCCGGGACGCGGCGACCAGCAGAGGCTGGTGGAAGACGCTGGGCGAGATGAGCGAACGGCAGCGCACCTACGCCGAGTTGGAGGCGGGCGCCGCCGACATCGTCGAGTACCAGCCGTCGGTGGTGCCGGGGCTGCTCCAGACGCCCGCGTACGCCCGGGTGTGGGTCACGGCCGGCGCCCAGCTCACCCCGGAGGTCGATGTGGAGGCCGAGGTGCGCGCCCGGGCCCTGCGGCAGGAGGTGCTGCGGCGGGCCTACCCGCCGCGCTACACGGCGGTGCTCGCCGAGGCCGTCTGCGACCCGGGTGACCTGCCGGTGGCGGTCTGGCGTGAACAGCTACGTCATCTGGTCGCCGTGACCGGTCTGTCCCACGTCACGGTGCGGCTGCTGCCGCGCGGGGCGGCCGGTGGCGGGCTGCATCCGCTCACACCGTATTCCTGCTACGCCTTTCCCGACCCGGCGGACCCGCGCACGGTGATGCTCGAGGCGTTGACCACCGACGTCCGGTTGGCCACAGTGCTCGACGTCGACCGCTACGAGCGGATGACCGCGGCGCTGCTGGCCGCGGCGCTGTCACCGGAGGAGACGGTCACCGTGCTGGCCCGCCGCGTCGGCGAGTAACGGCTCAGGGGTGTCGACTGTGACGTGCCGCGCGGCCACCGGGCCCGGCGCCCCCGAGTCCGTCGGGACCGGCGGCCGGCGCGTGCGCCCGGCACGATAACCGTGGGGTACGACAGCCCGGCTCAGGCCGGTACGTCGAGGAAGTGTTCGACCACTGGCGGTCCAGCGAAATGCGGCCCGATCAGCGCCCGCCACGTGTCGAACCGTTCGGTGGCCCGGAAGTTCTTCTCGTGCGCCTCGACCGAGTCCCATTCGACGAGCAGCACGAAGCGGGTCGGTGACTCGATTCCTCGGGTCATCCGCACGGACCGGCAGCCGGTCGCCCCGGCGAGCACCGGGTGACCCTCGGCGTACGCGGCGGCGAAGGCGTCTTCGTGTCCGGGTAGTACGTCGATCAGCGCGACCTCAAGCACCATGTCGGACAGCCTCCCACGGCGATCGGGGCAGTCGGTGTCGCGGGGTCTGTTCCGACGTCGCCGACGCACCTAGGGTGGCCTCGTGATCATCGATTGGCTCACCGGCACCGCGTTTCGGGTGGCCGGTACGGGCACCACCTGGGCGGAGCTGCTGGGGTTTTTGACAGGTGTGCTCAACGTGTGGCTGGTGGCCCGGCAGAAGATCGCCAACTGGCCGATCGGCATCGCCAACGTGCTGCTGCTCATGGTGCTGTTCTGGACCGCCGGGCTGTACGCCGACGCCGGGCTTCAGGTCGTCTACGTGGCGCTGGGCTGCTACGGCTGGTGGCACTGGCTGTTCGGCGGCGAGCGGCGCACACGGCTCACGGTGAGCCGGACGGGGGAGCGGGAGTGGCTGGCGCTGGCCGCCGCCGGGGTGCTGCTCACCGGGGCGCTCTGGGTGTTGCTGGACCGGGGCACCGACTCGACGGTGCCGCTGCCGGACGCCTTGACCACGGCGCTGTCGCTGCTGGCCACGTACGGGCAGACCCGCAAGCGGGTGGAGAGTTGGTGGCTCTGGATCGCCGCCGACCTGATCTACATCCCGTTGTACGCGTACAAGGGGCTGCACCTGACGGCCGTCCTCTACCTGGTCTTCCTCGCCCTGTGCGTACTCGGGTTGCGCGCCTGGCGGGCCGACCTGCGTCGGGCCGACCGGCCGAGCGCGGTCCCGCCCGGCCCGGCCCCGGCCACCGCGTGAACGCCGAGACATCCGGCCGTGCGCCGGCGCCACGCGTGCCGGCGCGCTCGGCCGCGGCGGAGTTCGGGCACGGAATGGTGGTGGGCAAGTTCTATCCACCGCATGCCGGCCACCACGCGCTGATCCGTGCCGCCGCCGCCCGCTGCGCCGAGGTGACAGTCGTCGTGGCGCCCTCGCGTCGGGAGTCCATTGCGCTTCCGCTGCGCCTCGACTGGCTGCGGGAGGTGCACGCGGACACACCGTGGGTCCGTGTCGTCGGCCGGTACGACGACCACCCGGTGGACTACGCCGATCCGGCCGTCTGGGACGCGCACTGCGCAGTGTTCCGGGAGGCGGTCGGGTCGGATTCGGTGGACGCGGTCTTCTCCTCCGAGGCGTACGGCGTCGAGCTGGCGCGCCGCTTCCACGCCGTACCCGTGTCGGTGGATCCGGATCGGCGGACCGCGCCGGTGTCCGGGACGGCGGTGCGCGCGGACCCGGCGGGTCACTGGCGGTGGCTCAGCCCGCCGGTGCGGGCGTGGTTCGTCCGGCGGGTGGTGGTGGTCGGGGCCGAGTCGACCGGGACCACGACGATGGCGGCGGCGCTCGCCGAGCACTACGGCACGTCCTGGGTGCCGGAGTACGGCCGGGAGCTGACAGCTCGCAAGCTGGCCCGGCTGCGGGAACGAACGCCGGAGGCGACAGTGTTCGACGTCGCCTGGGACCGTGACGACTTCCGCGTTGTGGTCCGCGAGCAGCAGGCGGCCGAGGACGCGGCGGCCCGGACGAGCGGGCCGCTGCTGGTCTGCGACACCGACGCGCGGGCGACGGCGGTGTGGGAGGAGCGCTACCTGGGCAGCGCGTCGGAGGAGGTACGGGCGGCGGCGCGTCGGCCGGCGCTGTATCTGCTGACCGATCACCGGGGGGTGCCGTTCACCGATGACGGGCTGCGCGACGGTGAGCACCTGCGGGCCTGGATGACCGAGCGGTTCCGGGCCGAGCTGGCCGGGTGCGGGGTGCCGGTGGTGGAGCTGACCGGATCGCACGCCGATCGGTTGGCCCGGGCGGTGCGGGCCTGCGACGACCTGCTCGCCACCAGCTGGTCGCTCGCCGACCCGATCGCCGCACCCGACGTGCACTAGCCTCCTAGGAAGCCATAGGCGGTGTGACGCATCGAGCGGGTGTCCGGCGCCACCGGGTGCCCGGGGTGTGATCACGGGGCGTGGTGGGCAACAATGGTCACCGAGGAGGGGAGTATTCCCCCGCAACGGAGTCGTCAGCACGGTCGATCGCCGGAACCACGGCGTCCCGACCCGGCTCCGTAGGTCGCCGCCCCTTTGTGGGGCGACGGCGGAAGAGACCTCCGACAGTCACCAGAGTGAGCGACAGCGGCACGCCGGCTCCCGCAGGGGCGTACGGTGTGCGCGACGCCGCGTGTCTGCCGGAGGAATGAACGTTGGATGTGTCCGGATTGGTGTGGGCGGGAACGCTTGTCGCACTGACTGCGGTCCTGCTCGTCGACCTGTTGATCATCGGGCGACGCCCGCACGAGCCGAGTGTGCGGGAGTCGAGCCTCTGGGTCGGCTTTTACGTCGGCCTCGCCCTGCTCTTCGGTGCGGGTGTCTGGCTGACCTCCGGGGCCAGCGCGGCCGGCCAGTTCTACACCGGCTGGCTCACCGAGTACAGCCTCTCGGTGGACAACCTCTTCGTCTTTGTGATCATCATGGCCCGCTTCGGCGTGCCTCGGCAGTACCAGCAGAAGGTGCTGCTCGTCGGCATCGTGCTGGCGCTGGTGATGCGCGGCGGGTTCATCGCCGCCGGTGCTGCGCTGATCACGCAGTTCTCCTGGGTCTTCTACATCTTTGGCGCGTTCCTGATCTACACCGCGGTGAACCTGGCCCGGCAGGGTGAACCGGACGAGGACGAGTTCTCCGAGAACCTGCTGATCCGGTGGAGCCGCAAGGCGTTGCCGATCTCGAAGGACTACGACGGCGCGAAGCTGACCACCCACGTGGCCGGCAAGCGGCTGTTCACGCCGATGCTGATCGTGATGATCGCGATCGGCACCACCGACCTGATCTTCGCGTTGGACTCGATCCCGGCGATCTTCGGCATCACCCAGGAGCCGTACCTGGTCTTCACCGCGAACGTCTTCGCGTTGATGGGCCTTCGGCAGCTCTACTTCCTGCTCGGTGGCCTGCTCGACCGGCTGATCTACCTGAGCTACGGCCTGGCCGTCGTGCTCGGTTTCATCGGGGTCAAGCTTGTGCTGGAGGCACTGGCCGACAACAACCTGCCGTTCATCAACGGCGGCGAGCACGTCGGCTGGGCACCGCACATCCCGATCTGGCTGTCGCTGCTGGTCATCATCGGCACCCTGGGCATCGCCACCGCCGCCAGCCTGATCAAGTCCTCCCGGGACCGGCGCCGCGAGTTGGCCGACGCCCGACGCTGACCGGTCACCGGCCGGGTGCGGACAATGCGCCCGGCCGGTGAAGGGCCTGTTTCGCACGTGCTGGCCGGCTTGCGTCGGGCCCACACTTCCGAAACGCGCCCTAGACCCGGTGCGCGCCCACGAGCGTGGCGGTCCGGTCGGCCGGCAGTTCCTCCTCGATGACCCGTCGCCGCCGGTAGCAGGCGTGCAGCATCCGGCGCTGGCCGCCGTCGCCGGGGGTGGCGGTGACGATGCCGATGTGGTGGATCTTGCGGCCGGGTCGGGCGAAGAAGTAGAGATCGCCAGGGCGTTCCGCGCCCAACGACAGCGGGGTGGTGGCCACGGCCTGGTCGTCGGCGTCGCGGGGCAGCAGCACCCCGAACCGACGCCAGGCCAGATGCACCAGCCCCGAGCAGTCGATGCCGTGCGCGGAGAGACCGCCCCAGATGTAGACCACGTCCAGTAGGCGCTGTGCCACAGCGAGCGCCTGCGCGGCGGTCGGCGACGCGGCCGAGGACGCGACCAGGTGGCGCTCGGGCAACCACAGCGGGGTGGCCCGGCCGGGGACGTGCACCGGCCGCCAGTCGTCGAGCGAGGGGCCGGCCGGGACGAGCCGGGTGCCGACGACGACGCCGGGGAGCACCACCGGCCCGTTCGGGGCGGCGTGCAGCCCGGTGACGGTGGCGTCCACCACCAGGGGGTGGTCGGTGCTGGTGTGGGCCGGGTCGAGAACGGCCAACTGCTCGGCGGGGAGCCAGCCCGGGTAACCGCGGGGGTCCAGCTTGGCGGCTGGTTGTTCGACGGCGACGACCCGGGCCCAGCCGTCCGGGCGTAGCTCGCTGACGAGGACCCGCTCGCCGAGCAGGAGTTGGCTCAGCACGCAGTCGCCGACCTGCTGGTCGGTGTCCATTCCGGAAACCCAGGTCGGGATGTCGGCGCCGGCGGTCAGCGCCGGACTGTCGACCGGGCGGACGGCCTCGGGGGAGGTCCACAGCGTCGCCACGGCGACCCGGACGACGGCCTCGCGGCCCGGTTGCAGCTCCACGTCAACCCCCAGATCGTGTCGGCTGTCCAGGGGAACCCTATGAAAGAAACCGACGGTCATCAACCACGAGCCTGCACTTTTGCTTCAGCCAGGCCGGAAATGCCCAGGCCAGGGGCGTCCGGCAGCACCACTGTCGCCCCGTCGTAGCGGATGCCGCCCTGCACCGGTGACCACGCCAGCCACCAGGCGGCGTCCAGGTCGGCGACCGCTGTGGTGCCGTACGCGGCGACCAGGCTCGTGGCCGCCCCGATGCCGACCTGGCTCTCCATCATCGAGCCGACCACGGTGCCGAGCCCGTGCGCGGTGGCCAGGTCGAGGAGGGTACGGGCCGGATGAAGCCCACCGCACTTGGCCAGCTTGACGTTGACCAGGTCGGCGGCCCGGCGGCGGATCACCTCCACCAGGTCACGGACCCCGAAGACCGCCTCGTCGGCCAGGATCGGCACTGACACCCGGTCGCTGACCCAGGCCAGCCCGTCCAGGTCCCAGCGGGCCACCGGCTGCTCGACCAACTCCACGTCGAGCCCGGCGTCCTCGATGCCGCGGATCACCCGGACCGCCTCGCGGGGCGTCCAGCCCTGGTTGGCGTCCAGCCGGATCCGGGTGCCCGGGCCCACGGCTGCCCGTACCGCGCGTACCCGGTCAAGGTCAGTGGCCGCGTCGGTGCCGACCTTCAACTTGAGCACGTCGAAGCCGTCGGCCTGCCGCTGGCGTGCCGCGGCAGCCAGGTCCACCGCGTCGCCCGCGGCGAGGGTGACGTCCGTCGGGACCCGCAGCGTGGTGCCCCCGAGCAACCGCACCAGGGGTACGCCCAGCCGCCGCGCGGCGAGGTCGTGCAGGGCGACGTCCACCGCCGCCTTCGCGGCCTCGTTGCCGACCACGGCGCGCTGCACCTCGGCGCAACGGGTCACCAGGTCGTCCGGGTCACGGCCGATCAGTTGTGGGCCGAGCAACTCGCGGACGCACGCCTGCGCGCCGGCGACAGACGCACCGGTGACCTGCCAGACCTGCGGCGCCTCACCGAAGCCGGACCGGCCGTCGCTGTCGACGAGCTCGACGATCAGGGTGTCCACAGTGGTGGTACGGCGCAGCGCGGTGACGAAGGGAGTGTGTAAGGGGGCGGAAACCCGGTGGGTGCGTACCGCCGAGATCGTCATGTGAGGCACCCTATACGGAGGTTCACCGCGGGAGGGGAGACCGGATGACCGGGCAGGGCTGGGAGCTGGTGGGTGCACCGAACGCGCGTGACCTGGGTGGGCTCGTCGGCGCGGACGGGCGGCGGGTCCGCGTCGGGCAGTTGATTCGCACTCCGGCGCTGGGTCGGCTGACCGACGAGGACCTACCGGTGCTGGCGAAGCTGGGGCCGGCGTGCGTGGTGGATCTGCGCGACGCCTCGGAGATCGCTGTCGCTCCGGAGGACCGGTTCGCCGGTGAGCCACGGGTGGTGCGCCTGCCGGTGCACGACGCGGAGCACCCGGTCTTCACGTACGTCTCGGCGGTGCTGCTCGGTCACGACCTGAACGCGTACGCGGAGCTGGCCCGGCAGGGCACGGCGGGGGCGATGGCGGCGATCTACAGCTGGTTCGTCACCGGGGAGTCGGCCCGGGTCGGTTTCGCCGAGGCGGTGCGGCTGGCGACCCGGCCGGAGAATCTGCCGCTGCTCTACCACTGCTCCGCCGGCAAGGACCGCACCGGCTGGTTGACAGTCATCCTGTTGACGGCGCTCGGGGTGGACGAGGCGGCCATTCGCGCCGACTACCTGCGCAACAACGAGCTGACCGACAGTCTGCGGGCGGTGATCGTCGAGGCGATGCGCCGGCGGAACCCCGAGCTGGACGTCGACGCGGTGGTGCCGGTGCTGGAGGTCCGCGCCGAGTATCTCGACGCCGCTTACGCCGAGGTGCGTCGGGTGCACGGGTCGTTCGACGCGTACCTGCGCGACGGGCTGGGGCTCACCGACTCCGACCTCAGGGCGTTGCGGGCGCAGTTGCTGGAGTGACCGGAGCGTCAGTGGGTGTCCCGGTGCGGGCGGCGCGGCCGGTGACGATCAGTGCCTGGCCGGCGGCGTAGGTCGCCATGACCAGCACCGGCGCGCCGGGTGGTTGGGCCACCTCGGCCACCCCGGCGGCGATCAGCAGGTCGGAGCCGAGGAACAGCGCGGCGCCGAGACCGACGCGCCAGCCCTGGGTGGCGGCGGTGCTGGCCATGGCGGCCAACGCGAGCGCGTAACCGGCCACCGGCACGGCTAGCCCGACGTCGGTGAGCCCGGCCCACATCCAGGTCAGGGCGACGACGGTCAGCACCGCGTACCCCAGGGGGACGGCGACCAGCGGCGCACGGCGCAGCGCGGTCGCGGCACCGTGCCGGGTGAAGGCCGCGAGGTAGCAGAGGTGCGTGCCGAGGAAGCAGGCCATGCCGGCGAGGAACCAGCCGGTGCCGTCGATCATGAGCGCGACGTCGCCGCCGGTGGCAAAGGCCAGCGCGGCCAGGACCAGCCGGTCGGGTCGGGCCGCGCGTTCGGCGCTGACCCGCCACAGGTACGCGGCCAGCAGCGGCATCAGCAGCGGCTTGGTGAGCAGGAAGGCCAGGCCGCCGCCGGTGGCGTTGGCCAGGAGGTTCGCCGCCGTCACGACGAGAAAGGCGATCAGCACGGTGCGACTGCGGGGCATCTGCGGCTCCGGGGTGGGGGTGCGAGCAGCCTAGCCCGCAGGCACCGCTGTGGTCGGTCGGGTCAGAGCTGGTGGCGGGCCGCCCAGACCTGCGCCGAGATGTGCGCGATCAGCAGGCAGGCGTCGTCCTCCATCTGGTCCTCGCTGTCGGCCAGGTCGGTGGTGGTGCAGACGGCGATCAGGTACGGCGGGGCATCGTCGGGCAGCACCACGCCGGCGCCGTGGCGGACGCCGCGGACCCAACCGTTCTTGTGCGCGATGCGGGTGCCCGCGGGCAGGCCGGCGGCGAGGTCCTCGCGGTGTTCCTGGGCGAGCAGGACGTCCAGCATGGAGGTGCAGGCGGCCGGTGAGGCGAGTGGGCCGGGGGTGTCGGCCCCGGTGGCCAGGGCGCCGAGCAGGGCGGCCAGGTCGGCGGCGGTGACCGTGTTGGTGATGCCGGCCTCGCGGGCGGCGAAGTCCTCGATGCCGCGGCCGGTGACGCTGTTGCGGGCACCGGCGAGCGCCCAGACCTCGGCGACCGCGGGCAGCCCGACATGGCCGAGGACGAGGTTGGTGGCGAGGTTGCTGGAACGCACGATCATCCGGTCGGCCAGCCAGCGCAGCGACGCGGTGCCGCCGATGCGGTCCCAGACCGCGTCGTCGTTGTCGTAGGGCCGCGCGTTGGCGAAGCGGGGTGCGCCGGGCTGGGCGGAGTCGAAGTCGTTGACGACCGGGACCGGGGCGTCCAGGTCCAGGGTGCCGGCCTCGGCGGCGCGGTGCAGGGCGGCGAGCACCGCCACCTTCATGGTGCTCGCGGCGTAGTGGCCGGCGTCCGCGTGGCGGGTGAAGGTCGGCGGGGCGTCGAGTCGTCCCACGTACGCGGAGACGGTGCCGGGCACCCGGTCCAGATGGGCGTCGAGATCATCCCAGGTCATGCCGGTGACCGTAGCGGATCGGGTGTGGGCGGGTCCGCGTACCCGTCGGGGGAAAGACGACGGGCGCGCCGGCCGCAAGCGGCCGACGCGCCCGGTGTCGGGTGCTGGTGAGATCAGCCGGCGTGCTTGCGGCGGGCGGTGGCCCGGCCCCGCAGCTGCTGGTCGAGCACCACCTTGCGGATGCGCACCGTGGCCGGGGTGACCTCGACGCACTCGTCCTCGCGGCAGAACTCCAGCGCCTGCTCCAGGGTGAGCTTGCGCGGCGGGACCAGCTTCTCGGTCTCGTCAGAGGTCGACTGCCGCATGTTGGTGAGCTTCTTCTCCTTGGTGATGTTGACGTCCATGTCGTCGGAGCGGGAGTTCTCCCCGACGATCATGCCCTCGTACACCTCGGTGGTCGGCTCGACGAAGAGCTGACCGCGCTCCTGCAGGTTGGTCATCGCGAAGGCGGTGACCGCGCCGGCCCGGTCGGCGACCAGCGAGCCGTTGTTACGGGTACGCAGCTCACCGAACCACGGCTCGTAGGACTCGAAGACGTGGTGCAGGATGCCGGTGCCCCGGGTGTCGGTGAGGAACTCGGTGCGGAAGCCGATCAGGCCACGCGCCGGAACGAGCCACTCCATCCGGATCCAGCCGGTGCCGTGGTTGACAAGCTGCTCCATCCGGCCCTTGCGGGTGGCGAGGAGCTGGGTGATCGCGCCCAGGTACTCCTCCGGGGCGTCGATGGTCAGCCGCTCGACCGGCTCGCAGGTCTTGCCATCGATGACCCGGGTGACCACCTGCGGCTTGCCGACGGTCAGCTCGTAGCTCTCGCGGCGCATCTGCTCGACCAGGATGGCCAGCGCCAGCTCGCCGCGGCCCTGCACCTCCCAGGCGTCCGGGCGCTCGGTGGGCAGGACCCGCAGCGAGACGTTGCCGATCAGCTCCTTGTCGAGCCGGTCCTTGACCATGCGGGCGGTGACCTTGGCGCCCTTGACCCGGCCGACCAGCGGCGAGGTGTTGGTGCCGATGGTCATCGAGATGGCGGGCTCGTCGACGGTGATCAGCGGAAGCGCTACCGGGTTCTCGACGTCGGCGAGGGTCTCACCGATCATGATCTCCGGGATGCCGGCGACGGCGATGATGTCGCCCGGGCCGGCGGTCTCGGCCGAGGTGCGCTCCAGGCCCTCGGTCATCAGCATCTCGGAGATGCGGACCCGCTGGGTGCTGCCGTCGGTGCGGCACCAGGCCACCGTCTGACCCTTGTTGATGGTGCCCTGGCGGACCCGGCACAGCGCCAGCCGGCCGAGGAACGGCGAGGCGTCCAGGTTGGTGACGTGCGCCTGCAACGGCGCGCCGTCCTCGTACGAGGGTGCCGGGATGGTGTCCAGCAGGGTGCGGAACAGCGGCTCCAGGGAGGTGCTGTCGCTCGGCACCGAGCCGTCGGCGGGCTGAGTCAGCGAGGCGACGCCGTCGCGGGCGCAGGCGTAGACGATCGGGAAGTCGATCTGCTCCTCGTCGGCGTCCAGGTCGAGGAAGAGCTCGTAGGTGTCGTCCACGACCTCCTTGATCCGGGCGTCCGGACGGTCCACCTTGTTGATCACCAGGATGATCGGCATCCGGGCCCGCAGCGCCTTACGCAGCACGAAGCGGGTCTGCGGCAGCGGGCCCTCGCTGGCGTCGACGAGCAGCACCACACCGTCGACCATTGTCAGGCCGCGCTCCACCTCGCCACCGAAGTCGGCGTGGCCGGGGGTGTCGATGATGTTGATGGTGACCGGGTCGGAGCCGTCCGCCGGCAGGTACCGCACGCCGGTGTTCTTGGCCAGGATCGTGATGCCCTTTTCCCGCTCCAGGTCACCGGAGTCCATCACCCGCTCGGTGTTCTCGCCGCGTGCGCCGTACGCGCCGGCCTGCCGCAACATGGCGTCGACCAGGGTGGTCTTGCCGTGGTCGACGTGAGCGATAATGGCGACGTTGCGGAGGTCGGTGCGAAGCTGCATACCCTCTATCCTTCCGCCTGCGCTCGCGCAGGCTGCGTCGGGGTCACCCCCAGGTGCCCCTGATCTATGGTGAAACCGCTGTGCCGGTGGTTCTCCCGGCTGGCATGCTGGCACCCGTGTCCCGGGGGCCTGAGTGCACGACCTGCTGACCTGGGTGCAGGGTCTGCCCACCCTGTGGATCTACCTGGTCGCCGCGCTGATCGTGGCGGGCGAGACCGCGGTGATCTTCGGCCTGCTCGTGCCGGGTGAGGCTACCCTGCTGCTCGTCGGCTTCCTCACCTACAACGGTACCTTGCGGCTCGGGCCGGCGTTGTTCGCGATGATCGTCGCGGCGGTCCTCGGCGATGGGCTGGCCTTTCGCGCCGGACGGCGGTACGGCTCCCGGCTGCGCGCCGGGCTGGGTCACCGGGTCGGGCCGCAGCGGTGGGCCCGCGCCGACGCCATGCTCGCCCGCCTCGGTGGGCGAGGGGTGTTCGCCGCCCGATGGGTGGCTTTCGCCCGGACCCTGGTGCCCCGGCTGGCCGGTGCGGCCGGCATGCCGTACCGGCGGTTCGCCCTCTGGAACCTGGCCGGGGTGGTGACCTGGGTGGGCGGCTCGGTGCTGCTCGGTCACCTCGCCGGTGAGTCGTACGACACGGTCTCCCGGCTGCTCGGCCGGGCCACCGGGGTGGCGTTCCTGCTGCTGGCCGGCCTGGTGGGCGTGGTGCTCGTGGGGCGGTGGCTGGGTCGTAACCCCGACCCGGTGCGCGCGCTGCTGTCCCGGGCCGGCGCGCTGCCCCCGGTGCGGTGGCTCACCGCCCGCTACGGGGTGCTGTTCTTCCTGGTGGCCATGCGGATCGGCCCGGCCTGGACGCTGCTGCTCAATCTGGCCGCCGGGCTGCTGCTGCTGTTCGCCGCCGGGCTCGCCATCGCCGGTCTGCTCGCGGTGGCGGTCCGCAACAGTGGGCTGGCCGCGCTGGACGGCGCCATCGCGGGGTGGTTCGCCGCTCGGCGCACCCCGGACGCCGCCGACGTCACACTGGTAGTGGTGTCGGTGGTACGCGGGTCGGTGCTGATCCTGTTGGTGGCGCTGGTGGCGGCGGTGCTGGCGTGGCGCAACCGACCCTGGCGGGCGGACCTGCTCAGCGTGGTCGGAACGGTCGGCGCATTCGTGCCGCTGGTGGTGCTGGCCGTGGTGGCCGAGCTGACCGGCCCGCACGGGACCGCCCCGGGCGGCGGTGAGGTCGCCCCGCTCTCGACCCAGAACGCCGTGGTCGCGGCGAGCTTCTGCACCCTGGCCTGGCTGGTGTCGCGCAGCGCCCGCTGGCCGGTGGCGGTGGCCGCCTGGACCGCCGCGGCGGCGGGGGTGCTCGGGATCGGCGGCGCGCGGCTCTACCTCGGACTGGAGACGGCGAGCGGAACGGCCGCGGCGGTGCTGCTCGGGGTGCTCTGGACTGTGGTGTTCATGGTCGCCTGGGCGACCCGGGACCGGGCGGTGGGCAACGGTCAGCCCCCGGTGGACCAGACTCCCCGGCGGCCGTCGCAGGGGCACCGCCGCCCGGTCGAACCTTGTTAGGGTGCGGCGACAATCACACCGGGGGAGGCGACGACATGGTGCGACGCACCGATCGGCTGGGTGCCGCTGTGCTCGCCGGGCTCCTGCTGGCGAGCGCGCTGGTCGGCTGCGCCGCCAAGGGGGAGAGCCCTTCGGGCCTGGCCGCGCCGGCCGCCGTCACCGACGGGCCGACCGATGCCTCGTCCGACGAGGTCAGCGGGGAACCGAGCCCGTCGGTGAGCGCCGTGGAGTCGATGGGTGCCGCGCCGAGTCGTAGTGCGACCCCGAAGCCGAAGCCGACGAAGAAGCCGACCCGGGCGGCGCCGAAGCCGCGCCCGGTGCCGAAGCCACCCACCGAGACCGAGGTTCCGCCGGCGCCCCCGAAGCCCGCACCGAGTTCCTGCAAGCCGACCTACAAGGGCAGCCAGGCGACCCGGGCCGAGGTGAAGGCGGCGCTGACCGATGCGGCCGACCGCACCTACTGGCCGGTCTCGGCGCCAAAAATCAAGATTCCGCTCACCCTGCTCAAGGCCACCGCGTGGCAGGAGAGCGGCTGGCAGTCCAACATCTACGCCTGCGACGGCGGGGTCGGGCTGTTGCAGGTGATGCCGGACACCGCGACCTGGATGAACCAGCGGTTCGAGGAGAGCTACAAGATCGACGCCTACCAGGACAACGCCTACCTCGGCGCCACCTACCTGGCCTGGGCGACGAAGTACATCGGCGACATGTACTTCGAGTCCGACTTCCGGCTCGACCCGGCACTGTGCACCAGCGAGCTGAATTCCTGCCTGCTCAACGCGGTCATCGCCGCGTACAACTTCGGGCACGGTGCGGTGGCGCAGGAGGGGAAGCCGCTGGCCATCCCCAACCCGTCGTACGTGCGCAACGTGCGGGCGCTGATGAGCGAGTGCGTCTGCCTGGCGTACTGACCTCGACGGGGCCGTGGCGGATTCGCCGCGGCCCCGACGTGTCGGTCAGTCGTGCGCGGCGACCGGCTCGGGCGAGCGCGGGCTGGCCCGCACCGGGTCGCGCGTGATGCGGCCGGGCCACCAGAAGCGGTCGCCGAGCAGGAACGCCAGCGCCGGCACCAGGACCGTGCGGACCAGCAGGGTGTCCAGCAGGACACCGATGCAGACGATGATGCCGATCTGGGTCAGGGTGATCAGCGGCAGCACGCCGAGCACGGCGAAGACAGCGGCGAGCAGCACTCCGGCGCTGGTGATCACACCGCCGGTGACCCGCAGGGCGGAGAGCATCCCGGCGCGGGTGCCGGCGCTGCGGGCGTCCTCCCGGGCCCGGGTGACCAGGAAGATGTTGTAGTCCACCCCGAGCGCCACCAGGAACACGAAGGCGAGCAGCAGCACACCGCTGTCCAGGGCCGGGAAGCCCAGCACGTGGTCGAAGAGCAGCCAGGCCGCGCCGAGGCTGGCGAAGTACGACGCGATCACCGTGAGCACCAACAGCAGCGGCGCGAGCAGGCCGCGTAGCAGCAGCACGAGCACGGCGCCGACGAGCAGCAGGATGATCGGCAGGATGAGTCGCAGATCGCGGTCGTTGGCCTCGTCGGAGTCGTACGTGGCGGCCACGGAGCCACCGACGATCGCCCCGGACGGGGCGTCGGCGCCGGCGGCGGCCGGCGGCGCGGAGTCGGGAACGGCGGCGACCGCCGCCCGCAGCGCCTCGATCGCGCGGTCCGAGGCGGTGGTGCCGGGTTCGGCGTCGAGGACCACGTCGACCTGGGCGACGGCCGCGCCGGCGTCGCCGGGGCGGGCCGAGGCGACACCGGGCACCGCGGTGGCGGCGTCGGTGACCGCCCGCACCGCCGCCGGGGTGGTGATCACGGCGACGGGTTGGGTGCTGCCGGCGGGGAAGGCCCTGGCCAGGGTCTGCGCCCCGGTCACCGCCTCGGGCTCGGCCCGGAACTGTTCGGTCTCGGACAGGCCGGTACGGATGCCGAGCCCACCCAGTGCCAGGCCGCCGAGCAGCACTGTGGCCAGCGTCGCGACCACCACCGGGCGGCGTTGCACGGCGGCGCCGAGTCGACCCCAGAGCCGACCCTCGCGGACCGGGCCGCCGACCCGGGGTACGAACGGCCAGAACAGGCCACGGCCGAAGAGCACCAGCACGGCGGGGAGCACGAACAGGGCCGAGAGCATGGCGAAGACCACACCGGTGGCGCACGCCACTGCCAGTGCCCGGTTGGTCTCCTGCTCACTGAGCAGCAGGGTGAGGACGCCGAGCACGACGGTGCCGCCGCTGGCGAGGATGGGCTCCGCGGTGCGGCGCAGCGCGGCGCGCATCGCCGCGAACCGGTCCTCCTCGCGGCGCAGTTCCTCCCGATAGCGGGCGATGAGCAGCAGCGCGTAGTCGGTGGCGGCGCCGAAGACCAGCACGCTGGCGATGCCGGTGACCTGACCCTGCTGGAGGTTGATGCCGACGCCCGGCACGATGACGTCCACCGCGCGCAGGGTGAGCTGCTCGGTCGCGGCGACCACGACCAGCGGCACGATCCACAGGAACGGGCTGCGGTAGGTGATCAGCAGGAGCAGCGCGACCACGGCGGCGGTCACCACGAGCAGCGTGACGTCGGCGCCGTCGAACACCGAGGAGAGGTCGGCGGTGAACGCCGGGGCGCCGGTGACCTCGGCGGTCAGCCCGTCGGGCAGGTTCGCGAGGGTGGCGCGCAGCTGGGTCACAGTGTCGGTGACGACCTCCTGCCCGCCGGCGGTGTCCAGCGGCACGGCGACCAGGGCCACCGCGCCGTCCGGGGAGATCTGGGCGGGGCCGACCTGCCCACCCACCGCGAAGCGGCGCAGGTCGTCGGTGCGAGCGCCGACTGTCGTCCGGTCGGTCTCGCTCAGTGCCCCGCCGTCACCACGACTGATCACCACGATGGCCGGCTGGACGTCGCGCGACGGCAGCTGATCCTGGAGTCGTTGCACCTGGGTCGACTGCCACTGCACGGACAGGCCGGTGGCGGAGACCGGCGCCGGGTTGTCCGGCTGGGGTGTCCCGAAGACGGCCGCGCCCACGACGATCGCGGCGGCCACGGTGAGCCAGGCGGCCAGCCGGCCACGAGCGACTCTGGTGAACACAGACATCAGGTGACCTCAAGGTCCTTCGAAAGTCGAGTATCTTGATAGCCGAGATTATCCGGGGCTGTTCTATGCTGCAACCCGAGGGACCGACGACGGGAAGAGCGGCGCGAGGTGGCGACTCACGGCATGTACCGACGGCGCGACACGCGCCGCGAACAGCTGGTCGCGGAGATCACCAACAACCTCCGGCGGTACGCGGTGGACGCCCAGCAGGTCGGCCACGCCTTCGCCAACCTGCACGGCCTCAACCCGACCGACCTGCAAGCGTTGATCGCGGTGATGGACGCCGAGCTGCTCGGTGACCCGATCACCCCCGGCCGACTCGGCGAGCAGCTGAACCTCTCCTCCGGCTCGGTCACGGCCCTGATCGACCGGCTGGAGCGGGCCGGGCACATCCGCCGCGACCGGGACACCGTCGACCGGCGCAAGGTGCTGCTGCACTACGCCGACCAGGGCGCCGCCCTGGCCATGCAGTTCTTCCAGCCGCTGGGCGCCCGCACCGACACGGTGATGGCCCGCTTCAGCGAGGACGAGCTGGAGGTGGTGCACCGGTTCATGGCGGAGATGAGCGAGTCGCTGCGGGGGCACCGCGACGCGGTGCGCGCCGCCCGGCCGGAGTCACCCCGCCGCCCGACGGGCTGACCGGTGCCCGACCGGCTCGTCACACGCCTCGCCAGCGCCGCGCTGCGCCTGCCGCCGACCCGTCCCGGCCCGGTGCGGGTCAGCCGTGACCTCCCGGTGCGGGCCCGCGACGGTGTGGTGCTGCGCACCGACCACTACGCCCCGGCCGTCCGAGGCGCGCCGACAGTGCTGATCCGCACCCCCTACGGGCGGGGTGGACCGCTGCGGCTGCTCGGTCGGCTGCTCGCCGCCCGGGGTCGGCACGCGGTGATCCAGTCGTGCCGGGGCACCGGCGGCTCCGGTGGAACGTTCGCCCCGCTGGTGCACGAGCGCGACGACGGCGCGGACACCCTGGACTGGCTGCGTCGCCAACCCTGGTGGTCAGGGCAGCTCGGCATGTTCGGGGTCAGCTATCAGGGCTTCGCGCAGTGGGCCCTGGCCGCCGACGCCGACGAGGAGCTGCGCGCGATGGTCGCCGTGGTGACCGCCTCGGCCACCCGCGACTCGACGTACGCGGGGGAGTCCTTCGCCCTGGACACCGTGCTGACCTGGGCGGAGCTGCTGCACGCGCAGACCGTGCCGTGGCTGGCCCGGCAGTGGGAACTCAAGCGCGGGCAGCCCCGGCTGGCCGCCGCGCTGGATCACCTTCCCCTGGCCGACGCCGACCGGGTGGCCACCGGCGTGACCATCCCGTTCTTTCAGGAGTGGCTGCGCCACCACACGCCCCAGGCCGCGTACTGGCGGACCCGGGTCTTCGCCGACCAGGTCGCGAAGGTGCGGGCGCCGGTGGTCATGGTCACCGGTTGGCACGACATCTTCCTGCCCGCCCAGCTCGACGACCACGCCGTGCTGCGCGCCGCCGGCACACCGCCGCGCCTGGTGATCGGCCCGTGGACGCACGGCAGTCCCGGACTGTTCGTGGCCGCGCTGCGCGAGGGGCTGGCCTGGCTCGACGAGCACCTGCCGGCCGCGCCTCGATCGCCCGGTCCGGCGCGGCCAGCCCGGCCGCCCGTGCGCATCCACGTCAGCGGTGCCGGCGGCGGCTGGCGGGACCTGCCGGACTGGCCGCCACCGGCGACCGAGACCGCCTGGCACCTGCAACCCGGTGGCGAGCTGGCGGCACGCCCACCGGTCGCGTCGACACCGGACGCACTTCGCTACGACCCCGCCGACCCCACCCCGTCGCTGGGCGGTCCACTGCTCGTCGCCCAACGGGCCGGCCCGGTGAACAATCGGCCCGTCGAGGCCCGCCCCGACGTGCTGACCTACACCAGCGCCCCGCTGACCGGGCCGGTCGAGGTGATCGGCCCGGTCCGCGCCGAGATTCACCTCCGCAGCGACCTGCCGCACCTGGACGTCTTCGTCCGTCTGTGCGACGTGGACAGTCGGGGTCGCTCGTGGAATGTGTGCGACGGTCTGGTGCGGGTCACACCCGAGCGCTTCCCGGCCGATCCTTCCGGAGCGCTGCGGGTTCCGGTGCCGCTCTGGCCGACCGCGTACCGGTTCGCCGCCGGGCACCGACTGCGGGTGCAGGTCTCCGGTGGCGCCCATCCACGGTGGGCCCGCAACCCCGGCACCGGGGAGCCGCTCGGCACGGCGGTGACGCTGCGTGCCGGCTGGCGGCAGGTTCTGCACGACCCGGATTACCCCTCGGCGCTGCTGTTGCCGATCGTCCACTCTGCCCAGCGTAAATATCCATTTCGAACAGACCCCTCCTGAGCTGGGCGTTTGTCGGAAAAGCGGGCTATGGTTGAGTCAACGCCCGGCGCCGTGCATCAGTAGGCCGGGCTCGTCCAAAGCCCAACACCGCGTACGCGGTGTGATGTCGTGCCCCGGTCCCGCCCTCTCGAAAGGGGGACCCCATGACCCGGGCCCCGGCAAATCTTCTCGCCGTCCGAAGCCTCCTTCTCACTCACCTCGACAACGCCCCTGGCCCAGACGACCTGGATCCGGGCGAGGTCGGCATCGTCGGTGACTCGGCCCACCGAGGTGGCTACCACTGCGGATCGGACCGGGTGGTCTCAGGCGACTACTCGGTGGTCGAGTCGCCCCGCGATCGGGCCGGGTTGACCCTCGACGCGGCCGCGCTGGACGTCGGCCCGTTCGATGTCCGCTCCGGCGGTCGTACGAACACCCTGCCCAGCTTCTCGGTCTGGTGCGTCGCACAGTGCGCCGCGAACGCGACCGACACCCGGGACATCCGCGAGATCATCTACAGCTCCGACGGCACCACCGTGAAGCGGTGGGATCGCCTCGGCAAGCGCACCAGCGGCGACAGTTCGCACCGCTGGCACACCCACTTCAGCTTCTTTCGCGACGCCATTAAGGCCAGCCGCGACCAGCGGCCGCTGTTCCGCCGCTACCTCAGCTCCATCGGACTCCTGGAGGACGACATGACCCCCGAAGAACACAACTGGCTGGCCACGGTCCACAAGAACCTCACAGTGCTGGACGGCCGCAACCCGGTCGGGCAGATCTACACCCGGATGGCGATGGGTCAAGACGCCACCGTCGAGAAATACACGTCGACGCACCCGACGCTGAAGTCGCTCGCCGTGCAGGTGACCTCCCTGGAGACCGCGCTGACCGCGCTGGCCAAGCGGGACTTCGCCGACGAACCGGCGATCGTCCAGGGCGTGCTGGCCTCGCTGACGCCGGAAAAGATCGCCGCGGCGATTCCGCCCACCATGGCCCGGCAGGTCGCCGAGGAGTTGGCCCGCAGGCTGGCCGCCTGAGCGAGGGGGCGGCCCGTGGCCCGCGGGCCGCCCCTTCTCGACGCATCCGCAACAGCTCTTGAGCAATAAACATTGCGCAAGAGCTGTTGCGGATGTCATTCTGTCGACATGGACAGCTCCGACGTACGCCAGATCACCGACTCCCGGGTCTTGGCCGCCATGTCCCACCCTCTGCGCCGCCGGCTGATGGACGTGTTCAAGGTCCACGGGCCCTCCACCGTCGGGCTGCTCGCCGAGCGCACCGACCAGGCCCCCGCGAACGTCAGCCACCACCTCAAGGTCCTCGCCGCCGCCGACCTGGTCACCGAGGCGCCCGAGTTGGCCCGGGACCGCCGCGAGCGGTGGTGGCGCCTGGTCACCCGGAAGCTGCGCTGGTCCAACGCCGACTTCGACGCCGACCCGGCCGCCCGAGCGGTGGCCGACGCCGCCACCTCGCTCAACCTGGACCGGCACGTCGCCCTGGCCCGGGCCTGGCACGCCGCCGACGAGAGCACCCAGGCCACCTGGAACGACGCGCCGTTCTCCACCGACCACTGGCTACGCCTCACACCCGAGGAGTTGGCCGAGCTGAGCCGCGAGATGATCGACGTCCTCGCGCGCTGGGCCGACCGGGAGCTACCCGACGACGACGCCGACCGCAGGCCGGTCTTCGTGTTCGTCCACGGCGTACCGGCCCGACCGTGACCACCGCCACCCGCGGCGACTCCACCGACGTCCGGCCGACCGGAGGGCTGCTGCGGCACCGCGACTTCCGGCTGCTCTGGGCCGGCCAGGCGGTCAGCAGCGTCGGCAGCAACGTCACCACTGTCGCGCTGCCCCTGGTAGCGGTCGCTGTCCTCGACGCCGGCACCTTCCAGGTGGCGGTGCTCACCGCCGCGGCCTGGCTGCCCTGGTTGCTGATCGGCCTGCCGGCCGGCGCGTGGGTCGACCGGCTGCCCCGCCGACCGGTGATGGTGATCTGCGACCTGCTCTGCGCGGTGGCCTTCCTCAGCGTGCCGCTGGTCGCCCTGCTGGATCGGCTCACCGTCGCGCAACTGCTGGTGGTCGCCCTCAGCGCCGGCACCGCGCGGGTCTTCTTCGAAACCGCCGACCAGGTCTACCTGCCGGTGCTGCTGCGACCCGGGCAACTGCCGGAGGGCAACGCCAAACTCCAGGCGACTCAGACTGTCAGCTACGTCGTCGGACCCGGCCTCGCCGGCCTGATCGCCCAGCTCATCGGCGCCGTCGCCGCACTGCTGCTGGACGCGCTCACGTTCCTGCTCTCCGCGGTGTTCCTGCTGCGCATCCGCACCCGCGAACCACGCGTACGCCCCGCGGAACGGTCCCGATCGCTGCGCCGGGACATCACCGAGGGCCTGCGTTTCGTCATCCGGGACCCGTACCTGCGGGTGCTGACGGTCTTCGGCGCGGCCAGCAACATCGGGCTGACCGGCTACCAGGCCGTTCTGGTGGTCTTCCTGGTCCGCGAGCTGCGTCTCGAGCCGGGGCTGGTGGGTGGGCTCATCGGCGTGATGAGCGCCGGCGGGATCATCGGCGCGCTGCTCGCCACCACTGTGGCCCGGCGCTGCGGCACCGCGCGGGCGCTGCTGATCGCGGCGGCGCTCACCGGCCCGCCCGCGCTGCTCATCCCGCTCGCCGCACCCGGCGTCGGGCTGGCCTGGCCGGCCGTCGGCGGTCTGCTGATCGGCCTCGGGGTGGCCATCGGCAACGTGGTCAAGGGTGCCTTCCGGCAGACCTACACGCCGCACCACCTGCTGGGCCGGGTGACGGTGAGCATGCACCTGCTCAACTACGGCACGATCCCGCTGGCAGCCGTGCTGGCCGGTGCGATCGGCGCACGTTACGGCGTCGGGACGGCAATCATCGTGATGACCGCCTGGCTGGCGCTCACCCCGTTGATTCTGTTTGTCGGGCCAATCCGGAGGCGGCGGGACCTGCCCGCCGCCCCGGCGGCGTCTTGAGTGCGCTGCGACGGCGGCCGGAGACCGGCCGCCGTCACCGGCACGGAGCTACATCGGGCGGACGTTGTCCGCCTGCGGACCCTTCTGCCCCTGGGTCACCTCGAACTCGACCTTCTGGCCCTCGTTGAGCTCCCGGTAGCCGCTCGAGGCGATGGCGGAGTAGTGGACGAAAACGTCCGGCCCTCCACCGTCCTGCTCGATGAAGCCGAAGCCCTTTTCCGAGTTGAACCACTTAACCGTGCCGGTTGCCATGCATCTCTCCCTGTTCAAAGCGGCTGACCCTCGGCCTCTGGCCGATGATCGCCCGTACCTGTTCGACAGTAACGGGCAAAACCCCGATCCGCTGGCCGAAGTGCCGTAGGTATTTGACTGAACTCGGGTGAACTCTGCGCGGCGGCATGTGAAACCCGCCCCGACCAACCGCCGCTGGGGCATGCTTGCGCCGATGAAGGATGCCGCAGCCGACGCGCTGACCGAGCTGGAACGCGAGATCCACGCACCCGGCGCCGGTCTGGACCGGCTCCGGTTGATGCCCACCCCGTTCGTCCCGGAGGTGCGGCTTCACCTGGCCGAGGACGCGATTGTCTGGTGGGCCCGGATGGAGGCCAACGCCGGACACACGCTGCCGGCGCCCTACTGGGCGTCCGCCTGGGCCGGCGGACAGGCCCTCGCCCGCCACCTCCTCGACCACCCGGAGCTGGCCGCCGGCCGCCGGGTGCTCGACCTCGCCGCCGGGTCCGGGCTGGTGGCCATCGCCGCCGCGCTGGCCGGCGCCGCGGAGGTGATCGCCAACGACATCGACCCGTACGCCGTCGCCGCCGTCACCCTCAACGCGCGGGCCAACGACGTCACCGTCGACGCCACCGGGGACGACCTGCTCGACAGCACCGACGCGAAGGTCGACCTGGTCGTCGCCGGGGACGTCTTCTACGACCGCGCGATGGCCGACCGGATGCTGCCCTTCCTTCAGCGGGCCGCCGCCGCAGGGGCCGACGTGCTGGTCGGCGACCCCGGCCGCGGACACCTACCGACAGACCGCCTGACCGTGCTGGCCGACTACCCGGTGCCCACCACCGAACCGTCGGTCGACTCGTCGCTCCGCCACGTCCAGGTGCTACGCCCCGCCTGAGGCGGACCCCGAGTCAGGGGCGACCCCGAGGCGGATACCAGGGGTCACTCGGGGCTACGACCCGATGTCCGAAGTGGTACCGCGGCCATAGCGTCAACGCATGACGCAATGGCTGGCCCAGATCGGAGAACTACCGATTCTGCTGCTGATGGGTGCGCTCGGGCTCGTCATGCTCTTCGACGCCGTACCCCTGCTGGGTGTCCTCGTCCCCGGCGACGTGGCGATCCTCGCCGCCGTCGGCGTCGGCCGCCCGAGCACCGGGCTGGCCACGTTCGCCGCGGTACTGATTGGCTGCCTGGCCGGCTGGTCGCTGAGCTTCCTGGTCGGCCGTCACTACTCCGACCGACTGCGCGACAGCCGCCTCGGCGGCTGGATCGGCGAGAGCCGCTGGACAGCGGCCGAAGGAATCCTGCGCCGCGGCGGCGGCCGGATGATGGTGGTCGCGCCGTTCCTGCCGGTCTTCAACGCGCTGCTGCCACTGGCCGCCGGCGGGCTGCGGATGTCGTACCGCCGATTTCTCGGCTGCGCGACGCTCGGCGCGGCCGCCTGGGCCGGTCTCTACCTCGCCCTGGGCACCGCGTCACGGTCGGTGGCCGGGCTGCTGCCGGGCGACCCCAGCCCACTGCTGGTCACGATGGGGGTCGGGCTGGTGCTGGCTTCCGTCGCGTTGCTGGGAGCGCGGCGGCGGTTGTTCTCCGTCGTTGGCTGAGTTTGTCTTCGTTCTGGGGGGCGCGGGGGGCTCTGGAGCCGGGTTGCGGTGGGGGCGGGGGGCCCGCGCCGTGCCCGGCTCCTGGGCCGGGCACGGCGGGCCCCCGCCCCCGTCGTGGTTCCGGCTCGCGCGCGGAGTGCCACCACCGCCGGCGGGGTTTTGATCTTGGTGGTTCTTGGTCGACGGGTGGTGATCTTGGTTGGTGGTGGGTTACCAGCCTCTGGCTTTCCACTGGGGGAGTGCGGGGCGCTCGGCGCCCAGGGTGCTGTCCTTGCCGTGGCCCGGGTAGAACCAGGTGTCGTCCGGGAGTCTGTCGAACAGCTTGTGCTCGACGTCACCGATCAGCGCCGCGAAGCGCTCCGGGTCCTTGTCGGTGTTACCCACCCCACCCGGGAAGAGACTGTCGCCGGTGAAGAGGTGCGGGGTGCCGGCCGGGTCGCGGTAGAGCAGCGCGATCGAACCCGGGGTGTGCCCCTTGATGTGGATGACCTCCAGCGCGCAGTCGCCGACCGCCACGGTGTCGCCGTCGGCCAGCCGCTCCGCCTCGATCGGCAGCCCCGCCGCGTCGTCGGCGTGCACCAGCGCCCGGGCGCCGGTCTTGGCGACGACCTCCTCCAGCGCCACCCAGTGATCCATGTGCTGGTGGGTCGTCACCACGGCGGTGAGCCCACCGGCACCGATCAGTTCGAGCAGCCGGGGCGCCTCGTTGGCGGCGTCGATCAGCACCTGGTCACCGGTGCCCGTGCAGCGCAGCAGGTAGGCGTTGTTGTCCATCGGACCCACAGACAGCTTGCTGATGGTCAGCCCGTCCAACTCCCGAACCGCCGGTGCGCCGCCGTGCGTGACGTCTCCGCTGTATGTCATGACGTTTCTATATCCATTCCGGTGGAGTAGGCAGGGGACCGTCAGGGGTGACGGAGAGCAGGGCGCCGTCGGCGCGGCCGATCAGCCAGGCGGCGAGGTCGGGGGCGGGACCGGCGACGACCGGGGCGTCCACACGCTCCCCGATCACCACCTCGTGCTCGCTGCCGTCGAGGCGCAGCACCATCGACGGCGGTGTCGGCCCCATGGCGTGATGACTGGCCGCCTCACGCAGCAGACGGTGGGCGAACGTCTCCGACCAGTCAGCGGCCCGGTAGTCGGCGGCCAGATCAAGGTGGTGCACCTCGATCTCCCGCAGCCGGCCCCAGACGAGCAGAGCCGCCGGCCACGGGCCCTTACGCGCCTGCACCGTCGCCGCCCAGGCATCGGCCGGCATCGCCGCGACCGCCTCGGAGAACAGGTCCGCGGTGCGTCGCAGGTCGTCCAGGTGCGCGGCCGGTGGCCGGCTCGAACCGGCTGCGATGTCCGCGGTGCGGGCGTCCAGCGAGGCGTACATCGGCAGCGCCTCCCCGGTGCGGGCAGCGGTGAGCAGGTTGACGAAGCCGTCGGCGTTGCGCGCCACGTGAGCCAGCACGTGGCCGCGCGTCCAGCCCGGCAGCAGCGACGCGGCGGCCAGATCCGCGGCGTCGAAAGAAGCGGCGGTACGCAGTAGTCGGCTGGTGGCCGCGTCCACCTCGCCCATCAGCAGCAGCGGATCCGTGGTCACCCGTCGACCCTAGCGGTCCGCCGTCGCGCCGTCGCCGGGGAAATCGCTTTCGGCGCGTCGGCGCGCGACCTACCGTCAGCGGCAGACGCGGCACCGGGACATCGGACGGAGGTGGTGATCATGCCGGACGTGGCACGCGTGTTCCGCCATCACCAGCTTCGATACCGATGAGGATGCCATGACGATCGATCTGACCGCCCTCGGCTGGGACGCCGAGCGGACGGCGTACGCCGCGCGACGCGGCGAGCACCAACCGGGTCGGGTGGCCCGGGTGGACCGGGGGGTCTGCACGGTGCTCACCGCAGTCGGCCCGGTCCGGGCCAGCCTGGGTGGGGCGGTGCTGACCGCCGCCGCGCGGGACCCGTCCGCGCTGCCCTGCGCCGGGGACTGGGTGCTGCTCACCCACTGGCCCGACCGCCGCCTCACGGTCGAGGCGGTGCTGCCGCGGCGAGGCGCGCTGATCCGGCGCACCGCCGGCAAGGACGCCAGCGGCCAGGTGCTGGCCGCCAACCTCGACGCCGCCGCAGTGGTGGAGCCGGTGCACCCCGAGCCGGACGTGGGCCGGATCGAGCGGCTGCTCTCCCTGGCCCACGAGTCCGGCGCCCGGCCACTTGTCGTACTGACAAAGGCGGACCTCGCGGCCGACCCGGCCGCGCTGGCCCGCCAACTGGCCGCCGTCGCCCCCGGGGTGCCGGTGCTGCCGGTCAGCGCCGAACGAGGCCTCGGGCTGGAACCGCTGCGCGCCGAGGTGGCTCCCGGCCGCACGCTCGGCCTGCTCGGCCCGTCCGGTGCTGGCAAGTCGAGCCTGGTCAACGCCCTCGTCGGGGCGGTGATGATGCCCACCCAGGCGATCCGGCGCGTCGACGGCAAGGGTCGACACACCACCACCTGGCGGGCCCTCGTACCCATTCCCGGTGGCGGTGCGGTGATCGACACGCCCGGTGTCCGGGCGGTCGGCCTGCTGGACGGCGCAACCGGGCTCGACCGGGCGTTCGCCGACATCGCCGGGCTGGCCGAGGGCTGCCGGTACGCCGACTGCGGCCACGACGGCGAGCCGGCCTGCGCGGTCCGGGAGGCGCTGCACACCGGCGAGCTCTCCACCCGTCGGTGGGAGAGTTGGCGGCGGCTGCAGGGTGAGGTGGCCCACGAGAGCCGACGGCGTGAGGCCCGGGTGGCGGCGGAGCGGCGCGGCGGGTGGCGTTCGGCCCGGCGTCGGGCCGCTCGTCCGCCGACGCCCGGCGGCTACTGAGCGGGCGCGCGTCGACGCGCGGGCGCCCGTGCTTGCGGGCGGCGCGGCCGACCGGGCTGAGCTGGGGGAATGTGCGGGCGAGGGAAACTGTCATACCTCGGGGCTAGAGTTGCCGAGGCGTGTTTTCCGCGCCCGCACGACCGCTCAAGACCACCCAGAGCGGGACAGATCCTTCGCTTCGTCTTCTCCCGGGAGTACACGCACCGTGGCCGACCGACTGATCATCCGTGGCGCGCGCGAGCACAACCTGCGTGACGTCAGTCTCGACCTGCCCCGGGACGCACTCATCGTGTTCACCGGGCTGTCCGGGTCGGGCAAGTCGAGCCTGGCCTTCGACACGATCTTCGCTGAGGGGCAGCGCCGCTACGTCGAGTCGCTCTCGTCGTACGCCCGGCAGTTCCTCGGTCAGATGGACAAGCCAGACGTCGACTTCATCGAGGGCCTGAGCCCGGCCGTCTCGATCGACCAGAAATCCACCTCGCGCAACCCGCGCTCGACCGTCGGCACCATCACCGAGGTCTACGACTACCTGCGTCTGCTCTACGCCCGCATCGGTGAGCCGCACTGCCCGGTCTGTGGTGAGCGCATCTCCCGGCAGAGCCCGCAGCAGATCGTCGACCGGGTCCTCGCGATGGCCGAGGGCACCAAGTTCATGGTGCTCGCCCCGGTCATCCGTGGCCGCAAGGGCGAATATGTCGACCTCTTCGCCGAGCTCCAGGCCAAGGGCTACGCCCGGGCCCGGGTCGACGGCGTGGTGCACCCGCTGACCGAGCCGCCGAAGCTCAAGAAGCAGGAGAAGCACACCATCGAGGTGGTGATCGACCGGCTCACCGTCAAGCCGAGCGCCAAGCAGCGCCTCACCGACTCGGTCGAGGCCGCCTTGGGCCTGTCCAGTGGCCTGGTCCTGCTCGACTTCGTCGACCTTCCCGAGGACGACCCGGACCGCGAGCGCCGCTACTCCGAGCACCTGGCCTGCCCCAACGACCACCCGCTCGCCATCGAGGACCTCGAGCCCCGGGTCTTCTCCTTCAACGCGCCCTACGGCGCCTGCCCGGAGTGCACCGGCCTGGGCACCAAGAAGGAGGTCGACCCGGAGCTGCTGGTCCCCGACCCGGAGCGCAGCCTGCGCGAGGGCGCCATCCAGCCCTGGTCCACCGGGCACAACCTGGAATACTTCCTGCGCCTGCTGGAGGCGCTCGGCGAGGCCCAGCACTTCGACATCGACACCCCGTGGCGGGCGTTGCCGGCGCGGGCGCAGAAGACGATCCTGCACGGCTCCGACGATCAGGTGCACGTGCGTTACCGCAACAAGTACGGCCGTGAGCGCTCCTACTACACCGGCTTCGAGGGCGTGGTGCAGTGGATCGAGCGCCGGCACTCCGACACCGAGTCCGATTCGTCCCGCGACAAGTACGAGGGCTACATGCGCGACGTGCCGTGCGCGGCGTGCGGCGGGGCCCGGCTCAAGCCCGAGGTGCTCGCGGTCACGCTGGCCGGCAAGAGCATCGCCGAGGTCTGCAACCTGTCGGTGGGCGAGTGCGCCGACCTGCTCGTCGGCATCGAGCTGACCGACCGGCAGAAGATGATCGCCGAGCGGGTCCTCAAGGAGATCAACGCCCGGCTGCGGTTCCTGCTCGACGTCGGCCTGGACTACCTCTCCCTGGACCGCCCGGCCGGCACGCTCTCCGGCGGTGAGGCACAGCGCATCCGGCTGGCCACTCAGATCGGCTCCGGCCTGGTGGGCGTGCTCTACGTGCTCGACGAGCCGTCGATCGGGCTGCACCAGCGCGACAACCACCGGCTGATCGAGACCCTGATCCGGCTGCGCGGGCTCGGCAACACGCTGATCGTGGTGGAGCACGACGAGGACACCATCCGCACCGCCGACTGGATCGTCGACATCGGGCCCGGCGCGGGTGAGCACGGCGGCAAGATCGTGCACAGCGGCTCGGTTCCGGCGCTGCTGAAGAACAAGGAGTCGATCACCGGGGCGTACCTGTCCGGTCGGCGGTCGATCCCGACGCCGACCGGCCGCCGCCCACAGGACCCGGCCCGCGAGCTGGTGGTGCACGGGGCGCGGGAGCACAACCTGCGCAACCTGACCGTCGGGTTCCCGCTGGGCCAGCTGATCGCGGTCACCGGCGTCAGCGGCTCGGGCAAGTCGACGCTGGTCAACGACATCCTGTACGCGGTGCTGGCCAACCAGATCAACGGCGCCCGGCTGGTGCCCGGCCGGCACACCCGGGTCTCCGGGCTGGAGCACGTGGACAAGGTCGTCGGCGTGGACCAGTCGCCGATCGGCCGGACGCCGCGCTCCAACCCGGCCACCTACACCGGCGTCTGGGACCACGTCCGCAAGCTCTTCGCCGAGACCAACGAGGCGAAGGTCCGCGGGTACGGCCCGGGGCGGTTCTCGTTCAACGTCAAGGGCGGGCGCTGCGAGGCGTGCTCCGGTGACGGCACCATCAAGATCGAGATGAACTTCCTGCCCGACGTGTACGTCCCCTGCGAGGTCTGCAAGGGCGCCCGGTACAACCGGGAGACCCTGGAGGTGCACTACAAGGGCAAGACCGTCTCGGACGTGCTGGAGATGCCGATCGAGGAGGCCGCCGAGTTCTTCTCCGCCATCCCGCCCATCCACCGGCACCTGAAGACCCTTGTCGACGTCGGCCTGGGCTACGTCCGCCTCGGGCAGCCCGCGCCGACCCTCTCCGGCGGTGAGGCGCAGCGGGTCAAGCTCGCGTCCGAGCTGCAGAAGCGCTCCACCGGGCGGACGGTCTACGTGCTCGACGAGCCGACCACCGGCCTGCACTTCGAGGACATCCGCAAGCTGCTGATGGTGCTGGAAGGGCTCGTCGACAAGGGCAACACGGTGATCACTATCGAGCACAACCTCGACGTGATCAAGACCGCGGACTGGCTGATCGACATGGGTCCCGAGGGGGGCCACCGAGGCGGCACCGTGCTCGCCACCGGCACCCCCGAAGAGGTCGCCGAGGTGGCCGAGAGTCACACCGGCGAGTTCCTGCGCCAGGTGCTCAAGCTCGACGGCAAGGCCAAGGGTGCGGCTGCCGCCACCACCCGGGCCGCCAAGGCCAACGGCGTGACCAAGGCGCGGGCCAGCCGTAAGGTGCCGGCCGCCGCGCGCTGACAACCTGTGCGTGTTCGAGGGGCGGGGTGGGTCGGTTGACGACCCGCCCCGCTCCATTTGCCGGGTCGGACGAATGCCGCGATGAACCATCCGGCACAGTTGCCCGTGTGGAGAAGTGTGGCCGGCTTTCGACCGGCGCAGCGGGCTAGAGAGAGGCGAGGCATGAGTGACGATCAGGCGCTGACCGGTTCGGGTACGCAGACACGTCGTACCCTGCTCACCGGCGTCGGGGCGGTCGGCGCGGCCGTCGTGCTGGCTGCTTGCGGCAGCGACGACGGCGGCAGCGGCAGTGACGCACCCACCAGTGGTGGTCCCGCCGTGCCCAGCACCGGTGACGCCGGCGGCGGCGACCGGCAGAATGCCCAGTCGTTGGCCACCACCGCCGACATCCCGGTCGGAGGCGGCAAGGTCCTCGCCACCGACGGCGTGGTCATCACCCAGCCCGCGGCGGGCCAGTTCAAGGGCTTCAGCCCGATCTGTACGCACCAGAACTGCCCGGTGACGAACGTCGACGGCGGCACCATCAACTGCACCTGCCACGGCAGCAAGTTCTCGATCGAGGACGGCTCGGTGAAGGCCGGACCGGCCACCAAGCCGCTGCCGCCCAAGGAAATCAAGGTCACCGGCGACCAGATCTCGCTGGCCTGACCCGACGCGGAGCCGGTGGGCTGCCCCGGCCCCACGTTGACCGGTCGGTCGGCCCGGCGTCGCAGGATCGACTCGCGTTTCGGGAAGTCGGGGTGTCAGCGGTGTGCCGACACCCCGACTTCCGGGACGCCGAGTGGATCACGCTTGCCGTGGGGTGTCGGTGCTGCGGACTAGGCTTGTTGGTGTGGCTGACCCCTCGACCTATCGCCCCGCACCCGGCACCATCCCGGAGCTACCGGGGGTCTACCGCTTTCGCGACGGCACCGGCCGGGTGATCTACGTCGGCAAGGCGCGAAACCTGCGCAGCCGACTCAACTCCTACTTCGGCGACGTCTGGAACCTGCACGAGCGCACCCGGCAGATGGTCACCACCGCCGAGTCGGTGGACTGGATCACCGTCGGCACCGAGGTCGAGGCGCTCCAGCAGGAGTTCACCTGGATCAAGCAGTACGACCCCCGGTTCAACGTTCGCTACCGCGACGACAAGTCGTACCCCTATCTCGCCGTCACCCTCGACGAGGAGTACCCACGGCTCCAGGTGATGCGCGGCGCCAAGCGCAAGGGCGTGCGTTACTTCGGTCCCTACTCGCATGCCTGGGCCATCCGGGAGACCCTCGACCTGCTGCTGCGGGTGTTCCCCGCGCGGACGTGCTCCGCCGGGGTGTTCAAGCGTGCCGGCCAGGTCGGTCGCCCCTGCCTGCTGGGCTACATCGGCAAGTGCTCGGCGCCGTGCGTGGGCACCGTCTCCGCCGACGAACACCGGGCGATCGTCGACGGGTTCTGCGACTTCATGGCCGGGCGCACCGACACCATGGTCCGCAAGATCGAACGCGAGATGACCGACGCGAGCGAGCAACTGGAGTTCGAGCGGGCCGCCAAACTTCGCGACGACGTGGCCGCGCTGCGCCGGGCCATGGAGAAGCAGACAGTGGTGCTCGGCGACGGCACCGACGCGGACGTCGTCGCGTTCGCCGACGACCCGCTCGAGGCGGCCGTGCAGGTCTTCCACGTCCGCGACGGCCGGGTCCGCGGCCAGCGCGGCTGGGTGGTGGAGAAGACCGAGGACCTGACCACCGGGGACCTGGTGCACCACTTCTGCACCCAGGTGTACGGCGGCGAGCACGGCGAGGCTGACGTGCCTCGCGAACTGCTGGTCCCCGAACTGCCCGCGGACGCCGACGCGCTGGCCGAATGGCTCTCCAACCACCGGGGCAGTCGGGTGTCGCTGCGGGTGCCGCAGCGTGGCGACAAACGCTCACTGATGGAGACGGTGGAGCGCAACGCCAAGGACGCGTTGGCCCGGCACAAGCTCAAGCGCTCCGGTGACCTGACCACCCGGGGCAAGGCACTGGACGAGATCAGCGAGGCGCTGGGCATGAGCACCTCGCCGCTGCGCATCGAGTGTTACGACATCTCCCAGATCCAGGGCACCGACGTGGTCGCCAGCATGGTGGTCTTCGAGGACGGGTTGCCCCGCAAGAGCGAGTACCGGCGGTTCATCGTCCGGGGCGCCACCGACGACCTCTCCGCGATGTCCGAGGTGCTCCGCAGGCGCTTCGCCCGCTACCTGGACGCCAGGGCCGAGACGGGTGAGGTGGGCGTGGAGTCCGCCGACGACGCGGCCGCTCCCCAGGACGCGGTCGAGCCGCAGGTCGGCGTCCTGATCGATCCGACCACCGGCCGACCACGGAAATTCGCGTACCCACCGCAGCTGGTGGTCGTCGACGGCGGCGCCCCACAGGTCGCGGCCGCCGCGCAGGCCCTCGCCGACCTGGGCATCGACGACGTGGCCCTGTGCGGGCTGGCCAAGCGGTTGGAGGAGGTGTGGCTCCCGGACGACGAGTTCCCGGTCATCCTCCCGCGCACCTCCGAGGGGCTCTACCTGCTGCAACGGGTGCGTGACGAGGCCCACCGGTTCGCCATCACCTTCCATCGGCAGCGCCGCTCCAAGCGGATGACCGAGTCGGCTCTGGACCAGGTACCCGGCCTGGGCGAGGTGCGCCGCAAGGCGCTGCTGCGGCACTTCGGCTCACTCAAGCGACTCTCGGCCGCAACTGTTGACGAGATCACCGAGGTGCCGGGGGTGGGGCGGCGCACCGCCGAGGCGATCCTGGCTGCCCTCGACAAGGACACGAAGGCCGGCGACGGCGCGGAGGCGAAGCCCAGCACCTGAGCACCGTCCTCGCTCGCCTGGTAGGAGGCGGCCGACCAGCTCACGCTGACTGCCCTCACTAGCCCCTTGATGGGCGGTCGCGCCCCGATGATCGTGCCCGATCCTGGATGTAGTGGCCACGTGGCATCGGGAGGGGTCTGTTTCCTGGATCGAGCACGATCATGCGAGGCGCGAGGTTCCGCACGCGCGTTTCCCCGTCCGGCCGCCGAACCGGGACGGCGGGTCGAGGGCACGGTGCACGGCGCCCAACCGCACGATGCTCTTGCCCCCGGCTGGGCCGGTCCGCAGGACGCTCTTGCCCCTGAATCGGTCCAGTCCGCGACGATGCCCTGCCCCCTGAGTCGGCCCGATCCGCGCCCACGCTCTGGCTCCGCGTCGGCCCGGTCAGGGCGCGCGAACGGCGCAGACCGGCATGATCGACTCGGCTTTCATGATGTCGGGGTGTCCCCGGCGCCCGGACACCGCGACTTCCAGGAACCCGAGTGGATCACGACGCCGTGAACGCCGTGTCGGGTTCGCCAGGTGGGCGGCGTGGATGGTTTGTCGGGTTTGGCCTCAGGTGTCGGGTGGTCGGGGCCACCCCGGCGGCGGAATCGTGGGCCGGGCCGGGTCGTTATACCTGGCAGACCGCCGCGACTCTCGGGTCGTGGGGCGCGGCAGCCGCCGGGAACATCCGCCAGGCCGCCCCGGTTACATCCCCCGCACGGCCGAGCACCACAACGGCCGGCCCCCGCGGGTAGGCGGAATGACCTGCCACCGGCAACGGTTACACCCTGTCCCGACGCCGACCCCCGTGCGGGTCACCGGGCAGAACCCCCTCGAACTTCCCCCCGCACGACCACAGCCCCCGAGGTTGTGTGGGCACCCCCGATGCAGAGGAGCACGCCATCATGCGTACCGATCTGATCCGTAAGACCGCCCTGACCGCCGCCGGCCTTGCCTTCACCGGCGGCGCCATCGCCGGCCCCGTCACCACCGCCTTCGCCGCGCCGAGCACCAACAAGCCCACGACGCAGACCCAGACCGACCGTAAGGGTCACGGTGAGCGGGAACTCGGCGTGCGCTACGAGGCACAGCCGAACTTCTACTACTGCGGCCCCGCCGCCACCCGCAACGCCCTGAGTGTGCAGGGCAAGAACATCAACGTCGACGACATGGCCAAGGAAATGGGCACCACCGAAGCCGGCACCAACTCCATCAACGACATCACCCCCGTGCTGAACAAGGAAACCGGCAAGACCAACGCCTACCGGTCCGTCGAGATCAGCACCCCGGATGCTGACGCCAAGCAGACCGACACGCTGCGCGCCGACATCGTCAAGACCGTCGACGACGGCCGGGCCGTGGTCGCCAACATCGCCGGCACCAGCACCGACACCACCGGCACCAGCCACTCCTACGAGGGCGGGCACTACATCAGCGTCGTCGGCTACCACGACAACGGCAACACCGTCACCATCGCCGACTCCGCCGACCCCAACCAAGCCGCCTACCAGATCAGCGTCGAGCACCTCGCGGACTGGATCGCCACCCGCGGCTACGCCACCAGCTGACCCCTGCACACCAGCACACACCGAAGGGCCGGACCCCACCACGGGACCCGGCCCTTCGGCATGACCTCAGTCGGTGGCGAGGACGGCCAGGATCTGCTCGCCGTACTTGGCGAGTTTGTTCTCGCCGACGCCGTTGACCCGGGACAGGTCGGCCAGTGTGCTGGGCGCGTCGCTGGCGATCTGTCGCAGCGTGGCGTCGTGGAAGATGACGTACGCCGGGACGCCCTGCTCCTTGGCGGTGGTCGCGCGCCAGGCTCGCAGCCGTTCGAACAGCGACGCGGCGGCCGGGGTCAGCTCGGCCACGACTGTGGACGCGCCGCGCGGCTTCGATGAGCGGCTCGATGCCGGCTTCTCCGGCTCGCGGCGCATGGTGACAGTGCGGCGGCGACCGAGGACGTCGGCGCTCGCCTCGGTCAGCGCCAGCGTGCCGTAGTCGCCCTCCACGGCGAGGAGCCCTTCGGCGAGCAGTTGCCGGACCACGCCCCGCCACTCGGCCTCGCTGTGCTCGGCGCCGATGCCGAAGACGGTCAGCGAGTCGTGACCGTACTGGCTGATCTTGTCGGTCTGCTTGCCGAGCAGGATGTCGATGCAGTGCCCGGCGCCGAAGCGCTGGTTGCGTTCGCGGTCGAGGCGGAAGACCGCGGAGAGCAACTTCTGGGCGGCGACGGTGCCGTCCCAGGACTCGGGTGGGGTGAGGCAGGTGTCGCAGTTGCCGCAGGCGGCCGTCGACGTCTCGCCGAAGTATTCGAGCAGTTGGACCCGCCGGCAGCGCACCGTCTCGCAGAGGGCGAGCATCGCGTCCAGGTGCGAGGCCAGGTTGCGGCGGTGGGCGAGGTCGCCGTCGGACGTCTCGATCATCTTGCGTTGCTGGACCACGTCCTGAAGCCCGTACGCCAGCCAGGCGGTGGACGGCAGGCCGTCCCGGCCGGCGCGGCCGGTCTCCTGGTAGTAGCCCTCGACGGACTTGGGCAGGTCGAGGTGGGCGACGAACCTGACGTCGGGCTTGTCGATGCCCATGCCGAAGGCGATGGTGGCCACCATGACCAGGCCGTCTTCCCGCAGGAAGCGCTGCTGGTTGCGAGCGCGGGTGCCCGCGTCCAACCCCGCGTGGTACGGCAGCGCGGCGACCCCGTTGGCGGTGAGGAACTCCGCCGTCTTGTCGACCGAGGCCCGGGACAGGCAGTAGACGATGCCGGCGTCGCCGGGGTGCTCGTCGCGCAGCAGGGTCAGCAGCTGCTTGCGGGGCTCCCGTTTGGGCACGATCCGGTACTGGATGTTGGGCCGGTCGAAGCTGGCCACGAAGTGCCGGGCGTCGTCGAGGTTGAGCCGGGTCGCGATCTCGGTGCGGGTGGCGCTGGTCGCGGTGGCGGTCAGGGCGATGCGGGGCACCTCCGGCCAGCGTTCGTGCAGCATCGACAGCGCGAGGTAGTCGGGGCGGAAGTCGTGCCCCCACTGGGACACGCAGTGCGCCTCGTCGATAGCGAACAGGGAGATGCGCCCCCGGTCGAGCAGGGCGAGGGTGGACCGGACGCCGAGCGCCTCCGGGGCCAGGTAGAGCAGGTCCAGCTCGCCGGCGACGAAGGCGGCCTCCACCCGCCGCCGGGCGTCCAGGGTCTGGGTCGAGTTGAGGAACCCGGCGCGTACGCCGACCGCGGTGAGGGCGTCCACCTGGTCCTGCATGAGCGCGATCAGCGGGGACACGACGACGGCGACCCCGTCGCGGACCAGGGCCGGGATCTGGTAGCACAGGGACTTGCCGCCACCGGTGGGCATCAACACCAGCGCGTCGCCGCCAGCGACCACATGGTCGATCACGTCCTGCTGGAAACCACGGAACGCGTCGTAACCGAAGACCCGGCCCAGCACGTCCAGGGCGTCGGAGGCGGTACGCAGGTCGGTGGGAGCCATCCGGGGAGTCTACGAGCCGACCCCGACAGCGCCCGCCCGGCGCACCCGGGTCGGGTGGACCGGACGGGCGACGCGGTCAGCCGGGCTGGCTGGACCGGTTGGCCAGGCCGCGTGGCGGTGCCTTCATCCCGACCACGATGTCGACGATCTCGATGTAGCGGGCCTTGTTGCCCATGCGGAAGGCGGTGGCCGCCGCGTTGATCTCCTCGAGGGTGTCGGCCTCGACCATGGTGACCTGGTCGTACTTGCCGTTCACCCCGGTGCAGACGACGTGGGTGAGCTGCTTGGCGAAGCGGCCCAGGTCGCGGGCGTGCTCGGCGGAGATCTCGTGGATGCCCTCGCGGCCGAGGGCGAAGTACTCGGGGCTGATTCGCATGAACAGGAAGCCGACGTACTTGTTCTTGTCCGCCAGGTCGTGCATCGCACCCTCCAGATATCGGTCTGACCTGCGACGATCACGTTGAGCGTATTGACAATTACTGATCGTCATCAAGTGTGCGCGCTGTCGGGAGGGCGACCCTCGAGACGGTCCGCGGGCGCCGCCCGGCCACGGGTGCCGGGCCGCGACCCGGTGGCGGGATAGAGTCGCTGATTGACCAATCGCGGCCAGGGCGGCCGCGGCGCCACGGCTTGGGGGTACGGGTGAGCGAGGCGCGCACAGCCGGTGACCGGATCGACGGCCCGGATGCCGATGACGAGCAGGTGGCGGCCGAGTCGGAGACCACCCTCGTGGTGGTCACCGGCCTCTCCGGAGGTGGCCGCAGCACTGTGGCACGGGCGTTGGAGAACGTCGGCTACTACGTCGTGGACAACCTGCCGCAGGCCTTGATGCTGGACATGGCCGAGCTGGCGTTCAAGGCGGGCGGCGCGGCCCGGCGTACCGCGATGGTGCTGGACGTGCGGTCGCGGGCCTTCTCCACGGACCTGGCCGGGGCGATCCGGGAGCTCAAGGAGCGCGGGTTCTCGCCTCGGGTGGTCTTCGTCGACGCCGACGACGAGGTGTTGATCCGGCGGTTCGAGAGTGTTCGGCGTTCGCACCCGTTGCAGGGTGACGGGCGGCTGGCCGACGGCATCGCTGTGGAGCGCGGTCTGTTGGAGGAGGCCCGCGACCAGGCCGACGTGATCATCGACACCAGCCACCTGAACGTCAACCAGCTCCGGCGGCGCATCGAGGAGCTGTTCGGCGGCGAGGACGCCCGGCGGCTACGGGTCACCGTGCTGTCGTTCGGCTTTAAGTACGGCCTGCCACCGGACGCCGATTTCGTGTTGGACGCCCGCTTCCTGCCGAATCCGTACTGGGTGCCGGAGTTGCGGGAGCACACCGGGCGGGAGGAGGCGGTCAGCGCGTACGTGCTGGGCCAGGAGGGTGCGGACGCCTTCGTCGCCTCGTACGCCGACCTGGTCAACGCCACCACGACCGGCTTCGAGCGGGAGGGCAAGCGGTACCTCACCGTGGCCGTGGGCTGCACCGGCGGCAAGCACCGCAGCGTGGCCATCGCCGAGGAGTTGGCCAGCCGACTGCGTCACTCCGGGTTGGCGGCGAACGCCCAGCACCGCGACCTGGGGCGGGAATGACGGCGCGGCGGGTGGTGGCGTTCGGCGGCGGGCACGGGCTATCCGCCTCGTTGCGTGCGCTGCGCCACTGCGCTCCGGAACTCGACCTCGACATCACAGCGGTGGTCACGGTGGGTGACGACGGCGGCTCCAGTGGTCGGCTGCGGGCCGAGCGGGGTGGCCTGCCGCCGGGAGATCTGCGCCAGGCGCTGGTGGCGTTGGCCGGGGACCACCCGGCCACCCGGCGCAGCGCCGGGCTGTTCCAGCACCGCTTCGCCTCCGTACCGGTGGGCGTACCCGGATCTGGAGCGACCGGCCCGGGCCCGGCGGCGGGCGGCGACCCGGACCGGGACGGCGCGGCCCGGCGCGGCACCGACGGGGCGTCGGCCGGGACCGACGGTCTGACCGGGCACGCGGTGGGCAACCTGGTGCTCTGCGGCCTCATGGAGTTGCTGGGCGACCCGGTGGCCGCGCTGGAGCACGCCGGCGCGATGCTCGGCGCGGTGGGCCGGGTGTTGCCGATGTCCCGCCAACCGGTCGGCATCGAGGCGCGGGTACGCGGTGCCGACCCGGCCGCCCCGGACGAGGTGCGCACGGTCAGTGGCCAGCACCAGGTGGCCGTCACCACCGGGCGGGTCGAGTCGCTGCGCCTCACCCCGAGCGCCCCACCGGCCTGCGCCGAGGCCATCGAGGCGATCCGGGCGGCCGATTGGTTGATCTTCGGGCCGGGTAGTTGGTACACGAGTGTGCTTCCGCACCTGCTGGTGCCGCAGTTGGCCGACGCGATCGTGTCCACCTCGGCCCGGCGGCTGGTCACGCTGAACCTCGCGGCGGAGAAGGAGACCCTCGGGCTCTCCGTCGCTGATCATCTCGCGGCGCTGCACTGGTACCTGCCCGAGCTCAAGGTGGATCTTGTGCTTGCCGATGCCAAGGCGGTGGGTGACCCCGAACCGGTCGAACGTGCGGCAGAATCGCTGGGTGCCCGCCTGGTCCTCGCCCCCGTCGCCGTTGTCGACGGGACTCCCCGCCATGATCCGGCTGCCCTGGGCGCCGCGCTGGTGCCTGTCCTGGGCGCCGATCGTTAGACACGTACGTAATCTCCGGCGACACGCCGGAACAGGTCCGTGAGGGGACGCACAATGGCGATGACGGCCGCGGTCAAGGACGAGCTGAGTCGGGTCGACGTGCCCAAGCCCTGCTGTCGGCGGGCGGAGATGGCCGCGCTGCTGCGCTTCGCCGGCGGGCTGCACATCGTTTCCGGCCGCGTGGTGGTGGAGGCTGAACTGGACACCGGGGCGGTGGCCCGGCGGCTGCGCCGGGAGGTCGCCGAGGTCTACGGCTACCCCAGCGAGATCCACGTGCTGGCCTCCGGTGGGCTGCGCAAGGGCAGCCACTTCATCGTGCGGGTGGTCAAGGACGGCGAGGCCCTCGCGCGGCAAACCGGCCTGCTCGACGTGCGGGGTCGCCCGGTTCGCGGGCTGCCTCCGCACGTGGTGGCGGCCAACGTCTGCTGCGCGGTCTCCGCGTGGCGGGGCGCGTTCATGGCCCATGGCTCGCTCACCGAGCCGGGTCGCTCCAGCGCTCTGGAGATCACCTGCCCGGGGCCGGAGTCGGCGCTGGCGCTGGTCGGCGCGGCCCGCCGCATCGGCATCACAGCGAAGAACCGCGAGGTACGCGGGGTGGACCGGGTGGTCGTCAAGGACGGTGACGCGATCGCCGCGCTGCTCACCCGGATCGGCGCGCACTCCAGCGTGCTGGCCTGGGAGGAGCGCCGGGTACGCCGCGAGGTGCGGGCCACCGCCAACCGGCTCGCCAACTTCGACGACGCCAATCTGCGCCGTTCGGCGCGGGCGGCGGTCGCCGCGGCCGCCCGGGTCACCCGTGCGCTGGAGATCCTCGCCGACGAGGCGCCCAACCACCTGACCGACGCCGGTCGGCTGCGTCTGGAGCACCGGCAGGCGTCGCTGGAGGAGTTGGGAGCCCTGGCCGACCCCCCGCTGACCAAGGACGCCATCGCGGGGCGGATCCGAAGGCTCCTGGCGCTGGCCGACAAGCGGGCCCGCGACCTTGGCATCCCGGATACGGAAGCAGCCGTCACGCCCGACATGCTCGTGGTCTGATAGGACGGTGGGGCCGCACGGTGCGCCCCGGGTGCACGACCCGGCGCAGCGTGGTCTCGCACGCTCGGATAGGGTCGCTGCGTACGGCAAGGGGGCCGACACCGGCACTCCTCGTCGTGCCCCACCGCCTCGGGCGGTCAGGTCCTCAGACCGCGCGGCGGGGTGGCCGAGATGAACCGTCGACGGCCGGCTCCAACGGTCGGCGCACACCATTCCCGCCGGCCCGTTGTCTGAAGCCGGCGGACCAGAACGCGAGGAGATGGGACCTGTGACCATCCGGGTTGGCATCAACGGCTTTGGCCGAATCGGCCGTAACTTCTTCCGGGCAGTGCTGGCGTCTGACGCCGACATCGAGGTCGTGGCGGTGAACGACCTTACCGACAACGCCACGCTCGCCCACCTGCTCAAGTACGACAGCATCCTCGGTCGCCTGCCGTACGAGGTCAAGGCCACCGCCGACGAGATCACCGTCGGTGGCAAGACCATCAAGGCGTACGCCGAGAAGGACCCGTCGAAGCTGCCGTGGGGCGAGGTCGGCGCCGACGTCGTCATCGAGTCGACCGGCTTCTTCACCGACGCCACCAAGGCCAAGGCGCACGTCGACGGCGGGGCCAAGAAGGTCATCATCTCCGCCCCGGCGAAGAACGAGGACGTCACCGTCGTCATGGGTGTCAACCACGACACCTACGACCCGGCGAAGCACACCATCATCTCCAACGCCTCGTGCACCACCAACTGCCTCGCCCCGATGGCGAAGGTCCTGCACGACACGTTCGGCATCCAGCACGGTCTGATGACCACGATCCACGCGTACACCCAGGACCAGAACCTGCAGGACGCGCCGCACTCGGACCTGCGTCGTGCCCGGGCCGCCGCGCTGAACATCGTCCCGACCTCGACCGGTGCCGCCAAGGCGATCGGTCTGGTCCTGCCGGACCTCAAGGGCAAGCTCGACGGGTACGCCCTGCGGGTGCCGATCCCGACCGGCTCGGTCACCGACCTCACCGTCAACGTGGGTCGCGAGACCACCGTGGACGAGGTCAACGCCGCGCTGAAGGCCGCCGCGGACGGCCCGCTCAAGGGCATCCTGGTCTACAACGAGGACCCGATCGTCTCCAGCGACATCGTGACCGACCCGGCGTCGTGCATCTTCGACGCGCCGCTGACCAAGGTCGTCGGCAACCAGGTCAAGGTCGTCGGCTGGTACGACAACGAGTGGGGCTACTCCAACCGCCTGGTCGACCTGGTCAAGCTGGTCGGTTCGTCGCTGTGAGCATCCGGACCCTCGACGACCTGCTCGCCGAGGGGGTGTCGGGTCGGCGCGTGCTGGTGCGCGCCGACCTGAACGTCCCGCTCGACAAGCAGACCGGTGCCATCACTGATGACGGCCGGATCCGCGCGGTGCTGCCGACTCTCGGCGCGCTGGTCGAGGCCGGCGCGAAGGTGGTCGTCTGCTCGCACCTGGGCCGCCCGAAGGGCGCTCCGGACCCGCAGTTCAGCCTGGGCCCGGTCGCCGGGCGGCTCGGTGAGCTGCTGG
Source organism: Micromonospora sp. 050-3 (assembly GCF_046549335.1). Lineage (NCBI taxonomy): Bacteria > Bacillati > Actinomycetota > Actinomycetes > Micromonosporales > Micromonosporaceae > Micromonospora > Micromonospora sp. 050-3. Next base: position 677,639 of record NZ_JAJPVX010000001.1, read on the forward strand.
GCGCGCCGGTGCACTTCGCCACCGACACCGTCGGTGATTCCGCCCGCTCCACCGTCGCGGACCTGGCCGACGGCCAGGTCGCCCTGCTGGAGAACCTGCGTTTCAACGCCGGCGAGACCAGCAAGGACGAGGCCGAGCGGGGCGCCTTCGCCGACCAGCTCGCCGCGTTCGGCGACGCGTACGTGGACGACGCGTTCGGTGCCGTGCACCGCAAGCACGCGAGTGTCTTCGACGTGCCGGCCCGGTTGCCGCACGTCGCGGGCCGGCTGGTGCTGCGTGAGGTCGAGGTGCTCTCCAAGCTCACCGGTGCCCCTGAGCGCCCGTACGTGGTGGTGCTCGGTGGGTCGAAGGTGTCCGACAAGCTCGCCGTGATCGAGGCTCTGCTGCCGACTGTCGACCGACTGCTCATCGGTGGCGGGATGTGCTTCACCTTCCTCAAGGCCCAGGGCCTGGAGGTGGGCACCTCGCTGCTGGAGAAGGACATGGTCGAGACCTGCCGCAACCTGCTGGAGCGGTCCGGCGGCAAGATCATGCTTCCGGTCGACGTGGTTGTCGCGGACGCGTTCGCTCCGGACGCGGCGCACGACACGGTGCGGGTCGACGGCATCCCGAGCCACCGGCTCGGCCTGGATGTCGGCCCGGAGACGGTGGCCGGCTTCAGCGCCACGCTGTCCCAGGCGAAGACGATCTTCTGGAACGGCCCGATGGGCGTGTTCGAGATGCCGGCCTTCGCGGCGGGCACCCGGGGGATCGCCGAGGCGATCACCAAGGCCGACGCGTTCAGCGTCGTCGGCGGCGGTGACTCCGCAGCGGCCGTCCGCGCCCTGGGGCTGGACGAATCGTCCTTCGGGCACATCTCCACAGGTGGTGGCGCCTCCCTGGAATACCTCGAGGGCAAGACCCTCCCCGGCATCGCGGCCCTGGAGAACTGAATGTCGAGCACCACCCGCCGGCCGCTGATGGCCGGCAACTGGAAGATGAACCTCAACCACCTCGAGGCCAACCTGCTGGTGCAGAAGCTGGCGGCGAGCCTCACCGAGAAGCAGCTCACCGCCGTCGAGACGGTAGTGCTGCCGCCCTTCACCGACCTGCGCACCGTGCAGACCGCTGTGGACGGCGACAAGCTGCTGATCGGCTACGGCGGGCAGGACCTCTCCCCGCACGCGTCCGGCGCGTACACCGGGGACATCTCCGGGCCGCTGCTGGCCAAGCTCGGCTGCACCTACGTGGTGGTCGGGCACTCCGAGCGGCGGGCCTACCACCACGAGGACGACGTGCTGGTCAACGCCAAGGTCAAGGCGGCGCTGACGCACGGCCTGACGCCGATCCTGTGCGTGGGGGAGGGGCTGGACGTCCGCGAGCAGGGCACCCACGTGGCGCACTGCTCCGACCAGCTCGACGGTGGCCTCGCCGGGCTCACCCCCGAGCAGGTGCGGCAGGTCGTGATCGCGTACGAGCCGGTCTGGGCGATCGGCACGGGCAAGACCGCGACGCCGGACGACGCCCAGGAGGTCTGCGGGGCGGTGCGTCAGCGACTGGCGGAACGCTTCGACCAGGAGACCGCCGACCAGGTTCGGGTCCTCTACGGCGGCTCGGTCAAGGCGTCCAACATCGCCTCGATCATGGCCCAACCGGACGTGGACGGGGGCCTGGTGGGGGGCGCCAGCCTGGACGCCGAGGAATTCGCTCAGATCTGCCGGTTCCCGGAGCACCTCGCCCGCTGATCGCTCGGTATCCTTGACACCGCCCGTCCGCCGGTCGGTGCCGCCGTGCCCGATCAGACCGGGCGAGGATCGCTACGAGAGGAACTGACCCCAGCCATGCCGATCTGGTTCGCATACACGTTGATCGTGTTGCTGGTCATCACGAGCATTCTGCTCACCCTGCTGATCCTGCTGCACCGCGGCAAGGGCGGTGGTCTGTCGAGCATGTTCGGCGGTGGCGTCAGCTCCAGCCTCGCCGGCTCCTCGGTCGCGGAGAAGAACCTGGACCGTTACACCGTTCTGGTGAGCGTCGTCTGGTTCGCCGCGATCATCGGGCTCGGGCTCTGGCTGCGCCTCCAAATGAACAGCGGCGCCTGAGCAGGCTCAGTAAGTCGTACAATCTGCGCGCGGTTCGTCACTCGACGGGCCGCGCGCAGGCTTTTCTCCGCTGCACCGCGTCGCCCGCCGCTCCACCCCCGAAGACGGCGGGTCCCCTCCGACGACAGGAGCGAGCAGCCGTGCCGAATGGCAACGTTATCCGGGGAGCCCGGGTCGGGTCCGCACCCATGCGCCCGGACGAGCGGCACCAACCCGCCCCCCGACAGGACGTCAGCTACTGGTGCCGTAACGACCACCGGGTCGACATCCGGATCGCCGCGGACGTCGAACCGCCACCCCTGTGGGACTGCCCCCGCTGTGGCCTACCCGCAGGCCGGGACGCCCAGAACCCGCCAGGTCGGGTCCGCGCCGAACCGTACAAGAGCCACCTGGCGTACGTGAAGGAGCGGCGCACCGCCGAGGAGGGGGAGGCCCTGCTCGCCGAGGCGCTCGCCGCACTACGCCGTCGACGCGGCGAGTAGCGGGCTCCTCCGCGCGCTCAGCGCAGGCTGCGCAGTCGGACGGGTACGTCGGCTGCGGCCGCCCGGTCCAGCAGCCAGCGGGTGCGGTTCACCCCGTGCACGCCGGCCGCCGGCAACTGCACCGGCCCGGCGCCGGCCAACGCCATACCCACCGCGCGAGCCTTGTCGGCTCCGGCGGCCACCAGCCAGACCTCCTCGGCGGTGTTGATCGCCGGCAGGGTGAGGGTGGTCCGCGTCGGCGGTGGCTTGGGGCTGCCCCGCACGGCGCTGACCGGCCGGGTCTCGTAGCCCACCGGGTGCTCGGGGAAGACCGAGGCCACGTGGCCGTCCTCGCCGACGCCCAGCATCAGCACGTCGAAGTGCGGCAGGGTGGCGTGCCCGGGCCGGGCGGCGCGGGCCAGCTCCTCCGCGTACGCGGCAGCAGCCGCCTCGGGGTCGTTGCCGGCCGGGCCGTCCGATGCCGGCATCGCGTGCACCCGGGCCGGATCCAGCGGCACCACGTCCAACAGGGCGGCGCGGGCCTGCGTCTCGTTGCGGTCCGGATCACCGGTGGGCAGGAACCGTTCGTCGCCCCACCACACGTCGACCCGGGACCAGTCCACCGCGTCGCGGGCCGGCAGCGTCGCCACCGCCCGGTACACGGCCGCGGCGACCCGACCTCCGGTGAGCACCACCGAGGCTTCGCCCCGGTCGGCCTGGGCGTCGAGCAGCTTCACCAGCAACCGGGCCGCCACGGCCTGCGCCAGCAGGTCGGCGTCGGCGTGGACGGCGACACTCGCCTCACTCATGGTTGCGCCTTCGTTTCCCGACCGCGAGGCGGTCGCTGTCGTGCCCGGGGCGGTGTGCCCGAGGTGGTGGGGCAGAAACCCCGGAGATTGCGGGGCAGGGCCGGCGCGTACCGGCCCTGCCCGACGTCGTGCCCCCGGCTGGGCTCAGCCCTCGCCGCTCGTGCCGACGTGCGCGGTGACCCCGGCCTCGGCACGCTGCGCGGTGGCCGGATCCTTCCAGACGTGGACCCGCTGCGGGGGGCGCTGATCCAGCCCTCGCAGCCCGACCGTCGCGCCCAGCGCCTCCGCGTACACCTGGTCGGCGTCCAGCCGGCGCAGCTCCTCGGCCAGCTCGTCGCCGAGCGGGCGGCGTACCAGCGGCAGGGCCCGGTCGTCCTGGCCCGTCCGCCGGAACACGGCCATGCTGTCCTCGCGGGTCAGCGTCAGCTGGTCGCCGTTGGCGCAGCTGAGCTGCACCTCCCGCATCCGGGGGAACTCGTTGCTGTCCACCCGGTGTGGGGTGATGCCGAGCCGGCTGGACAGCCAACCGGCCATCAGCGCCGCCGTCGGGTCGGTGGGCGGCGCGACGATGGTCGCCTCGGTGACCTGGGCGCTGGTGGTGTCGAACGCCCCGGCGACCAGGGTGCGCCACGGGGTGATCCGGGTCCACGCCAGGTCGGTGTCGCCCGGGGCGTAGTCCCGGGCACGCTGGCGCAGCGCCTCCACCGGGTCGGCGGCCTGCGCGGAGTCGGTGATCCTCCGGTCGGCCACCACCCCGAGGAAGTCGGTGGCGATCTCCGCCGGTGGCTCGCCGTGCCACCAGGTGACCACCGGTACGTCGGGAACGAGCAGCGGCATCACCACCGACTCGGCGTGCAGGGACAACCGGCCGTACATCCGGGTGACCACCGCCTCGCACGGGCCGAGCCGGCCACCGACCACGATCTCCGCGTCCAGTCGGTTGCGGTCCCGCTCGATCTCCGAGCGGACCACCACCACGAGGCGGCACGGGTGCGCGGCGGCGGCGATCGTCGCCGCGGCCTCCGCCTCCCGGACCCGCTTCTCGTCCACGACCACGATGAGGGTGAGCGCCATGCCGCTGGCTACACCGCCGGCGCTGCGCCGCTCGGCGGCGAGCGCCTTGACCACCTCGTTGCCGGTGGTGTCCCACAGCCCGATCATGCTCGTCTCCAGGCGCGGCCCTCGCGGGCCAGCATCTCGTCGGAGGCCCGGGGGCCCCACTCGCCGGCCCGGTACGGCTCCGGGGTGGTGCCCTCCCAGGCGTGCTCCAAGGGGTCGATCACCTGCCAGCTCTGCTCGACCTCGGCCGCGTCCGGGAACAGGGTGCGGTCGCCGATCAGCACGTCCAGCACCAGACGCTCGTACGCCTCGGGGCTGGACTCGGTGAACGCCTCGCCGTACTGGAAGTCCATCGCGATGTCGCGGACCTCCATGGTCGTGCCCGGCACCTTCGAGCCGAACTTGAGCACCACGCCCTCGTCCGGCTGCACCCGGATGACCAACTGGTTGTTGCCCAGCGACTCCATGTCGGCGTCGTTGAACGGCAGGTGCGGCGCCTTCTTGAACATGATGGCGACCTCGGTGACCCGCCGGGGCAGCCGCTTGCCGGCCCGGATGTAGAACGGCACCTCCGCCCAGCGGCGGTTCTGGATGCCCAACCGCACCGCCACGTACGTCTCAGTGGTGGAGTCGGCGGGGACGTCCCGCTCGTCCAGGTAACCGACAGCGCGTTCGCCGCCGACCCAGCCGGGCAGGTACTGACCACGGACGGTGTCCCGGGTGACGTCCTTGGGCAGGGTGATGGCCTTGAGCACCTTCAGCTTCTCGGCCCGGATCTCGTCGGCGTCGAAGCTGGTCGGCTCCTCCATCGCCACCAGGGCGAGAAGCTGGAGGAGGTGGTTCTGCAGCACGTCGCGGGCGGTGCCGACGGTGTCGTAGAAGCCGGCACGGGTGCCGATGCCGACGTCCTCCGCCATGGTGATCTGCACCGAGTCGACGTACTTGGAGTTCCACAGCGGCTCGAACAGGTTGTTGGCGAACCGCAGGGCGAGGATGTTCTGAACCGTCTCCTTGCCCAGGTAGTGGTCGATCCGGAAGACGTCCTGACTGGTGAACACGTCGTCGACGAGGTCGTTGAGCGCCTTCGCCGAGGGCAGGTCGTTGCCGAACGGCTTCTCCACCACGACCCGGCGCCAACCGCCGGACTTGTCGTTGTCGGCCATCCCGGTGCGGGCCAGCTGCTTGAGCACGACGGGGAACGCGGCTGGCGGGATGGAGAAGTAGAACGCCGCGTTGCCAGTGATGCCGTGGGTCTGGCGCAGATCGTCGAGTGTCGAGGCGAGGGTGTCGAAGGCGGCGTCGTCGTCGAACGACCCGCCGACGAACTTGATGTTGCCGGCCAGCCGCGCCCACACCTCGTCCCGCCACGGGGTGCGGGCGTGCTTGCGGGCAGCCTCGCAGGCCAACGTCTCGAAGTCGCCGTCACCCCAGTCGCGGCGCGCGAAACCGAGCACCACGAAGCCCGGCGGCAGCAGCCCTCGGTTGGCCAGGTCGTAGACCGCGGGGAGCAGCTTCTTGCGGGCCAGGTCGCCGGTCACCCCGAAGATCACCAGAGCGCAGGGCTCCGGGATCCGGGGCAACCGGCGGTCCTGCGGGTCGCGCAGCGGGTTCACCGAGCCACCTCCTCGCTCCGCTTCAGTCACGTCGTCCATCCTCACGCCCGCAGATCACCGGCCGCGTTCAGTAGTTGGGCGACACCGGCGGCCCGGTCGGTCAGGTGCAACCGCAGCAGCGGCCGCTCCCGACCGGCGAGAGCCTGCCGGTCCCCGGCGGCCTGCGCCGCCTGCAACTCACCGAAGGTGTACGGCTTGCCCGGCACCGCGAGGTCCTCGGCGACCGCGCCGGTCACCTGGAGGTAGCTGCCCACCTGCGGGCCGCCCTTGTGGTATTGACCCGTCGAGTGCAGGAACCGTGGACCCCAACCGAAGGTGACCGGCCGGCCGCCCGCCTGGGCCAGCAGCGACCGCAGCCGGGCGGCGTCGGCGTCGGCGAACCGGTCGAGGTACGCCATGACCGCGAGGTAACCGTCGTCGCCCAGCCCGTCGAGCAGCCAGCGCAACACACCGGCCAGGTCCCCGGGGGCGCCCTGCGGGGCGTACACCTCGATCGCGCCCTCGGTGAACGACGGCGTCTCCGCCGGCAGGCCCGAGGCCAGGATCTTGTTGGTGTTCTCCTTGGACTCGGTGACGTTCGGCTGGTTGAACGGGTCGATGCCGAGCACCACGCCGGCCACTGCTGTGGCGTACTCCCAGGCCAGGAACTGCGCGCCGAGCGGACCGTTGACGGCCACGTCCGGGGTGGCGCCGCCGCCCGGCACGTCACCGGGGGCCAGCGCGCCGCCGTAGCTGACCGTCAGCACGTCCGCGCCGGTGGCGCCGGGGCTCTGCGGGGACTCCACGACCACCGGGAGGATGCCCACCCCGGCCTTGCCTGTCGACTCGGCGATCAGCTGCTCGGCCCAGTCGCCGAGCCCGTCGATGCCGGTGCCGTCGGAGACCAGGGCGACCTTGTCCCGGGCCAGTGTGGCCGCGGCGCCCAGGGCGGCGCCGAGCGCGAGCGCCGGGTTGTTCTGGTCCGCGCCGAGCGACGTGGCCAGCGCGTCGGCCTGGTCGAGCAGCTCCGCGACCTCGACCCCGGCCAGCGCCGAGGGCACCAGACCGAACGCGGTGAGCGCCGAGTAGCGACCGCCGACGTTCGGGTCGGCGAGCACTGTGAACGCGCCCATCTCGGCCGCTGTGGTCTCCAGCGGCGAACCCGGGTCGGTGACGATGACGAAGTGCCGGCCGGCCTCCGCCTCGGTCATCCCGGCGTCCAGGAACGCCTGCCAGTACGCGCGCCGGTGGCTGTCGGTCTCCACCGTCGACCCGGACTTGCTGGCCACCACCACGACGGTGCGCTCCAGTCGGTCACCGAGCGCCGCCCGGACCTGGCCCGGGTCGGTGGTGTCCAGCACCGTCAACGGGCGACCCAGCGTCCGGGTGATCACCTCGGGCGCGAGCGACGAGCCGCCCATGCCGGCGAGCACCACATGATCCAGGTCGGCCAGCTCCGCGGTCAGCTCGGCCAACTGAACGAGCAGCTCACGGCTGCGCCGGTGGGTGTCCACCCAGCCCAGCCGGATCTTCGCCTCGGCCTCGGCGTCCGGACCCCACAGGCTCGCGTCCTTGCCCGCCAGCTTGCCCGGAACGCCGGCCTTGACCAGCGCGTCCCGGGTCGAGGCGGGCGCGGCCTTGTCGACCGCGTCCGCGCCGTACACGGCGAGCCCGGCGGCTGCCTCCACCGGCCCTGAAAGTAGGTCGCTCATGCCGTCACTCCGCTTCGCTTCGTGCCGTCATGAGGCGCCTTCGCGCTGAGCTTGCTGATTCGCTCGCTCATGCGCCACCGGCCTTCTCGGCGGCCTTGGCGTTGCCCTTGGCGGCCTTGTTCGGCGCTCCCTTGCCCTTTGCCGCGGCCTCCAGCGACTTGCGGACCCCGTCGAGCAGCTCCTGCCAGCTGGCCTCGAACTTCTCCACGCCCTCGCGCTCCAGGGTGACGATCACGTCGTCCATGTCCACCCCGACCGACTCCAGGTCGGCGAAGACCTTCCGGGCCGCGTCGTAGGCGCCGGTGATGGTGTCGCCGCGGGTCTCGCCGTGATCGGCGTACGCGTCGATGACCGACTCCGGCATGGTGTTGACAGTGCCGGGGGCGATCAGCTCCTCGACGTAGATGGTGTCCCGGTAGTCGGGGTTCTTCGTCGAGGTGGAGGCCCAGAGCGGCCGCTGCGGATGCGCGCCGGCCTTGGCGAGCGCCTTCCAGCGGTCCGACGCGAACACCTCGGTGTAGCGCTCGTACGCCAGTTGGGCGTTGGCGACGGCGGCCTTACCCCGGAGCGACTTGGCCTGCTCGGAGCCGATCTTCTCCAGCCTCTTGTCGACCTCGGCGTCGACTCGGGAGACGAAGAACGACGCCACCGAGCCGATCTTCGACAGGTCGTGGCCGTTGGCCTTGGCCTGCTCCAGACCGGCGAGGAACGCCTCCATGACCGCCGAGTAGCGGTCCAGACCGAAGATCAGCGTGACGTTGACGCTGATCCCCTCGGCGAGCGTGTCGGTGATCGCCGACAGGCCCTCCTCGGTGGCCGGGATCTTGATGTAGAGGTTGGGGCGGTCGACCAGCCACCACAGGGCCTTGGCCTCGGCCACCGTCCGGTCGCTGACGTGCGCCACCCGGGGGTCCACCTCGATGGAGACCCGGCCGTCGACACCGTCGCTGCCGTCGTACGACGGGCGCATCACGTCGCAGGCCCACCGCACGTCGTAGGTGGTGAGCATGCGCACCGACTCCTCGACCTCGATGCCACGGGTGGCGAGGTCGCGCAGCTGCCAGTTGTACTCGTCGGCGTCGCTCAGCGCCTTGGCGAAGATCGTCGGGTTGGTGGTGACACCGGCCACGTGCTTCTCCCGGCGGAGCTGGTCCAGCCCGCCGGAGCTCAGTCGTACGCGGGAAAGATCGTCGAGCCAGACCGCCACGCCTGCGGCGGTGAGTTCATTCAGCTTGTCCGTCATGCCGTCCACGCTCCCCTCAACTGCCGGTCGTGAAACCGGTGATGTCGCCGACCCGGGCCAGCGAGGCGTGTGCCGCCGCCACGATCCGGTCGCCGGTGAACCCGAACTGCTCGAAGAGCACGGTGTGCGGGGCACTCGCCCCGTAGTGCTCGATGCTGACGCTCTCGCCGAGGTCACCGACGACGCCGCGCCAGGACATCGCGATGCCCGCCTCCACGCTCACCCGTGCCTTTACCCCGCGGGGGAGCACCGATTCCCGGTACGCCTCGTCCTGCTCGTAGAACCATTCCTGGCAGGGCATCGACACGACCCGCGTCGGGGTGCCCTCGGCCTCCAGCCGCTCCCGGGCGGTCAGGCAGAGCTGCACCTCGGAGCCGGTGCCCACGATGATCACCTGCGGCTTGCCGTTCGACGCCTCGGCCAGCACGTAGCCACCCTTGGCGACCCCCTCCGCGCTGCCCAGGACACTCCGGTCCAGGGTCGGGAGCGCCTGGCGGCTCAGCGCCAGCGCAGTCGGACGGTCGGTGTGCTCCAAGGCCAGCCGCCACGCCCACGCGGTCTCGTTGGCGTCGGCCGGGCGGACCACGTCCAGGCCCGGGATGGCGCGCAGCGCGGTCAGGTGCTCCACCGGCTGGTGGGTGGGGCCGTCCTCGCCGAGACCGATCGAGTCGTGCGTCCAGACGTAGGTCACCGGCAGCTTCATCAGTGCGGCCAGCCGGACGGCCGGGCGCATGTAGTCGCTGAACACCAGGAACGTGCCGCCGTACGGGCGGGTGCCGCCGTGCAGCGCGATGCCGTTGAGGATCGCGCCCATGGCGTGCTCACGGATGCCGAAGTGCAGCGTGCGGCCATACTCGTGACCGGGGAAGTCCTTGGTCGCGTGCTCCGCCGGGATGAACGACGGCTCGCCCTTCATGGTCGTGTTGTTGCTCTCGGCCAGGTCGGCCGAACCACCCCACAGCTCCGGCAGCACCGGCGCGAGCGCCTCGAGGACCTTGCCGGAAGCGGCGCGGGTGGCCACACCCTTGGCGTCGGCGGGGAAGACCGGCAGCGCGTCGATCCACCCGTCGGGCAGCACTCGCCCGGCCATCCGCTCGTACAGCGCGGTGCGCTCCGGGTTGGCCTTCTTCCAGGCGTCGAACGCGGGGGTCCACTCCTGCTCGGCGGCGGATCCGCGACCCATCACGCCCCGGGCGTGGGCGAGCACCTCCTCGTCGACCTGGAAGGTCTGCTCCGGGTCGAAGCCGAGGATCCGCTTGGTGGCCTTCACCTCGTCGGCGCCCAACGCCGAACCGTGGATCTTGCCGGTGTTCTGCTTGTTGGGCGCGGGCCAGCCGATGATGGTGCGCAGCGCGATGAAGGAGGGACGGCCGGTCTCCGCCTTGGCGGCCATCAGCGCCTCGTACAGGGCCTCGGCGTCCTCGTGGTAGTCGCCCTGGTCGGCGTCGCCGCTGCGCCAGTCGACGGTCTGCACGTGCCAGCCGTACGCCTCGTAGCGGGCGGCCACGTCCTCGCTCTTGGCGATCCGGGTGTCGTCCTCGATCGAGATCTCGTTGTCGTCGTAGATCACGGTGAGGCTGCCCAGTTGCTGGTGCCCGGCGAGGGCGCTGGCCTCGTGACTGATGCCCTCCTCGATGTCGCCGTCGGAGACGATGCACCAGATGTTGTGGTCGAAGATCGACGCGCCCGGCTCGGTTTCGGGGTCGAACAGGCCGCGCTCGCGGCGGGCCGCCATGGCCATGCCGACAGCGTTACCCAGGCCCTGCCCGAGCGGGCCGGTGGTGGTCTCCACGCCCGGGGTGTGCCCCTGCTCGGGGTGACCAGGCGTGAGCGAGCCCCACTGCCGCAACGACTGCAGGTCAGCCAGGCTCATCGGGTAACCGGACAGGAACAGCTGGATATAGAGAGTCAGGCTGGAGTGGCCTGCGGAGAGGACGAACCTGTCGCGGCCGGGCCAGTTCGGGTCGGCCGGGTTGTGTCGCATGACGCGGTTGAAGAGGAGGTACGCCGCGGGCGCGAGGCTCATCGCGGTGCCCGGGTGACCGTTGCCGGATTTCTCCACGGCGTCCATGGCCAGCACGCGGACGGTGTCTACGGCCCGGCGATCGAGGTCGGACCAGTTCAGTGCGGAGTGCTCGGGTCGTTTAACAGCCACGATGGTTGTGCTCCTCGGCAGATGGGCGGAACCCTCACCGATGACCTTATCGACCGTCCCTAAACATGCGCCCAGGGATCTGTGCATGGTGTGCGCTACGTGACCATCCAGATGCTCGGTTCAACCCGGTGGTGTGACGGCCCGCACCGTTGTCGGGTCGGCCGGGCAGCCAAAACGACGACGCGTAGTGTGTGGGGCGGTATGCGGACCCGAGCGGTCCCGACCAATCCGATCTCCCCGTGCCCGATGCCGGAAGGTGGCAATCCGTGAGCATGATCACCGAGCGCCCGGCGAGCAACCCGGCCGGGCAACACCCGGCGCGGGCGGCCGAGGGCCCGGTGGCCCGGCGGGACGTACGCGCTGTCCTCTCGGCGTACGTGGCGCTCACCAAGCCGCGGATCGTCGAGTTGCTGCTGGTCACCACCGTCCCGGCGATGATGCTCGCCGAGGGCGGGCTGCCGTCGCTGTGGCTGATGGCCATCGTGCTGATCGGCGGCTCGCTCGCCGCCGGCGCGGCCAGCGTTCTCAACTGCTACATCGACCGTGACATCGACCAGCTGATGCGGCGGACCAAGCGTCGGCCGCTGCCGGCGCACACGGTGTCGCCGCGAAGCGCGTTGATCTTCGGTCTGGTGCTGGCGGCGGTGTCGGTGGCCCTGATGGCGGCGTTCACCAACCTGCTGGCCGCCGGGCTGACCCTCGCCGCGATCGCCTACTACGACCTCGTCTACACCCTGTGGCTCAAGCGCTCCACCCCGACGAACACCTTCTGGGGCGGCGCCTGCGGGGCGGCACCGGTGCTGATCGGGTGGGCGGCGGTGACCGGTTCGCTGGCGCCGGCCGCCTGGGGGCTCTTCGCTGTGGTCTTCTTCTGGCAGATGCCGCACTTCTACCCGCTCGCCATGAAGTACAAGGACGACTACGCCCGGGCCGGCATCCCGATGCTGCCCGTGGTGGCCTCGGTCCGCCGGGTGAACGCCGAGATCCTGATCTTCGCGTGGCTCACAGTGCTCACCTCCCTGGCCGTCTGGCCGCTGGGGCTCAGCGCGATCTACGGGGTGCCGACCCTGGTGGTGGGGGCCATCTTCGTGGTCGAGGCGCACCGGCTCTGCCGGCGCGCGACGCGCGGCGAGGCGGTCAAGCCGATGCGGCTGTTCCACTGGTCGACGACGTACCTGACGATCGTCTTCGTGGCCGTCGCGCTCGACGCGCTGATCTGACCCGTTCCGCCCGGCCCGGCCCTGCCCTTCGCGTCCCATGCGATGGCCTCCGCCTGTCGGCTGCCTTCGTCCGTCGGCTTCGCCGGCTTGTCGGCTTCGTTGCGCTGGGGCTCGGTTCGTCGGCCCTCGCGCTGTCCGTCAGCCATCGTCCCGTGGCTCGGCCCGACTGTCGAATGCCGCCGATGATCTACGGACTAATCATGGACGTGGATGAGTTGTCCGGGTTTAACGTCACATCAGAGTAACTTTCGGCATGAGTCGGATCGGCTCAACCCGGGGCGGTTCGAGGGTGATTTGCCTGCGTGCTTTGAGCGTAAAAGTCGGTAAATAAACGGACAGCAAACCTGTGGTCGTCCTTAAACCCGTAGGTAATTGGCATCACAAAAGGTTCATGGTTCTCGCCCCACGGGGTGCAACTCTGCTTAGGCTTCGCGTCATGGCAGATGGTTCCGATACGACGCTGACGGCCGAGCAGACCGCCGGCGAGCAGACGCCCCAAGGCCTGGTCGCGGGCCTCAAGGCGTTCGCGGCTGGACACGGCGGTGCGAAGGCGGTCATCGAGTACGTCGGCAAGCGTGGCGCGCGGATCGTCCTGGTGGGTTCCGACGGTGAGTGGGGCGACCAGTTCGCCGACGACACCGTCACCGCCCGGGAGGCGTGCGCCAAGGCGGGAGTCACCGTCGAGAACGCCTGGGAGCGTGAACTGATGGACCAGATGCGTCCGAGCAACGACCTCTGGCGGTCGATGGCTCGCCGTACGATGGCCCGCTGAATAGACAGCTGAATTGACCACATATCACCAGTCGACCCGGGGGGAACCCCGGGTCGCTCTCGTCACCTGCGCCGACCTGGCCGACCTCGACCCGGACGATCGGCTGGTCCTCGCCCCGCTCGCCGCCCGTGGCGTCGCCGTCCAGACCGTCATCTGGGACGACCCCGACGTCGACTGGTCGTCCTACGACCTGGTCGTGCTCCGCTCACCCTGGGACTACGCGCTACGCCGCGACGAGTTCGTGTCCTGGGCGGCCACCGTGCCGACGCTGGTCAACCCGGCCGACGTGGTCCGCTGGAACACCGACAAGCGCTACCTCGCCGAGCTGAGCGCCGCCGGGGTGCCAACAGTGCCGACGTCGTGGATCGGGCCGGGGGAGAGCTGGCAGCTGCCCGCCGAGACCGGCGAGTACGTGCTCAAGCCCGCGGTCAGCGCCGGCAGCCAGGACACCGGCCGGTACGACCTGGCCGACCCGGAACACCGGGACCTGGCCGCCGCACACGTTCGCCGGCTCTCCGAGGCCGGCCGGGTCACCATGGTCCAGCCGTACCTGCGTGCCGTCGACACCGAGGGCGAGACCGCTCTGCTCTTCCTCGCCGGCCCGGAGGGGCTCGCGTTCAGCCACGCGATCCGCAAGGGCCCGATGCTGTCCGGGCCGGACCTCGGCCCGGACGGGCTCTACAAGGCCGAAGAGATCACCGCCCGCACCGCCCGCCCCGAACAGCTGGCGGTGGCCGAGCAGACCCTCGCGACGGTGCCCGGTGGCACCCGACAGCTGCTCTACGCCCGGGTCGACCTGATCCCCGGCCTGGACGGGGAGCCGGTCCTGGTCGAGCTGGAGCTGACCGAGCCGTCGCTCTTCATCGGGTACGCGGACGGAGCCCCCGACCGCCTCGCCACCGCGATCGCCACCCACCTGGCCCGCAACGCCTGACCCCCGCGGCCGGCCGGCGCGGACCCCGCGCTCGCCGTGCCGCGGTGCGTCCCCCGCCGCCTGCAAGATCGCGCAACATCCTGGTTGTAATGGTTTCCCGGCGTTTCGTGGCCACTGCATCCTGGTTCGAGCGTGATCTTGGCGGCCGTGGGTGCCCGTACCTGGGTCCCGGTCTCTCCGGGGGCGGTGTTCGTCGTCAAGATCCGCGCAATACCAGGGATGTTGCTGTCTCCCGCTTGTCGGAGGCAGCAACATCCGGCAAGTTGCGCAGATCTTGGCCCAGGGCGCGCGGGGCTAAGCGGCCTGGCGGTCAGGCGGTGACGGGTACCGGGGAGGCGGCGTCGGCCGGGGTGGCCTGGGCGGCCGGCGTGACCGGCCGGCGTTCCCGGGTGGACCACTGCACCGACAGGGCGGCCAGCAGCACCAGGCAGGAGCCGAGCATGTGCGCGCCGACCAGGAGTGCCGGTACGTGGGTGAAGTACTGCACGAAGCCGATCAGGCCCTGACCCAACTCCACGGCGACCAGGATGATCGCGGCGCGGGTGGCCCGCTGCGCGCCGACGGCGCGGAACGCGAAGATCAGCGCCACCGAGAGGCCGATCAGCAGGAAGACCCCGTCGGCGTGCACCTGCGAGATCGTCTCCGGGTCGAGGCCGTTGCGGGCGGCGCCGTGGTCCCCGGCGTGCGGGCCACTGCCGGTGACCCAGGTGCCGACGACCAGCACGGCGACGGTGACGCCGGTGGCGACCCGGGCCAGCGCGCGCAGCGGTGCGGGCACCGCGGCCACGGTCGGGCCGTCGGGGTCGCCGATGCGTCGCCAGAGGGCGTACGCGGCGGCGATCACCGCCATCGAGGCGAGGAAGTGCAGCCCGACCACCCACGGGTTGAGGTTGGTCAGCACGGTGATGCCACCGATCACCGCCTGGGCGGGGATGCCCAGGAAGACCGCCACGGCCAGTGCGAGGAGCCCTGGTCGGCGGGGCCGGTGCAGCAGTACGGCCAGCACGGTGGCCAGCGCGATGAGACCCACCGCGAAGGTCAGCATCCGGTTGCTGAACTCGATCACGCCGTACACGCCCATCTCGGGCGTGGTGACGTAGGAATCGTCGGTGCACCGGGGCCAGGTGGGGCAGCCGAGGCCCGAGGCGGTCAACCGGACAGCCCCGCCGGTGACGACGATCCCCACGTTCGCGATGATCGAGGCGAGCGCGAGGCGGCGCAGCAGGATGCCGGAGACCGGACGGACGATTCGGTTCACGGCGCAAATCCTACGCACCGTAGTGATCGAGGTTCGTCCGACTCCGTCGGCTCGGTGGTTCGGATCACCGGGGCCCGGGTTTGCGACCCTCCGGGTAATTACGTAACGTTGGCGTTGTGAAAAACGCGGCGGCGCTCTCCGGGCACCAACCGACGGCCGTACCGGCCCTCGGTGCGCCCGCCTCCGCGCCTGCCGTGACCACGTCGGCCGGCCTCGCCGGGCCGGCGGCGGCCGAGGTCTCCACCCGGGATCGGGTCACCCAGTTGCTGCTGGAGCAGGGAGCGACCACCGCCGCGCAGCTTGGCGCAGCGCTCGGGCTCAGCCCGGCGGCGATCCGCCGGCACCTCGACGCGATGCTCGCGGACGGTGACGTCTACGCCCGTGAGCAGACCGTGCAGGGCAGTCGCGGTCGAGGGCGCCCGGCCAAGGTGTTCCTGCTGACCGAGGCCGCCCGGGTCCGCTGTGGCACACACCACTACGACAACATGGCCACCGCCGCGTTGCGATGGATCGCCCGCAGCGGCGGCTCGGGCGCGGTCGAGGCGTTCGCCACCGAGCAGGTCTCCGCTCTCGAATCCCGTTGTCGGACGGCCATGGAGGACGCCGGCGACGAGCCGCTGGCTCGAGCCGAGGCGCTCGCCGCGGCGCTCACCGCCGAGGGTTACGCTGCCAATGCGACCACGATCGCCTCTGGCGGCCAGCTCTGTCAGCACCACTGCCCGGTGGCGCACGTGGCCGCCGAGTTTCCCCAGCTGTGCGAGGCCGAGACCGCGGTTATCTCCCGTCTGGTCGGCACTCACGTACAGCGTCTGGCCACCATCGCGCACGGCGACGGGGTGTGTACCACGCACATCCCGACCCAGCCGGGCCGCGCTCAATCCGGTAATCCCGTAACCACTGTGAGGACAGATAGATGACCGAGCAGATCGTCCAGCCCCTGACCCAGGAAGAGCAGCTCGCCGCCCTGGGCCGGTACGAGTACGGCTGGTCCGACCCGGACGCCGCCGGGGCGGTCGCCCAGCGCGGCATCAACGAGGCGGTGGTGCGGGACATTTCGGCGAAGAAGAACGAGCCGGCGTGGATGCTCGACCTGCGGCTGAAGGGCCTGCGGCTGTTCGGCCGTAAGCCGATGCCGGCCTGGGGCGCGGACCTCACCGGGATCGACTTCGACAACATCAAGTACTTCGTGCGGTCGACCGAGAAGCAGGCCACCAGCTGGGAGGACCTGCCCGAGGACATCAAGAACACCTACGACCGGCTGGGCATCCCGGAGGCGGAGAAGCAGCGGCTGGTCGCCGGTGTCGCGGCGCAGTACGAGTCGGAGGTCGTCTACCACAAGATCCGTGAGGACCTTGAGGAGCAGGGCGTCCTCTTCCTGGACACCGACACGGCGCTGCGCGAGCACGAGGACGTGTTCAAGGAGTACTTCGGCACGGTGATCCCGGTCGGCGACAACAAGTTCGCCGCTTTGAACACCTCGGTGTGGTCCGGTGGCTCGTTCATCTACGTGCCTAAGGGCGTGCAGGTCGAGATCCCGCTGCAGGCCTACTTCCGGATCAACACGGAGAACATGGGCCAGTTCGAGCGGACGCTGATCATCGTCGACGAGGGTGCGTACGTGCACTACGTCGAGGGCTGCACCGCGCCGCTCTACTCCTCCGACTCGCTGCACAGCGCGGTCGTGGAGATCATCGTGAAGAAGAACGCGCGTTGCCGCTACACGACCATCCAGAACTGGTCGAACAACGTCTACAACCTGGTCACCAAGCGCGCCGTTTGCCACGAGGGCGCGACCATGGAGTGGGTCGACGGCAACATCGGCTCCAAGGTGACCATGAAGTACCCGGCGGTCTACATGACCGGCGAGCACGCCAAGGGCGAGGTGCTCTCGGTGGCGATGGCCGGCGAGGGCCAGCACCAGGACGCCGGCGCCAAGATGGTGCACGCCGCGCCGCACACCTCCTCGACCATCGTGTCGAAGTCGATCGCCCGTGGCGGCGGCCGCACCTCGTACCGGGGTCTGGTGCAGGTGCTGGAGGGTTCGCACCACAGCCGGAGCACTGTCAAGTGCGACGCGCTGCTGGTCGACACCATCTCCCGCTCGGACACCTACCCGTACGTCGACATCCGTGAGGACGACGTGTCGATGGGGCACGAGGCGACCGTCTCCAAGATCAGCGACGACCAGCTCTTCTACCTGATGAGCCGGGGCCTGAGCGAGGACGAGGCGATGGCCATGATCGTGCGCGGCTTCATCGAGCCGATCGCCAAGGAGCTCCCGATGGAGTACGCCCTGGAGCTCAACCGCCTGATCGAGCTTCAGATGGAGGGCGCGGTCGGCTGACGCCGCCCGCCCCACCGAGTACCTGACACCGTCGTCGTAGAACAGACCAAGGAAGAAATGACTACCCAGGCTTCCGCGCCGCCCAGCACCAAGTCGCAGGCGCTGCGCTCGTACGACGTCGCCGACTTCCCGGCCCTCACCGGCCTGGAGGAGGAGTGGCGTTTCACCCCGCTCAAGCGCCTCCGCGGCCTGACCAGTGAGGCGCCGGCCGCGACCGGCGCGGTCCGACACGAGTACGGCGACCTGCCCGAGGGCGTCGCCATCACCCGCGTCGGTCGTGACGACGAGCGGGTCGGCAGTGTGCTGACTCCGGTCGACCGGGTCAGCGCGCTGGCCTACGGTGCCGCCGCGGACGCCCTGCTGCTGCGGGTGGCCCCCGACGTGGTGCTCGGCGAGGCGGTGCGGCTGCGGGTGGTCGGCGAGGGCGTCGAGCAGCCGGCGTTCGGTCACACCTTCGTCGAGGTGGGCCGGTTCGCCGAGGCGACTGTGGTGCTGGAGCACGTCGGGTCGGCCACCCTGGCCGACAACGTCGAGGTGGCCGTGGCCGACGGCGCGAAGCTGACGCTGGTCACGGTCGCCGACTGGGCCGACGACGCGGTCCAGGCCCAGCACCTGAAGATCAAGCTGGGCCGGGACGCCAGGGTCATCCACATCCAGGTCTCCCTGGGTGGCGACCTGGTCCGGCAGTTCACCAGCGTGGAGTACACCGGGCGCGGTGGTGAGGCCGAGCTGTACGGCGTGTACTTCGCCGACTCGGGCCAGCACCTGGAGCACCGGCAACTGGTCGACCACAGCGTCCCGGACTGCCGCAGCTACGTCGGCTACCGGGGCGCCCTTCAGGGCGAGAGCGCGCACACCGTCTGGGTGGGCGACGTGCTCATCCGGGCCGAGGCGACCGGCACCGACACGTACGAGATCAACCGGAACCTGCTGCTCACCGACGGCGCACGGGCGGACTCCGTACCCAATCTGGAGATCGAGACCGGCGAGATCGCCGGCGCCGGCCACGCCAGCGCGACCGGCCGCTTCGATGACGAGCAGTTGTTCTACCTGATGGCCCGGGGCATTCCGGAGAGTGAGGCCCGCCGGCTGGTGGTCCGTGGTTTCTTCGCCGAGCTGATCAACAAGATCCCGGTGGAGTCGCTGCGCGAGAGCCTCGGCGACGCGATCGAGGCCCGGCTGACCAAGGCGGGCGCTTGATGATCCGCATCTGCTCCACCGAGGACGTGCCGAAGGGCACCGCGATCAGCGCGGATGTCGACGGCACGCCGATCGCCCTGGTGCACGGCGAGGACGGCGGTTTCTACGCCGCGTACGACGAGTGCTCGCACGCCTCGGTCGCGCTCTCCGAGGGTGAGGTCGATGGCTGCACGCTCGAGTGTTGGCTGCACGGCTCGCGCTTCGACCTGCGCACCGGCGAGCCGACCGGCCTGCCCGCCACCGAACCCGTCCCCGTCTACCCCGTCGAAGTCCGCGACGGAGACATCTACCTCAGCCTGACGCCGAGTAATGGAGTGACCCGATAATGAGCACCCTGGAGATCCGCGACCTGAAGGTGTCGGTCAAGCTGCCCGAGGGTGAGCTCAAGCCGATCCTGGCCGGCGTCGACCTGACCGTGAAGTCGGGCGAGACCCACGCGATCATGGGCCCGAACGGTTCCGGCAAGTCCACCCTGGCGTACTCGATCGCCGGTCACCCGAAGTACGAGATCACCGGCGGCACGGTGACCCTCGACGGCGAGGACGTGCTGGCCATGACGGTCGACGAGCGCGCCCGCGCCGGCCTCTTCCTGGCCATGCAGTACCCGGTCGAGGTTCCCGGCGTCTCGGTGGCGAACTTCCTGCGGACCGCGAAGACCGCCATCGACGGCGAGGCGCCGAAGCTCCGTACCTGGGGCGGCGAGCTGCGCGGCGCGATGGAGCGTCTCCAGATGGACCCGGCGTTCGCCCAGCGCAACGTCAACGAGGGCTTCTCCGGTGGTGAGAAGAAGCGGCACGAGATCGTCCAGCTGGAGCTGCTCAAGCCGAAGATCGCGATCCTCGACGAGACCGACTCCGGTCTCGACGTGGACGCGCTGCGCGTGGTCAGCGGGGGCGTCAACCGGGTCCGCGACAACGGTGACACCGGCGTGCTGCTGATCACCCACTACACGCGGATCCTGCGCTACATCAAGCCGGACTTCGTGCACGTGTTCATCGCCGGCCGGATCGTGGAGCAGGGCGGCCCGGAGCTGGCCGACAAGCTTGAGGCCGAGGGCTACGAGCGGTACGCCGCCGGGGCCGGCACGGCCAAGGCCTGAGCGGGAGAGGCGCTGCCGAGATGACCAGCATCGCGATCCCTTCGGGGATGCCGCAGTACGACGACGTGCCGCGTTTCGACGTGGCCCGGGTGCGCGCCGACTTCCCGATCCTCGATCGGGAGATCAACGGACACCCGCTGGTCTACCTCGACAGCGCCAACACCTCGCACAAACCACGCCAGGTGCTCGACGTGCTCGACGAGCACTACGCACGGCACAACGCCAACGTGTCGCGCTCGGTGCACACACTGGGCACCGAGGCCACCGAGGCGTACGAGGGGGCGCGGGCGAAGATCGCCGCGTTCATCAACGCGCCGAGCACCGACGAGGTGGTGTTCACGAAGAACTCCACCGAGGCGATCAACATCGTGGCGTATGCCTTCTCGAACGCCTCGCTGCGTCCGGACGCCGACAGTCGTTTCCGGCTCGGTCCGGGCGACGAGGTGGTGATCTCCGAGATGGAGCACCACTCGAACATCGTCCCGTGGCAGTTGCTCTGTGAGCGGACCGGCGCGACCCTGCGCTGGTTCCCGGTCACCGACCAGGGGCGGCTGGACGAGTCGGGCCTGGAGGATCTGGTCACCGAACGGACGAAGATCGTCTCGCTGGTGCACATGTCCAACATCCTCGGCACTGTCAACGCCACCTCCCGGATCACCGCGCGGGTCCGCGAGGTGGGCGCGCTGCTGCTGCTGGACTGCTCGCAGTCCGTGCCGCACCTGCCCATCGACGTGGTCGACCTGGACGCCGACTACATCGTCTTCACCGGCCACAAGATGTGCGGTCCGACCGGTATCGGAGTGCTCTGGGGTCGGGGTGAGCTGCTGGCGGCCATGCCGCCGGTCTTCGGCGGCGGCTCGATGATCGAGACGGTCACCATGGCCCGCTCGACGTTCGCCGCGCCACCGGCCCGCTTCGAGGCGGGCACCCCGCCGATCGCCGAGGCGGTCGCGCTCGGTGCGGCGGTCGACTACCTGACCGGCATCGGGATGCGGGCCATCCAGTGGCACGAGAAGGAGCTGACGGCGTACGCGCTGGACGCTCTCGGCTCGGTGCCGGACCTGCGGATCTTCGGTCCGACAGTGCCGGTGGGTCGGGGCGGCACCATCTCGTTCGCACTCGGTGACGTGCACCCGCACGACGTGGGTCAGGTGCTCGACTCGCTCGGCGTGCAGGTGCGGGTGGGCCACCACTGTGCCAAGCCGGTGTGCAGCCGGTTCGGCGTCCCGGCCATGACCCGGGCCTCGTTCTACCTCTACACCACCACCGAGGAGATCGACGCTCTGGTGGCCGGTCTGGAGCAGGTGCGGAAGGTGTTCGACTGATGCAGCTCGACCAGCTCTACCAGGAGATCATCCTGGACCACTACAAGCGCCCACACGGGCGCGGCCTGCGCGACGCCGACGACTCGGATGACCGGGTCGCGGAGGCGCACCACGTCAACCCCACCTGCGGTGACGAGGTCACCGTCCGGGTGGCCACCGACGGCACGGTGCTGCACGACATCTCGTACGACGGGATGGGCTGTTCGATCAGCCAGGCCTCGGCGAGCGTGCTGCACGAGTTGCTGCGTGGTCGCGGCGCCGGGGAAGCATTCGAGGTGCACGAGGCGTTCGTGGAGTTGATGTCCGGACGTGGCCAGGTCACGCCGGACGAGGACGTGCTCGGTGACGGGGTTGCTTTCGCGGGTGTGGCCCGTTACCCCGCCCGGGTCAAGTGCGCGCTGCTGCCGTGGATGGCGTTCAAGGACGCCGCGGCACGCGCCGGTGTGGGCGTGAGCCCGGAGGTGAAGGCGTGAGCGTGCGTCAGCGAGCGAATGACACAGTGGTGCCTTGTGGCATCACGAAGCGATGCGGAGGGACGGCATGAGCGAGAACACCGCTACCGAGGCGACGCCGGAGGCCGGTGACACCACAGTGGTGCCGCAGACCGACGCCGCGACGACCGATGGCACGGGTGACGCCGCCGCTCCTGCGGGCGGCGTCAGCAAGGCCATGATCGCCGACATCGAGGAGGCGATGAAGGACGTCGTCGACCCGGAGCTCGGCATCAACGTGGTCGACCTGGGCCTCGTGTACGGCGTCCACGTCGACGACGAGAACGTCGCCACCCTGGACATGACGCTCACCTCGGCGGCCTGCCCGCTGACCGACGTCATCGAGGACCAGACCCGGCAGGCGCTGACCACCGGCCCCGGCGGCGGCCTGGTCAACGACATCCGGATCAACTGGGTGTGGCTCCCGCCGTGGGGCCCAGACAAGATCACTGACGAGGGTCGGGACCAGCTCCGCTCCCTCGGCTTCAACGTCTGACCCGATCCCACGTCGTCGAGCGCGGTACCCGTCCGGGTGCCGCGCTCGACGCGCTTCATACCCGCGCGAAATTAGTGGAACGGATCGTTCCGGTCTGCTAAGCTAGGTCCATCAAACGGAGCGGAATATTCCGCTCCGACGGCGGGTGGGACAGGTCGCGGGAGACCGGCAGAGAGGCAGAACGATGAGCGAGATGGCGGCGGGGCAGTGGCGGACCGTGCTCGAAGAGGCGCACGCGGCGCTTCGAACGACCGTCGAGGGGGTCCCGGCCGACGCCTGGGAGCGGCCCACCCCGTGCGAGCTGTGGAACGTTACCCAGGTGCTTCAGCACGCGACCGGCGACCAGCTCGCCTTCGCCGCGGCGATCGAGGGCGGGCCGGGGCCGGCGGAGGACCCGTTCGCGCCCTCCGGTCAGGTCGACGGTGACAAGCTCGCCGGCCTGCGCGCCGCCCTCGACGCATCCGCCCGGGCCTGGAGGGGTGTCGCCGACGACGACCCGGCGGTGCCCACGCCGCTGCCCCAGGGCAAGCTGCCGGCCGAGGTCGGCGCCGTAGCGTGCGCCCTGGACGCGGCAGTGCACGCCTGGGACATCGCGGTGGCCACCGACCAGCCCTCCCCGCTCAGCGCCGACCTGGCCCGCCCCCTGCTGGTGGTGGCCCGGCAGATCGTCGAGCCGCTGCGGGCCTACGGCGCGTACGCCCCGGCGATCGACCCCGCTGCGGAGTCCGACGAGGTCGCCGCCCTTCTCTCCTACCTCGGTCGCGACCCCCGGTGGCCCGGAGTTCAGCTCTGATCGGTCGGCACACCTCCGAACAACCCAAGATCGCGCTTGATCATCCTGGTTCGAGCACGATCTTGGCGCGGGGCGCGGGGCGCGGGGCGCGGGGCGCGGGGCGCGGGGCGCGGGGCGCGGCGAAATTCGGTGGCGGGGGCGCGGGCTCGGCGCGGAAGATGCGCGTGTGATTGAGGCGTACCCGAAGCAGGTTCCTGTCCGTGCGGCCACTGCCGCGCGTCGACAGCGCACCGTGCCCCGGTCCGCCTCGATCCCGCGCCCGCCGTCGTGAGCGGCGCGTTCCTCGCCGGTCTCGTGGCCGGCTACGGCGTCGCCATTCCGGTCGGCGCGATAGCGATTCTCATTCTGGGGCTCAGTGCCCGTACCTCGTTTCGGGTGGGTGCGGCCGCAGCGCTCGCGGTGGCGACGGCCGACGGGCTCTACGCGGTGGTGGCCGTGCTCGGCGGTGCCGGCCTGGCCGGGATCATCGCGCCGGTCGCCGGGCCACTGCGGGTGGTCGCCGCAGTGGTCCTGCTGGGTCTCGCCGGGCACGGCCTGTGGCAGACGTGGTCCGCGCACCGCACGCAGCGGCCGCCGACGGCACGCGACGGTGGCGGCATGAGCACTCCGGGGCGGGCCTACGCGGCGCTGCTCGGGTTGACCCTGCTGAACCCGATGACGGTGCTCTACTTCACCGCGCTGGTGCTCGGCCGCCGGGACACCGCCGACTCGGGCGTGGTCCCGGCGGCGCTCTTCGTGACCGGGGTGTTCCTGGCGTCGGCGAGCTGGCAACTGGTCATCGCCGGCGGTGGCACTGTGGTCGGCCGGGCGCTCACCGGGCCGCAGGGCCGGCTGGTTACCGGCCTGGTCTCCAGCGCGCTCATCGCCGCGCTGGCGGTGGCCGCGTTACTGCCAGGCTGAACGGTCACGGCAACCATCCGACGGATCAGCCACCCGGCCGAGGCCCGACCTCGCCGGGTCGGCGGTGTCGCCTGGTGTGTTCCTGGCCGGGCCCGGGGCCGCCCGGGGGCCCGGATGGGTTCGCTGTGCCGTACGGTCGGGCGATGACCAGTCGACCAGCGGCCGGCGGCGGCCGGTGGGTCGACGTCGACCCGGCCCGCGTCGGCCGCTGGGTCGAGGGCTTCGCCGGCCGGCACGGCCCGCCCACCACCAGCACTCAGGAGTACGGCCTGCTGCTCGCCGCCCCGGACGGGGCAACCGCCGAGCTGCACTCCCCGCCGGGTGCGCCGGCCGGCGTGGATGTGGCCGGGTTCGTGGCCTCCGCCGTCCTGCCCCGCCGGATCGGCCTGCTGCTGGCCCGCAAGGGCGCGGTGGCGCTCGGGGTGGCCGAGGGCGCCGACCTCGTCGTCTCCAAGGTGGACACCCGGTACGTGCAGGGGCGCACCGCTGCGGGGGGATGGTCGCAGCACCGGTTCGCCCGCCGGCGTGACAACCAGGCGAAGGCGGCGCTGGGTGACGCGGCGGACCTGGCCGTACGCCTGCTGTTGCCGGAGGCGGCGGCGCTCACCGCGCTGGTCTGCGGTGGTGACCGGCGGGCGGTGGACGGGGTGCTGGCCGACCGACGGTTGGCCCCGCTCGTGCCGTTGCGGGCCGAGCGGCTGCTCGACGTGCCGGAGCCCCGGCACGCGGTGCTGGTCGCGGCGGTGGGTGCGGCCCGGGCGGTACGGATCCTGGTGCGCGACCCCGACTGACCTCGGTCTTCGTCGGCGGCGTCAGTGGGGAGACGATCGCCACGCAAAACGGGGTTCGCGGCGTGCTGGCCGGCCGGCGGCCGGAGGATGGGCGCGTGGAGTTTCTGGTTGACATGGTGACGACGGTGCCGCAGGGAACGTCGGAGGACGGCGTCGCCGACATGCGTGCGCGAGAGGCGGCGCGTTCGGCCGAGCTGACGGCCCAGGGCAGTCTCCTGCGGCTGTGGCGGCCGCCGCTGGCGCCGGGGGAGTGGCGTACGTGGGGGCTGTTCCAGGCCGACGACGCCGATGAGCTGGAAGCCGTGCTCGCCTCGATGCCGCTGCGCGCCTGGCGGCGCGAGACCGTGACGCCGTTGACGCCGCACCCGAACGACCCGGGTCAGCCGCCTCGCTGAGCCTGCGAGGGCACGCCGGCTCGACAGGCACGCCAGGGAACACGTCAGTCAGCAGGGAGATCATCATGTCCGAGGCGCAGATTCTGCGTACCGTCCTCGACCGGTGGAAGTCGGCTGTCGACGCCCACGAGCCCGATCGGGTCGCGGCGTGCTTCACCGACGATGCGATCTTCCAGGGGTTGCAGCCGTACACGGTCGGTCCTGCCGGCGTCGCCACGTACTACGCGGGACAGCCGCTCGGCCTGACCGCCGCGTACGACATTCGGGAGATCCGCCGTCTCGCCGACGACGTGGTCCTCGGCTACCTGGAGGTGGAGTTCGGCTTCACCGACCGGCCGGCCCTGACCGTCAACCTCGGCGTGCTCCTGCGGCGGGTCGACGACGACTGGCTCATCGGCCACTACCAGGTCTCACGGCTCACCTGAGCCGGAAGCTTCGGCAGGAATGACGATCGTGGCAGGCCCGCCGAGGGGCCTGCCGCGATCTCGGGGCGAGGTCAGAGCTGGTCGGTGCCGAAGGTGTCGCAGGTCTTCGGGTCGCCGCGGTCGTAGCCCTGGCTGAACCAGCGCTTGCGCTGCTCGGACGTGCCGTGGGTGAACTGGTCGGGGTTGACCCGCCCGCCGGAGCGCTCCTGGATGCTGTCGTCGCCGATCGCCTCGGCGGCCTGCACGGCCTCGCTGATGTCGGTCTGGGTGATGGACGTGAACAGCGGCTCCTGGCCGGTCTTGTCCTTGCTCTCGGTGGCGTGCTTGGCCCAGGCGCCGGCGTAGCAGTCGGCCTGCAACTCCAGCCGCACGGAGGCGGATTTGGGACCGCTCTGGTCGCCCTGGCCGGCTTTCGCGTTGGTGCCGAGCAGGTTCTGGATGTGGTGGCCGTACTCGTGGGCGAGCACGTAGGGCTGGGCGAACTCGCCTTTGGCGCCGAACCGGGAGGCCAGCTCGTCGTAGAAGCTCAGGTCGATGTACACCTGCTTGTCGGCGGGGCAGTAGAACGGGCCGACGCCCGAGTCGGCCTGTCCGCAGCCGGTGCTCACGGCGGCCTGGAAGAAGTTGGTGTCGGTCGCCTCGTACTTCCCGTTGCCCAGCTCCGGGTACGCCTTCTGCCAGTAGGCCTGGATGCTGTTGACGTAGAGCAGGTTGCGGCAGCGTGCGTCGTCGAGACGGTCGGGGTTCGCGGTGGAGCACGCCTGCTCCAGATCGCTGCCCCCGGCCTGGCCGCCCTCGTCGCCGTTGGTCATGGCGTTGAGACCGAACCCGCCGCCGAGCAGGGCGACGAGAACGGCCACCACGATGCCGATGATGCCGCCCCGGCCGCCACCGCCGGGGATGGGGATGCCCATGCCCCCGCCCGACCCGCCACTACCCCGTCCCAGGTCGTTGGCCTGGGAGGTGTCGAGCTCGGCCCGCTCGTTGAGTTCCATGCTGACCCCGATCGCCGTATGCCGTGAATGTCTTTTGTGTGTCGTTTCGTCCATCGAGTGCCGGACGGGGTCCGGACAGGCGTTCCGATACCCGATGATCTTGATCGGTAATCCGGGCGGGCCGTCCAGCGGCGCCCGGTACACTTGTCGGGTGCTGCGCTGCGAAGGCTGAACCGCCCCGCGCCGTCGGGCCCCTTGAGCCCGCCGGCCGTTTCGCGTGCCCCGAGTCAGCCTTCCGAACCCCGAGAGCGAGCCCGCAAACATGATCACTGCCACCGGCCTGGAACTGCGTGCCGGTTCCCGGATCCTGCTGTCCGACACCACACTGCGCGTGCAGCCCGGTGATCGGATCGGCCTGGTCGGTCGCAACGGCGCCGGCAAGACCACCACGCTGAAGGTGCTCGCCGGCGAGGGGCAGCCGTACGGGGGCCAGATCGACCAGCGCAGCGCCATCGGCTACCTGCCGCAGGACCCGCGCACGGGTGACCTGGAGGTCACCGGCCGCGACCGGGTGCTCTCCGCGCGCGGGCTGGACGTGCTGATGTCCCAGATGCAGGAGATCGAGGCTCGCCTCGCCGAGGACGCCAGCGACAAGATGGTCCGTCGGTACGGCGCGCTGGAGGACCAGTTCGCCGCCCTCGGCGGGTACGCGGCCGAGGCTGAGGCCGCGCGGATCTGCGCCAACCTCGGCCTACCGGACCGGGCGCTCGCGCAGACCATCGGCACCCTCTCCGGTGGTCAGCGTCGGCGCATCGAACTGGCCCGGATCCTGTTCCGCGACGCGGGTGAGAACGGCGGCGGCATCCTGCTGCTCGACGAGCCGACCAACCACCTCGACGCCGACTCGATCACCTGGCTGCGCGGCTTCCTCGCCAATCACAAGGGCGGCCTGATCGTGATCTCCCACGACGGCGCGCTGCTGGAGTCGGTGGTCAACAAGGTCTGGTTCCTCGACGCCACCCGGTCGGTCATCGACGTGTACAACCTGGGCTGGAAGGCGTACCTGGAGGCGCGCGAGACCGACGAGCGCCGCCGCCGCCGGGAGCGGGCCAACGCGGAGAAGAAGGCCGGCGCGCTGATGGCGCAGGCCGACAAGATGCGGGCCAAGGCCACCAAGACCGTGGCCGCGCAGAACATGGCCCGCCGCGCCGAGAAGCTGATCTCCGGCCTGGAGGAGGTACGGGTCTCCGACCGGGTGGCCAAGGTGCGCTTCCCCAACCCCGCCCCGTGCGGCAAGACCCCGCTGACCGCGACCGGCCTCTCCAAGTCGTACGGCTCGCTGGAGATCTTCACCGACGTCAACGTCGCGGTGGACCGGGGCTCCCGGGTGGCCATCCTCGGGCTCAACGGCGCCGGCAAGACGACCCTGTTGCGGATGCTCGGCGGGCTGCTCGACCCGGACACCGGCGGGGTGCACGCGGGCCACGGCCTGCGGTTGGGCTACTACGCCCAGGAGCACGAGACGCTGGACGTGGAGCGGACGGTGCTGGAGAACATGCGGGCCGCCGCTGTCGAGCAGTCCGACACCGATCTGCGCAAGATCCTCGGCGCGTTCCTCTTCTCGGGTGACGACGTGAACAAGCCGGCCGGGGTGCTCTCCGGTGGTGAGAAGACCCGGTTGGCTCTGTCCACGCTGGTCTGTTCCGGGGCCAACGTGCTGCTGCTCGACGAGCCGACGAACAACCTCGACCCGGTCAGCCGGGAGCAGGTGCTCGACGCCATCGCCAACTATCCGGGCGCGATCGTGCTGGTCACCCACGACCCGGGTGCGGTGCTGGCGCTCAAGCCGGACCGGGCCATCCTGCTGCCCGACGGCGACGAGGACGCCTGGAGCGACGACCTGCTCGAACTGGTCGAGCTGGCCTGACCGAGGCTGCTCGGCCGGCTTCTCAGCCGAGCAGGTCGGCCAGTCGGCCGAGCACGCCGGAGCTGACCAGGATCACCAGCCCGATGGCGATGAAGATCGTCGGCACCAGCCAGGCGCCGGCGCGCTCGACCAGCCGGACCACCCTCCGGTGCCCGCCCAGCCAGGCCCCGGCCACACACCAGAGCGCGATCAGCAGCACGAAGACCAGCAGGAACACCGCGCTGTCGGCCACGCCGAGGGCGCGGAAGACGGGTACGTAGACCGCGACGTTGTCGGCGCCGTTCGCGATCGTCACCCCGGCCACGCCGAGCGCCCCGGCGACGACCGCCGGCGCCTCGTCGTCGCCCGAACTCCGCAGCGCGCGTACGCCGAGCGCGATCGGCAGCAGGCCGAGCAGCCCCGTCCACGGGTCGGGCACCACCAGAAGTCCACCCGCAATCACCGCGCTGGCCAACGCGAGCGCGCCGATGCCGAGGTATTGTCCAGCGACAATTTCCCAGGTGCGGGGTTGGCCGGTGGTGCGGGCCGCGACGAAGAACAGCGTCAGGATGACGATGTCGTCGATGTCGGTGGCGGCGAAGACCACGGCCGCCGCGCCGGCGGTGCTCAACAGGTCGATCACGACCGAAGGCTACGGGCCGTCGGCAGCCGCCAGCTTTCAGCGGTGGTACGCCCGGACGCCGCGGCGGGCCGGATCGCCAGGATCACTCTATCGGGAAGCTGACATTGCATAGCGTGTCGGTTGGCGAAGAGTTGATATCTGGCGCATGATCGTTCGAGGCGGTCTAATAGGTGGGACCGTATCCGAACCGCACAGTCTGGGACGTGAGGACACAGCATGGCAGCCACTGGCACAGCCACCAGCACTGAGAAGGGTCGCCGGATCGTCGGAGCCGAGCGTCAGACGCTCGCCAAGGACCTGGTAAAGCGGTACACCTCGGGGGAGAGCATCCGCGCGTTGGCGGCCTCGACCGGCCGTTCCTACGGGTTCATCCACCGAGTGCTCACCGAGTCCGGCGTGCAGCTGCGTCAGCGCGGTGGCGCCCGGCGCCGCAAGAAGGCGTGACCCGCCCCTCAGCGTCGTCCACCAGCGCCGCGCCCCGGGACGTCCGGTGACCGCCGAGGCGACCGGGGTTCGGCTGACTTGCGACGGGCCGGTCGCCACGGTGACGTTGTGCCGGCCCGACGTGCTCAATGCCCAGACGCCCGCGATGTGGCAGGCGATGAGCGACTTCTCCCGCGACCTGCCCGGCGACGTGCGGGTGGTGGTGGTCCGCGGCGAGGGTCGCGCGTTCTCGGCCGGCCTCGATCTCGCCGTGGCGGGTGCCTCGGGTCCGGGGTCCTTCGCTGAGCTGGCCACGCTGCCCGAGCAGGAGTGCGCCGAGCGCATCGCGGAGTTCCAGGCCGGTTTCACCTGGCTGCACCGGCCGGATGTCGTCTCCGTCGCGGCCGTACAGGGCCACGCGATCGGTGCCGGCTTCCAGCTCGCGCTCGCCTGTGACCTGCGAGTGCTGTCCGCGGACGCGAAGCTGTCGATGGCCGAGGTGACCCTCGGCCTGGTGCCCGACCTGGCCGGCACGAAACGCCTCGTCGAGTTGGTCGGATATTCGCGGGCGTTGGAGATCTGTGCCACCGGCCGCCGGTTGGACGCCGCCGAGGCGGACCGGATCGGGCTGGCCACCCTGGTCGTCCCCCCGGCCGAGCTGGACGACGCGGTGCGGGACCTGACCGCCGGCCTGCTCTCCGGGGCCCGCGACGCGGTGGTGGAGATCAAGGCGTTGCTCGCCGGTGCCGGCGGGCGGTCGCACGCCGACCAGCAGCGCGCCGAGCGGGAGGCACAGACCCGTCGGCTGCGTGACCTCGCCGGCAGGGGAGAATAGGTAAGGACCGCACGGGAAGATCCGGGTTACGACCGAGGTTGTCACACTCGTCGGGAGAATTGACCTGACGGTGCGGTCCGCCCGGCAACCCGGAGGTGAGCGATGTCCAACCCGATGTCCGGCGGTGGCATGGCCGGGTGGAGCATGCTCCGGTCGATGCGCAACCGCGACGAGGTCTCCACCCACCGGCTCAAGCGCGGGGTGGCCCGCCGCATCGTCGCGTTCGCCCACCCCTACCGGCGCGACATCATCGTCTTCCTGGCCACCGTGGTGTTGGCCGCCATCATCGGCGTGGCCACTCCGGTGCTCGCCGGCGACGTGATCAACGCGATCAACCGGGGGGGCACCGAGGCCGGCCGGCTCGTGGTGCGGCTGGCCCTGTTCATCGCCGCGCTGGCGGTCGCCGACGCGCTGCTGTCGCTGGCCCAACGGTGGTATTCCGCCCGCATCGGCGAGGGCATCATCTTCAACCTGCGCACCCGGGTCTACGACCACGTGCAGCGGATGCCGTTGCAGTTCTTCACCCGTACCCAGACCGGCGCCCTGGTCAGCAGGCTCAACAACGACGTGCTCGGCGCCCAGAGGGCGTTCACCTCCACCCTGTCCGGTGTGGTCAGCAACGTGATCCAGCTGGTGCTCACCGCGGCGGTGATGTTCACCCTCTCCTGGCAGATCACCGCGCTCTCATTAGTGATGTTGCCGATCTTCATCATCCCGGCGCGTCGGGTCGGTCGGCGGCTGGCGGACATCACCCGCGAGGCGTACAACCTCGACGCCAAGATGAACGCGACCATGACCGAGCGGTTCGGGGTGGCCGGCGCGCTGCTGGTGAAGCTCTTCGGCCAGCCCGAGATCGAGGCCCGCCGGTTCGGCGACCGGGCCGAGCGGGTCCGCGACATCGGCATCCAGTCCGCGATGTATTCCCGAACGTTCTTCGTGGCGATGCTGCTGGTCGCCTCACTGGCACAGGCGCTGACCTACGGTCTCGGCGGCTGGCTCGCGGTGACCGGCGGCGTCAGCGCCGGCACCGTGGTGACGCTCGCGCTGCTGCTCACCCGCCTGTACGGGCCGCTCACCGCGCTCTCCAACGTCCGGGTGGACGTGATGAGCGCGCTGGTCTCCTTCGACCGGGTCTTCGAGGTGCTCGACCTCAAGCCGGGCATCGTGGAGAAGCCCGACGCCGTGCCGGTGCCAGTGGGCGCCGGCCGGGTCGACTTCCGCGACGTGCGTTTCCGCTACCCGAGCGCCGCCGAGATCTCCCTCGCCTCCCTGGAGGAGGTCGCCACGCTCGACCGGACCGTCAACGAGCCGGTGCTCAAGGGGGTCTCGTTCAGCGTCGAGCCGGGGCAGATGGTCGCGCTGGTCGGCCCGTCCGGGGCGGGCAAGTCGACACTGTCGATGCTCATCTCCCGGATCTACGACGTCAGCGACGGGCAGGTGCTCGTCGGCGGGGTGGACGTGCGCGACGCGACGCTGGCCTCCCTGCGTGACGAGATCGGTGTGGTCACCCAGGATTCGCACCTGTTCCACGAGACGATCGCCGAGAACCTTCGCTACGCCAAGCCGGACGCCACCGACGACGAGATCTGGGCCGCACTGGCCGGGGCGCAGGTGGCCGATCTGGTCCGGGCGCTGCCCGACGGTCTGGACACCACTGTGGGGGAGCGCGGCTACCGGTTCTCCGGCGGTGAAAAGCAGCGCATCGCGATCGCGCGGCTGTTGCTCAAGGCCCCGTCGATCGTGATCCTCGACGAGGCGACAGCACACCTGGATTCGGAGAGCGAGGCGGCGGTGCAGCGGGCGCTTTCGGTGGCGCTGGCCGGGCGTACCGCGCTGGTGATCGCGCACCGGCTCTCCACAGTGCGCGACGCCGACCAGATCCTGGTCCTGGACGGTGGGCGGATCGTCGAGCGGGGGCGGCACGAGGAGTTGGTAGCGGTCGGCGGGCTCTACGCCGAGCTGTACCGGACCCAGTTCGCGGTCGCCGACTCGCCCGCCCCGTTCGTCGACGCGACAGGTCCCGAGCCGGTGGTCATGCCGCTGGGCACCTACCGTGCCGACGAGGTGCTGCCGCCCGCCGCCGCCAACTGACGTGTGGCGACCGGGCCGTCGACACCTGGCTTTCTCGGCTCAGTCGGCCACGAACGCCGCGATGGTGCTGGCCAAGGGCGTGCAGGCGAACAGACCGTATGCGGCGGCGAGAGCGGTGGAGGTGACGCACCACCGGTACAGGGTCGCCGGGCAGCGGCGGCGCGTCGCCACCAGCACACCGACCCCGGCCACCGCGAGCAGGATGCCGGGCACCGGCCCGAGCAGGGTGAGGTAGAAACCCGGCACGCCGAGCAGCCAGCCCGGCACGATGAAGGTCCAGGTCGGCGGGTACGGCCGAGGAGCCCACAGATAGGGAACGACGGCCGCGGCGAGGTAGGCCGCCACTGTGTACAACTGGATGCCGACCAGCGTTCGGATCAGCCCGGTGGATGCCTCGGCGGGGGTCTCGAGGGTCGAACCTCGGGCCGTGCTGGCGGGCACATCCGTCATGGTCACCCCACTGTGGCGGAATCGCGGTCTGCGATGAGGGTAGGTGCGCCCGTGCGGCGCGACAAGGCCGTCGCCGGCCGCTCGTCAGAACGCCGCCACGCGCAGCTCGGCGAAGGCCAGGCCCAGGGTGACCGGGGTGAAGTGCGCGTTCAGGCCGCTCGGGTTGGGCAGCACCCACAGCCGAGCCCCGGCCAGTGCCTCCGGCTGCGGCCCGAAGGTGGCCTTCGGCCGCTGAAAACCGATCCGGTACGCGGTCACCCCCACCACGGCCACCCAGCGCGGCCGGTACCGGGCCACCTTGTCGGTCAGGATCGCCGCGCCGTCGAGGAGTTCCTCGGCGCTCAGCTCGTCCGCGCGGGCGCTGGCCCGGGCGGCCATGTTGGTGATGCCGAGCCCGAGCGCGGGCAGCTCGTCCTGTTCGCTGGGGTGCAGCAGCCGAGGGGTGAACCCGCCCCGGTGAAGGGCGGGCCAGAACCGGTTGCCCGGCCGGGCGAAGTGCCACCCGGTCGCGGCCGACCACAGGCCCGGGTTGATGCCGACGAAGAGCACCGCCAGCCCCGGCGCGAGCACGTCGGGAATGGTCCGGTCCGCAGCCGCCGCCAGGTCCGCCCGGGTCTCGGTCGGGTCGTCCCGGCCGCCAGGTCCGTCCGGGTCGGCGCGTTGATCGACTCGAGTTCCTGGAAGTCGGGGTGTCCTGGTCGCTTCGACCGCCCGGTCTCCTGGAGGCCGAGTCGATCAACGGCCGGGTAGTCGGACTGAGCCTTCTCGGGCGGCGTCACGGCGCGGGCAGCTCGGGCCCCGTCGGGGGTCACAGCCCGCGCAGCGCGCCGCCGTCGACCGGCAGGGTGATCCCGGTGAGGTAGCTCGCGGCGGGGGAGAGCACGAACGCTGCCACCCGGCCGAACTCGGCGGGGTCGCCGAGGCGGCGCAGCGGGATGCTGGCCTCCGCGTCGGCGCGGGCGCGATCCGGGTCGCCGGTCGCGGCGAAGAGCTCCCGGTTGCGGTCGGTCATGATCCGGCCGGGCAGCAGCCCGACCACCCGGACCCCACGCGGGCCGTAGTCGTCGGCGATGTCCTTGGCCGCGCCGACGAGGCCGGGCCGTAGACCGTTGGAGATGCCGAGGCCGGGCACCGGGCCACGAGCCGAGGTGGAGAGCACCAGGCCGATCGCGCCGCCCTCGGGCAGTGCGGCGGCGATCGTGCGGACCGCGCGGATGGTGCCCAGGAAGACGGTTTCGAAGGAGAGCCGCCACTGCTCGTCGGTGATCGCCGCGGCGTTGCCGGCCGGTGGACCACCGACCGAGATCAGCGCGCCGTCGAGCCGGCCGAAGTGCTCCTGAGCGGCGGCGACGAGCTGCCCCGGGGTCTCCGGGTCGGTCAGGTCCGCGGTCAGCCCGACGGCGTGCTCCGGGCCACCCAGCTGCTGCGCGGCGGCGGCCACCGCGTCCGGGTCCCGGGCCGAGAGCACCACCCGTGCGCCGTCGGCGACCAGGCTCTGCGCGGTCGCGTAGCCCAGACCGCGGGAGGCGCCGGTGAGGACGTACACGCGGTCGGTCAGTCCGAGATCCATAACTACGATCCTGCCGCATCCGCCACGGCGTCGCCAGCAAGGGTGGATACCCGTGGGGCGGGGCGCAGCAGGCGTACCCGGCCGGCGATCTGCACCACGACGGCGCCGCCGGCGCGGCCGACCGCCGGCGCCCGGCGCGGACGCGGAGCCCGGAGCCCGTCGTAGCGCAGGCGCGCCTCCCGGCCGGCCAGCTCCTCGGCGGCCGCCGGGGGGAGCGCGTGCTGGGCGTGCAGGGCCCGGGCCAGGTCCCAACCGTCGCGCAGCGATCCGGCGGTGGGTCGCCGGGCGGCCCACTCGGCGAAGGTGGTCGGCCACCTGGCGCCGAGGCCGGCGGCGAGCAGTGGCCAGTGCCGGGCCACCTCGCCGGCCCGCTTACGCAGCAGGGCCGCGCGGGTGGCGGCCAGCGGTCCCGGCGCGAACCCCGGCGGGGGTGGCCCTCCGGCGACCAGCGCCGCGACCAGTTCGGCCTGCCGTTCGGCGAGCCCGGCGCGGGGCGTGGGCGCGGAGTCGCCGTCGGATGCGCCAGTCATGTCACGGCCGGGAAGCCCGCGGCGGCGGCCAGGGCGTCCAGTTCGGCGCGGAGGTCGGCGGCCGGCGGGTAGTGGCCGTCGCGCTCCAGCAGCAGCGCCGGCGGTCGCCGACGGGCGCAGAGCGCGCCGACCAGCTCCAACACTGCTGTCGGCACGGGGTCGGTGTGGGTGTCGTGGTAGAAACCGCCGTGCTCCGCGCCGCCGGCCACGTGGGCGTACGCGACCCGCTCCAGCGGCAGGCGGTCCAGCAACGCCAGCGGGTCGCTGCCCCGGTTGTGGGCGTTGGCGTGCACGTTTGCCACGTCCAGCAGCAGCAGTGCCCCGGTCCGGTCGAGGATCTCGGTGAGGAAGTCCGCCTCGTCCAGCTCGTCGTCGGGCCAGTCGACAAGCGCGGCGATCGGCTCCAGCGCGATCGGCACCGGAAGCTCGGCCTGTGCCCGCGCCACGTTGGCGCAGACCACGTCGACGGCTTCCCGGCTGCGCGGCAGCGGCAGCAGGTGACCGGCCTCCAGGCCGCCGGCCCGGACGAACGCGATGTGCTCGCTGACCAGCGGGGCGTCCAGGCGTTGCGCCACCGCGGCCAGGTGGGCGACCCGGGCCGGGTCGACCGGCTCGGCGCCGCCGAGGGAGAGCCGCACCCCGTGCGGTACGACGGTCACCGCGCGTTCCCGCAGCTGGGTGAGGCCGGGTGGGAGCGGCCCGGAGGCGGGCACCCCCTCGGCCACCACCTCGACGAAGCGCAGGCCGGGCAGCTCGGCCACGAAGCCGGCGATTTCCGGACGCCAGCCGATGCCGACCCCGGACGGGCCGGTCATCCGCCGCACCCGCCGCCGCCCCCGCACCCGCCGCCTCCACCGCCGCAGGAGCTGCCGCCGTCCCCACCGGAACTGTCGCCTCCGCCACCGGACGATCCGTCGGAGCCGCCCGTCCAACCCCCGCTGCTGGAGATGGCCTGACGCTGGATCTCGGCCTGCTCGGCGAAGCCCGGGTCGAGGGCCCAGAGCGAGGCGGTGCCGTACAGGGCCACGCCCATCGCCGCGCCGGCCGCTCCGTAGGTGGCGTAGGCGGGCGCGGAGGCCGGCGCGAGGTGGGTGTGCTCGCCGCGCACGGAACGAAGGGCGGCGCGACCGGCCCGGGTGCGGACGGGTGCCCGGCGCAGCAGCAGGGCCGCGCACAGGAGGGCCGCCAGGGTGAGCAGCAGGTAAGCCACCGGGCGCCCGCTGAACAGGCCGGAGAACAGCCGGAGCACGCCGAGGCCCAGCAGGGCCCACAGGAACTGGCTCCAGAGGCGGGCGCGGGCGCGCTGTGTGTCGTTCGTCAGCAGCCCGCGCTGCTCCAGACCGTTGCGGATCTGGTCCAGCGCGGTGCGTACGCGCTGGTCCTGGGGCAGGTCCCGGACCCGGGAGTGCTGGTGGGCGGCCCAGCGGATGGCCTGATCCAGTGGGGTGAGCCCGGTCGGCGCGGCACCGACGGTGGTCAGCCGACGGTCCGGTCGTACGCCGACCGCGCCGCTGCCGCGCAGCCCACCCAGCGCCGCGTGCACAGCGAGCTGGGGGCCACCGTTGAGGTAGGCGACCTGCTGCGCGCCGAGCGGGTCGACTGTGGTGTGCGCCGGGGCGGTCAGCAGGCGGATCCGGTGGTACAGCGCGATCGCCACCACCACGATGGCCGCCGCGATGTAGTACCGGAGGAAGGTCGGGCCGGAGATGCCCCAGGTGTCGCCGGACGCGGCGTGGACGATCATCGACTGCTCCTGTCACCGGAGGGATCGGCGGCCCCATTGTGGAGCAGCCTCGCCACGGTCGACCGACCGGTGTCCGCGCGGTCAGTGGCGGCGGACCGCCTCCTCGACCAGGTCGAGCACCGGGCCCAGGTCACCGGCCGGTCGGCCCATGGCCAGGTGCAGCACCAGGCCGTCGTAGGCCAGCTCCAGGAACTGGGCCAGCACGTCGATCGGTACGTCCTCGCGTAGCACCCCGGCGTCGCGCTGGCGGGCCAGCCGGTCCCGGGTCGCCTCCGCGATGGCGGCGGACCGTTCCGCCCAGCGCCGGGCGAACGCCGGGTCGGTGCGCAGCCGCCGGGAGACCTCCAGTTGGCTGCCCAGCCAGCCGGTGGTGTCGGGGGAGACGGCGCGGGCGAGCAGATCGCGCATCACCTGCACCAGGCCGTTGCGGGCCACCGTCTCGACCATGGCCGCGGCGTCGTCCTCGGCGACGGCCAGGAAGAGCGAGTCCTTGTCGCGGAAGTGGTGGAAGATCGCGCCACGGGACAGGCCGGTGGCCTCCTCGAGGCGGCGTACTGTCGCCCCCTCGTAGCCGAGCCGGGCGAAACACGCCCGGGCCGCGGCGAGGATCTCCTGCCGGCGAGCGTCGAGCTGGTCCTGGCTTACTCTGGGCACACGTCGATCGTTGCAGGTCACCCCGGGGCATGCAAACCGTACGTACGGCTTGGGATGTCGCCGACTACCATCGCCCGGTGACCCAACCCCGCACCCTGCCCAACTCCCCGCTGACAGTGGCCACCGTCCAGGCCACCCCCACGCCGGGCGACGTCGCCGGCAACGCGGTCATGGCCGCCGATCTGGTCCGCCGAGCCGGCGAGCGGGGTGCCCGGGTGGCCGTCCTGCCGGAGCTGTTCCTCTGCGCGTACCACCCGCCGGTCCTCGCCGCCGACCCGGCCGGCACTGACGTCGCTGCCGATCCGGCCGGGATGGTCGCGGATCCCCGGCTCGATCCGCTGCGCGTCGCGGCGCGCGAGGCCGGCGTCGCCGCGCTGGTCGGCGCCGCCGTCCGGCACCCCGACGGCCGGCGGACCATCGCGGCGCTGGTGGTCGACCGGACCGGCGAGGTGCGGGTCGGGTACGACAAGCAGCAGTTGTGGGGCGACGAACGGGAGCTGTTCACCCCCGGCGAGCGGGGTGCCACGCTGCTCGTCGACGACTGGCGGCTCGGGCTGGGCATCTGCTACGACGGCTGTTTCCCCGAGCACGGCCGGGCCGCCGCCCTCGACGGCGCACACGCCTACCTGTGTCCCAGCGGATACCTGGCCGGTTCCGAGCACCGCCGGGATCTCTACTACGCCGCGCGTGCCCTGGACAACACGATGTTCGTGGTCTTCGCCAACGCGGTCGGCGGCGTCGACCCGTGGCGGTTCAACGGCGGCGCGGCCATCTACGACCCCGAGGGGCGGGTGCTGGCTCGCGGGGCGGACGACGGCGCGGCGGTGCTCGTGGCGACGCTGGATCCCGCCGTGCTCGCGGCCACCCGGGCGGCCCACTCGATGCTCGTCGATCGGCTGTCGGACCAGGGTGGCCCGCGGCTGTCGATGCCTGGCTGAGCCCTTCGTCAGCTCGATACCCGCCGCATCTGTTGGCGGACACGTCGGTCCCGTAGGGTGCCCGAGTGCCACTGCTCCTGCTGGACCTGGACAACACCCTGCTGGATCGGGCCGGGCCGTTCCGCCGCTGGGGTGAGCGCTTCCTGGACAGCATCGGCGCGCCCCACACCGACATCGACTGGCTGATCTCGATCGACGCCGACGGTCTGACCGACCGCTGGGACCTCGCCGACGCCATCCGGGACCGCTACGAGCTGCGCATTCCCTCGATCGACCTGGTCGAGGAGCTGCACGACGGGGTGGTGGCGCAGACCCGGCTCGACCCGCTGACCGCCTGCGCACTGCGGATCGCCGACGACGCCGGCTGGGTGCCGGTGGTGGTCTGCAACGGCACCGTACGCGTCGAGGACGCCAAGATCCGCCAGACCGGGCTGGACCAGTACGTCGCGGACTGGGTCATCTCCGAGGAGGCCGGCGTCAGCAAGCCCAACCCGAGAATCTTCGCGCTCGCCGCCCAGCGGGTCCGAATGCCGCTGCGGGGGGCGTGGGTGATCGGTGACAGCCCGGAGGCGGACATCGGCGGTGCCGCCGCCGTCGGGCTGCCCAGCGTCTGGCTGCACCGGGGGCGGACCTGGACGGACGTCCGGTTCGCGCCGAGCCGCACCGTAGACGGGTTGATCGCCGCGGTCGCCACAGTTTTGGCCCGCTGAGGGTCTCCGCGCGCCGGCGGTGGGGCGTCGGAGCGGCCGTTCGGGTGGTGGCCCGGTAATTCGGTTGACCGGCGGACGTGGTGGTACGAGCATTGTCCGCGCATGGTGCATCCCGGGCGTGTGCCCGGTCGAGGACAGGGGGTCGGTCATGGCCGTCTTTGCAGGTCGCTTCCAGCTGCCTATCTCAGCCTCGACCAAGGGAACCTCACCACAGTGCGCGATCACGACCTTCCGGCGCTTGAGCGCCGAAGCCGCGGCAAGAGCCGCTTCGACGACGACGAACCGCAGTTTCTAAAGCGCGGGCGGCCCACCGAGCCGCTCGCGGACCCCGACAGCGAGCCCGACCCGGACACCGGCGAGCGCTGGTCGTCCTGGGACGACGCCGTGCACGGGCCACAGCCGTACCCTGCCTGGCTGGTCACCGAGTTGGCCGCCAAGGACACCGAACTGGGTGTGCTGAAGACCGGCAAGGAGGCGGACGTCCACCTCGTCCGTCGGGCGGTGCCGGACACCGACCGGTCCTGCCTGCTCGCGGTGAAACGCTACCGCGATCCGGAGCACCGGTTGTTCCACCGCGATGCCGGTTACCTGGAGGGCCGTCGGGTGCGCCGGTCCCGAGAGAACCGGGCGATGGCCGGCCGGACGGCGTTCGGCCGGCAGATGATCGCCGGACAGTGGGCGGCGGCCGAATTCGCCGCGCTCAGTCGGCTCTGGGAGATCGGCGCCGGGCACGACCGGATCGCCGTGCCGTACCCGGTGCAGGTGCGGGGCACCGAACTGATGCTGGAGTTCGTCGGTGATGCCGAGTCGGGGGAGGCGGCACCCCGACTGGCCCAGCTGCGACCCGGCCCGACCGAGCTGCGTGACCTGTGGGCCCAACTGGTGGAGGCGCTGCGGGTGCTGGCTCGGGCCGGTTACGCGCACGGCGACCTGTCGCCGTACAACCTGCTCGTGCACCAGGGCCGGCTGGTCGTGATCGACCTGCCGCAGGTGGTCGACGTGGTGGCGAACCCACAGGGGTCGGAGTTCCTGGCCCGCGATGTGCGGGTGGTCGGCACCTGGTTCGCGGCCCGGGGTCTCCCCGCCGAGCAGGTCGACCCCGCCCTGTTGACCCGGGAGTTGCTGCACGAGGCGGGCCTGCGCTGATCGGAGCGGGTCGGGCGGCCACCGCCCGACCCGCCACGTCGGCTATTGCAGGTAGCGCTCCACCTCGGGCTTGGGGCGTTCGCCCTGGGCGTCCGGGTCTCCGTGGGTCTCCCGGGCGGCCCGTCGGCGGCGCAGCAGGTCCCAGCACTGGTCGAGGGACTCCTCCAGGGCACGCAGTCGCTCGCTGGCCTCGCCCTCGGTGCCCGACTCGTGGGCCTGGGCGTCGGCACGCAGCTTGTGTTCCTCATCGACCAGCTCGGAGATCCGGTTCAGGATGGTCTTGTCGTCCATGCCACAGAGCCTGGCACAGGGTGCCGGGCATCGCCCGGATTCGGGGGTACCGGTGCGTCCCGGGTCACCGACCCGCACCGGCCAGGCCGACACCGCCAGTCCGGTGCCGATGCCGCAGCCGGGCTGGCGCAGCGCGGCCGATCCGGCCACGGCGCTGGTTGGTCAGCCCACCCGGCGGGTGCTGCACCTGAATATCCATTCAGGATTTGAGCGAGGTGGAAACATCGACGAGCGTGCGCGCGCTTAGATGGAAATTGCGCCGTCCGCAAGTCTGGAGGTGCCCCTCGTTTGGTGAGATGCTTCCGTCGGCCCAGAAGGTGAAAGTTTCATCAACCTGCCCGACCGAAGTGGACCGCTGCGGTCGCCGGGACGACGAGGAGACGTGGTTCGATGTCGCAGGTGTCCGAGGCGCGCCCCGCCACCGTCAGCATCGAGCCCCGGACAATCCCGTTACGACGCGCTCTGCCGGCACTGGTCCGCGATCCGCTGGGCGCGCTCGTCGACTTCGCGCAGGACGCCGACGGCGACGTCGTCCGGCTCAACCTCGGCTCGTTCCGCCCCTATCTGGTCAGCCATCCTGAGCACCTGCAACGCGTCCTGCGGGACAACGTTGCCAACTACACCCGGGACGGCGACGGGTTGCTCTGGCGACCCGTGCGTCGAATCGTCGGTGACGCCATCCTGGTCGCCGAGGGTGAGATCTGGGAGTCCAGCCGAGGCGCGCTGCAACCGTTGTTCACCGCCAAGCGGGCCGAGACGCTCGTCGACAAGATGGCCGAGGCGATCAACGAGGCGGTCGACGAGTGGCTCGAACCGGCCCTCGCCGGTCGCCCGATCGACGGTGGCGCCGAGCTGACCCGGATCGTCCTGCGCACCACCATGCGGGTCCTCTTCGCCGACCGGATCTCGGTCCCCGACGCCCTGCGGATCAGCGCCGCGCTGGACACCGTCACCACCGCGATGCTCCCCCGACTACTGATGCCCGCCGTGCCGTACGCGGTGCCGATGCCTGGCGACCGGCGTTTCGCCGACGCGGTGCGCACCATCGACGAGGTGGTGCTGCCGATCATCCGAGAGGCCCGGGCCCATCCCACCGACGGCGACGACATCATCTCCACGCTCTGCCGGCCGCGCGCCGACGG
Organism: Micromonospora sp. 050-3; assembly: GCF_046549335.1. Taxonomy (NCBI): domain Bacteria; kingdom Bacillati; phylum Actinomycetota; class Actinomycetes; order Micromonosporales; family Micromonosporaceae; genus Micromonospora; species Micromonospora sp. 050-3. The sequence continues at coordinate 719,202 of NZ_JAJPVX010000001.1, forward strand.
CAGCGAACCCGACGAGTACGCGATCCGCGGCGACGTGGTCGCGATGTTCTCCACCGCCACCGAGACCACCATCGCCCTGCTCTCCTGGCTCTGGCCGGTCCTGGCGTCCCGACCTGACGTGGCCGAGCGGATGACCGACGAGATCGAGCGGGTGGTCGGCGCCGAACGGGTCGGCCGCGAGCACCTGCCCCAGCTGCGCTACGGCCGGATGGTGCTCGACGAGATGCTGCGGCTCTACCCGGCCGGCTGGATGATCCCGCGCACAGCGGTCGGCGACGACGTACTGGGAGGGGTGCGGGTCAAGGCCGGCGGCACCGTGCTGGTCAGCCCGTACGTCACCCAGCGGATGTCGACGTTCTGGACCGACCCGGCGCTCTTCGACCCGGAGCGGTTCGCACCGGAGTTGCCCCGGCGGCGCTACCGCTACTCCTACTTTCCGTTCGGCGGAGGCCCGCACCAGTGCCTCGGGCAGTACCTGTTCCTGCTGGAGGCCCAGCTCATCGTCAGCACCGTGCTGAACCGCTACCGCTTCCGGCTGCGCGAACCGGTCGATCTCACCCCTCGGATGGGCGCCTCGCTGCAACCGAAGCAGCGGGCCGAGGTCATCCTCACCCCGGTCGAGCGCCCGGTCGCATCGTGACGGAGACCCCGCGACCGGCGCGGGCCGGTCAGGACGCTGTCGCCGAACAGGGCCGGGTGTGCGCGCTCGCCGTGCGCGGCGTACGCGACCTCCAGGATGTCACCGCCGCTCACCCGGAGCTGTTTGACGCCGCGCCGTTCGACCCGGCGCTGCTCAGCTCGGTGGCCACCGCCATCGCCTTCACCGCGCCGTGGCACACCGCCGCGGAATTGCGGATCACCACCCGTACCCTGCTCTGGGTCTTCGCCGCCGACTGGCAGGTCGACTACCTCGCGCGGTCCGTCGACGACGTCCGGGAGGTGGTGACCGACTGCCTCGCGGTGGCCGACGGCGCTGCGCCGCCACCGGGGCGACACCTGGCCCGACTCCTGGCCGACCTGCGCGACGAGCTGACTACCGTGCCGGCGTTCGTCCGGCTGCGGCCGATCTGGCGCGACGAACTGGCGCGGATGTTGGCCGCCGTGGCGCGGGAGTGGGACTGGAAGCACCTGCCGACCGACCCGACGACCGGCCGGCGCCTGCCAGACCTGGACCGCTACCTGGACAACGCCGACAACCTCGCCTGTTCCTTCGTCAACGTCACCCACTGGATCGCCACCGGCGACGAGAAGACCCTCGCCCAGCTGACCGACCTGCTGGACGCCGGTCGTGGCGTGCAGCGCGTACTGCGGCTGGTCAACGACCTGGCCACCCACCGTCGGGACGCCGAATGGGGTGACCTGAACGCCCTTTCGTTTGTCGACGACCCGGCGCAGGTGCACGACCGTCTGACCGAGTTGACCGCACGGTCTCGGGGGGACCTGGCCGCCCTCGCCGAGCGGTGCCCCCGCCAGGCGGACTACCTCAACCGGCAGATCTCCTTCACCGAGGGCTTCTACCAACTGTCGGACTTCTGGGGCGCGCGGTGAGTAACTGCGCCACCCGGGTGCTCGCCGACGCGGCTACCGCCGCCGACCCGGTCGCCGCCACCGCCCGTGAGTTGATCGCCGGCCTTGGTCTGCGGCCGTGGGGGCAGGTCGCCGCATCGGTGTACGAGACCGGGCGGCTGGTCGCCGTCGCGCCCTGGCTGACCGGGCACCACCAGCGGATCGCGTTCCTGCTGCGCAGTCAGCGCCCGGACGGGGCGTGGGGCCCACCCGAGGGGTACGCCCTGGTGCCGACGCTGAGCGCCACCGATGCGCTGCTCGCGGCGCTGGCCGACGGCAGGGCCGGGACGGAACTGCTCGCCCCGGTGGCCCGTGGGCTTGGCGCGCTCGTCGGCACGCTGCTCCCCACCGACGCCCGGACCCTGCCGGACACCCCCGCGCTGGACCTCATCGTCCCGGCGCTGGTCGACACCATCAACGACCGGCTCGCCCGGCTGGAGCGGGTCACCGCCGCCGGCCTGCCCCGACGGCCGTTGCCGCTGCCCACCGGGCTCAACCGGGACCGACTGCGCGCGGTGCGGTCCGCGGTGGCCGCCGGAGTGGCGCTGCCACCGAAGCTGGCCCACTTCTACGAGATCCTGGACGCGACACCCACCGACGCCGGCCCCACGCTCACAGCGGTCGGCGCCTCACCCGCCGCGACCGCGGCCTGGCTGACCGCGGCCGGCCCGGCCGCCGGCCCTGCCGCGCACGCCTTCCTGCGGGCGTTGATCCGCGACGGAGGCGGCCCGGTGCCCTGCCCGGCACCGATCACCGTCTTCGAGCGGGCCTGGGTGCTCAGCGGCCTGACTCGCGCCGGGATCACGATCAACCCGCCGGCCGCCGTCCTGGAGAGCCTGACCGCTGCCACCGCCGGCCAGGGCATCGCCACCGGCGACGGCCTGCCGACCGACGCCGACACCACAGCGGTGTCGCTCGACGCGTTGGCCCGGCTCGGCCGTCCGGCGGACCCGGCCAGCCTGTGGGCGTACGAGACGGCTGACGGTTTCTGCACCTGGCCGGGGGAGGACGGCTTCTCGGTCACCACCAACGCCCATGTGCTGGACGCCTTCGGTCAGCACCTGATCCGGCACCCGGACGCGGACGCGCGTTATCACCGGGCGGTCGACCGGCTGAGCACTGTGCTGACCGGGCACCAGCGCGCTGACGGCGCCTGGCAGGACCGGTGGCACGCCTCGCCGTACTACGCCACCGCCTGCTGCGTGCTGGCACTGGCCGAGTTCGGGCGGGGTGCGGCCGCCGCCGAGGCGGTGGACCGCGCGGCCGGCTGGGTGCTGAGCAGCCAGCGCGTGGACGGTTCGTGGGGGCGGTGGGACGGCACCGCCGAGGAGACCGCGTACGCCCTCCAGGTGCTGCTGACGGTGCCGACCACGGTGCCGCGGGTCGAAGACGCCGTGGCGCGGGGGCACGCCTACCTGCACGAATCCGCCGTCCGGGAGCACCCTCCACTGTGGTACGGAAAGGAGCTGTACTGTCCGACAGTCATCGTCCGTGCCGCTGTGCTCACCGCCTGCCGACTTGCCGGCATCCGTGCCTCCGGCGTGGACCGATCGGTGGTGGATTGCGGTTACCAGTCAACAAAAACAGCAACTTGAGGGGTTGTGTGGACACTGCTAGCGTACGCAGAGCCTCAGCCCCGGATGCCCCGCTGTGGTGGGACGTCGCCCCCTCTGATCATTCGTTGATGAGCTGAGTCAACGCCCGGCCTGGGACGGTTCAATGCGTTCTCGCGGTACGAGTATCCGCACCAAGGTTGTCGCCCTGCTGCTCTCCCTGGTCGCGCTCTGGATGTTCGCGGCGTGGGTGACCCTGCGTGACGGCTTCAACCTGCTCGGTGTCCAGTTGCTCAACAGCAAGGTCTACACGCCGAGCGAGCCGCTGTTGCAGGAGCTCCAGGTGGAGCGGCGGTTGACCCAGGCGTACCTGAGCAACCCCGAGGCCGCGCAGCGGACGGCACTCGAAGCCGAGCAGCGCAAGACCGCACAGCTGGCCGCCGACTTCGCCGCCTCGGTGCGCAACTGGCAGGTCGACGTCGCCGGCGGCTCCGCACTGGACACGCAGCTCGGTATGACGATCGCTGAGGTCAACGGGTTGGAGCGGACCCGCTCCGAGGTGCTGGACCGCAAGATCGACCGGATCGCCGCCGCCGAGGCGTACACCGACGCGATCGAGTCGATCTTCCAGATCTACGACGTGACGGGCAGCCTGGACGACAAGCAGATCGCCGGCGAAGCCGCGGCCCTGATCCAGCTCAACCGGATGAAGGAGCTGATCTCCCAGGAGGACGCGCTGCTCAGCGGCCTCTTCGGCAACGGTCGGATGAGCGGCGCCGAGTACGCCCGCTACGTCGCGCTGGTCGGCTCGGAGCGGTTCGTCGGTGAGGAGACCCGGGTCCGGCTCGCCGACTCCGACCAGCGCCGTTACCAACAGCTCGTCGAGGGTGAGGCGTTCACCCGACTGCGCGCCGTGCAGGACAGCATCATCCGCGAGGGCCGGCCGTCGACCCAGCTGCCGGTCGGCGCCGAGCAGTGGCGGGGCACCGTCGAGCCGGCGCTGGCCGAGGTGAACGACGTCGTGACCGCCGGCGGTGAGGGCATCGTGGACCGGGCCACCAGCGTCGCCGTGATGGTCGTCGTCCGGCTGGTGCTCGCCACCGGCCTGGGTCTGCTCGCCGTCATCGCCTCGGTCGTCGTCTCGATCACCACAGCGCGGAATCTGCTGCGCCAGCTGGACCGGCTGCGGGAGGCCGCCTGGCAGCTCGCCGACGAGCGGCTGCCCCGGGTGGTGGAGCGGCTCGGGCGCGGCGAGGAGGTCGACGTGGCCACCGAGGCGCCACCGCTGGAGTTCGGCACCGACGAGATCGGCCAGGTCGGCAAGGCGTTCAACGCGGTTCAGGAGACCGCGCTGCGCACCGCCGTCGAGCAGGCCGACCTGCGTCGCAACGTCCGCGAGGTCTTCCTGAGCCTGGCCCGACGCACGCAGGCGCTCGTCCACCGCCAGCTCACGCTGCTCGACGCGATGGAGCGCCGCGAGCACGACGCGGAGGAGCTGGAGGACCTGTTCCGGGTCGACCACCTGGCCACCCGGATGCGGCGCAACGCGGAAAACCTGATCGTGCTCTCCGGCTCCACCCCCGGTCGGGCCTGGCGGCGCAACGTCCCGATGGTCGACGTGGTGCGCGGCGCCGTGGCCGAGGTGGAGGACTACACCCGGGTCAACGTGCTGCCGCTCGGGCCGGTCTCGCTCGCCGGCCGCGCGGTCGGCGACGTCATCCACCTGCTCGCCGAGCTGATCGAGAACGGCCTGTCGTTCTCCCCACCACACACGACCGTCGAGGTCCGCGGCCAGGCGGTCGCCAACGGGTTCGCCATCGAGATCGAGGATCGGGGCCTCGGCATGAGCGAGGAGGACCTGGCCGCGGCGAACCACCGCATCGTCGACCAGTCCGAGTTGAACCTCGCCAACGCCGCCCGCCTCGGGCTCTACGTGGTGAGCCGGCTGACCGAACGGCACGGCGTGCGGGTACGGCTCAAGGAGTCCGCCTACGGCGGCACCACCGCGGTCGTGCTGATTCCGCTGGAGTTGGTCACCGAGACCGGCGCCTCCCCGGATGACTCCGGCTCGTTCCGGGCCGGTACGGCCATCCCGATGCCGTCGGCGCCCGCCACGGACAGCGGCCGCCCGGCGTCCCTCGCGCCGGTCGCGCTCGCCGCGCCGACGACCACCGCGCCGGAGGTGGCGGTGACCTCGGCGGTGCCGGTGCCGGCCGACACCACAGCACCGACGACGGACGAGGAGGCCGAGGCGGACACCGTTCTCCCCACCCGACAGCGGACCACCCCGGCAACCGGCACCCCCGACCTGCCCACCCGCGCCCGGCGCGGCCCGGCTCAGCCGTCCCTGGAAGCCCCGACAGTGCCCACCGGCCTGCCCGCCGTCGACCGCACCCGCCCGGAGGCCCCCGACGGAGAGCCGCAAGCCCGCGACGGAGAGCCGGTCGAGGCCGGCGACGCCGGCCCGACGCCCGCCCGCGCCGAGGCGGAGCGGACCGACTCCGGCCTGCCCGTCCGGGTCCGACAGGCGAACATCGTGCCCGAGCTGCGAGACGACCCTGCGGCGTCCGAGACCGACGACGAGGATGTGGTGCGCCCACCGGAGCAGGTTCGCCGGATGATGAGCTCCTACCAGACCGGCACCCGCCGTGGGCGGACCGACGCGGCTCGGCTGCTCGGTGGCGCCTCCGGCACCCCGACTGCGACGCCGTCCGAGCCGACCGACGAGGATCCACAAGCGACCTGACCGAGCACCGACGACGCGGGTTTCCGCACGGTGTGACGGTCAAGCCCCAGACGAACACGGCGCACAGCCGGGCGAGAAGAGGACGACGAAGTGACCCAGAAGACGGCTTCGAGCGCCGACCTGACGTGGTTGCTGGATGACCTGGTGGGCCGGGTGAAGCAGGCCGAACACGCGGTCGCGCTCTCCACCGACGGCCTCTTGATGGCCTCCTCCCAGGGGTTGAACCGGGACGACGGCGAGCACCTCGCAGCGATGGCGGCCGGCATCCAGAGCCTCGCCCGAGGCGCCGGCAAGCGTTTCGGTGGTGGGCAGGTGCAGCAGACCATCATCGAGATGCAGTCGTCGTTCCTGTTCGTCACCGCGGCCGGCCGCAATGCCTGCCTGGCGGTACTGGCCAGCGAGGACGCCGACGTCGGCCTGATCGCCTACGAGATGGCGATGCTGGTGACCCGCGTCGGCAAGTACGTCGCATCGCCGTCGCGCGGCACTGATCAGCAGGTCGGCGAGAGGTAGCGGCGATGACGGTCCAGGGGGAGTCGGCAGACCATCAGTGGGTGGATGACCACGCGGGTCCGGTGGTGCGTCCGTACGCGGTGACGCGTGGTCGGGCCCGCCCGGTCACCGGCACTTTCGACCTGATCTCCCTGGTCACGGCGACCCAAGCCGAGGTCACGCCCGAGGTCGGTCTCGGTCCTGAGCATTTGGCGATCGTCGGGCTGTGCCAACGCATACAGTCCGTCGCCGAGATCGCCGCCCATCTCGACCTGCCGGTGGGCACCATCCGGGTGCTTCTCGGTGATCTGGCGGCCCGCAGCCTGGTGCAGGTCCGCGAGCCGCAGACCACGGCCGGTCTTCCCGACAACAGCATCTTCGAGGCGGTAATCAATGGACTACGGGCACTCTGACCGGCCGGCGGGAGCGACGCCACTGCCCACCGCGATCAAGATCCTGGTCGCGGGCGGCTTCGGCGTGGGCAAGACGACGATGGTTGGCGCGGTCAGCGAAACCCGGCCGTTGCGCACCGAGGAGGTGCTGACGGAGTCGGGGGTCGGCATCGACGACCTGTCCGGGGTGGAGGGCAAGACCACCACCACCGTGGCCATGGACTTCGGCCGGATCACCATCAGCGACGACCTGGTGCTGTACCTGTTCGGCACGCCGGGGCAGGACCGGTTCTGGTTCGTCTGGGACGAGTTGGCGTTGGGGGCGATCGGCGCTGTGGTGCTGGCCGACACCCGGCGGCTCGCCGACTGCTTCCCCTCGATCGACTATTTCGAGGGTCGGGGCACGCCCTTCGTCGTGGCGGTCAACTGCTTCCAGGATGCCCGGAAGTACCGGCTCGACGAGGTGCAGGCCGCGCTCAACCTGGACCCGGGCGTGCCGGTGCTGCTCTGCGACGCCCGGCAGCGCGAGTCCAGCAAGGAGGTGCTCGTCACGCTGATGGAGCACGCCATGAAGACCCGCGAGGCCCGCCGCCGCGCCGCCAGCGGAGACTGACCAAAGTTTTTCGGGGGAGGGTGTCCGGAACGCTGCCGGCCGATCGTCATGCTGGCGACACCCCGAGAAACCAGGGAGCGACCAGATGAAGTACATGATGTTCGTTTGCAGCGACACCGAGCCGGACACCGACCCCACCGAGCTGCCCGACATCTACAAGTGGGTGGCGGAGAACGACTCTCGTGGCCGCCGCCTGACCGGCAACGTGTTCGCGTCGACCAGCGCGGCCACCACCGTCCGAGTTCGTGACGGTGAGCTGCTCATCTCCGAGGGGCCGTTCGCGGAGACCGCCGAGGTGATCGTGGGCTTCGACCTGCTCGACTGCGCCGACCTGGACGAGGCGATCGAGGTGGCCCGCACCCACCCGATGGCCCGCGAAGGGCGACTGGAACTGCGTCCGTTCGCGGACCTGTCCGACTGACCGACTTGTCCATCTCGCGAAGCCGGCCGGTGCGCACCCAGGCACCGGCCGGCGCGGTGGCGGCGGAGGCCGTCGCGGCCGCCAGCGTCGAGGCGTACCCCCGGATCGTCGCGACCCTGATCCGGGTGACCGGGGACTGGGCGTTGGCCGAGGACTGCGCCCAGGAGTCGTTGACAGTCGCGCTGGAGCGTTGGCCCACGGACGGTGTGCCGGCCAACCCGGGCGGCTGGCTCATGACTGTGGCGCGCAACCGGGCGATCGACGTGCTGCGCCGGGCCACCGTGGAGCGGCGCAAGCTGCACGACCTGGCGTTGCTCGCGCCGGACGACGCGCAGCCCGAGCCCGAGGTGAGGCAGGACGTGGTGGACGACCGGTTGCGGCTCATCTTCACCTGCTGCCATCCGGCACTCGCGATCGAAGCCCGAGTGGCGTTGACGCTGCGAACCGTCTGCGGCGTGCCGACCGCTGACATCGCCCGTCTCCTGCTGGTCAACGAGTCGACGATGACCCGCCGGTTGACCCGGGCGCGGACCCGCATCGCCCAGGCCGGCATCCCGTACCGGGTGCCGAGCGGGCCGGCACTGACCGAGCGGCTGCCCGGCGTCCTCGCCGTGCTGTACCTGCTGTTCACCCGGGGCTACGTCGCCGACGGCGAACCGGCCTTCGCCGACGAGGCGGTCCGGCTGGCCCGGCTGCTCGACCGGCTGATGCCCGACCAGTCCGAGGTCACCGCGCTGCTGGCGCTGCTGCTGTTCCAACACTCCCGTCGGGACGCCCGCCGCGACGCCGCCGGCAACCTGCTCACCCTGGAGCGGCAGGACCGCGACCGGTGGGACCGTGCCGCCATCGCCGAGGGCCTGACCGCCCTCGATCGGGTACGCCACGACGGGCCGTACGCCTGGCAGGCCCGGATCGCCGCCTGCCACGCCACAGCTGCCTCGGCCGACGACACCGACTGGCCGACGATCGCGCGGGCCTACGACGCGCTCGCCGATCTCCGCCCCTCGCCGGTGATCGCGCTCAACCGCGCGGTCGCGCACGGCTACGCGTACGGGCCGGACGCCGGGTTGGCCCTGCTCGACGCGGCGCGCGCCGGGGGCGGACTCGACGGCTATCCGCTCGCCGTGGCCGTGCAGGCCGATCTGGTGGCCCGGCAGGGCGACCGGCAGCGCGCGGCCGGACTGTTCCGGGAGGCGGCGGCAGCGGTGGGCTCGACCGCCGAGCGCCGTGCGCTGCTCGACCGGGCTGACGAACTCGCCGGGTAGGGCGGCGGATGCCGGCCGGTCCGGTCCGGCTTCGGTCTGGCTCGGCGTCGGTCCGGCTTCGGTCCGGCTCGGCGTCGGTCCGGCTTCGGTCCGGCTTCGGTCCGGCTTCGGTCCGGCTCGGCTTCGGTCCGGTCCGGCTTCGGTCCGGCCGGGCTCCGGGCAGAGGGCTCAGTCGCGTCCTTTGCTCTGCTTCACTCGGCGCAACACTTATCGCGCATTGTCGTTGCGTGCGTTGAAGCAGAGCAAAGGACGCGAACCTGAACCGGCGGGCCCGGACGCCCACCGAGGCGAGCCCGGACAACTACCGGGGAGAGGTCAGCCGCGCTTGGCCAACACCAGGAACCGGGCCCAGGCCGCCGGGTCGAAGGCGAGCATCGGACCGGCCGGGTCCTTGGAGTCGCGTACGCCGATGACGCCCGCGAGGTTGTCGGCCACCTCGACGCAGTTTGATGCTGCCGCTTCCCTGATGAGATTGAGGGACTGCGCCCGCGGCAGGGCGCCGTCGCGAATGCGTTCCCACCGTCGGTCGAATGTAGCAACGTCGGCAACGTTGTCGATGAGCTGCGCCTGCGCCTGGCTGTCGACGTGCGCGACCCGCGCCCCGTCCGGCATCTCTGCCACTGTGAACGGGCCATCGAGGCCCGGCCAGGCCCTGATAGACCGGGCCGACGACCTCATGCGCGAGGGGTTAGTCACGCCACCAGGATCGGTACGTCGTACTTCTGGATGCGGTCGCCCCGGGTGACCAGGGTCAGCCCTTCGTGCCTCATCCGGGGAGCCCGAAGCCGCGAGCAACCTCGTCGTTGACCTCGTCGGAATCCCAGTCACTGGTGAGATCCAGCGAACCGCGCAGAGACCCGCGACCGGTGCGTGTCGTACGACGAAGAGGAACGACCTTGGCGACCGGGTTGCCAGCCCGGCTGATCACGATCTCCTCGCCGTGCTCGACCCGTTTGATGATGCGCGACAGGTTCGTCTTCGCATCGTGGTTGTCGAACTGCGCCGCAGCTTCACCGGCCACCGTGGCACCTCCTCTGCAAGAAGTTAGCCCGTGGCGGGGCCCGGAACAAGGAGCGACCCGGGAACGACGCAGGCTGCCTCCCGCCGAGGGCGGGAGAGAGCCTGGTGACGTCGGTACGTCTGCGCTGAGCGTTCACCCCTGTCGCCAACCCCGTTGGCGCGACTGGCGACCGATATGGTGGCCGCATGGCGTTGCCGTTCGTCGTTGCCCTGCGCGGTTATGACATGCGTCAGGTCGAGAGTCTCTTCGCTGAGGTCGATGGGGCTCTGGCCGCTGACAGCGCTGTGTTGCGGGCCGGCGCGCGGGACGCGCTTCGGGCGACCACCCTGCGGCGGCGGATACGGGGCTACGCTGCCCGGGACGTGGATGCGGCGATAGCCCAACGGCTGGCTGCGCTCGCGCTCCCGGGCACCCGGAGCGAACCGGCGCGACCACTTGCCATCACGCCGTTGCCGTTCGTGGTTACTCTGCGCGGTTATGACATGCGTCAGGTCGAGAGTCTCTTCGCTCAGGTCGATGGGGCTCTGGCCGCTGACAGCGCTGTGTTGCGGGCCGGCGCGCGGGACGCGCTTCGGACGGCCACCCTGCGGCGGCGGATACGGGGTTACGCGCGCCGCGCCGTGGATGACGCGGTAGCCGAGCGCCTACGGGCGCTCTGACCGCGAGTCTTCCTCGGCTTCGACGGCGAAGGCCGCCCCCGCCAAAGCGGGAGCGGCCTTCGACCAGCCGTACGCGATCAGTTGGCGATCATGCGGCGCAGCACGTACTGCAGGATGCCGCCGTGCCGGTAGTAGTCCGCCTCACCGGGGGTGTCGATCCGCACCACGGCGTCGAACTCGACGCCGGTGTCGGTGCTGACCAGCACGGTACGCGGGGTGTCACCGTCGTTCAGAGCGGTCACCCCGGTGATGGTGAACGTCTCGGTGCCGGTCAGGCCGAGCGACTCGGCGGTGACGTCCACCGGGAACTGCAACGGCAGGACGCCCATCCCGATCAGGTTCGAGCGGTGGATCCGCTCGTACGACTCGGCGATGACAGCCCGGACGCCCAGCAGCATCGTGCCCTTGGCCGCCCAGTCCCGCGACGAGCCCGAGCCGTACTCCTTGCCGGCCAGCACGACCAGCGGGATGCCGGCCTCCTGGTAGGCGACGGAGGCGTCGTAGATCGAGGTCTGCTCGCCGGTGAGGTGGTTGACGGTGAAGCCGCCCTCCACCCCGGGCACCAGCTGGTTGCGCAGCCGGATGTTGGCGAAGGTGCCCCGGATCATCACCTCGTGGTTACCCCGGCGGGAACCGTACGAGTTGAACTCGTGGCGCGGCACGCCGTGCTCGGCCAGGTACGAGCCGGCCGGGGAGTCCGCCTTGATCGCGCCAGCCGGCGAGATGTGGTCGGTGGTCACCGAGTCACCCAGCTTGGCCAGCACCCGGGCAGCGGAGATGTCGACGACAGGGCTCGGCTCCTGCTGCATGCCCTCGAAGTACGGGGGCTTACGCACGTAGGTGGAGTCGCTCTCCCACGCGAAGGTGTCGCCGGTCGGGGTCGGCAGCGACTGCCACCGCTCGTCGCCGGCGAAGACATCGGCGTACGCGGCGCTGAAACCGGTGGCGCCGATCGCCTGGGCGATGACGTCCTGGATCTCGGCGCTGTTCGGCCAGATCTCGCGCAGGTAGACCGGGTTGCCCTCGGAGTCCTCACCGATCGGCTCGTTGGCCAGGTCGATGTCCATGGTGCCGGCCAGGGCGTAGGCGACCACCAGCGGCGGCGACGCCAGGTAGTTCATCTTGACGTCCGGGTTGATCCGGCCCTCGAAGTTCCGGTTGCCCGAGAGCACCGAGACCACCGACAGGTCGTGCTCGTTGACCGCGGCGGACACCTCCTCGGGCAGCGGGCCCGAGTTGCCGATGCACGTGGTGCAGCCGTAGCCGACCAGGTTGAAGCCGAGCTTGTTCAGGTACGGGGTGAGGCCGGCCCGCTCGTAGTAGTCCATGACGACCTTCGACCCGGGCGCCAGGGTGGTCTTCACCCACGGCTTGCTGGTCAGGCCCTTGTCGACGGCGTTGCGGGCCAGCAGCGCGGCACCGATCATCACCTGCGGGTTGGACGTGTTGGTGCAGGAGGTGATCGCGGCGATCACCACGGCGCCGTGGTCCAGCTCGTACTCGACGCCGTCGGCGCCGGTGACCCGGATCGGGTTGCTGGCCCGGCCGCCCGCGCCGACCGCCGCGGTCTCCAGGTCACGCGGCTCGTCGGCCGGGTCGCTGAACTCGTTGGCCGGCGGGTCGCTGGCTGGGAAGGACTCGGCGCTGGCTTCGTCGGCCGGGCCGTTGGCGCCGCGCGGCAGCTCCTCGCGGGGGACACCCGGCTTGAGGTCACGCTCACCGACGGAGTCGTCGGCCACGTAGTCGGTCAACGCGGAGCGGAACAGCGTCTTCGCGGCGCCCAGCGGCACCCGGTCCTGCGGGCGCTTCGGGCCGGCGAGCGACGGCTCGATGGTGCCGAGGTCCAGCTCCAGGCGCTCGGAGTACTCCGGCTCGTGGTTCGGGTCGTGCCAGAGGCCCTGCTCCTTGGCGTACGCCTCGACGAGCGCGACCTGCGCGGCGTCGCGGCCGGTCAGCTCCAGGTAGCGAATCGTCTCCGCGTCGATCGGGAAGATCGCCACGGTGGAGCCGTACTCCGGGGACATGTTGCCGATGGTGGCCCGGTTGGCCAGCGGCACTGCGCTAACGCCGGGGCCGTAGAACTCGACGAACTTGCCGACGACACCGTGCTTGCGCAGCATCTCGGTGATGGTCAGCACCAGGTCGGTGGCGGTGGTGCCGGCCGGCATCTCACCGGAGAGCTTGAAGCCCACCACCCGGGGGATCAGCATGCTGACCGGCTGGCCGAGCATCGCGGCCTCGGCCTCGATGCCACCGACGCCCCAGCCCAGCACGCCCAGGCCGTTGACCATGGTGGTGTGCGAGTCGGTGCCGACCACAGTGTCCGGGTACGCCTGGCCGTTGCGCTCCATGATGGTCCGGGCCAGGTACTCGATGTTGACCTGGTGCACGATGCCGGTGCCCGGCGGGACGACCTTGAACTCGTTGAACGCGGTCTGACCCCAGCGCAGGAACTGGTAGCGCTCCTTGTTGCGCTCGTACTCCAGTTCGACGTTGCGAGCGAACGCGTCCTCGCGGCCGAACAGGTCGGCGATGACCGAGTGGTCGATGACCAACTCGGCCGGGGCGAGGGGGTTGACCTTGCTGGCGTCGCCGCCCAGGTCACGTACCGCCTCGCGCATGGTGGCCAGGTCGACCACGCAGGGCACGCCGGTGAAGTCCTGCATCAGGACCCGCGCCGGGGTGAACTGGATCTCCACGCTCGGGGCGGCGGTGGAGTCCCACCCGCCGAGCTGGCGGATGTGGTCGGCGGTGATGTTCGCGCCGTCCTCGGTCCGCAGCAGGTTCTCCAGCAGGATCTTCAGGCTGTACGGCAACCGGGCTTGGCCGTCCACCTTGTCGATCTTGAAAATCTCGTAGCTCGCGTCTCCGACGCGTAGCTGGGTCTTCGCACCGAAGGTGTCGAGGCTCGCCACGTCGTACTCCTTCACACCAGCGACCGTGAGTAGTCCTGAGCAGTCTGTCGCACCGGTCGGGGTGCCGCCGAGGTTAGGTGACACTTACCGCCCGATTCCGCTTCCAACAAAACCGTACGTCCGTCTTGCTAGATGCGCAACCTGGCGTCACGGGTTGGGTGGCGCACGACGGCGCGGCGTCGACGGGTCGGCGGGGTAGGGTCGGGGCCGATTCGGAAGGGGTGCCGAGTGATCGACGTTCAGCACTGGCTCTCGGCGCTGCCTCCGGGCGTGGTCTACCTGATCGTCGCCGGAGTGATCGGCGTGGAGAGCATGGGCGTCCCGCTGCCCGGCGAGATCGTCCTGGTCAGCTCCGCCCTGCTCGCCGCCACCGGTGTGGTGGAGCCGGAGTGGGTGGCCAGCGCGGCGGCGTTCGGCGCCATCGTCGGCGACTCCATCGGGTACGCCGTCGGCCGACGCGGCGGTCGTCCGCTGCTCGCCCGGCTGGGCAGACGGTTCCCCAAGCACCTCGGCCCGGCGCAACTCGCCCGTGCCGAACAGAGCTTCGCTCGGCACGGCGTCTGGGCGGTCTTCTTCGGTCGGTTCGTGGCACTGCTGCGGATCCTGGCCGGGCCACTCGCCGGGGCGTTGCACGTGCCGTACCGCCGCTTCCTGGTAGCCAACGCGGCCGGCGGGTTGGTCTGGGCCTTCGGCACGACGTACCTGCTCTACTCGGTTGGCCGGGCGGCCGAACACTGGCTGAAGGACATCTCCTGGGCCGGGTTGGTCCTCGCGGTGCTCGCCGGGCTCGGCAGCACCTGGTGGCTGCGCCGACGCGCGCACCGCGTCACGTCAGCCGACGGCGCCGCTGGCATCGAGGCGGCCGAGGTGGCTTCCGGCGCGGAGGCGGCCGAGGTGGCTTCCGGCGTCAAGACGGCCGAGGTGGCCCCCGGCGGTCGGTCGACTGCGCTGGCGTCCGGCGGCGATTCGGCCCAGACGGGCAACGAGCGCTGACCTGGGCATGCCGAAGGGCCGGGTCCCGTGGTGGGGTCCGGCCCTTCGGTGTGTGCTGGTGTGTGCAGGGGTCAGCTGGTGGCGTAGCCGCGGGTGGCGATCCAGTCGGCGAGGTGCTCGACGCTGATCTGGTAGGCGGCTTGGTTGGGGTCGGCGGAGTCGGCGATGGTGACGGTGTTGCCGTTGTCGTGGTAGCCGACGACGCTGATGTAGTGCCCGCCCTCGTAGGAGTGGGTGGTGCCGGCGGTGTCGGTGCTGGTGCCGGCGATGTTGGCGACCACGGCCCGGCCGTCGTCAACGGTCTTGACGATGTCGGCGCGCAGCGTGTCGGTCTGCTTGGCGTCGGCGTCGGGGGTGCTGATTTCGACGGACCGGTAGGCGTTGGTCTTGCCGGTTTCCTTGTTCAGGACGGGGGTGATGTCGTTGATGGAGTTGGTGCCGGCTTCGGTGGTGCCCATTTCCTTGGCCATGTCGTCGACGTTGATGTTCTTGCCCTGCACGGACAGGGCGTTGCGGGTGGCGGCGGGGCCGCAGTAGTAGAAGTTCGGCTGGGCTTCGTAGCGCACGCCGAGTTCCCGCTCACCGTGACCCTTGCGGTCGGTCTGGGTCTGCGTCGTGGGCTTGTTGGTGCTCGGCGCGGCGAAGGCGGTGGTGACGGGGCCGGCGATGGCGCCTCCGGTGAAGGCGAGGCCGGCGGCGGTGAGGGCGGTCTTACGGATCAGATCGGTACGCATGATGGCGTGCTCCTCTGCATCGGGGGTGCCCACACGACCTCGGGGGCTGTGGTCGTGCGGGGAAAGTTCACGGCGACGTCGGCGATCCAGGGGGACCTGCTCGGCGTTGCGGGGGATGTAACCGGGGCGGCCTGCCGGGTGTTCCCGGCGGCTGCCGCGCCCCACGACCCGAGAGTCGCGGCGGTCTGCCAGGTATAACGACCCGGCCCGGCCCACGATTCCGCCGCCGGGGTGGCCCCGACCACCCGACCACCGACGCCAAACCCGACAACCCACTCACCCCGCTCAGCTGGCCGACCCGACAGGGCGGCCATGCCGGTCTGCGCTGGGCCGCCACCGACGAAACCGGACATCCGGCGCCAACAGGATGTTGAAGCTGATCAGTCGCCGGACGATCCGAACCGGCCGCTGATGGGTCAAGTACCTGGTCCGCGACGCGCTGCCACCAGGCAACATCTAGGCTCTGACCGAGAAGGGTGGATCATGGACGCTGCAATTTGCCGGGACCTGGCTCCTTCCCCACCCGGGGTCGGCCGATGAGCGCACTGGCTTTCCTGAACATCGCCATGAACGGGCACATCAACCCGACACTGCCCGTTGTAGGTGAGCTTGTTCGTCGTGGTCACTCCGTCACCTATCACACGACGCCGGCCTACGCCGAGCAGATCGCGGCCACCGGGGCACGGGTGTTCCTCTACCCCGGGGACGACGTACCGCTCTCCGGCCCGCCGACGCCCGTCACGGTGATGGAGCAGCTTGCGCGTACCGCCGTACGCGTGCTGCCCGCCGTCCTCACCGACCTGCGGGGCACCCGGCCCGATCTGATCGTGCACGACTCCCTCTGCCCGTGGGGGCCGGTGGTCGCCCGGGAACTCGGCGTGCCGCCGGCAACGTCGTTCACCACGTTCGCCTTCAACCGGCACGTGCCCAGCCCGACCCGCGGCTCCTGGGAGCTGCTCAGCGCGGCCGCGGCCCTTCCCCGCTCCACCGTCGGGTACCTGAGATCGCGGTGGGAGCTGCGCCGTCGGTACGACACACGCACCTTGCCCATGATCGACCTGGCCAACATCCGTCAGCCGCTCAACCTGGTCTACACCTCGCGGGCGTTCCACCCCGAGGCGGACAGTTTCGACCAGTCCTATCAGTTCGTCGGACCGAGCATCGGTGACCGCCGAGCGGATTCGTCGTTCCCGGTCGATCGATTGCGGGACCCGGTGATGTACGCCTCGATGGGCACGGTGTTCGACGCCCCGCAGTTGCTGCGCACCTTCGCCGACGCGCTGGCCCCGCTGGGCGGCACCGTAGTCATTTCCACCGGACACACCGATCCCGCCGATCTTGGCCCGCTACCGGGAAACGTGCTCGCCCACCGTTCCGTACCGCAGTTGGAGGTGCTGGCCCGTGCGGCGCTGTTCATCACTCACGGCGGAGTGAACAGCGTCAACGAGGCCCTGTACGCCGGCACCCCGATGCTGGTGGTCCCCCAGGGCGCCGACCAACTGCTGGTGGCTTCCCGCATCGTCGAGCTCGATGCCGGCCTGTCGATCCGCACCGAGGACGTCACGGTGGAGGTTGTACGGGCCCTCGCCCAGCGTTTGCTCGACGAGCCTCGGTTCCGGGCCGCCGCGAGCACCCTGCAGGTCGCCCAGCGTCAGGCGGGCGGCTACGCGCGTGCCGCCGACGTACTCGAGCACTTCGTGCAGCAGACCGGCTCGGTCGCTCAGTCGGGCTCTGCCGATTTGCCGCCACCGGGCTGACCGATGTCTCCCATTGTCGCCATCCTGCTGCTGGTCGCCGGGCTGTCCGAGGCCGCCGGGCGTCTCCTGCCGGTGGTGGCACGCCTGTCCGGCGTGTCCCACGCGAGGGTGGTCGGGTTGTTGCTGGCGGGCGCGATCGTCGACGGCGCGGTGTTCGCGCTCTGGCCGCTGTCCGCGTGGGCCGTTGCCGGTCTGGTGTTGCCCACCGCACCGTCCGACGCCCTGGTCTGGACACCGGGCCTGGCCGTTCCGCTGGTACTTGCTGGGGTTCTCGCGTTCCCGCTGCTCGGGCCACTGCTGCACCTGTTGCTCATGGTGGGAGTGGGGGCCGGCCTCGCCGGTGCTCTCGCCACGGTGGCCGGAGTTGGCTGGTGGGAGGCCGCCGGCTGCGTAGCGATCGCGGGAGTCGGGCTCGGTGTCTCCGTCGAGGCTGTCCGCCGCCTTGTCGTGAAGCTCAACACCAGACGAGCACCGGAGCCGGTCGCGTGATCGGACTGGCGCTCCTGCTGCTGCTCGGAGGGCTGGGACTGGTGCTGATCGCCGAGGCCCTGCTCGCCCGCTACGAGGTGCTGGTCTACGCCGCAGGATGGCGCACACCCACCATCTCCCGCGCCGAGGGCATGTCCTACGCCCGAGGGGCGGATCCGGACCGCCCTCCGGACGCCTACCTGGTCTATCTGGACGGCATCGGGAAGCGCCGTTTCCACGACACCCGCGATGGTGGCCGACTGGTCAAGGCCCTGATCAACCGAGCGCCGGAGCTCCGGGTGCTGGGCCAGGTGCAGCCCTACTCCCCGCTCGCCGTGCCGCTCGCCGACCGGCCGGTCTGGACCTGGCTGCGCCGCCGCATCGGGCTACTGCTGTTCCTGCACAACGTGATGCAGATCTTCGTCGCCGCCGACCGCCGCTACCGTCCCCTGTACAACCGTGCCGTCGGTGCGCAGATCGCCACCGAACTCCAGGTCGCCGGTTACCGGCAAGACAGCGGCATACCCGTGGTGTTGCTCAGCTACAGCGGTGGCGCCCAGGTCGCCAGCGGTGCGGTGAACGAACTGTGGTCCCAACTGCGTACCCCGCTCTGGCTGATCACTCTCGGTGGGTTCCACAACGGTGCCAACGACATCACCCATGCTCAGCACCTCTACCAGCTCACCAGTGCCGGTGACTGGATCGAGCGAGTCGGCACCTGGATCTTCCCGCAGCGGTGGCGGCTGTTCCGCTGGAGCGGATGGAACCGGGCCGACCGCGAAGGCAAGATCACCGTGCACCGGCTCGACCCTGCCACGCACATCGGTCCCCGCAGCTACATCGCCCCGGAGGCCCGCCTGGCTGATGGGCGCAGCCACCTCGACCGGACCACCGACACCGTGCTCGCGCTGATCCGGGATCGCCTCAACCTGGCGGCCGAGACCGACGGCCCGCTGGCCTGAACGCTCACACGTCGGCGTTCAAACCGGCCCGCTGATTCGCCTCCGTCTGGGGGAGCCCGGAGATCTGGAGCAGTTGACTGACGACAACGCGTAGTTGCGAGACGACGACAGCCCCGGAGGACCCGACACCCTCGGCGCATGCCTCGTTGATGTCATTGATCACCTGTAGCGCCCGCTCCCGCGCGCGGTCCGGCTCCCGTCCGGCCAGGAAGTCACGATGCAGGAGCCTGAACGCCTGGCCGAAGTGCTCGATCGCCGTGGAGAGGCCGGCCGGCAACGTCTCCCCGGCGTGTAGTGCCGACACCGCCCACTGCACCATCTCGCGGCTGCTGGTGTAGGCGAGCTCCAGGTGTTCGGCCGCCCGCGCGTACCGACGCATGATGCCCAGCCGTCTCCTCCGCCACGGTGAGAGAATCGCGACTTCACATGCTGCGGCGACCACATCGGCCGTGTTTCGTCGTGACGCCTCCGTCGCTCGCAGTCGCTGTAGGGCATCCTCGGCCTGCCGCACGTCGCGGTGAGCCAGTGCATTGGCGATGGCGGTCATCTCCCGGGCGATGGCATCGACTGTCGGACCAGCGGCGCGGTGCACGATCCGCACCGGATTGAGCGGCAGAATCAGCAAGGCCACCACGATGGCCACCACCACACCGACCAGCGCATTCGCCGTCCGGGGCACGGCCAGGTCCGGCCGGTCCGGAGACACTGTGCCGAGCAGGACGGCGGTGCTTCCCGCCTGCACCATGACGGCTCCGGTGCCACGAAAGACGGCTGCCGCCGAAATGGCCAGTGCCACGACCACACCGGTCTGTATTGGTCCCGCCCCGATGAACCGTATGATCCCGTTTCCGACCAGCACCCCCAGGAACACCCCGGCGAGAAGTTCGAGAGTTCGACGGGCCCGATTACCGATGGCCGCCGCGATGGTGCCGACCGCGGCGGCGGGTGCGAACAGCGGCTGCGGATTGTGCAGCACGTCGCTGGCAACGAACCAGGCCAACCCGGCGGCCACCCCCGCCTGCACCGCGAGAATGAGGTAAGTGCGAAGCCGTTCGTAGGCCTCCCGGCCCTCGCGCAGCGCACTTTCCGCCGGTCGGGCACCCCGACGTCTGCCGCGCACTTCTCACCCCCCACCACCGACCGGCTCTCTGACGATCGTCGTACGGCGGCGAACGTCGGGTGCGAGAGATCCCCCAATCTGATGCGGCACCGGCGGACGTCTGCGCATCCGCGGGCGGAGGGGGTTATTCGGGCCGGCGGAGTGGGTCAGCCGGCGTCGAGCAGCTCCAGGACCGCGTCGCGGGCGGCAAGGACGGCTGCCTCGGATTGCGGGCCGTGGTTGAGGATGTCGAAGGAGTGCTGGCCGTCCGGCACCTCGATCACCCGCATCGGCCAGCCCTGCGCGGTCGCCGCAGGCAGGAACGCGTCGATGCCGGCCAAGACCGGTGGGATGTCCTGGCCGGCGCGGGTCAGGACCAGTGGCACGCCAGTGCCGGAGCTGAGGGCTTCGACCGGCAGGAACCGGGCGTCGACCTCCCAGCCGGGGAACGGGACGAGCAGCGGGTACGTCAGTGCGATCCCGCGTAGCCACGGCGGCGGAACGCGGAGCCAGTCGGCCGCGAAGAGGCCGCCGCCGGAGAAGAACCACAGCACCACCCGCTCGCTGTCGACCCGCGGATCGGCGCGGACCTGCTCGACCATGGCGGCGATGTCGTCGGCTGCGGCGGGCAGCGCCGACAGGTCGGACACCTGGTAGCTGACCAGCGCGGTGACCACGCCGCTCGCGGCGAGCAGCGCGCCGTAGCCGCGGTAGAGCAGCCAGTCGCGGGGGTCGGGCGCGTCGGGTGGCAGCGGAGCGCCGTGCACCACCACGACGGCGGGCGCGGAGCCGGTGTGGGTGGGCAGGTGCAGGTCGACGTTGCCGTGTCGTTCGACCGGCGCGGCCGGGGTGGACAGGACGAAGGGCCGTTGTGCGACGGGCGTCGTCATGCCCTGATCGTATCGATCATCGACCTGCCCGGTTGCCCCACTGACGATCTACAGGGGACGGTGGGTCAGGCCGGGTCGCCGGGCTTCGCGGCGTCGCCGGCCTGGGCGTGCCGCTCCAGCAGCCGCTGCCGGATCTCCTCGGGGGTGTACGCGCGCCGCCGCCGTTCGGCTCGCGCGATGACCACACCGGAGGCCGCGACGCCGGCGAGCCCGGCCAGCCCGAGAACCTTCCACCACCGCATTTTTTGCCGCATCGGCCTAGGCTAGACCCTCATGAGCATCAGCCTGGATGAGGCCGTCGAGTTGACCCGCACCGGTGACGTGTGGGTGTTCCGGGGTCGCAGCGTGCCGGACCGGGCGATCCAGTTCACCACCAACAGCCCGGTGAACCACGTCGGGATGGCGGTGGTGCTGGACGACATGCCGCCGCTGATGTGGCACGCGGAGTTGGGCAGGTCGTTGCCGGACCTGTGGTCGGGCACCCACCAACGCGGTGTCCAACTGCACGACCTGCGGGACGCGGTCTGCGTGTGGGCCAACCGGTACGGCCAACGGGCCTGGCTGCGCCAGCTCGACCCGCCGGCCGACGCGGAGATGGAGCGGGCGGTGCTGCGGACGATCGCGCGGTTGGACGGTACGCCGTTCCCGTCGACCGCCCAGTTGGCGTGGCGCTGGGTGCGGGGTCGGGTGCCGGCGCTGCCGCGCCCCGGCGGGCTACCCGCGCTGCCGCACCTCGGTCGGCTGTCGGCGCTGTCACGCCTCGGCCAGCCGACACCTCGACCGACCCCGACCGACCGCCCCAGCCAGGCCAACCGCGCCAACCCGGCCGACCGCCCCAACCAGTCCGACCGCGCCACCCCATCCGGCCCGGTCAGCTCGGCCCGGTCGGCGGGGGAGCGGGACCGGGCGCTGGAGACGGCGTACTGCGCCGAAGTGGTGGCGGTGACCTATGAGGCCATGGGGTTGCTGCCGGCGGGTCGGCGTCCGAACTGGTATGACCCGGGGCGGTTCTGGAGCGGGGACGACCTGGGTCTGGCCGCCGACGCCCGGTTGGGTTCGGAGATCGAGGTGCGGGTACCGCCGCGCTGAAGGTTTGACCTGGGCGGTGACCGGCAATTGCTGTGACCGTGAACGCCTCCACGGATCTTGACACGTTGGCCGACTTCTTCGACCGGTACGGCGTGGCGTTGACCTCCGGCGACCTGCCGGCCATCGCCGGTTGTTACGCCCTGCCGGGGTTGGTGGTGGCGGACACCTACAGCTTCTCGTTCACGTCCGCGGCGGCGGTGGCGCTCTCCTTCGTGGGCGCCGCGCCCGACTACCAGGACCGGGAATTGGTCGCGGCCCATGCCCGGATCGAGGACGCGCAGCAGGTGTCCGCGTTGTTGACGATGGTGGCGGTGGAGTGGGAATTCCTGGACAGTCGGGGGCAGGCGGTGCCGGGTGAGCGTTACCGCTACCTGCTTCGTATCTCGGATGACGGACCACTGATCTGCACGGTCGTCCGGACGGGCTGACCGACCGGGGCCGGTCGGCCCGATCCGTACCCGCCCGGTTTCCGGTCCGTGCGGCGCTGGCTACGCTGTCGCGTCGGTGGGGACGAGGGGAGACCTGATGGCGGTGCGGCCGGACGGTGTGGCGGATTCGCGGGCGGCGCGGGTGTTGGCGTCGATGCCGTGGATAGTGGTGCTGCTCGGTGTGTGCGCGCTGGTGGTGCTCCTGGTGATCGCGCTGTTGTCGTTTCGGACCAGGGAGCGGGAGGCGCCGCCGCAGGCCGCGCCTCCGGCGTTCCTGCCGACAGTGCCGGCCGCCGCGTCGGCCACCGGTGGGCCGACTCCGGCCGCTGTGGAGCGGCGCTCGGTGTCGCCGCGACCGTCGCGCAGTAGTCGGACGCCGTCGCCGCGGGCCACAGTGACCGGCTCGCCGACTCCGGGGCGGACGAACGTCCTGGCGGCGCCGCCGGCATCGGCGGACGACACGGTCGGCGCCCGCTACCAGGTCGGTACGAACGGCTGGGACGGGGACTCGGCGGTGCTGTCGCTCGCCAACGAGTCGAGTCGGTCGGTGGACTGGCAGGTGGAGTTGGTGTTCGACGACGACACCTGGACTCTGCGGTTGAGTGATGACTCGGGCGTCTCGGTGCGGGGGCGCGGGCACGGGGAGTTCGTGTTGCGCGGCACCCGTTCGCTGGATGCGGGTGACTCTCGGACGCTTCGGCTGCGCGTCGGCTGGGGTGACTCGGCGCAGCGACCGCTCAAGTGCACGATCAACGGAGTCGACTGCCGGATCGGCTGAGCCGGAGCCGGAGCCGGAGCCGGGTCGTGGTGCGGTGACGCTGCGCGGCCAAGGCTTTCCGGGCCGGGCCGCCGATCGCTACGCTGCGCGGACGGTCCGCTGAAGGAGGTACATGTCCGGCATGCGCCGTGTTCCGCGCCCGCCACACGGTCCGGTCGCGATTGCCACGTCGCCCTGGATCGTGGTGGGCGCCGGTGTCGTCGTGATGGTGGTCCTGCTCATCGTGGCCCTGGGCGCGTACCGGGGACGTAGCCCCGCGCCGGACGGCGCGCAGCCGCCGGCGCTGCCGGTGCCGTCGGCCGTGGTGGCACCGAGCGTGGCCACGTCGGTGCCGTCTCCGGCGCCGGTGCTGCCGGGAATATCCGGGCGTGCGAGCGGGCTGCCGCCGAGCGCCGCCGCCGGGTCCGGTTCACCGACGGTCGGTCCGACCGGGAAGCCGACGGCGACACGGTCGCCGAGCCGGGCCGCGCAGGGGCAACCGGCGATGACCGGGCGGTACCGGGTGGTGCAGAGCTTCGACGGCGGTTTCATCGGCGAGGTGGCGATGGTCAACACGTCCGCCCGGAGCCGTGGTTGGACGGTGCGGTTGGAGTTCTCCGGTGGACGGCTGGTGACCGCCTGGGTGGAGGGCGTCCCACAGGGAACGGTCCGCCAGTCCGACAACGGCTTCACGTACGTCAGCGGGGTCGAGGTGTCGCCCGGTGGTTCGGTGTCGTTGCGGTTCCACATGGAGCGGGCGTCCCACACACCACGGGAGTGCACAGTGGACGGGGCGCGCTGCAACGGGTTCTGACCGGCCCTTCTGCAAGGATGCTGCTTTGTTGCGACCATGTTTGCAAGGTATTGCAGAATGTTTCGGCAAGGGTTAGCGTGCGGCCAATCAGCGACCAGAGGAAGGCGTCGATGAAACCCCCGCCGTTACCGCGCACCGCCCTGCTGGCCCTTGCCTCCCTGCTCACCGTCACGCTCGTCGGCGCTCCGGTCGCCGTGCACCCCGCCGCCGCGGGCCCCCGCCCGTCCGACGGCGCCCCGCTCGCGATCGGCGGCGCGACCCAGTGGCGTGCCGAACCCACCGCCGAGGCGCTGCTGAAGGCCGGCGGCAACTCCGCCCGAGCCGAGCAGTTCTACTTCGTCCTGCCGGACCGGTTCGCCAACGGAGACCCCCGCAACGACCGGGGCGGCCTCACCGGCGACCGGCTGCGGACCGGCCTCGACCCGACCGACAAAGGCTTCTATCACGGCGGCGACCTCAAGGGCGTCATCGACAAACTGGACTACATCCAGGGGATGGGCACCACTGCGATCTGGCTCGCCCCGATCTTCAAGAACCGGCCGGTGCAGGGTGCCGGCAACGACGTCTCGGCCGGCTACCACGGCTACTGGATCACCGACTTCACCCAGGTGGACCCGCACTTCGGCACGATGGAAGAGATGAAGCGGCTGGTCAAGCTCGCCCACCAGCGCGGCCTCAAGATCTACCTCGATGTGATCGTCAACCACACCGCCGACGTCATCAAGTACGCCGAGGACAAGTACGCGTACGTGGACAAGGCGACCTCGCCGTACACCGACGCGCAGGGCCGGGCGTTCGAGGACCGCAACTACGCCGACGGCTCCCGGGCGTTCCCGCCGGTCGACAAGGAGTCCTTCCCGTACACGCCGACGTTCGCCGACCCGAAGGACGCGAGCGTCAAGGTCCCGGCCTGGCTGAACGACGCCGCCATGTACCACAACCGGGGTGACTCCACCTTCGCCGGCGAGAACAGCGAGTACGGCGACTTCTTCGGCCTCGACGACCTGTGGACCGAGCGTCCCGAGGTGGTCCGGGGCCTGACCAAGGCGTACGGGGACTGGATCGGCGCGACCGGCGTCGACGGCTTCCGACTGGACACCGTGAAGCACGTCAACATGGACTTCTGGCCGCAGTTCAGCCAGGGCATCGAGCGGGCCGCGGAGAAGGCCGGCAAGAAGGACTTCTTCATGTTCGGCGAGGTGTACAGCGCCGACCCGGAGATCAGCTCCAGCTACGTCCGCCAGGGTGGCCTGCCGGCCACCCTCGACTTCGCCTTCCAGGAGGCCGCGCGGGGCTTCACCGCCGGCGCCGGCTCCGCGAAGGCGCTCGCCGACGTGTACGCCCGCGACGACCTCTACGCGGCCCGGGACACGGACGCGGGCCGGTTGACCACCTTCCTCGGCAACCACGACATGGGCCGGATCGGATCGTTCATCGCCGGTGGTGGCAGCGACCCGGCCAGCCACCTGCGTCGTGACCAGCTCGCGCATCAGTTGATGTTCCTGACCCGTGGCCAGCCGGTGGTCTACTCCGGCGACGAACAGGGCTTCACCGGCCCGGGCGGGGACAAGGACGCCCGCCAGGACATGTTCGCGTCGAAGGTTCCCGACTACCTCGACGACGACCTGCTCGGCACCGACCGCACCCACGCCAGCGACCAGTTCGACTCGACCCACCCGCTGTACCGGACCATCGCCGACCTGGGCCGGCTGCGTCAGGCCCACCCGGCGTTGCGCGACGGTGTGCAGGTCACCCGGTACGCGGACGACGGGCCGGGTGTCTTCGCCGCCTCCCGGATCGCCCCGGCCGACCGCACCGAGTACGTGGTGGCCGTGAACAACGCCGACACCGCGCAGACTGTCACGGTGGACACCTGGTCGGCCGGCGCCACCTTCACCGGCATCTACGGCGGCTCAGGCGACGAACAGGCCGGGGGTGACGGCGAGCTGACCCTCACCGTGCCGCCGCTGTCGGCGGCGGTGTACCGGGCCGGCAACCCCATCGCACGGGCGGCCGACAAGCCGACCATCACCATCACCAACCCGGTTCCGGACGAGCCGGTCGCCACCCGGGCGGCGGTCACCGCCCGGGTGACCGGCGACCCGCTGGCCACCGTCGCCGTCGCGGCGCGGGTGGCCGGCGGCCGGTGGACGCTGCTGGGCAGCGCCGACCACGCCCCGTACACGGTGCAGCACGACCTGACCGGCCTGGCCGGCGGCACCCGTGTCGAGTACAAGGCGGTGGTCCGCGACGGCCGGGGCCGTACCGCCACCGCCCGGTCCACCGCCGTCGTGGGGACCCCGGCGCAGGGCAGCTCCCGGGAGTGGGCGGTGGTGCACTACCAGCGCCCGGCCGGGGGGTACGACGACTGGGGGCTGTACGCGTGGGGGGACATCGACCCGGCGTACGTCACCGAGTGGCCGAAGGGGCAGCCGTTCGCCGGGGAGGACTCCTACGGCCGGTTCGCCTGGGTGAAACTCAAGCCGGGCGCGACGTCGGTGAACTTCCTGGTTGTCGACAAGGCTGGTACGAAGGACGTCGCCCAGGACCGCAGCATCGACGTCACCCAGACCGGCGAGATCTGGCTCAAGCAGGGCGACCCGGCGATCTACCCGAGCAGGCAGGCGGCCACCGGTGAACCGGCCCCGCCGGTCGAGGAGGGCACCGCCGTGCTGCACTACCGGCGGGCCGACGGCAACTACGACGGCTGGGGCCTGCACCTGTGGGACGGTGCGGCGAACCCGACCGAGTGGTCAGCCCCGCTGCGACCGACCTCCATCGACGCGTTCGGGGCGGTGTTCCGGGTGCCGCTCGCGGCCGGCGCCACCGGCCTGAACTACATCATCCACCAGGGCGACACCAAGGACCTGCCCGACGACCAGCGGCTCGACTTCGCCAGCGCCGGCCGGGAGGTGTGGCTCCTCGCCGCCACACCGGGCCGCCTGCTGCCGTCGACGGCCACCACCGCCAGCGGAGACACCGACATCAGCAAGCAGAAGGCGCACTGGATCGACAGGTCCACAGTGGCGTGGCAGACACCGCCGACCGACGGCAGGACGTACGCGCTGGTCACCGCGCCCACCGGCGGGGTCAGCGTGGTCGACGGCGAGCTGACCGGCACGTACACCACGATGCCGCTGCGGGCGCAGCGCAACGGGCTCACCGAGGCGCAACGCGACAGGTTCCCGCACCTGTGGTCGTACCGTAGCTTCGCCCTGGACCGGGCGGACCTGGCCAAGGTCCCGGCGGCGCTGCGGGGGCAGCTGCTGGTCACCGAACGCGACGCCGAGGGTGCGCTGCTCGCCGCGACCGGCGTGCAGATCCCCGGCGTGCTCGACGACGTGTACTCCCGGGCGGCCGACGCCACCCTCGGGCCCACGTTCGCGGGCCGGACGCCGAGCCTCGCGCTGTGGGCGCCGACCGCCCACAGCGTGCGCCTGCAGCTGTTCGACTCGCCCACCGCCGCGCCGAAGACGGTGCCGATGCGCCGCGACGACCGCACCGGTGCCTGGTCGGTGCGCGGCGACCAAACCTGGACCGGCAAGTTCTACCGGTACGAGGTGCGGGCGTGGCAGCCGGCGGCGCAGCGGATAGTCACCGCGGCGGTCACCGACCCGTACTCGGTGGCCCTCGCCGCGGACTCCACGCACAGCCAACTCGTCGACCTGAACGACCCGGCGCTGGCACCCTCCGGGTGGCGCACGCTGCGCAAACCGGCACCGGTGCCGGCAGCGAAGGCGCAGATCACCGAGCTGTCCGTGCGGGACTTCTCCATCGCCGACGACACAGTGCCGGCCGAGCGGCGGGGGACCTTCCTCTCGTTCACCGACCCGAAAACCGCCGGCATGACCCACCTGCGGGCGCTCGGCGACGCCGGGGTCACCCACCTGCACCTGCTGCCGGCGTTCGACTTCGCGACGATTCCGGAGAAGCGGGCCGACCAGCGGCAGCCGGCCTGCGACCTGGCGGCGCTGCCGCCGGACTCGGCCGAGCAGCAGAAGTGCGTGGCGGCGGTCGCCGAAACCGACGGCTACAACTGGGGGTACGACCCGCTGCACTACACGGTGCCCGAGGGCGGCTACGCCGTCGACCCGACCGGCGCGGCGCGGACCACCGAGTTCCGGCGGATGGTCGCCGGGGTGAACGACGCCGGGCTGCGGGTGGTCATGGACGTGGTCTACAACCACACGTCGGCGGCCGGCACCGATGCGAAGTCGGTGCTCGACCAGATCGTGCCCGGCTACTACCACCGGCTGCTGGAGGACGGCGCCGTGGCCAACTCCACCTGCTGCGCCAACACCGCCCCCGAGCACGCCATGATGGGCAAGCTGGTGGTCGACTCGCTGGTCACCTGGGCCCGGCAGTACAAGGTGGACGGCTTCCGCTTCGACCTGATGGGTCACCACCCGAAGGCGAACATCCTGGCAGTCAGGGCAGCCCTGGACCGGTTGACCGTCGCCCGCGACGGCGTGGACGGCAAGGCGATCATGCTCTACGGCGAGGGCTGGAACTTCGGCGAGGTCGCCAACGACGCCCGTTTCGTCCAGGCCACCCAGGCCAACATGGCCGGCACCGGTATCGGGACCTTCAACGACCGGCTGCGCGACGCGGTGCGCGGCGGCGGACCGTTCGACACCAACCCCCGGGTGCAGGGTTTCGCCTCCGGGCTCTACACCGACCCGAACGGCGATGCGGTCAACGGGTCACCCGCCGAGCAGAAGGCCCGACTCCTGCACGCCCACGACCTGATCAAGGTGGGACTCACCGGCAACCTGCGCGGATACCGGTTCACCGACACGGCCGGGCGTGAGGTCACCGGGGCGCAGGTGGACTACAACGGCTCCCCGGCCGGCTACACCGCCGCGCCGGGGGAGGCCGTCACCTACGCCGACGCGCACGACAACGAGATCCTGTACGACGCGTTGGCGTACAAGCTGCCGCAGGCCACGACGGCGGCGGACCGCTCACGGATGCAGGTGCTGGCGCTGGGCACTGTGGTGCTGGGACAGGGCACCGGGTTCGTCACCGCCGGCACCGAACGGTTGCGGTCGAAGTCGCTGGACCGCAACTCGTACAACTCCGGTGACTGGTTCAACCAGATCCGCTGGGGCTGTGCACGGGGCAACGGGTTCGGCGCCGGTCTGCCGCCCGCGCCCGACAACGAGGACAAGTGGTCCTACGCCAAGCCGCTGCTGGCCGACCCGGCGCTCGTGCCGGACTGCGCGGCGATCAACACCACCGACGCCCGGTACGCCGAGTTGCTGCGTATCCGGGCGTCGTCGCCGGTGTTCGGGCTGGCCACCGCCGAGCAGGTACAGCGGCGGGTGGCGTTCCCGCTGTCCGGTGCGCAGGAGACGCCGGGTGTGCTGACCATGACGCTGGACGCCAGTGGGCTGGGCGGGCCGTGGAAGTCGCTGACCGTCGTCTTCAACAGCACCCCGTCGGCGGCCAACCAGACGGTGACCGGACTGCGCGGAGCGGACGTGGCACTGCACCCGGTGCTTGTCGACTCGGCCGACCCGGTGCTGCGTACCGCCTCGTTCGACAGGGCGGCCGGCACGTTCGCCGTACCAGCGCGCAGCGTGGCGGTCTTCGTCCAGAAGTGACGTGAACCGGCCCCCTTCCGCGTCTCGCGGAAGGGGGCCGGTCCGTTGTGCTGGTGCTACGTGATCGATCAGGCGAAGCAGTTGTCGATCGTGCCGCCCGGGATGGCCAGGCAGTTGGTCGGACGGTTCGCGGTGATGGCGGACTTGTCGTCCAGGTTCACGTCTCCGAAGAAGCTGAAGACACCGCCCGGCTCGAAGGTGGAGAAGTTGTGGGCGACCTTCGTCTTCGACAGGTTGACCTCGCCGAAGATGTTGAAGATGCCGCCGCCGACTCCGATCGGACCCACGGCCCGGTTGCCGACGACCTCGCTGTCGCGCAGCGTGGTGACGCTGCCGGCGTTGAAGAGCCCGCCGCCGAAGAAGCCGGCGGTGTTGTCCTTGATGCTGCTCTTCTCGAACGTGGCCACGCTGTCGAAGGCGATGGCCACACCGCCACCGACACCGGCGGTGCTGTTGCGCTCCACCGTGACGTTGTGCAGGTTCAGCTGGCTGTCCGCCGCGGCGATACCGCCACCGGCGAGAACCGCTGTGTTCGAGACGAACTTGGTCTCGTACGCCGTGGTGTTGCCCTCGATGTCGAGGTAGCCACCACCGAAGCCGAGCGTCTCGTTGTCGGTGATCTCGGCCTTCTTGAGCTCGACCGTTCCGCCGTCGACGTCCTCGGTGAAGATCTCCGCGGCACCGTTGGAGATACCGCCACCACCGATGACGGCGGTGTTGTCCTTGATCTTCGACTCCTCGACCTTGAGCAGCCCGGCGTTGAAGACGCCGCCACCGAAGAAGAAGGCGGTGTTACGGGTGACGGTGCTGTGCCAGATCTTCGTGGTGCCGAAGTTGGCCACACCACCACCGTTGCCGCCCGACTGGTTCAGGACGACCTCGGACTCCAGGATCTCGGCGGTGCCACCCGGCTGAACCAGGATTCCGGCACCGTCGTTCTCCTCCGGCTGCTCGACGAGCGGCGTGACGACGCCCGGCGTGGCCTTCGGGGTGACCTTCGGCGCGGCCTTCAGGCCCGCCTTCGGGTTGGCCTGCCGCGCGGTGAGCGCCTGGGCCAACGGGGTGCCCGCCTTCACCTGCGCGGCGAGCGCCTCGGAGTCCGAGTAGGCCGCCCAGACCGCGGCCGGCTCGACACCGTTCTCCAGTTCGAGGGTCTGGCCACCCTTGATGGTCAGGCCCTTGATGGTGAGGTGACCACCGGCGCCGACGTTGAGGATGCGGAAGTAGTCCGCCGTGGCTTCCCGAGAGATCGTGGTGTGCTCACCCTTGAGCGTGATCCGCTCGGTGATGACCGGCAGGCCGTTGCCCTCGTAGTCGTTGCGGGTCAGGTTGTAGGTGCAGCCCTTGGCCAGCTCCAGCACACCGCCGTGCTTGTTGTTGGCGAACACGATCGCCTGAATCAGCTTGTCGGTGTCGCAGGGCACCTCCTTCCCGCGCTCGTGGTCCTTGTCCCGGTCCTTGTCGTCCCGGTTCTTGTCCTTGTCCTTGTCCCAGTCGCGTCCCTCGTCACCCCGCTGGTCGCCGTCCTTGCTGACCTGCGCGGTGTTCCAGTTCAAGCCGACCGCTCCGGCGCTGCCCGCGACGCCCACCGCCGCGAGACTGATCACGCCCGTCAAACCGGCCACGCCACTGGCGAGCCAGAGCTTGCGGCGGCTCTTGGCCGTCGCCCGCCCGGAGGCTTCGTTGTTCGTTAGGTAGTTGGACATCGGAGCTCTCTGCCCTCTCCTCGTACCAGACAGGGTCGCCGCCGTCAGACGGGTGTCCCCTGCTACAAATCGGTTGTAGCTCCCAAAACCACCGTATGAGAAGGTTCCTCGCCTCGCGGGCTTATCCGAGAGAAGCCCACATTCGGTTCATGTTGCCCCCACCGGGGCCTGGATCGACACACGGCCCCCCAAGCCGGCCTGCACGCGCCTGACCTGCCCAAATGGGTACGCCCCTCCGAGCCGGTGACGGCTCGAAGGGGCGCCCCCTTCTATGTGGTTCAGCCCCACCCGATCAGGCGAAGCAGTCCGTAACGTTGAAGCAGTTGGTCGGGCGGTTGGCAGTGACCGCGGACTCGTCGTCCAGCGTCACGGTGCCGCCGACGCTGTTGAAGATGCCTCCCGGCTCAAGGGTGGAGAAGTTGTGCGCCACCTTCGTCCGGTGGAGTCTGACCTCGCTCCCGTCGGCGTTGACGATGCCGCCGCCACGGGCGAGCGGACCGACGGCCCGGTTGCCCACCACTTCGCTGTCGCGCAGCGTGGTGACGCCGTCGTCGTTGTAGAGGCCGGCGCCCCACAAGACCGAGGTGTTGTCGTTGATCCTGCTGCTCTCGATCGTCGCGACGCTGTCGGAGCTCACGAACAGGCCGCCACCCTCGCGAGCGGTGCTGTTCCTGACCACCGTGGCGTCCTTGAGGGTGAGTTGGCTGTCCGCCACCGCGACGCCACCACCCTCGAGCACCGCGGTGTTGTCACTGACCGTCGTCTGGTGCAGTGTCGTGGTGCCCTCGACATCCAGCACGCCGCCGCCGAAGCCGAGCGTCTCGTTGTCGGTGACCTCGCTCTTGTGGACCCAGACCGAACCGCCCACAACGCCCTCGCTGCGAATCGCCGGCGCGCCGTTGGAGATGCCACCGCCACCGATGATCCCGGTGTTGTCCTTGATCTTCGACTCGTCGACCTGGAGTACGCCGGCGTTGAAGATGCCGCCGCCGACGAAGAAGGCGGTGTTGTGCGCGACCGTCGTCTTGCCGAGCCTGGTGCTGCCGAAGTTGG
This sequence comes from Micromonospora sp. 050-3, assembly GCF_046549335.1. Taxonomy (NCBI): domain Bacteria; kingdom Bacillati; phylum Actinomycetota; class Actinomycetes; order Micromonosporales; family Micromonosporaceae; genus Micromonospora; species Micromonospora sp. 050-3. The sequence continues at coordinate 751,201 of NZ_JAJPVX010000001.1, forward strand.
CCAGGCCGCCGCCGCTGCCGCCGGACTGGTTGTAGAGCAACTCGCTGTCCAGGATCTCCGCGCGACCACCGGGCTGCACCAGCACCCCGGCGCCGTCGGTGAACCCGGGCTGCTCGACCAGCGGTACGACGGCCGTACCGGCACCCACCGGCGCCGCTGCGGCTACCGGCTTGGCCGGGGCCGCCTTGGTCGCTGCCGCGGCTTTCGCGGCCGGCTTGGCGGTGGCCTTGGCGGGTGCCGCCTTAGCGGGTGCCGCCTTAGCGGGCGCTGCCTTCGCGGGTGCTGCCTTGACGGCGGCCTTCGCGGCCGGCTTGGCGGCGGTTGCCGCCGGTTGCGCTGCTGCTGCTGCCGCCGCCGCTGGCTTGGCGCTGGGTGCGGCTGCGGCGGCGGGCGCCGCTGCGGCCGGTCTGGCCACGGTCGAGCGGACCGGGGCCGAGTACGGTGCCCAGACCGTCGCCGGGTCAGCGGTCATCGGGGACTGAAGCGTCTGGCCACCCCTGATGCTCAGGCCCTTGAGAGTGAGGTGCCCGCCGGCGCCGACATTGAGGATGCGGAAGTAGTCGGCAGTGGCCTCGCGGCCGATGGTGGTGTGCTCACCCTTGAGGGTGATGTGCTCGGTGATCACCGGGAGGCCGTTGCCGTCCTGGTTGCGAGTCAGGGTGTAGGTGCAGCCCCTGGCCAGCTCCAGCACGCCGCCGTCCTCGTTGTTGGCGAACGTGATCGCCTGGATCAGCTTGTCGGAGTCGCACGGGACCTGCTTGGTGCGGTCCTTCTCGCCGTCCTTGCCGTCCTTGGCGTCCTTGCCGTCCTTGCGCTCTTTGCCATCCTTGCCGGACTGGTCGTCGAAGCCGCTCCAGTCGTCGCCGCTCCACTCGTCGTCCTGACCGCCGTCGTCCTTGGCGCCGCCCTTGTCCGCGCCGCCGTCATCGCTGACGGTCTGCCGGTTGGTCGACGGCTGCGCGTCCGACACCTGGTCGGACTTCGGCTTGTCGTCCCGAGCGGCGACGCCGCCGAGGGCCGCCAGGCCGACCACGCCGGTCAGCCCGGCCACACCGGCGACCCAGAGCGCCCGCCTTCGCCGTGTCGGCGGAGCCGCCGAGGCCCCGCCGTCGGTACTCGTTACGTCGTTGGACATCAGAGCCTTCCGCCCTTTCCTGCTACCAGACGGGATCGCACCGCCCGAGGCGCCACGACCAGCTACAAATGGGTTGTAGCCTCTGATCCTCACCGTATGAGAACCATCTTCGCGATGCGGACTTATCTGAGACAACCACGCATTTGGCGCAGGTCAGGCGAGGGCGACCGAGTGGTCCTGACCGGTAGGAAGCGCCCTGAGCAGGGCGAATACCGACGGACTGCGGGCGCTCGGTAAGCCGAACCTCGCCCCGCCCGCATGCCGTCGCCACCGTGCGGGCGTCACCGCGGGTCGACGGTGCGCCGCGCCGTCGGGTCTCTTCGCCGGTCTGGCGGGTCCGGTGTCAATGCGTCGCAGCCGGTGTCGCTGTCGGCTGTCGGTGCGCGGGCGCGGCCGCCTGGGGGTGTGCGGTTACCGAACGGTGCCCGCCCGCAAAAGCGTGATCCACTCGACTTTCTTGAAGGCGCGGTGTCCGGGCGGCCGGGACAGCGCGACTTCAAGGAAACCGAGTGGATCACGGCCGGAGGCCCATGGCCCGCCGGCCCTCAGAAAGGGCCGGCGGGTCAGGGGCGGGGCTTGATCCGCCAGCCCCAGCTGGGTAGGCGGGCTAGCTGGGCAGGCGGGCTTAGCTGGGCAGGCGAGGGCCGGCTTCGCGCTGCTCGGCCAGCCAGGTCTCCACCTCGTCGGAGGTGCGGGGCAGCCCGGCCGACAGGTTGACCGCGCCGGTCGCGGTGACCAGCACGTCGTCCTCGATCCGAATGCCCACGCCGCGCAGCTCGGCGGGGACCAGCTCGTCCTCCGGCTGGAAGTACAGACCGGGCTCGACGGTGAGCACGTAGCCCTCGCCCAGCGCGCCGTCGCGGTACGTCTCCTTGCGGGCGTTGGAGCAGTCGTGCACATCGATCCCGAGCATGTGGCCGAAGCCGTGCAGCGTCCACCGCCGGTAGACGGTCGACTTCTCGTCCATCGCCTCGTCCACGCTCACCGGCAGCAGACCCAGCTCGGCTAACCCTTCGGCGAGCACCCGCATGCAGGCCAGGTGGACGTCCTTGAACTTCACCCCGGGGCGGATGGCCTCGATGCCGGCCTGCTGCGAGGCGTACACGATGTCGTAGACCTGGCGTTGCAGCGCGGTGAACCGGCCGCTCACCGGCAGGACCCGGGTGACGTCGGCGGTGTAGAGGTTGTGGCCCTCGACACCCATGTCCATCAGCAGCAGGTCGCCCGGTCGGGTCGCGCCGTGGTTGTGCACCCAGTGCAGGATCGTTGCGTGCTCGCCGGCACCGACGATCGAGCTGTACCCGACGTCGTTGCCGTCGTGGCGGGCCCGCAGCGCGAAGACGCCCTCCAGCAGCCGCTCGGAGACCGCCCGGTCGGCCGGCAGGATCCGGGCCACGTCCTCGAAGCCGCGGACGGTGGCGTCGATCGCGTCCTGGAGTTGGCCGATCTCCCACTCGTCCTTGACCAGCTTCATCTCCGAGATGGCGATGGCCAGCTCCCGGTCCCGGGCCGGCTGGCCCTCGGCGCGGGGCCCGGCGTAGGGGCGGACGGCCGCGTCCACCTGGGCGTCGAAACCGCGCAGCACCCGGGTACGCCCCGGAGCCAGGTCGGCGAGGGTCGCCTCCAGGCCGGTCAGGTCGGCGGTGGGCAGGCCCAGCTCGGTCGACTTCTCGCCGAGGGTGTGCCGCCGGCCCACCCACAGCTCGCCGTTTCGGCTGCGGAAGAACTCGTCGGTCTCCCGGGAGGACCGGGGCCGCATGTACAGCGTCGCGTCGTGCCCCGAGCCGTTCGGGCGCAGCACCAGCACGCTGTCGGCGTCGTGGTCGCCGGTCAGGTAGGCGAAGTCGCTGCCCGGCCGGAACGGGTAGTCGGTGTCGTTGGCCCGGACCTTCTCGGTGCCGGTGGGGATCACCAGCGTCTCGCCGGGGAAGGCCGCCGAGAGGGCCGCCCGCCGCTTGGCGTAGTTGGGCGTCTCCGGGCGGGGCGTCACGGGGAGCGCCGTGTCGCTCCAGCCCTGCCGCATGAAGGACAGGAACGCCTCCGGGAAGTCCGGATCGTGCGATTCCGTACCGTCCGTCGGCGTACCGTCGGTCTGTCCCTCGGTCATTGCGCCGCTCCCTCCGCTTCGTTGCTGGTCCCGACGGTACCGCGCGTCCGGTTGGCGGTAACGCCCCCTGGGAGTCGGGTGGATCGACGGACGGCTGCAAGGGCCGACAGCGCGCGTGGAAAGATGGCCACCATGTGCGGACTTCTGGCCTTCTTCAGCGCGAACGGCAACGCCGCAGCGCATCGCGACCACATCGCCGGAGCGTTGGAATGCCTGCACCACCGCGGCCCCGACGAGACCGGGGTCGAGGTGGTCGGCGACGCCTCCGGCCGGTACGCGGACGGCGTGTTCGCCCACAAGCGGCTGGCCATCATCGACGTCGCGTCGAGCCACGAGCCACTGCCCTACGCGAACGGCCGTTACCTGCTGACCTTCAACGGCGAGATCTACAACTACATTGAGCTGCGCGAGGAGTTGATCAGGAACTTCGGCGCCCAGTTCGCCACCGCCGGTGACGGCGAGGTGATCGTCGCGGGCTACCACTTCTGGGGTGAGCAGGTGCTCACCCGGCTGCGGGGCATGTTCGCCTTCGTCATCTGGGACCGGCAGGAACGCCGGGCCTTCGGTGCCCGCGACTATTTCGGCATCAAGCCGATGCACTACCTGGAGACCGCCGACGGCCTCTACCTGGCCTCGGAGAAGAAGGCGCTGCTGCCCTTCGCGCACAGCAACTACCAGGGCGACGCGGGCGTCGACACGGCCAACCTGAGCCACTACCTGACCCTTCAGTACGTCCCCGAGCCCGGCACGCTGCACAAGGGCATCAGCCGGATCGGCTCCGGGGAGTACCTGAACTGGACCCCGGGCGGTCGGATCGACGTACGTCGGTGGTACCGGCCGGTGTTCCGGCCGGCGCCGGTCGACGACGAGCAGAAGCTCTACCACGAGATCCGCGAGACGCTGCGGGAGAGCGTGCGCATGCACATGCGCTCCGACGTGCCGGTCGGCTCGTTCCTCTCTAGCGGCATCGACTCCACAGCTGTGGTGGCGCTGGCACGGGAGTTCAACCCGAACATCCTGACCTTCACCGTCGGCTACGACGTGCCCGGTTACTCGGAGATCGACGTCGCTCAGGATTCGGCCCGGCACCTCGACGTCACCACGATCCCCACCAAGATCGGTCCACAGGACATGATCGACGCGCTGCCGAAGATCGTCTGGCACCTGGACGACCCGGTCGCCGACCCGGCGCTGGTGCCGCTCTACTTCGTGGCCAAGAAGGCCGCCGAGCACGTCACTGTGGTGCTCTCCGGTGAGGGCGCGGACGAGTTCTTCGGCGGTTACACGATCTACCGGGAGCCGCTCTCGCTGGGCACCGTCAACGGCCTGCCCGGCGGGGTGCAGAAGGGGCTGCGCGCGGTCTCCAAGGCGATCCCGCAGGGGGTCAAGGGCAAGAGCTTCCTGGAGCGCGGCACCACCCCGATCGAGGAGCGTTACTACGGCAACGCCCGGATGTTCACCGAGGAGGAGAAGCAGCACCTGATGCGCCGCTACGACCCCTCGGTGCGCTACACGGACGTCACCGCCCCGATCTACGCCGAGTGCACCGAGCTCGACGACGTCACCAAGATGCAGTACGTCGACCTCTACACCTGGCTGCGTGGCGACATCCTGGTCAAGGCCGACCGGATCTCGATGTCGCACTCGCTGGAGGTGCGGGTGCCGTTCCTCGACCGTGAGGTCTTCGACGTCGCGGCGAAGATCCCGGTCGACCTGAAGCTGCCGCCGCGCTCCGACGCCACGAAGTACGCGATGCGTCAGGCGTTGCAGGGTGTCGTGCCGCCGGCCATCGTCAACCGCAAGAAGCTGGGCTTCCCGACCCCCACCCGGGTCTGGCTGCGCGGCGAGATGTACGAGTGGGCCCGGCACGTGCTCAGCACCTCGGGCGCGGGCGACCTGCTCGACCTGTCGTACGCGCTGCGGCTGCTCGACGAGCACAAGCGGGAGGAGGCCGACCACTCCCGCAAGGTGTGGACGGTGCTGATCTTCTGCATCTGGCACGCGATCTTCGTGGCCAAGACCCTCGACCCGGGTATCCAGCGCAACCAGTCTGCCCTGCTCACCAAGCCGGTGGTCGGCTCCATGGTCCGCTGACTCTGCCCCACCCTGTTGATCAAGAGGTTTGCGTCACCGGAAACGGTCCGGATGACGCAAACCTCTTGATCATTTCAGGGTGGTGGTGGTGATGGTTAGCGGCGGGCGCAGGTGACTGTGGGGAGCCCGTTGGTTCCTGTGGAACTCGCCAGGAAGCCGAACGTTGTGGTGCCCTCCGGTGCGACAGTGCCGTTGTAGGCGACGTTCGTCGCTGTCACAGTCGAGCCGGACGATGTCTGGGTGGCACCCCAGATCTGACTGATCGCCTGCCCGTTGGGCCAGGTCCAGTTCGCGGTCCAACCGGAGAACGGCGTACTGCCGTGGTTCATGATCGTGACCTCGCCCTGGAAGCCGCCCTGCCAGGCGCTGGACACCTTGTAGGTGGCCATGCAGTCACCGCCGGACGGCGGTGGGGTGGTCGGGTCGGTCGGCGGATCCGTCGGGTCGGTCGGCGGATCGGTCGGCGGGTCGGTCGGGTCGGTCGGCGTGCCACCCGGACCCACACCGGTGACCTGGCCGCTGCCGCCGTCGAAGGTCACGTCGGAGCAGCCGAAGAAGTTCTCCTGCGAGTCCGAGCGGACCCAGCGGGAGTAGATGATGTGCTTGCCACTCTTACCCGACGGCAGGTTGCCGCTGAAGTAGTAGTGCCCGTCGTTGCTGCCGACCGAGCCGCGCTGCGGCGGGTTGGTCACCGTCAGGAACGGCTCCTCCAGGTCACTCCAGGCCAGGGCCCGGGTCGGGCTCCAGCTGTTCTTCGTCACGTAGAAGTAGAACGTGCCCGGGTGGTGCGCCCAGTTGCTGTACTTGAAGTCCAGCCGCGCCCCGGCGGTCAGGTGGGTCAGCGGCCAGTCGGTGCGGGGCAGGTCGTAGCCGCGGAAACCGGTTGCACCGCCGCTGCACAATTGCCCGTCCGGAATGAAGCCGGTGGTCCGGCCGCCAGCGTCGGAGCGCAGCACGCTGAACCAGTTGTACAGCGAGTTCGCCCCGCTCTGGGCCACGGCGGCGGAGCACGCGGGATTGTTCGGCCTGATCTCACCGGTCTGGCTGCGGCCGTCCTGCCAGCAGAGGTAGGTGCGGCTGCCCGGCGTCATCGCCGCGCCGTGCGCGGCGGCCGGCTGAGGATTGGACGCCAGGGCGACAGCGCCCAGCGCGAGGGTCATGGCCGCGGTGAGCAAGGCGGCCATACGGGAACGGTTCACGGGTTCTCCTGACTCGCGAGGGGCGCTGGCTGAGCCGCCCCGCCGCAATCGGGTGGGATGTGGCGTGATCGCCCCGCTGTCGTGAGCGGTGCGACGATCACGGCGACGTGCCCCGGCGGAAAACAGCCAGTGGACGTGCGCCGTCAACGGTCCTGTCCTGGACCGGTGCCCTCGCGTCTAACCAACCCGGCAACCGGCGGCGCCGCAGCCCTCGCACCGCCCGGTACGCGTCATCCCACCACGCCGCAGGGGCCGACCGCAATAGGTCTTCCTCGATGCATCAGAAGACCCGCCGGTCGCCGTTGAACGCCATATCCTGCGTACGGGGAGCGGGAACGGAGAGGCGGCCGCCGGTGCCGGACGTGTTCGACGAGGTGCACCGTCGGTGCCGCGACGGCGACCCGGTCGCGCTGGCCACCGTGGTGGCCACCTGGCACTCCGCCCCGCAGCCGCCCGGCGCCGCAATGGTGGTCACGACCGACGGCACTGTCATCGGCAGCGTCTCCGGCGGCTGCGTCGAGGCGGATCTCTACGAACGGGCCCGCCGTGTGCTCGACACCGGCCAGCCCGCGCTGTGCCGCTACGGGATCAGCGACGACGACGCGTACACAGTGGGTCTGACCTGCGGCGGCATCCTCGACGTGTTCGTCGAGCGGATCGACGCGGGCGCCCTGCCGGCGCTGGACGCTGTCGCCGCCGCCCGCCGTAGCGGCCACCCGGCGGCGATCGTCACCTGCGTGGCCGCCGACGCCGGCACTTCTCCGGGCACCGGGCCGATCGACCCGGCCCGGCGGCTTGGTCGGCGGCTGGTGCTGACCGGCCAGCGGTCCGTCGGCTCGCTCGGCGACGACCGGCTCGACGACGCGGCCAGCGCCGACGCCCTCGGGCTGCTCGCCGCCGGGCGCAGCGGGATGCTCCGGTACGGGTACCACGGGCAGCGCCGGGGCGGCGGCGTCAGCCTCTTCGTGACCGCGTACGCCACCCCGCCCCGGATGATCGTGTTCGGGGCGATCGACTTCGCCGCAGCGGTGGCCCGGATCGGCGCGTTCCTCGGCTACCGGGTCACCGTCTGCGACGCCCGGCCGGTCTTCGCCACCGCGCGGCGCTTTCCCGAGGCGGACGAGGTGGTGGTGCAGTGGCCGCACCGCTACCTGCGTACCGAGTTGGCGGCCGATCGGCTCGACGAGCGGACAGTGGTGTGCGTGCTCACCCACGACCCGAAGTTCGACGTGCCGTTGCTGGAGCTGGCGCTGCGCCACCCATTGGCGTACGTCGGCGCGATGGGCTCACGGCGCACCCACGACGAGCGACACAAGCTGTTGAGCGAGGCGGGGCTCACCCCGGCGCAGCTCGCCCGGCTCGCCTCCCCGATCGGGTTGGACCTTGGTGGTCGTACCCCGGAGGAGACCGCGGTGAGTGTGGCCGCGCAGATCGTCGCGGCCCGGTGGGGCGGCACCGGCCGCCCCCTCGCGGTACTCGACGGGCCGATCCACCAGCCGGGGTAGAGCGCACGTCGGTGCGTGGCCTTCGGCGCCCATCGGGCCGCGCGCTGTGCCAGCCTGGTGCCACGGAGATCGGATCGGATTTGCGGCGGCCGGTGGCGACGACGAGAGGATCGGCATGGGATACGCGGTGGTGCTCGGCGAAGCGCTCGTCGACCTGCTCGACAGCGACATCGACGGGGAGCGGGTCTATCGGCAGGCCATCGGCGGCGGGCCGCTCAACGTCGCCGTCGGGGTGGCCCGACTCGGCGGCGCGGCGCAGTTCGTCGGCTCGCTCGGTGACGACGCGCTGGGCGGCCGGATCCGCGCCTTCCTCACCGCTGCCGACGTCGGGGTGGCCGGTGCGATCACGGTCCCGGCGCCGACGACGCTCGCGGTGGTCACGTACGCCGGGCCGGAGCCGGACTTCCGTTTCTACGGCGAGCCGGCCTCCTACGGACTGCTCGGCCCCGACGATCTGGACCTGGCGCTGCTGGAGGGCGCCGACGTGCTCTACTGCGGTTCGATCGTGCTGCTGCGACCCGACACGCTGGCCGCCGCCCGCCGTGCCTGGTCGCTCGCCCCCGGCCTGCGGGTCTTCGACCCGAACGTACGCCCCCGGCTGCTCAACGGGCCGGCAGCGCTGGACGGGCTGCGCGAGGTGGTGGCCGAGTTCGCCGCCGGCGCGCACCTGGTCAAGCTGAGCGCCGCCGACGCGGTGCTGCTCTATCCCGGTGAACCGGTCGAGGGTGTGGCGGCGTACCTGCGTGAGTTGGGGGCGGCCACTGTGGTGGTGACGCTCGGCGCGGCCGGTGCGGTGCTGGCCGCCGCCGAAGCCGACCCGGTCCGGGTGCCGGCCCCCACTGTCGACGCGATCGACGCCACCGGCGCGGGTGACTCGGTGATGGCCGCGCTGATCGCCGACCTGCTGCGCGACGGCGAGCCGGAGGACCCGTCGGGCTGGGCCGATCGCGTCGCCTTCGCGCTGCGGGTGGCCGGCCTGGTCTGCGAATCCCCGGGCGGCGCCACCGCCATGCCCACCCGCACCGCAGTACAAAACCGCTTCAACACCTAACCCGCCCCGCCCCCGCCCCCTGCCTGCGCCGATCTTGCGCTTTCGGTCGACGTTTGGTCCGCTTTACCCGCCTTTGGCCCCGCGCAAAGTGCAAGATCGCGGCAGGGGTGGAGCGGGGGTGGGGCGGGGCGTGTGGGTTGACCTCGGGTTTTGTGAGCGTTAACATCGACGATGCACGATGGAAACGTGGGTGTCGTCGGGGAGGTTCTGATGCGGGTGGTTCTGGCACCTCTGGCGTTCCGCCGCGTCGCGGCCCTGCTGGTCATGCTGCTCGTGGCCGCCGGGATGGTCGTCGCCGACCCGCCGGAACGGGCGGCCGCGTGGGGCAACGGGGTGGCCGACACCCCGCCGATGGGGTGGAACAGCTACGACTCGTTCAACTGGAGCGTCACCGAGGCCGACGTCCGGGCCAACGCCGACTACATGGGCGCCAACCTGCGGCAGTTCGGCTGGGAGTACGTGGTGATCGACTGGGCGTGGTACTACCCCGGTCGGCACAACAACAGCCCCAACCAGGACGCGAACCTGCAACCCCGGCTCCGGATGGACGCCAACGGGCGGCTGCTGCCGGACACCACCCGGTTCCCCTCCGCCGCAGGTGAGAACGGGTTCAAGCCGCTCGCCGACTACGTCCACGCGAAGGGGCTGAAGTTCGGCGTCCACCTGATGCGCGGCATTCCCCGCCAGGCGGTCGCCGACAACGTCCCGATCCTCGGCACCACCTGCCGCGCCAACCAGATCAACAACACCACCACCGCGAACTGGCTCAACCTGATGTGGGGCCTGAACATGTCCAACCCCTGCGCCCAGACCTACCTGGACTCGGTGTTCCAGTTGCTGGCCTCCTGGGGAGTCGACTACGTGAAGGTTGACGACATCGCCGCCCCGACGTACCGGCAGTCGGAGATCGAGGGGTACCGAACGGCCATCCAGCGCAGCGGCCGCCCGATGGTGCTGAGCCTGTCACCCGGCCCCACCTCGCTGGCCAGCGGCGCGCACGTCCAGGAGAACGCGCACATGTGGCGAATCGTCAACGACCTGTGGGACAACTGGTCGTCGGTCGACGCGCTCTTCGACCAACTGCGCAACTGGACCCCGTACCGCGCCACCGGCGCCTGGCCCGACGCCGACATGATCCCGATCGGCCGGCTCTCCAAGTACGGGCCGGTGGGGTCGCCGCGATACTCCAACCTGACCGCCGACGAGCAGCGCACCCTGATGTCGCTCTGGGCGATCAACCGGGCGCCGCTGATGTGGGGTGGCAACCTGGTCGAGAACCGCGCCGCGGAGCTGGCGTTGATGACGAACGCCGCTGTCATCGGGGTCAACCAGAACAGCGCGAACAACCGTCAGCTCTACGGCGGCAGCCAGCAGGTGTGGGTTGCCGACGTGCCGGGCAGCACCGATCGGTACGTCGCCCTCTTCAACCGCAACAGCAGCGCGGCGCAGGTGTCGGTGAACCTCGCCGACCTCGGGATCGGAGCGGCCGCCGTGACCGACCTGTGGTCCGGCGCGGCACTCGGCACGGTGACCGGCACCCTCACCCGGTCGCTCCCGGCCCACGGGTCCGGGCTGTACCGGCTGGCCCCGGGCACCACGGTGCCGGTGCCGACCACGTACACCCTCGCCGCGCGACACAGCGGCAAGCTGCTGGACGTGTACAACAACGCGACCACCGACGGTGCCGAGATGGTGCAGTGGGCAGCGAACGGTCAGCCCAACCAGCGGTGGCGGTTCCAGGACGCGGGCGGGGGTTACCAGACGGTGGTCAGCGTGCACAGCGGCAAGTGCCTGGACGTGAACGGCGGCGCGACCGCCACCGCCGACGGGGTCCGCGTGATCCAGTGGAGCTGCAACGGCGGCACCAACCAGCAGTGGCGCGTACAGGATCTCGGCTCGGGGTACGTGCAGCTCGTCGCCCGGCACAGCGGCAAGTGCCTGGAGGTGGTCAACGCCGCCACCACCGACGGTGCCCGCCTGGCCCAGTGGACGTGTGGCACCGGCACCCATCAGCAGTGGCGGCGTACCCAGGTGTAGCTGCGCCGGGTGGGTCAGGCTGTGCCGGTCAGTTCCAGGTAGCCGCGGTGGGCGGCGACCAGGGCCGGGCGGGCCCCGAAGGGTGCCTCGGCGGCCACCCGCTCCGGCGGGGCGCTGCCGGTGTGCGCGGCCCGGATCAGCCAGGCCAGCTTCGCCAGCTCCGCGTGCTGGGCCCGGACGAAGTCGACGTCCACCGGGTCGCCGTGGCCCGGGATGACCACGGTGCGCGCGGTGGTCAGCCGCAGCAGGTCCGCGACCGCGTCCGGCCACTGCAAGGGGTACGAGTCCTCGAAGGCGGGCGGGCCGCTCTGCTCCACCAGGTCCCCGGCCACCAGCACGTCGGCGTCCGGCACGTGCACCACCAGGTCGGCCTCGGTGTGCCCCCGCCCCGGGTGGCGCAGCAGCACCCGCCGGCCGCCCAGGTCGAGGACCGTCTCGACGTGCACCGTGTGCGTGGGGGCGAGCAGCGGGGTGTCGGCCAGCTCGGCGGCGAGCGCCGGGTGCTCCGTGCGCAACTCCTCGTACGCCTCCCGGCGCAGCCGCTCCGGCTCCTCGCGCAGGGCGGTGGCGGCCAGTTCGTGCGCGTACACCGGGCGGGGTGGGTCGCCGGCCAGGACGGCGTTGCCGAAGCAGTGGTCGTAGTGGTGGTGGGTGTTGACCAGCGTCAACGGACGGTCGGTGACCGCCCGGACGGCCGCGGCCAGTTCGGTGGCCTGGGCGGCCGAGGAGAGCGTGTCCACCAGTAGCGCCTCGTCGTCGCCGACGACCAGTGTGACGTTGACCCGCAGCAGCGGTTCGGCCAGCACGTGCACCCGGTCGGCGACCTCGACGAAACCGGCGTTCACGACGCCCGCCCGGCCCGCTCGACGAAGCGTTGCCGGTCGACCAGGATCCGGTCCACCCGGCCCCGGGCCAGCGTCTGGTCGCCGTCGCTGACAGTGACCTCGAACGACAGCCGGCGACCGTCGACGGTCGCCAGCAGCGCCTGCGCGCGGACCGTCCGGCCGACCACTGTCGGCGCCAGGTGCTCCAACTCGACCCGGGTGCCCACTGTCGTCGACCCGGGCGGCATACCGGTCGCCGTCGCCGCGACGGTGGCCGCCTCGGCCAGCGCCACCACCCGGGGAGTGCCCAGCACCGGTACGTCCCCGGAACCGACCGCCTGGGCGGTGTCCGCGTCGGTGACCGTCAACTCGACCTGGGCGGTCAGGCCCGGCGCGAAGGCCGGCTCGGGCTGCTCCTGCATGGTCGTCAGCCTAGGTGCTCGCTGGAGGCGTCGAGCACGCGCCCGACGATCCGGGCGCACCCACCCCCAACGGCCAACGGGTGGTCCCCGTCGGTCGATGCCGTCCCCGTCGTTAACCTTGACCCCGATGGCCGTCGTGACTGACCCCCAGCCCCCCGCCCGGACCGACCCGCCCGCGTCCCCGGACGGGGGTCGTCGGCGTGTCGTCGCCATGACCGTCTGGGCGGTGGCTTTCGTCGCCGCGTGGCTGGGCATCGGGCTGCCCACCGACCCGGCGTACGCCTTCGTCTGGATCTGGCTGGCGACCATCGCCTGGAACAGCGAACGGCCGTGGCGTAGCCACCTGCGCTTCGCCCGCGACTGGGTGCCGGTGGTGCTGCTGTTCGTGATCTACAACCTCTCGCGCGGGTTCGCCGACAACGGGGCCACGCCGCACGCGATGGAGCTGATCGTCGCCGACCGGTTCATGTTCGGCTGGGCCACCGGCGGTGAGGTGCCCACCGTCTGGTTGCAGCAGCACCTCTACCACCCGCAGGTGCACTGGTGGGATGTCGCGGCGAGCTGGGTGTACTTCTCCCACTTCGTGGTGGCGCTGACCGCCGCCGCGGTGCTCTGGCTGCGCGACCGGCACCGCTGGGCCGCGTACATGCGGCGCTGGGGTTTCCTCTGTGCGGCCGGCCTGGTCACCTACTTCATCTACCCGGCCGCCCCGCCCTGGTGGGCGGCGCAAAACGGCCTGCTCACCGAGGTCGCCCGGATCTCCACCCGCGGTTGGAAGGCGTTCGGCATGCACGGCGCCGGCAATGTCCTCAACGCCGGTCAGATCGCCTCCAACCCGGTCGCCGCGATGCCGTCGCTGCACACCGCGTGGGCGTTGTTCGTGGTGCTGTTCTTCCTGACCGCCACCCGTCGTCGCTGGTGGCCGCTGCTGCTCGCGTACCCGCTGGCGATGACCTTCACCCTGGTCTACTCGGGTGAGCACTACGTGATCGACGTGCTGGTCGGCTGGGCGTACGTGGGGTTGACCTTCCTGGTGGTCGGTCTGGCGGAGCGCGGCTGGGCGGCCTGGCGGGTCCGCCACCCGAGCGCCAAGGCGGCACGGCCCACGGTGCAGCCCAGCGACCCGACCGACCCCCCGCCCGGCCAACCCGAGCCCCCCACACCACGCGGCCCAGACACCACGACCACCCACCCCGCAGTCCCCGCCGACCACTAACCCCCGGCTCCCGGCCCGGTGATCATGAAGTTATTGCCCTCCCGCACGGCGTGTCGGGGCAACAACTTCATGATCAACGCGGGGAGAGGCGGGGAGGACCGGGAGGGGTGGGGGTCAGGGTTGGGGTTGGGTGCGGGCCTGGTGGGCTCTAGTGGTCAGGTCGGCCGCCAGGGCCCAGGCCTCCGCCAGGTCGCGGTCCTGGGCGGTGGCGCCGGAGCCGCCAGCGGTGTCCGCGTGCACGGTGGCCAACCCGAGGCGTCGCTGGATGGGCCCCTGGACCACTCGCACGCTCTGGATCCGGGCGTACGGCACGATCACCAACTGCCGGGTGAGCCGCCCGGACCGGGTGGCGAACACCCGCTCGAACAGCCCCGCTCCGAACGCGGTGCGGCCCAGCGGGTGCAGCCAACGGGTTCGGTGCGGCGGCGGGCTCAGCGTGAGCGCGTCGAGGCGTACCCCGGGAAGCACCTCGGCGACGATCATCGTCGCCGTCGGCAGGTCGCCGACCGGCAGCAGCCGGTCGGGCCGGTTGCGGTCGTCGGCCTCCGCGACGGAGTAACCGGCCACCTCCAGTCGTAGCCGCAGCCAGCCCTTCATCCGCCACAGCAGCGGCCAGGTGGCCCGCACGGTCTGCACCCGTTCCAGCGGCACGGTCTGCGCCCGTGTCTCCAGCAGGCCGTTGTGCACCCGCAGCGTGCCGCCGTCGCGGGCCAGCCGGAAGTTCCAGTCGTCGAGGACCCGGCGGATCGGTTGCAGCAGCACACCCGCCATCGCGGTCAGGGTGCTCGCCACCGCGACGAACGACCACGAACCGGCGGTGAGGAACTGCACCACGACGAAGGCCACACCGAACGGGAGCAGGAACGCCTGCGGGGTGAGCAGTTGGCTGATCAGCAGGTTCTGGTTGCGTACCGCGTGCAGTGGCCGGCCCAGCACGGCCGCCGGTGGCGCCGTCTCACCCGGGGCCACCGGGGCCGCCGCGTCGCCGGGCGCGGGCTGCTGCGCCACCCGCCCGGCCAGCGCCAGCAGACGCTCGCGCAGCTGGGCCGCGTCGGCCACCCCGAGGTACGCCAGTGGCGCCTCGGTCTTGCCTCCGCCGACCACTTCCAGCCGCAGCTCGGCCAGGCCGGTGAGCTGGGCGAGCAGCGGCCGGACCACCTCGACGGCCTGCAACCGTTCCAACGGGATGGCCCGGGTACGCCGCCAGAGCAGCCCCTCGTACACCCGTAGTTCCCGGCCGACGACGTGGTAGCCGGTGTTGTACCAGCTGATCACCGACAGCACTGTCGCGCCGAGTGCCAGCACCGCCACCATGGCGGCGAACCAGCCGAAGCCCACCCGGGACAGCGTCGACCAGGACAGCCCGGCGATCACCACGACCAGGGACTTGGCGCCGTGCAGCACCGGGCTGAGCGGGTGCAGTCGTTGTCGGGGTTCGCCCTCGCCGCCGCCCGGTGGTGCCGCCCCCGGCGCGGGCGCCCCCGGCGGCACCGCCCCTGGCGGAACCGACCCCGACGGTGCCGCGCCAGCGGGCGGCGCGCCAGTGGTTGGCGCGCCGGTCGGCAGCACCGGCCCCGGAGGCGTCGGGCCGGTGGGTGGCACGGTGCTCGGCTCGGCGGGCCCGTCGCTCATCGCAGCGACCCTCGGCGCGGTCGGCGGCTGCCCGCGCGGGTGCTCACAGCCCCTCCGCCCGGTCCTCGCCGAGCGCGGTGAGTCGATCGCGCAGCCGGGACGCCTCCGCGGGACGCAGCCCGGGCACCCGGGCGTCGCTCGCCGCCGCCGCCGTGTGCAGCTGCACGGTGGCCAGGTCGAAGGCGCGTTCCAACGGCCCGGCGCTCACGTCGACGAACTGCATCCGCGAGTACGGCACGATGGAGAGCCGGCGCACCAGCAACCCGTGCCGGACCAGCAGGTCGTTCTCCCGCTCGGCGTACCCCCAGGCCCGAACCGCGCGGACGATCGCGACGGCCCGCCACGCGCCGAGCACCACCACGACGGCCACGGCGAGCCCGAACAACCAGTGGCCGCTGAACGCCCAGCCGACGCCGGTCACCGCCAGCCCGATGGCGACCACGATCGCCAGGCGGATCAGCTCCACCCAGATCAGGTCGGTGGAGATCGGCTGCCAGTTGACAGTGTCCGGCCAGGGCTCCAGCGGGCCCCGGCCACCCGGCGCGGCCGTCAGCAGCGCGCCGGGCTCGGGCGGCAGGAGGCCCGGCGGCGGCAGGTCGGGCGCGCGCTGGTCGGCGGCGGGTGCCGGCCGGTGACCGGGCGGCAGTGCGCCCGGTGGCAGCGGCGCGGGTGTGGAGACGTCCGGCGCGGTGGGCTCCGGGCCGAGCGTGCCGGGTGCCGGGAACGCGCCGGGCGGCGGATCGACGCCGGGTGGTGCGGTGGCCGGGGTGGGCGGCCAGGACGGGGAGGTGGGGCCGGGGGAAGCCGGAGGGTCGCCGCTCACAGGTCGAGCGTAGGCGATCCGGGCACCGGAGTGACGGCACGCAGGAAGCCTCGAGCGTCGAGGAAGTCGCCGAGACTGCCCCGATGCTGGGCGCAGGCCAACCAGGTCTTGCGCCGATCGGCGTCGTGCAGACGGGGATTGTTCCACTCCAGCGCCCAGACGGCGGCGGACCGGCAGCCCCGGGCCGAACAGACCAGGGCCTCGTCGGCGGGGGAGGGGATGCTCATCCCGACCAGTCTAGGGCGGCGGGACGGAGAGGTTGAGCGCCGGGCGACCACGGGGGGAGCCGCCCGGCGACGGGGTGAATCGTACACGCGGCGGGCCGGTCCGCGCACACCCGCGATGCGTGATTCGGCTGCCGGGACGGCGCGGTCAAAATCGGCTTCTCCCCACCTCGACACTCAGCAAGGCGTGCGAGTCTTGATACCGCACAAGCCGCGACGACCGACAAACGCTGTGGAGGACCGGTGGCCCAGCCGACCATGCCCGACGCCCCGACGCCGAACGGAGCGGCACCTGCCCCGGTGACCACGCCCGCGCAGGACGCCAGCCTGCTGGAGAAGGGCCTGTTCGAGATCAAACGTGTGATCGTCGGGCAGGACCGGATGGTGGAGCGGATGTTCGTGGCGCTGCTCGCGCGCGGTCACTGCCTGCTCGAAGGGGTGCCCGGGGTGGCCAAGACCCTGGCGGTGGAGACCCTCGCCAAGGTCGTCGGTGGGTCCTTCGCCCGGGTCCAGTTCACCCCGGATCTGGTGCCGGCCGACATCATGGGCACCCGGATCTACCGGCAGTCGAGCGAGAAGTTCGACGTCGAGCTGGGCCCGGTCTTCGTCAACTTCCTGCTCGCCGACGAGATCAACCGGGCGCCGGCGAAGGTGCAGTCCGCGCTGCTGGAGGTGATGAGCGAGCGGCAGGTGTCCATCGGTGGGGAGAGCCACCGGGTACCGGACCCGTTCCTGGTGATGGCCACCCAGAACCCGATCGAGCAGGAGGGCGTCTACCCGCTGCCGGAGGCGCAGCGGGACCGGTTCCTCATGAAGATCGTGGTGGGCTACCCGACCGACGCTGAGGAACGGGAGATCGTCTACCGGATGGGCGTGGCCGCGCCCGAGCCCACAGCGGTGTTCGACACCCCGGAGCTGATCGCCCTGCAACGCAAGGCGGACCAGGTCTTCGTCCACCACGCACTGGTCGACTACGCGGTCCGGCTGGTGCTGGCCACCCGCGCCCCGGCCGAGCACGGCATGCCCGACGTCGCGCAACTGATCCAGTACGGGGCCAGCCCGCGCGCCTCGCTGGGTCTGGTCCGGGCCACCCGCGCCCTGGCGCTGCTGCGCGGACGTGACTACGCGCTGCCGCAGGACGTGCAGGACATCGCACCGGACATCCTGCGGCACCGGTTGGTGCTCAGCTACGACGCGCTCGCCGACGACGTGCCCGCCGACCACATCGTGCAGCGGGTGATGTCGACGATCCCGCTCCCGGCGGTCGCCCCCCGGCAGCAGGCCACCCCGCCGTCGATCGCGCCGCCGCCGGGCGCTGGCTGGCCCGGGCAGCGCCCGTGACCTCACCCACCCCTCGTCCGGCCCCCGACCGCAGCGAGGCCGTGCTGTCCCGTTTGCAGCTGCTCGTCACCCGCAAGCTCGACGGTCTGCTCCAGGGCGACTATGCCGGCCTGCTGCCCGGGCCGGGCAGTGAGGCGGGAGAGTCCCGGGAGTACCGCCCCGGCGACGACGTGCGCCGGATGGACTGGCCGGTCACGGCCCGGACCACCACACCGCACGTGCGGCGTACGGTCGCCGACCGGGAGCTGGAGACCTGGCTCGCGTTGGACCTCTCCGCCAGCCTGGACTTCGGGACCGGGCAGTGGCTCAAACGGGAGGTGGTGGTGGCCGCGGCGGCCGCCATCACCCACCTGACCGTGCGGGGAGGTAACCGGATCGGCGCCGTGATCGGCACCGGTGGCGGGGCGTCCGCGCCGGCCCGACGCTGGCGGGGCGGACCACCGCCGTCCGGGCCCGGGGTGCTCACCCGGCTGCCGGCCCGCTCCGGCCGCAAGGAGGCGCAGGGCCTGCTGCGTGCCGTCGCCGGCACCGCCATCCAACCCGGCCGTGGTGATCTGGGCGCCCTGATCGAGATGCTCAACCGTCCGCCCCGCCGTCGCGGGGTGGCAGTGGTGGTCTCGGACTTCCTCGCCCCGGCCGAGCAGTGGGCGCGGCCGATGCGCAAGCTGCGCGTCCGCCACGACGTACTGGCTATCGAGGTGGTCGACCCGCGTGAGCTGGAGCTGCCGGACGTGGGCGTGTTGCCGGTGGTCGACCCGGAGAGCGGTGAGCTGCACGAGGTGCAGACCGCCGACCCACGGCTGCGGCAGCGCTACGCCGAGGCTGCCGCCGCCCAACGGGCCACGATCGCCGCCGCCCTGCGCGGCGCCGGAGCGGCCCACCTGCGTCTGCGTACCGACCGAGACTGGCTGCTGGACATGGTGCGATTCGTGGCCGCGCAGCGGCACGCGCGTACCCGGGGGACGACACGATGATCCGTTTTCTGCAACCGTGGTGGCTGCTGGCTGTGCTGCCGGTGTTCGCCCTCGCCGCGTTCTACGTCTGGCGGCAGCTGCACCGCCGGGCGTACGCGATGCGGTTCACCAATGTGGACCTGCTGCGTACGGTGGCGCCGAAGGGCCTTGGCTGGCGTCGGCACGTCCCGGCGACCGCGTTCCTGCTCTGCCTGCTGGTGCTGGCCACCGCGCTGGCCCGTCCCGCTGTGGACACCAAGGAGCCGCTGGAGCGGGCCACCGTGATGCTCGCCATCGACGTGTCGTTGTCGATGCAGGCCGACGACGTGGCGCCGAACCGGCTGGAGGCGGCCCAGGAGGCGGCCAAGCAGTTCGTCAGCGAGCTGCCGGAGAGCTACAACCTGGGCCTCGTGTCGTTCGCCAAGGCGGCCAACGTGCTGGTGCCGCCGGGCAAGGACCGGGACGCGGTGACCAGCGCCATCGACGGGCTGGTGCTGGCCGAGGCGACCGCGACCGGTGAGGCGGTGTTCACCTGCCTGGAGGCGATCCGGTCGGTGCCGGCCGATGGCGCGGCGGGCATTCCGCCGGCACGGATCGTGCTGCTCTCCGACGGTTTCCGGACCTCGGGTCGGGCGGTGGAGGAGGCGGCGGCGGCCGCGCAGGCGGCAAACGTGCCGGTCTCCACCATCGCGTTCGGCACCGACACCGGTCAGGTCGACATCGGCGGGCAGTTGCAGCGGGTGCCGGTGGACCGGTTGGCCCTCGCGGAGCTGGCCGAGACCACCGAGGGTTACTTCTACGAGGCGGCGTCGGTGAGCGAGCTGAAGCAGGTCTATCAGGACATGGGCAGCTCGATCGGGTTCCGCACCGAGCCGCGTGAGGTGACCCAGTGGTACGCCGGGGTGGCGTTGCTGCTGGCGCTCTGCGCTGGCGCGTTCAGTCTGCTCTGGTCGTCCCGGATGCTGTAGCCGGTGCGCCGGCGGCGGTCAGTGACCGCCGCCGGCGAGCACGAAGACGATGGCCACCCAGACGGCGGCGAGGGTGAAGCCCAGCGGGGCGACGTAGCGGCTCATGACGGCTCCGGGTGGCGGCTGGACGGTCCGCGTGCGGGGGCGGACCGCAGGGGGTGGGGACGCGCACACGAAGTCGTGACCGGGCGGCTCCCGGCGACCGCCCAGGTCGGGCGGCGCGGCACACTCACCTCGGCAGCTGCCGACATGGTGGGGAGCGGAGCGGGGTCAGCTCACCAGACTGAGTCGTGGCTCAGCGGGTCTGACCATCGGCCCGGCCACGACTGGGAGGATCGCTATCTCGCACAGCGATCACCTCCTGCAAGTCGGGCGGGCCGGAACGTTGATGATCGTACACCTGCGGTGCCGACGGAACACACTCGGCCGACCGGCGGGCGACCGCTCCACCGCTCGGTCGGCGACGCCCCTCGCCACCAGCGCGTACGCCCTGGCGAAACGACCTCGGCCGACCCACCCGCACGACGGTGACCAGGACCACGGCGAGCAGCGGCAGCCAGCAGCAGCGCGCCAGCACCCACCCCGGGCTGTCCGGGGCGGTGTGCAGACCGGGCAGGGCCAGCCCGCCGCGGGCGGTGAGCGCGGTCACCGCCACCAGTACCGGCTGGTGCCACAGGTAGATCCGAACAGCGGACCGGTTCACCTCGGTCACCGCCCGGCCCGGCAGCGGCCGGGTCAGCAGCCGGTGCAGTGCCGGCCGGGCGAGCAGCCCCAGCCCGACCTGGGTCACCGCCAGCGCCACGACCAGCAGCGACGGCGGGTTCAGGTTGGACACCCCGGCCCCGGGCACGCCGACCGCGCTCACCGGGTAGCCCAACGCCAGCAGCGCCGCGAGGGCGACCGCCCCGCCGGCCGCCAACGTGCCGCCCGCCCGCCGGCCGTCCAGGCGCCCGTCGGCGTGCGCCACGCCCAGCAGGTACGGCACCGACCAGGCCGCCAGCACGGTGACCGGGGGCGGGTCGGTGCCGGCCGGCAGCAGCCGGACGGCCAGGTCGAGCGCGGCCACCACAGCCACCGCCGGCGCCGCGCAGCGCGCCACCCCCCACCGGCGTACGGCGAGGCGCAGCGGGCCGGTCACCGCGACCAGGAACACCAGCGGCAGCAGGAACCACAGCGGGCTGACCGCGAGCCGCAGCGCGACGGCGAGCGTGTCGTCCGAGGTGCCGACGACGGTGGCGGCGAGCAGTACGGCGGCCCCCACACCGAGCAACGCCACGGTGGGCAACAGCAGCCGCCGCAGCCGACCGGCCAACCAACCGCCCGGGCTGCCCGGGTGACGGGCCAGCGACCGGGTCGAGCCGAACCCGGCGGTGAAGAAGAACAACCCGAGCGTCTGCAACACCCAGGTGACCGGGGCCAGGTCGGGCAGAGCGGTCAGGGGACTGGCCTGGCGCAGCCCGCCGTCGCCGGTCAGCACCAACCCGGTGACGAGCCAGTGCCCCAGCACCACCCCGCCGATGGCGTACGCCCGCAGCGCGTCGACGGCACGGTCCCGGCTCACCGGGCGTCTCCGATCCGGTCGGCCTCGACGCCGCCCAGCACGACCGACGCCACCGCGACCAGCGCGGCGCTGCCCGGCGCGAGATAACCGTCGTGCCCCGCCACCCCGCCTGCCGGCAGCGCTCGGGCGCCGAACGCCGGGTCACCGGGTCGCCGGCCGAAGCCCAGGCCGGGCAGCCGCACCTGCGGTACCCGACGGATCCAGTCGGTCGGCGCCTCGGCCGCCCAGAACCGCCGCCCGCCGGGCAGGTCGTCGGCGCGCTGCACGCCGGCGCCGACACCGCCGAGGCTGACCACGTCGGTGACCTGGTCAGGGGCGTCCGCCGCCGCCAGCGACACCACCAGCGCCCCGTAGCTGTGCCCGACCAGCGTGATCGTCGCCGCCGGACGCCGCCCGGCCAGCTCCCGCAGCAGCGTGGCCAGACCGGCCGCGCCGCGCCGGGCGCTGACGCCACCGGCTGCGGTCAACACCCCGTCGGGCGGGTCGTAGCCGAGCCAGGCCAGCACCGCGACCCGTGCCGCCGGGTCGGTCGCCCGCAGCTCCCGGTAGAGCTGCCCGGCCTGCGCCGCCGGCGCCCGCCGGGCCACCCCGCCCAACCCCCTGTCGAAGTCGGCGAGCGTGCTGCCGACCCCCGGCACCAGCACGACGATCCGGTCCGCGTCGGCGAGGTCGCCGAGCACCTCGACCGCGCGGCCGTCACCGCGCTCGTCGAACAGCAGGAACCGGCGTCCGTCGGCCGCCCAGTCCGCGTACGGGGGGCCGGCCGCGCGCATCGCCGCCGCCATCACGGGGTACGCCTCGACGAACCCCGCCGCCGTGGCCGGCTCGGGTCGGGTCGGCAGAACCAGGTTCACGCCGAGCAGCGCGGCCATCGCCACCCGGCTGGCACCTCGTCGTCGCATCACGTACTCCCTCCGGAATGTCGTCCGGAGGAGAGTGCGCCCAGGGGCGGGGCCCGGTCGTCGTCCCGCAGAGCCGTTCCCGGGCTGGCTCCACAGGGCTACTCGCCGGCGGCCACCAGACCCGTCTCGTACGCCAGCACCACGGCCTGGGCCCGGTCGCGCAGACCCAGCTTGGCCAGGATCCGCCCGACGTGCGTCTTCACTGTCTGCTCGGCCACCACCAGGTCACCCGCGATCTCCGCGTTGTTGCGGCCCCGGGCGATCAACCGCAGCACCTCGGTCTCGCGCGGGGTGAGCCCGGCCAGGTCGGTGGGGCGCGGGCGGCGGCGGTCCGGACGGTTCGCGAACTCGGCGATCAACCGGCGGGTGACCCCCGGGGCGAGCAGCGCGTCCCCGGCCGCCACCACCCGCACCGCCTGCACCAGATCGGCCGCCGGGGCGTCCTTGAGCAGGAACCCGCTGGCCCCGGCGCGCAGCGCCTCGTACACGTAGTCGTCCAGGTCGAAGGTGGTGAGGATGAGCACGCGGGGTCGCTGCGTCGACCGGTCACCGAGCAGCTTGCGGGTGGCCTCCAGCCCGTCCATGACCGGCATCCGCACGTCCATCAGCACCACGTCCGGGTCGAGGTGGCGGGCGGCGGCCACCGCCTGCGCGCCGTCGGCGGCGTCCCCCACCACCAGCAGATCCGGTTGGGCGGCGAGCAGCGCGCCGAAACCCTGCCGGACCATCGCCTGGTCGTCGGCGATCAGCACCCGGATCATCGGTCCCCGCCCTCCGCGTCGTACGGCAACTCGGCCGCCACCGCGTAACCCCCGTCGGGCAGCGGCCCGGCGGTGAACGTACCGCCCAGCGAGGTGGCCCGCTCCCGCATGCCGGTCAGCCCGTGCCCGGAGCCGCCGTCGGCGGTCGGTTGGACGTCGGCCGGGGAGTTTTCGACGCGTACCCCCAGACCGGACCGGCCGGCGCGGACGGTGACCCGCACCGCGGCGCCGGCCGCGTGGCGGGCCGCGTTGGCCAGGCCCTCCTGGACGATGCGGTACGCGGCCAGCCCGACCGGCGCGGGCACCCGGTCGTCGTCCACCGGTTCGACGTCCAGGGTGACCCCCAGCCCGGCCCGGCGTGCCGCGTCGACCATCGCGCCCAGGTCGGTGAGGTCCGGCTGCGGCGCGGTCTGCGGCCCGCTCGTCTCGCTGCGCAGCACCCCCAACAGCCGCCGCATGTCGGTGAGCGCGTCGCGGGCCGACGCGGCGATGGCGACGAACTCCGCGGCTGCCGGGGCCGGCACGTCCGTCAGCCGGTACGGGGCGGTCTCCGCCTGCACAGCGATCAGCGACATGTGGTGAGCCACCACGTCGTGCAGCTCCCGGGCGATCCGGGTGCGTTCCTCCAGCACCGCGCGGCGCTCCTGCTCGCGTTCGCTCAGCTCGGCCTGCGCGGCCAGCGCGTGCCGGGACAGCCGGTTGCGGCGGATCAGATCGCCGACGATCGCCAGCGCGCCGAGCAGCAGCAGGACGGGGACCCGGTTCTCGGGATGGACCAGGGTGAGCACCGGCACCGTGCTGATCGTCACCACCCAGGCCAGCACCGGCCGGTCGACCCGTGCGACGACCACCGCCACCACCGCGATCGACCCGAGCGCCAGCGGCGGGGTCCACGGCCAGGCCTGGTCGGCCGGGGCGTTGAACGTGCAGATCAGCAGGGCCAGCACCGTCAGCCGCCAGGCCAGCAGCGGACGCCGGGGCAGCGCCAACAGCGGCGCCACGGTCATCGCCGCGAACAGGAGCGCGATCGGCGGCGGTAGGCCCCAGTCGCTCTCCACCGTCAGCGTGATCAGGAAGAGGCCGAGCGCGGCGAGCAGGCCGACCGGGGCGGCGTAGCGGGCCGGCCCGGGCCAGCGGGCCAGCAGCGGCCGCTCGGGCCGGGCGTCCGGGCCGAGCACTGTCTGCCGCAGGGCCCGCAAGGCCACCGCGATGGGATGCCGGTTCACCACCCGGAGGCTACGGGCCGACCTCGCCACGAGGCGTGCCACCAGGGGTTGATCCCGGTGTCGTACCCCAGTGTGACGCGACTCCCGTTAGCGCTTACCTACCGGTAACGCCTAGGCTCCGACGCGTCCGTGCTGACCATTCGCAAGGGGGAACAGTGGCCCGTACCGTGCTGGTGACCGGGGGCAACCGGGGAATCGGCCTGGCCATCGCGCAGGCCTTCGCCAAGCAGGGCGACCGGGTGGCGGTCACCCACCGCAGTGGGGATGCGCCCGACGGGCTGTTCGGCGTCCGCGCCGACGTCACCGACGCCGCCTCGATCGACGCTGCGTTCGCCGCCGTCGAGGCCGAGCTGGGTCCGGTCGAGGTGCTGGTCGCCAACGCCGGCATGACCGCCGACACGCTGCTGCTGCGCATGACCGAGGAGCAGTTCACCGACGTGGTGGACACCAACCTCACCGGCGCGTTCCGGGTCGCGAAGCGGGCCTCCGGCAAGATGCTCCGCGCCAAATGGGGCCGCATGATCTTCATCTCCTCGGTGGTCGGCCTCGCCGGCGGTGCCGGGCAGGTCAACTACGCCGCCAGCAAGGCCGGCCTTGTCGGCGTCGCCCGCTCGATCACCCGGGAGCTGGGCAGCCGCAACATCACCGCGAACGTGGTGGCGCCCGGCTTCATCGACACCGACATGACCGCCGGCCTCACCGGAGACCGCAAGGCGGAGATCCTCAAGTCCATCCCGGCCGGCCGGATGGCCAGCCCGGACGAGGTCGCCGCAGTGGTCACCTGGCTGGCCTCGGACAGCGCCGGGTACGTCTCCGGCGCCGTCATCCCGGTCGACGGCGGCCTCGGCATGGGCCACTAACCCTTTTGACTACGGAGGAAATCTGCGATGTCCGGACTGCTCGCCGGTAAGCGGCTGCTCGTCACCGGTGTCATCACCGACGCCTCGATCGCCTTCTCGGTGGCGAAGCTCGCTCAGGAGAATGGCGCGCAGGTCGTGCTCACCGGCTACGGCCGGCTCTCCCTGGTCGAGCGGATCGCCAAGCGGCTGCCCGAGCCGGCGCCGGTCATCGAGGTGGACGTCACCAACACCGAGCACCTGGCCGGCCTCGCCGACCGGGTACGCGAGCACGTCGACGGCCTCGACGGTGTCGTGCACTCGATCGGCTTCGCCCCGCAGAGCTGCCTGGGCGGCGGCTTCCTCGACGCGCCCTGGGAGGACGTGGCGACAGCCCTGCACGTCTCCACCTTCTCGTACAAGTCGCTGGCCATGGCGGCACTGCCGCTGATGTCCCCGGGCGGCGCGGTGGTCGGCCTGACCTTCGACGCGACGAAGGCGTGGCCGGTCTACGACTGGATGGGCGTGGCCAAGGCCGGCCTGGAGTCCGCGTCCCGCTACCTGGCGATGCACCTGGGCAAGCAGGGCATCCGCAGCAACCTGGTCGCCGCCGGGCCGCTGCGCACTATCGCCGCGAAGTCGATCCCCGGCTTCGACCAGTTCGAGGACGCCTGGGCCGAGCGCGCCCCGCTGGGCTGGAGCCTCACCGACCAGGAGCCCGCCGCGCGGGCCTGCCTGGCGCTGCTCTCCGACTGGTTCCCGGCCACCACCGGCGAGATCGTCCACGTCGACGGCGGCTACCACGCCATCGGTTCCTGACGCTGCACCGTGACGCTCCCTGGTCACCGTCCGCGTGATCCACGCGTCCGGACCAGGGGGCGTCGCCGGGACGTCCCGGCCGAGGGGCAAGAATGACCCCATGTCGTACGACGCGGTGGTGCTGGTGTCCTTCGGCGGGCCCGAGCGGCCCGAGGACGTGATGCCGTTTCTGCAGAACGTGACCCGGGGCCGGGGTGTGCCTCCCGAGCGACTGACCGAGGTCGCCGAGCACTACCAGCACTTCGGTGGGGTGTCGCCGATCAACCAGCAGTGCCGGGACCTGCTGACCGCCGTCCGCGCCGACTTCGCCGCGCACGGTGTCGACCTGCCCCTCTACTGGGGCAACCGCAACTGGGACCCGATGCTCGCCGACACCGTGACGCAGATGCGCGACGACGGGGTCACCCGGGCGTTGGCCTTCGTCACCAGCGCGTACGGCGGCTACTCGTCCTGCCGGCAGTACCAGGAGGACATCGCCGCCGCCCGTGCCGCCGTCGGCCCCGACGCCCCGGTGATCGAGAAGCTGCGTCAGTTCTGGGACCACCCCGGCTTCGTCGAGCCGCACGTCGACGCGGTCCGGGCGGCCCTGGGCCAGCTCGACCCGGCGAAGCGGGACACCACCCGGCTGGTCTTCACCGCCCACTCCATCCCCAACTCGATGGCGGCCAACGCCGGCCCGCACGGCGGCCGGTACGAGGCGCAGCTGCACGAGACCGCCCGGCTCGTCGCCGCGGCAGCCGCACCCGACCTCGGGTACGACCTGGTCTGGCAGAGCCGCTCCGGCCCGCCGCAGGTGCCGTGGCTGGAACCGGACATCAACGACCACCTGACCGCCCTCTCGCAGGACGGCACCACAGCTGTGGTGGTCAGCCCGATCGGGTTCGTCTCCGATCACCTGGAGGTCGTGTGGGACCTGGACACCGAAGCGCTGGAGACGGCGAAGCAGCTCGGCCTGGACTTCGTCCGGGCCGGCACGCCGGGCACCGACCCGCGCTTCGTGACCATGGTGCGTGAGCTGGTCACCGAGCGAACCGACCCGGACGGCGCGCAGCTGCGCCGCCGCCTGGGCGAGCTGCCCATGTGGGACAGCTGCCCCACAGTCTGTTGCGTGCCGACCCGTCGCCCCTGACCTCTGAGGATCATCATGCATGACCGTAAGCCCGTGCAGAGTTGGCTGACCGACATGGACGGCGTGCTGGTGCACGAGGGCCAGCCGGTGCCCGGCGCCCCTGAGTTCATCAACCGGATGCGCGCCTCCGGCAAGCCGTTCCTGGTGCTGACCAACAACTCGATCTACACCCCACGGGACCTGACGGCCCGGCTCAGCCGGATGGGGCTGGACGTGCCGGAGGAGTCGATCTGGTCCTCCGCCCTGGCCACCGGTCAGTTCCTCGCCGACCAGCGGCCGGGTGGCACCGCGTACGTCATCGGTGAGGCCGGGCTGACCACTGCGCTGCACGCCGTCGGCTACGTGCTCACCGACTTCGCCCCCGACTACGTGGTGCTCGGCGAGACCCGCACCTACAGCTTCGAGGCGATCACCAAGGCTGTCCGCCTAATCAACGACGGCGCCCGGTTCATCTGCACCAACCCCGACGTGACCGGCCCGTCCGTGGAGGGCGCGCTACCCGCCGCCGGCTCGGTCGCCGCCATGATCTCCAAGGCGACCGGGGTCGAGCCGTACTTCGTCGGCAAGCCCAACCCGATGATGATGCGCTCGGCGCTCAACACCATCAACGCGCACTCGGAGAGCACCGCGATGATCGGTGACCGGATGGACACCGACATCCTGTGCGGCCTGGAGGCGGGGCTGGAGACCATCCTGGTGCTCACCGGGATCAGCAGCCGCACCGAGGCGGAGCGTTACCCGTACCGGCCGTCCCGGATCATCAACTCGGTCGCGGACCTGCTCGACGAGATCTGACCAGCCCGGGTCGCCCTCGGCCACCGCGCCGCCGCAAGGTGCCGGCGGTGGTCAGGGGCGCAGGGGGGCGTTGCAGGCGGCCACCAGCGCCTGTCGGCAGGCTGCGGTGAGTGGCCGCAGTGCCGCGTCCCGTTGCTGCGCCTCGTAGTTGTTGATCGCGCCGCCCGGTGCGGCGTGCCCGGCCAACGCCAGCACCCGGTCGAGCACCGCGGCCCGGGCGAAGAGCCGGCGGGCTCGCGGGTCGAAGCCCGGTGGCAGATCGGTGGTGCCGTCCGGGCGGCGCAGCGCGGCCAGCGCGCCGGCCAGCTCGGGCCGCCACTGGGCCACGTCGAGGCGGGTCAGCACGGCGGTCGTCTCGGCCAGCGCGGCGGCCAACTCGGCCTCCGCCTCGGCGGCGCCGGGCAGTGCGAGTGAGGCGGACGGGGCGTTGGCCGGCAGCGGGTAGACCCGCCAGAGCACCGTCTCGAAACAGTCTCCGGAGCCGGAGGTGTGCAGCCGCACCTGGGGGATCAACCCGAGCCCGCCGGCGACCACCGCCTCGCCCGTGACCAGCGCCGCTCCGGCGAAGTCGCCGGGGCCGGGCAAGCCCCTCGGGTCGCCCGGCGCGGGCAGCACCAGGCGGATCTCGTCCGGGGAGAGCTTGGCCAGGGTGGGCAGCGCGGCACCCAGCGGAACGTCGGTCCAGGTGCCCGGGGCGTCCGCGACGAGGTGTTCCTCGTCGCCGGCGATGGCGTTGGCGACCTCGTCGTACGGCACCAACCCGGCGCGCCACGCGCGCACCCAGGCAACGAACCGGCTGGACCGGCGCGGCGCGAGTGTGACCGCGCCCGTTGCGGGGGTGGACATGCCGAAAGGGTACGTGGTCACGACCGGCCCTGTCTCGGCTGCCGCTCCGGTCGCCCGGCCTGCCCCCAACTGCCCCCTTCGCCCCACCCCGCAACCCCTCACCCCACCCCACCCCACCCCACCCCACCCCCACGTCGATCAAGGAGTTGTGGTGGGCGATAGCTGGTGATTGGAGCCTTTCGTCAGGCACCACAACTCCATGATCGACGAGGGCGCAGCGGGTGTGGCGGTGAGGCTTGCTTGGGCGGTGTGTCGGGAGGGCGGGGGCGGGGGTTCGGGGTTTAGCGTGATCGACCATGGCGGGGCGATACGGCGAGGACGTGTTGGCGGGCGACTGGCGACGGCGCAAGGTCACCCCGGAGGTGGACGCCGAACCGGATCTCGTGGTCGAGGACGCCGACTCCGGGTTCTGCGGCGCGGTGGTGGGCTTCGAGGCCGGCGCTGTGGTGTTGGAGGACCGGCACGGTAAACGGCGCAACTTCCCGCTGCTGCCGGCGGCGTTCCTGCTCGACGGCAGCCCCGTGACGCTGCGCCGCCCGACCCGCGCGGCGGTGCCGGCGGCCCGTCGGCGGACCGCGTCCGGTTCGGTCGCCGTGGACAACGTCCGGGCCCAGGTGGCGAAGGCCAGCCGAATCTGGGTGGAGGGCATCCACGACGCCGCGCTGGTCGAGCGGATCTGGGGCGACGACCTCCGCATCGAGGGCGTCGTGGTCGAGCCGTTGGACGGCATCGACGCTCTCGACGACGAGGTACGCAACTTCGGCCCCGGCCCGACCCGACGACTCGGCGTGCTCGTCGACCACCTGGTGCCGGGCAGCAAGGAGAGCCGGATCGTCGCCCGGGTGAACTCGCCGCACGTGCTGGTGACCGGGCACCCCTACGTCGACGTGTGGCAGGCGGTCAAGCCGGCTGCGTTGGGCATTGCGGCCTGGCCGGTGGTGCCGCCGGGGCGGCCGTGGAAGGAGGGGGTCTGCGCGGCCCTCGGGGTGGCCGAGCCGGCCGACATGTGGCGGCACATCCTGTCCCGGGTGAACAGCTTCGCCGACGTGGAGACCCCTCTGATCAACTCCATGGAACGCCTCATCGACTTCGTCACCGAGCCGGCCTGACCGCCTGGTCCGCCAGGTCCGCCCGGCGGCGGGTCAGGGGGCCTCGTCCGGGCTGCGCGTGAAGACGAACGTGGCGATGTCGACAGCCCGCGCCCGTCCGCTGTCGTCGCGCAGCACCGACAGGATCTCGCCGGTCTCCGGGCCGGAACGTCCCCGCCAGCGGTCCGTCCCCTCGGCGGTGAACCGGCTGACCCGCTCACCGCGTACGTGCGCCACCAGGTCACCCGCGTCCCAGCTCAGGTCCAGCGAAGTGCCCATCCACCACCAGCGACCGGTCAGCTCGGCCAGCTCGGCAGCGGGCGCGGCGGTGGCCGGCCGCCACGGCTGCGGGAACGCCGGTTCGGCGTCCAGCACTGTGGTCAGCAGTTGGCGGCCGAGCCCGGTGATCGGGAAGCCGTACGAGTTGGCGAAGCCGACCACGGCGGTCCGGGTGGGTCGGTGCACCAGGAGGGCGGCCACGTACCCGGGCATCGAGCCGCCGTGCCCGACGTACACGCGCTCGCCGTCGCGGTAGAGCTCCAGCCCCAGGCCGTGCCCGCCGGTCCAGGAGTCGGGGTCGCTGATCACCACGGGGGCGCACATCTCGGTCAGGGTCTCGGCGGCCAGCACGGACGGGTCGGGGTCGGCCAGGAAGGCGGCCCAGCGACCCAGGTCCTCGATCGTCGACCAGAGCTGCCCGGCGGGGGCCATGGCGCCGGTGTCGGTGCGGGGCTCCTCGCGCAGCGTGCCGTGCCAGGGGTGGACGACGTAGCCGCGGGCGTACGGCTCGGTGGCCGCGTAGGTGGTGCGGCGCAGGCCCAGCGGGGTGAGGATCCGTTCGTCGAGCAGGTCGGCCCAGGATGTTCCGGTGAGCCGTTCGAGCAGTCCGCCGAGCAGCCCGTACGCCAGGTTCGAGTAGTGGTACGCGCGGTGCGGGGGGTAAGCGATCTTGTCGGCGTCGACCTCGGCGAGCAGGGTGGTGAGGTCGACGCCCGCCGCCCGCTCCCACCAGTCGCCCTCGGGTTCGCGTTGGATGCCGCTGGCGTGGCCGAGCAGTTGGCGCACTGTGAGCGCGCCCATGCCGGTGCCCGGCAGGTGCTGCTCCAGCCGGTCGTCCAGGGCCAGCCGGCCGGCGTCGCGCAACTGCATGATCAGGGTGGCGGTCATCGTCTTGCTGATCGAGCCCACCCGGTACTGGAGGTCGACATCCGGGCGGGGGTGGTCGCCGGCGACGGCCACATGCGTCAGCGTGCCGTCGCGGACCACGCCCAGCACCAGCGACGGGGTGCGACCGTCGGCCTGTGCCTGGGCGGCCCGGGTGTCGATCTGTCGGGCGGTCTCGGGTAGCAGGGTCAACGGGATCTCCTCGGGTCGGGCCGCCGATTCGTGGTGTTTTGGCGGGCCGGAAAGGGTCCCGCCGAGCTTACTGATCTTCGCGGGGAGGCCGCGCGTGCATTTGCGTGTCACGATCGGGGGGTGGACGCCGTGGTGTGGATCGTTTTGGGTGTGCTGCTGGCCGTCGCCGAGATTTTCACGACGACGCTATTTCTGATCATGTTCGGGGCCGGTGCGTTCGCCGCCGCCGGTGCGGCCGCACTGGGAGCGCCGGTCGCCGTGCAGGCGTTGGTCTTCGCTGTGGTGTCGGCGTTGAGCCTGGTGGTGGTCCGACCGGTCATCCGGCGGCACAGCCGCTCCGCGCTGGAGAGCGGCGAGCAGCCGTTCGGCGTGGAGGCGATCGAGGGCTCCACGGCGCTGGTGCTGGAACGGGTGGACGCCGAGCAGGGTCTCGTCAAGATCGACGGTGAGTTGTGGAGCGCCCGGTCGTACGACACGACACAGGCTTACGACCCCGGTCAACGGGTTCGGGTGATAAAGGTCCGGGGCGCTACCGCCCTGGTGTGGCAGGACGATGTTTCTTCCGCCGGCGAGTTGCCGGAATCGAGAGGGTGAACGGGATGACCTTAATCGGGGTGGTGGTGATCGCGGTGGCGTTGATCGCCGTGATAACGCTGGCCAAGGCTGTGCGGATCGTGCCGCAGCAGCGCCAGGACGTGGTGGAACGGCTCGGCAAGTACAAGCGCACCCTCAGCCCCGGCCTCAACCTGCTGGTGCCGTTCATCGACGCGGTCCGTACCAAGGTCGACATGCGGGAGCAGGTGGTCAGCTTCCCGCCGCAGCCGGTGATCACCTCGGACAACCTGGTGGTGTCGATCGACACGGTTCTCTACTTCAAGGTGGTCGACTCGGTCCGGGCGACCTACGAGATCTCCAGCTTCCTCCAGGCCATCGAGCAGTTGACCGTCACCACGTTGCGTAACGTGATCGGTTCGCTCGATCTGGAGCGGGCGCTGACCAGCCGGGACGAGATCAACAGGCACCTCTCGGGTGTGCTGGACGAGACCACCGGCCGCTGGGGCATCAAGGTGACCCGGGTCGAGATCAAGGCGATCGAGCCGCCGGCCAGCATCCGCGACTCGATGGAGAAGCAGATGCGCGCCGAGCGGGACCGTCGCGCGGCGATCCTGACCGCCGAGGGGCACAAGCAGTCGGTGATCCTCACCGCCGAGGGTGACAAGCAGTCGGCGGTGCTGCGGGCCGACGGTGACCGGCAGGCCCGGATCCTTCAGGCCGAGGGTCAGGCGAAGGCGATCCGGACGGTCTTCGACGCGATCCACCAGGCCAACCCGAGCCAGAAGGTGCTCGCCTACCAGTACCTCCAGGCTCTGCCGCAGATCGCCCAGGGCAGCGCCAACAAGGTCTGGATCATCCCGGCCGAGCTGACCAAGGCCCTGGAGGGGATGGGTGGCGCGCTCGGCGGGCTGAGCCAGATGGTGGGGGATCTGCCCGCACCGGAGGCGGCCGAACACGCGAGCCAGGTCGAGCGCGAGGCCGCGGAGGCGGCGCAGGCTGCGGCGGACGCCGCCCAGCAGATCCACGACGAGGTACGCGTCGCCGAGGCGCAGGCCACCGGCGGCCAGGGGCCGAAGGGGCTGCCCGCACCGGAGCCGGTGTCGCCGACCAGCCTCGTCGAGGACCCGGCCGACCAGCGCGAGCGCGGCTGATCACGGCTTAATACGAGAAAGACTCATGGGGCGCTCCGACGCCTGCCACGATCGGTCCTAGGACGGGTGGTGACCAGGCAATCGGGGCGCCCCGGCGCGTCGGTGCACCGCTCGACGACGAGCGAGGTGACGCATGAAGGATCCGGCGAATCGGATGTGGTCCTCGGCCCCGGTGCCCGGCGCGCACGACCCGGTCGCCCCGCTGGGCTCCCGGCGCAGCGGTGGCGGGTTCGGCGTACTGCCCTTCGTCGGCGAGCCGACCCCGGGCGCCCCCGCCACGAACGCCAGTTGGGCCTGGTCGGTGCGTCGGTTCGCACGCGCGGCGGTCTGGCTGCTGCCCGCGTACGCCATCCTCTACGGCGCGGTGGCGATGGCCAGCGACGGAGGGGTGGGCAACGACCCGTATCCGGCCGACGGCCGGGCGGTGTACCTGATTGGTTGGGTGGCCGCGGTCTGGCTCGGCCTGCTCGCGCTGCTGGCGCTCACGGGGCTGCTGGCCGCGACCCGCAGCCGCCGGGTGGCCGCCGCCGGGCTGCTGGTCAGCATCGCCGGCACCGTGCTGATGCTGCCGTTCGCCGGGTTCGAAGAGCAGACGCCCGTCTTCGGCGCCACCGCGCGGTCGCTGGTCCTGGTCGGCGCGACGTTCTACAGCGTGGGCTGGTTCCTCACCGGGTGGGCGGTGGCCCGCTCCGGCACCTTCAGTCTCGGCGACGGCGTCATGCTGATCATCGCCGCGCCGCTGCTCGGCCTCGGCGGCGCCCTGATCGGCTCGTTGCAGACCTTCGGCGCGATCTTCGTGCTGATCGCCGGCATCGGCATCGGCTACCGCTCCGGACGCCTGATGCCCCGCGAAACCGCCCGAGACGCCGCCACCGCCAGCCTAAGTACCCCAAACCCCTAACCCACCCACCCCATCCGGCCCTAGGGCCCGCCTCTCACCGGTTGATCATGAAGTTATTGCGCTCGGCACCGGCGTGTCATGGCAATAGCTTCATGATCAACGCAGGCCAATCCGCCGGCCCCGGACCGCCCTCGGTCGACCCCGGTGATCATGGGGTTGGCGGGTGATTTCGTGATCAGAACTCCCGCTAACCCCATGATCCACGGGGGGCGGGGGGTGGGGGGCGGGGTGGGAGTTGGCTGGTGGGTGGGCGTGAAGTTGCTGACAATCGCGCGGTGAGGGTGGTCGGTTGGCGGCTTTCATGGCAATCCTGGGGAGCATGGCCGCCCCCCGCTCGCCGCTGTCGCGGCTGTTCACCGTGCTGCTCGCCGGCGTGTTGGCCGGGCTTGTCCTGGCAGTCGCCGCGCTGCCGGGCAACCTGCTGCTCGGGCTCACCGCCCGCTCCGCGCTCGGGTCGTACGCCGCGTTGCCGGCCTCGCTGAAGACCCCGGCAACCCCGCAACGTTCGTACCTCTACGCCAACGACGGCAAGACGCTGATCACCACCTTCTACGACGTAAACCGCACCGACGTCCCCCTGTCGGAGATCGCCCCGGTCATGCGGCAGGCGATCGTGGCGGCCGAGGACCGGCGCTTCTACGACCACGGTGGCGCGGACCTGCGCGGCCTGGCCCGGGCGCTGGTGGCCAACGTCAAGGGTGGCGGCACCGAGCAGGGCGGCTCGACGCTGACCATGCAGTACGTCCGTAACGTGCTCAAGACCGACCCCACCCGCACCGCAGAGGAGCGCGCCGCCGCCACCGACCCCACCGTCGGGCGCAAGATCCAGGAGATCCGGTACGCGAGCGCGCTGGACAAAAGCCTCGGCAAGGACGAGATCCTCGACCGGTACCTGAACATCGCCTACTTCGGCTCCGGCGCGTACGGGGTCGCGGCGGCCAGCCAGCGGTACTTCGGCAAGCCTCCGGCGCAGTTGACCCTCGGCGAGTCGGCCCTGCTGGCCGGTCTGGTGCAGTCCCCGGACGCGTACAGCCCGATCAGTGGCGACAAGGACGAGGCGGTGGCCCGCCGGTCGTACGTGCTTGACTCGATGGTCGCCACCAACGCGATCACCGCCGCGCAGGCCGCCCAGGCCAAGGCCGAGCCGCTGGCCCTGCACCCCACCGCCCAGCCCAACGGCTGCACCGCCGTCTCCCAGGGCCACGACGACTGGGGCTACTTCTGCGACTACCTGCGCCAGTGGTGGCTGACCCAGCCGGCCTTCGGGGCCACCGCCGCGGAGCGCGAGCAGGCGCTGCGTTCGGGCGGCTACACAGTGGTCACCTCGCTGGACCCGAAGATCCAGGCCACCGCGCAGCAGCAGGCCACCAAGGTCTACTCCTACGACAACAAGCGCGCCCTGCCGATCGCGGCGGTCCAGCCGGGCACCGGGCGGGTGTTGGCGATGGCGGTCAACCGGCACTACAGCCTCGCCGACAACCCGGCTGGGCAGGCGAACTACCCGAACACCGTCAACCCGTTGATCTCCGGCGGAGCCAGCGTCGACGGGTACCAGGCGGGTTCGACGTTCAAGCTGTTCACCATGCTCGCCGCGCTGGAGTCGGGCCGTACCCTCTCCACCGGCTTCGACGCGCCCGCCAAGCTGCCCACCCGCTACCCCGCCGAGGGGCCGGGCAGCTGCGACGGCCACTGGTGCCCGGCGAACGCCAACCCGGACTGGATGGACGGGTACCGGATGATGTGGGACGGCTTCGGCCGCTCGGTGAACACCTACTTCGTCTGGCTGGCCGAGCAGGTCGGCCAGGACAAGGTGGTCCAGATGGCGCAGCGGCTCGGCATCACGTTCCGCGCCGACTCGGACGCCGCCTTCGCCAAGAACAACGCCGCGAACTGGGGTTCGTTCACCCTGGGCGTGGCGGCCACCACCCCGCTGGACCTGGCCAACGCGTACGCCACGGTGGCCGCCGAGGGCACCTACTGCACGCCGGTGCCGGTGGTCTCGGTGACCGGCGCGGACGGCACGAAGGTGCCGGTGGGGCAGCCGTCCTGCAAGCGGGTGCTCGACGTCGACGTCGCCCGTGCCGCTACCGACGCGGCGCGCTGCCCGGTGGGTCAGCAGTCGGCGTTCGGTCAGTGCAACGGCGGCACCGCCACCGGTGTGAACGACATCCTCGACGGCCGACCGGTGGCTGGTAAGACGGGTAGCTCGGAGCAGAACTCCACCGAGACGTTCGTCGGTTTCACCCCGCAGGTCGCGGTGGCCGGTATCGCGGCCAACCCGGACGACCCGGCCGACTCGGTGGGCTCGGCGGTGCAGACCAAGGTGATCGACGCGGTCGCCCGGGTCATCGCCACCGCTGTGAAGGGCCAGCCGCAGAAGGCGTTCGTCGCGCCGAGCCACGACCTGGCCGGCGACGCGCACCGCCCGGTGGAGCGCCCCGCGGTCCCGGACCGCCAGCAGGACCCCACCGACGACAACCCCCGCTCAGCCCTCCAACGCTGGCTAGACCGCCGAGGCTGACCGCCACACTGCCTCCCTCCCTCCCGCGCCCTCACCCGCCCCACCCCCGCGATCTTGCACTTTCGGTCGCCGAACAGCACCCTTTGCGGGCCTTTGTCGATGCAGAAAGTGCAAGATCGGCGCGGCGCGGCGCGGCGCAGGGTGGGTCAGGGTTGGCGGCGGCGGGGGCGGTAGCTGGCCAGGGTGGCGGGGAGGCCGCGGCGGATGATGCCGGCCCAGTCGGTGTCGCCGCGCAGCACCGCCGCCGCGGTCTTGCGGGCCTGCTCGACGGTGAAGTGCGGTGGCAGCATCAGCTCCGCCGGGTCGACCAGGGCGTTGATCACCACCGGCCGGTCGGCGGTGAGCGCCCGGTCCCAGACGTCCCGCACCTGGTCCGGTGAGTCGATCAGCTCGCCGTGCAGCCCGAGCACCTCCGCCCACTGGTGGTAGGCGATGTCCGGCAACTGCTGGCTGTCCGGGAACATCGGCGTCCCCTCGGTGGAGCGCTGTTCCCAGCTGACGAACGCCAGGTCCCGGTTGTTAAGCACCAGCACCACGAAGCGCGGGTCGGCCCAGCTGCGCCAGTACTTCGCCACGGTGATCAGCTCGTTGACGCCGTTCATCTGCATGGCGCCGTCGCCTATCAGCGCGACCAGCGGCCGGTCCGGGTGGGCGAACTTGGCGCTCAACGCGTACGGCATGGCGCCGCCCATGGACAGCAGCGTGCCGGAGAGGCTGGCCAGCATGCTGGGGCGTACCTGGATGTGTCGGGCGTACCAGGCGGTGGTGGTGCCGCAGTCGACAGCGAGCAGCACGTCGTCGGGCAGCCGCTCGTTCAGGGTGTGGAAGAGCAACTGCGGGTTGACCGGGTCGGCGGTCTGCTCGGCCAGGTCGTGTTGCACGCGCCGCCACGCCGAGGTGGCCTCGGTGATCTCCGTCCGCCAGGCGGTCGGCCCGGGGCCGGGCCCCAGTTCGTTCAGCAACGCCCGCAGCGTGGGGCGGGCGTCGCCGGTCAGGTTCACCTCGGTCGGGTACCGCAGCCCGAGCTGGGTGCCGTCCAGGTCGATCTGCACCGCGCGGGCCTGCCCGGGCTGTGGATAGAACTCCGAGTACGGCATGTTGCTGCCCACGATCAGCAGCCGGTCGCAGCCGCTCATCAGCTGCCAGCTCGGCCGGGTGCCGAGCAGCCCGATCGCGCCGGTCACCCACGGCTCGCGGTGGTCGACGGCGGTGAAGCCGAGCAGCGCGGTGGCCACGCCGGCCCCGAGCCGATCGGCGATCTCGCGGACCTCGTCGCGCGCGCCGAGGGCACCCTGGCCGACCAGCATGGCCACCCGTTGCCCGCCGCGCAGCACCTCGGCCGCCCGGCGTACGTCAGCCTCCGGCGGGATGGTCGGCGTGCTGCTCGGCGCGTTGCTGGTCTGGTAGTAGCCGTGCGCGTGCGGCGGGTTCGGGACGGCCGGCTCGTCCTGGAGGTCCAGGGGCAGGATCAGGGCGGTGACGGTGCGCCGGGCCAGCGCGGTCCGGCACGCCCTGTCGACCAGGTGACGTACCTGCGCGGGGTGGTCGAGCTGGGCCAGGAACGCCGCTGCCACGTCCTTGTAGAGGGCGAGCAGGTCGACCTCCTGGTAGTAGCCGCCGCCCTCGGCGGTGGTCGCTGTGTGACCGACGAGGGCGATGACCGGTTGGTGGTCGAGCTTCGCGTCGTACAGGCCGTTGAGCAGGTGGATGGCGCCCGGCCCGCTGGTGACCAGCGCGCAGCCCAGCGGCCCGCCGCCGTACTTGACGTGCGCGGAGGCGGCGAAGCCGGCGGTCTCCTCGTGCCGGACCTGGATGAACTGGGCGCGGCCGTTGGTGCGTTGCAGCGCGGAGGTCATACCGTTGATGCCGTCGCCGGGATAGCCGAAGTAGCGGTGCACGCCCCAGCTGAACAGCCGCGACACGATGTGGTCCGCGACGGTCGGACGCCGGGGCAGAGTGCCCACTTGGCCCGGCGTGGTGTCGTCTGCGCTCACCTGGCTGGTCCTTCCCGTCGCGTCCCAATGCCTGCCGGTCATTCCCCTTCTTCTTCGGACAAAACACCACGCCGGGCGGGCCTCGAAGCGTGCTGCTCCGCGTCCGGCAGAATCGTCGGGTGCCCGTCCACCAGATCACCGACCCTGACGACGACCGGATCGCCGACTACCGGGCGCTCACCGACGTCGAGCTGCGCACCCGCTGGGAACCGCCGCACGGCCTGTTCATCGCCGAGGGGGAGCTGGTGCTGCGCCGGGCGTTGCGCGCGGGCTACCCGGCCCGGTCGTACCTGGTCGACGCCAAGCGGGTCGACCAGCTCGCCGACCTGGACACCGGCGACGCGCCGGTCTACGCCGCGACACAGGACGTGCTGCAACGGGCCACCGGCTTCCACGTACACCGGGGGGTGCTGGCGTCGTTCCACCGCCGGCCGCTGCCGACGGCGGCCGAGGTGCTCGCCGCCGCGCGCCGGGTCGTGCTCCTGGAGGACGTGAACAACCACACCAACCTCGGTGCGGTCTTCCGGGGTGCCGCAGCGCTCGGCATCGACGCGGTGCTGCTGTCGCCATCCTGCGCCGACCCGCTGTACCGGCGCAGTGTCCGGGTCAGTATGGGTGAGGTCTTCGCGATGCCGTACGCGAAGCTCGACCGCTGGCCCGAGGGCCTGGACCAGGTACGGGAGGCCGGCTTCACGGTGCTCGCCATGACGCCCGCCCCGGACGCCGTACCGATCCAGCGGCTGACCCCGGCGCAGCGCGAGCGGGCGGCGTTGCTGCTCGGCGCCGAGGGGCCCGGACTCACCGCGGCGGCCCAGGCCGCCAGCGACGTGCGGGTGGTCCTCCCGATGCGGCGCGGCGTCGACTCGTTGAACGTGGCCGCCGCGGCGGCGGTGGCGTTCTGGGAGCTGGGCCGCGACGATCCGCCGTTCGGCGGCGAGTAGATCGCTTCGGCTTGCATGGCCATGCGTTCTATTGCATAATTTTCCCCGTGTCCAAGGTTCTCACCTCCCTGCCCACCGGCGAACGTGTCGGCATCGCCTTCTCCGGCGGCCTCGACACCTCTGTCGCGGTCGCGTGGATGCGCGACAAGGGCGCCATTCCCTGCGCCTACACCGCCGACATCGGCCAGTACGACGAGCCCGACATCGCCTCGGTGCCCGGCCGCGCGCTCAGCTACGGCGCCGAGGTCGCCCGCCTGGTCGACTGCCGCGCCGCCCTGGTCGAGGAGGGCCTTGCCGCGTTGACCTGCGGCGCCTTCCACATCCGCACCGGCGGGCGGGCGTACTTCAACACCACCCCGCTGGGCCGCGCCGTGACCGGCACCCTCCTGGTGCGGGCGATGGTCGCCGACGACGTCCAGATCTGGGGCGACGGCTCGACCTTCAAGGGCAACGACATCGAGCGGTTCTACCGGTACGGCCTGCTGGCCAACCCGATGCTGCGCATCTACAAGCCGTGGCTCGACACCGCCTTCGTCACCGAGCTGGGTGGGCGTAAGGAGATGTCGGAGTGGCTGCTCGAACGCGGCCTGCCCTACCGGGACAGCACCGAGAAGGCGTACTCGACCGACGCCAACATCTGGGGCGCCACGCACGAGGCGAAGACCCTGGAGCACCTCGACACCGGCATCGAGACGGTCAACCCGATCATGGGCGTCCGGTTCTGGGACCCGTCGGTCGAGATCCCGACCGAGGACGTCACCGTCGGCTTCGACCAGGGCCGCCCGGTCACGATCAACGGCAAGGAGTTCGGCAACGCCGTCGACCTGGTGCTGGAGGCCAACGCCATCGGCGGCCGGCACGGCCTGGGCATGTCGGACCAGATCGAGAACCGGATCATCGAGGCCAAGAGCCGCGGCATCTACGAGGCGCCCGGGATGGCGTTGCTGCACTACGCGTACGAGCGGCTGGTCAACGCCATCCACAACGAGGACACCCTGGCGAACTACCACAACGAGGGTCGCCGCCTCGGTCGGCTGATGTACGAGGGCCGCTGGCTGGACCCGCAGGCGCTGATGCTGCGCGAGTCGTTGCAGCGGTGGGTCGGCACGGCGGTCACCGGCGAGGTGACGTTGCGGCTGCGCCGGGGCGAGGACTACTCGATCCTGGACACCACCGGCCCGTCGTTCAGCTACCACCCCGACAAGCTGTCGATGGAGCGTACCGAGGACTCGGCGTTCGGCCCGTCGGACCGGATCGGTCAGCTCACCATGCGCAACCTGGACATCGCCGACTCGCGGTCGAAGCTGGAGCAGTACGCCTCCCTCGGCCTGGTCGGCGGCGGGAACACGCAGCGGATGATCGGGGCCGCGCAGGCCGCCTCGACCGGGTTGATCGGCGCGATGCACGAGGGCGGCGCGGAAGCCATCGCGTCCCGGGGCGTCGCCTCGCCCGAGGACGAGGCGCTCGACCGCGCCGCGATGGAGTTCGGCGTCGACTGACCCCTCACGTCGGTGGCAGGTCGAGTTCCGGCGTCACGGACGGTAGCGTGGCGGCCGTGTTCCCTACCGTCCGTGAGGTCCTCGCCCTGGACCCGGTCCGCCACGGCGCGCCACGCGTGGTCGCCGGCGACGAAGGGCTGGACCGACCCGTTCGCTGGGTGCACGTCGCCGAGGTGCCGGACATCGCCACGCTGCTCGGCGGTGGCGAACTGGTGCTCACCACCGGCATCGGTCTGCCCGGGGACGACGCCGGGTTGCGCGCGTTCATCGGCGACCTCGCCGACGTCGGAGTCTCCGGGCTCGTCGTCGAGCTGGGCCGCCGGTACGTCAGCGGGGTGCCCCGGGTGATGGCCGCCGCCGCCGAGCGGCGCGGGTTGCCCCTGGTGGAGCTGCGCCGGGCCACCCCGTTCGTCCGGATCACCGAGGCGGTGCACGCGCTGATCGTCGACGCGCAGCTCACCGAGCTGCGCGCCACCGAGGAGATCCACCAGCGGTTCAACGACCTCTCCGTGGAGGGCGCCGACGCCGCCGAGGTGATTCGACAGGCCGCCGAGCTGTCCGGTTGCCCGGTGGTGCTGGAGAACCTGTCCCGGCAGGTGCTCGGGTACGACCCGGCGGGCGAGAGCGCCGAGCTGCTGCTGGACGGCTGGGAGCAGCACTCCCGGCGGATCCGCCCGGCCGGGCGGACCGCGTACGACGCGGACAGCGGTTGGCTCGTGACCACCGTGGGCGCCCGAGGGCAGGACTGGGGTCGGCTGCTGCTGCGCTGGCCGGCCAGCGGGGACGTGCCCAGCGCCCAGGCCGTCGAACCGGGCTCGCCCACCCGGCTCACCATCCTGATCGAGCGGGCCGCGTCCACCCTCGCGCTGGGCCGGCTGATCCGCCGCGACGCCGAGGGCCTGGAACGGCAGATCCACCGCACCCTGCTCACCGCGCTGCTCGACCACTCCCGCCCGGTGGACGAGGTGGGGCTGCGGGCCAAGGCGCTCGGCGTGGTGCTCGACCGGCGGCACCTGGTCGGCGTCATGGTCCGGCACCGTGCCGACGACCCCACCGGGGAGATCGGCCCCGAGGCCGGCCAGGCCCGGCTACGCGATCTGTCCGAGGCGGTCGGCCAGGCCCTGCGGGAGGCGAAGCTGACCGCGCTGACCAGCGCCGTCGACGACCACTCGGTGGGCGCGCTGCTGGCCCTACCGGACCCGGCCGCCGAGGACCGCGCGCTGTCCGCGTTCGCCAGCGCCCTTCGTCGGGTACGCCTCGACGCCGGCACCGGCCGGCCGGCACCCGGTGTCGAACCGGCTCGGGCCGCCTCCGGCGTCGACATGCCCCGTCCCGCATCCGACGCTTTCCGTGCGGCGGTCGGCACCGATCCACCCCGCGCGGGCTTCGGCGTAGATCCGTCCCGCGCGGCGTTCGGTGTCGAGGCCGGCCGGTCGGGGGTCGGTGTCGATCCGTTCCGGGGTGCTGGCCCGGGTGGCGTGATCATTGCCGCCGGCTCCGGGGTGGGCACCCTGCGGGAGGCCCGACGGTCACTGGTCGAGGCGCGGCAGATCGCCGAGGCGGCCCGGCGGGACCGGCGCGACCTGCCGATCTTCCGGCTGCCGCACGTCGGCCTGGCCGGGCTGCTGCACCTGCTGCGCGACGAGCCCCGCCTCCAGACGTTCGTGGAGCGTGAACTCGGCGCGCTGCTGGAGTACGACGCCCGGCACCCCCGGGAACGGCTGCTCGACACCCTGCGCGCCTACCTGGAGCAGGGACGCAACAAGTCCGCAGGTGCCGCCGCCGCCCACCTGTCCCGGCCGGCCTTCTACGAACGCCTGGCCCGCATCGCCCGCATCCTCGACGTGGACCTGGACTCGGTAGAGGCCAGCCTCTCCCTACACGTAGCCCTACTGGCCCTGGAAGCAGTCCGCACCCCCTAACCCCACCCGTGCCCGGGGGCGGGCCGGGGAAGCGGCCCCGGGGAAGGGGGACGGGGTTAGGTGAGGGAGTTGAGGGCTTTGGCGTAGGTGGGGGGGATGTGGTTGGGGCCGCCGGGGGTGAAGACGTCCGAGTTGGCCACAGCGGACCAGGCCGTCTCCGGGACGGCGTCGACCAGGGCCTGGATCACCGGGGCGTCGCGCCACTGGTCCTGCTCGGCGAGCAGGCCGAGCGCCACGACGGACTCCTCGACCTCGCCCACGCACTCGAACGGCTTGTGCCCGTCCACG
This sequence comes from Micromonospora sp. 050-3, assembly GCF_046549335.1. Lineage (NCBI taxonomy): Bacteria > Bacillati > Actinomycetota > Actinomycetes > Micromonosporales > Micromonosporaceae > Micromonospora > Micromonospora sp. 050-3. Next base: position 793,823 of record NZ_JAJPVX010000001.1, read on the forward strand.
CCCAGCAACTCGCGGTAGCCGGGGATCTGCGACTCGTCGGCCAGCAGGTCACCCCCGAAGATGCCCACCACCCGCTCCCGGGGCATGAACGGCGCCATGGCCAGGAAGACGAAGCGGCACTTCGGGCAGTCGCGGCACCAGCGCTCACTCGCGTCGCGCAGCTTGAACGCCTGGTTGCAGCTGGTCACCACGTCGTCGTACCGGGTGAACTCGGCGAAGAGCCGGGCGATGTGCAGCTCGGACAGCGAACGCAGCAGGGAGAAGTACGGGTCGGTCAGGCCGGCGTGCTCGGCCAGCGACGCCCGCAGCAGCCCCTCCGCCTCGACGCCCTTGGACCACTGGTGGTTGATCTCGTGGCCGTTCCAGACCAGGTTCGGGTCGGACGCCGAACGCTCGTTGGACATCACCACCGGGCCCAGCCCGTGCAGGACGGCGGTGGCCACCGCGATCAGGGAGTTGATGGCGGTGACGGGGATGTGCCCGTTCAGCGCGCCGGCCGCGTTCAGGTCGAACAGCACCGGGTCGATGCGCCGCCGGGCGGCCAGCGGGACCAGCCCGGACGCCTCGTTGACGGCGACGATCACGTGGTTCGGGTTGACCGAGAACGGCACCGGGTCCAGTTCGGCGCGGCGCAGCGCCTCCAGGCTGACGATCGAGTCCTTACCGCCGCCGACCGCCGAGAGCGGGCGACGGTCCGAGTCGTTGTACACCCGGGGTGCCACCGGTGTGCCGGCCGGCGCCTCCGGGCGCAGCTCGAGCACGTGCGGCAGTTGGTTGCGGTACGCGTACTCCGCGAGGCCCCTGGTGTAGACGGCCGTGACGTAGTCGACGGTGGCCGCGCCCAGCGGCGCCGGCAGCACGAGTCGGGGCGGCGCGGCGGCCTTGTAGTAGCTGACCCCGGCGACGAGGTGCAGGACCTCCAGCACCCGGTTGAGGGTCGCCACCGTCTTGTCGGAGGGCGGCTCCACCGGCAGCGGGAGCGTGATCACCTCGGTGAACCGCTGCTCACCGGCCGGGCCGGTCAGGGCGTAGTCGAACAACACCTCGCCGGTGGCGAAGTCGATCGAGTAGGACGGGAAGGTGAAGGCGTCCATCCGCCGGAGCTGCTCGTTGGGCACACGCCATACTAGGCCCTGGTTCGTCCGGCCGTGTCCGGACCGGACCCGCCCCGCCGCCGCCGTGACCCACGAGGAGAGCCCCGTGCGCCTTTCTGACCTGCGCGGACGTACCGTCGCCGTCTGGGGCACCGGTCGGGAGGGCCGGGCTGCTGTGACCGCCATCGCCGCGCACGGCCCGGCCGAGCTGGTCGCCGTGGACGACAGCACGAACTTCCTGTCGCTGCCCTGGGACGGCCCCCTGGCCGAGGCGGCGCCGCTGGTCACCGGCGAGGCGGGCTTCGAACGGCTGGCCGCCGCGGACGTGGTGGTCCGCTCCCCGGGCGTGCCGCAGACCCACCCGTGGCTGATCGAGCTGCGCCGCCGCGGGATCCCGGTGACCCAGGGCACCGCGTTGTGGATGGCCGACCACGCCGCGCGCACCGTAGGGGTCACCGGCAGCAAGGGCAAGAGCACCACCTCCAGCCTGATCAGTCACCTGCTCACCGCGATGGGGCGGCCGAACGTCTTCGGCGGCAACATCGGGGTGCCGACCCTGGACCTGCCGGACGCGGAGCTGTACGTGCTGGAGCTGTCCAGCTACCAGTGCAGCGACCTCACCGACTCGCCCCGGGTGGCGGTGGTCACCGCGCTCTTCCCCGAGCACCTGGACGCGCACGGTGGGGAACGGGAGTACTACCGGGACAAGCTCAACCTGCTCGCCCACGACCCGCAGACGATCGTGGTCAACGGTGGCGACCCCCGCCTCGCCGCGGAGTTGGGTGAGTTGGCGGCGGTGCGGGCCGGTCGCCCCGACACCACCCACGTCGGCACCGGCGCCGACGGCACGCCCTGGTTCCACTTCGGTGACCAGCCGCTCTTCCCGCGTGCCGTTCTGCCGCTTGTCGGCCGGCACAACGAGGGCAACCTCTGTGTCGCGCTCGCCGTGCTCGACGCGCTCGGCGTGGACGTGGTGGCCGGCAAGGACCACCTCGCCGTCGCGGTCGCCGAGTTCCAGGGGCTGGCCCACCGGCTCACCGAGATCACCGACCCGTCCGGGCTGACGTTCGTCGACGACACACTGGCCACCAGCCCGTACGCGGCCATGCACGCCATCGACGCGTACGACGGGCGGCCGTTGACGGTGATCGTCGGGGGCAACGACCGGGGTCTGGACTACACGCCGTTGGCCGAGCACCTGGCCGAGCGGGAGCTGACAGTGATCGGAATTCCGGACAGCGGCACCCGCATCGTCGAGGTGCTCGCCGGCCTGCCGAAGGTGCGTACCGAACTGGTCGACGACCTGGTGGACGCGGTCCGGCTGTCCCGCGAGGTGACCCCGGCCGGCGGGGTGGTGCTGCTGTCCCCGGCCGCGCCCAGCTACGGCCGGTTCCGCAACTTCGAGCACCGCTCCGAGGTCTTCGCCCAGGCCGTCGCCGACACCGCCCGCTGAGCCCAGCTCAGCGGCGGGTCCAGGCCACCGACGCCAACGGGTCCTCGACGGCGACGAGCCGGTCGACGTACGCCGTCAGGGTGCGCACCGTTTCGGATACGTCGGCGCAGCGCTGTCGCTCCTCGTGCAGCAGGTGGCGGCCCTCCGGCCAGCCGCTGTTCGACTCCGCGCCGGCGAAGAGCACCAACTCCACCCAGACCTCGAACCCGGTCGGGTCCGGTCGCACCCCGGCCTCGACGCGCAACTCGGAGAGGTCGTGGTCGGGATCGAGCGTGGCGACTCCACTGCTGCTGAAGAGCACCGTGCCGGTCTGAAAATCGGTCAGGTAGGGGTGGCCGCCCGGCTCCGCGTCACTCTCCCGGATGACGAGTTGGGTGACGGCGTACGCGACGAGCCGACGGTGGGCGTGCAGGAACGCCGCGAGGAGCCGGGCCAGGTCCGCATCGGCCTCGGTCACCGCGTCACCACCAGGTGTACCCGCTCGAGGAAGGTGACCGGGGACTCCAGTTCCTCCACCATGGCGGCGAGAGCGTCGATGGCCGCCGCGCTGTCCGGGCGGACCTGCCGGGCGTCGTGCAGCGAGTGCTCCCCGAGGGGGTACGGGGACAGCGCGGCATCGCGCATGATGGCCAGGACCGTCACCGAGGCCGAACACTCCGCAGGTTCGAGCAGCACCGTCGCTGAGATGTTCAGCTCGCACACGTCGTCCCGCGTACTCAGATCCCACCCGTCCGGGGCGGGCGAGGCGCCCGCGACCCGGTAGACGTAGCGGCTGCCGACGCGCATGCCGGTCTCGGTTTCTTCGAGGTGGAAGAGCGGCCCCATCTCGGCGTACTCGCCGGCTGTGCTGGCCGCGTGTGTCTCGTCCATCGCCGTGCCGAGCCGGTCGTGGATCCGATGCAGCGCCGTCAGGAACTGATGGATCTCGGCAGTGGACACGCGAGCGACTGTAATCGGCGCGGTGACCCCGTAGGGGGGTCAGCCAGGCTGTCTCGCGGCGGTGTGCAGGGCGCGCATCGAGCGGATCGCCGAGCGGATCTCCTGGAGGTAGCGCCCCGGCGTGAGCGTCTGTTCGGGCAGCACCGCCAGGTCGGCCAGCGTCGGGTCCACACCGACAGTGTCGATGGCGCACCCGTACGGCACGGCCAGCGTGCGCAGCGCGTCGCAGTGCTGGAACGGCACGTAGATCGGCGCGGTGACCATCAGGACCTTGTCGCCCGGCGCGAGCCGTACGTGACCGGCCCAGAACCGCTGGGTGTCGGCGGTGTGGGCCCTCCGCTGGTCCGGTTCGCTGGACGGCGCGGCCAGCACCCGGATCGGCGGCAGCCCGTCCGGTCGGTAGGTCCGCGACGACCAGGAGTGGTGCGGGTGACCAGCGTCGACGCCGTCCTGCTCCGCCGGGGCGGTCACCTCGAACACCCGGCGGACCGCGGTGTCCAGCACGTCCACCTCGGTCTCGTCGGCCGGTAGGCCCGCGTCGGCGAGCGTGCGGCGTTCCCAGTCCGACAGCGGCCGGAAGCTGCCCAGGACGGCGACCTCGCCGCTCACCGGTAGGCCGGCGCGGAGCAGGTGCGCGGCGTAGGCGACGCGACGTACGCAGGCGTGCGCCAGGCCGCCGAGCACCACCAGGTGGGCGTACGCCGACCGGGCCGGTGGCACCGAATGGATCAGCCCGAGCGCGGCAGCCGCGTCGAGCACCAGCGTCGCGGTGGCCGGGTCGAGGTCGGGCTCCCGGGCGTCGGGCCGCTCCCGGCCGCCCCGGAAGTCCCAGTGGTGGGCGGAAAAGCCGTCGAGGAAGCGGAGCACGTCGGTGAGGTCGCCGTCGGGCCAGGTGCCGCCGAAATGGGAGACCAGGCCCTGGAGCGGGGTGGAGCAGACCCAGGCCTGGATCTCCGCCGTGATCCGCTCGTCGTCAGTACCGGTCGACGACGCCGCGTCCGCTCTGTGCACAGCCGGATGCTACCGGCCCGCTGCGGTGAGGCCACTGGTTGTGGTTGCTGTCTACGCTGGCGGGAGCGGCTGATTGGGGGATCTCGATGACCCGTGACGTGGCCCGTCAGCGGTTACGGCAGAGCGGCGGTTCCACCGCCGGCTTCGTCCGGCTGGTGGCGCACACCGACCCGGTGGCGTTGGTCGGCATCACGCTGTCGGTCACCCTCAGCATCGTGCTCGACCTCAGCAACGCTGCCTCCGGGGTGGAGTCGCTGTTGGCCGGCCTGATGGGCATCACCATCTCGCTGTTGGTCGACTCACTGGCCCGCGCGGAGCGCCGCTTCCACCTGCGCACCCTGCTGGACGGCCCGCCCTGGTTGGTCCGCACCACCACGGAGCTGGCCGGGGCCATCCGGGAGGCGGCCGAGCAGCACGCGGGCACCCGGGTCGCGGTGGAGGCGCAGCGGCGCTACGAGCAGTTCCGGTTGGAGGCCGAGCAGCTCGCGGACGGTCGGATCATCCGGCGCGGTGACGAGGACGAGGACCTGGTCGGCGCGACCCGCGCCTGCGTACGTCGGCTGGACGGCTTGACCAACGTGATGCCCCGGGTGAGCGGGGAGCTGAGCTGGTGGCGCAGCGAGATCGGCCGGCGCTACTGGGAGGCCAACGTGGAGGCCCTACAACGGGGTGTCCAGATCACCCGGGTCTTCGTCTACGCCAGGCTGACCGACGATCTGTCCGCCCTGGTGGAGAAACAGCGCGCGGCCGGGGCGCGGGTGGGTCTGCTGCCCCTCGGGGTGGTGAGTCCGCATCTGCACATCAATTTGACACTCTGGGACGGGTCGAGCTGTTGGGAGGCCCACATGACCGCGCACGGCGAGATCGGTGAGAATCAGTTCTCGGTCAACCGGACGGACGTCGCTCGGCTCACCCGCGTGTTCGACCTCTGCGCGAACGCCGCGACCTTCCAGGACTGACGGCCCCCACCGGGGCGGGAACGGGTGAGCCATGACGTGGAGCGCGGTCCTGCTGGTGACGGCCGTGGTGTGGGCGGTCAGCGTGATCCGCTCCGTCCGGCTCCGCGCGCTGGTCTACAGCCTGCCGTTGCCGATGACGCTCGCCCTGCTCACCACCGACTATCGGGTGGACGGCGCGCAGGTGTTCGGTGTGCTCGGGCTCAACCTCTTCTTCGTCACCGTGACGGTCACCCACCAGCTGTGGCGTTGGCCGATCCTGCTCGCCGACGTCGCGGGGATCGCCGTGTACGTGGCGCTGAGCGCCGGCCTGTTGGCCGTCGACATACCGTTCGAGGTGGCCCTCGCCGGCACGCTCGTGCTCTGGCTGGCGGCCATCCTGTGGCTGCGCCGTCGCGCCCGCCGTGGCGCCGGCCCGCGCGCCGCTCCCGCCGAGGAGGCGGTCGCCGTCGCGGAGACTCGCCCGGACGGGCTGCCGGCGTTGCTCAAGCTGGTGGTGATCTTCGTTGGGGCGGTCCTCACCCAGCTGCTCGGTGCGGTGCTGCGCGGCATGGTGGTGACGTTCCCGTACTCGGGGGTGCTGGTCGCCGTCGAGGCCCGCCGGCAGTTGGCCGAGTTCAGTCGGCACTTCGCCCGCAACAGCCTCGCGTTGGTCGGCTTCCTCACCGCGTACCACTACCTTCAGGACGTCTCGTCGGCCGCGGCGCTGGGCGCCGGCTGGGCGGCCTTCGCGGTGGTCGCCGCCGCCCTGCACCTGCCGTTGCGCCCCCGCCAGGTCGCGCACGCGCGAGCGGCGAGCCGTCCGCCGAGGGCATTGCGGCCGGCGACCAAGCCACAGACACCTACCGGCCTGCCCTGACCAGCTCGGCGATCCGGGTGAGCGGTTCGGCGTACACGGGCCAGTCGAGGCCGTCGACGCTGAGCGTGGGGCGCCGGCGCACGCCGTCCACCGCGCCCGCGCGCACGATCGCGGTCAGCAGGTCGTACGACCAGGCGGGCTCCAGCAGCGTCCGAAGCTCGGGCACCTCGGGGCGGAGCAGCGACAGCGCGCCGACGAGGGCGGCGGCGGCCCAGTTGGAGGTGCCGCCGACGAGCAGCGCGTCCGCGCCCACCACGCACCGGATCCGCTCGCCTGAGGCGACCACCCGGCCGATCAGGTCCGCCGGCAGAAGGCCCATGCCGAGTTCGTTGCCGCCGTCGCCGATGCCGATCCGGTAGGCCGACCCGGAGGTGTAGAGCCGGTCCAGGGGTGCCGTGTGCGCACCGATGTCCTCGCCGCGCATGTTGCGGGGCCGACCGTCAACGCCGGGACCGACCCGTTCGCAGGCGATGAGGTGGGTCAGCCGGCCGTACTCGGGCAGCAGGGCGACGGCCCAGTCCTGGTAATCGCGCAGCGGCGCGACGTCGACCGGCAGGCCCGGCGCGGCGGCCGCGACGGCCGCCTCGACGACCGGGGCGCAGGGCTCGTCGGTGACGAGCCGGCACCGGCCACCGAGCAGGCGCAGCGCGGCGGCGATCTGGACCGCGCCGAGCGGGCCGTCGGTCTCCGCGGCGGGTGGCTCGGCGCCGGGAATGAAGAACCCGGTGAACACCGCGGCGTCGGGCGCCCCGGCGGCGGCGAGCGACCGGGCGGCGGCCAACAGCCCACCCGCCGCGGGCACGGCCAACGCCTCGCTGCCCCGGCCCACCTCGCGCGCGGCGACGAGCTCCAGCTCGGCGATCGTCTCTTCGAAGCTCACCGTGTGCCTCCCCGGCGACAGTGGACCGACCCACTGTAGCGGTGGACGGCCAGACTGCGGATCGAGTGGGTCTTTCCCATGAGTACTGCGGAAATCATGGGTCAAGGCCAACCCATGCCGTGGAAACCGTTGACGTGCTGTCAGGTCGGGGCGCCCATGCGCTACAGGCTGACAGTTGTTCGCATCGGCCGGCGGTGGGAGCGTGCGGTATCCACGAACGCCGCTGAAGGGTTGCCACGATGACCGACGACCTGCTGGCCCGGCACCGGGCCGTGCTCCCGTCCTGGATGCCGTTGTACTACGCCGAGCCGATCGAGCTGGTCTCCGGCTCGGGCCGCCGGGTCACCGACGCGCAGGGCCGCAGCTACCTGGACTTCTTCGGCGGCGTGCTGACCAACATGATCGGTTACGACATTCCGGAGATCCGGGAGGCCGTCGAGCGGCAGCTCGCCACCGGCGTCGCGCACACCTCGACGCTCTACCTGATCCGGCAACAGGTGGAGCTGGCCGAAAAGATCGCGCAGCGCTCCGGCATCCCGGACGCCCGGGTGTTCTTCACCAACTCCGGCACCGAGGCGAACGAGGCGGCGCTGCTGGTCGCCACCAACCACCGCCGCTCGCACCAGATCCTGGCCGTGCGCAACAGCTACCACGGCCGGTCGTACGCGGCGATGGGCGTCACCGGCAACCGCAACTGGTCGGCCAGCGGCCTCAACCCGCTCCAGGTGGCCTGGCTGCACTCCGGTGACCGGGTGCGCGGTCTGCTGGCCCGGCTCAACGCCGAGGAGCAGGTCGACGCGGCGGTGGAGGACCTGCGCGAGGTGCTGGCCACCCAGACCGCCGGCGACGTGGCCGCGCTGATCGCCGAGCCGATCCAGGGCGTGGGCGGTTTCGTGCACCCGCCGGACGGGCTCTTCGCCGGTTGGAAGAAGGTCCTCGACGAGCACGGCATCCTGTTCATCGCCGACGAGGTGCAGACCGGTTGGGGGCGTACCGGGGAGCACTTCTGGGGTTACCAGGCGCACGGCGTCACCCCGGACCTGCTCACCTTCGCCAAGGGCATCGGCAACGGGTTCGCCCTCGCCGGGGTGGTCGGCCGGGCCGAGGTGCTGGAGTCGGTGCCGGCCATCAGCTTCTCCACCTTCGGCGGCAACCCGATCTCCGCGGCGGCCGGCAACGCGGTGCTCGACTACCTGATCGCGCACGACCTCCAGGCGAACGCGGCCCGCGTCGGCGCGATCCTCGCCGACGGCCTGCGGTCCGCCGTGGGCGGTCTCGACTGCGTCGCCGAGGTACGCGGAAAGGGGCTGATGCTCGGCGTCGAGTTCGTCCGACCGGGCAGCAGTGAGCCGGACCCGGCGCTGACCAACCGGGTCTTCGAAGCCGCCCGCGACGGTGGCCTGCTGACCGGCAAGGGCGGGCTCTACGGCAACGTGCTGCGGATGGGTCCACCGTTGACGCTGACCGAGGAGGAGGCCCGGGAGGGCCTGGCGATCCTCGTCGACGCGATCCGTTCGGCCTCGGGGGTGGCGGCATGAGCATCGGTCACTTCATCGACGGCAAGCGGGTCGGCGGCACCTCCGAGCGGCGCGGCGACGTGTTCGACCCGGCGACCGGTCGGCGTACCGCCGCTGTCGAGCTGGCCTCGACCGCGGACGTCGACGTCGCCGTGCAGGCCGCCGCCCGCGCGGCGCGGGCCTGGCGGGACGCGTCGCTGGCGCGGCGGTCCGCTGTGCTGTTCGCCTTCCGGGAGTTGGTGCACACCCGGCGGGACCGGCTCGCCGAGGTGATCACCGCCGAGCACGGCAAGGTCCTCGCCGACGCCGCCGGCGAGGTCCAGCGCGGTCTGGAGGTCATCGAGTACGCGTGCGGCCTGCCGTCGGCGCTGCGCGGAGCGTTCAGTGAGAACGTGTCCACCGAGGTCGACTCGTACACCATCCGGCAGCCGCTCGGGGTGGTCGCGGTGATCTCCCCGTTCAACTTCCCGGTGATGGTGCCGCTGTGGTTCGTGCCGGTGGCGGTGGCCTGCGGCAACGCGGTGGTGCTCAAGCCGAGCGAGAAGGACCCGAGCGCGGCGCTGCTGCTGGCCGAGTGGTTCGCCGAGGCGGGCCTGCCCGACGGGGTGCTCAACGTGGTCAACGGCGACAAGGAGGCTGTCGACGCGTTGTTGGAGCACCCGGAGGTGCGGGCGGTGTCGTTCGTCGGCTCCACCCCGATCGCCCGGTACGTCTACCAACGCGCAACGGCCGCCGGTAAGCGGGTGCAGGCGCTCGGTGGGGCGAAGAACCACATGGTGGTGCTCCCGGACGCCGACCTGGACCTGGCCGCCGACGCGGCGGTCAACGCCGGGTTCGGCTCGGCGGGGGAGCGGTGCATGGCCATCTCCGTGGTGGTGGCGGTGGAGCCGGTGGCGGACGCGCTGGTCGAGCGGATCGCCGCGCGGGTGACCGGTCTGCGCACCGGCGACGGCCGACGGGGCTGCGACATGGGCCCGCTGGTGACCGCCGCGCACGCGGCGAAGGTGCGCTCCTACGTGGATGCCGGTGTCGCCGCCGGCGCGGTGCCGGTGGTGGACGGGCGGGACGTGACGCCGGACGGCGACCCGGACGGCTTCTGGCTCGGCCCGACGCTGTTCGACCGGGTGACCCCTGACATGTCGATCTACACCGACGAGATCTTCGGGCCGGTGCTGAGCGTGGTCCGGGTCGACTCGTATGACGAGGCGGTGGACCTGGTCAACGCCAGCCCGTACGGCAATGGCACGGCGATCTTCACCAACGACGGTGGTGCGGCCCGCCGTTACCAGCACGAGGTGGAGGTGGGCATGGTCGGGATCAACGTGCCGATTCCGGTGCCGATGGCGTACCACTCGTTCGGCGGCTGGAAGTCGTCCCTCTTCGGTGACCTGCACGCCCACGGCGAGGACGGGGTGCGCTTCTTCAGCCGGGGCAAGGTCGTCACCAGCCGCTGGTTGGATCCGCGGCACGGCGGGGTCAACCTCGGGTTCCCCACCCAGACCTGAGCAGTCGCAGCACGCCCGCCCCGGCCAGGTACGCCACCAGCGCCGGGACGGGCGTGCCGAGCGGCTCCGGGGCCCGCGGCGATGTGGTGCTGTTGACCAGCAGCGCGGCCACCACGGCGGCGTAGCCGACCACCGCCAACGCCGCGCGGTGCGGTGCCGGCCGCTGCGCGCCTCCACCGGCCCGAAGATGGCGACCAGCACCGCCAGAACGGCGCTGGGGCGGATCAGGCGGGCACTGCGGTCGATCAGCCAGCCGGCGGCGTCGCCGCCGCGGGCCCGCAGCCGGGTCAGCGAGGCCGCGTTGGCATACCCCCCGACCAGGAAGAAGACCGGCATCACCTGGGCCAGCCAGGTCAGCGGGTACGCCCAGCGCAGGTCGCCGAGCGCGGAGTGCCCGGGGGGCTGCCCGCCGGGGTCGCGCCCGATCACCGTGACGCTTCAGTGTCCGAAAACGACCATGGTGATGGCGAGCGCGCGGAGCAGGTCGACGCACCGTTCCCGCCCAGCCGGGGTGCGCTCGGCCAGTTGGCGCAGACGGCGCATCGCCCCAGGCTGGGCGACCCGGCGACGGCTGGTGGTGATAACGGTTCGACAGTCAGGACTTGAAGTCCGAGCCCGGCTGTCGTAGAAATTCTTCAGGAACAGAGCTTGAACTGAAGAGAACTACCGCCCCTCGCGCGGCGGACGCCTCCCCCCACAGACCGGCGATCCGCCCGACCCGACCCGAGGAGAACCCATGAACAGGCGTGACATCCTGCGGCGCAGCGCCGCCGCCGGCCTCCTGGCCACCCCCGCCGCCGGCCTGCTGTCCGGCTGCGCCACCAGCGGTGGCGGTGACAAGAACGATGCCGAGACCTACCAGGGCACCAAGAGCGCGCAGAACCCGCTCGGCGTGAAGGAGGACGCCCCACTCGAGGTGGTGATCTTCGGCGGCGGCTTCGGTGAGGAGTACGCCAAGGCCCACGAGGCCATGTACACCGAGAAGTACCCGAAGGCGAAGATCAAGCACTCCTCCACCCAGGAAATCAGCAAGACCCTCCAGCCGCGCTTCGTCGACGGCACCCCGCCGGACGTGGTCAACAACTCCGGCTCCAGCCAGATCGACTTCAACGGCCTGGTCAGTCAGAACGCCCTCGCCGGCCTCGACGACCTGCTCGCCGCCCCGAGCCTCGACATCCCCGGCAAGACGGTCAAGGACACCCTGCTGCCCGGCGCTGTCGAGGTCGGCTCCTACGACGGCAAGTTCCTGGTGCTCAACTACACCTACACCGCCTACGGCATCTGGCACTCCGCCAAGCTCTTCGCCGACCGCGGCTGGTCGTACGCGAAGACCTGGGACGAGCACATCGCGCTGTGCAAGCAGATCAAGGCCGCCGGCATCGCCCCCTGGACGTACGCCGGCCTGCACCCGCGCTACATGAGCTGGCCGCTGATCTCCACGGCCATCAAGCTCGGCGGCCCGTCGGTGGCGACCGCCATCGACAACCTGGAGCCGAACGCCTGGAAGTCCGACTCGATGCGGACCGCGGCCGACGCCTGGCACCAGATCGTCAAGGACAAGTACATCCTGGACGGCTCGCCCGGCCTGGACCACAAGCAGTCACAGACCGCCTGGTGCCAGGGCAAGGCCGCCTTCATCTCCTGCGGCTCCTGGCTGGAGAGCGAGCAGAAGGACGTCACCCCGGCCGGGTTCAACATGACCATCGCGCCGACGCCGAGCCTGGGCAGCGGCGACAAGCTGCCGTTCGAGGCGATCCGGGGCACCGCCGGGGAACCGTTCATGGTGCCCGCCAAGGCCCGCAACGTCGCCGGCGGCCTGGAGTACTTCCGAACCATGCTCTCCAAGAAGGGCGCCCAGGACTTCACGAAGAAGGTCGCCAGCCTCACAGTGGTGGCCGGCGCCACCGAGGGAGTCGAGCTGCCGTACGGGCTGAGCACAGTGATCAAGGCCCTCGACGCGTCCGGCGCCAACGGCTTCAACTGGGTCTACAACAACTTCTACCGCAAGTTGGAGCGCAACCTCATCGACGCCGCCTGCGGCGAGTTCTTCAGCGGCCGGATCAGCCCCACCGAGTTCCTCGAACAGTGCCAGAAGGGCGCCGACTCGATCGCCCAGGACAGCTCGATCAAGAAGTACAAGCGAGCGGCCTGACCGCCCGGCCGGTGGGGGAGAGGTCCGCCCCCACCGGCCGTACCCCAACGGAGAGGTCCCTCTCGTGAAACATGGCAAGTGGCCGCTGATCGTCACGTTCCTGGTGCCACCGGTGCTGCTGTACGTGTTCTTCGTCGTCTCGCCGTACCTCCAGGCGTTCCAGATCTCCACCACCGACTGGCTCGGCTACTCGGCGGACGCCAACCCGGTCGGCCTGGCCAACTTCAAGACCCTCTGGCACGACGACTACGTGTGGAACGCGCTGAAGAACAACGCCATCCTGCTGGGTCTGGTGCCGGTGCTGACCATCGTGCTCGGGCTCTTCTTCGCCACCATGCTCGCCATGGGCGGGCGCAAGGGCAGTGCCGGCGTCACCGGTGTACGCGGCGGCGCGCTCTACCGCACTGTCTACTTCTTCCCCCAGGTGCTCTCCGTGGTGATCATCGCGCTGCTCTGGAAGGAGGTGTACCACCCCAACCAGGGGCTGCTTACCAGCGCCGCACACGCGGTCGGCCTGCCCGCGCCGACGTGGCTCGGCGACCCGGCGACCGCCTTCTGGTGCGTGCTGGCGGTGATGGTCTGGAGCAATGTCGGCTTCTACGTGGTGCTGTTCGGCGCGGCGATGTCGGCAGTACCGAAGGAGATCTACGAGGCGGTGCTGCTCGACGGCGCGTCCCGGTTCACCACACTGCGCCGGGTCACCCTGCCGCTGCTCTGGGACACCGTCCAGGTCGCCTGGGTCTACCTGGCCATCTTCGCCCTGGACGGGTTCATCCTCGTGCAGCTGATGACCAACGGCGGGCCCAACTTCTCCACCGACGTGATCGGCGTCCGCATGTATGACACCGCCTTCGGCAGCGAGACCAAGTTCGGCTACGCCTCGGCGATCGGCGTGGTGATGTTCTTCCTGACCCTCTCGGTGGCGGTGCTGTCGCTGCGGGTCGGCCGGCGCGAACGGATCGAGTACTCGTGACCACTCTGGATCAGCCCACCGCGACCGCCCCGACCGTGGTTGCCAGCGGGGACCGCCCGGTGCGCCGGGAACTCGGCGTGGCCAACGCGCTCTCGCACGGCTTCCTGCTGCTCTGGGGCCTGCTGACCGTACTGCCACTGCTGTGGATGTTCATCAGCTCGTTCAAGACCAACGGTGAGATCCTCGCCGACCCGTGGGGGCTCCCCGGCGCGCTGCACCTGGACAACTGGGCGCGGGCCTGGACCGGCGCGCACATCGGCCGGTACTTCATCAACAGCCTGGTGGTGGTGACCGGCTCGGTCAGCCTCACCATGCTGATGGGCGCCACCGCCGCGTACGTCTTCGCCCGCTACGAGTTCCGCGGCCGCCAGGTCGTCTACTACCTGTTCGTCGGCGGCCTGATGTTCCCGGTTTTCCTCGCCCTGGTGCCGCTGTTCTTCGTGGTCCGCAACGCCGGCCTCTTCAACTCCTGGCTCGGGCTGATCCTCGTGTACGCGGCCTACTCGCTGCCGTTCACGGTGTTCTTCCTGACCGCGTTCTTCCGGACCCTGCCGACCTCGGTGGCGGAGGCCGCACTGGTCGACGGCTGCGGTCACTTCCGCCTCTTCCTCCGCGTGATGCTGCCAATGGCCCGTCCGGGACTGATCAGCGTGGCGATCTTCAACTTTCTCAGCCATTGGAACCAGTTCCTGCTGCCGCAGGTGCTGTTGCAGGGCGACGAGTCCAAGTGGATGCTGGCGCAGGGGCTGTTCGCGCTCTCGGTCAGCCAGGGCTACGCGGGTGACTACGCTCGGCTCTTCGCCGGGTTGAGCATCGCGGTGCTTCCGGTGCTCGCCGTCTACGTGGCCTTCCAGCGGCAGGTGCAGGCGGGCCTCACCGCAGGGCAGCTCAAGTAGGGTCCACCCACCGCTGACCGATCCCGATCATCGCCCTCTGCGGCCCGATCGGCCTTCCCACCCCGCCTGCGGTCCGGTCCGCCCCGACCCGATCCGGCGAGCCGCCCCCGACCCACCCCGATCCCCCCAAGATCCGCGCAACTTCGGTGAAACTGCTGCCTCAGCACGTCGTGAGGCGGCAGTTTCACCGAAAGTGCGCGGATCTTGGCCGTGCTGGAATGGGTCGCGGGGTTGAGGCGCGTTGGGGTGGGTGTCGAGCGGCGGCCAGCGCCTTGATCGTGCTCGATCCTGGATGTAGTCCCCTCCTCGCAGCGTAAGGCCACTACATCCTGGTTCGAGCACGATCATGAGTGGGCGCGGCGCGGCGGGGCGCGGGGCGGTGGGTCAGGGGGTGGGGAAGAGGCGGGCGTGCAGGGCGGCTGGGTCGGTCACCTCGGGTAGGCCACGGGCGGCGAGCCAGGCTGCGGCGGCGGCCCCGTCTCCGGCGGTCCGCAGTGGCGCGTCCGGCCAGTGTCGCGTGATCTCGGCTCGGACGGCGGCGGCGAGCGGGGTGTCCGCGGTGAGCAGGCCGCCGCCGAGCACGATCGGTGTCACCGCCCCGGCGGGGCGGATGCGGCTCACGCTCTCGGTGAGGTGCGCGGCGGCGTCGGTGATCAGTTCGGTGGCGACCGGGTCACCGTGGGTGGCGGCGTCGACGACCAGCGGCGCGAGCTGGGCCAGTTCGACGGGGGGTCGACGGGTCACCGTCTGGATGGTGGCGTCGACGGTGTCCCGGGGGCGGGCGGCGATGTCGGCGCTGCCCAGGATTTCGGTGAGCACCGTCGTGGTCAGCGCGCCCAGCCCGCGGCCGGCGTCGAGGTCGGCGAGCAGCCGGCGCACGGCTTCCCGACCGAGCCAGAAGCCCGAGCCGGCGTCGCCGAGGAGCCAGCCGTGGCCGTCGGCGATCCGGTCGAGCCGCAGCTCGTGGACCTGGGCGGTGATCGCGCCTGTGCCGGCGATGAGGATGGTTCCGTCCGCGGCGGCGGTGCCGGAGGCGTACGCGACCAGGGCGTCGCCGTGCACCTCGTACGGGCAGCGCAGGCCGGCGTCGTGCCAGGCCTGGTCGAAGGCGGCCCGCCCGGCAGGGTCGGCGAGCAGCCGGCCGGCTCCGGCGAGCCCGATGGTGCCGGCGGCCGCCCGCGTCGGGTCGACGTCGGCGAGCGCCTCGCGGAGCGCGGTCAGCAGTTCGGCGGCGGCGCGCTCGGCGCCGTGACTGGTGGGGTTGCCGCCGCCGGCGCGGCCGGTGCCGACGCGGTGCCCGGTGAGGGTGAGGACGGTCGCCCGGGTGGACGTACCGCCGATATCGAGACCCACCACGACGGTGTCGGACATCGGCACGAGTCTCCTTGCGCGAAACGGCGATCTGGCTTGTTCATGCTGGTCGGCGGGGTCGTGCGGGGCAAGTTGTGGCGGGCGTGGAGGGCTGTGCGGCAGGTAACAGTTTGAAAACTTCGCCCACAGTCTTGACACAGAGGGTCGTTCAGTAAGAACTTTTACCACTAACAGTTAACAGTCTTTTCGGAAAGCAGGGGCGTCTCATGGTTGATCACGAGGTGGACACCGCCGCGGGGACCGCGGTGGTCGACGCCGACGTGATCGACCGGCGGACCTCGGCTTCCGACGGGGTGTTGGCCCGGGTCCGCAACGGGCTCGGCGAGTTGACGGGCGCCCTGCGCCGGGTCGCCGAGCACGTGCTCAGCGACCCGGAGGCCGCCGCCCGCTCGACAATCGTCGAGCTGGCCGAGCGCAGCGGCACCTCACCGGCGACCATCACCCGCTTCTGCCGGGCGATGGGCTTCGAGGGGTACGCCGACCTGCGACTGGGCATCGCCTCCGAGACCGGCCGGGCGCGCTCGGCCGGTTGGACCGTCGACATCGGACGGGAGATCCAGCCGAGCGACCCGCTCGGCCGGGTGCTCGACCAGATCATGGCCGCCGACACCCGGGCCATGCACGACACCGCCACCCTGCTCGACCTCACCGAGGTGGAGCGGGCCGCGGTGGCGATCGCCGGTGCCAGCAGGGTGAACATCTTCGGTGCCAGCGGCAGCGCCCTGGTCGGTGAGGAGATGCAGTTCAGCCTGCATCGCATCGGTGTGGCGGCGTGGGCGTGGAACGACGTGCACGAGGGGCTGGCCAGCGCCGCGTTGCTGCGAGCGGGGGACGTGGCGCTCGGCATCTCGCACACCGGGCAGACCCGGGAGACGATCGAGATGCTCGCCGAGGCGGGCAGCCGGGGAGCCACCACGCTCGCGCTCACCGGATTCCCCCGCTCGCCGTTGGCCGAGCTGGCCGACATCGTGCTGCTCACGGCCAGCCAGGCGACCACCTTCCGCCCGGACGCGCTCTCCGCCCGGCACCCCCAACTGGTGGTGCTCGACCTGCTCTACATCGCCGTCGCCCAACGCACGCACGACCGCGCGCACGCGGCCTTCCGGCGGACAGCGCAGGCCGTCGACGGGCACAAGGCAGCGAAGGGAGCCCACTCATGATCAGCGCCCAGGGGTACGCGGACGCCGTCCGCCCGGTGCTCGACCGGCTGCTCGACTCGGAGGCCGACGGGATCACCCGGGCCGCCGACCTGATCGCCGACAGCCTGCGCGACGGCGGCGTGCTCCAGGCGTTCGGCGCCGGGCACTCGGAGGCGTTCGCCGCCGAGTTGGTCGCCCGGGCCGGCGGGTTGGTCCCCACCAACCGGCTCTCGGTACGGGACCTGGTGATGCACGGTGACGCCCCGCGTGACGTGCTCGCCGATCCGAAGCTGGAACGTGATCCCTCCATCGCCCACCACATCTACACGCTCGCGGCGCCCCAGCCGCGCGACGTGTTCGTGGTGGCGTCCCAATCCGGCATCAACGGCTCGGTGGTCGAGCTGGCGGCGCTGGTCACCGAGCGCGGTCACCCGTTGATCGCGGTCACCTCGGTCGAGCACACCGCGCGGGTCGCCCCACGGCACCCGTCCGGGCACCGGCTCGCCGACCTCGCCGACGTCGTGCTGGACAATGGCGCGCCGTACGGCGATGCACTGCTGCCGCTCGAGGGCGGCGGCGCGGTCTGTGCGGTCTCCTCGGTCACCACGGCGCTGCTGGCGCAGTTGTTGACCGCGGAGGTCGTACGACGGTTCCACCAGGCCGGGGAGGTACCCCCTATCTACCTCTCCGCCAACGTCCCCGGCGGGGACGAGCACAACCTCGCCCTCGAGTCGCGGTACGCCGGGCGCCTCCGGCGTACCGCCTGACCCGACACCACAAGGAGAGTCAAAGATGTCGGATTCCCCCGAGAACATCGGTGACCTGAGCCGCCGGACCTTGCTGCAGCGCGCCGCGGCGGCTGGTCTGCTCGCCGTTCCGGCCGCGGGCATGTTGAGTGCCTGCGCCGGCAGCGAGCCGACCAAGTCCGCCGACAGCGGTGCGGCGAAGAGCAAGGACAACCCGTTCGGCGTCAAGGACGGCAGTGCCGTGAAGGTGGTCGTCTTCAACGGCGGTCTTGGCGACCAGTGGGCCAAGGAGGACAAGGTCCTCTTCAACGCCAAGCACCCGAACATCACCGTCAACATGAGCTCCACCCAGAAGATCAAGACCGAAGAACAGCCGAAGATGGCGACCCAGCCGAGTGACCTGGTGATGAACTCGGGCGCGGACATCATGGACCGCAGCACGCTGATCAACGAGGGCGCGATCGAGCCGCTCGACGACCTGCTCACCGCCCCGGCCTGGGACGGCGAGGGCACCGTCGCCGACTCCCTGCTGCCCGGCACGGTCACCGACGGCACCCAGAACGGCAAGTTCTACGTGGTGAACGTCGCCTACACCGTCTGGGGCAACTGGTACAACGCGGCGCTGTTCAAGCGTGAGGGCTGGCAGGCGCCGGCGACCTGGGACGACTTCTTCGCCCTCGCGCCGAAGATCAAGGCCAAGGGCATGGCGCCGTACGTGCACGACGCCGCGCACGGCTACTACCCGCGCTGGGCGCTCTTCGCCAGCATCTGGAAGGCCGTCGGCAAGCAGCCGATCATCGACATCGACAACCTGAAGGACAACGCCTGGAAGGCCGACGGCATCGTCGCGGCGCTGGAGCCGTGGGAGAAGCTGGTCAAGGACAAGCTGCTGCTGCCGGGCAAGCTCGACCACACCCAGTCGCAGCAGGCCTGGCTCGACGGCAAGGCGGCGTTCATCCAGGTCGGCACCTGGCTGAAGAACGAGATGTCGGCGACCATCCCGCCGGGCTTCGAGATGACCCTCTCGGACTACTGGACCAAGCCCGGTGACAAGGCCGCCAAGGACGTCTTCGCCTCCTCCGGCGAGGGCTTCGTGGTGCCGAGCAAGGCCCCGAACAAGGAGGCCGCGAAGGAGTTCCTGCGGGCCATCCTCTCCAAGGCCGGATCGGCGAAGTTCGCCGAGCTGACCAAGTCGCTGGCCTCCACCAAGGGCTCCGGCGACAACGTCCAGGACACGGCCCTGGCCTCGGCCAACACGCTGATGAAGAGCGGCAGCACGGACCTGATCTCGGTCAAGTTCCCGGACTTCTACGCCGACCTGGACAAGGAGAGCCAGAACCTGGCCGAGGAGCTGATGGCGGGGCGTCTCACCGCACAGCAGTTTGTCGACAAGATGCAGGCGGCCGCCGACAAGGTCGCGAAGGACTCCTCCGTCAAGAAGCAGACCCGCACCGCCTGACAGGCCTGATCAGCTAGAGAAGTGAGTGACCATGCGGCACGGTGTTGCGCGTTTCGTCACGGGTTTCCTGGCCTTGCCGCTCGGGCTGTACCTCTTCTACGTGGTGTGGCCCTTCGTGCAGGCGGCGGGATATTCGCTGACCGACTGGGGTGGTTACTCGGACACCCAGAACTTCGTCGGTCTGGACAACTACGTCCGGCTGTTGTCGGATGAGTTGATCAGGAAGGCCTTCTGGCACAACGTCTTCTTCCTGATCACCGTGCCGCTGTTCACCATCGCGCTGGCCCTGTTCCTCGCGTTCCTGCTCAATGTGGGCGGACGCGAGGACAGGGCCGGCATCCGAGGGGTGTTCGGCTCCGGCATCTACAAGATTATTTTCTTCTTCCCGCAGGTGCTGTCACTGGTGGTCATCGCCGTGATGTGGCAGCAGATCTACCGGAGCGACGGTCAGGGCCTGATCAACGGTCTGATGATCAAGGCTGGTCTGGTCGACGCGGACAACCCGATCGCCTTCACCTCCGACCCGGAGCCCTTCCTCGGCGTGCCGGCGGTGCTGTGGTGGCTGCTGGTGATCGCGGTCTGGAGCGGTGCGGGCTTCTACATGGTGCTCTTCAGCGCGGCCATGCAGTCCATCCCGAAGGACATCTACGAGGCGGCGCTCCTGGACGGGGCCAGCCGCTTCCACACCTTCTTCCGGATCACGTTGCCGCTGCTGCGGGACACCGTCTCGGTCGCCTGGGTCTACCTGGGCTTCATCGCACTGGACATGTACGCCCTGGTCTTCGTCATGACGCCCAGCCAGGGCGGCCCGAACCACGCCAGTGAGATCTTCGCGTCGGTGCTGAACTTCACCGCGTTCCAGAAGGGCCAGTTCGGTTACGCCTGCGCGATGGGTGTCGCCTTGGCGATCTTCACGATCCTGCTCGCCGCGGCGCAGCTCAGGATCACCCGTCGTGAGCGTATCGAGTACTGAGGAGGCTGGACGATGAGCACAGCGACTCACGATGGTCTGACCCGTCCCGAACAGAGCCCCGACACTTCACCCGAGGGTGGCGCGGACGGGGGGTCCACCGCGGCCAAGGTCGGCGGCAGGTTGTTCAACGGCTTCTCCCACGTCTTCCTGCTGGTCTGGGCCGTGATGGTGATCTACCCACTGCTGTGGGTGGTGATGTCGGCGCTGAAGACCGACTCGGAGGTCATCCGCCATCCGCTGTCCCTGATTCCGGCGAAGCTCAACTGGGACAACTTCGCCCGGGCCTGGACCGCGGGGCACCTCGGTTCGTTCTTTCTCAACACAGTGCTGGTGCTGGCCGGCAGTGTCACCCTCACCATGCTGCTGGGCTCGATGGCCGCGTACGTGCTGGCCCGCTACGAGTTCCCGGGCAACCGGCTGATCTACTACGTGTTCCTCTCCGGCCTGACCCTGCCGGTCTACCTGGCCGCGGTTCCGCTGTTCAAGGGCGTCTACAACACCAGCGTCTACCTACCGCTGCTCGGCCCGAACAAGCACCTCATGCTGATCCTGGTCTACGTCGCCTGGTCGCTGTCGTTCACTGTCTTCTTCATGCACTCGTTCTTCCGGACGCTGCCCAACACCATCGCCGAGGCGGCCATGGTGGACGGCGCGTCGCACAGTCGGCTCTTCTTCAGCGTCATGCTGCCGATGTCCAAGCCCGGCCTGATCAGCATCGGCATCTTCAACGTGCTGGGGCAGTGGAACCAGTGGTACCTGCCGACCCTGCTCATGCAGTCGGTGGCGGGTGAGGAGAAGAACCAGGTGATCGCCCAGGGTCTGATCGAACTCTCGGTCAACCAGGGCTACAAGTCCGACTGGTCGGGCCTCTTCGCCGGGGTGACCATGGCGATGCTCCCGGTGCTCGTGGTCTACATCATCTTCCAGCGGCAGGTGCAGTCCGGCCTCACCGCGGGCGTCGGCAAGTAGGCAGCTCGACCGGAAGGGGCACCTCGGCAACGAGGTGCCCCTTCGTCATCTCGGGTGCTCGTCGACCCTGGTGTGCCAGGAGCGCCACAGGGCTGCGTACGCGCCGCCGGCCGCGACCAGCTCGTCGTGGCTGCCGATCTCGGTGATCCGACCGTCGGCGAGCACGGCGACACGGTCGGCGTCGTGGGCGGTGTTGAGCCGGTGCGCGATTGCGATGACGGTCCGCCCGACCAGCACGGCGGCCAGCGCGCGTTCGGTCCGGCGGGCGGTGGACGGGTCGAGCGCGGCGGTCGCCTCGTCCAGGATCAGCGTGTGCGGGTCGGCGAGCACCAGCCGGGCCAGCGCGAGCTGTTGGGCCTCGGCCGCACCGAGTTGACGGGCCCCGTCGCCGAGCTGGGTGCCCAGGTCGTCGGGCAGCTCGGCGAACCACTCGGCACCCACTGTGAGCAGCGCGGCGCGCATCTGTTCGTCGGAGGCGTCGGGCGCGGCGAAGGAGAGGTTGTCGCGTACCGAGCCGATGAAGACGTGGTGCTCCTGGGTGACCAGGGCGATCCGGCGGCGTCGCTCGGCCGGGTCGAGGTCGGTGACCGGGCAGCCGCCGATGCTGACGACGCCCTGCCGCGGCGCGTCGATCCCGGCCAGCAGCCGGGCCAGGGTGGACTTGCCGGCACCGGACGGGCCGACGACGGCCAGCCGCTCACCGGGCTGCACCTCCAGGTCGATGCCGTGCAGCACGTCCGGCCCGTCGGAGTAGGAGAACCGGGCGCCACTGACGACGAGCCGCTCGCCCCGTGACGAGGCGGTCGCGCCGGGTGCTTCCGGCGGGACCATGCCGACGCCGAGCAGCCGCGCGTACGACGCGAAGCCGCGTTGCGCCTGCTCGGTCCACTGCAACAGCCGGTCCAACGGGTCGATCGCCTGTTGCAGGTAGAGCGCGGCGGCGACCACCGCGCCGAGCGACACCATGTCCCGGGAGAGCAGGTAGCCCCCGACGAGCAGGACCATGGCCACCGGCAGCGGATAGCTGGCCTCGACGACCGAGAAGAACACGGTGCGCAGCGCGAGGGTCGCCCGACGGGCCCGCCACACCATCGTGATGCGGGTGGTGCCGTGCTTGATCCGGTCGTCGGCCAGCCGCAGCGCCTCCACAGTGCGCGCGCCCTCGGCGGTGGTGGTCAGCGTCTCGGTCAGCTCGGCCGCGGCCGCGCCCTCGGTGAGGTACGCGGAGCTGGCCCGGCGCAGGTACCAGCGGGTCACCGCCACGATCGACGGGAGCCCGGCCAGCGCGGCCAGCCCGAGCAGCGGGTGCAACAGGAAGACGGCCCCGAACAGCAACGTCAGCTGCACAGTGGCGATGACGATGGTGGGCACCACGTCCCGGACGGTGGTGCCGACCGTCGACACGTCGACCGAGCTGCGGGTGGCCAGGTCCCCGGAGCCGGCACGCTCGACGACCGAGACGGGCAGCCCGAGAGTTCGGGAGACGAACTCCTCGCGCAGCTCGGCGACGGCCCGTTCGCCGAAGCGGTGGCCGGCGTACTGGGCGTACCGGGAGAGCAGGGCGCTGACCAGGACGCAGCCGGCGATGGCCAGCGCCAGCCGGTCCACAGTGGCCACGCCCGCGCCATCGGTGACCCGGTCGACGATGGTGCCCAGCAGCCACGGCGGGGCGAGCCCGGCGACCGCGGCGGCGCCGTGCAGCGCCAGCACGACCCCGACGGCGCGCCGGTGCCGGCTGATCATGTCCTGCAGGGCCCGGCGGACGGTGCCACGGTCGGCTACCGGCAGCCGGCTCACCGGTATGCCTCCTCGCTGCCGCGGGCCACCAGGTGCCGGTAGGCCGGGTCGTCGGCGAGCAGGTCGGCGTGGCTGCCGGTGGCGGTGATCCGGCCGGCGCTCAGAAGCGCGACCAGGTCGGCCCGGCCGAGCAGCAGCGGCGACGTGGCGATCACCACTGTGGTCCGCCCGGCCCGAGCGGCCCGCAGCCGCTCGGCGATCCGTGCCTCGGTGTGCGCGTCCACGGCCGACGTCGGGTCGACGAGGATCAGCACCTCCGGTTCGTTGCTCAGCGCCCGGGCCAGGCGCAGCCGTTGGCGTTGACCGCCGGAGAGCGTCCGGGCTCGGGCGTCGATCGGGGTGTCCAGCCCGGCGGGCAGGGCGTCGACGACGTCCTGCGCCGAGGCGGTCCGCAGGGCCGCGCCGATCCGTTCGTCGTCGCCGTCGGCCCCGGCGCGCAGGATGTCGCGCAGCGTGCCGGCGAAGAGGTAGGAGTCGTGGTCGGCGACGAGGATCCGCGCGCGGACCTCGTCCAGGGCGACCTCGCGCAGCGGCACGCCGCCCCAGGTGACGTCGCTGGCGACGTACCGGCCGAGCCGGTCGGCCAACGCCACGGCCGCCGTCGGGTCGTCCGCCGCCACAGCTGTCAGCTGGCCGGCGCGCACGGTCAGACCGGTCGCCGGGTCGTGCA
Organism: Micromonospora sp. 050-3; assembly: GCF_046549335.1. Classification (NCBI taxonomy): domain Bacteria; kingdom Bacillati; phylum Actinomycetota; class Actinomycetes; order Micromonosporales; family Micromonosporaceae; genus Micromonospora; species Micromonospora sp. 050-3. The sequence continues at coordinate 817,182 of NZ_JAJPVX010000001.1, forward strand.
GGTCGGCCGGAGCGTCCGGCGCTGCCAGGTCGTCCGGCCGGCGTGCCTCGGGTACGACGCCCGGCCACCGGCGGCCCGGGCCACCGACGTCGTCCGGTGTCACGTTGAGCAGGTCGGTGATCCGTCGAGCGGCGACCCGACCGCGGATGAGCTGGTAACTGCCCTCCAGCAGGAACCAGACCGGCACGATCAGGGTCGCCACGTAGCCGTAGACGGCGACCAGCTCGCCGATCGTGACGTCACCGGTCACCGCCATCCGGGCCGTCAGCCACACCACCGCCGCAAGGAACAACCCGGGGATGGCGACAGTCGCCGCGTCGATCCAGCTGTTGACCGCGCCGACCCGGTAGCCCTCGGCGCGTAGTTCCTGGGACCGGGCCGCGTACCGCCGGGCGAACAGGTCCCGGCCGCCCACCCCGGCGAGCACCCGCAGCCCGGCCACGATGTCACCGGATCGGGCGGTGAGCGCGCCCTGTTGCCGGCGGTAGATCGATTCGACCTGCTCCAGGCGGCGCAGCAGCGGCCCCACGATCAGACCGACGACCGGCACCCCCACCAGGACGCAGAGCGCGAGCATCGGGGAGATCGACCAGAGCACCACGGCGATCACCCCGTACGCGATGATCGCGCCGACGCCCGGCCCGGTCAGCGTCAGCACCTGCGCCGTCCAGTCGATGTCGGAGCCGCCGATGGTGGACACCTCACCCGCCCCGACCCGGCGGGGCAGCACCGCGCCGATGCGGGACAGGTGGCGCAGCAGAACCTCCGCCGAGCGGGCCTTGGCGTCCTCCCGGAGGAAGGTCATCGTGCGGTGCCGCATGATGCCCAGGTAGGACAGGCCCACGCCCGCGACGACGATCGCCGCGACCCAGAGCGCCAGGGCCCGGGTATCGCGTGCGCGCAGCCCGTCGTCGACGGCGCGGGCGATCAGGTAGGGCCGCACCGAGAGCCCGATCATCCAGGCCGTGCCGATCAGGCTGCCGCGCAGCACCCGCCAGGGTTGGCAGCGGACCAGCCACCAGAGGTAGCGCATCGGACCGCGGGCGTCGGGGGTGCCAGGATCGGGATGCGGGATCTGCGGAGGCACCCGATAACGCTACCGACCGGCTCTGACACCTCACCGCCCCGATCATGGTGAGGTGCGCCTCCGTTTCTGTCGGACGGGAGAGGCAGAATCACGTTCGTGCTGGTGGCGGTGGTGTCCGACGAGCGGGGCGGGGGAGTGCTGTGCCCGCTGGACGCCACCGGCCGGCCGACCGGCCCGCCCGAGGTCGTCACCGATCTGGTCGCCGCGGTCGCCGCCCGCGAGGCCGCCGAGCACCCGCGCTGGGTCTGGTCGACCGCCACGGCGGTCTACCCGACGCTGCTGCGCGCCGGCGTCCGGGTCGACCGGTGTCACGACGTGGAGTTGACCGAGGCGTTGCTGCTCGGGCACGTGGGCCGTTGGGGCGAGCCCCGCTCGCTGGCCGCCGCCTGGGCCCGGCTGACCGGCGCGGCGGTGCCGCCCGACCCGCCGCCACGCGCCGCCGCGCCACCCGGGCACGGGCAGGGCGCGCTCTTCGACACACTGCCCGGTCCGCCGGGCCCGGGCATCGAGGCGCTGACCCAGGTGTACGCCGAACAGCTCACCCGCGTCTCGGCGACCGAGCACCCCGGCCGGTTCCGGTTGCTGGTGGCCGCGGAGTCGGCCGGCGCGCTGATCGCGGCGGAGATGGGCGTCGTCGGGCTGCCCTGGCGTGCCGACGTGCACAACAAGATCCTGCACGAACTGCTCGGCGAGGCGTCCCCGGTCGGTGGTCCGCCACGCCGACTCGCCGAGCTGGCCGCCCGGATCGCCGACGCGCTCGGCGTACGCGGCCTGCACACCGACTCCCCGGCGGAGCTGCTGAAGGCGTTCGCCCGGGTCGGGGTGGAGCTGCCCAACACCCGGGCCTGGGTGCTGCGCGGGGTGGACCATCCGGCGGTGCCGCTGGTGCTCGAATACAAGGAGCTCTATCGGATCTGGACGGCGCACGGCTGGTCCTGGCTCGATCAGTGGGCGCGGGGCGGCCGGTTCCAACCCGAGTACGTGCCGGCTGGTGTCGTCTCCGGCCGGTGGGCAACTCGGGGTGGCGGCGCGTTGCAGATCCCCAAGGTGATCCGGCGCGCGGTGGTGGCCGATCCGGGCTGGCGGTTGGTGGTCGCCGACGCCGGCCAGTTGGAGCCTCGGGTGCTGGCGGCGGTCTCCGGCGACGCGCGACTGGCGGCGGCGGGCGGTGCCGGCGACCTCTACGCGGCCCTGGCCCGGGACTCGTTCGGCGGCGACCGGGCCAAGGCCAAGGTGGCGCTGCTCGGCGCGATGTACGGGCAGACCGGCGGGGCCGCGGTGCCCGCGTTGGCGGTGCTGAAGCGCAGCTACCCGACGGCGTTCGGTTACGTCGAGGCGGCCGCGCGGACCGGTGAGACGGGTGGGCTGGTGCGGTCGTGGCTGGGGCGCACGTGTCCGCCCGGCTCGGCCGGGTTCGGTGATCTCGACGACGAGCCCTCCGATCCGGAGGGTGCGGCTGATCCGCACAGTCCGCGGGCACGTGCCGCCCGGTCCCGGGGGCGCTTCACCCGCAACTTCGTCATCCAGGCCACGGCGGCGGAGTGGGCCTCCACGTTGCTGGCCACGCTTCGGACGGAGTTGTCCGGCACCGACGCCGAGCTGGTCTTCTTCCAGCACGACGAGGTGGTCGTGCACGCGCCGGCCGATCAGGCGGACGCGGTCGCCGAGGCTGTCAACCGGTGCGGCGAGCGGGCCTCGGCGCTGCTCTTCGGTGCGACGCCGGTCCGGTTCCCACTGGACCTGTCCATCGTCGACTGTTACGCCGACGCGGCCTGACCGTCGGAGTATCAGTGTCGGCGGATGCCGGTCGTGTAACGGTTGTGCTATTTCTCCTTTTCGCCCCGCCACCCTCGGCTGGCCGTCCTCGTTGCAGTGTCCGTAGGAGGGGACGGATCGGTCACGGTCCGTCCCGTGCTGGAGGGGGCGCAGCTGAACCGGATCGCAGGAATGATCATCGCCGCAGGCGGGGGACGACGTATCGGTGGTCCCGAGGCGCTGCTGCACCAGGGCGGCAAGCCCCTGGTGAATCAGATGATCGACACGATGACCGAGGCGGGCTGCGAGCAGATCGTGGTCGTCCTGGGTGCCGCCGCCGAGCAGGTCCAGGAGACCGCTGACCTGGGCAAGGCCACCGTTGTGATCAACAAGGCGTGGGGCACCGGAGTCGGCTCGTCCATCCGGGCCGGCCTGGCCGCGATGGACGACGAGGGGATCGAGGCGGTGGTGGTGGTGCCGGTCGACATGCCGGGCCTGACCGCCGAGGCGGTCAGCCGGGTGGCCGCGCTGCCGTACCCGGACGTGCTGGTCTGCGCCACCTACGACGGGTTGCGCGGCTACCCGATGCTGTTCGGCCGTCGGCACTGGCCCGGCATCGCCACCCTGGCCAGCGCCGACGTGGGTGCCCGACCGTACCTGTTGGCGCACAAGGACCAGATCGTGGACATCGCCTGCGACTCGGTGGCCGACGGCAGCCGGATCGACACCCCGGAGCTGATGGAGCTCTACGGGCTCACCGTCCCGCCGCAGCGCGTCGGGGTCTAGGCGGTCGAGGGCGCGGGCCACGCGACGTGGTCGATCGCGAGCCACGGCGCGGCGGCCACCGCCGTGGGCGTCTGCCCGGCGAACTCCCACACGTCGCGGTGCAGGTGTGACTGGTCGACGTAGCCGCTCTCGGTGGCCGCAGCGGCGGCGGAGTGACCTGCGGCGAGCAGGTGCGCGGCGTGGTCGAACCGCACCAGGCGGGCGGCGCGTTTGGGTGTGATGCCCAGCTGGGCCCGAAAGCGGGACAGCAGGCGCTTGCGGCTCCAGCCGACCTCGTCGGCCAGGCTGTCGACCCGTATCCGGCCTCGGCTGGTGCGGGTCCGTCGCCAGGCGTGGGCGACCTCCGGATCGGGCGGTCGACGGGCGTCCAGCCGCCGGCCGAGCATCTCCGTGGCGATGGCGAACCGTTCGTCCCAGGACTCGGTGGCGCGCAGCCTGGCCTCCGCGCGTTCGGCGGCGCGGCCCCAGACGTCGTCGAGGGAGACCACAGCCCCGCAGAGCTCCGTCGACGCGCCGAGCACGGCGGCCGCGGCGACCGGCTCCAGCCGGATCTGGAGGCACTCGCCGAACCCTCGGCCGGTCGCCCGGAGGTCGCCGGGAAGCAGGCCGACGACGGCGCTGCCACTTCTGTGCTGGCCGTCCACGGCGTAGGTGAGGCCCGTTCCCTCGCTGAGGTCGACGATCAGTGTGATCGACGGGTGCGCGACCATGGCGATGTCCACCGGTGCGCGGGCGTGGTGCCGGAACCCGGCCATGCGGACCCCCGGCAACCGGGCCGACGGGCGCGGGACCACCACGTCCACCAACGACCAGTCGAGCGGGGTCGTCCCCATCTGCCGAGTCTAGGCAGTCGGGGTCGCCGGTGGTGTGCCCGCGGCCGCTGCCGTGAAGCCCAGCAGCAGCCTGCTGGTCGCCTCGGGCGCTTCCAGCATGGGTACGTGTCCGACGCCGGGCAGCAGCTCGACCCGTGCCTTCGGCACCGCGTCGTACCGGTGCGCCGACGACGGCTCCCAGCGGGGGTCGCCGCCGCCGAAGACCACCAGCACCGCGACGTCGAGGGCGGCAAGGCGCTCGGGCACGTTGCGTTCCTCGATGTACGCGTCGTAGGCGCGCAGCACCGACCTCAGCGTGCGGTACGTGAGGTGTCGGACGTCGCTGACCAACTCGTCCGGAACGTCGACCGGACGCGCGCAGGTGACGTTGATCCCCCTGCGGATCATGGCGTCCGACCGCCGCGCCCAGAGAAGCGGACCGAGGGGCGGAGCCAGCAGGGCCCGGAGCAGGGCCGGCTGTGGAAGCAGAGCGTCGGGACTCGGGCCGGTGCTGACCAGTGCGAGCGAGTGAACCAGGTCCGGGCGTCGTTCGGCGAGCGCGGTGACGATGTAGCCGCCGCTGGAGTGGCCGAGCGCGACGACGGACCGGACGCCGAGGTCGTCGAGCACCGCCGCCACCCGGTCCGCCTGGTCGGGCACCGCGTACGACGGCGAGGCCGGCGACCGGCCACAGCCCGGGAGGTCCACCCGGATGACGTGGTGGTGGCCGGCGAGCGCCGGCACCAATGGATTCCAGGAGGCGCCCGACATTCCCGATCCGTGGATCAGCACCAGCGGCGGCGCCTCCGGCGGACCGTCGTGCACCACGTGCATTCCCTGCGACCGCGCACCGTTGTACTCGCTCATGGGTACGACGATGCCGGGCCGGCGGTCGTCCGTCTTGGACAAATGTCACCGCGGGACGGCTGCTCGGCTTCGGAACGGTCGTCGCGCTGCCGCTCAGCGTGAACGGCGGGTGGTGGTGCGCGCCACGACGTGCCACTGGTGCTGCGGCGAAGCATGGGTGGGGCGCCCGAGTGCTACGCGTGCGCAGTGGGCCCCCTGGTCGCGCAGGGACTGGGCCAGGGTGGTCAGTCCGGCGTCCGCGGCCGCGTCCGAATCGTCCCAACCGGTCAGGGTCAGATCGTCGGGTAGGCGCAGGCCGGCTCGTGCGGCGGCGCGCAGGGCCCCGAGGGCCAGCTCGTCACTCATCGCGGCGATGGCGTCCGGTGGCTCGGCACCCTCTAGCAGCTCAAGAGCGAAGGATTCCCCTTCTGTGCTGTGGTTGACCGGGCAGCTGGCCAGCCTCAGTCGCGTGGGCGGGTGTCCGGCCTGCGTCCAGGCGTCGAGGAAGCCTTCCCATCGGTGGCGGGTGACCGGGTACTTCATGCCGATCACCTCGTCGCCGGTGAGTAGGTGGCGTGTGCGCCTCCGGTCCAGCGGGAAGCCGAGCACGAGCGGGCGGCGGGCTTCGGCGAACGCGGTCTGTCCGATCGCGGCGGCGGCGGCTCGGTCATCGATGCCGATCACGGGCATTCCTCGCCCGTGCGGGCCGGCGTGCACCACAGCGGGCAGGCCGGTGTCGGCGACGGCGTCCAGGACCGGATCATCGTCGCTGGTGGTCCAGACGACGAAGCCGTCCACTGCTGCCTGCGCGACGCGCTCGGCGTCGGTGAGCGCGCCAGTGATCGGGACCAGGGTGAGTCCGATGCCTTCGGCGGCGCACACGTCGGAGACCCCCGCGAGGAAACGCGCCGCCTGGGGATCGTCGAAGGCGTAGCTCAACCGTTCGCCGAGCACGACGCCGAGCGTGCCGACCCGCCCACTGCGCAACCCTCGGGCGGCCGGGTGTGGCCCGGGATAACCCAGTTTCCGCGCCGCCGCGCGCACCTTCTCCGCAGCCTCGGCGGAAACCCTTCCCGGCTGGGAGTACGTGTAGGAAACCGTCATCGGCGAGACGCCGGCAGCGCTCGCCACCTGCCGCAGCGTCGGCCGCTTGGGGTTGTCCGCAGGGCGGTTCATGGCACAGACTCTATCTGTGTATCGATACACAACGCGGCGGCAGGCCGAGACTGAAACGTTCGTACGGGATTCGCCGACAGTGCTTTCGTACGCCGCCCTGGGCTGCTGGACGTTCTGGCTGTACGCCTTCGGGCCGGCGCTGACCCTCCTGCGCGACGAGTGGGGGTTCTCCTACACCCTGCTCGGCGTCTATCAACTGCTCCTGGCGGCGGGCGCGGCCCTCGCCGCGATTGGGTTCGTGTCGGCGGCTCGCCGTCTGGCGAGGGGCGTGCTGTTGTGGTGCTCCGCCCTCGCCGCGGTCATCGGCGCGGGTCTGTTCACCCTCGGCGATGGCGTACCGGCCACCCTGCTCGGAGCCGTGGTGCTCGGTCTGGCCGGGACCACGATGCTCACAGTGGTCCAGGCGGTTCTGTCCGACCGACACGGTGATCGGCGGGACCGGGCGTTGACCGAGGCCAACGTCGGCGCCGGCGCCTCCGCGGTGTTCGCTCCGCTGATCCTCGGCCTGCTGGCGGCCAGCGCGCTGGGCTGGCGCGCCACGTTCGCGTTGCCCGCCGCCGTGCTCCTGCTGCTGTACCTGCGCTACGGCCGCCAACCGCTACCGGCGGTGCCGCAGCCCGCCACCGCGACGGGAGCCGGAGGCTTGCCGCTGGCCTGCTGGCTGTTCGCCGTGCTGACCGCGGTCAGTTCGGCGATCGAGTTCTGTCTGGTGTACTTCGGCCCCCAGATGCTCATCCACGCCGGCATGTCCGCGGCCGCCGCCAGCACCGCGCTGAGCAGCAATTACCTCGGCATCCTGATCGGGCGGCTGCTCGGCGCGCGGCTCACCCGCCGCCCCGGCCGCGCCGTCGCGCTGCTGTACGCCTCGTTGGCGGTTACCGGCCCCAGTTTCGTGCTGTTCTGGCTGACCGACCAGCCGGTTCTGGCCGTCCTCGGGCTGTTCCTGTGCGGGGTGGGCATCGCGAACCTCTATCCGCTCTCGCTCGCGCTCACCCTCGGCGCGGCCGGCGGACACGAGGACCGGGCCAACGCCCGCTCGCAACTGATCCTCGGCGTGGTCGCCGGCGTCGCCCCCTTCCTGCTCGGCAGCCTGGCGGACCGGTACGGGCTGGTCACCGCCTTCGCCCTCGAACCGGTCCTGATCGGCATCTGCCTGCTGATGCTGTGGGGCGGGCTTCGTGCCCGCCGCACCGGCACGTGAGCCGAACGCCCCGCTGCGCCGACGACGCGCGCGCCCGACAGGTCACCCGGCCATTCTGGCCGCGCTGTCGTACGCCGCCGCTCGGGCGATCACCTCGGGGGTCGCGCGGGAGGGATGGCCGCTGTCGAATGGCGGTTGTGGGTCGTACTCCATCCAGAGCTGAATGGCCTCTGCGGTCGTCCGGTCCCTGACTTCGGCGTTGATGGGTCCAGGGCAAGGCCCTGAACCCACCAACACCAGGTCAGGCACCGAGGCCGAGTCAGTCCTGTGCCTGGTCCAGCTCACCGGTGGCGGCGAGGCGCTGGTACCAGTGGGCGCTGTCCTTCCAGGTGCGTACCTGGGTGTCGTAGTCGACCCGGATGATGCCGAAGCGACGGTCGTAGCCGTAGCCCCACTCGAAGTTGTCCAGCAACGACCAGACGAAGTAGCCGCGCACGTCCGCGCCCTGCGCGCGGGCGTCGGCGGTCGCGCCGATGTGCCGACGCAGGTAGTCGATCCGCCGCTCGTCGTGGATCCGGCCGTCGGCCGACACCACATCGTCGAACGCCGCGCCGTTCTCGGTGATCATCATGGGCTGGCTGGGGTATTCGCGCTGGAGGCGCAGCAGTAGCTCGGTCAGCGCCGGCGGGTCGATGTTCCAACCCATCGCCGTGTACGGGCCGGGCTGCGGCAGGAAGTCGACGTTCTCCGCGGCGACCCACGGCGTCGACGTCGACGCGCCGTGCCCGTCGGCGTCGGAGCGGGCCGACACCCCGTCCCAGGCTCGGACCAGCGTGCTGGAGTAGTAGTTGACCCCGAGCACGTCCAGCGGCACCGCGATCAGCTTCTCGTCGCCCTCGCGGACGAACGACCAGTCGGTGACGGAGGCGGTGTCGGTCAGCAGGTCGGCCGGGTACTCCCCGTCCAGCATCGGGCCGAGGAACGCCCGGTTCGCCAACGCGTCGATCCGCCGGACCGCGTCCTGGTCGGCGGCCGAGTCGGACGCGCCCCGGATGACGTGCAGGTTCAGCGTCACCGACAGCTCGGCGGACGGGGCCAGCTCCCGGACCACCCGACCGGCCAGGCCGTGCGCGAGGTTGAGGTGGTGCACCGCGGCCAGCGCCGCCGCCGGCTCGGTCCGACCCGGCGCGTGCACGCCGGAGGCGTAGCCCAGGTACGCGGAACACCACGGCTCGTTGAGCGTCGTCCAGGTGTGCACCCGGTCGCCCAGCGCGCCGACGATGCCCGCCGCGTACTCCTGGAAGCGCAACGCGGTCTCCCGCGCCGCCCACCCGCCGGCGTCCTCCAACTCCTGCGGCAGGTCCCAGTGGTACATCGTGGCCACCGGGCGGACGCCCCGCTCCAGCAGCCCGTCCACCAGCCGCGAGTAGAAGTCGATGCCGGCCTGGTTGAACCGGCCCGAGCCGCCCGGCTGCACCCGGGGCCAGGAGATGGAGAACCGGTACGCGCCGAGCCCGAGGTCGGCGATGTGCCCGAGGTCGTCGGCCCACCGGTGGTAGTGGTCGGCGGCCACGTCGCCGGTGTCGCCGTTGAGGGTGCGGCCGGGTGTGTGGCTGTAGGTGTCCCAGATGGACGGTCCGCGCCCGTCCTCGGTCGCCGCGCCCTCGATCTGGTACGCGGCGGTCGCCGAGCCCCAGACGAAGCTCTCCGGGAAGTGGTGTTGCGTCATCGTTCCGTCCCCTGGATCTCGCAGATGTAGCCCGTCGAGGTGCCGGCGACCAGTTCGGCGCTGGCTGTCCCACCCTCGTAGCGCACGTCGAACTCGGCGCCCGGCCCGTTGCCGGGTGACGGTACCCGTACCCGGGTCCGCTGCCCCTCGGTCGGTGCGTACACCCGTAGCCGCACATCGTCGGCCCACTCGTAGTCCGGTCGGTCGGTGCGCGAGCCGAACGGGATGACCGCGCCCGGTCGGGCCAGCACCGGCAGGCTGTCGAAGCCGTGCTTCTCGGTCAACCAGGCCGGGCCGGTGACCTGCGCGCCGGTGACCAGGTGCGTCCAGGTGCCGGCGGGTACGTAGTACGTGACGTCGCCGTCGGCGCTGAGCACCGGGGCGACCAGCACGTCCGGGCCGAGCATGTACTGCCGGTCCAGGTGCGCCGTCGCAGGGTCGTCCGGGAACTCCACGAACATCGGCCGCATCACCGGCGTCCCGTCGCGGTGCGCCTCCTGGGCGGCGGCCGCCAGGTACGGCATCAGGCCGAGCTTGAGGTGGGTGAAGTGCCGCAGCACGTCCACTGCCTCCTCGTCGTACGCCCACGGCACCCGGTACGAGCCGGACCCGTGCAGCCGGGAGTGCGAGGAGAGCAGCCCGAAGGCGACCCACCGCTTGAACACCGCCGGGTCGGGGGTGCCCTCGAAGCCGCCGATGTCGTGGCTCCAGTAGCCGAAGCCGGACGCCGCCAGCGACAACCCGCCGCGCAGCGACTCGGCCATCGCGGCGAACGTCGACTCGCAGTCGCCGCCCCAGTGCACAGGGAACTGCTGCCCGCCGGCGGTGGCCGAGCGGGCGAACAGTACCGCCTCGCCCTCGCCGCGCTCGGTCTCCAGCAGCTCGAAGACCGCCTTGTTGTAGAGGTACGAGTAGTAGTTGTGCATCCGCTGCGGGTCCGAGCCGTCGTGCCACACCACGTCGGTCGGGATGCGCTCGCCGAAGTCGGTCTTGAAGCAGTCGACGCCCATGTCCAGCAGCGCCTTGAGTTTGCCGGTGAACCAGCGGACCGCTTCCGGGTTGGTGAAGTCGACAAGCGCCATGCCGGCCTGCCACTTGTCCCACTGCCAGACCGAACCGTCCGGGTTGCGCACCAGGTAGCCGGCCTCGCGGCCCTCCTCGAAGAGGTACGAGCGCTGCGCGACGTACGGGTTGATCCAGACGCACACCTTCAGGTCGCGCTCGTGCAGCCGGCGCAGCATCCCCTCCGGGTCGGGGAAGGTCGCCGGGTCCCAGACGAAGTCGACCCAGTGGAACTGACGCATCCAGAAGCAGTCGAAGTGGAACACCGACAGCGGCAGCCCCCGCTCGGCCATCCCGTCGACGAACTCGGTCACCGTCTTCTCGTCGTACGAGGTGGTGAACGAGGTGGACAGCCAGAGGCCGTACGACCACGCGGGGATCCGGGCCGGACGGCCGGTGAGGGCGGTGTAGCGACGCAGCACGTCCTTCGGCTGGGGCCCGTCGATGACGTAGTAGGTGAGCGACTGACCCTCGACGCTGAACTGGGTCTGCGTGACGACCTCGGAACCGACCTCGAACGAGACGTGCTCCGGGTGGTCCACGAAGACCCCGTAGCCGGCGCTGCTCAGGTAGAACGGCACGTTCTTGTACGCCTGCTCGCTGGCGGTGCCCCCGTCGGCGTTCCAGATGTCGACGGTCTGCCCGTTCTTGACGAACGGCCCGAAGCGCTCGCCCAGCCCGTACACCGTCTCACCGACGCCGAGGGCGAGCCGTTCGTGTACGTGCCGGCGGCCCTCGGCGTCGGTGACGACGCCGATGCTGCGCGCTGTGGACGCGGTGACCAGCCGGTCGCCGTGCAGGAAGTCGACCCGCCACCCGTCGATGAGCGCGACCCGCGCGGTCAGCTCGCCGGTGGTCAACGTCGCGCTGAGCCCGGTGACGTCGACGGTGACCGGGTGCGTCTCGTCGGTGCTCAGCCCGAAGTGCGGCTCACGGGGCAGCCCTCCGGTGTGGTGGGCGATGGTCACTCCGATGACGCCGGGGGCGGGGGAGAAGAACCGCACGGTGACCAGCGGGCGGTTGAGGGTGTCGCCGCGTCCGGTGATCTGACCGGTCGGTGCGAAGACGGTGAAGCCGCGCTCGTCCGGCTCGACCGACTCCACGGTGCCGGGGCGCAGGACGCTGACGCCGGGGCGCAGCTGCCAGTACCCGTCGGTGAACTTCACTTCTCGGCTCCTGCCGTGATGCCGCGCGCCAGAGTGCGCTGGAAGATGAGGAAGAAGAGGATGGCCGGCACCAGGCTGATCAGCGCGCCGGCGTTGGTGGTCGGAGCGTCCATCAGCCGGTCGCCCTGCAACGACGCGAGCGCGACCGGAATGGTCTGCGTCTGGTTGTCGATCAGCATGACCAGCGGGATGAGGAACTCGTTCCACGTCCAGATGAAGAAGAAGATGAGCAGCACCGCAAGGGTGGGCCGCAGGTTGGGGAAGACCACCCGCCAAAGCACGGTCCACTTGCCGGCGCCGTCCAGCGCGGCGGCCTCCAGCAGCGAGCGCGGGAACGTGCCCATCACCGACGCGAGCAGGTAGGTGCCGAACGCGCTCTGGATCACGGTGAAGATGATGATCACCGAGAGCTGGGTGTTGTAGAGGCCGACCTGCTTCGCCACGTAGTACAGCGGGTAGATCAGCGCCTCCTGCGGCAGCATGTTGGCCAGCAGGAAGAGCCCGACGATCCACAGCCGGCCACGGACCCGCCCGATGCCCAGCGCGTACGCGTTGAGCAGTGACACGGCGACGCCGAGCACGGCCACCGAGCCGGCGATGACCGCCGAGTTCCAGAACTTGAGCGGGAAGTTCACTTCGGTCCAGTACGTGCGCAGACCCTTTGTGTAGAACTCCGTCGGCCAGCTCAGCGGGCCGCCCGACGAGTAGTCGCCGGGCGACTTGAACGCGTTGAGCAGCATGAACGCGAACGGCACCAGCATGACGAGCGCGCCGAGGGTGACCAGGGCGAGCACCACCCAGCGGCTGACGCCGCGGTGGTGTCGATCGCGTACGGGCCGGGCCGGCGTCACCGGCGCGGTGCTCGGTGTGAGCGTGACGGCCATGTCAGAACCCCCGGTCCCGGCGCTCGCTGCGGGCCTGCATCCAGATGAAGACCCCGGCCACCACCACGATGATCAGTGTCAGCACCATGGAGATCGCGGAGCCGTAGCCGACCTGCAGCTTCTTGAAGAACGTGTAGTAGGCGAAGTACGACGGCACGTTGGTGGCGTTGTCCGGGCCGCCCCGGGTCAGGGCGAAGATCGGCCCGAACACCTTCAACGCGGCGATGGTGCAGGTCAGGGCCACCACGAAGGTCTCCGGCCGGATCTGCGGAAGGGTGATCGCCCGGAACCGGTGCAGCCAGTTCGCGCCGTCGACCTCGGCCGCCTCGTACAGTTCGGGGTCGACCCGCTGCAACGCCGCCATGAAGACGACCACCGGGTAGCCGATCTGCACCCAGATCATCACGGCCATCACGGCCGGCAGGGCGGTGCCCGGGTCGCCGAGCCAGTCGTGGCGTAACGCGCCGAGACCGACCGCGTCGAGGAGGCTGTTGAACGCGCCGTCGGGGCGCAGGATCCAGCCCCAGACGATGCCGGCCACCACGACGGGCAGCACCTGCGGAAGGTAGAACGCGGCCCGCAGCGCGGCGGCGGTGCGGGGCTTGAACCGGCGGCCGATGACGTCGAAGAGCACCGCGGCGAGCAGCAGCCCGAGCACAGTGGGCACCACCACCATCGCGACGAGCATCCAGACGGTGTTGCGGAACGACGCCCAGAACACGTCGTCCTGCAGCAACTGCTGGTAGTTGTCCAGGCCGACCCACCTGGGGTCGCCGATGCCTGACCACTTCGTCAGCGACAGGTAGAGGGTGCCGACCAGCGGCGCGCCGATGACCAGGAGAAAGAGCACCGCTCCGGGGAGCAGGTAGAGCCAGTACGCCGCGTTGCGGCTGCGGCGTCCGCGGCTGGGCGCGGGCGGGGTGGGGGTCGCGGCCGGCGGTGTGGCGGCGACCGTCTCGGAGACTGCCATGGAAGATCCTTCCCAGCGGGGCGGGCGGGCGCGCCGGTCGTGCCGGTCGCGCCCGCCGCTCGCCGTGTCACTTGCCGGTGATCTCCTTGACGCCATCGGCGTACGGCTTGGCGATCGTGTCGAGGACCTGGTCGGGCGACTTCGAGCCGTTGATCAGACCCTGGAAGCCGGAGACCAGCACGTCGTAGTAGCCGGGGACCGGCCAGTCCGGGTAGAAGGCGAGCCCGTCCTGCTTGCTGACCGTGTTGAAGTCCTCGATCAGCTTGCGGTCCTTCGGGTCGCTGATCTTCGACGCGTCAGCGGCGACCGGAACACCACCGTTGTTGCCGATCAGATCCTGGATCTCCGGACGCAGGGTGATGTCGATGAAGTCGTACGCCAGGCTCTTGGCCTTGCTGTTCTCCGGGACCACCCAGAGGTTGCCGGAGGAGCCAGCCTGCAGGGTGTTGCCCGGGAAGAGGAAGGTGTCCCAGTTGGCCTTCATCTCGGTCTTGAACCGGCCGTACCACCAGCTACCCGAGACGATCATCGGAACCTTGCCGCCGATGAAGGCGGTGCCCATGTCCTCAGCCTTGAGGCTGGCCGAGTTCTTCGCGACGTAGCCCTTCTGCACCCACTGGGCGAAGGTGTCAGCGCCGTACTTGAGCGGGTCGGCCTTGAAGTCGACAGGGTTCTTGTAGAGCTGGTAGTTGTCGACGAACTGCCTGTCGCCCTTGGAGAGGGCGAGCTGGTAGAAGAGCTGCCCGGCCGGGTACTCGGCGCCGGCCATGCCCAGCGGGGTGACGCCCTTGCCGACGAAGGTGTCCATCGCGGCGGTCATCTCGGCCATGGTGGTCGGGACCTTGACGCCGTTCTGCTGGAACAGGTCCTTGTTGTAGTAGACGGTGACGTACTCGCCGTAGTTCGGCACACCGAACCACTTGCCGGAGCCCATCACGCCCTTGTCGCTGTACCGGGCGGTGGTCTGCAGGCTGGGGCTGAGCTTGCCGGCCCAGCCGCGCTTGTCGGCCTCGCTGCTCAGGTCGGCCAGCAGACCCTGGGAGGAGAGCAGCCCGGCGGTGGCGTTGCCCTTGTTGTACTCCATGATGTCCGGGCCCTCGGACGAGTTGATGATCATGCCGGCGTTCTGCTGGATCTGCTCGAACGCCTTGCGCTCGAAGCGCACCTCGACGCCCGGGTGCTCGGACTTGAAGAGCTCGATGGCCCGGTTCCAACCGACGCCCATGGCGCTGTTCTCGCTCTCGTAGTGCCAGAGCTTGAGAACCTTGGCGTCGCTGTCGTCCCCGTTGTCACCACCGCCGCAGGCGGCCACGGTGGTCGTCGCTGTCGCCGCCAGGGCGATCGCGGCGACGAGCCGGCGGAATCGCTGCATTAGCATCCTCCTCGTTGAGTATCTAGCCGGTACTTCACGAGGCCCGTCGTCGCGTTGCAGCGCGGCGGCGGGCCATTTACTGATCGGCCCCCAGTGGTTGGCGGCTTCGAGGTGCGGCGGTCGAACCCCGGATCTCCAACGCGCACGGCAGCAGTTGCTGGTGACGAAGGTCAGCGGGGCCGTCCAGGTGGCGCGTCAGCGCCTCGATCGCGATCCGGCCGAGCGCCGAGCCGGGTGACGTCATAGCGGTCAGCGCCGGGGTCGCCAGTTCGGCGACCTGCGGTGAGGTGACCATCGAGACGACGGAGACGTCGTCGGGCACCGACAACCCGCGGCCGGTCAATTCGCCGAGGATGCCGAAGATCGCCGTTTCGTTCATGGCCAACACCGCGGTCAGCTCCGGGGCCTGCGCGAACGCGGCGGCCAGGGCGGCCCGCCCGCCGGCGGCGCTGTCCTCGGCCGCGATCATCACCGGCTCCAGGCCGTGCCCGGTCATCGCCGCGGTGAAGGCGTCACGGGTACGCAACGCGGGCCCGTAACCGCTGGCCAACGTGGCGGCCGAGTGGTTGACGTAGACGATCCGCCGGTGCCCCAGGCCGACCAGGTGCGCGACGGCCTCCCGGACGGTCTGGTCGAAGTCGATGTCGACGTAGGAGAGCGTGCTGGTGTCGCCGGTGCGGCCGATCAGCACCAGCGGCACCCCCGCCTCCTGGAGCACTGTGACCCGCTCGTCGGCCAGTTGGACCTCCATCAGCACGACCCCGTCGAGCATCCGCTGACTGGCCAGCCGACGCAGGTCGTCGAGGTCGCCACCGCCGACCGGCGAGAGCACCAGGTGGTAGCCGGCGACGCTGGCCGCGGCGGCGGCACCGGTGACGAAGGCGGTCTCGGTGGCGCCGAGGCCACGTTCGTCCATCGGCATCAGCAGGCCGAGGATCCGGCTGCGGCGACTGGCCAGCCCCCGGGCCATCGCGTTGGGCTGGTAGTCGAGCTGCGCCATCGCGGCGAGCACCTTGTTGCGGGTGGCCTGCGAGATCGGCCGGGTCCCGGTGAGCACGTACGAGACGGTGCTGACCGAGACCTGTGCGAGGCGGGCGACGTCGTGCATGGTGGCCACAGCGCACCTCCTCCGGCCTGGGGTGGGACCGCTCCCGAACGTCGTCGAAGCGTTTCGACGAAGCGGTTCGACAGGACGCTAGGCCACCTGTTACGGCGACGTCAATAGCCGATGTCGAAAAGAATTCAGGTGCGCGTGGGGCCCTCGCCCAGCCCGCCCCGCTCTCGGTCGGCCCCGCCCCGCCCCGCCCCCGTTGGTCGGTGATGGTCGTGGTCAAGATCCGCGCAGCATCGGGGATGTTGCGGCCTCCCACCCGTTAGAGGCAGCAACATCCGGGAAGTTGCGCGGATCTTGGCCGCCGATCATGGGGTGCGACGACAAGATCATGCCCGATCCTGGATGTAGTTCCCTCGTGTCGTCGCGGAGGCCACTACATCAAGGATCGAGCACGATCTTGGGCGCGGGGCGCGGGGCGCGGGGCGCGGGGCGCGGGGCGCGGGGCGCGGGGCGTGGGGCGCGGGGCGTGGGGCGTGGGGCGCGGGGCGCGGGGCGCGGGGCGCGGGGCGAGGGCCCGGGGCGACGCGGTGGGGCGAAGGCAAGTGCGCGGCGCCGCGGGGCGCGCCGGTCGCGGGTCAGGGCAGGTTGAACAGGGTGGCGGCGTTTTTCCAGCAGACCGCTCTCAGCCAGTCGTCGCCCAGGTCCAGTCGGGCCAGCCCGGTCACCTGGTCGGCGTAGGGGTACGGGATGTTGGGGAAGTCGCTGCCCAGCAGGACCTTGCCGGCCAGCCCCAACTCACGCAACCGGGGCAACTCCTCGGCGGGAAAGGGGACGAACTGGTCGAAGAACGGCGTGAAGGCCATTGTGGTGTCCAGCCGGACCCGCTCGTACGTTTCGGCGAGGTCCAGGAAGGCCCGGTAGTCCGGAGCGCCCATGTGCGCCACCACGGCGGTCAGCCGAGGGTGGCGGGCGAGCAGGGCGGCGAACGGGTCCGGGCCGGTGTTGGCGGTTCCCACCGGGGCGTGCCCGGCGTGCACCACCACCGGCACACCCGCGTCGGACAGCATCCCCCACACCGGGTCCAGCGCCGCATCGGTCGGCGCGAAGCCGCCGACCTGAAGGTGCAACTTGAACACGCGGGCGCCTTCGGCGAGGGCCGCCTCGACGTACCCGGGGGCGTCCGGCTCAGGGTAGAACGTGGCCGAGGCCAGGCACCCGGGGGTGTCGCGGGCGAAATCCAGCGTCCAGCGGTTGAGTTCCGCCGCCATGCCCGGTCGGTGCGCGTACGCCAGGGCGCTGAACGCCAGCACCCCGAGCCGGCGCAGGTGCGCGACCCGGTCGGCGTCGCTCCACCGGTAGAGGATCGGCCACTCGGTGCCGACCAGCGGCCCGGCGGCGTCGAAGTAGGCCCACACCCGACGCAGCAGGCGTGGCGGCAGGAAGTGCACGTGCACGTCGGCGAGGCCGGGCAGCCCCAGGGCGCGGCAGAACTCCGGCACGCGGTCGTCCTCGTCCGGCGGGACCACCGGCGCCGCATCGGTCATATGTCGATGTCGAATCGGCTCAGCACCGAGGGCGCGATCAGGCCGACGGTGGCCAGCGCCGAGACGACGGTCAGTGCGATGCGCATCCCGACCACCTCGGCCTTGCTGCCGACGCGCAGGGCAATGCTGTTCGGCAGACCGATCATCATCCACATGCGGCGCTTGATCGGGATCGGCCAGAGGATCGGTACGCCCGCTCTGGTGATCATGTCGCCGAGGATGTGCACGAAGCAGCCCACGCCCAGCGCGGTGCCGATCAGCGGATAGCCGCGTCCGCCCGGCAGGTTCGCGAAGGTGAACCAGGCCGCCCCGGCCGACGCGAGAGTGATGATCACCCACCCGGCCCGCTCGGCCCACTCGTCGAACAGCCCGCGCAGCGCCAGGCCGAACATGAAGAACAGGATGGTGATGACCGCCCACTTGCCGTACGCGGCGCAGAGCGCTGTGGTGCCCCAGCCAACCAGCAGTGTGAACGGCAGCGTGTGGGTCAGCGTCCGGTGCCCGTTGTTGCGGCGGGGGTCCCTGCTGAGCTTGGTGGCGTAGTAGACCCCGAGGGAGACCTTCTCCATCACCTCGGCGGCGAAGAGCGAGAAGACTCCGAAGGTACGGGCCACTGTGGCCCCACCCTGGTTCTTGGTCACCTTGCCCGACATGTCGAGGTCGGGAAAGAGCGCGCCACCGGCGCACACAGCGGTGCCCACCGCCAACGCGAGCGGCGACTGGTGGTAGTCGGCGAACTGCTCCAGTGCCCAGGAGCCAGCCAGCCACACCGCCGCGCCGGACAGCGCGTGTTGCGGTCCCATCATCTCGGCTCACCCTCCCCAGGGATCTTGAGCGCCCAAAACTACGCCACTGTAGTCAGCGTCGGCGCTGCAGGGGCATCACCCAAGAAGTCCACATCGGACAGGGTCACAGGGTGGGGGTGAAGCTCTGCCGGATCATCGGCAAGTATGCCGCGTTGACCTGCCAGTCGAACTCTTCTGTCAACCACGAGACGGTGTAGGAGCGGTCGGCCGAGGTGTTGGCCAACAGCCGGAAGCTGTGCACCGGAACGCCGACGGCGTTCTGCCAGCCGCACTCCCACACCGCGCCACCTTCGAAGATGTCCATCGCAGAGATGTCCACCTTGCGATAGTCCGGCAGCGCGGCACTCGCTGTCAGCCGAGCCTCCTCGGCCTTCCAGTGCGCCACCGGATCCGGGCGGGCCGGCCCCGCCTCGACGCTGAGCACCCGGGACCCGCCGGATTTCCGGAAGCAGGTCACCGAGCCCTCGGTCCAGCGCGCCCACCCGACCGGCGCGGCGATCCGGAACCCGGTCGGGTCGTCGTACCAGGTCCAGCCCTCGCGCAGCCCGTACTTCACGTCGGGTGGCGGTGACACCGCCACCACCGGGGTCGCCGCCGGTGGCGGGGACGACGTGCAGGCGAACGCCGCCGGGCGGGAGGTCGGTGCGCCGCCGCCCGAGCCGGACGGTGGGGTCCGATCGTCGTGCCGGTTGACCAGCGCCAGCGTCACGCCACCCGCGACGAGCACAGCGGTGGTCACACCACCCAGGGCGATCAGGCGCCCTCGCCGACCAGGTGGGCGTTGCTTGCTCGGGGCTGGCGTGGCCGGCTCGCCCGACGGGGCCACCGGTTCGACCGGGTGCGGCGCGATGGCCCGTCCGGCGCTGCGGATCGCCGCGACCGCCGAGGAGCGGACCGCCCCGGCGGGCTCGTCGTCGCTCGTCGCGGCGCTGCGCAACAGCGGCTCCGCCTCGGCGGCGGTCAACCGCCGCCAGGGGTCGCGCTGCAACAGGCCGATGAGGGCGGGACGCAACGGGCCGGCCCGACGCATCGGGTCCGGTGGTTCGGTGGCCAGCGCGCTGAGCGTCGCCATCGCGCTCGACCGCGCGTACGGTGACTGCCCCTCGACCGTCGCGTAGAGAGTCGCGCCCAGCGACCACATGTCAGTGCGAGCGTCGGAGACCCCCTCGCGGGCCCGTTCGGGCGCGACGAACTGCGGCGAGCCGAGCACAGTGCCGGGCCCGGTCATCACACCCTCGCCGCCGTCGAAGGTGGCGAGCCCGAAGTCGGTGAGCACCACCCGACCGTCGTCGGCCACCAGTACGTTGTGCGGCTTCACGTCGCGGTGCAGCACCCCGGCGGCGTGCGCGGCCCGCAACGCGGCGAGCACCGCCAGCCCGATCCGGGCGGTGCGCTGCGGGCTCAGCGGCCCCTCGGCACTGATGATCTGCTGCACCGATCGCGACGGCACGTACTCCATCACGATCCAGGGGCTCTCCCGGTCGTGGACCACGTCGTAGAGGCGGACCACGTTGGGATGGTTGAGCCGGGCGGCGGTACGTGCCTCACGCAGGGTTCGTAGCCGCAACTCCTCGCGCTCGGTCTCGGCCAGCCAGGACGGCGGCACGACCTCCTTCACCGCCACGTCGCGATGCAACATCTCGTCGCGAGCAAGCCACACCCGGCCCATCCCGCCGGTGCCGACCAGGTCGAGCAGCCGGTACCGACCCGCGATCAGCAACTGATGCACGGTCGCTTCCCCCTCGGTCACCCCGGGACCCACGATAGTCACCAATGCCGGCTTTCTCATCCACTGAGCGGCCTCGATCCACGACGGACGGTGGTCCGGATCATGGCCATACGGTGCAGGTCAGCGGGGTGGTCGGAAACTCTTTCGGGCCAGTTCCCAGTCGGCTGCGGCCCCGGCCCAGTCCTCGTCCCTGGTGATCCAACCCAGCGTCCAGCGGTCAGCGCCGAGGACCTGTTGTCGGGCGTGCAGCCACGGGCCGTGCGGCGTCTGCCAGCGGAGCTCCCACTCGGCGCCGCCGTCGCCCGCGGCGAGCTGGATCTCGTCGTACCCCGGCAGGGAGCCCCCCCCGGCCGCCGCGTCGCGGGCGGTCCGCAGGAGCTCCAGGGGATCGACGGCGCCGCCTTCGGCGACGCTGAAGGCCCGCCCGGTCGCCGGGTCCTGGAAGCACGCCACAGTGCCGTCGCGGGAGGTCAGCCACGTCGCCGGTACGGAGACCCGGAAGCCGGCCGTGTCGGCGTGCCAGACCCAGCCGGGCGGCGGCCGGAGTTCTTCGCCCGCTGGCGGCGTGCCGGCCTGCACCGGTGTACCGGCGACCTCCGGGCGGACACAGGCGAACGGGGGCGGGGGGACGTTCCGCCCATTCGGCGGCGGGCCGGGCGGCGGACCGGGCCCGAACGGTCCGCCGTTGGGCGGACGGTTCGGCGGCGGGGAGGACCAGCCGGTGGGGTTGCTGGGCTTGTCTCCGACGAGGGTCAGCGCGGTGCCGACGCCGGCCACGACGGCCACCAGCAGCGCCACGGCGACCACCGCCACCCGACGCGCGGTGCGCCCGGCGGCCGCCGGATCCGGGGCCGGCGTGGGGGAGGCGCCACCGGCTGCGGCCGGGGCGGCCGGGTCGGGCAGCGGAACGGTGGGGTCCTGGTCGTCGGGGTCGTCCGACGTGGCGGGCTGGCCGACGAGCCCTGGCACCGGCCGGTCGGCCGAGGGTCGGTCGGTCGCCGACGGCGGGTCGACGCGGCCGGTCGCGGCCGTCCTGAGCAACCGACGGGCCGTCTCGTGGTCGAGGCGCTCGCGCGGGTCGCGGCGCAGCAACCCGTCCAGCACCGGCGCGAGCGCCCCGGCGTGTGGGGCAGGGTCCGGCGGGCCGGCGGCCAGCGCGCTCAGGGTGGCCATCGCGGTGCTGCGGGCGTACGGGGACTGCCCCTCCACGGCGGCGTGCAGGGTCGCACCGAGCGACCACAGATCGGCGGCCACCGTGGACACCCCCTCGGCGGCCCGCTCGGGGGCCACGTACTGCGGGGAGCCGAAGACCATGCCAGGGCGGGTCATCGCGCCGTCGCCACCGTCGAAGGTGGCCAGCCCGAAGTCGGTGAGCATCACCCGCCCGTCGTGCGCCACGAGCACGTTCTGCGGTTTGATGTCGCGGTGCAGCACCCCGGCGGTGTGCGCGGCCTGGAGCGCGTCGAGCACGGCCAGCCCGATCCGGGCCGCGCGGGCCGGCTCCAGTGGCCCCTCGGCGTCCACGACGTCCTGCAGGGTGCGGGACGGGACGTACTCCATGACGATCCAGGGGCTGCCGTCGACCGCGACGACGTCGTAGAGACGGACCACGGCGGGGTGGTTGAGCCGGGCCGCGGCGCGCGCCTCCCGCATGGTGCGTGAGCGCACCTCGGCCCGTTCACCTTCGGCCAACCAACTCGGTGGAACGATCTCCTTGACCGCTACCTCGCGGTGCAGCATCTCGTCGCGGGCGCGCCACACCCGACCCATGCCCCCGCGACCCACCAGGTCGAGCAGCTGGTACCGACCGGCGATCAGCACCTCTGCACGCTCCTCCTCAGCCGCTGTCCGGGCTACACCCTAACCAGCGGATCGGAAGTCACCTATCGGTCGTCCGACTCGGCTCAGCAGGCGGCGTGGTCGGCGGCGGCGAGCAGGTTCCCCTCCGGGATGGCGATCCGGGTCCGCCCGCCGCTCAGTCGGGCGGCGGCGCGTCGGGCCTGCACCGGGCCGTGTTCGCGACGGGCGGTGGCGTAGCTGGCGGCAGTGCGGGCCGCGATGGTGGTCCAGCCGTACCGCTCGCCGACCATCGTGCGGGCCCGGCGGGCCAGCCGCCGAGCGAAGACCTCGTCGCCGAGCAGTTGGCCGACAGCGCCGGCGAGGGCGTCCGGGTCGCTGTGCGGGAACGTCACGCCGGTCACGCCGGGTTCGACGATCTCGGCGAGGCCGCCGGTACGGGCCACGGCGAGCGGTGCTCCGGCGGCCGCCGCCTCCAACGCCACCATGCCGAACGGCTCGTAGAGGCTGGGAACCACTGTCGCGTCGGTGGCGCCGAGCATCGCCGGTAGTTGGGTGGAGTCGAGGAACCCGGTGAACCGGACGGTCGAGCTGAGCGCCAGTCGCCGGGCCTCCGCCTCCAACTCGGTGCGGTACGGGCCGTCGCCGGCGATCACCACGCGCAGCCCCGGGTGTTGTTCGCGCAGCCGGGGTACGGCGTGCACCAGGTGCTGGACGCCCTTCTCGTAGACCAGCCGCCCGGCGTACCCGACCAACGGGCCGTCCCCGGCGAACCGTGCCCGGGCCGACGCGACCGCCCGGGGGCGGGCCCGCCAGGCCCGGTCGTCGACCCCGTTGGGCACCACGTCGACCTGGGCGGTCGGTACGCCGAACAGTGCTGTCACCTGGTCGCGCATGTAGCCCGAGCAGGTGATCACCCGAATGGAGGAACTGCTGAGCCAGTGCTCGACGCCGTGGATGGTGCGGTTCATCTCCTCCGGCAGCCAGCCCTGGTGTCGGCCGGCCTCGGTGGCGTGCATGGTGGTGACCAGGGGCAGGTCCAGGTGCTGGGCCAGGGTGACGGCCGTGTGGGCGACGAGCCAGTCGTGGGCGTGGATGACGTCGTAGGAGCCGGCCTGGGTGGCGCGCAGGGCGGTGCGGGTGAGGGTGTGGTTGAAGGCCATGGTCCAGGCCAGTAGTGAGCCGGTGGCGAGGGGGAAAGTGACCGGGTCTTCGGGGGCGCGCAGGATGCGTACGCCGTCGGCGTACTCCTCCAGGGGTGCGCCCTCGGAGTGGCGGGTGACGACGGTGACCTCGTGGCCGGCGGCGGCGAGGGCGACGGAGAGGGCGTGCACGTGTCGACCGAGACCGCCGACGAGCACCGGCGGGTACTCCCAGGAGAGCATCAGCACCCGCAGCTGTCGGGCGGGGTTGATGTCGATCACGTGGGCATCGAGTGACATGCGGCCCCCTTTGAGTTGTCGCCGGGCGCGCGCCGACCGACACCGAATCGATGTCGCCGCCGCGTCTGGATCGAGGCCAATCCTGCCGGGATCGCGATAACCAGCGGCGACACCACCGTTGCGGTCGTGTAAAGCGCTACTGGCTCTTTCGCCGCACCCGCAGCAGCTCGGCCACCGACCATGCCTGGAACGGGCACCCGGTAGCGGTGTGCGGCGCGAGGCCATCGGCCGTCTCGCTCACCGAGCCTAACCCATATTCCATCAAATGGGCCTCAATGCTAACGAATATGTCATCGACGGACATCTTCCCCCGGCGCGCGGCGTCCACGTACGGGCCGAGCAACCACGGCCAGACCGTGCCCTGGTGGTAGCCCCCGTCCCGGTCGGCCGGGCCGCCCCGGTGCCGGCTGACGAACTCCGTGGAGTCCGGGGCCAGACTGCGCGGGCCGAGCGGGGTGAGCAGCCCGCCGGCTACCCGCCGCAGCGTCGCCTCGTCCGGCTCCATCGGCGCGTACGGCAGCGACCAGGCCAACAGCTGATTGGGGCGCAACGCGTCGTCGTCGTGCAAGGCGGCGCCACCCAACGGGTACGCCGGCGCCGGCGCGTCCAGCACGTCGTGCAGCCAGCCGGTCGGGGCCGGGAACCGTTCCCGGAACGAGGCGGTGGCCTGCCGGTGGCGTCGCCACAGCTCGTCGGCGTCCCGCCCGGCCAGCTCGGTCAGCTCCGCGATCCCTGCCAGCCCATTGATCCACAACGCGTTGACCTCGACCGGCTTGCCCGTGCGCGGGGTGACCGGCACCCCGTACACCCGGGCGTCCATCCAGGTCAGCGCGGTGCCGGGAGCGCCCTGGGTGAGCAGCCCGTCGGCCGGGTCGACCCGGATCCCGTACCGGGTGCCGGCCGCGTGGGCGTCGATCACGGCGCGCAGCGCGGGCAGCAGCTCGTCGCCGAGGTCGGTGTCGCCGGTGACTGTGACGTGCCGGCTCACCGCGTGCAGGAACCACAGCGTGCCGTCGACGGTGTTGTACTCCACCCGACCGGTGTCGGCCGTGTTGGCGAGCATCCCCTCGGACAGCGTCGCCGCGTACGCCCGCAGCAGCTCCCGACCCTCGTCGGTGCGACCCGTGCAGAGGAACAACCCCTCGTACGAGATCATCGTGTCCCGCGACCACGCCCCGAACCACGGGTAGCCGGCCACCACGTCCACCGCCGCCTGGTCGGTGCGCACCACGAACGCGTCGGCGGCCAGCGCAAGGGTGGCGTCCACGTCGTCGGCCGGCTTCGCCGTCGCCACCACCCGCCGGTTGCGCCGCCTCGCCGTCGTCACGATCTCCTCCGCCGGCGGCGGCTCCTCGTCGAGCCGACCGGCCCAGGCCCGCACCGACACCGTGTCGCCGGGGCGCTCCAGCTCACCGGAGAAGCGGCCCGCGTACCAAAGGTCCTCGTCGGCGTTGAGACCACGGTTGGCCTCCTCGCGATGGTGCACGCCCAGCCACCACTGCCCCTCCGGCGACCAACCCGGGCCGGCGAGCCGGTACGCGCCCTCGACCACCGCGCCGTCGGCCACCGCCTCGACCTGCGGGACCGGGCCGTCGGCCCGCCGTTCGCCGTGCGCGTCCCGCCAGGTGCAGGCGGCCGACAGCTCCAGCCGGACCGGACCACCGGCGACCAGCCGGTGCACCACAGCGACGCAGGAGCGGCCGGGCAGCATGGCCAAGTCCCGTTCGATCACCACCGCGCCGATCCGCCACCGCCACCGGGGCAGCCCGTCGACCAGGTCGAAGCGCTCCAACAGCTCGAAGCCGCGCGGGTCCACGTCGCCGGAGGCCCACTCGTGCGCGCCGAGGCGCACCCGCGCCCCGGACGGCAGGGTGACCGCCGGATCGAGGCTGGCCAGTCCCACCTGGCGGGACGCCGGCGTTTCGCCGGAAACCACCAACAGGCCGTGGTAGCGCCGTGTCCGCAGCCCGCCGACAGTGCCCATCGCGTAGCCGCCGAGGCCGTCGGGGATCAGCCACTCCCGGCTGGCCGCGCTGGTCAGATCGCCGCAGATCTGCGGGCCGAAGTGAATGTCGATCAACTTTCCTCCACCGGCGGCGGGGTGTAACACGCCACGACGAGAATGGCCGCTGTGGTCAAGTACCGCGGCGACGTCAAAGATGTGCACGTGATCACTGACCGATCGTCCTCCGACGCCTCGCCACCCGACGCTGAGCGGCTCCGGCTCGCCCAGGCCGACTCGGGGGAGCAGGACTGGCGTGCATGGGGTCCCTATCTGTCCGAACGGGCGTGGGGGACGGTACGGGAGGACTACAGCGAGCACGGTACGGCCTGGGACTACTTCCCGCATGACCACGCGCGGTCCAGAGCCTACCGGTGGAATGAAGACGGGATGGCCGGCGTCTGCGACGAACGACAGACCTTCGCGTTCGCCCTGGCCCTCTGGAACGGCAAGGACCCGATCCTCAAGGAGCGGATGTTCGGCCTCGGCGGCGACGGCGGCAACCACGGCGAGGACGTCAAGGAGTACTGGTGGTACGAGGACTCCACGCCCACCCACTCCTGGATGCGCTGGCGCTACCACTACCCGCAGGCCGCCTTCCCGTACGACGAACTCGTCGCGGTCAACGCGTTGCGCGGCCGCGACGACACCGAGTACGAGCTGGTGGACACCGGGATCTTTGACGACGACAGGTACTGGGCGGTGACCGTCGACTACGCCAAGGCGTCCCCGACCGACCTCTGCATGGTGGTGACCGTCGCCAACCGGGGCGACCAGGCGGCGACACTGCACGTCCTGCCCACCCTGTGGTTCCGTAACACCTGGTCCTGGGGCCTGCCCGGCGGCGACCGGATCCCCCGGCTGACCGGCCAGGGCACCCGCCTCGTCGGCGAACACCGGGTGCTCGGCCAACTGCTGCTGGAGGGCGACGGCGGCCCGGTGCCGCTGCTCTGCGACAACGACACCAACGCCGAACGGCTCTGGGGCCTGCCCGGCCGCTCCCCGTACCCGAAGGACGGCATCAACGACCACGTCGTCAACGGCGCGGCCAGTGTCAATCCGGCCCGGGAGGGCACCAAGGGCGCGCTGCACTACGTGCTTGACGTGCCGGCCGGCGGGCAGCGCCAGATCCGGCTGCGGCTGACCCGCACCGCATCGCCGCCGGCCGCCGCGCCGCCGCCCCCGGCCGACCTCAGCGACGGCTTCGAGGCCGTGGTGTGGGCGCGGCGGGCCGAGGCGAACCGGTTCTTCGCCGGAGTGATCCCGCCGGCCGCCACACCCGACGAGGCGCTGGTCGCCCGGCAGGCCATCGCCGGGCTGATGTGGGGCAAGCAGTTCTACCACTTCGACGTCAAACGCTGGCTCGAAGGCGACCCGGGCTCGACACCGCCGCCGGCCGGCCGTCGGCACGGGCGCAACAGCGCCTGGTGGCACATGACCAGCTTCGACGTCATCTCCATGCCTGACCCGTGGGAATACCCCTGGTACGCGGCCTGGGACCTGGCCTTCCACTGCGTGAGCATCGCCCGGGTCGACCCGGGCTTCGCCAAGGAGCAGATCCTGCTCCTGCTCCGCGAGTGGTACCTGCACCCCAACGGGCAGATCCCGGCGTACGAGTGGGCGTTCGGTGACGTGAACCCGCCGGTGCACGCGTGGGCGGCGCTGAAGGTGTTCGAGATCGACGGCGGCCGGGACTACGACTTCCTGGCCCGGGTGATGCACAAGCTGCTGCTCAACTTCACCTGGTGGGTCAACCGCAAGGACACCGGCGGCAACAACGTCTTCGAGGGCGGCTTCCTCGGGCTGGACAACGTCGGGCCGTTCGACCGCTCGGCGGCACTGCCGGTCGCCGGGGTGCTGGAGCAGTCCGACGGCACCGGCTGGATGGGCATGTACGCGCTCAACCTGCTGGACATGGCGATCGTGCTCGCCGAACACGACCGGACCTGGGTGGACACCGCCACCAAGTTCTTCGAGCACTTCGCCTACATCGCCGCCGCCGCGTACGAGCAGGGGTTGTGGGACGACGAGGACGCCTTCTTCTACGACGTGCTGCGCCTCGCCGACGGCACGAAGGTGCCGCTGAAGGTCCGCTCCGTCGTCGGGCTGCTGCCGCTGGCCGCCACCACCCGACTCACCGCCCGGACCCTGCACCACCTACCGGAGCTGGGCGCCCGGCTGCGCTGGTTCCTCACCAACCGCCCGGAGTACGCCCAGGTGATCGGCGCTCGCCGACTGGGCCCCGACGGCCGGCAGCAGCGGCTGCTGTCCATGGTCGGTCCGGAGCAGGTGGTCCGCCTGCTCGCCCGGATGCTCGACCCCGACGAGTTCCTCTCCGACTTCGGCCTCCGTACGCTGTCCCGCGCGCACCTGGACAAGCCGTTCTCGGTCACCCTCGGCGGGCAGGAGTTCTCCGTCGGCTACGAACCGGCCGAATCGACAAGCGGCCTGTTCGGGGGCAACTCGAACTGGCGCGGACCGATCTGGATGCCGACGAACTTCCTGCTGATCAGCGCGCTGCGCGACTATGCGGCGTTCTTCGGTGACGACCTTCAGGTGGAGTACCCGACCCGCTCCGGGGTGAAGCGCACCCTTGACGAGATCGCCGACGACCTCTCCGCCCGGCTGATCTCGCTCTTCACCCAGGACGACTGGGGTCGACGGCCGATCTACGGTGCCGCTCAGATGTTCCAAACCCACCCGGACTGGCGGGACCTGATCGCCTTCCCGGAGTACTTCCACGGCGACAACGGGGCCGGCCTGGGCGCCTGGCACCAGACCGGCTGGACGGCCCTGGTAGCCGACCTGATCCTCACCCTCCGCCGCTGACCCTCGCCCGCCCGTGCCGTGGGCTGCGGGGGCGCGATTGTGGGCACCATTCACTATCGTGATCGGCTGTGGGGGAGTCGGTGAAACCGGTGGGCGAGGTGCACGTCCTCGGTCAGTCCCGGGTGTGGCCCGCCATCGCGATACCGGGTGTTGCCGTGGTCGTGGTGATCGTCATCGGGGTGCTCTTCGACCAGTTCTTCTGGACCGCCCTGACGGTTGGCGCCGCCTCGATCATCGTCGCCGTCGTGCGCTTGCGAAACGCGGTGTTCGCCGACGACCTGGGGTTGCTGGTCCGCGATCGCTCAGGCCTGCGGCGTTCGTACGCCTGGACGGAGATCGAGCGCATGGGCTGGGTGAATGCCGGGATGTGGGGGAGCAACCTGTTGGTCTTTCCCCGAGGCGGTCCCTACGACGTACCGGGACCCAACGCATCCACCGATGTGGGGCGCATCTGGCGTCTGGGCCGTCGACGGTCCGCGGATCCCATGCCTGAGCTGCTCAAGGCCCATGGCATCAAGGGGCTGTTCGATCAGTGAGTTGTTTCCCCCGTTATTTCCACGGCGACAACGGGGCCCGACCAGCTATCCCGCATGATCGCGCTCGATCCATGTTGTAGTGGCATCGCCGGCGTCGGCAGGCCACTCGATCCTGGATCGAGCACGATCATGTCGGTCTGCTCGAACTATTCGGTGAACACCTTCACAGTGTCGGCTAGTCCGTCGTTTCGGTTGATGCCGACGAAGAATTCGCTCCCCACGTGGGTGACATCTTCGATCTCATCGACCAAGTTGTTCCCCGGAATTCCGATGTCACTCTCCACATCGCCGCCGGACCAGTTGTACTGGTACACCCAATTCCACCCGGTGTCGGGCGTTGAGGTGTTGATTGACTTGGTGTTCCAGATATAGTTCTCCGAGCAGTCGATGCCCTGGTCGGAACGATTATCGTGACTCGTCAGATTGCTCTTTACCAGCGTCCATCCACTCGTGAGCGCGCCGGCGCCGGGATGGGTCCACAGACTACCCAACCGTCGGGCAGCATATTTGCCGGCTCCGCCGGCAGCCGTCGCGCTGTAGCAGAGGCCGCTGATGTTGCCTATCGATAGACGCACTTCCCCGGTTGTGCCAATAGATCCGTCGGCGTTCAGGCGCACGATTGTCACCTTGTCGCTCAGAAACGCGGATTGGCTTCCCTGGGTGGCAATCAGGGCCGGGCCCTGGCCCAGATAGTTCGCGTTGTAGGCGAGGTCGTTACCGTGGCCGAGCGTGGGTATGGAAGTTGGCGCCCCGGCGCAGACCCAGCTCGTGCCGTCCCAGGTGGAACCGTCGCGCAACCACCTGGACAGGACGGGCTCCGCGCCGGCCGCCTTGGTGAAGATGATGTAAAGCTGGCCGCCTGGCCCTGCCACCATGCCTTGCATGACCGTGCGACCGTCCTTGCACGCACTGCTGTTCGGGATGTTGAGCCGTTCCGCTCCGCTCCTGTCCGTAGCAGCGTAGGCAGATGCCGCTGGGGCGATAGCGATTCCCACTGTGAGGGCGAGCACGGTCGCGACGCGCGATAGTTTCTTCAATTCGGTGTCTCTCCTCTAGGAGTAAGGCGAGAGGAGGGTATCAGTTGATGTCGACTTGTCTATGTTTTTTGGGTTGTGGCGCGGGCACCACTCAGCGGTTCGCGCGTTCGATGCCTCGCCGGACGAGGCCGCTGATGCCGGGCACTGTGATCGCCCGGATGGTCAGGTCGCTCATCCAGACGTGGAATCGGCTGGGTGGCGCGTACTGGGCCATTCCCCGGCGGGCGAGTGCCTGCCGTTTGCTGACCTCCGGGCGCAGTCCGGTCTCCCACTCGGCGAGTGCTGCCGGGATGTCGTCGGCGTGTCGCCGTAGGGCGGCGCCGAGGTGGTCGGCTCCGGTCAGGGCGAGGGCCGCGCCGTGTCCGGCGAAGAGCGTCACGCACCACGCCGCGTCTCCGAGCAGTACGACGCGGCCGGTGCTCCAGCGCGGCATGACCACCTGGCTGACGGCGTCGAAGTAGGCGCTGGCCGGGTCGTTCTCCAGGTGGTCGATCGCGTCGGGCACGCCACCTGACAGATCTCCGAACGCGGCCCGCAGCGCGTCGACCGGTCCGCGTCGCAGGTCGCCGGTGGGCTCCGCGCTGCGGTAGGTGAAGAACGCCGACGACCGCTTCGGACCCAGGTTGACGATCGCCGCGGTGCGCCCGGGGCCGATGTACGTGGTGGCGGACGACTCGGGCACGCCGGGCACCGGGTGGGGCAGGGGGAAGGCGGCCACGAGGTACGGGAGGTCCACCCGGAAGTCGGGGCCGAACACGGCGGTACGGGTGGCCGAGTGCACCCCGTCGGCACCGACCAACAGGTCGGCCTGCTCGACGGTGCCGTCGCTCAACTCCACGCGTACGTGATCGGTGTCCTGGTCGATGGAGGTGACGGTGGTGGCGAAGCGGATGTCGACTCGGTCCTGCACCGCTTCGAAGAGGCTGGCTTCCAGGTCGCCGCGGAACACCGAGAGGGCCCGCTTGCCGAGTGCGGCCTCGGCGATGGCGGTTGGCACTGTGAACTTGGGTCGTCCGTCGGCGTGGACCAGCACTGTGGTGAAGAGCCCCAGGTCGGCGGCGGACAGCGCGGGGAGCAGGCCGAGGCGTTCGGCGGCGTCGTAGCCGGGCCCGATCAGGTTCACCATGTAGCCGCTGCTGCGCCGGGCCGGGGCCCGTTCGGCCACGAGGACCTGCCAACCGTCCTGGTGGAGTCGCAGGGCTGTGGCCAGCCCGGCTATCCCCGCGCCCATGATCACCGCACGTTTCATCCAGCACCTCGCCACCTAGAATGAGCATCTGCTCAAACTAGTATGAGCGACTGTTCATACCGACGCAAACGGCGGCGGCGCAACCGCCTAGACTTCAGCCATGCCGCGCGGAGTCGCCATCCCAGCGCTCAGACAGCAGCTCTTCGCTGCCGTCGAGCGGTTGATCGTGGAAGAGGGTCCAAGCCGGCTCACCGGCCGGGCCGTCACGCGTGAGGCCGGCGTCGCGACCGGGCTGCTCTACGCGCACTTCGCGAACTTCGACGATTTCCTGACCGGATTCGCGGTCGACCGCGTCTTCCACATCACCGGCGAGGTGGCCGGCCTGCCGGAGCGCGCCGGGTCCGGCACTGTCGCCGACAATCTGCGCCAGGCCGTCCTGGCCACGCCGTTGGGCACGCTGACGGCGTTGACCCGGCTGACCGCCTTCCGGCCGGAGTTGACGGCGAACGTCGAAGCGGTCCTGGGCAGCGGGATGTCGGGGCTACGGGGGATCGAACGCGCGGTCGCCGACTACCTGGCCGCCGAGCAGACCCGTGGGCGCGTGCCGGCCGGCGCCGACGCCGAGGCACTGGCCCTGGCGGTGGTCAGCGTCCTGCACCACGTCGCGCTGACCGGCCCCACCGACCCGTCAGCGGATCACCGGATCCAGCGGGTGATCGGCGCGCTCACCGACGGTTTCACCGCGGCCGCACCCTCCTGAGCGCTTGAGCCGTGGTGGCTCCACTTCGCGGCTGTGCCGAGGCCCGCGAGGGCTCACTGATAGCCGACGTGAACAATCAGCTTGCCCTCCTCGGGGCGGGCCCCGACGTAGACGGTCGCAGGGTCCAATACTGTCGGCGGCAGGCGCAGCCCCTCGGAGAGGCCCATCTCGCGGGCCAGGTCCTCCGGTGACTGCCCCGTCGCCGGCACCAGTGTGATCGTTCGCCAGCATCCACCGGAGGCGCACTCCATGCTCTCGTCGGCGACCGTCGCCCCGGAGGGCACCTCCGGCATCCGCGACTTCGGCGGCAACGATCCCTCGGTCTTGAACACCTGCAACCACAGGAACGACAGGACCCACAGGCACGACAGCAGGCCCAGCGTGACGGACACGGCCACGAGGGTGCGCTTGGTGCGCCTGCGCAGCGCGGTCCGCGACGTCATCGCGCGAGGATAGCCGGGTACTGTCGATCAGCCGGGGCCGGAGTGGGCCCAGGTCAGCCGGCGAAGGGCTCGGGTCCGAGGCGGCCCCAGGCCACGAACGCGGCCACCGTGAGGTAGAGCAGATTCAGCCCGACGAACCTCGCCTCACCATGGCGCAGGTGGGTGATCATCGCGCCGATCATCAGCAGGACCCAGCAGATGGCGGTCACCGGCACCAGCACCGGTGCGATGTCCAGGACGGCGGGCAGGATCAGACCGACCGCGGCCAGGAGTTCGAGGACGCCGAGGGTCTTGACGAAGCCCACGCTGGCGTCGTCGGTCCAGCCGCCGCCGTTGGCCGCGGCCAGCTTCTGCTTGGGTACGAATGTCTTGGTGATGCCGGCGGCCAGGGCGACTGCGGCCAGCAGTCCGGCCGCGATCCACAGTGCCAGGTTCATGAGTTCTGCCTCCGTCTCGGGTCACACAGGAGACACCGCCGGCCGGTGCGCTGTGACGGCTCGTCGAGTGACGAGGAGCACGGGCTCCCGGCGTCACAGAAGGCCGGAGGCCGGTGTCTGGTGGGCGACGCGGCCGAGTTCGGCGAGACTGGAGGACGCATGGATGCTGGAGGCGGAATCATGGGTGCGGACGGCCGGGCGGACCACGCCGTCGACGTGTTCGTCAGCCACCGGAACCTGCTCTTCACAG
Source organism: Micromonospora sp. 050-3 (assembly GCF_046549335.1). Taxonomy (NCBI): domain Bacteria; kingdom Bacillati; phylum Actinomycetota; class Actinomycetes; order Micromonosporales; family Micromonosporaceae; genus Micromonospora; species Micromonospora sp. 050-3. The sequence continues at coordinate 849,823 of NZ_JAJPVX010000001.1, forward strand.
TCGCCTACGAGATGCTGGGCTCGGCCGCCGACGCCGAGGACGTACTCCAGGAGACCTGGCTGCGGTGGGCGGACGCCGATCTCGCCGCGGTGCGGGACCAGCGCGCCTACCTGGTCCGGATCACCACCCGCCTGTCGCTCAACCGGCTCCGGACGGTCGGGCGGCGCAGGGAGTCCTACGTCGGCTCGTGGTTACCCGAGCCGCTGTTGACCGCACCCGATGTCGCCGACGACGTCGAACTCGCCGAGAGCGTCTCGATGGCGATGCTGCTGGTGCTGGAGACGCTGGCGCCGACCGAGCGGGCGGTGTTCGTCCTCCGCGAGGTCTTCGACCTGGCGTACGACGAGATCGCCGAGGCGGTCGACAAGAGTTCGGCCGCGGTCCGTCAGATCGCCCACCGTGCGCGGGCGCATGTCGCCGCGCGGCGGCCGCGCGGGATGGTCTCGCCGGCCGAAACCCGACGTGCGCTCAGCGCGTTCCGGCTCGCGGTCGAGACCGGCGACGTGCAGGCCCTGCTCGACGTCCTCGCGCCGGATGTCGTGCTCCTCGGCGATGGCGGCGGGATCAAGCAGGCGCTGCTGCGGCCGGTCGCCGGGGCCGACAAGGTGGCCCGCCTGCTGTGCAGCACACACGCCAGGACGGCGACCATGTCGCTGCACCCCGCCCAGGTCAACGGTCACCCGGCGCTGGTTCTGCGCCTCGACGGCGCGGTCGACACGGTCCTCGCGCTGCGTATCGACGACGGTCTCATCAGCGGGGTCTACGCCGTGCGTAACCCCGAGAAGCTGTCGCACATGCGGAGCGAAACGGCCCTACGCCGCTGATCGCCCGGATCCGCTCTCAGGGGTAGCCCCGGGTGTTCCCGGATATGTCCGTCGCGCCTACTGGGTCAGGCTCGATCTCGACGAACTGTTCCCAGGGGGTCGGGATGAAGCGAGTGCATCGGGCGTTTGTCGCTGTGACGACGGCTCTTGCGGTGATCGGGGTGCCGGCAGTCGCCAGCGCCGCATCGAAGGGAGCGGATCGCGGCGCACTTCAGAAGCGGCTGGACGACGTCGTGGCCGCCGGGGCTGTGGGTGCGTTGGCGGAAGTGCGTGACGAGCATGGCGTCTGGCGAGGCGTCAGCGGTGTCGCCGAACTGGGCGGGCCACTGCCGGTCCCGGTGGAGGGCCGATTCCGGGTGGGCAGCATCACGAAGACGTTCGTCGCCACAGTCGTCCTGCAACTCGTCGACGAGGGGTGGTTACGGCTGGACGACACTGTCGACCGATGGCTGCCCGGAGTCGTTCCGGACGGTCACCGCGTCACTCTGCGCCAACTGCTCAACCACACCAGCGGTCTGTACGACTATCTGCGTACGCTGCCGCTGCCGCCGGAGCCGGAGTTCCTGGACAACCGGTGGCGGACCTGGAGCCCGGCCGAGCTTGTGCAACGGGCGGTGGCCAACCCGCCGGTCTTCGACCCGCCGGGTTCGGCTTTCGCCTACTCGAACACCGCCTACCTCCTGCTCGGTCAGATCGTCGAGGAGGTCACCGGCCAGTCGTACGGCGAGGAGATCAAGCGCCGAGTCATCAAACCGTTGCGGCTGCGCGACACCTCGGTGCCGGGGGGATCTTCGCGAATTGCCGGGCCCCATCCGCACGGCTACGTGCCGATACGGCAGAACGGCCAGACGAGCCCTGTCGACTACACGAGGATGAACCCGTCGGTGATGGGCGCAGGTGGCGAGATGATCTCCACGACGAGCGACCTCAACAGGTTCTTCGCCGTACTGCTGGGTGGGCGCCTCCTGCCGGATCACCTGCTCGAGGAGATGAAGACACCGGGTGTCGAGGGCGGCAGGTACGGGCTGGGGCTGGCCTGGTGGCGGGACACCTCGTGCGGAGTCCGTGTGTACGGCAACGACGGCGATGCCCTGGCGTACCAGTCCTGGTCGTACCTGACCGAAGACCGGCGCCGCCAGGTCACGATCGCGCTCACGCCCGACTTCCCCGGTGACCCGGACGACGCCGTCGACGCCTTCCTGAACAGGGCACTCTGCGGCTGACTCTCGGCCAGGGCTTCGACACAGCGCTAGTACGGGGGCGTGGGCGTCTCCGGCGACCGGTGGCGGGAGCGTCGCGCGTCCGCTCCGGCGACGCCGAGCAGCACCACGGCCGCGACCGCGCCGGCGGTGAGCGGCCGCAGGTGCAGTGCTGCCGGGATCAGCAGGCCGAGGGCCAGCAAGCCGGCCAGCCGGGACCGGGAGACCCGACCGAAGACCTGATATTCGAGCGCCGATCGTCCGGCGAGGAAGAGCACCGGGCCGCCGAAGATGGCGATGAGCCAGGCCGCCGGGAGGTGCCCGAGCGGTTCGGTGATGAACAGCTCGAAGCCGACGCCGGTCAGGACGATCCCCGCGATCATGACCAGGTGGGCGAACGACATGTCGGTCGCGAGCCGGGCGGCGTCGCGGGAGCGGTCGATGGCACCGTCCAGCACCCTTCCCGCGATGTGGAAGTAGATCCGCCAGAGCAGGACGGTGGTCGTCAGCGCAAGGAGGAAGCCGCCCGTCTGGTCGGCATGGAACTCGCTGCCGCTGTACGCCAGCCCGATGACGAAGACCGCCTCACCGATCGCGATGAGAAAGAACTGTTGGTACCGCTCGGCCAGGTGCTCGGCCGCGATCACCTGCCCACCGATTCGCTGCGCGCCGATGCGTGGGGTCGGCCAGCCGAGGAACAGCCCGGTGTAGTCGATCAGCACGGCGAGGGTCCAGAGGGTCCCGCGGACGGTGCCCGTGCTGGCCAGGCCGCCGATGACCCACAGTGGCGCGCTCAGACCGAACCAGACCAGGACTCGGGAGGTTTGCCGAGGGTCAGGTCGGCCGTGCCCGGCGATGTGGAAGTAGACCACCCGGCCGATCTGGAGGCTGACGTAGGTGATGGCAAAGAGACTGGCTCGGGCGCCGAAGCCGTCGGGCACCGCCACGGCCATCGTCATGGCGCCGATCATCGTCATGACGATGACGGTCTGGACGATCGGCGTTTCCGGGTCCAGCCAACTGGTCGACCAGACGGTCAACGACCAGACCGCCCACAGGGCCAGGAACAGCAGCAGGGCCTGACCGAGCCCCGCGTACACGCCGCGTTGGCCGTCGGTGAAGTCGACGATCACCCGCGCCGAGATTCGGGTGAGGGCGAAGACGAAGACCAGATCGAGGAAGAGTTCCAGGAAGGTCGCCCGCTGGAAGCTGGTCTCGCCACGCACCAGTCGCCCGCCGTGGGTCTCGCTCATCGGCTCGCCACGCGCCGGTGTCGCCGAACGATCACGTGCCCTCCCGTCGCGGTGATCTCCTCGCCTAACGAGCCAGGGGGCGGCGGTGGCACGTGGAGCGAGAGGGCCGGCGACCCACAACAGTCACCAATCCGTCACCCGACCGCTACGGCAGGTGTACACCTCTACGCTCGTGGGCGTGCCCGGACCTGCCGAGAAGGCCACTGAACAGGACCGGCGTGACCTCATCGTCACGGTCGCGCGAGAGCTGGCCGAGACGGAGGGCTGGGCGGGGGTGACCACCCGACGGCTCGCCGAACGTACCGAGATCGACATGGGGGACATCTACCGGCACTTCGCCGATCTGGAGGCGCTGATCGCCGCCGTCGCGGTGTGCGCCTTCGCCGATCTGGCCGCCGACCTCGCCGAGGCGCACGCGGAGACCGCCGGCAGCCCCGAGGGGGTCTGGCCGGCGGTCGCGACCGCGTACCTCGACTTCGCGTACACGAATCCCGAGGTCTATGACGCGATGCTCGCGCTGACCCCCGACCTTGCCCTCGGCGTGGATGGTGTGCCGGCGGCGCCGCGGGCGGTCTTCGCCGAGCTGCGGGCGGCCCTGACCCCACTGGCCGAGGGGCGGGATCCGGACACCCTCGCCGAGGTGGGTTGGAGTCTGCTGCACGGCGTGGTGATGCTCACCCGCGGTGGCCGGCTGCGACCCGAGGGGCAGGAGGACCGCGAAGCGTTGATCGCGCAACGGTTGCTGCGGTGGCCCTGACCGGGCCGCCGCCGACGCCCCCGACCGTGGTCAGTTGATGGGCTCGCGGTCGGCCGGGCCCTTGTCGGTGAACCGGAACGTGGTGTTCAGCTTGGTGTTGCCCAACTCTTTGAGGACCAGGCCGTTGCCGGGGAGGTGCTGGAGGAACCGGGTCTCGCTGCCGATCGCGTACGTGCCGTCGCCCTTGGCGATGATGGTGAACCGCTGGATCGGGTCGTCCTGGTCGCAGACGACGGCTCCGATGGTCAGTTCGGGCTCGATGTCCAGACCGTTCACCTGCCAGCAGGACGGGTCGTCGTTGGCGGGGTGGTCGTCCTTCGTGCCGAATGCCCTGATCACGTACCGGTCGCCGCCGATCGGCGTCGGCACGAACAGGGTGCGACCGCCGGTGTCGCCGCCCTCCTCGAGTCGCCCGCTGATCTCCAACGGCTGCCCCGAACCCTGCACGCGGGTGATCGTGACCTCGCGCTTGCCGGACAGCAGCGGGTCGGTCGCCGCCGCCGATGACGTGGCCGGCGCCGCTGCCGTCGGCGTCGGCGCGCCTGTAACGACGCCAGACGGCGTCGGCGTGCCCGCCGCAGTGTCCGCCGCGTTGTCCGCACCGCCCTGGCACGCCACCAGCGCGCTGGTGCAGGCCAGCATCGCCGCGCCGGTGACCCACTTCATGGTGACCATGCCGTACTCCTCAAGAGCGTCCCGAACCTGTCGAGCGGAAAATCATGGGCTTCGCCGTTTGTCTGCCGCCTATCCTGTCTCTCGGTCTTGGGGCCGGTGGCACGGGGAGGGGTTGGCATGACGGTCGGCGTGGCGGCGCGACGGCAGGCACAGGTTTTGATCTTCGATGCGGACGACACGTTGTGGGAGAACAACGTCGTCTTCGAGCGGGTGATCGACGACTTCCTGGGCTGGCTGGACCATCCCACCCTGGACCGGGCCGCGCTGCGGGCCGTCCTCGACGACATCGAGCGGGCCAACGCGGTGGCGCACGGGTACGGCAGCAAGGTCTTCCTGCGCAGCCTGGCGGAGTGCCTGGAGCGGCTGCGCGAGCGGCCGGCCACCGACTCGGAACGTCAGGAGATCGACCGGCTGGCGGTGGCCCTCGTCGAGCACCAGGTGGAGCTGATGCCCGGGGTGGCCGACGCGCTCGACGAGCTGGCCGGCCGGCACGAGTTGCTGCTGCTCACCAAGGGCGACCAGGAGGAGCAGCAGCGCAAGCTGGACGCCTGCGGCCTGCTGCACCACTTCAGGGCCGCGCACATCGTCGCCGAGAAGAACATCGACACGTACCGGTGGCTCACTCGGGAGCACGGCTTCGCGCCGGACGACGCGTGGATGATCGGCAACTCCCCGAAGTCCGACATCCTGCCGGCGCGGGCGGCCGGGTTGAACGCGGTGTTCATTCCGAACGCGAACACCTGGGTGCTGGAGGACGACGAGCTGGACCCGACCGACGGCGGGGTGCTGCGCCTCGCCGCGTTCCGTGACCTGCTGAGCCACTTCTGACAGTGCCGAAGCCAAACAGCGTCGGCGATCATGGACGCGTTACGCCGACCTGCCCGATTTTCATCGTGGTATCAGTCCTGCCGTCGGTCGTCCGACGCGGCTTGTCCGGCCGGCCGAAGCCCGCCTAGCCTGGTCCGGCGCTCACGGCCCTTCGGGGTGTGTCGGGGCGCGTCGGCGTTCGGCGGGTGAGCACCGTGGAGCTGAGTGCGAGGTGGCTGGCTCACCCCGTTCTGGCGCGTGGCGTCGTGCCACGCCCGCGTCGCGGGGTGCCGGAGCTGTCCGCTTCCCTGCCGGACGGCCGAGGGTCAGGGCCGGGTAGTTGCGGACCCGGTCCTGACCCGGCCCGCGAATCGTCCGATAGGGCGGAGCGGGGCAGACCGCGCGTCGGTTCGACTGACAGGATTGCGGCATGAAGCGCAGATCTCTCCTTCTCGGCGCGGCGGCGGGTCTGGCCGCCCCGGCCGTGCTCACCCCGGCCGCGCCCGCACTCGCGGCGGACCGGCCGCTGCGGCCGGGCTGGGGCACGCCCCCGGGCCAGCGACCCTGGTCTTTGCCGCAGCTGACGAACCGGGCCAGCGCGCTGACCACGCTGCCGGCGGAGACGAAGCAGGTGATCATCGTCGGCGCCAGCAGCTACACCACCACCTACGCCACGCTGGAGGCGTACGTGCGGGTCCGCAACGGCTGGCATCCGGCCTCGGCGTCGTTGCCCGCCCGGATCGGCTCGAAGGGCTTCAGCGACAACCACGTGGAGGGTGTGCCGACCACGCCGACCGGCGTCTACTCGATCGGCCCCACCATGTACGGCATCGCCGCCAACCCGGGCGTGCTATATCCCTACCATCGGCTGGTCAGCGGTGACTGGTGGAACGAGAATCCGTCGTCCGCGCGCTACAACACGTTCCAGCAGAGTGCGACCAGCCCGGGCGGGGCCAGCGAGGCACTGTGGAAGGAGGTCCCCGCGTACACGCACTTCGCGGTGATCACCTACAACATGCCGCCGAATGTGCCGAAGCCCGTGCCGAACGCGGGCAGCGGGATCTTCCTGCACGAGTTCAGCACCGGCGCCGGCAACGCGACCGCTGGCTGCGTCTCTCTCGCCCACGCTCACCTGGTCGATGTGCTCAAGTGGCTGGACCCGGCGCTGTCACCGCGCATCGTGCTCAGCCCGTACGCGCAGCTCAGCCGATACTGAGAGCCGCCGCGACTCAGCCGGCCTCGCGCCGGACGATCGCCACCGCCACCCGGCAGAACTCGTCCATGTCCGGGTTGAACCCGGCAGCGATGTCGGGATGCAACCCGGAGCGGGTCTCCTCCAACAGTCGCTGGCAGACCTGCTCGACCGGTTCGCCGGCGTAGCCGGCGCGGACCCGGTCGATGGCCGCCTGAAGCGCCGAGGTCAGCTGCTCCTCCAGCGGGCCGCGCAGCTTCTGCTGCACAGGATCGAGCCCGCGGGGGTCGAGCGTGACATGTGGCTCCGACATCGGTGCTCCCTTCGTCGGCGTCCGCGATACCCCACCGCGGACGTCGGTCAAACCCCGGTCGGTACGGCGGCGACCCGTACCTGGTAGGAAAACTCCTCCGCCGGCTCCTCGTGGTACGACAGCCGGCGGATCTGCCGGTCGTCGTCGTAGAGGGCGACGTCCACCAGCACGCCGAGGTGGGCGAGGCCGATGCTCGACACCCGCTTCTTGTCCTGCAACACCGCGCAGACGCCGCCGAGCAGGGTGCTGGCGTCGGACGTACGGTGCCCGGGCGGGCAGCGCAACACCAGGTCCACCTCGATCGGCCCGGGCAACGGCGTCCAGCCGGTGCGCTGGGCCGCGACGAGGGCGGCCTGGAGCAGGGTGCGGACCCTCGTCGCCTGCCGGTGCCCGGCGGCGAAGATGGACAACGCTTCGGTCTTGACCGGTGGCAGGCCGCTCACCTCGAACGTCAGGGCGAGAGCGCGGGTGTCCTGCACGACGGCACCTCCTCGTTGGGACGATCCTGCCGAAGCGGCGGAGCGGCGGTGGGATGTTCCCGCGATTACCAACCGATCGGGCAGGCATGGGTCGGCCGGAGGCGTGTCGACGGCGGCGGCGAACGCGCCGGCTACGGCGCTAGGAAAACGCTAGCCGACGACGCCCGCGCTCGGTAGTCGGTCGTTCACCCGGTGGGGCGTGGTGCGAAGGCGCAGAACTCGTTGCCCTCGGGGTCGGCCAGCACCCACCATCGGCTCTGGGCGCTCGGCTCCCTCAGCAGGGTCGCGCCCGCCGCGATCAGCGCCATCGGCTCCGGGTCGACCAGGTCGACGTCCCAGTGCAGGCGGTTCTTGACCGTCTTGGGCTCGGGCACCCCGACGAACACCCAGTAGTCCCAGGGGAAGCCAGCCGCACCGGCCACCGACGAGGTGGTCGAGTCGTGCTCGATGGTGCCGCCGACCACCCCGGCCCACCAGGTCGCCTGGGCGGCCGGGTCGGCCGAGTCCACGACCAGCTCGAACGGGCCCGGTCGGGTGCCCTCGCGGGCCGGGAACGCGCAGAACTCGTTGCCCTCCGGGTCGTCGAGCACCCACCAGGTCGCCTCGCCGTCCGGTTCGCGAACCAGTCGGGCGCCGTCCGCGAGCAGTGCCGCCGGGTCCGCGCCGGCCAACCGCAGATCCAGGTGTACGCGGGTCGTGCCGACCCGAGGCTCGGGCACCTTGTTCACCCAGATGGACTCGGCGTTGGAGCGCGCCGAGCGCGGGTCCACCCGGGTGTCGTCGTCGCCGGCATCGGCCACGTCACCGTCGAGCATCCGGGCCCAGAAGGCGCCGAGTGCCAGCGGATCGTTGGCGTCCAGACAGAGGTCCTTGAAGCGCGCGATCATCGTTCCAGCATGCCTGGTCCGGGCGGGCCGCCCGTGGAACAAGCGCCGCGTGCCGCTCGACTGCCTCGTCGATCAAAGGAGTTGTGGTGGGTGACAAAGTCCCCGCGTAACCGCAAACCGGGCACCACAACTCCATGATCGACCGGCCCCTGGTCGCGATCTTGCGCGCGGGTCAGTGCTGCTTGGCGTACTCGACGAAGGTCTTCCAGGCCGTCGGGTCGACGTGCAGGGTGCCGCCGTCGCGGTCCTTGGTGTCACGCACCAGCACCACGCTCGGCAGGTTGTCGGCGACCTCGACGCAAGCTCCGCCGTTGCCGCCGGACCGGGTCGACTTCCGCCACTGTGGGGTCAGCATGCCCATGACTTCGCCACTTCCTTGATCAGCTCGGTTGACTGCCGGCGGGGGAGCGCCTCGTTCCGGACGATCTCCCACGTCTTCGCCAGCTTAGCGACGTCGGTTGACGCATCGACGATCTGCGCGGTGAGCTGGTTGTCGGCATAGGTCACGCGCTCACCGTCCGGCATCTCGGCGATGATGAACTGACCGCCCAATCCCAGGTACATCCCAGCATCCACCGGCACGATGTGCACCTGGATATGCTCCGCCGTCGCCAACTGGACCAGGTGCTCGCACTGCTCGACCATGAGGCCTGGCTGGTCGAGCACCGGCCGGCGCAGCACCGCCTCGTCCAGCACGGCGATGAGCTGCGGCGGGCGCGGGCGGTGCAGGATCGCCTGGCGCTCCAACCGGGAGGCGACGATCCGGTCCACATCTTCGGCGTCGAACCGGCCACCGGCCAGCGTCGCGCGGGCGTACCGCTCGGTCTGGAGCAGGCCTGGCACGTAGGCCAACTCGAACCAGCGCAGCGTGGTCGCCTCCCGCTCGAACTCGATCCACTCACGCAGCCAGGCCGGCTCGGCGTCGAGCCGGGCCAACCCGTCCAGCATGCGGAGGAAGCGTCCGCCGGTCTGGTGGTGGGTGTCGACCGCCCTCATGTACTCCTTCGTGGGCGGTCGCCCGCCGGTCTCCACCGAGCTGACGTGCGAACCCGAATAACCGATGCCCCTGCCGAAGTCGTCCTGACTGAGCCCGAACCCCGTCCGGAACAGACGCAGTTCCTCCAGCACGTAGTCGGTGACGGTCCCCATCGATTCCCCAACCTTCGCTCAGTCTGGCTCGGCGTGTCCCTCATGGGTGCTCACCTGGACCGCTGAGCTGCACAGATGGCGCGAGCACGTATCGACGGTAGTCGCCTCATCACCACACTGTCACCAGTGGCGGGTCCGCTGGTGGCCGGAATGGCGGCGGTGGGCCCTGCCCTCCGGGGTCGCTCCCGTTTTCCCCCTTGCGGGAGCGGCCCCTCCCTGTCCCCGAGGAGGTTGATGTGCTCACCCCGATAACCCAGCAGCCCTCGGCGCGGTGGCGGTGATGGTGGTCCGGCCGCCCGTCCCGCACGTCGCCATGCGCCCGCTGTGGCGGTGCCGCAACTGCGGCACCGAGTGGCCCTGCCAACCGGCAAAGCTCGCTCTGCTGACGGAGTACCGGACCAGCCGAACCGCGCTGCTGATCTACCTCGGCACTCTGATGCACGAGGCGACGAACCAGCTCACCCAACTCCACCCGGATCATCCACCGACCAGGATGACCGAGCGCTTCCTGTCCTGGGCCAGGGCCCGGAGTTGACGCTCGGCCCGCCGTCTTTTGGGCGCGCGGTCCCAGCGCGTGATCGACTCGCCTTCCTGAAAGGCGGGGCTTCCCTGGCGCGGCGATAGCGCGACTTCCAGGAAGCCGAGTCGATCAAGTACGCGGCGTCGGCGCAGGGCAAAGGCGGCCGTCGCTGCGAGGACTTCCGCTGTGACAGCCAGGTTTCGTGGCTTCACGGGCGGGGCAGAGTAGCCGCTACAGAGCATCTGGGCCGGTGTTTCCGCAGCTTGCCGACTCGGAATCGGCTCGCCGTGCGCCGGGGCACGGATGCCCTCCCCGGTCTTTCGCCGAGGAGAGGGGGAGGGCGATGACGGACCCCGAAACGGCTCGACACCAACGCCGGCCGGTTGTTCGGCTGGGCGTGGCAGCCGCCGCGCTGGCACTCGTCGCGCCGCTGGCCGCGTGCGGCGCGGACGACGCTGGTGGCCCACCGACGATCAACCTGTACTACCCGCCCGAGCAGAACCTGCAGAAGGTCGTCGACGACTGCAACGCGCAGGCCCAGGGACGGTACGAGATCGCCTACCGGGTGTTGCCCCGACAGGCCGACGACCAGCGGGTGCAGATGGTGCGCCGGCTGGCCGCCGAGGACAGCGGGATGGACCTGCTCGGGCTGGACGTCACCTGGACCCAGGAATTCGCCAGCGCCGACTGGATCCGCGAGTGGACCGGCCAGGACAAGGCCGAGGTCGAGCAGGGCACCCTCACCGGGCCGTTGGACACCGCCCGGTACGAGGACAAGTTGTACGCGGCGCCGAAGAACACCAACGTCCAGTTGCTCTGGTACCGCAAGGACCTGGTGCCGCAGCCGCCGACCACCTGGGACCAGATGATCAGCGCGGCCCAGCAGCTCAAGGACCAGGGCAAGCCGTACCAGGTGCTCACCATGGGCGCGCAGTACGAGGGTCTGGTCGTCCTCTACAACACCCTGGCCGAGAGCGCCGGAGGGAAGATCCTCAACGACGACGGTACGAAGGCCGTGATGGACGAGGGCACGGTCCGGGCGTTGGAGCAGCTGAAGAAGTTCGCCACGTCGGGCGTGACCTCGCCGTCGTTCAGCAACGCCACCGAGGACCCGGTCCGGCTGGAGTTCCAGTCCGGCTCCGGTGCGTTCCAGGTGAACTGGCCGTTCGTCTACCCGGCCCTTCAGGAGGCGAACCCTGAGCTGGCCAAGCAGGTCGGCTGGGCTCGGATCCCGGGCGTCGACGAGGGCACCCCCAGCAAGGTCACCATCGGTGGGGTCAACCTGGCGGTCAGCTCCTACTCCAAGCACCCGGAGCAGTCCTTCGAGGCGGCCCGGTGCATCCGCAGCGCCGAGCACCAGAAGTTCTCCGCCATCAACGACGGTGTGCCGCCGACCATCGAGGCGGTCTTCGACGACCCGGAGATGACCGAGGCGTACCCGATGAAGGACACCATCCTGGAGGAGCTGAGGGAGCCGGCGACGCGGCCGCTGACCCCCGCCTACCAGAGCATCTCCACAGTGATGTCGGCGATCCTGTCGCCGCCGTCCGGGATCCGTCCGCAGCAGACCGCCGACGAGCTGCGCGGGGCCATCGCCGATGCCCTCCAGTCCAAGGGGGTCCTGCCGTGAGTATCAACGCCACGCCGACCGGCGCCGACGTCGCCGCCGAGGAGACCCGGCGGCCCGCCGCCGTACCGAAGCAACGCGGCGGCCGTCGCAAGCCCCCACTGAGTGAGAACAAGAAGGCCGAACGCCGACTCGGGCTCCTGCTCTGCGCGCCGGCCGCGCTGGTCATGATCCTGGTGACCGCATACCCGATCATCTACTCGGTCTGGCTGTCGTTGCAGCGCTTCGACCTGCGCTTCCCCGACCAGCGTGAGTTCATCGGGCTGGAGAACTACGTCACGGTGCTCACCAACGAGTTCTGGTGGACCGCGTTCGGGGTGACCATGCTGATCACTGTGGTCACCGTCGCCGTCGAGCTGGTGCTCGGCATGGGCCTGGCGATCATCATGCACCGCACCCTGGTCGGCCGCGGCCTGGTCCGGACCTCGGCGCTGATCCCGTACGGGATCGTCACGGTGGTCGCCGCGTTCTCCTGGCGGTACGCCTGGACGCCCGGCACCGGCTACCTGGCCGACCTGTTCAGCGACGGCGCGCCGCTCACCGAACGGGCCAGCTCCCTGGCGATCATCATGCTGGCGGAGATCTGGAAGACCACCCCGTTCATGGCGCTGCTGCTGATGGCCGGGCTGGCGCTGGTCCCGGAGGACCTGCTCAAGGCGGCCTCCACCGACGGCGCGACCGCCTGGCAGAAGTTCACCAAGGTGATGCTGCCGGTGATGAAGCCGGCGATCCTGGTCGCCTTGCTGTTCCGCACCCTGGACGCGTTCCGGGTCTTCGACAACATCTTCGTGTTGACCGCCGGAGGCAACGAGACGTCCTCGGTGTCGATGCTCGCCTACAACAACCTGATCCGGGGTCTCAACCTCGGCATCGGTTCGACGATGTCGGTGCTGATCTTCATCACCGTGGCGATCATCGCCTTCGTCTTCGTGAAGCTGTTCGGCACCGCTGCTCCGGGCAGCGACGACGGAGAGAGGCGCTGACATGGCTGTCGAAACCACTACCAGGGCAAAGCTGCGCTGGGGTCTGCTCGACGTCCTCGTGGTCGTCTTCGCGCTGGTCCCGGTGCTGTGGATCGCATCGCTGTCGTTCAAGACACCGGCCACCCTCACCGACGGGAACTTCATCCCCCGGGAGTGGACGCTGGACAACTACCGGACCATCTTCGACACCGACCAGTTCGTCCGGGCGCTGGTCAACTCGATCGGCGTCGCGCTGATCGCCACGCTGGTCGCTGTGGTGCTCGGCGCGATGGCCGCGTACGCGATCAGCCGGCTGGACTTCCCCGGTAAGAAGCTGCTGGTCGGCGTCTCCCTGCTGATCGCGATGTTCCCGCAGGTGTCACTGGTGTCACCGCTGTTCGAGATCGAGCGTCAGCTCAAGATCTTCGACACCTGGCTCGGGCTGATCCTGCCGTACATCACCTTCGCGTTGCCGCTGGCGATCTACACGCTGTCGGCGTTCTTCAAGCAGATCCCATGGGACCTGGAGAAGGCCGCGAAGATGGACGGCGCCACCCAGGGCCAGGCGTTCCGACGGGTGATCGCGCCACTGGCCGCGCCCGGGCTGTTCACCACCGCGATCCTGGTCTTCATCTTCTGCTGGAACGACTTCCTGTTCGCGATCTCGCTGACCTCGACCGAGCGGTCCCGCACGGTGCCGGCCGCGTTGTCGTTCTTCACCGGCGCGTCGCAGTTCGAGGACCCCACCGGGGCGATCTGCGCCGCCGCCGTGGTGATCACCGTTCCGATCATCCTGTTCGTTCTCTTCTTCCAGCGTCGCATCGTGTCCGGTCTGACCTCCGGCGCGGTAAAGGGATAGGTGGGTAGTCATGGCTGACATCGTGCTGGACAAGGTGAGCAAGAGCTTCCCGGACGGGACCGTCGCCGTGCAGGACGTCGACCTGGAAATCGCCGACGGCGAGTTCGTGATCCTGGTCGGGCCCTCAGGCTGCGGTAAGTCCACCACCCTCAACATGATCGCCGGGCTGGAGGACATCAGCTCCGGTGAGCTACGCATCGCCGGACAGCGGGTCAACGACAAGGCCCCCCGGGACCGGGACATCGCCATGGTGTTCCAGTCGTACGCGCTGTACCCGAACATGACAGTGCGGGAGAACATGGCGTTCCCGTTGCGGCTGGCCAAGCTCGACAAGGAGACCATCGACCGCAAGGTCGACGAGGCGGCGAAGGTGCTGGAGCTGACCTCGCTGCTGGACCGCAAGCCGGCCAACCTCTCCGGTGGCCAGCGTCAGCGGGTGGCGATGGGCCGGGCGATCGTCCGCCAGCCGAAGGCGTTCCTGATGGACGAGCCGTTGTCCAACCTCGACGCCAAGCTGCGGGTGCAGATGCGCACAGTGGTGTCCCGCCTGCAGAAGCAGCTCGGCACCACCACCGTCTACGTCACCCACGACCAGACCGAGGCGATGACCCTCGGCGACCGTGTGGTGATCATGCGCGGGGGCGCGGTGCAGCAGGTCGGGCCGCCACAGGAGCTGTACGACCACCCGAAGAACCTCTTCGTGGCCGGCTTCATCGGCTCGCCGTCGATGAACTTCCTGCACGCCGCGGTGCAGGACGGCGAGTTGCACACCGCCCTGGGCGCGGTGCCGCTCGGTGACCGGGTCCGCCGGGAGCTGGAGGCGGCCGACGCGCCCCGCGAACTGATCGTCGGTATCCGGCCGGAGCACTTCGAGGACGCCGAACTGGTCGACGACGACACCCGTCGCCGGGGCATGGAGTTCGAGGCGCCGGTGGACATCGTCGAGTCGATGGGCTCGGACAAGTACGTGTACTTCACCGTCGAGGGGGAGAAGGCCAGCGCCGCCGAGTTGGAGGAACTGGCCGCCGACGCGGGCGCCGCCGACTTCGCCGGTGCCGGCGGCAACCTGGTGACCCGGCTGTCCGCCGAGTCCCCGGTCGCCGAGGGGCAGACGCGCCGGGTCTGGTTCAACCTGGAGAAGATCCACCTGTTCGACCCGGCCAACGGCCGCAACCTGACCCTGCACGAGGGTCGAGCCGCCGGCGCCCTCGCCGACTGACAACCCCCGTTCGCGCCGATCTTGCACTTTCGGTTGCCGATACAGGTGGAATACCCCTTGTGTCGGGACAGGAGATGCAAGATCGGCGCGGCGGGGGTTGCGGGGCGGGCGCGGGGGCGGGCGGGGTTTGGGCGGGAGTGGCATGGTGATGGCAGGTCGCGTCATGAGGCGGGGGGCGGGATGAACCGACGATTGGCCGCGCTGGCCAACGCGCACGGTGTTTCCACCTGGTACGAGGATTGGCGGCACCGCCGCGTCGAGGTCGCACCGGAGACCGTGGTGGGTGTGCTGGGGCTTCTCGGCGTGGATGCCACCAGCCCGTCGGCGATCGCCGACGCGCTCACCGCCGCCCGTGCTGTCGACCGGAGCGCCCTGCCGGAGACGGTCGTGCTCACCCACGGCCGCAGCCGGGCGCTGCCCGGCCCGGGGGTGATGACCCTGGAGGACGGCGGCCGCCGCGCTGTCGACGGTGAGCTGCCGGCGGACCTGCCGCTGGGGTGGCACCGGCTGGCCTGCGCCGACCGTGAGGTGACAGTGGTGGTGGTGCCGCGCCGGCTGCCGGTGCCACCGTCGAGCTGGGGATGGATGCTCCAGCTCTACGCTCTCACCTCGGAGCGTTCCTGGGGCATGGGCGACCTCGGTGACCTCGCCGAGTTCACCGGGTGGGCCGGTGCCACCGGGGCGGGTCTGGTGCTGCTCAACCCGCTGCACGCGGTCGGGCCGGCGCACCCGGTGGCCACCTCACCGTATTCGCCGGCCAGTCGACGCTTCGTCAATCCGCTCTACCTGCGGGTCAGCGACACCGCCGCGTACCGGGCGGCGGACCCGGCGACCCGTGCGGTGGTCGACGCGTTGCGTCCCGACCGGGGGCCCCTGATCGACTACGACGAGGTGTGGGCCGCCAAGCGGCGGGCCCTGGAGTTGCTGCACCCGTACGCCCAGCCGGTGGATCTTGCCGCGGACCCGGCGCTGACCAGCTTCGCCACCTGGTGCGCGCTCGCCGAGCGGCACGGCAACGACTGGCGGGCCTGGCCGGCGGAGCTGCACCACCCGGATGCGCCGGCGGTCGCCGAGCAGCGTCGGCACCTCGCCGACCGGGTCGCCTTCCACGCCTGGCTGCAACACCTCTGCGACGAGCAGCTCGACGCCGTCACTGCGGCGGCCCGCTCGGCGGGGATGCCGGTCGGTGTCGTGCACGACCTGGCCGTGGGCATCGACCCGGGCGGCGCGGACGGGTGGCAGCTCGCCGACGTGCTGGCCCAGGGCGTGCGGGTCGGCGCGCCGCCGGACGACTTCAACCAGCTCGGCCAGGACTGGGGGCTCGCCGCGTGGCGCCCGGACCGGCTCGCTGCCACCGGCTACGCCGCGTACCGGGACATGCTGCGCCGCGTCCTGCGGCACGCGGGTGGCCTGCGGGTCGACCACGTCGCCGGTCTGTGGCGACTGTGGTGGGTGCCGCCGGGCGGCGGCGCGGCCGAGGGCACCTACGTGCGCTACGACGCCGAGGCGATGCTCGGCATCCTCGCGTTGGAGGCGCACCGGGCGGGCGCTGTGGTGGTCGGTGAGGATCTCGGCACGGTCCAACCGGCGGTGACCCGAGGGTTGCGGGGGCGCAACATGCTCGGCTCGACAGTGCTGTGGTTCGCTCGTGACGAGGCCGGTGACTTCGTCCCACCGGCCCGGTGGCCGCGCAACGCCCTCGCCACGATCTCCACCCACGACCTGCCCACCGCGCCGGGCTTCCTCACCGGTGAGCACGTGCGGGTGCGCGACGAGTTGAAGCTGCTCGGCACCGACGTGGCGGTGGAGCGGGCCCGCGCCGCCGCCGACCGGGACCGGCTGATCACGATGCTGGCCGCCGAGAACCTGCTGCCCGAGCCGGCTCCGACCGCCGATGCGGCGTCGCCCGAGGCGGCTGGGGCGCCCGACGACGGCGAGGTGGTGGTGGCGATGCACGCGGCGCTCGCGGCCAGCCCGACCCGGCTGCTCGGCGTCTCTCTTTACGACGTGCTGGGCGAGGTGCGCCAACCCAACATGCCGGGGACTGTGGACGAGTATCCGAACTGGCGGCTGCCGCTGCCGGCCAGCGTGGCGCAGATCCGCGCGGACCCCCGGGTGGCCCGCATCGTCGACCTGCTCAGCGCCGCCCGCCCCCGACCGGCCGACCCGACGCCAGCTGTCGAGGAGTGACCGGCCCGGTCAGGTCAGCCAGTCGAAGCGGGCCGGCAGCCCGAGGAAGTCGGCGTAGCGCCCGAGCGCCTGCTCCACCCGGGCCCGCGCGGCGACGTCGAGGGTCGTGAGCGGCTGGATCGTCACTGTGACGGCGGTGCGGCCGACCTTGCGCTTCCACACGCCCACCACCCGACCGGCGCGGACCACAGTGGCCTGGAAGATGCCGTTGTTGCCCGGCACCACGGCCGCCTGGTGGCCGGGGTCGAGCATCAACGTGCGGTCCCGGAAGCCGAGCAGATACTCGTCGAAGCCGGGCAGCGCCAGCACGTCGTCCGGTGCGGTGCGCGGCGCGTCGGCCACTGCCGCGTCGACGGACATCGGTGTGCCGTCGACGCGTACCGTGCTCAGCGCATCGTCGGCGGCGGCCAGGCCGCGCCGGGCGTCGGTCAGGGTGAGGCCGCTCCACCCGGCGAACTCGCGGTCGGTGACCGGGCCGTGCCCGCGGACGTAGCGGTGGGCGAGCAGGGCCAGCGCCTCGTCCCGCTCCAGCCGATGGGATGTGGGTGCCCACTCGTCGAGCAGGGCGAAGGTCTGGTCGGTGCCGACGTTCGGCGCCACGCAGGTCACGCCGCGAACGCTGGCATACCACAGCAGGTGGTAGCCACGTTGCCCGTCGGTGCCCAGGCCGGCCGCCCGCAGGGTGGCCAGGCACTGCGCGCGGGTAAGTCGACCGCCGCCGGCCAACGCGGCGCCGAGGACGTCCGCCGCCCGGTCCGCGTCGGCCTCGGTGAGCCCGAGCTGCGCCCGTCGGGTCGCCACGCCGGCCAGGGACCGTACGCCGGTCAGCTCCAGCATCCAGCGGGCGTCGGCGGGCGGGACGAGGTGCACGGTGCCCCGCATCGGCCAGGTGCGCAGCGCCTCGCGCCGCTCCAACGCCGCCTGCACGTCGGTCATGCGGTGACCGGGTAGCCGGGCGCCGAGCGACCACAGCCCGCTGGCCAGGTCCTGTGCCTGCATCGCGCCGAACCACTCGACCACCTCGGCGACGGTGCCGGGTCGGGTGCTCGGGTGTGGGCGCAGCAGCAGGCTGGTCATCCGCAGCGCCAGCGCGTCGGCCGCGCTGAGGTCGACAGGCATCGGCAGCCCTTCCCGAGGAGAAGACCCAGTTTAGGAGCCGACCGCATGGCCGGGGCACCCCGGCCGGTACGCGGGGCCGACAGCCGGAGCACCAGGTACGCGAGGGCTCAGTTGATGAGGTCGAGGCCGGTCAGGTCCGCCGACAGAGCCCAGAGACGGGCTGCCGCGCTGCCGTCGGTGGGGCTGCCGTCGGTGCGGCGGCAGTCCATGCAGTAGTCGCCGCCGCTCGCGTCGAGGTGAGGTGACGTGGCGGCCCAGACCTGGGTGGCCGCGCCCTGCTCGACGGTCTTGAACAGACCCGGAGCGGAATTCCCGTCCGCGTCGATCCAGCCCGCGGTGACCATCTCCTCGACGGCGAGGTGTCGTTGCAGAGGAGTGCGGATCCAGCCAGGGTTGACGGAGAAGGCTCGGACGCCGTGCGGTCTGCCGAGCAGGTCGAGGTGTCGGGCGAACAGGACGTTCGCGAGTTTGGACTGGGTGTAGGCCTCCCACTTGTCGTAGCCGCGCTCGAACTGCACGTCGTCCCACCGGATTCGCCACGCCGGGTCGCGCCCGGAGGCGACCGCGACGACACGAGCCGTGCCGGCAGCGATGAGCGCGGGCCACAGCAGGTTCGCCAGCGCGTAGTGGCCGAGGTGGTTGATCGCGAACTGCTTTTCCCAGCCGGGTCCCACCCGTGTCTCCGGGCAGGCCATGACGCCGGCGCTCGCGATCAGGATGTCGAGGGCGGCATGGCTGCTGAGGAACCGTTCGGTGAACGCGCGGACGGAGGCGAGGTCGGCGAGATCGATCTGGTCGACCTCGATCTCGACTCCGGCGGCGTCGGCGAGTGCCCGCTGCGCCACGTCCGGCCGGAGAGCTGGGACGACGACCCGAGCCCCGGCCTGGGTCAGCGCGAGGGTCGTGGCGAGTCCGAGGCCGGAGTAGCCGCCCGTGACGACTGCGGTCTTGCCGGTGAGGTCGATTCCGGTGAGGACGTCCCCGGTCGTGCTGTGGGCACCGAACGTGGTGTGGGTCGTATCGCTGGTCATGTCGCGGACGCTAAATGCTAGACCGAGGTCTAGGTCAACGGGTTACCGTCGACGCCATGGCGGACATGGGCCTGAGCATCGGGCAGGTGGCGCAGCGCACCGGCTTGAGTGTGCACACCCTGCGGCTCTACGAGCGTGAGGGTCTGCTGGCCAGCGAGGTGCGGCGTGACGGGTCGGGCCGGCGCGTCTACAGCGCCTGGGACGTCGAGTGGCTGGCGAACTGCGTCAAGTTCCGGGCCTCCGGAATGCCGCTCACGACGATCAGCCGCCTGGCCCAGCTCGTTCGCGCGGGCAGCGGCAACGAGGCCGAACGGCTCGAACTGCTCCGCGCACACCAGCGCCACATCATTGAGCAGTTCGCGCAGCTGCGCGACTGCCTCGACCTCATCAACGTCAAGGTGGCCAGCTACGAACGACACCTCAGCGCCGGCGCCTCCGGAGATCCCTGGCACGAGGAACGCCTGCCCGCACCGGAAAAGCACCGGATCGACGGGGCATAACGGGCCGCGCACGGGGGATGCGGCGGCCGGAAGTGCGCGCGTCGCGCGTACGGAAGGGAATCTCATGACTGCCGCAAGCGAGCCGGCGCGGGGCGCCGGTGTGACGGCCGGGTCCCGCGGACATCGGGGGGACGCCCGCGCGAAGACGAGCGCCGCGGCGACGTTCGCCCTGGTGTTCGGAGTGGCCGCTCTGTTCAGCGTGTTGACGGCGATCCTCGCCTGGCTGGGGTTGGTGCTCGGCATCATCGGGATCATCCTCGGCATCGTCGGGCTCAAGATGGCGCGCCGACCCGGGGTCACCGGTCGTGGCGTGTCGATCGGCGGCCTGGTGCTCAGCATCCTGGCCGTGCTGATCGGGCTCGGTCTGGCCGCGGGGATCACCACGTTCGTGAACAACGAGAACGCTGTGGACCGCCTCCAGACCCAGGTCGACAAGCTGCGCGACAAGATCGACTGACCGGCGCGTGCCGCTCTGGGCCGGGCCGCCACCCGTTCCGGTCGGCCCCAGTAGGGTGGGCGGCGTGCTCCGCCAGGTCACCGCGATCCGTTACGTCACCCCGCTGCGCGAGGGTGGGTCGCTGCCGGGCGTGGTGGAGGCCGACGACCTGGGCACCTACGTGGCGAAGTTCCGAGGCGCCGGGCAGGGGCCCAAGGCGCTGATCGCCGAGGTGATCTGCGGTGAGCTGGCGCGCCGGCTGGGGTTGCGGGTGCCGCCGCTGGTGGTCCTCGACATCGACCCGGTGATCGGGCGGGCCGAGCCCGACCAGGAGGTGCAGGAGCTGCTGCGCAACAGCGGCGGCGCCAACCTCGGGATGGACTTCCTGCCCGGGGCGCTGGGCTTCGACCCGGTGGCGCACACCGTCGACCCGGAGTTGGCCTCCCGGGTGCTCTGGTTCGACGCGTACGTGGAGAACGTCGACCGGAGTTGGCGCAACCCGAACCTGCTCGTCTGGCACCGGGAGCTGTGGCTGATCGACCACGGCGCCTCGCTGTACTTCCACCACAACTGGCCGCGCGCCGAGGCCGCTGTGCACCGGGCCTACCGCGCGGAGGATCACGTGCTCGCGCCGTACGCGTCGCGGCTGGCCGAGGCCGACGCCGAGCTGGCGCCCCAGGTCACCCCGGAGTTGCTCGCCGAGGTGCTGGCCCTGGTGCCGGGGGAGTGGTTGACCGCCGCCGACTTCGAGACGGCCGACGCGGCGCGGGGCGCGTACCTGGATCACCTGTCCCGCCGGGTCGCCCGCACGGCCGACTGGCTGCCATCGGGGAGCGGGGCATGAGGCAACCCTTCGAGTACGCGCTGATCCGGCTCGTGCCCCGCATCGAGCGCGGCGAGCAGATCAACGTCGGGGTGTTGCTCTACTGCCAGCAGCGCGACTTCCTGGCCGCGCGAACGCACCTGGACGCCGACCGGGTTCGCGCGCTGGCGCCCGACGTCGACCTGCCGGCGGTGGCCGCGGTGCTCGACTCCTGGGACCGGACCTGCTCGGGTGACGGGCCGGCCACCCGGATGCGGCTCGGTGAGCGGTTCCACTGGCTGGCCGCGCCGCGCAGCACGATGATCCAGACGGGGCCGGTGCACACCGGTCTCACCGTCGACCCGGCGGCCGAGCTGGACCGGCTGATGGCGGCCCTGGTCCGCTGAGCCGAGGCGCGGGCGAGGCAGGGGCGCGGGAGCGGTGGTCGTCCCCTGATCGCGCTACGCCAGCGCCGTTGCCGGCGGAGCGCGATCCCCCGTTCAGGTGCCCGGTGCGGGGCGGCGGCTCAATCCCGCCGGCACCGATGGCATCAGGATCGTCGTCCGCGCGCGACGTCGGGCCGGAACGACCGGGAAGTTGCGGAAAACTTGAGCCGGCGGACCGGTATCCGGGACGACCTCGGGCTGTCGTTAGAGCGCGTCCGCAGCGGGTAGTCGCGGGAGCTGATCCGAGACGAGAAGGGGACACTCTGATGGCTGCCCAGACCAAGGTAGCGGTGATCTACTACAGCGCCACCGGCACCACCTACCAGATGGCGCAGGCCGTGTGTGAGGCCGCCGGGGACGCTGGCGCCGACGTGCGCCTGCGCAAAGTGCGTGAGTTGGCGCCGGACGAGGCGATCCGTTCGAACTCCGGCTGGGAGGCGCACCGCCTGGAGACCCAGGACGTGCCCGAGGCGATGCTCGACGACCTCACCTGGGCCGACGTGGCGATCTTCGGTGCGCCGACCCGGTACGGCATGATCGCTGCCCAGCTGAAGCAGTTCATCGACACCACCGGCCCGCTCTGGTCCCAGGGCGGGCTGGTCAACAAGGTCTACTCCGCCTTCACCTCGACGGGCACCTCGCACGGCGGGCAGGAAACCACGCTGACCTCGCTCTTCAACGTCTTCTACCACTGGGGCGGTGTCGTGGTCACCCCCGGATACACCGACACCAGCCAGTTCATCGCCGGCAACCCGTACGGTGCCTCGCACACCAGCAACAACGGGGAGATCGCCCCGGATGCCGTTGCGCTCGAGGCCTGCGCGCTCACCGCCCGGCGCGCCGTGCAGCTGGGTGCCGCGCTGAAGGCGGGCCTGGCGGGCTGAGCGGCTGACAGCTGAGGGCGACCGGTGGCGCGGGCGGGGGCTCTCGGCCCGTCCGCGCCACCGGTCCATTCAGCCCTACCCCCGGGCCGGGGCGACTATGCGCCTCCACGCGGCGCGGACAGCTCGTCCGGGCGCGACGCAGGTAGCAGCTCGGTCACCAGCTCGCTCAGCACGGCGAGCCCGTCCGGGCTGAGCACCGACTCCGCGTGGAACTGCACCCCGGCGAAGCCGCGCCCGCGCAGGGCGTGCACGGCGCCGTCGCCCGGGTCCCGGGCCAGCTCCACCGGCCCGTACGCGGTGACCAGCCGGTCGGTCTCGGCGCGGGCGGTGAACGTCGAGTAGAACCCGACCCGGCGGGTCCGGCCGAACAGCTGCACCTCCCGCTGCAACCCCTGATAGGGCGCGTCCCGGCGGTGCAGCGTCAGCCCCAGCAGCCCGGCCAGCACCTGATGGCCGAGGCAGACCGCGAGGGTGGGACGGCCGGCGGCCAGCAGTCCGGTCAGCAGCTTGCGCAGCGCCAGCATCTTCGGTTCGTCCGCGCTGCCCGGGTCGCCCGGCCCGGGACCGGCGACCACCAGGTCGAAGTCGTCGACCGGGCCGCTCGCGTGCCACTGGCGGGTGGTCACCGCGAGACCCAACGCGCTCAGCTGGTGGGCCAGCATTCCGGTGAAGGTGTCCTCGGCGTCCACGATCAACACCCGGCGGCCGACCAGCTCGGGCAGTCCGGGTGCGTCCGGTGACCGCTGGTCCAGCCAGAACCGCGCCAGCGGTGCGTTGCGCGCGGCCAGCGCGTCGCGTACCGCCGGGTCGTCGGCCAGCCGCGCGACCGGCCCGCGGTCGCCGACGGCCGTCGCCGGTCCGAGGCCGAGCGCGGCCAGCACCCCGGCGGCCTTGGCGTGCGTCTCGGCCACCTCGCCGGCCGCCGTCGAGTGCCGGACCAGTGTCGCGCCGACCGGAACCCGCAGTCGGCCGGCGGGGGAGATCTCGGCGGTCCGGATCAGGATCGGGGCGTCGAGGGTCTGCCGGCCGGCGTCGTCGTGGCCGAGCAACGCCAGCACGCCCCCGTAGTAGCCCCGGCCCCGGCGCTCGTGCCGGGCGATCACCCGGCAGGCGTTCTCGATCGGGCTGCCCGTCACGGTGGGGGCGAACATCGTCTCGCGCAGCACCTCCCGCACGTCGCGGGTGCCCCGCCCGGCGAGCAGGTACTCGGTGTGCGCCAGGTGCGACATCTCCTTCAGGTACGGCCCGATCACCTGCCCACCGTGCTCGGCGACGGTGGCCATCATCTTCAGCTCCTCGTCGAGCACCATGTACAGCTCTTCGGTCTCCTTCTCATCGGCGAGGAAGCGCAGCAGGGCCGCCCGGTCGACGACGCCACCGGGACAGCGGAAGGTGCCGCTGATCGGGTTCATCATCACCAGTCCGTCGTCGACGCTGACGTGCCGCTCCGGGCTGGCGCCGACCAGCGTCCGGGTGCCGGTGTGCACCACGAACGTCCAGTACGCGCCGCGTTCGGCGATCAGCAGCCGGCGCAGCGCGGCCAGCGCGGCTCCCAACGGCGGGCCCTGCACTGTGGCGTGCAGGGCGCGGTGGATGACGAAGTTCGCGCCCTCGCCGCGGCCGATCTCCTCGGACAGCACCCGCTGCACGGTCCGGGCGTACTCCTCGTCGCTGACGTCGAAGCCGGCGTCGGTGGTGCGCACCGGTTCGTCGGGCAGCGCGGCGAGGGCGGCGGTCAGCGGGATCCGTTGGTGCTCGCGGACCTGGAGGAACTCCAGCGGGGCGCCGTCGTCGACGCAGGCGAACCCGCGCTCGGTGATCTGCCGGAACGGCACCAGGGCCAGCGTCCGCGCCCCGGGCGGGCCCGCCGGAAGCGGAAGGTCGGTGAGCTCTTCGACGGTGTCCACCGAGCCGGTGAACAGGTCCAGGTCGTCAGCGCCCTCGCGGCGCAGCAGCGCGAAGGGGCCGGGGTCGACGCCGTGCGCGACGGCGGAGAGCAGGTCGGTCAGGTGGGTCATCGGAGTCTCCGTCGGGCTGGGTGCCGCCGTCGGGCGGCCCTCCGGCCGGGAGATCCGGCGACCGCCTCGATGGCGGCCGCGTGGATGGAGCTACGCGCGGGAGATGGCCGCCGGGTCGGCGGGCCACCAACTGGTCAACTGCGCGAGCATGTGATCCACCCTACGCGCCCGTCAGCCGGCTGGCACGGGGTAACTTGACCGGCGATGAACATTCTCGCGCTCGACCTGGGCACCTCCTCGGTACGCGGGCTGGTGCTGGACGCGGACACCCAGCCGCTGCCCGGCGCTCTGGCCCGCCGCAAGGTCGACCTCGCCATCGGCGACGACGGCACCGGCACGCTGTCCGGCCGGGATTATCTGGCGAGCCTTGTCGAGTGCCTGGACGAGCTGGCCGACTCGGGGCACCTGCACGACGTCGGCCTGGTGGCGGTCTCCGCCCAGTGGCACTCGGTGCTCCCGCTGGACCGCGACGGTGCCCCCCTGGGCCCGGTGGTCACCTGGCTGGACACCCGGCCCGCCCCCGTCGGGCGCACCGCCGGGCCGGCCGACCCGGACGGCTTCCACCAGCGCACCGGCTGCTGGTGGCACCGTTCGTACTGGTCGATGCGGTTGCCCTGGTTGCGTGAGCAGTCCGGCACCCCGATCGCCCGGTTCGTGGGTCTGCCCGAGTACGTGTTGGGCGAGCTGCTCGACTCGGCGCCCATGTCGATCTCCCAGGCCTCCGGGACCGGCCTGCTGGACCTGCGCACCCTGCGCTGGGACGAGGAGGCGCTGACGCTGGCCGAGGCGCGGCCGGAGGAACTGCCGCCGCTGGGCGGGCTGGACTGGCACGGCCGGCTCCGGGTCGACCTGGCCCGTCGGTGGCCGCAGTTGGCGCAGGCCCGCTGGTCGCCGCCGGTGGGCGACGGTGGGGCGTCGAACGTCGGCTCGGGCTGCGTCGACCCGAGCCGGGCCGCGGTCACAGTGGGCACCTCCGCAGCCGTACGGCTGATGCAGCGGATCCCGGCGGGCGAGCCGATGCCGCGCCTGCCCGAACGGTTGTGGCGGTACCGGGTCGACCACGACCACGTGGTGACCGGGGCGGCGTACGCCAACGGCGGCAACCTCTTCGCCTGGGCGGACCGGGAGCTGCGGTTGCCTCGGGGCGCCGAGCTGGACGCGGCGCTGGCGCTGGTGCCGGCGGGCGGCGGTCGGCCGGCGGATCCCCGCTTCGGTGGCGACCGGGCGCCCGGTCTGGCGCCGGCGGGCAGCGGTGAGCTGCGCGGTCTCAGCTTCGGCACCACAGCGGTCGACATCCTGGCCGGGCTGATGCAGGGGTTGTGTGAGATGGTCGCCGAGGATCTGGGCGTGCTGGAGTCCACCATCGACAAACCGGTCGGCGTGGTGCTGGGCGGCGGTGCGGTGGCCGCCTCGGTGTGGTGGCGGCAGGCCTTCGCGACCGCGCTCGCACCGCGACCGGTGTCGCATCAACGTAACCCGGAGATCGGCGCCACCGGTGCCGCGTTGGTGGCGCTGGGGCGCTTCGGTGACGCTATCGAGCTCGCCGACATCGGCCGGACGGACGAGCTGGTTTTACCGACCACGGCAGGACGTTCCCACCCGCAGTATCCTTCCTGAACCTCGGCCTCGCCCGGGCCGTTGACAGCGGTACCGAGCCTGGTTGGATGGACTGCGCTCCCCCGACCGCGGTGGACGCGGTAGGACGGAGGAGGCAGGGTGGCGGCAGGTCCCGACCCGGCGAACGGCGCGGTGTCGAACCATCGCCGACGCCGCTTCGATGTCCGAGTCGTTCCGCATCGACGGCGGTCGCCGTTCCGGCTGCGCGACTGGCGGATGAGCACGAAGCTCGCCACAGTGCTGCTGGTGCCGTCGATGGCGTTCCTCCTGCTCGCCGGGGTGCAGACCAGCGCCCTGGTGGGGCGGACGACGGTGTTGAACGACTTCTCCAGTCAGGTCGGCATCGGCCGGCAGATCACCGCTGCGGTGCACCAGCTCCAGCAGGAGCGTGACCGCTCGGCGGGGGAGCTGGGTGAGCTGCGTAAGGGTGGTGACCGGCAGTCCGCCGCGAACGACCTGAAGCCGTTGCAGGCGGCCACCGACAAGGCCATCGTGGACCTCAGTCGGGCCGCCGAGCCGCTGGCGGACGCGGACGCGTCCTGGCGGGTGGCCTTCTCCGAGGCGCTGGAGGCGTACGACCAGGTGGTCGACATCCGCTCGGCGATTCCGCCGGCGGTGCTCAGCACCGAGACCATCCTGGGTAACTACCACCGTGCCGTCGGGGCGTTGCTCGACCTGCTCGCCGAGCCGACGCCCGGTCAGAACCAGCCGGCGTTGAACGACGCGGTGCTGCGCTACGTCCAGTTGGCCCGGGTCAAGGAGCTCTCCTCCCGGGTGCGGGCCCAGCTCTACGCCGCCGCTCGCGCCGGTGCGTACGGCACCGAGGACCGGGTGGTCCTCGCCGACCTGCGCGGTCAGCAACTCACCGCGCTGGGCGCGTTCCGGGTGGCCGCGACCAGTGAGCAAATCCGCCGCTACGACGAGACCTCGGTGTCGCCGATGTTCCTGGTCGCCACCGGGTTGGAGGAGCGCAGCCTGTCCTCCGGCGGCGCGTCGCCGCAGGTGCTGCCGTCGGAGCAGTGGTGGTCGGCCAGCCAGCAGCGCCAGGAGCTGCTGCGTCAGCTTGAGGCGGGTGTGCTCGACGACGCCGTGCGGCAGGCCGAGGAGGCCAGCGACGATCAGCTGCGGACGACCCTGCTGGTCGTCGGCGGGGTCGTCACGGTCCTGCTGGCCGCCCTGCTGATCTCGTTGCTCATCGGGCGGTCGGTCGCCCGGTCGATGCGGATGCTGCGCAGCCAGGCGCTGCGGATCGCCCAGGTCGAGTTGCCGGACGCCCTGGACCGGCTGAAGACCGTCACCGGTGGGGTGCCGCGCATCGACGTCGCGCCGGCGGTGGTCCGCTCGCTCGACGAGATCGGCGAGCTGGCCGAGGCGTTCGTGGCGGTGCACCGCAGCGCGGTCACCGTCGCCGTCGAGCAGGCGCTGATGCGGCGCAACGTCAACGCGATGTTCGTCAACCTGGCCCGCCGTAGCCAGGTGCTGGTGGAGCGTCAGCTGGAGCTGTTGGACGACCTGGAGCGCGAGGAGAGCGACCCGGACCAGCTGGAGAACCTGTTCAAGCTCGATCACCTGGCCGCCCGGATGCGCCGTAACGACGAGAGCCTGCTGGTGCTCGCCGGCACCGACTCGACCCGCCGGTGGAACCGGCCGGTCGGGCTGGGTGCGGTGCTGCTGGCCGCCGCCGCGGAGATCGAGCAGTACCAGCGGGTCCGGATCGAGTCGGTGGCCGACGTGCACGTGGTCGGGCACGCGGTCGGCGAGTTGGTGCACCTGCTGGCCGAGCTGCTGGAGAACGCCACTGCCTTCTCCCGCCCGGACACCGTCGTGGTGGTGACCGCCCGGGTCGAGGCGGGCGCTGCGCTGATCGAGATCGTCGACCGGGGTCTCGGTATGAGCCCGGCCGCGTTGGTGCAGGCGAACGAGGTGCTGGCCAGCCCTCCGGCCGCGGACGTCGCGGCGGTGGAGCGGATGGGGCACTTCGTGGTCAGTCACCTGGCGGCCCGGTTGCGCGTCGGCGTGCGGTTGGAGGGCGGCGAGGACGGCCTGGTCGCCCGGCTCGCCCTGCCCGAGGTGTTGCTGGCCCCGGCGGGCAGTGTGGAGCTGGATTCGCCCCCGTCGGCGCGGATGCTGGCGGCGAGCGCGGCGCGAGGGCTGGTTCCGCAGTCCGGGGCCGCCCGGCAGCCCGCTGCCCCGGTGCTGAACGGCGGGGTACGGGACCTGCCGGTGGCCGGCCGCCCGCCCGGCGTCGGCGTGCCGCGTCAGGGCCGCCCGGTGCCGGTACGCGCCGAGGACGTGTTGACCCCCGCCGCTGCTCGCGGTGCCGGCGGGGGCTGGTATTCGCGGCAGGGCCCGACCGCGCCGGTGGTGCCCGCTGCTGCGGCGCCACCAACGATCCCGGTGACCGCCGGCACCAATGAGCGGGGATTGCCGATGCGGGTGCCCATGGCGCAGTTGAGCGCGGTCACCCGTTCGGCACAACCGATGACGGCACCGACCCGCACCGACCCGGACCCGGAGGCGGTCGGCGGCATGCTCTCGCGGCTCTACAGCGGAGTACGGCGCGCCGAGGCTGAGGACACCACCGAGATACCCGTGCCACCGTCCGGGGGGCACGACGAAGGGGGACGACGACAGTGACGACGTTGAGCCAGGAGGCGCGTGACCTGAGCTGGCTGGTGAGCGCGTTCGCGGAGCGGGTGCCGGGTGTGGCGCACGCGGTGGTGGTCTCCTCTGACGGGCTGCTGGTGGCGATCTCCGATCACCTGCCGCGGGACAACGCGGACAAACTCGCCGCGGTGACCTCCGGGCTGATGAGTATCACCGCGGGCGCGGCCTCGATGTTCGACGGCGACGTCGTCAAGCAGACGGTGGTCGAGATGGGCCGTGGCTACTTCCTGGTGATGCAGATCCGCGACGGTTCGATTCTGGCCACGCTGGCCGCCGGTGACGCGGACATCGGCGTGGTCGGCTACGAGATGGCCCGGCTGGCCAAGCAGGCGGGGGAGATGCTCACCCCGGCCCTGCGGGCGGAGTTGCAGCAGGCGCTGCCCCGCTGAGTGTGAGCCGGCCGAGGCCCGGACGGTCACCGGCTCACCCGAGCCGAGCCGTCCGGGCCCGGACGTCCGGGTGGCGGCGCGGTCAGAAGCCGCCGTCGGCGATGACGGAGCGGTACCAGGTGGCGGAGTTCTTGAGCACCCGTCGCTGGGTGGCGTAGTCGACGTAGACCAGGCCCCAGCGCTGGTCGTAGCCCTGGTCCCACTCGAAGTTGTCCAGCAGTGACCAGACGTGGAAGCTCTCCAGCGGCACTCCGTCGGCGATGGCCCGGTGCGCGGCGGTGAGGTGGTCGCGAAGGAAGCTGATCCGCCCGGTGTCCTGGATGGTGCCGTCCGTGCCCAGGGTGTCCGGGGTGGGCAGCCCGTTCTCGGTGATGGTGAGCGGGATCGGGCCGTATTCGCGGGTGATCCGGGTCAGCAGGTCGTACATCCCCTCGGGGTAGATCTGCTGCCATTCGGCCTCGGAGGTCGCCCAGCGGTGTGCGGTGCCGCCGTCGCCGGTGACGTAGATCGGGGTGTAGTACTGCACGGCCAGCAGGTCGATCGGCGCGGAGATGGTCTTCAGGTCGCCGTCGCGGATGCCCTGGACCATCCGGCTCTGTGGGCCCAGGTCGGCCAGCAGGTCCTCCGGGTAGCTGCCCCTGAGCAGGGAGTCGAGGTAGAGGCGGTTCTCGTAGGCGTCGTAGAGGTGGGCGGCCGCGGCGGCCTGCGGGGAGTCGTCGGCGGGGTAGCAGGGGTGCAGGTTGAGCGCGGGGCCGATGCGGCTGTCGCTGCCGGTGGCGCGCAGCGCAGCGACGGCGAACCCGTGGGCGAGTTGCAGGTGGTGGGCGACGAGGTAGGCGGCGTCCGGGTCCTGCCGGCCGGGGGCGTGGTGGCCGGTGAGATAGCCGTTCTGCACCACGGTCTTGGGTTCGTTGATGGTGAGCCAGGCCGGCACCTGGTCGCCGAGGGCGCGGAAGACCACGTCGGCGTAGTCGGCGAAGCGGTGGGCGGTGTCGCGTGACTCCCAGCCGCCGGCGTCCTGGAGCGCCTGCGGGAGGTCCCAGTGGAACAGGGTGGCCATCGGGGTGATTCCGCGCTCGTGCAGGCCGTCGAGGATTCGGCGGTAGAAGTCGAGGCCGCGTTGGTTGGGCGTGCCGGTGCCGTCGGGCTGGATCCGGGGCCAGGAGATGGAGAAGCGGTAGCTGCGCAACCCGAGGTCGCGCATGAGGTCGAGGTCCTCGGCGTAGCGGTGGTAGTGGTCGATGGCCACGTCGCCGGTGTCGCCGTTGCGGGTGCGCCCTGGGACGCGGCTGAAGGTGTCCCAGACCGACTCGCCGCGCCCGTCCTCCTTGGTGGCGCCCTCGATCTGGTACGCGGAGGTGGCCGCGCCCCAGCCGAAGTTGTCCGGAAAGCGCAGCGGGCCGGCGGGCCCAATAGGTATCGACATGGATTCTCCTCATGGATACGGGGCCACCGCCGAAAGATTCGGGAGCGCTCCCATGATAGGGCAGACGCTGCCGGCCGGTCAGCCGGCCGTCAGGACGGCCGGCGCTGGCTGATGGGAGGCGGGTGTGTGGCCCCGAGCAGCGAACGAGGCCGTCCGGGCGGCGCGGCGCGCCTGTCCCGTCGGCCTCTTTTCCTATCGTGTACGGGGGTTTAGTGTGGGGACGGGGGAGGGCAACCCCCGTCCCCACCGTAACTGCACACACACGGGCGAGATTTGGGTCCTGCCGTGCGTGTCGCGCGGGAGCCGGGCCACGCGAGTGGCTCTGGTTCCACCTCCCTCCCTGTGGTGGGACGATGGCTGACGACGGCGTCCGGGCTGGCCCGTCGTCGGCCCTCGGTCTGGTTCCCCGGGCTCGTCAGAGACGCTCCCAGCGATCTTCTTGTTGGAACCTTGTCGATGGAAGCGCTCCCATCGACCGATGTTGCGACTGTAACGCCCGTCACGCCTTTGTGAAAGACCCAAAACGAGATCGAAACAAGGAGCTGATCCGGCTCTCCGCGCGCTTGTTGTGGGAGCGCTTCCATGGCACACTGTCGATTCGACGCGACAGGAGCCACATCGCGTGAGTGCGGGTCCACCGAGGGCAACCGGCAGCACCAGCTCCGGTCACGGTCACCCGAGCGCAGCCGGCGGGACCCCCTCCCGTGCGGGCTGCACGCCCTACCCCGGCCGGGCCCGGGGAAGACCACCTTCCCGGCGCCTCGACATCCCCGCGGACCACCACCACCCTCGCGGGCAGGCGCCTCGCCGGGGACCATCCCGGCCTGGTCCGAGGAGACACCGCGCACATGAGACAACTGGCAATACGCCGGCGCGTGGCGCTCGCCGCCGCCGCGCTGCTCGCCATCGGCGGGGTGACCCTGCCGGCCGGCGCCGCACAGGCCGCACCCGCCTGCGACGTGGTCTACGCGACCAACGACTGGAACACCGGCTTCACCGCGAACGTCACCATCAAGAACCTGGGTGACCCGGTGAGCAACTGGACGCTCAAGTGGACCTTCCCGACCAGCGGTCAGCGGGTCACCCAGGGCTGGTCGGCAAAATTCAGCCAGACCGGCAGCGAGGTCACCGCGACCAACGAGTCGTACAACGGCAACCTTGCCACCGGGGCCTCCACCACCATCGGCTTCAACGGCGCCCACTCGGGCAGCAACCCGAAGCCCACCTCGTTCACGCTCAACGGCACCCCCTGCAACGGCACCCCGGCCAACCAGCCGCCGACGGTCTCCCTCGGCCTGCCGAGCGGGCCGTTCACCGCGCCGGCCGACGTGCCGCTGACCGCCACCGCCAGCGACCCGGACGGGACGATCAGCAAGGTCGAGTTCTACCGCAACGGCCTGCTGATCAACACCGACACCTCCGCCCCGTACGCGTACACCCAGGAGGACCTGCCGGCCGGCAGCTACACCGTCCAGGCCAAGGCGTACGACAACGCCAACGGCATCGGGGTCGACGAGAAGGCGTTCACCGTCGGGGCCGCCACCGGCCCGACACTTGTCGCCACGCCCTCCGCGGTGAGCGTCGCCGAGGGTGGCAGCGCCACCTTCAACCTCAAGCTCAGCGCCGCCCCGACGGCCAACGTGCCGGTCACCCTCACCCGCACCGGTGACACCGATGTCACTGTCTCGCCGGCCACCGCCACGCTGACCCCGAGCAACTGGAACACCGGGGTCACCGT
The DNA here is from genome assembly GCF_046549335.1 of Micromonospora sp. 050-3. Taxonomy (NCBI): domain Bacteria; kingdom Bacillati; phylum Actinomycetota; class Actinomycetes; order Micromonosporales; family Micromonosporaceae; genus Micromonospora; species Micromonospora sp. 050-3. The sequence continues at coordinate 881,808 of NZ_JAJPVX010000001.1, forward strand.
CACGGTCGCCGCTGCGGAGGACACCGACACCGTCGGCGGCGCCGCCACCATCACCGCGTCCGCCACCGGTCTCGCCTCGCTGGCGGTCAGCGCCACCGAGATTGACAACGACACCCCGGGCGGCGACAACGCCTACACCGCGAAGTTCCTCGAGCAGTACGGCAAGATCAAGAACTCGGGCTACTTCAGCCCCGAGGGCGTGCCGTACCACTCGGTCGAGACGCTGATCGTCGAGGCGCCCGACCACGGCCACGAGACGACCTCGGAGGCGTTCAGCTTCTGGCTCTGGCTGGAGGCCTACTACGGCAAGGTCACCCAGAACTGGGCCCCGTTCAACAACGCCTGGACGGTGATGGAGAAGTACATCATCCCCACGCACGCCGACCAGCCGACCGCCGGCTCCGCCGGCACCCCGCAGTACGCCGCGGAGTACAACCTGCCCAGCCAGTACCCGTCGGCGCTGAACCCGAACGTCTCGGTCGGTCAGGACCCGCTGCGCTCGGAGTTGCAGTCCACCTACGGCACCGGCGACATCTACGGCATGCACTGGCTGATGGACGTCGACAACACCTACGGCTTCGGCCGCTGCGGTGACGGCACCACCAAGCCGGCCTACATCAACACCTTCCAGCGGGGCACCCAGGAGTCGGTGTGGGAGACCGTTCCGCAGCCCTCCTGCGACACCTTCAAGCACGGCGGTCAGTACGGCTACCTCGACCTGTTCGTCAAGGACACCGGCGCCCCCGCCAAGCAGTGGAAGTACACGAACGCCCCGGACGCCGACGCCCGCGCCGTGCAGGCCGCGTACTGGGCGCTGACCTGGTCCAAGGCGCAGAACAAGCAGGCCGACGTCGCGGCCACCATCGCCAAGGCCGCGAAGATGGGCGACTACCTGCGGTACGCGATGTTCGACAAGTACTTCAAGAAGATCGGCAACTGCGTCGGGGCCAGCACCTGCCCCGCCGGCAGCGGCAAGGACTCGGCGCACTACCTGCTGTCCTGGTACTACGCCTGGGGCGGCGCGTACGACGCCAGCCAGAACTGGTCCTGGCGGATCGGCTCCAGCCACAACCACTTCGGCTACCAGAACCCGTTCGCGGCCTGGGCGCTGACCAACACCCCGGAGCTCAAGCCGCAGTCGTCGACAGCTGTCGCCGACTGGACCAAGAGCTTCGAGCGGCAGCTGGAGTTCTACACCTGGTTGCAGTCCGCCGAGGGCGGCATCGCCGGTGGCGCCACCAACAGCTGGGACGGTAGCTACGCCCAGCCGCCGGCCGGCACCAGCACCTTCTACGGCATGTTCTACGACGTCGACCCGGTCTACAACGACCCGCCGTCGAACCAGTGGTTCGGTATGCAGGCCTGGTCGATGCAGCGCATCGCCGAGCTGTACCAGCAGACCGGCAACGCGAAGGCCAAGGCCCTGCTGGACAAGTGGGTGCCCTGGGCGATCGCCAACACCACCCTCGGCACCAACTGGTCGATCCCGTCGGACATGGCGTGGACCGGCCAGCCGACCACCTGGAACCCGTCCAACCCGCAGCCCAACACCGGCCTGCACGTCGAGGTCATCAGCAAGGGCCAGGACGTCGGTGTCACCGCCGCCTACGCCCGGATCCTGATCGCGTACGCGGCCAAGTCGGGCAACGTGGCAGCCAAGAACACCGCCAAGGGGCTGCTCGACGCGCTGTCGGCCGCCAGCGACGCCAAGGGTGTCTCCACCACCGAAAAGCGTGGCGACTACCGGCGCTTCGACGACGTCTACAACGCGTCCACCGGGCAGGGCCTCTACGTCCCGTCGGGCTGGACCGGGAAGATGCCGAACGGCGACACCATCGCCGCCGGCAAGAGCTTCCTCGACATCCGGTCCTTCTACAAGAACGACCCGGACTGGCCCAAGGTGCAGGCGTACCTGGACGGTGGTGCGGAGCCGAGCTTCAACTACCACCGGTTCTGGGCGCAGGCTGACGTCGCCATGGCGTACGCCGACTACGGCAGCATGTTCCCGAACGGCTGAGACGACCCGGGGTGGGTGGCGTGGACCGCCCACCCCGGGGTCCGGCCCGGGTCCGGGGAACGACGGACCGGGGCTGGCGGACGGCCTGACACCCACGGTCAGGCCGGGGTGGGCCGGCCATCTGGCCGACGCAGCGGATCGGCTGGCCCACCCCACCGCCCGGACTGGAGCCAGCCGCGAAAAAGCCCAGAAATTCGGGCCGTCGCGGGATCACACCGAGGTCAATGACGGAGTAACGTACGTCACCGGAGAGGCCGCTCCCCCCGTGGCGGCCTCTCCACTTTTTTGCTCCGAGCCCGGCCGCCTTTCCACCCCGGGCCCGGCCGGTTTCAGCGAGGCCGCGCGACCGGGTGCCGCAGCCCCGGGTGCCCGGCCGGCAGCGAACGCCGCAGCACCACCCAGCTCAGCGCCAGCGCCGCCGCGACCAGCGGCCAGGTCAGCGCCACCCGGGCCACCACCAGCGCGAGCACCTGGCCGCTCAGGTAGAGCGGCACGAACACGGCCAGCCGCAGCAGGTAGGTCGCCGTCCACACCCAACTGGCCCGGCCGTACCCGCGCAGCAGCGCCGGGTCGCGCCGCCACCCGGCCCGCTGACCCAGCACCGCGCCGACCAGCACACCCAGCAGCGGCCACCGCACCACGATGCTGACCGTCCACGCCAGAGCGCTCGCGGCGTTGGACAGGACCTGGATCAGAAAGAAGTTCTCGGCCCGGCCGGTGCGCACCGCGATCAACGCCGCGACGCAGACGGCCAGCAGCCCGATCAGCACCGAGCGCGGCCGGTCACCCCGACGCAGCCGTACGCCGGCCACCACCGCGCCCACGGCCAGCGCGGCACCGACCCCGCCCCACAGCGACTCGCCGCCCAGAAGCCAGCCCGCCGCGAACGCCAACGGCGGCAGGGTGGCGTCGATGGCACCGCCTCGTCCGCCCAGCAGATCCGTCAGCGACTCGGCCCGTACCGGCCCGCCCGGGTCGGTGTCGGCGCCGGTCGGCGCCGGCCCTGCCGACGCCGAGTCGTCGCCTTCACGCTGCTCGGGACCGGGTTCGTCACTGCCGCTGTCGCGCTCCGGTGTTCCGCTCACCACCGCCTCCTCGCCTCCGGCACAACCTAACCGGCGATCGGCGGCGGGCCACCGGTCGGACCGCCGACACCTGCCGCTACGGTGTGCGGATGCGCGCGACGGCACGGGGTTGGACCGCGGTCTGGTTGGTCGTACTGGCCCTCGTCCAGGCGGCTGCCTTCCTCGCCGTGTGGCGGGTGGCCGTGCACCTCGAGATCGGTCAGTGGGTGGACACTGTCGCCCTCACCGGTAACCGGATCGGGCAGGACACCATCGACGGTCCGGTCGACAAGATCCTCAACGCGATGTCGGTGGTCTCGTTGCTGGCCGCCACCGCGATGATCGGGTTCATCGCGCTGATCCGGGGGCGCATCGCCCTGGCGATCACCGCGACCCTGCTGATCGCCGGAGCGAACGTCACCACGCAGCTGCTCAAGTACGGGCTGAACCGGCCCGACTTCGGTGTCGACCCGGAACGCGCCGCGGTGGGCAACAGCCTCCCGAGCGGGCACGCCACGGTGGCCGCCTCGGTGGCGGTCGCGCTGATGCTCGTGCTGCCGCGCAAGGTGCGGGCCGTCGGTGCCTTCATCGGTGCCGGCTACGCCGCCGTCGCCGGGGTCGCCACCCTCTCCGCCGGGTGGCACCGGCCCAGCGACGCCGTCGCCGCGTACCTCGTGGTGGGTGTGTGGGCGGCGTTGGCCGGGCTGCTGCTGCTGGTCACCCAGCGGGAGCAGGCCGAGATCGCCCCCGGCGACGCGCACCGGGTCGCGGCGCTGGTGCTCGGGCTCGGCGGAGTGCTCGCCCTGGTGGCCTGCGGGCTCTCCCTGTCCTGGCTGCTCGACCTGCGCGACACCGGGCCGGAGGAGTTGGCCCGCCGCCCCCTGTTCGTCGGGTACGCGGGCAGCGCCGCCGGGATCGCCGGCACGATGGCGGTGGTGATGGCCTTGGCGCTCACCGTCGTGCACCGGCTGGTGCCCCGGGTCAAGGGCTGAGCCGCCCGGTGGAACCGGTGCGGGCGGCGTTCTCCGCCGAGTGCGCGCGGTTCACCGAGATCCTGGCCGAGCTGACCGACGATGATCTCAGCCGGCCCACCGACTGCCCTCCGTGGAATGTCCGGTACCTGATCGCGCACACCCGCACCGGGGTCGGCCGACTGACCGACATGCTCGCCGCGCCCGCCCCGCCCCGCGCCGAGGTGGACGCCGCCGGCTACTTCGGCGCGGCGAAGTTCACCGCCGAGGTCGACGCCGACCGGATCGCCGGCGGCCAGCGGGAGGCGCTACAGGTGGACCGGACGGCGTTAGCGACCGAGTTCGACCGGGCCTGGCGCGCCACCGAGGCGGCGGTCGCCGCCGCGCCGCCCGACCGGGTGGTACGAACCCGGCACGGCGACGCGATGCGCCTCGGCGAGTTCCTGCGGACCCGGGTGGTCGAGGTGGGTGTGCACGGGTTGGATCTGGCCACCGCGCTGGGCCGGCCCCCGTGGCTCACCCCACCGGCGGCCGAGGTCATCGCCGAGCTGCTCACCGGTGGACGACCGGCACCGGCCGGGTTGAGCGGGGACCGGCTGACAGTGATCCGCAAGGCCACCGGGCGGGCGGTGCTGACCGCCCCGGAACGGGCCGCGATCGCCGCCGCCGGCTTCCGTTGGCTCGCCTTCGGCCGCTGACCCCGGGTCATGCGGAACCGCGGCCGTTCGGGCGCTGCCGGCCCCTTGCTGCTGGCGCCGACCGGTCAGCTCGCGGCGCGGGGAGCGGGGACGTGCGGGGCGACACCGCGCAGGTGCGTCAGCACTACCGGGTCGATCCTCCCCGGCACCAGCCGCTCCTCCAGGTTCTCCAACCCGGCCCAGGAGATCAACGCCGCTTCCGTGCCGGCCTCGTGCACCGGATGGCCCAGCGCGCTGAGCAACGCCGCCACCTCGGCGGCGACCGCGCCGCTCAGGTCGAGCAATGTGGCCGGGTCGGGCCGGCCGAACAGCATGGTGTGCACAGTGAGCAGGCGACCCAGCTCGGCGACCGGGTCGGGGTGGTCGTCCACGCGCAGGTCCACCATGACGTCGCTGGTGCCGCCGTACCCGCCGCCGCGCTCGACCACCAGCAGGCCGGCGCTCTGCCGGCCACGCCGGTCGCCGCCGGCCTCGTCACCGGCCCGCAGCGCGGCGACCAGCCGCTCGGCGAACGGCAGCGCCGCTCCCGCCAGCCAGGCCTCGCCGAGGGCGTCGACGACCTCCGGGCCGGTGAGCACGTTGCCCTGCGCGGCCCAGCCGTCGCCGGTCCGCCCGCCGGCCCACTGATGGCAGGCCGGCCCGGTCCAACTGGCCCCCGAGCCGGTGGCCCCCACGACGCCGAGCTGGCGGTGCTCCCGCTCCGGGTCGGCGGCGATCAGCCCGGCTACCACGTCTGCGGCGGCCACCCCGGTGCGCAGCAGAGTGAGACCCTGCGGGCGGTAAGCGAGGTTGACGTGCGCCTGGGTGGCCAGCGCGCCCACCTCGGCGGCGGCGGCCGGCACCAACGCCCCGGCGGCGAGGAACTTGCTGGCGACGGCCACGCCGTGCAGGCGGCCGTCGGCGGAGCGGGCGACGAGCGAGAAGGTCACCGGCCGAGAGTAACCGTCCCCGCCGACGCGACATCAACGCGCGAGGCTCAGAACGGTGGGGTGGCGGCCTCCGGTGGGGCACCGTGGGCGCGGCGGGCGTCGGCCACCGCGACCGCGCCCAGCACCAGCACCCCGACCGCGGTCGCGATCACACCGGGCAGGTACAGCAGCGGCACCGACGACGCCACCAGCACCGTGACGGCGATCCCCCGGGACGGGGAGATCCGCCCGAACACCTCGTACTCCAGGCGGGCCCGGCCGGCCAGGAACAGGGCCGGTCCACCGAGCACCAAGGCCAGCCACGGCCCCGGGATCCGCTCCAGCGGATGATTGATGATCAGCTCGTAGCCGATCGCGGTGGCGGCGAGACCGATCACCATCAGCAGGTGGGTGTCCGCCGCCGAGCGGCCGATGGTGGCGGGGTGGCGGGCCTTCATGACCGCCTCGCCCAGGATCCGCCCGGCCCGCTGCACGTAGATGCGCCACAGCATGATCGAGGTGGCCAGCGCCAGCGCGAACGCCCACACGTGCCCCGACTCGAACGGGCCCGCGCTGTACGCGAAACCCGCCACCAGGATCGTCTCGCCCAGCGCGACGAGGAAGAACTGCTGGTACCGCTCGGCCAGGTGTTCCCCGGCGATCTCCCACTTCGAGATCGTCGAACGACCCAGGCCGGGCACCGGCCAGCCACAGCGGGCGGCCAGGTACTCGATCGCCAGCGCCGCCGACCAGAGCAGCACCTGCGCGTTGGTGCTCATCATCGCGCCGCTGATCCAGAGCACCCCGGTGACGGCGAAGATCACCGCCATCCGCACCTTCAACCGGCGGTACGGGTGCGGCCCGAGCGCGATCGACAGGATCACCGGCCGGGTCACCTGGGCGATGACGTACGCCACCGCGAACATCAGCGCGGTGTCGCTGAACGCCCGGGGGATCGCCACCCCCATCAGCATGCTGCACACCAACGCGGTGATCACCACGGTCTGCAACGGCACCCGGTACGGGTCGTACCGGCTGGTCGTCCACGCGGTGCCCTGCCAGACCGCCCAGAGCGCCAGCAACAACAGCAGTGTCTTGCCGCCGCCGGTGACCGTCCCCCAGCCGTGCTCCCGGCCCGGTTCCCGGGTCAGATCCTCGAACGCGCGCGCCGAGATCCGGGTGAGCGCGAAGACGAACACCAGGTCGAAGAAGAGTTCCAGGAACGTCGCCCGGCCGGGCGTGGCCGCCGCCGGGACCGGCTCCAGGTGTCCCGCTGCCCTGGAACCCATGGTCAGCGGCCTGCGCCGTCGGTCCGGTTCACCTCGAAGTGGTAGCACTTTCCACAGGTGCGCACGGCCGGAAACCGGCGATTCTGCCCAACCCGGGGATCTTGCTCGGGCAGGCGTCAACGGGCACGATCGACCGGTGACGAATCGATGGGGCATGACGGTGCCGCTGGGCGGGATCGCGCTGGCGCAGCACGACGCGGCCTACGCGGCCCTCGACCGGGCCGGGTTCACCGACGTCTGGTCGTCCGAGGTCGCCGGGACCGACGCGTTCACCCCGCTGGCGCTCGCCGCGGCCTGGCAACCCGGCCTGCGGCTCGGCACCGCGATCACACCGGTCTTCACCCGGGGCCCCGGCCTGCTGGCGATGAGCGCGGCGGCGCTTGCCGAGGCCGCGCCGGGCCGGTTCTCGCTCGGCATCGGCGCGTCCTCACCCGTGCTGGTTCGGGACTGGAACGCGGTGCCGTTCGACGAGCCGTTCCGCCGCACCCGCGACGTGCTGCGTTTCCTGCGCGCCGCACTGGCCGGCGAGACCGTCGACGAGGCCTACGACACGTTCACCGTCCGCCGGTTCACGCTGGAACGGCCGCCCGCGGTGCCGCCACCGATCCTGCTCGCCGCGCTGCGCCCGGGGATGCTCCGGCTGGCCGGTGCGGAAGCCGACGGGGTCATCCTCAACTGGCTCAGCGCCGACGACGTGCCGCGCGCCCTCGCCGAGCTGGGCGAGCGCCCCGCCGGCTTCGAGGTCGCCGCCCGGATCTTCGTCTGCCCCACCGAGGACGCCGCGTACGCCCGGGCGCTGGGCCGCCGGCTCATCACCAGCTACCTCACAGTTCCGGCGTACGCCGAGTTCCACCGCTGGCTCGGCCGCGACGAGACGCTCGCGCCCATGTGGGAGGCCTGGGCCGCCGGTGACCGGCGTGGTGCCGGCGCGGCCGTGCCCGACGAGGTGGTCGACGCGCTGGTGCTGCACGGCTCACCGGAACGGTGCCACGCCGAGGTGCGCGGCTACGCCGACAACGGTGTGGACGTACCGATCATCGCGCTGCTGCCCACCCCCGAGGTCACCGCCGGCGGCGCGACAGCGCTGCTCAGCCTCATCGCCCGGTTGGGCACCAACTCCGTGGAGGCGTCCGCGTGAACCTCACCGACCGGATCGTGGTGGTAACCGGCGGGGCCGGCGGCATCGGCGCGGCGCTGTCACGCCGGTTCGCCGCCGAGGGAGCCGCCGCCGTGGTGGTCGCCGACCTGGACGCCGACGCGGCCCGCGCGGTGGCCGAGGGCATCGGACCGCTCGCGCACGCCCGCGCCCTCGACGTCACCGACGAGGAGCAGGTCCGCTCGCTGGTCGCCGACACCGAGCAGCGGTACGGCCGGATCGACCTGTTCTGCGCCAACGCGGGGGTGACCACCGGCGGGGGAGTGGAGGTCGACGACGCCGGCTGGGACCGCTCCTGGCGGGTCAACGTGCTCGCCCACGTCTACTCGGCCCGCGCGGTGCTGCCCGGAATGCTCGCCCGGGGCGGCGGGCACCTGCTGCACACCTGCTCCGCGGCCGGTGTGCTGACAGCTGTGGGCGACGCCGCGTACACAGCGACGAAGCACGCCTCGGTGGGGTTCGCGGAGTGGCTGGCCATCACCTACCGGGACCGGGGCATCCGGGTCAGCGCGCTCTGCCCGCAGGGGGTGGACACCCCGATGCTCGCCGACGGGCTCGCCGACGGTCACCTCGGCGCCCGGGTGGTCGCCGCGTCCGGTGCGGTGCTCACCCCGGACCAGGTCGCCGACGCGGCCGTCGCCGGGCTGGCCGAGGAACGCTTCCTGATCCTGCCGCACCCCGAGGTCGCCGACTACGCGCGCCGCCGCGCCGAGGACCCGGACGGCTGGCAGGCCGGCATGCGCAAACTCATCCGCCGGCTGACCGCCTGACCCGCTATCGCAGCGGAACGCGTCCGACGGCCAGGAGATGGGAGCTGGCACTGATCAGCGCCGGCTCGCTGCTGTAGAGCCGGGCGAGGTCCAACGCCGCAGCGAAGACCGCGTGCCGCGTCGGTCCGTTCGCCGCCGCCTCCGCCGCCGTCCAGGCCGGGCCCTCCACTCCGTGTACGACGACATCGGTCAGCCCGGCGGCCGCGTACTCGTCGGTGATCTCCTCGACCCGGTGGAAGTAGGCGTGGGTGAAACCGATCCGCGGCTCGTTGACGGCCGTCGGTGATCAAGAGGTTTGCGTCAGAAGTGGACCCTCGATCGACGCAAAGCTCTTGATCAACGCGGGGAGCGGCGGGCGCGGCGCAGGGGAGTGGGGTGCACGGACCAGAGCAGGCGGCGCCACCAGGGGCGCGCGGAGCGCAGGGTGGCCACGTAGGCGGTGGCCACCTCGGCGGCGCGAGCCGCCTGGTCGGGCGTCGCGGCGCCGGGGGCGAAGCCCACCTGATTGAGCAGGGCCGCCAGCTCGTCGACCGCCGGGCTGGACGCGTCCGCCGCCGCCGTGCCGCTGGCGGGCGCGACGGCGCCCGGGTCGGCGGTCGTGTCGCCGCCGGCCGTGCCCGCTCGGGCGTCGGCGAGGGTCTGGCGGGCGTACCGGGCCACCTCGGTGGCGGCCAGGTCGTCCCCGACCGGTCTGCCGGCCAGCCGGAGCGCGTCGGTGACCTCCCGCCAAGCGCCGGCGATGCGCTGGCCGGGGTCGCCCCCTACGAGTCGGCTGCGGGTGAGGGAACGGCGCATCGCCAACAGGGTGAGCAGGAGTGCCCCCACCACCAGCAGCAGACCGCCGCTGCCGCCGGCGACCAGCACCGGTGTGGAGACCCCGTCCGGGCCGGGCGGGGCGTCGGGCGCGGCTGCCGGCTCCGGTGAGGCGCTCGGCTCCGCGGTCGGTGCCGGTGCCTCCGACGGCGGCGGGTCCTCCGGCGTCGGGCGGAAATCCTCCTCCACCGGTCTCGGCTCGTCGTTGGGGCGGGGCAGCGGGTCGAACGCCACCCAACCCAGCCCGTCGAAGAGCACCTCCGGCCAGGCGTACGCGTCACCCGCCAGCACCGGCCCCTGCCCGCTGGTCCGGAAGCCCACCACCACCCGCGTCGGTAGCCCGGAGAGCCGGCCGAGGACCGCGAAGGCCGCCGCGAACTGCTCCGAGGTGCCCTCCTGCCCGCCGCCGTTGCGGGGCCCGAACAGGAAGAACCCCAGATTCGGGTACGCGTGCCCGCTCGGGGCGTCCGCCACCACCCGGTAGTGCTCGGCCAGGAACTGCTCGATCGCCGACGCCCGCGCGAACGGCGCGCCGTTCTCCTCCGCGAGTTGGGTGGCCAGCCGGCGCATCGGGTCGGGCACCCCGTCCGCGACCCGCAGCACCCGGGCCACCTCCTCGCCGGCGGGCACGTTCGCGCTGGCCAAGAGGTTGTTGTCCGGGCGTTCCTCGGCGGAGGTCACCGAGTACCGCAGCCCCGGCGTCAGCCCCTCCGGCCGGATCAGCGTCCCGCTCGCCGGGTCGTACGCCACCCGCGCCCCACTAACCTCCCGGGGTGTCGCCACCGCGGGCAGCAGCCGGCCGCTCAACTCGGCCACGCTGATCTGCTGCCGGACCGTCTGCACAGTGCTGTCCCGGGCCGCGGTCGCGGCCGGCAGGATCCGACCGGCGTTGCGGTACGTCGCGCCGACGCGCCAGGTCACGCCGTCGTAGTCGCTGAGCACCGCCAACCGGATCCGCACACTGCGCGCGGTGTCCGTCGCCGGGTCAGCCTCGGGCGGGGCGTCGGCGGGCGGTGCGTCGGGGCGTTGCGTGCTCACGTCGAGGAGCTTCTGCTCCGGGTGCAACGCCCAGCCGGAGATCCGGATCAACGGGTTCTCGTCGAGCGTCTGCACCTGCGGTGGCTCCACGTAGCGGCGCGGGTCCACCGGCCGGCCGTCGACCTGCTCCGCGACGACCGGGCCGAGCAACGCCACCAACCCGACCACCACTGCCACCCCGAGCGCCGCGCTGGCGGCCAGCCGCAGCCGCACCGCCGCGCGTACCCCGGGGGTCAGCTCGGCGGTCGGATCGCCGCCGCCCGGCGCGGTCCGGGTGGGGGTCGCCAGGCCGAGGGCCGCGACCGCGACGAACACCACTGTCGATCCCAGGGCCGGTTCGGCGTTCGGGCCGACCACGTAGAGGGCGGCGGCGTAGAGCCCCGCCGCCGGCAGGTAACCCAGCAGCACCCGGCCGGTGCGCAGCGCCACCTCCGCGCCGGTCAGCCCGGCCAGCCAGGCGGCGACGACCGGCACCAGCACAGTGTCCGGGGTCGGCTCCACCGGGATCATCGCGGTGAGCAGCCGGGGGATGCCGTTGCGGGCGGCGTCCGCGGTGACCTCCAGCAGGCCGCCCGGCAACTCCGCGCGGGTGGCGGCCAGCCGCAGCGACCACAGTGTCCAGCCGGCCATCGCGGCCACCGACACCGGCGCCACCAGCCAGGACGGCAGCCGCCGGGCGGCCACGCTGACCAGCACCGAACCCGTCGCCGCGCCGACGACCAGCCAGGTCAGCAGGCCACCGGCGTACACCCGGCCGAGCACCACCCCGGCGAGCGCCGTCAGCCCGATCAGCGCCAGCGGGAGGACCGCCGCGCGCAGCACCCGCAGGGCGCCCGTCACCACCGGCGTACCCCGTCCCACTCGGCGGCGAACTGCGCGCCGTCGGCCGCGTCGACGACCACCAGGCCGGCGGTGCCCGGCGGCGTCGGCTCGGCCGCGCCGAACACCCCGACCAGCACCGACGGGTACGCGCCGCGCAGCGCCCCGACGTGCCCCAGCTCGTCCCGGCCACCCGGCCCGGTCAGGAAGATCAACGTGTCGCCGAGCCGGTCCTGCCGCAGCCGGGTGGTGGCTGCCCGCACCGCGTCACCGTCGTCGGACAGGTCGGCGGCGGCGAGCCGGTCCAGCGGCCCGAGCGCGCCGTCGGCCTCACCGTCGGGCGTCGTGACGGGCGCCGGCTCCGCCGGCTCCGCGGCGGCCAACAGCAACAGCACCGGCAGGTCGGCGCGGTGCGCGGCGGTGACGATCGACGCCGCCGCCTCACAGGCCGACTCGAACGACTCCGCCACCCCGCCGATCCGCTGCGGGTGCGCGGCGGCGCGGTTGTCCAGCAGGACGACCAGGCGCGGCAGGCTGGTGTCCACGTTCTCCCGCACCATCAGCTCACCCACGCGGGCGCTGGTGCGCCAGTGCACCCGGCGCAGCTCGTCGCCGACCACGTACTCCCGCAGCGAGTCGAACGTGATCGACCCGTGCGGGACCCCGTCCACCCGGCCGTCGAGGCTGCGCCCCGAGCCTCGGGGCACCGCCGTCAACGGGTGGATGCGGGGGTGCACCCAGACCGGCACCGCCGCTCCGTACGGGCGGGCCAGCGCCACCAAACCCAGCGGGTCGCGCCGGGTCACCCGCAGCGGACCGACCGGCACCACCCCACGACGGTCAGTCGGCACGTCGTAGCGGACCTCGGTGTCCCGGCCGGGCCGCAGGCGCAGCACGGGCACCGGCACGGTCCGCTCCCCGCACCGGTCCTCGGCCAGCAGGTTCGCCGAGCGCAGCCGCCCGGTGTTGCGCACTGTCACCGTCATGCTCGCCGGCTCGCCGCGCGCCACCCGGTCCGGGTCCGCGCGTCGGGTCACCGTCAGCCGGGGCCGCCAGGCCGCGACCAGCGCGGCGTAGCCGACGGCCGCGCCGGCTGCCGCGCCGAGCAGCGTCAACTCGGGGTACGCGAACCGGAAACCCACCCCCAGCAGCACCACGGCGGCGACGAGCAGCCCGACTCCACGGGCGGTGATCCCCATCGCGCTGCTGCCGGTCAGCCCTGCACCGGAGCGGGTTGCCCCGACGGCAGCGGCACCGGCACCGAGGCGACGGCCTGGCGCAGCACCTCCGCGGGGGTCATCCCGCGCACCTGGGCGTCCGGGGTGAGCAGCAGCCGGTGGGCGAACACCGCCTCGACGAGCGCCTTCAGATCCTCCGGCATGATCCAGCCACGCCCGTCGATCAGCGCGTACGCGCACGCCGCGCGGGTCAACGCGATCACGCCCCGGGGGCTGACCCCGACGCGCACCTGCGGGTGGGTGCGGGTGGCCGCTGCCAACCGGACCGCGTACGCGTAGAGCGGCTCGGCGATGTGCACCCGGCGGGCCATCCGGACCATCTCGCCGACGGTGGCGGTGTCGGTGACTGGGGCGAGCGCCTCGGGGGACCGCACTGTCGCGCCGCGCAGCACCTCGACCTCGACGGCCTCGTCCGGGTACCCGACGGACAGCTTCACCAGGAAACGGTCCAACTGCGCCTCGGGCAGCCGGTAGGTGCCGTCCATCTCCACCGGGTTCTGGGTGGCGACCACCAGGAACGGCGACGGCACCGGGTGCCGGACCCCGTCCACGGTGACCGTGCGTTCCTCCATCACCTCCAACAGCGCCGACTGGGTCTTCGGCGACGCCCGGTTGATCTCGTCGGCGATGACGATGTTGGCGAAGACCGGCCCCGGATGGAACTCGAAGTCCCGGGTCGCCTGGTTGAAGATCGTCACACCGGACACGTCCGAGGGGAGCAGATCGGGCGTGAACTGGATGCGCCGCCACTCACCCTTCACAGTGGCGGCGATGGCCCGGGCCAGGGTCGTCTTACCGACCCCGGGCACGTCCTCCAGCAACACGTGACCCTGGGCGAAGAGCGCGGTCAGCGCCAGCCGCACCACCTGCGGCTTGCCGAGCACCACCGCGTTGACGTTCTCGGCCAGCCGGGCGGCCAGGGCGGCGAAACCCTGCACCTCCGGCTGGGTGAGCGGCTCGTGGGTGTTCACGGTCGGTGGTGCTCCTCGCCTGGTGTTTCAGCAGGTGGGCAGGACGTTGATGGTGTCGCCGCCCTCCAGGTTGAGCCAGGCCCAGGGGATGTAGTTCTTCCCCTCGTAGCTGACCTGCACCCACCAGGTGCTGCGCTTCTCGTTGTTGTAGATGTAGGCGTAGACCTCTTCGCCCGACTTCTTGCAGTACGCCTGTAGCCGGCTGCCAGGCTTTGCCCAACCCACCTGCTTGTCGTTGTCCTGCCGGGCGACCGAGAAGATCTCGTTGCCGTTGCGGCCTTCCCGGTCCCGGTCACAGTAGGTCGACTCGGGCCCGGACGCGCCGTTGCGGCAGGTCGCGATCCCGTACAGCGGCTGCGTCTTCTGGGCCCGCGTCGCGGTGCCCTTACCGGCGGCGTTGCTTGCCGTCACCGTGAACGTGTAGTTGGTGCCCGGCGTCAGGCCGGTCATCGTGATGCTGGAGCACGCGCCGGCCTTGGCCGGTTCGCCCGTCGTGGTCAACGTGCAGGTGGCCTGACCGCCACCGGCGTCCACTGTGAACGTGACAGTCGCCCCGGTGGCCGTCGACGACGCGCCGGTCACCGTGACCCGTGGCTCGGCCACAGTGCGGGCGGTGGCGGTGGCCTCCGGGCCCGGCCCCGCCTCGTTGACCGCCTTCACCTTCACCGTGACGTTCTGGCCGTTGCCCAGCCCGGTGACTGTCGTGCGGGTGTCGGTCACCTCGCTGACCCGCCCGCCGACGTCCACCAGGTACTTCGTCACCGGCCTACCGTTGGCCTCGGCCGGCGCCCACTGCACCGTCACCGCGCCCGGCTGGTTGGCGACCGTGCCGGCGCGCAGGTCGAGCGGCCGACCGGGCGCCGCGAAGGGCACCACAGTGTTGCTGACCGGGGACGCCGCCGACCCGGCGCCCTTGCTGTTGACCGCCACGACCGTGAACGCGTACTGGGTGCCGAACTCCAGCTCACCGGCGGGCACCACCAGCTCCGTCTTTGTCGACTCGCCGGCCGGCGCGTTCGTTCCCGCCGAACTGGCCGTCACCGCGTACCTCGCGATGGTGTTGCCCTGCCCGTTCGCCGCCGGCCACTTGACGAGGACAGTGCCGTCCGGCCGCTCCTGGGCGGTGACGCTCGCCGGCGGGTCGGGCACCGCCGCGGTCGGCGTCACCGGGTTGCTGTTGCGCGGCGGGCCGTCGCCCTTGGCGTTGACGGCGTGCACCGCGAACCGGTACGTCTCGCCGTTGGTCAGACCCTTGACCTCCACCGCCCGCTGGTTCGCGCCCACCTCCAGGCGCTGCCCGGCGCCCTGCACCACGTACTTGATGATCTCGGCGCCGTTGGCGGCGGCCGGGCGCCAGCTCACCCGCGCCTGGGCGTTGCCGGCGGCGGCGGTGACGCTGCGCGGCGCGCTCGGCTTACCCACCCGCGGCTTCTTCGGCGGAGGCGGCGGCGGGGGGACCGGCGGGGGGTCGCCGCCGAGCACGTCATTGGCGTACTTGTTGACCTCGCGCACCTGGTGCTTGTCGTCCACCACCCGGGCGGTCGCCGAGTCGGGGGAGTTGATGAACAGGTGGTTCTCCCGGACCTCCAGCTCCAGCGGCCCGTTGGCCCGCCCGCGGATGGTCTCGACCAGCTGACCCGCCGCGTCGAAGGAGTAGATGGTGCCGGTGGCCTCGTCGGCGCAGTAGAACCGGTTCGCCCAGGCCACCGCCGGGCTGAGCCGACCCCCCTCACCCGGCACGGTGAACCCGCTCTCCTGCCCACCGTCACCCACCAGCAGCACCCGCCGGTCGGCCGTCACGGTGATTGGCACCCGTGGACCGCTGGTGCGCGCGGGAAGCGCCGCCGGGCCGGACAGCGTCAGTGGCGTCGGATGCACTTCGCCGTGCTGCACCCGCACCAGCTTCCCGGCCGTCCGGTCGAGCACCGCCACCCCGTCGTCCAGGGTGGAGATCACCAGCTCGTGACTGGCGTCGGCGACGTCGTACGACTCGACCCGCTGCGGGCTGAGCCCGGCACCTGCGGGCGCGGCCGACGCCGGCGCGGACGGCAGCTTGGCGGCGGTGATCGCCGAGACGGTGCCCTCGCTGGGCACCGCGATCCAGAGTCGACCCTTGCCGTCGAAGGTGCCGCCGGTGATGCCCGGCGGATAGCGCACCGGCTCGCCGACCGGGGTGAGCGATCGCGGGTCGAGCTGCCGGACGATGCCCTGCACGGCGTCGACGACGAACGCCGCGTCCTCGTGCAGGGCCACACTCACGCCCAGGCCGGGGGTGGTCCGGGTGGTCGCGCTGAGTTGAAGGGTGGCCAGGTCCAGGGAGCTGACCTGCCCGGTCTGCAGGTCCCGCAGGATCAGCAGCCGGTCGGTCTGGGTGATCTGCATCGGATGCTGCCGGGCGCCGGGGATCTCGGTGCGGGTGTCCACCCGGGCGGTGACCCCGTTGACCCGGGCCAGCTCGCTGCGCGCCGTGCTCCACAGCCAGGAACTCGCGTCGTAGTTGGCCACCGCGTTGTCCGCCGCGCCCAACCCGAGGGCGGTCAGCCCCATGGCGGCCAGCAGCGCGGCCACCGTGCCGACGGTTACCAGCCCGCCGCGCAGCCGGGACCGGGAGCGGGGGGCCTCGGTCTGTACGGCGTCGTCGATGCTGGCCACAGCCGGCTGCCTCCCCTGAGTCGTGGCAGGTGGCGCGCCTTCCGGCGACCCCTCCCCTGAGCCGGGTGCCATCATATGGCGCTGGTGGTGGCGGGGGAACCCGCACGGTCACCCCTGTGGATACCGAGCGTGTGCGTTGTGGACGTCCAGCTCAGCCCGGATTCCGCTCCACTCGGCGCGGTTTCGGCTCGACTCAGCGCGGCGACGGTCGGCCCGACGGCTCCCCACTCGACGTGGCTTTACGCTCCCGCGCGGTGCAAACCTGCCCGGAAGTCGCAAAGCTGTCAGTGGAGTAGACCGCCAACACGGTGAAACAGTGATCCACTCGGGAGTTCAACCCGTTGACCGTGTAGCTGGTCCGGCCTGGGTCCACGGTGGCCATCACGCCCAGGGCCTGCCCGGCTCTGCCCGCGGCCACCATGAACGGCACCGCGCCGCCGGTCGGGTCCGTCCAGGTCAACGTGATCGTGGTCGAGTCGTCGCGCAGCTTCAGGTCGCCCGGCGGAAGTCCGACCGCCGTCGGTGCCGCGGCCGTCGGCGCGGTCCCGGTCGGCGGCGGGTCGTCGCGGGTCAGCACCACCGCACCCAGGCCCGCCACCGCCGCGACGGCCACCCCGGCCGCCACGACCGCGCCGATCAGCACCGCCCGGTTGCGGCCCGTCGAGCCACCCTCATCGGCGTACGCCGGCCGGTACGCCTCCGGCGCCGGGTGGTACTGCTGGCCCGGGTACGGCGCCTGGTGCTGGTCCTGGGCCGGGTACGGCTGGTGGTGGTACTGCTGGGCCGGTGGCGGCGCGGCTGGCAGTGCCAGCGCCGTGTCGGCGCCGACGGCCGGTGACCAGGCCGGCTGCGCGACGGGGCTCGGCTGCGCGGCGATGGGGCTTGCCTGAGCGATGCTCGGGTGTACCGGGGCGGCCGCGGGATGCGTCTGCGCGGCAGTGTGGCTGAATTGGGCGGCGGTGGGGTTCGCCTGCGCGACCGTCGGGGTGGGCTGGGCGGTGGCGGACCAGCCCAGACTGGCCTCGATCCCAACCGGGCCGCCTTGCGCCGGAACGGACGGCAACACCACGGTCTCGTCGGACAGCGCGCTACGGGCTCGCTGAGTCGGCACCACCGGGGCGTCGAGGATGCCCAGCCCGGAGTCACCGTCCGCACCGGGGCCACCCGCGTCCATCATGGTCTGCCCAGTGGCTGTGTTCTGCCCGGCGGACGTGTTCTGCCCAGCGGTGACGGCCTGCGCGGCCGTAGTAGTCGGCGTAGGCGTCGTGGTCTGGCCGGGGGAGTCGGCACCTGAAGTTGGCAGGGGCTGCGGTGGGGCGCTGCTGCTCCAGGGCGGTGCGGTCAACCCCCACGGTGGCACGGGTGGTGCGCTCACCGGAGGCGCGGAGACGGGTGGTCCATAGGGCGGCCCGGAGACAGGCGGCCCGAAACCGGGCGGAGAGGACACCGGGTAGGTGTGGCCGGGTGGTCCGGACACGGGTTGGCCGTAGCCGGGTGGTGCGGACACGGGTTGGCCGTAGCCGGGTGGTGCGGACACGGGTTGGCCGTAGCCGGGTGGTGCGGACACCGGGTAGGTGTGCCCAGGTGGTGCGGACACCGGCTGGGCGTAGCCGGGTGGTGCAGAGACCGGGTACGGCTGCGCCGGTGGCCCCGAGACCGGGTACGGCTGGCTGGGGGGCGCGGAGATCGGATGCGGGGTCACCGGCGGTGCGCTGATGGGCTGGGCCGGTGGTTCGCTAACCGGGTACGCCGGCCCTGGATGGTCAACGGCCGGGAGGGGCCTGCCAGGTGATGTCGCCTCGGCACCGGACACGTTGTGCGATTCGCCTGAGGCGGTTGGTCGGGCGGCGGACCGGGCGGCCTCCTCGGCTAGCAGTGGCTCGATCTGCCGTACCCGGATCGTGGGGTCGTCCCAGCGAGGTGCCGGCACCGCCGGTGTCGACGCCGGGGCGGTCGACGCCGGCGCGGTTGGGGTTGACGAGGGTGGCACGTCGGCCACCGGAGGGGTCGCCTGGTCAGCCAGTCGTTGACGTGGTGCCACGGTTGGTCCGGTCGGCGATCGGTGTGGTGATCGCTGCGCGGGCGGCGTCGTCGACGGGCCCTCGACCCCCGGCCGGGGCCTCGGGCCGACCGCTGGCCGGGACGGGCCGCCTGGTTGCTCGTCGGCGCGCTGACGGGGCGGCGTCGCGGGTCTGGGTGCGGCCGTTGGCGGGCCGGGCTGCGCCGGCGCGACCGAGGAAGCTGTCGGCTGAACGGGCGTGGCCCGGAGGGCTGGAACCGGTGCTGCGGTGGCGTTGCTGGACGACGTGGGTGCGCGTACCGCTGAAGGGGTTGGTGGGGGCGCGGCCGGCGGTTGCGGCGGCGCCCACTGTGAGACGGCGGGCGGCGTGCCACCGGCGGAGGGCCGCATCGCGGCGAGGGTCGCCAGCGACAGGGTCGGGCCGGACAGCGCCGACCGGGCACCCGACTCGGTCACCGGGGCGCCCGGGGCCGGACCGGACGTCGGCGCGAGGTGCTGCTCGCCCGGCGCCGTGGGGGGTGGGCCCAGGTAGTCGCGGGCTGCGCGTACCGCCGGATGGTTCTCCCCGAGCGCGGCGGGCCCGGCGGTGGCGACGCGGGTGTAGTTGCGGCGGGCCTCGTGCCGGTTGCCGAGTTCCTCCGCCACCTCGGCGAGTTCGAAGGCGAGCGCGAGCATCAGCGGGTCGGAGTGCTCCCAGCGCCGCTCGCCCGCCGCGAACGCCTCCTCCAGCACCCGGCGCGCGGCGAGCGGGTCGTCCCCCTCCCGGTGCAGCCGTGCCAGCACATGCGCGGTGTGCAGCACCTCGGGATGGTCGTCACCGTAGGGCGGGGGAGCGTGTTCGACGGCCTCCGCGAGCAGGTGCCGGGCGGCGCTGAGGTCGCCCGCGGCGCGCAGGGCGAGGGCTCGGTGCTGGGCGGCTGCCAGGGGGGAGGGATGGGACACGTGGCAATGCTGCCGTCACAAGGCCACCGGACGCTACCCGGACACGCCCCGACGGTGTGTCGGTGCGGCCGTTTTGAGGCAGCTTGAGCAGCGGCGGAAGCGCTTGGGGAGAGGCGCCGGAAGGCAATGTGCATGATCCACGAGTGGCGTGTACAGTAACTCCCCGTGCGGCCCGCCGCGCCGACCACCGGATGGAAAAATCATCTGGTCGGCGAGGTAGGCTGAACGTGCAGGTCCGGGTGGCGGAATGGCAGACGCGCTAGCTTGAGGTGCTAGTACCCGTATAGGGTGTGGGGGTTCAAGTCCCCCCTCGGACACATTATTTCCCCACGAAGCGTGATTCCTCTTCGCGTTTCGAGCGATCCCCGTCCCGTTGGGCGGGGATTTTTGCTGTGCGGGGCAGGACGCTCGTCGGAGCGGTGAGCGGGAAGACCGCCGTGTCAGTTTCAATGGTCCAGGCGTCGTGGTCGCAGACGATGATCATGCCCGACCACGACGCGGCGACGCTGAACCGGCGGTACGCGCTTCCGATGCCGGGCTGGTCCGACCGCGCCGCCGTGGCGGAGTTGGCCGCCGCCGGCGCAGCGATCCTCGGGGACGACCCCGCTGCGGCGCGCGACCGCCGAGCGCATCTTCGACACGGAGCCCGCAGTCCAGATGGCCAACCAGATGGGCATGGTGTTCTCCAAGCTCGACTGTTAGCCGCGCTGGCGCGAGCGCCTGCGCGAACTCGCGATACCGGCGCTCGTGGTGCACGGTCGTCGCGACCCGTTCTTCCCGCTCGGCGACGGTGAGGCGCTCACGCGCAAGATTCCAGGCGCGCGGCTGCTCGTGCTCGATAAGGCCGCGACCGTGATCTCCGAGGCGGCCGCCGATGAGGTCGCCGCGGCGATGCTCGCGCTGTAGAGGTACATCGGCCAACTGCGGGAGGTCGGTCGAAGGCTCATCCAACTACCAATACCGCGTCCACGACGAACCGCTGGGAACCTTCCGACCCACCCCTCGACCCCGAAAACTCATTAACCACGCGCCCGGTTCAACGGGGTGGGTCGTCATTCGGCAGTCGGGCGCCCAGACCGGGACCAGACCGGGATCCTGCTCGCTCGCGCCGACGGAGAACACCAACGCGCCGCATGCGGTAACCAGGTAGCCGGCCGAGTCGGGTTCTTCTTCCGCGTCGACGACTTCGACGCCGCCTACCGGCAGATGGTCGACGCCGGTGTCACCTTCGTCCGGGAGCCGCGGACCGAGCCCTATGGCCGGGTCGCGGTCTTCCTCGACATCGCCGGCAACCGGTGGGACCTGCTTGGGTCACCTGACGTCGCCGCACTTGCGAGCTGAGGCGCCAAAGTCATCCATCCTGACCGGCCGCCGGTCGGGTGACTTTGCAATTGACGGCGCTTGAAGGTGTCTCGTAATGGCTGCGGCACAGCCGGGACGCACGAACCTCACGACGCGCCAGCTGGCGAGGGCCGCGGCCGCTCGGGTGGCGGAGGCCGCGGCGACGCGCGGAGCGTTCAGTGGCCGGCAGGATCGATGTCACCGGCAGCACGGGATGTCCGGTAGTCCCGAGGGGGCGCTCCCATCACCCGTTTGAAGGCGGTGCTGAAGGCGGCCTCCGAGCTGTAGCCCAACTCGGCGGCGACCGAGGAGACTGTCCGGTCGGACTTCAGCAGGATTTGCTTGGCCGTGTGCATGCGCAGGCTCAGCAGGTACCTACCGGGGCTCTCCCCGACGACCGCCTTGAATTTCTCCGCGAAACCCGAGCGTGACATTCGCGCCGTTCTCGCGAGCTCGTCGACGGACCAGGTGCGCGCGACGTCGTCGTGCATCATTGTCAGGGCCGCGTCCACCCCGGGATCGAGCAGCGCCGCCACATGCGCGCGTTCACCAGGAGGTCCAACGGCGCTGGCGGTCAGATGAGCGCGCAGCCCGTGCAGCAGGATGATGCGCGCCAGATGGTCGAGCATGAGCGTCTGTCCCGGCCGGGGGGCGGCCGTCTCGTACGTCAGGAGTTGAATCGTCGCCCGAAGCACGCCGGTAGGGTCCGCGTCGGCGGCGAGGTGTACGACCGAAGGAAGTGCGTTGAGCAGCAGTTCGCCGTTGGCGCGGTCGAAATGCAGGCGCCCGCCGACCAGGGTGGTGTCATGGCCGTTGCCGCAGTAGCCGAGGTCGTCGCCCGACGTCCAGATCTCCTCCGAACGCACGGCGGTGATCCCCGGAGTGCTGGCAAGCTGGTAATCCTGGCCACCGACCACCAGGTAGCAGTCGCCCTGCCGCAGGTGCAGCGGTGCCTTGACGGTCTCCACGGTGAGCCAACAGGCTCCGGAGATCACCACTCCGAACTTTACGTGCATCTGGCCGCGGAAGGCGATCGCCCACTCACCGCCGGCTCGCAGCTCTGCGCAGACGGCACCTTCGATGTTCGACAGGGCCAGCACATGGGACAGGGGATCCATTTCGACTCCGGGACGATCGCGAAACAATTCTGGCGCTTCTCGCACGCGTTTGGGGCAACCCTAGAAGCTAATCTTGGATCTGGCAAAGAACAACTCGAAGGGAATAGACGATGAGTGACGATGTTTGGGTGATCGGCGACAAGGCGTATGACGCCCTGATCCAAGGGTTCCAAACTGGTTCGTGGGAGGGCTTCTTCGACCTGTTTGACGATGAGGTGGACGTGATCCTCCCGGCCCCGCAGACCGGTCACTTCACCGGGGTCGAGGGGCGGGAGAAGCTGGTCGGGTTCTTCAGCGTGTTCACGCCCGGTGCCAGCCGGTTCGACAAGGTTGAGGTGATTTCCAGGACCGTCGCCGAGGATCGCGTCGTCTTCGAGGACTGGGCTCGGGGTGTCTTCTTCAACGAGCCGTACGCGGCCCGGCACTGCATTCACGTCATGGTCCGAAACGGCAAGGTCGTAGGCTTTCACGAATACAACCGACCGCTCGACTGAGCGCGGCCTATCGAGCGTGCGCCAACAGTAGTAGAGCGCGGATGGCCAACGCTGCGATCGTCCTCGTCTGCGATCTGCACGACCGGGCCCAGAATTAGATCGTGCTCGGCGGGTCGACCGCCCACACGGCCGTGGAACCATATCGACGGGCGTGTGGGCGGCAGTTCGGCGATGACGCCGAGTGCGGCGTCGATCGCGGAAGACTTCATCCCGGAATGCTCCTCGGGTTCCGCCTGACATAGACCCGTGCACGAATCGCGACTTTGTCGCGGTCGACCTTGCTATCGCATGTCCGCTTGCCCGGCCCGGGGTCAGCGGTCGCGCAGAGCCGCCGCCAACTCCCTGCGCGACCCGATGCCCAGCTTGGTGAAGACCTTGCGCAGGTGCCACTCGACCGTGCGCGGACTGAGGAACAGCGCGGCGCCGATCTCCGGGTTGGTCCGGCCCGCCACGGCGAGTCGCGCGATCTGCGCCTCTTGTGGAGTGAGCTCGACAGGTGTGCCAACCGTCCGCTTGCGGACGGTCTCGCCGGTGGCCAGAAGCTCCCGGCCCGCCCGCTCGGCGAATGCCTCCGCACCCATCGTGGCGAACGCCCCGTGAGCGGCGCGCAACTGGGTCCGGGCATCGGCGCGGCGGTTCTCCCGGCGCAGCCACTCGCCGTACAGCAGTCGGGCCCGGGCTAGTTGCAGATTGAGCTGGCCGGGGGTCAGCCGCTCGATCGCCTCGCGGTACCGGTCCTCGGCCTGCCTGGACGGTCCTGCCAGGGCGTCGGCGAGGGCCCCGACGCCGAGTGCCCAGTTGGTGCCGGCGGCACTGACCCGCTGCGCAAGGCGCTCGCGGGCCTCGCCGGCCACGTCGGCATTCCCGACTCGTACGGCGGCCTCGACCAGCTCGCCGAGCGTCCAGTTGAAGACGGCGAGATCTTCGTACTCGGTAGCCTGACGCGCGGCTTCCAGCGCGCCCGGATACTGGCAGAGCCCGTTGGACAGCACCGCCCTGGCGTAGCCGGCCAGGCCGAGCAGGCGACCCTCACCACGTGCCTCGGCGTCCTTGATGGTCGCGTCGATCAGCTCCATCGCGGGCAACTCCCGGCCCCGGTGTGCGGCCAGGGTGAGCGACGCGGACGGATGCGGCGCCATCCCGGTGGCCTGGCCGAGGGCATCGGCCTCGTCGAGCAGGTCGGACGCGTCGGCGAAGCGCCCGGCGAACACCAGGGCTCCCGCGCGGAAGGTCAAGGCCGTGGGGAGCAGCGACAGCGCTCCGGTGGTACGGGAGATGCGGACCGCCTGTTCGGTGAGCCGATACCAGGCCGCGTCGTCCCACACCTCGTGCGCGACCGGCCCGGCCAGCCAGAGCAGGTGCAGATTCTCGTCCGCCGTCATGGTTCCGAGGGCCCGACGGAGATGCGGCACGGCGGGCGCGTACCCCTCCAGGGCCCACGCCGTGAGGCCGGTCAAGAACAGGCCCGTGGGCTCGTCGCCGGCCGGCACGCCGCGGGCGGCTTCTGCCGCCCGGCGCGGGTCACCGCCAGCGAGGCGGCCGGCGTGCACGGCGGCGCCCACCGCCGAGAGGTACGTCATCCGCGCCGCACGGAGATCGAGTTTTTCAAGGCGGCGAGCAGCCGCGAGCAGTGGTGGCCCGGCGGCCCTGCCGGGGTTGAGCGCGAAGGCGGCTTGCGCCCGCAGACGTTCCACCCCGGCCTGCTGCAACGGTTCGAGCGGACCTAACTCAGCTGCCGCCAGCAGATCCGGCACCTGATTCAGCTCCCCGGCCTCCAGTCGGGCCCGCGCGGCGCCCAACGCGCGGGCGGCACGCGGCTTCGGGTCCGGGGTCAGCTCGGCGGCGCGCTCAAGAAAGGACGCGGCGGCGGACCGGCCGCCCCGGGCGAGCGCCCTGCCGGCCGAACGCTCCAGTTCCCCGGCGACCTCCTCGTCCGGCCCGAGGGCGGCGTGCGCCCGGTGCCAGGCGCGGCGGTCGGGATCGTGCTCCGGGTCGGTCGCCTCGGCGAGCGCACTGTGCACCTCGCGCAGCTCGGCGGCCTCGGCCGACCGCCAGATGGCCGAACGCACCAGCGGGTGACGAAACCGGACCCGGGCCCCGAGCTCGACGAGCCCGGCGGCTTCGGCCGGCGCGGCGGCTTCGGGCCCGACCCGCAACCGATCGAGGGCGCGCCACAGCAAGGTCACGTCACCCACCGGCTCGACCGCCGCGGTGAGCAGGAGCCGGCGCGTGTTCGCCGGAAGCGCGGCGATGCGCCGTTGAAAGCCCTCTTCCATCCGGTTCACCAAGGGCGTCGCGGCCTGTCCGCCGAAGCCGAACGCCAGCTGCGCCGGCGTCAGGCCGCGCGGCAGTTCGAGCAGTGCGAGCGGGTTGCCGCGCGTCTCGGCGACGATCCGCTCACGGACCCGGTCGTCGACTGGCCCGGACAACACCGAGTCCAACAGCGCCCGCGCCTCCGCGGCCGGCAACCCGTCGACGCGTAGTTCCGGCAGGCTGGCGAGGATCTGTTCGTCCCCCGGGCTGCGGGAGGCGAAGACCAGCGCGATCGACTCCTCGTCCAGCCGGCGGGCGACGAAGGTGAGGATGACCTCCGACATCCGGTCCATCCACTGCACGTCGTCCACGATGCAGACCAGCGGCCGTTCCGACGCGGCCTCCGCGAGCAGACCGAGCACAGCGAGGCCGATGAGCAGCCCTTCCGGCGGATCGCCGGCGCTCAGCCCGAAGGCGGTGGCGAGGGCGAGCCGTTGCGGCTGTGGCAACGCGTCGAGGTGACCGAGCAGCGGTGCGCAGAGTTGCTGCAGCGCGGAGTAGGCGATCTCGGCCTCTGGCTCCACCCCGGCGGCCCGGGTCACCCGACCGGCCGAAGCGTTCTCGCTCAGGTAGTCCAGTAGTGCGCTCTTACCGGCACCCGCTTCGCCGCGGAGCACCAGCACCCGGCTGTGTCCGGCACGGACGTCGCGCAGCAGCCGGTCGAGCGTCTCTCGCTCGCGCCGCCGCCCCCGCAACGCGGAACTGTCGGTGTTACTCGTCACGTCACCCTCCCCGGCGGAGGGTACACCGAGTGAGATCACCAACCCCGCGTACGGCCTGCTCAGGGCTGCGGTCCCTCACGCGACACCGCGAGGGACCGGGCCGAAGTCAGGAGCCGAGGCCGGCGGCCCGCGCCATGTACTCGGCGTACCAGCTTGGCCAGTCCGGGGCCTCGTGACCGAGTTCCGCCTCGTGCCGGCCGTGCGCCACAGCGGCGTGGCGCAGGGCCTGTTCCACCTCGAGCACCGAGCCGTAGACAACGTGGGTGATACGTCCCGGGTGCCGCGCGGTGACCTCCTGGAGCACGAAGCCGTTGCCGTCCGGGTCGTTGAACGACGCGAACGAGCTGTACGAGCGCCGATCAGGCTGAGGGCCGGTCACCCGGTCGCGGGTGCCGGCGTGGTGGAACACGCCACCGGCGTCCCACGGGCGACCAACTCCGCCCGGGCGGCGACGACATCGCCCACCGAGAGATGTACTCCCTGCACCGATCCCGGCGCGGCGTCGGACACTCCCTCCCCGATGATCAGCGAGGTAGCCGAGCCGGGCGGGGTGAAGTGCACGACGCGGAAGCCGTCCGGGGCGATATAGTCCACGTCCTGCCGGAAACCGACCTTGTGGTAGAAATTCCTGGCCCGGTCTACCTCCGAGACCGGCAGGACGATGACCTCGAGCTTGAAATCCACGATCTCCACCCCTCCGCTGCGCAGGATGCCGTTCGACGTCCGGTCCTCACCGTCGCGCACCGGACTCAGGTGTCGCCCCAGGAAGAACCCTGGCAGGCACCCTGGCCCTCACCGGCCCAGCGCGATCGTGCCCGCGTGGAGGAATTCGGCGACGGCGGTACCGGTGATCGTCACGCTGTCCAGCACGTCACTGTCCTCATCGACGAGGAACTTCACTGGCCGCGATTAGGGTGTCGCGGCGGAGCAGTACAGCGGCCACCTCGCCCCCGGACCGGCACCGATCGCCACCACGTCGACGTTGCGAATGCCCCGACATTGTCCCGATGTTCGCCAGTTGCCCCGGGACTGCCTGGTCTACGACGGCAAGTGCCAGGGCAGGCCGACGGGTCGGGCCGACCGGAGGCCAGTGCCTACGCCAGGGTGCCTCCCTGGGGCCATCGAACGGCCAAGCCGGAAGAGTCGTCCGGGTAACCGACAAGACCGGCAGAAAGCTGACACTCGGATGTCTCCCCTCCTTCGCATCTACCTCGTCCGTGGCCTCGTCGCGATCGGCTGGGCCGCCGGATTCTCGGCGGTCAGCGACTCGCTCACCGCCGTCACCGTCGTTCTTCTGATCGCCTACCCACTCATCGACGTGGTGGCCTCGCTGCTCGACGCCCGCGAGGATCCCGGCACCCCGGCCCGCAAGCTGCAGCTCTTCAACACCACGCTGAGCGCCCTGGCGGCGCTCGCCCTCGGGCTGGGGGCCGTCAGCGGGATCGGCGCCGTGCTCTTCACCTTCGGCGTCTGGGCGATCGTCTCCGGCGTGGCCCAGCTCACCGTCGCCGTCCGTCGCAACAGCCCGGAACTTGGCCGCCAGTGGCCGATGCTGATCGCGGGCGCTCTCTCGGTCATCGCCGGTGCGACGTACCTGCCCGCCGCCCTCGGCGCGGAACCGAGCCTCGGCATGCTGATCCTCTACACCGCGGCCGGCGGTGTCTTCTTCGTCCTGCAGGCTGCGACCCTGGCCTGGCGGCTACGCCAGCGGACCGTTCGGGCCTGATCGACTGATCGACGTTGTGGTGGAGCGTTTGCTCGCATCGGGGTAACCCCGGCGGCTTACGTCAGGGAGCAGCGGCTGCTGGCGGCACGGGTGTTGCTGTCTGATCCGAAGCAGCACGTGCGCTCCGTCTCGGACATCGGGGTGGCTGTTGGGCTGGGTGAGTTGAGGACGTTCGAGCGGGCATTCCAACGGCAGTTCGCAACGACGCCCGCACGCTGGCGGCGCGCGCAGCAGGCGGATCGAGCCGACTACCCATCTGGCGAACCTCTTCGACCTCGCCCACGTCAAGGGTGAACGCTAAGGAATCCCGCACACCCGCTCGAACTAACCCCGGCCGGCGCTGGACTCAGTCCGCCACGGAAAGGGATGAGATCCACCCGGGCAGGAAGTCGTGACGGCGGTCTGCTCCTTGTTCTCCGACGAGCCCCGTGCATCACCCGCACCCACCTCGCCGTTGACCGCGGATTGCGCGCCTGAACCCGACCTGTGCCGCTGACATCTGCCTAAGAAGAACAGAAAGGGTCACGAGATGAGCAAGACTTGGTTGATCACGGGGAGTTCCCGCGGACTGGGCCGGCAACTCGCCGAATCCGTCCTCCGGGCCGGTCATTGCCTGGTGGCAACCGCGCGGCGTCCCGACCAGCTCACCGACCTTGTCGACAGCTATGGAGACCGGGTCCGCGCGATCGCACTGGATGTGACAGACCCCGCCGCAGCACGCGCCGCTGTCGGGACGGCGGTGCAGGCGTTCGGCCGCCTGGACGTCGTGGTGAACAACGCCGGTTACGCCGACGTGGCCTCGATCGAGGACATGCCCGAGGACGAGTTCCGGGCGCAGATCGACGCGAATTTCCACGGGGTGGTCAACGTGACCCGCGCCGCCCTGCCGACCATGCGTGAGCAGGGAGGCGGCCACATCATCCAGATCTCCTCGGTCGGCGGCCGGGTGGGCGGCCCAGGCTTGGGCGCGTACCAGGCAGCGAAATGGGCGGTTGGGGGATTCTCCGAGGTACTCGCCAAAGAGGTGGCACCCTTCGGGATCAAGGTCACCGTCGCCGAGCCAGGTGGCATGCGCACCGACTGGGCCGGCTCCTCGATGAGGACGCTTCCGATCAGCGACCCCTACAAGGCGGTCATCGAACCCACGATCGCCCGCCTGCGCGCCGCGAGCGGTAACCAGCCGGGCGACCCGGCGCGGATCTCCCAGGTGATCCTCGACATCACCGAGGTTCCCGACCCGCCTGTGCATCTGCTGCTCGGCGCCGACGCGGTGGCGGTGGCACAGGCCGCCGCGGAAGCTCTCGCCGCCTCGGACGCCAAGTGGCGCGCGGTGAGCGAGTCCGTCAGCTACGACACCTGACCGCCATCGGAAGGAGGCAGCTCGGCTGTCGCTGGAAGCTGCCTCCTTCCGCCCTGACGAACTTGGGCGAGAGGAGGTGCCGGCGGCGCGTAAGGTGGCCGCCAGCAGTGCCGAGCGTGTCGGGGAAGTCTCAGAGGTAGAGCCATGAGTACCAGCGGTCAGCCATTGGACTTCCAGCGTGCCCGTAGCCCCGAACAGCGCCCTGCGCGCAGACCTGGCCGAGATGCCGGTAAGCGACATCAGCCTGCGTGAACTCGTCCGACGGGTCGGATTGTCGAAGACGAACGTTGTCCGCTACTTCGAGACCCGCGAAGCGGTCTTCTTCGCCCTGCTCAACCAGGCCATCAGCGAGCTGCTCGACGACCTTCCTAGCGAACTGCCACACGCGACGGCCACCCAGCCACTGTCTCTCCCGGCCCCGTCATGGACGCCCTGGCCCGGTCGATAGCCAGCCGACCGCTGATCTGCGAACTCTGGAGCTCGCTGGGCACCGAACTCGAACGCAACATCCCCGCAGACGCCGTCCGGGCATTCAAACTCACTCACACCGAACTGCAAATTCGCATCGCCGGGATTGTCAGAGGATTCATCCCCGCGTTGACCCTGCCGGCATCGCGGGAACTGGTGTCCCTGACGGTCCTGCTGATCGCCGGCCTCTGGCCGTTCGCCAACCCCTCGCCGGCCGTCGCGGAAGCCGAACCGGACGCAGGTGCAGCGCGGCGGTTGAGCTGAATGCGGATCAGGGTTGGGGCTTGGGCGATGATTTGGTGTTGGACAGCCCGCTACTGCTCAGAAATCGCCGGTCGGGCCGCGCCGTGGATTTCGGGGGGCGGCACGACCGGCCTGGTGATGTGGTGGTGGTTAGCTGCGGGTGGCCCATTGTTGGTTGGTGCCGCCGTGGCAGGCCCAGAGGTGGATTTTGGTGCCGTTTGCGGTGCCGTAGGCGCTGGCGTCGAGGCAGAGTGCGGATTGGACGCCGGTGATGGTGCCGTTGGCGTTGAGGTTCCATTGTTGGTTGGTCTGGCCGTTGCAGTCCCAGATGATGGCCAGGGTGCCGTTGGTGGTGCCTGCGCCGTTGGCGTCGAGGCACTTGTTGCCGTTCACCTGGAGTTGTTTGTTGGCGGTGTAGGTCCAGCGTTGTGCGGTGTTGCCGAGGCAGTCCCAGAGTTGGACCTGGGTGCCGTTGGTGCTGGTGCCGTTGGGCACGTCGATGCAGCGGCCGGACTGGCCGCCGACGAGTTGGACGCCCGTTTGCGGATTACCGCCCCCGGCGGTCGCGTACCCGGCGGCGGCGATGTTGGCTTGGACGGCGTTCTCGGTGGCGGCCGTCGGGTAGCCGGAGGTCAACACACCCTCGTAGAAGGTCCCCCGGCCGGAGACGCTGTTGTCGCCGCCGATGCCGAGCAGGATCGCCCCTTCCTTCTTCATGGGGTTGTAGCCGTTGGGGCGTCGACCGTCGAAGTAGGTCGTCAGACCACCCGACTGCCCGTTCCCGCCCCGGATCGCCCAGTGGTTCGGCTCACCCTTGACCATGGCGGTCACGAAGCGGTTGTTGATGGGCGCGATGTTGTTGTATCCCGCGTTCACCCCGGAGAACAGCCCCCACTCCAGGTCGGCCATGATCCAGGGCCCAGCGCCAGCGCCGTAGCCCCACTGCTTGTTGGCGCCGAAGTAGACGGTCTCCATAATGGCGGGTGCGTCGGCCTGGCCGTCGGTCTGCGCGTTGCCGTAGTCGAAGCAGCACCACTGGTTGTAGTGCGTGCCGTCCACGACGGCGTAGATGCCCTCGGGCTGGTCGCCGGTGGCGATGCCGTTGGTGTTGTTGTTGCGGTAGCCGGTGCCGGGAGCGATGTAGACGCCGTACGCCTTTTGGCCGCCGACGGTGATCGGGGCGGCCTTCGCGTCGGCGAGGTTGTCCCACCCGCCGGGCTGGGGACCGGGCCAGTAGCCGGGTGGGGCCTGGGTGAGACGGTTGTTGCGGCCAGACTGGTCGTAAATGATGGTGATCACGCAGTTCGTGTTGGCGCAGAACGAGTCCTGCGTGGCGGCGTTGACAACACCGCCCGCGCTCAGCACCCCGACGTCGCGGGTGGTGTTGTCCGACGAGCGGCGGACCTGGTAGAGCGGGCCGTTGTACGCGCCGTATAGCGCGCGGGTGGTGCTGTGCGCCGCGACGCACGGCGTACCGCCGGAGGCGTAGATGTCACACGGTCCTGTGCCGGCGGCCTGGGCGGACGGCGGGTTCGAGACCACGTAGGTGCCCGCTGCGGCTAGGAGCAACGGGATCCCTGCGGCCATGAGGCGGCTTAATTTCGTCTTCACGTCCATCGAATCCTTCCTGTGTGGCGGTGTGGCGGTGTGGCGGTGTGGCGTGTGGCCGTGGCATCGACTCGAATCGTGTGGCGTGCGCTACCTGTGGATCGGGGTTTGTCAGGAGCGGAGCTTTCGTGGCAACCCTGTCTGACCTGCAGACAGAGCTTGGCGATCATTCGTGCCAGGTTGGTCGAATCGATTCGCTTGTAGTCTCGCCCATCGATACGTTATACGTCCAGCGTCTCGTTGGCGCGGATGAGTGCTGAGCACTCCTCGCCAGACAACGGCTTATGCCACCGACCCCGTTCCGTGTGGACCTGGGTGGGGCCAGCGTGGAGTGATCCCTGGGTACGCGACCTGCCGGCCAGTGCGCGCCAGAGCACCAGCAGGTCCACCTGGGTGACGCCGGCGACCGAGACGCGCTCGCGGTGGACGTTCGGTAGCCAGGGCATCGCCGATGCCCTGGCTACCGAACGTCGGTGTTTGCTCCGGTCAGGAAACGCTGCCGGTGACCGACGTTCCGGACTTCGTCCCGCGGTACGTGAGTTGCGTGCCGCTCCAGAAGTGGAACGTGAGGGTGACGGTCGAGCCGTCGTTGACCTCGGCGAAGAACTCCGGCTTCAGCAGGATGGTGTTCGCCGCGTAGTCCGGTTGGAAATTGCTCCAGAACTCCTTGTACGTGGTCCAGTTGGCCGGTCCGGCGGGGCTGCCGTCGGCGTACTTGGCTTCCATGGTGGCGAGTTGGTCACCGCGGAACTGGGTGGGAATGGTGAACGAGCTGGTCGTGCCGGTGGCCGCGGCCTGCGTCGGCAGGTCGTAGGAGATGATGCTGATGGGCCAGGGCACGCCCTGCGAGAAGTGCGCTTCGAGGTTGGCCTTGACGCCCGGGGCGCGGTTGCCGACCAGACGGGTCAGCGCCGAGCTGGTCAGGGTCAGCGTGGTGCCGGAGACGGTGTAGTCGGTGCCGCTGGTCAGGACGGTGCTGCCCTGCCGCAGGCTTCGGAACGAGGCGCCGTTGAGGTTCAGGGTGAGGGACTTGCTGGTGATGGTGCCGGTGCGGGGTACGTAGATCTGGTCCGAGGACGCGGTCGCGGACCGGGTGGTCCAGCTCGCCTTCATCAGGGCGTACAGGCCGGGGTCGCGCCACTGGAGGTCGTTGCGGTTGAGGAACGAGCCGGCGTCCCAGAGCATGGTGGTGAGTTTGCGGATCCGCGCCTGGTAGCCGACGGCCTCGAAGAACTTGAGCAGTTCGCCGCGTTCGATGATGCCGGGCCGGGTGTAGTCGTAGCTGAGCAGGGCCCACTCGCCGACGATCACCGGGATGCCCTTGGCGACGAAGGAGTTGTGTACCCGGTCGAAGCCGTCGACCATGTCCTGCTCGACGTTGGCGTCGTAGCGGGTGCCGCCGGCGATGTTGACGCTGAACGGCCACCATCCGTAGAAGTGGACGGTCGCCGCGATGTTCTTGTCGCCCAGCTGGCTGATCGTGGTCGCCAGCGCGTCGAGCTGGGCCTGGTTGGAGTTAGTGTTCAAGGTGGGCAGCACGAGCAGCCGGGTGGTGTTGTTGCCGCCGGACTGGCGCAGGAGTCGGACGAACGCGAGGTTGAGCTCACGCAACACCTCGTCGCTCTGAGCGTCCCCGGACGTGCCGGTGAACTGCGGTTCGTTGATGCTCTCGAAGACGAGCTTCGACGAGTGGCTGCGGAAGATGGTGGCGATCTGGGTCCAGAGCGCGGTGTAGCGGTTCTCGACATTAGTGCGGTCGCCGGGGTAGCCGTTGATCCACTGCCAGGAGTCGTGGTGCAGGTTGACCAGCACGTAGAGGCTCTCCGCGAGTGCCCAGTCGACCATCTGGCGTACGCGGCTCAACCAGGCCGCGTCGATGGTGTAGGTCGGGGCGGGCCCGTGGTGGTTGCTCCAGGTCACCGGGATCCGGATGCTGTTGTAGCCCTGTGACTTGATCTGGCGTAGCAGGGCCTGGGTGACCAGGGGGTTGCCCCACGCGGTCTCGTCGGGGATGGCGTCCATGGTGTTGCCCAGGTTCCAGCCTGGCTGCATCGCCGCCACCGTGGCCATCGCGTCGCCACCCGCCGGCGGGGGATCGGTGGGAGTCGGCGTCGGGGTCGGGGTCGGCGTGCCCACAGTCCCCGTACAGGTGACCCCGTTCAGGGCGAACGAACTCGGAGCGGTGTTGCCGCCTGCCCACGACCCGTTGAAGCCGAAACCGACAGTCGCGTTCGTGCCGATGGCCGCGTTATAGCTCAGATTCTTCGCGGTGACCTGGTCACCCGACGAGGTCACCGTCGCGTTCCACGCCTGGGTGACCCGCTGACCGGATGGGAACGTCCAGGTCAGGCTCCAGCCGTTGACCGCGTCACCGAGGTTGGTGACCTTCACGTCGGCGGTGAAACCGCCCTGCCACTGCGACGGCACGGTGTACGCCACCTGACAGCCGGCCGCCGCCTGGGCGTTGCCGGCGACCATCAGGCCTGCCACCAGCAGTGTGAACACTGCGCCGACGACGAGGCTGACCCGTCGATAAGTCGTTCGGAGGTACTGCGTATTCATCAGGAGAACTCCTCGCCACGGTGGGCAGGGGGGTGGGGTCCGGACCGCAGCCGTCGGCCGTCCGGACGACACTCCGGATCGGCACGGAACAGGTTGAGGTCTCCACCAGGGGGTGGACGGTCGAGGGTAGGCGCCGTGGCTCCCGGTGAGTCGGTGGTCAGCCTGACCTGGCGGCGCGAATGCCGACCAGGCCGCCCGGAGCGACTAGCCGTGCTGCCCGTGGACCGCCGCGGCGGCCGGTGCGGTCGAGCGAAGCATGGAAGCGTGCCCTTCGCCTCTGCGGCCGACGGTAGCTGTTATCGCTAACACTGCGCAAGCCATAGATGCCTGCCGTTTAATGGCGCGTTGGCCGTGCGCCTGGCGCGCTAACGGTGACTACTCTCGCTGGCTGGCGATCGTCACGCCGGGGTGCGGTAGCAGGGGCACCGCGGCGACGATCGCGACGAACGCCTCAGCGCCGGGACGTCGAAGATCAGAAGTGCTCCCGAGTCGTCGGCGAATGGCCCGCCCATTACCAGCCGGCCTTCTGGTGCAGGGCCTGGAGATGCTCCCGGTGCGCCGGTCGGGCGGCGAGCCGGTCGGGTTGGCCGCCGAAGGACAGCTCCAGGACGAACGCAGGTTCGTCCTCATCGAGACGGTCTCCCAAAGTTCCCTATTCAATCCGGCAAGCCACAAGCGTTCTGTCAAGAACGTCCTTCGGCGGCGGACGCGGATCGACGATGGCGTCGATCGCTGCGCCCGCCCGCTGGCAGTCCACGGTCCGTCAGGGGCGATCTTCTCTATCGTCCTGGCCGGTCCCGTCCGAGTCAGCCGCATGCGACAGTGTCTGGGCTGTCGGGCGACGGACGCTGCTCCCGGTCCAGGCCGACGTGTTGCGGGCGGCGGCGGCCGCGGCCGTTCACGTATGACGGCCCGGTCTATGCGGTGGCAGAACTGGCCAGGGCGCTGTGCCCGTGGTGCATCGCGGACGGTCAGGCGGCGGCGATGTTCGATGCGCAATTCACCGATGCGAGCTGGCGGGTTCCGGACGATGTGCCTGCTGACGTGACCGAGGTGGTTCTTCGCCGAACGCCTGGCTTTGTGGGTGGCAGCTGTGGTACCTCATCGGTGAACCCGAAGGAGTCAGCGTTGGCATTTTCCGCAGAGGCGGGGGCGGTGTCGCTCATGTCGAAAAGAAGTACGTCGCAGTGAGTGCCGCTTAGACCCGCTTGGCACGGAATTTCGCTGGTTCGTCGAACCTCTACATTGGCCTGACGCTATACTGAGTCGAGGCTGATCTCGAGTCCGACAGCCCGGCCGCCGTGCTTGCGGAGGCAGCCGACCAGCGTCACGATCGTGAACCAACGGAATTTGTTTCCGTATTTTGCGGTCATCGCGCGCTTGGCGATGCGCAACTCCGACGCGGGGAGTACCCGCGCGTGGCCTGGTCGCCACCGGTCGTGAGGTTCACCGGCAAAGTTGGACGGCGCCACCTCGACTGTCGAGTTCCTCCGGATCCGCCGCACTTTCCAGGAGCGGCCGGGTGTATACGCGTACAGGTTCCCTCCGGCTGACGCCAGCCAGACCGGCGTCGACACCGGTGACCCATCCTGACGGAATGTCCGCAATGCAAAGTACTCATGCCCATCAGCATTGACTTGACTTGTCATGAGTCCAGTCTTCCCGAGATCTGCTAGGGGCAGCAAGCAATCATGCGCGGCGCATCCACGCCACGGACTCTCGTGCCGCGGACAGTGCGCGCAGGCACACGACGAGTCGTCACGTTTGGTGTTCGGAGTTCCGTGGCACCTGGCATCCTGAACTGCCGATGAGCCGATGCTGTCCCGTCGTTGACCAGCGCCTCGTCGGTGGACCCTAAGGCGTCAGCACGAGTTGGCTCAAGCCTCAGGAGCAGGTGACATCCGCACACGCTGAAGAGCGTGCATGCTGCGGCCGACGATCCTACGCGGCCGACGGCTGCCGGCCAGGCCAGGCGGGTTTACCCTCCCGGCACGACGGACGCCATGGCACCGAGGGACGGAATGATGATCAGCATCCGGACACGACACGACGCGACGTCGTCGTGGTGGACCCGGACCGCTCCATGGCCGCAGCCCGGCAGGCACTGTGTGACCGCAACCCGGGCATGACCGATGCAGAGGCGGCCGAGGCGGTTATTGGCGCCGACGACGCCGTACACGCCCTGCTCGATCGGGACGGAACGCTCGCCGCCGACGCCGTGGACGGCGAGATGGTTGATGTGGGTGGACGTCGGCCTTGGGTTTCGGGTGAGCGGCCGGCCGGATGGCCTGTCGCCGGCCGGTTGGCTGCGAGAGGTGATACTCGACGACGCCCAGCCCCTGCAGGACTACGGCTGTTTCCTTCCGGAGGACCCTTCGCGGTGTCCCGTGTCCGGGATGGCGTGGAATCCTCACCACGGTCCGAGTGACTGCGCGCGGATGGCAGATGGAAGTGCCGAAGAGTAGGCGCTCGTCGAACGGCCAACGCCCAGCACGAGTTGGCATCGCGCGCGTTCACCCGGGCCCACCCAGGGGCGTCCGCCCGGTCGTGGCGAGAAGCGTGTTCCCGCGTCGGCCAGCGATCGGGCCGGGTTGGTGGGATCAGTCGCTCGGGCGCGCTGCGGGGTTCCCGGATCTCCTACTCTCGACCGCGTGAAGGTCGCTGAGATCCGCCGTTATCCGATCAAGTCGATGATGGGCGAGGTGGTGCCGGCCGTTGAAGTGGGTGAGCGCGGCTCATCCCGCCGTAGCCGGACAACCGAGCCGGCTCCGCGACGCACGAGACGTTGCAACCGCTGACCCGCTTGATCAGTTAATCGGCGTACTCAAACGGGTTCTGCCACCCGCACAGCCTCGACCTCACCAGACCTCACCCCATGGACCCGGTCCGGCGTGTCACCAGACCCGGCCAACGTTGATTGGCGGACCTCCGCCCGGGACGCCACGGTCCCGCTGAGTTCGATCTCAGTGCCGATGACGCGGACCGTGATGTGCTGGCCGTCGAACCGGGCCTTGCGGACCAGGGCTGTGGTGATCTTCGCCTTGGCTTCGGTCGGGGTGATCGTGGCCTTCGGCTCCAAAGAGATGGTGTTGACCATGCCCGCACTCCCCGCAGGGCGGCCATCGCCGCACGCGCTGCTTCACGCTGGTACTCCCAGGTGAGCGTGCCGGACAAGGTGATCACGTGGTGGTGGACCTTCGCCTTTACCGCTCCGGCCGGGACGTGCACCATCCGATCGAGCGCGTCGAATGCCTTCCGGGCGATGTCGGAGTCCTCGCGGGGCGCCCACACGTTCTTCACCCCAATCTCGTCCGCGACCGCGGTCACGCCACGTACGTGCATCACCGCACGGGTCGCCGCTTCCTTCTCCGGGTAGGTCTCGACTTGACCCGACATGGTGATTGCACCATTGTCGACGGGGGTCGCGATCCGGTCGGAGTTGACGCTCGGAGTCCACTCCAGCTCGTCCACGACCGCCGTCTTCAGCTTGTGCTCCGTCTTGTGCATGATCTGTGTCATGGCCCCACCCTGCTCATTGGGCCGATCGGTCAGCTGTTCGGCGAGTTGATGGACGCGATCGAGGCACGCTTCTACCGGCCTGAACCCCGGCGCCGGGTCCGGGACTTGGGTGGCCGGGCTGCTCGCGCTACGCCGACTGTTCCACGCCCTCGAACCGCACGACGCGTCGCCGACATCATCGCCTGGTCAATCTACCGACGTCGAGACCAAAATCAAGCCAAGATCAGCCACTGTGCCCGGCAAGCCCTCACCGAACCATGAAACGGATCTTCTGCTGGAGTCTTAGACACATCGATTACACCGCGCAGTTCATCCACAATCCCGGATACAGTGCGGTCATCGGAGCATCTGCGACGATGAACGAATCGCCCGTCGGTCTGACTTGCCCGTGGTATGACTCTGCCGGGAGCCGGTAGTCCGGACGGGTAAAGAAGCGGGTTGGAATGAAGACGGAGAAGCGCCCCGGGCTGGTCCGCGATCTTGGCCAGCCGAAGCAGGCCACCTACGTCGAATTGTTCTTCGATGTGATCTACATCTTTATCCTTTTCCGGCTCTCTCAGACCCTGCTCAACCGGCTGGACTGGACCGGCGCTTACCAGACGCTGATCCTGCTGTTGGCAGTGTGGTGGGTCTGGTCGTACACCAACCTGGTGACCGACACCCTGGACTCACGGCTGATCCATATCCAGTTGCTGGTAATCGCCACCATGTTCGGCGGCCTGCTAATCTCCACGGCTATCCCGGAGGCGTTCGAACAGCGCGGACTACTCTTCGCGATCGTATACGTCGCGATCAACCTGGGCCGCAGCTCCGTGCTCGCAATCGCTCTGCGCCGGGATCCGCTCGGCTGTCGACCGCTGCGCGCAGTTCCCTGGTTTGTGGTCTCGGCGGTGCCCTGGTTCGCCGGCGCGCTGGTCGATGAGACAGCCCGGGTGGCGCTATGGAGCCTGGCCATCGCAATCGACTACCTGGCCGCGCTCTCCGGATGGCCGACGCCGAAGCTCGGTCGCACGAACCCCTCAGAATGGAATCTGGCCAGCGAACATCTCGCCGAGCGCTACCGGCAGTTCATCATCGTCGGACTCGGTGAAACGGTCATCACCACCGGACGAACATTCCACGCCAGCGAATTCAGCCTCCACCAAGGTATGGCGTTCACGGTGGCTTTCGGTACCACCGTGCTGCTCTACTTCACCTACTTCTACCGCACCCGGGAAAAGCTCGGAACAGCCTTCTCCCATGCGCACGAGCCGGGCTTTCGAAACAGGGAATCCTCCTTTGCCCATCTGTTCATGGTGGCCGGCATCGTCGCCATCACCGTCTCCGATGAGATGGCGATCGCGCACGCGACGGCAGCGGCCCCGGCGTCCTGGACGGTGATCGTCCTGGGCGGACCGGCGCTGTTCCTCGCCGGACACGCACTACTCGGACGGCACGTGTTCACCCGCGTGTCCACGCCTCGGCTGATCGGGCTAGGCGTGCTCATCGCCATCGGCCCGCCCCTGGTCGGGCAACCCGTACTGGTGCCCGCTGCGGCAGCCGCCGTCGTGCTCGCAGGGGTCGTCGGGTTCGACCTACTGCGCGGTGGCCGGGAGGTGGGCGATCAATCCTTGCCCCCGCGGCTCTGAACCCGCCCACACCCAGCTCAGCCGCAAGCCCTCACTCAGCTAACGGTCTTGTCTGCAATTGAATGGACCTCATCCCTGGAAGATGCGACACCGCCAAACCCGTTCCGGCTTTCGACAGGGCTAATGTGATGAGGTGAGCGCACGGGGCGAGTTAGCGCAGGCCGCCGTTCTGGACGGGGCCGCAGCGTCGGCACCGCGCCGATGGCCCCAACAGCGGGTGCGAATCGCCCCCAAAGCCCTGATTGCGCCGAATCTAGCATTATTGATGTTCGTCGAGGGCGCGGCAGCCCGGTCGCGGAGCATCGCCGCTGTACCTCGCCGGAGTTCCATCGGGTCGGTGACGTGAATGGCGGG
Organism: Micromonospora sp. 050-3; assembly: GCF_046549335.1. NCBI lineage: Bacteria > Bacillati > Actinomycetota > Actinomycetes > Micromonosporales > Micromonosporaceae > Micromonospora > Micromonospora sp. 050-3. Next base: position 920,630 of record NZ_JAJPVX010000001.1, read on the forward strand.
CCGGGAGCGGTTGTCGCCGCTGCTGCAGGCCGTCGTCGGCATCGGCAGCGATCTCGACCTGCGCAGCACCCTGTCGCGGATCGTCGTGGCGGCCTGTCAGGTAGCCGGCGCCCGTTACGCTGCCCTGGGCGTCATCGGACCTGACCGCAGCCTCGTCGAATTTATCACCGATGGAATGACCGTCAGCGAGCAGAACCATATCGGTGACCTTCCCACCGGCCGTGGCGTGCTGGGTCTGCTCATCGATGAGCCATTGCCGATCCGGTTGCCGGACATCAGCAACCATCCACGTTCGCTGGGCTTCCCGCCCGGCCATCCGGTGATGCGCTCCTTCCTCGGGGTTCCGGTCCGCATCCGCGACCAGCTGTACGGCAACCTCTACCTGACCGAGAAACGCGGTGCTGCCGAGTTCAGCGATGCCGACGAGGAGATCGTCATCGCCCTCGCCGCCGCGGCCGGGATCGCTCTCGACAATGCCCGGCTCTACGAAGCGGCGGGCCGGCGCCAACGCTGGCTCCAAGCGACTGCGGAGATCACCGACACTCTCGTCGGGCAGGTCGATCGCACCGATGTGCTGCGGCTGGTGGTGGACCACGCCTGCGAGGTCGCCGACGCCGCGCTCGTGGCCATCCTGCTCCACAACGAGACGACCGGTGAGCTGCGTGTCGAGGTCACCGCGCCGTCGAACGCGGCGCTGGACCGGGCGTCGATCCCGCTCGACGGCACGCCGTTCGAGCAGATCATTGCCGCCGGCGGCCATGTCCTGATCGAGAATCTGGACGCCGCCGCGGTCTGGCCCGCACCGTTGCCGGCAGGACCGGCGCTGCTGGCGCCACTGGCGATGACCGGAGCGGTGCAGGGGGTGCTCGTGGTGATCCTGCCGACGAGCAGCGTGGGCTTCGACGGCGCGTCTGACATCAACATGATCACCACGTTCGCCTCCCAGGCTGCCCTCGCCGTCGAGCGGGCACGGGTACAGGAGGAGCGCGAGATGATGGTGGTGCTCGCCGATCGGGAGCGCATCGCACGGGACCTGCACGACGTGGTGATCCAGCGGTTGTTCGCCACCGGTCTCGGCCTGCAAGGGCTGACGCGCCGCGCCGAACCTCCAGACGTCCGGGAGCGCCTGGACCAGTCCATCGACGAACTCGACGCGACCATCCGCGACATCCGCAACGCCATCTTCGGCCTGCACAAGCCAGCCCTCGGATCGGTGCGCGCCGCGCTGACAGCGGCCGCCGACGAGGCGACGAAGAGCTTGGGTTTCCGACCGCACCTGACCATCACCGGGGCTGTTGACCTCGCGGTCCCAGATTCGCTGCGCGCCGACCTGATTGCGGTCCTGGGGGAAGCGCTGTCGAACATCGTCCAGCACGCGCGCGCGATAACTGTCACGATCGCTGTCGCAGTTGACGCAGGTCGCCTCATCCTGCGGGTGGCCGATGACGGCGTCGGCATCGGCGCAGCAACGGGCGGCAACGGGCTCGGCAATCTCCGCAGCCGCGCCGAGGAGCGCGGCGGCACCTTCGTCGTCACCGACGTCCACCCCCATGGCGCCATGCTGGTGTGGGACGTGCCCCTCAAGAGCTGACCGCTCTGCCAATTCCTCCACCGCCTCCCGAGAGTCCCGGTCCTACCAGGTCTTTCGGCACTTCGCGCACCTGCTGCCGTCCGCGATCCTGGAGACCGGCCACCCATCGCCCGGTCGAGGCCGGCAACGCCGGCCGCAGACAGGAGGCCATCGATGGAAGAGTCCACGGGGCAGGTCGTGGTCGGCGTCGACGCTGACGCCCCCACCACCACCGTCATCGCCGCCGGAGCTCGAGAGGCAATCCGGCTCCACCTCGGCCTGCTGCTGGTCTATCCGCTCCCGGCATCGCCACCATGGTTGGTCGGCCTCGAGCCACCGCGTGCCGGCGGTGCGCCGCGGCCGGCCCAACGCCTGCTCGATCACTTGGTCGACAAAACAGCGGCTGCGCACCCCGGCGTCGACGTGCACGGCATCCTTCACAGCGGCAGCCCGGCGGGCGCGCTGCTCGCCGGCTCCGCCAACGCAGAGCTCATTCTGGTCGCGGCCGACGCCCGAATCCGGTACGGCGGCCTGCTCGCCGGACCAGTCAGCACGCAGGTGGCCGCACACGCCCGAACATCGGTCATCGTCGTGCCCACGTCCGAAGGCCCTCGGCCGGCCGGGCCGGCGAAGGTGGTGGTGGGCATCGACGGCTCCCGTGGCAGCGCCCAAGCAGTCGCGTTCGCGTTCCTGCAGGCCCGGGCGCGCACCGCGCACCTGCATGCGATCCACGTGTGGGAGTCGCCGAGCTGGCACGGCGTCAAACCGAACCTCATGCCCGCGTTCACCACCGGGCCACTGCACACCGCGGCCGATGAGATGCTTCGCGAAGCGACCGTCGACGGGGAATCAACGTATCCAGACGTCACGGTGGTGCGAAAAGTGCTGTATGGCGACAACCCAGTACATGCCCTCAACAATGCCGCCGCTGATGCCGACATTGTCGTCGTCGGCGCCCGCGGTCGTGGTGGCTTCGGCAGCCTGCTGCTCGGTTCGATCAGCGACGGTCTGGTGCGGTACGCCACTCGCACCGTTGCCGTCGTCCGAGATGGATGATCGCGTGACCGGGTCGAACGGCCCGCGGTCGGCGAGTCGGTTGGCACTGAGTCTGCGCGGCAGATCGGGCTGTACTGAAGTCCGATGAGACTAACTGCCATTACTAGCGCCGCCGTATCGAAATGGCTACCGGCCGGCCTGGCACCGCTGGGTCCGATCAGCGAGAGCTGCCCCGCATCAGGTTGGTGGCGAGGACTGCCGCCTGGGTGCGCCGCTCGAGGCCGAGTTTCGTCAGGACGCTCGAGACGTAGTTCTTCACCGTCTTGTCGGCCAGGAACATCTCCTGCGCGATTTCCTTGTTCGTCATGCCCTGGGCGATGTGCCGAAGAATCTTCAGTTCCTGGTCGGTCAGCGACTTGAGCTCATCGGGCGCCTTCGCACCATCGCGGATACGTGACAGCACTCTGGCGGTGACCGCCGGATCGAGCAGCGACTGCCCAGCGGCAACCCGGCGCACCGCGTCAAGCAGATCGACACCCCGGATCTGCTTCAACACGTATCCGGCGGCCCCGGCCATGATCGCCGCGAAGAGAGCCTCGTCATCGTCGTACGACGTCAGGATCAGCCCGTGAATGGTGGGGTCGATGGCGCGTACGTCCCGGCACACGTCGATCCCGTTGCCGTCCGGCAGGCGGGCATCGAGGATCGCCACGTCCGGCCGCAGCGCCGGTATGCGGTGCGCAGCCTCCACCGCTGACCCGGATTGTCCAACCACCTCGATGTCGCCGTCCTGAGTCAGCAGCTCGCAGATGCCGCGACGGACGACCTCATGGTCATCGAGCAGAAAGACACGAATCATCCTTCCGTTGTACTCCTGAACGGCCTGGTTGAGCAGGGTCCAACGGCCCTTCCTGGCAGGTGCGCCATGAGACACACGAAGTTTTCGGGTCTTATGGCCCTGCCCGTCCGCTCCCTTCCGGCGCGCACTGCCACCGGTGGGCTCGGTGCCGATGTCGCGATCGAAGGCGTCGGCCTGCCCGCGACGTTCGAGCTCGCCGCCGACCTGGTGGTCCTCGGCCGCACCCGCTGATGTCCGCCGGGCCACCGTCCCGCTCGACGATCGCCTCGTCGGGCGGGTTCGACCTGCTGATCCAGGCGATCGGCATCTACCAACGCGGGTACAACGGCCCCCACCGGCAGGGCCCACCGCCTCTGCCCCGCTCAGCGGTGCTGGCGCAGTCTGAGCGTATGCAGACCGACAGCGATACGGCGATCACGGTAGTCACCCGGGAGCGATGGTTTCGCACCGCTGGCACCGCGCCGTTGATCGTGGACATTCAGCCGTGGCGCGGGGATGTCGAGGTGTCAGGTCTGCACCTGTACACCGACCGCGAGGCGTTCCGGGTCGAGCAAGCGCCCGCCGGGCAGCCGGCAACTGCACCCCGGCGCATCGGCAACGACCTAAGCACGCACGTCCCGCTGCGCCCGTGAACGTCGACCAGACAGGAACTCTCATGTCCCAGATTCCGATTGTCGTGGCAGGGCTGGACGGCTCGCCGTCCAGCTTGGTGGCCGCCGAGTACGCCGCCACTCTCGCGCTGCGCCGGGGAGCCGAGCTGCGGCTGGTGTCGGGTTACCTCACCCCGTTCTACGGTTTCGGACCGACCATGATGTCTGAGCCCTACCTCGGCGGCGTCGATCAGGGCGAGGAGGAGGCCGGCAACGTGCTGCTGCACGACACCTCCGAGCTGCTGCACAAGCAGCACCCGGAGCTGGGTGAGGTGCAGTGCCAGCGGATCGCCGGCGGCGCCGCGTCGGTGCTCGTTGAGCAGTCGCGCACCGCCGCGGTGACCGTGGTGGGCGCCCGTGGCGTCGGCGGCTTCGCCGAGCTGCTGCTCGGCTCCGTGTCGGCGCAGCTCGCCGCGCACGCCCACGGCCCGGTCATCGTGGTCCGGCCCCCGGTCGCCGACACGGTCATCGAGCGTGGCCCCGAGCAGCCGGACCTGCCGGTGCCCGCCCTCGGGCCGGTGCTGGTCGGCATCGACGGTTCACCGGCCGCGGACGCGGCCCGGGACTTCGCGGCCACCGAAGCCGACCAGCGGCAGGTGCCGCTGATCCTCGCGCATGTCTACTGGCCCGGCCCGTGGGAACGCTTCGCCGGCAACGACGTCGACGCGCAGGCCGCCGCGGAGCGCACCGCCGAGCAGGAAGCTCAGCAGGTCCTCGCCGACGCCGCCGCGACCGTGCAAGCCAGCCACCCGCACGTCAACGTGCAAACCCGGCCGATCCGCAGCCTCAACGCCGAGCACAGCATGATCGACGCGTCCCGTGACGCCGCGTTGACCGTCGTCGGCTGCCGTGGCCACGGTGGCTTCGCCGGACTGCTGCTCGGCTCGGTCAGCGGCGCGCTCGTCCACCACGCCCACGGACCGGTTGCGGTCATCCACGCCGGCAAGCACTGATCACCAGCTCGCCCCTGTACGCAGACGGCTCCGGGTTTCCGGGGCCAGCAAGGGGAACGCATTATGACCACCACCATCTGGATCATCGTCGCGACGGTGGCAGTGCTGCTGCTGGCGCTGTCCCTCAAGGTCGTCAAGCAGTACGAGCAGGGGGTGCTGTTCCGGCTCGGTCGGGTCATCCGCGTCAAGAAGGCCGGGCTGACCGCGATCATCCCGTTCGTCGACGTGCTGCACCGGGTCAGCCTGCGCATCATCACGATGCCGATCCAGTCGCAGGGCATCATCACCCGCGACAACGTCAGCGTCGACGTCTCCGCCGTCGCGTACTACCGCGTCACCGACGCGGTCAAGTCGGTGGTGGCAATCGAGAACGTCGAAGCTGCCATCAATCAGATCGCCCAAACGACCCTGCGCAAGGTCGTCGGCCAGCACACCCTCGATGAGACGCTGTCCGAGACCGACCGCATCAACCTCAACATTCGCGAGATCCTCGACGTCGCCACCGAAGAATGGGGCGTCGCCGTCACCCTGGTCGAACTCAAGGACATTCAACTGCCCGAGAGTATGAAACGGGCGATGGCCCGCCAGGCCGAAGCCGAGCGGGAGAAGCGCGCGAAGATCATCGCCGCGGAAGGTGAGGCGCTTGCCGCCGACGCCCTCGGCACCGCCGCCGACATCATGATGGCGCACCCGCTCGCCCTGCAGCTCCGAAACCTGCAGAGCCTCGTCGAGCTCGGCGTCGACAAGAACTCCACAGTCGTCTTCCCCGCCCCGCTGATGTCCACCATCGGCGAGTTGGGCTCGTTCCTGGCCCGGGAGAACGCCGCCGCCACCGCAACCCCGCCGAGCGTGATAGCCACGCCAGCTCTCGACCAGCCGCTGCCCGCTCAGCCCGAGCCCAACGGCAAGGCACTGCTTGCCGGCGCCACCCCGTAGAAGATCGATTGTCTGGTCGCCGTCTGTCGTAGGGGACGGACGGCGGCCGGGCTCAAACAGCCGACCCACCGGGCGTACGCCCGGCGGACACCGCACCATCAGCCCAAGAAGGATCGTGAGTGCGATGGTCGACATCGCCCGGAACCACAACGCCGCAACCCCCACCGCCGCCGGCCCCACGATGCCACCGACAGCGCCCCTGGCCGTCGCCGTACCAGACGCGGCCCGCCGGCCCGCCGCCGGCCGGCAATCCGAAAAAGCCGACGCCAGGCCCACCGGTCGTGACTCGTCAGCGGCATTACCCGCCGCCGAAAGCCGCTCTGCTGTCGCTGCCCGTTACCTGTTGGCGGGCATCCGGATCGCGCTGGGCTGGGTCTTCCTCTGGGCGTTCCTGGACAAGCTGTTCGGGTGGGGATTCGCCACCCCGTCGGCGCGGTCCTGGCTCAACGGCGGCAGCCCCACCGCGGGCTTCCTCGGCGGCTCCGAGGGCCCGTTCAGTGGCTTCTTCACCGCCATCGCCGGAAACACCGTCACCAACGTGCTGTTCATGGGTGCGCTGCTAGCCATCGGCACGGCGCTGATCCTCGGCATCGGGATGCGGCTCGCCGCTATCGGTGGCGCGATCCTGGTCGTCATGATGTGGGCAGCGGTGCTGCCGCCGTCGAGCAACCCGTTCATGGACGACCACCTCATCTACGCGGCCATCCTGATCGTCCTGGCCCTGCTCAACGCCGGGAACACGTTCGGGTTCGGCAAGGCGTGGTCGGCCACCCCGCTGGTCCGTAACGCCACCTGGCTCAAGTAGCCAGGCCCGCTGCGGGTCACCCGATGATTTCGCGGTGGCCCGCAGCGCCCGGGTTCCGGCCGCCCGGCAGCAGCGCTTCGGGCGGAGGCTCACAGTGTTGCTCCGGACCGGGTGACTGATCAGGCCCTGTTACCGAATTTCTCGCCGAACGAGGTCCCATGATGAGCCACCCACTCCAGCAGCAGCAGCAGCCGTCGGTGGTCGTGCCCGGCTGGTGGGACCGGCGCATTGGCACCGGCGCGGCAGTCGCCGCCGCCGGTCTGTACGGCCTGACAGCCGCATGGGTGACACCACGGGGACCGGTCACCACCCTGAACGCACTGCTCGCCATCGGTGCCGGTCTGCTCGTCGGTGTGATCGCCGCGCTCGTCATGCGCTCCCGGTGGGCCATGCTTCTGGCGCCGGTCACGTTCGTCGCCGTGTTCGAGTTGGCGCGGATCGCGACTGTCGGGCCGCTGGTCGACGGGCTCCATCTCGGCAGCACCTACGGCATCGTGGCGTTCGTGCTCGGTCGTGGCCTTCATGGCGTGCTCACGGTCGTACCCATGATCATCGGTGCGGCCCTGGGCGCGGCGGCGGCGCGCGGCCTCGACGGCAGCAGGCAGATCCGGACCGGCCGTGCGTCGGTCGGGAGGCGGGCGCGTGCCGCCGTCGCCGGGCTGGCCGTGCTGGGACTGATCGCGCTGTCCGTCGCCGTCATCCGCCCGGCGCGGACCGACGCCATCGTCAGCGCGGATGGTGAGCCGATGCCCGGCAGCGTCGCGGAGCTGACCCGGGTGCCGGCCGGCGGCCACGACCTCGCGGTCATGATCCGTGGAAACAGCGTCGACCGCCCGGTGCTGCTCTACCTTGCAGGCGGTCCGGGTGGCAGCGACATCGGCGCGATGCGCAAGCACGGCCAGGACCTCGAAAAAGCTTTCGTTGTCGCCACCCTCGACCAGCGGGGCACCGGCAAGTCCTACGACAACCTCGACTCAACCGCGACCCTCACCCTGGACGCAGCGGTCGCCGACGTCATCGACGTGACCGATTACCTGCGTGAACGCTTCGGGCGGAACAAGATCTACCTCGTCGGCAACTCCTGGGGATCGATCTTGGGCGTCCTCGCCGCCCAGCGGCACCCGGAGCTGTTCCACGCGTTCGTCGGCGCCGGGCAGATGGTCAGCCCTCGAGAAACCGACCAGATCTTCTACACCGACACCCTTGCCTGGGCCCGCTCCACCGGCAACACGCAGCTGGAACGGCAGTTCGTCACCAGTGGACTCCCGCCGTACACGGCGATGCTCGACTACGAGCCGGCGCTGACCTACGAGCACCAGATCTACCCCTATGACGACACCCTCGTCGCGGAGAGCGCGAACGGATTCTCCGACAACCTTTTCGTCGCCGAATACAGCCTGATGGAGCAGCTCCACGGGCTGGCCGGATTCCTGGACGTGTTCACCGTCCTGTACCCGCAGCTGCAGGACATCGATTTCCGCACCCAGGTCACCGAGCTTCAGGTGCCCGTCTATCTCGTGCAGGGAAGGCATGAGGCCCGCGGTCGGGCCGAACCGGCCCAGCAATGGTTCCAGCTCCTCGACGCACCGACTAAGAAGATGGTCATCTTCGAGCTGTCCGGACACCGCACGCTGTTCCAACAGCCCGACCTCTTCTACCAGCTGATGACCACCACCGTGCTTGCGCAGACGTCGTGGGGTCACCGCGCCGGCGGCTAGGAAGCCGCCTTCTCGGCAATGGGTGCGGCAGGCAACCGCCTGCCTACCAGGTCAACGGAAGGGTAGTCAGCCATGAGAGTTCTCGTCGCCGCCGCAAGCAAGCATGGATCCACAACGGAGATCGCTACTCACATCGCGACCGCCCTACGAGGCGGATTGCCGTCCGATTCCGTCGTCGATGTCGCCGCTGCGGCAGAAGTCACTGACGTGACCTCGTACGACGCACTGGTGCTGGGAAGTGCTGTCTACATGGGACGATGGTTGGAGGAAGCCCGCAGCGTGGCAGCGCGGATCACCTCGAATCCACCGCGTTCAGTGTGGCTGTTCTCCAGCGGCCCGATCGGTGACCCGCCCAAGCCCGCTGAGGCTCCGGCCGAGGTCAGTGACATCGTCACCTCCGTGAACGCACGCGATCATCGCGTCTTCGCCGGTCGCCTCGACCGCCACCGGCTCGGTCTCGCGGAGAAGGCCATGGTCATGGCTCTACACGTTCCGCAGGGCGACTTCCGGGACTGGTCGGCGATCGACACCTGGGCTGGCCAGATCGCCTCCGAACTGCGACAGCCCGTCGCCGGGTAAGCCCTCCGACACCTGAGCATTCCTGCCACAAGGAAGCACACCGCTCATCGCACGCGCCTGGTCAAGGGTGTGCGGTGCAGATGTAGCTCTGGACCCCGGTGGCGCTCCGCCCACCACCATCGACTCGGACTGTCAGGCGCGAAAGCACGTCCGGGGTCCGCCGTTCTTCACGGCCCCTGACCGAACGCCACGGCCCACCCAAAGGATTCGTAGGAGGTCTTCGTGACCATCGGATTCGTGCGGCTCAGCGCCGTGGACCTGACCAACCTGGCGATCGAGGCGCCGGACACTCCGATGCACGTCGGCATAGTGGCTGTGCTCGACGGCGCGTCGATCTGCGACGCGGACGGGCAGTTGCGGCTGGCCGAGATCCGTGCCGACCTCGACCAGCGGCTCAGCAGCGTGCCCGAGCTGCGTCGGATCGTCCACCACCCGGGGTGGCTGGCTGGCCCGCCGCTGTGGGTCGACGATCCGTCGTTCGACATCAACCGGCATGTGAACGGCATTGCGCTGTCCCCACCCGGCGACGAGGCCGCGCTGATGCGGGTGGCCGAGGAACTGCTGGCGCCGCTGCTGGACCGCGCCCACCCGATGTGGCGGATCTGGCTCGTGACCGGCCTACCCGACGGTCGCGTCGCCGCCATCCTCGCGCTTCATCACGCGATCGCCGACGGCCTCGCCGCGGTCAGACTCCTCACCGCCCTCCTCGCTCCCACCGCAGCGGCCCCGCATTCCGCCTGGTCGGCTGCCGACGCGCCGGGTTGGCGCATGCTGGCTCGAGACAACCTCCGGCTCAGGCTGAGCACCCTCCGGCGGCTCGTCCACCGGCCACGAACCCGCCGGCTCGCCGGCACGCTCGCCATCAGCCGGCAACTCCTCGGCCACGCATGGCACGCGCCCCGAACCTCACTGACCGGCCCGGTCGGCCCACACCGTGCGCTCGCCGTTTTCCGCCTCGACCTCGCAACCGTCAAGGACGTCGCGCACGCGCACGACGGGAAGGTCAACGACGTTGTGCTCAACCTGGCCGCCGGAGGCTTGCGCGCTCTGCTGCGGTCCCGGGGTGAGCGCGTCGACGGGATCGACATCAACGCCACCGTCGCAGCGTCACCCCGCATCCGCACACCAGCACCCCGCACCGGCAACCGGGCGGGCATCATCGTGGTCAAGCTTCCGCTCGGCGAACCCGACCCGGCCGTACGACTGCGTCTGGTCAGCGCGAACAGCAGCACCGCCAAGCGCGAGCAGATGCTCACCACCGAGCAGTGCCTGCTGCTCTGGTTGGCGCGGCTGGGCCTGCTGCGGCGCTTCACCCGCAGGCAACGCCTCACCACCGTCGTCGAGAGCAACGTGACCGGCCCACCCGCCCCGATCCGGCTGCTGGGGGCGGATGTCATCGACATGATCCCGATCGGGGCGCTCGCCGGGAACCTCGCCATCTCGTTCCTGGCGTTCTCCTACGCCGGCGTGCTCACCATCACCGTCAGGGTCGACGCCGACCGCCACCCCGACGTTCCGGTGCTGGTCGCCGCCATGGCGGACGATTGGCGCTCACTGGTGGCCATCGCCGAAACTGATCAGCTTATGCGGCAGGCTGACGCCTCGACGGGCACCCGGACATCATCCGGTCCCGGTCCGGTGGGGGTGGGATCAGCGACCGATGCAGGTCGCTGAGACCAGCGGGCCGGCGTCCGAGGGCAAACCAGAAGCTCTGGTAGGCGGCAGCGCGGTCATAGAGGCCCTTCGACCCTGTTCTGCCAGCCTGCGCAGGTGGACCGTGAAAAAGTGCAGACAACAAGGGTTCACGCGAGAACTCCACTCGCGACAACAGGACGTCGTCCGGCGACGGTGTGGGCCCTTGTCGGCCTGCTGGCGTTCCTCGGCGTGAGCGGACTGTTCGGCGGAGTCGGTCTGATCTTCGGTATTTGGGGAATGGACCAGATACCCCGCGAGCCACTCGACCGTATTCCCCTCATTGACAGCTGGCTCGTTCCCGGGCTGGTGCTGGCCGTGGGCTTCGGCCTGGTATCGCTGATCGCCGCGTACGGTGTCCTACGCCGGCCACCATGGCCATGGCTCGCGACCGCCGGGCACCTGACCGGCCGTCACTGGTCCTGGTCGGCCACGATTCTGCTCGGGCTGGGTCAACTGGCCTGGCTCCTGGTGGAGTTCCGTTACGTCGGCCCGTCGCCCCTGCTGTTCGTCTATGGCACGGTCGGTGCCGCTCTCACCGTGCTCCCCATGCTCATGCCGGTGCGTCGCTATCTCACCACGGAGCGCATCCCGTGACCGTTCACCCCGATCGTCGGTCGCCCGGTTCGGCGTCATCTGGCGCGCTTCCGCCGGTGGTCGAGCGGTACCTGAATCGCGCCGTCTCAGATCGCGACCGGGTGCCGCAGATGGTGCGGGTGACCCAGCAGGACCCGGAACGGATGGCAGCGCTTCAACGCCACCGTCGGTGCGCGAGCAACCGACGTCAGGGCCAAAAAGCCCTGAAGGGCCGCGGGAGACCGGTCAAACGTTCGGGTCTTGTGGCCCTGTCCGACACGCCGCCTCCCGAGGCACGGTTGAGTCGAGCATGAGGACAGGAGGCGGCGACGTGGTGACACGCACACGGCGGATGACCGTCGTGGGGACTCCCGGTGCGATCGCGGGGGACAGGGCTCGGAAGTCTCGGAGTTCGCTGCGATGACTGCGGTTCCCGAGGCCGTGCCCGATGAGGCGGCCGACCTGACCGGACCGGAGTCCCGCGTCCGAACGCGGTTGTACGAGAACGGCGTCTGCGTCGCGCGGGACCTTCCGGTCGCGGAGATCTCCGCGCACCTCCATGACCCGAACTCCGTGGTGTGGCTCGATCTGTGTCGGCCCACCGCTGGCGACTTCGAGATGGTGGACACCCAGTTCGGGTTGCACGAGCTGGCCATCGAGGACGCCCTCCAGGAGTCGCAACGCCCGAAGCTTGACCGGTACGCCACACACCTGTTCATCAGTGCCTACGCGGTCAAGATCGAGTCTCCGGGCATCCGGCTGCGCACCAGTGAGATAGCCGTGTTCCTGACCGACCAGGCGTTGATCACCGTCCGCAAGGACGAGGGCTTCGACATGGCGCCGGTCCTCGCCCGCTGGGACTCCTCGGCCGATCTCGCGAGTCACGGCGTCGCGTTCCTGCTCCACGGCCTGCTCGACCATGTCGTCGACGGGCACTTCCGTGCGGTCGGGCAGCTCGACGAGGGCATCGAGAGGCTGGAGGAGTTGCTGTTCGGCGAGCGCCGGGCGCAGATCCAGGCCGTGCAGCGGCGCTCCTTCGAGCTGCGTCGCGACCTTGTGGTGCTGCGTCGGGTGGTGCTGCCGATGCGGGAGGTTCTCAACGGCCTGCTGCGTCGGGACCTGCATGTCGTCGACGAGGTGATGACGCCGTACTACCAGGACGTCTACGACCACGTCCTGCGGGTCACCGAGTGGACCGAGTCTCTGCGCGACCTCGTCGCGACGACAGTCGAAACGAACCTGACTATCCAGGCCAACCAGATGAATCTCATCATGAAGAAGGTGACCAGTTGGGCGGCGATCATCGCCGTCCCCACCGCGGTCACCGGCTTCTACGGCCAGAACCTGCCCTACCCCGGATTTGGCTCCCAAGGGGGAGTGCTGGCCTCAACAGCCCTGATCGCGGCGCTCTCCGCCGGCCTGTACGGGGTCTTCAAACGCAAGGACTGGCTGTAGCGCACGGCCGGCCGGCGCAGCGCCGGCCGGCGGTCAGTCCGCACCGCTCCTCCAACGGCCGTTCTCTACGGAGGGGCTGCCTGCGTGTTCGCCAACGAGCCGCCCTGAGCGGTTAAAAGGGAGCCACGGTGACATCCGGTCCGCAGACGTCCATCCCACAGAGCGGAGTTGGGTCCGCATCGTTGGATGTGACGGGAAGACTGGACCGATTGGAAGTCAGTTCGCGCGGGCTGTCGGCCGACGACGCTGCGGCGCGGCTGACCCGCGACGGGCTCAACGAACTTCCGGTAGCCCGTGGTCCGTCGGTCCTTCGCCGGTTCATGGCCCAGTTCACCGACCTGTTCGCGGTGATGTTGCTGGTCGCCGCGGTGATCACGTTCATCGCCTACGAGCTGGGCCGGCCGCGCGACGCCGGTAACCTGCAGCTGGCGGTCGCGATCCTGGCAGTGGTGCTGCTCAACGCGGTGATCGGCTTCGGACAGGAGTTCGCCGCAGAACGGACGGCCGAGGCGTTGCGGGCCATGGTGCCGCGTCGCAGTGTGGTCCTGCGCGACGGGGAACGCGTCGACGTGCCGGCGGTCAGCCTGGTCGTCGGCGACATCCTGGTGCTCGAGGCAGGCGACGCGGTGCCCCCGACGCAGGTCATCGAGGCGCACGGGTTGACCGTCGACAACTCCGCACTGACCGGCGAGAGCGAACCGGCCCGGCGTACATCTGACGCCGTTGCCGCCGGTGTGGCGTCGCTGGACGCCAGCAACCGGCCTGTTCCACACCGCAGCGCTGTCCGTGGCGGACTGGGCGATCTCGTGGCCTGCGGTGTTCTGCTGCCGGCCGCGGACGAGATTCGCAAGGCCGTGCTGCGTGCACAGCGACGCCACGCGGGCTCGGTAAGCGTAGGAACCGCACCGACCGGGCCGTCGCACGCTGTTCGGTGACACCCGGCCCGCAAATTACATCGGGCCGACAGGTTCCAGCCGAGCCAGTCGGGAAACGGTTTGTCGGTGACGGTGAAGCCGGGATCCCCGGACCCGCGCTGAAATGATCGAGGAGCGTCCGATGCGCGCCTGTATTCGCGCCCGCCATGCGCCGCCGTAGCGACACGTCCGCCATCTGATCCAGACCTCGGTAGCAGCCGGAAGAGACAGGCCCGGCTTGAGGGGTCTTCTGGCCCTGACCATCTGCCGATGGCGAGCGCAGACTGAGCACATCGTCGAACGTGGCGCGTTGGTCTCCCCACGGGAGCCGCGCGGCGCTCGCGTCCTCGCTGCACCGATCAGTCTTGGGCATCGCGCCAAGGGCAATGGCAAAGAGTTGGCCGCAACGGGGCGCTAATGACCGTCCCGCGCCCTCGGCGGGCCGTCGTCATGCAGGCGCGTACCGCAATTTCTTCCGCTACCGATAGGAAAGGCGGCGGTCCTGATGACCGCGACCCGCACCGCACCTCTGGACACCGTATCGACTTTCCGTGTGGCGGCGGGCGAGCCGTTGGGGTCCGATGAGCTGGAGCGCATCGACGCGTACTGGCGCGCGGCGAACTACCTGTCGGTCGGGCAGATCTACCTGATGGGCGACCCGCTGCTGCGCGAGCCGCTGCAACCGGTGCAGGTCAAGCCGCGGCTGCTCGGGCACTGGGGCACCACTCCCGGTCTGAACCTGCTCTACGCCCACCTGTCACGGATCATCGCCGCGCGTGGCCGGGAGGTCATCTACGTGACCGGCCCGGGTCATGGTGGCCCCGGGCTGGTCGCGAACACCTGGCTGGAAGGCACCTACTCGGAGATCTACCCGCGGATATTGCAGGACGCGGTGGGCATGCAGCGGCTGTTCACCCAGTTTTCCTTCCCCGGCGGCGTCCCGTCCCATGTCGCGCCGGAGACGCCCGGGTCGATTCACGAGGGCGGTGAACTGGGCTATTCGCTGTCGCATGCCTACGGCGCGGCCCTGGACAACCCTGACCTCGTCGTGGCGTGCGTCATCGGCGACGGTGAGGCCGAGACCGGCCCGCTGGCCGCGTCGTGGCACTCGAACAAGTTCCTCGACCCGGTCGGTGACGGTGCCGTGCTGCCGATCCTGCACCTCAACGGCTACAAGATCGCCAACCCGACCGTCCTGGCCCGCATCGGCGACGACGAACTCCGCAACCTTCTCGAGGGGTACGGGCACAAGCCCTACCTCGTCGCCGGCGAGGACCCCACCACCGTCCACCAGCTCCTCGCCGCCACCCTCGACGTCGCCTTCGACGAAATAACCGAGATCCAGCGGGCCGCCCGCGAGGATGGGGTCACCGAACGGCCACGCTGGCCGATGATCGTGCTGCGTACCCCCAAGGGGTGGACCGGCCCTCAGGTCGTCGACGGGCTGCAGGTGGAGGGGACGTGGCGCGCCCACCAGGTCCCGCTGACGGCGGCCCGCGACGACGCCGCCCACCTCGACGCCCTTCAAACGTGGATGCGTTCCTACCGACCGGAGGAGCTCTTCGACGCCGACGGCGCGCCGCAGTCCTGGGTGGTCGACTGGCTGCCACGAGGCGAGTTGCGCATGTCGGCGAACCCGCACACCAACGGCGGTAGGTTTCCCCGTGACCTGGAGTTACCCGACTTCCGGGACTACGCGGTCAAGGCCGGTGAAATCGCCGAGGCGACGCGGGTGCTGGGCGGGTGGTTGCGCGACGTCATGGCAGCGAACGTCGAGTACCGCAACTTCCGCCTCGTCGGCCCGGACGAGACAGAATCGAACCGGCTCGGTGCCGTCCTCGACACGACCGGCAAGGCGTGGCAAGCCCGAGTCGATGAAGTGGACCAGCACCTGGACCGGCACGGCCGGGTCATGGAGATCCTCTCCGAGACCACCTGCCAGGGCTGGCTGGAGGGTTACCTGCTCACCGGCCGGCACGGGTTGTTCTCCTGCTACGAGGCCTTCATCCACATCGTTGACTCGATGTTCAACCAGCACGCGAAATGGCTCAAGACGACCCGGCACCTCGGCTGGCGCAAACCCGTGCCGTCGCTGAACTACCTGCTCACCTCGCACGTCTGGCGCCAGGACCACAACGGCACCTCCCACCAGGACCCCGGCTTCATCGACCACGTCGTCAACAAGAAGGCCGAAGTCGTCCGGGTCTACCTACCACCGGACGCCAACACCCTGCTCTCGGTGGCCGATCACTGCCTGCGCAGCCGTGACTACGTCAACGTCATCGTCGCCGGCAAGCAACCCGCCCCCACCTGGCTCGACATCAACGAGGCGGCCCTGCACTGCGCTCGCGGCCTCGGCATATGGGACTGGGCGAGCAATGACGACGGCGACCCCGACGTGGTTCTCGCCGCCGCCGGTGACGTGCCGACCGGCGAGATCCTCGCCGCGACCGACCTGCTTCGCCAACACCTGCCCGACCTCAAGGTGCGGGTGGTCAATGTGGTCGACCTGATGCGTCTACAGCCCGACTCCGAGCACCCGCACGGCTTGCCGGACCCGGAGTTCGACGCCATCTTCACCACCGACCGGCCGGTCATCCTGGCCTACCACGGCTACCCGTGGCTGATCCACCGGCTGACCTACCGGCGCACCAACCACCACAACCTGCACGTCCGCGGCTACAAGGAGGAGGGCACCACGACGACACCGTTCGACATGCTCGTCGTCAACGACATGGATCGTTTCCACCTCGTCATCGACGTCATCGATCGGGTTCCCGGACTCGGCCGCAAGGCAGCCGTCCTGCGCCAGCAGATGGTCGACAAGCGCACCGAGCACCGCGCCTACGTGCGGCGTACCGGCGAGGACCTGCCCGAGATCCGCGACTGGGTGTGGGTGCGCACGCCCTGACCGACCGGACGTCCGATGACGCAGAAGGAGATCCGACCATGAGCACCGACGCTTCCATCCGGGCCGCAGACACCCGGGCCGACACCCGGGCGCTGTCCGCCGCCGCCGCGGCGGCGGGGCACGCCCCGTCGATTCACAACACGCAACCCTGGCGGTGGCGGGTGACCAGCAATGAGCTGGACCTCTACCTTGATCACAGCCGGGGCCTGGAGGTCACCGACCCGGACTCCCGCCTCGCCGTCCTGAGCTGCGGTGCCGCGCTGCACCATGCGCTGGTGAGCCTCGCCGCCGCCGGCTGGCATGCGCTCGTCGCCCGGATGCCGAACCCGGCGCACCCCGACCACCTCGCGCAGGTGCGCCTCGACCACCAGATCCCGGTCACCCCGGCTGCGGTACGCCACCGGCAAACCATCGCTCTACGGCAGACCGACCGCAGGCCCGTCGTGAGTGCCCCGGTCGCTGCCGACAAGCTGCACTCCATCGTCACGGCCGCCGAGTCCGCCGGCGCTCATCTACACCTGCTCCGACCCGACCAGGTGTACGACCTGGCCACCGCTGTCGATCACGCTCAGCGCGCCGAGGCTGATGAGGTCGACTGGCGGACCGAGCTGGCCTACTGGACCGGGGGTACCCGGCCGTTGGGGACCGGCGTTCCGGACTCCGCCATCGGTGATCGTGCCTCGCAGACGACTGTGTCCGGTCGGGACTTCGGCCACTACGGGGACCTGCCCATTTCCGAGGCGCACGAGAACGTGGCCACCTTCGCGATTCTCTACGGGCTTGAGGACGGCAAGCTCGACTGGCTCCGTGCCGGCGAGGCACTCTCGGCCGCCTGGCTCACCGCCGCCGAACTCGGCGTGTCCGTCCTGCCGTTGAGCGCCACGATCGAGGTGGCCGTGACCCGTGAGCAGCTGCGGCGTCTGCTGGCCGACGTCGGTTACCCGCAGCTCGTGCTGCGCTTCACTACCGCGGACCCGGCCGGCACCGCCGCTCCGCACACTCCGCGAATTCCTGCCGAACAGGTCATCGAGCGGGCCTGACCAGCCGTCGCGCACGACCGGCCCCGCGAGGCTGTCACCACGATCGAAGAAGGCGGCGAACCACAGTGACCATATCCAAGACTCCTGTCGTACCGGATGTGGGCTCGGCGCCCCGGCCGAACGGCGATCTGCGCCCCGCCTCGGCCGATGCTGGTGGCCTGTCGTCGGGCGACGCCGCGGCGCGGTTGGCGCGTGACGGCGGCAACGTGCTGCCGACGCCGCAACCCACGCCGCTGTGGAGAAGGATCGTCACCCAGCTGCGCGACCCGTTGGTGCTGGTCCTGCTCGCTGCGGCAGGGTTCACCCTGGCGACTGCCGACTTCACCGACGCGGCCGTCATCCTGTTGGTCATCGCCGTCAACACCACCGTCGGGGTGCTCCAGGAGATCAAGGCGGAGCGGGCCATCACCGCCCTGTCCGCCCTGACCGCCCCGGCCGCCCGGGTGGTCCGCGACGGCCGGCAACGCGAAGTCCCCGCCGCGGACCTCGTCACGGACGATCTGTTGATTTTGGCCGAAGGCGATGTCGTACCCGCGGACGCCCGACTCGTGGAGTCGGTCGCGCTGCTCGTCGACGAGGCGGCGCTGACCGGAGAATCCGCGCCCGTCGACAAAGCCGTCGCCACTACCGGCGCGGACTCGGCTTCTTCAGCGGTCGTGTCGGCCGGCACGGTCGTGGTCCGGGGCCGGGGACGTGCCGTCGTCACCGCGACCGGTGCGGCCAGCGCGATGGGCCGCATCGCATCCATGATGGTCACCAGCCCCGGCCTGACGCCTCTGCAACGTCGCCTGGCCGGCGTGGGTCGTCAGCTCGCTGTCGGCGCGCTGTTGCTGTGCGGGCTGGTCCTGGCCCTCGGCCTGGTGCGCGGACAACCGTTGCAGCTGATGATCGTCACCGCGATCAGCCTCGTGGTGGCCGCCGTACCGGAGTCACTGCCGGCCGTGGTCACCCTCAGCCTTGCCCTGGGCGCACGCAGGATGACCGCCCGCCACGCGGTGATCCGCAGGCTGCCGGCAGTGGAGACCCTTGGGTCGGTGACGGTCCTGGCCACCGACAAAACCGGCACCCTCACCGAAGGCACCATGGTCGTCCGGCGGTTGTGGACCCCACACGGGGACGCCTTCGTCAGCGGTTCCGGCTTCGCCCCGGACGGGCAGATCCACCGAGACGGCGAGAACATCGTCGCCGGCCAAGCCGGCGACCAGGCTCCCGACCTCGTGGAGCTGATGCGGGCGGCCGTGCTCTGCAGCGATGCGTCGCTGCGAGCGCCCAGCCCCGACAACGACGACTGGCTGGCCGTCGGTGATCCCACCGAGGCGGCGCTACTGACCGCCGGCGGCAAGCTCGGTATCGACGTCGACGCGCTGCACCACGAGTTGCCCCGACATGGTGAGGCGCCCTTCGACAGCGACCGCAAGCGGATGAGCACCGCACACCAGTTGACCGATGGCCGCATGCGGATCATCTGCAAGGGTGCCCCAGAGTCGCTGCTGCAGCCGGCGATCATCACCGACCACCCTGACGTGCTGCGTCAGGCCACCGACTGCGCTGACACCCTCGCCCGAGAGGGTTACCGGGTCCTCGCCGTGGCCCAGGCCGAACGCGACACCGTGCCCGGCGACGCCGCAGGCTACGAGCGCGGCCTGCGACTTCTAGGCCTCGTCGCGATCCTCGACCCGCCGCGCGCATCCGCCGCAACCACCATCGCCGCATGCCGCGACGCCGGAATCACCCCGGTCCTCATCACCGGCGACCACCCCGCCACCGCCACCGCGATCGCCACCGAACTGCACATCATCGACGTCGGCGAGACGGCGGTCGACTGTCGTACCACCGATCCGGGCCCGGCGGCCACCCGCGGCGTACGGGTCTTCGCCCGCGCCACCCCCCAGCAGAAGGTGGCCATCATCGACGCCCTGCGTGCCGACGGCGAGGTCGTCGCGATGACCGGCGACGGCGTCAACGACGGCCCAGCGCTGCATCGCGCCGACATCGGCGTGGCCATGGGCAAGCGCGGCACCGAAGTCGCCCGCCAGGCCGCCGACCTGGTCCTCGCCGACGACGAACTCGCCACCGTCGTCGCCGCCGCCCACGAGGGCCGCCGCGTCTATGCCAACATCCGCCGGTTCCTGCTCTACGCTCTGTCCGGCGGCGCCGCCGAGATCGCCGTGATGCTCGTCGGGCCCTTCGTCGGCCTGCCCCTGCCGCTGCTCCCGGCCCAGATCCTCTGGATCAACCTGCTCACCCACGGCCTGCCCGGCCTGGCAATGGGCAGCGAACCCGCCGACCCCGACGGCATGCGCAAGCCCCCTCGCCCGCCGGCGGAAACCGTCCTCGGCGCCGGCCTGTGGCAACGCGTCCTGCGCGTCGCGGCGGTCATCGCCGCCGTCACCATCGGCGTCGGCGTGTGGGCGCACACCACCGACCGTCCGTGGCAGACCCTGACGTTCCTCGCTCTGGGCCTAACCCAACTCGCCGTGGCCCTGGGATCACGCGCCCGCCCCGGCACGACGGCCAACCCCATGCTGTTCGCCGCCGTCGGCGCCGCCCTGCTGCTGCAACTCGCCGCCATCTACGCTTCGCCGCTGCGCGAACTGCTCGGCACCGAACCGGTCGCCGCCACCGACCTGCTGATCGTGACGGCCATGTCCGCCCTGGGCTACGCCGCCATCCGCCTCGACCGCCGCATCCACTCGACCCCACCACCGGCAGGGGTTAGTCGGCCCCTTTCAAAATCCCCGGAGTCGACCTGAGCTGGCCGGTTCACGAGAATCCGAACGACGAGACTGACAGGACCTGTCATGCAGAAGTTGTCCCTGACCGCACTGGCCCGCCAGCAGCTCCAGCTTGCGCACAGCGCCTCCAGCGGCCGCAGCAGCTCCACCGTCTACGGCGGCCACGAGCACAAAATCCGCCAGACCATGATCGCGCTGACCGCCGGCCAGATGCTCAGCGAACACGAGAACCCCGGCGAGGCCACGGTCCACGTCCTGAACGGCCGAGTTCGGCTCGGCGCGGGCGAAACGTCCTGGGACGGCGTATCTGGCGACCTGCTGATTGTGCCGGACCGCCGGCACACGCTGGAAGCGCTCGAAGACGCCGCGGTGCTGCTCACCGTAGCCAAGCACCCATGACGGGCCCGCATCGCCGCCCATCCCATTGCCGCGTGCAGGACCTACCGAACGTTCATCAGTGTCCAACGGAGGTAAACCATGACCGGCTCACCCATCCTTGTTGGAGTCGACGGCTCTGACTGCAGCCTCGTCGCGGTCGACCTCGCAGTCCGTGAGGCCGCGCTACGCGGACGCCCGGTACGCATCGTCTACTGCGACCCATGGGCCGACCATCCCGCCTGGACGCACAACGACCCGGCCGGCGAACTGACCGGCGGCCTTCTGTCCGACCCGCAGCAAGCCATCCGGGCCGCCATCGACCGAGTGAACACTGACGAGGTGCCGGTGACTGGCGAGGTGCTGGCCGGAAATCCGACTCCCGTCCTGATCCGCGAATCAGCCGACGCGGATCTCCTCGTGCTCGGACACCGAGGCCGGGGCGGGTTTCCCGAGCTGCTGCTCGGTTCGGTCGCGGTGACGGTGGCCGCGCACGCCGCCTGTCCTGTCCTGATCACGCGCGGGACGCCGACGACCGGAGGTGAGGTCCTGATCGGCGTGGACGGCTCACCGGGCAACAACGCCGCCATCGGTTTCGCATTCCACGAGGCCACGCTTCGCAGCGTTGATCTGCGGGCTCTGCATACTCGAACCGAATCGAACAACACCGACCACGGTTCGATGGCAATGGACGACTCCGGGTCCGAAAACCTCGGACACGACCAGGTCCTGACGGAGGCGCTGTCGGGCTGGTCGCAGAAGTATCCGCAGGTGGTCGTGCAGCGGCAACTGGCGGCCGGCCGAGCGGCGCATGCGCTCGTCACCGCCAGCGACCGCGCCCAACTCGTCGTACTCGGGGCCCGCGGACGCGGCGGGCTTCATGGTCGCCGCCTCGGCTCGGTCAGCCACGCCGTCCTGCACCACGCGGCCTGCCCGGTCACCATCGTGCACGACAACGCATCGCAAGAACAAGGGGCCGCGACAACCTAGACATGCCGCCCTGAGGCGCCGGGCGCTTGCCCACGCGCGGCTGGCCGGCGGTCCGTCGAGGCCGTCACCGCGTGGCAGGTGCCGTCCATGTACGACTATGCCTATGAATAGACGCCCAAGCGCAGCCGATGAAACCTACGCTGCCGCACAGACAGGAGCCTTTCTCCATGATGGCGATCCACGACCATTTCGCTCAGTGGATGTACCAGCACGGCCGTCCCAATCGTCTGGCCCGCATCCTGAACCGCATATCGGCCCTCCAGTTCAGTAGTGGGATGTTCGCGCCGCGCAACTGGGTGACGTTGGAGGTTCTCGGACGTCGAAGCGGTAAGCCCGTGACCTTCCCCCTCGTCGTCGCGGACCACCTGGGAGAGCGTTATCTCGTGTCGATGCTGGGAACCACCTCGAATTGGGTGGCCAACGTGCGAGCCGACGGCGGTCACGCCGTCATCCATCACGGGACACGCGAAAAAATCCTGCTGAAGGAGGTCGACGTCGGTGCGCGCGCGCCAATTCTGCGCCGCTATCTCGCTGTTGCTCCCGGTGCCCGCCCACACATGGCTGTCGACCGGCGGGCACCGTTGTGCGACTTCGAGCGCGTGGCGGCGCAATACCCGGTATTCCGCGTTACGCACGACCCTTCGCTGCCGGCGAAGCTCAGCCATTGCGGCTGGTAGTACTTAGTTAGCGCTCATGGTCCACCCGCCGACGATCACCGACGCATCGGAGTTGCTGCTGGGGATGGCTCTACCCGTACGGTGCGGCCGTAGCCGCAGGCTTTCCCCCTCGGACACCAGTACGTGTGAAGATCCACGCGAGAGCAACTCCGCTCGTGCGGTGCGGTTGAGCAGTTCTGCGATGTCGTCCGCGCTGTGGCTTTCGAGGCCTGTCTTGGTGATCATCTGTACGTCCACTCTGCCAGCATGCGACAGCCGAATAGGCTCGATATTGACACCTCCTTAACGTCACGGGCGTGCGCTAAACCGGGCTGACATGCGGGCGGTGGTTACGGTCGATTCGACCCGCGCGGCAACTCGTGGGCGACGGGTCGAGTACCTCCTCTGGCCGAAGATCAGGCACCGCGGGGAGTGGCAGCCGGACGAGCCATTGACACGCCTATCTCCCACGAGCGGAACGTCTGCCAGGTTCGCGTACTCGTCGAGGCGGTAGCCCACGCCCCGCACTGGGACCAGCGGTTTGGCGGGCTCGGGACGGTTCACGTCGAGCGCCGATCGCGGCCCACCGCCCGCAGGGATCGACGGATGGCCGCTGCTCGGGCCCACGGTGGTGGGGGTACGACGACGACCGGGACGTGTGCGTGTGCCACGCAGTACCGGGTTGTGGGGCTGGCGATGCGGCCAAAACGTCCGCGTTGCGTGCCCACGACGAGGAGGTCGGTCTCCCGGTGCGCGTATTCGACCAGCACCGGTCCGGGCAGGCCTTTTATGGCGACCAGGTCCACGGCAACGTCGGTGGGGACGGCCCCCATGGCAGCGGCGAACGCGTCGGGCCCGTATCGGTCGGCTTCGGTCGCCAGCTCGCGGTGCCACCGGCGATTCGCCGCGCGGTTGTGCCACACCGGCGTGAACGTCCAGGCACGAACGGCGTGCACGTGGCCACCACAGATGCGTGCCTGCGCCACGGCCCACCGCAGCGCGTGCAGGCCCGCGATCGATTGCTCGACTCCGAGGACCAGCCGCGGGGCTGGCGCGCTGTCAGATGGGCCGCTTTCACCGATTGTCACGAACGTGGGTCCAATGCGCGCCGAGGTAGGAGGTGTGGGGGATAACTGCCGTGTCCAGCGCGTCGAGTCTCGGGCTGCCGACGATCGATCAAGCACGGCACGCGTTCATTGCCGGCAGATCGGACATTGGGCTGCTTCACCGTCGTGCACACGTCAGTTCCATCAGATGATGGTGCTCCTGGCCGCGCGACGACGTCCCTGTCCGCCACACGTTTTTGACGCCGCCACGTCCTTCTGCTACACGGTGATAACGCTGATCGGGAGGATTGACATCGCACCAAACGGCTACGGCTCTTCGCTCTGGCGTATGTCCTCGAGGTCCAGCTGACCGTGGATTTGGCGGCGGTCGTCTGGCTGAAAGGTCCGGTCTCGTGCAGCCTCTCCAGATCGGCGCGCTGGGCCAGCACCACGGCGCGGTGCACCCGCCTTTATGTCGGCAAGTGCAGGTGTTGGAGGTCCTCGGGTACCGGGAGCTCCGGTCGATAGACCAGCAGCGGCGGTTGGCTGCCGGTGTCGGCGTGGGCGGCAGGCGCGTCGGCGAGGGAGAACTGGTCCCGGAGGCGGCCGAAGAAGTCGTCGACATCGGCGACGATGAGCTTTGCGCGGCGTCGGGCGGGGTAGACGGAGACCCAGTCGCCGGGGTCGAGGATTCCGTGTACGCGTCCGTCGACGACGACGGCGACCTGACCCGATTTCGGGAGAACCTGCACGCCTACGGGTTCGTCCGGGGCGGTGACCATGCTGCGGTTGAACGCCATGTGGGGGGCGACCGGGGTGAAGACGAGGGCGTTGAGGCGCGGCGAGAGGACCGGTCCGCCGGCAGCGAACGAGTACGCGGTGGAGCCGGTCGGTGAGGCGACCAAAACGCCGTCGGCGGAGTAGGTGGCGAACAGCCGCCCGGACAGGTACACCGCCACGCTGGTCTGCCGGTCCCTGCCGAGTTTTTCGAACACGACGTCGTTGAGGGCGTTCAGGCCCAGTGGGACACCCCAACCCACCTCGTCGGGCGTGCCCGGGCGGGGAAGGGGCGGGACGGGATCGGGACCGCGCCCGTAGCGGAGCATAGTCCGCAGCTCCGGTGGGACCTGCAGCGGCCGCGACGCCCGCAGGGTGAGCAGCATGCGTTGCTGTATGGGTGCGCGGCCGGCGAGGGCGGCGCCGAGCACCCTCGGCAGGTCCGTGGCTGCGAACGGGGTGAGGAAGCCGACCCGGCCGGCCTTCACGCCGAGAACGGGTGCGTCGGCTTCGACGGCGACGGCCAATCCGCGCAGGAGGGTTCCGTCGCCGCCGATGGTGACGACGAGCTGCGGTCGCTGTGCCATGGCGGCCAGCACGTCGGCGGGGCTCTGATCGTCCTGCCAGACATTCAGGGCCTGCGACGCGGCACCGTGCTCGGCGCAGATCCGCGACACCATGTCCGCCGTTTCGGCGGCCTGCGGCCTGGTCGGGTGTACGACGACGGCAACGAGCATCCGAACTCCCTCCACGCCCTCTCGGCTGTCGACGTCATTTGACGATGGAGACTGCGGCAATACTCTACGTACAGGGTCCACAGCATGCCGTGAGCATTGCGTCATCACCGGGGCTGGTCTCTGCGTCCGGTGACCGACCGAGACTCGCCCCGATTGGCGAGCCACCGAGAACGCAT
The DNA here is from genome assembly GCF_046549335.1 of Micromonospora sp. 050-3. Taxonomy (NCBI): domain Bacteria; kingdom Bacillati; phylum Actinomycetota; class Actinomycetes; order Micromonosporales; family Micromonosporaceae; genus Micromonospora; species Micromonospora sp. 050-3. Next base: position 945,776 of record NZ_JAJPVX010000001.1, read on the forward strand.
CGTTTCGGGCCCAGAGCGCAGGTGCTGCCGGCAGTCGGCCGGGACTGGGCCGCCGCCTGCCCGCCGGGTGACTCGACGATCTGTGGCACACCTGTGCTGCTGCGTGTTACTGGACTCACGCTGCACGTTGGCTCGCGCTCGCCCCGACGGCACGCTCGCTGAGCTGCCAGAGGCGCTCCACCGCCGCTGCGTCAGCCACGAGCGGCGCGGGCACCGCTGGCAGGAGACCTTCAAAGTAGGCCCCGTTGACCGGAACCTCGCCGGTGGCCGCTCGCAGGACCGCCTGCATTCCGTCGATCGCTGGGCCACCACTGCGGCCATAGACACCGAGGAGCCGCGTTGCCACCACGCCCGGGTGGACATTGGCGACCGTCACCTCGGTCCAGGACCTGTCAGCCAGCGCCACCCCGAACATGGTCAGCGCCAGCTTGGCCTGCGCGTACGCGGTCACCGGCGCGTACCGTCCGGTGCGGTTCAGATCACTCCACGGCAGGTCACCCATCCGGTGCAGGCACGACGACACGTTGACCACTCGCGCGCCGCGCTTGCCGCGCAGCGCCGGCAGCAGCGACCTTGTCAGCAGGTACGGTGCGAGGTAGTTGACCTGCCACGACAGTTCGTTGCCGTCGACCGTCTCTGCCCTGCGCTCGGCGCCAACCATTGCTGCGTTGTTGATGAGCAGTCGCAGCCCCGATGACTGGGCAACCACCGCGTCGGCGAGCGCACGCACCTGCGACAGCTGCGCGAAGTCCGCGATCATCGGCTGGACCGGTGCCGACGCCGCGACGGCGTCGAGCAGCCGCCGCGTCGCGTCTCGGCCCTCGGTCTCGGTCCTGGCGTGCAGCAGCACGTGCCAGCCGCGGGCCGCCAACGCGCACGCGACCTCGAAACCGATGCCGCTGCTGGCCCCGGTGACCAGAGCGGTCCGGGAGACCTCGTCCATCTGGCTCCTTCACGCCGGTGTGCTGTCAGCTGTTGGGTTGTGCTCTTGTCGAAGAAGCAAGAGTTTGCGGCGGGTTCGAAGCCGAACCGGCCCGAACCCGCCGCGTGACGGGGTGGAGGCGTGGAGAGCAGCCAGCGACATGCGCCGCGCCCGGATGTGGGGGACGGCGATGCCCTGTCTGGACCGCACCGGTCGCCCGTCCACTACGGCTGGGCTCGGACAAGCCCGCCGGGGTGCGCCACGTCAATTTGGCCACCGTCGTTCCTTCCACCTCGTCCTTGCGACAAGGAGCACATCGCGTACGGAATGTGCGCCACAAGGCTCTTCACACCGCTGATACGGAACCCGGCCGAGAATTGACGCCGCCGATACGCCAGCTTGCCGTAGGAGACCGCCGGTTCCGTAACGAATGGCGCCGGCGGTGGATCGTGTCGACCGATGCGCATCTTCGCGCCGGCACCAACCGGCTCGCCTGACTGCGTAGGTGCCGTTATGGCCGTGTCAAGAATCGGCCCGTGGTCGTAACGGGTGTGTGAAAGCCGTCGACGGTGGTCGACCCGGCGGACTGAAATGGCGCCACATGGACTCGATGCGCGGGTCCGCACGGTCGCCGGAGGTTTGCCATGGCGGTGGATCGCAACCTGTGGGAAGCACGGGGCGCGCAGCAGACGCCGACGGGCGTCAGCGTCGCGATCGGCTGGACGGCGATGATCGCCGCGTCCCTCGTGGCGGCGGCGCTGTTCTCGCGCTCGGAGATGCCAGAGCGAGTGCTCGTTGTCGCTGTGGCGGCCGGTGCCTTTGCGGCGCTGGTTCCTGACCTGCGCGCCGCGGTGTCACGCTGCGCGTCCCCCCGGGTCATCGTGGTGACGTAGCGGTACTGGTCACCGCCGCCGAAGAAGAAGCCCGTCATCGAGTTGATCTGCTTGACCACGGCCGGGTCCTGTGCGGCTTCCGGTCGGTCGAGGTCGATCGGGATCCACTGGGCGTCGGCCACCCCGTAGGACCGGAACAGCTTGGCGTAGTAGTCACCGTTGCAGACACTGTTGTTGCAGTCCGGGGTGTCGGCGTCCGGGTCCTCGGACGGCGCCGGGGCGGCCGCGGTGAAGATTCCGATGCGTGCCTTGCCGGCACCGCCGGCCAGCCGGACGATGTCACCGTAGATGGCGGCGTTGTCGTCGGCGAGTCCGCCGCCGACCAGCACGAGGCTCCCGCCGCGCGAGTGGTTCGACTGGGCCGAGGCCGGTACCGAGGTCAGCGGGACGCTCATCGCGAGTGCGGTGCACGTGCCGACCCCGAGGGTCAACAGGCGGCTCAAGGGCATGACTGCTCCTCACTGGAAACCGTGAGGGCGGACCGAGCAGCAGCGTACGACAGGTCACCTCTCGCGAACATCAGTTGCCATCGGACCACCACCGCGGCGGCACTCGCAAGGTAGGTAGCGGGTCGGCACAGTATGGGCAGCGGCTACCGATGTCACTGCAAGCGGCGCAGGCCAGGGTGGGCGTATGGCCTTTACGCCGTCGTTCGCCCTCACCCGGGCCGAGGACCAGCTCGTGTTGCAGGTGTCGCTCAGCAACCTGCAGCCCCAGCTGCGCCCCGGCCCCCCAACCGGCTACGACCTCAAGCTGGTCGCCGGCGCCGCACAGGGGCACCTGTGGGTGCAGTTCCCCCCGCAGCAACTCCTGGAGAACGCCGCCCGGGGCGCCAGCCCGCGACTGGTGCAGACCAAGCCGGTCTTCACGCCACCCAGCGACGTGGTGCTCGTGGTGCGCTCGTCGGACGGCCCGATCGACCTGTCCGTCGCCGGTATCCTGGCCGCGATCTCCCGGCTGGAGATCGTCCCCGGTGAACACGGCGGCGCGGTCGACCCGCTCGACGCCCGGCCACCCCGGCCGGCCACCTCGGCGTACCACCTGGTCGCGGCCGCGATGGCCGGGCACCTCGGCCGGCCCGAGGACCCGGCCGCGGCGGAGGACCGGCACCAGGACCGCGCGGCCCGCCGGGCCGCCGTCAGCCCACCACGATCCAGTGGTACGTCCGGCGCCCGCGCCGCCGACGCCGCGCTGGTGGCCGCCCCGCCGCCGGGCTTTCCGCAGGCGTCGCAGTTCCGCCTGCCCTACCTGCTCAACCTTCAGTCCCCCGGTGGCCACGTCCGACTGCGGCACGCCGCCGCAGCCCGGGTGAACGCCGGGCGCACCGCCCTGTGGAGCACCCGGCTGGAGGTCACCTCGGTGGACTTCTCGGCCAGCGCCGAAGTGCCACTGGCGGCGCGTTTCACTCACACCCCGCAGAGCGGTGCACCGCAGCCGGGGTGGGCCGACGACGTCAACGACGCGCGGCTCAAGAACACCCTCAGGGCCGACCTGTGCGTCGAGATCTCCGAGCAGTCGCGCACCATAGCGCCGGCCACCGTGCGGCGGCTCGCGCTGAGCAGCCTGGGCGGCTGGCTCAGCGTGCGTGGTGACTGGCCCGACCCGCCGCCGGGCTCCACCCCGGCGCAGATCGCCGCGACCGTCGCGCAGTGGCGCCACGACACGTCGATGGGGCGCGACCAAGCTCAACGGATCGTCGTGGTGGGCCGGCTCTACCCGTTCGGCCACCGGGCGATCTTCACCGAGGAGACGGTTCGGCGCTTCGAGAGCGGCAGCACCCGGGTCGCCGCGCTGCGCACCGCGGCGACCATCCTGGTCACTGATCCGCAGATGCCGTTCGTGCCGCCCGCCACGTCGGTGGACGACGCGGGCGGCGACGCTCATCGGCGCTGGCCGTTCACCCGCGTCGATGTCGTCACCACTGTGACCCCGCCGCTGGAGGCTGTCCAGCCGCCCGCGGGGATGACCGGTTCACGGGTGCTGTTGCTGGACGCCGCCACACCATTCGCCTATCAGTTGATCGGCTACGACCATGAGGGCAATCCGGTGCCGTTCGCGCTGCCGCTGCTCTTCGTGCCCGGCACCGCCTCCGATGCGCAAGCCCGGGCGTTGTGGGACACCCTCGGCGGCGGAGCACAGGTGCCCGAGAACGTCTTCCGGACCATCCAGGCCGGTGGGCAGCCGATGGCGGTCGCCCCGATGCCGGAGCCGGCAACGGCGGCGATCCGGTCGGCGGCCGACCTGGAGGTGCCCACGCCGGAGCAGGCCACGACGGTGCTCGCCCGCAAGGTCGACCTGGCGCTGGATGCCGCCACCGGGCTGCCGGTCGCCGAACGGATCGTCGGGCGCATCGCCGCGCTGGACCGCTACGCGCCGGGGGCGAAAGAGGCGGTGTTGCAGTACGCCGCGCCGTACACGCAGGCGCTCTTCGACGGGGCGAACGCCCAGGGACAGGTCTTCCTGAAGCTGTTCGGCGAATCGCCGGCGGTCGGCCTGGCGCAGGAGGCCACCGGCGGGCTGGCCGCCCTCGCCCTGAGCACCTCGGCGATCTCCCGGCAGTTCGGGGCGCTGGCGGGTGCGGACCTGACCACCCTGGCGGCCGGGGCGGTGGACCTGTCGTTCCTCAAGGACGCCGACAAGCTGCTGGGTCTGGCCAGGATCAAGGATCTGCTGCCCACCGACGAAGGCATCGTCCGGGAGCTGGGCAAGGCCTACAAGATGGTCAGCGACCTGGTCGACGGCGTCGCGTCGCAGGTGATGACCTGGGACACCAAGCTCTTCGGCGACAAGCCACAGGCCCGCTTCCACCAGGGCTTCGTGGTGTTGCGGCCGCTGCGGGAAAAGCCCGGCGACCCCAACAGGGCCAACCTGAGGATTACCCAGACCACCGAGGTGGACACCGCCCGGCTGGAGACCCGGTCGACCAGCGAGTGCCTGGTCGAGCAGGTGGAGTTGCAGATCCACTCCACCACCACGCCGGCCTTCGACACCGTGCCGCTGCTCAGCGTGCCGATCAGGAGCATCCGGTTCACCAGCAGGGACGCCGGCAAGCCCGACGTCGACATCAAATTGGGTGCGCTGCGCTACGGCCAGGTGCTCGCCTTCATCGCCACCCTGGCCGAGATGATCGACCAGGAGGGCTTCTCCGACCCGCCGGCGCTGACCGTGACGCCGACCGGGGTGCGGTCCGGCTTCAGTTTCCCGGTGCCGTCGCTGGCGATCGGCGTCTTCGCGCTGGAGAACATCGCCATCTCCGCCGGCGCGGAACTGAACTTCACCGGCGACCCGTACCCGCTGTCTTTCGATCTCGGCTTTTCCACCCCGGACAACCCGTTCCGGCTGACCATCGCCGCGCTCGGCGGGGGTGGGCACCTCGCCATCGGCGTGGCCACCACCGGTCTGGTCAAGCTGGTCGGCGCCCTGGAGTTCGGCGCCTCGCTATCGGTCGACCTGTTCGTGGCGCGCGGATCGGTGGAGGCGATGGGTGGTGTGCTCTTCGACATCGACGCCAGCTTGGACATCGCCCGTATCGGCGGCTATTTCCGCATCCGTGGAGAGGTCGAGGTCCTGAGCATCATCAGCGTCTCGATCACCTTGACGCTCACCCTCGACTACGACCTCAACTCCAACGAGCTGTTCGGCTACGCCGAGATCGCCGTGGAGATCAAGGTGCTGTTCTTCAGCGAGTCGGTGGTGGTGCCCATGGAGCGCCGCTTCGCCGGCCCCAGCGCCGACCCGACCTTCGCCCAGTTGATGGCGCCGACCGGGCGGCCCGGCCCGCGCCCGTGGGACACCTACTGCGCCGCGTTCGCACAGGAGTAGACGATGACGTACAGCGTGCTCTGGACCGTTCTGCCGGCCGGCTTCGCCGACGGCAAGGCGCAGCTCAGCCTGGTCGCCGCCCCGCGCGGCCAGGGCATCACCACGATCGGCGGTACGCCGCTGGCGGACTGGCCGGCGGTGGTCAACGCCCTCGGGCCACTCTTCCTGGCCGACACCGGTGGCGGTGAGCCGCAGCCGCTGACCCGGCGCAGCGGCCCGGCGTCGTCGCCGCTGTGGACGGCGCTCTTCGGCCCGGCCACCAGGGTGCTCACCAAGGCTGGTGGGCGCCGTGCGTTGGGAGCTGCCCGACCGGGGCCGACCTTCGCCGCCACCGCCACGGCTCTGGAGCTGATGTATGCCAGCGTCAACGACACCAACCCCACCGACTCGCTGGGCGCCGACCATGTCGTGCGACGGGCGATCGCCGCGCTTGCCACAGTGGACAATGACCCCCGGGTGGCGCGGGCGATGGGCCTGGAGGCCGGCGCCGCCCTGCTCGCCCCGGCGACGACGTCGAACGCGACGCTGACGACCGCGGTCCAGCGGCTGCGCCAGGAGGGCCACGAGGATCTGGCGATGGCGCTGCCGATCGCGGCCTACGCCCGGTGGCTACGCCGCGCAGGCGGCCCCCGCAGGGCACCCGGCCCGGGCGGGCGGGCCGCCGGTGGTCCGCTGGCCGGGGTCAACTCGGTCGCCCAGGCCGACTTCCACCAGGTCTGCACCCTGCTGATGGCGCACCCCGCCCTCTCTATACCGCTGGGTCTGCGCGTTGATGTCGAGATGGCCGCGTTCGACGGCGCGCGCACCGTCCGGGTGGTGGACGCGGCCGGTCAGCCGCTGAACGGTCCGGTGCCCCGCCCCCAGCCGTTCAGCGCGGTGGTCAGCGACCTGCCCGCGCGTCGGTTCACCATGGCCACCGAGCCGGACGCCCGCGCCGAAATCGTCGGCGGGGTCCTCAACCTGCGCAACCCGGCAACCACCTACGTGCTGACCAGTGTGGATGTGGCCAGCCTGAGCGGTCAGCTGGCGGCGGCGTCGACCGCGTCGGCGCGCTCGGGCGAGCCGCTGCCGGCCCGGCTGCCGGTGCGCCGTGACGTCGGTCTGACCCTCGGCCAGCAGGCCCGCGCCGAGGCGGTGGTCAGCCACGCCACCACCCGCACCGACGCGATCGCCTCGGCCGGCGCGCAGGCCCCGGCGGTGCTGTTCGCCGACGACGTGACCACCGGCTACCGGGTGGACGTGGCCACCGACGGCGGGCCGTTCCGGTCGCTCATGCGCCGCCGGGTGCGCTACACGGTGGGTGAGGTGATCGTCGACGCCGACGACGAGGGCCGCACCGAAGCGGTGGTCGCCGCACAGCAGGATGACGAGTTCGGCGTCGTCCGGCTCGTCGTCGGCGAGGAAATCGCCGGGTGGGACGGCTGGGGCCTGTCGGTCGGCAAGCCGGGGCCGAAGGTGGGCGGCGACGGCCGCAACAGCCCGGAGGTGGAAGAGATCGACAACGTCCTCGCGCCCGGCTACCCGCTGCGCGCGGAGATCACCGCCGCGCCGGGCACGCTACCGCGGCTGCGTTACGGACGCAGTTATCAGCTCCGGGCCCGGGCGGTGGACATCGCCGGCACCGCGATCGACCCGGACGTCTGCGATCCCACCCAGGTGCTGCCCGCGGTGCGCTACCTCCGCCACGAGGCGGCCGGTTCGCCCACCCTGGTGCCGACCAGGCGCTTCACCGAGGGCGAGTCGCTGCTCCGGCTGGTGGTGCGCAGCGACGGCCAGGGCACCCTGCTGGGCACCTGCGAGCGTCACGTCGCCGCGCCGGACAGCCCGCAGATGCTGGCCGAGCGGCACGCCATGTTCGACGCGGCCTTCGGGCCGCAAGCTTCCCCGGCGGTCCGCGAGCGGATGTTCGCCGTCGCCCGTCGGGAGGAGGGCTCGTTCCTCGACCAGATGGTGCCCGGCCCAAGCGGTGCGATGGTGCCTCAACCGGGTCTGCAGCTGGTCACCAGCGACCCGACCAGGGTGGTCAAGGGCACTCTGCCGGTGCCGCGCGGTCGGGCCCTGCCCAACGGCGCCTACGTGGTGATCGACGCGCCGGCCGCCCTGCTGCCCTACCTGCCGGACCCGGCCGTCGCGGGCGTGGCCATCGGCGGCGTGCCGGGTGCGTCGCCCGTGGTGAGCACGGGGTACGGGGGCAGCTGGCCGGATCTGCCGCCGGCGAAGCTGGTGGCGCGCCCGATGGCGGCCGGCTCCAGCGTGGTACAGGTCTCGGTGAAGAAGTCCGGTGGCCGATCGGTGCTGATCGTCGAGGTTCCCCCCGGCGTGGAGCAGACCTTCGAGCTGTCCAGCACGCTGCACCCCGACCGTCTGGACCACCTCGCCGTCGGCGCCGCCAATCCGCAGGACGTCCTGGACGGGCAGGTTCTGGGCCTGTCCTCCCGGCAACCCGTCACCGTGGTGCACGCGGTGCAGAAGCCGCTGGTGGCGCCGGCCCTGATCGGGCCGCCCACCGTCACCGCGACCGGCCTGACCGGGCAGGTCAGCGTCACCGTGCAGGTGCAGGCGCACCGGCCGACCACCGGCCGGGTGCACCTGGCGGCGTCCTGGCTCGAAGCGGTGGACGCCGGCACCGGCAGCGTCAAGCCGCAGGCGCGCACCGCCACGCTCGCCCCTACGGACCTGGAGCGCACCGGTGGACCGGTGACGCTGAGCGCGTCGCAGTTCTTCGGTGACACCAAACACCGGGCGGTCACCTACCGGCCGGTCGGGTCGACCCGGTTCCGGGAGTACTTCCCTCCCGTGCCGGACGGCGATCAAAGTCAACTACGCGAGGGCGCCGCGATGCTGGTGCACGTGCCCAACCGGGCAGTGCCGCCACCACCGGACGTGCACTCGGTGGTGCCGTCGTTCCGCTTCACCAGGGGCATGGAGTTCGGTGAGTGGACCAGCACCCGGGAGACGATGGGTGTGCGGGTGTGGCTCAACCGCCGCTGGAACCGTACCGGTGAGGGCGAAATGCTCGGTGTGGTGCTCTTCGCCAGCCCGGCCGACGGTGACGTGGAGGAGGGTCGGGCGCTGTCCGGCCTGGTCACCCGCTGGGGCAGCGACCCGATCGAGGAGATCGGCCTCGGCGACCAGCAGCACTTCGTCGCCGGCGACTTCGACACACCGGGTCAGGTCACGAGCACCGTCACGCTGCTGGACGCGGCCGCGGGCGGCCGGCAGGTCACCGTGATCGGGCACCCGGTGCACTTCGACGCCGAGCGTGACCTGTGGTTCGCCGACATCGACGTGGACGTCGACCTCGCGGTGTGGCCGTTCCTGCGGCTGGGACTGGTGCGCTTCCAGCCGCACTCACTGCCCGGCCGCGCGGTGTCCCGGGTGGTCACCACCGACCTGGTCCAACTGCCCCCGCACCGGCAGATCAAGGTGAAGAAGTTCGGGACCACCGGAGTGCGGGTCAACGTCTTCGGCAAACCCGCCACCGCCAGCGAGTTCACGATGCGTCACGAGCGCCGGATGCCCGACCCCTTCCTGGCCAGTGCCGACATCGGCTCCGACATCGGCGTCCGGGCACAGGAGGGCACCACCGGCACGCCCGGTGACGGCTGGCGGGTCACCACCCTGCCCGCACCGCCCGGTGGCATCGCCGCGATGCGCCTGGAGTGGGTGGCCGCCGGGGCGCCACCGGAACAGCTCATGCGCGAGCTGCGCGCCGGCCGGGTCGTGGTGCAGGAACGCCAGCGCGGCTGGGCGGTCACCGGCCCGGGCGAAGCCCTGCGGACGGTCTACACCGAGGTCCTCGACCGCGCGGTGATCGATCCCAACCCGCCGACCACCACCGCCGCGACCGAGGAGAGCTGAGCACAGTGGACGTCTTCGGACTGCACATCCGCGACGAGATCCGCATCGATCAGGCGTTCGTCGACGCTCTGCCGACCTCGCCCGCCAGCGGTGGTCGAGCGCTGGTTTTAATCGGCCGCCGGGTGGTGCTGCTCGGCGCGGTGATCCGCGGCTTCCGCAACGTCTTCGTCGTCGGTGACGAGGTGGTCGGCGAAGGCCCGGCCGGTAAGCCCTCGCTGGCGATGGAGGTGCCCGGCACCCCGGCGCAGGGCGAGGAGGGTCTCTCCGGCCGCCAGCTGGTGATCCATGCCCGCAGGCTGACGGGCGTCTCCGCCACCAGCACCGGGCAGCGGGGCGGTAAGGGTGCGACAGGGGACCCCGGCCCACCGGTCAACGACCCGAACGTCTCGCGGACCACGGCGCTGCCGCCGCTGCCGCCACCGCCCCCGCCGCCGATCGGCGGGCATCCCGGTCTACGCGGTCACCCGGGCAGCCCTGGAGGAGCCGGAGGTCCGGTGCACGTCTTCTACGTCGAGGCCTCCGGCACCAACACCTTCGCCGGAGTCGGCGGCCCGGGTGGCGCGGGCGGCGACGGTGGACCAGGTGGGCCAGGCATTCCGAACGAACCGGAGAATCAGGGCCCACAGGGGCCGCCGGGGGAGCCGGGTGGCCAGGGCGGCGCCCGCGCCGCCGAGGTGCTGGCCCGCACCCCGCAGCAGTACGACGAGGAACTACGCCCACAGCTCTCCGGGCGCGGTGGCGACCGCTGGGCCGAGCAGCGCGGCAGGCAGGCGTGGTACGAGTTCCGCTCCGGCAACCTGGTGGAGGCCGAACGGGAGTACGCCGCCGCCGAGCAACTCCGCCCGGGCAGCATGGCACCGCAGCTGCGTGCCCTCATGGCCGATCACCGCACCGAGATCGGCGTAGAGCGCGACCTGGAGCTGGACCTGGTGCCGGCTGTCGACTTCTACGCCGGGCAGTGGCGCGCGGCGGCGGACACCCTCCGGGCCGCGCTGTTCGCGCCCGGCGACGGCCCGGTGCTGCTTGCCGGCGATCAGCCACGGCTGCTGCGGGCCCGGGAGGCGGTCCGCACCCAGTTGACCGCGCTGCTGGGCGACCAGGGGCCGCTGGAGGAGACCATCGGGGAGAGCGGCCGGCGCCGACGGGCAGCCGCCGAGCAGGCCCAGCAGGCATCCGGGCAGCTGATCGGCCAGAGTGTGCTGCGCATCCAGGAACGGCTCGGCGACCTGACCGCCGCCGAGGCGCTGATCTCGTACGGCTCAGGCTCTGTCTCCGGGTCTGACCTGGTCACGACGATCGCCCAGGTGCTCGGCGTACCCGACCCCACCCAGCCACAGGGCGCTGCGGGGCTGCTGTTGCCGGCGGACACCACCCTGCTGGTCGACGCCGGCACCGCGGCTGGCGGCCCCTACCTCGCCGGGCGGCCCACCACCACCGAGCTGGCCGCGGCCGGTGTGGGCCTGGACACGCACGGTCAGTGGGCCCAGATCGGCACCCCCGGGTCCGGGCGGGTGGTGCACCTGCGCAGGGTCGCTGCCGACCTGCGCGCCGCCCAGGCTGACGGGCCGCTGCGGGACCTGCTGATCGAGATGACCGAGGCCTGCCACAGCTGGCGGTTGGCGACGCTACGGCTGCGCCAGATCGCTGGCACGACGGCGGCCATCGCCGACCTCAAACGGCGCGCCCGGGAGGCCATCGGGGACCTGGACTCGGTGGACACCGACGACCGGCCGGCCAAGTCGGCGGTGTCCCGGCTGCTGCGCGGCCTGCTCTGCCTCTTCGACGCTCTGGACCTCTGGAGCCAACGGGCCCAGCGGGCGTTGAAGCTCTACATCCTGGACCGCGGCAACCCCGGCGGCATCTCGGGACAGACCGCGGCGCTGGCCTACCCGGACCTGGATCTGGACCTGGACGAGAAGGTCACGCCCGACTTCCCGGTGGGCGCCTACGACCTGATGATGAACGCCATCTTCACCAGGGACCCGGTGGCTGAGCGCGACCGGCACCGGGACAAGGGGCGGCCACTGGTGGTCCAGGACGGCACCCAGGTGATCCACAACGCGTTCTCCGTCGGCGCGCACACCGCGGCGATCAACCGGTTCGTCAACGCCAAGTCGCTGTGGTTCGACCTGCCGCTGGCCAAGCTGCCGCCCGGGCTGGCCGAGATGAAGGTGGTCGGGGTCACCGTCAACCTGCGGGGGATGGCCGGCAACGACAACAGCTTGCCGATGACGATCACGCATGCCGGCTTCTCCCAACAGCGCGACCTTGATCTCGGCGTGCACGACCTGACCGGTCCACCGGCCACCCAGGAGCTGGTGCTGCGCTTCGAACCGGCCACCCAGGTGTGGACCGGCGACACGGCCGCCGTCGCCGGCAAGGAGCACCTGTTCAGCCTGTACGGGCGTGGCCTCACCGGCGGCTGGACGCTGGCCTACGACTCGGTGACGGTCCCGTTCACCGGCCTGCAGCAGGTCGACGTCAACATCCAGTACGAGGCGATGGAGTCCCTCGACTCGGTGTCGCTCAAACGGGTGGAGCACGCCCGCACCGGGCTCTTCGTCGGGGCCCGGGCCACCGGCCGGGTCCTGCTCACCGGCCCGGCGCCGGCCGGCGGCAAGCGGGTCACCCTGCACAGCAGCCGGCCCGACCTGGTCAAGGTCCTCAGCGGGGTCGACGTCATCGCGGGAGCGTCCACGGCCGACTTCCCGATCGACGTGCTGGCACCCACCGGTCCGCAGCCGATCGACATCTCGGCCAGCATGGCCGGCGTCCGGCGTGAGGCGATCGTGCACGTGCCGCCGCCGGTGCCGGCAGCGCCGCTGGTGACGACAGTGCCCCTGGGCGGTCCGGGCGCCGTCGCGGCGGTGGCGGTGTCCCGCGACGGCGCCGGCGGACGGGTCTTCGCCACCCATTCACCGCACGACCGGCCCGACGACGACGGCACTCTGAGCAGCTGGGACCTGGCCCTGACCCAGGCGCGGACGGCCACCGTGGGTCACGGGCCGCGCGCGCTCACCGTGCACCCGCAGGGCAACCACGGATTCGTGGTCAACGGTGGCCACCACGACTTCGCCGTGCAGCGCTTCGAGGTGACCGCAGGCATGCCACAACCGGGCATCAGCAGGCCGATCGGGCTGGGCGTGGTCGACGTGGCGCTCGACCCGGCCGCCCAGCGGCTCTACGTCGTGCACCAGGGCGGTGCGCCGCCGGTGGGAGTCGACATGCACGTGCGAGTGCTCGCCCCGACTGACCTCAGCGACCTGGACGCGGTCGGTGACGAGGACGGCTTCGCCGGGATCATCGCCGCCGCGGTGGACAGCACCGCGGCACGCGTCTACGTTGCCCGGACCTACCGCGCCGGCGTACCGCAGACGGCAGCCATCTCGGTGATCACCCGGCGCGCGGACGGCCGGCACGCGATCACTGGCACGATCGACCTACAGGACGTGCTGCTGCAGCCGGTCGACGTGGCGGTCGACGTACCGGCCGGGTTGATCTTCGTGTCCTGTCTCGGCGGCAACACCACCCACCCCTCGGTCGTGGTGCTCGACCAGGGCGACTTTCCCACCGACGGCGGCACCCGGCCGGTGCCCGCCGGCGCGGTGCTGCCGGTGCCCGGCGGTGGGCGGGCGGTGGCCACCCGACCGGGGACCGGCATCGGCTACGTCGCGACCTCAGCCGGTCTGCTGATGGTGGACGGCCGCTCCCGGGCCCTGCGCGTGGCGGTCAAGCTGGGCGACGCGCCGTGCTCGGTGGCGGTCGACCCGGTCACCGGCGTGGCCTACGTCGGTGACTTCGTCGCCGGCACCCTGAGCCGGGTGCTCACGCCGGCCGATGTGGCGCCTCGGGCGTGGCGCTAGCCGGGACCGATGCCCCGAGCGCGGGCCGCCGCCGCGGCCTCCTGCCGGGTGCGCACCCCCAGCTTGTCGAAGATCGCCGCGACGTGATGGTCCACGGTGCGCACCGACAACACCAGGTCGGCAGCGATCTCGGCGTTGGTCCGGCCGGCGCTGAGCTGGCCGAGCACCAGCAGCTGCCGCTCGGTGAGGTGAGCCGGGTTGGCCCGGGTGCCGCGGCGCGCGCCACGCGGGACCCGGGCACCCCGATCGCGCAGCCGGCCCCGGACCAGGTCGGCCGCTGCCACCGCGCCGAGCCCGTCGAGCATCTGCAGACCCCCGGCAACCGTTTCCGCGTCCGGGGATTCGGCCAGCTCCAGAGCCTGCTCGTACGGGTCGCCGTGGGTCGCCCACTGCGCCGCTGCGGTGGCCCAGTCACCACCGGCACCGGCCGCATACGCCTGGGTCACCACCAGATCGGACGCCTGCGCGCCCGCCACGTCGGAGGTCTGCGTGCCCGCCGCATCGTTCACCGGGCTGCTGACCGGCTCGACAATGACACCCAGACGGACCAGATAGCGCACCGCCTCGGCCCGGAACGGCGCGGCACCCGGGTGCGCGAGGCGGGGCAGCAGCTCGGCCGCGACCTCCTCCGCGCGCTGACGGTCGTTGGTGAGCCAGGCCCACTCCAGGTAGGCCAGCCCGGCGTACGCCATGCCCAGCAACAGCCGGCCGCGACGCGCCCGATCCCACGCCTGCGCCAGCAACGGCGCCGCGGCCGGGTCACCCCGGCGGGTGCGTAGCCGGGCGTACCAGGGGACGCTGTAGACGTACAGCATGTCCGGGGGATTCTGGCGCTGCGCCAGCGCGCGCAGACCCGGCTCGGCGTCGTCCCAGCCGCCGCGGCGCAGCTCGACCAGCAGCTGGTGCACCCGCATGTTGTAGGCGTGCGACCAGAAGCCGTGCTCCTCAGCGAAGGCCAGCCCGGCGCGCACGCACTCGGCCGCCTCGGCCAGGGCGCCCATCCGGAAGAGCATCTCGCCGAGATTGGTGTAGCCGCGCGCGACGTACTCCAGCAAGCCGTCCTCGCGGGCCGTGTCCACGCTCTGGCGCAGCATGGCCAGCCCACCGGCATCACCCACCTCGATCCGAGCGATGCCGAGATAGTTGAGGCACAGCGTGTCCAGGTCGGTGCGGCCGGCCCGGCCGGCCCGCTTGCGGGCCGACTCCAGGGCGGTGACCGCCCGCGCGAAGTCGTCGGTCAACGCCAGGATCGCGCCCTGATAGAGGAGTGCGTGTGCCGCTGCCGCGTCGTCGGCCTGGTTGTCGAGGACCCGCACGGCCTCGCCCGCGGTCCGCTCAGCGGCGTCGGTCTCGCCAGCCATGAACTGGTGCCGGGAGACGCGGACCAGGCAGCGACCCCGGGCCGGCTCGTCGCCGAGCGCGGCGTACTCCCGGGCGGCCTGCTCGCCGACCCGCACCGCCTCATGGAACCGGTGCGCGTTGTAGAGCTCCCAGCCGTACTCGTCCAACAGTGCGGCGCTCTCCGCGCCACCCAGCCGGTCGCGGTAGGGCAGCACCGACTCGAGGAGCACCAGTGCCTGCCGGTGTGAGCCCGCTGCCGCTGCGGCTCGGGCCGCGCTCGGGCCGACCGCGACCACGGTCGCCGGATCGTCCCCGGCGACCGCGTGGTGCACCAGGCGCCCCCGGTCCGGCGACGACTCGGCCCGCAGCGCCGCCAACACCCGGCGGTGCAGCAGCCGTCGACGCAGCTCAGGCAGGTCGGCCTCGATCGCCCGTCGGGCCAGCTCGTGTCGGAAGGCCAGACCGTCCGGCCGTACCTCGATCACCCCGTTCTGCTCCGCCTCGGCCAGCGCGGCCAGCGCCTGCGGCCCGAGGAGGATTGCGGCCAGGTCCACCCCGACCGCCCGCGGGACCACGCAGAGCTGCGCCAACGCCTCCTGACAGGCGGGTGCGAGGCGCCGGCACCGGGCGCGGACCGCGTCGCGCACCGCCCCCGAGGCGGCCGAGCCGTCGGACGCCAGCGACTCACTGACGAAGAACGGGTTGCCGCCGGTCAGGGCGTGCAGCGCGGCACCGTCGTGGCCGGTGCCGGCCGCCATCCGGGCCACCGCGGCTGCGGACAGCGCGGCCAGCGGGACTCGGACCACCGGCGCCGCGGTCAACGATCCCAGCAGGCGGTGGACGGGGTGGGCATCGTCGACGTCGTCACGCATGGTCAGCAGCAGGACGGCCGGCAGCGGCCCGATCCGTCGGGCGGTGTAGACCAACACGTCGATGGTCGCCTCATCTGCCCAGTGGATGTCCTCCACCACAAGGAGCGTCGCGGGGGCGCCGCGCAGCTCGGCCAGCATCGCGGGCAGCACAACCGCCAACGGGTACGCCCTGGCCGCGGCGCTCGGTGCGGTTGGTAGGTGCGGTGCGGCCAGGGCGGCCTCCAGAGGGCCCCCATGATTCGCCACCGCCTCGCGCAACGGCGCCAGAGGAGCCGGGGCGATCAGATCGTCGCAGCCGCCGGAGCGTACCCGCACCGCAGGATCGACCTCGGCGAGCAGCTGGCGCACCACGCTGGTCTTGCCGATCCCCGCCTCACCGGTGAGCAGGGCAACCGAGCCGGCACCGCCCAGCGCGGCGTCGACGGCGGCCCGCAGCGTGGCCAGCGCAGACCGGCGCTCGAGGAGCTGCGTAGGCATTCCTCGATGGTGCCACCCACATCGGGGGCGAGTCCGGTTTGAGACGGCTTGCTGACCGTCCTATCCGAAGCCGGTGCCTCGCAGGGCGTTCACGCTGGAGTTCAGAGCGGAGATGGTCGAGGTGTGCCGGCGTGGAAACCGGGGTCTCGGTCAGGTCGCGAACGGGTGTCGATATATCCGATCAGGGTTCAGGGCGGCCCCTGGTGCAATCGCTTCGTCCAGGAGGTGGCGGCGCGGCGGCTCAATGTGGAGCAGCTCGGCGAGGACGGCCATCCACTGGGTGCGCATCGGCAGTCAGAGTTGCCCGACGCCCCGGCCTGACCGGGTCTCGCACTGCTCTTCGCTGCCATCCGCTGCCATCCGCTGCTCAATGAATAGGTGAACGTCCTTCACGGGCATGACCTTCGATTGACATGATCGCCTTGACCTGCGCACACACCCCTGGCAGGCGACATGGAGCCTTGTCGACCGCTTCGCAGAACCGCGGAGCACTCCGCGGTGAAACAGCGTCCAGTGCACGCCCCGTACGATCGCCGGCATGTTAGGGGTGCACTTCGCCATTACGTCCGAGCAGGAGCGCTTGCTGCTAGCGGCAGACGACGACAAGGTGGGCGAGTTCCTTGAGGAGATAGAGGAATCTCGGGACGACAACGCTTTGACGGTAGACACCGACAAAGCCTGGGATGCGATCCACCGCTGCCTGACCGATGGCACGCTCGACCCAGACGGCGGCCTGTATCCGTGGTCTCACGCGGTGCTCGGTGGCCGGCAACTACACGATGACTCTTACGTCGTGTACATCAGCGCCGCCGAGGTGAGGGATGTGGCCGAGGCACTGCGAACTGTCGACCGAACCTGGCTACGCCGCCGCTTCGATGCGATCGATGGTCGCGACTACGGCGGTGCCCAGGACGACGAAGATTTCGAGTACACATGGAACAACTTTGATGATGTTCAGACGTTCTACGAGCGGGCCGCCGCGGCGGCCCGCTCAGTAATCTTCACCGCCACCTGAGTCAAGATCAGGCGACTCATCTACCCCTCAGGGGGTTAGCCGGTGTGCTCTCGTCGCCCTGAACGTCGAGAGGCATCAGGACCTCACGATCGACTGCTCATCTAATGAGTAGCCTCTCCGATCCGTCGTGCTCGTGCGGCGCCAAATGCGTCCGGCCCGGCGAGGCCGGCGATCGGCCCTGGCCTGCGACGGGGTGAGGCCGCAGGTCAGGGCCGTTGCGGTTCATGCGCCGTCAAGCCGGCACGTGACCTGCCGTCCAGCACGCCGAGTGGCTGTGGCAGGCGACGTACGCCGCGAGCGCGTTGTGCAGCGCCGCCAGTCGCGTTGCCGAGAGCCCGGCGGCGATGTTGTAGAGCTGGTGGGGGTCGATGGTTCGGTTGTAGTACTCGCGTTCGCCGTTTGAGTACTCGACGTAGGTGTAGGTCGCTGTCCGTAGGGCGTCGTAGGTGACGGGGCTGCCGTTGCGGCGGTCCTGGGCGTCGGGGTCGTCGGCCGTCTGGTTGGGGCCGTGGTGCTCGATCAGCGCCCCGGTACGCCAGTTCAATGCCGGGTCGCCCTGCGCGAGGGGGAGCAGGTTGCGCCCGTCGACGTGTGTGCCGACGTCGGCGGCGCCGATGCGTTGGAAGGTTGGTGCGAGGTCGATGTTCTGCACGATCTCGGCACGTTGCGATCCGGGGACGACGCCCGGCCCGGCGACGACGAGCGGTACCCGTACGTCAGTGTCGAAGGCGGTTTGCTTGCCCCCGGTGAGCCGGTACTCGCCCATGTGGAAGCCGTTGTCGGAGCTGAACACCATGTAGGTGTTGTCGGCGATGCCGCTGGTGGTGAGTTGGGCGCGCAGGTTGCCGATGAGCCGGTCGACGGCCTGCACGGACTGGGCGCGCTTGCGGAAGTTCGTGTCCAGGGTGCTCTTCTCCTGCGCGGTCAGCGGTCCGTTGCCGGCCAGCCAGGATGGCGGGTTGGTGGGCAGTCGGTCGTATGCTGCGGTGCGCGGGGCGGTGAGTCCGGGAAAATCGTCGAGGTCTTGGTTGGCCGGGGTGAACGGGCTGTGCGGGGCGAAGGTCGAGACTTCCAGCAGGAAGGGCGTGTTGGCCGCCGCCGAGCGCTGGATGAAGTCTTCGCCCTTGCGCGACAGCACGTTGGTCAGATAGTCGGCCGGTTGGTTGCCGTAGTGCACGACGGTGTGGTTCTCGTTGAGGTCGTAGTTGTACTCGGAGTACCCGTTGCCGGCCACGTACCACTCCGACCAGCCGGGTGGGACGTACGGCAGCGAACCACCCTGTGTGTCCGCCGGTAGGTAGCCGTTGAGGTACTTGCCGAGGAAGCCGGTCCGGTAGCCCTTGCCCTGCAATGCGGTAGCGAAGGTGCGGTTCTCGTTGCCCCGGCCCTTGAAGACCGCGAACCCGCCGTCGGCTCCACCATTGGTGAACACGCCGGTGTCGTGTGGGAACTGACCGGTGAGGATCGACGAGCGCGACGGGCAGCACAGCGAGTCGGTCACCGTGTAGTTGGTGAAGGTGACCCCCTCACTCTGTAGTCGCTGCACCTGCGGCAGGTATTGCACGAGGTTCCACGCGAGGTCATCGACGAGGACGAAGATGATGTTGGGTGCGGTGGCAGTGGACGCCGGGGGAGCGGGCTCCGCGCCGCGTGCCGGTGTCCAGGCTGCGAGCAGAGTCAGCCCGGCCACGAGGGTGGCGGCGAGGAGGCGTCGGTAGGTGATAGCCATGCTGCCAAGCCTGGTTAAGACTTGTCAGCATATATTCAACAAGCGGTGATGATCCGATCAACACCCCGGTAGCCGCACAGCCCGGCCCGACCTCTTCGGCAAGGCCGAAGAGGTCACCACCTTAGCTAGGGTTGCGCGAGCTTCAGAGTTGCGCTGAGCGTCATCGGCGGTGGGGCAATGGTTCGTGTCGCCCCTCGGACACAAATGATTTGCCCACGGTGTGCGCTGAGATCCACTGCAGCGCGCACCGTTTGCGTTTCGGTCTGGTAGGTGACTCGGAGTCCGAGTTGCCGGTAGACCTCGGCTTTGTCGTCCGGGTCGGCGTCGCGCAGCACGGCGACGATGTCGCCGAGCGCTCGGACCAGGTCGGCGATCTGGGAGCGGCTCATCCGGCGCGGCTCGGTCTGCTGGGTCGTTTGAAGATCAGCTTCGGCTCGTGTCCGTTCGGCCTGGCTTTGGTGATCCAACCGGTGACTAGTGCGGGGTCTGCGCCGGCGTCGAGGGCGGCCCGGTACTGGGCGAGCTTTGCGTCACAGGCCGCGATCGTGGCCTGTGCTGCGGCCGTCTGTGGCGTTGTGTCCGTTGGTTGGGCGTCGCACATGGCGGTGATCGTTTGGTCGAGGTGGTCCGGGGTGAACGCGGATGCCAGCCACTCGTCGAGCGGGTCGGTGAGGGCGTCCTCGCGCAGGTAGACGTTGCGGGGGTGTTCGACCTCGTTGGCCAGGGCGTATTCCTGGGGGAAGCGGCAGCGGTAGTAGGCGGCGCCGTGGTTGTACTGGCCTTGCATGCATCGCTGGCAGACGGCGCAGTAGATCATCCCCCGGAAGACGTAGGGGTTGCGGGCGCGGCGTTGGCGCTCCTGACGGTCGACGGCTCGCGCGCGACGGGTGAGTAGGGCTTGAGCCTGCTCGAAGGTCTCGTCGTCGATCAGGGGCGGATGGGTGATCTCTTTCGAGGATGGCCGCTTTTGGACCAGGCGATGCCGCTGCGGTGTCTGTTGCGGGCCCGGTCGTGTGCTGATGGGCAGGGCACGTGGTTGGCGGTGAGTCCTTCGGCGATGGCGAATAGTCCGTAGCCGGCGAGGAATTCGTCGAAGATCCGGCGGACGATGGGGGAGGTCTGGGCCTCCGGGGTGAGCCCGCGGAGGTGTCTGCCGTCGGCGGCCTCCCCGTTGCCGCAGGTCAGAGTCGGCGCGGCGTCCTTGAACTACACCCAACGGCTGGCTTTCTCCGCGGTCGCGTCGTGCGTGTGGCCGTCCTGCTGGTGGGCAACATCCGATTCCGCGGCCATCGGCAGGACCGCCTCGAGGATCGTGGCCGTCTGTGCAGCGAGCGTTCGGCCCCACACGCGGTATCCAGCTGGACCGGGATGGAAGCGATCCGAGGCGTAGAAGTCGTCTCGTTCGACGGGCAGGTGCCCGACCGGCAAGTGGAACACGCTCTTGTCCCGTCGAGCCACGCCGGTGAGTTGCCGGTCCAGCCGGCGCGCGTGCATCCCAAGCAGCAGCCGCACTGGCGCGGGCAGGGCGGGAAAGCGGTGCACGGGGGGCAGCCCCGCCAAAAGCACAGGGATCGGGGCACCGACCCGACGCCTAATCACCGCCACCAGAAGCTCGACATCGCTCCGAAACCGGCGGGGCCGCCGCAGCCGGACCGCATCGTTGACCCCCACCACCACAAGGACCACCTGCGGGCTCCATCGCGTGTGTGGATCTGTAATGCCGTCCATCAGGTCTGTTCGGATCGTTCTGGCCGTCGCTCCCGATCGTGCCACGACCCGCCAGGACAGGTGCCGCCCAGTCAATGCGGCGAGCGCAGCCGCAGTCTGACCGGCCAAGGCCGTCTGATGGTCGGCAGCACCGACCCCGGCCGCCGCGGAGTCGCCGAGCACAGCCAGCCGAAGGGGCTCTCCGCCGCCGGCCACTGTTCCCCAGTCGTCTCCCTGCGCTTCGGCAAGTCGCGGGATCCGTGCCCGGATCCGAGCCGCACCCAACATGCCACCATCCCCTCATAACGCTGTTATGCCAATAACACCGTTATGATGAACTCGTGTCAAGAGCGAGTACTGATCAGCGGCAGGAACTCGTCGAAGTCGCTGCTCGGCTGCTGACCGAGCAGGGACCCCGGTCGCTGTCCGCGCGGGCACTGGCACGCGAGACAGGCACGTCCACGATGGCCATCTACACGTACTTTGGCGGCATGCCCGGCCTGGTGAGGGCTGTCATCCAGGAAGGCTTTTCCCGGCTGGCCGACCGGTTGGCGACGGTAAAAGCCAGCGACGATCCCGTCGCTGACAGCTTCCAGTTGGCAATCGCGTACCGGCGATCCGCGCACTTGGCGCCTCACCTGTACGCCGTGATGTTCGGCGGTTCAAGCATCGCAGGGTTCCAGTTGTCAGAAGAAGACCGACACCTCGGTCTCTACACGCTGCGCGTGGCCCGGGATGCCATCACCCGATGCATCCAGACGGGCCGGTTCCGTCCCGCCGACCCCTGGTCCATCACCCAACACACGTGGTGTCAGCTCCACGGGCTAGTCAGCCTCGAACTTGCCGGCTTCCTCACGTCAGCCCGCCCATTCAACGACGAGTTCTGCGGGTACCTACGGGACCTTGCGGTTGGTGCCGGCGACACACTCGAGCAAGCCCAGGCATCGATGGCGCTAGCCCTAGACAGGGTGAACAACACCTGACGGCAGCTTGTCGAGCGGCATACGGTTCTCGCCGTTGTGGTCGGGTCGCGGGCGTACGGGCTCCATGACCTGGCCTCCGACTACGACCGGCGTGGTGTGTAGGTGGCGCCCACGCAGGCGTTCTCTCATCCCGACAAGCCGCCCACTCACCTCGACGGCCCAGCGGTGGAGCAGCTCTCCTGGGGTTCGAGCGCTTCTGGCCGCCGTCGGCCGCCGAGGTAGCCCGCGCCCTGCCCGTCCGCTGCTGTTCGTCACCGTTAGCGGTGCGCATCTGTACGGATTCGCCTCCATCGACTCCGACCTGGATCTGCGGGCCGTGCACCTGGTCCCGGCTGAGGAGGTTGTCGGGTTGCGCACCGGTCCGCAGACGTTGCAGCACCTGGGCGTGCGCGACGGTGTCGAGTTGAAAGCGGTCAGCCACGATCTGCTGAAGGTCGTCAAGCTGCTGAACGGCCGCAACGGGTACGTTCTGGAGCAGGCGCTGTCACCGCTGGTGGTGGTGACCACTGAGGTGCACGCCGAACTTATTTCCTTGGCCCCGCGGCTGGTCACCCGTCACCATGCGCACCACTACCTCGGATTCGCGGCAACCTAGGAGGAGTTGTACGCCAAAACCGGGCAGCTCAAGCCTGCGCTGTACACGCTGCGAGTCCTGCTCACCGGGATCCACCTGATGCGGACCGGCCGCGTAGGGACGAGCCTTGGCGCAGGCCCTTCAGGCTGCCGTGAGGGTACGAGCCGAGCGCCGAGACGCCGCGCCCGAAGTGCTCACCGACGCAGGACTGAGACGAGGGATCTGACCTGCGGTGATGCGGCTGAGCGCTGCGGCGTGACCACTCAGTGCTTTCTGTAGTAACCGATGACAGCGCGTACGTGGCGGATGGGTGCCGATAGTGTCTTCGGCGTGGACGCGAACGAGACCACGCCGCATCTGTTTCCCAATCGCTTTGCGGATGCGGTGGGACCCAATGCAGGTGATCCGGCGCCCGCGATCACTGCCGCTGCGTCGGCCACTCGGTCGCGACCCGGCCGAACAACATCGTCTTCCACGCGGACCGTCAGGACACCGAGGCGGCGGGTTGGCGGCATCGGCTAGCGCTGATCGACGAGCCGCAGCGGATGGGCGGACGGCGTTCAAGTCGTTCGTGGAGCTGACTGCGCCTGAACGGCGGCAGATCGTCATGCTACCGGCGACGATCGCGAAGCTGAGCGGCCTCGAGGTCCGGATCCGGTCCCGTCAACCCAGTCGATCCAGCTTCTCGCGAGCGGTGGTGTCGGGCCGAGGCGTGAGGACCACGAGGCGCAGGTCGGTGTTCTGGGTGGTCAAAACGTTGGCGTCCAGCGGGATGGCCCCCACGTCCGGGTGTACGGCGGTCTTGTGCGCGCTCTCGTGATTGGCCACCGCGCGGAGGGCCCAGAGGCGGCAGAACCTGTCGTTTCCGGCCATCCGCGAGATCAGTGCCGCCACGTTGGGATCGTTCGGATAGCGGGCGCTGGTGGCGCGCAGGTCGGCCACCAACGACTGCTCGAAGTAGGCGCGCTCGGTGTCGGTCTGGCGGACTCGGGGGTTTCGGGACTCGAACTGGACGATCAAGGCGTTGCGATCGTCGGCGGTGGCGCCGGCGGGGTCGCCGAAGACGGCCGCGAACAGCCGGTTCCAGTGCAGCAGCCGCCACACGGCGTCGTAGACGGCCACCGGGGTGTCGTCGAGGTGGTCGATGACGCGGTGCAGGCTGCTGGGGATCAGGTGGGGTATCCGGTCCGGGGCCGCGGCGAAGCCGGCAAGGCGCATCAGGTGCGCCTGCTCGTCGTCAGAGAGTCGTAACGCGCGGGCCAGGGAGGTGCACACCTGCGCCGATGGTGTGGCGGCCCGGCCCTGTTCGAGGCGTGCCACGTATTCGGGGGAGATGCCGGCCAGTGCTGCCAGCTCGCTGCGTCGTAGCCCGACGACGCGGCGACGAGAGGCGTTCGTGAGACCGACAGCGGCCGGGTCCGTGCGATCCCGCCAGGCCCGCAGCGCGGCTCCGAGGTCATTCATGAACCCCATGATCCGCCATCGGTCCGGGGAGCTGGGTGGTACCAGCGGTACGCGGAAGACCTGTGCCTTCCACAGTGCTGGCTCGGCCCTTCAGGATGGAGATCATGAGCAGAGTGACCAGAATGCATCACATCGGAGTGCCGGTCAGCGATTTGGCGCGGTCGGTGAGGTGGTACGAAGACGTCCTCGGCATCGCGCCGAGCGGCATGACGATCTCGGCGACGAACCCGGCGATCGGTGCGGTTGTCGAGGTCGAGAACGCGTCGATGCGGGCATCCTTCGCGTTGGCCGGTGACAACGTCCTGCTGGAACTCATCCAGTACGACAGCCCGCAGCCGAGGCCCTTCGCCGGGCGCAACTCTGACGTTGGGGTGATGCACCTGTGTTTTGAGGTCGACGACCTCGACTCGGCGCACCGCGACCTGGTGCGGCGGGGCGTGCACGTCAACGCCGATCCGGTCGTGCTCCAGGACGGCGATGGCGTCGAAGCGGGGGCGCTGGCAGGGACGAAGATCCTTTATCTCCGTGACCCCGACGGCATCCAGCTGGAACTGTTCGAGTTGCCCTCGTAGGAGCGCCGACTCCGGACCCGGCGCCCGTCCCGGATACCATCGGTGGGGCCGAACAACCGGAGGGCATCATTCGTCCGGCGACACGCAGAAGCTGATGACAGATATCAGGTCGGGATTGTTCGTCGCTCGCGTGGCGGAGTTGGGCGAGATCGCCTCGGTGACGGCAGCCGCGGCGCGGGGCCGTGGCGGGGCGATGCTCGTTCTCGGTGATGCGGGGATCGGCAAGTCGACGCTCATCGGTGCGGCCGCTTCGCGGCTCGACGGATGGCGGGTGCTGCGGGCCGGTGGTGTCGAGTTCGAGAGCGAGCTGCCCTACTCGGCCCTGCACCAGTTGTGCGCCCCCGTGCTCGACCACCGCGCTGGGCTCCCCGTGCCGCAGCGGAGCGCGCTCGACGCGGTGTTCGGGCTGCAGGCCGGGGCCACGCCGACCCCGATGCTTGTCGGCCTGGCCGTTCTCGGCCTGCTGAGTGCCGTAGGCCGGCGCAGGCCGGTGTTCTGCGTGGTCGACGACGTGCAGTGGATCGACTCCGGCTCGCGGCAGGTACTGGCCTTCGTCGCGGCACGCGTTGCGGCGGAGCGGGTCGCCATGGTGTTCGCTGGCCGTGACGCCGCCTCGGTGTCGGGGCTCGGTCGCCTGCCCGCCCTCACTCTCACCGGGCTCAACGATTCGGAATCCCTCACCCTGCTGCGGTATCGGGCGCCATTCGGCCACGAGGCGGCGATCGTGCAACGGATCCTCGCCGAAGCGGCCGGCAACCCGCTCGCCCTGGTGGAGTTCGCCCGCGACGCCGGACCGTTCGGGCTACCCGGGGACGCCGGGCACCGCGCCGTGGAACACCGGTTCGTGAGTCGGTTCCTGCGGCTGCCGGCACCCACGCGCTCGGTTCTGGCGCTGGCTGCGGCGGAGCCGACAGGCGACCTCGTTCTGCTGCGCCGCGCGATGGCGATCCAGGGGCTGGACGCCGTGGACCTGGCCGCGGCCGAGGACAGCGGCCTGTTGGTGGCCGGGCCCCGGGTGCACTTCCGGCATCCGTTGGCGCGTTCCGCGGTGTACCTGTCGACTGGCGCCGGGGCGCGACGGCAGGCGCACGCGTCGCTCGCCGCCGGTACGGACGCCGACGTCGATCCCGACCGTCGCGCCTGGCACCAGGCGAACGCGATCACCGGCCCGGATGAGGAGACCGCGGCCGAGCTGGAGCGTTCGGCCGGGCGGGCACAGCGCCGCGGCGGACTCGCGGCCGTGGCCGCGTTCCTCGAGCGCGCGGCCCGACTGACACCCGGCCGGTCGCGGCGGGCCCGCCGGTTGTTGTCCGCGGCCCGGGCGCGGTTGGGCTCGGGGGCACCATCTGCCGCCCGGGAGTTGGTGTACGAGGCCGAGCGTCTCCACCCGGAGCCCGCCGACCGCCACGCCGCGCGGCTGCTGCGCGCCACGATCGACTATCACGTGGCGCGCACCATCCCGGCGACGATCGCGCTCATCGACGCGGCCGACGGCGTGGGGCCCGACGAGGTCCGCGAGACCTACCTGGAGGCGTTCGCGTCGCTCATGTTCAGCGTCGACGAGCCGGGGAGGTTACGGCGGCTCGCCCTGCACATCCGGGAACGGGTACCCCAGCGTCAGCCGCCACGTCCGGTTGACCTGCTGCTGCGGGCATTGGTCGAGCAGCATCTTCGCCCGGTGGACGAGGCGCTGCCCATGATGCGCCGTACGGTCGACGCCTTCCGGGACCACGCCCGCACGCCCGGCGCGGATCCGGGGTGGATGGAACGTGCCTGTGTGTTGAGCGTCGACATCGGTGACAGCGATGCCATGGAGCAGATCGCCGACCGTCAGGTGGAACTCGCCCGGGCGCAGGGGGCCTACGCGATCCTTCCCCATGCGTTGCGCTTCCAGGCGGTCGCCCGGACGATCGTGGGTCGCTTCGCCGACGCGCAGGTCTGCATCATCGAGGCGCGTGCGGTCGACGAGGCCGCCGGGACGTCAAACCTCGTCGGGTCCGACCTGATGCTTGCCGCCTGGAGCGGGGACGTCGAACGGTTCCGCGAGATCCGGGAGAAGCTGCGCGACTGGGTGGGGGTGAAACCCACCGCGCTGCACTACGCGATCGGCGTTCTATGCAACGGCAGCGGCGACCATGAGGCCGCGATTGACGCGTTGCTGCTCGTACGGGACCAGCACCGGCGCGGGGCGTACGCCGCCTCCGTCTTCCACCACGAGATGGTCGAAGCCGCCGCGTACGTCGGACGTCCCGAAGAAGCCAAGGAATCGGCTAAATGGATCGGGGATGTCGCACGGGTCAACCCGAACGCGTGGACGACCGGTGCGCATCTACTGGCGAGTGCGCTGCTCGACCCGGGGCTCGGCGCGCAGGACAACTACCGTGCCGCGATCAGCCGGTTCGCCGGGAGCAGGATGCGAGTCCACTACGCGCGTGCCCGACTGCTCTACGGGCAGTGGCTGCGACGGGTCGGCCGTCGCGCCGAGGCGCGGGCGGAGCTGCGCGCCTCGCACGAACTGCTCTCCACCATCGGCGCGCGCGGGTTCGCCGGCCGCGCCGCCCGCGAACTAGATGCCATCGGCGAGCCGACCCTGGCCGACGACGCCGATCCGCTCGCGGCGCTGACCGCACGGGAACTACTCGTCGCCCGCAAGGTCGCCTCCGGCGCGGGTACCAAGGAGGTCGCCGCGCTGCTGTTCGTCAGCCCGCGAACGATCGACGCTCACCTGCGCAACCTCTACCGCAAACTGGGCATCACCTCACGCCGGCAGCTACGAGAACTACTCCGCTGACGGAGCCGGGCGACGAAAGGGCCCCGCCGGCACGAGACCGGCGGGGCCCTTGGGTCGCGTCAGCGCCGGGGACGGTCACACTCCCGTTCGGCACGCGTCTTCAGCTCCGTCAGCCACGTCTCCAGGCCCGCCCTGAGAGCCGCGGTGGAGAAGGCGACGTCCTGCTCCACCTGGTCACCGCGCCACGTCTCCTCGGTACGCACGAGAACCCGGCCGCCGATCTCAGTGAACGTCCACACGTGCACCCCTTCGTCGATGCGCAGACCCGCACCGATCGCCGGGCCGTCCCACCGAAGGCACCTCTGGTGCCGAAGCTGCCGGACTGTGGACGTGACGACGAGGGTCGTGGCCTGATTCAGCGCGGTCTCGGGGACGGGTGTCGTCCATCGGAAGGATGAACCGGGACGCAGTGGGCCACGATCGAGCCGCTTGCTGGACAAAACGGGCTTCTGCCACGACGGCCAGCTTTCCACGTCCGTCTGCAACTTCCAGACGGTCCGTAGCGGAGCGTCGATCGTCGTCTCCGTCCGATAGTGAATCTTCGCCGCGGTGTCGACAGTCCGTCCCGCACAGCTCACCGTCGCGCGGTCGGAGCCAACATCACGCCCGACCTCGGCCCGAGCCGGCGCACCTGCGGCGCCCACGAGGCCGGCCACAACCACTGCCGTC
Organism: Micromonospora sp. 050-3; assembly: GCF_046549335.1. Taxonomy (NCBI): domain Bacteria; kingdom Bacillati; phylum Actinomycetota; class Actinomycetes; order Micromonosporales; family Micromonosporaceae; genus Micromonospora; species Micromonospora sp. 050-3. The sequence continues at coordinate 973,331 of NZ_JAJPVX010000001.1, forward strand.
GCGGCGGCGGCGAACACACGGTTCTTCACGACGCGGTCACCGCCTCGGCGGCACCCTTGAGTCGTTCCAGCCACCTGGCGAGGGTCGTGTCGAGGCCCTCCTGGAACGGCGCGGGGTCGGCATCGACAGGCGGGCCGGCGAAGGACTCCTCGGTCGACACCTCCACACCGTCGCCGGCTGGAGTGAGAGCCCAGACGTGGACGCCGAGGACCCCGTCCGGTCCGTCACCGTATCCCCGCCAGACGAGGCGTTCCCGCGGCCGTACCTGAACGATCGTCGACTCGATCTCCATGCCCGCGGCCGACCAGCGGAACACGGAGCCCGGCGCGATCGGACCGGGTGTTTCCACGCGTGCGTACGCGATGTCTGGCAGCCAGGTTGTCCATGCGTCGATGTCGGTGAGGATCCGCCACACGGCTTCCGCCGACGCGGTCACCGTGACGCTGTGGCGGCTGACCACCGGGGCCGACACGTCAATGCCGGCCTCGTCGGTGTCCGTAATGTTCTCCATCGTGAAGCCTCTCTGCGGTCACTGACCATCGGATCGCCGGGCATGAGAGCGAGCCGCTCGATCCACACCCGGCAGATGCGATCGTGCCAAGACGGCAACCGCTACACATCGGCAAGAACTACCTAGTTCGCGGTACGTGCGCCGGCCAGCCGTCGGCGCGGGTTCTGCCTGCGCTGTGTGTGGCAACCGCCCCCGCGCCCTCCTGCCGCGGTTGACCTCTTCGGCGGCACCGAAGAGGTCCCACGTCCGCTCAGCAGAGTTACGAAGGTCTAGCTTCCATCTACGCCGGCCCTGGCTAACGGTGACTGCGGCGGACGGGTTCGGCCTGAGCTGGCGCCAGGTGATGACCCGGACGCGGTGGTGGCGGGTCGTCGGCCGAGCGCGATAGTCGCTCACCTCGAGCTCTCGCCCGATATGCGACCGGGTGGTGGCGTGCCGCGCGCAGGGACCTGAGCGAGAATGGTCCAGTTCGAATTCTGCGCAACCCTGGAAGGACCCTCCCTTGGCCGGTGGACTCGTAGCCCTGCTGGATGACGTGGCGGTGCTGGCCCGGGCCGCTGCAGCGTCGATCGATGACATCGGGGCGGCCGCCGCGAAGGCCGGCGCCAAGGCTGCGGGTGTCGTCGTCGACGATGCTGCCGTCACGCCGCAGTACGTGCGGAGCCTGGCGTCCGAGCGCGAGTTGCCGATTATCAAGCGCATTGCTGTGGGGTCGCTGCGCAACAAGTTCTTCATCATCCTGCCGGCGGTGCTGCTGCTCAGTCAGTTCGTGCCTTGGCTGCTCACCCCGATCCTCATGCTCGGCGGCGCCTACCTCTGTTATGAAGGCGCGGAGAAGGTGTGGGCCAAGATCGCCCATCACGGTGCCTCCGGCGCGGGCGAGGATGAGGTGCAGGACGAGACGACACTGGTGTCTGGGGCGGTACGAACCGACCTGATCCTCTCGGCGGAGATCATGGTCATCAGCCTTAACGAGGTGATCGATGAGGCGTTCTGGTCCCGCCTGGCGATCCTGGCTGTCGTCGCCGTCGTCATAACCGTCCTGGTGTACGGCGTGGTGGCCCTGATCGTAAAGATGGACGACGCCGGGCTGCGCCTGTCGCAACGTTCCGGCGCCGTCGCCACGTTCGGCCGCGGTCTGGTGAGGGCGATGCCGGTTGTCCTCACCGTGCTGACGGTAGTCGGCACCGCGGCGATGCTGTGGGTGGGCGGGCACATCCTGCTGCTGGGCACGAACGAGCTGAACCTGCACTTCCTGTACGAGGCCGTGCACCACGTGGAGGTCGCCGCCCACGACGCCACGGGTGTTCTCGGCGGGCTCGTCGGCTGGCTCGTCAACACGGTGGCCAGCGCGATCCTCGGGCTGATCGTCGGAGCGCTGGTCGTGCTGGTCATGACTCTCACGCTCCACCGCCGCACATCCAAGGCTGCGGCTGCGGCTGCGGCTGCGGCGGCCACGACTCGTACTGACGGCACCATCCCCGCGCCGCCGAGCCGTGCATCTCGGCGTCTCGACGCTCCTGCGGATCGAGCGCCGCGCGGTTGACCGCAAGATCATCGCAACTCGACCACGCGGTCAGGCGTCCTGGTGTCGAGCCGCGCTCAACCCGGCTGAGCTGCGCGGGTCGTCCCGGGCCGACCTGCGGCCCTTCGTGCTCTTCCTGGCCGCGGCGTGCTCACCGATGCCGGAGAGACGAGGGGCCTTGACCTGCGGTGATGGAGGTCGGGCGGTGCGGCGTGACCTCCCAGTAGAGGTCGAAGTGATCAGGCGTTGCTGCGCCCAGGATGGCTGGCGCCGGCCGGCGTCTCGGTTCGCGTAAGGCCACGTCTGCAGGCATGCTGCAGATCGATGTGGAGCGTTGCGGGTGAGCTTGCTGGACTCCGCCGCAGTTCCGTCATTCGAGACGCAGATCCCACCCGGAACGTCCTGAGCAGGCCCTTCAGTCTGGAGACCTCTGCGGCGGACCCGAAGAGGTCGGCCCGTTTGCTCTCGGTCGTCAGTTGAGCGGCGTCCGCTCTCGCCGATGAGCGGATGTCTATGCCTGCGCGCTCTCCGGCGGTTCGACGCGCTGCTGTGCTGGATGGCGACGCTGGCCGTCGGGTAGATCGGCCTGCCGATGTGACTCAACGGGACCGGTGCGTCGGTTATTCGGTATCGCCTGGATGGGAACGGATGTCAGGCGGATCAGGGTGATGCTGTAGGCGACGATCCACACGACCCAGATCAGCCAGCCGACAAGGCCGAGGAGACTGACCGTACCGGGGTCGTCGATGGCCAGAGGGCTCAGCACGGCCGAGCCGAACTGGAGTGCGGCGGCAAGCAAACCGATCCCGCTGTGCCAGCGGCGGATCAGGCCGTCGCGTCGGCCGCTGATGGACAGGCCGGTCATGGCCAGTGCCAGGAAGGTGCCGTTGAAGACGAACAGCGCGTTGTGTAGTGCCCAGAGCCCGGCGATCGTGCTGCTGTCCTGCGCGGTCGTTGACGCGAGCGCGAGCCGGGTGGCCATCACGCCGGTGAAGGTGACGTTCTGCATGATCACCCCGGCGAACCCGACCAGGGACCAGGCTGTGCCGTGCTCGCGGTCGGAACGCCACAGCACGGAGACCGCGCCGGCGCCGAACAGGGTTGCCAGCACCCAGGCGATCGGGGCGAGTGCTGACGCGAGGCCGACGGTGTTCTGTTGGGTGGTGAAAAACTGGACAACGTCGTTGGTCTCAGCGCCGGTGTGGGGCAGGCCGGCTGGCACCAGGAAGGCGTTGGTGGAGGCGATCAGGATGGCGAAGCCGAGTCCGGCGAGTCCGGCGATCCGCGAGAACGTCCAGGTGCTTCCGACGCCGAGTTTACGCAACATATATTCAATATAAGGCCCGGAAACTGAAAGAGGCAAGCCATGACCGACGAGACAGGCAGGCGGAGGTACGAGTCACTGCGCCGGGCGGCGCAAGCGGCAGAGACCAGGGGTGGGATCGCCAGCGCCGCTCGTCGACTGTTCCTCTCCCGCGGCTGGGCGGCGACCACGGTACGTGACGTGGCACGGGAGGCCGGGGTCTCGGTGCCGACCGTCTACGCGGTGTACGGGAACAAGACCGGGCTGATCCAAGCCCTGGCCGACGCAGCCGACATCGCCGCGAATCCATCGCAGTCGCTCGCCGAACTGGAAGGGGCCGAGAACGATCCGGTGCGGCAACTCGCGGCGATGGCCGGCTACGACCGGCGCCTCTTCGAGCGCGCCGGTGACATCATCGCGCTCGTGCGCGAGGCGGGCCGCACCGAGCCCGAGCTGGCGACCGCCTACCGCGACGGCCGTCAGCAGGGGGACGAAACCAGGATCCAGGTGTTCTCGTCGTGGCCGGGCGGCGTTCTCCGGCAAGGATTGGACATTTCGTCGGCCGTCGACATCTACGCGGCGATCTGCAACATCGACGTCTACACCACACTGACCGACGAACGCGGCTGGCAACCCGATCAAGTCGAACGCTGGTGGACCGAGGTCCTGGCCCGCGAACTCCTGACCTGACGTGTCATGAGGCGCCTCATGACAGGCCGTCCTGGTACGGAAGATTACGAGGTAGACGACGACCACGAAGGCCACGCCACCTCGTCCCACGGGCACCGCATCCAAAACCAGGCGGGTTCTGGCCGCGACTGACCGTCGGCAAGCCGGTCGCACTTGATCCGGTATCCGCTTCTGCAATCCCCTACACCACAACGGATCCCGTCAACTCACTTCACGCGGTCAACGGGTAACCCAACACTCTCTCAGCCGACCGTGGCGACCGAGAGAGCGACGAGCAGGAAGGCCGCGAGATAGGCCCACGAACGGTATCCCTGAAACCACTCCCAGCGGTTACGGCGCTCTTGCCAGCGCTCCGGAGGGAAATCCTTGTCCCAGCGCAGTGTGGACAGGTTGATCGGCACGTTCACGACCACGGTCGTGACGATGCCCGTGGCCCAGGTCGCGGCCGCAACCCAACGCAACACCTCGGGCAACCCCGCCCCATCAGGGCGGGCCGCGTAGCTGATAGCCAGCACGAGCGAAGCCGTCATCAGCACCGGCATCACAATCCCGAAGGTACGCAGCAGACCCTGTTCGACCAGGATGTGGTCACGCGGCGCCAGACGCTTGACCACCGGATGCACAAAAGCATAGGAGCCGAACTCGGCGCACGCCGTGAACCCCAGCACCGCGACGGTGGCGAACATCAGCACGTCCACACCCGGTCCTCTCATCGTGCCGGACTGCACAGTGTCACGCCCCATCGGCGAGCTGTGCCTCAGCATCCGCGACGTGACACCGCACATGAGAAGGCACGGCTGGAGCCGATCGCCGCGATCGCCGGTGCTCCCGCCGAGGTGGCCGATCGGCAGCGTATCGCAGAGATTATTGATTGATTGATAACATGTCAACCATGGGCCAGAAACGAATCTCCTCGTCCCAGCGACGCGCTTCCGTGCTCGCTGCGGCGATCCGGATCTTCGGCAGCAAGGGCTTCGCCGCAACCACCACGGCAGACATCGCCCGCGAGGCCGCCGTGAGCCAGCCCTACGTGGTGTCCCTGTTCGGCAGCAAAGACGCGCTCATCCGAGCCGCGATCGAGCACGCGCTCGACAGAGTGGTCGAGGTGTTCGAGCAGACGATCGACGACGACGCACCTGGCGACCTCGCACCGCGTATCGGCATCGCCTACCTTCAACTGTTCAAGGAGCAGGGATTGCAACTCTGCCTCGCGCACGCCTTCACCGCCGGCACCGATCCGGAGATCGGGCCACTCGCCAGAGACGGCTTCCTCCGCGTCTACCGAGTGCTCGTCAACCGCGGCGATCTCACACCCGAACAAGCCAGTCAGACCCTCGCCGCCGGCATGATGGCCAACGTCATCCTCGGCTTACGTCTGGCCGACGACTATGACCGTGAACCCGTAATACGCGAACTCCTCTCGGCGACCTACCCGAGCAATGTCGAGCTCCTCAGGACCGTCACCGGTGCCTACGATGGCGTCGCCCCTCTACAAGGTGGGGCCGGCGTTTGATCCGCTGGTGGGTCAGGTCAACGACGGGACGGTCGGATCGTTGGGTTGCAGCACATCCGGCTATCCCGGCGTCCGGCGCTCACGCTGATCGAGTATCCGGATCTGCCGCTGACAAGGCGCGGCGATCGTGCGCGGTCTCCCCGATCGACCGATGCGGCTGCGGGAGCCAGCGCTGGTGCCCACCAAGGCCCTGGGCCGGCAGCTAATGATCGGCGGCCTGGTGCGAGCCCGGTTTGGGGGAGCAGGTTGGGAGCCATCCGGCTGGGCTTGTCTTCAGGTGGTCGACCTTCAACGTCGAGGGCCGGGGTCGCTCACCACGTTCATCATCGGGATCCTGCCGTGGCGTGGCGACGCACCGCCTACTGAGGACGACGTTGCCCGTCGCACTACGAGGACTCCGGCGTCGGGGCCGTCCATAGGGTCTGGGCTTGGCGTGCCACGATCCGTAGGGCGCAAGACATGGCTGCCTCTGTCTGACATGAGCACTACCGGCGCTGCGGCGGCTGGGCCGCCGATCAGTCAAGCCAGCAGATCACCCCGGCACCATCGCGGGCGGCTGCAGCGAAGAAGGTCTGGACGCCTGGCAGATAGTGGGCCACCCACGCGAGTTCGCTGGGCCCCTCCCAGGGGCCGGGGTAGATGTCGGCCCGTTTCAACTCCTGCGGATCGACGCCCCGAATGAGGCCGTCTTCGGTGAGCGCGGCCAGTCGCGAGGCCGCCGTCGCTACTTGGACTGGCGTCAGATAAGAGGGTGGTCCGTAGCCCCAGTCATCTTCGAGGTTCTCCAGGAAATCGAACATCTCCTCGCTGTCAGGCTCGACGTCTGGCAGCTCCACGAACCTCTCCGCGCCCAGGACCAGCGGAATTCCGAAGCCCAGCCGATCGAGCAGGAAATCAAGCCCGTTCCATGCCTTGTCGGTGGCCGCCCAGCGTTCGGAGTTGTCGTCCCGTTCCGTCATGGCGAGTTCGTAGGCCCAGTCGAGGTCAGTTCTCGCCTGCTCCAGTTCGTCCGACGAAACGCGCAACCAGTTGCCGTTCATGCTCATCGCGCGAGCCTAAGTGCTGGCTACGACAGTTCCGTCGACAGCGGGCGAACGTCTCCGGCAACCTGGCGGCGCACTGTTCTGCCGCTGACAGGCGCGGCGATAGTGAGCGTGCTCCCCGATCGACCGATGCGGTTGCGAGAGCCAGCGCTGGTGCCAACCAAAGCACCGGGCCGGCAGCTCACGATCGGTCGGCGGTCGGCGGCCCGATGCGAGCCCAGTCTGGGGAGCAGGGTGGGAGCAGCGGGGTGCCCGAACGGCCTTGAACTGCGCCCAACGGCGCCGAACGGCACTCAACTGCACCCACAGTTGTTGGTGATGGCCAGACAGTTGACGTGCCAGTTGTAGAGCGCTTCGGCCGAGTCGTTGGAGCTGTAGCGGATCGCTCGGCTGGCCTGTTCCAGGCGTTCGTCCGAGGGCGTTTTGTTCGCCTCCGCCGTTCGGCGCAGGAGGTCCGCGACGATCCAAACCTTGATCATCGATTCGGTGGAGTTGGTCGACTTGGCACTGTTGGCCGAGCCGGCGGTCTGCCCGCTCTCGCGGTCCAGCAGTGCCCACGCGACGAAGCCGTCCACCGGCACCGATAGCGGTGCGGCGGCCAGGGTCGGCGGCGGTGGCGGGGTCGCGCGGGCGGCGGGGTGGTGGGGGTGGCGGATGCGGAGTCGGTCGGATCGGGGGTGGTGGCGAGTCTGGCGTACGCGGCAGGGACCAGCAGGACCCCGCCGAAGACGATCGCCGCGACAGCGAACACCATGATCACGCGAGGGCAGGCTCCAGGGGGATGGGCCAAGGGGGTACGTGTTGCAGATGGGCGGTACGGGGGCGGGCCGCGCCGCGGTGACCCGACCCGCCCCGTACCGGTGTCAGCTGGTCTGGCCGACTTCGTTGACGATGCCGAGGTCCATCACGGCTCAGAAGGTGATCTTCGCGGCGCTGCTCGGCAGGCCGGCGGAAGAGCCGATGAAGAGGTGGTCGGCGTACTCGGCCGGTAGGTGCATCGAGTGGGTCACCCGACCGGCCAGGTCGACCACGAGCAGGCGGTCGTACTCGTCATCACCTGGTCCGAGGACTGGGGCGGGCTGGTCCGACGCCGGTATCCCGCCCTGGTCGTGGAAGACGCGGATCAGCAGATGCTGATCATCCGTCCAGCCGATCAGGCCGCCGGAAATGGGCACCTTGAAGCTGTGCTGGACCGCCCCGGTTGCCGGATCGACCACCGTGACGGACGTCTGCTGCACCCCATCGGAGTACGGCGCTAGCGCCAGTTGCCCGCCGTCCGGGAAGAAGCTGACGTCGTCCAGCGGGCCGCCGCTGGCGGGAACGGTACGCACCACTCTGCCAGCCAGGTCATAGAAGCGGATCCCGGTCACCGTGGGCTCATCGACAGACTTGGAGAGCGTCAGCGCGAGCCCGTTACTGTCTGGCGTCCAGATCAGGCCGGTGGCCTGGTCGTTCTGCGCGGCCAGGTCGGGCAGTGGGACGAACGTTGTCGTGAGCGTCTCCGGATCCACCAGCACGAAGCCGGGCGTACCCGTTCGCGGCATGTGGGTGAAGAGGATGCGCTGCCCGTCCGGCGACCAGCGCCCGTCGCTCGAATAGCCGGGGAAGCGGGCGTCGCTGGCGCTGCCGAAGTCGGCGATCCACCGTACGTTCCCGCTGGCGCGGTCCAGTACGCCCGCCCGGGTTGGATAGCGCAGACTGTTGTCACCCGTCGCGACCAGCACCTGGCTGCCGTCCGGGGACGGCATGGCATACCGGTACGGCACCCGGTCGTACCGGCCGGTCTTCGCGTTCAGTAGGAGCGAGTACTGAAAGTGCGGGCTCGGATCATCGATCTTCGGATCGCGGATGCCGCTGTACGCGGTCACCACGAGTGGCCTCAGCCCGTTATCGGCGAACTGGTCGCCGGCCGTACCGCTGATCGGGGCGATGACGGCGACCACGCCGATCAGCGCGGCGCAGATCGCCGCGGCGAAGCCACCGCCGACGGCCAGCCGGGTGACCCGTTGCCGGCGGGCGCTGACCAGTGCGGCCTGGGCCAGCCCGACCGGCGCGGGCGCGGTCTCGGCCAGTTCCTCGAATGCGGTCCGGAGCGCTCTGGTGAGGTGCGGGTTCATCGGTCTGCCGCCTCCTTCGTGGCGAGGATGTCGAGCCTGGGACAGAGCTCGCGCAGCCGGGCGAGAGCCCGTGCGGCCTGGCTGCGTACCGTGGATTGGGTGCAGCCCAAAATCTCCGCGATCTCGCTGTCCGGCCGGTCTTCGAAGTAGCGCAGCACAAGCACCGCCCGGTGTTTGGGCGCGAGCTGCGCCAACGCCTGTCTGAGCGCCAGGTTGAGGTCGACGGCGGCGGTGGCGTCGGCCGTCGTCGCGACCTCCGGCAACTGTTCAGTGCTCACCTCGCGCCCCCGCCGGAGGCTGCGCCACCAACTCGTCTGCTGGCGGTACAGCGCGGTGCGCAGGTACGCCTCGGGGTTTCCGGTGCGGATCCGCCCCCAGTGTCGGGCGCCCTTGGTCAATACCGTCTGGAGTAGATCCTCGGCCTGCTGACGGTGCCCAGTCAGGGCGAGCGCGGTCCGGAACAGTGCGTGCGAGCGGGCCGCGATGAAATCGCTGAACTCCCGATCGAGGTCAGCATCCATAGGTGTACCTATCCCTCATGCCGATAACAACGCCAGGCCCGCGGTGGCTGCTGCTCTGCCGGCCAAGACATTTGCCGCCTGACCCCGCCTGGCCTCGGACGAGCACGATCTCAGACCCGAATCCGCGGGTAGTTGACGCGACACGGCGGGCCAGGCAGAGGTTGAGGGCTTTATTCGAGCGTTCCCGTGGTGGCGACATGGCCGCTGCGGCGCTCGATCAGCTGACCCTACCGACCACCTTGACAGCGAGCAGTAGCAGACGCCGCCCAGGTGGTGCCGCTCGATCACCTCGGCCGGTGTCTCCACGCTGCAGAGGTGGACCTGCATGGGGAGGTGGATACAAGATCTCGGAGGCCAGTGCCGTCGCGTGCCGTGCCCGCTCCAGTCCTTGCCAGATCTGCTTAGCCTGATAGACACGGCGTCCTCAGGGGGTAGCAGTAAAATGTCGCAGTTGACCAATGTTTTGGCCCTTGTGGTTGCGTTAGCCGCCGTTGTCACATCGTCGTTCTTGGCCGGGCGAGCGCTTCGATTGAACCAGAACGCCAACCATCTGCCCATCGTGCTCGATGCACTCAAGGCGCAACGATTGCCAGAATTCACGCGTCGAGAGGCGGAGCTGTGGGAGGAGCTGCCCAAGCATGACGTCGCCCTGGGCTTCACCAGACTCCCGGAGCCGCTCCGAGGTCGCGCCTTCGAAGTTAGTTGCTACTACCAGCACCTGAGCTATCTTGCGGAATACGGTCTGGCCGACTGGGACTTCATCGCAGTGCAGACCACTTACCGGATGTTACGAACCTGGGGTTGCATTCAGGCGCATGTCTATGCGGAGCGGAAGTACCGTGGATCGGAAAGCTCCTTTCTGAACTCGTACGAGGTATTTGCCGGAAAAGTAAAGCAAACCGACATCGACGCCGCGACTGCGCGGCTTTACCGCCGAGGGCAGCGCCAGCGCGAACTTCGTTGAACATCGCCCCCCGCCCACGGTGACTTGGCGTAGTCGACGGACGGTCGCGACCCCTCCCGCAGGCGGACCGACGTCGATGGTTGCTGCGTACTTCGTGGCATACGCGGCTCTGCACTTCAAGCAGTACGCGACAACTACTGCACCGAACCGCCTTGATCACTGCCCGAAACCCGCCGACTAGCCTGCCCAAACCGCGCCACAGAGCACGGGCACCTGACTGATCGAGACCGTTTGCGGGCTCAGACGGTCGGGACTGTTCCGCCATCGATCACGTACTCGGCGCCCACGATGGCCGAGGCGCGGTCCGAGACCAGGAACCCGACCAGGTCGGCGATCTCCTCAGTGTTGGCAAACCGTCCCAGGGGTACGCCTCCGAGGGAGTCGTAGATGCTCTGCTTGGCTTGTTCGCGGCTGATCCCGTTGCCCTCGGCGATTCGGTCCACGAACCTCTCGTAGGCCTCCGTCTCGATCCCGCCGGGGCTGATCGCGTTGACGCGGACGCCGCGCGGGGCGAGCTCGTTGGCGAGCCCCTTGCTGTAGGTGCGCAACGCGGCTTTCGCTGCCGCGTAGGCCAGGGACGCGTCGTACTGAGGAAGTTCACGCTGGATCGAGGTGAAGTGCAGCACGACCGCCGATCCGGACTCGATCATCGCCGGGAGGAGAGCTCGATCGAGCCGCACCGCTCCGAGGAAGTTCAAGTTCAGCTCGATCATCCACTGATCGTCGGTGATGACCGCGAACCCACCGGACGGCGTCGAGGCACCTCCGACGACGTGCACCAGGATGTCCAGTGCGCCGCCGGTCTCGGCGATCCGGTCGGCCACCACCTTCGCGCCCTCGACCGTCGAGGTGTCGGCCTCAATGAACCGGTCGGGGTGCTCGTACCCCTCGGGCATCGTCCGGGCCGTCACGTAGACGTCGGCGCCCATCTCCCGCAGTCTCTCGACGACGGCCTTGCCTGAGCCCTTCGATCCGCCCGTGACCAACGCACGGCGTCCATCGAGACGATCGCGATCTGAAGTAGGCACTCTCTCTCCTCTGAAGATTGACGTGGTGCGGGTCTTATCAAGATCCATGGTTGGCGATGACGAGTTCGGTGACGAAGTCCTCACGGATAGTGAACCGGTAGTCGAGTTCGGCGACGCCGCCTGGGAAGGTTCCCTCGAGCCGCAGGGTCACCACCCAGTGGCAGTCGTCGATGCGAGCAGCACCGATCTGCTCGGTCGTGTACTCGAACTCGGAGCCGGCGGTCCGCAGAAACGCGTAAATCTGCTCTCGGCCGCGGAAGGACTCGCCCTGATCGACGGCCACCGCGTCCTCGGTGAAGAACGAGGATGCTGTGTCGGCGTCGCGAACGACGTGAGCGGCGAGGAAACCGCGGACGGTGGTGGGGAGTGGATCGGACCGGAGGTCGTTGTGGTGTGTCATGAGCCCACCGTGTGGCCTCGCGGTGCAGGAAGGTCAAGCGCTGGACTCTCCCCCTGGGGGAGCCTTCATACTGCGGAGGTGCTGACAATCGGGGAGTTCTCGCGCCTGACCCACCTGAGCGTGCGGACCCTGCGTCGGTACCACGAGAGCGACCTGCTGGAACCCGCCGTAGTGGACGAAACCTCCGGCTACCGCTACTACGCCATCGAGCAGATCCCGACCGCCCAGGTCATCAACCGGCTCCGCGAACTCGACGTCCCCCTGGGCGACGTGCAGCGGATCCTGCGGTCCCCGGACCCCGGTGTCCGCGCGACCCTGATCGCCGACCACCTCCAACGCCTGGAGGCCGAACTCGACCGCACCCGAGCCGCGGTCGCGTCGCTGCGCCGCCTGCTCCGGCCCGACCCCGCGCCGATCAAGGTGGAGCTCCGCGCCGAGCCCGCCCGCACGGTCGCGGCGGTGGCGGCGGTGGTCGACGAGGGCGAGGTCGAAGCCTGGTTCGCGGGCGCAATGGCCGAGTTGGAGGTGGCCGTTGGCGACGCGGTGACCGGTCCACCGGGTGGCACCTACGACAACTCTCTGTTCGAGCAGGGCCGCGGTCACGTGTTGGTCTACCTACCGACGGCCGCTCCACCTCGTACCGGACGGGTGCACGCCGCGACCCTACCCGCCGCGGAACTGGCAGTGGCCACCCACGTTGGCGAGCACGATGGCATCGAGGTCACCTACGGCGAGCTCGGTACCTGGGTCGTGAAGAACGCGATGTCGGTGGCGGGGCCCGTGCGGGAGATCTACCTCGTCGGACCTAAGGACGCAAGCGATCCAGCCAGGTGGCGCACCGAGATCGGGTGGCCGGTGTTCCGAGTGACCTGAGTGGGTCGGCGGACCGACGGTCGAGAACGTCACACGAATGCAACCGTCACCACACAGGGCGCCGCTCACTGCGTCAGCGGTCTCCTACCTATGACTCTTAACGTCCGGAAGAACCGCTCCACCAGGCCATCGGTCTGCGCCCCCGGTTTTGCCCGCGACGACCGCGCCGACCGCGTCGACGTGCGGGCCAGGCACGGGGTGTGGCGGCGGGCCCCGCGTACCGCACCGATCCGCTCGAACACCCGCCGGCCGACCCCAACGCCACGACGGACGGCACCACCACCAGCTCGGCACGTCCGCTGGCGGCGTAGGCGACGACCAGGGATGACGTCGAGCGGCTCTACCGGCCTGGCCGGCCCGTGACCGTGCACTGGAACGTCGAGTCAACGGGCGACCAGGGGGTACCCCGCTGCGGCTCGAGTTGACCGCGAGCCTGACCGATCGTTCAGCACCCTGGACGACCTCAAGGCCGGCGCACGATGGGCCCCACCCGTTCCCGGGTTGGCTACCTTCACGGGCCGCAAGGGTTCGACCATCCGGCACGCCCGGGGAGCAAGGTCAACTCCCGGCTGGCGCTCCTGTGTAGCGGCGTCGCCCGGCGCCCGCCGCCGAGTTGCTCGTGGCCTTCGGGGCCGGGGTGGCAATCGGCGGTGGCGCGACGGCCTTCAACGGCCCTGGGATACCCAACTCCTCCACCACCCAAATTCTCTTCGCCGGTATCTCTTCCTTGGTCTGGAAGTTGTTTGGGTCGCCGCTGTGGTCGTGGCGCCACGCGTCGTTGCCGTCGAGGGCGCTTTTCGGCATGTCGAAGGCGAGGACGATCCCGCCCTCGCCGGCGACGTCGCGCAGGGTTGGCTCGCCGCGTTTCTTTCCCATGGCCCATTCGGTGTGCTGCCGGGCGTAGGACAGTGCCAGGTCGAAGTCGAGGGTGACGGTGTTCCAGCCATTGTCCTTGCTCTCGCTGGCGACATCGTGTTTCTCCCAGCGCTTGCAACCGATGTCGCTGCCGGCTTTGCCCGGCATCAGCCCCGTGGCCTGGATGCCGTCGCCGTAATAGTTGCACCGGTTGGTGCCGTGGTAGAACCGGTAAACGTCCGCGGGCGGCGGCTTCTGAGGCGGGTTGGCCAACAGCCACAGCTGTTGTTGCACGTTGTTGTGCCTCAGAAGCGCCTCCTCGGTGGTTGTGTCCACGCCGAGGTGCTCGAATGCGGTGGCCAATCGGTACAGGATCAGCTTGTCCGCGACGGCGACGAGCTCTGGCGCGGCGTACTTCGGGGACAGGACGATGGTGTTGGTGCCCGGCACGTGGTCGCTGCCGACGGGCGTGTGGAGAAGACCCACCGTTAGTGGAATGGAGTATCTGGTTTCGATAGCTCTCACGACATCGGCGACCACCTGCTCGGCCGCGAACCAGTGCGCCAGACGCGCGGACAGTGTCTGATCCGGGACCGGTGCTGATAGTTGCGCCCGTGCAGGGTCAGCGGTGGCGTCCCGTGGCGGGCGGGTCGGCTCGTCGGGATGGACAGGCCCCGTGGGGGCACCGGATTGGACGGGCACCAGTGGGGGCCGAGGAGTCTGCTCGGTGGGTAAATGATTCGGCTGCATTCCGTGAAGTTACGCATAGCCACCGCCGCGAGTAATCGTGTAGTCATCAAACGGACCCGGGGATGCCTTGGTTCTGCGGTCGTGGCAGCTCCATGACCGACCGCCGCCATCGTGATATTTATTAGCAGCGATGAGTACCTCCGACATGGGCTAGACCAGCGACAGGCGGACGCGACGCTTCGGTGCGCGAGCCCAACCGCGGCCGCATCCTGGGCGAACCCGAACTGGTCAGGGCTCGCTGCTCTCCGGCCTGGCTGGTGCTCTCGACCCCCGGCATGTCGACCCTTGTCACGGAGTCAGGCTGCGTCGATGGCGATTGTGGGTGCGGTCGTGGTGGCTCGGCGGGACCTGCTGTGGCGCCGCGCGGGGCCGAGCCCGTCAGTTCCCGCAGCATCCCCGCAGCAGCCCGACCAATGGGTCAGCTCGACCTGGTCCCGCCGTGCCCGTACACAGATGGATCATTTGTCGAAACGGATCTCGACCCGTCGGTTGCTGGCCCGGCCCCTCGGGTTGTCCTTGCCCGCTATGGTGTTCGCCGCGACGGGTCGCGTCTCCCCGAAGCCCTCAATCGCGTAGGTGAGTTGGCTGTCGACGAGTCCCGGGGCCAGAGCGTCTCGAACCGCCTCGGCTCTCCGGCGGGACAACGCCAGGTTGGCCTCGTCGCCACCCACCGAGTCGGTGTGTCCAAAGATCTGGACCGTGCCGGTGGCCTGCTCGCGGAGTCGCGTCGCGATCTCGGTCAGCCGGGTACGGGCCGCCGGAGAGATATCGGCCTTGCCGAAGGCAAAAAGCACGTCCGCCGCCAGGGTCAGCTCGATGCGCCCACCGGACTCCGCCTCCCGGGTGTTGCCGTCGAGGTCCTCGGTACGTAGGAACACGTCCTCGATCGGCGCCTGAATGTCGAGGATCGGGCTGCTCACCTGATTGCCGATTTTACGCGTTGGTCCGGGCAGGACCGCGTCCGGGGACGTCGGCGCGGCCCAGGCGACTGCCGGATCACTGACCAGCAGGAGGGCCAGTGCGATCGCCACCGGCGCCACTTGCCGGCTAACCGAGCGGGACATTCTCGAAGACCGGAACGCGGGGAATGACGACGTCGACGGCGGTGACATCGTCCGGCGGGGCGCCGAACATGGCATACAGGTCCACCGACTGACCGCCCTGAACGAATACCGACTGGAGGTCGGACGAAGCGAGGTACTTCACCTGACCGGGTTGCGCGTCCGGTTCGCCCGTCCGGGCCACCAGGTGCCGCTTGCGATTCTTCCGGTCGATCAGTGTCACACCCGAGAAGGCCAACGAGGGGGTGTCGCCTTGAAAGGCGCTCGCGATCTGCCAGCGGTTCGGGCTGCCCGCGGCATCCGTGCGGGTCAATCGGACGCTGAGATTGACGAACCCGTTGTCTCGCCGCAGCGGGTACAACTCCACCTTGATCGAAAAGAGGGTGCCACCTTCGCTGATCTGAATGTCACGACTCGCGACGGCGGCGCCGATCGGCTCGGGCTGACCCGGGGCGGCACCGATCGTGTCCTTCGAATCCTTGGTGGCACCCTCTGTTTGGTCGGTCCTGTCGAAACCACAGCCGGTGAGAGCCAGGGTCATCGCCAACGCGAGCGAGCCGGCGCGGATTGTGTGATGACGCAAGAGCACGACATTCCTTCCCGTGGACCGGTCGGTCGCCGCGGGCTGCCGACCGCGTGAGTTTCAGATACTCGCCGTCCCCGTTCGACGTGAGCGCGGCTGGTGCCGGCCGCACGTCTAAGCCGGACGGCTCGTTGACCGTCGGTTGGGGTAGGCGCAATGATCCGCAACCGTGGATGCAGGAGCTTTGCAACTGGCTTGCAGACCACCACAGGGGGACCCGCATACTCGCGGAGAGGGGGCAGGTCGATGGAGTTCCGGGTGTTGGGCACTGTCGAGGCGTGGGCGCAGGGCGCGCGGATAGACCTCGGCGGGCGTCAGCCCCGACTGGTCCTCGCGGTGCTGCTGCTCGAGCCCGATCGACTGGTGTCGGTGGACCGGCTGATCGACCTGGTGTGGGGTCAGGAACCGCCACGCAGTGCCCGAGGCACCGTCCAGGCGTTGATCTCGCGACTGCGCGCCGCGCTACGGCAGGCCGGGGCGCCGGTGGAGTTGATCGGTCGCGAGCCCGGCTACCTGCTACGGGTCGATCCACTGGCGGTCGACGCGCACCAGTTCACCGCACTGGTCGCGCAGGCCCGTACCGTCGACGACGACACCGCGGTGGACCTGTTCGACCAGGCGTTGGCTCTGTGGCGCGGAGAACCGCTCGCCGACGTGGCCGACGAGCAGGTGCGACACCTGCTCTGCGCGCGCCTGCACGAGGCCCGCTGGGCGGCAGTGGAGGATCGGGCCGACGTTCTGCTGCGGCATGGCCGTTCCCGGCAGGTCGTCGACGAGTTGACCGACCCGGTGGCCTGGCAACCCAGCCGGCAGCGGCTGGTAGGTCAGCTCATGCTCGCCCTCTATCGGGAGGGCCGCGCGGACCACGCGCTGGCCACCTATCGGCAGGTCCGCGATCGGCTCGCCGACGAACAGGGCCTCGATCCGGGTGCAGCCCTGCGCACGCTTGAGGCACTGATCCTGCGTGCCGACCCGACCCTGGAGTTGTCCGCCGAGGCCGCCAGATCAGGCGGGGGAGCGGGCTCCCCGCCGGTTCGCCCTGCCGGGCTGCCACACCGCATCCCGCACCTCGCCGGCCGGGACTCCGAGTTGGCCCGGCTCAACGCCGGGCTGACCGAACCGGCTGTCGGCACCCGAATCTGGGTGCTCAGCGGCACCGCCGGGGTGGGCAAGACAGCTCTCGCCCTGTACTGGGCGCACCAGGTCAGCGCGGCGTTTCCCGACGGGCAGCTGTACCTGGACCTGCGGGGCTTCGACGCCGACCGCGACCCGGTAGCGCCGCAAGCGGCGCTCACCCAGCTGCTGACGGCGCTCGGGATCGACCCGAGAGCGGTGCCGCACGACGTGGACGCCCGGGCGGCACTGTTCCGCTCGCTGCTGGCCGACCGAGACGTGCTACTGGTCTTGGACAATGCCCGTGACGTCGGCCAGTTGCTGCCGCTGCTCCCGTCCTCAGGCACGGTGCTGGTCACCAGTCGGCACCGCCTCGGCGAGTTGGTGGTGCGAGCCGATGCGCGGTCGCTCCCGCTCAACGTGCTCACACCAGTGGCGTCGATACGGCTGCTGACGACGCTGCTCAGCGAGCCGGTCGTGCAGGCCGAGGCGACCGCGGCGGCCGAGTTGGCCCGGCTTTGCGGTCACCTGCCGCTGGCACTGCGCATTGCCGCGGCGAACGTCCAGGCGCCAGGGGGACCGGACATCGCCGGGCTGGTCCGCGAGCTGACCGACGGGGACCTGCTGGGCGGGCTCACCGTCGATGGCGCTGAGGAGGGCGCAGTGACGAAGGCCTTCGCCCTGTCGTACCGGGCGTTACCGGCCACGCTGCGGGACATGTTCCGCCGGCTCAGTCTGGTACCCGGGCCGAGCATCACCGCCGGCCCGGCGGGCGCGCTCGCGGACGTGCCGACGGCCACCGCCACCCGACGGCTGCGCGCGCTGGCCGCAGCGCACCTCCTGGAGCGACATCCCGGAGATCGCTACCGCTTCCACGACCTGCTGCGCCAATACGCCATGGACCGGGTCACCGGGGAGGAAGTCCCGGCCGCCCGGGAGGCGGCCCGGCAGCGGTTGTTCGACCACTACCTAGACATGGCGGACGCCGCAGGCCGTCGAATCATTCCGCACTTCGTACGGCTGCCACGCCCGCCGGGCACGGACCCGTTCACCGACACCGACGCAGCCCTGGCCTGGCTCGACGCCGAGTCGGCGAACCTCACCGCGGCGGTGGAGCAGATCGCCCTGCAGGGGCCCAGACGCTACGCCTGGCACCTCACCGACGCGATGCGCGCCTACTTCCACCAGCGGGGTCGCCGTGAGGAGTGGCTGATCACGGCGATGGCGGCGCTCGCCGCGGCCCAGGCCGATAACGACGCCCAGGCCCAGGCCGCGATGCACCAGAGCATCGCGCTGGTGCAGGTCAACAGCGGCCGGTACGAGGAGGCACGCCAACACCTGCTCGACGGACTGCTCTGTACCGATGTGGATTGCTGGGAGGAGGGGCGTAACGGCATCCTCAACAACCTCAGCGCGGTCCACCAGCGCCTGGGTGACCCGCGAGCGGCGATTCACTGCGCCCGGCTCTCATTGGCGCTCAGCCGTCAGTCGGGCAACGACGGCGGCGAAGCGATGTCCCTGGCCAACCTCGGCTTCTCGTACTGGCAGCTCGGCGCCTTCGTGGAGGCCGACGCGCACTTCTCGGCGGCACTCGAACGGGGTGAGCGCGCTGGAGCGCACTACAACGTGGCCGTGCTCCTGGTGGACCTGGCGAACGTGCGCCGGGATCGGGGCGACCACACCGGCGCCGATGACCTGTACGCCCGTGCGCTCGTCGCTAACCAGGATCTCGGCTACCGCTACGGCGAGGCGACCGCTCTCGCCGGTCGGGCGGTGCTCTGGTGTGACACCGGTCGGGCAGAGAAGGCTCTTTTCGACGCCGAGCGGGCGGTGACGCTGACCAGGGAAATCGGCGACGAAGGCACCGAGGCGTGGGCGGTGGACGCGCTGGGACGGGTGCTGCTGGCGCTGGGACACCTGAGCGAGGCGGCCGATCAGCACGGCCGGGCGCTCGATCTGGCGCGGCGCACCCGCTTCTGCTGGGGTGAGGCGACGGCCCTGACCGGCCTCGCCGCAGCAGCGTTGGCCGCGGATGATCCGGTTGCCGCAGGCCGGCACGGCCGGGCGGCATTGGCCCTAGCGGCCCGCTCGGGCTACCAGCCGATCGAGATCCGGGTTTCCCGCATCCTCGCCCGCGCCGCGGAGGAGGCCGGGGACGCGGCCGAGGCGCTGCGGCTCGACGAGCGCGCGGCACGGCTGGCTCAGTCGAGCAGATAGCCGGCCGGGACCGCGTCGGTGAGCCAGACGCCGTTGGCGCTGCGGTGGAACACGTGCCCGGCGGCGGCCATCGTCGCCGCGTCGATGGTGAGGATCACGACCCGACCGGCCCGTCGGGCGCCGACCCGGTGGGCGGTCTCGGTGTCGGCGGAGAGATGGACGTGGTGCCGGCCGCCGCGGTGCAGGCCGGTGGCCCGGATCGACTCCAGCGCACCGGCGCTGGTGCCGTGATAGAGCCGGTCCGGTGGAGTCACCGGGGGCAGCCCGAGGTCCACCGGGACCGAATGGCCCTGGTTGGCCCGGATCCGCAGCACCCCGTCGGTGCCGCGCTCGACAGCGAACCGCTGCTTGTCGTTGCCGGCGACGACCGCGTCCAGCTCGGCTCGCTCGATCCGTAGGGCGGCGAGCAGAGCGTCGACGGGGGTCCAACCAGCCGGGTCGAGCACCAGGCCGGCCCGGTCGGGATCGTGCCGGAGTGCCTTCGACATCCGTTTGCTCAACTTCACCAGGCGCTCGCGTTCCACTGTGGCATTTTGGTCGATCACCGTCGCTCAAATCGAGAGGTTTTCCGGCGACGCCGAACCCGGGTTTTTCTCCGGTGGGCCTGTCGGGTACGGCCCGCCGGCTCCAACCTGCCTACTGGAAAGGCGGGCCACCCCGAAGCTCGTCGCGTCCTGGACCCTCGAGGAGGCCGACTCTGTTCGATGAACATCACATCGCCGCGCACCCTCGGCGCCGATCATGACGGCGGCCCTTTCTCGCCGACGGGCTGGCCGAGGCGTCGTACTGGGTCCCGCCGTACGCGCGCGGCCGCCGCATTGCCCCGCGAGCGCTGAGCGCGTTCACCGCCTGGTCCTTCACCACCCCCCCTCGGCCTCCACCGCGTCGAGCTGGCGCTCTCGACGGCGAGCGTCGCGTCCTGCCGGGTGGGGCGGCACGCCGGCTTCACCGCCGAGGATACGAAGCGCAGCGAGGCCCGCCATACGGACTGCTGGCACGACATGCACCTGCACGCCTGCATCGCCAGCGACGGCTGACGGCTCGTCAGGCGCGGCGGATCGGCACCCGCTGCCACCAGGTGAGACACCGCCAGAGCCATTCGAGCGGGCCGTACCGGAAGGAGCGCAGCCAGAGCACGCTGAAGATCGCCTGCACGACCCCGATCGCCAGGCCCAGTCCGACCACGGCGCCGTAGGAGGACCGGGAGCCGATGTCGAACAGCGCATCACCGGCCACGATCAGGAACGACGCGGCGACGTAGTTGGTGAGCGCTACCCGACCGAGCGGCGAGAGCAGCGCGCCGAGCGGGCGTCGCAGGGCGGTTCGCATCAGCAGCAGGAACCCGACGGTGAAGAGGAAGGCGAAGGCGAGGCCGGCCGGCAGGATCCGGTAGTTGGCGGTCGGACCGACTCCAGCCCGGAACTGCAACCAGCCCGTCACCGCGGCGACCGGCACCGCGACGGCGAGTGCGACCGCGAGTTGCCGGCCCCGCGACGGCAGCGTGTCCGGGATGCCGTACTCCGCGATCGCCAGGCCGAGCAGGAAGAGGCCCGGGATGATGAAGAGACCGTTGAAGGTCAGCGCGGCGGCGAGGGTCAGCACGATGCCCAGCCCGAGCGCCCAGCGGCGGGACAGGTACGACGCCGGCAGGAGCACGACCAGCCCGAACACGGCGTAGAACTTCAGCACCTCGCCGGGCTGGATCAGGGTGTGCAGCGCGCCGAAGAGGCCCAACCAGAGCAGCCGGCGCAGCAGCACCAGCCGGGGGCGGTCGGTGCGCGGAGCCGCCGTACGCAGGAAGAGCGAGAAGCTGATCCCGAAGAGCAGCGAGAAGATCGGGAACGGCCGCTGTACGAAAATCAGTTCCCAGACGTACGCGCCGAGATGCTCACCGGCCGGTCCGGAGACCCGGGTCAGGTGGGTCATCTGGACGATGTTGAACATGACGATCCCGAGGAGCGCGAGCCCACGCAGCGCGTCAAGTTCGTCGATGCGTCGGGGCCCAGCTGGTTGCGCCACGGGATCGGTCGGGTGTGCCATCCGGCAATGCCACCGCAGTCGTACCCGGTCGGGACAGGCCCGGAGGTCGCCTCTGCAACCTACCTTCGTCGCGTCCCCCGGTCCCTTCGTCGGCACTCTCGCCGCTCGCCGCGCTGATCCGGGCCGGCCCGGCTAACCTGCAACGCATGAGCGCGGTGGACCGCCGAAAGGTGCCGCCACTCGCCGCCGACGTGCTGCTGGTCGTCGTCGCGGCCACGGCCGGCGTGGCCCGTGAGGTCGCCTTCCCGAGCGCCGGGTCGAGGCATCTCCCGGCCCCCGTCTGGTTCTACGCGGCGGTGCAGATCGGCGCGGCGGCTACCCTGCTGCTGCGCCAGCGCCGGCCGTACCCGATGGCCCTGGTCATCGCCGGCGTGAGCCTGCTGGTGCCGGCGTCGGCGGTCTTCCTCGCGCCGTACGCGGTGATCGTCTTCGGTCGCGACCGCCGGCGGTCCTGGGCGGTGATCGCGGTGCTCGGGGTGTGCTGGCCGCTCGGCGCGCGGCTCTGGACGGTTGACGACCCGTTCAGCGGGCCCGCACTGCTGGCCATCTCGGCCCTGCTCGGCCTCTACGTGAGTGCCCGCCGTCGGCTCGTCGCGGAGCTGCTCGACCGCGCCGAACGCGCCGAGCGGGAGCGGCTGCTCCTTGCCGAGCAGGCCCGTAGCGACGAGCGGCTCCGGATCGCCGGCGAGATGCATGACGTGGTGACCCACCGGATCAACCTGATGGTGCTGCACGCCGGTGCGCTGGGCACCAGCACGACGGATCCCGCCGTTCGCAGCGCCGCCGAAGAGCTGCGGACGACGGGCTGCCAGGCGCTGGCCGAGCTGCGCGACCTGGTCGGCGTGCTGCGGCATGGCGACCCACCGACAAACCGCGTCGCAGCGGAGGACCCGGCTGTGGAGGGCGACTTGAACGATCTCGTGACCGACTCGCGTGCGGTCGGTCTGCCGGTCCGTCTCGACGAGGAGGGTGACCCGTCGGCACTGGCACCGGCCGTGCGGCGCACCCTCTTCCGGGTGGTGCAGGAATCCCTGACGAACGTCCACAAGCACGCGCCGGGCTCGCAGGTGGCCGTGTTGATCCGCTATCAGCCGGATCTGGTGCGCGCGACCGTGACCAACGACCGGCCCGACCGTGCCCCCGATCCGGACCTCGCCGCCGCCGGCGGGGGCTCCGGCCTGGCCGGCCTGCGGAGTCGGGTCGACGTGCTGGGCGGCACCCTGGCCGCGGCGCCGACCCCGGAGGGCGGCTTCGCGGTGCGGGCCACCCTGCCCGGGTACGTGCCGACGACCGCGACGCGATGATCCGGATCCTGCTCGTCGACGACGAACGGATGGTCTGCGCCTATCTGCGGACGATTCTCGGAGCAGCCCCGGACGTCGAGGTCGTCGGCGAGGCGTACGACGGCGCGGAGGCCGTGGAGGCGGTGACCCGGTACCGCCCGGACCTGGTCCTGATGGACCTGCGGATGCCGGGCGTCGACGGGCTCACCGCCATCGAGCACCTCACCCGATCCTCGGCGCCGCCGAGGATCGTCGCGCTGACCACGTTCGACCTCGACGAGTACGTGTTGCGGGCGATGCGGGCGGGTGCCGCCGGTTTCCTGATCAAGTCGACGGCGCCGGAGGATCTCATCAACCTGGTGCGAGTCGCCGCCGCAGGGCACACGGTGCTGTCCCCGACGGCGACCCAGCGGCTGGTGGCGAGCCGGCATGACGGAGAACGGGTCCGCGAGCTGGTCGCCACACTCACAACCCGGGAGGTCGAGGTCCTCGGCTGTCTCGGAGCCGGCCGCTCCAACCAGCAGATCGCCCGACGACTGCACCTCTCCGAGGCGACGGTCAAGGGGTACGTCTCCCGGCTGTTGGAAAAGCTCGGCTGCGACAACCGCACGCAGGCGGGCCTGCTGGCGCACCGGGCCGGCATCCCGGCGAACTGAGAGCACCCGGCTCAGTCGGTCAGCATGAACCACGTCCCGTACAGGGTTTACATCTGGCGCACTCAAGACGGGGCGGCCGCCCGACGCGCTTGCCGGAGTTCGACGCAGTCTAGGTCGAGGTGTCACTCGGAAGTACGCGTAGCGGGTTGTGTCGATCCGTGCATCGCAGGGTCGTGGTGCGAGGGCGCCAGGTGGCCGCGGTGCCGCATCGCAGTCGATGGTACGTGGGCAGGCAGGGCGGTTCCGCCGTGATCACTGCCGTCCTCGTGGTGTACCTGGTCAAGGTAGGGCTGGACATGGTGGCCAGCAGCATCGGTGTGGTGCTGCCGCTGGGGTGCAAGAACGGGCAAGGCCACTGCTACGGCCGGTGGCCGCGACTGACGCCGACATGAGCTATCAACCGCTGGGTGCAGGCCAGCGAAGTAGGCACGTAGCGAAGGTTCACTGTGCCCTGCCCTGCCGTGGCAAGGCGGCCGGAGGTCCGGCGTAGCCGTACGCTCACGGCGTGGTTGAACATGTTCAAAATGAGGTGTCGGATGAGGAGGGGCTGTGAAGGTCGTCATTCCCGGTGGGACCGGGCAGGTCGGCACGATTCTGGATCGGGCGTTGACTGCGGAGGGTCACGCCGTTGTGCTGTTGACACGCTCACCGAAGGGTGAGCGGCAGGTCCACTGGGACGGCTCCACGCTTGGCGATTGGGCCAAGCAGATCAACGGCAGCGATGTGGTCATCAATCTAGCGGGACGCAGTGTGAGCTGTAGGTACACCGTGGAGAACCTCGAAGCCATGATGAGTTCCCGTGTGGAGTCAGCGCGGGTTGTCGGCGAGGCCATCGCCGAGGCGGCCCGGCCACCCAAGGTTTGGATGCAGATGAGCACCGCGACGATCTATGCGCACCGCTTTGACGCGGCCAACGATGAGTACGGCGGTCTGATCGGCGGTGGCGAGCGCGGTGTGCCCGGCTACTGGGCGTACAGCGTCAAGATCGCTCAGGATTGGGAAGGCGCGCAGGAGCAGGCGGCGGCGACTCCGGACACCCGTAAAGTTGCGCTGCGGTCGGCCATGGTGATGAGCCCCGACCGCGGTGGTGTGTTCGACGTGCTGAGCTGGCTGGCGCGGCTCGGACTTGGCGGACCGGTCGCGGGCGGCAGGCAGTATGTCTCGTGGATCCACGACCAGGACTTCGCCCGCGCCATCCGATTCCTGATCGAACGCGACGACCTCACCGGGGCTGTGAACCTAGCCGCACCCGGCCCGTTGCCACAGCGGGAATTCATGCGAGAGTTGCGTTCAGCCTGGCGGATGCCGGTCGGCCTGCCGGCCACCAGGCTGATGGCTGAGGTCGGCGCGTTCGCAATCCGGTCGGACACCGAGCTGCTGCTGAAGAGCCGGCGAGTCACCCCGGGACGCCTCTCTGATGCTGGTTTCACGTTCGGCTATCCGAAGTGGCAGACCGCGGCCGAAGACCTGGCCTCACGGCGCCGCCGAGGCTAGCGACCTCGCGCCAAAGCCGAGACGACGAGCGACCACACTTCCAGTGACGAATCGCGCCGACCGGCGGTGGAAGGTCACGCGTCCTCCTTGCCGCGATCTGCGTTCGAGCCGCCGGCCAAGTCACCCTCGACGATGAACACCTCGGACTCGCGGGTCTCACCGAGATCCGGGCTTGCCTGGCCCGTGTAGTCCGGCAGGGACAACGCGGGCCGCCGTCGCGGCCGCGTTGCATCCACCCGGGACCACGTCATGGTCGACAAGGGCAGCAGTTCGAAGGCTCAACTCACGACGAAGTTGGCCATCATGGCCATGTCTTCGTGTTCGAGGTTGTGACAGTGGAAGATGTATTTGCCCTGGTACCCGTCGAAGTGGATGAGGATCTTGGCTTGTTCGCCGGGGCGCAGGTCGATGGTGTCCTTCCAGCCCGCGTCGAACGGACCTGGGCCTCCACTGCCCCGAGCCAGGACTTGGAAGGGACTGAGGTGGATGTGGACGGGATGGTGGAAGTCGGCGTTCAGCTGCCAGATTTCGGTGCTGCCGAGGCGGACGTGCGCGGCGATGGAGTCGGGGCTGAACGGGGCTTGGGAGATGAGCCAGCCGTCGTGGTCGTTGACGTCACCGGCCCGGAAGTCGAACTTGCGGGTGACGACCGCGTCGGCTGGCCGCAGAACCGGGATGGTGGAGAGTCGATCCGGCACCGTGAATGTCTGCGGCCGGCCTTCGCCGACGACGAATCGCATGACCTGTCCCATTGCTGCAGTGCCGAAGTCGTTGACCAGGGTGACTTCGGCGCCCGGGGCGTAGTGGGAGAAGTCGACGAGTACGTCGAGGCGTTGGGCGGGGGCCAGTTCGAGGTGGTCGTGTCGGATGGGTTCGGTGAGAAGACCTCCATCAGTGCCGATCTGGGTGATGGCGGACGGGGGCGCCGGGTCAAGGCGCAGTGACAGTCGTCGGGCGTTGCAGGCGTTGAGCAGGCGTAAACGGTAGGTGCCCCGTTCGACCGGTGCGATGGGCCAGGGTGTGCCGTTGACGAGCATGACGTCACCGAGCACGCCGGCGACGTAGTCGCCGTGGACCCCGTGTTGGTTCACCAAGGTGGGGTCGAGGCTGGGGTAGAGCAGCGATCCGTCGGTGTCGAAGCTGCGGTCGGTGATCATCAGTGGCAGCTCATGCTCGTTGTCCGGCAGGCGAAGATCTGCTTCTTCGTCGTCGTGGTGCAGGTGGAAGCCGGCCAGTCCTCGCCAGACGCTGGGACCGGTGAAGTCCATGCGGTGGTCGTGGTACCACAGGGTCGCTGCCCGCTGCTCTAGCGGGAAGGTATAGGTCCGCTCACCTTGTCGGGTGTCGCCGCCGGTGACCATGTCGTGGCCGCTGCCCGTGTGTTCATGGCGGTGGTGCCGGGTGTAGTAGCTCATGTCGGTCGGGTAGACGTAGTCGGTCGGGTAGCCGTCGCTGTCCTGTGGTGTCCGTCCGCCATGCAGGTGGACGACGGTGGGTAGCGGCAGGTTGTTGGTGTGCCGGACTTTGACGGTGCGGCCTCGTCTGCTGCGGACGGTGGGCCCGGGAAAAGAGCCGTTGTAGGCCCACAACTCGGTCGACAGCCCAGGCAGGATCGTGGCCCTCGTAACGCTTTGCACGATGTCGTAGTAGTCGGTGGTCGCGTCGGAGCGGGTCGGGCGTAGTACGGGCGGGAGGGTGAGCCGCCGTCGGAATGGCGGAGGGAGCGGTGCGCGGCTGGGCAGGACCTTGCCGGTGGAACTGGCGCCGGCGATGCCGCTGACGAAGGGGACGCCGATCCCGGCGGCGGCGATCCCGGCTGCGGCGATGCCGAGGAAGGTTCTGCGGCTGATGGCGCTCATCGGGTCTTCCTCCACGCAGCGGCGGTGAGTGCGATCAGCAGCACGATGATGGTGACGCCCAGGGGGATGTGCACGGCCAGGATCAGTTGATAGCCGAGCCAGGTCTGCAGTGCGGTCAGGACGATCAGCACGATCGACGCGGGCAGCGGCCAGCGTGGGCCTGCCCCGGCGCGGCGCCACAGGGTCGCGGTGACGACGCTGGCCGCGAGCGCCGCGACGGTGGAGGTGGCGGTGTCCCGGTGCAGGTGCAGTGCCCCGTAGCTGCCGGACAGGAACTGGCCGGCGAAGACGGCCTGGTCGAAGGCCAGAACCGC
Source organism: Micromonospora sp. 050-3 (assembly GCF_046549335.1). NCBI lineage: Bacteria > Bacillati > Actinomycetota > Actinomycetes > Micromonosporales > Micromonosporaceae > Micromonospora > Micromonospora sp. 050-3. The sequence continues at coordinate 1,000,044 of NZ_JAJPVX010000001.1, forward strand.
GGCGGTGGTGATGGTGAGCCGGAACAGCCAGATCGGCCACCGCCGCTTCGACGACGTGGGTTGGGACTGCAGGGATGGTGTGGTCCGCGTGGTCGTCACGATGCGTCGAATGCCAGGGTGTGGTGAGAGCGGATGACCTGCACGTCGGCGAGCAGGCGAGAAGCCGCCATGCTGGAACGGCCGCCAGGGCTGGCCAGCATTGCCGCCAGGGCGTCGTCGTCGCGCCAACGCGCGTGGTGGATGACATGTCGCCCGTCGTCGGACCGGGTCAGTGTCGAGCCGAGGAAACCGGGCGTGTGCTCCAGTACGTCGTGGCCGTTGGCGGTCAGCATCGCGTACAGCTGGTCCTGGTGTTGTTCGGTCACGGTGAAGACGCTCGTCACGGTCAGCTCGCCGCTGGTCGCTGCCGGATTGTCTGGTCGGCTTGCTGGGCCTTCGGTAGGGGTGGTCATCGCTGAGCCGCCAGGGTCTTGCGGACGGCGACAATCGTGACCGCGACGAGGGTGGCGAAGATCGGTCCGGTGGCCGCGTGGGCGACGGCGAGTAGGACGGTGTCGCCCCGGTCATACAAGATCACCTGCACGGCGGCGTTGATGACGTTGATACCGATCGCCGCACTGGTGGCGGCCAGGTGGACGCGGCCCAGTGCGGGGTTGCGGTACCAGTCATGAGGGCCGCCGGTGACCCGGTTGAGCAGTAGTCCGGTCAATGGCCGGCGCGCGATGATGGTGGCCAGGCAGGCCATGATCACGGCGAACGGGATCAGGGTTGGGACCAGGAAGAAACCCCGCGCGTCGCCGGTGACGGCGGCGACCACCGCGCACACCGTCACGACAAGGATGCCGATCAGCGCCGATCTCGGAGACTGTCGGCGCGCCAGCCGAAGGCCCAGCCCGGCGACAGCGGCTGCGGCCGCAGCGATGATCGCCGGGTACAGGGCGGCCACGACGTTCACTGCCACGAACACCAGGCCCGGCGCCGCGGCCATGACGATCCCGATCCAGCGGTCCGGGTCGCTCCATGTCTGCCTGATCGCCGCCCAACCCGACTCCGGTCCCTGGGGACGGCGTTGCGGCGGGCCAGATCGCGGTTGTGGTTGGGGGTGGCGGCTGACGCCGTGCTCGGGCATCCGATCGCCGATCGTAAGGGTCGCTCGTTGGTCGCTCATGGGAAAATGGTTACACGTGAAACGGTTTCTTGCAAACCTGTGTCAGGTGAGATAGTGTTCGACTGTGCCTATAGATCCAGTTTCCGCCAGCCAGTCAGCTACGTCCGGCACTCCGGAGAACCCGGAGGAAGGGTCACCCTTTGCGATCGGGCTGCTGCTGCGTCAGGCGCACGACCGCGTGGCGGCGGCGATGGACGGCGCTCTGGCGCCGTTCGGCATCGAGCGGCGCCACCTGATGGTGATGATGCGGCTGCACGCCTCGGGTCCGCTCAGCCAACGTGACCTCGTCGCGCAAACAAACCACGACAAAGCCTCGATCGTCCGGATTGTCGACGACCTCGAACGACTCGACCTCGCTTCACGCCAGCTGGTGCCCGGCGATCGGCGGCTGCGGGCCGTCACCCTGACCGAGCACGGCCGTGATGTCTTCGCCCAAGCGCACCAGGCTGCCGAACCCGCCGCCGCGACCGCAACCGCTCTTCTCACTCCAACGCAGACTCAGCAACTCCAGCGGCTCCTGCGCACGATGGTCGCCCCCGTGAACCCACCCGACTGATACCCGGCCGCTCACCGCCCGTCTCAAGCCGCCCGATGTCGTCCGGCGGGCCCTTACCGTCAGCTCGCTGGCACGAAAGGCAGCACCTCATGCGCGTTCTCATCATCGGCGGGGGCCTCGGCGGGCTCACCCTCCTGCACGGACTACGAAGCGCAGGAATCGACGCCCGAGTGTTCGAACGATCGGCGCACCGCGCACAGCAACCGGCCAGCTACGGGATCCACCTCAACGCCGATGGCCTGCGCGCCCTGCACGCCTGCCTCCCCGATCAAAACTGGAAGATGATCGACGCGGCCGGAACTCCCGTACCGCTGATCATCCGATTCCACGATCCCCGCCGCGGCGTCCTGGCCACCATCGACAAGAGGTTCCCCGAGGACACCACCGACCCGATCACCAAACGCCGCGCGATCAGCCGCGGCAAGCTCCACGAAGCCCTCCTGCACAACACCCGCACCGAAGACGAAGCGGAACCTCTCGTGCACTGGGACAAGAAGTTCACCCACTACGAGCTACACAGCGCCGGCGTCCGGGTGTACTTCGCCGACGGCTCCCACACCGACGGCGACATCCTGGTCGGCGCCGACGGCAGCAACTCCCGGGTACGCCACCAACGTCTTCCCGGCCTGCAACGTCAGGAACTCGGCATCATCAACATCGCCGGCCGCGTCCCCCTGGCAGGCACCGTCGCCGCCGCCCTACCAGCCGACTTCACCGACGGCGGCATCAACAACGTCGTCCCCGCCGGCAACGGGTGGATGTTCCTCTCTACCTGGCCCAGTGGCGATCCCGACAACACCGACGTCAGCAACGGCGCCGCCGAGTACGTCGTCTGGGCCTGGGCCGGATCGGAGAACTCGTACCCGCAGGGAATGAAAGACCTCGACGAAATCCAGCTCAAGCGACTCGTCGCCGAACGCGTCCACGACTGGGCAGCACCGCTACGGACCCTGGTCGACGCCACGGACGCCGCGACCATCACCACCGTGCCGCTACGGACCATGCCCCAGCTCCCCGAGTGGGCACCCTCGCGAGTCACACTCCTCGGCGACGCCATCCACAACATGACACCCATGGCAGGCATCGGCGCCAACACCGCCCTGCGCGACGCCGACCACCTCCGCCGAGCCCTCAACACTGGCACCGACCCGGTGAATAGCATCGGTGTCTACGAAACAGCGATGCGACACTACGCCAACCAAGCCCTAGCCCTCTCGACCCGAAACGCCACCAACGCCGCCCTCGCCACACCAGCGAACCGGACCGCATTCCGTGCACTTCTCCGTGCTAGCGCGGCCATCCCCGCCCTACGGCGCAAGATCTTCGGGCCGTCGATCTAATGGACCATGACATCTCTGAGGGCCATCCTGGCTTCGCGACAGCCGGAGCGGCGACCGAACCGGCGGTCGGCGCCTCTGACGGAAACGCTTCGGCACGAACGGCGGCCAGTCCAGCTCGTGAACGCTCATGCCGCGCAGAGAGCGCGGAAGGACAGCTCAGTCGACCCAGTTCGTTGCAGCTCTCGGGATGGCTGGCGTCGGTCGGCGTCGAGTGGTGCCCCGAGGAGCCGCTCGACACTCATTCGTTCGCTAAGAGTTCACGTTCGGACGTCAGTCAAACTGCTCCCGTAGTGGAACCTTCAAGGAGGCTGATTCCCTCGACGACTGGTCAACCCATGATCATTGTTGTGGTTCTTACGCTGGCACTGTTCGGCGCGACGACGTTTTCCGCGCTGCAGCAACCGCTCGCCCGTAGCCCGGTCGCCCATCATCGCCTCACCGGAGTACTCCTCGTTATGAGCCTTGCGGTTGTCGTCGCGCTGATCACGACCACGCTCGTGGTCTATCTGTGACGTGGTGACCATCCGCCAAGCGGTCGTCGGCGTGGCAGCCGGATCAGCTGATGACGGCGGGCGGAGCCCATAGCGGGCGGCGGTCTCGCTGAGAGACGCCGATCGCCAGCCAAGTGCGCTGGCAGCTGATCCGTCAGACGAGACCGCGACTGCATGAGCGGTGCATCTGCGTCGTCGTCGCGTTCACGCACAGTTCATTGCCGACGGGTGGGCGTTGACCATGTTCCCGCAGGCGACCGCAGCACTGGCCGGTGGGCAGTGGCGTTCACGAGGTGAACGCACCCGTGATCAAGGTCCTTCCGGGCGTCGGCCGGTGTTCATCCGCGAACCCCAGTAGGTCCCTAGGGTCTTGCGCCGGCACGCCTTTCGCTGTCTGCGACACCTGGGAGCCCTTCATGAGTCAGGCCATCGACACCCGCACATCGCCGGTGGGGGAGGGTCCACTGTGGCAGGCGATCGTCGCGCAGGCCCGGCGCCAGCCCGCGGCTGCGGCGGTGGTCGACGGCGCGGGTGACCTGACCTACGCGGAGTTGGTTGCCCGCGTCGAGGAGCGGGCCGCGGAGTTGACGGTGGCCGGGGTGTCGGACGGCGACCTGGTGGGGCTGCGCATGCCGCGCAGCCGCGACGCTGTCGTGGCGATGCTTGCGGTCCTGCGGGTGGGCGCGGGCTACGTGCCCATCGACCCTGCCTATCCGGCGGCCCGTCAGGAACTCATCCTCGCCGACGCGAGGCCCCGGGCGGTCATCACTGCGGACGGTGTCACCGCGACGGACACCCCGCTCGGAACGGAGGCGTACGCAGCGGCTGGCGCGGGAGCGGCCTACGTCGTGTACACGTCCGGGTCGACCGGGCGGCCCAAGGGCGTGCTCGTGCCGACGTCCGCGCTCGCCGCGTTCTGCGCCGCCGCCCGGCAGCGCTACGAGCTCACCGCCGCCGACCGCGTCCTGCAATTCGCGTCGCTGAGCTTCGACGCCAGCGTCGAGGAGATCTTCCCGGCGCTGACCTGCGGGGCGGCCGTCGTGCTGCGCGACGATGACATGATCAGCCGCCCCGACCTGTTCCTGGACGGCTGCGCGCGACTCGGCATCACCGTGCTGGACCTGCCGACCGCGTACTGGCACGACCTGGTCGCCGCCCTGGACCGTGCCGAGGCGACGCTGCCCGCCACGGTCCGGCTGGCGATCATCGGGGGCGAGGCCGCGCGGCCCGACGCGGTGCGCCGGTGGCAGCGTGCTGCCGGTCCCGGGGTACGGCTGCTCAACACCTACGGGCCGACCGAGGCCACAGTCGTCGTCACCGTCGCCGACCTGACCGGCTGGGCCGGCGACGCCGTGCCGATCGGGCACCCGCTGCCCGGGGTCACCTGTCGCGTACTGGCCGCGGACGGCGGCGAGACTCCCGACGGCGAAGCCGGGGAGTTGGCGATCGGCGGAGCCCAGGTGGCCACCGGGTACCTGCGCCGGCCGGAGCTGACCACCGAGCGTTTCCGGCCGGGGCCTACCGGCCGTGAGTACCGCACCGGGGACCGGGTGCGCCGCGCCGCGGACGGGTCGCTGGAGTTCCTGGGGCGCCTAGACGAGCAGATGAAGATTCGTGGCTTCCGGGTCGAGCCGGGAGAGATTGAGGCGGCGCTGCGGGCCGCGCCGGGCATCGAGGACGCCGTTGTGGTGCTCGGTGAGCGGGGCGGCCAGGCGCGGCTGACCGGACACGTGGTGGCCGACTGCGGGATCGACCTGATCGTGGTTCGCGCCGCCCTGGCCGACGTGCTTCCCGCGTACCTGGTCCCGGCTGCTCTGGTGCGCCACGACCGCCTGCCGCTGACCGTGCAGGGCAAGGTCGATCGGCGGGCCCTGGCCGCGGTTGTCCCGGACGGCCCGGTCGTGGACACCGGCCTCACCCCGGCGCAGCGCGCGGTGGCCCGGATCTGGACGGCGGTGCTCGGTCTCGCGCAGGTACGCCGGGACGACGACTTCCTCGCACTCGGCGGCGACTCCCTCGACGCCGTACGGATGATCAGCGCCCTGCGGCACGAGCACGGCGTGGAGCTGACGCTGAGCCGGCTGTACGCGGCGCCCACCCTGGCGGAGGTGGCGACCCTCGTCACGAGCACCGGCACCGGCGCGGTGGCCGAGACGGCCGCCGTGGCCGAGGGCGTCCCGGTGGCGCTGAGCTCACTGCAGCGGGACTTCTGGGTCGCCGAGCAGGTCTGCGCCGACCTGCCCGCGCACACCCTGGGTATCCGCTACCGCTTCGCCGAGCCGGTCGACCCCGCCGCGCTGGCCCGAGCCCTCACTGCGCTGGCTCGTCGACACCCACTGCTGCGGGCCCGGTTTCCCGACGACGGTGCCGAGCCGCGGATGGTGATCGGCTCCGACGCCCTGCTCGAGCTGGTGCAGGGTGAGCCGGTCACGGCGAAGTTCGATCTCGCCGCCGGGCCGCTCGCGCGGGCCTACCTGGGCGTCGACGGTACGGAGCTGGTTCTGGTCGTGCACCATCTGGTGTTCGACGGCTGGTCCGCCACGGTCGTCGGGGAGGAGTTGGCCGCGCTGTACCGCGCCGCCCGTACCGGTGCTGAGCCCGACCTGGCCCCTGCAGTCGCGCTGCCCGATCTGGCGGTGCGGAACACGGCCGCCCGCTCCGACGCGGCGCTGCGGGAGTACTGGCGGCAGCGGTTCGTCGACGCGGACCTCGACCTGGAACTGCCCGCCGACCGGCCGCGCCCGGTGGCCCGGTCCTTCGCCGCCGCGCGGCTGACCCGTCACGTCGACCCGGCGCTCCTCGAGCGGCTGCGCGGCTACGGCCGAGGCGAGCGCGCAAGCCTGTTCATGGTGGTGCTGGCCGGACTGCAGACGGTCCTCGCCCGCTACACCGGCCGAACCGACGTGACCGTGCTGACGCCGGTCGCCGGGCGCACCGGAGCGGGCGAGGCCGCCCTGGTCGGACCGCTGCTCAACATCCTGCCCATGCGGGGCGACGTGGCCGGAGCACCGACGTTCACCCAACTGGTCGCGCGGGTCCGCGACGCCGTCCTGGCCGACCTCGACCACCAGACGCTCGCCCTGCCCGACCTGATCGACGCGTTGGCGCGGCCCGGCAGCGGCAACCGGAACCGGGTCAGCCCGGTGATGCTCACCGTGCACAACACGCCGGCACCGCGCGACACCGCCGTCCGGTACGCCGGGGAACTCCCGCCTGCCGCCACCATGGTGGACCTCGCCATTGGCCTGGACTTCCCGGTCGACGGACCTGTGCTGACCATCGACTACGCCACCGAACTGTTCGACGAGGCGCGGGTGGCGGCGCTGGCCGACCACCTGCTCACCCTGCTGACCGCCGCCGCGAGCGACCCGGGCACCGAGGTGCTACGCCTGCCGCTGCTGACCGCCGAGGAGCGGCACCGGATCCTGCACGACTGGAACGACGTCACGGTGCCCGTTCCGGACGCGACGACGGTCCACGAGCTGTTCGAGCGGCATGCCGCAGCCAGCCCCGACGCGCCGGCGCTGACGTTCCGCGGCGACACGATGAGCTACGGCGACGTGAACCTGCGGGCCAACCGCGTCGCCCGGCGGTTGCGGGCCGCCGGTGTCCGACCCGGCGACCGGGTGGCGATCTGCCTGGACCGGGGCATCGACCTGTTCGTCGCGATGTGGGGCGTGCTCAAGGCCGGCGCGGCCTACGTGCCGCTCGACCCCGCCTACCCGCGCGAACGGCTCGACTACATGCTCGCCGACAGCGGTGCCACAGTGCTGATTGACGCCGCGTACCTGCAGGGCCCGCTGCCGGAGGACGGCAGCGACCTGCCGCCGGCCGCCGCGGCGGACGACCCGGCGTATGTCATCTACACCTCCGGCTCCACCGGCAAGGCCAAGGGCGTCGTCGTGACACACCGCAACCTGGTGCACGCCGCCGACATGTGGCAACGCGCCTACGACCTCCGCCCGGAATGGACGTACCAGCAGGCGGCCAGCTTCTCCTTCGACATGTTCGTCGGGGAGACGCTGCGGGCCCACACCAGCGGTGGGCGGCTGGTGGTCGTGCCCCGGGAGACGCTGCTCGACCCGGCCGACCTGTACGAGCTGATGCGCACCGAACGGGTCGAGTGCACCGAACTGGTTCCGGCCGTGCTGCGCGGGCTGCTCGCGCACGCCGACCGCACGGGCGCGGGCCTTCCCTGGCTGCGGATGCTCATCGGCGGCGGCGAGAAGTGGCACGTGCACGAGTACGAGCTGGCCCGCCGTCTGGTCGGGCCGCACGGCCGGGTGGTCAACGCGTACGGCGTGACAGAGGTGACCGTCGACAACGTCTGGTTCGACGGATCCGCGGCGCATCTGCCCGCCGAGGCGCCGCTACCGATCGGGCGCCCGTTTGCCCGCAACCGCGTGTACGTGCTGGACGCCCACGGCGAGCCGGTACCCGCAGGTATCGTCGGCGAGCTGTACCTGGGCGGGGCCGGTGTCGCTCCCGGATACCACAGGCGGCCGGAGCTGACCGCCGACCGTTTCGTCGATGACCCCCACGCGCCCGAACCCGGCGCCCGCATGTACCGCACCGGCGACGCCGCCCGCTTCCACGCCGACGGCACTGTCGACTTCCTCGGCCGCCTCGACGACCAGGTCAAGGTCAACGGTTACCGGATCGAACTGGGTGAGGTGGAGGCCGCACTGGGCGCCCTGCCGGGCGTCGCGTCGTGTGCGGTCGCCGTGCACACCCCGACCTCGGGTATCGCCCGTCTGATCGGATACGTGGTCACGGCCACCGGCGGGGAGGCTGACGAGGCCGCGCTCCGCGACGCGCTGGGTCACGCCCTGCCCGTGCACATGGTCCCCGCCCGCGTGCTGACCCTGAGCGCACTGCCGTTGACGCCCAACGGCAAACTCGACCGGCGCCGTCTGCCCGCGCCGCCGCAGACCGGTGCCACAGTGACCGGCCCCGCGCCGGGGACACCACGCGAGAAGGCGATCGCCGAGGCGTGGTCTGCCGTGCTCGGTGTCGCCGACGTCGGTCTTGACGACAGCTTCTTCGCCCTCGGCGGGGACTCGTTCGCGGCGCTGAAGGTGGTCCGGCAGATCACGCCGGCGCCCACGCTGCTCGACCTCTACCAGCAGCCGACCGTACGCCGACTCGCGGCACTGCTGGACAGCCGTGTGGAGAGCCCGCCCGCCGAGCGGCGGATGCTGCACCGGCTCACCCCACGCGACGCGGACCTCGCGGCGGGTGGCGTGACTGTCGTCGGCGTTCCGTACTCGGGTGGCAGTGCGGTCGCCTACCAGCCGCTGGCCGACGCGCTGCCATCCACCTGGGCGCTGCTGGCCGTGGAGTTGCCCGGGCACGATTACGCCCGCCCCGACGAGCCGCTGCTGCCCTCGGCCGAGGTTGCCGAGCGGGTGCTCGTCGAGCTGCAGGCGGTCAGCGGACCGGTGTTGCTGTACGGCCACTGCCTCGGCGTCGCCGTCACGATGCAGATCGCCCGGCGGGCCGAGGAGGCGGGCGTCGAGCTCGCGGGTGTGGCGCTCGGCGCGGGCTTCCCGACGGCCCGGCTGCCGGGACGGATCTTCGACTGGTTCTACCGGTTCGTGCCGACCGACGCGATGACCTCGGACCGCGAGTACCTGGCCTATCTGCGGGGGCGCGGCGGCTTCACCGACGTGGACGACCCGCAGCAGCAGGCGTTCGTGCTGCGTAACGTCCGGCACGACGCCCGCGACGCCGAGGAGTTCTTCACCGCCGCCTACGGGGAGCAGACCGCCAGACTGAAGGCTCCCGTGCTGGCAGTCGTGGGCTCGCGCGACCGGGTGACCGAGCACTACCAGGAGCGCTTCCACGAGTGGGAGCACTTCGGCGGGGGCGGTGTGCACCTCGCGGTCCTGCCCAAGGCTGGGCACTTCTTCGTCAAGTCGCACGCGCAGCCGCTGGCTGCCGAGCTCGTGGCGTTCGCGGGCGGCGCGACGACCGAACCGGCGCACCAGAACCACCAGGCGGGGCCGGCGCCGAGTCTCGCGCGCTTCGCGACGGTCGCCGCCGGTCAGTTCCTCTCGATGATCGGCAGTGGGCTCAGCGCTCTCGTCCTCAGCATCTGGGTCTTCCAACGCACCGGATCCCTCACCGACTTCGCCGTCGTCAACGCGATCGGCCTGCTGCCCGGCATCTTCGTCGGGCCGATCGCCGGCGCGGTCGCCGACCGCTGGGACCGGCGACGGGTGATGCTTGCCAGCGACACGGTCGCGGGCCTGTCCATGGTGGCGCTCGCGGTGACGGTGTTCGCCGGTGGCGGCCTACAGCTCTGGCAGATCTACCTGGCGGTGTCGGTCACCTCGATGGCTGGCGCGTTCCAACGGCCCGCCTATCTCGCAGCCGTCGCCCAGCTGGTGCCCAAGCGGTTCCTCGGGCACGCCAACGGCATCAGCCAGCTCGGCGTCTCGGTCGGCACCGTGTTCGCCCCGCTGCTCGGCGCCGGCCTGATCGCCACCATCGGCGTTTCCGGCGTGCTGCTCATCGACACCGCCACCTTCGTTGCCGGGGTGCTGTCGCTCCTGCTGGTGCGGTTTCCGAACCTGATGTTCCACCGGCGGGAGGAGACGTTCCGCACCGAGATCGCCAACGGCTGGCGCTACATCATCCGCCGCCCCGGCCTGCGCGCCGCATTGCGGTTCTTCATCGTCGACCATGCCTTCTACACGCTCGGCTTCGCCGTCATCACCCCGATGCTGCTCATCGAGCAGAGCCCGGCGGTGCTCGGTCTGGCCCTGGGCGCCGGGGGCGTCGGAGGGCTTGCCGGCAGTGTGGTCATGGGCGTCTGGGGCGGGACCGTCCGCCGCGCCCATGGCCTCATCCTCTTCATGGGTCTGGCGAGCATCGCGATGACCGTCGTCGGGTTCGGCACCGGCCCGGTGTGGGTGATCGTGGGCATGTTTCTGCTGACCTTCGGTGAGTCGCTCGCCGAGGGGCACTGGATCGCCGTCGTGCAGACGAAGGTCGGCTTCGAGTTGCAGGGCCGCGTCCTGTCGATCTTCATCTCACTGATGATGCTCACGATGCCGATCGGCTACCTGGTGGTCGGCCCTCTCGCCGAACGGTACGTCCAGCCGGTGCTCGAGCCCGGCGGCGCCCTCGCCGGCAGCGTCGGTGAGGTGCTCGGCACCGGACCCGGCCGCGGCCTCGCGCTGCTGGTGATCGTCAGCGGCCTGCTGCAACTCGCGTGGGCCGTTCGGGGCTGGCTCGACCGCCGGTTGCGCCTGCTCGAGGACGACCTGCCCGACGCCCTCCCACCCGCCGAGATCGGCTCCCGCGACGACCTGCAGCGCGCGGCCGACGCCGCTCTGTCCACCCCCCGCTGACAATCACCCTCGCGAAAGGCCGCCACATGTCCGTCGACACCTACGTCGAGCACCCCATCGACGCGTACGGGACCCCTCTGATCGACGCGCAGGACCTCGTACCCGGCGCCCGGATCCTCATCAAGGACGAGACCCGGTACGCGTCCGGAAGCCACAAGGAACCGGCCGCACGCCAGGTCGTCGCCCGGGCGATCGCCGACGGTCGACGGCGCATCGTCATCGCTACCTGCGGTAACTATGGACGCGCGATGGCGATGGCCTGCGGCGCCATCGGCATGCCCTGCACCGTCGTGCTGCCCACCGGCTGGAGCGACGGCGGAGCCTTCATGCGCGCGGCCGGTGCGGACGTGCACCTCATAGACGGCAGCTACGAGGACGCGGTCGACGAGTCTCGACGGCTGGCCACCCTCGACGGCGCGATCGACGGCAACGTCGACGGACCCTACGTCGAAGCGGTGTTCACCGGCCACGGCACCGTCGCCCATGCCCTGCACGCCGAGCTCAACGAACCGCCGGCGGCGCTGTGGATCCCGGTCGGCAACGGCACCACCGTCATCGCCGTACACAGGGCGCTGGGTCAGCTCGGGTGGGACGTCCCGCTGCACGGCGTCGGCTCGGCCGGCAACAACCCGCTGGTGACGAGCTGGCCGGGACCGTACCGGATGCTCGACCCGGACGGCGTCACCACTACCGACCACAACCAGCCGCTGGTCAACTGGCATGCGCTGCAGGGTCCCGAGGCTCTCAATGCGATCAGGGCCAGCGGCGGTGCCGTGCACGCGGCCACCGACGACGAACTGCTCACCGCTGGGCACCTGCTCGCCGATTACGGAGCCCAGCCCACCGCCGCCGGCTCGGTCGCCCTGGCCGGGCTGCTCGCGCACGCCCGCAGCACCGCGTTGGCCGGAACCCACGTCGTCCTGCTCAGCGGCCGCTGATCCCACTCACACCCGCCTGCGAGGAAGAACCATGACGCTCACCGCCGCGCCCGCGTCCACCCCCACCCTGCTGTTCACCCGCGCCCGCACCGCCGGCGCCGACGAGCGCGTCTTCCTCGGCAAGCTCGGCGTCCTGGCCCTGATCACCGCGGCCGGGGCCACCCTCGCCCTGCGTCCGGAGCCGGTCGCGGTCGTCGCGGGTGTGCTGCTGCTAGCCGCCATGTACACCCACGCGGTCGAGCTGCAACACCAGGTCCTGCACCACTCGGCGTTCCGCAGAGCCTGGCCTCACCGCCTGGTCGGGGTGCCACTCGGCCTCCCACTGTTCGTCGTCTACAGCCACTACCGGGTGCGGCACCTGCAGCACCACCGCTTTCTGGGCACCCCGCACGACACCGAGTTCTTCGGCTTCGACACGCGCCAATCGCTGACACTCGCGGCGCTGCTGCGCGGTGCGTTCGACTACCACCGCGTCCTGGTCGTGCTCCGGGACGTCGTCCGCAGCGCGGCCGGACGGTGGAACTACGAGTTCGGTGACATCAGCCCGAAAATGCGGCGCCACGTCGTTCAGGAGCACCTGGTCCAAGGTGCCGCAGTCCTTACCGCCATCGGTCTGGCCCTCGCCGGTCTCGGTGAGTACGTGCTGCTGCTCTGGGTGCTGCCGGTCGTCGCCGCCGTGCCGATGCACTTTCTCGTTGAGCTGCCCGAGCACATCCTCTGCGACACCGAGACCACCAACGTGCTCCACAACACCCGTTCGATCCGTGGTAGCTGGTTGAGCACCTGGTACACCAACGGCAACAACCTGCACATCGAGCACCATGCCGCGATGAGCGTACCCATCAACCAACTCCCCGCCCGGCACGAGGAAACGAGGCGGCTCGCCAGACACGTCGAGCGGGCGTACACCGACTTCTACCGCACGCTGTGGCAGGCGCTGCGCGCCCCGAAGCAGCACCCCGAGCGGCCACGGGAGGGCTGCTAATGGGAGACAAGAAGAACGCCGCAGCTTACTCACCAGAGGTCGACGCACGGGGGTCGCATCAGGACGGTCGCCGCGATCCTCGCCGCCGTCCTGGTTTCGGTCGGGATGGTCGCGATGCCCGCGCGGGCCGCGGACGCTTACACGCAGGTGTACGAGTTCAGCGTCGTGCTGCTCGGCTGGGACGGCGAGGGCTCGAACGTGGCCGCGAAGCTGGCCTCGCCAGCGGTCAGGTAAGGGTGCTGGTGGGCCCGCGGATCACCAGCTTGGTGGGTAGGATCGTCTCCGCCCGCCCCGCTGGTTTCAGCAGATGGTCGGCCGCCACACGCCCCTTGTCGGGGTGCGGCTGGTGCACAGTGGTTAGTGCGGGGGTGGCCCATGCTGCCGATGGTGCCGCTGCCAGCGTGTCTGTGGTCGTCTAGCAGGTCGAGCCGAGTCGTCTAGCAGGTCGAGTGGAACAGCCCTGCGACGGCGGTGCCACCGGTGGCGAGGTCGTTGTAAATCTGGACTGCCTCGGTGGTCTCGACCACGTGGACGGTCACCCCGCGCTCCTCGAGCAGCCTGAGGGTACGCGGGTCGACCTGCAGTTGCAGTTCCATGCCACGCGACAGAACGACGGTCTCGGCGCCATGAGATAGAAGTTCCTGGACATCTTCCGGCTGGATGCCGGGGCTGTGGCGGGTACCGGTCTCGGACCAGTCCCACGGGCGGCCACCGCCGGGGTAGAGCTTGAAGTCTTTGCCAACCCCAATTCCCTCGACGTCCATCCGACCCCACGAGATCGACAGAACGAGCGGCGAACGAGTTGCTTCGTTGGACACGGCGTCTCCTCGTTGGAGGGAGCCGCGACGGCGCTGCGGCACGGACGGAGCTTAACGCCACCAACCGCCTAACAGCTCCGCCAGCGGTCAGCCGATCAGCAGGCCGCACGACTTTATAGACCCTGCAATGATGCAGACCATGTCATCGATGCCCGGAACTTCACGTCGTCACATGGCGTAGTTGACCTGGCCTTGCAACTGGGAGCAGATCGGGTGCAGGTTGGCGAAGAGGTCGGCACGCTGCTCCCAGCATGGCCGGTGTCCCAGGAGTTGCGGGTCGTCGGTCGTCACAATGACCTCCTTTCTCAGGCATCAAGGATCTGCCATTCCTGGCTGATCTCACCGCTGGCCGGTTGCTGGACCGCCCTGGCGCCGTCCGCGGTGGAGCCGCCTTCGACACCGACACACCAGCCGTTGCTCACATTGACGAACCGGTAGTACCCGCTGGTCGTCGCCGGTACGAGATTCCACCACTGGTTACGTCCGCCGTTGTCGGCCCATTGAACGAGTGCCGCGCCCTGGCCCGAGCCACCTGGACTGTCCAGGACCTTCCCGCTCTTGACACCGGACAGCCGGAATGAGCCATCGCTGTTGGGTAGCAGCCGCCACTGCTGGTTGGTTGCGCCAGTCCACGGCCACTGGATGACAGTTGCCCCGTCCGTGGTGGAGCCGCCGTTGACGTCCAGCACCTTTGCGCTGCGCCGGTTGAGCAGTCGAACGACGCCGCCGGTGGCGGGCAGACCTACGACAACCTGTATCTGTTGCCCGGCCGTCAACGAGATCACCCGGGCGTGCGGGCCGAGCGGCGAGGGGGTGACCGTCGTAGACGTGGTGATGGATGCCATCCCGCGCCGGCTGAGGAGGGTGATCGCCTGAGTGATCGTCGAGGTGAGTACCACGGTTACTGAGCGACCAGGAAGATCCCAGGAGAGGCTGTGGATGCGGACCTGGTTGCGTCCGCGGACCCCGGTGATGGTGCCTTTGGCGAGCTGACCGGGCACGGCGGGCAGCAGCTCGATGACGCCGGGCCTGGTGTACACAAGCGCTTCGCTGAGCACGGCCGGCAGCGTGTTGGCCGCATCGGCGTTGTAGGTCTCCAGGTTCGGGTTGTGTGCCGTCATCAGTGACCGGAAGATCATGTTGTTGCCGACGATCTTCCGGAGGTTGCTGTAGACGCCGGCGCCGTCCTTGAGTCGAGTGGAGGCGAGGGCTCGATGCAGGCTGCCGTGCGCGGAGGTGTTCTCGTCACCGCGCAGCGCCAGGGCCCTGAGCGCGGCGGTGACCAGACCGGGCGCCTCCTCGGGATTGATCTCGTGCAGGGGCCATGCGCCGTACAGGTGATGGACGTGCCGATGGTTGTAGCGATCCGTGAGTCCCGGCCAGGACCATTCGGCGAGGGCTCCGCTGCCGTTGATGGTGTAGGGCGGGAGCTTCGCCAGCAGGGCCGTCCAGCGTGCGACGCCTTGGCCGGCGCCCTGTTCGACACCGAGCGCGTTGGCAGCCTCGACGGCCGCCCGCAGGGCGTGTCTGCCGGCCTGGATGTCGCCGGTGGCGTTGATCGCCAGCAGGACGCTCGTGCTGGCCGGCGAGTTCTCCATCGAGAACGACGGTACGAACACCACACGGCCGGCCGAATCGGTGCGGGTCAGGAAGTCCTCGTAGAACAGGGCCAGCTCCATCAGCGCCGGTCCCAGCTTCTCCGCCAGGAACGTCCGGTCCCCGGTGACCTGGTAATACTCAAGCAGCGGGTAGAGCAACCAGTCCGCGCCACCGGTCCAGCACTGGCCGGGGAAGCCGGGGTCGAAGTGCAGCATGTAGCCGTACTCGCCGTCGGTTCGTGACGGGGCCAGAAAGCCGCGGGCGCCGTACAGGTTGCGAGCGTTGGTGCGCCAGTGAGCGAGTTGCCCGAGGATCAGGTTGACGTAGCCCTGCATAGCATCGGTGAGGTCGAGGATGTTGCCGCCGGCGACCTGGAGATTGATGTTGGCATCGGTGGTGAAATCGTCGGCCCAGGCGCCATTCCACGTGCCGGCCCAGATTCCGGTCAACCGCGGCGGCAGTACGCCGCTGGAGCTGATGAACAGGTAACGGCCGCTGTCGTAGAGGCGCTCCAGCAGGGCCACATCGATGGTGTTGCGGTTGGCGTTCTGCCGGGCGATCAGCTCGGTGGTCGACAGCTGCCGGTCGGCGGCGGAGACGTTCAGGTCCAGTCGGGAGCGGTCGTACATCGCCGAGTGCAGGGTGACGTGCCGGGTCCGCAGCTCGGCGTAGTCGGCGCGCACCGCGGCCTGCGCCGCGTGCAACGGCTTGCTGTCCCAAGCCGTGGCTGACTCGTAACGATCGAGTTTGGTCAGCAGGAGGAGTCTGGTTGCCGCGGTGACGACGATGCTCGACCCGTTCGCGGCTACCGTGCCACCGGTGGCGACGACCCGGGTGACGCCCTCGAAGCCGAACGCGCCCTGCCCGGACGGGTAGGTGCCTCGTAGGTTCAGGTAGCCGGAACCGTCGATGACGCTGGCCAGGGTGGTGAAACGGACCGAGCCGGGGACGCCCGCGAGGGATGTGTTGGCGCTCAGCGTCGCCTCGATCGATCGGCCGGATGCCGGGGTCAGTTCGTGTACGACGACGTTGTCGGCTCGGGAGGCGAAGGCGCGGCGAGTCCAGGTGCCGTTGCTGTCGGTCCAGGTGGAGGTGACCTCGCCGGTCCGGAAGTCGGTGATGCGGGCGTATCCGTTGGCCGTGGTCATGCCTGGCGTGCTGATCCGCAACTCAAAGCCGGGGTGGTAGGTCTGGGTCCAGCGCAGGCTCCAGCCGGCCGCGAAGTCCGTGTTGGCTCCGGCGTAGTTCCCGGCCAGCGCCTTGTCTCGTACGCCGGCCAACCGCCCGGAGATAACTGGTGGGGTCACGCCCCGGCTGCCGTTGGGCATCACGAAGCGGTGGTGGTTGAAGATCACCTTCTCGAGGGTCGGCGTTCCGTACAGGACGGCGCCGTACTCGCCGTTGCCGGTGAGGAACCCGTCCGTCCATGTTGTCGCCGCGGTCGCGTCGTAGATCCCGCGCTCGGGCAGCGCGACCTGGGGCGCAACGGCGGCGGCCCGTCCGGCGCCCACGGCAGGGATCAGGGCAGTGGAGCCGGCGGTCAGCGCGGTGGTGACGAGCAGGCGCCTACGGCTCACGGGCAGGTCTGTCATTCGAAGTTCCTCTCGGCACCGAGGCTGCATTCTCGAATCGATTCGACGGCCGCCAGCGTCGTCGGTCACCCGGGAGGGTGAGCTCGGCCGACACGTAGATGTGATTAACCGGCAACCTGGGCACTGAGTCAAGGATTTAGGCCCATCTATCTTACGTTGAAGCCTGAAACCCTATCAATCCTGACAAAGGCCGCAGCAAAGGTAGGATGAAAGGCCCGCCGGCATCACGATTGACGCTGCAGAAAATCTCTTGGTCGCCGGACCTCAACCGAACCGCCGTAAAGCGGACCGGAATAACGGCAGAGATCAGAGTTCGCCGCCCGCCACCGGTCGAGGCAGCCCAACGACCACAACCTCGCCAACGCCCTGTCCGCCATGACGGGCGGCGGCCGGCGTGGCGCGCCCCCAGAGTCCGCGCCGTCAGTCGGTGGTCACGTCCGTTATCCGGCGCTGTCCTGGCGTCGTAGCGTCTTTGGTCTCGCCCGGAAATGGACCTGTTCACCCTGCTGGCCGAACAGACTGAGGAACTCGGCCCCTTCACCGTCGAGCGTCCCGAACCAGTGGGGGGTACGGGTGTCGAACTCGGCGGCCTCGCCGGGCCGGAGGACGAGGTCGTGACTGCCGAGCATGAGGCGTAAGCGCCCGTTGAGGACGTAAAGCCACTCGTAACCCTCATGCGTGCGGAGGTCCGGCGTGTCCGATCCGCCTGCCTCAATCACAATCTTGAACGCCTGGATGCCACCTGGCCGCCGTGTGAGCGGGAGCAGGGTCGCCCCGTCGCGCCTGACCGGACGGAGGTTGATCCGAGGGTCGCCGCTCGCAGGGGCGTTGACGAGGTCGTCCAGCGTGACCTGGTAGATCTTCGCAAGTGGGAGCAGCAGTTCGAGGCTGGCACGTCGTTGGCCCGATTCCAGCCGCGACAGGGTGCTCTTCGAGATGCCGGTTCTCTCGGCCACGTCAGTGAGGGTGAGGCGGTGGCTGCGCCGCAGCTGTTGAAGCCGAGGGCCGGCGGCAGTGATGGCCTCTTCCATGTCATCGGACATCCCCCGATGTTGCCATAACTGGGAAGGAAGTTGTCGTTTTGCCGGTTGCCGCGCACTGTCGTGCCCGGAGGTGATCGACGTGAAGAACTACGGAGAACGGGCCGCGCGAGCGGTTGATGTTGTGATCATCGGTGGTGGTGCCGCCGGGCTGAGCGGAGCGTTGATTCTCGCCCGTTCCCTGCGCTCGGTTGTCGTCATCGACGCAGGTCAGCCGCGCAACGCCCCTGCGGACGGGGTGCACGGTCTGCTCGCCAGGGAGGGCACCGTGCCTGGCGAGTTGCTGGCGGCGGGCCGCGACGAGGTCCGCGGCTACGGCGGGGAGATTCTCCCTGGAGAGGTCAGTGGTGCCCATCGTGACGACGACAGGTTCGTCGTCACGCTCGCCGACGGAACGCAGTTGCGGGCTCGTCGTTTGCTGGTCGCGACCGGCCTGGTCGATGTGCTGCCTGACGTGGCCGGGCTGGCACCGCAATGGGGGCACGACGTCGTGCACTGCCCGTACTGCCACGGCTACGAGGTACGCGGACGGGCCATCGGCATTCTGGCCACTGGCGCGCCGTCGGTGCATCACGCCCTGTTGTTCCGCCAGCTCAGCGACGACCTGGTCTACTTCACCCACCGCAGCGAGCTCACCGAGGAGCAGCAGGAACAGTTCGCCGCCCTTGGCATCGACGTGGTGACCGGGGAGGTGGCGGCCGCCGAGGCCGTCGATGGGGATCTGACCGGGCTGCGGATGGCCGACGGCCGTGTGGTGCCGCGCGAGGTCATCGCGGTGGCGACGCGGATGGAGGCGCGCGCCGGTTTCCTCAGCGAACTCGGGCTGCACGCCGTGGAACACCCCAGCGGTATGGGGCATCACCTGCCCGCCGACCAGTTCGGCCGTAGCCAGGTGCCCGGGGTGTGGCTGGCCGGGAACGTGACCGACCTGACCGCTCAGGTCGGGGCGGCCGCGGCCGCCGGAGCGACCGCCGGACAGCACCTCAACGCCGACCTCGTCGCGGAGGACACTCGCGCGGCGGTCGAGCGCCACCGCCGCGCGAGCGCAGGTTCTTCGTAACCAGCACGACCCGAATCTGACCGAAGGTCGGCACCACTGTCCGACCCGAAGCCGAGGTTGGCCCAGCGCGCAGCCGGCGGCCCTCGCCGCGCCGCGCAGGGCCAATCTTCGGCGGGCACCACAAGGAAGGTACCCATGACCAACACGAACCCTCCTGAGGTTGCCGAGGCGCTGCAGTTGCCGGTGACACGGCACCTTGGCTGGGCACTCGCGCTCATCTCGGTCACTCAGCTGCTGATCGTGCTGGACGGCTCGATCGTCACCATCGCGCTGCCTGTCATCGGCGCGGACCTCGACATGTCCGGCGCCAGTCTCACCTGGCTCACCATCGGCTACGCGCTGTTCTTCGGTGGGCTGCTGCTGCTCGGTGGCCGGCTCGGTGACATGTTCGGCTACCGGCGGATGCTCGTGACCGGCATGGTGGGCTTCGCCGTCGCATCGGTGCTCGGCGGTCTCGCCGCGAACGGGCCACTCCTGCTCGGCGTGCGCATCCTGCAGGGCAGCAGCGCCGCGCTCATCGCCCCCGCCGCCCTGGCCCTGGTCACCACCACCTTCCCACTGGGTGCGGCGCGCAACCGCGCCTTCGGCGTCTACGCCGCGATGTCCGGCGCCGGAGCCGGAATCGGCCTGATCATCGGCGGCTGGCTGACCAGCATGGACAGCTTCGTCGGAATCGAGCTGGACGGCTGGCGCCTGACCTTCTTGCTGAACGTCCCGATCGCGCTGGCAATCGCCGTGCTGGCCCCGAAGCTGCTGCGTGAGTCGCCCCGCCGGCGCGGGCTCGTCGACGTTCCGGGAACCGTCACCGGTTCGCTGGGCATCGTCGGTCTGGTCTACGGGCTCACCAGGCCCGGTGAGGGGCATGGCTGGGACGACCCGGCGACGATAGGGACCCTGGCCGTCAGCGTGGCCATGCTCGTCATCTTCGTGCTGATCGAGCGGCGCGCAGCCCATCCGTTGCTGCCTCTGCGGATCTTCCGCAACCGGGTCCGGGCGGGTGGCTACCTGGCCCTGACGCTGGCCATGGCTTCGATGTTCGCCATGTTCTACTTCCTGACCCTGTTCGTTCAGCAGATCCTCGGCTACTCGCCGCTGCGGACCGGCATTGCCTTCTTGCCGTTCGCGCTCGGGATCGTGGTGACGGCGACCGTGGCGGGCAGGGCGATGACGCGGATCCAGCCGCGGATCATCGCCGGCATCGGCACCCTGCTGGCCGCCTTCTCGATGGCGATGTTCGCACGGCTTTCGGTGGACGACAGCCCGGCCGCCGCCGTGCTGGCCGCCCTCGGCGGCACCACGGTCGGCGGGAATGTCAGCTACTGGGGCCAGGTGTTCCCGTACCTGATCACCATGGCCGTGGGCATGGGAATGGTGCTGGCCGGCCTCACCCCGGCCTCGCTCTACCGGCTGGCACCGCAGGACACCGGCGTCGGCTCCGGCCTGTTCAACGCCGCCCAGCAACTCGGTGGATCAGTCGGCCTCGCCGTACTCAGCAGCGTGTCCCTGCACTTCACCGGGCAGCGCACCGAGCAGGTGATCGGCCCGATCACCACAGCACTTCCTGGCGACCCCGAGGCCGTGGAGCGGGCACTGTTGCAGGCGACCTTCACCGAAGGAGTCACCCACGCCTTCCTGGTGGGTTCGATCCTCCTGCTGATCGCGTCGCTGATCGTCTGGACGAACACCCGCGTCCAGCCGAATGACGCAGATGGCGCGCCTCGACCGACGATGTCCTCGGAAGAGTCGGTCCGCTGCTCGATCGGGCATGATGGATAGGCATCCGGTGCGGTGAAGCGAGGGAGTGCGCCGTGGAGCTGCAACTGCGCATGTCCGACAAGGCTCGAGATTTCGTCGAGCAGATACTGCACGAGATGCTGGTGCGATTCCCGATTACTCGGGTCGAGGCGGTGGGCCGGGTGAATCAGGCTTGGGGACACCTCGACCACATCGGCGATATGGACCTGATCTTCCACGAAACGCCGGACGACTGGGCTCGTACCATCTACTACGGTAAGGACTCGCGCTGGTGGCAAGGCGAGGATGGGCTCAAACCATTGCCGTACGAGTCGGACGCCTGATAGGGCATTTGTTGGTCGCAGTGGCGAAAGGCGTTGCTGGCCCTTGAGACACCCGGGTCGACACCCAGCCGGCCGGATGACGGATCTCAGGGCCCCCGCGCCGCCGGGGGACCCTGACGTCCGCCTGCTGTTCAGCTGATCCAGGGGGTACAGGTCCAGGCGCCGCCGAGGAAGTTGTAGCAGGCCTGGTGCTCGTCCCAGGAGTCGAGATCCTCGAGCATGTTGGTCCACACTCCGCCGTTGGTGGAGGGGAACTGCTTGCTGAGGCTGCCGGCGTACCAGTAGCCATAGGACGACCACACCCGGCGCTCGATGCGCACTGTGAACGTCCCACCGTTGTAGCGGAGGTACTGGTCGTTCTGGAGGCGTGCCCAGGCCGCTCTGCAACTGGACGACTTCACGACGACGATGCCGAGTCCGCTGTCGTAGCCGCCGCCGGTCCAGCCGTGCCGGGTGCCGCTGCATTGGCCGTTGGGATTGACGTTGTGACAGCCGGTGCCCGAACACGCGGCCAGCGCCGGCGACGCCGGTACCGCCGCGGTGACCACGCCGAGTCCGATGAACGCCACCAGGGCGATCAGCGTCCGCACCAGGCGATGCTTCCGGACCTTCCCTACCTTCATGCTGTCCTCCTCAGTCGTGCTGCATGTCGTGGTGGTGATCCTTCGGCGTCGCCGCATCGCGGCCGCATCGTCAGGTCATCCGCGCGGTGTTTCGCCGCCATCGCCGTCGGCATGGGCGACCTCGAGCGTGTAGCCGCCCGTGCTCCGGTCGAGGTGGGCGCCGAAGAGCATCCCGCCGGAGCCGGGACAGGCAGTTCTCAACCTGGTTAACAGCGGTGGTGGGCAGGTTGCCCGACCAGAGCATGTCGATCATGTCCGTGGTCGCGACCGTCCGGCCGCGACTGACAAGCAGCATCGCGATGACCCGCTGGGTGCGCAGGCACCCGTGCCGGATGCCACCTTGGACGTGCCGTGACGCCGGCGCGGTACGCCCACGATGGCATCGTGATGCGCCGACGGTGAGCGCGGTTCCGACACTGCATCGACCCCACGTCATCCGGGAGGAACCGCAGTGTCAGCATCACCGCCCCGCCCCGCCCCGCCCCGCCCCGCGCTGCCGCGCGGGCTCAGTCCCGGCGCCGCCCGTCGCGGCGCCACCGTCGCGCTCGCCGCCGTCTCGATCGTCGCCAGTGGGCTCGTGGCGCTCCCCGCCCCGGCCGCCGCGGCGCCGGACCCGCCGCCCCCGAAGGATGTGGCGTCGACCGCGATACCGCCCGGTCAGCGCGACTCGACCCTCAAGCAGGGCTGGCGGAAGTCGCAGGACCGAGCCTGGACCCTCTCCGGCGACATGACCGGCCTGCATGTGCTCGTGGCGTCGGCCGCCTCCGGGTACAGCTGGACGACCGCGGCCACGCTGAGCGAGCCCGGGCTGGAGACCGACCAGTGGATCGGCAACGGCTGCCTCACCGAGTCGGGCCGGCGGCTCGTCGTCACGTACGCGCCCCGCGCCTACACCAACAAGCCCGACCTGTTCGACCGCGGTGCCTTCGTGGCGGTCGTGGACCTCAAGGACCAGTCCGTCCGGAAGGTAGCCGCGCACGCATCCCTCGCGTACTTCAGCCCCGGCTGCGGTACCGGTGAGAACGTCGTGCTGAGCACGTTCACCGGCGGCGACACCGGCTCGGGCAAGACCCGCCTGACGCAGCTCGACGCCGCGACCGGCACCGCGTCCGCGCCAATCCAGGTAGCGGGCCAGCTCACCTCGGCGCTACCGGTCAAGGGCCAGATCCTCGCCGCCGACAACGGCGCGCTGGTCAAGGTCGACGGCAAGGGTCGCCGGTCGGCCGTCGCGAGGACCACCGGGGTACCGTTCCGGCTGGCGGCCAACGGCGATGCCGTCGTATACATGGATGCCGACAGCAAGGCCGGCCGGGTCAAGCGGACCGTCGTGAGGTCCGGCGCGACGGCCACGCTGGCCGAGGGCGGCACGACCGATATGAACGTGGTCAAGGGCGCGGGCGGTCGGGTCGGCATCACCGGTACCCCCGGCAAGGTGCACAAGCTGCCCAAGGGTGTCGCGAAGCTCGACGCGACCGTGCAGGCGGAGATGTCCAGCGAGGGTGACCTGCTGCTCGACGACATCAAGTGGACGACCGACCCGCGGGCGGCGCAGGCCGCGGACGGCCGCCGCGGACGCTCGCTCACCATGAAGGCCAAGGTGCCGGCGTCCGGCCGCAGCGTGGACTTCGCGGTCGAGCCGACCACGCCGACGTCGGGCGACGCCGGCGCTCGGGCGAACCCGAAGACGCCAAGGCGGGCCCGGTCGGCACCGGGTGCCACGACGCTGGCGACACCGCTGCACGACCCGGTCGACGCTGCCGCCTGGTGCGCCATCCCCCGCAACGACGTGCGGGTACAGGTGTACCAGCCGCGCGCCCGGGAGATCGAGTGGGTCGTCGACATGGCGGTGCAGGACGCGCTGATCCTCAACCGGGGCAACAACTTCAACCAGTCTGGCCTGCCCGGCTACAACGTCGCACAGTGGTTCCCGATGCGGCCGCTCAACGGCGGCGGCCACGTGCCCGCGCAGATCATGCTCGGCATCCTCGCCCAGGAGTCGAACCTGTGGCAGGCCTCGCCGCACGTCCTGCCCGGCGAGTTCGGCAACCCGCTCATCGGCAACTACTACGGGCTGGACATCTACGACGCCGACACGAGCGACGACTGGAAGATCCGCTGGGACAAGTCCGACTGCGGCTACGGCGTCGGGCAGGTCACCGACGGCATGCGCAAGCCCGGGTTCCAGAAGCCGAACGAGGTCCCGCTGCCGTACAACCAACAGCTGGCCATCACCGTGGACTTCGCCGCGAACATCTCCCAGTCGCTGCGGATCCTGCAGGACAAGTGGAACCAGGTCCACGCGTACAACATGAAGGTCAACGGCGGCGACCCGCAGTACATCGAGAGCTGGTTCTTCGCGGTGTGGGCCTACAACACCGGGTTCTACGCGCCGCAGGGCAGCACGGACGGTCCGTGGGGCGTCGGCTGGGCGAACAACCCGGCCAACCCGCGGTATCCGGCGAACCGGAAGGCGTTCCTGGAGTTCACCTACGACGACGCGCGGCACCCGAGCCACTGGCCGTACCCGGAGAAGATCATGGGTTGGGCCGGACACCCGCTCAACGCGATCGAGAAGCCGGACACCTACACCGACGGCTACCGGTACGCGTGGTGGAGCACGAACGACGGGCGCGAGCGGGTGAAGCCGCACCTCCAGACGTTCTGCGACCAGTCCAACGACTGCTACTACGGCAACAACCTCCCGCCGACGGCGCCCGATGTGATCGACGAGCCGGCCGGCCCGTGCCACCACGAGAACGTCATCGGCGAACGGGACCTCAAATGCTGGTACAACCAGTCCGCCGACTGGAAACCGGGCTGTCTGGACTGTGGTAAGGCCGCCATCAGGTACGACCCCGGCTGGGCGTATCCGGCCGCAGGGGTGAGCTACTACCCGAAGTGCGGCACTGACCTGCCGGCGAACGCGCTCGTGGTCGACGACGTGATCAACGAGGTCGTCAGCCCACGCCGTGACGAGGCCGGTTGGTTCTGCACCCGACGAACGAACAGCGGCACGTTCACGCACGGGTTCGCCGGCGAGACGCAGAACGGCACGCTCCAGTACCCGGGCAAGATCGACCTGCACCAGGTCGGCGGCGGGTACGGCGCGCACTACTGGTTCACGCACACCCGCGAGCCGGGCAGCAACCTCTACGTCAGCGGAACGTGGACGCTGGACCGCACGGTGAACGGCTGGATGCGGGTCATGGTCCACATCCCCGATCACCTCGGAACCACGCAGCAGGCGGCGTACAAGATCACGACGAAGAACGGCGTGGTCAAGACCCGCATGGTCCAGCAGCGCGGGTACGCGAACCGCTGGGTGGCGCTCGGCGTGTTCGAGTTCAACAACGTCCCAAAGGTGGAGCTGACCAACATGGTGTCGGACCTGACACCGGAGGAACTGGCGCAGTTGCGGGACGACGTGCCGGCCAGTGGGCAGGGCGACCTGGCCTTTGGCCGGCCGCAGGAGAACGTGGCGTTCGACGCGGCGGCGTTCATCCCGCTGCCGGGCAAGCCGCAGCACCAGGTGGTGGCGCTCGGCGACTCGTTCTCGTCGGGCGAGGGCGCCTCGCCGGTGAACGGCTCGGACTACTACCGCGAGACGGACAACAACAGCAACAACGCCTTCCGCAACGGCTGCCACCGCTCGAAGAAGGCGTGGTCGCGCAAGGCTGTGCTGCCCGGGTCTTCCACGCCGATCGGGCCGCGGGCGGACATCACGAGCCAGCAGCACGACGTCAACATGGACTACCACCTGATCGCCTGCTCGGGCGCGGAGACGGAGAACATCCTGCCGCTGCGTACCGTCAGCAACGAGCCCCGCAACGCCGACAATGAACGGGGCAAGGGCCAGTACCTGGAGGTGTCCCAGCTCGACAAGGGCTACCTGGACGAGAACACCACGCTCGTCACGATCTCGATCGGCGGCAACGACGCGAAGTTCGGCCCGGCGGTCAAGGAGTGCCTCGTCATGGCCGGTCCGCTGGACTGCTTCAAGGCGAAGCTGTCGGGCGAGACGGACACCGTGGACGCGTCGACCAGGCGCCGGATCACCGACACAGTTTCCCGGTCCAACACGAAGGTGCTGGAGGAGATCCGCAAGAAGGCGCCGAACGCCAAGATCATGCTCATGGGGTACCCGAAGATCGTAGAAGTCGGCGGCGACCCGCTCTGCGCCATCAAGCTCGTCCTCAGCGACGAGGAGCGGGTGTGGCTGTCCGAGATGAGCGTGCTGCTGCGTGACAAGCAACTGGACGTCGTCCGCGACTTCAACACCGCACACGGCGGGACGATCGCGTACTACTCCGACCCGATCGACGAGTTCGCGGGCAAGTCGGTCTGCGGCTCGCCGGTGGGCATCCACGGGATCGTGACGGACAAATCGCCGGGTGACATCCCGGACGGCCCGACGTCGCAGCAGTCCTTCCACCCCAACAGCCCGGCCGGTGTCAGCCTCTACGCTCAATCGATGAATTTCACCGTCACGCAGATGTACCCGTGACGAACGCGTCACGATCCGGGAGCCCGGGCGGCCGTCGGTTGCTCGGGCTCCTGGCCCCGCTCGTGCTCTGCATTGCCAGTACCGATGCATGCTCCTCACTCGAGGAAGGTGCCCACCAGACGCCGTCGAGCCGGCATCTAGTACGGGCGCGGTGACCCGGCCCCGACGGCAAGCCGCCCGGCCTGGCCACAGGCCAGGCCGGGGCGGCCAGCCACCCAGGGCCGGTATGCCGCGTGCAGTTGCCGAGAGATCGTCGAGGAATGTCGAGGACCAGTGCGGCCCGCCGCCCAGCGAAAGGAGTTGCTGCCAGCGGTTACTGGTCGTTGTAAGTCCAGCTAGGCGGCGGCGAAGAGCATCCGTGCCAGGTGCCGGCTGCCGAGTCGTAGAAACAAGCCTGCCATTCGAGCAAGCTTCCGATGCCGTAAGCGTGCTGGGTGCCGTTCTCGTAGTAGTCCTTGTTGCACACGCCCCAGTTGCCGGCGCCCAGCTTGTTCACGCAGGAACCCTCGCGGTAATCCACTGTGTACCAGCCGGGATAGGTGTCGAGCCGGTTCGTCCACGACGCGGTCACCGATCGGCCATCAGAACTGTTGTCGAGCACCCACCACCGGTCGCCGGACCGCTCGAAACAGGCCTGGGCGCCGGGCGTCCACTCACAAATCGCTCCCGCTGGTGGCGCGCCTGAAGGGGTGGCGGTGTTCCACTCGTACGGGTTGATCGAGGTAACGGTCGAGTCGGCCGCAGCGAGTTGCGAGACGGGTGTTGCCGCGGCGGGAGCGGCAAGCACCGGTGCGGCCGACGTGATCGCCACGCCAACTAGGAGGACCAGTCCCGCCAGAACCGCCGAGGCTCTCTGCTTGATAGAGAGGTTCATTCCCCTTGCCTTCCTTCCGTGTCGAGTGGCCCGCAGGACGAAGATCGGCCTGCTCGACTACATCGATCTGGCGGTAAGCCTGACCTGCGGCTGGCGAGGTGGAACAGGGTCTGAGGTGTGCGGAACAGTTTCGCTCACGCCGCCTCGGCGGCTGCCTGCGGGCGTCGGCATGGATAGTGATGGCGGCTGCACGATGCCGCAGGTCAGAGTCGGTCCAGTGTCCTGTTTCACCGCGGAGTGCTCCGCGGTGCTGCACGCGGTCGACAAGCCTCTATGTCGCCCGCTAGGGGAGACGTGCAGTGCCCTGACCAGGACCATCAGGCTTGAGAGCTCCTCGGCGGACCGAAGGTGCCGGCACCGATGCTCTGCGTCCTCAGAGACGGGCGATCCCCGCGCCTAGCCGAGGAGCACATGCGTCGTCTCCGTAAGCCGCAGTCAGCTCAGCTCAGCGTCAGGAATCATGGCGTCGTAGGGTTCGTGGCATGCACAGCACCCTGACGGAGCGCGCTCGGTGCCTCTATGGCGACGAGTATCGGCCCACTCCGCCGCGATGCAGCGCTGATCACGACGAGCGCTACCTCATTGAGGAATTAACCTTCGCTGATGCGGAGTCGATCCTCGCCATGCTGCGCGAGCTGTGCCCACACGTGGTTGACGGCCTCTTGCCGATCTGGGTGCGGAACCTGGCCTATCGGCTGGTCCTTCTGCAGCGTCCCGATGAGCCGGCGCTGTTGAGAGAAGCTGCGCAGAACCTCTGGCTGCATGGCCCCGATGGGGATGACATCGCGGCAGACCTCACCCGCCGCGCCGAGGGACTGGAAGCAAGCTGAACCGGAAGCCCAGCAGTCAGGGCGTCTGGGTCGAAGCGGGCGCGCATCGCGTCGATGTCCAGCATGTCGAGCGCGGTGGCGACGACGCGGACCGTGGGTCACCGCAGTGCTGCTGCGAGGTCGGCGGCGTTGTCGAACGCGGGTGTCGCCCTTTCGGATTCGTCTTGTGTGAGCGTGACGGACTGGGCGCGGACCAGCATGTCGGCCGCAGTCTTCGGATCCTGCAGCACCATGGCGAGTTCGGCGCGGTAGACCAGGACCTCCACCTGCTCGACCGGGTCGTCGTCGGCTTGTAGGCGGGCCAACGCGCTGTCTAGGATCCGAACGGCTTGTCCGACGCTTCCCCTGGAATCGGCTTGCACGACAGCATTCGCCAGGGCCTTGGCCAGCCGCCCGGCAGGCGTGGCGGCCGGCATGGGCGCGTTGGCGGCGTCCCGAAAGACGCGGATCCAGTTGCCGCCCGGGTCGATGACGCTGAATCCGCCCAACCCGTCGGCGTTCTTCCGCGCCCTAGGCCGGGTCATCCGCGGCGTTCCGAACACCAGTACCTTGCCGTACGCGGCGCGCATGCCGGCTGCGAATGCCCGATGTAGTCCCTCGATGTCCGCGGTGAGTACGAGACAGGAGCCATAGGACTGCTCCGCGTCAAATCCGGCGATCTCGAAGAACTGCAGATGGAGGTCTTCCCGCTGCACCCCCACACACGCGTTGGGCTTGCGTTGCTTGTACGTGGTGCGGAAACCGAGAACCCTGTAGAAGGTCTCGATGTCGTCAATGGATGCGCACGGCAGCAGGGGAACGGTCCGCTCGTTGGTCATGCCTCCTTCCTAAGCGTCGCAGGGTGTCCGTCGCACATGGAAATAGCCGATCATCGCCTACGATCATCCGATCGGCTGATGACCCAGAACGCAAGGCGGCCGCCCGAACCATTGGCGGCGCGTTCCTGCCTGCCATGTGTCTCGCCAAGATCAGGCACTCGGATCTGCCGCTGACAAGCACGTCGCCGATGAGCGGCTGCCGACCCGGGAGTAATACGAGCGGCCAAGTTCCGGTCGTGTATTGGAAATCATGCGCCGGCAGGTGAAGCGATCTGCCGACCTGGCGTTCACCAACACGCTGTGGCAGGTAGGTGGCGGTCGTCCCTGCGAGGCTGCCGATGGACAGGGCGAAGGCCAGCGGGAGGAACAAGTCCGTCGGGGCGGCCGGAATACGGCAGACCGGGGCCCCGAGGGCGGATGGGGCGCGGTCGACGCCTGGTTCGCCGACCTCGACCCGCAGTGCTCGCCACCATGACAAAAACGGGTGGCCTCGCCAGCCCGTCCCGCCCTACCTTGCAATTGGATCTTTCTTCTGCGACCCACTCACGAGAGGACTTCACCCCGCGTGACGCCGCCTGCTCTTTAGACCTGACACCTTCCCCGTGCATCGGTCGCCGACGTCGCCGTCGGCTCTTCTCCCATGCCTTCCGTCAGGTCTTCAGAGGGATCATGTCTACGCTTCCTCATCTCGTTTCGTCCTGGGCCCTTCGGCGCCCGCACCTTCTCCTGCTCGCGATTTGCTGCGTCCACTGCCATTCCGGCCTCGCCAGCACCGGCGAGGGCAGGTTCCGCGTCAGTGCCAACGGCAAACTCCGCGACATCCCGCTCCTGTTAAAGGGCTACTCCGGCAACTCCTCCCGCCGTGGGCCTGAGCTGGGGCGAGAGGCAAGGTGGCCTGGTCCCGGACTGCATCATGCGGCGGTCCGCGCGCGGTCGCTCATGACCGGGCGCGAACGAAGGTCAGGCCCGGACCGATACCGGCGACGAAGGTGAACAGCCGGATGCATACAACCGATGCCGCTGCTGCTCCGCTCAGCCGATTCGGCGGACGTGCTGCAGGCTGTCCGGCAGCTGCGAGCCGGCTGGGCGGCGACCGTCGAGCGGCTGCGAGCGACGCCCAGGGGGTCGAAGCAGTAGTGCGTCGGTGGCGAATGGTCGCCGGTGGAGGCCCAGCACCAGATGGTGTTCGTGCACGACTCGTGGTTCCGCCGCTGCTGTCTGGGATCGACCGAGCCGTTCACAGCGATCGGGCTGGCGCCCGACTTCGTCCCTGACCAGGAGGAGCAGGGCTGGGCCGAGCGGCGGCCCCCAGTCTCGACGAGGTGCTGGCCGCGCAA
Organism: Micromonospora sp. 050-3; assembly: GCF_046549335.1. Taxonomy (NCBI): domain Bacteria; kingdom Bacillati; phylum Actinomycetota; class Actinomycetes; order Micromonosporales; family Micromonosporaceae; genus Micromonospora; species Micromonospora sp. 050-3. Next base: position 1,030,053 of record NZ_JAJPVX010000001.1, read on the forward strand.
GACGTGCGAGGCACTGACCTAGAACGTTGGCCGTCGACGGTGACGGCCGATCAGCTCTCCGGGTTGGCCACCGTATGCCAGAGAGAAGCCGGTGTTGGAGCGCGTACCGGGCGGCGCGCTACTTGCCGCAGCGTGTCCCGGATGGCAATATGCCGCCCATGATCCAGAGAATCGAGTCCTTCCTCCGCCAGTGAGCGTGATGACCGAGCCCGGACTGCTCGGACCCCAGATCACCCTGTTTGAACACGCTCTACGTCTGCATCAGCAAGATCCTGACGGTGCGCTGCCACGCGACGGCGAGCCGTATCCGGACGAAGACCGTTACCGCCCCCAACTGCGGAACCGGACGGCAAGCGATCGAAGACTCGACGGGGTCGATGTCGCTGCCATTCTCGACAAGCACTTCAGTGAGCCTGACGCGCCGGTAAGCGAACTTGCCGACGCGTTGCGCGACCTCTACGTGCCCATCCATCGCAACGAGCACATCGCTGCCGCGGCGCTACGCGCCGATCGGCGACGAGTACAACAGACCGGCCGATGGCTCGTGCGGCACAGCGTGGACCGGGGCCCGGCCACTGTCGGACTGGCGCTGATGGGCACTGACTTTGCCGAGGACGATATCCCGCTGATCCAGACCATCGGCCTGCTGTCGAACTGGTTCGGGCCGTTGGCCGCCGAGGCGTTGCAACGCCGCCGTAGAGGCAGTGAGGCGTTGCTGTGGCTCGCCCAGCGTGTGGCCGGCTGGGGCCGGGTCTACGTCGTCGAGGCCATGTGCCGACGCGGCGGCTCCGCCTCTCGAGCGTGGCTTCTGCGGCACGCCTGCGACGGCGATTACCTCAACGGCTACTTCGCTGGCCAGGTCGCCACAACAGCGCACCTGCACGAAGCGATCACCAGCACTGAGGCCGACGATGCCCTGATCGATCACACCGGCCGACTCCTGAAGGCCATGACCGATTGCGGTGGAATGGGCACGACCCTCGAGCATTACCCGCCGGCGCCCGTCGTCCTGGCTGCGCACGCTGCTCACCTCGCCCGGCAGACGCCGACCGCCAGCCGGTACGTCGACGCTGCGGTCATCGCCGACCATTTAGCGACCAAACCTTCGAACCGATGCGGTTGCACCGCCGAGCAGCGAGACCACATCGTTCGGCAGTACCTCGCAGTACTCGACCGGCCAGACTGGTGCGCCACGGTCAGCGCAGACCTTGACCAAACCAGCGACTTCTTCACCTGGTTCGCCGGGAACGTGGCGGCGCGGCTACGCCTCCGAGCGTTCGAGAAGTTCGCCAGCGATGATGATCGATGAGGCCCTGACGAGTCGGTCCCACTTGCGGCGCCGCACCCAGCGGTCCCTCTGTGGTGACCTTTCAAAGCACCCGAAGGCGTCAGCGTTGGCGCTGCCGCGCAGGCGGTAGGGCGGCCTCCACTCGTGCCGATGTGCGCGCCTTCGGGAGGATGTGAGCATGCCCAGCCGCTTAGCGAGTGACAAACTGAGTGACGACTGAGGTCGCCACCTCTCGGCGACCCGTGGACGACGACGGATAGCTCGCTGGGCGTCACGCAGTTGGACCGTAAGTTGCTCAAAGGCCGCTGACTCAGGTGCCGCAGGCCGCACGGACATGCGAATCGGCGGTGACCGTCCGGGTGACGGTCACCGCCGACTGCGTCATCGAACCTGGTCAGGCGGCCGAGCAGGCGGTGTCCAGCTCCTTGATGGCGGCTTCCAGGGCCTTCTTGCTGGGCTTGGCGTCGGCGGACTTGTTGTACGCGTCGCTCAGGGCCATCATCTCGTTCTGGATCTTCTCGGAGGTGGCGGTGACTGCCTCGTTGGCACTCATCGAGTGCGCCAGGATCGCGACCGAGCCGGCGGCCCACTGGGCACTGACCGCGAAGTGCCCGGCTGGCGGGCCGATCTTCTCGGCCTTGGTGATCTTGGCCGCGTTGTCCTTGATGTCCTTCTTGATGTCGGTGCAGGCCTTCACTGTGGCCGCGTCGTTGGCCGCGGTGCTGGGCGCGGTGGTGGCCGCGCCGCCGGTCGGGGCGGCGCTCGAGGCTGCCGGGGACGGCGCGGTTGCGGTGCCCTCGGAGTCGGGCTGCGGATCGCAGCCGGACATCGCGATCGCCGCCGCAACGGCAAAGCCACTCAGGACGAGTCGAGTTCGGTTCATTGATGTTCCCCCATGATCTTCATGTTCGGCGCACGCTACCAGCCCCGGTCGGACGGGTGGGATCAGTTAATGGGCCGACGAGCACCGAGCCCTAGGTCTGGAGCTGGATGCGAGGCGCGCCGTGGCTGGCCTCAGCCAACCCGGGTACGGATCTCGCGGACCACGGTCGGCCAGACTTCCTTTGGCAGGTCGTGACCGGTGCCGGGCAGTTCGACGTAGCGGGCGTCTGGCACCGACGCGGCGATGCGGCGGCCGGCGGCGGGGCGGATCAGCGGGTCCTGCTCGCCGTGTAACACCAGGGTGGGCACGCGGAGCTCGCGCAGGCGCGGGCCGTGCCAGGTGGCGCTGGTCTGCCGGGCCTGGGCACGGCTGTTGCGGACACCGCTGGGCAGCCCGGCGTCGAGTTCGCGCTCCACGCGGAGGCGGGCGTCATGCTCGTCGAACGGGTGGCCGGGAGAGGCGACCGCCCGCAACAGGGCCAGGCCGGCCGCCACGTCGCCGTCGCGGCCGGCGGGCTGGCGCATGCGCGTCAGGCGCGCCAGGAACGGCAGGCGCACATAGCGCAGGACGGCGGCACCACGAATGTCGCTGGGCACGGCGGCGAAAGAGGTCACGGTGCGCACCCGCTCCGGGTGGCGTAGCGCGGTGCGCTGAGCGACCAGGCCGCCCTGGGAGATGCCGAAGAGGTGGGCGCGCCGCCATCGGAGCGCGTCTAGCACGGCGACGGTGTCGTCGGCCATGTCCTCGGCGGTGTAGGCAGGCGGCCGCCGGCGGAACAGCGCGGTCACCGGATTGCCAGCCGGGGTGTCGTCGAAGTGGGTGGAGCCGCCGGCGTCGCGGCCGTCGAACGAGGCCACGTGGAAACCGGCGTTGATCAGCGCGCCGACCAGCCCGTCGGGCCAGTAGAAACGGGACACGCCGAGCCCCATGAGCAGCAGCAGCGGCTCGCCGCCGGCGCCGCCGAGGTCGTCGGCCGCGAGGTGCACGTCGCCATTGCGTGCGGTGTACGGGGTTCTGGCCATCTCCGCCTCACTTATTCGGGAACGGCGTTCGCGAACACCGTATGCCAATAGTTAGGATGGACGCAATCGAGAGGGGTGGCATGGAGGCGATGCCGATCTGGCTTCGGAAACGGCGCACGGGAGTGGGCCGGCCGGCCGAGCGGTCCCGGACGGAGGTGACCGCCGCGGCGATCGCGCTGGCCGACGGACAAGGGCTGGCCGCGGTCTCGATGCGCCGCATCGCCGCAGAGTTGGGCACCGGGGCCGCGTCGCTCTACCGCTATGTCGACAGCCGGGACGACCTGCTCGACCTGATGACCGACGAGGTGGCTGCCGCCTATCAGCTGCCGGCGCCGGGTGGTCCCTGGCTGCCGGGCCTGCTGGAGGTGTGCAGACAGGGGCGCGAGCTGATGCGGCGGCACCATTGGCTGCCGGAGCTGCTGCTCACGCGCTCGGCGCTCGGCCCGCACGGTACCGATCTGCTGGAGCACGTGTTGGCGGTCCTCGCCGGGCATCCGGCGGATGTGGGCCGCAAGCTGGAGGCGTTTGCCGTGATGAACACGCTCACCGCCGCGTTCGTCCTGAACGAACTCAACGGGAGCTCCAGCGCCCGGCAGAGGCAGGGCGCCTACCTGGCCCACGTGATCGCGGCGGGCCGGCACGCCCACCTGACGGCGGCGTTGACCGACGGGCCGCTGGTGCCTGCGCCACGCTTCGAGGACGTGATGTCGCGGGTTCTCGCCGGCTTACTGGAGGAGTGATCAGCCGGCGGCACGCAGGATGCCTGTCATCGCGGCCAACGGCACCGACAAGGCGGACCCGGGTGCGAGGGTCGGCGGGCTCAGGCCGCGGTCGGCTGGGACTACAGCCGGGTCGTTGACCGCCACACCGACCTGCGGAGCCGCAGTGCCTCGCGGGTCAAACCGTCACCAATGTCCGCACGGATGAGCACCGCCACGACGAGGTCGTTACGGAAACACGACCGCTCTCACCTGACCGAGCCGTGGCCATGCAAACCAGCGCTGGCGAGCACCTGGCCCCGCCGCATCGCGGAGCACGATCGTCGGCCCACCGTGACAACGACAGGTGTCACCGATGAGGCGACCCGTCGTGGTCAACACGCGCGCCGCGTCGACCGACCCGGCATCCGGGAGCTCGGCCAGAATTTCACGGTCGGCAAGAGGACCGCTGTCCTCACCACCTTCGACAATCTGCACGGCGTGTGCCCGAGACCAGACCTCGTCGAGCCACTCGATCATGGGGACATCCTGCGCCACCCTACGATCATCGCAGGCGCGCTCACGCCGACCACCCACACTCAGGACACAACGCACTTTCATGCCGCTGGTCGAGGGTTCGGCCTGAAGAGCTGTTCCCGAGATGATGTTGGTGTGGTCGACCAACGTGCCAGCTTCGAGTTGCTTGACAGCGACGCCCTGGAGCAGTCCGCGGTGGTGGCGAACTGCGCCATGAACCGCGAGCGGCAGCTGTCCGGCGTCAACAGCTACACCAGGGAGCTGGGGTTCAACCCTCTTGACGTTTTCGCCGCCGGCCCTGTTGGCGTCGGCCGGGCTGAGCCTTTGGCAGTCGCTGGCTGGTTGGATCTGTGCTGCGGTACTGGTCGAGCGCTGATCCACGCTGCCGAGGAGCTGCGGCTGGCAGGGTTGACCGAGCGGACAGTCCTCGTCGGGGTGGACCTGGTTGACGCCTTTGATCCCGTAGCGGCACCGCCGCTGAACCTGGAGCTGATCTGCGCCTCCGTGGCTAACTGGGCACCAACGCGGACGTTCAACCTGATCACCTGTCTGCACGGACTGCACTACGTCGGCGACAAGCTCGCCGTCCTGACCCGTGCGGCCGGCTGGCTGACTCCCACCGGCCGGCTCGTGGCCGACCTGGACCTGTCCAGCATTCGGCTTCCCGACGGGCGACCCGCTGGGCAGCGCCTCACCGCCCATCTCCGCGCCGCCGGGTTCTCCTACGACTCCCGTCGCCGCCGGATCAGCTGCACCGGCCGCCGCGACGCCCGCCTCCCGTACAAATACCTCGGCGCCGACGATCGCGCTGGTGCCAACTACACCGGACAACCCGCCGTGCACTCCCATTACGCCGAAGACCACTGACCGCACCGACAGTGTCCGCATATGCCGCAAAGTGCCCGGCGCGGCTGAAGCGCTACGCGTCCCGGAAGACCCGCAGCCGCGAAGCTGCGATGCCTGTCCCATGCTTGCGCCAGTTGCTCGTCAGACAAGCGGTGCAGCACGTAGACGCGAGGGTCGAAGTCCCATGACCCGCCATCGTCGTCATTGGTAACCATGACGAACCAATATTCGCGACCGCCATAAAGGGCGACGCCGGTGATAGCGCCGTCGTACCAATCGCTGAACCACTCTTTCCGGACGCCGCCTAGCTCAGGCAGACCCGTAAGGCGCGCAGCGGCATGCACATCGTCCACCGTACTGCCGGGCGCCGGCTCAAGAAGCCGGTCTCTCTTCTGCCGCCGACCGCGCGGGCTGCGCCTCGGTACCGGGTCGCGTTGACTGACGTCGGCCTCGCTCTGCTCGATGAGGACGTGCCGAAGCGGAGCCCCAAGGCGCCTGGGCGACGCCAGGGCCACGGGCCCAGAATTGGGGGAGCAGGGCGTGAGCAGCCGGGTGGCCTGGCGCGGTGGCAGCCGTTGAGCTGAGGTTGAGCACGCCCTGGTGTGGTGCCAGGGCACAGCTGTGAATCGCATTGCTTCGGTCCTGTCGTGCCTGCCAGGATGCCCGTCATGTCAATCGCCGAGATGTCTGCGGAGGATGCGCTGGTCGCGCTGCACGGGTCGCTGGATGAGCGGCGTCGGCCGGAAGAGGTCGCGCATCTGGTGCTGCGGGTCGTCGGCGGCCAGTTGGGGCTTCGCGAGCGGATGACGTTGGGGCGGGCGGCCCGTGCCGCGGCGCGGTGGAACGGGTGGAGTTCCATGTCGACCGACTTCGCGCGGCCGGTCGGTGCTGCTCGTCAGGTCGACGCGGCAGTGCGGTTGTTCGAGCTTCAGCAAGGCGGCGTCGACCCGGAGGATCCGGCTTCGCTGCTCGATTTCTCGGCCCGTCTGAGCGAATCGCTGGGCGCCGCCGATCCGGTGCGGTTGGACTTTCTGCAAGACCGGTTGAACCGCGAGGCCCGCGCCGCGGTGGGGATCGAACTGTCGAAGCGGCAGTACAACAGGCGGTTCCGGGTGACGCAGCGACTCTCGGCGAAGGCTGACCGGCTGGCGGTCGAGCAGACCAAGCGGCAACTGACGATGGTCGCGCGGGCCGGGTTCGCGGCGAGCATCGACCGGAGCGCCTTCCTGGCTGATCCGTGGGCCGGCTGTTTCGTGGCGTACCTGACCGCCAAGCGCAAGCTGCGGCGGGAGTTCACGCTGGCGGGGCGGGACAATCCGTACGATGACATCGCGGATCTGCTCTTCCAACGCTGTGCCGCCGACTCGGCGACGGACTGGTGGATGATCGCGCAGGCATATCCGACGCCGTCCGTGCTGGCCCGGCTGACTGACGCCCAGCGTGGTGAGCTGCTGGGCCGATGGTGGACGACGATGCGCCAGATCGCCGCCCTGCTCAAGCGGGTGTGGTCGGCCAGCGAGTTCGACCAGGCGACAATGATCGTGCGGCGGGGTAACGATTCGTCCACGTGGAACCTGTTGTGCGGCGCGTACAACGCCGCGAGGGCGGCGTGGATCGCGACGCTCGACGCCACGGGCAGTCTCGTGCTGCTGGACACCTCCTGTCCGGGCAAGTCGATGATGTTGATCGCGGCGGACCTGGCCGCGTGGCATCGGTCGACCGGCGGCGGCCTGCACCCCGACGTCGGCGTGTGGGCGCGGCTGCCGCTGCCGTGGGACGTGCTCGACGGCACTGCCACCTGTACCCGTGCCGACGTGGACGCGGCGTGCGGCGACGGTGGCGTCGACCCGGTCGCGTCGGGTTGGTCGGGGCCAAGGGCGCAAGCAGCCGTCGGGGCGTTCCGGCCGACGCCCGAGTTGGTGCACGGGATCTCGATCGTGGACCCGGTATGGGCGTCCATCCTGGGTGCCGCCGGGGCGTTCTCCGGAGGGAAGGTCAAGGGCGGCCTGAAGCTGCCGCTGATTCCGGCGGATGTCGTGGTCAGCGACCTGCCCGAACCGGGTGGACACCCCGGACCGTGATCGGGCAGCATGGTCGGTGTCCGTCGTAGCTCAGTGGTAGAGCGCCCGGCTTCTACCCGGGTAGACGCTGGTTCGAGCCCAGTCGTCGGTGCGCGTAAAGATCCGTTGTAGCTCAGTGGTAGAGCACCCGGCTAGGGACCGGGAGGACGCCGGTTCGAGCCCGGTCAACGGATCTCCCGCCGTAACCATCCGGTGCGCCGAGGAGTAGCGTGAATCGGACATCGACCGCAGTACCGAGCCGGCCGCTCACGAGCGGTCGGCGGTCGGCGGCCCGTTGCGAGCCCGGCCCAGGGGGAGCAGGTGGGGAGCAGCGGGGTGCCCTGAGCCGCGCCCGAAGTGCTCGTTGACCGCAAGCCCGGCGAGGCGGCGTCTTGTGACGACACATGACGATGGATACGGTCAACGCGCTCGTCACGCTTCAACGGGGGTTGTCTGTGTCGACTGTCATCACGCCTGCGGCTGCCCGCTGGCGCGCTCGGCTGACCGTCCTGATGCTCGGCGCGTCCTGCCTCGTCGCCGTCTCCGCACCCGGCCCGGCCACGGGTGCCGGACCATCTGTCAGCCGATCGGCAGCCAGTCAGCTGGCCGCCATCGAACCGCCAGCTGACATCGTGTCCCGGATCGCCGGCCGGCCGCATCCCCGACTGCTCGCCACCGCGGAAACCTTCAACAGCGCGCGGAACCGGCTCGCGACCGACAGCCGGGCACAGCGATGGTTCACCGCGGTACGGGAACGCGCCGATCGGGTCCTCGACACCAACGCGGAGAAGTTGCCGACCAACGAGCGGTTGACGAGCGGCGAGGTCACCGCCGACGACGTGAAGCGCCGGATCTACGCGCTGGGTCTGGTTTGGAACATCTCCTCCAGCGGAGGAACCAACCCGCAGGAGTACGCCCAACGCGCGAGGGCGGAACTCATCGCCGCCGCCAGCCTGCAGACCTGGAACCCGCACAGCAAGTTCCTCGACGTCGCGCACATGACTCACGCCCTCGCGATCGGCTACGACTGGTTCTACCAGTTCCTGTCCGCAAGCGACAGGACGACGATCCGCGACGCGATCATCAGGCACGGCATCGATGCGACCCTGCCCCTGCTGGGCGGAGGAAACTTCACCGCGCCGCACAACTGGAACATCGTCTGCAACGGTGTCGCGCTGGGAGCGCTGGCTATCGGCACCGACGCTGGCGACGCGGCCCGCACCAAGGTCAACGATCTGCTCGTCGGCAGCGTCCGCTCCATCCAGTACGGCATCGCGGAGTACGGCCCCGACGGCGCCTATGCCGAAGGTCCGGCCTACTGGCTCCTCGCCACCGAATACCTCGTCACCTGGCTGGCCGCCTTCACCACCGCGACGGGCACCGACTTCGGCGTCTCCGGCCTGCCCGGCCTGGCGAAGACCGGTGACTTCGCCATCCACGTCAGCGGACCGAAGGGATCGCTCTTCAACTACGGCGACGGCGGTACGGGCTTCTACAACTCACTCACCGCCGGGGGCCGGCAGGTGCCATATCTGATGTGGCTGGCCCAGCGTTACCAGCGGCCCGAATGGGCCGCCTGGGCAGCCGCCCGGGCCGACGAGGGCGCCACGCCGCTGGACATCCTCTGGTATGACCCGGCAACCGCGACCGGAGCCACCCATCCAGCCGCGACCGATGCCTACTTCCGGCATGTGGAGGTGGCCACGGCGCGCAGCGACTGGGCCGATCCGAACGGCGTCCATGTCGCCACGAAGGGACTGCGAGCCGGTTCCGATCCGGTCGCCGGCCACCAGAACCTGGACGCCGGTTCGTTCGTCCTGGACGCGGGCGGGACACGCTGGTTCGAGGAGCTCGGCGCGGACGACTACGACCTGACCAACTACTTCACCTGGCAGAGCAACACCGGCGGCCGGTGGGACCACTACGTGAACCACCCTCAGGGGCAGAACACCATGCTGCTGGGTGCGGGCCCGACGCCATCCACCGCCCTGGCCCAGGGCGCCCGGATCGTGTCGACCGGCTCTTCCCCCCAGCAGTGGCATGCCATCACCGACCTGACCGCCATGTACGGCGGCCGGGTGCAGCAGGCCCGGCGCGGCATCCAACTCTTCGACGACCGTCGTCAGGTGCTCGTCCAGGACGAGGTGCGGTCCACCACGGCGATCGACTACCGGTCCTTTCTGCACACCCGCGCCGACGTCGTGATGGCCCCGGACGGGCGGTCCGCGACCCTGCACCGGGGGGACGAGCGCCTCGCGGTGCAACTCGTCGGCCCAGTCGGTGCGAAGATGTCTGTCGGACTTCCCGCCCCGATGCCGGGCAGCCCCAACCCGCCGGGGCAGAACTCCCAGCCGGGGCTCCGGAAGCTCGTCGTAGACCTGCCCGGTGTCACCAACGCCACCCTGGCGCTGCGCCTGGCCCCGTTGTTCGGCGGCGAGCAGCCGCCAGCGGAGCCGTCCCTGACACCGCTCGCCAACTGGTCCCTGCCGGCACCACCGACGACCCAGCTGGCCGGGTTGCACGTCAACGGCGTACCGGTGGCCGGTTTCACGCCGAGCCGCTTCCGGTACGAGGTGGTGGTCGCACCTGGCACCACCGATCCACCGCAGGTCACGCCGGTGAGCCAGAGCGGCGGGTACGCCCAGGTGACCCAAGCGGCCGAACTGCCCGGCACTGCCACCGTGGCCACCTACCGCCAGGACGGGGCCGCCGGTCCGAGCTACAAGGTCCACTTCCGGGTGCCGGGGAAGACCCGCAACTCGTTGCCCATCGCCTCGGTGACCGCCGGCGAGTCCGCCAACCGGGCCGCGGCCACCATAGACGCCGACCTGGGCACCACCTGGGCAGGCTCGACCCTCGACGTCGACCTCGGTGCGCAGCGCACCGTCGGTGCGGTGAACGTCGCCTTCGCCTTCGGTTCGCAGCGAAGCTTCGCATTCGACGTGCTGACCTCCACCGACGGCACCAACTGGCAGACCGCCGCGACGAGATCAGTCTCCTCCGCCGCCACGGACAACGCCGAGGTGTACCCGATCACGCCGACTACCGCTCGCTATGTTCGCATCGTCGGGCAAGGTAACTCGTCCACCAGTTCCACTGTGGTCGCCGAGCTCCGGATCTACGCCAACACCACCGACGCGTACGCGGACATGCCGGCCCGCCGGATGACGCCGGCAGCCGACGCCTTCGTCCGCTGTGGCAGCGAAGCCGGCACCAACTTCGGCAAGGAAAAACAACTGGAGATCCGCAACCATCCGAACGACCCGACGGTCAATGCCTCGCTCCGGCGGTTGAGCTACCTCCGGTTCGAGCCGACCTCCGTCCCCGGCACGGTCCGCAGCGCCACCCTGTGGCTCTACGGCGGGATGGCTACCGACCCCGACGTGGACTTCACCACGTCCGCTGTCCTCAGCGTGAAGGACCCGTGGGCCGAGACCGGGATCAAGTGCGACGGCCGCCCGGCGTTGGGCACGATACTCGGCGTCATCGGCATGGACGAGCAGAAGATGTGGCGTCGCCTCGACCTCACCAGCCATGTCAAGGACCAACTGGCCGCCGGCAAGCCCATCAGCATCGGCGTCGCCCAACTGGCGGCGGGTTACGGCCCGTGGGTCGGCCTCAACAGCAAGGAGGCCGACTTCCAGCGGCCATTCCTCGAGTTGACGGTCTCTTGACCGGGAGCGGAGCCGGTGCGATGGCTTTGGCATGGCGCGCCTGCGGGCGGTTGCGGGTACAGCGCCCGCTGACGCGACCAAGGAGGCGCAAGGGCGAAGTGGTCAGGTGGCGCTGTTCCCAGGATGGTCGGCGCCGGCCGGCGTCTCGGGTTGCCTAACGCCGCGCCTGCAGGTGCTGTAGATCGACGTAGAGCGTTTCGGGTGAGCGGGCTGAAGTCCGGACCGTCTGGAGACCTCTTCGGCGGATCCGAAGGCGTCAGCACCGGCGCTCGGGTTGTCAGTTGGGTGGCGAGCGATTCGCCGAACTGCGGCTGACCCGAGGGCGGCAGACGTGAAACCGTGGTGCGGTCCTCACCGGGGCTGTGGATGATGGTTGGCGTGACTGGGAAGGGCAGCGGGTCCGCGGAGCAGCGCCTGTACGACGCTGTGGCGCATTGGAACACCGACACCGGGTACGGCATGGCGGACCTGATCCATGCCGCTTGTCAGGCGCTGATCGACGGGCTGGACTCGCCGACGTTGCGTGAGCTCGCCGGTGCGTCGGCGCATGACTCGTCCTGGGATATCGGCGATCTCGTCGGCAAGTCGCTTGAGGAACTAGGGATTCCCTATCCGGGCACTGTTCCTCCAGGCTTCGCCCTTGCCGCAGGTGGAGGAGTCGCCCGCCGGCCGGGAGTCGACTCTCTCCGTCTGGAGGTATCGCCGGTGCCCAGCCACGCGGGCCGCGGATTCCAGGTGCGGGTCTACGTCAACGGTACGGAGATGACCTCTGCCGGAGCGGGTCTCGGGATGGACCCGTACGACGTCCTTGTTCCCACCAATCGTCTCGTGGCCGCCTCCGACTCCGAGCCGTGCACCGTTCCGATCGCCCGATGCGAGTGCGGTGTCTACGGCTGTGGATCCACAGACGTCACCATTGCGCGGGATGGCGATCTGGTGCACTGGGACTGGTCGCTGGAGGTGCCCATGATGCGGGGCGTGTCGTTCGTAGCTGCGGAGTACGACGTGGAAGTCGCACGGGTGGCCGCCGATCATTCGTGGGAGACGCCCGAGCGAGCAGCCGGACGACGTGTCCTGACGGACGTGGACCGCGAGCGGCTGCTTACCTACAACCTCCGACCGAGTTGGGTCGCCAACGATTACCGCGATCAGGAGCTGTTTCAGGTCGCCCTTCAGCTCGACGGTGACTACCAGATCTTCGTCGGCACCCCGTGGCGCGGTCGCAGCGCCGAGGAGTTGGCGGGCGAGGTGTGCGCCACCTTGGCACTTCCTCCCAGCGCCTGGCACGCCACCTGGCAGGCCATCATCCCCACGCTGACCAGACCGCCGAAGATCGCGGGGCCTTCCTGGCGACCCGCGCGGTTCTAGCAGCAGCTAGCGAGACGCCTGAACAGGCGGCGACTTGCTCGGGCGGCGTGATATTTGCCAAACGTATAGAAACCCGCGACCGGCGATTGCTAGGCGTCGCGGCGCAGCGTGAACCAGAAGGTCGGCACCGCGTTGGTGCCCGGTGTGACGTCGATTAGTTCCCAGCCGGGGAACCTGGCGCGGAGCTCGTCGGCTGTGACGCCCGCCGCCCACGACGTGACTTCGGGGATCGGATTGCCGAGCGGCTCCGGGCCGTACCCGAACATCAGCAGCCGTGCTCCGGGAGCGGCGCGGTGGGTGAGGCCGGCGGCGTAGGCGTCGCGGCGGTGTAGCGGGACGCCGCAGTAGCAGCTCAGGTCGAAGAACAGGTCGAAGGGGCCCGGCACGTCCAGCTCGTCGAGGCGGGTGGCGTCTCCGTGCAGCAGTCGTACCGCCACTCCCGCCGCCGCAGCCTTCTCCCTGGCCTGGTCGACGGCGCGGTCGATCAGGTCGACGGCCGCTACCTCCCAGCCGTGCCGTGCGAGGTAGATGGCGTTCGTCCCCGTGCCGCAGCCGAGCTCGAGGGCGCGGCCGGGCGGCAGCGCGCCGTGCCCCTCGACCAGGTCGACCAGTTCAGGCGGCGTCACGCCGGTGTCCCACGGAGGCTTGCCGGTGCGGTAGTAGCCCTCCAGTGCGCGGTGGACGGCCTCCTCCTCCGGGTCTCGCTGCGTCGACGGCAGGTCCGGTTGCGGCTTCTGGGTGGCGTTGGTTTGGCTCACCGTCTCCTCCAAGAATTTAGAGTTGAACTCTAGTGACATACTCTAAAGATAGACTCGCAATATGGACACGGTCAAGCGGCCGGACAAGCGAGCCGAGCGCTCACGCCGCACCCGCGAGAAGGTCGTCGAGGCGGCTCGCGAGCTGTTCCTTGCGCAGGGTTACGGGGCGACGAGCCTGCAGGAGGTCGCGGACCGCGCGGGCGTGGCCGTCCAGACGGTCTACTTCGTCTTCCGCAACAAGCGCACGCTGTTCAAGGACGTCGTCGACACGTCCATCGCCGGGGACACTGAGCCGGTCGCCACAATGGATCGCGAGTGGTTTCGCGCCGCGTGCGCCGAGCCCACCGCAGCCGGGCAATTGCGCGCGCACGTCCACGGCACCCGCGAGATCCTGGGCCGGGTCGCCCCGATCATGCCGCTGATTGCGGCTGCCGCAGCCACCGACCCTGAGATCGCCGTGCAGTGGCCGGACGGCCCTGACCCGCGCTACACGGTGCATCACGCAGCTGCCGAAGCCTTGGTCGGCAAGCCCGACATCCGTCCCGGCCTCTCCACCGAGATGGCGGCGGACGTGCTGTTCGGCCTGCTCAGCCCGCAGCTCTACCTGATCTTCGTCCGCGACCGCGCCTGGTCAGCGGACACGTGGGAAGAGTGGGCCCGCACCGCCTTGACCTCCCAACTCTGCGCCGAACCAGGCTAAGCGGACGGACGTCACGATCGTCCTCCAGCCCGCGCTCAGCAGCGCGGCCACTCTCGTTGTGACAGGTTCACGCGGAGTTGCGCCACTTGCGGCCGTGCCGGCCGATGAGCCGGTCGGCGTCGGTCGGGCCCCAGGAGGCGGCCTCGTAGGTGGGGATCGGCGAGTTGTCCTTCTCCCAGTTGTCGATGATCGGGTCGACGATCCGCCAGCACTGCTGCACCTCGTCGCTGCGGATGAACAGCGACGCGTCACCGATCAGCGCGTCCAGGAGCAGACGCTCGTACGCCTCCGGGGACTCCTCGACGAACGTCTGGTCGTAGGAGAACTCCATGGTGGCGGTGCGGACCCGGAAGGAGTGGCCCGGCACTTTGGCACCGAAGCGCAGGGAGATGCCCTCGTTCGGCTGGATCCGCAGGATCAGCGCGTCAGCCTCGAGGCCGGTGAGCTGGTCGGTCGGGATAGGCAGGTGCGGCGGCCGCTGGAACTGCAGTGCCACCTCGGTGAGCCGGGCCGGCAGGCGCTTGCCGGTGCGTACGTAGAACGGCACCCCGGCCCAGCGCCAGTTGTCCACGTTCAGCCGCATAGCGGCGTAGGTCTCGGTCCGCGACAGGGGGTCGACGCCGGCTTCCTCGCGGTAGCCGGCCATCAGTTCCTCGCGGGTGCCGCCCCGGGTGTACTGTCCCCGGACCGCGGCCTCGGCGATGTCCCGGTCGGTGGGGAGCCGGATCGCCTGCAGCAGCTTCACCTTCTCGTTGCGCAGGCCCTCAGCCTCGAATGAGGCAGGTGGCTCCATCAGTGCCAGCGCGAGGACCTGGAGCACATGGTTCTGCACGATGTCCCGCATCGCGCCGGCGTCTTCGTAGAAGCCGCCGCGGCTGCCGACGCCGAGGGTCTCGGCGACGGTGATCTGCACGTGGTCGACCCAGGAGCGATCCCAGATGGGCTGGAAGATCGAGTTCGCGAAGCGCAGCGCCAGCACGTTCTGGACGGTGTCCTTGCCCAGATAGTGATCGATACGAAAGACCTGGTGCTCGTCGAACGCGCTGTGCACGACGCCGTCGAGCTCACGGGCCGTGACCAGGTCGCGCCCGTACGGCTTCTCGATGACCAGGCGGGAGAAGGAGCCTTCGCGTGGCTGGTTGAGCCCGACACCGGCCAGTCCGTTGATCACCGGCGCGAAGGCCGCGGCCGGGGTGGACAGGTAGAACAGCCGGTTGCCGGACGTGCCCCGCTGTGCGTCCAGCTCGTCGAGGGTCTTCACGAGCCGCTCATAGGTTTCCGGGTCGTCGTAGCCCCCGGCCACGTACCGCACGCCGCCCTGGAGTTGGCGCTTGCTGGCGATGGTGCGTTCGCCGAGGGCGCTCTCGGCGAACTGCTCGTCGGTCATCGACGTGCGCGCGACGCCGACCAGCGCGAACTGGTCCGGGAGTCGCTCGTGCCGAGCCAGGCTCTCGACTGCGGGCAGCAGCTTGCGCCGGGTCAGGTCACCGGAGGCACCGAAGATCACCAGCGTGGCCGGCGGGGCACTCCGCTCCTGGATGAGCTGAGATGCGTGGTCCATAGTCTGCGTTCCTCCGGGCACAAGGGGTGTGGGTTGGGGGTGCCGCGCTGTCATGCCAGGAATTGTGCGGCTATGGCGGAAGTGTCCGGGGGCCACGCGGCATGGCCCGTTGGTCGCGGAGCTTGAGCGTCGCATGCCGGGCTGACGGGTAGGTGATTCGGTGCGGTCTGTCGGCGTGCGGGGTGGGCTACGAACGATCGTGGCCGGGCAGCCCGCGGAGATCAACGGGCTCGCCGAAAGAGCCGTCGGGAACCGCCAGGGTGCGGCCGGCGGGCCCGTCCGGGACGCCGAGGCCGTGAACGGGCCGGCCTCTCAATCTTCCATGAGTGCAGGCGTTTTCGGAGGTAAGGGGTTGGAACGCCGCGGCCTTCACGCCGCCCGGGTGGGCCAGTGCGCTTCTGACGCGTGGTCCAGGTGGCGGCGTGCCGCCGAGATCGACATCCGGGCGTGTTCCTTGGCGCCCACCTGTGCCACGAGGGTCGCCCGAGGGATCTCCAGGGCGTAGGGAATTCCGGGCGGTAGGGCGGCGAGGATGCCGCGCACGTCGATGCCGCCCTCGCCTGGAAAGAGACGCTCGAAGCGTGCCGTGTGGATGAGCCCGTCGACGGTGGCAGGCACGTTGGCTGCGGCGTCGCAGACGTGCGCGAAGTGGAGCCAGTCGGCTGGCAGTTCACGAAGGTCGGCCAGACTGGATCCGGAGCGGGCGAAATGCAGCAGGTCGATCAGTATCCCGGCGTTGGGCTGGCCAGCGGCCCGCAGTACCCGCGTGGCCTCGCTCAGGTCGGGCGTCTCCGTCCATGACGGAAACTCGAGGTCAATTGTCAGACCCAGTGGTCGAGCCAGCTCACACAGTTGGGCGAACCGGTCGATCTTTCGGGCCCGGTCGGGGTCGGGCAGCTGGGTGATGACGTGTCGGGCACCGAGCTCGGCGCCGGCCTCGAGGAAGCGTTCGAAGTCGTGGGGGTCCTCGTGCGGGCCGATCCGTGCCAGTTCGATGTCCAGCACGTCGATTCCGGTGGCCGCAAGACGTACCTTCGTCGTCCTCATGAGTGCCGGATCGGTCGCAAGGGGATAGTGCGGCTCCTGCGGCGTGACCCGGGTCAGGCGCAGACCGACGTAGCGGTATCCGGCCTCTGAGGCCGCTTCCACCAGTTCCGGCGGAGACAGGCTCAACGCGGTCAGGTGCGCCAGCGAGTAGTCGTGCGTCGCGACGTTCGGTGGCTGGGGCGTCTCCCGTAGGACGATCAGGCGGCGTTGTCGATGCGCGGCCATACGTACCGGCGCGGCGTCGGTGGCGCCGTACCCGGCATATCCGCCGATCCGCTGTACGACCTCGAAGAAGATCCGGGAGCCGAGCATCTCGGTGTGGAAGTGCAGGTACTCACCGTGTGCGTCCCGGTCGTAGAGGATCGAGTGCTCACGCATGGCCGCGAGTAGCTCCGGTTCCAGAGCGAGTCGGCCGTCGAGGTCGTCGTAGTAGTTCTGCGGAATCGTCAGTACGGGGGCGCCGAGTTCGCGCATCGCCTTCGCGCTGGCGATCACGTCGTCGCTGCTGAAGGCGAGATGTTGCGGGCTCGGGACGGCGGGCGCCCAGGTGCCGCGTCGCAGCGGCGCTGTGTTGAGCGTGATCCGGAAGCGTTGGTCCGGGCTTGCGGCGGCCCGGCTGCGAATCAGCCCGAACGGCGCGGCGACCTCCGTCGTGGCGTCGAAGCGCAGCCCGAGCACCGAACGGTAGAAGAGGGCGACGTGGTCGAAGTCGTCGACCGACGCGGTGAGCGACACGTGATCGGTGGCGGTGACCAGGCCGTCGTCGCGGGCCGTGATGCCGGTGGGGGCGAAGTCGTCGAGCCAGCTGTCGTCCGCGCCGGTGCGGCAGAAGAAGACGGCGGTGCCGTCGGGTGCGGCCACGGAGCTGAGGTCGGCCTCCTCGGGCTGGCGAAGGCGAGGCAGGACGGGTGCCAGCATCTGCTCCGCGCGTTCGGCCGACGCGGCGGGGTCGCTGCTCTCCACGGCCAACGCGCAGATCGCGGCCGTGCCGGCGGTGACTGTTCGCTGTGGTGCGAAGTTCAGCAGAACTCGGGCATTGCCCTGTTGCCACAGCTGCACCGGCTTGGACCGGTGTTGCCCGCAGTGGGCGAAGCCGAGTGCGGTCAGGGCCCGCGCAACGAGAGGGCCGGAGATCGGGTCGACGGCCAGTTCGGTGAACACGTGCGTACCGAGGCGTGGGGTGGGCCGCAGACCGAGTGCCCGCAGCCGTTCCCGGACGGGCGCGGGACCCTTGGCCGTCACGGACTCCTGGAGGGCGAGCATCGCGCGCATCCCGTCGATGGCGGCCTGGCGTGGATCCGCCTGACGGTAGACATCGTTGAACGCCTCAAGGGACATCGGTCCCGCATAGCCGGTAGCCAGGGCGTAGCCGACGAAGCCGGTCAGGTCGAACGAGCCCAGCCCGGGCAGCAGCCGGTGGTGTCGGCTCCACTCGGCCACGTCTGTCTTCCGCCGCGGCGCGTCGGCGAGTTGAAGGTGGAACACCTTCTCGCCGGGGATGACCCGGATCGCGGACGGGTCGTCATCACGGGAGAGGACGTGGAAGCTGTCGAGGCAGAGACCGAGTGCCGGATGATCGGCGCGCCGGACGATCCGCCAGGCGTGCGCATAGGCGTTGACGAATCTGCCCCAGGCCTGGGCTTCGTACGCGATTCGCAAACCTCGCCGATCGGCCCGGCCGGCCAGCTCGCGCAACTGCTCGGCGGCCAGGTCGTCGTCGTCGACCGCGTCTGCCGACTCCGACGAGCAGACCAGCAGGGTGTCGACGCCGAGCTGCTCGAGCACGTCGAACTTGCTCTCCGCGCGACGCAGGTTGGCGCGGAACAGGTCGGGTGGCACCGCCTCGAAGTCGGAAAACGGTTGGTAGGCGGCGATGCGGAGGCCGCGCCGGGCGCACTCCTGCCGGATCCGCGACGGCGACCACGCCGAGGCGATGAGGTCGCTCTCAAAGATCTCGACCCCGTGGAAGCCCGCCGCGGCGGCGGCGGCCAGCTTGTCCTCGAGGGTCCCGGAGAGGCAGATGGTCGCAATGGTCAGCTGCGGCGCCGCGCCTGCCCCGTCGGTCGGGCCGGTCGAGGAGTCACCGTTGGTGACGAACATGTGTGCTCCGCCTTCCGGGTGGGGGGTGGACGAGTTCATAGAACTGACGCAGCATCCGTTCGGCGTCGGGCTCGACGGCGGTGAACAGGCGGAAGGATTCGGCAGCCTGGAAGGCCGTCATCCGGCCCCCGTCGAGCACCTGGCACCCGCGGGCGCGTGCGGCCACGATCAGCTCAGTGTCGAGCGGTCGGTAGACGACGTCGGCGACCCAGAGCCCCGGTCGCAGCAGCTCTACGGGGAGCGGCAGACCGGGGTGGCCCTCCATTCCGGTCGGCGTGGCGTGGGTGAGGCCGTCGGAGTCGCGGATCGCGTCCGCCAGGTTGCTCATCGGTCCCGTCTCGGCCCGACGCTCGCCGAACCGTCTGGTCAGGCGCCGCGCCAGCGCGTCGCTACGCCGCGCGTCGGTGTCGAACACGCTCACGGTTCCCGCTCCGAGCGACAGCAGGCCGTGGGCGACGGCGGCACCCGCGCCGCCGGCACCGAGCACTACCACCCGATCGAGTGCCACATCTGGCATGCCCGTGGTGAGGGCTTGGACGAAGCCGGGTAGGTCCGTGTTGTGGCCGACCGCACCGCCGTTGGTAAAGAGCACCGTGTTGACCGCACCGACGGCAGCGGCGTCGGGGGAGACGACGTCGAGGTGCTCGATGATGAGCTGCTTGACCGGGTGGGTGACATTGACGCCGTCGAAGCCCGCGAGCCGGACCGCCGCCAGCACCTCACCGACAGCCGTGGCCGGCACCCCCATGACGTCGAGGTCCAGGATGCGGTAGCTGTATCTCAACCCGAGCGCATCGGCCTGCCGCTCGTGCAGGGCGGGGCTCAGCGACGTGCCGATCCCGGAGCCGATGAGGCCGACCAGGGTGCCGCGGCCGTTGCGGACTGTCACCAGATTCCCTCCCGAGTCGACAATGTACGAACCGGTTAGTTACTTATACGCGGGGACCGGTGTGTGCGGAAGGGGCGGCGGCGATCTCGGTGGCTACAGTGAATTCACCCCGATGGGAGGAGCCGTTGATGCCACGGACACCGGCGGTCGTGGCGGCGCCTGCCGCCCGGGACGCGGACCGGACACGGTCGGAGATCCTCGCGGTCGCCACGTCAGAATTCGCCGACAAGGGGTTCGCCGGCGCACGCGTGGACGAGATTGCCGCGAGGACCCGCACGACGAAACGGATGATCTACTACTACTTCGGTGGCAAGGAGCAGCTCTACATCACTGTGCTCGAGCAGGCGTACGTGGGCATTCGGGCGTTGGAGCAACAGCTCGACGTGGAGCATCTCGATCCGAGCGACGCGATCCGGAAACTGGCGGCGTTGACGTTCGACCACCACGAGGCCAACCCCGACTTCATCCGGCTGGTCAGCATCGAGAACATTCATCGCGGCCGGCACATCGCCCGCTCGAAGATCCTGTCCGGGCTGGCCAACCCCGCGTTGGACGTGCTGGCCCGCATCCTGGAACAGGGCCGCGTCGCCGGCCGGTTCCGCGCCGACGTCGACCCCGTCGACGTCCACATGGTGATCAGTGCGTTCTGCGTGTTCCGGATCGCCAACCGGCACACCTTCGATGCGATCTTCAAGCGGGACATGCTCGACCCCGTCCGCCGCGAGCACTACCGGACGATGCTCGGTGACGTCGTGCTGGCGTACCTGACCGCGCGGTGACGGACCGCCGCGTGGCGCCGGGACGCACCACCGTGTCCCGGCGCCGGCCGGCTATCGGCAGAACGGGCCGCGCCCCATGGCGGACTCGATGCCGCCGAGGACGTGGTCGAGAAAGTGCCGGTCGCCCGTCATCGGGGCTTCCGTCCAGGCCTCCACCGCGTGGCCCAGCGTGGTGACCCAGGACCGGCCCCCGTCGTAGTACTGGCACCAGGAGACGGGGTGGTTGGCACCGTGGCCGGGGTGCCCGCTGCCGCCCCGCGGCCCCTCGGGCAGCGTCGACTCGTCGACCTTGGCGAGCACGCGGACCTGACTGGGGAAGGGAACCAGGTTGTACCACTCGTCGGCGAAGTCCCAGCGTGCCGGCAGGCCTGCGGTGGAGACGTCACGCCGGTTGGTCGTCACCACGGTGCCAGGCTGGTTACGGCCATGGTCGTAGTAGTTGGCGCCGCCGAGCAGCCCCTCGTACCACTCCCAGTTGTACTCCGTGCCGAAGGCGTTGTGGACGCCCACGAAGCCGCCGCCACCGCGGACGTACTGCCGCAGCGCGGTCTGGGCGGCGTCGTCGAGGGTGTCGCGGGTGGTGCTCATGAAGATGACAGCGTTGTACCGGAAGAGGCGCGACGGCGAGGAGAGCTGGGTGACGTCCTCGGTCCAGTCGACGGCGAAATCGTGCTCGGCGCCGAGCTTGACGAGGGCGCTCTGCGCGGCGTGCTGCGGGGTCAGTGGTGGGTTGAGCCCGGGGGCCAGGGCAGGGCCGAGGTGGGCGTGGCGGGGGCCGGCGGTGCGGCTGTAGACGAGGACGCGGTATCCGGTCGTGGGGTCGAAGTTGCCCCAGTCGTGGTAGCAGTCGGGATCGGTGCCACGGCAGACGCCGTAGTCGGGTCGGCCGAGGTTCTCCGCGCCCCCGTCCTTCTGCGGGGGCCTCGCCCGCTCGGCGACGCTGGGCACGGAGGTGCCGAGGAGCATGACGGCGGCGGTGAGGGCAGCGCCGAGAGCCGCGCTGAGGACTGTGGTACGCCGTAAGGGCATGAGTGCTCCTTGTGCAGGGACGGCGTGTGGTGGTGGTGGGCGTCGCGTTCAACGCCGGGCACGAGGTCCGTCAGGTGGACCATTCGTACCGTGTAGAGGTACGCCGAATATATCGACGGTCGAACCACCCAGCAAGACAGAAACCGTTGCATCGCAAGGGTTTTCGCAGCGTCGAGAGGTGCTGGGACGCAGCCGTGTGCACCCTGCGCGGTGGCGCGGGGTGGCCGGCGTCGGGCTTGGCGTTCGTCAGGCGTTTCCCAGGTATGTCGGCGTGATGGTCGGCGGCATCGGGCCCTTGTTGCGCCGCCCCTGTCCGGTCTCCTCCCAGGCGTGCGCGAGGATCCCGACGCTGCGGCTCAGCACGAACAGCCCACGGGCCAGCGGGGGAGCGAAGCCCAACTCGCCGTAGACGACGGCCGTGCAACCATCCACGTTGATCGGTACGGGCTGCGAGCGTTCGCGCGCGAGGATCGCCTCGACCGCGATCGCCGCGCTGAGGTAGGCCCCCTCGGCCACGCCGTCGGCGACCGCTTCCTCGACCCGACGCAGCAGAGGCTCACGGCGCGGATCCACGTGGTGGAACCGGTGCCCGAATCCGGGCAGGTACCTCGACTGGGCGCGCCACTCGTCGACGACCGATTGGGCGGCGTGCTCCAGTGAAGCGCCGACCGCGTGGCGAGCCGCCACCTCGCCGAGCATGGTCAGACACTGTTCCCCGGCGCCGCCATGCACGTCGCCGAGAAGGTTCACCCCGCTGGCGACGGCGTTGTTCAGGCCGATGCCGCAGGTGGCGGCCATCCGGGCGACCGCGATCGACGGCGCGTGCGGGCCATGGTCGACGGAGGCCACGAGGGCGGCCTCCAACAGCCGCTCCTGACCTCGCGTTGGTGGCTGTCCCCGCAGTAGCAGCCAGATCACCCCGACGAAGCTCGTGTCGCCGATGACCTCCTGGATCGGGCGGCCGCGCAGCTCGATGACGTCGGGCTCGACGCGGGATACGGCGGTGGCCCACCAGTCCGCGACGTCCCGTACTGTCGGCGACCCGCTCACGACGCCGCCACCCCGTCGGTGGCGCCCAGGCTGGCGTTCTCGGCCAGACCGAGTTCCCCGTTGTGCTCGCCGAGCAGTGGCGGAGCCGACTCCGGCCGCAGTGGCGCTCCGTTGACGAGCACACCGTTGCCGCTCACCCGCAGGGTCCGTTGTGACTGCCCGGGAAAGGGCAGATCGGTGAAGAAGCCACGCGAGTGGAGCTGTTCGAGCTGGACCGCCTGCGGGACGGTCAGGATCCGCGCGGCAGGTACACCCGCACCGGAGAGCATTGCTTCCCACTCCACAGCTGGGCGCCGCCGGAGCGCATTGTTGATTTCACGGTTGAGCGCCGTCCGGTTGGCCTTGCGCGCCTCCCGGTCGGCGAACCGCTCGTCGGTGACGAGGTCCTCGCGGTGAACGAGCCGGCACAGAGCCTCGAACTGCTCCTGCCGGTTCGCCGCGATGTTCAGTGGACCGTCCGCGGCGTCGAACGTCCCCGACGGCGCGGCGGTGGCGTTCTGGTCACCCATCGGCTCGGGTGGTACCCCGCTGACGAGGTAGTTGGACGCCGCCCAACCCATGGCCGACAGAGATGCCTCCAACATGGAGACGTCAAGGAAGACCCCTTCACCGGTCCGGGATCGACCAGTCAGCGCCGCGCAGATCGCCATGGCAGCCACGAGACCGCCGACCGAGTCGGAGACGGGGAAACCGACCCGCAGTGGCGCCGTCTCCGGTGTGCCGGTGATGCTCATCATCCCTGAGAGGCCCTGGATGATCTGGTCGTACGCCGGCGCCTGACTCATCGGGCCGGTCTGCCCGAAGCCCGAGATGGCGCAGTAGACCAGGCGCGGGTTGATCCGGTGCAACACGTCCCAGCCGTAGCCGATCCGGGTGAGCACGCCGGCCCGGAAGTTCTCGAGGAGCACGTCGGCATCCAGGACCATCCTCTCGAAGGCCGCCCTGTCGGCCGGGTCCTTCAGGTCGAGTTCGATCGACTTCTTACCCGCGTTCTGGGCCAGGAACGAGGCGCCCATCGCGGTGCGGTTCAGCGCGGCTTCCGGCCCGAGTCGGCGGGCCAGGTCGCCCTGCCCGGGTTTCTCGATCTTGACGACCTCGGCGCCGAGCAGCATCAGGTGGTAGCTGCAGTAGGGCCCGGCCAGGACATTCGTCAGGTCCAGGACTCGGATGCCGTGAAGCGGTCGTTCGTCCATGTTGTGTGCCCCTCGGTCGGTGTCGGCGGCCGAAGCCGGGTGTCGCCAGCCGGCGACTAGCCTGCGAGTGGGTGGTCGAAGCCTTTCTCCGCCAGGCGGGCCGCCGCATCACGCAGGGCCTCGACGAAGGTCTCGATCCGCTCGGGTGTGAAGCGCAGGGTCGGTCCACTGAGGCACAGGGCCGCCACCACGGGGACGGATCGTCCGCCGATCGGCACCGCCACCGCCGACAGGCCCGGCTCCCGTTCGCCGGCGCTGGTCGCGTAGCCCTTCAGCGCGGCGTCGTCGATCCATTCACGCAGGGTCGCCACATGTGACGCGCCGCCGGGTGCGGTCGCCGCGATGCGACCCAGCAGGGCCTCGGGCGCGTCGCGGAGCAGGATCTTGGACGACGCGCCGGCCCACATCGGCAGTTCGTCGCCGACGCGTACGACGTGCCGCAGTGCCTGGGGACTCTCCTCCTGGGCGACGCAGACCCGGTAGATGTCGCGTGTCATGTACAGGTTGACGGTCTCGCGGTGCGTGGCCGCGAGTTCGCGCATGAGCTGGCGGGTGTCGGCCGGCACCTCCCAACTGCGGTGGGCCAGATGCGCCCAGCGCCACAGCCCGGGCCCCGCCGTGTAACCGTGACTGGTCGCCCAGAGCAGACCGTTCTGCTCCAACGTCTGGACCAGCCGGATCGCTGTCGTCTTCGCCAGCCCGGTCTGCTCCACGATCTCCCGGATCGTGACCGACGGGCGATGCTCGGTCAGCAGGGACATGATCTCCATCGCGCGCTGGACGCTGCGGACGCCGCCGGCATCCGCAGCGTCGGGAGTGGAGCGTCGCAGGGACGGGCCTTGGTTGGCCGCGGATGCCATGGTCTCGGGTCCTCCGTCTGGGTTCACACCCCTGTAACAGATTTGGCATCGCCTATTGCCAGGGGCCCTCGCCGCCCGTACGTTACACCTAGTCCACAGAGCGGTCCAGCAGTACCACCAGGCGGTCCACCTTTCAGGAGGGACGATGCTCGACGACCGGATCAAGACTGCGACGCCCCCCGATGTGACCGAGGTCGGTTGCCTGATCGCCGGCGAGTGGATCACGGAAGGGGCGCGTGCCGCCAGGGTCGGTCCGTGGGTCAGGAGCACTGTCAGCGCCGCCCGGCAGGCGACCGACGAGGACGCCCGCACCGCGCTCGCCTACGCACGCGGCGGCGCCAAGGTCGTCGCCCGGATGTCTCCGTCAGCTCGCGCGCAGGTGCTGGAGCGGGCGGCGGTCGCCGCCTCGGCGCAGCGCGACCGTCTCGCCCGGCTGCTCGCGCTGGAACTGGGCAAGCCGATCAGGGACGGGCTTAATGAGATCGACCGGGTTGCCGACACCTTCGCGGTGTCCGCCGCCGAGGCACGGCGGATCGGTGGTGAGGTGCTGCCGGTCGCCGGTTGGGCCCGGGGTGTCGGCACGACAGCCCTGACCCATCGCGCACCCGTCGGCGTCGCGTTGGCGATCACGCCGTTCAACGCGCCGGCCAACCTGCTGGCCCACAAGCTGGCCCCCGCCTTCGCGGCAGGCAACACCACCATCGTGAAGCCACCACCTCAGGCACCGGCGGCGTCCGCCGCCGTGGTGGCGCTCCTGCTGGAGTCAGGGATGCCGCAGGAGGCCGTCCAGGTGCTGCACGGTGACGGCAGCCTCGGCGGCGTGCTCTGCGCCGCGCCGGAAGTCGGGGTCATCAGCTTCACCGGGAGCGTCACCACGGGCGCGGCGGTCGCCCGAGCGGCTGGCGCCAAGCGGCTGGTCCTGGAACTCGGCGGCAACGCCGCCACGATCGTGTGCGAGGACGCCGATGTCGCCGCCGCCGCCCGCATCTGCGCTGCCACCGGCTACAGCAACTCGGGTCAGAGCTGTATTTCGGTGCAACGCGTCTACGTCCACCGGGCACGGTTTGACGAGTTCCTGGAAACCTTCACCCGCGAGGTGCGGAAACTCGTCGTCGGCGATCCGCTCGATCCGGCCACCGACGTCGGCTCGATGGTCGATGACGACGCCGCCGAGCGCGTGGTCGCCTGGGCCGCCGAAGCGGCCGACGCCGGGGCGACCATCACCACCGGTGGACGTCGCGACGGCGCCACAGTCGCCCCGACGGTCGTCGCGTCCCCACCTGCCGACGTGCGGCTGATCCGGGACGAGGTGTTCGGGGCGGCCGTCAGCGTGCTGCCCTACGACGACTTCGCCGACGTGGTGGCCGCGTGCAACGACAGCCGGTACGGCCTTCAGGCCGGCCTGTTCACAAACGACGTCCGCCGGATCGTGACCGCCTGGCGCGAACTCGAGGTCGGTGGCCTCGTCGTCAACGGCTCGTCCAACTTCCGGCTCGACCATGTGCCGTTCGGCGGGGTCAAGGACTCCGGGTTCGGGCGTGAGTCGCCGCGCTGGATGGTCGATGACTACACGGTGGTCAAGACACTCCTGCTGCGCGGCATGTCCCTGTTCGGCGACCAGGAGGGCACCCAATGAGCGTCGATCAACGTGTGGACACCACCACGACCGGTGACCGCCGGGTGTCCGCAGCGGAAGCCATGGTGGCGCAGCTCGAAGCCTACGGTGTGGAGTACGTCTTCGGGACCTGCGGGCACACCAACATCGCCCTGCTGGACGCCATCGGGCGCAGCGACATCCGGTTCGTCATCGGCCGACACGAGCAGGCCGCGGCGCACGCCGCCGACGGGTACGCCCGGGCCACCGGCAGACCCGGCGTGCTGCTCCTGCACGTCGGCCCCGGGATGACCAACGCGGTCACCGGCGTGCTCACCGCCGCCATGGATTCTGTTCCGTTGGTGGCCATCAGCGGCGACATCCCGTCGTACTACCACGGTCGGCACCCGCACCAGGAGATCAACCTGCACGCCGACGCCGACCAGACCGCGATCTACCGGCCGTTCGTCAAACGGGCCTGGCAGGTGCACCGGGCGGCCGATCTGCCGCGATTCACCGAACGCGCCTTCTGGACCGCGACCTCCGGGCGCCCCGGCGCGGTGCTCCTGAGTGTGCCGATGGACCACTTCTCCCGCCCGGTCGAGCCGGAGACCGCCACCGCGTACCCGCTCGCGGCCCAGGAGCGCCCCGGGCTGCCGGCGGATGTCGCCGGGCGTATCGCCGACCTGTTGGTCTCCGCCGAACGACCGCTGGTCTACCTCGGCGGCGGCCTCCGTCGCGGGCCCGGACTCGCCGCCCTGCGCTCACTCGTCGAGCACCTCGACATCCCGGTCGCGCACTCGCTGATGGCCAAGGGCACGCTGCCCGACAGTCATCCGCTGCTGCTTGGCATGCCCGGCTTCTGGGGCCTGGAGATCACCAACCGCCACACGCGGGAAGCCGACGTGGTGTTGGCGCTGGCGACCCGCTTCGCCGAGACCGACGCCAGTTCCTGGGACCGCAAGCACACCTGGCAGTTTCCACCCGGCAAGCTCATCCAGATCGACATCGACCCGGCCGAGATCGGCCGGAACTTCCCGGTGACCCTCGGTGCCGTCGCCGACGTCACCAACGCTGTCACGGCCATCGAGTCGGCTGTCCGCAAAAGGGAGCCAGTCGCGCGGCGGCGGCCCGGGCTGCGGGAGACCATCACCGCGACCCGCCGGACCCTCTTCACCGAGAGCCGGGAACGTGGCACCAGCGCGCAGTTCCCGCTGCGGCCCGAACGGATCCTGGCCGACCTGCGCGCGATCCTCCCCTCCGACGCGGTCCTCGTCACCGACGTGGGCTGGAACAAGAACGGCGTGGCCCAGTGCTACGAACTGCCCGACGAGGGACGGTTCATCACACCGGGCGGCGCCTCGACGATGGGGTTCGGCCCCGCAGCCGCAGTGGGCGTGCAGATCGCCCAGCCCGAGCGCACCGTGGTCGCCCTGATCGGCGACGGCGGGATGAGCGCACAACTACCCGCGGTGCCGATGGCCGTCGAGCAGGGCGCCCCGGTGATCTTCGTCGTCATGAACAACCGCTCGCACGGCACGATCTCGGATCTGCAGGCGACGAACTTCGGGCAGAGCTACGGCTGCGACTTCCTCGGGCCGGACGGCCTGCCCTACAGCCCGGACTTCGCGGCCTACGGCCGGGCGTGCGGCGCGGACGGCCACACGGTCGCCAGCGCCGAGGAGTTCGGCACCGCGCTGCGCGCCGCCCTGGCCAATCGCCGGCCGGCGGTGCTCGACGTACCCATGATCAACGAACCCGTGCCGACACCCGGCCACTGGAACATCAAGGACATCTACCAGGGCGTCTTCGACTGACGGCACAACCCACCACGTCCTCGCCGGCCGCCGACCCCTTCGGCCCGGCCCCGTCTCCGCACCGCACCCGAGTTGCCCGCCCCGTGACAACGACCCGAGGTGACCCATGATCCGCAGCGCACGGCGACACGTCGCCACCCCCCTTCTCGCCCTCTCCCTCGCCTTCGCTGCCGGCTGCTCCGCCCCCGGAGAGGAGCGATCGGGCGACAACGGCGACACCGGCCCCATCAAGATCGCAATCGCCAACGCACAGAGTGGCCAGCTCAGCTCCCTCGGCGCCTGGGAACTCAAGGGCGCCAAACTGGCCATCGACGAATGGAACAAGAACGGCGGCGTCAACGGGCGCCAGATCGAGGTCGGCGTCTTCGACAGCCAGGGCGACCCGACCGTCGGCACCAACCTCGCTCGCAAGATCGCCAGCGAAGGGTACGTCGCGATGCTCGGCACCGCCGAAAGCGCCGTCACGATCGCCATGGCCCCGATCCTTCGCCAAGCGGAGATCCCCAACATCACCTCGGGCCAATCGCCGGGTCTGGTCGGGGTGAAGAGTCCGTTCCTGTTTCTCAACGGCCCGACGAGCGTGACCTACGACGAGTCCCTCGCGAAGCACATCGTGGACGGCAAGGGAATCAAGAGCTTCGCGCTCATCACCAACAACGGCTCGTACGGCAAGGGAGAGCACGACTCGTTCACCAAGGCGCTCGGCAGTCGGGGCGTCAAACCGGTGGCCGACCAGGTCGTCACGACCGACCAGAAGGACTTCAGCGCCGCGCTCACCAACATCCGGCAACGGAACCCACAGGTGATCTTCCTCGGCGCCGAAGAGGTGCAGTCCGGCCTGATCGTGAAGCAGGCCCGCGACCTCGGTATCCGAGCGACGTTCGCGGGCGCCGCGCCCCAGGGCACCCCGGTCTTCATCGACACCGCCGGCGCCACCAACGCCGAGGGCACGATCGTCAGCACGCCGTACCTGAGCAACGAGGTCGACGACGCCTCGCGCACCTTCGCCGCGGCCTACCTCGCCGCCCACGGCGAGGCGGCCGAGATGCACGGTGCGAAGGCCTACGACGGAGCGCAGATCCTGTTGACCGCGCTGAAGAACAGCAGCAACGCCACTGGAAAGGACCTGTCGGACGCGATCCGCGCCGTCAAGCACAAGGGCCTGCTCGGTGACTTCGCCTTCGACGAGACCGGCGTCGGCATCTTCGCCACCTCGATCGGCACCATCACCAGCGGCAAGTTGGTCCCGGCCCAAGGCTGAGCCAGGCGGGGCGGTTTCCCGCGAGCCGCCCCGCGCCATCCCGTCGAACCGGGTCAGGGGAGAAGCATGCAAGTCTTTCTACAGACATTCATCGGCGGGATGAGCCTCGGCGCGATCTACGCGCTCGTCGCGATGGGCTTCTCGCTCGTCTACCGCACCATGGGACTGGTCAACTTCGCCCACGGCAGCGTCGTCATGATCGGCGCCTACCTGGCATCCACCTTCTACCTGTCGCTGACCCTGCCATTCGCCCTCGCGATGGTGGTCGCCATCGGCGTGACCGGCCTCATCGGGGTCATCATCGAACGCGTCCTGCGGCCCTTGGAGAACAAGGACTTCGACCTCATGCTGATCGGCACGATCGGTTTCGGCATCGTGCTGGAGGCCCTCGCCATCATTATCTGGGGCGCGACCGGTCGGGCCGTCCCGTCACCCGTGCCCGCCGCACCGCTGGAGATCTTCGGCATCCGTGTCCGCACGTACGACCTCGTGGTCCTCGCCATCGCGGGTATCGCCACCGTGCTGCTCGCGTACTTCCTCCAGCGCACGAAACGCGGCGTCGCCATGCAGGCAGTGGCGATGGACCACCAGGCCGCGACGGCGGTCGGCATCCACGTCGGACGCAGCAACTCGATGGCGTTCATGATCGGTGCCGGTCTCGCCGCACTGGCCGGCGGACTCGTCGGCCCACTGCTGTACGTCAACCCGGCCATGGGCGGCCTGCTCGGGATCAAGGGATTCGCCGGCGCGATCCTGGGCGGCTTCGGCAGCATCCCCGGTGCGATCCTCGGCGGAATCAGCATCGGCGTGATCGACTCGTTCGCGGCCGGGCACTTCCAGGGCTACTCCGAACTGGTCACCTTCCTGATCTTCACCGTCATCATCATGATCCGGCCCACCGGCATCTTCGGCGAGAGGACGGTGAACCGGGCATGAGATACCGCCTCGCCACCATCGCGGTGCTGGGGATCGCCGCCTGGCTGCTCCCGTACCAGCTCAACTCCTACGCCATGCACGTGGTGAACGTGATGCTGCTGTACGCGATCCTCGCGGTCGGCCTCGGGCTGGCAATGGGTGTCGCCGGTCAGATCAACCTCGCCCAGGTCGCGTTCTTCGGCGTCGGCGCGTACGCGACCGCCGTGCTGACCGTCAAGGCGGGCATGGGGTTCTGGACAGCCGCCGTGCTCGCGGTGATCGCCACCGCGGCCGTCGGACTGGTCGTCGGCACACCCGCGCTGCGGGTGCAGTCGCACTATCTCGGCATCGTCACCCTCGGGTTGGCGTTGGCCTTCACCAACTGGGTCACCAACTCCCACCTGGCTGGAGGTGCCGAGGGGATCCCGGGCATCCCAGGCCCGACCCTGCCGGGGGTCGACCTGTCCGACGGGTACCTCTACTACTACCTCGAACTTGTGCTGTTCGCGGTGACCCTGGCCTTCGGGCTGTTCGTCGTGCACACCTCGCTCGGCAGGCGGATGCGCGCCATGCGCGACGACTCCCTGGCGGCCGGCGCCGTCGGGGTCGAGGTGCCGACGCTGCGGATGACCGCGTTCCTGCTCGCCAGCGTCTACGGCGGCGTCGCCGGTGTGCTCTATTCCGGGCTGATCGGCTACGTGGCACCGGAGACGTTCAGCATCGCCAACATGTTCCTGCTGCTCGCGATGGTCATCATCGGCGGCCGGCAGAGCCTGGTCGGCTGTGTCGTCGGCGCGATCGGGCTCGCCCTCATCCGCGAACTGCTGATCGACTACCCGACGTACGCCCAGGTGGCCTACGGCAGCGTGGTCGTCCTGACCGTCGTCTTCGCCCCCACCGGGCTGGCTGGTCTGCCGCGCCGCCTCGGCTCGGTGGCGGCACGTCTGGGCTGGCGCGGTCGAGGCGGCGAGACGGCCGGCGCACTGGGTGCATTCCATCCGTACGACGTGACACCACCCGCGGCCGGCGACGCCACGGCCATGCTGGAGGTGCGCAACCTCAGCATGCACTTTCGAGGAGTCAAGGCACTCACCGACGTCAGCGTCACAGTGCCGGCACGACAGGTCCGGGGGATCGTCGGCCCCAACGGCTCGGGCAAGACCACGTTGTTCAACGTGATCAGCGGTTTCTACCGGCCGACCGACGGCCGCGTGATCCTCGACGGCCGCGACGTCACCGCCGCCCGCCCGTACGCCCTGGCCCACGCCGGGATCGCGCGGACGTTCCAGAACCTGCGGCTCTTCTCGGCGCTGACGGTCCGGGACAACGTGCTGGTCGCCCTCGACCCGACCCGCGCCCGCAGCACCTGGCGCTACCTTCTGCTGCCGCTGGGCGTCTGGAGGCGCGACAACGCGTTGCGGCGCGAGGCCGACTCGCTGCTCGACCGGTTCGGACTGGTGGCCTTCGCCGACAACCAGCCGTCGGCCCTGCCCTACGGCATTCAGCGCCGCGTCGAGATCGCCCGCGCGATGGCGGCCCGGCCCCGGCTGCTCCTGCTCGACGAACCGGCGGCTGGCCTCAACGGCGACGAGGTCCGGCAGCTGTGCGACATCGTCCGCTCGATCCGCGACTCCGGGGTGACGGTGGTCGTGATCGAACACAACATGGGGATGGTCATGTCGTTGTGCGACCACGTCACCGTCTTCGCCCACGGCGCGATCATCGCCGACGGGCCGCCCGCGCACGTCGCGGCCGCACCCGAAGTCATCGAGGCGTACCTCGGCGAGTCGATGGCCATGCCCGCTCCGACGGTCTCGGAGGCCCAGCGATGACAGCCATCCGCGACCAGGCCGACGCTGCCGCCGTCCGTGGCGGACGCGCCCTCTCCGTCGACGGCCTCTCCGTTCGCTACGGAGGGGTGACAGCGGCCCAGGACGTCTCGTTCACCATTCAACCCGGGCAGTCCCTCGGCATCATCGGCGCCAACGGCGCCGGCAAGACGTCGACCCTCAAGGCCTTGATGGGCCTCGTGCCACGGACCGTCCGCTCGATCCAGTTCGGGGACCGGGACCTCACCCGGGTACCCGGACGGAACATGGTCCGCCACGGCATCGGGTACGTGCCCGAGGGCCGGCACGTGTTTCCCGGACTGCCGGTGGAGAAGAACCTCCTGCTGGGCGCGTACACCCGGCGCTGGAACGGCCCGACCCTGGAGACGCTCGACGAGGTCTACGAGCTGTTCCCGATCCTCCGCGAGATGCGCGGTCGGCTGGCCGGCGCGCTGTCGGGCGGTCAACAGCAGATGCTGGCGATCGGGCGGGCCCTCATGTCAACGCCGCAGCTGATGCTGCTCGACGAGCCGTCGATGGGTCTGTCGCCCAAGCTGGTCAGCGAAATCGTCGTGGTGCTCAAGAGACTCAAGGAACGTGGCCTGAGCATCCTGCTCGTCGAGCAGAACGCGCAGCTGACGTTCGAGGTGACCACCGAGTGCCTCGTGATGGAGAACGGCGCCGTCGCCATGACGGGCACCTCCGCGGCACTCCGTCAGGACCCGCAGGTCCGCAAGATCTATCTCGGGCTCTGAGGATGCCCGCCACCCGGGACCGCACCATCGTGTAACTGGCATCCCGAGCTCCCCGAACGGCCGCCGAGACGGCCGAGGAAGAGGTGACCGCAGATGACACACATCGACCGGAGGAACGTGCTCAAGGGTGCCGCAGCCACCGCCGTGGCCACGGCGGTGGGCCCGGCTGTCGCTGCGCCACCCGCGGTCTCCGGCGGCAACCACCCGCCGTCCTCCGCCGACCTTGCCCGCTTCGATACGCCCGGAGACCAGAACTTTCCCAAGGTCGGGGGCAACCTGGGCAACCAGAACTACACATCGCTGCGCCACATCGACAGCGGCAACGTCCGCCGGCTGCGCGGTGCCTGGGTCAACCGGATCGAGGGTGGCCTCGCCACCGGCAACAGCCAGAGCACGACGGTGGCCGTCGACGGCGTGCTCTACATCGAATCCGCGCTCGGCAACGTCATCGCCGTCGACGGTGCGACCGGGCAGACCAAATGGCGCTACGACCAGACCCGTGGCGCGCTGACGCGGCGCGGCGTCGCGGTCGGCGGCGGCTACGTCTACACCAAGTCCAACGAGAACTACGTCATCGCCCTCGACCAGGAGACCGGCCAGGTCGCCTGGGAGCACCAGGTCAACGGCTACGGCAACATCGAGAAGGTGGCCGTCGTCTACCACGACGGACTGCTGTTCTGCGGCACCAACGACGGGCCCCGGGGAGCCGCCCTGGCCCTCGATGCCCGCACCGGCGACGTGCTCTGGCACTTCTGGGGCACCCCCGGGCCGGGAGAGTTCGGCAACGACACCTGGGAGGGCGACTCCTGGGCGGAGGGCGGCGCAACGCCGTGGATCCACCCGGCCGTCGACCCCGACCTCGGCCTCACCTACTGGACGTTCGGCAACGCCCGCGGCAACAACTCCTCCCAGGACGGGTCCGCGCGCGGCGGCCAGAACCTCTTCGCCAATTCGCTCGTGGCGCTCGACCTGCGTACCGGCGCGTACCGCTGGCACTTCCAATCGATTCACCATGACATCTGGGACATGGACAACGTCATGTCACCTGTCCTCGCCGACGTCCGGATCCGCGGACGGAAACGCAAGGTCGTCGTCTACGGCAGCAAGTCCGGCATGTTCTTCATCCTCGACCGCGTCGACGGCACGGCCCCACTGGGCATCGTGGAGCGGCGCGTGCCGCAGGAACCCCGCCAGAAGACGTGGCCGACCCAACCCTTCCCGGTGCAGGGTCCGTGGACCGAGCAACGGGTCGTCGACCAACCGCTGGGCACCTCGGTGCCGGGCGACCCCAACCGGGCGGTGCCCAACTACGTGCGGGGCGCGTTGTACGACCCGCACTGGGAGACCCCGATCCTGTCGATCCCGGGGCACGGCGGTGGGGCAGACTGGTCGCATCTGTCGTTCAGCCACCGCACCGGCCTGGTGTACACCGGATTCGGCTATGTCGCCGCGGCGCACTCGCTCACTGAGAGCAGCAACGGTCTGCGCCCCCCGGGTGAATACCAGACCGGCGGCATCGTCGCCGTCGACGTCAGCACCAACCAGGTCAGGTGGAAGCGCCGGACGCCGTACTCGCTGGCACACGGCAACGGCATCCTCACCACCGCCAGCGACCTGCTGTTCATCGGCCAGCCCGACGGCAACCTACTCGCCCTGAACGCCCGCAACGGCCACGAGCTGTGGCGCTTCCAGACCGGCGCGGCGATCAGCTCCAGCCCGATCATGTACCGCGTCGGCAACAAGGAGTACCTCGCGGTGTACGCCGGCGGTACCAGCATCCCGTACGGCAACTCCGCACCGCGTGGCGACTTCCTCTGGGCCTTCGAGATCAACGGGCACGTCGCGCCCGCGACCACCCCGCCGCCTCCGGTGATCCGCCGTCCGGTTTCCGGAAGCCCGGTCGAGGGCGCCGTCGTCGGGAACACGGTCGTCGTCGGACGGACCTACAACGCCTCGACCGGTGAGATCGGCACCGCCGAGTCGTTCGCGGTGGCGGGTATGGCACCCACCCACCTGCGGGTGCCGCTCGGCACGACCGTCACCTTCACCAACCATCCGGGTAACGCCGGTGTCCGTGGTGCGACGCAGTTCTTCGAAGGACTCTTCGACGTGCGGCTCGCCCCCGGCGAGTCGTTCCGGTACACGTTCGGGCTTCGCGGCGAGTACTTCTTCAACGATCCGGGAAGCCCACGCTCCACCGGCAAGATCGAAGTCTACTGACCCGCGTCGTCCCGCTGGTGTGGCCCTCGACCGCGCCAGTGGGGCCCCCGTCCTAGTCCGAGTGACAGGAGCAGGCCGGCGGCGGCCAAGGCGATTCCGGCGGCGGCGGTGTATGCGGGGAGTTGGGTGGGGATGCCGAGGTGGACGGTGATGCCGAGAATGCGGGACAGGCCCCAGGGCAGCAGCGCGAGCTGGTCATTCCACACCGTCAGCGCGCGTTCCAGGCCCACTACCGAGACCAGGGCGGACAGCACGCCGAGGGGCACACCCGCGGCGGTGAGGGTCAGGCCGACGGCGCTTCGACGGCGCAGGCCGTACCGGTCCCGCAGGACCACGGCGACGGCCACGAACAGCCAGCAGAACGCCGCGAACGCGACGGTGACGTACGCCGCGCGCAGACTCGGCGCAGTCCAGAAGGCGAACCAGTAACCGCCCGGTCCGCGCCCGGCGAGCGCCGCGAGCAGCAGCACGCTGCGCAGCAGCGCGACGCCGCCGACCACGGCCCACAGGTGGAACGGATCCCGGCGGCCGACGACGAGGCGTACGACGAGGGCGAACAGCGCCCACCCACCGAGGGTGACCAGCAGGTGCGCCGGTGCGGCGAACCAGGTCAACACGAGCCGGCTCGCCACCAGCACCACGGCCGGGACCAGCCACACCACCACCCGGTCCGCCCGTGTCATGGGCGTCGGCAGCGCGGCCACCCGCCACGGCCGGAGCGCGCCGAGCAGCAACCCGCGCGCGGCGGCTGCGCCGAACCCGCGCCCGTACAGGCCGAGCAGCACCACCAGCAGGATCGACCCGAGCATCGCCCGGGCCGCCCAGGCCATCGCCGGGTCCCGGTCGGCGCGCCGCGCCCCGAGGTCGGCGGCGGTGAAGTTGTACGCGGGCAGGTCCAGATCGGCGCCGTAGCGCTGCCGGTGCGCGTCGCGCGCGTCGTGGTACGCGACTGCGGCCAGCCGCCAGTCTCGGCGGGCGGCCGGGGCACCCGTGTCCAGCCACTGGGCGTGCCGCAGCACCATGGCCCGGTACGCGCTCAGCGTCTCGAACAGGTCGACCTGGTAGTCGAGGGTCGCGGTGAAGCGCCCACGCAGTTCGGCGTCCCGCCAGGTCGCCGGTTCGGTCGCGGCGACCAGGTCGCGCATGCGCCGGGCCAGCACGACGGCCTGCGTGCCCTCCTCGATCGCCTCGTCGACGCGGCCGCCGGTCACCGCGTAGATGCTGTCCAGCGCCGCGGAGTCGCCGGTCGGGATGTCCCACTCGAAGATCCACATCATGGGCGGCGGTTCCAGCCCGAGCGCCCGCACCGAGCGGTCGGCGTACGGACCGATGTAGAGGCCTTTGGTGACCGCCTGCCGGGACAGCGCCATGGCCTGCCCGATCGCGGCGACGGTGGCCGGGTCGCCGGAGAACGTGCGGTACGCCCAGTCCGCGGTGACCTGCGCCGGGTCGGCGTGCGGGTCCCAGGCCAGGCGGCCGACGGCGTACGTGTTGAGGTCGTAGAGCTGCCAGAACCCCGTGCGCAGGTACAGCGACATGGGCCCGGCGCGCAACGGACCGCCGTCCTGGGTCCAGTTCCAGACGCCCTCGACGTTCGGGTTGGCGGCGAGGAACGCGCGCAGCGCCTGGCGGTGCAGCGGGCCGAGGTCGTTGGGCAGCGACCCGAACGCCTCGAACTCGCGCCGGGCCTGGAACTCCACGATGCGGCGGTGCCCGCCGCCCAGCAGCGTGGTGTTCAGCGGTAGGTGGCTGTAGAAATCGCCCAGTGTGTACTTGGTGGACACGATCAGGTGCGGATCGTCGAGCCCGCCGAGGACCTGCGCGTACGACAGCGGGTTGGTGTGCAGGTCGCCGACGGCGCCGACGCCCACCGTCCACGTGCGGAAGATGATCTCCTTGCCGGCTGGTCCCGCGGTGTCCAGCAGGGCCCGCAGCATCGCGCGCACTGACGTCTCCGTGGTGACCGCGAGCCTTGACGAGTAGTCCCAGCCGCTTCCGGCGTACACCTCGCCGCCCTCGCCGACGCGGACCATCAGGCCGTCGACGAACGGCATGCTCTCGAACAGCTCGGCCAGACCGGCCTGGTAGACCGCCCACAGCCGAGGGTCGGCCACGTCGAGACCGCCGACGGTCCGCGTCAGGTATTCCTCCAGCGGGGGCGACACCGCGAGCATGTCGGTCAGCAGGAAGACCCGCACGCCCATGTCCTCGGCGTACCGGAGGACGGGGCCGAACGCCGCTACCATCGCCCGTGCGCGCTCGACGTGCGGGTCACCGGGCGGGTAGACCGCGCGCCCGTCGCCGACCTTCGTGAACGTGACGTACTCCAGGAAGCCGGGCACGACGATTCCGTTGAATCCCTGCGCCACCGAGTGGTCGACGAACTGCCGAAACTGCGCGTCGATGCGGGCCACCGCGCCAGCGTCCACCCACGGCGCGCGAGGCAGCACCGCCGACCCGACCACGTCGGTGTTCAGGCCATAGTCGTCGCCGGCGGCGAAGACGGCCGGGTCGGGCTCGCGCCCCACCGAACCCGCGTCGGTCAGCCGCAGGCCGAGCCGGGGGATGACCACCCGACCCGCGTCCGCCGCGGGGAGCACCTCGGCACCGGAGCGGATCCGGTCGGCCAGCCGGTACATCCCGGCTGCCACGCCCGCGACGTCGCCGCCCTGGACGGCCAGCTCGGCGCCGCGCACGTCGAGTCGGTACGACTCGGGCGTACCGCCGAGGGTGGCCAGCACGCCCGCCCGCAGTGTGCTCACGGCCGACAGGTCCGTGCCCGCGCCGGGCGCCGTGCCGGTGCCCGGCGCGGCCGTCGCGGACCTGGCCGGGCTCGACGCGGGCGGGACGAGCAGCGGCCGGGGCAGGCCGCGGGCGACGACCGCGTCGGCGATGGCGGCCGCGGCCTTCCTGATGCGCAGTTCGTCGGGCACGACGAGGGACGCCAACGGCGGGACCGGTGCGGGCGTCCGCGCTGGCGCGGCGACACCGTCCTCGTGCGGCACGGCGGCGGGGGCGTGGCTCAGCCCCAGCGTGTCGCCGACGCCCCAGGCCGTGGCAGCGCCGAGCGCCAACAGGACCGCCGCGGCGACGAGCAGCGGGTACGGCCGGCGGACCTGGGCAACGTGAGCCACGCTCGCATGATAATGGCCGTAGGCTGAGTCAATGCGGTCCGGACGTGCCCTCGTCGGGCTCACCACGCTCCTGACCATCGTGTTCGCCGTTCCCGAGTGGCGGATCGTCGAGGAGTACCCGCTCCGCGCCATACCTCTGCTACTCGCCAACACCCTGCCGGTGCTGGCGATCCGGTGGAACCCCGTCGCCATCGCGCTCGTCTTCGGTGTCACGTACCCGCTCTGGCTCGAAACGCCCTTCGACGGAGCGCACGAGGGCCACTTCCTCCAGTCGCTGCCGCTGATGGTCGCCCTCTACGCCGCCGGCGCCTGGCGTCGACCGCTCTGGCTGCGGGCCATCGCCCTCATCACCCCCCTGTGGATGATGGCCGCCGTCCTCACCGGTCAGTGGCCGGTGAGCGTGACCGATCTGCTCTACGTCGCCGTGGTCTACGGCGTGGTCTGGGCCCTCGGAGTCGCCATCGACGACCGGCAGCGCTACGCCGAGGACCTGGAGGTCAAGGCCGAGCAGTTGCGGGCGGCGCAGCGGGCGCTCGCCGAGCGCGCCATCGCCGACGAGCGGTCCCGGCTCGCCCGCGAGCTGCACGACGTCATCGCCCACGCGATGAGTGTCATTACCGTGCAGGCCGGCGTCGGCGCTCACCTGGTCGCCGTACGTCCGGCGCAGGCCGCCGAGGCGCTCACCATCATCGAGCGGACCGGTCGGGAAGCGTTGTCGGAGTTGCGCCGCATGCTGACAGTGCTGCGCGACCCGGCCCGGAGCGACCAGGTCGGCCCGGCGCCGGCGCCGCAGCCGGGCCTCGCCGACGTGCCGTCGCTGGTGGCCGCCGCAGGCGACGCCGGGGTCGCCGTCACCGTCGCGGCCTCCGGACCGCCGGTGCCGCTCCCACCCGGCCTCGACCTGGCCGCCTACCGGGTGATCCAGGAGTCGCTCACCAACGTCATCAAGCACGCTCCGGGCGTACGGGCGCAGCTCACGATCAGCTACCAACCAGATCGGCTGTCCGTGGAGGTCCACGACCGTGGCGCCGCCGATCCGGCGTACATTCCTGGCCAGGGCCTGCGGGGGATGGCCGAGCGGGTCGCCCTCTACGACGGTGAGCTGTCGACCGCTGGCGGACCCGACGGGTTCCGGGTGACCGCGACCTTTCCACTGGAGGCGCCGTGATCCGAGTGCTGATCGCCGACGACCAGGCGCTGCTGCGGGCCGGCTTCCGGGCGCTGCTCGACTCCGATCCGCAGATCGAGGTGGTGGCCGAGGCCGAGGACGGGGAGAGTGCGGTGGCCGCCGTCGCCGTACACCGACCCGACGTGGTGCTCATGGACATTCGGATGCCGAAGCTTGACGGGATAGCGGCGACCCGCAAGGTGCTGGCCGCCGTCGACCCGCCGCACGTGTTGATCCTGACGACCTTTGACACCGATGAGAACGTCTTCGACGCCCTGGAGGCGGGGGCGGTGGGCTTCCTGGTGAAGGACACCCCGCCGGCACAGTTGCTGGAGGCTGTCAGGTCGGCGGTGCGCGGCGGTGCTGTCATCTCGCCATCGACGACCCGCCGCCTGGTCGACCATCTGGTCGCCGCTCGGCTTCGGCGGGACCGGCCAGCGCCGCCCGCGCTGGCGGCCCTCACCGGGCGGGAGCGAGAGGTGTTGGGACTCATCGCCCGCGGCTGCTCCAACCGGGAGATAGCCGGCCGGCTGCACATCGCCGAGCTGACCGCGAAGACCCATGTCTCCCGGGTCCTGACCAAGCTCGCGGTGGAGAGCCGGGTCCAAGCGGCTGTGGTCGCCTACGAGACCGGGCTGGTCCAGGCCGTACCTCCTTCGGAGTAGCCGCGAACACCGCCTTCGGCGGACGTACCCGGGCCCGGGGCTCTCGTAGCGTCACCTCATGGATGTCGTGAGGGTCGAGAATCTCCGCAAGAGCTACGGGCGCGTGGTCGCCGTCGAGGACGTGTCGTTCACAGTGCGGCGGGGCGAGATCTTCGGACTGCTCGGCCCAAACGGCGCCGGCAAGACCACCACTGTGGAGTGCCTTCAGGGTCTGCGGGGGCGCGACGGGGGGCGGGTTGAGATCCTGGGCCTGGACCCGGCCCGTGAGCCGGATCAGTTGCGCCGGCGGATCGGGTCGCAACTGCAGTCCTCCGCCCTGCCCGACCGGCTGCGGGTGGCCGAGGCGATCCGGCTCTTCGCCCCGTCGGGGTCCGGCAGAGACGTCGAGGCGGCGCTGGTGGCCTGGGACCTGGCCGCGCTGCGGCGCCGGCCGTTCGCCGCACTCTCCGGCGGCCAACGGCAGCGGCTCTTCCTCGCCCTGGCGATGCTCGGCCAGCCGGAGGTCGTCTTCCTGGACGAGTTGACCACCGGGTTGGACCCGCAGGCGCGCCGCGTGACCTGGGATCTGGTCCGAGGGGTACGCGACCGGGGGGCCACAGTCGTCCTCGTCACCCACCTCATGGAAGAGGCGCAGGCACTCTGCGACCGGGTGGCCATCGTGGACGGCGGACGGGTTGTCGCGCTGGACCGCCCGGACATCCTTACCGCCCAGCAGGGCGGCCCGATCACCATCACCTTCACCGTCGACGGTCACGACGTCGGCTTCCTCGCCGGAATACCGGGCATCAGCAACGTCAGCACCACCGGCGGTGTCGTCACCGTCGCCGGGCAGGCCCGGGCCACGGTGCCGGTAGCGGCCGCCCTCGCCGAACGGCGGCTGTTTCCCGCCGACTTCCGGACTCACCATCCCACGCTCGAGGACGTCTTCCTCGCCACCACCGGTCGCCGGCTTCGCGACGAACCACAGAGGGGACCGCAATGACCGCCCGCATCGTCTGGACCGAGATCAAACTGCTCGGCCGGGAACCGATCACGCTGCTGATGAGCCTGGCGTTTCCCGCCCTCCTGCTGGTCCTGCTGGCCGGCTCGTTCGGCAACGAGCCCGATCCGGAGATGGGCGGCATCGGCGGCGTCGACTTCTACGTGCCCGTGTACGCCGCCGCGGCGATCGCCGTGATGGGCTTCCTCGGCGTCCCCACCCACCTGGCCGCGTACCGCGAACGGGGAGTGATGCGGCGGTTCCGCGCGGCCGGGGTCTCCGCCTGGCCGCTCGCGGGTGCACAGATCATCGTCACCGCGCTGATGGCGGCGGTCGCCGCCGCCTTCATGACCGCGATCGGATTCGGAGGCTACGACCTCAACGCACCGTCCTCGACCATCGGGGTACTGGCCGGGTTTCTCGTCGGCACGCTGGCCTTCGCGGCGCTCGGAGTCCTACTCGGGACGCTACTACCGACCGCGCGGGCCGCTCAGGGGGTGGGACTGCTGCTCTTCTTCGGGCTCTTCTTCATCGCCGGTGGCGGGCCCCCGCCGTACCTGCTGCCCGACACCCTCAACACCGCCGTCGACTTCACCCCGATGGGGCCGCTGATGGACGCGGTCAGCGACCCGTGGCACGGTGACGGGTTCAACGTGACCGCCGTGGCGGCCCTGCTCGGCATAGCCGTGATGGCCACGCTCCTCGCCGTCCGCCGGCTCGCCCGAACCTGAACCGGGTACGACTCGGCGGCTATGACATAGATGGGATTACATGTCTTGTCTGATCTCAGGTATGAATGCCGAAGGCACGTCTCGGTGCTGAGTCCTGAGAAGGAGCGACAGATGAAACATGCCCTACGACGCCTACGAACGGGGGCGGTCGCGCTCGCTGCCTGCTCACTTGGGCTGAGCCTACTGTCGGTACCCGCCGCGGAGGCGTACTCGGTCGCCCCTCTCACGCCACAATCCGAGCGGGCGCCGGAATCGAACCAGTTCTCTGCTGAGGGTGTGACCACGATCGGTGAACTCCGCACCGTCGACAGTTCCCTGTCCTACGCCCCCAGCGGCGGGACGCAGATCATTCAGCACCCCGGTGCCACCTATGTCAAGGTGCACTTCAGCTCACTGCGACTGGCTCAGGGCGACTACGTCACCGTGTCGAGCCGCGACGGCAAGGAGAGCTACCGGTACGACCGTGACCTGAACCGGGCGACGGGTTCGGACTACACCACCGACGGACAGCCGGGTTTCTGGGCGATGTCGGTGGAGGGCGACACCGCGGTGGTGACACTGCACAGCAGCCGCCCCGCACGTGGCAGCGCCGCCACCATCGACCGGTTCTGGCGCGGCTACGACCGTACGGAAATCGCCGCGCACAACTTCTCCACCCAGTCCGTGTGCAGCACCGACGCCCGTCGGGACGTGGTCTGCTACCAGAACAGCCACCCCACCGAGTACGCCCGGGGCAGGGCGGTGGCGCGGCTGCTGATCAGCGGTGGTGGACTGTGCACCACCTGGCGGGTCGGCAACACCAACCGGATGCTGACGAACAAGCACTGCTTCTCGACGCAGTCCGCCGTGAGCGGCAGCGAGATGCAGTTCAACTACCAGTGCGCCACCTGCGGCGGCGCGAATCCCGGCGCCGGCACCAAGGTCAGCGGTGCCACCCTCTACAGGGTGAGCAGCGGCGGCTCCAACCAGCTGGACTACACCCTGTTCTCGGTCAACAACTTCGCCGCCATCCAGGGATTCGGCACGCTGTATCTGGCAACTACCGCCACCAGCAACGGCACCCGGATCTATGTCCCCGGACACGGCGACGGCAGCGCGAAGCGGCTGTCGATCTACGAGGACACCCAGAACGGCGCGACCTGCGCCGTCCGCAACGCGAACTACAACACCTGGAACATCAGTTACAGCTGTGACACCTCCGGCGGCAACTCGGGTTCACCCGTGCTGAACGCCAGCCACCGTGTGATCGCCCTGCACCACCTCGGCGGTTGTCCGTCGAACCAGGGCGCGAAGGCGCACCTGATCTACAACGAGATCGCCAGCCTGATCGACAACGGCTGAGACGGTGGGCCGCCCAAGCGCGCTCCGCGCCTCGGCGGCCCACCGGCACCCTCGCCGCTCGACCTCGGCGACGGCATCGCCGGACGACACCGCTCGCCGATGACGTCAAACACGGGCTTCAGCGCCAGGGCCCGCCGTTCGGCGGACCCTGGCACCCGGGAGAAGATCAGCGCAGGGTGTCGATGTCGATGACGAACCGGTACCGCACGTCCGAGGCGAGCACCCGCTCGTACGCGTCGTTGACTGCCTCGGCGCCGATGACTTCGACCTCGGGAGCGATGCCGCGCTCGGCGCAGAAGTCCAGCATCTCCTGCGTCTCGGCGATGCTGCCGATGCTGGAGCCGGCGAACGAACGTCGATTGCCGAACAACGCGAAGACGGGCACCGGCAGCGGCTCCGCCGGGGCACCCACGCTGACAAGCGTGCCGTCCAGACGCAGCAGACCGAGGTAGCTGGCCATGTCGATCGGTGCGCTGACCGTGTTGATGATCAGGTCGAAGCTGTTCTTGAGCACCTCGAACGTCGCCGGGTCCTTGGTGGCGTAGTAGTGCTCGGCTCCGAAGCGCATGCCGTCGTCCTTCTTGCCCAGCGTCTGTGACAGCACGGTCACCTCGGCGCCCATCGCCGCGGCGATCTTGACAGCCATGTGGCCCAGACCACCCAGGCCCACCACGGCGACCTTCCTGCCGGGACCGGCGTTCCAGTGCGCCAACGGCGAGTACGTGGTGATGCCCGCGCACAGCATCGGCGCGGCCGCCTCGTACGGGATGCTTTCCGGCACCCGCAGCACGAAGTCCTCGTTCACGACGACGTGGGTCGAGTACCCGCCCTGGGTCACGGTGCCGTCCCGGTCGACGCTCGCGTACGTCTGGGTGTTGCCCTTGAGGCAGTACTGCTCGTTTCCGGTGCGACAGTTCTCGCACTCGCGACACGAGTTGACCATGCAGCCAACGCCAGCACGGTCGCCGACCGCGTGGCGGGTGACGTCGGCGCCGATCTCGGTGATCCGGCCGACGATTTCGTGACCGACGGTGAGCGGGTAGGGAACGCTGCCCCAGTCGCCGCGCACGGTGTGGATGTCGGAGTGGCAGATGCCGGCGTAGCGGATTTCGATGAGCACATCGTGCGGGCCCAGGTCCCGCCGTTCGATCGTGGTCCGCACGAGTGGTTCGGTGGCGGAAGGCGCGGCGATGGCGTTGACGGTGAAGATGATGTCCTCCGGTGACGTGATGCTGACCTACCTGCACCTCACCACAGCCGTGGCGGCGGGACCTAGCCGGGAGGCGGTGGGAACTGGCCGCG
This sequence comes from Micromonospora sp. 050-3, assembly GCF_046549335.1. Taxonomy (NCBI): domain Bacteria; kingdom Bacillati; phylum Actinomycetota; class Actinomycetes; order Micromonosporales; family Micromonosporaceae; genus Micromonospora; species Micromonospora sp. 050-3. The sequence continues at coordinate 1,074,106 of NZ_JAJPVX010000001.1, forward strand.
GGCCCTGCCGCATTACGCTGAGGCGGTTCTACGCCCATGCTCGGCGTCCGCGACGTCACGGCCGCACAGATGCGCTGGGATCGGCCACCACCCGCACGCCTAAGCCGGCCTCGTGGTAGACGCCACCCTGGGCCTCGTCGTTTACCATTCGACTGTGTCCCAAGACACCAGACAGAGCTCCACCGCGGAGCAGGCTCGGCAGCGGTTTGTTGTCTGTGGGGACGGTGCGGTGGCTCGCCGTCTGGTCACTGAACTGGCAGACCGCTACGGTGTCGCGGTCACCGTGGTCCTGCCGTCGTTGAGCGACCACCACGTACCCGGCTTGGCTGACCTCGCTTCGGAATTCAGCGTGGCGGAGGGGCAGCCGGAGATCATCATGGCCCGTCGCCTGACCGGGGAGGTGCTCGATCAGGCTGGGGTCCGGGAGGCTGCGGCTGTGGCGTTCGTCGGTGTCGACGACGTGACCAATGTGGATGCCGCGATGATCACCAGGGACCTGGCTCCCGATGTTCGGCTCGTGGTCAGACTGTTCAATCCGGTGCTCGGCGAGGGCGTGGCCACGATGCTCGGGGACTGCGCCGTACTCTCGGGATCCGAGATCGCCGCGCCGGCGTTCGTTGCCGCCACGCTCGGGGACGCGACGCCGACGTACGTGCGGCTGCCCGACGGTGAGCTTCTGCGTAGCGCGATGCGCAACGCCGTTGACCCGGCCGGTGCGGATGTGGTTTGCGGCTTGGCCGACACGACCGGCGCGGAGCCGGTCGTCCTTCCAGCAGACCAGGATTCGGCAGACCTGGTACTCGTCCGCGCATACGGGCGGCCCCGAATGGACCCACCGCGTCGAAGGCCACGCCTGCTTCGGGCCCTCGGCTTGGTGTTCAGCCGCAGACTGCGACTGGCGATGGTCGGCACGGCGGCGATACTCGCCGCGGCCAGCGTCCTGCTGGCGTACACCCGCGGCGTGAACCTCGCGGAGGCGGCCTACCTGACGCTGCTGACAGTGATGGGAGCTGCCGAGGTCGACTCCGCCGCACCGCTCACCGAAAAGGTGACCGCGGTGGTGCTGGTGACCACTGGGGTGGCGCTACTTCCCACCGTCACGGCTCTGGTGGTGGACTCACTGGTGCGCGCCCGGCTGGCGGTCGCTGCTGGCGGCATGATCGAACCGATCGACAACCATGTCGTATTGGTGGGACTCGGCAACATCGGCACCAGGGTTCTGGAAGAACTGCATTCCGTCGGCATCTCAGTGGTCGCCGTCGACCGCGCGGAGTCGGCACGAGGCATCGGTGTCGCCCGTGAGCTGGGTCTGCCGGTGATTGTCGGCGACGCGACCCGCCCCGAGACACTGCGAGCCGCGTCCGTACACACCTGCCGAGCGCTGGTTGTTCTGACCGACGACGACGTCACCAACCTGGAGACCGCCCTGTCCGGGCGGTCCTCGCATGAGGCGGACCGAGCACGGTCGGCAGCAATCAGGCCCCCATTGCGGGTGGTGTTACGGCTGTTCGACGACGGCTTCGCGGAACGCACGCAGCGCATCCTGAGCATTAACGAATCACGTAGCGTCTCATCGTTGGCGGCGCCGGCGTTCGCAGCCGCCATGATGGGCCAGCAGGTCATCGACACCATCTCGGTCGGCCGCCGGGTATTGCTGGTGGCCGAGTTCCCCGTGGGCGCCGGGTCCGAACTCGAGGGACGGTACTGCCGCGACGTCGACCAGCCGGGCGCACTGAGGGTGATCGCGGTGCGGACCGGTCGGACGGGACAGACCATCTGGTCGTTACCGGAACGTCGGCCACTGGTCCGCACCGACCGGCTGATCGTGCTGGCCACACGCGCCGGTCTCGCGGCGCTGCTGCCCCGCACCGTACCCAGCTCCGACGCTGAACCACTGGCAGATGTCGCGCCCTTGCAACTGCTTGCGCCGGCCCCGCGCGATGGTGAGTGAACGCTCCTCGTAGCCCCGACCGTACTCCGAGCATCGCACGTCGTGCTGATACCGGATTCAATCGTTCCAGGTCGTGCAGGTCATGTAGGTCGAGGACCGGCCGCAGCGGGCTTGGTCAGCGAGGTGGTGGGGGCAGCGTCGGGCTGTCGAGCCAGGCGGCGAACAGGCCGTCCAAGGGCTCGCGGGCGAAGCGCTGGGCGTGCAGGCGGAACTGCTCCGTCGTCACCGTGGAGTGTGGGTGCTCGGCGACCCAGGCTCGCAGGAGCGTGAAGAAAGATTCGTCGCCCACCCTCTTACGCAGGGCATGCACGGTCAGCGCGCCACGCTTGTAGACCAGCGGGTCGAACATCCGGTCGACGCCGGGATCTGCGACGACGACGTGGCGTGGGCGAGCCGCGACCCACGCGTACCACTGCGCGGCCAGGGCGTCGGTTGGCAGGTCGCCGCAGACGCCGGACCACAGCCACTCGGCGTAGGTGGCGAAGCCCTCGTTGAGCCAGATGTGCCGCCAGTCCGCCACCGTGAGGCTGTTGCCGAACCACTGGTGGGCCAGTTCGTGCACGATCAGCCGCTCGTGCGTGCGCCGCCCGTCGACGTGGTTTCGCCCAAAGACCGCCATGCCCTGCGCTTCGACCGGATCGTCGAGGTCGTCGTCGGCGACCACGACGACGTACTCCCGGAAGGGGTACGGCCCGAAGAGTCGCTGCAGCGCCGACATGATCTGGCCATGCCGGCCGAAGTCGTGCGCGGCGTTACGGCGCAGCGCGGGCGGGATCGCCGCGCGCTGCGCCACCTCACCGACAGCGAGATCGACCATCTCGTAACGTCCGATCTGCACGCTCATCAGGTACGGCGAGGTGGGCTCGCGGCGCTCGTACACCCAGGTCGTGCCGCCCGCGCCGCGCTGCTGGAGTACGGGATCACCGGTCACCAAAACGGTGTACGGGGCGGGGGTTGTGACTGCCACCCGGAAGGTGGCCTTGGCACCGGGTTGGTCATCGCACGGAAACCACGACGGCGATCCGTTTGGCTGGCTGGCCACGAGCACCCCGTCGGTGAGTTCCTCCCACCCGAGCTCGCCCCACCGGCCGGAGATGGGCACCGGCTTTCCCGCGTACCGGATCTCCACCCGGAAGGTGTCCCCGGCGCCGATCGGCCGCTCCGGTTTGATCTGCAGCTTGTCCGGCCGGTGCAGGTACTTCGCCGGGCGCCCGTCCACTCGGACGTCCTGGACGCGCAGCCGACCGAGATCGAGAGTGAACCGCGAGAGCGACTGCAGAGCCGCCGCGGTGATGTCCGCCCGGCCAGCGAGCCGGTTCGACACGACCCGGTAGTCGAGGTCGAGGTCGTAGTGCAGTACCCGGTAGCCGCCGTTGCCGTGCTCGGGCAGGTAGGAGTCGCCGGAGCGACCGGCGCCGGGCGTTGCGCCGCTCGACGCCGACGCCGCCTTCGGATTCATGCCGACCGTGCCGCTGGCGCCGACCAGGTGGTGATCGGATTGCCCAACCAGCGGCTGTCGCACGGCACGGCGTCGCCGCGGGTCACCAGTGAACCGGGCCCGACTGTGGTCCGCGCGCCGATGCTCGCGCCCGGCAGGACGATGCCGTGCGGGCCCAGCGCGGCTCCCGCGCCCAGTGTCACCTGGTCCATGCTCATCACACGATCATGGAACAGGTGGGTCTGCACCACACAACCGCGGTTCACCGTCGCGCCATCGCCGAGGCGCACCAGGTCGTACTCGGGCAGCCAGTAGGTCTCCAGCCAGACGCCACGGCCGATCTTCGCACCGAGCGTGCGCAGCCATGCCGTCAGCAGTGGCGTGCCGGTAGCGAAACGGACCAGCCACGGCGCGGCGAGGACCTCGACGAACGTGTCCGCGAGCTCGTTGCGCCACACGAAGGAGGTCCACAGCGCGCGCTCGGCGACCCGGAAGCGCCCGACCAGCAGCCACTTCGCGGCCGTCGCGATGGCGGCGGCGACGATCGCCGCGCCCAGCAGCACCGGCCCGGCCGCGAGAGCGGCCGCCCACCACCCGGCAACCCGCCAGACCAGCGAGAGTACGGCGAGGACGCCGATCGCCAGGGCGCCGGCGCACATCACCGGAACGATCCGGCACAGCTCGATCGCAGCTCGGGCCAGCTTCAACCGGACCGGCGGGTCGAAGGTGCGGCTGGTGTCGGCTGCTTCCACGGTCCGGCGCAGCGGCATCGGCGGTGCGCCGAGCCAGGACGAACCCTTCTTCGCCTTGAACGGCGCTGACGACAACACCCCGACCAGGCCCCGCTTCGGCACCGAACGTCCGGGCGCGGCCATTCCCGAGTTGCCGAGGAACGCCTGCTTACCGATGCGGGCCGGAGCGACGCGCAGCCACCCGTGGCTCAGCTCGTAGGTCGCGACCATTGTGTCGTCAGCCAGGAAGGCCCCGTCGGCGACCGTGGTCATCGCCGGCAGCGCGAGCACTGTGGATGCCTCCACCCCGCGTCCCACCTTGGCACCCAGCAGCCGCAACCACACAGGTGTGAAGAGGCTGGCGTAGAGCGGGAACAGCCCCACCCGGGCCATCCCCATCAGCCGCTCGGTCGTCCAGACCTGCCACGCCACCCGCCCCTGCACCGGGTGGTACCCGGCGCGCAGGCCGATGCTGAGCGCCCGGACGGCCACGAGCACCACCAGCGCGTAGCCCACGACGTAGGCGACGGTCGCCACCGCGACGGTGGCCAGCACCGCGCCGACAGTTGGTCGGATGGCGAGCGTCCAGCCCAGCAGGGCGAGCGCCGGCAGGGCGGCCACGACCGGAACCAGCCCCAGCAACTGGGCTGTCAACCCGTACGCGACCGGCCAGAGGCGTGCACCCGTCCGCGATCGAGAGGGACGCTGCCCGGGCCACCCGTCCGAATCCTTGGCAACCGCGGCTGCGGCTGGTGAGCCGGCCCAGTGCTGGTTGGCCGGTACGGCGCCGGCCACCGTCGAGCCCGCGGCGACGCGGGCGCCCTTGCCGATCCGAGCGCCGGGCATCAGGGTGCTGCGGGAACCGACCCGGGCGTCGGCGCCGACGCGAACCCTGCCGATGCGGACGACATCGCCGTCGACCCAGTGGCCGGACAGATCGACCTCCGGCTCGATCGCCGCGCCCCGGCCGAGCTTCAGCAGGCCGGTCACCGGCGGCGCGGAGTGCAGGTCGACGTCGGCCCCGATCTGCGCGCCGAGGGCCCGGGCGTAAGTGATCATCCAGGATGCTCCGGCGACGCTGGTGGCGCCGGTCAGCTCGGCGAGGCGTTCGGCGGCCCACAGCCGCAGGTGCACGCCGCCACCGCGGGGGTAGCTGCCGGGGCGTACCCCACGAAGCAGCAGTCGCGCTCCCGCGGCGGCCAGGGTTATCCGACCCGGCGGGCTGAACAGCACGAGCCAGCCCAGCGCCACCCACCACCAGGAGACGACCGGCGCCCAAGGTGCGGGAGCGAACAGGGCGAGGACGTTGCCGAGGGCGGCCAGGACGGTCAGCCAGCGCAGCCCGACCAGCGCGAGCATCGGCACCATCATCGCGGCCTGGATCAGCCCGGTGCGCCTCGGCACCGGCCGGACCTCCCGGCGCGTCACCGCCGTGGTGTCGAGCGCGTCGAGCACCGCCGCGAGCCGCGACAGTTTCGGGTGGAGGTAGATGTCGGCCACCGAGACGCGCGGGTGCCGGCGCCGGATCCACGCCACCAGTTGCGCCGCGTTCAGGCTGCCGCCGCCGTAGGTGAAGAAGTCCGCGTCCGCCTCGGTGGGGCGTACACCCAGGATCTCCGCCCAACCGCCGGCGAGCCACTCCTCCGTCGCGGTCAGCTCAACCACAGTGTCGCCCGGGGTGGCCAGCGGCCAGGGCAGCGCGGCCCGATCCACCTTGCCGGATGTCCGGGTCGGCAGCGCATCCACCACGGCCAGCAGCGGCACGAGCGCGGCCGGCAGCTGCTCACGGATCCGCAGCGCCGCCGTCGCCGCATCGAAGGTGACGCCTTCGTGCGGAACCACGTACCCCACCAGCAGTTGATTGCCCGCGGCGGTGCGCTGCACCGCCGCGGCCGCACCGGCGACGGTGGGCAGCGCCTGCAGCGCGGCGTCGATCTCACCCAGCTCGATCCGGCGTCCGCCGAGCTTCACCTGCTCGTCACCGCGACCGACGAACAGGAGCCCCTCGGGCTCCGCCCGGACGATGTCCCCGCTGCGGTACGCCCGCTCCCAGCCGAGCGCGGGCAGCGCCGCGAACTTCTCGGCGTCCTTGCCCGTATCCAGATAGCGGGCGAGTCCCACCCCGCCGATGACCAACTCGCCGGTCTCACCCATCGCTACCGGAGCGCCGGATCCGTCGACCACGGCGAGCTCCCAGCCGGCCAGCGGCAACCCGATGCGGACCGGTCCCTCGCCGGTCATCCGCGCGGCGCACGCGACCACCGTCGCCTCGGTCGGTCCGTACGTGTTCCAAACCTCGCGACCCTCGACGGCCAAGCGCTGCGCGAGCTCCGGCGGGCAGGCCTCCCCACCAAAGATCAGCAGCCGCACCTCCTCCAGCGCCTCGACCGGCCACAGCGCAGCCAGCGTCGGCACCGTCGACACCACCGAGATGCGCTGCTCGGCCAACCACGGACCGAGGTCGACACCGCTGCGGACGAGCGACCGCGCGGCCGGCACCAGACACGCGCCGTGCCGCCACGCCAACCACATCTCCTCGCAGGACGCGTCGAACGCCACCGACAGCCCGGCCAGGACCCGATCCTGCGGGCCGATCGCCTCGCTCGCCTCGTCGGCGAGGAACAACTGCGCCTCGGCGTCCACGAAAGCCGCCGCCGCGCCGTGGCTGACCGCCACACCCTTCGGGGTGCCCGTCGAGCCGGAGGTGAAGATGATCCAGGCGTCGTCGTCCGGGCCGGGCCGGCCGGTCCGACCCGCGGGGGTACGACGCAGCGACACCGCCAGCCCGTCACCAAGGACCGCCACGACCCCCGCCTCGGCGAAGACGAGCTCGGCGCGTTCCTCGGGATCGTCCGCGTCGACCGGCACGTAGGCCGCGCCCGCCGCGAGAACGCCGAGGATCGCCAGGTACAGCTCTGCCGTACCGGAGGAGATCCGGACGCCCACCCGGTCGCCGACACCGATGCCGTGCCCGGAGAGCGACCTCCGTACGGCCTCGACCTCATCGGCCAGGTCGCGGTACGTCAATGTGGTGGCACCGCTGTCGAGCGCACCCGCGTCGGCGTGCGCGCGCACGGAGTCGTCGAGAATGTCGACCAGCGTGCGGCGGGCCGGGGCGGAGGCGGATCGGAACACCGCAGGGATCGTCGGTGCGGCAGCTGACGGCGGTAGCGCGACCACCTGGGGTTCACTCGTCACGGGCACCCGGCGTTCACCTTTTCGTCTTGCGGATCGGCGTCAACCAGGCGCGCGGCACGCGGACCCGCCCTGGGCAGCCCTCAACGCTACGTCGCACCTGGCCGCAAGCGACGGCATCGTGTCCACCACCACAGCGACCCGTGGGAACGTCGAACGCCTGCGAAACGCCACCGGCCGATCACAATCGTGTCAGGGATCAGGCCGTCTCGTCGCTACGGATGTGAACGGTCCCACCGTCGTTGCGCAGTTCCTCCGTCACCTGCTTCTCGGTCAGGGCGACCAGGTGCGAGTCGACGCTCGCCTCGGCCTTGAGGCGGTGGTGCGTTTCGTGCACGAGGGCGGAGATCTCGCTCTCGTCGGCATCCGGGAATCGTTGTCGCAGCGTCTCGACCTGGCGTTGCAAGGCGATCTCCGGGTCAACGAGTCCACCACTGGCTGCGGGTTCGGTCATCACACACCTCGCACGTCGTCTTCATGGTCTGCACAGGTAGTGCCCCGGACATCCACTCGACATTCCGTCGTTTGCGCAAAGTTCACCTGCGGGAGCAGGCCTTCTCGCTCCGTCGGTGGGACGTTCGAGAGTGCCAGTTCCGTCAACGTTTCGGCAGTCCATGATCATCATCGTGGTCCTCACGTTAACGCTGTTCGGCGCGACGACGTGGACGGCGCTGCAGCAACCGCTCGCTCCAGCCGCTCGTTCCGGCGTACCTTCTCGACAGTGGTCGCCGTGGCGTGGTCGCCCTGCGATGTGTCTTCGGGGATCTACGCGGAGCGACCACGTGGCCTAGAGGGCGACTTGCTGGCGGGCGGCCATCCTGCTGATCGCGACGTTGATGGCGAAGATCCCGGCCAAGGCTGCCAGGAGCACAGTTCGGGCGCTCAATTCCCCATACTCGCGCTGCCAGTCCGATGGCTGGTAGGGCAGCGTAGCCAGGATTGGCACCAGAAGGAGCACGCTGGCAGCGATCGACATCCGCACATCCAACGCCGCGCCAACGAGAGCCGCCACCAGCCCACCGGTCACGATAACTGGCAGCGTGAACGGGTCTTCCCACCCGTTGAGCGGATTAGGCGTCATGATCGCCACGATCATCACCGCGCCAACAAGGCAGGTCCATGGTCGCGTGTCCCGTGGTTGGCGCGCTCGAAGCAGCGGCACCATCGTCAGCACGGCCAACAAGCATGCCCACGTCGGAAGTTGCACGGCCAGGTGGAGAACTGCCTGCAGCCCCAACGGGTGTACCTCGCCGCCCATCTCCAGCTCTGCCGCGTACCACCCGGAATACCACACTTGCGCACCGAGAGCGCCGACGGTCATGGCGAACGCGAGGCGGTAGCGAGCCCATGCCGCACCGGCCAACGCGAGAAGCAATAGTCCCGGTGTGGCCAGGCTTCCGGCGAAAACCAAGAAGTCCAAAGGGATCCCAGGCAGCAACAACTGCACCACGGCGGGCTTGGCTGCAAGGGCGATGCCACACACGAGCAGGGACAGCGCGGTCAATCGCAGCGCGGAGTGCAGCAATGCGGCTCGGGAGCCGAGCCGGTCCACGCCGGTACGGACCCGCAGACCTGCCACCACGAGTGCCGCGGACTCCCGAAGGCTCAGGTGCCTCCGGTCCATCGCACCCCCGCCCAGCAGCGTTTCCAACATCTCGTCGGCGCGGTACTGCCGATAGGCCCGAGGGTAGGCGCGCAGCAGCCACCGGTAGCGGCGCTCCAGCCCGGTCATGCCGGCACCGTCCGCACCGTCGCAGCCGTCGACGGCACGGAACGGTCTCGAACGATCCGAGCCGCAGCGGCCAACCGCGCCGCCTCCTCCTGTAGTGCGGACAACCCGTGCTCGGTCAGCTCGTATGTGCGGCGGGCGCGGCCGTTGACCACCGACTCCTCGCAAAGTCGCACCATCTCCTCGCCGGTGAGCCGGTCCAACGCGGCGTACAGCGTGCCAGTCGTCAACCGCACCCGCCCGTCGGACAGGTCCTGCACGCGCTTGACGATGGCGTAGCCGTGCAACGGTTCGTCCTGCAACGCGGCGAGGATGAAGTAGGTGGGTTCACGCATCGGCACGGAGGGTTTAGGCATGTCATCAACATAAGCAGATCAACAACCTATTGGTCAAGGGCGAATCTTCCCCGCGGTAGGACCAGGAATGACAGCCGAAAATCTCGTCGCGGCGTGAGCCGCTGCGGCGACGCGTCGCACGGGCTCTGCTCACCGGTCAGCGGGTAGGTGCTGCTCCGGCGTCGCTGAGGTGTTTGGTGATGCGGAGCAGCACCTGGCCCGGCGCGCCGGTGACGAAGGCGGCCGTGTCGGCGAGTGCGCCGATCAGGGGCAGTCCACGGCCGCCGATGGTGAGCGGGGCGGGGAGGTCGGCGTCGAGCTTGGTGTTGTCGGGGCTGCGACCGCGGTTGCCGACCTCGATAAGGCAGACGTGGTCGTCGACGCCGATGGTGATGTCGACGTCGCTGCCGGGGTCGGCGTGGATCACCGCGTTGGCGCATGCCTCGCTGATCAAGACAGCCAGGTTGGCGCGGGTGTCCTCGCTGATGTCGGTGAGGCTCAGCAGAGTGGCGAGAATATGGCGGGCGCGGGTCGCGGAGGATGGTTCGCGGGGGAGTGACAGCGTCATGCTCACCCGCATCTGCGTTACTCCTTCTGGCCCGTGCATGACCCACCGGATCACTGTCGACATCCTAGGGCGGAATGCGCCGGTGTTGATCAGCGCTACCGCTGTCTCACCGCTACCCCGCCCGAGCTGAGGTGAAACGGCCGGGGTGTACACCCGCCGGCGGCGGTTCACCCGCTGGCGAACTAGGGTGAGCGGGCATCGTCGGCGTGGGAGGTTGTGGTGGATCTGCAGTTGTCGGTCCGAGCTGGCCGGGGTTGCACCGTGCTCGAGGTGCGCGGCGAGCTGGACATGGCGACGTCCCCGCAGTTGCGTGAGGGTCTGCAACGGCTGGTCGACGCCGGTGACCGTCGGGTGGTGGTGGACCTGGCTGGGGTGGGTTTCATGGACTCCAGCGCGCTGGGCGCGCTGGTCGTGACGTTCAAGGCGTTGCGCGACGTCGGCGGTCGGCTGTGCCTGGCCGCGGCGCAGCCCGCCGTGCGCGGCGTCCTGTCGGTCACGTCGGTGGATCAAGCTATCGACGTCTACGACAGCGTGCCGGCGGCTGAAGCCGATATGCGTCCCACGGACACGCCAGGCCGCTAGTCAGTCGGGCAGCGCGGTGCTGGCGCGCGCCTGGTCGGCGCCGGCGCTGGTCTGCCGGTCCTCGGTGTGTCCGCCGTGCCAGTCGATGATGAACAGGGTGGCGTCGTCGGCCAGCGTCGGTCCGCTGACCTCGAGCACGGCGTCGGCCAACGCCCGGACAGCCTCGCGCGGGTGCAGACCGGCGATCGACCGCAACATGGCCGGCAGATCCAGGCTGGCGGCGTTGCGCTCCCGCACGCCGTCGGTGATCACCACCAGACGGTCGCCGGGGCGCAGCGTGACCTCGCCGGCCCGGTATGAGGCCTCGGCGAACATGCCCAGGGGGAAGTTTCCCGGCAGGGGCAGCGCCCGGGTGTCTCCGTCGCGTACCAGCATCGGCGGTACGTGCCCGGCGTTGAGCAGCGCGCACACCCCGCTGCGCAAATCGAGACGGCCCAGCACTGCGGTCACGAAGCTGCCGGGCACGGCGCTGTGTGCGGCCACGTCGGCGTCCGCGGCCTGGGCCTGCTCGACCAGGCCCACCCCGCGGCGGCGACTGTTGCGCATGCTGCCCACCCCGAGGGTGGCCGTCAGCGCGCTTGCCACCCCGTGGCCCATCGCGTCGGTGACACTGAAGTGCAGCACGTCGCGGGCGAGGCTGTAGTCGAAGGTGTCCCCGCCGACGCTTGCGGCGGGTTCCAACCAGCCAGAAAGGGTGAACGCGCTGGCCTCACAGGTGAACGAACCCGGCAGCAGGCGGCGCTGGATCTCCCCCGACAGGGTGAACGGGGTCGTGCGCTGCCCCCACTCGAACAGGTCGGTGTGTCGCCGGTTGGCGATCACCACGAACGCCAGGACGTGCGCCGTGCGGGCCAACTCCGCCAACTCCCGGGCATCCGGCTCCGCCGGCAGGACCATCTCCAGCAAGCCAATCGCCTCGCCGCGGTCGGTCACCGGCGCCCACACCGTCCACCCGTCAGGCTGCCCGAGGACCTGCACCGTCTGCGTGCGCAACGCCTGCTCCGTGGGACCACCGTCAAACGGCATGACATTGGCAAGCTCGTCATCCTCCCGGCGTCCCTCCTCGGCACCGTGCAGTGGCACGTGCGCCAACCGGACCAGCGCCCGACCGCTCAGGTCCGCGATCAGGAACGCGACGCTACGTGCCCCCAGCGCCGCACCGAACTCCCGGGTGACGGCCTCGACCGCTTCGACCGGCGAGGCGTTCTCCGCCGCATCCAACATCTGAGCCATGATCCGTCCTCGACTGCTTCCCACTGCCGGAGCTTACGAGACCCGGCCGGTCATTGCCTCGGCGCACGACCCCGCAGCGTCGACAACCCGGACAGCGTCTCCAGCCCGCCGTGACTGTCAACCCCCTGACGCGCCCGGCGGCGACCGTCGCTCGCAACCGACGAGGCCGCACCTGGTTCGGGAGATCCGTGGGCGTCACCTATGGCCGGCCGATCGCAACCGGGATTCCGGCGACTCGTCGAGGGGTTCGCCATGGCGATACTCACACTGCGCGGCGGAATGTCTCCGGAGCAGGTGCGCGACGCTGATCCTCGCCGCGCTGTCCGGCGTGGCCGGACTCATCGCCTTCTTCGCCGCCAGACAGGTACGCGTCCGCGACTGGTCCGCGTTCGGCGTAGGCCTTACTCGGTACGGTGGCTGCTGATTGGCAGTGTGGCTCGGCGGCAGAGTGCCGGCCCGCTTCAGTGAAGGAGGAATCGGCAGGGGCCAACCGGCGCACCGGTCATCGGAAGCTCGTCAGCGGTCGTGGGCGGCCGGCTGATCGTCAATCGGGCGGTCGAAGTCGATGCGGTGGTCGTACAGCCAGGCAAACGCCCCAGGGGTATTGAACTTCCTCATGAACAGGGGAAACGTCACGTCGCGCAGGACTCGACTCAGGCCGGTGGCCGCCTTGCTGCGGTTGACCTGTTTGGCTCCCGCCAGCACCTTGCTGACGCGGTCGGCGCGTAACCGTTGGTACGCCTGGAACGCCGTAGTCGGATCGTCCCGATCTCGCAGACAGCGGGCCAGTTGCACGGCGTCCTCGAATGCCATCGACGCGCCTTGGCCGGAGCTGGGTGAGCTGACGTGTGCGGCGTCACCGATCAGGACGACGCGTCCGCGGTGCCACCGCTTCGGGGTACGCATGTCGTGCATGGGAAACCACGTGTAGTCCGGCCGTGTCGCGCGGATGAGCCGCGTGGCCGGCGACCTGTCCCCGGCAAAGACTTGCAGCAGTCGCTGTTGCCATTGCGAGCCGGTGATCGCGGCTAGGTCGGCTGCTGTGGGTTCGTCGGCCCACGGCAGGTTGGCGAACCACCAGACGCTGCCGTCCGTGCTGGCCATGGAGGCGAAGAACGCTCGCCTGCCAAAGACCATGTTCATCACACCGGGCTCGGATTGCGGTGTGGCCTCGCGGGTGATCCCGCCCGTGCCGATGAGCCCGACGTATCGGGGTCGTGGTGCGTGCGGGTCTACGAAGCGCCGGGTCGTCGAGGCGATGCCGTCGGCGCCGATGAGCAGGTCGCCGACAGCTTCCGTGCCATCGGTGAACACCGCGGCGACCTGGTCACCGCGGTGTTCGGTGTGGGCCAGGCGCTTGCCGTGGTGGATGGGCACGCCGCGGCCGAGGGCCTCTTGCCGCAGCGCCGCGTAGAGGTCGTAGCGTCCGATGACGATCGGGAGCGTCCCGTCGGGCAGCGGAGTGCCGGTGTGTCCTTCGCCAAGGCGGCTGCCGTTGCCGAGCCACATGACGCCTCGGGGTACCGGGAAGCCGGCGTCGCGGACGATGGTGTGCGCGTCGAGGGTGCGCAGTGCGTCGAGACCGTTGAGGGAGATGCCCATGCTGGCACCCACGTCGTGAGCCGTGGTGGCGTACGCCTCGTAGACGGTGGCGTCGATTCCGACCTTTTGTAGTGCGATGGCGGCGGTCGGACCCGCGACACCGCCGCCGATGATCAGTGCGTGAGCCATGCTTTCTCGTTCCTGTTCTACGCTTCCCACGGAGTCATCACACTCGGGAAGTAACTTCCCATGGAAGTTACTTCCCGAGGAAGCTATCCGGAATGGGGTGGGCATGTCAACGGGGCACGAGGCGCTCGTGGCGGCTGCCTGGGTGGAGATCCCGCAGTTCGTCAGTGCCACCGCGCTGTTCCAGTCGGCGGTCGCCGACCAGGTCGGTGTACCGGTCAACGACCTGCACTGCCTCAACCTCGTCAGCACGGGTCTCGCCGTCACACCCACTCAGCTCGCCGAACGGATGGGCATGACCACCGGCGCGGTGAGCAAGATGCTTGACCGGATGGAGGCGCAGCGCCTCGTCCGCCGTGAGCATGATCCGCACGACCGCCGCCGGATCACCGTGCACGCCCGGCCCGATCGGACCGACGAACTGGCCGCGCTCTACCAGCCGATGGCCGCGTACCTGACCGAGCACATCGCCGGGTTCACCGACGACCAGCTGCGCCTGCTAACCGACTTCGCCCGCACCGGCCGCGAAGTGGCGCTGCGCGAGGCCACCCGACTCCGTGAGGGCGGCAGGCCACACTCCACGCGGAAACGCCGGCCTCCGGATGGTTTACCGAGCTGATCGCGCGGCGTCCTGGATGGATGAGGCGGTCGGCCCGCTCTCGGGCTTGTGCGCGATTTGCTGTTCGGGACAGGGTTGGGACTGGTCAGGTCTGACGCGCCGTGATGGGCCGGCGTAGTTCGGTCACCAGCGACCGTACCCACGGCTGGCGGATGGTGGGTTCGCCGGCTATCGCTGCGGCAAGCCCGGCTCGCCCTTCGGGCGAGCGGCCGTAGGCGACGAGGGCCACGGCTTCGGCGAGGGCGGCCAACGTCTTGGGATCGCGTGCCGGGACGTGCGTGTCCTGGTCGAGCCACCGTACGACGGGGAACGAGCGGGTGATCTTGTGCTGGTGGTCGCCGAAGTACTCCCACAACCATCTGCGCAGGTGGACGCCGACCTGTCGGCGCCGGTACTGCTGCCACGGCCGAAATTCTACCCGGCTGGGCGCGTTCGATCTCCAGAGTGGAATGTCGCCGAACTGCGGAGGAGGGTCAGCCATGCGCATCTGCGCCGCACACGTCCGTTGTGCGGTGAGCGCGTGAAACGCCGAACGGCGGCCCGCTGAATCAGTCGGGCCGCCGTTCGCGGAGTGTGGATCAGAGCGGGCGGATGTTCTCCGCCTGCGGGCCCTTCTGGCCCTGGGTGACGTCGAACTCCACCTTCTGGTTCTCGTCGAGGCTGCGGAAGCCGCTCGCCGAGATCGCGGAGAAGTGGGCGAAGACGTCGGCGCCGCCGTCGTCCGGGCTGATGAAGCCGAAGCCCTTGTCGGCGTTGAACCACTTCACGGTACCTGTAGTCATGTCTGCTCCTCGCAGGCTGTTAGAGACCGCACTGTGCGGACCCTTACGCCGCTGCGTTGATCACCCGCGTCGAAACGACACGAAAAACGAAAAGCGCCTGGATAGGTTTCAGTTAACCCATCAGGCGCTAGAAAACGTCTACGGAAATCAAAACTGCAACTGGGCAACCGTAGCACATGATCTGTCGCGGAGCCCGTGGAGGTCAGTGGACCTGGTGCCTTGTCTGCTTCATCGATGCCGCCCTGGACACCGACCACGCGCTGATCCGCCTGCGCGGAAGGGTGCCACGCAACGCTGGCAGCCATTACACCGGTGCTTGCCAGCCGACCGGACGGCCATGCCGGAGCTCGCCGCCCAGCTCACGAGCGGGCCCGACGAGCGGCGGTCCGGAAGACGACGGATACTCGCCTGATGACTGGACCGGATCTCGACC
Organism: Micromonospora sp. 050-3; assembly: GCF_046549335.1. Classification (NCBI taxonomy): domain Bacteria; kingdom Bacillati; phylum Actinomycetota; class Actinomycetes; order Micromonosporales; family Micromonosporaceae; genus Micromonospora; species Micromonospora sp. 050-3. The sequence continues at coordinate 1,089,430 of NZ_JAJPVX010000001.1, forward strand.
CCGAACAGTATCCGCCCATCGACCCCCGCGAACCGGTGCCCGACGACGCGGGCGTCCTTCTGCCCGGCGCGCCGGACGAACTGCCCGAAGCCCCGACCGAACCGATGCCGGACGATGGTGGCAACGCCGGCGGTGTACGAGAGCCGGCATAGATCCGTCCGCGAGCGGGCGCGACACCAACCCGACCGCCGGTGCCGCCGCCGACGCGCACGACCACCGCCGCCATCGCGACCGCCGCCACGGCACTGTGTGCCAACCGCCGGGCTGCGACAGCGGCGACCGTCGCGCCTCGTCGGCGGTGCGCGGGCCGTGTTGAGGGCCGGCAACGCGGCGGTGAGCACCACGAGATTCATCACCGCGGCGGCGGCCGCAGACGCCGCAGCACACGAGGCTGGCCAGGGGCGATGGCGAGGAGTGCCGTCAGCAGGGTTGGGCCCACCTCGTCTCAGGAACTTGACAGCAATTCGGTACAGCCGTCTCTGTATCGTCCGCATCGGACTGCGCCGCTGTAGGTGGGCGGGCTGATCACATTGCTCACGCGCGGACGAGGACGGGAAATGACGAGGAACACTCGCTTGACCTTGGCGTTGATCGCGGTGGTGGTGCTCGTGGTCGGCGGTCTGCTGGCCGTCAACCGTCCCGACCAGCCTCCCGCTGCGACCACTGATGCTGGCGTGGTCGAGGCGACGGTGCTGGTGCGCGAGGACAGCCATCGATTGTCCACCGCGCCGAATGGCAAGGTGACCCTTGTCGAGTTCCTCGACTTCGAGTGCGAGTCCTGCGCCGCCGCGTACCCGGCGGTCAAGCAGATCCTTGCCACCTATCAGGACCGCATCACCTTCGTGGTCAGGTATTTCCCGATCCCGAGCCACCCGAACTCGGACCTGGCCGCGCGTACCGCTCAGGCCGCCGCGAACCAGGGCCGCTTCTCCGACATGTACGTCCAGCTGTTCGAGAATCAGGCCCGCTGGGGCCACAAGGAGCAGCCACAGACGGAGGCGTTCCTCGGGTACGCCAGTACTCTCGGCCTGGACATGCCGCGCTTCCAGCGCGACCTCGACGACCCCGCCACTGCCGCGCGGATTGCCAAGGACAAGGCCGACGGCGCAGCCTCCGGTGTGCAGGGCACCCCGACGTTCTTCCTCAACGGCCGGCAACTGACCGACCTGCGCGGCCAGGACGACCTCGTCGCCGCCATCGACGCCGCGCTGGTCGAATGAGCGCCGCCACCGTCGACGCGCACGCCGAGCGGACCTCGCTCGAACAGGCTTTCCTGTCTCGGGCCACCGCCTGGATCTGCGCCGTCGGTGGCGTTGTCGGGATGCTCGCCGCCACGATCCTCATCGTCGAGAAAATCAACCTGCTCGCCGATCCCAGCTATGTGCCGAGCTGCAGCATCAACCCCATCTTGTCCTGCGGTTCGGTCATGACCACACCACAGGCCGAGGTGTTCGGAATCCCCAACCCGCTGATCGGCGTCGCGGGGTTCGCCGTGATCAGCACGATCGGCGTCGTCCTGCTGGCCGGTGTGCGACTGCCCAGCTGGTTCTGGTTGGGACTACAGGCCGGCGTTACGTTCGGCGTGGTTTTCGTGCACTGGCTGATCTACCAGAGCCTCTACGTCATCGGCGCTCTGTGCCCGTACTGCATGCTGGTCTGGGCGGTCACCATTCCGATTTTCCTGTACGTCACGCTGCGCACCCTGCGCGACCACGGCGGTGCGCTTCCCGGGCCCGTTCGGCGGGTCGCCGCCGCTGCTGCCAACTACCACAGCCTCATCCTCACCGGCTGGTACACGGTCATCCTGCTCGCGATCCTGCACCGCTTCTGGGGTTACTGGATCACTCTCGTCTAGCCGGTCCGCTGCCTTGCGGCTCGCCGCGCGGAAGGTGCGGTGAGTCGAAGGATGCTCCCCCGCCCGCAGGCCCCCCGTTCAGCGGGTGTCGGTGGTGCAGCACCCGTCGCTGGATCCGCTGGCGTCGCTGCGGCCGGCGGGGGAGCGCAGGGCGGCACCGGGCGCGCAGCAGGTGTCGCCGCGCCAGGCTTCGCGGCCTTCCTTGACCGCGACCGCGGCGATGATCAGAGCGGCGGCGGGGTCGGCCCACCACCACCCGAACAGCGAGTTGACCGTGAGCCCGACCAGCAGCACCCCCGAGAGGTACGTGCACAGCAGGGTCTGCTTGGAGTCCGCGACGGCTGACGCTGACCCGAGTTCACGCCCCGCGCGGCGTTGTGCGGCCGACAGGACCGGCATCACCGCCAGGGATACCGCGGCCAGGACCAGACCGATCGTGGAGTGATCCGCGCGGTCGGCGCCGACGAGCGCGCGCACCGATTCGACGGACACGTAGGCGGCGAGGGCGAAGAAGGACATCGCGATGATCCGCAGCGCGGCGCGTTCCCGGCGTTCGTGGTCGGGGCCGGAGAACTGCCAGGCCACTGCGGCGGCGGAGGCCACCTCGATGACGGAGTCGAGCCCGAACCCGATCAGCGCGGTCGAGGAGGCGATCCGGCCGGCGCTGATGGCGATGACCGCCTCGATCACGTTGTAGGTGATCGTCGCGGCGACGAACAGGCGCACCCGCCGGATCAGGATCGAGCGACGGGCCGGCGACGGGCCAACCGACATCAGCGGAAGTGGCGCGTTCATCAGCAGCACCCCTCGGATTCGGTGGCCGGGCAGGCGGCTGGATCGACGGCCAGGACCAGACCGAGCAGGTCTCCGAGGGCGTGCGCGAGGCGGGCGTCGGCGAGTTCGTAGCGGCTGCGGCGGCCTTCGGGTACGGCGACGACAAGGCCGCAGCCGCGCAGGCACGCCAGGTGGTTGGAGAGGTTCTGCCGGCTCGTGCCCAGCAGGTCGGCAAGCTCTGCCGGATAACCGGGCCCGTCGCGTAGCGCGAGCAGGAGCCGGGCGCGAACCGGGTCGGACAGGGCATGACCGAACCGGGCCAGGACCTGCCCGTGCGTCAGCGTCTCCACCCAATGACCGTACATCGCACCGTGAATTAACGCGACGCTGAACTGTGGTGTCATCCAGGGTTTGACTTGGCACGACGACCACGGGTCAGCACGGAATCACTCACCGAAACCCTTTTCCGTGCGGCAGGGTGACCCCAGACATCGAAGGAAGTCGCCTCCGCGGCGGTGACGAGTCGCTGGTCGTCCCCTCGTCGGCACGGTGGGCGGCTCGTCGAGCTTGGACCGCGTCAGTTCGGCGTGCGGCCGTCTGAGCGGGGCCGCCTAAAGATCTTGAAAAAATTCCGGTTGGCGGCAACCTGCGGGCGACGGATCGCATGTACCCGGATGTCAGCGATGATCGCCACGATCCATAGGGGTCCAGAAAATGTCTGCACGTCACCTCCTGCTGCTGCCCGTCGTTACTGTCCTAATTGGACTGTCCGCCTGCGACTCCGGCGCGCCATCTGGTTCTGGCCCGACCGCATCTGCTCCGACGTCGGCAGCTGCGGCAACTGGCACCCCCAGCGCGTCGCCCGCTGCGGCTACCCCTGCGGCCGGGGTCGCCGACTGCCCCTCGGTGACGACACTCCAGACGCTGGTCGAGCTTCCGAAGGGCTGGACGTTCGGCAGTGTCCAATGCGTCAAGGACTGGGCGGGAGCCGACCCGCAGGGCCCGACCGCCGGTGACGGCGTCTACCTGTTCCACTACGTGGCCAGTACCGGCTGGAAGTACTACGGCGACGGCAGCGGCTATGACTGCAAGGATCTCGGCCTCACCGAACCGGCGCCATTCTGCATCTCCTGACCGGGGAGACCGCGGCCGGTTGACTGCGACGCACGCCAGCTAAGGTGTGCGCCACAGTCAACCGGCCGCATCGACGCCGCCGCTGCCTGAAGGACTTTGGGGTACGTGGGGGGGACGAGCGGGGCATGGCGGACTCCATAGACGATCTTTTCTGTGAGTTCGTGCGGACCCGCTCGTCGGCGTTGCTGCGGACGGCGTTCCTGCTGACCGGCGACCGGCACCTCGCCGAGGACCTGGTGCAGGATGCGCTGGCCCGGACCCATCGGGGCCGGCGCCGGCTCAATGATCCCGGGCACTTCGAGGCGTACACCCGCACCGCCATGTACCACCAGCACGTGAGCTGGTGGCGGCGGCGCCGCAGGGTAGTCGAGTCCCTGCCCGGGGAAATGGCCGACGTGGTCCAGCCCGGCAGTGACCATGCTCGCCGTACCGATCTCAAGCTTGCCCTGTACCAGGCTCTCGCCCAACTCACCCAGCGGCAACGGGCCGTGCTGGTGGTGCGGTTCTTCGAGGACCGCAGCGAGGCCGAGGCCGCGGAACTGTTGCAGTGCTCGGTCGGCACAATCAAGAGTCAGACCAGCAAGGCGCTGGCCCGCATGCGGGAGATAGCGCCCGAGCTGCTCTCGGCCGTGATGGAGGAGGCCTGATGACCGACGACCTCGGGCCGCTGCGTCAGGCCATGTCCGATCTGAGCGAGCACGGCGGCACCACCGACATGTACGAGCGCGCCCTGCGCAGATCCCGGCAGGTACAACGACGGAGGGCGGTCACCACCGGCGCCGCGGCGGTGGCGGTCATGTTCGCCATCGGCGGTACGGTCGCCTTCGCCACCCGCCACCGGCCCGACCCTCCGACACCACCCGCATCCACCCGCACCAGCGACGGACCCCAGAATCCCACCTGTCCGTCGACGCAGACCCTCGGGACCCTGGTCGAGCTGCCGGCGGGCTGGTCTTTCGATTCCAGGGCAGTGGAGTGCGTCGAGACGTGGGCGGCGGCCGACGTGCAGCGTCCGGACGCCAGCGGCGTCATCTACCTGTTCCACTACACGGCCGGCACGGGCTGGCGATTCCAGGACCAGGGCACCGGATGGGACTGCAAGGACCTCGGCCTGACCGAGCCGGCGTCGTTCTGCGTCTCCTGACCGCCGTCGCCTACGCACGCGGACCCGCCTCCATGGCGATCATCGGCGTCTCCCGCTACGATCCGATTTCGTAAGATTACCGAGCGTCAATGTGTGCTGTTCGCAAGCCCTGGACGCTGGCACCCGGCGCCGCTACGAACTGGTGCCGGCCTGAGGATCACGCCCTCTCGACGAAGGGAATCCCGATGACGGAGAGCGCGCAGACCACCGAGAGCCGAACCATCCCGCCCGCGCGGCCGTACCCGTTCAGCGTGCCCGACCGCCTCGTCGTCGATCCAACCTACGGCGAGCTGCGCGAGAACGAACCGATGACCCGGGTCAAGCTCCCCTACGGCGAGGAGGCGTGGCTCGCCACCCGCTACGAAGACGTCCGCACCGTCCTCGGCGACGTGCGGTTCGGCCGCGCCCCAGCCGTCCAGCGCGACGAGCCCAGACTCACCCCGCGCCAGCAGTACAGCGGCATGCTGACCCTGGACCCGCCCGATCACACCCGGCTGCGCCGGCTGGTGGCGAAGGCGTTCACCGCACGTCGGGTAGAGGCGCTGCGACCCCGGACCCAGGAGATCGCCAACGCACTTGTCGACAACATGGTCGGGCTCGGCCCTCCGGCTGACCTGGTGGAGCACGTCGCCACACCGCTGCCGATCCAGGTGATCTGCGAACTGCTCGGGGTCCCGTACGCCGACCGCGACCGCTTCCACATCTGGTCCGAGGCGATCGTCTCGACCACCTCCCTACCCATGGAAACGATCCAGGAGTACCTGAACAATCTCTGGGGCTACATCGGTGGTCTCGTCGCCGAGCGCCGCCGCGAGCCGGGCATCGACGACCTGCTCGGCGCGCTGGTGCGGGCCCGCGACGAGAATCAGGATCGGCTCAGCGAGACCGAGCTCGTGGAGCTGGCCGGAGGGCTGCTCGCGGCCGGCCACGAGACCACTGTGACCCAGATCCCCAACTTCATCTACGTCCTGCTGCACAATCCGGACCAGCTCGCGCGGCTGCGAGCCGACCTATCGCTGGTGCCGGCCGCGGTCGAGGAACTGTTGCGGTACGTGCCGCTCGGCGTCGGCTCCTCCTTCGCCCGGTACGCCAAGGAAGATGTCGATGTCGGCGGGGTGCTGGTCCGGGCAGGTGAGCCGGTTCTCGGCTCACTGTCATCGGCGAACCGGGACGGAACCGTCTTCCCCGACCCGGACCGGCTGGATCTCGACCGCGAGCAGAACCCGCACCTGGGCTTCGGGCACGGCGTCCACCACTGCGTCGGCGCGCAGCTGGCCCGCATGGAATTGCAGGTCGCCGTCGCCACCCTCGTGACCCGCCTGCCCGGATTGCGGCTCGCCGTACCGGAAGCCGATCTGCAGTGGAAGCGGGGCATGCTGGTGCGGGGCCTGCTCGGCATGCCGGTGGCCTGGTGAGCACCGCCTGGCGGATCGGGGTGGACACGCGCCGCTGCATCGGCACGAGCATCTGCGCCGGTACCGCGCCCGAGCACTTCCGCCTCGTCGACGGCCTGTCCGCGCCGCTGGCCCACGTCGTCGCCCCGGCCGAGGTCATACTCGACGCCGCCGACTCCTGCCCGGTGGAGGCAATCACGGTCCGCGACACCACCGACGACCGGCTGATAGCGCCCCAGGAGTGACCCGAACACCCGCTAAGGCTGGCTGTGAGTCACATGAAGGTGGCTCGGAATATCCGTTGCCATCCGATCGGCACAGCGCCTACCTTCAATGAGCAAGGCCGTTCCGACCAACCCAAGGAGTTCCCCGTGTTGCAGCACGCCTACACCGAAACCACGCGGTTCATGCCGCGCGGCGGTGTCGTGCTGCTCCCGATTGGGCGAGCCCACGATCTGTGCGCGAGTGAGTCGAACTGGAAGCCGGGGTGGCGGCGCGAATAGCGCCAGCGCAAGCTGCGAAGCCGCCCACCCCGACAGGGATAGGGCGGCTTTCTCGTTACTGGAACAACTTCATAGGGGCGTAGCTCAACTGGTAGAGCACCGGTCTCCAAAACCGAAGGTCGCAGGTTCGAGTCCTGCCGCCCCTGCTTTTCGTCCCGGCCGCGGCCGGAGGCGTCGCAAATTCTCAACTTCACAGTGGATGGCATGAGCAAGACCCCGGCCGGCGCCTGCATGGGCCGGCCGGGGGCACCACCTCCGGGACGAGGGAGACGGCTGACCCGCTCGCTTTGGGAGCGAGAGACACGGGGTTCGACACCCCGGTCCCGGACCATGGGGCAGACCGGAGGTCGAGGGGGGTTCGAATCCCTTCTTCTCCACGCAATCAAACCTCCTGCCCTAACCGGTAGCGCACGGCAGTGAAGTCCCGAGGAATCCGTTCGAGTCAGGGGAGGGGCACGTCGGCAGGGGACCCTCCGGGCGAGGCTCCCGGCGCGCTGCCGGCTCCATGGGCCATTGGAGCTGTCGGCAAAGCTCACCTGGTTCTCAGCCAGGAGATCGTCGGTTCGAGCCCGACATGGCCTACGCACTATCACGCGGTACTAGCTCATCTGGTAGAGCACCACGCTTCCAACGTGGTGGTGCGGGGTTCGAGTCCCCGGTACCGCTCGACGGGGCAGGGAAACAGGGGCGGCGGATGCCGTGAGACCAGAGGCCGGGTGCACAGCCTGGTCGACGGCCGACGCGGGGTAGCTCCCCGAGCCAGCGCGGAGGGTCACCGCCCCCGAGTACCTGCCCCGGCACAACATCGGTCCGGGTTGGGCTGCTGGCAGGCTCGACGGGACTTTGGATCCCGGCACAGACGCAGGTTCGATTCCTGCACCCGGAGCCACGCCGAGGTAGCCCAACCGGCACGAGGCGCGAAGCTCAAACCTTATGTCGATGCGGGTTCGAGTCCCGCTCTCGACACACATGCCGGCGTAACTCAGTTGGCAGAGCGCGCCCCCGGTAAGGGCGAGGCCGGCGATTCGATTCCGCCCGATGGCTCCACGCGGTTGTAGCGCAGTTGGTAGCGCATCTCCTTGCCAAGGAGAAGGGGACTGCCACGGTAAAATTCGGACATGGCAAGGCATGGCACGCGATCCTGCTACGTCCAGGGGTGCCGCGAGGCAGCCTGCACCGAGGCGAACGCGGCTTATGAGCGCGATCGCAGGTGGGACAAGTACCGCCCGAAGGTCTTCAAGCTGCGCGAGATGTCCCCGACCGAGGTGGCCTGGCTCGCCGGGCTGATGGAGGGTGAGGGCTCGTTCATCGTGATGCGTGTCGCGGCCACCGAACGGCAAAAGGCGCGCATTCGAGTCCGGCTCTCATTGCAGATGACCGACCAGGACGTCGTGCAGCGCGTCGCCGACACGGTTGGCCTGGGCAACGTCCATGCTCACCCCCGGCAGCAGGACCACCACAAAGACACATACGTCTGGACGATTTCCCGGATGAAGCCGGTGGTGGAACTCGTGAGGTTGGTCCTGCCGCTGATGGGCTCCAGGCGAACCGACCAGATCAATGCCATGCTCGCTGCCGTCGATGAAGCCGGTGGACCCGCTCGACGCCAGCGGCGGCACGGCACCTCGAAGTACCAGTACGACGGGTGCCGCTGCGAAACGTGCACGTCAGCGAAGGCAGCGGCGAACGCCCGACGATATGCGGCTGTGGTGTAGGGGCAACACAGCACCTTGCCAAGGTGCCGACGCCGGTTCGAATCCGGTCAGCCGCTTTTGATTGACGGATCATCTGTCAATTCGTCCAACCACCCAGGACCCGGAAGGAGGGACCTGGTGGACGCCGTACTCGTCATCAACGCCGACCTTGGACCCCTCCGCCGGGTCACGGTCGCCCACGCGATCCGGATGCTGTGCCGCCGGGTCGCCGAGATCCACGAAGCCGAACCGGACCGGCACCTCGGCGTCCTCCCGATGCCTAAGCTCGTCGGCCTCGTCCGTTACGTCGTCACCCGGTGGCGGTACACCAAGGGCCCTGCCTGGTCCAAGGGCGGTGTCCTGGCCCGCGACGACCGTCGGTGCGGCTACTGCTCCGGTCCGGCCGCGACGGTCGACCACATCCTGCCCCGCTCGCGGGGCGGGCAGAACACCTGGCGGAACACCGTCAGCGCGTGCGCCCCGTGCAACCAGGCCAAGGGCGACCGGACCCCGGCCGAGGCCGGCATGGTGCTCCGCAACAGCCCGGTTGTGCCCGCGTGGGGGTCGCTGGCGCGGCGCTGACCCGGCCGGCGGGCCATCACCCCGCCGGCCGCGATGGGAGCTGATGTAACCGGCAGCATCGCTGGCCCTGACCCAGCTCGTAGAGGTTCGAATCCTCTGCTCCCAGCTCGATGCCCTCGTAGCCCAGCGGTAGAGGCACGGTCGTGAGGCGGCCGACAGGGCAGGTTCGAATCCTGTCGAGGGCACCAAGCCGGCGTAGCTCAGAGGCCAGAGCACCGCCCTTGTGTAAGGCGACGCGCGCCGGTTCGATCCCGGCCGCCGGCTCCACACCTTGCCGCCGTAGCTCACCGGGTAGAGCGTCCGCCTCGTAATCGGAAGGCAGTCGGTTCGAGCCCGACCGGCGGCTCTCTCGCCGACGTAGCTCAGGTGGTCAGAGCGCTCCGCTCATAACGGAGAGGTCCGGGGTTCGAGTCCCCTCGTCGGCACGCAGCACCACCTGCCCGGGTGGGCAAACTGGCAAAGCCGCCGCATCTAATTAGCGTAGGATTGCTAGTTATGGGCAACCCGCGCACCTACACCGACGACCAGCTCCGCAACGCCGTTAAGGGCGCGACCTGCTGGGCAGACGTCATGGAAGCCATCGGCAAGTCACGGACAGCAGGCCGTACGAGTGTCCAAGCTGTCGCGGCCCGCCTCGGCCTCGACGTGTCGCACCTGACTCACGGCAGCAACCCTCGCCGGCTCGTAGCGCCAGCGCACCCGTTCAGCCAGCCAGCTCAGCACGGCGGACGATCGGGGTTGAGCATCGCCGCCCGATGGTTCATGGATCGGGGTTACAACGTCTCGGTCCCGCTAGAGCCGGGCGCATACGACCTGATCGCAGAATCCGACACTGGCCTGCAACGGGTGCAGGTCAAGACCACCGGAACGACCGAGAGCAACGGACGCTACCGGGCTGTCCTGCGGCGGACGGTGTACGACGCCAGCGCGCGGGACACCGCTCGCGGTCGCATCCGAGTCACGGGCTACACGGAGGACGAGATCGACTTTTTCTTCATCTCGACAGCGGGCGCCCTCGACTACCTCATCCCGGTAGAGGCGGTGAGCGGCGCGCAATACATCGTCCTCGACTCGAAGTACGCGGCGTTCGCAATCGAGGCGAGGAATCACATGCCCGGCTAGCCCAACTGGCAGAGGCGTCCCGTTCAGGGCGGGAAGGGTCGCGGTTCGAATCCGCGGTCGGGTACTCAGCAACACCATGGGGTCGTAGCTCAGTTGGTAGAGCGTCGCATTCGCACCGCGAAGGCCGTCGGTTCGATTCCGTCCGACTCCACTCCCCCGGCTCCTGGCCGGGACCATGCCGACGTAGCTCAGTGGTTAGAGCACCCGACTGTCGATCGGGGGGCCGCGGGTTCGATCCCCGTCGTTGGCGCGCATGAAGGGTTGGCCGAGTCTGGTCGATGGCGCCGCGTTGCTAGCGCGGAGCGGGTCACACCGCCGGGAGTTCGAATCTCTCACCCTTCGCCAAGCCGTCGTAGCTCAGCGGTTAGAGCACCGAGCTGATAACTCGGGGGCCGGAGGTTCGATTCCTCCCGTCGGCACGCAGCGAGAATGCCAGCCAGGCGACCGCGTCGAGCCCACCAGCTCGCCGAGGAACGTCCGGGCTCCGCAGGGCAGGGTGGTTCCTAACGGGAACCCGGCGAAAGCCGCGGGACAGTGCCACAGAGAACAGACCGCCGGCAGCACCACCGCCGGTAAGGGTGAAACGGTGGGGTAAGAGCTCACCGCGCTGCCGGTGACGGGAGCGGCACGGTAAACCCCACCCGGAGCAAGGTCGAACAGCACGCGGGCGGCCCGCCTGATGCGTGCGGGTTGGCCGCTAGAGCCTGCCGGCGACGGTAGGCCGAGATGGATGGTCGCCCCCACCCCCGTTGGGGGTGGGACAGAACCCGGCGTATCGGCCGGCTTCCCTCGCCGCAGCACATGCCCCCGTAGCTCAGTGGATAGAGCACGAGATTACGGATCTCGGTGTCGCTGGTTCGATTCCAGTCGGGGGCTCTTTCGGGATATGGCGCAGGTTGGTAGCGCGCTGCACTGGGGGTGCAGAGGTCGTCGGTTCGAATCCGGCTATCCCGACTTCAGGTATTGCCCATCGCATTGCTCCAACCCTCCCACACCGATCATGCGGATTTTCGTCGGGGCCTTCTTGACGCGACGAAAGCTCGCCACCCTCCTCGGTTCCGCCCGCGCCTCGTAGCGCATGTGCAGGAGAGTCAGCTCAGGCAGTCCTTTGATTGCCTCTGCCACGCCATGCAACCTCAGGTTCTTGAGCTTTAGCGCCAAAGTTTGAGAAGGGTGGACTATGGCTGGCCCCCTGGCAAGCCACCCGATCGCGGACCATCTCATTCCGCCCAAGAGCGGGCTTGACCAGAACTTCTCCTGATAGAAAGCGTGGAAAGTTATATCCACGATCGGGACGGCGGAATCGTTGGCGACGTAAATCACGGTCTCGTCGGCTTCCCTGGACGCCCAAACTCGGACGGTGCTCCGCTCGGCGCGGCGGCGGCGCCGGACCTCGCTGAGGTACACGGAGAGAGCAACGAGCGCCGCGGCAAGCGTTCCGAGGGCTTCGAGTGCGCCCCACCCGGCCCACTCCCAGGGGGACGCTGATGTCGACGACACGCACCGGAGAGTAGTAGGTCTCAGCACGGCGCGTAACCCCCGCGCCGTCTACGGGTTGTAGCGCAGTTTGGTCGCGCGCTTGCTTCGGGAGCAAGAGGACGCAGGTTCGAATCCTGTCAGCCCGACTCATGGGGTGTAGTGCGGAACAGGTCCGCAACCGGTCTCGAAAACCGGCACCGGGTGAAAGCCCGAGGGTTCAACTCCTTTACGCCCCGCCACGCGCCGTTAGCTCAGTTGGTAGAGCTTCCGACTCTTAATCGGAATGTCGCAGGTTCGATCCCTGCACGGCGTACCAAATCCCCCGGTAGCTCAGTGGATAGAGCGCTGGTTTCCTAAACCGGGTCGTCGCAGGTTCGATTCCTGCTCGGGGGACAACACGGGCCGCTAGCTCAGTGGTAGAGCTGCCGACTTTTAATCGGAGTGTCCAGAGTTCGATCCTCTGGCGGCCCACTTGCGGGATGGCGCAGTCATGGAAGCGCGCTGGGCTCATAACCCAGAGGCCGCCGGTTCGAATCCGGCTCCCGCTCCCAACGGTCCTGTCCGTTCGGGTTGGCCCTGGCACAGGGAGTGCCAGGCGTAAGCGCGGCACACACTCCGCGACCAGCCCCCTACTCGCGCCCTGGTAGCTCAGTGGGAGAGCACCGGTTCGACAAACCGGGGGTCGCTGGTTCGAATCCAGCTCGGGGCACGTGAACCACCTGGCGCGGTGGACGAATGGAAGAGTCGCCCGGCTTTCACCCGGGAAATGTGCGGGTTCGAGTCCCGTCCGCGCTGCCATTCCCCTGTAGCTCAAAGGTAGAGCGGCCGGCTGTTAACCGGCTGATCTTGGTTCGAGTCCAGGCAGGGGAGCCACGCCCGTATAGCTCAGTGGCAGAGCACCGGTTCCACACACCGGGTTGCCCTGGTTCGAGTCCAGGTGCGGGCACTGGCCTTCGGGCCGTAGATGTGGCTGTAGCTCAACGGTAGCGCGCCGGGTTGTGGTCCCGGTGATGGCGGTTCGATTCCGCTCAGTCACCCCAAGGGAGTGCGCCACCGATGGTGAGGTGGGCCGGGCTGTAACCCCGGTGCGTTCGCGCTCAGGGAGTTCGAATCTCTCCACTCCCACGCATGCCCGCGTAGCTCAGGGGATAGAGCACCAGCTTCCGGAGCTGGGTGTCGGGGGTTCGATTCCCTCCGCGGGCGCTTCTGCCTGGTCGTGTGCCCGAGTGGTCAGGGAGCGGTCTGCAAAACCGCGCACGCCGGTTCGATTCCGGTCACGGCCTCGAATGCCATCCACTGTGGAGTCGATTGGTTCGGTCAGCCGCCCGGGCAGCGGGTGTCACCGCCGCTGTGTTCCACACAGTGCCCCGGCGGACCGGGCGTCGTCGCTGCCGGCGCCGGATCCAGGTCCCGGCCGGCGAGGACAGCGATCGGTACGGCGGGCACGGCGATCACGGCGGTCAGCACCAGGAAGACGGCTGCGGTGCGTGCCCGTCGCAGTTGGTACGCGACGAGCGCGATGAGGAGCGGCCCGGCGGTCGCCACCACCGCGGCGACCAGTAGGGCAACGCTCGCCTGACGTTTGAGGTCCTCGAACTCGCCGGATTGGTCGCCGTAGCTGACGCTCCACTGCTTCAGGCCGATGCCCAGCCACCACATGGCTGCCGCGACCAGTCCACAAACCCAGATTAGGGCCAAGAGGCCGACGATCGGGACACCACGTCGATCTGTGCCGACTGCTTCAGACGTCATGCGGTCTAGCCTGGATGGCGCAACGCGGCTGGGTATGAGTCGGCGTACTCACGTTTGCTCTCCTGTCGCGGGATTGGCTCGGGCCGCGCTTGAGAGCGAGGGGGCCGGGGTGCCGCTGCGCCCCGGCCCCTCCGCCCTGCTTCGTAGGGGAGTGGGGGTCTCTCAGGTCATCCGCAGCGTTGACCGTTGAGGTTGAAGGCGGTTGGTACCGGGTTGGTGCCGCTCCACGTGCCGTTGAAGCCGGTGCTGGTGGATGCGCCGGGGGCGAGTTTGCCGTTCCAACTCATGCTGTCTGCGGTGACGTTCGTTCCGTTCTGTTTCCAGGTGGCCGACCAGCCCTGGCCGACCTTCTGGCCGGTGGTGGGGAAGTTGAAGGCGAGTTGCCAGCCGTCGATCGGGGTGGTGCCGGTGTTCTTGATCGTCACGGTCGCGGTGAAGCCGCCCGGCCAACTGTTCGCCGTGTAGCCGACGGTGCAGCCGACGGTCGGGGCGGTGGGCGCGGTCCGCACGGTCAGGCCGGGCGAGGCCGCCGAGACGTTGCCCGTTGCGTCGCGGGCGGTTACCACGAAGGTGTACGGGGTGTCCGGCGTCAGCCCGGTGACGGTGTACGTGGTGCCGGTGGCGCTGCCCACTTTCACGATGCCGGTGGTGTCGACCCGGTGCACGTCGTAGCTGGTGACGGCGGTGTCGTCGGTGGACGGCGTCCAGGCCAGCGCGATGCTGTCGCCGGTGATCGTGCCGGCGGTCGGCTTGCCCGGGGCGGTCGGTGACTGGGTGTCGCCGGGCGTGGTGTCGCGCGGTAGCACAAGGTGGGTGATCGAGTTGGCCGGGAAGGTGGCCGTGAGGCCGGTGGCGGTCACCGGCTGGTCGGCCTCGCGGACGACGCCGGCGAGGTTCGTCTCGCTGTAGCGGTAGACCTGGGCGGTGCTGGCGGAGGCGCCGGTGAGGGCGACCGGGCTGGTCAGGTCGTCGCCGGTCTTGTTGACGACGACCACTGTGAGTGCCTTGTCGGCGTTCCGTTCGGCGGCGTACACGGCCAGTTTGCCCTGGTCGGCGCTGGTTGCCTGGACGGAGGTTTCGCCGAACGCGCCGCCCTTGCCGTCGTAGTTGCGGTAGACGCGGAACGCGTTGGCCGCTGGCTGGTCGGCCGTGGGTGCGGTCCAGAGGGTGGCCAGGTCGAGCCCTTCGCGGCCGAAGATGCCGAGTACGTCGGCCTGGGCGAGCGCGCCGTTGAGCGACCCGTGGGCGCCCCAGCTGTACTCGGTCATCGCGATCTTCGTGCCCGGGTAGTGCTGGTCGACCAGTTCGCGCAGGCGCGGAATGTACCGGACCGGACTGTTGATCCAGCTCTCGTCCACGTAGGTCGGGTCCCAGAGTTGGCGGGTCGAGCGTAGTCGCAGCGCCTGGGTGTCGGCGTCGCCGGCCGCGTCGCCCAATACGCCGGACTGTTGTGGGTAGAGGTGCACGTCGAAGTAGTCGAGGATGCGTGTGCCGTGCTGCTGCTCGTACTCGTGCATCCGGTCGAGGTACCACGGGCCGAGGTCCTGGCCGCCGTGCGCGGCCTTGTCCGGGGGGTTCGACCAGCAGCCGGTGCGCGAGCAGGTGTCCTGGTCGAGGCCCGAATAGAGGATCGAGTTCAGGCCCCAGCCGACGGGACCGAGCGTTTTCGCGCCGGGGTCGGCGGCCTTGATCGCGGCGGCGTACTCGTAGGTGCGGTCGCGTAGCTCGTCGTAGCCCAGCCCGGTCGGGCGGACGTCGCGGTGGGTGGAGTGCCACAGGTCCGGCTCGTTGTCCAGGTTGTAGAACTGGACCCCGCCGTCGGCGGCGGCGCCGAACTGCTCCTTCAGGTGGTTGACGAAGTCGGTGGCGTATTCCGGACCGACGGCGACGCTGGTGTCCTCCGGATCGTTGCCGGTGACCGGTGTTCCGTCGGGCTTTGTGCCGTTGCCGCAGTCCGGTGCCCAGGGGTCGGTGGACTGCTGGGGGCCGTACTTGGCGACGCTGAAGCCGCACGCCCGCGACCGGTCCTTGGCGATCCGGCCGAGCATCGGCATTGTCATGACCGTGGCGGCGCCGGTGGCGTTGTTTTGCTGCACGAACCGGTCGGTCTCCGAGCCCTCCGGGAGGTCGTCCGGACTCGGGTTGTCGTTGGGGATGTTCTCGAAGTACCAGTCCGACGCGCGGTTGGTGGTGTCGGCACGGAAGTTGTAGCGGGTGGTGGCGTTGCCGCCGTAGCGGTGCACCGGCAGCCGCAGGTCGCGGGCGAGGGCCTCGTCGGCGAAGTTCATGCCGTAGATGTACGGGCTGATCTGGTGCCGGGCTGCTGTGGTGTCCACGGCCAGCGCCGGGCCGGCCGCGGCCAGGGCGGGCTCCGGCAGGGCCAGACCGCCGAGGGTCGTGGCGAGCAGGACCGGGAGTAGAGCTGTGGTGGGTCGCACGAGCATTCCTCTCGAATAGGAGCTCGACGATGGGAGCGCTTCCACAGCGTTGCGCTTTCCTGGCTCTGAGTCAACGCCGGAGGACTCGTTGTGGATCATGTCGGACTCGACGGCCGACCGACTGCCGGCCGACCGAAGCCGACCTCTTCGCATATAATGACGCCCATCAATGCGACTGGCTGATGCGGCAGCGCCGGAACAGCTCGGATCGCCGCAGTGCGGGGGCAACCGCGCCACAGCGGTGCGAGCGGGAGCACCTCAGCGTCGCATGGCCGGAACGTTCCTGCTGGCTCGGCCCCTGTCGTGGGGAACCAGCCGTCTTGGAGGATGACAATGCGCAGTTTTCTCGCGGTGTTCAGCGCCGCCCTGATCCTCGGCGCCGCAGCCGGCAGCGCTCCGGCTGGCGCGTCGGGGGCCTCCCCGCCCTCGTGCCCCCGTGGCCTGCTCTTCTGTGAGGACTTCGAGCGACTGCCTCCCGGGGGGCCCAGCACGTTGAACTGGGGCGTCGACACCCGCCACGGCACGCTCACCGTCGAGCGTGCCCGCCGAGGCAACCAGGTGCTGCACATCCACACTGTTGACAACGGACGCGCCTTCCTGCGCGTCGACGACTTCGCCGCGCCGGGCAACCGCTTCTACGGCCGGATGCGTCTGCGCGTCGATGCCTTCCCCACGGCCCCGGACTGGGCGCACTTCACGCTGGTGGAGGCGACCGGCACCGGCAGCGCGGAGGTCGTCCGTCCGGTCGGTGGCCAGTACGCGCCCACGGTCCCCGGAACCTTCTGGGGGGTCGGTGCCGACGGCGGTCCGACCGGCGACTGGACCAACTGGCGGGAGTCCGCCCCGGTCGCTGAGGACACCTGGCAGTGCTTCGAGTGGAAGATCGACGCGGCGGACAACCGCGTGGCGGTGTGGATCGATGGCGTGGCGAACCCAGAGCTGACAGCCTCCACGAGCGACCACGGTGGCAACAATGTTCCCTTCGTCCTACCGGCGGTCGACACGGTGAAGATCGGCTGGCAGCTTTACCAGGGCGGCACGACGCCGGGCGAGTTCGACCTCTGGATCGACGACATCGCCCTTTCGAGTAAGCGGCTCGGTTGCTGATCTAAAGCCCTGGGTGGCTCGGAGGCTCTCGACACATGGGGTCGTGATGTCAGGTCCGATGAGTGTCCTGCCGGGGTGCGGCTTTGCTACCGCACCCCGGCGGCGTCTCCGGACAGGTCAGGCCGAGAGGTGAGGCGCCAGCTTTGCGGCGGTGTGGCCGGTCTCCACGGCCGCCACCGCCTCTGCGCTCTGGTCGAAGAGGCCAGCCTGGCCACCGAGGCGGCCAGGCCGTCGTCGCTCACACTCGTGCCAACCTCGGCCTGCGGCGGCTGGTCGAGGCATCGAGCCCGGCGGACACCACGAAATTCCAGCTTCGGGCGGCGGCCGAATCGGCCCTCGTGCACAACGGTGGCGGCATGATCGTCGACCCGCAGCATGACCGTCCACCTCGCCCTCGCCCCGACGTGCGGAAGCGAACTCCTGTCGCATCGCAGCAGCCATATCGTCGCTGTCGCGCATCGTTTCTGGTCGTGGTCATAGGTCCCGTCGGGGACCGTCAGAAGGTAGCCTGTGACGACCGGGGCCCGCCCGGGCCCGGACCGCCATGCCCTTAAACCTGTGAGTATATGAAGACTGCGCAGACCAGCGGTGAACAGGTGCGGCACCGGATTCAGACGGTGCTCGTCGGTGTGCTTGAACGCACCCGGCTGATGCGGGGTCAGGCCAGTCGCCAACTCCTCGTCGAACAACTTCAGGATCGTCTCGGCCCATTCTCGCTTCGTGAGCACCCCGAGTTGCGGCTGCAGATGGCTGAGCTGGTGCGTGCCTGCAGCAGACGCGCCGACGGGCTGCAGATCCTGGTGGAGACGGTCGAGCACCTGGAACCGGGCACGGAGGAGGTCGTCCGGTTGCAGCGTCTCCGGGACGAGTGGGAGGCGGTCGAGGTTCTGACCGAGGAGGACTGGAGCCGGCTGCGTCCGCTCCTGAGCAACCTCGTGCCCGTCAACCTGACTGTTCTGTATCAGCGCGCCACCGAGCACCGGTCGCCCGGGCCGCCGTCGTGGTGCGTCGACGCCTGGCAGGCGTTCGTCCACCTGGCCGGGCAGAACGCCGGCCCGGACGGCCTGCCGCCGAGCATGGCCTTCCTGGCGTTGCTCGAGGACCAGGTCGACGCGCAGGACGCCCGGTGGCTCCGGTTGCGGAACGGTCGGGTGGCCACCGGGCAGGGGCTGACGTCACAGCTGGAGGATCGGCGGGCATACCTGCAACGCGGCGGTGAACAGCCGATGGGTACCACGGCGTATCTGGTCGTTCAGGTCGAGCCGCATTTGGATCCCGATGGCAGCGATGACACCTATGCGTTGTCGCACTTCCGTCAGTGGTATGGCGCAGACTCCTGGCATTCCCGGCAGGGTGAGCCCCGCCTGGTCCGTCTTCACGACCTGGAACGTGAGGTGGAGCGGGTGATCGAGCAGATGGAGATCGAATGGTCGGACCGGACCGGCACGGTCGTGGTCGAGTTCGTCCTGCCGTGGGAACTGCTCAACGTCGGGGTGGACCGTTGGCGCAAGGAGATTGACAGCTCGCGGCCGATCGCTTTGGCCATGGACTATCCCGTGGTGGTTCGCAGTCTGGAACGGCTGCGTACCCGGCGCTGGCACCGTGCCTGGCACCAGCGCTGGCGGCAGCTGCTCGCGGCTCCCGCCCACAGCGTCGTCTTCTGGAGCCAACCCAGTGGCAAGGACTACTTCACCCGGCTCGAGACGGAGCTCAAGGCGGACGACCGTGTGGTCTCACTCGTTCTCAGCGAGCCACCGACGCAGCGCGGCGAAACGGGCCAGCAGGAGATCGAAGCGGCCCTGCGGGCCGGGCTGCCGGTGATCATCTGGCATCGGGGCGACTGTACCAGCGCCGAGTTCCGGGAAGCGGTCAGCAGTCTGGTAAATGATGGAGGTCTGGGACAGCTGCCGATGCGTGCTAAAGAATTGCGGCATCAGGCGCTACAGCTCGAGCCCGCGTTGCGGGACGGCCACATTGGTCACCACCTGACGATCCTCTGGGACGATCCGGAGCGCAGGCCCGACGCGCTGGGCGCTTCCGCTGGTCGAGGAACAGGGGAGAGTTGGTGACCGGAGGTGACGCGGAGGGCACCTGGGAGGCGATCTCTCAGGCGCTGCGCCCGCTGTCCGGTTCCTCGCCAGCGCCGGCGGCCGGGTGGGGCGTGACGGTGCTGGTCGATGCCGTCCGCTCGATGGCGGTGTGGCGCGACACCGTCGATCGCGTGGTGGCGGTGTTGCGCGATCACGAGGGTTTCGCCGGCGTCGAGGTGGTCCCGTTCGACTCCTCCGAGACGGGGCAGGCCGTTCTGGCCGGGCAGGTCGCGATCGACGGGCGGATCGTGCTGGTGCTGTCCGACGGCGCCGGACCGGCCTGGCACGCCGGGACGATGCCGGCGTTGCTTCGGGTCTGGGGTCTCCGCGCGCCCGTCGCCATCGTGCACCTGCTGCCGCAACTGCAGTGGTACCGGACCGGTATCCGGCCTCGTCGCCTGCGGTTGCGGCGGACGGCGCGCGGCGGTGCCGCCAACGCCGATCTCGCGTGGGAGGTGCACAACCCCGTTCCGGACGTCCTCGACGATCCCGGGCCCGAGGGCGGCGACCCCGTCCCGGTGCCCGTGCTCGAACTCGACCCCCGCTGGCTCGCCGCCTGGGTCCGGCTGCTCACCGGCGGCGAGGCGAACCTGCCCGCGGTGCTGGCAGCCACCGGGCTCCCGGACATCGTCGCGCCGCCCGCGTCGGAGGGGGCACCGTCCGCGCGGACGCGGGTGCGCGAGTTCACCGCGTGGGCGACGCCGACGGCGGTCACGCTCGCCACGCAGCTCGCCGCCGCCCCGCTCAACCTGGCCGTGATGAGGTGGGTGCAGCGGGCCCTGATCCCGGATGCGCAGACGTCACATCTGTCCGAGATCCTCAACAGCGAGCTGCTGCATCCGGTGCCCGTCGCGGCGTCGACGGCCGAAAGCGCCGAGGTCACCTACGAGTTCCATCGGGGAGTACGCGAGGAACTGCTCGCGGCCGGGCGCCGCGCGGACGCGCTGCGGGTGTTGCGGGTGGTCGATGAGCAACTGGGGCCTACGGTTCCGGCGGTCCGTGGGCTCAGTCGGATGCTCGATGACCCCGACGCCACGCCGGTGCCCCCGGTGACCCCGGAGACCGCCCCGTTCGTACGGGTCGAACAGGCAGTGCTCCACGCCCTGTCCGGCCGTTATCTCGCCCGCGCGCGCCATCTGCACGACGCGCTCGGTGCCGACGCGGAAACGCCGTCGACCATTGCTACGCGGAGCGCGCCCCCTGTGACAATGATGGCGGCAGCGGGCACCGATGATCGGACGTCAGAAGGAGCGCCAGTCGTGTCGAGCAGCGTGGCGGATGTGGTCGTGCCGCAGAGAACACCAGCCGGCGCGCCCGCCATCTGGGGCAGCGTCCCACCTCGTAACCCCAATTTCACCGGCCGCGAGTCGCTGCTGGGGCACCTGCACGAGCAGATGCTGCAGGGTGTGACGGCGGTGCTGCCGCACGCGCTGCACGGCATGGGCGGCGTCGGCAAGTCGCAGCTCGCGATCGAGTACGTCTATCGTCACCTGGACGAGTACGACGTGATCTGGTGGATCCCGTCGGAACGTCCGGCCCAGATCGGCAATGCGTTGACCGAGCTGGCCCAGCGCCTGCAGCTGCCGGTGGGGCCGGAAGCCAACGCCGCCGTGCCGGCCGTGCGGGAGGCGCTGCGGCTGGGGCAGCCGTACGCGAACTGGCTCTTGATCTTCGACAACGCGGAGAGCCCGGAAGCGGTGCGGCGGTACTTCCCCAACGGTGGATCCGGCCGCATCATGGTCACCTCCCGCAACCCGCAGTGGTCGAACATCGGCCGCCAGCTCGCGGTGGACGTGTTCGCCCGGCAGGAGAGCGTCGATCTGCTCCGTCGCCGCGGCCCGGACCTCAGCGGAGAGGACGCCGATCGGCTTGCCGAGGCGCTCGGTGACCTCCCGCTGGCCCTGGACCAGGCGGCGGCCTGGCTCGCCGAGACCGGCATGCCCACCGACGAATACCTGCGGCTGTTCGAGGAGAAGCGCATCGAACTGCTCGAAGTGTCGGTGCCGCTGGACTACCAGCTGCCGGTCGCCGCCGCCTGGAACGTGTCCCTCGACCGTCTGGCCGACTCCAGTCCCGGAGCGCTGCGGCTCCTGCAGGTGTGCTCGTTCCTCGCCCCCCAGCCCATTCCCCGGACCCTGTTCAACCGTGGCCGAGCCGGCAACGTCCATCCGGTACTCGACGAGGTGCGGCGCGACCCGATGCGGCTCAACCGGGCCATCCGTGAGATCAATCGGTACGCCCTGGCCAAGATCTACCATCGGACCAACTCGATCGAGATGCACCGCCTGGTCCAGGCGGTGCTGATCAACCGGCTTGACGACGCCGAGCAGACGACGATGCGGCACAGCGCGCACGTGATTCTCGCCGACAGCGACCCGAACGACCCGAGTTCACCAGCCAACTGGCGCACCTACGCCGACCTGTTCCCGCACGCCCTCGCGGCTCAGGCGTACCAGTCCACCGACCCGTGGGTGCAGCAGCTGATCGACAACCTCTCCCGCTATCTCTACTGGTGGGGCGACCACCAGACCGCATTCGACCTGGCCAGGCTGGCCTACGAGGCCCGGCGTGACCAGTTGGGCACCGCGGACCCGTCCACCCTGCGGATGGGCCACTGGATGGGCTGGCTGCTGTTCGTTCTCGGCCGGTTCGAGGAGGCGGCCCGTCTTAACCAGGAGGTGCTCAACACCTACCAGGAGACCGTGGAGGAGGACAACGAGGACCTCCTGCGCGCGCTCGGCGCCGTCGCCGCCGACCGCCGGGTGGCAGGGGATTTCCAGGGCGCCCTGGAACTTGCCGAGGAGATCTATCAGCGGCATGTGCGGGCACTGGGCCCCGACGATGTGGAGAGCATCACGGCGGGCCACAACCTCGCCGTGAGCCTGCGGCTGTGCGGTGACCTGAAACGGGGCTACGAGATCGACCAGCAGAACCAGCGGCTGCGGATCCAGCTCTTCGGCGCGGATCATCCGATCACCCTCGAGAGCACCCGCAGCCTCATCACCAACCGGCGTGAGCTCGGCGACTACGTGGGCGCCCGCGCCGAAGCGCAGGCGGTCGCCGACCAGCTACGCCATCAGCTCAGCCCCGGCCATCCGCAGACCCTGCGGGCATTGCGGTCACTGGCGGTGGCGCTGCGCACAGCCGGTGACCACGAAGCGGCCCGCCGAATCTCCGGTGAGGTCCGCGACAGCTTCCTCCGCCGCTATGGTGAGGACCACCCGGACACCGTCGTCGCCTCCCTGCACCTGTCGACCGACCTGCGGGAGACCGGCGACCTCGACGGTGCCGCCGAGCTGGGTGAGCAGGTGTACAACAGCTACCAGCGGTTGCTGGGG
This sequence comes from Micromonospora sp. 050-3, assembly GCF_046549335.1. Taxonomy (NCBI): domain Bacteria; kingdom Bacillati; phylum Actinomycetota; class Actinomycetes; order Micromonosporales; family Micromonosporaceae; genus Micromonospora; species Micromonospora sp. 050-3. The sequence continues at coordinate 1,111,836 of NZ_JAJPVX010000001.1, forward strand.
AACGAGCGGCACCCGCACACCATCGCCGCCCGGCTCAACTGGGCGGTCACCGAGCGGCTGCGCGGCCGGGTGGCGCAGGCGCGGCAGATGGACGAGGAGGGTTTCGCCCAGTTGCGGGAGCAACTCGGTGACGACCATCCGCTCACCCTGGCCGCGGCGCTCAACCTCGCGAGCGACCTCTACGCCGAGGGGCACTACGCGCAGGCGTACGAGCGGGATGTGGACGCGACCGAACGACTGCGGCGGGTCCTCGGCGCGGAGCATCCGACCACTCTGGCCGGCTACGGCAATCTGGCCATGGACCTGCTCAAACTGGGTCGCGAACAGGAGTCCGCGGAGCTGCACGCAGCAACGGTGGCTCAGTTCCGGCGAGTTCTCGGCGACGATCATCCGGCCACGGCTGCCGCAGTGGACCTGAACCGGCGGGCCAACTGCGACATGGACCCGCTGCCGCTGTAGGGGGCCGGCCGGTCATCGCGGGCCGATCCAGGCGGCGAGTTCCACCGGACCGGCGTCACCGCCGCAACCGCGTACGGCGCGGTGCACGGCACGTACCAGCTCAGGCCGGTCTCGCAGCGCATCCGCGGCTGGGCCCGGCCGGCTATCCGCCAGGATCAGCCCGAGCCCGGCCCAGGCGCCCGGCCGGTCGGAATCGGTCGACAATTCGTACAGATACTCGCGCCGGGCGGTGTCCCGATCACCGGCCACCAGCGCCAGATCGGCGGGGCGCGCACCCGTCACCCGCGCGTGGATCGCTGCCGGGTCCGCCCGAAGGCGCTCGAATCCGGTGGCGTCGGTCAGGCGCCAGAGCTCCAGGACCGCTCGCGCGTCGAGCCCCTGGGCGTTCGGGTCGGCTTCCACCGCCGGTGCGACGGTAGGCAGGTCCGGCCGGTCGGCGCCGGCCATCCAGCACTCCGTGAACGCGGTGACCACCTCTGCGGGCGGCCGCAGATGATGAAGCCGCCACCGGGCCCGATGGTCGGCGACGGCGTCGTGGGCGGCGGCGAGTGGTTGGTCGGGGACGCTGTCGGTCTGCCAGCGGTCCACGGTAGCGGTGAGGCCTGCCACGAGTCGGCGACCGACCTCGGTGAGCTGCGGCAACTGCGCTATCAGAGCGAGTACGGTACGCACCTGCCGGCGCCACCGGGCGAACTCGAAGTGCGCCAACGTGCCGGCGCCGTCAGTGGCCCCGTGGCTCAGCGACCGCCAGAACTCGGTGATGCCTGCGAACGCGTACACCCCCTGCAGCAGGCCACCCAGCGGCCGGGGATCGTCTCGCCACGGCGCGTACAGCCGCCGGGCGGGCTCGCCGGTGTGCAGGGGAGCCAGGTGCAGGAGAGCGCCCAACTTGATGTGCTGGAACTCGTGGACCATCGTCACCGCGAGCTCGGTGGCGTCACGCGGCTCCGACATGATCATGCAACCGAAGGCGTCGCCGGCCGAGGCGCTCATCGTGCGGAACCGCTCCGCCGGCGGCTGCGGCACCACCGAGAAGAGGCCCCGGGTCATCGGCGATGCCAGCGCCGGGCTGGTCTCGACGAGCAACTGCCACGCCTGCGTGAGCAGACCGCGCCAATGACTGAGCTCCGGTTCACTCAGCGCCTGGGGCGGCGTCGGAGCCCGCAGATTCCGGTACGGGTCGAGGCAGTCCAGCCGCACCGCGAGGGTATGACCGTCAGCCTGGATGTGCACACTGGACACGGCCTGCCAGCCGTCGCCGCCGACCCGCACCTCGCCTGCCGGCGTGCCGACGACACCGTGGCCGGCGGACCCGCGCACCTCGGTGCTGTCCCACCGGGCTGCTCCCGGCACCGGGACGGCACCGAGGGTCGGCAGCACCGCGAAACCGTCGCGGACCGGCACGGTCATGCGGAAGTCGATACCGGCACGTAGGGCTGCCGCGGCGGCGAGGGAGTGCAGATAGCCGAGGTCGACCCAGAGCGGCGCCGTGGAGCGGGCGGTGCCGCGCAGACGCCGCAACGTGTAACCCGCCCAGACCCCCGCCTGGGGGTGCAGCAGCAGGTCGTCGACCTTGGCCGGGTCGTGCCGTTCCGCCTCGGTGAGCAGGTCCCAGGCGGCCCGGACGGACGGGAGCGGCCCGGTGTCGTGGTCGGGGCCGACGATGTCGAGCACGGCGCGCAACTGCAGGAGACGCCAGCTCCGCTCGACGGTGAGGAGCTGAGCGATCGTGTTCACATCGCCGCCGCCGGAGAGAAGCGCGCTGACGTGCTGCTCGTCGAGTCGGTGTCGGCGGCGCGGCCTGCTCACGGCGTCGTCACCGCCCATCCAGGAACTCCCGGCCACACATGTCAGTCGACGCGTTGAGGATTGTAGCCACTGGTGATGCTTTCGGGATCGTCAATGCGACGCAGTAGTCGGCGCATGGTCGGAGCGAGGATCCGCTCGTCGTACGTCGGCAAATCGGCAAGTGTCACCTCCGTGAGGTCTATCAGATCCGACTCGATGTCGTCGATCGATCGGCTCACTGCCGGTTTCTCCTCACGTCGTGCGGTCCCTGCAGTCATCATGTCGCACGCGGAGACGATTCCGGAAGCTGCAGGTGACGTCGTTAGCCCACTTTGGACGCCGCCACAATTTGCCTACCCCCGGTAGGTTGTCGCTATGCCCGAGCGCCTCGGAGTCGTGTTCGTACACGGGTTTCTGTCGTCGTCGGCCACCTGGTCGCCGATGCTGCGGCTGATCGAGACCGATGCCGACCTCGGGCTCGTCGACCCCCACACCTTCGAGTACCCGAGCCCACCCGTCTCGCTGAACCCGCTGCGCCGTATTCCGGACATCAATGACATCGCCGACAGTCTTCGCACGTATCTGACGCATCTCTGCGGCGGCCACTCCGGAATTGTTCTGGTCACGCACAGCCAAGGCGGTCTTGTGGTGCAGCGGATGCTGGCCCGGACCCTCGCCGCCGGACGTGGGCCGGAACTGGCCCGCATCCGCCGGATCGTCCTGTTCGCCTGTCCCAACTCCGGGTCCGACCTGGCCCTGCTGCTTCGCCGGGGCGGCCTGTGGCGACACCCCCAGGAACGCGAACTGCGACCGTTCGACCAGGCCATCTCCGACGCGCACCGGATCGTCGTCAACCAGATCATCCACGCCACCGCGGTCACGGCCGCGACCTGCCCGATCTCGGTCGTCGCGTACGCCGGCGAACGCGACGGAGTCGTGACGCCCGTCTCGGCGAGGAGCGTCTTCCCCGAAGTGGGCGTGTTGCCCGGCGACCACTTCTCGATCATCAAGCCGGACTCGCACGGGCAGCGGTCCTACGTGGCGTTGAAACGCCACCTGAAGGAAGCCCTCTCGATGACCGAGGTTCCGGCGCCGCGACCGTCCGGCGAACGACTGGCCCCGACGACGCGGTCGGCCCGTGTGACGGCCGCCGCGTACCGCGCCCTGGTAGATCGGTTGCTTGCCGTCCCGCGGATGGCCGAGCCGGCCTTCCGCGAACAGGTCTACGACCTCCTGCCGCCGGTGATCGTGCACCAGTTACGGCGCGACACCGCGGCCCGGGTGGAACTGTTCTCGCTGGTGCGGAGTTTCGAGCACTACCGGCACCTGGCACCGGGGCACTCCCTCGCCTCTGCCCTGGAGACACTCGTCCCCGACCATCCGACGGTCGCCGATGTGATCGACGCGCTGTACGGTGCGGGTCTGTACGACCCCGGCGACGACCGGGGCGGGCGCTTGCAGGACGAGCTGACGTAGTGCGGCGATGCGGGCCTTCCTGATGGGAGGCCGAGGTCATGAAGCCGGTGGTGCGTGCAGCTCGGCAACCCTCCCTGGGTTCCCGGCTCGATGTAGGGCTGCGGGCCGGGGTCAGCTGCGCGGCACCGCGGGCAGGCTGACCGGCGACCCTTGCGGCGAGGCGTCGATTCGCCCGCCGAGTGCGGGAGCAGTGCCGTCATCGAACTGGCCGCCGACGTCGCCCGCCGCAAAGTCACCCTCCTGGCGGTGACGTCGGAGAGTGAGTGTGCCCGCCGCTCCGGTCAGCGCCCCTGCCGCGAAGGCAAGGATGAGTGCTCGCCGCGCGGTGGACTTCCTTTTTCGTGCCATGACCGCTCCCTGAATTCGACGTGCCTGCCGTGTCCTGATTGTCGGACCCGACTGACGGAGCCGCGCGTCTAATCGGCAGACATGCATGAAGCGAGTCTCACTCGCGTGCGGGGCATCGTGGGCTGGTTTCGGCGTGCGAGAGGCGGCGTTCAGGAAGACTGAAGCCATCAGCGGCGGTTCGCATGTCGATTTCTGCAGGATCACGCATGAACTTCGTGCCCCGATCACGGCTGACGGCGGGGTCGGTGAGCTGATGGCGTGGCTGACGAGGAGTAGCGACGGTGAGTGAAACAGATCTTGGCGCCCGCAGTGATCGTGGCAGTGATTACGCCGACCTGTCCCGCCTGGTCCGAGGCGCGGGTCTCCTCGACCGGCGGCCGCGCCGCTACGCGGTGCGGGTGACTGTGGTGTTGGTTGGTCTCGCGCTGATGGGCGTCGTGTTCGTCCGCCTCGGCTCGTCCTGGTGGCAGACGGCTACCGCCGCCGGCGTCGCAGTGCTGTTCGCGCAACTGGCGTTTCTCGGTCACGACGCCGGGCATCGGCAGATCCTCCGATCCCGCCGGGCGAACGACGTGATCGGCTTTGTCTGTGCAAACCTGGTGAACGGGATCAGTTACGGCTGGTGGGTCGACAAGCACAATCGCCACCACGCGCATCCCAACACCGAGGGCCGCGACCCTGACCTCGTGGTGGCTCCGCTGTCCTTCACCCCGGGTCAGGCCGCGACGCAGCGCGGCCTGCGCGCGCTGTTCGTTCGGCATCAAGCGGCGCTGTTCTTCCCCCTGCTGATGGTGGAGGGTCTGCATCTGCATGCCGCCAGCGTCCGGGCGGTCGTCTTCCGCAGCGGGCTCAGGCGCCGACGAGTGGAGGCCGGGCTGCTCCTCCTGCACTCCGCCGGCTACCTCGCGATCGTGTTCCTGGTCCTGAGCGTTCCGCAGGCGATCGTGTTCATCCTGGTCAATCAGGCCCTCTTCGGCCTCTACCTGGGCAGCTCCTTCGCCCCGAACCACAAGGGGATGCCGATCCTGACCGAGGCCGATGACGTCGACTACCTACGCCGTCAGGTCCTCACCTCTCGCAATGTGCGCGGGGGCCTGCTCCTCGACGCACTACTCGGTGGGCTCAACTACCAGATCGAACATCATCTCTTTCCCAGCATGCCCCGGCCGAACCTGCGCCACGCCCAGCCACTGGTGCGCCGGTTCTGTGCCGAACATGGCATCGCGTACCACGAAACCACCCTGATCCAGTCCTGGGCCCAGGGGCTGGCACACCTGCGGACAGTCGGGGCCGCATCGACCCGAACCGGCAACGACTGAAACCGCGTCCACAACCTCTTGACCAGCACACTGTTGGCGCCGTCGCCACCGCGCTCGGAAGGCGGGTGTTCAGGTCGGTGTGCCCGCCGCTGGCGATGACCGCGGTGAACCCGCCGACGGCCGGACCAATCAGATCGCGCGTCGTCCGCTCACTGACGGCTCTCCTTTATCTTCGGCAATGGCGTACCGTCGTCGCACCGCGCCTTGATCTCGCTCTTGTTGCCTGCGGACAGCAGCACCACCTGGATCTCCTTGACGGGCCCCGGGTCGTAGTCCCTGATGCTGTAGCCGGGGGCAGGAGCGACGTTGACAACGCGAGCCTGATCGCCGGTGCAGACCACAGTCACCACGCCACCTAGTGCCCGAACGGGTGTACCTGGCTTCGGGGAGGTCGGCGCTGGCGCGGCATTGGACGGCCTGGTCAGCTGCTCGGCACTGGGTGACGTTGGGAGGCCAGGGCTGGCCGAGGAATTGGCTCTGGCGGTCGGCTGAGCCGGCCCAGCCGGAGCGGCCAGCGTGCGGTTTGGTCGTGAGGATGGTGCGGGCTCGGCGGAAGTCTGGCGGGGTGCAGGTGGCTCAGTGGTGGCCGCATCGAAGGCGGCGTCGGGCGGGGTGGCACCGTCACGTGTGGCGACCCCGCCCGAGATGCCATCGACGGGTGCGAACTGGGGGAGCAGGAGCGAAATTGTCCCTGCCACCGCCATCAGAACGGGGATCAACACGGCGTGTGGGATGCGGCGGCGCCGACTGGCAGAGGAACCGGCGGTAGTCGGTGCCGACTCGGGTACCCGCTGCGCAGCCTGATCCACTCGCCGCTCGGCGTCATCGGACAAACCGTGCAGGGCCGTCGCCACCTCTGCGGCGTCCGGCCGATCCGCGGGATCCCTAGCGAGGCAACGGTCGAGGAGACGGTGAACCTCGGGTGACACTCCCTCGATGTCAGGCAGCGGTGCCGGGTCGACGTATACGTGAGCAGTCAACATCTGCGTGGGGGTCTCCGCCGACCAAGGCAGCTCGTTGGTCAGCGTTCGGTACAGCAACAGTCCGAGCGCGTAGACGTCGGAGGCAGGCAGGACAGTGCCACCGGCGAGCCGTTCGGGCGCGAGGTAGGCCGCGGTGCCCAACAGTTGTCCGTCCGCCTCCAGCTCCGGCCGACCGACAGTGGTGGCGATACCGAAATCGACCACCTTCACACCGGCCGGTGTCAGCATCACGTTGGACGGCTTGATGTCCCGGTGCACCAGTTGACGTTCATGCGCGGCGGCGAGCGCCTGGGCGACCTGCGCGCACGTCCGCATCGCGGCGGCCGGCGGCAGCGGACCGGTGGCGAGTCGCTGGGACAGGGTCTGGCCGGGCAGCAGTTCCATCACCACGTACGAGACCTGGCGGCCGGCGGCATCGGTGTGCTCGCCATAGTCGTACACACTCGTCACGTGCGGATGCCAAAGGCCCGCTGCGGCCCTGGCCTCTGCCTGGATGCGTTGCCGTGCGCCTCGGGCGGCGGCCTGCGTGCCGGCCAGGACCTTGACGGCCACCGCACGTTCGAGGACGCGGTCCCACGCCCGCCAGACGATCGACATGCCGCCAGAGCCGAGACGGCTCTCGACCTGATACCTGTCGTCCAACAGATCACCGACCATCACTGGGACAGCTTGCCAGAGTGGACTCGCGGCGGCATGGCGACCGATTTCGACGCTGGTCAGAAGCGTTCACGACCAATGCGACTCGACGATGTCCGACTGCGGTGCGGCCGAGTCGATGGCATCATGCCCAGGATCACGGATGTTCATCGATCGAGGGGGCGACGGTGCACGGAGCAGACAGATCGGCGACCCGGCGGCGGATGCGACAGCTCACCGCCGGCATGGTCGGCGCGTTGGCCGTACTGGCCGCCGTTCCGGCACCCGCCCGGGCGGCCACGTGGTCCCCGATCCAGGTCGTGTCGGAGGCAGGTTGGAGCGGGCAGGACCAGCCCTTCGTCGCTGTCGACCGGCAGGGCGACTCGCTGCTCGCCTGGGCTGGCTGCGACAGCAACACGAGCGGTTGTTACGACCAGGTGAAGGCGCAGACCGCCTCGGTCGACGGCCTGCTCGGGCCGGTCCAGACGCTCTCGCCGCTCGGCGCGTCCGCGTCGTGGCCCAAGGTCGCGTCCGACGACGACGGCGATTCCGCGGTGGTGTGGGTACAGGACGGTCTCGTGGCGGGCCGCCGGGTGTCGTCCACCGGCGAGCTGGGCCCGCTGCGCACGATCGCGACGTGGAACGCGATCAGTCCGGCGGTCGCGGTGGACCCCTCGGGTCTGGCGCTGGTGACCTGGACGGAGATCCGCGACGGCGCGTACACGACGAAGGCCCGTTACTTCGGCGCGGACAGCTTGCTCGGCCCGGAGCTGACCCTGGGCGTCGGTGCGGACCAGCCGGTTGTGGCCGTCGACCGCACCGGGATGGCCCTCGTCGCCTGGACGGAGAACTACGAGCGGGTCGTCGCGCGCCGGGTCCGCCCGGAGGGGGTTTCCGCCGTGCGGGCCATCGCTGGGGCGGCCACCGACGTCAGGTACGCCAGCGTTGCGGTCGCCCTGGATCGGGACGGAGACGCGGTGATCAGTTACCGGTGGTCGAAGGCGGGTGAGCCGCCTCGCCTACGGGTGCGGCATTACGGCCACACCGACACCTTGGGCAGTGTCATCAGCGTGTCGCCGGCCGCCCACGAGCTGAGCCTCTTCGATGAACTCGCCGGCGACCTCGACGGTGACGCGGTGCTGACCTGGGGCCGTTGGACCTCGGACGGCACGCAGGTCTTTGCCCGCTCGATCTCCAGCACCGGCGCCCTCGGCGCGGTCACCAGGCTCGGTGCCGGCGACTGGCCGAAGGTCAGCCTGGACGACGACGGCGACGGCCTCATCACCTGGCAGGCCCCCAGCCCGGACTTCTCGACCAGCCGGGTGCACGCCAGGACCATGGGGCAGGACGGTGCGTTCGGGGCGGCCGAGATCCTGGCCCCCGACGGGCGCTTCGCGCAGCCGGCGTCCAGCACGACGGGCCGATTCTCGGTGATCTGGCAGAAGGGGTCCCACCCGAGCGACATCCGGGCGCGCTTCGGTGGGCAAGCGGGCTGACCCGGCACCTTCGGAGCGCGAAGAAGACAATCTCGTCGAGTCAGCCGGCCAGTTGCCGACGGCGTGCCGCCAGGTCCTCCAGCACCTGACCGCGCCGGTCGTGCCAGGCCAGGGAGTCGGCGATCCCGGTGGACAGGTCGCGCTGCGCCCTCCAGCCCAGCACCTCCCAGGCCCGCCGGCTACGGGTGAAGCCGCCAGCGGTGTCTCCCGGGCGCCGGGGTGCCTCACGGACCAGAACCGGACGGTCCACCACCGCGTTGAACGCCGCGACCAGCTCCAACACCGTCGTGCCGGTACCACTGCCCAGGTTGAGGGCGGTGTGCGGAGCACCACCGACGGCGAAGATGTCGTCGAACCGGTCCAGCGCCCGAAGGTGGGCGTCGGCCAGGTCCCAGACGTGGACGTAGTCACGCAGCCCCGAACCGTCGCGGGTGGGCCAGTCCAGGCCGTTCACCGAGAACGGCACACCGGTCTGGTGCGCCTGCATCAACCGGCCCAGTGCGTGCGAGGGCGCGGCGACCTGGAGCCCGGTGCGCAGCGCCGGATCCGCGCCGATTGGATTGAAGTAGCGCAGGGACAGCACTCTCAGTGGGCTGCTGGCCGCGATGTCAGCGAGCATCCGTTCCACCACCAGCTTCGTCTGCGCGTACGGGCTGGTGGCGTGCAGTGGCGACACCTCGTCGACACCGAGATCCGCGTCCGGCCGGTAAATGGCCGCGGACGAGCTGAAGATCAACCGGTGTACGCCGTGCGCGAGCAGTCGGTCGACGAACTCCAGGGTGGCGGAGACGTTCGCCCGGTAGTAGTCCACCGGCCGGGCCACCGAGTCCGGCACCGCGATCAGGGCCGCGCAGTGGACGACCGCGTCGATGTCGGGATGCCGGGTCAGCAGCCGGTCCACCCCGTCCGCGTCCGCGATGTCGCCGAGATGGAAGGACCGCTCCCGGCAGAATTCACGACGACCGGTGACCAGGCTGTCCAGCACCACCGGTGTGTGGCCCGCGTCGATCAGGGCGGACGCCACAGTACTCCCGATGAATCCTGCCCCACCCGCGATCAGCACCTTCACGAGCAGACCTCCCCCGGCCGGAACTCGGCAGCGCGCCGTACCCTTCTGCATTCTTTTCACAGCGCAGGGCTCTTGACCTGGGAAATTGACCGATCGGTGCGCCGCCGGGACGTCGACAAGGACTGATGACTGATTGGCGGCTGGCCGGGTAGGCGGCGGCTCGGGTCGGACGTGCGGGTCGAATCAGGAGGCAGCATGACGGGGGAGCGCATCGGGGTCGCGGTGGTCGGACTGGGTGGAGCGGTCGCGACCACTGCGATAGCCGGGGTGGAGTTGTTGCGGTTGGGCATGACGGACATGTCGGGACTGCCCCTGGCGCACCGCACCGATCTGGTGCCGTACGAGTCGATGGTCTTCGGGGGTTGGGACCTGGCTCCGGACGACCTGGCCAAGGCGGCACACCTGCACCGCGTGGTGGAGCCGGCTCACCTGGACACTGTCGCGGGGCCGCTGGGGAAGATTCAGCCCTGGCCGGCCGTGGCGGACCCGGCGTACTGCCGCAACGCCACCGGAGCGAACGTGGTGCCGATCGGGCCGCTGCGCGAGCGGGTGTCGCACCTGCGCGCCGACCTGGGCCGGTTCAGGTCGGCGCAGGACGCGCAACGGGTGGTGGTGGTCAACCTGGCCTCCACCGAGGCCCGACCGGATTCGGCGTCGCCGGTGCTGCAGAGTCTTGACGGGTTCGAGGCTGGGCTGGACGCCGACGATCCGGTCATCACCCCGGGTCTGCTCTACGCGTACGCGGCGATCCGGGAGGGTTGCCCCTACGTGAACTTCACGCCCAGCCTGGGGGCCGACGTTCCCGCGCTGTTGGAATTGGCCGTTCGGGAGAGCGTGCCGGTGGCTGGCAAGGACGGCAAGACCGGGCAAACGCTGATCAAGACGGTGCTCGCCCCGGCCTTTCGGTCCCGGGCGTTGACCGTGGAGGGCTGGTACTCGACGAACATCCTGGGCAACCGGGACGGGCAGATCCTCGACGACCCGTCGTCGTTGGCCAGCAAGCTGGACACCAAGGGTTCGGTGCTCAACCAGATCCTCGGTTACGACGTGGACGACCACGTGGTCCGGATCGACTACTACCGGCCGCGCGGTGACGCCAAGGAAGCCTGGGACAACGTCGACCTGATCGGCTTCCTCGGGCAGCGGATGCAGCTCAAGGTGGACTTCCTCTGCCGGGACTCGATCCTCGCCGCGCCACTGGTGCTGGACCTGGCGCGACTCATGGCGGAGGCTGCCCGCCGCGGTGAGAGCGGTGCGCAGGAGCAACTTGGCTACTTCTTCAAGGCCCCGATGACCCGGGACGGCCGGACCCCCGAACACGCGCTGCACGCGCAGGAGCGGACACTGCTGGACTGGCTGGACGCGGCGGCATGACCACCGCGTTGGCGGCACCGCCGGTCGACCGACTGGCAGCCGTGACACCCACGCTGCGCCAGATCGGCGACCTCAAGCGGGTCCGGGTGGCCCACGCCGAGGGCTCGGTGGCCGAACGGGCGTTCTCCCGAGCATGGGCGGCCATCGCCGGCGGCGCCGACCCTGCGGTCGTCGCCGACCGGGAGTGCGCCGCCGCGCTGGCCGGGGCCCGCCTCGGTGGGATGGACGCGGCTACCCTCACCGCCTGCGGACTGGCGGAGACCGAGGTGGAGAGCGTCCTGGCCCGCGCCGTCGACGAACTTGTCGGCTCGTTGCACCCGGACACCGGACGCCGGGTGCGAGCGGCGCTGCCCCACCTGGTTGCCCAAGGCATGCCGGACGCGCCGGTTCCGTCGTTCGTGGCGGCCCTGCGCCGTCAGCCTCGCGCCGGCGCCACCGCCGCGGGACAGCCACGCCTGGTGGTCGAGCCAGCCGAGAACCACGCCGAGCACTGCTGGGCCGTCGCCGTGTACGGAGCGCTGCTCGCTGACGACACCGGCGCCGACCCGGCGCAGGCGTTCCTGCTCGGCCTGGCCCACCACCTGCACAACGCCCGGCTACCCGACGCGGGTTTCGCCGGTGAACTGCTGCTCGGCGCGTACCTGCAGCCGATGACCGACCGGCTCACCGAGTGGGAGTTGGCCGAGTTGCCGAACCCACTGGCCGCCCGAGTCAACGCGGTGTTGGCGTTCCGGGTGGACGCCGACACGCCACTCGGACGGACCTTTCACAGCGCGGATGTACTGGACCGGGTGCTTCAGGTGCATCATCACGCCCGCGCCGCCGCGTTCACCGTCGAGCACGCCCTGGTGGACCTGGCGCTCGTGCACGACGGCCCGGTGGTGGACTACCAACGGGCCGTACTGCGGGCGGCCGGGCTGTGACCGCCGTCCGCGCGGTGCCCGCCACCACAGCGACCGGGTGGCGTGGCCCCGACGGCGCGCCCCTGCACGCCGACACGTCGTGCACCCTCACTGACGGAGTGCGCCGCTGGCCGGTGGTGGAAAACATCCCCTGGCTGCGTCCGGACCGCGACGATCTGCGGGAGCAGGCGGTGGCCGCGCTCGACGCGGGTGAACCGGACCTGGCCGCTGTGACACTGCTCGCCGACTCCGACGACTGGTGGGACGGCCCGGCGCCGCCGGCGGATCAACTCCGTGCGGCCCTACGTGCCAGCACCCTGCGCGACGCGGTCGAGCTGCTCGGTCTCGGCCGTGTCGGGGTCTACTTCCTGCACCGCTGGTCCGACCCGAGCTGGTTGGCGGCTCTGGCGCTCACCGCCGCACATCCGCCCAACGGTCGGCCGGTGGTCGACGTGGCCTGTGGGACCGGCCACCTGCTGCGACACCTGGTCATGCACGGCCATCGCGATCTGACCGGCGTCGATGTGGTCTTCGCCAAGCTCTGGCTGGCCCGCCGGTTCGTGCTGCCGCCCGACGCGCCGGTGGCGCTGGTATGCGCCGACCTGACCGCGGCCTGGCCGCTACCACCTCAGGCGGCGCCTCGCCACGTGGCCTGCCACGATGCCCTCTACTTCCTGCCGGACAAGGCTGCCGTGGTGGCCGCCGCGCTCGCCTGCGCAGGGCCCGACGGGGCGGTGCTCCTCGGTCACCTGCACAACGCACAGCACCCCGCCGGCACGACCGGGCTACCGCTGCCACCCGCCAGCTGGGCGGCTCTGCTGCCGGGTGCCAACGCGTACGCCGAGGAAGAACTGACAGCGGCGACGGCGGCCGGGCGGCTGCCCGCTCCGGCCGACCCCGCCGCGCTGATCGGCACCGAGGCTGTCGGCCTGGCCCGGGACGCGGGCGACGCACCGGCCGACGCGGCCCTGCTGCGGCCCGCGCCGGCGAGCCCGCTGAGACCCAACCCGCTCTACACCGACGGGGTCCGCCGCTGGCCCGACCAGCGGTGGGCAGCCGAGTACGGCGACCGGGCCGCCGCGTACCTGCCGGAGCGTTGGCCGACGGATCTGGGCCCGGACGCGGTGCGACGTCGCCTCCTGCTTGACCTGCCCGAGCGGTGGTGAGTGATGAAACCGGTCGGGTGGGGTGTGGTCGGCTGCGGCTGGGTCGCCCGTGACCACGTCGCCCCGGCGATCCGCGCGGCCGGGCACCGGCTCGTCGCCGCCTGCGACCCGGATCCGGCCGCCGCCCGTGGGCTCGCCCCGGATCGGGTGGCCACGACCGACCTGCACAAGCTGCTCGATCATCCGGAGGTCGAGGCGGTACACGTCGCAACCCCCAACCACACCCACGCCGACGTGGTGGCGGCGGTGGCCAAGGCGGGGCTGCCGGTGCTGTGCGAGAAGCCCTTGGCGGCGACTGTGCCGGACGCCCGTCGACTGGTCGACGCGGCCGGCGGCGCCCTCGCCGGGGCTGCCTTCGACCAGCGGTTCCACCCCGCTCACCAGCGCATCGCCGAGATGGTCGCGGCTGGTGAGCTCGGCACGGTGACCGCGATCCGGATCGTCTATGGCTGTTGGCTGCCCGAGCGGTGGAGTCCGGACGGCCGACCGCACGACAACTGGCGGATCGACCCGGCCCGCTCCGGTGGCGGGGCCCTGGTGGACCTGGCCCCGCACGGCGTCGACCTGGTCGGTGTGCTGCTCGGCGACGACCTGGTCGAGCTGACCGTGCGGACCCAGCGGCGGGTGCATCCCTACCCGGTGGACGACGGAGCGCTGTTGGCCGGCGTGACCGGCGGTGGGGTGCTGGTCCAGGCACACGTGTCGTTCAACACCGCCGATCCGCTTCCTCGGCGCCGACTGGAGGTGGTCGGCACCGACGCGCAACTTGTCGCCGTGGACACACTGGGTCAGAGCGCCGGCGGCACACTGACCCGGCTCGACGCCACGACCGGGGCGGCCACCGAGGTGCCGTTCGACGTTGGCATGACTCCGTTCACCGGTCAGGTGCGCGCCTTCTCCGCCGCCGTACGCGAAGGCGGTTGGCAGTGGCCTCTGGACCGGGACCTGCGCCTGCACGAGCTGCTGTGCACCGCCGCGGAGAGGAGCTGACAGTGCCCCTCCGCCCGTACGCCTGCGCGAACTGCGGCCACTGGCAACGCTGGTTCGCGTCCCCGCCGTCCTGTCCGGTCTGCACGGACGTGCGCAACGCGCTGCCCGAGGACGGCTGGCAGTTCATCTCCGCCGAGGAGGTGGCGGTCGGACGGCAGGCACGCTCGACAGTTGTCGCTCCCGGCGTCACCGGCTACTGGTGCGAGCCGCAGCTCGGGCTCGGCACCACCGGCTGGGTGATCGAGACCGACGCCGGTCTGGTCGGTTGGGAGGCGGCCGGCTGGTACCCCGCCGATGCTCTCGCCGACCTGCGCGCCCGCGGTGGTCTGGTCGCGCTCGGGGCGAGCCACGTGCACGGGTACGGCGCTCTGTGGCAGCTGCAGGACGAACTGGCCCCGCCGGTGCTCGCGATCGGGGTCGACGATCTCGTCTGGACCAAGGCGTTCCAGGTGACCTGGCCAACCGACGATCGGCACCTGCTCGCACCCGGCCTGGTGATGTACCGAAGCGGCGGCCACTTTCCCGGCCACAGCGTGCTGCACGACGAGCACCGCGGAATTCTGTTCGTCGGTGACCTGATCAAGGTGGAGTTGGCCGGCGAGACACCGATCGGCCTCTCCTGCCACAAGGCCTTCCACGCCCAGATCCCGCTCTCACACGCCGAGGTGCGGCAGGCCCGCGACCTGGTCGAGACGCTCGACTTCGACGCGGTCGCCACACCCTTCGAGTACGCCGCGCCGGTCTCTCACCGGCAGGTGCTCGCCCTGTTCGACCGGCAGTTGCGGGGGCAGCCGACGGCCGGACCCATACCGATCGAGGAGCTGACGTGACCCGAGCCGCTGAACCGCGTACCCCCACCATCTTGGCGACCTCGGTCGTCGACCGGCTCGCCGCTGCCCTGCCAGCCGGCGAGGTTGGTGATTTCGACGTCTCCAAGCTGGACCGGCTCGGTCTGCCGGTCGTCTCCGCCGATCACCTCGGCGACGGCTGGCCCCGGGCCGCCGCCATGGGTTACGGCGCCACCCTCGAGCAGGCGCGCACCGGCGCGTACGGGGAGCTGGCGGAGGCCCTGTTGCTGCACGGACAGCTACGGGCCATGGTTCCCCGGCGGGCCTCGTACGCGCAGCTTCGCATCGAGCTGGGCGCCGACGGTGTCGTGGATCCCCGGTCGCTGGTGCTGCCCGCCGGCACCACTGTCGACGACGACCAGCCCCGCTCCTGGCTGCCCACAGTACGGTGGCGTACCGGCGAGTCGGTGCTGGTGCCTGCGGAGTTCTGCGGTTCCGCGAGCGAGGACCTGCCCTGGCAGGACCCGGCCGAGCGGCTCGTCACAGTTATCACCAACGGGTCGGGCGCCGGCGACACCGTCGAACGGGCCGTCGCACACGGCCTCCTGGAACTCCTGCAACGCGACGGCAACACCACAGCTTTCCGGGCCATGGACGCCGGCGTGGTGATCGACCTCGACGAGGTCCGGGACCCGGTGACCCGAGCCACCCTGGACCTGCTGCGGGCCGCCCACATCGACGTGGTACCGAAGCTCGCCTCTACCGCTTTCGGGCTGGTCGACGTGCACGTCGTCGGCATTGACCGGGAGCCGGAAACCCCGCCGCTGGCGGTCACCGCCTGCGGGGAGGCCGCCCACCCGGACCGGGAGACCGCACTGCGCAAGGCGCTGCTGGAGTACGTCTCATCCCGCTCCCGCAAGGTCTTCTCCCATGGGCCGTTGGAAGCGCTGCGGCGGTTCACGCCGGAGGCGTACTGGCGGCGCGAGTTCGCCCGACCGGCCGAATCACAGGAGACCCGTGCGCTGACGGCGATGCGCGAGTGGACACACCTCGACGGCGGGCAACTACGTGCCCTGCTGGAACCCGTGGTGCTGGCCCAGCGCAGCACAGTGCCCTTCACCGCGTTGCCCACCGTCACGCCCGGAAGCCTCGACGACCCGAGCGCACTGCTGGCGGACCTGCTGCACCGGCTCGCCGAGTTCGACGTGTTGGTGATCGTCGCACCCGGCGACGGGGCGGTGGCGGTCAAGGTGATCGTGCCTGGGCTCGAGGCGGAAACCATGTCGTACGGGCGCATCGCGGCGCGTGGGGTCGAGCGCCTGATGGAGAAGGACTCGCCGCTGGTAGGGCTCGGGGTGCCCCCGCACGGCGGTGCCGCACCGGTGGTCCTCGACCCGGCCGGCCGGGAGCGGCTGGGTGGCGATGCCTGGCTCGACCTGAGCCTGGTCGCCCGGACGATCGGCCCGCTCTATCCGCTCTACCGCGAACCGAGCCGGCACGTCGTCGCCCGGAGTCAGACATGAGCCTGCGATACGCCTACAACACCAATGGGATGACGTCGCACCGCCTCGACGACGCACTCGCCCTGCTCGCCGACTGCGGCTACGACGGCGTCGCTCTCACTCTCGACGTGGCCCACCACGACCCGTACGCGCCCGACCTCGCCGGGCGCACCCGCCGGCTGGCCCGCCGCCTCGACGCGCTCGGCCTCGCGAGCGTGGTGGAGAGCGGTGCGCGGTTCCTGCTCGACCCGCGGCGCAAACACCATCCGACACTGATCTCGCCGGGCGAGGACGACCGGACGCGGCGGCGCGACTTCCTGCGCCTCTGCGTGGACGTCGCTGTCGAACTGGGCAGCGAGGCGGTGTCGTTCTGGGCCGGCGTACCCGAGCCCGGCACCGACCGTGACCACACCTGGCACTGGCTCGTCGCCGGCGTCCGCGACGTCGTCGAGTACGCCGGCCGGCACGGCATGACGTGCGCCTTCGAGCCCGAGCCGGGGATGCTGGTCGACGACTGCGACGACTGGGCCCGGCTCGCGGCCGAGGTCCCCGGCCTCACACTGGCCCTGGACACCGGCCACTGCCTCGTGTCCGGCCGGTACGACCCGGCCGCCGCGGTGCGCGCCTTCGCGACCAGTCTGGGCACGGTTGCCATCGAGGACATGCCCCGAGGCCGGCACGAGCATCGCGCCCCCGGCGAGGGCGATCTGGACTTTCCAGCGGTGCTCGGCGCGCTGACCGAGGCAGGCTATCCGGGTCTGGTCAGCCTCGAACTCTCCCGGGACGCACATCGGGCCGACAGCCTGGTGCCTGCCGCACTGGCCGCGCTGCGCCACGCCGAGCAGCAGCCCCGCACATCCGCCGAGTTGAAGGTCGCTGTCCGATGAGGATCTGCTTTGTGTCGCGCCGATACTGGCCGGCAGTTTCGGGGATGAGCGCGTACGCCGAGAACCTGCTACGGCACCTGGTCCGCGCCGGCCACGAGCCCACCCTGGTGTCCCAGTACCGGGGCGACACTGCGGGCCGCGCCGTCTACGGCGGCGGCCCACCACCGCCGGAGCGGGTGCCTGCCGGCGTCGAGGTGCACGCATTGGAGGCGCGCGGGGAACAGGCCGTGGGCCGGGGCGAGCCGGCGGACTTCGAGGCGGACGTCGCGGAGATGACCGACACCGTGCTGCGGCTGCACGCCCGCCGACCCTTCGACGTACTGCACGCGCAGTACGCGTACCCCAACGGGCTTGCGGTGCTCCGTGCTGCCCGGGCGGCCGGACTTCCCGCCGTGGTCTCCGTGCAGGGTGGCGACGGTCACTGGGTCGGCACCTGCTGCGCCACACACCGTCACCTGGTGCGGGCGGTCTTCGCGCACGCGCCGGCACTGCTGATCGGGTCGCCGTCGTTCGCCGCCGAGGTCAGCCAGCGGCACGACCTCGATCCGACCCGCTTCACCGTCGTACCCGGCGCCACCGACACCGAACGATTCGTGCCGGTCGCGTCCCCCGGTCGGGTCTCGGACCCGGCAGTGCTGCTGTACCACGGCCGGGTCGACGCGCGGAAGGGCGTGCTCGACCTGCTCGACGCGGTCGCCAAGCTCCGTGCGGAAGCGGTTCCGGTGCGTCTGCTGCTCTCGGGCATCGGCCCCGACCTGGGCACCGTCGAGACCCGGATCACCGAGTTGGGCCTCGTTGACATCGTCGAAATGCTCGGCGCGGTGCCGTACGAGCAGGCCCACGAGGTGTACGCGCGGGGAGAGATCTTCGTCAGTCCCACCTACGCGGAGGGCTTTTCCAACACCATCCTGGAGGCGATGGCCAGCGGCCTGCCGGTCATCTCCACCGACGTGGTCGGCGTCCGCGACTGCGTGCGTCCGGAGGAGAACGGTCTGCTGGTGCCGGCCGGCGATCCCGCGGCCCTGGCGGCGGCCGTCCGCCGCCTGCTCAACGACCCGGCGCTGCGCCGTAGCCTCGCCGGGCAGGCCCGCAGTGACGTCGAGCAGCAGTGGAGCTGGCCGGTGATCGCAGGTCGGATCACCGCCGTCTACAACGGGTTGGCCGCACCCATACCGGAGATCCCTGACCCGCCGGTCGATTCGAGCTGTCGCTTCCGCGCGGCACCGCACCTGCTGTGAGCGCGAGGATCAAGCCGGGTGCGCGAGCCCCGCAGTCCCGAACGACGGACCGCCGGTGACGACGCGCCCCGGGGTCGCGGTGGCGGTCAGCCCGCACCTGGACGACGCGGTGTTCTCCGTCGGCGGCACCCTCGCAGCGCTGGCCGCGACGGGTTGGACGGTACGAGTGGTCACCTGCTTCACCGCCAGCGTGCCAAACCTGTCACCGTTCGCCCTGGCCTGCCAGCTCGACAAGGGGATCGCGGGCGACGTCGACTACATGGCGCTGCGCCGGGCGGAGGACGAAGCAGCCTGTGCGGTGCTCGGGGTGCAGCCGGTACACCTGCCACTACCTGAGGCGCCGCACCGCGGTTATCCCGACCCGGCCGCGCTCTTCGCCGGTGTCCGAGCCGATGACCGGGCGGCAGCGGCCCTCGTACCGGCGCTGCGTCCGCATCTGGCGGACGCCGACGTGATCCTCGCGCCGCAGGCCCTCGGTGACCACGCCGACCATCGCGTCGTCACCGAGACGGTCGCCGCGCTCAGGCCGGACGGCCTGTGGTGGCGCGACGTGCCGTACGTCAGTCGGCAGCCAACTGCGTCACCGTGGCGCTGCGTGCCCGACGGTGTCGAGGAGGCGGGCGCCGACATCAGCGATCATCTGGCCAGTAAGGTGGCGGCCGCCACCAGCTATCACAGCCAACTCGGGTTCCAGTTCGGTCAGATTGGGGTGGCTCCGCTGCTGCGGAACCTCGCCGCCGAGGAGGCTGCCAGGTTGGGCCTGCCGGGCGCGGTCGAGGCGTTTCGCGGGAGGGTGGACCGTCTCCGGTTGATCAGCGCGGTATCGCCGGGGTCCGCTTGATGGACATGCGCCGTCAGCCTCGAAGCGGGAGTCACTGAAGGACCGTCACTGCGACTGAGCGTCCGCGCACTGGCTGGTTGCAGCGCCGGTCTCCTGGATGCTCCGCAGCTAGTTGCGGAAGGGCGAGGCGTACCCCGCGGACTGCTCACGCGCAGGCACTGCGCGGCGAAGAGGATTGGGCAAGAGGCGAAGAGGATCGTTCTTTTCGCGGGCCCAGCACAGCGGTCTCCTGGAAGAGACACATTTCCCACGGATTCCGACGAATCCTCGAGGCCCAGGAGGCCCACCATGAAGGTAGCCGTCGTCACCGGTGCAAGCTCCGGCATCGGCCAGAGCGCCGCCGTGCAGATCGCCCGGCGCGGTACCGGCGTCATCCTGACCTACAGCTCCAACGAGCAGGGCGCCAAGGACACCGTCGCGCGGATCGAGCAGCAGGGTGGCACTGCCGCCGCGCTGCACCTGGATCTCGGCGACACGGCGGGATTCACCAGCTTCCGGGAGGCCGTTGCGCAGGTGCTGCGCGAGACCTTCCAGCGGGACTCCTTCGACCACCTGGTCAACAACGCCGGATTCGCCGGCATGGCGATGATCGAGGACACCCGGGAGGAGGAATTCGACCGGCTCACGGACGGCCTGTTCAAGGGGCCCTTCTTCCTCACCCAGGCCCTGCTGCCGCTCCTCGCCGACAACGGCGCCATCGTCAACCTGACCAGCAACTCCACGCTGCCCCAGGTGACCGCGCCGGGATACTCCGTCTACGCGGCTCTCAAGGGCGCCGTGGCAGTGCTCACCCGCTACATGGCCAAGGAGTTCGGTCCCCGCGGCATCCGCGTGAACTCGGTCGCACCGGGAGCCACAGTCACCCGCTTCGCCGACGACGCATTCAGCAAGAACCCGCAGATCATCCCGGAACTGGCCAAGACCTTCACTCTCGGCCGCGTGGGTGAGCCCGACGACATCGGCATGGTCATCGCCATGTTGGTCTCCGAGGAAGGCCGGTGGATCACCGCGCAGGACATCGAAGTCTCCGGAGGTCAGAACCTCTGAATGTGTGCCCAATCCTGCCGGGCCAGCAACCCCGTATGGAGGTTTGTACAAGAATGGCTTCCATGTCTGCCCTGGATGAGATGCGTGAGCTCCTCAACCGGCACGCGCGGCCCGACATGAGCACGGCGATCGAGGGCATCCGGGTATGCAAGTTCAACCATCCGAATGCTTCGGCGGCCGGGATGTCCGGGACCGTGCTCGCAGTCATCGCCCAGGGCGGCAAACGCCTCGCCCTGGGCGAGCGCCTCTACGAGTATGGGCCCGGCGAATACCTGATCGCCTCCGCCGACCTGCCCGTCACCGGCCATGTCCTGGACACCGGGCAGCCCACCCTCGGCTTCGGCATGACTCTCGCTCCCTCAGCCCTTGCTGAGTTGCTCCTGGAAGCCGATCCCCGAGACCTGCCAGCCACCCCACGCGCCGCATCACCCGGCATTGCCGTCTCCACGGCCTCGCCGTCACTGCTGGACGCCATCGTGCGCCTGCTGCGGCTGCTGGAGCAGCCCGCGGACCGCAAGATCCTCGCTCCCATGGTCAAGCGGGAGATCCTCTGGCATCTCCTGCGCGGTGAGCAGGGAGTCGCCATCCGCCAACTCGGTCTCGCCGACAGCGGACTGGCCCACATCAGCCGCGCCGTGCGTCAGATCCGGGAGAACTATGCCAACGCCTTTCGCGTGGAGGACCTGGCGGAAATCGCCCGCATGAGTGTCTCCGCGTTCCACCGCAACTTCCAGACCGTCACCGGGATGAGCCCCATCCAGTTCCAGAAACGCATCCGTCTGCAAGAAGCCCGGCTCCTGCTCGCCAGTCGCCCCTCCGACATCACCGGTGTGGGCCTCAGCGTCGGCTACGACAGCCCTTCCCAGTTCAGCCGTGAATACCGCCGCATGTTCGGCACACCACCCAGCAAGGACACCCAACTCCGCACTCCGCCAGCGGACCTCGTCACTGCGCTGCCCTGAGCTTGAGCCGGTCTGCCGGGACGGCAGTAGAACGGTCCAATTCCCACTGCGGGCGGGGCAGCGTGGCTGGACCATCCCGGCCGCGATGCCGGCGATACTCTGGGCGTGGAGTACGTGTCCAGAGTGCCGCGACCGCCGCTGGACGGGCTGATCGACGACCTCTACTACCTGGAGGGTGCGCCGCCGTACGCCCGGTTGACGCTGCCGCCGCCGTCGGCGTTGCTCATCGTCAACCTCGGTGCGCCGTTCCGCATCCGCGCCGGCGCCGACATCGAGGCGGCCGAGTACGCCGACGGCTGCGTGGTCACCATGCCCACCCGCGCGTGGGAGTTCGGCTACCCACTCCGGACCCGGTCCGTCGGCGTGCACTTCAAGCCGTGGGGCCTGGCGCCGTTCCTGCCGATGCCCGCGGCCGAGCTGTGCGACCGGCCGGTCACGGTGGAGCAGATTTGGGGCCAACCCGCCATTGCTGAGCTGCGGGACCGGCTGGCGACGGCGACCGGGCCGTACGAGATGCTGACGCTGCTCGAGGAGGAGCTGACGCGACGGCTGTGCGAGACCGCGGGTCTGGGGCTGGTCCGCCATGCGAGCAGCGTCATCGCGGCGACCGGTGGGACGGTGGCGATCGGCGACCTGACGACTTCGGCCGGTGTCAGCAGCACTCACCTGGCGCAGCGGTTCAAGGAGCTCATCGGCGTCACGCCGAAGCGGCTGGCCCGCACCTACCGCTTCGCGGCCACAGTGCTCTCGATCGACCCCGCCGGACCGATCGACTGGGGTGACCTAGCCGGTGGCGCGGGCTACTTCGACCAGGCCCACTTCGGCCACGAGTTCCGGGCGTTCACCGGGCTCACGCCGACCCGGTACCTCGAAGTCCGGCGGCGGTTCCTGCGCGAACATCCCGGCCACGTGCTGGACAGTTGGCCGCTGCCAGCCGATTGATTTCTTACAAGAGCGACAGCTCACGACACGCTAACTTGGGGGCACCCCCAAGCAGAGGAGAGCCCCGTGGGCAAGGTGGTCATGTACAGCTCGGTGTCGGTGGACGGCTTCATCGCGGACGAGAATGACCAACCCGGACCGCTGTTCGACTGGCTGTCCAGCGGGGACGTGCCGTTGGACGAGAGCGGCGAGTTGAAGGTGTCGCGAACGTCCTACGACTACACCCGGTCGTACTGGGACGAGATCGGCGTCACCATCGCCGGCCGCCACGTCTTCGACATGACGGACGGCTGGGACGGGAAGCCTCCGGGCGGGGTCGACCACGCGGTCGTCGTGACGCACCGGCCGCAGCCCGAGGGGTGGGACCCAGAGGCGCCGTTTCACTTCGTCGACGGCGTCGAGGCAGCCGTGGCCAAGGCGCAGGAGCTCGCGGGTGACCGCATCGTCGAGGTCGCCGCTGGCGACGTCGGTGGCCAGGCGCTTGCCGCGGGACTGGTCGACGAGGTGCGCATGGACGTCGTACCCGTCGTGTTCGGGTCCGGCAAGCGCTACTTCGGGTCGGTCCAGGCGCAGCACCTGTTGGAGGACCCTGACGTGGTGATTCAGGGCAATCGGGTGCTTCACCTGCGCTATCGGGTACGCCGTTGACCTTTCGCCCGGATGTTGTGGTTGAGGTGGAACACGTTGTGCGGGTCCCAAATCGTCTTGAGTGCGGTGAGCCTGGCGAGCTTGGCGGCCGGGTATGCGCGGCGTACCCCGCGTTGCCCCTCGTCGGCGGCGATTGAGTTGACGTAGACACCGTCGGCGTACGGGTCGAGCGCGGCTCCCGCACCGCGAGCCGCTGCCATCCGGATGTCGTCTTCGGACGGCTCGGTCCAGCGGGAGCCGGCGCCGAACTCGAACATGGTGCCGCGGTAGCTGAACGCGGCGTCGGCGTCCGCGACGTCGGCGATGGCGCCGCCGTGCGCCTGCAGGCCGACGTTGGCCAGGTGGGCGCCGGTGTGCAGGTCCGATGCGCCGCGCAACAGGAACGCCTCGATCGCGGCAGTGGGGAACCGCCGCAGGTAGTGCGCGCTGGAGTACCGGCGGTAAGCGTGGCCGCCGACGGTGTCGTCGCGTTGCTGCAGTTGCAGGTATGAGGGGGTGGTGACCCGCTCAGCGATCGGGCGCCCGAGCGCGCGCATCGCCGGCAGCAACCGGTGACCCTGTGCCGGGTCGCCGACCCATACGAAGCCGACGGTGGCGATTGGGCCGCTGGCCGTGCTCTGGACATCGGCGGTGAAGGTCGCCTGCCTCGGCGCGACGGCGTTGAGGTCCCGCCAGCCTTCGAGCACCGGTACGGCGTCCTCGGCGCGGAAGTCGAACTCGGCGACCAGGGTCTGCGTTCCGGTGTGGTGCAGTTGGAATTCGAAGTCGGTGACGATGCCGAAGTTGCCGCCCCCGCCGCGCAGGCCCCAGTAGAGGTCGGGGTTCTCGGTTCGCCTCGCGGTCACCACCTGCCCGTCCGCGGTGACCATCGTGTAGGAGACGACGTTGTCGCAGGCCAACCCGTGTTGGCGGGCGAGCCAGCCCATGCCGCCGCCGAGGGTCAGGCCGCCGACGCCGGTGTGCGAGACGTTACCCGCGGTCGTGGCGAGGCCGTACGGCTGCGACGCCCGGTCGAGTGCGCCGAGCAGCGCGCCGCCCTGGACCCGGGCGCGTCGTCGGATCGCGTCGACCCGAACGCCGTTCAACGGGGTCAGGTCGATCATCAGGCCGTTCGCGGGGACGGCGTGGCCGGCCACGTTGTGCCCGCCGCTGCGTACCCCGATCTCCAGGTCGAGTTCGCGGGCCAGGCGCACCGCGGCCACCACGTCGGTGACGCTCGCGGCCTGCACGATCATCCGCGGGTGCCGGTCGATCATGGCGTTCCAGACGGTGCGGGCCGCGTCGTAACCCGGACTACCCGGGGTGAGGAGGCGGCCGTCGAAGTGGGGACTGGTAGTTGTCATACATCGGAGCCTGACGGAAATCGGTACACCCGGTAAGGTCCGATTTCATGGGCCGAATCAGGACCAATTCGAGCACTGCGGAGGACCTGCTCATCCATGTCGACCGGTCCGCTGCCGAACCGCTGCACCGGCAGATTGCCGCCTCGATCCGGGACAGCATCCGGGCCGGCCGGTGGCGTCTGGGAACGTCCCTGCCGCCCACCCGCACCATCGCAGCCGATCTGGGAGTCTCCCGCGGCGTCGTGGTCGAGGCCTACCAGCAACTCGTCGCCGAGGGCTACCTCACCAGTCGGGCGGGCGGCTACACCCGGGTCGCGGTCGAGCCGGTCCCGCCGTCGGCGGGTCGGCGCGGCGGGGATCGACCGGCGGCCCGGATCGACTTCGGGTACGGCCGCACCGACGTGTCGTCATTCCCTCGGGCCGCCTGGCTGCGTTCGGTGCGAACGGTCCTCACCACCACGCCGAACGAACGCTTCGCCTACCTCGACGGGCGTGGCGTACCCGAACTGCACGCAGCCCTGATCGACTACCTCAGCCGGGTCCGCGGCACGTCGGCCCGACCGGAGAACGTCGTGATCTGCAGTGGCTACGGTCAAGGCGTCGCGCTGATACTCCAGGTGCTCGCGGCGCGCGGCGCGCGCAGGGTGGCCGTCGAGGACCCGTCCGCCGACGATGACGCCCGCCTCGTCGCGGCCGCCGTCGGCCTGGACGTGATCGGGGTCCCGGTCGGGCCAGACGGCATTCTCGTCGAGGAGCTCGAACAGACCGACGCGGACGCCGTCGTGCTGACGCCCTCGCACCAGTGGCCCACCGGCGGCGTCCTGTCGGCCACCGCGCGGGCCCGGGTCATCGGCTGGGCGCAGCGTCGCGGCGCAGTGGTGATCGAGGACGACTACGACGCGGAGTACCGCTACGACCGCTCGCCCGTCGGCGCCATGCAGGGGTTGGCGCCCGACGCCGTCGTCTACTGCGGCACCGCGAGCAAGACCCTCGCGCCAGGGCTGCGCCTCGGGTGGCTGCTTGCGCCGTCACACCTGGTCGACGACATAACGGCGGCGAAGGTACGGGCCGACCGCGGCTCTCCCGTCATCGACCAACTCACCTTCGCCGACTTCCTCACCCGCGGCGAATTCGACAGGCACCTACGGCGCATGCGCCCGGTCTACCGCCGCCGCCGCGACGCACTCCTGGCCGCGCTGCGCGCACGGCTGCCGGAACTGGAACCGGTCGGTGTCGCGGCGGGCCAACACGTCGTGACCTGGCTCCCGCACGACCTCGACGAGGCCTCGGTCGTGGCTGGCGCCGCCCGGCGCGGACTGGTCGTGCAGGGCGTCTCCCGGTACCGACTGAGCCCTGCCGGACCCGGTGGGCTGATCTTCGGCTACGCCACCCTCACCGAACGCTCCATCACCGACGGAGTGGAAGCCCTTGCCGACGCGGTCGCAGAGGTCCGTACGCACCCAGTTGCAGGGCATTTGTCAGGGCAATCGTGGATGGCGGCGGTGAGTTCCAGTTAGGATAAAACCCCCATACTTCATCTCAAACCACCCTGAACAGGTGTCGATTTTGCCTCACATTTCAGGTGCCGTGCTGCTGGTGCTGCTGGCATTGACACCGATCGTGTCGACGAACACCGTTCCGCCGGACCAGTCGGACTTCTCACTGAGTGTCAGCCCCAGTCGGATGGTCGTACCAGCCGCCGAGATTGGGCGGCCGCGGCAGTTCACCGTGAGCAACCGGGGTCGATCGGCGATCGACGTGTCGATGCGAACGGCGAGTTTCGCGGTGGACCCCACCGGAGAGTTGACGTTCCGTTCGGACGCGGCACACACGGCGATCGACTGGGTCACGCTGGACCCGAAGCGTTTTCGGCTGGCCCCCGGTGCGACCGAACTGGTGGACCTCCGGATCGCGGTGCCGCCGAACGCCGAGCCCGGCGAGCATCAGGTCGCGGTGATCTTCTCGGCGCCACCGCCGGCCGATGCACCCGGGATGACCATCCGCCGCAGTGTCGGAGCGCCGGTCTACGTCACGGTGCCGGGCGACGCGATCGAGTCGGTGCAGGTCGCCGAGGTCGATGCGCCCGGTTTCGCGCTGAGTGGTCCGCTGGCGCTAACCGCGACGGTACGCAATGTCGGCACCCTCCATCGCGACTTCGTCGCCGCCGACCGGTTGCGGGCCCGGGTGGCGGGGGAGGACGTGACGTTTCCCGACTTCACCCTGCTTCGGGACGGCAGCCGACAGGTCAGCGCCCGGTGGGAGGATCCACCCCTGGTCTGCGTCTGTCGGGTGACCGTCGCGGTGTCGAACCCAGACGGCCGTTCGGGGAGTGCGCAGGCCACGGTCGTCATCGTCCCGTTGCACCTCATCGGTCCGTTGGTCGGGGGCCTCGGGTTCCTGCTCCTGCTCGGCTGGATGCTCCGGCGTCGCCGGGTCGGCACCGCTGCGGTGACGCCGCAAGCGTCCACGTTGGCCGCCGATGGAGAGCACCAGGCGCCGCCGACGTGGGTCGTCGACCACCGAAGCCGGTAGTCGAGGCGTTGTCCCTCGTTCTGTCCTGATTGGTCCGTCCGGCCCGTCTATCGCGACCGGCCGAGCAGTTCTCATGATTCACGAAATGACGCTCTGGCTCGCTCCTTGTCGGTGTTTTGTCCTGTTTTTACGAATTAGGCGGTAACGAGGCATATCGGCCGGCATACCCTAACTGAGGCTTATGGAGGGGTTGGCGCATGCTGATGGCGATGGTGAATGGCTTTACAGCGAGGTGGGGCTGGAACGGTGCGGCCGCGACGAACGGTATGCGTACCGCCGCGACGGTCACGGTCCTCGGCGGCTCGGACCTGGTCCGTTGAACGCCCGCACCCGTACACGGTCCCGGCGTGTCTTCGGCCGCGGTGAGGTCCGACGCCGAACCGCCTTCGGCGTCGTCAGCATCTTGCTGGCCACTTTGGTTGCCGTACTCAACCCCGTCGTCGCCGAGGCAGCGGGCACCGTCCTGTTCAACCAGCCTTTCCACAACAACACCCCGGACGGCCTCGGCCCCATCTTCGTGCCTGCCCTGCCGGCTACCTCCACCACCACGAACTTCGCCTGCCTGACCGCCTCCGGCAACACCAGCACCGGAGTGCTGCGCAGTTGCGCGACGCAGACCGACGCACCCGGCAGCGGCAAGCTGAGGCTCACTGACGCCACCATCAACCGGACCGGCGGTCTCTTCGGAGCGACCAGCGTGCCCACCGCGTCCGGGCTGGACATGACCTTCAACCTCTACCAGTACGGCAACACCGGCGGCGCGGACGGGATGACCCTGGTCCTCGCGGCGGTCGACCCCGCCAACCCGACCGCGCCGGCCACCATCGGCCAGTCCGGGGGAGGGCTGGGCTACACCGGCACCAAGACCCTGCCCGGCCTGGCGAACGGTTACCTGGGTATCGGCTTCGACGTCTTCGGCAACTACAGCACGAGCAACTACCAGGGAGTCGGTTGCGTCGACCCGCCCTACATCACCGCCAACAGAATGCCGGGGCAGGTGGTGGTCCGGGGCCCCGGACGAGGCACGGTCGGCTACTGCGCCGTCAACAGCACCGCCACCGCCGCAACTGCCCCGGTGGTCCCACTGCGGGCGAACACCCGCGCCGCCTCGGTCGTCCCGGTCGAGGTGGTGATCAACCCAACCGGCTCCTCGTTCACCACCGCCTCCGGTCTGGTGGTCGCGGCCGGCCGCTACATGGTGTCCTTCAGGCCGGTCGGCGCGAGCGTCTCGCGGGTCCTGGAGGGCCCGCTGCCAGCGGTCGCCACCGGCCTCTACCCCTCGCCGACCTGGCTCAACAGCAGCGGCATCCCGCGCCAACTCGCCTTTGGCTGGGTGGCCTCCACCGGCTCGGTGGTGGACAACCACGAGGTCGACAACACCAACGTGGTCACCTTCAATCCGGTGCCCGACCTCAACGTCACGCAGACCAGCTACACCGGGCCGAACCCGCAGCCCGGTGACCCGGTCAACTACACGGTCGTCCCCTCGGTCGCGGTCGGCTCCAACGAGACCGCCCCGGTATCGATGACCGCGACCACGCCGACCGGTGTCGTGCCGGTCGGCGCCTTCGGCAGCGGCTGGGTCTGCGGGGCCCCGTCCGGGCAGACCATCACCTGCACCAACAGCAACGGCCCGTTCGCCAACGGGACGTCGCTGCCACCGATCTCGGTGGTCGGCATCGTCACCGGGTCCAACGTCACGCCCGCGATCATCCAGACCCAGTCGACCGTCACCGCGTCGTCCATCGACGCCAATCCCGGCATCTCCACCACCACGGTCGTGGGCACGCCGCCGGCGACGCCGAGTGGGATAACCGTCTCGCCCGCGACGAGCACGATCGCCGGCGGCGTCGCGGTGACGGTCGGCGGGACGAACATCGCCGGGGCGACCGCCATCGAGATCGGCACCACGGCGCAGCAGCAGGCCGGCACACCGGTCGTCCTGCTGCCCTGCCCGTCCGGCCCGGCGGCCGGCTGCTTCACCGTGAACGCCAACGGGACGTTGAGCATCTCGTCCATGCCCGCGCGCAGCAGCGCCGCCACCGTGAACGTCACCGTGGTCACCCGGGGTGTCGCCGCCGCGGCCAGCTACGTCTACACCGACGTGCCCGCCACCCCGGTCGCCCCCACGGCGACCGCCGGCCTGGCCAGCGCCACGGTCACCTGGACGGCGCCGGCGAGCAACGGCAGCCCGATCACCAGCTACATCGTGACCCCGATCCGCAACGGGGTGGCGCAAACCCCGATCACCTACGACGCGTCCACCACCAGCCGGGTGATCTCCGGGCTGACGGTCGGCGCGAACTACACGTTCACCGTCGCGGCGGTCAACTCGATCGGCACCAGCGCGACGAGTCCGGCGTCCACCGCGGTGGTGCCGTACGCGGTGCCCGGGGCACCGACCATCACGGCGGCCAGCGCCGGTGACTCGTCGGCCACGCTGACCTGGACCGCGCCCAACGCGAACAGCAGCCCGATCACCTCCTACGTCGTCACGCCGTACATCAACGGCGTGGCGCAGACCCCGCAGACCTTCGCCAGCGCCGCGACCACCCAGACGGTGACCGGGCTGACCCCGGGCACCGCGTACACGTTCACGGTGACGGCCCGCAACGCGGGCGGCGCCGGACCGCCCTCGGCGCAGTCCGCACCGGTCACGCCGAACGCCTCGCCCAGTCTCGCCAACCCGCCGCCACCCGCCGGCGAGGTCAGCGTCCCCTACAGCAACCAGCTCACCGTCATCGGCGGTACGGCGCCGTTCGCCTGGTCGATCAGCGCGGGAAGCCTGCCGCCCGGCGTGAACCTGAACGCGAGCACCGGTCTGCTCTCCGGCACCCCCACCACTGCCGGCACCTTCGGCTTCACCGTGCGGGTGCTGGACGCGAGCGGTCAGGCCGCCACCCAGGCACTGAGCATCGTCATCGCGCCGCTGCCCACGCTGACCTTTCCGCCACCACCGCAGGGGCAGGTCGGCATCGCCTACAACACCCAACTGACGGTAAACGGAGGCACGGGACCGTTCGTCTGGTCGGTGAGCGCAGGTAGCCTCCCGCCCGGAGTCACCCTGAACGCGAGCACCGGCCTGCTCTCCGGCACCCCCACCCTCGGTGGCAACTACTCCTTCACCGTCCGGGTGGTCGACACCTTCGGTCAGGCCGCCATCCGGACGGTCTCCCTCGGCATCACCGCGTCGCCGACGCTGACGTTCCCGCCGCCACCACCCGGCCAGGTCGGCATTCCCTACAGCAACCAGCTCACGGTCAACGGCGGCACCGCGCCGTTCGTCTGGTCGGTCAGCGCGGGCACGCTGCCGCCCGGTCTCACCCTGAACGCGAGCACCGGTCTGCTCTCCGGCACCCCGACCACCGCGGGTAGTTCCAGCTTCACGGTACGGGTGGTCGACGCCGCCGGCCAGCAGGCGACCCAACCGGTCACCCTCGTCATCACCACCGGGCCGCTGGTCGTGGTGAAGACCTCGAACGTGAACACCGTGGCGGCCGGCGGAACGGTGAACTACACGATCAGCGCGACCAACACCGGCTCGGCCGCACTCAGTGGCGTGACGATCACCGACCCGCTCGGAGGGGTGCTCGACGACGCGACCTACAACGCCGACGCCACCGCCACCTCGGGCACCGTCACGTTCGTCAGCCCGACCCTGAGCTGGACTGGCAACCTGGCCGCCGGCGCAGCCGTGACCATCAGCTACTCGGTCACCGTGGCCAACCCGTCGACCGGTGATCTGGTGCTGACCAACACGGTCACCTCGCCGACGTTCGGTAACTGCGCCACCGGCAGCCTCGACGCCCGGTGTACGGCCACCGTGCCGGTCTCCGCGCTCACCATCGTCAAGACGGCGAACATGACGACCGCGACTCCCGGCGACGTGGTCCGGTACACCGTCACGGTCACCAACACCGGCCAGGCGGCCTACCCGGCCGCGACCTACACCGACGCGCTCGGTGGGGTGCTCGACGACGCGGTCTACAGCGGAGACGCGGCGGCGACGACCGGTGCCGTCTCCTTCAGCTCCCCGAACCTGACCTGGACCGGCATTCTGGCCGTCGGTGCCAGCGCCACCATCACGTACACGGTGACCGTGCGCCTGCCGGACCCCGGCGACAAGGTCATGACCAACACGGTCAGCTCCGGCAGCCTGGGCAGCAACTGCCCGGCCGGCGCCAACGACACCCGTTGCACGGTGACGGTCACCGTGCTGGTGCCGGGCCTGGTCCTGACCAACACCGCGAGCACCGCGAACACGACGCCCTCGTCCACCGTCGACTACACGGTGACCATCACCAACACCGGGCAGACCGCGTACACGGGCATCAGCGCCACCACCTCGCTGGCTGGGTTGCTCGGCGACGCGACGTACAACAATGACGCGACCACCACCGCCGGTGCGCTGTCGTACACCAGCCCGAACCTGACCTGGACCGGCGACCTGGCGGTCGACGCCACGGTGATCATCACGTTCAGCGTGACGGTCAGCTCCGCGACCACCGGCGGACGAGTCCTGACCAGCGTGGTGTCGTCCTCGGCGGTGGGCAGCAACTGCGCCCCCGGCAGCGTCGACCCGCGGTGTACCGCGGCGGTGACCATCCTCATCCCAGGGCTGACGCTGCTCAAGACGGCGAGTGCGCCGAGTACGACGCCGGGATCGGTGGTGACCTACCAGGTCGCGGTGACCAACACGGGCCAGTCCGCCTACCTGGGCGCGAGCTTCACCGACTCACTGGCCGGGGTGCTCGACGACGCCGTTTACGACGGTAACGCCACCGCCACCTCCGGGACCGTCAGCTACACCAGCCCGACCATCTCCTGGAGCGGTGACCTCGCCGTCGGCGCGTCCGCGACGATCACCTACTCGGTGACCGTCAACGATCCCGCGACCGGCGACCGGTCGATGGCCAACAAGCTGGTCTCTCCGACGCCGGGTGCGAACTGTGCCACCGGCAGCGTCGACACCCGCTGCTCGACGACGGTCGCCGTGCTGCTGCCCGGATTGACCCTGACCAACACGCCCAGCGCGGCCACCGCCACACCCGGCGACACGATCGGCTACACGATCACCATCGCCAACACCGGGGAGACGGCGTACCCGGTGACGACCAGCGTGACCAACTCGCTGACCGGTGTACTCGACGATGCCGTCTACAACGCCGATGCCACGGCCGACAGCGGGGCCGTCGGCGTGTCCGGGTCGGTGCTGACCTGGACCGGCGCGCTCGCGGTCGGCGCGACCGTCACCGTCCGGTTCTCCGTGACGGTGCAGGTCCCCGACACCGGAAACCGGGTCCTGACCTCGACGCTCAGCTCAACGGCGGTCGGCAACAACTGCCCGCCCGGTTCGCCCGCCGCAGCGTGCACGGCGACCGTCACCGTGCTGCTGCCCGGACTGACCATCGTCAAGACCGCGAACAGCGCCACCACCGTCCCGGGCGGCGTGGTGACCTACACCATCACCGTGACAAACACCGGCGAGACGGCGTACGCGGCGGCGGCCTTCACCGACTCGCTGGCCAACCCGCTCAACGACGCCATCTACAACGGTGACGCCACCGCCACGTCCGGGACGGTCAGCTACACCACTCCCAACCTGAGCTGGGTGGGCCCACTGGGTCTCGGCGCCGCCGCCACCATCACCTACTCGATGACCATCCTCGACCCGGACCCGGGCGACAAGTCGCTGGTCAACACGGTGGTCTCCAACACCCCGGGCAGCAACTGCGCGACGGGCAGCAGCGACGCGCGGTGCACCGCCACGGTGCGGGTTCTGGTGCCGGCACTGACCATCACCAAGGTCTCCAGCGTGCCGACCACCACACCGGGCGCGACCGTCGGCTACACCGTCACCATCAGCAACACCGGGGAGACCGCGTACCCGACTCTGACCGTCACCGACGCGCTGGCCGGCGTGCTCGACGACGCGGGCTACAACAACGACGCGGTGGCCTCCGCCGGCACGGTCAGCTTCGTCAGCCCCGACCTGACCTGGAGCGGAGCCCTGGCCATCGGGGCCTCCGTGACGATCACCTACTCGGTGACGGTCAACGACCCGGTCACCGGTGACCTGATCCTCACCAACCGGGTCAGCTCGACGGCGGTGGGCAGCAACTGTCCGACCGTCGGCGGCAGCGATGCCCGCTGCGCGGTCAGCGTGCCGGTGGCCCGGCTCCTGATCGTCAGCACCACCGACGTCGCCACCACCACACCGGGCGGAGTGGTCCGGATCAACGCCACCTACACCAACACCGGCCAGGTCCCCTACCAGGGCATCAGTGTCGCCTTCGACTCGGCCGGCCTGGGCACCAACGTCACCGGCAACGGCGACCAGACCGCATCCTCCGGCACGCTGACCCTCGGTCCGACCGGCGCGGTCTGGACCGGCGACATCCCAGTCGGCGCGACCGTCACGCTGAGCGGCAGCATCACGGTGTTCAACCCCTACCTGGGCGACCCGTTGCTCACCGCCACGTCGGTGTCGGCTGCCCCGGGCAACAACTGCCCGGCAGGCGGTTCCGACCCACGATGCTCGATCAGCGTGACCGTGCTGATACCGGGTCTCGCGCTGGAGGTCGTCGCGGACACGGCGACCGCGGTGCCGGGGCAGACTGTCGGTTACACAGTGACGATCACCAACTCGGGCACCTCGCCCTACACCGCGATCAGTGTGGCCAACTCGCTGGCGGCGGTGCTGAGTGACGCGACGTACAGCGGCGACGCGGTGGCCAGCACTGGCACCCTGACCTTCACCGGTAGCACCCTCACCTGGAGCGGTGACCTCGCGGTCGGTGCGGTCGTGACGATCACCTACTCGGTGGTGGTGCTGTCACCCGATCCGGGCAACAAGATCATGCTCAACAGGCTTCAGTCGAGCGCTGTCGGCAGTTCCTGCTCCGCGACGGCTCAGGCGCCCGGCTGCACCTCCACCGTGCTGGTTCTCACCCCGGCGCTGACCATCGGAAAATCGGCGAGCGCCGTGACGACGTCGCCGGGCAGCACGGTCGCCTACACGCTGACCATCACCAACAGTGGACAGATCCCGTACGCCGCGACAAGCGTGGCCGACGACCTGACCGGCGTCCTCGATGACGCGGCCTACAACGGGGACGCGAGCGCCACGGCCGGTACTGTCTCCTTCACCGCTCCGGTGCTCACCTGGAGCGGCGACCTGGCCGTCGGCGCCACAGTGACGGTCACCTACACGGTGACCGTCGACAACCCGGACACCGGGAACAACTCGCTGGTCAACGTCGCCAGCTCCGCCGCGGCAGGCGCCAACTGTCCAGTGGGCAGCGCCGACCCGGCGTGCACGGTCACCGTCGCGGTCGCGGACGAAACTCAACTGACGTTCGCCAAGACCGCGAGTGTGCCCTCGGCTGCCGTCGGTGCGGTGGTCACGTACACGGTGGTGGTGTCGAACTCCGCGCTGACCCCGTACCTCGCCGCGACCTTCGACGATTCCCTGGCCGACGTGCTCGGCAACGCCGTCTACAACAACGACGCCTCGGCCGGCGGGGTGGGCACCATCAACTACACCGCCCCGGTGCTCACCTGGACCGGCGACGTGCCGGCGGCCGGCTCGGTGACCATCACCTACACCGTGACGGTGCAGCCGGTCACCGGTGACAACCTGATGGTCAACACCCTGGTCTCCGACTCCGACGGCGGAAACTGCGGCGTCGGCAGCGTCGACCCCCGGTGCACCGCCCAGGTCACCGTGTCACAGGTGACCATCCTGAACACCGCCGACAGGGCCACCGTGCTGCCCGGCGGCACGGTCGTCCTCACCACCACCATCACCAACGACGGCGGCACCGCCTACTTCGGCGCCTCCGTCAACCTGGGTGGCGCCGACCTGCTCGACGACGCCGTGCCGATCGGCGACACCGCCTCCTCCGGCGCCCTCGTGGTCGGCCCGGGCGGTCTCAGCTGGACCGGTGACCTGCCGGTGGGCGGCGTGGTCACCATCGCCAGCAGCTTCCAGGTGCGCAACCCCGATCCGGGCGACAAAGTCATCTCAAGTACGGCCAGCTCGGCGATCCAGGGGAACAACTGCCCGGTCGGCGGCACCGATCCGCGCTGCACCGTCCGGGTGGACGTGCTGGTGCCGGCTCTGAGCATCGTCAAGGTGGCCAACGCACCCGTCACCACACCTGGCAGCACGGTCGGCTACACCATCACCATCAGCAACACCGGCACCGCCCCGTACCTGGGCGCCGTGGTCACCGACGACATGACCGGCGCGCTCGACGACGCGACCTTCGGCAACGACGCCACCACCACCGTGGGTGGCCTGTCGTACGCGGCCCCGACCCTGACCTGGACCGGTAACCTGCCAGCGGGGCAGAGCGCGGTCATCGCGTACACCATGAGGGTGTTGAGCCCCGACCCGGGCGACAAGACGATGGTGAACGCCGTCTCCTCGACCGAGGTCGGCAGCACGTGCCCACCAGCCAGCTCCAATCCGGACTGCTCCGTTCTGGTGCCCGTACTCACGCCCGGCCTGGGGATCACCATCACCGCCGGTACGGCCAGCACGACGCCCGGCGCACAGGTGGGTTACACCATCGCCATCGTCAACACCGGGCAGACCGCGCAAACCGGCGTCACGGTGACCAATGCGCTGGCCGGGCTGCTGGACGACGCGACCTACAACGGCGATGCCGTGGCGACCACCGGCACTGTCACCTTCACCAGTCCGAATCTGCTCTGGACGGGCAACCTCGCCCCCGGGGCGACGGCAACGATCACCTACTCCGTCACGGTCGCTGTGCCGGACGCCGGCGATCGGCTCCTGACCAGCCGGGTCAGCTCCGCGGCCGCCGGCAGCAGCTGTGTCGTCGGCAGCACCAACCCGGCCTGTACGGCCACCGTGACGGTCTCGGTGCTCAGCATCGTCAACACGGCGAACGCCCCCACCTCGGTGCCGGGTGGCACGGTCCAGTTCACCACCACGGCCACCAACACCGGGACGACGCCGCTGACCGCGATCGAGATAACGACCAACTTCGCCGGCTCGGAGGACGACGCCACGTACAACGGCGACGCCGCGGCCTCGACCGGCACCCTGGTCCTGGTGCCGGGCACGTCGTCCATTCGGTGGACCGGTGACCTGCCGCCCGGCGCGGTGCTCACCATCACCCGTTCGTTCACGGTGAACGACCCCGACCTGGGTGACCGCGTCATGACCTCGGTGGCCAGCTCCACCGCCCCCGGCAACAACTGTCCGTCGGGCGGCACCGACCCCGCGTGCACGGCGACCGTCACGATCCTCATCCCGGCGTTGACCGTGCTCAAGACGGCGGACCGGGCCAGCACCGTCCCCGGCGGCACCGTTGGCTACACGATCACCGTCACCAACGCCGGCGAGACCCCGTACACCGGGGCCAGCGTCACCGACAGCCTGGCTGGCCTGCTCGCCGACGCCGCCTACAACGGCGACGCCAGCGCCAGCTCGGGCCTCGTCTCCTACAGCGCGCCGACCCTGACCTGGACCGGCGATCTCGCCATCGGGGGCAGCGCCGTCATCACCTACTCGGTCACCGCCAACGAGCCGCAGACCGGCGGGCGAAATCTCGTCAACACGGTCAGCTCCACCGAAGCCGGCAACAACTGCCCGGCCGGGAGCCTCGATCCGGCCTGCACCGCCACCGTCCAGGTGCTGCTGCCGGCCCTGAGCATCAGCAAGAACGCCAACGCCGGCACCACCACACCGGGTGGCACGGTGGGCTACACCATCACCGTCACCAACATCGGCCAGACCGCGTACACCGCCGCCACCCTGAACGACAGCCTCGCCGCCGTGCTCGACGACGCCACCTTCAACGACGACGCGGTCGCCACGACCGGTGTCGTGTCGTACGCCGCGCCGACCCTGACCTGGACCGGTGACCTCGCCATCGGGGGCACCGCCGTCATCAGCTACTCGGTTGCGGTGCACAACCCCTCCTCCGGAGATCGGAGCATGACCAACGCCGTCACCTCCGCCACACCGGGCAGCAACTGCCCGACCGGGGGGACCGATCCGGCCTGCGCGGTCACCGTCACCGTGCTCATCCCCGCGCTCAGCGTCACCAATGTCGCCGACGTGGCCACCACCACGCCGG
Organism: Micromonospora sp. 050-3; assembly: GCF_046549335.1. Classification (NCBI taxonomy): domain Bacteria; kingdom Bacillati; phylum Actinomycetota; class Actinomycetes; order Micromonosporales; family Micromonosporaceae; genus Micromonospora; species Micromonospora sp. 050-3. The sequence goes on from NZ_JAJPVX010000001.1 coordinate 1,148,687, forward strand.
GCGGCGTCGTCCGGTTCACCGCCACCTTCACCAACACCGGCCCAACGCCGTACGTCGGCATCCGGGTCGTGACCAACGCCGCGAACGTCTTCGACGACGCCCGGCCGAACGGGGACCAGGTCGCCAGCTCCGGCACGCTGACCGTGGTCGGCGCCGACGTCACCTGGATCGGCGACATCCCGGTCGGCGGCGTCATCGTCATCACCGGCACGGTCACGGTCAACGACCCGGACACCGGCAACCGGACCCTGGCCAGCACCATCACCACCGACGCGCCCGGCAGCAACTGCTCCACCGCAGCGCCCGGACCCGGATGCACCGTGAGCGTCGCCGTGCTGCTGCCCGGCCTCGTCATCGACAAGACCGCCGACAACCCGACCAGCACGCCAGGTGGCACCGTCACCTACACCATCACCGCCACGAACACCGGCGAGACCGGGTACGTCGACACGGCGATCACCGACTCGCTCGCCGGACTGCTCGGCGATGCGGCCTACAACGCGGACGCCACCGCGAGTTCCGGGGTGGTCTCGTACGCGGCGCCGGTGCTGACCTGGCGCGGTGACCTGCCGATCGGCACCGCCGTGACGATCACCTACACCGTGACGGTCAACAACAGCCAGACGACCGGACGCGTCCTGGCCAACAGGGTCACCTCCGACGCGCAGGCCAACAACTGTGCGGTCGGCAGCATCGACCCGAGGTGCAGCGTCCGCGTCGCCATCCTCGTCCCCGGTCTGGGCATCACCAAGACGGCGGACACCGCCACGGTCACCGCCGGTGGCACCGTCACGTACACGATCACGGTCACCAACACCGGGCAGTCGCCCTACACCGGCGCGACCCTCGCGGACTCACTCGCCGGAGTGCTCGACGACGCCGTCTACAACGCGGACGCCACCGCCAGCTCCGGTCTGCTCTCCTACGCGGCGCCGGTGCTGACCTGGACCGGTGACCTGCCGGTCGCGGCGGTCGCGGTGATCACCTATTCGGTCCAGGTGAACTTCCCGGGCACCGGCGACCAGAGCCTGGTGAACACCGTCAGCTCCAGCACCGTGGGAGCCGATTGTCCGGGGTCGCCGGCCTGCACCGCCACGGTCGCGGTCCGGATCCCCGAACTGAGCATCACCAAGACCGCCGACACCGGCACGGTCGTCGCTGGCGGGACCGTGCGGTATTCGGTGCTGGTAACCAACAGCGGGCAGGCGCCCTACAGCGGCGCCACATTCACCGACTCACTCGTCGACGTCCTCGACGACGCCGTGTACGTCGGCGACGCCGTCACCACCACGGGCGTGCTGTCCTACACCGCCCCGGTGCTCACCTGGACCGGTGACCTGCCTATCGGCGCCACCGCCGCGATCACCTACAGCGTCACCGTCAACCAGCCGGTTTCCGGCGACGGAAATGTGGTCAACACGGTGGCCTCCACGACCGTCGGTAACACCTGCCCGGCGGGTGGAGGCGGCGCAGCATGCACCGCAACGGTCGTCGTGGCCGCGCAGTCGATCACGCTGTCCGGCCTGCCGGCCGGGTTCACCCTGACCGGTCGGCCCCAGCAGGTGGTCGGCCAGCCGGAAGCGGTCACGATGACCGTCACCACCAACAGCCCCACCGGGTACGCCGTGACAGTGCGCGGGCTGGCGCCCGAACTGGTCGGGGCGAATCCCGAGAATCCGTACACGATCCCGATCGAGAACCTGCGGGTACGGGAGAGCGGTACCAGCGTCTTCCGGGGACTCTCCGATGTGACGCCGGTAGTGGTGCACCGCCAGTCCGGGCCCTCGGCGCCCGGCGGGGACGCGATCGGCAACGACTACGAAGTCAGCATCCCCGCGGTCGTAGCCGACGAGTACTCCGCGACGTTGGAATACGTGGCGATCACCGAGTAACAGCCTGAGGAGCATCATGCGAAGGATCCCTGTCCTGGCGACCGCACTGGCGGCCTGGGTGCTGGTCGGGCCAGCAGTCGACCCGGCGCAGGCGGCGGCCCCGACGCCGAAACCGTCCGCGTCGGCCTCGCCGCCCGGCCCGCTGCTCAGCATCACTGTGGACGACGGCCGGACTGAGGTCTCGGCCGGCGACGAGCTGACGTACCGGCTCACCGTCCGCAACCTCGGCGCCACCACTGTGGCCGACATCAAGGTCTCGCAGAGCATGCCGACCGGGTTGACTCTCGTCTCGGCCGACCGCGGGGGCAAAGCCCGGGACGGCGCGGTCACCTGGGCCACCGATCTCAAGGTGGGTCAGGAATCCACCTTCACCACTGTGGCCCGGGTGGGTGAGACGCCAAAGGACCTGCTGCGACTCGCCACGGTCGCCTGTGCCACCGCCAAGGGCGGTACCAAACCACTCGTGTGCGCGACCCACTCGGATCTGCTTCCGGCCGGCGCTGTCGCCCCGGCCGCGGAGGATACCGGCACATCCTGGCTCTGGTCGGCAGGCGCGGCGGCGGCGCTGCTCATCATCGGCCTGGGCGCGTTCGTGCTGCGCCACCGCAACCGCCGGCGCCGGGTCGCACCCGCGCACGCCTACCCGGCGTCGCGCCCGACCGAGAGCACCGACCGGATGGCCGGCGCGGTCAGCGTGGATTGAGCGGGCCTCGGGTCCCGGCGGCCGCCGAGGTGCGGTTGCCGGGCCTGCGGATGGCGTCCGGCGCCGATCAGGCGACCGAGTGGGTGACCGTTCCGGTGTAAACACCAACCACTGTGGACGGCGTCAACTCAAAGATCAGAGTCGGGTTCCAGCTGGCACTGTTCAGGCCGTCGCCGGTGGTCCTGCGGAACGCCGTCGACGGTGCGGCGAGGGACACCGCCTCGGCCGCGGTGGGCTGACCCGGTACGAGAACGCCCGTGCCCGCGTTCTGGGTAGCTGGCCCAGACCAGTAGTCGATCATGCTGGCCGGGATGGTCTCTTCCGGCGTCGCGCCGCCTGTGGTGAAGTCACTTGCGGTCACGGTCGCCACCCAGGTCGCCGCGAGTTGCGCGCGATCGTCGATGACGGTGACCGTGCCGAGTTGACCGCTGATGCCCTCGACGGGTGAGCCGTGACCAAGGTCGGCGCTCGCCGGCACGATGATGGAGAGTTCACCGCCGGCGACGACGACGGTGGCCGTGACGTCGCCGGTGCTGTCGGCCCGGGCGGGCGTGGGAAGACCCACGAGACACGCCGCTCCGATCGCCACGGTCACTTCGAATGACCTACGCATAGCCGTCCCCGTCATCACGCCCAGTTCGCTGTCTCTGCTCGCACCGAGCGTAACCGCCGCGCACCCTGCGCACTCGCGAAGCGGACATAATGGAGGCCCGCGATCGGTCGTGCCGGCGGTGCTGGACTACCACCTACGCAAGATCTTTTGGAAGCCTCGGCAGCACGTCACGCCGAGAACCGGTGAGACGAGACGCACTTGCCGCGCCTCGATCGGGCAGCGCATCGTCGGCCGCGAAGTCTGGGCCTGGTCGGTCGGAACCGCATCCGGGTCTGCCCCCACCGCAGCCGGGCTCAGCCTGATCTTAAGTTTCCTCCTCAGTGAGCCGGGACACTGACACCTAGGTCGACGAGGTCCCGCCGGCCCTCGGCGGCGCGATCGGGCAACAGCAGGAGCGTGCATGCTCGTTCGAACCGGGCACCGATGCGCTCCCACCCCGCTACGGCGTCGGTGAGAGCTGTGGCGTCGCCGTCAAGACGACCTCGGGCGCGGGCGGTGCAGGCGGAGACCCACGCGCTCTCGTGCCGCTCGGCGGCTGACAGCAGGTCCGGAGCGTCCGAGAGCCCGGCGACGACGGCCAGTTCGGCGCCAACCGCCTGTGCGTAGGGCGGAGACCAGCTGCGGGTGCCGTTGAAGGCCAGGCGAACGAGCACGGCGGCGTCCTCCAGCCGGCCGGTGTGGAGGGCGAGCCGCGCGTCGACCATCGTCAGGAACGTGGGGTGCGGGGGTAGCGCGCCGATGACGTCGATTGCTCGGGAGCGCCACAGCGCGTACCCCTCGTCGTCGCCGCGCAGCCCGTGGACGAGGGCGACAGCGGCCATCGGCGGCGACATCGTGCCGGTGCGTGGCCGGCCGGCCCGCCGCCACCCTTCCCACGCGGTGCCCGCCATCCGCAGTGCCTCGTCGAAGCGGCCGCTGAGCACCAGCGGCGTGAGCAGGAGTGCGGCCGAATGATAGGAGCTGCCGGCGAGGTCGTCGTCCATGGTCCGCTGGCCGATCGACAGAGCGGCCGGCAGGTCGCCGACGCCGAGGGCGGCCAGGTGGGCCATCCGGTAGGTGTCGATGATCTCCGGGGCGGCGTTCGGGTCGTGCCGGGGCATCGCAGGCAGCAGAGCCAACCGTTCGTCCATGATCCGGCGAAGGTCCGCGGCCCGCCCGGCCACGAGGTCGGCGGTGCCCACCGCGTCCAGAGCCGCGCTGATCAGTACCGGATCATCGGTGGCCCGGGCGGCCGCCACGGCCGCCTCGGCGAGTGCCAGGTCGGCCTGGCGCCGGTCGGAGGTCGCGGCCCAGGCCGCTGCCTCGGCGAGGTGGGCTGCCACCACGGCGTTGCTCGACCCGTCGGCTGCCGACGTCGCCGCGTCGAGGAGTTCACACAGTCGCTCGTACGGAATCTCGGCGTCGAACCCTGCCGGGTGCCGCTTCGCAGTGGTGACCGCCTGCGCCAGCGCGATGGCCGTGCCTGCACGATCTCCGGCCGACTGGGCCAGGTTCGCGGCGCCGATCAGCAGGTCGAAGGGCCGCTGACCGTCGTCGCCGATGGCATGGGCGACGGCGGCGGCCGCGTGCAGGTCCGCTGCGGCTTCGCCCGGGGCGGGTGCCCGTTCGGCGGCGGTCCGGTAGTGACCGAGCGATTCCATCAGAAACCGCCGTGTGTAGGCGAGATGTGCCAGTGCGCGAGCCAGTCGGTGGGGCAGCTCACCCGGGCCTTCGGGGGCGACGGCGAGGGCCTCCCTCAGATCGTCGGAGAGGCGGTCGAACTCTTCGTACCACTCGTCGCCGTCCAGCTTCGTCTCGAGCTCGGTGGCGACGTCCGCCGCCCAGCGCAGGTGCCGGGCCTGGACCTCCGGCAGCTCTCCCGACGCGTCCAGCCGCTCGATGGCGAACGCGCGCACCGTCTGCAACAGTCTCCACAGCGCCGCGGCGCCTCGGTGGTGGACAGTGACCAGGCTCTTGTCCGCCAGCCTGCCGAGCACGTCGGCGATGGCGCCGCGCGGGCTCCCGGCGGAGCTCACCGCGGTGACGGCGTCGAGGTCGAACGCGCCGGCGAAGACGGCGAGCCGTCTGAACAGTGTCTGTTCCTCGTCATCGAGCAGGTCGTGGCTCCAGCCGATGACCGCGCGCAGCGAGCGGTGCCGCTCGGTCCTGCCCCTGCCGCCGGCCACCAGCCGCAGGTGGTCATCGAGCGCGGCCAGCAACCCGGTCTCGCCCAGGCTGGCACTGCGCGCGGCCGCCAACTCGATTGCCAGCGGCATGCCGTCCAGTCGCGCGCAGAGCTTGGCGATCACGGCAGGATCCGCCGCGAACCTGGGATCCGCGGCGGTGGCGCGGTCGATGAAGAGTCGCTCGGCGTCGGACTCCAGCGGCAGCGGGCCCAGCAGCACGGTACGTTCCCCTCGTATGCCGAGGCGTTCCCGGCCGGTGGCCAGGATGCGCGTGCCTGGACAGTCGGCCAGCACCCGCTCGGCGAACGGTGCCACGGCGTCGATCACGTGCTCGCAGTTGTCGAGCACCAGCAGCGATCGACTCTCTCCGAGCCGCTCAACCACGGCGTCCTCGAGTGACTGTTGGGGTCGCTCGCTGACGCCGAGCGCGGCGGCCACTGCCTGTGCGACGTACCCGTCACGGGCGGCGGTGAGGTCCACGAAAGCCCCGCCGGAGGGGAAGAAGGGTCCCGCCGCCTCGGCGATCTGGCCCGCAAGCCGAGTCTTCCCCATCCCGCCGGTTCCGACGAGGGTCACGAGTCGGGCGTCGCGCAGCGTCTCCATCAGGTGCGCGCGCTCGGCGCTCCTGCCGACGAAGGTGGTGAGCGCCAGCGGCAGACCGGCCAGCCTCCCAGGTACCGGCGCACCCGCCTGCACCTGTACGGCGAGCTCGCTCAGTGCCCTCCGGTCGGCGACGCCGTACTTTCGCAGCAGCGACGAGACGTGGTTCTCCACGGTTCGCACGGAGATGTGCAACCTGCCGGCGATGTCGGCGTTGGACCGGCGCGCGCCGAGCATGACGAGCACCTCGATTTCTCGCTTCGACGCTCGGGCGGGATGCGTGACGGCCATCGCCCCATCATGGCCGACGCTGAATCGATGCTGCGTGGTCCAGTGAGTGGTGGAATGCGTGGTCGCCACCGATGCCCGCCCCGTCCCCGTGCAACAGGCTCTACCCGAGTTCACCGAGTCCACGTGGGGAGACATCATGGGACGTGTCGTTTTGTCCATCTTTACCAGCGCCGATGGGGTCGTCGACGACCCGCAGCGGTTCACCTTCCAGTTCGTGAGCGAGGACTCCATGCGGACCGGGCTGGCGCAACTGCACGCCGCCGACGCGCTGCTGCTCGGCCGGGTGACCTACGAGGGGTTCGCGGCGTCCTGGCCGAGCATGACCGACGAGGCGGGCTTCGCTGACAAGATGAACAGCATGCCCAAGTACGTCGTGTCGACGACGCTGGACCGGGGCGAGTGGAACAACACCACAGTCATCACTGACAACGTCGCCGAAATGGTCACCAAGCTGAAGACCGAGGTGAACGGCGACATCCTGATCTACGGCAGCGTGTCACTGGTCAGGTGGTTGCTGCGCAACGAACTCGTCGACGAACTGCGCCTGGTCACCTACCCCGTCGTGATGGGCGGTGGCGTGCGGCTCTTCGAGGATTCGGACGAGCCAGCGGTCCTCCGACTGGTCGGCACGCAGGCGTTTGACTCGGGAGTGGTCGTGCTGACCTACGCTCCGGCTGGGGAGAAGCTCGCCGGGTGGGGTCAGGAGCCCGGGGTCCCAGGCGGTGAAGGGTGAGAGCGCAGGCACTCCACCCTCGTCCACCACACGCACGCTAGGCACCTGCCTTTGACGAACACCATGAAGGGGACAACCGTGAACGACGACGTCACCCAGTACATCAACAAGACGCAGCCGTGGCAGATCGACGTATGCGAAAAGCTGCGTGCGATGATCGACGAGACGGTTCCAGGTGTCGAGGAGCGGCTTCAGTACGGCAAGCCGCACTACTTGAAGAACGGCCATTACGCCGCCGTCATCGCGGTAGCCAAGTCCAAGGTTTCGTTCATGGTCTTCAACGCGACGGAGATCCCCGAGGTCAAGGGATTCCTGCGGTCGATGGGAAACGGTGAACGCAAGACCGTCGACATCACGGAAGGACAAGACGTCGACTACGGCACACTCGCCGGTTTCCTGGGCAAGACCACGGCGGCCCTGTAGGCGCAGCGCGTCTGCCGAGGTGCGCTGAGCCGGCCTGGCTGACGCGGCTGGTCTCCAGGTCGGTTCGGCGCCCACCACGGTGGGGCCTTTCGAGCACACTGCACCGCGGTCCCTGCTTGAGCGCCCTCCGTGGTCATCGGCCGGTCAGCAACGCGCGGCGGACACCTGGATGGTTTCCGTGGTGGGAAAGTAGTGCTGGCCCGGGTCCAGACTGTCGTCGGTCAGGAGCCAGCTGCCGCCGGTGAGGGTCCACTCGTAACCGCAGTAGCCGGGGCCGATGTAGTAGCCGGCGGCGTTCGCCCAGAACTCGCTCGTACGGTGGCCTGCGGCGAGGACCGTGTCGTAGTTTCCGCGCGTGTAGTTGCCGTCCCGAACGTGGATCACCCCCACACCGATCTTGCTGCTGTTGAAGATGTAGTTGGACGCCGCGCTGGCCGGGGCAGCCACGGCAAGTGCGGCTGCGGTCATGCCCAGAGCCGCGCCTACAGCGACGGTCTTCTTCGGCAGAGACAGGGCTCGGTCCTCCCTCTTCGCGGCACCGTCTCGACACCGACGATTCCGTGCCAGCCTGGGGCGGGCGGCATCTGTTAGGGACGATCGTGCTGAATCGATGTTGGGTTCTGGTTGGGTCGTCTCGATCGAGCTCATGAGACAGGGCAGAATCAAACGGCGGACAGGTCCCACCTACGCAGGTCTACTGATCAGGCGTTGTCTGTTTCACGGTGCCGTCCGAGAGCAACTCAGCCAGCCGGGCACGCATCTCGTCGAGGCGACGATCGCCCAGTGTCTCGAGGATGGTGACGGCCTCCTGCATGGCCGCGACGGCGGCGGGAATGTCTCGTCGCGCTGCTGCGACGTCGGAGCAGCCGTGCAGGGCCCAGGCTTCCCGCATCCGGTCGCCGGTGCTCCTTGCGAGTCGGACTGCGGTGTTGTAGTGGGTCTCGGCCAGGTCGACGTCGTCGCGCAGGAAATGCAGCCGGCCGAGATTGGTGTGGACGCTCGCGGACAGCCATTCCCGGTTGCCGGATCGGTCGGCCGCGGCCAGCGCCGACGTGTAGGAGTCCAGGGCCTCCTGCTGGCGGCCAGCCCGGCGATGCAGGAGTCCGAGGTTGTGTTCCACCTTGAAGATGAGATCGGGGTCGTTCAGCAGGTTCGCGGAGTGCCGGGCCCGCAGCAGTGGTGGGAGTGCTTCGTCGAGTTCCCCGCTTTCGACCAGCATCCCACCGAGGCTCGCCTCGACGTCGGCCAGGCCGGCGTGGTCGACGTTACGTTGACACAGTGCACCGGCGCGCTGGTAGGCGGCCCGGGCCTCGACGCGGTGCAGCAGGAGGCTGTGTGCCACGCCCAGGCTCCCCTGCAGCGTGGCCTCGCCGGTGCTGCTGCCGGCCATGGCCGCGGCCCGGATCCCCTGCTCGGTGACGGCGATCCAGGTGTCGCGATTGGCCCGGCGTTGTAACCAGCCGCGAATGTTGGCCGCGAGGGGCCAGACGAGATCAGGGTGCCTCTGAGCGTGCTCGGTGATCATCTTGATGATCGTGTCCGACTCGGCGTCGACCCAGCGGACGGCTGCGGCCGTATCGGGCAGTTCAGGGAGGAGCAGATGAAGCGGGTCGGGGGCGCCCTTACCGTCAGATCCGCCTGCGGTCGGCCGGATGCGTTGCTGCGCTTGGCCAGTTGCCCGCCCGTACCAGGACAGCAGTCGTCGTTCCGCGTCGGCGCGATCGGCCGACGTGTCCTCACGTTGGCACTGCTCGCGGGCGAAGATGCGAGTCAGCTGATGGAGGCTGACTCGTCGCGCGTCGAGGGCGACGAGGTTGACCGCGGTGAGCCTGCCGATCAGCCCGGTCAGCACGGAGCCGGACATGACACCGGCCAGTGCGGCCACGGCACCCAGCGGGATCGCACCGGCAGCTGACAGTCCGAGGCGGCGCAGGAGCCGACGGTCCGGGGTCGCCAGCCTCCGGTACGACACCGCGATGACGGCGTGCACACTGACGTCGCCATCGGTGGTGGTGAGCCGGGCGATGCGTGTTCGCTCATCCTTCAGGTCCGCCACGAGGATGCCTGGCCGGGCTCCCAGCCGCAGGTGAGCTCCCACGATCCGCAGGGCCAGCGGCATCCCATGGCACAGCTCCACCAGCGTACGGACGTCGCCACTCGCGGGCTCGGACATCCCGGCGGTCTCCAGAAGCAGACGGGTAGCCGGCTCGACGGGCAGTGGGGTGAGTACCAGCAGATGAAGGCCTTCGCGGGCGACGAGCCCGTCCAGCCGATTTCGACTGACGATCACCAGGAGGCTGTCACCGCTACCCGGCAGGAACGGCCGGGCCTGCTCCGCGGTGCTCACGTTGTCCAAGACCATCAGAACCGTTCGGCTGGACAGCAGTGAGCGCAGCTTCGCCGCACGCGCCTCCGCCTGCTTCGGCACATCGTCCGGGGCGACGCCGAGATCGATGAGAGTCCGGGCCAATGCCGTCGTCGCCGGAGCGTCGTCGTCGAGGTCGAGGTAGACCTGCCCGCCGGGGAAGCCTCGCTGGTGTTGATGGGCCCAGTGGGTGACCAAAGCTGTCTTGCCCATACCACCGGCGCCGGTGACGACCATCGAACCGCGGAGCCGTTGGCCGGGACCGACCCTCTTGTGCAAGCTGTCCAGGACCGAAAGCTCATCCTCGCGTGCGACGAAGTTGCTGGGTGGGGCGGGCAGCTGCATCGGCCGAACGGCATCGGAGACGGCGGACGGCGCACCCGCTGGCGTAGGACCGCGCAGGATCGCGGTGTGCAGCTGTTGCAGGCGAGCGCCCGGGTCCGCACCAAGCTCGTCGGCGAGTAGGCGCCGGGTCCGCTCATAGGTGGTCAATGCCTCCGCCCGGCGGTCACTGCGAACAAGCGCGAGCATCAGCTGTGCCTGGACACGCTCGCGCAGCAGGTTCTCCGTCGCCAGAGCCGAAAGCTCGGCGCACAACTCGCGGTGCAGACCAAAGCTGAGTTCGATGTCCACGCAGCTTTCGAAAGCGATCATGCGCTGCTCGCCCAGGTGGTCGGCGGCTGCCCGTACAAGCTCGTTGTCGGCAGTGCCCTGGTACGCCTCCGGCGCGCGCCACAGCCGGAGCGCCTTCCGGTAGCTCCGGCGCGCCTCGGCGAGCCGGCCCCGCGCCTCGTCGTGGGCGGCGCTGCCGACAAGCGCCACGAACTCGCTCGCGTCAAGCTGGTGGCCGTCCAGCACCATTCGGTAGCCACCGGTCGCACGAACGATCGATTCGGTGCCCAGGTTGCGACGCAGGTGATGGACGAGTACCCGCAGTGCCACGCGCTTACTGTCGTTCGGGCCGTGGCCCCACAGGGTTTCCATAAACGTGCCATCGGTAACCGTTCGACCGTCGGCGGCAAGGAGGCACGACAGCACCACCTGATGTTGACGCCCGCCGGCCGGCACCCCCGACCCAGATGCGTCGACGGCTCGCAGGGGTCCCAGGACTTCGAACCGCATGGATTCCTTCCTCGGACTCACCCGGCGGGAATTTCGGTCGTGGCACGACGGCCGTAGCTCAGCGAGCCAAGCGCCCCCAGGCCAAGAATTCGGGACCACAACTGGCACCGACCTTTGGCCAACATCGAGCCAACATGCTGTTGAAAGACTGCCTGCCATCGGGGGCCGACACGTTCATCGAGGTGACAGAGCCAGCCATGAAGCCCATGGCCGGCCTGAACGGTCGGGTGCGCCACAGTGTCGGTGGAGGTGGCGGAGTGCCAACGTGAACGCCACCTCCGCCTTCGGTCGGCTCTCCTTCGACAGAGTCGGCCCGAAGCCCTTGCAACGACCGCGATGGATCCACTGTAAGAAAGTAGCGCTCAAACGCCCCAGCGGGGCCTCCGGCAGCGGTAAGGAACCCCGTACGCTGGTGCGGTGATCGACTTTCGCGCGGCGGTTGAAGCACGTGATCCTGATGCCGTCGCGGCGGCCCTGGCCGAGAACGTGGTGTTTCGCAGCCCGGTGGCGTTCAAGCCCTATCCGGGCAAGGCAATCACCGCGGCGATCCTGCGCGGCGTGCTGCGGGTTTTCGAGGATTTCCGGTACGTCCGTGAGCTGAGCGGCGACGACGGTCGCGATCACGCGCTGGTGTTCGAGGCGCGGATGGGCGACGTCGCCATTGAGGGCTGCGACTTCCTGCACCTGGACGAGAGCGGCCTGATCGACGAGTTCACGGTCATGGTTCGTCCGCTGTCCGCCGCACAAGCCCTGGCGGCCGCGATGGCCGCTCAGTTCGAGCAGATTCAGCGTGAGGCCGCCGCCGGCTAGCGCGTCCCATCCTCCAGGTAGACCGGGTGTCGGTTTGTTGAAGGGGTGGCGCCGGCGGCGGTGGATCATCGTCTGCGCGGTCGGTGGCCGACAAACTAACGTGCTGCCGGCGCCGGCTGTTGAAAAGACTGCGGCGTGTCCGCCGTGTGACTCCACGATCTGCCGCACGATCGCCAGGCCGAGCCCCGTGCGCTGGTCGTTGGACTCGTCCCGGCCGGCGGTTTTGCACCAGAATCGGTCGAACACCCGGGCTCTGGCGGTCCCGACGATGCCCGGTCCTTCGTCGATGACGGCGAGCCACAGCCAGCCTTCGACGCGGCCGGTCGAGACGGTGATCGCCCCGTCCGCAGGGGAGGGGCGTACCGCGTTGGAGAGTAGGTTGCCGGCGGCCCGGCGTAGGGCGTCCGGGTCGCCGATGTAGGTCAGCTCGCCGCCGAACTGGGGCGCAGACACAGCCGCCGCGGCGGCGAACAGGACGACGCCCTCGCTGGCGGCGCGGGCGGCGGCGCTGACGTCGGTGTCGGTGTCGCGGCGGGCGGTGGCGAGCAGGTCCTCGCCGCAGCGGGACATGCGGCACCGGGTCGGCCAGCCCTGGCATGGGACGTAGCTCGGGACAGGTGCCGGCGTGCGGTTGGGGGGCCGGTTTCGTTCCCGACTCAAGCGGCGCGCCACCGGTCTTCGGCAGGATGATGACCTGCGGTAGGAACCCGTTCTCGTCGACCTCGATCGGGGTGCTGCGGCGGTAGGCCGGTCGGCCGAGCAACCATGCCTCGACCATGGGCATCAGCGATTCAAGAGACGACGCAAGGTGTGAATACCAAGCCAACAGCTGCGGCGCGGGTGGGCGGGCCATTCGCTCCCGCGCTCCAGACTGGACAAGTCGACCGAAGGGAGGATTTTCTGGGTGCATGTCGTGTATAGACTGGTCGTCGCGCGGCATAACGTGATCCTCAGCCACAGGAGACGGATGCGTTTCAGGCAGCGGTTTCGTGACCTTCTCATTGTGATCCCCGGCATCGGGGGTAGCGAGCTCTACGACGGTGACCGGCCGATATTCAAGCCGATGACGCATACGCTGCGACGGGTCGCCGTCGAGGGCACGCGGGCGCTGGATCAACTCGCCGCCGACCCGGCGGCCCTAGACGATCCGGAACGCGAGCGCAACGTCCACGCGCCACGGCTTATCGGCCTGCCGGTCTCGCTGCCCGGCCTGGCGAAGGTCAACCAGTACCGAACATTGCGCGAGTCGCTGCACGACGCGTTCGAGTTGACGGACGGATCGGTTACCGAACCGGGTCCGCTGGCGAACTACTTCGAGTTTCCCTACGACTGGCGCCGCGACATCCGAATGCCCGCAGCCCAGCTTGCCGATTTCGTCAACCGTGAGCTGCCGCGCTGGCGTTCGCACCTGAGCGGGGCACCCGCGAAGACCGTGATCGTCGCGCACAGCATGGGCGGCTTGGTCGCCCGCCATTACCTGGAGTCACTTGACGGAGCGCGCGACTGCCGCGCTCTCTTCACGTATGGCACGCCATACCGCGGATCGTTGGCCGCGCTGGGGGTTCTGGCGAGCGGGCTGCGTCTCGGCGACATCGCCGTGCCGAACGTGGCCGAGGTGCTACGCCGGTTCACGTCCGTACATCAGTTATTGCCGCGTTTCCCCGCAATTTGGGACCACCGGTCAGCGAACGTCCCTACCCGCCCCACCCGCATCTCCGACCTCGGCCCCCGGGTCGGTGACCTCGACACCCGCCGGGCCGTCGAAGCACTGAACGGGCTGCACGACCCGCCCGATACCGGCAGTCTCGCCGATTGGGGTGTGCGCTGGGTCCCGGTCGTCGGGTACGGTCACCCGACGTTGCTCTCGGCCACCCTCGACCGCAGAGGTCTGCGTACCGGCACGGCTCCCATTCGCCGCGACGAGAGTGATCCATGGCGCGACAGCGGGGATCGGACGGTTCCGGCGTTCTCCGCGCTGCCGGTCGGCCGGGACGGCAAGCCCGAGCCGTCCGTGCGTTACTTTCCGGTGAATCAGACCCACTCCACGGTTCACTGTCGGCCTGCCTCGGTGAACCAATTGGTGATGGAGCTGTCTCACCTCAGTGGCTCGCTCAGCGACCCGGACCTGCAGACCGATCCCACCCATCCGGCGACCGACCGACCGACCGGGGCATTCGAGCCGTCGATTGGTATCGACCTTGCGGACAGCACCGAGCCGGGTGAACCGGTCGTGTTGCACTGCACCGTCCCACCCGGCTTCGAGCGCCGCTTGCTGAATGTCCGGCTCGATCCGCCCGCCGCCACGGCGACGGCGACTGTCGCTCACGACGATGCCGGATTCACCTGGACCGCGGACGGCCTACCGGCCGGCACCTACGAGGTACTGGTTGATGTCGACGGCCACAGCGCCGCCGACATCGTCGAGGTGGGCTGACGGCTTCGATGAGCGACCCCAGCACCTATCAGGGGCGGCCGTGGCCCGCGTGGGAGAAGGACCGTCCGCAGGATCTCGCCCGGTATGTGAATCAGTGGGCGGCCAGAGACGCGTTCGAGCAGTATGGCGGCGGCGATCGTACCGTTAAGTCGGTGGTCGCCGACGAACCGAAGGATCTCGCGCGCGGCATCTATGAGTACCTTCGCCACTTCGACCTCCCCTACCTGGACGCACGCATCGACTTCACCGACTACAGCCGGGCGCGGCAGTCGATTCGCAGCCCTTTTGAGGTGCGCGACTCTGGCGGGAACTGTCTCGACATAACTCTCACCTTCGCCGGTCTTTGCCTGCTCAAACAGGTCCGGCCACTGCTGATCACGTGTGAGAGCCACGTCCTGCTGGCGGTGTGGATCGGTGGCATGGTCAGCTCGGTCAGCGGACCGGACGGCTGGAACGACGGCGAGCACGGCTGGTTGTCTGGCGGCCTCGAGACCAGCCCGGTCCGTCTCGCGGCGCAGCGGCTGCGCGCACTCGTACCCCGGGAATGGCTGTTCATCGAATGCACCGCGCTGTTGTCGAATCGGTCGCGCCCCTCGCTGCCCTTCGACGAGGCCGTCGAGTCTGGCTACCGCACCGTCGAACAACAGCAGGTCACTCATCTCATCGATCCTGGTTTCCTGCTGAGTACCCGCTATCAGGACAGAGCGTTCTGGCCGGTGCGCGGGCAGCCCAGTGAGCCGCGGCTGGGTGCCGTCGGCCAAGCCTGCGTAATCGGTCATCTCGAGCGGGTCGGCACCGGCCTGCGCCGGCCGGAGCCGGGCACCCGCCCCGCACTCGACGCCTTCCGCGCTGGGCTGCCGGCGATCAACGACCGGGGTCTCGCCGCGATGTTCGACCGTGACGTCGTGCGGCTGACCGAGGCACTGCGGGTCATGGCATTTCTCGACAGCTGGATCATGAAACCCGAGGTACCGCTCACCGTGCTCCGGCGAGCAATGACTCGGCTGGATGTCCAGACGCTGGCCCCCGGCGCCGACACCGTCCAGGATCACCTCGAACACGTGGCTCTGGCACGCAGCCAGCCGGACGACGACTGCCGGCGCCGTCTGGTGCTCTACGTCTTAGAGTTGGCGGTGGCGCAGGACTGGAGCGTTCAGCATCCGTTGCTGCGGGAATGGGTGAGCGACTTCATCGGTGACGACGTCACCGCTCTGGTTGAGCCGATCCGCGCCCGGCGGCGTGCCAGCGACTACCGCCTCATCGTCGCAGCCCGGGGTCAGACGCCGACCGGCGGCCCCTGGCAGGTGATCGCCTGGTGGTGCGAGGCCGGGCAGGTAAGCCTGCGGGTCGACTTCGCCGACGCCACCGCCGCGGAACTGCTTGGCAGGATCGCCGACGCGGTCCGCTGGGGGCGCGACTGCGCCGCCGGAGACGGCGTCGAGCTCGGCCGCGTCGATGTGATGTTGCCGTCTGACGAACTGGTGAGGCTGCATCCCGAGGAGGCGGAGGTCGACGAGTGGATCGGCCGGCACCATGATGTGGTTGCCGGCTGGAACCGTTGGCTCACTCCAGGCGCCCACGAGCGGATGCTGTTAGAGGACATCGAACGGATCGCCGCACTCGTTGCCGGGCAGGAGCGCCGGGCGAACGTGCGGTGGATTGACGCCAGCGAACCGCAGTTCGGTCACCTCATCGACCGACCGCTGAGCTTCCTCTCCTGCCCCGATAATGTCCAGCAACTCGAGGAGTTGCTCGTGCGCTCACCGACAGTGTTGTGGCCGGAGCCGCCGACCCGCTTCGACGATCACGGCGATGACCGGCTCGTCGAACTTGAGCGGTTCTGGCAGCTGATGCCGGAACGCCTCGCGGCGGCGTATCGCAAGCGACGGGCCGGCGAGCGGGAACCGACCGCCGACTGGCGGGCCGTCTGGCACGACAGCGTACTGCTCGCCCTGCTCGGGGAGCTTCGTCTCGGTGAGAGTCGGTGACGCCATGACCTGGGACCCCTACTACCGCGGCGACGGAGAGGTGCGCTCTGGCCTGGTCCTGCCGCAGCCGCCACCGTGGCGGACCTTCCCGCGCCCATCGCTGGCGGGTGGCGAGACCTTCCGGCCCCCGGCCGAGCTGGTGGAGGCGGTCAACGCCGCACTGATGCTGCGCCGGCCCCTGCTGGTCACCGGGCCGCCGGGCGCGGGCAAGTCGACACTGATCGAGTCCGTCGCCTTCGAGCTCGGGCTCGGGCCGGTGTTGCGCTGGCATGTGAACTCGCGCAGCACCCTGGCCGACGCGTTGTACCGCTACGACGCCCTCGGCCGAATCCATGCTCAGCAGCTGCTGAAGTCGTCCGCGGCGGAGGGCGCGAAGAAGGTGCCGACCGTGGAGATTGGCCGGTACCTGCGGCTCGGGCCACTCGGCACGGCTCTGCTGCCCGCGCAGCGCCCGCGGGCGTTGCTCATCGATGAGATTGACAAGAGCGACCTGGACCTGCCCGGTGACCTGCTCGACGTGTTCGAGCGGGGCGAGTTCGACATTCCCGAGCTGAGCCGGTACGACCAACGCGACGTGCCGGTCCGCCTCTGGGACAGCACCGACGAGTCGGTCATCGAGGACGGGCGTGTTCGGTGCACCGAGTTCCCGATGGTCGTCCTGACCAGCAACGGCGAACGCGACTTCCCGGCACCGTTCCTGCGACGGTGCGTCCGGGTCGCTATGCCCGGCATCGACAAGAAAGCGTTGAAGCAGGTCGTGATCGCCTACCTTGGCGACGACGCGATCAGCGAATGCGCCGACCTCATAGAACGGTTCCACAGCGACCAGCTCGACAAGAAGGTGGTCGCCGTCGACCAACTGCTCAACGCGGTGTTCGTGATGACCGGCCAGAATCCGCCGACGCCCGAGCGCCGGCGCAGACTCGTCGACCTGCTACTTCAAGAGCTGCAGGACGGCTGACGGATGGCGACCGGCCTCAACGGCGTCGTCAGTGTGCTCGGCCACCGCGACTTCGACCTCGACGCGCTGGGGATGGCCGAGGCGCTCTGGCTGGCGTCGCGCATGCCGGCCGCCACCGTCAGCGACCCCGTTGTGCCGCCGTCCGCCGCCGACGTCGCACCATCGCCGCTCGGCGACCCGCCGCCGGCTTCCCTACCCGCCACCGGCAGCGCGGACCCGCCGGCCACCGCCCCTGCCGCGCCGGAGCCGCCGCCGTCCGCGCCCGCCTTCGCACCGTTCCGGTCCGCCGGTGGTGGCCGGGCCACCATGCTGCATCGCCGTGCCGGCCGCGCACTGCCGCTGGCCGCCGAGATCGGGCGCGCCCTGCGACCGCTGCGCAGGCGACGCGCCACGGGCCGGCGGCACGAACTCGACGCCGAGGCGACCGCGCGTGCCTACGCCGAAACCACGTTGCTCCTGCCCGTGTTCCGGCCGGTCCCTGACAGATGGTTTGATCTCGACCTCGTCGTCGACGTCTCCCCGTCGATGGTGGTTTGGCGCGACACGCTGCGCGAATTCACCGCCATGCTGGAGTTCGCCGCCGCCTTTCGTTCGGTGCGCCGTTGGCGACTCGGCCCGGACGGGTTGCGCACCGCCGCTGGCCACCGCGTTCCCGGGCGCACTCTGCGGGCCCGCTCCGACACCAGGATCGTCCTGCTCGTCTCCGACTGCCTGGGTGAACCATGGCAGTCGGCCGAACGCTGGAATTTGGTCCGCGAGTGGATCGCGGCCGCCCCGATCGCGCTGCTGAACCCCCTGCCCAGCCGGCTCTGGCACGCATCGGCGCTGGACATCCCGATGGTTCGGCTCACCGGGCGGCAACGCAACGGGCAATTACTGTTCACCGTCCCGTCCGCGGCGGAACTCTGGCGTCGACGCCATCACGACGGTACCGACCCGCCAGGTGCCTGGCTACCACTGCCCGTGGTGACGTTGGACCCGAGATCGATCGCGCGGTGGGCGGCCACGACGACCCGTACCGGCACCCAGGGATGCGACGGCGCCCTCGTCCCACCGGAAGGGCGACTCGCCAGCCGCACGGAACCCGTCGCGGCGACCTCGCCGCAACGACTCGTGCACCGATTCCGGATGAGCGCGGGACCACTGGCCACCAAACTGGCCGCACTGTGCGCCGTGGTCGACACAATCCCGTTGTCCTGGGTCTACATTATTCGCGAGCGGCTAGTCGCCGACGCCACGGCCATCGACCTCGCCGAGTTGCTCGTTGGCGGGCTCGCCACCATCTCGGGCGAGCCGGGTGACATCGTCTTGCGGTTTCGGCCGGGAGTGGCGGCCGCCTTGCGGTCGCTTCAGTCCAGCGCCGACTCGCAGTCGCTTTACCACGCCATGACCGAAGGGCTGCGCACTGCCACCGGATCAACGTGGACGTCCGCGATGGTGCGCGACCTCGCCGGTGCGACGGCGATACCGTCCGGTGCGGCCCCGATGGCCGAGATCGCGCTCGCCACCCTGCAACGCCTCGGTGTGATACCACCGGCGGCGGAACCCGCAGCCGCCGCGGCGAAGCCTGGCACCGGGCCGTCGCAGCCGCTGGCCGGCCTCGACGAGGCCATGGCCGGCCGCGACGTCGAGAAGTTGCACGACATCGCGATGGGGCTCAGGCAAAACCCGAAGGACGCGCTGCCAGCCGCCCGCCGCTTCGCCATCGCGCTCGCCGATCTGATCCGCGCAGGTATCGACGACGAAAAACTCGTCGTCGACCTTATGGACAGCCTGCATCTGGTCGTCATGGACATCGCCAATTCCGGCGATGAGAGCCTGCCTGACCTGGTGGGGCCGCTGATCGGAGAGCTGATACAGCGCGGACGTGGCGGGCCATTCGTCGCCATGCTGCAACGGTCGGTGGCGATCGTGCACTCCAAACACCACCGGTACGGCTCGGCGGAGCAGTGGCTGCACGATGCCTGGAGGTATGCGTACCGCCAGCTTGCCGATCGGAGCGGGCGCTGGGCCCGCGATGTGCGTAGCCGTGAGGCGCTGCAACAGGTGGCATTGCAGGCTTGCGGATTGTTCAGCCGCATCCTGGAGTTCCGGCTGGCCGATCCGGCGTACGCCGGCGCTGAAATCGGGTCGTCCGAGCAGTGGTCCGAGATGCGGCAGCTCGCCGAACTGGCGCTGCGCTCGGCTGCTTTCGCCTACGGCGAGCTGACCGACATGGCCGCTGAAGAACCGTTCCCAGTCGTGAAGATCCGCCGGCGCGCCGCCACGACTAACTGGAACGTGCAGACGCGCTGCATGCATCTACGAACCCTGCTGCTGCAAGCCACCCTCGATGCCGCCGAGGCCCAGCGCATCGACGACCTGACCGATCGCGCCCAGTTGGAACGGGGCACCACGCAGGTGATCGTCGACACCGTGCCGCCCCTGTTCCGGGAGACCAGCCGGTACCTGCTGTCGGGCGCCCAGCAGAACGAGCTGACCCGCATCGCGATGCACTACAGCCTGCTCGACCGGATGGCGTTCCTGCCGCCGGCATCGTCTGCCGACGGACTTCCAGCCCATTTGCGGCAGCCCATTCGCCTAGCCGGAGCCGCGGATACGCCCGGGTTCGACATCGAGGCGGCCACATCGTTCTTGATCGCTCGCAACAACGATGCCGGCATCCTCGCCTGTGTCGCCCACCCCGTCGTGCGCGCCGCGTTCAGCAGGCGCAGTCGGCCTGACCAAGCCCCGGCATCCGCTGCGTCGCCGTACCTTCGCTGGCTTGAATCCACCCCGCCCGGCAACGCATTTCGTCGGCTGATCCTGCGCGGCGAGGTGCTGGCCTGGTCGCAAGCACGGCAGGCGCGCCGTGGCATGCTGGCCACTATGGGGGAACGGTTCTGGAGATGACCGATATTGATCCTCCCGAGGCCGGAAGACGGGGCGCGCGTGCTGCAGCGCTGCATCGCCGCCGGGCCGTGCTCGGCGACATCCGCGCCCTGCTGAGCGCCCCGGCCGTCACCCCCCAAATCGCCGCCTCTGGCGGTACGCCGTCACCGGCCGCGCCGCTGGACGACTACCTGGCTCGGCTCGACGACTTCGCGGCCCGTCAGTAAGACTTCCGGGCCGTCGGATGGAAACGTCAGGACGCCGTGGCCGACGACCTGTCCACCGATCTTACGAATCAAGGTCGAGCCCGTCGCCCGCTGGCTCGGGATGCCCCCGGACGCCGGGCCTACACCGCGGTCTGCCCGGCATTCGACGCTGCGCCGGTGACCGGCTCCCCGACCATGATCAGTCGGCCGATCCGGTAAGTCGCAACGGGCAGCGTTCCGGCCGCGTACTGCCTCCGGGCGGTAACGTACGCGATCCCTGTGGACGCTGCCCACCCCTTCAACTTCACCCGAACCCCATAGAAACCCAAAGAGCCCTAAAGATTCCCAACACGCCTGCAGTTGTTAGCCCTGGGCTGCGCTATCGACATCGACGGTCTCGAAAGCTCCACCGGCGGGCCGGCCGGCCAGCACTGCACCCATACCCCTAGCATGTACTTGCCGGGAAATCCGGTCCACGACCCGAGCTGCGCCGGCAATGTGTCGGGCGATGGCCGGCGCCCGGTGATGATGAGGGGTTGGTCGAGAGTCGCTTGTCAGCAGGCCACGTTCATCTGATCGGGTGCCTCGGGCAGGGGATGCAGCCACTCGCCCAGCTGTACCGCTCGACGGGCGTCCGGGTGACCGGTTGCGACAGTCGGGTCGCCGAGCGGCAGGGCACCGCCGAGGCGGCGGAGCTTGCCATTTACGGCGTGTGCGTGACCGGGCACGACCCAGCCCACCTCGGCACCGACGTCGACGTAGTCGTGCACAGCGTCGCCGTGTCAGTTGATCATGCCGAGCTCGCGGACGCCCGCCGCCGCGGCATTCCGGTCCTCACGCGAGCGGCCGCACTGGCGAAACTCCTGCCCCGCATCGCTGACCGGACGGTGGCCGTCTCCGGAGTCACCGGCAAGTCGACCACCACGGCGTTGGTGGCCCAGCTGTACCGGCTGCTCGGCCAGGACCCGACGCTGTACCTCGGCTGCGCCCTGCCCGACGACACTCCTCGCAGCATGGCGGACAGGGCGATCGGCGATATTGTGGGGCGCGATCCAATCGCGGTGCTCGAGGCTTGCGAATACCAGCGGGGCATGCTGAGATACGACGCTGACGTAGCGACCGTGACGACGAGTTTCTGGGGCGAGCACACCTCGACCTATCCGGACGCCGCCTCCCTGCGTGACGCTTTCACCCAATTTCTGTCCGCCGCTCCACGTGCGGTAGTGCCCGACGGGGAAGGGGACCTGCTCGCTCTGCCACTACGCGACCGGGACCGGATCATTACATTCGGCGCCTCGCAGCGAGCTGACTTGCGACTTACCGAGCTCCGGCACACGGAGCAGGGTTTCCATGCCCGCTACGCTCACCACGGGCAGGTAATCGAGGCGCGGACGCGGTTCTCCGGCCGGCACAACGCCCTCAATCTGGCCGCGGCGCTGGCGAGTCACCTGGCCGCAGGGACGCCGTTGACCGCATTACAAGCGCTGACCACCTACGACCGCCTTCGTACGCCGTGTCGGCGCCTGCAGCTGGTTGGCCGGGTTGGCGGAACCGACCTCTACGACGACTACGCCCACAATCCTGTGCAGTTTGTGGCCGCCCTGAAGGTTCTCCGGCACCGGTACAGCGGACCAATCGGCGCCTATTACTTGCCGGGCGGCTTCGGCAGGTTGCACGCCTTCGGCGACGGTTACCTCAGAGCTCTCGCCCAGTTCGACCGTGTGGTGCTGGCACCGTCGCGGCGCGGTTTCGAGGATTCGGTGAGCACTCCGGACGAGTCAGCATTTTCCGAACGCACCGTCCGCCGGCTGCGGGCACTCCGGATCCCAGCCGACATCGTTCCGATGGACAAGCTCAGCCTCGATATCTTCGACGGTTGCGCCGCCGCCGGCTTTTTCGGGGCGATCCGGATGAACGGGATCCTGCCCGGTCTGCTGACTAGCCGGGAACACATCGTCGAAGCCAATCCCACAGCGATCCCGCGATGACCTGGATCGCCATGGTGGAAAGCAATCTGACCGGCAGCGGGTTCCAGGCCCTCGCTGCCGCACACGCCCTCGGTTGCGACGTGCTGTTCCTGACCCGGAGTCCTCAGCTCTACCTCTCTCGGCCCGGCGTAGCGCCGTTGTTCGAGCGGTACGTCGGCGAGGTCGTCACCGTCGACACCGACGACATCAACGCCCTAGAGGAAAAACTGCGTCCGATGATGCCAGGGCTTCGCGGGGTGGTGACGTTCGGCGAATACGCCGTCATCAGCACCGCCGCTGTGGCCCGCCGGCTCGGGCTGCCAGGGCCGGACCCCGACGCCGTCCGCCGGGCCCGCAACAAGGACGAGTTCCGCAGTATTTGCCGCCGCTCCGGCCTGCCGACACCGCGGTATGCGGTGCTCAGTGAACTTGACGCGGTCGCGGCGGCGGTCGCAGCCGTCGGCCTGCCCTGTGTGGTTAAACCGGTCGATGAGAGTGCCAGCGTCGGGGTTCGGGCATGCTTCGACCTCGCTGAGGTGACTGACACGGTGGCCGGACTTCTCGCCGCTCCGGCAAACTCCCGGGGGCAGGCGCGGACTAGCCGCGTGCTGATTGAGGAATGTCTGGTCGGGCCCGAGGTCAGTGTCGAGATCATCGCGGCCGGCACCGAGGTCGTCGTGCTTGGAGTCACCGACAAGGTCCTGGCCGGGATGCCGGCCTTCGTCGAGGTCGGCCATACCTTCCCGTCCGGCCTCGCCCTGGAACTCGTCGAAGCGTGCGGTGCCGCCGCCGTCAATGCCGTGCGAGCCGTTGGGTTGACAGACTGCGTCGCTCACGTCGAATTGAAGGTGACCGCCGACGGCCCCCGTCTCATTGAGCTCAACGCCCGGCCAGCCGGCGATCGGATCTGCGATCTCGTCCGGCTCGCCACCGGCATCGACGTCATCACGGCCGCACTGCGGATCGGCGTCGGCCTCGCAGTGGACTGCAGCGCGCGGAAGTCCGGGGCGGCTGCGATCCGGTTCCTGACGCCCGTGCCCGGGCGGGTGCGGCGGATTCGTGGCCTGGAGATCGCTTGCACCGTTCCGGGTGTGGTGGACGTCGTCGTCTCCGTGACGGAGGGAAGCGAGATTGGTCAACTGCGCAACTCCCATCGCCGGGCCGGTCACGTCGTCGCCGAAGCCGACACGGCATACGCGGCGAGTCACGCTGCACAGACCGCGAGTGCCTTGATCCTTGTGGAGACCGATGTGGAGGCAAGGAGTGGTGATTTGATGCTGGAAGGGCCGGAGCAGTGATAACGATCCGCTCGATTCGGACGCCGCGAGTTTCGGCGCCCCGCGAGGGTCGATCCCGATGTCACGCCGCCGGACAGCAACCACCGACACCCATGTCGGCGAGATCATCGACGATCAGGGGCGTGGCGGCTTCGATGAGTTCCATTCGATGAGTTCCAGCGGACATCGCGGACCACGGGGACATTGGTCGTCGGCGCTGAGGCGTGTGTGAACGAGGCTCCGTTCGATCCCGATCGGCCGAGACGCTGACGACATCGGGTCGGCACATCGTGCCCTGACCACCGGAGAACACCATGCCTCCCAGCCTGCCGGGGGTGCTGCCACGGTCCGAGGTGGTCGGTCGGGGGCCTGGCGGACCGGGGCATGCCGGCGGCCTTGCCCAAATCATCTTAGTCATTAAGATAATCACATGGTTTCGTCGACAGACTTCTCGGTGGCGATCGCCGGTGCCGGCCTCTCCGGCCTCTGCCTCGCCCAGTACCTGATGCGCGCCGGCATCGACGTGCACGTCTACGAACGGGACCCGGGCCCCTTCGTTCGGCGGCAGGGCTACCGGATCATCCTCGACCGGTACGGGCTGTCGGCGTTGCGCGAGAGCCTGCCCCGCTCGCTGTACAACCTGGCGCTGACCACCGGCGACGAGCCCGGCGGGCACCTACGCTTCACCGACAGTCGGCTGCGTGACGCGTTCACCATCACCTTCAAGGACGAGCCGTACGCGACCCGCCAGGTCGACCGGCTGACCCTGCGGTCGATCCTGCAGTCCGGGCTGGACGGGCGCATCCACTACGGCAAGGACGCCGTCGCTGTGGACAGCGGCGACCCGAAACGGCCGCGGCTGCGGTTCTCCGACGGTGGGGCCGCCGCGGCAACCGTCGTCGTGGGCGCGGACGGCGTCGGCTCGGCGCTGCGCGCGCAGATCATGCCGGACGCGCACCCGGCGAACACCCCGATGGCGGGCATCTACGGCAAGTCACCCCTGCGGCGCAACGGCGAGAGCGTCATCCCGGACGCGCTGCGTACCAGCGGGGTCCTGGCCATCGCCGACCAGCCAGGCCGCGCCTTCTTCTTCACCTCCATGCGGTTCGGCGAGAGCCCGCCGGAGGCGTTCGCGCGCCTGGCCCCGGGCAGCTACGCGCCCACCGGCTACGACTACGTCATGTGGGGGCTGTTGCTCCGGCAGGAGGAGGTGCCCATCGGCGTCCGCGGAGACCTGCTGGCGCTGTGGCGGCTGGCCTCCCGGATGAGTGCGGACTTCCACCCGGTCATCCGGCGGCTGGTCGGCACGGCCGAGTTGGACGCCACGGTGCTCAACCTCTTCGCCACCGGCCGACGCCCGCGCCGGTGGCCGGTTCCCCGGGCGACGATGATGGGCGACGCCGTGCACGTCATGCCGCCGTTCGGCGCTCACGGTGGTAACACGGCTCTCCGCGACGCCGCCCTGCTCGGGCACCAGCTGGTCGAGGCCCGGGCCAGCGGCGCGCCGGTGGAGGAGGCGATCGCCCGCTACCAGGACGAGATGGTGCCCTACGCCTTCCGTGCCGTCGACACCGCCGCCGGGCTGATGCGCCGACTCACCGGGGGAGCGGCCGCACCGCACTGGGTGCTGACCCGCGTGTTACCTCGGCTGCACCGGGTCACCGTGCCGGAGGCATGATTGCGGGCATGTCCCACCAGCCGGCCCGTGCGTCCGCGATCGCCGACCTCATGCGCGGCGGGCGGGAGACGTCGCGGCTGTCCATGGTGTTCCGGTACGCCATCGCGGAACGGCTGGGCCTGACCGTGAGCGACCTGGAGTGCCTGGACTACCTGGCGGACGTCGGGTCCGCCACCGCGGGGCAGGTCGCCGAGCGGACCAACCTCACCACCGGGGCGGTGACCAGCATGCTCCGCCGGCTCCAGCAGGCGGGCTACGTGACGGCCGAGCGCGATCCGGCGGACCGGCGGCGGGTGATCGTTGCCCTGCGGCCGGAGCGGATGGCCGAGTTGGAGCGACCGTACGAGAGGTTCGCCGAGCGGGCGGAGCGGCTCATCGAGGGCTACAGCGTCGAGGAGGTCACGCTGTTGGTCCGGCACTATGACCGCATGCAGGCGATGTACCTCGCCGAGTTGGACCGCCTCCGCAGCGGCGACACCGCGCAGCGGTCTGCCTGAGGCGGCGTCGCGCGACCGGCCGCTCTCCCGGCCTGCTGTCTGACTCCAGCTTCTGACCAACATTTAGCCAACATCCTCTTGCAATACTGCGAGCAGCGGGGCCAACCAATTCAACGAAGCCGGAGCGGCCTGAGCGTCCGGTCAGCTGCAGCGGAAACGTCGGTGGAGGTCGCCCTGAGTCCCGGAATCGGTCTCGCAGCCGAGGCGAGGGCAGCCCCGGTAAGTCCCATGGACGATCCGCCCACCGAAGGTATGGCAATCCTGAATGCGCTCAGGGTGGGCGCCTGAGCAAGTCGGATCCCAAGTCAGAATGGAGAAACTGCTGTGCGACCTATGAGGCGACGAGGGCTCTTCACCGTGGTTGTGGCACTGATTCTGTCCATGGTGCTCCCCGCAAATCTGGCCTCCGCATCACCCGCCGGGTCCGAACCTTCGATGACGACCAGCAAGCAGGCTGCGGAGGCGGCGCTGCTCCGCTTCGCGGCGCTGCACAATCCCGCGTCCCTCGCAGCGGGCAACTACATCGGCAATGCCTGGGGCGGCGGTCTCGGCGTCATCCATGTTCGGGATGGCAAGTACACGCACGGCACTCATGATGCCGTCCTTCCGTTCAACAAGTGGACTGACGAGTGGTTCGGCTGGGCCAACGCCGCTGGCTGGTACACCGGGGCCAACCACTGCACCAGCCAGATGCGCTCCGACGGCGGTGGCCCCTGGTACCGGCAGCTGCCGGACCTCGGGCCAGGTCAGCACTTCATCGGTCTATCGACAAGCTACGTCGTTTCTGTGTACGACTGTTAATAAGGTGACGCGGCAGGGGGAGATCCACCACGAGGGTGGATCTCCCCCTGCCGCGTCACTCGCCGACGACGCGTGGTAGGTGGCGAAACGTCGGCATTGGCGCGTGGTGAACGACGGGTATCCCGGGCGGGGGTCCTACGTCGATCATTGCCCGAGGATAGATATGAGTCACTCTCACCTCCTGGCGGAACGCCCGGCCGCTGAGGGCGAGGCGTCGGCACCGGAAGCCGGGCGTGACCGAACGGCCCGACTCCGCGTCCCCGGAGGATCGCCATGACCCGTCCCGCTCTCCGTAACCGGCTCGCGGCGTTCACCGCCGCCGTCCTGACCGCGAGCGTCCTGACGGTGACCCCGCCGTCACCGGCGCTGGCCGCCACGACGTTCGCCGCCAACGACTACTGCCTCGGCCAGTGCGCCGACATTTTGCCCCCTGGGCAGAACGGCAACGCCACGCTGGTCGCCATCCTGGCGCACCAGGCGCTCGGCACCCGCCCGGCGCACTCCAGCGACCAGCTCGACGAGTACGCGAACCTGGTCTACAACTACGCCGGGCTGACCGACGAGCAGATCGCCCACTTCTACAACGACGCCTCGTTCGGCGTCCCGGCCGCGCAGGTGGAGAGCACCGTCTCGCCGCGATCGGACGTCACGATCGTGCGGGACAAGGCCACCGGCGTCCCGCACGTCACCGGCACCACCCGCGCCGGCACCATGTTCGGCGCCGGCTACGCCGGGGCCCAGGATCGGCTCTGGGTGATGGACCTGCTGCGGCACGTCGGCCGCGGAAACGTCACCTCGTTCGCCGGCGGCGCCCCCGGCAACCGTGAGCTGGAGCAGAGCGTCTGGGCAAACTCGCCCTACTCGGAGGCGGACCTCCAGGCCCAGGTGGACGCGCTGCGCACCAAGGGCGCCCGGGGCCAGCAGCTCTACACCGATGTGGTCGACTACATCGCCGGCATCAACGCCTACATCGACAAGTCGATCGCCGAGGACAACTACCCGGGTGAGTACGTGCTCGCCGGCGCCGGCAAGCCGAAGCACTTCACCATGACCGACCTGATCGCCACCGCCGGCGTGATCGGCGGGCTCTTCGGCGGAGGCGGCGGCAGCGAGATCCAGTCCGCGCTGGTCCGGGTGGCCGCCCGCGCCAAGTACGGCGCGGCCGAGGGTGACCGGGTGTGGGCGGCGTTCCGCTCGCAGAACGACCCGGAGGCCGTGCTCACCCTGCACGACGGGCAGAGCTTCCCGTACGGGGCGACGCCGCCCGGCGCGACCAGCACGGTGCTCCCCGACGCCGGCTCGGTGGTCGCCGAGCCCCTCGCCTACGACGCCACCGGTGGGGCCGCCGCCCGTACCGGCGCCAGCACCGCCACCAAGGAACTGCTCGGCGGCCTGACCAACCTGCGCGCGCACGGCATGTCCAACGCGGTAGTGGTCTCCGGGCGGCACACCACCACCGGTAACCCGGTGGCCGTGTTCGGGCCGCAGACCGGCTACTTCGCGCCGCAGTTGCTGATGCTCCAGGAGTTGCAGGGGCCCGGCATCAGCGCTCGCGGCGCGGCGTTCGCCGGGCTCAACCTCTACGTGCTGCTCGGCCGGGGCCAGGACTACGCGTGGAGTGCGACCTCCGCCTCCCAGGACCTCACCGACACGTACGCGGTGCCACTGTGCACCACCGACGGCAGCACCCCGACGCTGCGCACCAACCGCTACCTCTACCACGGGCAGTGCCTCGCCATGGAGGCGCTGGAACAGCGCAACTCCTGGTCACCGACGCTGGCCGACTCCACCCCGGCCGGCTCGTACACACTGCGCGCGCTGCGCACCAAGTACGGGTTGGTGGCCCACCGGGGCCTGGTGAACGGGCAGCCGACCGCGTTCACCAAACTGCGCTCGACCTATCGGCACGAGGCCGACTCGGCGATCGGCTTCCAGGCCTTCAACGACCCGTCCGCGATGGGCAGCGCGTCGGCCTTCCAGGCGTCCGCGGCCGACGTCGGGTACGCGTTCAACTGGTTCTACGTCAACTCCACCGAGGCGGCGTACTACAACTCCGGCGCGAACCCGGTCCGTCCGGCCACCGCCGACCCGAACCTGCCCACCAAGGCCGAACCGACGTACGAGTGGGCCGGCTGGAACCCGGACACCAACGACGCCACCTACACCCCGGCGTCGGCGCATCCGCAGTCGGTCAACCAGGACTACTACGTCAGCTGGAACAACAAGCAGGCACGGGACTTCGGGGCCGCCGACGGCAACTTCAGCTTCGGCTCCGTACACCGAGCTCAGCTGCTCGACGGCCCGGTGCGCGCCGCGATCGCCCAGCGCAAGCTCGGCCGCGCCGACGTCGTCAAGATCATGGCGGATGCGGCGGTGACCGACCTGCGCGGCCAGCAGGTCCTCGGCGACCTGCTGCGGGTGCTGGACAGCACGCCGGTCACCGATCCGGCGCTGGCCGACGCGGTGGGCAAGCTGCGCGCCTGGCAGCAGGCCGGGACCCGCCGGGTGGAGACGTCCCCCGGCTCCAAGGTCTACCAGCACGCCGACGCCATCCGGATCTTCGACGCGTGGTGGCCGCTGTTGGCCTCGGCGCAGTTCCGCCCCGGCCTCGGGCCGGACCTCTACGCCGCGCTGGTCGACGCCATCGAGGTGAACGAGGCGCCGTCCGGCGGCCAGAACGGCGGGCGCGACGGCGCCGCGAGTTGGGCGTTGCAGGGGCAGGCGCACAAGGGCTCGTCGTTCCAGCACGGCTGGTGGGGCTACGTCGACAAGGACCTGCGGACCGTCCTCGGCGACCCGGTGGCCGGTGGGCTGGGCCGCGCGTACTGCGGCAACGGCAACCTCGGCGCGTGCCGGCAGTCCCTGCTCGACGCGCTCGGCCAGGCCGCCGCCGTGCCGGTCACCACTGTCTACCCGGGCGACAAGTCCTGCGGGGCCGGCGACCAGTGGTGTGCCGACTCGATCGCCCAGTCCGGGCTCGGCGGCATCACCCACCCGGTGATCGCCTGGCAGAACCGTCCCACCTACCAGCAGGTCGTCTCGTTCCCGGCGCGCCGGGGCGACGACGTCACCAACCTGGCGCAGGGCCGTCCGACCACCGCGTCGAGCACCCAGTTCCTGACCGGCCACACGCCGGACAAGGCGGTCGACGGCAGCCTGGGCAGCCGGTGGGCCAGCAGTTACAACGACAACCAGTGGCTGCGGGTCGACCTCGGCGCTGCCCGCAGCGTCAGCCGGGCCGTGCTGCGCTGGGAAGCCGCGCACGGCACCTCGTACCGGATAGAGGTTTCCGGCGACGGCACCTCCTGGACGCCGGTCTTCGCCACCACCACCGGAAACGGCGGCGTCGACAACGCCACCTTCGCCCCGGTCACCGCCCGCTACGTGCGGGTGTACGGGGTCAAACGGGCCACCTCGTACGGGTTCTCGCTCTACGAATTCGAGCTGTACGGACGCTGATCTCGCCCGGAGGGGGCGGCGGGAACCGCTCGCCGTTCCCTCCGGTGCGTGCGCAGGGCCATGGCCCTCCAGGCGACCCCGCGTCGCACGAGCCAGGGGAGCGGGGCTGTCGTGCCGGTCGGGTAGCTTCGCCGGGTGCTTGATCGAGTGGTACGGCCCGGCGATGTCGCAGTGATGAGGCTGTCAGACGGCGGATTCGGGGCATGTCAGGTTTCGGGCGTCGATGGCGACGTGACGTCGGCTTATGCGCTGCGCTGGCACTCCGTGGATCGGCCGAGCCTGAACGAACTACGCGGTGTCGAGCTGCTGACGCTTGACCACCATGCCCATAACGGGCGCCTCGCTCACTTGTCGATTGGCAGTTGGCATGCGGTGCCGCAGGGATTCGCGTGGATCGGAAGCCTGCCCGTTCCTGAGGGCGTGCCGGCGTTGTCGGACCAGTACTCGGGCTGGCAGGCACTTGCCGGCCATGTGGTCAGGCAGCGCCGCTGGGACCGGGAGCTACCGGCGGCAGCGAAGGCCGCCTACGGTGCGGCGGCCACTCGCGGTCACACCGACGTCGACTTCGGCGCTGGGGCGGTGACGCTCGGAGCGGCGACACCACGACTGGACCTGAGCGGTGAGGGGCCGTTGCGGGTGCCTGCGTCCGGGCCGGTCCGGTGGTCGGCTCTCGATCAGCTGCCCCGCTGTACGGCGTTGACGTGGACCGGCCCGGACCGGGGCCTCGCCCGCGCGTTGGCAGACCGCCCTGTTGTCTCGTCGCTGACGTGGTGGGACGCCCCGCCGGTCGTGGATCTGGCCGACACCGGTCTACAACATCTGTCGCTGGCTGGCGTGGATGTTCGCGAGGTGCGGCTGCCGCGTGGCTTGAACAACCTTGAATTGGCCGCCGTGGACCGGCGCTTGGCCGTGTACGCGGCGGACGACGGCCGGTGGCTTCACCTTCTCCTGACCAACGTCGACGCGGAAACGTCGACTCCTGCGGGCCTGCACGGTGTCCGTGAGGTCGCCCTCGACGGCAGTGGCACCATGTCCGCCACTGCGGTGCGGGAACTGGAGGAGCTGGAGAGCCTCCGGATCCACTGGCGCAAGCCACCGGGACAGATGATCGATGCTGCGGCTCTCGCCCGATCGACCCGTCTGGCCGTCATCGAGCTTGTCGATGGCTACGGCCTGGAAGCGGACACCCTGCCGGACCTGGCCTCGCTGACGCAGCTGAGTATCAGCGGTCTACGGCGATCGATCGTGCCCGCGATGAAGGCACGGTACCGCAGCACCCCAGTCCGTCTTGTCATCGAAGGCGCGAAGCCCGACACCTGGCTGGCCGCCAACGTGGACAACCGGTTCCGGGACTGGGTTGACGACGACGCTCAAGGCGGAGCCGCCGCCTGCAAGGCGTATGCCCGCGCGGTTCGCGCCATTGACAAGGTTCCTCAGGACCGTGGTGGGCGTGCAGACGAAGCTGAAGCGGCTTTGCGCACCCTGGTCGGGGCGCTCAACAACATCGATCAGAAGTACGAGATCATCGACACGCTGCGCCGAGAGGAAGCCTTCGACGCGTTCATGGAGCTGGCCGCCCGGGCTGAAGTGCCAGCGCATCGGGCCGACCAGTGGTTCGACGACTGGCGTGACTTCTAACCGAAACCACCCGGCGACGTTGTGGGCGGCAGAGGGCTCCCCTGCCGACGGAGCCGCCGAGACCACCGATCGCCCGGCAACGCCTCCGGCTTTCCGAATGACCCCGATCTCGCTCTGCCAGGCGTGTCGGCCACCGCGCACGGGATGCGAAAGCTCCCCGCTGCCTGAAGTGTCCGACTAGGTTCTGGTGGGGCACCGCTTCAGGTTGGTGGGCCGTAAGGAGCTTGATCGAGATGCGGGACGTAAACGAGGAGTTCCTGGTTGGCCTCGCAGAGATCGCAGCCACGCTCTTCGGGACATTTCTCGTGGGCGTGTTCTTCTATCTGGACTCAGGGCAGCGCCGTGCTCGCCAGTCCGGGGCTGACCGATACGTGCGTTCGGGTGTGCGGGGCGTGTTCCTGCTGACCGGGCTGCCGCTCGTCGTGCCACTCGCACTCGCCAATCTTGATCCGATCTGGGGGGCGCTGGTGTTCGTTGTGCTCAGTGCCCTGCTGGTCGCAGCCTCGGCGGATTCGATATTTCGGATTCTGCGGAATCGCAGCTCACGCACGTCGGTCGCGCTCGCCGTAAACGAGGTCGTGTCGGGCATAGCTGTGCTCTTTATCATCGCGACACCCTGGGTCCTCGGCGGATGGATTCCGCCGCGATCCGCGTTCGTCCCCTCACTGGTGTTGGCGCTCGGATGCGGATTCCTCAGCACAGTTGCGCTCGTCATGACTCTTTTTGATCCACCACCAGGCGGGTTCGTTTCCAATCGGTGACCGGCTCACCTGCGGACGTCGGGGCCAGCGCTGCGGTTCGCTGCCCTGAACGAATCCGTTGACTACGAGGTCAGGACGATCCTTCCGAAGACCTCGCCACCGTCCATCTTCTGGTGCGCCACCACCGCCTGCTCCAGCGGCAGGACCTCGTGCACCACGGTGTGGAGTTCCCCACGATCGGCGGCGGCGAACTGCTCCGTGCGCACGGCCTGTCGAGCGGCCTCCGTCACCGTCGCCGTGCTGAAGGTGGCGAACGACATCGACTTCTGAAATGCGGCCATCAACCTCGTCCCGAAGTCCGCGGGCGGTTGGCCGCCGACCGCGCCGACGGCCACGAGACGGCCGTTGGGGTTGAGTCGGTCGAAGAACGTGGGCATGCCCGGACCCGCGACGACGTCGATGATGACGTCGTAACCGGTGGGATCATTTGAACCCCCTGCCCCGGAGCGGTCCAGCACGTGGGTCGCGCCAAGGCCGCGGAGTCGACGGCCGCGCTCAGGCGACGAGGTCGTGACCGCGACGGCACCGGCACCACCGCTGACCGCGAGCTGCACCGCCATGATCCCGATACTGCCGGCCGCGCCACGGACCAGGACGCTCTCGCCTGGCGAGAAGTGCGCGTGAGCGAGGCCGAAGTGAGCCACGACCCCGGAGCTGCCGAGCGTCACGGCGTCGACCGCGGAGAGACCCGCCGGCAGGGCCAGAACCTCCCCGATCGGGGCGACCGCCTGCTCGGCGTAGCCGCCGCCCGTACCGGTGAAGGCCCAAACCCGTTGCCCGACCCACGCGGGGTCGACGCCGTCGCCCACGGCCGTGACCGTGCCGGCAACCTCGCCGCCCGGGATGTGACCCTCGCGGAAGCCGTACGCGGCGAGAGCACCGCTTCGGATCAGGACGTCGGCGCCAGCCACGCCCACCGCCTCGGTGGTGATCAACGCCTCGCCCAGGGCGGGCACCGGGACAGGCAGGTCAACGACCGCCAACCCGCGGGGATCGCCGAACTCCCTGATCATTACTGCCTTCACTGCTCGTCACCCTTCCCAAACCAGCCCTGCGGACGCCCGAACGGTAGTGGACGCATGCGTCCGTTTAGCTAGAGTGAGAGAGTGGGCGGCCATTTGACTCGGAACCTGCGGTCGGACGCGTTGGACAACCGTGAGCGGATCCTCGACACCGCTCGGGCGGTCTTCGCCGCCGAAGGCATGGACGTGCCGATGCGTGAGATAGCCCGGCGCGCCGGAGTCGGCCCCGCCACCCTCTACCGCCGATTCCCCACCAAGCAGGCGTTGGCCACGGAGGCCTTCGCGGATCAGATGAACGCCTGCGTCGCCGTCGTCGACGAAGGGCTCACCGACCCGGATCCCTGGCACGGACTGTGCCTCGTGATCGAGCAACTCTGTGAGCTGCAAGCTCGAAGCCGAGGCTTCACCGCGGCGTTCACCTCGGCATTTCCCCACGCCGTGGATCTCGCCGCGAAGCGGGAAGCCGCCCTCGCCTCGCTCGCCGAACTGATGCGACGGGCCAAGGGCACCGGCCACCTGCGGCCCGACGTGGTCCTGGACGACCTCGTCCTCATGCTGATGGCCAACGGTGGCCTGTACGCCACCTCGACGAACGCCCGGGTTGCCGCCTCTCGACGCTTCGCCGCACTCACGATCGAGGCGTTCCGCGCCTGATCGGCGCCCAGCCGGCGGTACGCGGACAATGGCGGGATGAAGCGAGACGTAAGCCTGATGCGGTTGACCGGGACGCGCGCCAACGGTGCGGTGGCGACGGGCGCGGCGGCTACCGGGGCGCGGGCTGCGGGGGCGGCCTCGACCGGTGCCCTCGCCGTGGGGGCGCTGGCCGTGGGGGCCGTGGCCGTCGGGGCGCTGGTCATCGGACGGCTGGCGATCCGCCGGGCGGTCGTGCGGGAGCTGCGCGTCGGTCGGTTGGAGATCGACGAGTTGGTGGTGCACAGCCGACCCGCTGCTGAGGGATGACCCACGCGGATGGCCGCCCGGGACGGGGTGGACAGCCGGTCGGTCTGCCCACCCCCTGGCACCGGGTCAGTAGCGACGCAGGACGCGCTTGTCCGCGTCCAGGTGGCGGTCGAGTTTGATCACGATGAACTCGTTGTTGTCCGCCTGGCCGGCCGTCCGGCCCGCAGATGACGGGAAGTTGTTGTCGTTGAGGACGGCGAGCGTGCGGTCGTCGAGGATCACCACGTCCTCGATCGTCTGGAACGGGAACGTGAACGTGTCACCGAACCCGCCGACGTGCCGAGGGTTGGCGATTGCCATGAGGTCGGCGACCAGCGTCTTGTCGAGCAGTCCGTCGCGGTTCCGGTCGCGCTTGTCGGCGAGATAGATCTTCTTGACCTTTGCCGTCTCGCCCTGGCCGTTGTCCCGCTCGATGATCAAGAAGCGGTCGCGATCGACCATGATGGCGTCACCGATCGCGTGGGCAGGAGAGTCGAGCGCGTAGGTCCAGCGCCGGCCGGTGTAGGTGTTGGCCCGGGTGTCGAACTCGTTGAGCCGGAGAGTGCCCTCCGGGTCGCCAGTGATCGTGCCCTCAAGTAGCGGGTAGAGCATGCGACCGTCCGGCGACTGGGCCATGCCCTCGAAGCCCTTGCTGCTGGCGAGGTTGGCCGGGGTGGCACCGCGGCCCGGGTTCTCGGGGGCGAACACCCCCGGCAGCGGCACCGGCGCCTGTAGTAGGCGGCCCGCCCGATCGACGTGCAGCAGGTACGGACCGAACTCGTCGCCGAGCCAGTACGTGCCATCCGCCGTCCGGGTGATCGACTCGACGTCGAAGTCGGCTCCGGTGAGCACGCGGTCGGCACGAGTGAGCGGGAACGGCACCTTGCCATTCGGGTCGGTCAGGTTGATGCCACCGACCACGTCCACGGTCCCGCTGCCAAAATCGGGCGCGACCCGCTGAACACGCAGCACGAAGTCGGCACTGTTGGCCTTGTTGCCGAAGCCGTTGTCGGACAGCACGTCGAAGGTGCCGTCGGTGTTGCGCAGGACGCCGCTGAACCCCTGGATCGGTTGGTCGGCGAACGGCGGGATGATCCCATTGATGGGGGCACTGCCGAGCGACGAGCCGGACGGTTCGCTGCCGGGAACGAAGGTCGCCGCTGGCAGCGCGGCGAACGTCAACAACTCAGCCTGGCCCCACGTGCTCCGCTCGGCCGCGGCCGCGGTCGCGGCGCCCGGCAGCGTCAGGGTCAGGGCGACCACCGCTGCAGTCAGGCCCACCCGCTTGCTTACTGCCATCAATCCTCATCTCTCCGGGTACGAGCAGGACGTTCTCGGTCCGATGGCACCGTAGAGCGACGCGGTTAACTCGAACTGGCCACAGGGGAATGCACGCTCAAACCGTGCTGTCACTTTGTCGGCGGCCTCGACTGAGGGCTCCCGGCGGGGTGTGCTGCGCCGGCGGATGCCGCCCGGCAGTCAGCCGCGGCGGGGGTGCCGGCGGACGGCGAGCACGCCGGCGGTCGCCAGCAGCGTCCCTGCCAGGAGGTACGTCCAGCGGTCGTGGGCAGCGCCCCAGCCGTCGCCCACGCCGACGAGGAGCGCCACCGGGGCCGGCAGCAGCGCCACCACCGTCATCCCGAGCAGCAGCATCGGGGCGGCGAGTGGACTGCCGATCCCGCGCGGTGAACGCCGCCAGCCGATTGCCGACGCCAGGAAAGCGACCGCCGCGACGGTAGCGGCCTCGCGGGTCAGGTCCGTGTACGGCAGCGACGCGGTTTCCGGCCCGGACCGTGTCACCAGCAGCGCTGCCGCCCAGCACGCGCCGCCGACGACAGCGGCGGGGACCGCTCGTACCAGCGCGGCGAGCCAGGCCGGAACCGGCAGGGTCTCCGTGGTCGGCTTCGCCGGGTCGTCGAGTACGAACGTGACGCCGAGGCCGACGCAGGCCAGCACCAACCGCAGCAGCGTGATGTGCTCGTCGGGAGGCAGAACCGATCCGGTCACTGCCGGTGGGGTCACGATCGCCACACCGACGACCCCGGCCGCCAGCAGCGGCGGGATCCGCGTTGCCCGCAGCGTCGGCCAGACCAGCGCCGCCACCGTCCGCAGTCGCTTACCCCGCCTCGGCACGAGCCCGCCGGCCGCCGGCCCCGACGCGCCGACGACGGGCACGTCGCTCACGGGACGCACGGCAGCGCTTCGTCGTCCGGCGCGAGCGGCTGGATCGGCACCCCGAAGATGGCACCGAAACGCTCCAACGGTGTGTCGGGCGCCGTCAGCTCGGCCCAGTGCCGCTCGACCAGCGGTGCCACCTCGTCGGGCGACCGTTCCAGCAACTCCAACGCCGGTGCCGCCGCCCGGTCGGGTGCCAAGATGCCGTACAGGCCCGATGTGTCGCTAAAGACGAGCGCACCGGTGCTCGTCTCGTCCAGCGAACGCATCCCGGCCAGGGTGGTCGGCGACGCCCGCCCGACCAGCCACACCAGGAGCGCCGCCCCCGCCCCGCAGAGGAAGTTACCCCCGTCGTACGCCTTCGCGGCCATCAGCCGGTAGGCAACCCCGGCGGCCAGGACGGCGGCTGCCCGATCGTCGCCCCACGCGATGTCGACCCGGACTGCCTCCGGGGTGCCCGCCGCCGCGTCCTCGACCTTCCAACCGGCCACCGCCTGCATGGCCTCGGCGACGGACCCGGAACTCTCGGCCGAGATCTCCTCGGCGAGGGACCGCTGCCGCACCGCGAGCGGTGGCCCGGACGAGGCGGCGCTGTCCGGCACGACCGCGCGTACGGAGGCGACCACCGACTCCCACCCGGGAACGAACCCGTCGAACCCGTCGAAGTAGCAGTAGGTGACGTCGCCGCGCGGGACGCACGACTGGATGCTCGCCGGCCGGTATTCGACAATCGCGCGGGTCACCGCGATGTCGGGGTCGGGTCGCGACTGGGCCAGCCCGCCGCCGACGGTGAGGATCAGCCCGACGGCGAGCCCGGCCGCGACGACCGACCGCCGTGCGTGGGCCCGAGCCACGGCGGTCGCGACGAGCAGCACGGTGATCCCGACCAGATAGACCAGGTGCCGGGCCGCGGGCCGGTCGGAGACACCGGCGGGCACCGGAGCCGCGAACTCACTGACGTAGACCGGAAACAGGAAGCGCCAGCCGGTCCCGATGAGGGTCACGATGATCGCCGCGTACTCCAGCACGAGGACGAGCAGGACGACCAACGGGGCGATCAGCACGGAGCGGATCAGCACCCCGGCGAGCACCCCGATGGCGCCGAGGAGCAGCGTCAGCGCCGACGGGGTCAGCAACGTGGCGACGTCAACAGATCCGGCAGCGCCCGGCAGCGCCGCGGAGACCCCGACCCGGATGCCGACCAGCAGCAGGGTGAGGGCGGCCAGCGACAGCAGGGCCAGGAGAAACCCGCCGACCCGCCAGGCTGGCGGCAGGACCAGCACGTCGTAGGACGCGTCGACGTGGTGGCGGTGCGCCCGTAGCGTGACGAGGTTCGCCACGATCAGCGCGGACCCGCCGAGGATCGGCAACGCGAGCAGCTGGATGGTGATCAGCTCGTCGGGGAGCACCGGATATCGGTTGGCCGAGCCGGACAACGAGCCCCACAGCCACGGGCCGAGGAACAGGAGCGCGGCCGCGATGGTGAGCGGGTGTCGCAGCATCCGGATCGACTCGAACCGGGCGAGTGCGAGGAGCGCTCGCCGACGCCCATGCGTGGACGACGGCGTTGGACGGGCCGGCGCGGCCACCGTCATTGTCGCGGTCATCGCGCGCCGCCCGCGATCGCCGACGCCTCGGTGCCGGCGCCGACAAGCGTCAGGTAGCCGTCCTCGATCGACGGCTCCACCAGCGCGGCCCCGGGTGGGGGGTCGCCGACGTGACGGTGCAGCCCCGTGCCTGTCCGCCACGACGCCAACGCCCCTGCCTCCCGCGCCGCGCTCGTCCACACCCGCCCGGCGGCCAGCCCGGCCAGCTCCGCCGGGGTGCCCTCGAACCGCACTCGGCCCCGGTCGAGGACGATGACCTCCTGGCACAGCTGCATGACGTCCTCGGTCTGGTGGGTGGAGAGCAGCACCGTCTTGCGCTCGCCGAGGTCCGCGATCAGCTCCCGGAACCGCAGCCGCTGCTCCGGGTCGAGGCCGACCGTCGGTTCGTCGAGGATGATGAGGTCCGGGTCGCCGACCAGGGCGGCCGCCAGCGCGAGCCGTTGCTTCATGCCGCCGGACAGGGTGCGGATCCGGGATCGCCGTCGGTCGTCGAGGCCGACGGCGGAGAGCACCCGCGCAACCTCGGTGTGCCGCGTCGTCCGGTGGGTGAGCTCCTTGAGAATCGCGACGTAGTCGACGAACTCGAACGCGGTGAACGACGGGTGGAAGCCCGGGTCCTGCGGCAGGTAGCCCAGCAGCCGCCGGACCGCGAGCCGCCCTGGTGGTGTGCTCGGGTCGTGGCCGAAGACCCGTAGCGTTCCGCCGTCGGCTGGCAGGGCGGTCGCGACGATCCGCAGCAGCGTCGTCTTGCCCGCGCCGTTCGGGCCGAGCAACCCGGTCACCCCGGTGCGCAACGTGAACGACACGTCCTGCAGCGCTGTGGTGCGCCCGTACCGCAGCGTCAGACCGTCTGCCTGAACGGCAGTCATGAAACCCTCCTCATCAGGTTGGGGACGTGATAGCGGTCGTAGGTGCCGCGCTGACGGGACAGCGCCACCGCGGCGATCCCGCCGACGATGACGACGCCGACCTGCCCGGCCACTGTGAAGACGAGCCGGTCGCCGAAGGTGGCGGCGACCACGGCCGCCCAGCCGACGCCGACGACGACAGCGGCCGGCCCCGCGCCGAGGCGAGGCGAGAGCAGCAGCGACAGCACTGTCAGGGCGAGCGACGGCAGGAACCAACCGGTCGCGCGCAGCCCGTACTCGTAGATGAAGAGGCTGGCCACCGCGGACAGCGCGGTGGTCGCGGACAGGACCGCGAGGCACCGCAACAGCAGTAACCGGAACGAGCGGATCGGGGCGACCACAGCGATCTCGTCGGTGGGGTCGATGCCGGGCGCGAATGACATCGCGACAGCGACCAGCGGCAACAGCGGGGCGACGACGAGGAACACGACCGGGTCGGTGAACACGGCGACCGTTGCCGTCAACGCGGCCGTGACAGCGATCGCCGCCAGCCACGACAGCCGCAGCGCCGGCGTCGCCGCGAGCAGCCGCGCGGTGTGGTCGGGAACGCCCACCGCGATCATCAACCGTTCGACAGGCCCCGGTCGCGGCGCGTCCAGGGCGGCGTCGAGGCGGGCCCAGCCTCCGTCGATCGCCCACCTCAGGTCGGCGGTCGCGGCGGCGGCGAGGCGTTCGCGGCACTCATCGCACGCGGCCAGGTGCGCCTCCGTGGACCACAGACCAGGGGCGGCGAGGGTACGGGTGGCGTAGGCGCGTAGGTCCTCGTCGAGCAGGTGCCAGGTCATGTCAACTCCTCTCGCAGCTGCCGGCGGGCGCGCATCGCCCGGGTCTTGACGGTGCCGGCGGGGATGCCGAGCAGGACGGCGGCCTCGGCGGTGGAGAGGCCGTCAAGGACGGTGGCGCGGATGACAGCGCGTAGCTCCGGGGAGAGGCGGGCGAGAGCCCCGCCGAGGTCGCCGTGCTCGAGCCCGATCAGTACCTGCTCCTCGGCGGACGACTCGTCGCGGCCGCGCAGGCGGGCCAGGAGCCGGCCGAGCCGGTCGCGGGACGTGCGGCGACGCAGCGCGTCGATGAGCCGGCGCGACCCGATCCGCCACAGCCAGGCAGCGGCGTCGGTGTCGCGAGGCCGGAACGAGGCCGCGGCGCCGGTCCACACGGCGAGGAACGTCTCCTGCACGACGTCGTCGATGAGGGCGTCGTCGGCGCAGCGGTAGCACAGGCGCAGGCGCAGCCACGGCGCGTGCCGGCGGTAGAACGCCTCGAACGCGTTCCGGTCGCCGCCGGCGATCAGGGCCAGGAGGCCGACGTCGTCCTGGACGGTCATGCCTACCTATCGCAGCGGGACCGAACTTTGGTTCGCAATACTGGCACGACTTTTCGTCAGTGCTCGGCACGCCGCCGGAGCGGACGACCGAGTGCGGTCCCGGTGTCGACCAGGCGAAGCGCCGGGCCTACCGCCAGCCGGCCTTCCGGCAGGCGGTAGGCCCGGCGTCGGCACCCGTCAGCGGCCCTGCAGGCGCTTCACGTTGTCGCCGAAGGTCCAGCCCTTCGACCCGTCCCAGTTCGCCGACCAGGTCATCAGGCCCTTGAGGCCGGGCACGGAGTTCCAGGCCTGCGTGACCAACGACGTCGACATGTAGCCGCCGCCCGCCCCGGTCTGCGCCGGCAGGCCCGGGACCTGCTTGTCGTACGGCACCCGGATGGTGGTGCCCTGGATGGTGAGGCCGTTGTTCAGGCACTGCGTCTGCACAGTGAAGCCCTGCACTGTGCCCGCCGGGTACGAGTCGCCGGCGCAGCCGTACATGCTGCCGTTGTAGTACTGCATGTTCAGCCACCAGAGCCGGCCGTTGTCCACGTACTTCTTGATGATCGGCAGGTAGGAGCCCCAGATCGAGCCGTAGACCACGCTGCCGCCGGTGACGTATGCCGTCTCCGGTGCCATGGTCAGACCGAAGTTCGACGGCATCCGGGCCAGCACGCCGTCAATGATCCGGATCAGGTTGGCCTGCGACGTGGACAGCGTGTTGATGTTGCCGCTGCCGGTCAGGCCGGTTTCGATGTCGATGTCGATGCCGTCGAAGTGGTAGGCCGTCAGGATCGGCACGATCGTCGCGATGAATCGGTCGGCGACCGCTGTGGAGCTCAGGTCGATGCCCGCGGCGGCTCCGCCGATCGACATCAGGACGGTGGCGCCGGCCGCTTTGGCCTGGCACATCTCGGCCGGGGTGGACACCTTCACGCCGGCGTCCATGCCGTTCTCCCAGAGGACAGTGCCGTCCGAGCGGATCACCGGGAACGCCGCGTTGATCACGTTGTAGCCGTGCTGGCTGAGCCGGCTGTCGGTGATCGGGATCCAGCCGAGGCCGGGGTGTACGCCGTTGGAGGCCCCGTCCCAGTTCTCCCAGTAGCCCTGCAACACCTTGCCGGTGGGCCGTGACTTCACCCCGCAGGCCCCACCGGTTGGCGGCGGCGTGGTGGGGGGAGGCGTGGTCGGTGGTGGCGTGGTGGGCGGCGGGGTCGTCGGTGGTGGCGTGGTGGGCGGCGGCGTGGTTCCCGAGCACGCGCCGAGGTCACGCCAGAGCGACGGGGTCGAGGCGGGGTTCCAGCCGGCGCCGGGGTGCGCGGTGTGGGTGACCAGCGCCTGGTAGAGCCGGCCGCCGTAGGTGACCT
Organism: Micromonospora sp. 050-3; assembly: GCF_046549335.1. NCBI lineage: Bacteria > Bacillati > Actinomycetota > Actinomycetes > Micromonosporales > Micromonosporaceae > Micromonospora > Micromonospora sp. 050-3. Next base: position 1,190,263 of record NZ_JAJPVX010000001.1, read on the forward strand.
GGGCGCCCGCCTGGTAGGTGGGGCCCTCGGCCCAGGTGGGGGCGGTGCAGGCGACCATCGGGACGACGGTGCCCGAGGGCGCGGCCGCCATGCTGCTGGGGACGAAGGCGACGGCGGCCGTGACGGTCATCGCCGCCCCGGCTACCACTGCGAAAATCCGACGGCTTCTCATGGTTCACTCCCCAGGCTTCGACGACCCGCGACCTCCACATATTGACGTCCGTGACGGTTAATATCAAGGGTTGTTTACAGATACCGGGAAGTCGGGGAGCGGCCGGCTGGAGCGTCCACCGTCCGTTGAGTGGGACATCGCGCTGCGGGTCTCACGCGTACCGCAGTGTTCGCCTGACCGACGACTCGGCTTGACGTCTCGGTCAGATCTATCTACATCCATATAGCTATGACTGGACATCACCCGCACCACTGCCATCACGACCACGGGTCCGACGACGACGTGCCGTACGGCCAGGTTGAGATCCCCGCCGGCTTCGGCCGACGGGCGCTGCTGGCCGGTGCCGGCGGAACGCTGATGCTGGCCGCGCTACCGACCGCCGCCAGGGCGGCCAACACGACGATGGCCGGCGCCCCGACCGCGGCGGTCGGCGCCGGTCGGTCGTCCCGGATCACCCAGGGCACGATGCTGGTCCACACCGACATGCACAACCACACGGTCATGTCGGACGGTGACGGCAGCGCCGAGGCCGCGTTCGCCTCGATGCGCGAGGCCGGTCTGGACGTCGCCGCGCTGACCGATCACGCCACCCTCTTCGCCATTGACGGGCTCAGCTCGTCCGAGTGGCGGACCACCGGTGACCTGGCCAACGCGGCCAACGACCCGGGTCAGTTCACAGCGATCCGCGGGTTCGAGTGGTCGCATCCGTTGCAGGGGCACATCAACGTCTGGAACACCTCCGACTTCGCCGACCTGTTGCGGGCCGGCAGCCCCGGCAGCCTGTACAACTGGCTCGCCGGCCGGCCCGGGGGCCTGGCGAGCTTCAATCACCCCGGTCGGGAGGCGGGCCGGTTCAACAACTTCTCCTTCAACGCCTCGGCCCGCGATCAGCTCGTGGGGCTGGAGATGTTCAACCGGACCGACGACTTCCTCTTCGAGGGCTGGTCGTCGGGTGTGACGTCCCCGCTGGTGGCCTGCCTGAACGCCGGTTGGCGGCCGGCTCTGACCGGCGTCACCGACGAGCACGGCACCAGTTGGGGCTTCCACGAGGGTAAGGGCCGCAGCGGCCTGTGGGTCGCCGAGAACACGCGCGCCGCGGTGTTCGAGGCGATGGCTGCCCGCCGTTCCTTCGCCACGCGCGTCTCGGGCCTACGGGTGGACGCCAGCGCCAACGGCGTACGCATGGGCGGGGTGCTGAACGTGACCTCCGGCGACGTCCGGTTCCTGCTGGATCTGGACCGCGGCTCGGCCTGGGACGGCAAGCCCCTGCGGATCCAGGTCCTCCGTCCCGGCACCTCGGCGCCGACCGTCGTCGACGTCATCGACACCGTCAACGGTCAGGTCACCGACTTCACAGTGCCGCTCAACGTCACCGACGGCGACTGGGTGGTGCTCCGGATCTCCGACCCGTCAGTGCCCAACGGAACCCCCGGCCCAGCCGGCCACCCGTGTAACGACTTCGCGGTGGCCTACACCAGCCCCTGGTGGCTCCGGCCCTGACCGTCGAGGTGCCGGTCGCGGCACTGCCGACCAGCCGCAGGCGGCTGCGTCGGTCGTTCCGGGACCGGCCTCAGTCTGTCGACGACCGGCGACAATACGGTCGGTATCCTGCACCGGTCATCCGACAACCTTCCCCTGCGTGTTCGTTCTCGGTGACCTGAGCGCCCAGGGATGCGGCCATTGAGAGGACCCGGCGATGAGCCTGTCGTTCCCGTTGCACCAGAATCCGAGCCCGGCGAGCGCGCAGCGGCGAGCCGAGATCATGGCGAATCCGGGGTTCGGCACGTACTTCACCGACCACATGGCACGGGCGGTGTGGAGGCCGGACGGCGGCTGGCAGGACTCCGAGATCATCCCCTTCGGTCCGATCCTCATGCACCCGGCGGCGGCCGTACTGCACTACGCCCAGGAGATCTTTGAGGGGATGAAGGCGTACCGGCACCGCGACGGCTCGATCTGGTCGTTCCGGCCGCAGGCCAACGGCGAGCGCTTCGCCCGGTCCGCCCGACGGCTGGCACTACCCGAACTGCCGGTTCCGGACTTCATGGCCTCGGTCGAGGGGCTGGTCCGTGCCGATCAGGTGTGGGTGCCGGACGAGGACGAATACAGCGTCTACCTGCGGCCGTTCATGTTCGCGTCCGAGCCGTTCCTGGGGGTCCGCCCGGCGAAGGAGATCACCTACATGGTGATCGCCTGCCCGGTGGGCGCGTACTTCTCCGGTGGCGTCAAGCCGGTCTCCATCTGGCTCTCCACCGAGTACACCCGGGCGGCGCGGGGCGGCACGGGCGAGGCGAAGTGCGGCGGCAACTATGCCTCCAGCCTGGCGCCGATGGTCGAGGCCGCCGAGCACGGCTGTGAGCAGGTCTGTTTCCTGGACGCCGCCGAGGGCCGCTACGTGGAGGAACTCGGCGGAATGAACGTCTACTTCATCACGGCCGACGGCCGGATCATCACCCCGGAACTCGGCACGATCCTCGAGGGCGTCACCCGGGGGTCGATCCTCATCCTCGCCAAGGACCTCGGCCTGGATGTCGAGGAGCGCCCGGTGGAGATCCGGGAATGGCAGGAGGGCGTGGCCTCCGGCGCGATCACCGAGGTCTTCGCGTGTGGCACCGGAGCGGTGGTCACGCCGGTCGGGCGCCTGGTCTGGGACGGCGGCGAGGTGACGGCCCCGAAGGCCGGCGCCGAGGACTCGGTCACCATGCGGCTGCGCCGCCACCTGCTCGACATCCAGTACGGCCGGGCCGCCGACCCGTACGGCTGGATGACCCGCCTCGTGTGACGAGGACCGTGCCGGACGGTCCCCACGGCCGGGGCGGTGGCGTCACGGCGTGCGGTAATGGCCGCTGAGCCGGCCGAGCTTCATGGCCAGGTGCAGGCACAGCCGTTCGTTGCCGTCCTTGAGGTCGGTCCCGGCGAGCTGTTCCACCCGTTGCAGCCGGTAGTAGAGGGTTGTCCGGTGCAGTCGGAGCTTCTCGGCGGTCGCGTGCGCGTTGCCCGCCAGGTCGAGGTAGGCCTCCAGGGTCTCCAACAGCACCTGGTGGGCGTCGTCGCGCAGCAGCCGCTCCAGACCGGGATGGACACCCGCGACGTCGAGATGCTGGCTGTCCAGTTGAGAGAGCACCCGGTAGATGCCCAGGCCGGCCCAGGAGACCACCCCGCCCAGCGCGGGCAGTTGCGTGCCGACCCGGGCGGCCTGCGCGGCCTCCTGGTAGGACTCCACCGCTCTGGACAGCCCGGGGCGAGGCTGACCGATCCCGGTCACCGTCCGGTCCACCGAGGCCAGGCCCCGGGTCGCGGTGCCCAGCGCGTCATTGAGGTGTCCGGCGGAGGCTTCCGGCGAGGGTCGGCCGGCGACCCGGTCGCCGCAGACCAGCAGCACCCCGTGGTCGTGCCAGACCAGGTGCAGCGTCTCCCGCACGCCGATCCACCGGCGGGTGCTGACCAGGGCCTGTTCCAGGGCGATCCGGGCCACCTCGTCGGGCTGCCGCCCGGCGGCCGGCACGAGCTGGGCGACGAGCGCGACGGTCGACCCGTCGGCGACCACCACGCCTTCCTCCAGCAGCGCCCGCGCCGCGTGCTCGCGCGCCTGCCGACTCTCCACCAGCAGGGTGCGGGTGGCCTCGGTCTCGCGCTGTGAGGCGAGCTCACCGAGCAGGTTCTCCCGGTACAGGGCCAACGACAGGTCGGTGAAGGGGCCGGTCGCGGTGGCGATGTCGGCGTCGGTCATCGAACCGTCCGCGTCGATGAACCAGACGAACCCGAGCAGCAGGTCGTCGTGCCGGATCGGCACGCAGACCCTCGCCAGCAGGTCCAGCTCGGTGCACGCGGGGGTCCGGATCGGCGCGTGCGCCGTGAGCACGCCCTTGTCCCGGAACCAGGCGATCACCTCCGGCGTCGTCTGCCGGCGCAGGATCGACGTCCGGCGGACGTCGTCCATCGGGCCGTCGTGCTCGCTGTAGGCGACCACCCGCTGTCGCCGGTCCTCGATGAGGGCGGGTCGCCCCACCCGGGCGGCGACGGCGTCGACGATTCGCTGGAGCTCACCGTGCATAAAACTCCCCAGGTTGCGCTGCGTGACAGGGATCGCGCGACCGCCAGTCCTTACCCTCCGGTGCGGGTGGGTCATCGCGCAAGGTCCACTGTCGAAGTCACGACAAAAGGACGGGCGGCCTCGCGACGGTTCCGGCATCTGTCCGAAGACCGGGGGCGACGGACGTTCCTAGGGTTCCGGTACGGACCGCACCAGCGCCGCCGCGCACGGTGCGGGTGGGATGACGGGCGGGGGATTGCCGAGTGGGAGCTGGTAGGCCCTGGCGGGGCGTGCTGGTCGCCGTCACCACGCCGTTTCGCGCCGACCTGTCGGTCGACTTCGACAAGCTCCAGGAACACGTCCGTTGGCTCGCCGCCGAGGGGTGCGACGGGGTCACGCCGTGCGTCTCGATGGGGGAGTGCCGGGCTCTCTCCGACGACGAGCGGGCCGCCGTGGTGAGGGCGACGGTGCAGGCTGCGCCGTCCGGCTGCGCTGTGGTGCCGGGCGTCGGTGGTTACGGCAGCAGGCAGGCCCGCCGTTGGGCGGAGCAGGCCGCCGAGGCCGGCGCCCACGGCGTGCTCGCACTGCCACCCGACGGGCCCGCCGCCCGCGCCGCCGACGTCGTCGCCCACTACCGGGAGGTGGCGGCGGTTGGCCTGCCGGTGGTCGCCCACAACGACCCGTACGAAACCCGGTTGGACCTCACGCCGGACCTGCTGGCGACCGTCGCCGAGATCGACGGGATCGTCGCGGTCAAGGAGGTCACCGCCGACGTACGCAGGTTGCATCGCCTGCGGGACCTCTGCCCGCACATCGACGTGCTGGTCGGCGCCGACGACGTGGTGCTCGAACTGGTGCTGTGCGGCGCCACCGGATGGGTCGCCACACTGCCCAACGCGTTGCCCCACCAGGCGGTGCGCCTGTACGAGCTGTGCGTCGCCCGCGACCTGGGCCGGGCGCTGCCGCTCTACGCCGAGCTGCACCCGATCCTCGGCTGGGCCTCCCGCCCGGAAGCCGTGCAGGCCGTCAAGCTCGCCATGGAGTGCGCCGGACGGTTCGGAGGGCGGTGCCGCCCACCACGCGGGCCCCTGCCCGGGGCTGCCGCCGACCTGGTGCGCCGCGACGTGCTGCGGGCCCTCGCGGCAACTGCCGATCCGGCTTCCGGGGCCGGCCCTGGCTGATCCGCCGACGGGCGCCGGTCATTCAGGTGTCGGAAGTCGTCGGCCCACCTGCCGACATCTGCACAGTGACCGGTACCGGCCCGTACTCCTAGATTCGCTGCGCGGCCTGCTGACAGGTGTTCCGCGACACCCCCACCGGGACGCCAGCGCCGCGTTCCTCCGACGAGAGGTGGTTCCGTGCACCGTGCTACCCCCCACCGATCACGGCTGAGGCGGGCCGTGCTGGCCGCAGCCGTGGCGACCACGCTCGTGGCGACCGGGGCGGCGCAGGCCGCCGCGGCCCCGGCCAACCCGGCCGGCGGCACCGCGCCGTTCCAGGTCCTCGATCCGCAGGCCTGGCAGAACCCGGACACGATGACCTGGAACGACTACAAGGCCGTGCCCGGCAAGAACTGGGCCGACCCGAGCGTGTCCGGCTCGGTCCGCAACTTCAAGATTGCCCTGGTGGCGCTCGACTATCCTGACGAGACGTTCGCGGTTTCCCAGCGGGCCCGCTCGACGGTCTTCGGCAACCCCCAGTCGGTCGCGACAAACATTCCCCGGACGGACGTGCCGAAGTTCTACCAGGACTTCCTGAACACCCCGAACACCCTCAACAAGGGCCACACCCTGCACGAGTACTGGATGCAGGACTCCAACGGCCGCTACGGCGTCGACCTCACCGGGTTCGGGCCGTACCAGATGCCGTCCAAGTCCTACCAGTACGGGCTGGACAACGGGTTCAACCCGGGCGCCTGCCCGAGCGGGGACGTGTGTAGCAAGAACATCCGCACCGACGGCCTGGGCGCCTGGCGGGCGGCCGTCGGCGAGGAGGTCGCCAACCAGTACGAGCTGGTGTTCATCCTCAGCGCCGGCCAGGACGAGTCGTCGACCTGGCAGGAGTTCGGGCAGATGATCTTCCAGAACAAGGAGGACGTGCCGGACGCCTGGGGCCCGCCGGACCCCAACCTGCCGAACTGGGCGAAGACCCGCTACGTGGACTGGACCTCGTGGAAGGCGGCGGCGACACTGTGGCCGAACGCCGGCGGCGGTTCCTCGACGCAGGGGGAGAGCTCCGGGATGGGCGTCTACGCCCACGAGTTGACCCATCTGCTGGGCATCGGCGACAACTACAACAACCCGTACGGCGAGCCGCTGCGCAGGGCGTACACCGGGATCTGGAGCATGATGTCGCGCGGGTCGTTCAACGGCCCGGGTGGTCCGCACACCCGCTGGCAGATCCCGCCGACCAACGGCGGCTCAATGGGCTCGCTGCACACGGTGCGGGACAAGCTCAAGATCGGCCTGCTCGGTGAGGAGCACGTGCTGCGGCTGTCGCGGGAGGCGCTGGCCTCATCGGGCCTGGTGGTCGCGCAGGTCACGGCCCGGGCGGTCGACGCCGGCCAGAAGGGCCTGAGCGGCGTGAACATCGCGCTGAACAAGGACCTGTCGCCGACGTGTGGTGTCACCACCGACCCGTTGTGCGACGGCGGCAACTTCAACAACTACACAGTCGAGGTCGTCGACCGGATGGGCGCGGACTCCTTCACCCCGGACAGCGGCGTGCTGCTCAGCAAGACGAAGAACGCGGACAGCGCGCCGTTCCAGTGGGTGGTGGACGCCAACCCGCAGGACATCGACATGATCGACTTCTACCGGCCCGACGGCACCCCGCAGAAGATCACCATGGGTGACTACCGGCAGCTCTCCGACGCGCTGTTCCACGCCGGAGCGGACACCGGCAGCCAGTACGAGTACGTCGACGAGGCCAACCGGCTGCACTTCTACATCATCGACCTCAAGCGGGACTCGGCCGGCTCGCTCTCCTACACCGTGGCGGTGCGTTCGCTCGACGGCACCGGCGGGCCGAGCAGTCACGGCGTGTTGCTGGGCAAGGGCGAGGTGAGCGGCGGCGGCAAGCCGACCAACCGCGGGGTGACCTGCTCGTTCGAGCTGACCAACACCGGTTCGTACTCGGCCGGCGGGCAGCAGCACCCGGAGAACGTCAGCGCGTACCTGAAGTCGGACGTCTACCGCCTGTCGGCGGAGGTGGCCGGCAAGGGCTGGCGGACCTGGCTGCCCAACCAGATCGCCACCGCGCAGTTCGGCAAGGCCACCACTGTCAAGGTGTCGGTGGGTGCCACCGCCGCCGCCGCGGACACCGGTTTCGTGAAGCTCACCGCGACCTCGGAGAGCGATCCGACGAAGACGGTGACCAAGCAGTGCCGGGTCGAGAAGTCCTGACCAGCGTCCGAGGTTGACCCCGTTCCTGCCGGGTCCGCGGCGGTAACCGTCGCGGACCCGGCAGGCGGGCGGAAGGAGGATGACGTGCGGCGAAGGATCATGGCTCTGCTTCCCCTGCTGCTGGCCGGCGCGACCGGTTGCGGCGCCGTCGGCACCGCCCAGGAGACGATCTCCCCGACGACCGTCCGGGTCCTGGTTCGTGACATCAACATCCGGGCCGCGGGCGTGGACTGCGCCGGCACCGGTCCGTACCAGCACTTCCACAACCGGGCGCCGTTCCGCGTGCTCGACCCGGACGGGACGGCGCTGGCCAGCGGGCAGCTGCCGGCGGGGACCGCGGTGGCCGCCTTCGCCGAGGATCTGGGGGTCGAACGTCTGCCCACCTACTGCGAGTTCGCCGTCGGAGTGCGCGTGCCGCAGCGGACCTCCTATCGGCTGGAGGTGGACGGCCGCCCGGCGCTCGACCTGACGCCGGACAGCAGCGAGGGCCCGGCGCTGGTGGCGGTGGTCCCGTCATGAGGCGGGCACTCCTGCCGCTGTTGCTGGCGGCGGCGCTGCTGGGCGGATGCAGCACGCCCGAGCCCGCGCCCGCGCCGGCACCTGCCGGAGGGGCGGCGGCGCTGCCCGGGCCGGTCCCCGCCGACCTTGCGTTGCGCCCGGCACCTGGCACCGCCCCGGCAGCCCCGGCGTTCACCGGCACGTTGACCGACGGCACACCGTTCGCCGCCGCCGAGCTGTGGGCGCAGCGTCCCGTCGTGCTCACCTTCTTCAGCTCCTGGTGCACCACCTGCGCCAGCAGCCAGGCCGCCCTCAGCGAGCTGGCCCGCAGCTATCGGGACCGGGTGGTCTTCGTCGGCGTGGCCGGCGCGGACCAGGCCGACGAGGTCCAGGACTACCTCCGCGCTCACCGGGTGGAGTACCCGGTCGTCCTGGACGACCAGCAGACGATCTGGCGGTCGTACGCGGTGCGGGAGCCGCCGGCCGTCGTGCTGGTGGCCAAGGGTGGCGCCCTGCTCCGCGGCTGGCCGGGTGGGCTGGACGCCCCGACACTCGACCGGCGGCTGCGGGAACTGGTGCTGGCGGACCAGCCGTAGTCCCCGTCGCCCAGGCCCTCGGTGCGGCCCCGTCGAACCACACCCGGTGAAGTTCCTACACGTGCAGGTGGTGGCACAGGCCACCGGCTCGTAGCGTACGCAGCCTCGGACACATCAAGGAGATTGCATGCCAACAGTGGGAACGCGCTGGCGCACAGGCGTGGCCGTACTGTCCGCGACTGTGCTCGCCGCCCTCGGCGCGGCGCCGCAGGCGCTGGCAGCGGACAGCCCGCCGTCGATCGTCGTCCAGGACGGCGTAACCCAGCCGGTGTTCGGCTATGCCGACGCCATCCGGGAACGCCTGTTCATCGACTCCACCTTCGACAGCGACAACGACGGTCTGCGCGACATCATCGCGATCGACCTGATGCGGCCGGCGGCCACCGCGCAGGGCCTCAAGGCCCCCGTGGTGATGGACGCCAGCCCCTACTACTCGACGGTCTGCCGAGGCAACGAGTCCGAATGCAAGGCGGACCTCGACGGCGACGGGCTGCTCGACAAGTGGCCGCTGTTCTACGACAACTACTTCGTGCCGCGCGGCTACGCGGTCATCCTGCTGGACATGGTCGGCACCAACAACTCCACCGGCTGCCCGACCACCAACGCCAACCAGGACAATCTGAGCGCCAAGCAGGCCATCAACTGGCTCAACGGCCGGGCCACCGCCCGCAACGCCGCTGGCGAGGTCGTCAAGGCGGACTGGCACAACGGCAAGACGGGGATGATCGGCAAGTCGTACGACGGTTCGCTGGCCATGGCCACTGCGGTGACCGGCGTGAAGGGCCTGACCACTGTCGTGCCCATCAGCGGACCGACCGAGTACTACGACTACGTGCGCAGCAATGGCGTGATCACCCGTGGCAACAGCTACGTGTCCTCGTTGGCCAACACGGTCACCAACCCCGAGCGCCGGGAGTACTGCAAGCCGGTGCGCGACGCGATAGGCGCCGCCGACGGCGACGAGCACGGCGACTACACGGCCTTCTGGAACGAGCGCAGCTACGTCAAGAAGGTCCCCAACGTCACCGCCAGCGTGCTGCTCTACCACGGCCTCAACGACGACAACGTCCGACCGGACCACTTCAGCAAGTTCTGGTACGCCCTGGCGGAGAACAACGTGCCGCGCAAGCTGTGGCTGTCGCAGGAGGGCCACGTCGACCCGTTCGACTCGCGCCGGGCGGTGTGGGTGTCGACGCTGCACCGGTGGTTCGACTTCTGGCTGCAGAACGTCGCCAACGGCATCATGGATGAGCCGCGGGTGGACCTGGAGCGTTCCGCCGATGTGTGGGAGACCCACGCCGACTGGCCGATCCCCGGGAAGGCCGACACGGAGGTGTTCCTCCAGCCCGGCACTACCGGCGCGGGCGGTCTCGGGCTGGTGCCCACAGCGAAGCCGGCGACCGGCGCGTTCCAGGACAGCCGCACGCAGAGCCAGAACACCATGATCCTCAACCCGGACGTGGTGCAGCCCAACCGGCTGGCCTTCCTCTCCGCGCCACTCACCGCGCCGCTGCACATCTCCGGCACACCCACTGTGCAACTGCGGGCCTCGGCCGACCAGACCGACACCAACCTCGGGGCGATCCTGGTCGACTACGGCACCGACGAGCGGGTCGCGCACCGGGCCTCCGGCGAGGGAATCATCACCCTGACCACTGAGGACTGCTGGGGCCAGAGCAGCCCGACGGACGACGGCTGCTACAAGCAGACGACGAAGCGGGTGGCCACGGCCGACTACGAGCTGGTCACCAAGGGCATCATGGACGCCCAGAACCGGCAGTCGATCCGGGTCGCCGTGCCGCTGGTGCAGGGGGAGTCGTACAACTTCAGCTTCCCGCTGCTGCCCGAGGACTATGTCTTCAAACCCGGCCACCGGATCGGCGTGATCATCGTGGCCAGCTACCCGCAGTACTCCAGCCAGGCGGACACCACCGCGGCGAACCTCCAGGTCGCGCTGAAGAGCAGCAACATCGTCCTACCTGTGGTCGGCGGCACCGCCGCCGCGCACGCCGCCGGCCTCTGACCGGCTGACCGGCGGGGCCGCCCTGCGCGGCTCGTCACCGGGGCGGCCCGGCGATCAACCCTCCGCGGAGGGTCGACGATCGCCGGGCCGTTCGGTCGTCATTGGACAGCTGACGAGGGCTGCGGCAAATGCCGGTCGTGCTCGGCCGGCACTTCGGTGTGCGGTGGGGGAGAATCGAGTCATGTTTGTCATCAAGGAGCGGTTCTTCTCGATCGGCGACGACTTCGACGTGCTCGACGAGCACGGCACCAAGGTCTTCCACGTCGACGGCATGGTTCTCAGCGTCCGCAACAAGGTCGTCATCGAGGACGCTTCCGGCCAGGAGGTCGCCACGCTGCACCGGCACCTGGTGGCGCTGCGCCCCACGTACGAGATCCGGATCGGCGGCGAGAAGGCCGCAGAGGTCCGCAAGAAGCTGCTCACGCCGTTCCGCGACAAGTTCACCATCGATGTGCCGGGGCCCGGCGACCTGGAGATGAAGGGTGACCTGCTCGACCACGAGTACGTGATCGAACGCGACGGCAGCGAGGTGGCCTCGGTCTCCAAGCGGTGGCTGACGATCCGGGACACCTACGCCGTGCAGGTCGCGGCCGGCGTCGATCCGCTGCTCATCATCGGCAGCGTCCTCGCGCTCGACCTGGCCATGGACCGCGACAAGAAGAAGGACGACGAGGGCTGACCCCCTCGGCGGTAGCCGCGCTGTTCGGACCGGCCGCGTCGCGGCGGACGCCGAGCGCGATATCGACACCGCGACGGCCCAACCCCCTGGCCGCGCCCCGGTAGCGACAGCGGTCTGCCGGTTCGTGGCCTGGGCGGGCGGTCCGGACCGCCCGCCCCGAACGTTGCCGACATCAACACCGCATTGACACAGATTTATGTCTCGGTCACACTCTTCATGCGAGAGAGCGCTCTCTGCGTTGTCCGATGCCTCCTCCGCCACCGTCGATCCGCAGTCGACGCGTGGCCGGGAGCTGGAAGGATCGCAATGAACCGTCTACCGAGGATGTTCGGCATCGCTGCCGTGGTGCTCGCCACGCTCGGACTCACGCCGGCCGTGGGCTTCGCCGACGGGGGCCCGGCTCCTGACGCGCCGACCGCTTCGCCCACCCTGGACATGGATCCCGCGATGGTCGCCGCCATGCGGCGGGATCTGCGCCTCACCGACGCCCAGATCGTCAAGCGGGCACGGGTCGAGGCCGTCGCGCCGGCTGTCGAGCGGCGGCTGCGCGAGAGGCTCGGCTCGTCGTTCGCCGGGGCCTGGATCCCGGAGGGCGGCGATCGCCTGACCGTCGCGGTCACCGACACCTCCGCCACCACAGTGGTACGCGCGCAGGGCGCGGACGTCAGCGTCGTCTCCCGCAGCGAGAAGCAGCTCAACGCCACGCTGGCGGCGCTCGACCGGCACGGCGTCAAGGCCGGCAGGAGCGTCCACGGCTGGTACGTCGACGTCCAGGCCAACCGCGTCGTCGTACGGGTGCAGCCCGGCGGCGAGCCGGCCGCCAGAGCGTTCGCCCGGGCGAGCGACGTCGCCGTCGACGCCGTCGCCGTCGTCGAGGCCCCCGAAGCCCCCCGGCCCCTGTACGACGTCCGCGGTGGCGACCAGTACGTCATCAACGGCAACACGCTCTGCTCGGTCGGCTTCGCGGTCGTCGGTGGCTTCGTCAGCGCCGGACACTGTGGCGGCGTCGGTAGCCCAACCCTCGGCTACAACAACGTCGCACAGGGCAGCTTCGCCGGCTCGTCCTTCCCCGGCAACGACTACTCGTGGATCCGTACCAACAGTTCCTGGACACCTCAGCCGTGGGTCAACAACTACTCCGGCGGCAACGTGACAGTGGCGGGTTCGCAGGACGCCGCGATCGGCAGCTCGGTGTGCCGGTCCGGCCGTACGACCGGCTGGCGCTGCGGCACGATTCTGGGCCGCAACGAGACGATCAACTATGCCCAGGGCGCCGTCTCCGGCCTGAGTCGCAGCAACGCCTGTGCCGAGCCCGGGGACTCCGGCGGTTCGTGGATCTCGGGGAACCAGGCGCAGGGTGTGACCTCGGGCGGGTCCGGTAACTGCAGTTCCGGTGCCACGATGTGGTTCCAGCCGGTCAACGAGATCCTCAGCACCTATGGACTCAGCCTGATCACCACCGGTGGTGGCGGGAACACCCGCTTGATCAGTAACTGGAACAACAAGTGCATAGACGTACCGTCGTCCAACTTCTCCGAAGGAGTACCGCTGCAGACCTGGGTGTGCAATGGCACTGCCGCCCAGGCCTGGACGTTCAGTGGCGGGGCGCTGCGGACCCAGAACAACAAGTGCATGGACGTCTCCGGCGGGTCCACCGCCAACGGGGCGGTCGTCCAGCTCTGGTCCTGCAACGGCACCGGTGCTCAGCAGTTCGTTCTGTCGGCGGCCGGCGACCTGGTGAATCCGCAGGCCAACAAGTGCGTCGACATCGACGGTTGGAACGGCAACGACGGCGCCCGTCTGATCATCTGGGACTGCGCCGGCACCGCCAACCAGAAGTGGCGCCAAGGCTGACCGTTTCACGAGTTGGGCCCGCGCACGGGAAGGCAGAGTGGTCCGACGTCGACCGGCTGCAGAGCCGACGTGACGGCCGCACACCTGGACGCCGCCGCGCAGCCGGCCGGTCGATGATGGTCGCCGTCCGGCTGCACAAAGCTGGTGGTGCGCTGTCGGGCCTACCGTCGCATGGCGGGTCGTCTGCCGTGGGTCCATGCGCGCAACGCCCATTCGAGGGGGCCGTACCGGAACCGCCGCATCCACCAGTAACTGGCAGCCACCTGGACCACAAAGATCGTCAGTGCGATGAGCAGCGTCTGCGCCGGCGAGGTGTGGCCGGCCAGGCCCAGCCCGACGCCGGTGAAGACGAGCACGCAGATGAGCGACTGGCCCAGGTAGTTCGTCAGCGCCATGCGCCCCGCAGGCGCCAACGCGTCCGCGACGCGCGGACGTCGTGTGAACAGACGCAGCAGAGTCGCGGCGTAGGCCGCCGCGAGGAACGGAGCGGTGACGATGCTGACCATCAGTCCGGTCATGTTCGCCGTACCGCCGCCGATAGCGAACACGGCGGCGCCGGCCAGACCGACCGGATAGCCGACCCGCTCGCATCGGCGCAGCAGGTCCTCGTGGGCGTGCGCGGCGGCGAGCATCCGGTGCTTGCCAGCGGCCAGACCGACGAGGAACGCGGCGAAGGCCAACGGTCCTTGCACGGCAAGTGCGCCGAGCATCGCCGGCAACGAGCGCAGGTGCTCCAGGACGACATCACCGAACCCGCCGCGTAGAGCCTCCGTCGAGTGCGCACCGGCGGTGACGGCAGCGGCCTGGTCCGGGACCACCGCGGCACCGAGAACCGCGGCCAGACCGACAACGAACGCGGTAACGCCCACGATGATCGCCGCTGTACGCAGGGCGGTGCGCGGCTCGATCCGTCGAACGGCGAGCAGCACGAGACCGAGCAACGCGTACGTGGTGAGGATGTCGCCGTGGAACAGCAGCACCGCGTGTAGCGCCCCGAGCACGAACAACCCGGACAGCCGGCGCAGGAACGTTCGGCCGAAGGCGGTCCCACGCCGAGCCGCCGAGTCGAGTTGCAGGGTGAAGCTGTAGCCGAACAGGAAGGAGAACAGCAGGTAGGCCTTCATCGCGAACAGCAGTTCAACCGCACCTGCGACCAGTCGGTCGAGCGCGCCGTAGGTCGGGTCGCTGACCAGTTGGAACGCGTATCCGGAGCTGAAGTACCACACGTTGACCAGCAGGATGAGCAGCAGCGCAATCCCGCGCAACGCGTCCACAACGTTGATCCGGGCGCCGTCAGTGTTTTCTGCGGCCCCATCCACGGCGTGGCCGCCGCGCTGGTCGGCGAGCACTGGGCCACCGTAGGTCCCGCGAAGCGGCTTCAGAGGATCGAAATCAGTCATGTCGTACAGCGTATGAGTGCACTAGCACCCGACAATAGTGAGGCTGTCCCCCATATTCGTCTACGGGGTACCGTGACTGCACTAGTGCACGGGAGGCTGCTGTGGAGGAACCGCCGTACCGCCGGATCGCCGCCGATCTCGCGAACCGGATCGCGTCAGGCGAGCTCGCGCCCGGGGCGAGGGTCCCGTCGACCCGGCAGCTCACGGCCGAGTACGGGATCGCGATGGCGACCGCGACGAAGGTCCTGGCAACCCTGCGCGAACGGGGTCTCGTTGAGCCCATGCGGGGCGTCGGCACAGTGGTCGCCGCGGCCGGCGTGGGTAGAGCACCCGACCCCGACCGCGAGCAGGTGGTCGCCGCCGCCGTTGCCATCGCCGCCGCCGAAGGGCTGCACGGTCTGTCGATGCGCCGGCTCGCCGGCCAGCTCGGCATTCCGACGATGGCGATCTACCGGTACGTGGCCGACCGGGAAGAGCTGGTGCTGTTCATGA
This sequence comes from Micromonospora sp. 050-3, assembly GCF_046549335.1. NCBI lineage: Bacteria > Bacillati > Actinomycetota > Actinomycetes > Micromonosporales > Micromonosporaceae > Micromonospora > Micromonospora sp. 050-3. The sequence continues at coordinate 1,205,414 of NZ_JAJPVX010000001.1, forward strand.
TCGACAAGGTCATGGCCGACAACCCGCCTCCGGCCCTCACTCCGGACCGCGACGGCTGGCGGGTCTGCCTGGAGGCCGTCGCCCAGCTGCAGTGGGCGATGTACCGTCGGCACACCTGGCTGGCCCAGGCACTCTCCTTCACCCGGCCACTGCCAGCCCCGCACGCCATGGCCCACACCGAGTGGGCGATGCGGGCCCTGGACGGGCGCGGGCTCGACCTGAACGCACAGTTCACGGCGGCGGTGACGGTGGCCAACTACGTGCGCGGCACGGCGGTGAACCTGGCCGAGGAGGCGCAGGCCGAGCAGGACAGCGGCCTGACCGACACCCAGTGGATGGCGGCCCACGGAGAGCGGATCGGCACGGTCCTGGCCGACGGGCGGCTCCCGCTGATGGCCCGCTTCATCACCGCCGACGACATGGTCTGGAGCCTGGACACGCTCTTCGAGTTCGGCCTCCAGCGCCTCCTCGATGGCCTCGCCCCGATCCTGCGATGACGTCAGGGACCTTTACCGGGCCGGCGGCGATGGAGACCGCCGGCGCGGCGCGGCGTCAGAGTCGGGAGGTGAAGGTGGCCAGGAAGCGGTGTGGGGCGACTGCGCCGGTGTTGTCGAAGCAGATGACGTCAACGTCGGCGTTGGTGGTGTACGTCCAGGGTTGGGTGAGGTGGCAATAGTTGCTGCCAGTGCCCTGCGCCACCACCTGGGCGTGCGTCTCCTTGAGGCCGACCTGCGGGAAGGTCGCCAGGTAGCGGCCGGCGGGTGCCAGCGGCGCCACGGTGTTCGCACCCACACCGAGCACCGAGTTGTCATTGGTCGGCCCGCCGACGGCGGTGCCCAGGTAGCCGAAGTGCGACGGCGGTCCGAGCGAGCCGATCACGGGCCGCCGACGGTGGTACGAGAGGACGAAGTCGGTGTTGACGAACGCGCCGGCCTGGTCGTAGCAGGAGACGTACACCTGCACGCCGCTGCCGACCGCGCTCCAGGTGTAGACCTTGCAGCGACGCGGACCGGCGTTCGGCTGCACGGCGGTGACCTGCACGTTGCCGGCGAGGACTCCGGCCAGTCCCACCCCGGGCAGCCGCACCAGGTACTGCCCGACGCCCAGCGGCCCGACCGTGTTCACCGCACCCGTGGAGTTGTATGACTGCGCCACCAGGCCGCTGCTCCACTGCACGTACGCGTGGGAGGTGCCGGCCGGCAGCACGCCCGAGCTGGTTGTCCAGAGCACTGTGAACGGGGTGTCGTCGCGCGTGCCGCCCGGCTTGTGGCACTGCACGTCGACGACCTCGTCGGCGCCGGACTGGAACCAACGGACCACCTCGCAGTAGTGCCCGGTCCGGTTCACCGGGGTCACGTGCGGCACACCCCGTGCGCCGGCACCTATCTGCGGGAAGCGGACCTGGAACCGGCCGGGTGCGAGCTTGATGCCGTCGGCCCAGGCGGCGGGGAACGCGGTCTTCCAGCTACCCCACTGCCGGCTGGTGTCCAGCACGGTCCAGACCGACACTGTGGGGTCCTTGACGTACGCGAAGCCCCAGCGGTCGGCGGTGGCCGCCGCGGCCGGCGTCGGCGGCGCGAGTGCGCCGGCGGCCAGGACGGCGGCCAGTGTTGCGGTGACGAATGATCGGAGACGCATCTGTCCTCCAGTCGACGGGAACATGTCGGAGAGGAGTGTGCGCGTAGTGATTTCATGGTCACAGTCGGCTACCTCGTGCTGCGGTGTCGGCTGTCCGCTACTGGTGGCCGAATTTCTGCGCAGTGCACGACGCACGTGGGGGCGCCTCGAGTCGGCAACAGCACCTCAGCGGAGGTGGTCGGCGAGATCACGCACCGCCTCATCGAACGCCTCATCGGATTCGCAGGGCCGATGCCCTTTGATCGGTGGCGGAAAGATGTCGCCGGCCGGAGCTGTGACGTCGGACGGGTCGCGAAGTCGTCGGTCCACCGTCGCCTCCCGGTCGGATGCGGCGGGTGCCTCGTCGGGCCGTTGCGGCGGGAAGACGCGGCCACCAATGGGATCGGTGTCTCGCCACAAATTCACCCACCGCCAGTCCACCCGGTTGGCGATCTCGTGAATCACCTCGTCGCTGACGTACGCGGGAAAGAGCCGGGCGTACAACCGTCGAAGGGGCGAACCGTGGGTCAGCAGCGCGACCCGGTCGGTGACCCGTGGCGGCAGTTGGAGCACTGTCGCGGCAAGCAGGACGGAGCCGTGGCTGTGTCCGGTGAGCACCACCACGTTGCCGGAGTCGACGAGGTGAGTGATCCGGCAGGTCAGTTCGGGAACGGCCCGCTCGGCGTAGCAGGGTGGCGCGAACGGGTGTGCGGCTCTGGGCCAGAAGGTGCCCAGGTCCCACAGCACGCCGACGTACCGGCGGAATCCGGGGGTGCGGTAGGCGAAGATTCCACCGACGATCAGGCCGACGATGAGGGCGGCGATCAGATAGCTGCCGACACCGATGCTGAAGTTGACGAAGCTGACCGGCAGCCCGACGTAGCGCTGGATCAGTTCGCCGGGAGGCGTCGGCAATAGGCCGAGCGCGACCGCTGCCGAGCCGATTCCGGCAAGGCAGGCGTAGAGCACCGCGAGCGGCACCAGCCGCTCGGTGAACCGGGCACGGGCCAAGGCTCTGCGCACCTGCCGCAGCCGTAGCGTCGCGTCGGTCGGCGCGTCTGGGAAGTCACGAGCGACGATCGCCGACGCGGCCCGAATCCGTCCCGGTCGTGACGCCACCGACACCACGCCGGCGACGGCCAGCGTCACCAGCACCGCCAGCGAGAAGCCGAGGATCGCCCAGATGCAGGCGCGCGGTGGGCTGGTGATCAGCGCCTCGGCGGTCGGCGCGCCCCTGTTCAGGACGTCGGACACCCGATAGGCCAGTTCAGCGGAGAACGTGAGCGCCAGACTGATCGCGGCGACGGAGGTCGCGAGGGCGCCGAACCCGAGCGCGGGCGCGACATCCGGCTCTCGACGCCGGTGCCAGAACAGCACCACCCCCAGGGCAGCCAGCAGCACCGCCTGAGCGACGAACAGCCCGACGACGGTCAGGTTGTAGCCGGGCAGCCCGTTGCGCTCCGGCCAGGAGGCCGAACTGTTCAGGACGTGGATCCAGACCAGCACGGTCAGACCGAGGGCGATCGTGCGCAGCACGCTGACCAACCGGTCGAGCCGCCCCTCCGTGGGCGTGGTCAGGGGTGGGGTGCAGAGCAGAACCGCACACATGATCAGCAAGAGCCCGGAAATTGCCGCCAGCGCGACGGTGCCGATCGACAGACCCTGTGCGGCCCGGGCGCCGAGCAGGCTGAGGTCCAGCGTGGCAAACGCCGCCGCGACGTGAATCGAGCGCAGACGACCGACCAGCGGCTCATTGTCCCAGCGGCCGACGGCGGTGAGCCGGTTCGCCGCAAGAGGCTGGTCGGCCGCGCGGAAGACGTGAGACGGGAGTGCCGGGCGAGCGCTGAGCCCCCACACCAGGCTGATGGCCGCAGCCGGCACCAGCGCGAGTACCGCCAGACGCAGTCCGGCAGGACGCCCCCCGAGCCAGGAGAGCCAACTGCGTCCCGCCAGGCACTCCGGTGAGGACATGCACTTCCACGCAATCACATCCAGCGCGATCCCCACCATGCTCAGCACGTACATCCCGGTCAGGCTGAGCGCCAACAACCGGCACAGGGCCTTGATCACCGGGTCGGAGCCGGCTCCGGCCGGACGCATCCAGATGGCGAGGTTGATCAGCATGAAGGGCAACAGGATCACCATCGACAGCGTTCGCACCGCGTTGCCGGCGGGCAGATTGTTCCAGCGGTAGGCCTCCAGCGTCACGCCGTCCGCCGTGCCGCCCTCGTGGTTTCCCGGCCGGGGTCGGTAGAAGCCGCCCCTGTGGTCACCCGCCACCTGCTGCACGTGCGGTCGATCCAGGAGGTCATCCGGGCCGGTGGAGGACACCCCGTGCACCCGCAGTTCCACGAAGCCGTCAGCCCCAGCGCGCCCGCCCGCGTCTCGCTGATCCATCCGGTTCCGGCCCCCCGGCGTGTACGCGGCTCACACCGACCCGCTCGGCTGATCCGACGGCACCCGCGTGGCGCAACGGGCGTACCCCACGAAGGGAGATGCAACCCCGTGCTCGTAGTGCGCCGTTCGCGCCGATTACCACCGGCATTCTTCCGGTATCGACTCGACGACCCGCCCGGCGTGGTACCAATACCCGGATAGGCGAAGCCGGCAGGAATGGGCGGCCCATGTCGACAAGGGCAGCAGCGCTGCTTCGAAAACCCGGGCAACCCCAGCGACCGAGCCTTTTGGAACTCTTCTTCGACCTGGTCTTCATTTTCGCCCTCAACCGGGTCTCACAGCGGCTGGTCGAGGAGTTGACCGAGCGGCCTGTCGTCCTCATCGACGTCGGCGAGACGCTCCTGTTGCTGCTGGCCTTCATCGTGCTGTGGTTCGTCACCGCGTGGGTCACCGACCTCTATGATCCGCAGCGGCCGCAGCTTCAGGTGCTGGTCTACACGGCCATGCTCGGCGCGCTGGTGATGGCAGTCGCGGTGCCGCATGCGTTCGGGGACAGGAGTCTGGCCTTCGCTGGCGCGTACGTGGCCGTCCACATCATTCGTGGGCTGGTCATCGTGCCGCTGCTGCGCGGCCACGAAGCGCAGCGCCGAGCGGCTGGGGTGTTCTTCTGGTTCACGTTGTCGGCAGTGCCGTGGATCGCCGGCGCGATCGTGACGGATCTGGCCCGCACCCTGCTGTGGACGCTCGCGATCGCCATCGACGGCACGGCACTGCTGCTGTTCTATCCCGCGCCGTGGTCCCGCCCCACCCAACGGCAGTGGCCCGTCCTGGCCGAATACCTGTCTGAGCGCTACCGACAATTCTTCATCATCGCTCTGGGTGAACTGATTCTGACGACCGGCTCGGCCTACAGCGACACATCTTTTCGCCAAGGCGGAGCCGCGGCGGCCTTCGCGGTCGCATTCATCACCACTGTGCTGCTGTTTCGCGTCTACATCTTCAGGGCGGGCCAGCTGTTGCCCGAAGCCATCAGAGTCGCCGCTGAGCCCGCGCACCTCATCCGGGAGGCTTTCCTCGCGCACGTACTCATGGTGGCCGGGATCGTCGCTGTTGCCGTCGGATACGAGATCGTGATCGAACATCCGTTCGGGCACACCAACGCGGCGTGGATCCTCGTCGTCCTCGGCGGACCGATGCTCTTCCTGATCGGGCGGGCCTTGGTGGAACATGCCGTATTCGCCCGGGTGTCCCGCTCTCGGATCGTCGGCGCTGTGGCGCTTGCCGGCGCCTCGCCGTTCATGATCCTTCTGCCGCCGCTGGCCGTGGCAGTCATCGCCGTCATCGTCCTCGCCGGCATCGCCGCTTCCGACGCCGTCCACGCCAAGGGAAAACCACCCGAACGACCGCATCCGGCCAACTCCAGGCTGTGAGCGTAGAAGCTGTCACCGACCCGCACGCGTCCGTCGGTCGTGTGGAGGCCGCTGCCAGGGCGCGGCGTGCTCCCGCATCCTGGCAGCGGCGTCGACACCGGACGGGGCGAGATACCCAAGCGCACGGCTCATCGTCGTACTCCCTCGCTCGTCGTCGACCGGCGACGCCAATTGCTGACACCGATGTCAGCGGCAAGGATGTGCAGCCCGGCTCACAATGACTGGACCGGCCTGGTCTCGCGCGCCCTAGCTTCGAGGAAGCACTGTGATGGCCGCGATGGCGCTGTTGACGACGGTGGCCGTCACGGTGCGGGTCACGGCTGCCGCTGCAGCGTCGGCACCCCAGGTGCCCCGCTCGAGTTCCTTGGCCCGGCTGATCACCGATGACGTCCACGGGATCTCGCTGTGGAACTGCGGGAGTGTCCCGCTCGCCGAGAGCAGCGCCGCGAGCGCGGCGACCCGCGCTTGCGGCTCCGCGCCGTCGACGAGGACCCGCCGAACGTCGGCGAGCAGGGCGGCCCGTCGTTCGGTCCTGCCGCCCCGCAGGGCCGTCGTCCGGAACAGGCCGAGCACCTTTCGGGGCTCCTGGTCGATGTCCCCTCGTTCGATGAGCCGCTCCAGCACCGGCTGGCGCAGGGCGGGACCGATCGCGGCCAGGGCCGTCTGCACCCCTCTCGGTTTCTCGGCGAGGTAGTCCCAGGCCGGGCGCAGGAGGCCGTCCGACGGTGGGTGACCCGCCACGCTCCCTAGCCGACCCCGGTCCGCCGTGGTCAGGTGGTCGCCGAGGGCGAGGTCCGCGAGAATGGCTCCGCCGAGGACGTAGAAGAGGGTGTTCTCTCCCGCGATGGTCCCGGACCTGGGTTGGAACAGGAGCAGCAGGAGATCTTCCACCAGGGTCGGCGCGTCCGACCGGGCTTCAGTGGTCATCGGCGGGGCTCCCAGCGGAAGAGTCGGGTGGCCAGAGCGACGGCGATGACGACCCAACCGAGCGTGGGCGCGAGCAGGAGCAGGGAGTCGGTCACCGCGACGCCGCCGTTCCAGGCGTTCATTGTCAGTTCGGTGGCCGCACCGCCGGGCAGCAGCCGCTTGAGCCAGGCGAGGTTCTCGGTGCCGGAGATGCCCACCCAACTGGCCATGGCGATCACTCCGAGGGTAACGGGCAGGGTGGTGACCTGGGCGTGTTCGGGGGAGTTCGTCAGCCCGGCCGTGGCCAACGCCAAGCCGATCATCATGGCCACTGTCGCGAGGAACGCCACCACCAGCAGAGCGACGTTCGCCGGTCCGCCGGCGACCACTGCCAGGGCGGTCAGGATCGCGGTCACCTGCACCACGGCGAGAAGGAGTACGGGCAGCAGCAGGCCGGCGAGGATGCTGGTGTCGCTTGCGGCGGTGGAGCGCAACCGCTTGAGGAAGAGGTTCTGCCGTCGGGAGGCCAGGGTGGTGACGGCGGTGGCGTAGAGCCCGAACGCGGTGATCGTGAACAGGACGATCGCGGCGATGTAACCGAGGCTGCCGAGGGCGGCGTAGGTCTCGTGCTGGCGGACGAAGAACGCGCTGACGACTACCGGGATGATGAGGCTGGTGATCAGTACCAGCCGGTTGCGGAAGATCTGGATCAGTTCGCTGGACGCGATGGACAACACGGTGAGGCTCCTCGCGGAAGATCGGATCAACTGTTGATGGCGCGGAAGACGTCGTCGAGCCGGGTCGGCCCTGCCGCCAGGTCCCGCATTTCCACGGCGTGGTCCTGCGCCCAGCCGAGCAGGAGGTGCAGGTCCTTCTGCAGCTCGAAGGTCTCGACCACGACCTTGCCGCCCGCGTCGACGGCGGCTCGCACCGGCAGCGTCGGCGCCGGTGCCGGGAGGGAGAAGCGGATGACCGCGGGCAGGGTGCGGGTCAGCTCGGAGACGGTGCCTTCCCGGTGGAAGGCGCCCTCGTGCATCAGCCCGATCCGGTCCGCGCGCTGTTGCGCCTCCTCCAGGTAGTGCGTGGTGAGCACGATGGTCGCGCCGTTCTCCCGGAGCCGGTCCACCGTCGCCCAGACCGCATCGCGGGACTGGATGTCGAGGCCGGTGGTCGGCTCGTCCAGGAAGATCAGTTCCGGGGTGCCGTAGACCGCTGTGGCGAAGTCCAGCCGCCGCTTCTCCCCGCCGGACAGCTGCGACACCTTGCGGCCGGCTCGGCCGGTGAGGTCGACCATGTCGAGCACCCGGTCGACGTCGTCGGTGCGTCGGGTGAGCCGACCGACCAGACCGACGGACTCGCGGACGGTGAGGTCCGGGGAGAATCCGCTCTCCTGGAGCATGACGCCCATTCGGGGACGTACCGCTCGCCGGTCGTCGGGGCTGCGCCCGAAGACGCGTACGGTGCCCGAGGTTGGCTTCCGGTGTCCCTCGACGACCTCCAGGGTCGAGGTCTTCCCGGCTCCGTTGGTGCCCAGCAGTGCGTAGAGCTCTCCGGGTCGTACCTCGAAGGAGAGGTCCTTCACGGCGTGGAAGTCGCCGTAGGTGAGGTTCAGCCGTTCGACTTCAATGATGGGTGTGGTGGACATGGACCAATGACAGCGCGGGCGCGGCCGACCTGTCAGTGGCGCCACGTCATCACCGCATGTGACGTGGTGTCACTGGTCGGGGCCCCTGGCTGCCGGATACTGACATGGTGACCGCGAGATCGCAGCGCTTCACCGAGTCGACGCAGGGAAGACTGCGCCGGCTCAACCTCGCCACGTCACTGCCGCCGGTGGTGTTCGCCGCTGTGGTCCTGCTCTGGACCGACGCGCGTGCCTGGTGGCACATTGTCGTCCTTGCGCCCGGGGCCGTGGCGGCCGTGGTGGCCTTCGAACGGTGGACGGCCAACGACCTCGCCCGGGTCGCGCTGCCCTGCCTGGTCGTAGCGGCAGCGGTCTGGCCGCTCGGGGTCCTGGTGACTGGCAGCCCCAACGCCTACTGGGGTGTCTGCGCCGTGGGTTCGCTTGCCCTGCGCGAGGTGCGACGACACCGGGCTCGGACGATGGCCGGGCTGTTCACCTACGTCGCCGCCGTCGGCGCGGCGCGGCTGCTGGTGCAGCCTGACGACATTGGTGGCGTCCTGGTCACCTACGTTCTCATCCCGACAGCTCTCACCGTCCTCGTGACGCTCTTCACTGTGTTGGGCGAGCGGTTCTACGACCTCATCCGGGAGCTCGAACAGACTCGGGAACGCGAGGCGGAGCTGGCAGTCGTCCGGGAGCGCGTGCGGTTCGCCAGCGACCTGCACGACATCCAGGGCCACACCCTGCACGTGGTCAAGCTGAAGATCGCCCTGGCCCAGCGACTGCTGCTGCGCGACACCGCTCGGGCCGAGAAGGAGCTGCGGGAGACGTACACGCTGGTCAGCGACACCATCGCGCAGACCAAGGAACTCGCCTACGCGCAACGGCGGCTCAACCTCACAGCGGAGATCGAGAACGCGAAGAACCTGTTCGAGGCCGCCGGCATCCGGGTCCGGGTGACCCGGGAGGCCGAGGTCGATGCCCGCGCCAGCGAACTGCTCGGGCAGGTGCTGCGGGAGACGACCACGAACATCCTGCGGCACGCGCAGGCGACCCAGGTGCAGATCACGCTCGCCGCGTCGGGCATCACCATCGCCAACGACGGCGTGACCGCCAGCGCGCCCCCCGAGCTCCGGGGACTGGCGGCATTGAGGCAACGGGTGGCGGGCGACGGGGGTGAGCTGACAGTGGAACAGAAGGACGGGCGGTTCCTGACCGCAGCGGTCTTCCCACCCGCTCGGGCCGACGCGGCCCCGACCGTCACGGGGGACGGCCGATGACCACCATCGTGCTCGCCGACGACGAGGCCCTGCTGCGCACGGCCCTGGCAGCGCTGTTGCCGATGGAGGGCGACATCACCGTTCTCGCCGAGGCGCAGGACGGCCGGACGGCGATCGCCGCCACCCTGCGGCACCGGCCCGACGTGCTGGTCATCGACCTGGAGATGCCGGGCGTGGACGGCCTGGGCGCGGTCGCCGAGATCCGCCGGGAGCGACCGGAGCAGGTGATCCTCATGCTGACCCGGCACGCCCGCCCCGGCGTGCTGCGCAAGGCGCTGAAGCTCGGCGTCCAGGGCTTCGTCAGCAAGTCCGCCGAGCCAGCCCACATCACCTCGGTCATCGCCACCCTGCACGCGGGGAAACGCTGGATCGACCCGGACGTGTCAGTGCTCGCCGTCACCGACGACTCCCCCCTCACCGACCGTGAAGCCGACGTCCTGCGGGTCACCGGCGAGGGCTACTCGGTCGCCGACATCGCCGCTCGGCTGCACCTCGCTCCGGGCACCGTCCGCAACTACCTCTCCAACGCGATGCGCAAGACGCAGACCCGGACCCGCCACGAAGCGGCCCGCTACGCCCGCGAACACGACTGGCTGTAATCGCCCTGGCGGCCGAGGCCGCGATCCCCACCTTGTGACGGTGGTCGGGACGCGTACGGCCAAATGTCACGGTGACGTGGTGACGCGGCGGCACTGCCGGCGAGGCGCGGCGAGCGCTGCAATGGGGATGCCCACCCCTTCGAAAGCAAGCACCCCGATGAACGCAGGAAGCTCGCGCCTCCGACCCGATGCCAGCGACCTTCACGCCGTTGAAGTTCCTGGCCGTCAACCTCAGCATCGGCGCGGCGGGCGCTCTCGCGATCCTCCTCCTGGTGTGGATCGCCAAGATGCCGTGGCGCAGCCTGATCAGCTCACCCCGAGCCTTCGACGCACGCCGCCTGACGTACTACCTGATCGGCACGGCGCTGCTGGTGGGTGCCGGGATCGGTGTCGTGGCGCTGGTCGCGCCCGACGCCCCGGGGGTGGACCGCGTTCGGTGTCACCGGCACGACGGTCGGCATGCTGGTGATCATCGTGCTGAGCACCCACGTGCAGGCCGTCGGCGAGGAGCTGATGTTCCGAAGTGCCGTGCTGCCCGCCGCCGCGTCCTGGGTGCGTGCGGTCCGCCCGGCCCTGGTCGTCGGGCTCGTCGTCTCCGGCCTGGGCTTCGCCGTGGTCCACCGGTCGGCTGATCCCTGGCTGTTCGGTTACTACACCGTGGTCGCCATCAGCACTGGCCTGATGGCGATCATCAGCCGCGGCATCGAGGTGCCGGTCGCCTTCCACGTCGCCAACAACGTTCTGTTCACGACCGTCAACACGGTGATGGCCGACGGCGAGGCCTTCGCGATCGACCGGTCCAGCGACTCCGGTGACGCGTCCCTGCTGATCCTCGGCGCCGTCAACATCGCCATGGTGGTGCTGGTCTGGCTGCACGAGCGGCGAGCCCGGGCCGTCAGTAGTCGGTGAAGGCGTTCACCCAGGCGGGCAGCTGTTCGGATGGGAGGAACACCTTGAGGTCGCCGACCGTCTGGGTCGCCGTGCCCCACACCTCGTACCGGCTCCCGGCGCTGATCGGAGTGCGGTCGTGCAGCAGTCCGTGAAGCAACTCCAGGGTGATGTCGTCCACCCGGCCGTGGAGCCGGGCGGTGTGCATCAACGCGAGCAGGCTCTGCCGGCGTGTCTCCGGATTGGGCGAGCGTAACCCGCGGGCGACCCTGGGCAGGACCGCGTCGGTATCGGGGTTGTTGTAGACCAGGGCGATCAGTGCGGCCCCGACGTGCTGTTCCCCGCGGTCGAAGGCCGCGTCGATGTCCGCGGGTTCCTGGCAGTGGTTGAGGTTGCTGGCCCGCTCCCAGTCAAGGTCGACGGGCTCGGCGTCGTCGTCCTCCGGTGCACAGTCGCCCGCTGCCGCATAGATCACCGGTCGAGTATCCGCCGATCGGCACGTCAGTACTAACCAGTATGTGAGGTCAGGCGTTGAGGTCGGCCCACTGCGCCTGCCGCTTTGGGGTCAGCGAACTCCGCCAGCCAGCCGGCACCGTGATTGCGGTTCAGTCGGCACTCGATCGCCTGGGCGTCGAGCCGGATCAACTCTGACGTGTCAGGCGGCGATCCCGGTTGTCAGCCGAGGGCGTCGCGGATGCCGATGACGGTCTACCGTGGACGTACACTCCCGAGCCATCAATGCCGGACGGACCGCTGCGGGACGAGCTTGCCGACCGCAGAAGAGCCGTTTGCCGAAGCGTTCTAGACGTGACAGCGGCATGCGGCACCAGAGCCTCCGGTGTCCACAGCAGATATGGGGGAGTACCAGTGGATCAGTCATATGACTCCGTCGCCGCCTGGCGGACCGCCGGCGAGGCCCGTGACGCCGCCGGTGCGGTCGCCGCCCTCAGCCCTGATGTCACACTGGTCTCGCCGATCACCGAGCAGTTCACCTTCCAAGGCCGCCAGCAGGTACGCACCCTGCTCGAAGTGGCCCTGGCCGCGATCGACGACATCACCTACACCGACCAGGTCGCCGAGGGTCGCACCGTGGCGCTCTTCTACGAGGCGCAGGTCGGCGAGGTGCGTCTCTACGAAGCCCAGCGACTGCGCCTGGGTGCCGACGGCCTGATCAGCGACATCACCCTCTACGTCCGGCCCTTGCCGGCGCTCACCCTCCTGATGGCTCGCCTCGGGCCCGACCTGGCCCGGCGCAACGGACAGTCGGGCCTGGCCCGGCTGATCCCGCTCGCCAGCGGCGCGATGCACTCGATGGCCGCCACCGGCGAACGGAGAATCATGCCGAGAGTGGCACCCCGGTAACAGCCCTTGCTGTCAACAATTGCCGGGTTTGGTGCGTTGACACTCCCGCACCTCGCTCTTCCGGGGGAGTGAAATCCACCCAGGGCGGGAGGCGTCACGGTGTTGGCTTGGCGAGGGTGCTGGTATGCCCACTTTCAGAGGTCGTCGCTGGGCGTACGGCGCCTTGGCTTGGTTGATCTTCTTTGTGGTGTCCCACGTGATCCTGGTGTTCTTCCCTGGGCCCGATCCAACCGGTGATGGACCGTGGGGAATGAGGGCCTACGTGATCTTCAACGTGGTGCTCATCTCCATGTCGACCATCGGAGCAGCCGTCGTTCTCGCCACAGTCCGCCCGTGGGCTCGACATCTTCCCCGGTGGCTACTTCTGACGCCACTGTTGTGCGGCAGCGTGCTGCTCGTCATCCGGGGTGTTCCAGGAATGGTCGAGAATCTTCTGATGGTCACCGGTATCCGTCGCGGTGGTTTCGTGGGGGTGGCGGACGTCTCCACGGGCGAGTTCTGGACCGGCATCGCAATCAATACCTACTTCTTCGCAGGAGCAGTGTTGCTGGTGGGGACAACCGTTTCCTACGGCTGCCGATCAGCGGAGAGCGCTCCGGAAAGCCGTCATCCTCGTTCCGTCGAGCCGGGCGACGACGAACCCGCCCGCTGCCGGTAGTCATTCAGGCCCGCCGCGGTCGACGTGGTGCCGCGAGCTCAGCGCCTCGCGGACGATGACCAGGTTGGCCATGTCGACGACCGGCCGGTAGCCGAGGGCGGCGTAGATCTTGTTGGACGTCGGGTTGGCTTGGTCGGTGAACAGGCAGGCCCGCGCGCCCTCGGCCTGAATTCGCCGGGAAACCTCGGCGACCGCGTTGCTGGCCCACCCGCGTCCGCGTTGAGCCGGCGGTGTGTACACCGGGCCCAGGCGGGCCACCCCGAACGACGGCGGGTTGGCGCCGGTGAGGTGCACCGGCTCCCCAGTTCCGTCGACCCAGAACCACAGTCGTCCGGCGTGGAGCCGACGCAGCATCTCCGCGCGGTCGGGCACTTCGTGTGCGCTGGCACCGCGCGGGCGGCCCGCCTGTTCGTCGGCGTCGCCCATGAAGGCGGCGGACCACTCCGTGACCAGTCCCACGTCGCCCTCGGTCGCGGCCACCAACCCGCCCGGCACCGGTGGCGGCCACGTCAGCTCGCCGAGCTCGTGCAGCCGTGTGTGCTGGTTGACCTGGACTCGACCGCCGCCGAGGCGGGTCAGCTCGGCGGCGCACAGGTCAACGGCGGGCAGGGCCCCGTTGACCGCGAGGACCTCCTCCCCGCGCTCGTGCAGTGCGCGGGCCAGCGCAACGGCCGCCTCGTCGGGCATGGGCAGCAGGAATGGCGGACAGGGGGCGTACGGCGCCGTGCGCATCCCGGCACCGACCACGGCGCCGGAGTCGTCGCTGACCACCAGCCACCAGTTGCGGTCGGGCTGCGAGATCCCCTCGGCCCGCTGCGACAAGTGCCGGTTCGCGATGGTGGTCACGACCGTGCTGACGACCGGATCGGCGCTCAGGTAGTCACCGGCAGCGGCCAGGAACTCGCCCGGATCGGCGCAAAATCGCAGCCGCAGTCCGGCCCTCGGGACAGTGCTCATCCGCGTACGCTAGCCACCGCCTACCACATCGACACGGGAATTTGCGGCGGCCCGAGGACCTGCAAGCGTCCAGCCAAGCGCGAGGAAGGCCCACGGTTGGTCTCGGCCGGGCGGGGTACACCGCCGCGAGTGGCGCGAGGGCTGGTTCACCCGGCTTGGCCACCGTTCGGAGGGGCCGATGTCGGGTGCATCAGCGCGGTCACGCGGGCCGGGGATGTCCGATGACGTGGTGGAGCTACGGGTACACGGGGCCGCCAGCGCGAGCGCCGCGCAGGTGTTGAACGTGTCGCAGGTCGAGCAGGTCGCGGGCGACCGCAGTGGGGGCTTCTACCGGCCCCGCCGCGACTGTTCCTGCCGTAGCGGCGAGCGGGTGACGGAGGCGTACCGCTGGGGTGACCTGCCCGCCGGAAGCGTGGTCCGCACACTGACGCTGGTGTTCCTCCTGCCGTTCATGCTGGCCAACCTCGCGATCTGGATGCGACCGGCGAACCCTGGCTCCGATGGGATGGTCAGATCCCTGTGCCGGTTGCTGGCGCTCACGCTCACCGCGCTGTACGTGCTCGCCTTCGTCGGCGTCACGCTGGACCTGATCGCGTGGAAGTGCATGGGCTCGTCACGCTGCCTGGCCGGGCGCACCTGGTTGTCCTGGCTGGGTGGGCAACCGGTGGGCCTGCGCCTCGCGGTCCTCGCGGTGGTTCCGGCCGCGGCCATCGGCCTGCTCTGGCGGTCCGGCACGCGGCCAGGGAAAATGTTCGACGCGTTCCGCGCTCCCGCGGACGAGGTCTCCGAGCATCGACTCAGCGGGATCGGTCAGTGGGACGCCGGGCCGCTGGTGGGTCGGCTGCGCTCGATTCACGTCGCGGCGGCGTTCGCGACACTGGACGTCGCTCTGCTCGCCGCCCGAGCCGCGACCGGCGCCTCGGCCATCACGATTGCACTGGCCGTGGCCACCGGGACGGTGCTGGCCAGCTGCGTGGTCCTGCTCTGCTTGCCCCCGCTGCTCGACCGGGCGGCCTCGGATCAGCGACTGGACCGAATCACCCGCACGGTGCGGACGGTGGCCGTGGCCCTGACCATTGTGGTGACGGCCCACGTCCTCGCCAGCCCGGCACCGTGGCACGAGGGGGGTGGGCTACCCGGCTACGGCGCAGTTCTCACCACGCTGTTCGTTGCCCAGACGACCCTGCTGGCCGCCCTTGGAGCGGTGCTTCTCTGGCCCCGGGGCCGGCGGCGGGACACCATCCCGCTGCTCGGGCTGGGCGCACTGGTGATCGCGGCCAGCGCGGTCAGCCTGGCGGTGGCAGTGTCCGCCGAGTTCGTCTACCGGGTGGCGGATTTCCTGGACCGCGACGCGCCTACCGGAGAGGGTCTGGCCTCCGGTCTGCCGCCAGCGTTCACCTGGGCGATCTTCGGCTTTCTCCGGACAGTGCTGTTCACGCTGGTGGTAGCGGTTCCGGTCATCCTCATCTCTCGACGGCGCCGACTCCGTGCCGCGGCGGCGATTGTCTCCTGCGACTACCCGGACCGGCCGCCCAGGGCCGCGACCCGACTGCGGCAGGTGCAGAAGGCGATAGCCAGGGCTCGCTTCACGGAGAGACTGATCCCGTTGGCGGTGGTCTACGCCTGCCTGGCCGGGATCGGCACGGCCACCACCACCCTCGGTCTGCTGGAGTTGCTTCCGAGCGAGTCTGTGCAGCGGTACGCACGGGTGCCCGGCGACCTGATCACCTTCTCCATCGCGTTCGGGAGCTGGGGGATCGCCGCGATCATCCTCGCCCTGGCCGTCGGCGGAATCTTCGCCTACCGGACGGCCGAATTCAGGCGCCACGTTGGTGTCCTGTGGGACCTCGGCACGTTCTGGCCCCGGGCAGCCCACCCGTTCGCGCCACCCTGCTACGCCGAACGAGCCGTGCCGGAGCTGACTCGCCGAATCACGTACCTGGTCGGACGCGGCAACCTCGTGCTGCTCACCGCACACAGCCACGGTTCGGTCCTGGCCGCCGCGACAGTCCTCCAGTTACCGCCCCACGTCAGCAGCCGGGTCGCTCTGCTCACCCATGGGTCACCACTGAGCCGCCTCTACGCGCGACTGTTCCCCGCCTTCGTCGACGACGAGGTGCTGCACGAAATCGGCGATCGGGTCGAGTGGCGGTGGGTGAACCTGTGGCGCGACACCGACTCGATTGGCGGCTGGATATTCTCCGCCCACCGAACAGTCGCGCCGGTTAGCGTCGGCCGGCCGGCGGCAACTGTGGACCGCCGGCTACGAGATCCCGCCGACGTGGTGCCGCTGCCCGGCGACAGCGTCCCGCCGCCGATCCAGGGACACCGGCCCCGCGGGTCGGAGCAGCGGTACGCCGAGGCGGCCCGCGAGTTGATTGAGCGCCTTCGCCGGCCGGTGGACTCAGGGCCACGTCCGGGCGACCCGCCGACCGGGCAGTGACGGATTCGGGGGAGCAAGGCGAGCGCGCGCGGACGGCTCACACGGTGGCGAATCCCTGCCGCCAGGACGGATAGGTCGGGCTCCAGCCGAGCTGCGCGCGGGCGTGATGGTTGCTCGCTCCCCGCGCCCAGCCATGCCGCTCGCCTTCGGTCACCGCTGGCGCCGGCACCCCGGCCGCCGCGCAGAACGCGGGCACCCACTGAGAGGCGGCCGCGGGCTCGTCGTCGCAGACGTTGACGACGCCGGTGGTCCACTCCAGAGCCGCGATCGCGGCGGCGACGGCGTCGTCGATGTGCAGCAGGCTACTCACGTCCGCGTCGGCGGGGACCTTGCCGGCGGCGGCGAACTGGGCCATCATGCCGTCGCGGGCGTACCAGGTGTCCGGGCCGTAGAGGGTGCCGTACCTCAGCACGACCCACTCGGGCGCCTCTTGAACCGCGGATTCGAGCGCGGCGGCACCGCCCACACTGGTCTGCCGCGGCTCCGCGGCGTCGAGGTCGAGGGGCGTCTGTTCGGTGGCTGGCTCGGCGCCCGGCTCGTACGCCCAGGCGATGCTCTGTGCCACGATCCGGCGTACCCCGGCGGCGAGCGCCGCGTCGACCAGGTTGCGGGTCCCGGTCCGACGCAGCCGCGAGTTGGCGGCGAAGTCGCCAGTGCTCAGGCTGGTCAGCTGGTGCATCACCACGTCGGGCCGGGCGTCGCGGACGGCGGCCGCCACCGCGTCCCGGTCGAGCACGTCGACGGCGACCGGGCCGTTGCGGGCCAACCCGATGACCTCATGCCCCTGCGCGGTCAGGATCGGCGCGAGTCGGCGGCCGATGACGCCGGTCGAACCGGCGAGAACGATACGCATGACGTGCCTCTCCGTCAGTTCGGCCGCGATGAGCGGCGGTCTTTACGCTGTTCGAGCTCCTCGGGGCTCACCAGCACCAGCATTTCCTGGCCGGGCGCGCACACCATCACGACCACGAATGTGGTCACCCGATCGGGCAGGTTGTTGGCGGACCGGTAGTGGATGACGTCGCCGCCGGGCTCCCAGAACGCCTCACCGGCCTTGACCACCCGTTCGGGCTCGCCCTCCAGCTCGAAGATCATCTCGCCCTCGAGCAGGTAGCCGAAGACAGGGCCGGAGTGCCGGTGTGGCGGCGTGCCCGGGTCGCCCGGCGGCAGTTCGATCGTCGCTGTCATCACATGCGAGCCCTCCGGCAACTCCGGCGGCATGGCCGTGCCCAGCAGCACGACCTCGTTGTTTCCGATCTTCATGGTCTGCATGAATCGAACGTATCCCCGACCGGACCAACAGGATGGACCGGTTGGCGACCGGTCTGCTGGACCAGTTGGCAGAGTCCGGACAGTGCCTCCTGCCAGGCATGAGCCGGCGGCGCCGCGTATCCGAGGACCAGCGCCGCCGCCTGCCGCTCATCCGCCGGATCGTGCCAGTACCCGTTGCCGTGCAGGCCGATCAGGTGCAGTCCCTCGTGGCGCCCGGCCTCGACCAACCAGCGCTCCTCCGCCACGGAAGCCAGCGGTAACAGCGCGTGCACGCCGGCAGCGATGCCCTCCAACGCAGTGGTGGTCACCTCGGCCAGGCGGCCGGCCAGCTCGGTCCGGCGACGCCGGTAGGTGAGGCGCATGCGGCGGATGTGCCGGTCGTAGTCGCCGTGCGTGAGCAGGTCGGCCATGGTGAGCTGATCGATCGCGGAGACTGCGGCGCCGGCCTCCACGATCGTCGTCGTCAGTTCGCGACGCAGTGGCTCGGGTACGACGAACCAGCCCAGGCGTACGCCCGGCGCCAGCGACTTGCTCGTGCTGCCGGCGTACACGATCCGCTCCGGTGCCAGCGCCTGCATGGCGCCCACCGGCCGCTGGTCGTAGCGGAACTCGCCGTCGTAGTCGTCCTCGATCAGGAACGCGTCGTGCTTTCGTGCCCACGCGATGAGCCGGTAGCGGTGCCGTGGGGCGAGCACCACCCCGGTCGGATGCTGGTGCGCCGGGGTGAGCAGCGCGGCCTGACCCGCCGCGTCGTCCGGGTCGGCCCCGCCTGGGCCGACGCTGAGCGGGGTGACTGTCAGCCCCGCGGCCCGCAGCACCATGCGGTGATGGGCCAGACCGGGGTTCTCGGTGGCGATGGCACGTACTCCCCGCCGGTGCAGCGTCCGCGCCAGCAGGGAGAGGCCCTGGGTGAAGCCCGCCGTGATGACCACCGAATCCTTGTCGCAGAGCACTCCACGAGTGCGCGCGAGATAGCCGGCCACCGCCGCCCGCAAACCGGGTAGGCCGGTCGGCTCGGAGTAGTCCAGCGTGCCGTGCGGAGCCGTTGTCAGCGCCCGGCGGACACTGTCCGCCCAGGCCGTGCGGGGAAACGACGCGAGATCGGGAATCCCCGGCCGCAACTCGATCATTGGCCCGGCCGGGGGCGACGGCTGCGGTTGCCGGCGCGAGCCGGGCGGATCATGGACCACGTCCGCGACCCGGGTGCCCGAGCCGGTTGCCGCCAGCAGCCACCCTTCCGCCACCAGCTGCGCGTACGCCTGCACCACAGTGCCCCGGGCCACGCCGAGGTCGGCGGCCAGGCTCCTGCTTCCAGGCAGGCGCGACCCGGCCCGCAGCCGGCCCGTTCGAATGCTCTCCCGTAACGCGCTCTCCAGCGAGCGACCCGGGAAACCCGCACTCCGATCGAACTCCAGATGCAGGTCAAGCGACTTCGTCACTCAGCAACGATCCCATTCGTGCGACCAGCACCGGCAGCTTCGGCGACGACTCACGCGCCAGACCATCGACCTCGACGTACGTGCCGTCGACGAGGCAGGCACCGGTGCCGACGGTCACCGCTGGAACTGGGCTAGTTTCTGCGGGTTGAGGATGATGAACACTCGTTCGATCCCGGCGGGTGAGGCGTCGATGGTGACCAGAGCGACAGTTGCCCCCGGCCGCGAGACGAGGATCGCGGCCTGGCCGTTGGATTCGACGATCTCGGGTGAGAGGTCGCGGCCGAACTTCCGGATCAGTCCCAGGAGGTAACGCGCGACGTTGTCACGTCCGACGACGGGTAGCTGGGCGGCCCGGACGGTGCCGCCGCCGTCGGCGTAGGAGATGGCCGTTTCGGCGAGCAGTTCCTCGAGCTGGGTCAGCTCACCGGAGCGGGCTGCGGCGAGGAAAGCATGCAGCAGGCGGTCGCGATCGGTGTGGCCGACCGGTTCGCGCCGCTGCCGGGCAAGGTGCGTGCGGGCGCGGTGGCCGAGCTGTCGTGCGTATGCCTCGCTGACGTCGAGTACCTCGCCGATCCGCCGGAATGGGTAGTCGAACGCCTCCCGCAGCACGTACACCGCCCGCTCGGCCGGGGTGAGCCGTTCCAACAGGAGTAGCACGGCGAGTTCGAGTGACTCGTTGCGTTCGGCCTGGAGTATCGGGTCGGCGGAGGTGTCGACGGGCTCGGGTAGCCACGGTCCGGGATACAGCTCGCGGCGGGCGCGAGCCGACGTCGCGGCGTTCAGAGCGAGCCGAGAAGTCGTCGTGACCAGGAACCCGATCGGGTCCCGTACGTCGCTGCGTTCGGTCTGCTGCCACCGGAGCCAGCTTTCCTGCACGATGTCCTCCGCCTCCGCGACGCTGCCGAGCATCCGGTAGGCGATGCCGAAGAGCCGCGGACGGACCGCGTCGAACACCGCTAACGCGTCGACCAGTGCCCCGTCTTTTCCTTGCCCTGCCATGGCCGCCGCCTCGTCGCTTCCATCCCTGATTGTGCGGGTGAGTTCGAACTGCCGCCGATATCGCTGCTGTCCGTGGAGCACCAGTGACACAGGTACCCCTGCGGGGCCGTACTACAGCATCTGACCGGCCGTATGGCCTGCGGCTTGGGTCGGCGACGATTCGAGCAGACGGATACAGATCTGCACGAGTGTGCCGACGAGCCAGGTAAAGGGACTGTCGACGCCGTCCTGTTTGTCGTCAGGCGTCGTGTACCAGACGGTGTAGGTCGCTTGTACCGCGTGTTCGGCGGCGTCGACCGAACCGAGCAGGTGGTACGCGAGGTTCTTGAGGAGGCGTCGTTCGGCGACGACGACGCAGAACGCGCTGGGCAGCGCGTTTGACCGCAGTGGCCGCAGGGGTTCGGGAACCATCGGCTCTCCCAGTGGTTGGCGCAGCAGGATCAGTGGGCGGCCCGAGCCGAGGCGAGGCCGCGCCGAGCCGCCGAACGGTCTCGTAGCGCCGTCAGCAGGATGATCACCAGGCCGATGAGCGCCACGGCCGCGTTCGCGGTGGTGAGGAGGATTGCCTCACCTACTGTCGCCCCCTGCATGTTCGTGAGGTGATAGAAGAAATGGGGCAGCGCGAAGACCGAATAGGCAGCCGCGGCAGGGATGACGAAGTGGGCCTTGGGTTTGACCGCCGCGATGCCCAGCAGCAGGGCGATCGCCAGTGACGCCGTACCGAAGTCCCGCGCATAGTGCTCGCTGAACGGCGGCGTGAGATCCACTGTCGGGAAGTTCGCGTAGAAGCTGGCCGGCCAGATCGCGTTCCAGACTCCGACCACGAAATTGTCGAGAAACAAGATCGCCAGTGCGATGCGGATGATGGCGGTCATGATCGTCGCTCCTTGCGCTGTACCGGTGGTGGGTGAGTGTCACCAGGTAGGGACCGAGCAGGTCTCCGATTCGTGACACACGGTCCCGGCTGCGGCCTCTGCTGTCACGAATCGGGGGGCCGCTCGGTCCTGTTCGCAGACGCCGCGGTCGTTCGCGGCGGAGGGGAGCACGCCATGAAGAGAAGCGTTGCGGCGCGCGTGACCGACAAGTCAGACGCCGGTCGGGCGCCTCGCATTCGTCGTAGCGTCAGACTGATCGTCACGGTCGCGCTTGCTGCCGGTCTCCCGCTGGCGGTCACGCCCGCGCCCGCGTACGCGCACGGCGCGACGCATTCGATCACGCCGACCGCCGGTGCCGCGCTCGCCAAAGCCCCGCAACGGGTCGAGGTGGTGTTCGCCGCCGAGATCACGTCTGACAGCAGTGTCACAGTGATGGACCACACGGGAACGGATTGGGCAGGCGGTCGGCCGGTCATCCGCGGAGCAACGCTGCGCCATCAGGTGAGGGCGGACATGCCTGACGGCTGGTACGAGATCAGTTGGCGAGCAACCTTCACCGACGGACACCCGGTGGCCGGCACGGCGGAGTTCACTGTGGGAGCGGAAGCTGCGGCGGACTCTGCGGCGAATCCGTTTCGGGCCCGTCTCACACACGGCGGAGTCGTCGCGTTGTACGCCGCCTCGGGTGCAGCCGTACTCGCTCTCCTACTCGCGATCTTGACGCTCTCACGCGGTGTCTACACCGCCGGCAAGCGCACTGGTACAGGTGAGGGCTCCACCCTTTAGGGCTATTTGCGCAGTCAATTCCAGGACGAGAAGTCTCGGAGAGGTAGAACCAACAGTGACATCACAGTGGCTGATCCCCCTTTCACCCCGGCCCCCGGTCCGGGCTACGCGCCACCGCGGCGTTGCGGCGAACGCAGATCGGGAGGTAGCTCAGTGCGTATCGCGGTAGCTGGCGGGACCGGCTGGGTTGGACGTCTCGTCGTCAACGCCGTACGGGCCTCCGGCCACGAGCCGGTCATCCTGGCCCGCTCCACAGGCGTAGACCTGATCCGCGGTTCCGGGCTGGACGAGGCGCTGACCGGCGTACCGGTCGTGATCGACGTCAGCAACGTGTCGACGATCAACCGGAAGAAATCGGAGAACTTCTTTGGTACGGCGACAACCAACCTGCTCAGCGCAGGCCAGCGCGCCGGGGTCGGGCACCACGTCGCGCTGTCGGTCGTCGGCGCCGATCGGGTGAATTGGGGCTACTACGCGGGCAAACGACGCCAGGAGAAGCTCGTCCTGGACAGTGCGGTACCCGCGACGGTGCTCCGCTCGACGCAGTTCTACGAGCTGGCCGCGCAGATGCTCGCCACCATTCCCGGCCCGATCGCGGTGGTGCCCCAGATGCTCATGCAGCCGATCGGGGCCCACGACGTCGCCAACTGTCTCGTCGACCTCGCCCTGGCAGACCCGGCCGGCCGGGCGCCCGAGATCGCCGGCCCGCAACAGTTGCGCATGTCGGACATGGCCCGTCGCCTGCTACGCACCCGCGGCCGTCACCGCGTTGTAGTGCCCGTCCGCCTTCCGGGAGCGACCGGTCGAGCCATGGCCGGAGGTGGCCTGCTGCCCACGGGCCCCGGTCCGCGGGGCACACAGACCTTCGACCAGTGGCTGGCCAGCCCGGCAGCACAGAACGCCACCGGACGGACCCGATGAACGAAGGCCGGTCACCCACCCCCGCGGCACCGCAGGCAACGTCAACAGACGGTCGGGACGCTGTGCTGACCGCGCTGATCCGGATCGCTCTGGCCGTCCTCTTCCTCGACGAACTCGTTGTCGGGTTCTGGAACCAGGTCTTCCCCGAAAGCTTCTACAACAACTTCCCGACCGTCACCCTCACCCCGCCGTTCAGCGACCACTACGCGCGAGACTTCGGCGGAGCCACCCTCGGCCTGGCCGTCGTCCTCGGCATAGCGCTCATCGCACCCCGAGCCGCCTTCACCATCCCCGCCGCGGCGGGGTTCTCCACCTTCGCCATACCCCACTTCTTCTTCCACCTGACCCACCTCCACCACGCCACCCGTGGCGAGAAGGTGTTCCTCACGACCGCCAATGCCGTCGTCGCCTTACTCGGCCTTCTCGTCATCGCCCTGACGTTGTTGCGAGACACCAGGCGTCGCCGCCCTCCGGCCACGTGATGCGGGCGGACCCGGCGCGACGGCGGGTCCGCCCGTTTCAGGTGTGCTGGATCTCGCCCTGCACAGGGTCGAACAGGTGGTGCGCAGAGTCCGTGATCAACGCGCGAGGGCGGCGAGCCGGAACTGTTGGTTGGTTTGTCCGTGGCAGTCGTAGAGCTGGATCTGGGCTCCGTTGGTTGTGCTCCAGGCGTCGAGGCATCGTCCGGACTGGACGTTGCTGATGGTGCCGTTGGAGTTGATGTTCCACTGTTGGTTGGTCTGGCTGTGGCAGCTGTAGATCTGCACCGCAGCGCCGTTGGCGGTTCCTGCCGCGTCGAGGCACATGGTGCCGTACACCTGGAGTTGTTTGTTCGAGGTGTAGGTCCAGGCCTGGTTGGTCTGTTTGTTGCAGTTGTAGAGCTGGACCCGGGTGCCTTTTGTGGTCGCGGCGTTGGGTACGTCGACGCACCGGCCGGACTGCGTGCCGACGATCTCGCTGGCGGCGCCTGGTGGAACGGTCGGCGGGTCGGTGGGGGTCGGCGTCGGGGTGGTCGGCGTCGAGGGCAGCAACGGGCAGGTGCTGCGGTACGTGACCACGCCGCTGGAGTTCAGCAATGGGCAGAGGAACTGGCTGTACCGGGTGTCGTTGTCGATGAACATCTTCACGAACGGCAGCATGGTCCGGACCATCACCGGGTTCGACCGTCCGACCATGAAGCCATGGTCCGCGCCGGCGACCTCCACGTAGACGCTCTCCGTCGTGGCCGGGAGGCTGTTGTACAGGCCGGTGGCGTAGGACGGGGTGACCACAGTGTCCGCCTGCCCGGCGAAGATCATGGTGGGCACCCGGTCGTTGGCCAGATTCGACGACGGCGAGTACGGCGCGATGCCGACCGCTGCCTTCAGCGACGGGCGCCGGGTGGCTGCGCTCAACGCGCCACCGCCGCCCATCGAGTGACCGGCGACCGCCAACCGGTTGGGATCGACCCGGTCGCGGACCGGACTCTGCTGTGTGAGGTAGTCCAGTGCGGCGAGCAACTGGGTGCCTCGGGCCGTGTCGAAGTCGTTGCGGCTGTTGGTCTCGATGCCGATCACGACGAAGCCGTGGGAGGCGAGCCACGGTCCCATCCAGGCCAACTCGGCGGAGAACAACGCGGTGTAGCCCGGTGAGATCGCGATGGCCCCGAAGGTGCCCTGGCTGGTGTCGGTCGGGTAGTAGATCCGGCCACCGTTGAAGCCGTACCCGGTCGGGACGCTGACCGAGGTGTTGGCGAAGGGGCCGTTCACGGCGGTGACGCTGGTCTGGGTGGGGTCCGGGCCCCGCTGGTACGGGTTGTCGGCGGCCGACGCCGACCCGGTCGCCACGGTGATGGTGAACAACCCGACTGCGACTGCGATCCCGGCCGCGGCGAGCTTGACCACCCGTCCCCGAAGTCGGGCAGACACCCGGGCTGGGCGGGTGTCCGCTGAGGGTGGGGGGTGGTGTCCGTGTCCTCGCACTGTCGGTACCTCCTGGTGGTGGTGGGGTGGGTGCGGGACGGGCGGGCTCGGTGTGGTGCCGAGCCCGCCCGCCCGGGGATGTCCGGTCGTCAGCGTTGCAGCGTCAGCAGGCCCGGCCGGTACGGCAGGAGGCCGTAGTCGCCGCCGGAGCTGGGGGATCGCCCCTGGTAGAGCAGTTGCAGGTTGCAGGCGTCAACGGTCATGGTCTGGTCGGCGTTGCTGCGGATCAGTTCGCCGTGACTGATGTCGTTGGTCCAGGTGGCGCCGCTGTTGGCCTTGCCGGCGAACGGGTTGCTCTCGGACGTGGCTTGCGGCGTCCACGTACCACCCAGGCTGGTGGCCGTGAACGATCGGAAGTAGCGCCCGTTCGCGCCGATGGCCTCGACGATCATGAGGTACTTGTTCAGGCCCTGGAGCTTGTAGACCTGGACGGCCTCGAACAGGTTGTTCGTCGAGTCGGTCATGATGGTCGTGTAGTTGGAGCCGAAGCTGCCGGGGAAGTTCCCGATCGGCATGCTGGCCCGGTAGATCCGGCCGTTGTCGCCGGCGAAGAACAGGTACATGTTCTGGTCGTCGCCGATGACGGCCTGGTCGATCGGACCGGTATTCGAGTTGGAGATGCTGCCGCTGAACAGCGTCTGCGGCGACGACCACCCGTTCGGGTTGGTCGGGTCGCTGGAGGTCCGGTACGAGAAAGCCGGCCCACCCCACTGGTAGGCCAACACCCAGATGTTGCGCGGCGCGAAGTAGAACAGCGACGGCGCGACGGTCGCCGAGTTCATCGCGTTCTGGCTGGCCGAGCCCATCTGGGAGTAGTTGCTGAAGAGGCCGAAGTTCATCGAGCCCCACGTGGTGCCGGTGTCGTGGGTGGTGGCGTAGACGAGCTGCTGACCGTTGTACGGCGCGACGGTGAAGTCCTTCAGCGACACCCACCCGGACCTTGGCTGCGCCAGCGCACCCGACGACGACCAGCGGTACGACGAGGGAAGGTCACACGTGCCGCCGGTCGGCGGCGGCGTGGTCGGGGTCGTGGTCGGCGTCGGGGTGGAACCGCCCAGGGCGGCGAGACGGAACTGCTGGTTGGTCTGGCCGTGGCAGTCGTAGAGCTGGATCTGGGCCCCGTTGGCGGTGCTCCAGACGTCCAGGCATCGTCCGGACTGCACGCTGCTGATGGTGCCGTTGGAGTTGACGTTCCACTGCTGGTTGGTCTGGCTGTGGCAGCTGTAGATCTGCACCGCAGCCCCGTTGCCGGTGCCTGCCGCGTCGAGGCACATGGTGCCGTACACCTGGAGTTGTTTGCCCGAGGTGTAGGTCCAGGCCTGGTTGGTCTGCTTGTTGCAGTCGTAGAGCTGCACGCGGGTGCCGTTGGTGGTTGCCGCGTTGGGTACGTCCACGCACCGGCCGGACTGCGTGCCGACTATCTCGCTGGCGGAGCCGGGCGGGTTGGTGGGCGGGTCGGTGGGTGGGTCGGTGGGCGGGTTGGTGGGGGTGGCGCTGTTCAGCGCCTCAAGGGTGGCCGTGTAGGCGGCCTTCTTGGTGCCGTTGCAGTCGAAGAGCAGCGGAGTGCCGCTGGAGCGCCACGAGTCGCAGTCGCGCACCCCCCACACGGTGAGCCCGTTGCAGCGAGCCACGGCCAGGCAGTCGTTGACCACACTGCGGTAGGTGTTGGCCTGCGTCGTGCCGGAGCCCTCGATGTCCAACTCGGTGATCTGCACGTCGACCCCGAGGGCGGCGAAGCTGGACAGCGTCGTGCGGTAGTTGCTGTTGTACGGCGAGTTGGCGTTGAAGTGCGACTGGAACCCGACGCAGTCGATCGGCACCCCACGGGACTTGAAGTCGCGCACCATGTTGTACACGGCCTGGGTCTTGGCCCAGGTCCAGTTGTCGGTGTTGTAGTCGTTGTAGCAGAGCTTCGCGTCCGGGTCCGCCGCGTCGGCGGCACGGAACGCCGCCTCGATCCAGTCGTTGCCGGTGCGCTGGAGGTTCGAGTTGCGCCGGGCGCCGCTGTTGCCGTCCTCGAACGCCTCGTTCACCACGTCCCAGGAGTAGATCTTGCCCCGGTAGTAGCCGGCGACCCGGGTGACGTGGTTGAGCATCGCGTTGCGCAGCGCGGTGCCCTCCATGCTCTGCATCCAGCCGGGCTGCTGCGAATACCAGGCCAGGGTGTGGCCGCGGACCTTCCACCCCCGGGATATGGCGTGGTTCACGATCCGGTCCGCGTTGCCGAAGGTGAAGTTGTTCTGCTGCGGCTCGGTCGCGTCGATCTTCATTTCGTTCTCGGGAGTGACGCTGTTGAACTCGCGGTTCAGGATCGTCGTGTAGGCGCTGTCGTTGAGTTTGTTGGCGGCGACGGCGGCACCGAAGTACCGGCCGGACTGGGCCGCGGCGGCGCCGAGGGTCGTCTCGGCGGCCTGGGCCAGGTTGGGCAGCAGCGACACGGCCAGGGCCAGAATTATCGCGGCTGTTCCGGAAAATGTGAGCGTTCGCAGACGGGTGCGTCCGACGGGACGGGTCCGGGAGACCATGCTGATCCTCCAGTGGTGGGGTAGGAGCTTCCTGTCGTTGTTCCGTTGGGAGGCCGCGCTCGGGTCGCGGCGGCCACGATGGTGAGTCCGCCCGAGCGGGCCGGGAC
Source organism: Micromonospora sp. 050-3 (assembly GCF_046549335.1). Taxonomy (NCBI): domain Bacteria; kingdom Bacillati; phylum Actinomycetota; class Actinomycetes; order Micromonosporales; family Micromonosporaceae; genus Micromonospora; species Micromonospora sp. 050-3. The sequence continues at coordinate 1,232,460 of NZ_JAJPVX010000001.1, forward strand.
CCCCGTCAGGCGTCCGTCCGGATGGGAGTCGGCTCGGGCTGCCTGGCCAGCGGGTAGAGGGTGGTGACGTGGAGGCCCGGTCGCCCGTCGGGGAGTGGTTGCGGGCGCTGGGCTCGTTCGGCGGTGGACGTGGTCACCTGGCAGGTCTGTGGGCCTGACGGTCGGGTGGAGCACCTCCAGTGCTGAAGTGATCTTGTTAACGTTCACACTTGTCGATGGCTCCCAGGCTGGCAGAAAATTCCAGAGTTTTCAACCGGTAGTTTCGGGCCTGTTACGGATCAGCGCGGTAGGGCGCGAGGCCCCCGGGACTGGCCGTACTCGGCACGGCGTTCGTCGCCTCGCCAGGTGTGACTGTTGGACACGATCTCGCCGGGGCGAGCGTCCCGGTGCAGGACCGGCTGCGCGCGAAGAGCGAAGTCCGGAAGACGATGCTCCAGGTGGTCGCCGGCCTGGTGGTGTCCTTCGTACGCGGCGCGGAGCGCGAGTCGACGAACCGTTTTGGCTTACGGCTGTTCGTCGGCCTCGGGGGTGAGCTGCCGCATCAGCACCGCGAACCCTTGCCCCGACTCCACAAAACCCAGTTTCCGGTAGAGCGCCAGAGCGGGGTGATTGCTGTCGGTGACCTTGAGTCGTAGTTGTCTGACGCCGGCTGAGCGCGCACGGTGCAGGACCCGCGAGATCATCGCTGTGGCCACGCCACTGCGCCGCCAGGCTGCACGGGTGCCCAGACAGTGCAGAACCGCCGTCGGCGTGTCAGTGCTGCCGTCGGCGAGCGCGAAGAGGAAGGCGGCCACCGGATTGTCGCTTCGGTCGGCCTCGGCGAGTACCAGGCAGGAGAGGTCGGGCAGGAACCGCGGATGTCCGGTCGCGTGCTGGGGCCAAGTGAGCTGGTCTGGTCGAACCGCTGCCGGGCTGTCGACGTAGGCCTCATTGTGGGCCAGCCGGGCCAGCTCGTCGTAGCGCTCGTCGACAGGTGTCAGCACCAGACCGGGCGGCAGCATGGGAGCCGGCGACTCGTCAGGCACCGCCAGGACGAGGTCCCGTTCGTGCCGAACCAGCGCGAAGCCGCCACGGATCAGCAGCTCGCGGCCGGCCTGGTCGTTCTCGGCACACCGGATACCGAGGACGGCCTGTGCCGATCCTCGGTTGTCCCGCAACTGCTTCGCCTGGTCGATGAGCCAGTGGTGCAGCTCTGCGCGGACGTCGTCCGAGATGTCGGGATGCAACACGTTGGTCAGGCGGATCCGGAGCACGTCGTCCGCTGTTCCCATGTCGGCGACCTCACCGTATGCGGTGACGCTGCCGGTGTCATCGCGGCCAACTCGGGTGCGTCCGGCACTGTCCGGCCCGAGAGTGGCCAGTCGATTCCGGACGTCCTCAGCGCGCTGCTCCATGCCGACAGGGGCGACCGCCTCGGTGCGCTGGAAGAGTGCTGCCAGCGCCGCTGCCTCGGCTGGTGTGGCGCGACTCCAACCCGCGATCCTCATCGATGGTCATCCTATGGAACCGATTCGATGAAGGTCAATCACGTCCGGGGAGCGTCGACGCCGCCGTTGATGGTGATCTTGTGGCGCGACCGGTCGACGTCGGCCGCCTCCATGTCGACAACCTAACCTCCTAGGATGCTCTGCGGGTTGCGCCTCAGCCGACCGTGTCGCCCGCGCAGCAGGGGGGCCGGGACCGCCAGCAGCTTCAGCTGATCGGGCCGCCCGCAGCAACGCCCCTGACAGGGGGAGCGTCACGCTACGGAGGTGGCCGCACACGTACTGAAGACACCGCGTTCCACCGACGAGGGTGGCTGAAAATTCACGCCGAAAAGCGGTAACCAAATCGGCTGGCCAACCCGTCGTGTCAGTGATGGATCGCCACTGCGGGCGGCCGGCTGAGGAGGGATAAGGGACATGGGCGACGTCCGTGGGCGTTTGAGGGACGACCTGGCCCTACACCCCGCCCCGCCGTTGGGTGACCTGGTCCAGCAGTCGGTGATGCAGGGCCGCCGACTGCGCCGCCAGCGCCGCCAGGCGCAGTTCGGCGTCGGCGGAGCGGCGTTGGCGATGCTGCTCGTGATCGGCCTGGCCGCCGGGCCGCTCGGTGTCGGCGCGGATGACGCCGGTCAGCCCGGCGGGCCGAACGTGGTTCTACCGGGTGGGTCGGCAGACACCGCCACGCCGTCCCCGGCAGAGCCCCCGGATGGCGCCCCGGGCGGGTTCGAAGAGGACACCGACGAGGAGCAGCAAGGAGACCCCTATCTGTCAGTGTCGCCGACTCCCTCGACCACGGTGATCGACACCGTGAGGATGGGGCCGGGGCCGGACGGTGAGCTGCTGACCACCACGCCGCAGGGCGCGCTGGAACTGCTGACCCGGCTTCTGCCCAAGGGGAGTACGAGCGGTTACGCGAGTCTGGAGAGCAGCGGGGCGGGCCCCGGCATGCCGTACGTCCAGCTCTACCTGGACCGAGGCGACGGACCGGGCATGCTGCGGCTCTCCATCTACCGGGACCGCCTCGGCGGCGACCCCGCCCCGGGGACTGTGGAGCTGACCGAAGTACCCGACAACTGCGTGCAGACCCAGATGGTCACCGTTCACCACCGCGCTGGCCTCCAGGTCGATCTCATGATCTCCACCTGTCTGGCCTGGGACGCCAAGGGAACCTCGCCGGCACCGCCCGTCCTCTCCGTGAGGGAGGCGACCGAGATCGCCGCCAACCCGACCTGGGAGACGAAACTGCCGGCCGAGTTCGTCATCAGCGGTGCCAAGAGGTTCCCGAAGCTGGCCCGGTCGAATGGCTGACGAAGACTTCGTGGAGTTCGCGCAGGCGACAGTTGGCCGGCTGCGCGACGCCGCGTTCCTGATGTGCCGCGACTGGCATCTCGCCCAGGACCTCACCCAAACGACGCTGGCCAAGGTGTACGCCAACTGGAGGCGAGTCCGCCGGGCCGATGACCCCCACGCGTACGCCCGGAAGATCTTGCTGCGCTGCATGATCGACCAGCAACGGCGTCGCTCCAGCCGCGAGTTGGCGATGTCGGCGCCGCCGGAGCGCAGCGAGGAACATCCGGCCGAGCTGCGCATGACGTTGCTGGACGCGGTCGCGACCTTGCCGTTGCGGGATCGGGCGATCATCGTCCTGCGTTACTGGGACGACCTGAGCGTGGAGACAACCGCCGAGGTTGTGGGCGTCTCCACCGCCGTCGTCAAGAGCCAGAGCATGCGCTCCCTCAACCGCCTGCGCGAGCTGCTCGGCGAGACCCGTTCCGAGCTGTTCGCCGAGGAACGCCATTGACCGGTCCCGCCTGTCGCCAGGGTGCGGCGAATCCCGGTGGTGTTGAGCCGACGGCCGGCAACCGCCGCACCGGTGCTGCGGCGGCGACGAACGTGCCACCACGCGTCGTCGGCTGAAGCGCCACCTGCTGTGGCAAGTATCTGTGTTGGGGGAGGTTTTCGGTGTCCGTGTCAAACAGCAGGACGAGCCGGGGCCGGATTCGCGGCAGAGGCCGAGGTTCGCTCGCCGTCGTGCCGGCGGTCCTGTCGGCGTTGGTGGTGATGGCCGCAGGCTGCCATCGGGGGGAGTCCGGTGTCGGCCCCGACGAGCTGCACTCCGCAAACGCGGAACGGAGTTATCCAAGCCCGCTGCTGGGGGCTGGCGACCTGGGAGCGGACTGGCATGAGGACGACGCGCGAACCGGTCTGGCGTCCTGGCCGTGGGAGCAGGACAGCTGCCCCAACTACAAGGGCAGCGACTACCCGGCCAAGTCGCATCGGCGCGCTGCCGTGGAGCGCTACTACCGGCTGTCTGACGGCTCGTCGCCGGCGCACCACGTCGTGGAGACGTACGAACCTGGATGGGCCGAGCGGAACGTCGAGGACGTCCGTCGGGTCCTCCTGCGGTGCGCGAGCTACAAGGTCCTCGGATCGCAGGTCTCGTTCGACGTCGTCGATCCGCACTATCTGGAGGGCACCGGCATGCTCATTCGAGGTCGCATCGCGCATGCGGACACCCCGAACACCGTCACGTACTTCGTGATGGTGAGACGAGGCGAGACGGTCTCGACGGTCCGCCTGACCGATCCGGGCAGCCAGGTCGTGGTGGATCAGATCGCGGCGAGGGCGGTGGCCCGCCTTGGCTGAGCGGAGTCGACAGCTGCCGCGCCGCTGGGTCATCTCCGCGGCCACCATGTCGCTGGCCGGCGTCGCGACGGCCGCCTTCGGCGCCACTCGCGGTCGCGACGGCGACGGGGCCGGACCATCGCACGGTTCTTCCCCTGCCAGTCCGATCCCCACGACGCCGGCCATCGACCGGATCGACCAGGCGAGAACGCGGATCAAGGCCTACGTGCAGCGGTACGACGGCCACCTGGCGGTCGCGGCACTGGATCGACAGGGAACGGCTGCGGTGACGGTCGGCGCCAAACGGTTCGAGACCGCCAGCATCGTCAAGGTCAACATTCTCGCGGCTCTTCTGCTGCGCCAGAACCCGCCGGGCAAGGCCCTGGGTTCTGGCACCCGGCGATTGGCCGAGGCCATGATCGTGTCCAGTGACAACGACGCGGCGGTGGCCCTGTGGCAGCGGATCGAGGGCTCGCGTGGGCTCAACGCCGCCAACCGCGTGCTCGGTCTGCGCGAGACCAAGCCCAACACGCACTGGGGACTCACCACGACCACTGTCGCCGACCAGCTCCGGCTGCTGACCGCGCTGACGTCGCCGACGGGACCGCTGACCCCCCAGGACCGTACCTTCGTCATGGGCCTCATGAAGAAGGTGATCCCCGAGCAGCGGTGGGGAGTCACCGCCGCGCGGGAGCCGGGCAGTCGTTCCGAGTACGTCAAGAACGGCTGGGACACCGCTGATGTCGACGGGGGTCGCTGGCTGGTCAACAGCATCGGGCGGATCGTCGAGGCCCGTCATGACTGGCTGATCGCCGTGCTCTCCGACCATCACGTGAGCCAGAAAGAGGGCATCCGCGTCGTCGAGAAGGCAGCCACGTACGTGCTCAAGGAGCTGCGCGCCGCCACAGCGGACGACGGCGTCTGATCCGTCCTCCCGAACCTGTCGGAATTCAGCAGCAGCGGTACGCCGTCCACCGGGCGAGAACTACGCTCTGTCGGGCGCCGCTTCGCGTTGTCTTCACGCGTCCCCACCGTCTCCAGGCGAGGTCTGCATGACTGCCTCCCGCGTTTCCGACTTCTCTCTGGTCGTGTCCGCCGAGGACGGCACGGGCGGAGACGGCGTCGACGAGTTGGCCGAGATGCTGCGGTTCGCGCTGGCCGAGGCGGGTGCCACTCGGATCGATCAGACGACGACAGGGGCCGCGCCCGACGGCACCCGCGGAATCGAGCTGCTCGGCGCAATCGCGTTCATCGTCGCCGCCGTGCAGACCGTAGAGGCCATGACAAAGGTGGTGGAGGCAATCCGTGGCTGCCTCGCCCGCGTCGCCGGCCGCCGCCGACGAGTGCGGCTGACAGTAGCCGGGGTCGACGTGGAGGTCGCCGCCGACAGCGACGTCGCGCCGATCGTGGCCGCGCTCCTGGCGCAACCCGGCCGGCCCATGACCGGGCTACGGCGGGCACTCGTGGTCGCGAACGCCCGGTACGACGACCCGGCGCTCGCCGCCCTGCGCGCTCCGACCCACGACGCGGACGCGCTCGCCCGGGTGCTCGGCGACCCGGCGATCGGCGGCTTCGACGTCGAACTGCTGATGGACGCCGACGAGCGCACCGTTCGGCGGCGGGTCGCGGGTTTCTTCGCCGACCGCGACCGCGACGACCTGCTGCTGCTGCACTTCTCCTGCCACGGCGTCAAGGATCCGCACGGCCGGCTCTACCTCGCCGCGCGCGATACCGACCTGGCGTCGCTGGGCGCGACCGGGGTTGCCGCCGCGTTCGTCAACGATCAGTTGGCGCAGACCCAGTCCAAGCGCGTGATCCTGGTATTGGACTGCTGCTACAGCGGCGCCTTCAACCGGGGCGTGGCCGCTCGCGCCGACCGGAGCGTCCACATCGGCGACGAGTTCAACACCGGCACCGGCCGGATCGTGCTCACCGCGTCCAGTGCGACCGAGTACGCGTTCGAGGGCGGCGACCTGACCCGCGCCGAGGCTGGCACGTCGGTCTTCACCACAGCGCTGGTCGACGGGCTGGCAACCGGCGAGGCGGACCTTGGCGGCGACGGCGAGATCTCGGTCGACGAACTCTACGACTACACCTACCGGCAGGTCCGTGAGCGGACCCCGGGTCAGACGCCGATGAAGTGGACGTTCGGCGTCGAGGGCAGCCTGACCGTCGCCCGCAGCGTCCGGCCCGCGGCTCTGCCCGAGGCGGTGCTCGCCGACCTGGCCAGTGAGCGGGTGGCCCTGCGACTGGAGGCCGTCACCGCGCTGCGTCGGCTTCGCGGCGGATCGAACGCGAATCTCGCCGAGCGGGCCTCGACCGAACTGCGTCGTCTGCGCGACGAGGACGACAGCGCGCGCGTGCGGGTGGCCGCGACGACAGCACTGGGTGGCACGGCCGGTCCGGTCCCGCCGCCCGCCCCAGTCCCCGCGCCGGGTCTTGACCCGGTACCGAGTCAACGGCCGGCTCGGGCGCGCACTCCGGCAGCGGCGCCGACGGCCTTCTCAGAACCGGCATCCACCCCAGCGTCGGCACCGACGCCCAGTAGAGAGCCCACGCCGAAGCCAGCCGCAGTCGCACCGCGCGTTCGGGATGAGCGGCCGGGGGAGGCGTCTCCGACGGCTGTGCGGTGGCCCGCGACGGTGGCGCATCCGACGTTGTTCGCCGTGCTGGTGGCCGTCGGACTGATCGCTGTCATCCAAGCCGTCGAGATGGTGATTGTCGGCCAGGACGCCCGCAACTTCACCGGCATCAACGTGCTCGCCGTCGTCCCGGTCGTCGCGGCGATCGCCCTGGTCACGGCTGCGCGGGCGCAGGAATGGCGCTGGGCTGCCGGGATGGCCGCGGTCCTGGCTCTCACGCTGGGCCAGGCACTCCTCACGCTGTTCAGCGACACCGTCTACGACCACGGTGTGGTGCGTAGCGGTGTCCTGTGGTTCGACGGCAACGCCAGCGCCGAAGGTCCCAGTGGATTCCTGCTCCGACTGGCGGTCACCGTGCCGCCGATGCTCTGGTTCGCGCTGGTCGGCCCGGCGCGGTCATCCCGGCCGCGGGCGTGGCGCGGGGTGCGCCATCCCGGCCTGCTGCTGACTGTCGTCGTCGCCCTCGTCGTGTCGCTGACCGGGGCGGCGATGCTCGATCCGGTTTCCGATGGCAGCTCAAGCGTTTTCGGCCTCATCCGGCCGCAGCACAGTGCTTCCTACCGGCCGAGTGCCGTCGTCGGCCTGGGCAACGTGGCATCGACGTACGCTCAGACGGGCCACAACTGGGCGACCGCACTGTGGTGCGCCGGTTGGCTGGCGTTGATGGTCACCGCGGCTCTCACGCTCGTGGCGCTGATCCGAGGGCGGCGGACCCGCTGGGCGGTCGTCGTCGGCGTCGCGGTCCTTGCCTCAGTCGCCGTCGGGCTCGTTGCGGGTGGCCGCTACGGACCCTCGGCGCAGTACCTCCTCGCCCGGTACCTGGCGGTGATGACCGTCAGCGTGGGCGTCGGTGTGCTCGCGTACGCGCTGTTCGGCACCCGGCGGGAACCCCAGACGAGCCCCGTCGGCGGGAAGTAGCCCCGGCGACGTTCAGTTGTCCTCGACGAACAGGTTGGCGTAGCGGGCCAGGTAGAGCGGCCAGCCTTCGTCGTGGGCGACACCGTCGCGGACCGCGGGCCAGCCGGGGCCGTCCGGGAAAGAATCCGGGGCCGGGACCAATCCGCTGGACGGAAGGCGACGAATCCCTCACGACAGCACCTGAGCATCGACGCCGTACCCAGGCGGAGACGGAGATTTGTTGTGAGATTGTCCCGAGCCCTGCTCACCGTGCCAGCGGCCGCCCTGATCCTCGCGTTTCCGGGCGTCGCGCACGCCGACGAGAGCGTGCAGGTCCAGTTGCAGGACCTCAACGAGACCGGCGCGACCGGTACCGCCACCTTGACTGCCACGAGCGGCGGTGACCTGAAGGTCATGATCCGGTCGAGGGGCATGACGCCGAACTCGCCGCACGCCCAGCACGTGCACGGCGCGGCGAACGGCATGGACTTCCACTGCCCGGACAAGTCCGCCGACGCCAACGGCAACGGCTACGTCAGCACCGAAGAGGGCCTCAAGATGTACGGGGACATCTTCATCTCGTTGACCACCACCGGGGACACGACCAAGGCCAGCGGCCTGGCGGTGGATCGGATGCCGACGGCCGACGCGAAGGGCAACCTCAGTTATGAGCGCACCATCCCCGCCGCGGACCTGCCCCAGGGCACGATCGCGCACCTGAAGGACCTGCACCTCGTGCAGCACGGCATCGACGCCAACAAGAACGGCAAGTACGACATGGAAGCGCTCGGGGAGTCGACGTTCGCCAAGTCCGTCGGCGTCAACGGCATCCCCGCCGAGGCCACCGACCCCGCGACGTGCGGCATGGTCAGCGGCGCGGCCGCCGGCTCCGTACCCGCAGGGGGTGTCGCCACCGGCGACGGCAGCACCTCCGGCGGATCGCCGATGATGATCTACGCCGTCGGTGGCCTCGCGCTGCTCGGCGCGGCCGGTGCGGTCGTCGCGCGTCGCCGGCTCGCCGGCGAGCGCTGAGCCGACGGCGATCGTGATGGACACCGGCGACGCACCAGTGCCGGCCGGCCGTCGCCGGGGGCGCCACGCGCTCCTGGCGGCGGCCGGCATCCTCACCGTGACGGCGGCCCTGACGATCGGTGTCGCAGTCGCAGTCGCCGACCGGAGCGGCGACCCACCCCGACCCGACGCGTCCGCTGCGGCACCAGCCGCGAACGCGTCGCCTGTCCCGGCGAGCGGACCGGGTGAGTTGACCTCGGGACCGCTGATGGCCGGCTCGCCGCCCACGCGGGTGTCGATCCCATCGCTGAAGGCCACCGCCGCCATCGTCGCCCTCGGCCTGCAGGCGGACGGCGCGATGCAGGTTCCGGACAGCGCCACCGACGTGGGCTGGTTCACCAAGGCGCCGACGCCCGGCGCTCTCGGCCCGGCCGTGCTGGCCGGGCACGTCAACTGGAAGGGCCGCCGCGGGACGTTCTTCGACCTGGGCAAGCTACCCGTCGGCGCCGGGATCACCGTCGACCGTCAGGACGGCAGCACCGCGATGTTCACCGTCACGAAGGTCGAGCAGCATCCCAAGGACCGCTTCCCCACCGCCGGGGTGTACGGAGCGACCGACCACGCGGCGCTACGCCTGATCACCTGCGGCGGCGAGTTCGACGACACCACCCAGCACTACCGCGACAATGTCATCGTCTACGCGCGCCTCGCCCACGCTCATCCCGCCTAAGCACGACTGCGGCGGCACACCGAACCGTCGTCAGCACAGGAGAGGACATGCCGAGAATGAGCGGTGACCCGGAACAGGGGCGGCGGCTGCGTTCGGTGCCGTCGGACACCGCGGCCCCGCCGAACGCCGACGAGCTGCTGCAGCGGGTGGCGCGGGGTGACGAGGCGGCGTTCGCCACGCTGTACGACGCCATGGCGGGCCGGGTCCTCGGGCTGGCCCGGCGGGTCGTCCGCGATCCGGCGCAGGCGGAGGAGGTGACGCAGGAGGTGATGGTCGAGGTGTGGCGCACCGCTGGCCGCTTCGACGCCGGCCGCGGCTCCGCTTCGGCGTGGATCCTGACCATGGCGCACCGCCGCGCGGTGGACCGGGTGCGCTCCGAACAGGCCCACACCAACCGCACCCAGCAGGTCGCCGCGACCGAGACCCACGTCCCCTACGACGAGGTGGTCGAGGATGTGACCGCCCGGTTGGAGCGGGAACAGGTCCGCCGGTGCCTGGACCGGTTGACGCCGGTGCAGCGGGAGTCGGTGACCCTGGCGTACTACGGCGGGCACACGTACCGAGAGGTCGCCGAGAAGTTGCAGACGCCACTGCCGACGGTGAAGACGCGGATGCGCGACGGACTGATCCGGATGCGCGACTGCCTGGGCATCGAGATGGAGGGACGGGCATGAGCGCCGATGTTCACACCCTCGCTGGTGCGTACGTCCTGGACGCGGTCGACGACGTCGAGCGGGCTGCGTTCGAGCGGCACCTGGCCGAGTGCGAGCCGTGTCGGGTCGAGGTGGCCGAGTTGCGGGAGACCGTCGCGCGCCTCGCCGACGACACCGTCATCGAGGCGACCCCGCCGGGTTTGCGGGAGCGGACCCTCGCCCAGGCGGCCCGGACACCGCAGCTGCGCGTCAGCGCCGCGGGTGCCAGCGGCGGCAGGCAGGCGGGCAGGTGGCGACAGCTCACCGTGGCCGCCGCCGCGGCCGTTCTCGTGGCCGGCGGCGCGAGCGCGGTCACCTGGACCGTCAGCAACGATCGGATCAGCGACGAGCAGGCCAGCAGCGACCAGGCCCGGCAGATCGCCGCCGTCCTGGACGCCCCGGACGCCCGGGTGTTCGAGCGGTCGCTGCAGCCCGGTGGTGCTGCCACAGTGGTGGTCTCCCGCGACCGCGACCGCGGTGTGGTGCTGCTGCGCGACCTGCCCGCGCCCGGTGCCGGGCGGATCTACGAACTCTGGCTCATCCGTGGTAGCGAGCCGCGCAAGGTGGGACAGCTCGCCGAGGGGGACAGGGCGTCGACCACCGTCATCGGCCCGGTCGGCGAGGCGGGCACGTTCGGGGTGTCCAACGAGCCCGTCGGTGGCTCGGTCGCACCGACGCGGATCGTGGGTACGGTCGAGCTGAGCTGAGCTGAGCCGGCCACCGTCACACCGGCGGCCGGCCCGACCCCGTCCGCTGCCCGAACCCTGGTGCTTCTGGTCACCCCCACCCATCCGGACGGCGCACCGCTCCGAATCACTCGCATGGATGACGAGTTGCTCGCCGGCCGGTACCGCAGGCTCCTGCTGATCGGCGACACCGCGACCCCGGGACGCGTCTGGCTGGCACGCGACGAGGTGCTCGACCGGCACGTCGCGCTCAAGCAGATCACCCTCCCGGGATGGGTGAGCGACGCCGAGCGGTCCCGGCTGCGGGACAGAACGCTCGGGGAGGTGGGCGACCTGGCCGCTCTGGATCACCCAGGCGTGCTCGGGATGTGGGACGTGCTGAGCACCGACGGATATCTGTGGCTCGTCATGGAGCACGTACCGTCCCGGTCCCTGTCCGAGGTGGTTGCCACCGACGGTCCGCTGGCACCGGCGGAGGTGGCGCGGGTCGGCCTGCACCTGATCGCCGCACTGAGTGCCGCCCACGCGAGGGGAGTGACTCATCGGGAGATCCGGCCACAGAACGTGCTGCTCGCCGACGATGGGCGGGTCATGCTCGGCGGATTCGGTCTGTCGATCTTCGACACCCGGGATCCGGCGACCGTCACCGCGACGCGCCTGTCGACGATCCAGTACACCGCGCCGGAGCGGGCCCGCGACGGGAGGGCCACCCCCGCCACCGACCTGTGGGCCCTCGGCGCGACGCTCTACCTGGCCACGGAGGGCCGCCCCCCGTGGAGTCGAGTGTCGACCCTGGCCATGCTCGCCGCCCTGGCCACCGAGCCGCCGGATCGGATGACCGTCGCGCCGCTCGAACCCGCGATCACCGGTCTCCTGCTGCGCAACCCCCGTCAACGCCTCTCCGCGCAGGAGGCCCGCGACCAACTGGGGCAGGTCGCCGCGGCGACGCCCGCGCCGGCACCGCGAGCGCGCCGCTGGCAGCGGATACGCTCCGATTCGCGCCGTCGGCCCCGGGCCGTCACGCCGACGAATCCGGTCGCTGCGGACGCGATCACCACAGTGGTCATTCCGGTCCTGGCGCCCACCACCAGCGATCGGAGGACCGGCTGGGCGTTCGCTGGCGCCGTGGTGGGCCTGCTGGGGGTCGTGGCCGTCGTCGTCACGGCAACCGGCGCCGTGATCGGCGGCTGGCGAGGCCAGGACAGCCTTCCGGCGGCCGAACCAGGCGGTGCGGCCGCCGGCGTGGTGGAGCCGACCGCGACGGCACCGCCGGCCCACCCTTGCCTGGACGATGCCGCCTCCAGCGAAGCCGAGCCTCTGCGGGAGCCCGGCACACCGCTGCCGTATGCCCTGCCGAACGGGTGGGCGTGGCACCAGGACCCCGCCGGTTTTCTGCTGGCGGTGCCCGGGGGATGGACCCGGCACACCGAGGGCGCCTTGGTCTGCTTCCGAGACCCCGGCGAGGTGCGGGTCATCGCCGTCGACCCCGCCGCCACAGCGTCCTCCGTACCGTCGAAGCGGTGGGAGGTCGCCGAGCGCGACGCGCTGGCCACCGGGGCGCTGGCCGGCTACCAGAAGATCAGCATCGGGCCGGTCATCCGCCCGGGGGGCGCGGCCGAGTGGGAGTACACCTGCGACCAGGCCGGCGGTGTGCGGCTGCACGCCCGCCGGGTGCTGGTCAACGAAAGCAGGACCCGCGCTTACAGCCTGTCCTGGATCACCCGGGACAGCCGGTGGGACGAGACCGAGCCCTTCCAACGACTTGCCCTCGCAAGCATCCGCCTCGACTGACGCGGCGGCGGCCGGTCAGACAGGTCGACATTGAGGTGGGAAGCCTGAGGGTGGTCGAGTGCGGGAGGGTGCGCCCCGCGCTCGACACAGCGAATCCACGAACTCCGCACCCCGACCGCGGGGCAGCGTGGTGATGGTCCTGAACGGCATAACCGCTCGGCCGATCGAGGGCAGGGACCGGAAGAACACTCCGGCTCAGGGCGTTGGCGCCCTGAGCCGGAGTGATTCTGGAGCTGGTGGTGCCGCCGCTCAGGTGACGTTGATGTCGCTGCACCACATGTAGGTCTGGTCCAGGTGTGACGCCCTCCAGAGCACGAACAGGATGTGGTTCCCGCTGCGCGACGGGAGCGAGACGTTGAACGAGATGTTCTGCGCCGGCGCGTAGCGCCCGGTCGTCGTGATCAGGTCGAGGTTGCCCCACCCGAGCTTCTGGGTGGATGGGTTGAACCCCTGCTTGGTGACGTAGACCTGGAAGTAGTCAGCGCCGTGGCTGGCCTGGTCGTACAGCTGGACCGTGAGGTTGCGGCTGACGGTGGTCGTCTTCCACGCCCCGGGCTGGTTCACGCTGTCGTTCCTGGACAGGGCGTTGCTGCACAGTTGCCCGTCCGGGGTACGACCCTGGTACTGGCCGCCGAGGCCGTCCCGCAGCTGGCTCATCCAGTTCCACATGGTGTCGGGGTTGGCCTGGAACGCCCGCCAACACATGGGGTCCTGCTGCTGCATGGCGGGGTTCATGTGCTGGTTGCCCCACGCCTTCCAGCATTGGTAGGCGCGACTCATCGGGTTGATGATGGTGCCGTGGGCCTGGGCTGCCCCGGTGAAGGGCAGCATGCCGGCCACGATGGCGAACACCATGACGAACGCTCGCAGGGACCGACGGACTGGTGACCGGGATCGTCCGCCGGATCGATCGGACTTGAGTGAACGCACTGTTCATCCTCCGCTCTTCGGGACTGCAAATCAGTATGGGAACGCTCCCAAACCAACTGTTGCATCTATTGACTTAAATATCAATCGTTATCTATCTATGGTCGGATGTGGATCGAGCTGACCGGGGTGTCCGCAGCCGCCCGGTTCTGATCCGGGTGCGGGTGACGACCGCGCCACCGGCCGCCCGGCATGGTCACAGGCCGGCCGCGGCGTCGTACCGGCGGCGCTGGTCGGCCATCTCCGACTCGGTCAGCGCCTCCTTGAGCGCAAGATCCGCATACTTGGGCGGGAGCATCTGCCGCACCCGGTCGGTGAACATGACCTCGGCGGTCGCCTCGACCACCTGGATGCCCGCAGGCTCGGTGGACATGTCCATGATCACGGGACCGGCCAGTTTGACCGCCACGTCCCACGGGCGCTTCTGTTCGGCGACCCCGCAGAGGTGGAAGCCGTAGACCGTCTGCACGTCGGCGAGCGCGGCGGCCTCGGCCGGCTCGTAGCCGTAGACACGGACCCCGCAGATCACCGCCGGCTTCTCCGTGGTGGCCGCCTGCTGGGCACCGTGTCCGGCGTGGTTGTGCTGCCCCGGGTCCGCCTGTTCGAGCGTGGTGCGCATCCGGGCCGTGATCTGTGCTTGCAGATCCGCCGGCTCCGCCTCGGGGTCGGCCCGGTTGACCAGTACGACCGCGCCGGCCGACACCACCAGCAGGATCACCGCCACCCACACGAAGCGGTTCCGGTACCAACCCGCGAAGTTCTCTCGGGAAATCATGATTGCTTCTCACCTCGTCGCCGGTTCTGGTGCTGGCAGGCCGATTCGGGCGCCCCCGGCGGGTCAGGCGTCGAGCGCGTCAGCCGTTGGGGACACGTACCGGGGGTTACCTACGGCGGGCGAGGATGGTTGCCCGGCAGGGCGCCCGTCGTCGTAGAGGTGGCCCGGCGAACCGCCAGGCGAGCGTGCGCCAAGGGCGGCGCGCTGCCGGCGCTGCGATGCTCCCGTGCTGGCCGTTCCCAGCGCGGTTGCCCCCGCGCTGCGGCGATATGAGCCATTCCAGCACGTCTGGATCGGCTTGGCAACATCGACGGGCATCAGCGTGGTTTTCGGCCCGGTCCACCCGCACGTCGTCGCATACGGGTGCTCATCGCCGCACCGTCGTCGGTCCCCCGGAGCGGATCCGCGGCGAGCGCAACCAGGATTGGATATGGTCGGTAGCACCCGATTTGCCGCTTCCAAGGGGAAACATGAGTCGCTTGCCGTACGTGAACTCGGCCGAGGCCCCGGCGCCGGTCCGCGACGCTTTGCAGGCCGCGCTACCCCTGAGCTTCTTCCACGTCATGGCCCACGCCGAAACGGCGTTTCCGGCCTGGATGCGCTGGGGCGGCACGCTGCTCAAGGACCTGGCGCTCGACCCACTGCTGCGCGAAATCGCGATCCTGCGGGTTGCCCAGTTGAGCGACGTGACATACGAGTGGGCTCAGCACGAGCCCATTGCCCGCTCCGTCGGCGCCACGGACGAGATGATCCACGCACTCGGGCGCGACGAGATCGGGGACGACTGCTTCACGTCAGACCAGCGGATCGTCCTGCGTTTCACCACCGAAGTCGTCCGCGACGTCCGCCCGCCCGACGACACCACCACCGCACTGACCGGGCTGCTCTCCCCGCGCGAGGTGGTCGAACTCCTGATGGTGATCGGGCAGTACATGATGATCGCCCGGGTCGCCGCGGTAACGGACCTCGACGTCGACAAGCCGATGGGCGCCGCCGTCTACGGTGTGCGGGCCTGACCGCACGGCAGTGTCGGGATCGGGCTGGTCCTCGACCAGTACCTGCGCCACCGGCCCGACGACCGGCCGGAACCCGTGGCGCCTACGCGGATGGCGGCGCGGTCGACTCCCGGATCCGCAGCGATGGGCTGATGACGACCCGGTGGGTGGGACGGTCGGGGTCGGCGAGCCGGTCGGCGACGAGACGCACTGCGGCTCGTCCGATCGAGCGTCGCGGCGGTCGGACCGCGGTCAGCGGCGGGCTGGAGAGCCCGGCGACCTCGTCGTCGTACGCCACGATGGAGAGGTCGCCGGGGACGGACAGGTGCCGCTCCTCGCAGCGCTGCACCAGCGCGATCGCCTCGGCGTCGGCGTGCACCAGCAACGCCGTGGTCCCGGTCGCCTGGCACCGGTCGAGGATGCTGTTGAGCACGGTGTCCCGCTCCGGTGACCGTGCGTCGGGTACCACAGCCACCACAGTCGCGTCCGGGTCGAGGCCGCACTCGGTCGTGGCGTCGAGCCAGCCGCGCCGTACGTGCTGGCTGGTGGGGCTGTTGGCGTCGAGCACCAAGCCGACTGTGCGGTGTCCGAGCGAGGTGAGGTGGCGCACCGCCATGGCCGCGCCGAGCGCGTGGTCGGTGACCACCGACTCCATGACGGCGTGGTGGCTGCCTACCGTGGCGGTGCGTTCCAGCAGGACGACAGGGACGCCGACCTGATTGAGCCACTCGATGGTGCGCTCGGCGCTCGGTGCGTCCATGCTCGGCGCAATGATCAGCGCGTCGACGCCCATCCGCTCCACGAGGCGGGCCAGATGCGGCTGGTCGTCCTCGCTGTCGTAGGAGGAGCCGCGCAGCACCACACGCATGTCGAGCTCGCGGGCGGCCCCCTCGACACCGCGAGCCACGTCCGGCCAGTAGTAGTCCAAGGAGGGCACGAGCATGCCGAGGGCGCGCCCGGCCAGCGGGTCCAGCCCGGCGGCGGGTGGCTCGTCGGCCGCCGGGGCGTTGTCCGGCAGGATCAGGGAGACGCCACCGTGGACGCGGCGCACCAACCCTTCGGCGGCCAGCTCCGCGATATCGCGCCGGATGGTGACCGGCGCGGCGCCCAGCACGTGGGACAGGTCGGAGATGCGCATCGAGCCGTCCCGTTGCAGGGCTGCCAACAGTTGCTGGCGGCGGGCGACCTGAAGCGGCCCTCGGGACCCCTCCGCCGTGGCGACGACAGGACTGTCCTTGGTCATGGGGGACCTCCGGGGAACGCTTCGTGCGGCGGGAGCTCTTGCAGGGTGCGGGCGAGCTCGCCGGCCGGGTCGAACGCGGTGACGAGCGGCTGTGAACGTTTGTGATCGTATCAGAGCGCTTGGCGCTTCGATGTAGCGCTGTGCGTTCTATTGATCGGTTGTGTCCGTATTAGTTTGAGAGCGGCATTGACTTGCTCTGTTGTGAGCGTTTTACTTCGGAAACCCGGCGGATGTCTGTACGTCACATTCATGGGCACCGCCCCGCTCGCCACATTCCACGGAGACGGCTCGATGCGACAGGACCTCGGATGACGTTCGGGACAGCCAACCGGCTGGCACCGGGGACGAACCCGGATGCCCCGGAAGCCGCGACCTGGCACCGGGATGACTGGTTGGCCCTCGCCGACCGGATGCTCGCCGCCGCCCGACCGTTCGCGTCGCCCGGCCACGCCCTCGTCACCTTCCCCGGACCGGAGGGCGGTTACGGGCGGGCCATCGACGGCCTGGAGGGGTTCGCTCGCACCTTCCTGCTGGCCGGCTTCCGCATCGCCGGTGCCCGGGGCGTGGGCGTGGACGAGCTCGTGGACCGGTACGCGGCTGGTATCGCCGCCGGCACCGACCCGAAGTCTCCGGACCGTTGGGTGCGCTTGGACGAGCACCCTCAGGCCAAGGTGGAGGCTGCCTCCATCGCGCTGGTCCTGGACCTGACCCGCCCGTGGATCTGGGACCGGTTGCCGTCCGCCGTGCGGGAGCGGGTAGTGGACTATCTGCGCCCGGCGGTCGGCGACGACACGTACCCACGGATCAACTGGGTCTGGTTCCGGCTGGTCGTACAGACGTTCCTGCGTTCGGTGGGCGGGCCGCACTCGCTCGACGAGATGGCTGAGGACCTGCGTACGCACGACGGCTTCGACCGCGGGGACGGCTGGATGTCCGACGGGCCGGACCGCGCCTACGACCACTACGTGGGCTGGGCCCTGCACCTCTACCCGACGCTGTGGGCCCGGATGGCCGGCGCAGCGGACCTGGCCGAGCAGCGCCGCGAACGGGACCTGGCCGGCCTCGACCGCTTCCTGAGCGACGCGGTCGCGCTCGTGGGCGCCGACGGATCACCGTTGATCCAGGGGAGAAGCCTGACCTACCGCTTCGCCGCGGCGGCGCCGTTCTGGGTCGGCGCCATCGCCGGCGTGCCCTCGGTCAGCCTCGGCCGGTTGCGCGGCGCGGCCACTCGCATCGTGCGTCACTTCGTCGCCAACGGCGCCCTGGACGAACGGGGCCTGCTCACCCTTGGTTGGCACGGGCCGTGGCCGCGACTGGCGCAGTCGTACTCCGGGCCGGGCTCGCCGTACTGGGCCAGCAAGGGCCTGCTCGGCATCGCGCTACCCGCCGACCATCCGGTGTGGACGACCCCCGAGCAGCCGCTGCCGGTGGAGGAGCGGGACACGCTGCGGGCGGTGCTCGCGCCCGGCTGGCTGATCTCTGGCACCCGTTCCGACGGCATCGTCCGCGTCGTCAACCACGGCACCGACCACGCCGTCGAGGGTGCCACCGTCTCAGATTCCCCGCTCTACGCCCGACTGGGCTACTCCACCGCCACCACCCCGGTCCTCGACGACAGCGGCTGGGCCAGTCCGCTCGACCAGTCCGTCACTCTCGTCGACGACGCGGGCCGGGTCACCCACCGCGCCGGCATGCGCCTGCTGACCGTTCACGTCGACACCGACGGCGTGGGCGTGGCCGGGTCACGTGCCCTCGCCCACTGGGTCGACCCGGATCCGGGTCAGCGCGATCACGGCGGCGGCCGCGTGGGCCGATCCCGACCGGCCGGGCACCTCACCGTGTATTCGCTGGTCCGCGGCCCCTGGGAACTACGTCTGACCCGCGTCGACGGCCTCGCCGACGGCGTCGAGGCGGCTGCGCTGAGGCTACGGATCGGCGGCTGGGCCATTGCCGGGGATGCGACGGCCACTGCTGGCGGCGGTGTGGCGGTCGTGACCGGGGCCGGCCTGACCAGCCGGCTCGAAAGCGTTCACGGCGGCGGAACGGCCGGCGTCACCGCCGTTCCGCACGGCGGGCCCCTGGCCGGCGGGCTGGTGGTGCCCTGGCTGGACCACCCCGTCCGGCCGGGCGCATGGGTCGCCACCTTCACCGAGCTGTCCAGGGTGCCGGTGGCCACGGCCGGGCAGGCATGCCAGGCCGTGGTCGACGAGGACGGCCACGGCCTCCACCTGGCGGTCGACTGGCCCGACGGGATCAGCACGTCGACCCGTCTGGACACGGAGCATGCCAGGCCCACCCAGGCGTCCTGGTAGCAGTGCGGGCCCGTCCGGGCCCCTTGACCTAAGGAGAAAGGGATGAAGCGTGCGATACCGGCCGTCATCAGCGCTGCGACGGCCCTGACGCTTGTTCTCGCCGGTTGCGGCGGCGGAGACGAGCCGGTCGACCCCAATGCCCCGGTGACCATCACGCTGGCCGGCTGGAGCCTGTCGTCCACGCCCGAGTTCAAGACGCTCGCGGACGGCTTCAAGGCGACCCACCCGAACGTGACGGTGGAGCTCAAGGAGTACGCCCCAGGCAACGACTACGACACACAGATGATCACTGACCTGGCCGCCGGCACCGCCCCGGACGTCTACGTCATGAAGAACCTCAAGAACTTCTACACGTACCAGAGCGGTGGTCAGCTGCTCGACGTCTCCGACGCCACCTCCGGTCTCGGGTCGAGCCCGGCGCTGGCGTCGTACCAGGTGGATGGCAAGGCGTACGCGGTGCCGTACCGGCAGGACTCGTGGGTGTTGTTCTACAACAAGGACTTGTTCGCGAAGGCCAAGGTGGCGCCGCCGGACGGCAGTTGGACCTGGGACGACTACACCGACGCGACGAAGCGACTGCACACCGGGCTGAAGGGGGCCGGTTCGAAGGCGACCGGCGCCTACCAGCACACCTTTCAGTCGACAGTGCAGGGATTCGCGCTCGCCCAGACCCCCAACGCGGACCTGCTCTCCGGGGACTTCGGCTACCTGAAGCCGTACTACGAGCGGTCACTGGACCTGCAGGCGGCCGGCGCGCAGCCGACCTTCGGCACTGCGAAGACCAACAAACTCACCTACCAGGCACAGTTCGGCAAGCAGCAGTCGGCGATGCTGCTGATGGGCACCTGGTACGTGGCCACGCTGCTCAACCAGCGACAGAGCGGTGACGCCGACAAGTTCCAGTGGGGGATCGCCCCGGCGCCGCAGTTCGACAAGTCCACCACCGGCACCTCCGCCACACCTGTCACCTTCGGTGACCCGACCGGCTTGGGGATCAACCCGAAGATCAGCAAGTCCAAGACCGCCGCGGCCAAGGCCTTCCTCGAGTACGCGGCCGGCCCGGATGCCGGCAAGGCGCTGGCCGGGATCGGTATCACCCCGGCCCAGGTCACCGACGCGGTTACCGCGAGCCTGTTCGGGCTGGACGGCGTGCCGCAGGACGACCTGTCGAAGTTCGCCTACTCCAAGCACACCATCAAGCCGGAGAACCCGGTGTCGAAGCACACCGCCGGCCTGCAGAACCTCCTCAACGAGATGCACTCGGCGATCCTCTCCGACAGTAAGGGCGTCGACGCGGAGCTGAGCAAGGCGCAGTCCCGCGCCAAGAACGAGGTCCTCAACCAGTGAGCTGATGGCGGGTCCGGCGCGCCTGAGCCGCACGCCGGTCCCGCCACCAAGCCGAACGCTTCCGGAGACTCCCTATGGCAACATTGCCGCGCACGAGACCCAGGAACCGGCGGCTGGTGTCGCGCAACATGGTCGCCGGCTGGTCGTTCATCCTGCCCAACTTCGTCGGCTTCGCCGTGCTCACCCTGCTACCCGTCGTCGTGCTGTTCTACGTGGCCTTCACCAGCTGGAACGTCTTCGGGGTGGCCGAGTGGACCGGCACCGCCAACTTCCGGCGAATGTGGGGCGACGCGAGCTTCTGGACCGCTCTGCGCAACACCGTCTACTACACCGTCTTCCACATCCCCTTGACCCTCGCGGCGTCACTCGGGCTGGCGCTGCTGCTCAACCGCAAACTGCGCGGCGTACGGTTCTTCCGCACCGTCGCCTTCTTCCCCTACGTCACCTCGATCGTGGCGATCGCGATCGTCTGGAACCAGCTGTTCAGCCCGGAGTACGGCCCGATCAACGCTCTCCTCGGTGCCGTCGGTGTGGACAACGCGCCAGGCTGGACCACGTCGTCGACCTGGTCCATGCCGGCGGTCATCATCGTCGGCACCTGGCGGTACATGGGCTACTACATGCTGCTGTTCCTGGCCGGCCTGCAGACCATCCCGGCCCAGCTCTACGAGGCGGCCGAGACCGACGGCGCCACACCGTGGCAGCGGTTCGTGCACGTGACCCTCCCCGGGCTGCGACACACCACCTTCTTCGTCACAGTGCTGCTCACCATCGAAAGTTTCAAGGTCTTCGACCTCATCCTCGTGATGACCGGCGGCGGACCTGGCCAGTCGACACTGGTGCTCTCGCAGTACATCTACCAAAAGGGCTTCGAGGAGAACCAGTTCGGCTACGCCTCGGCGGTCTCCGTCGTCCTGTTCGCCATCTGCTTCAGCATCACGGTCGTCCAGTTCATGGTGAACAAGCGGAGGAACAGCTGATGACCGCGACCGACCTCTCCCTGCCCTCCCCGGCCGTCGCCGCGCCCGACAACCACAGCGCGCCCGGCCGACCGGTCCGGTCCCGGGGCTGGCGGCTCGTCGGGTACGCCGCCCTCGTGCTCGCGGCGGCCGGGCTGCTGCTGCCGTTCTACTGGATGGTGGTGGCGTCGTTGAAGACCAACAGCGACGTCTTCACCATCCCGATCAACTGGCTCCCCGATCCCGTGGTGTGGAGAAACTACCTCGACATCTGGCAGCGCTCGGACATGACGACGTGGTTGGGGAACACGCTGCTGCTGTCGGTGGTCGTCACCCTCCTGCAGGTGGTGACCGGCAGCTTCGCCGCCTACGGCTTCGCCCGGGTCCGGTTTCCCGGCCGCAACGCGCTCTTCCTGGCGTACGTCGGGACCATCGCGGTGCCCTGGCAGTCGTACATGATTCCGCAGTTCATCCTCATGTCGAAGTTGCAGTTGTCGAACACGTTGTGGTCGATCGTCGCGATACAGGCGTTCGGCGCGTTCGGCGTGTTCCTGATGAAGCAGTTCTACGAGACGATCCCCGAGGAGCTCAGCGAGTCCGCGCGGGTGGACGGGCTCAGCGAGTTCGGCATCTACCGACGGATCATGCTGCCGCTGTCCCGACCTGCGCTGGCCAGCCTGGCCCTGCTGACGTTCGTGACCACCTGGAACGACTACCTCGGCCCACTGATCTACCTGCGCAGTCCGGAGCTGCGCACCATCCAGCTCGGGCTGAACACCTTCATCTCCCAGTACAACGCCGAGTACGCGCTGATCATGACGGGCTCCGTGCTGTCCGTGCTGCCCGTCGCTGTCATCTTCCTGCTCGGCCAGCGCTACTTCATCGAGGGCATCGCCACGACCGGGCTGAAGGGTTGAGGTCCATGCGTTCGCGCCACAACACCATCACCGCCGTCTTCGACGGGGTCTACGTCGCACTCGTCACCAACCTGCTGCTGGTGCTCGGTTGCCTGCCACTGGTGACGCTCGCGTTCACCACCGAGGCGGCGCGCTCCTGGCCGCTGTACGCGCTGACCGCCCCGCTCTGCGCGCCAGGGCTCTGTGCGGTCTTCGCGGTCATGTCCGCCTACTCCGCCGGTGACTCCGGCGGTGTGCTGCGCACCTACGGCCGCGCCTGGCGAGCAACCGCCCGGCCGGCGATGCTCTGGACGGCGGGGGCCATGGCTGCCCTGGTGGTGCTCGCCGTCGACGCCCGCGCCGCCTGGGGCCACCGGGTCGGGGCACTCGCCCTGCCGGTGCTGGCGACCCTGATCGTCCTCACCGTCGCCACCACGCTGCTGGGGTTGGTGACCGTCGCCGAGCGACCCACCGCGCCGCTGCGCGAGGTGGCCCGCGCCTGCGTGTATCTGGCGGTACGCCGGTGGTACCTCACCGCCGCGTCCCTGCTCGTGCTCGTGCTGCTCGCCCAGATCCTGGCGGCCCGCCCCGCGATCGCGCTCGGCCTCGCCGCCGCGCCACTGCTCTACGTCGTGTGGGCCAACAGCCGCTTCACCCTGCGCGCCGCCCTCGACCCGCCGGCGACCGCACCCCAGAGCACCTGAACACACAACGTCCCGGCCACCGCGCCGGGACGCGATGACACACCTGCCCGGCACCGGACCGGACCCACGAGGGAGAACAGCATCCATGACGGCGACCGACGTCCGTCCCAGCTCCGACGCAGAAGCCACGGCGGCCGCGGTGGCCGCCGCGCTACGTACCGTCGACGCGAACATCGCCACCTTCGGCGACCGGTACCCCGCGGACACCACCGACGCCAACCGCTACCCGTTCCGGCCACCGAGTGCTGGTCAGCCCGAGGGCGCCAACGTCGGCTGGACCACCAGCTTCTGGCCGGGCATGCTCTGGCTGGCGCACGACCTGACCGGTGAGGATCGCCACCTGCGGGCCGCGCTCTCCCACGTGGACAGCTTCGCGGCCCGGATCACCGACGGCATCGACCTGGACACCCACGACCTCGGGTTCCTCTACACCCTCGCCTGCGTCACCGCGGCCCGCCGTACCGGCGACCCGCGGGCCCGAGACGCGGCTCTCGCCGCCGCCGACCACCTGATGACGCGCGTCCTCGAACCCGCCGGAATCATCCAAGCCTGGGGGGACCTGAACGACCCCCGCCAACGCGGGCGCACGATCATCGACAGCCTCATGAACACGCCGCTGCTCTTCTGGGCCAGCCAGACCACCGGCGACGACCGCTACGCCGCCGCGGCCCGCCGGCACACCGATCAGCTACGCCAGCACATCCTGCGTCCGGACGGCACCACCTTCCACACCTTCTACTGGGACACGGACAGCGGTGCGCCGGTGCGCGGGGAAACCGAACAGGGCCACTCCGACCACTCCTGCTGGGCGCGCGGGCAGGCCTGGGGCATCTACGGGTTCAGCCTCAACCACCGGCACATCGGCGACCCGGCGCTGCTCGCCGCCGCGAGGACCTGCGCCGACCGCTTCCTCGCCCACCTGCCCGACGACCACGTCGCCTACTGGGATCTGGAGTTCGGCGACGGCAGCGGCCAGGAGCGGGACAGCTCGGCCGCCGCCATCGCCGCCTGCGGCCTTGTCGAACTGGCGGACGGCCTTACCGACGACACGGCCAGCGCCGACCGGTACCGGACAGCCGCCGCCGAGATCCTGCGCTCGCTCATCGGCCACTACTCCACCGACGGCCATCCGGTCTCGAACGCGCTGATCCTGCACGGCGTCTACGACAAACCCAAGAGCGTCGGCGTCGACGAGGGAACCCTGTGGGGCGACTACTTCTACCTGGAAGCCCTCACCCGCGCCACCATTGCGGGCTGGACCAGCCCCTGGTGACCACCCCGCACCGCCCCGCACCGCCCCGCATCCCGAAAGGTGACCATGGACTACCGCTACCACTGCACCATTCCCGCCGGCGACGGCAGGAACTCGCTGCCCGTCAATCCCTGCCGGCTGCTGGACTTCACCCTGCTGCGGCTGTCGGCCGGCGAGTCCTGGACCGGCGAGTCCGGTGACCGGGAGATCCTGGCCGTCATCCTCGGTGGCACGGCCAGCTTCACCGTGGCCGGCCGCCACTTCCCGCAGGTCGGCCAGCGTCCGGACGTCTTCTCCGGCAAGCCGCACTCCGTCTACGTCCCGGCCGGCTCCTCCGTGACAGTCGAGGCACTCACCGCCGTGGAGATAGCCCTACCCAGCGCACCCAGCGAACTGGCCGCAGACCCCTACGTCATCGCACCGGAGCAGGTGGTGAGCGGCCGCTGGGGAGCGGCCAACTTTGGCCGTACCTACCACCAGATCCTCACCGAAGTCTCCCAGCCGGACCTGCCGGCCCGCCGGCTCATCGTCGGCGAGACCTACACGCCCTCGGGCAACTGGAGCACCTACCCGCCACACCGGCACAAGGTCGACGACCTGCCCGCCGAGGCCGCACACGAGGAGATGTACTACTACCGGGTCAGCCCGGCGAACGGGTTCGGCATCAGCCGGGTCTACACCGACGACGGGTACGAGGAGAACGTCACCATTCGCGACCATGTGATGCAGATGATGCCCGAGGGGTACCACACAGTGGTCAGCGCACCCGGCTACACCACCTATTTCCTGTGGTTCCTGGCCGGCGCGCAGCGCACCCAGGGCGCTCGCGAGGACAGCGACCTCGCCTGGGTGGGCCAGACCGTACCGACCCTGCGGGGCCTGGGCCTGTAGTGACGTCGACGCGAGGTGACGCCATTCTCTAGCGCACAGGCCACTCATGACCCTATTGTGCTAGGCAACTAGTGGAATGGGGTGGCGAGGTGATCGAGTTTCACCTGGACGCACGGTCCGGGGTCGCGCCGTACATGCAGCTCATCCGACAGGTACGGCACGCGCTCCGGCTCGGAGTTCTGAACGAGGGCGACAAGCTGCCCACCGTCAAGGAGGTGGTGGCCCGGGTCGCGATCAACCCGAACACGGTGTCCAAGGCGTACCGCGAGTTGGAGTACGAGGGCCTGGTCACCGCCCGGCCGGGGCTGGGCACGTTCGTCACCCGCACGCTGGTCGGCGACTCACTGAGCAAGCACGAACCGCTGCGGCAGGGCCTGGCCCGCTGGCTGACCGAGGCACGGGAGGCGGGCCTGGACGACGAGAGCATCGAGGCGCTCTTCCTCAGCAGCTTTCGGGCATTTTCGGAGGCCCGAGGATGACTAGTGCCCTGATCACGGACTGTCTGACCAAGCGGTACGGGCGGCGCTCCGCACTGAAGGACTGCACCCTGGACATTCCGGCCGGCCACGTAGTGGGCCTGGTCGGGCCGAACGGCGCTGGCAAGTCCACGCTGCTGCAACTCGCCTGTGGGCTGCTCGACCCGACCGCGGGGCGGATCGAGGTGCTCGGCGCGCGGCCGGTCAGCGGCTCCCCGCGGGTCGGGTTCGTCGCACAGGACACCCCGGTCTATGCCGGCCTGACCGTCGCCGACCACCTGCGGATGGGGGCGCACCTGAACCCGTCCTGGGACGGTGCGCTCGCTGAGCGGCGCATCGCCCAGGTCGGTCTGGACCCGGCACAGAAGGCGGGCAAGCTCTCCGGTGGACAGCGCGCCCAACTGGCCCTGACCGTCGCCGCGGCGAAGCGTCCCACTCTGCTGCTGCTCGACGAGCCGGTG
This sequence comes from Micromonospora sp. 050-3, assembly GCF_046549335.1. NCBI lineage: Bacteria > Bacillati > Actinomycetota > Actinomycetes > Micromonosporales > Micromonosporaceae > Micromonospora > Micromonospora sp. 050-3. The sequence goes on from NZ_JAJPVX010000001.1 coordinate 1,258,256, forward strand.
GCAGCACTCGACCCGCTCGCCCGGCGCAACTTTCTGCAGGGGCTGATGGAGCTGGCCGCCGAGCAGGGCATGAGCATCGTGATGTCCTCGCACCTGGTCGCCGACCTGGAACGGGTCTGCGACCACCTGATCGTGCTTGTCGCCTCCCGGGTGCGGGTGGCCGGCGACGTGGACGACCTGCTCGCCACCCACCACCGCCTGGTCGGGCGGCGGCGCGACACCGCAGACCTGGGCGCCGGGCGAGCCCTGGTCGAGCAGAGTCACACCGAGGTGCAGTCGACCCTCGTGGTGCGCAGCACCGCGCCGATCGTCGACCCGTCCTGGCAGGTCGACCGGCTGGACCTGGAGGACATCGTGCTGGCGTACATGAGCGGTGCTACCGGCGACGGTCGGGTTCTGGAGGGACAACGATGATCTGGATGACCTGGCGGCAGTTCCGCACCCCGGCCCTGGCCACCGGCACCCTGTTGCTTGCGCTGCTGGGCGCTCTGGCGCTGACCTGGTCGGAGGTGACCGAGCTGGCCACGCAGACCGGATACACCGGCTGCCAGGGCGACGGCTGTCGTGCCGCCGCCGAGGCGTTCCTCCAGGCGCTGCAACCGGGATGGGCGAGTGAGGTCCACATCGCCTCCATTGGGTCCCTCTACCTACTGCCTGCCCTGGTGGGCATCTTCTGGGGCGCGCCGCTGGTGGCCCGAGAGTTGGAGTCCGGCACGTACCGCATGGTTTTCAGCCAGTCCGTCAGCCGCGGCCGCTGGCTGCTGGTCAAACTGGCGATCGGCGGCGCTGCCGCCGCGCTCGGTGCCGGCCTGCTCAGCCTGGTGCTGACCGAGTGGGCGCAGCCGATCGACGGGGCCTCGGCGGACCGGATGAACCCGCTGGTGTTCGCGGCCCGGGGGGTCGTCCCGGTTGGCTACGCGACGCTGGCCTTCGTGGTGGGTGTCGCCACCGGGCTGCTGCTGCGGCGGACCCTGGGCGCCATGGCGGTGACCCTGCTGGTGGTGGTCAGCCTCCAGATCGCCGCGCCGTTCGTGGTGCGCCCCTGGCTGGCCCAGCCGGTCACCACGGTCACTCCTCTGACGTTCGACGGTGACTTTGGGATCTCGATGAGCCCCGACACCGGGCGGATGACGGTCCACGTCGAGCCCGACCGCAGGGGTGACTGGGTCGTGTCCAGCACCACGATCACCTCGACCGGAGCGGAGTTCACTGGTCCGGCCGACATGACCAAGTGCGGTCCGAAAGTGTCCGGTGGGCGCGAGGCGTGCCAGAAATGGCTGGGGGAGCAGAACCTCAGCCTTCAGGTGAGCTACGTGCCCGGCTCGAAGTTCTGGGGCCTGCAATGGCGGGAGTTCGGCGTGCTGTTCGCGCTGACCGTCGTGCTGTCCCTGTTCTCCCTCTGGTGGGTCCGCCGCCGACTCGTCTGACGGCAGGGCTGTTGGGGCGCACGCCGAAATTGGCGGCCGAGGTCTGAAAGCACCTCGTTGACCGGGCGTACTCCTGGATCAACCGCTGGGCCGGTCGAGCTGGTGGAGTCGGCCGGTTTCCAGGTGGGAGATGTCGCCTTGGGAGTCGAGGGCGGCGTTGAGCAGCTGCGCGAGCGAGGTGCCGTACACGGGGACGTCGGCGGGCTCGTCGATCAGGCGCGCGAGGGCTTCGAACTCGTCCGACTGTGCGGCCGTCACCTCCTCGGCTCGGCAGAGGACCCAGTGGGTCGACTGCGTTTCGTCGTCGACGGCAGCGCAGATCTTTCGGCCGTCGGCGAGGTCGATGATCGTCAGGAGCGACCGCTCGTCCTCGCGGTAGATCCAACGGTGCTCGGCAACCGGCAGCAGCCGCCACGTGCCGAACAGGGTGGCGGCACCGATGCGCTGGTAGAGCGCCACGAGCTCGGCGGGCGCGTTGAACAGGTGTAGGGGCTGGGGCGGCGTGGTTTCGTGGTCGCGCACGATCCGGTCGATGACGTCGTCGATCTCCACCGCGCTCGGCGCGAGGTACCAGCCGGCGATGGGTCGCAGTCCACCGTCGTCGTCCTGCGCGACGCCGACCAGGCCGGCGTGCAGGGCGACCGCCCGGTTTTCGCCCGCCACCCGATCGTTGACGTTCACTGTCACCCGCGACAACGTCGCGGGGACCTGATCGGTGCGGAGGCCGGCACCCCGGTAGAAGCCGCGTCCGTCGGCTGTCGCGTCGCGCGGCTCGTCGATGGGCAGCTCCAGCATCGGATTCGGCCGGTCGAACATGCCCTCACCGCGAAGGTACGGGTACAGGCGCGTGGCCCAACCGGTGACCACGTCACCGCCGTAGGCGTCGACGGGGTTGTAGATGCGCCGCCAGAACGTCACGTCCTCATCCCCTGCCGCGGCGCGGACGAACTGGTCTGCGATTGGCGCGAGCGAGCGGCACCACTTCTGCAGGCCGAACCCGGCGAGCGCGTCCACCCGCGCGCGAATCTTCTGCCAGTCCGCCACGTCGCCGGTCAACGTGATCGACGGGATTCCGCACACGCATACCAGCCAGAGCGAGAAGTACGGCGAGTAGGCGTCGAGCAGGGCAACTCGTCCCGCGATCCGGTCGACGTCAGTGCTGGTGGAGAAGTCGCACTCGAACAGGTCTGCGTCGGTGATCTCGGCGGCGAGCAGTTCATGGAAGGACGCCACCAGGTCCTGCCAGGAAGCCTCGTCCTGCGGCATCTGCCCATCGACGGTGACGGTGAGCCGCTTACGGCCGGCGTGATTCACCAAGCGGGGGCGCAACTCCTCGGCGTGCAGCCGGATGTGTTGTGCGACCCCCTGCGCGATGGTCAACCACACCGCGTCGGGGGACAACACCAGCGGGCGATGATCGGCGAACGCCCGCCCGACGGCGTCGAGCAGTGGATGCACCCCGTCGGGCACGAGCACCGGCAACGTCGGATCGCCGCCAAACACCAACGCGTCATCGAACAGTTCGTTGAGCGGCCGGGTGGGCAGGCGCACGGTCGAGGGGCTCACCTCGTCGACCCGGAAGATCACCATCGCGAGACTCTAGCGCTCCTTCGCCCGGACCGGCGCCCGCCCTGTCAGCGCAGCTACTGCGATCGTCGGACCGCTGTCAGTCGGCGAGCGTCTGGCGGAACTCGGGGTCGTCGCATCGGTGCCGATCGGGCATGATGCTCTTCGCACCGAATCTGGCGGGGCCTTTCAACCCGTGCGACGTATCCGCGAAACCCCGCTCAGCTGGCCTGGCGAAGGCTTGGTTGCGCCGCCGATGGAGAACATTTTGCACTGCACGAAATGTGGAGCCGAACTTGAACACCCCGGCCAAGGCCACATGTGCCGGTCCTCGACACCTCCGCCCGCGCTCAGGACAGCAGGTTGGAACGTCGCGACCTGGTTCGTCGTCGGGTTTGCCGTTCTTCTCGCCCTAGCCGCGATCGCTGCGGCCGTCTTCGGCAGCATCCCGAGCGGCCGTGCTCGGCCACTACCCCCGTCCGGCGCTGGCGCAGCGATCGGTTTCGTCCTGGCCAACCTGATCCTGGTCGCCGCCTTCATCGGTCTAGCTGTCAGCGGGCTGATCTGGGGCCGCGGCACTCGCCAGCTTGCCGAGGCGCACGGCTCCTCCGGCCGCTCGTACAGCCGTCACTGGGGAATCCGCGTCTTCTCCTCCTGCGTCGTCTTCAGCACCCTCATGGCCTGGCTGGCCACCGACCAAACCGCCCCGGCCGTCCTGTTCGGCCAGGCGGGCTTGCGCACCCTCGGAGCCGCCGCGCTGATCGGGGGCGTGCTGCACAGTCGGGCGCGGGTCCTGCGGCTGATCGCCCACGTCGACCGAGTCGTCGCCGGACACTACTCGCCAGTCGCCGGGCAAGACGCGGCGTGGCCGCTGTCGCCCACTCCGACCAGTGACGACTGGAACGCCAGCCAATGGGACCCGGATGTGGTGCGCGACATCGAAGCTCGCCGTAATCGCGACAGAACCTGATCTCGAGGTACGGCCGGTTTCCAGCGCGACGACGATCGAGTACGGCTGGCCGGAGCACGCCGAGGGCCCATTTGCGATCCTCTGTGGGTTGGCCGCTCGACCCGTGGTCGAGACTCAGAAGCTGCTGACCAGCTTCACGAACGCCTCGTCGATCTTGGCGGGATCGGTGGCGTCGAAGGCCTTGCCCGACGATGCCTTGGCGATCCGGTCCAGGGTGGCGAAGTCCGACTCCCGGTCGAAGGCGATGCAGAACACCTTCACCGGACGCTGCGGGTCCAGGGTGACCTCGGCGAGCAACCGGGCCAGGTCGTTGTCCTTGTTGTACTCGTTCTTGCCGTCGGTCAGCACCACGATCGCGTTGATCCGCTGCGGGTCGTACCGGTCGAGCAGTTCTCGGTGTGCGGCCCGGACCGTCGCGTAGAGCGCGGTACCGCCGTCGACCTGCAGGCCGGCGATCTTACTGTTGATCCGCTTCTGGTCGAACCCGCCGAGCGGGACCTCCTCCCGGTAAGGGCTCTTCGGCCGCTGCTGCGTCTCCGAGGAGAACGACCAGAGACCCACCCGGTCTTCGGTGTTGAGCAGCGCGAGACCCTTGCCCGCCGCCGCCGAGGCCACCTGGAAACGGGTACGGGTGCCGACCATCGCCTGCATCGACCCCGAGGTGTCCAGCGCGATCAGGATGTTCGCCTTCTTGCGGAGGGTGCGCCAGCCGTCCAGCATCGCGCTGACCACCTCCGGTGCCGGCGGCTCGAAGTAGGTCAACCCGCCGCTGGGCTCGGCGCCGACGCTGGCAAGCAGCTCCGCCGAGGCGCGACGCTCGTGGTCCCGGAAGCCGAGGCGGGCGAAGCTCTCCTGCTGCGCGTCCTCGGTCAGGAACTTCTGGAAGTCCGCCGCTGCCGTGCGCTGCCGCTGATCGGCGGAGGGCAGCACCACGAACGGGTGGTCCAGGTTGAACGTGCCCTCCTTGGGGTGGACGGCGACCAGCGGGACGTTCGGCCGGCGGCCCCGCTCCTGCCCTTCCTGCCGAGGGCTCAGCGCACCCGTGTTGTAGAGGTCCACCAGCTCCTCCTGAAGGACGATGGCGCTCATGTCGTCCGTACTGCCCGCCCCGCCGGCCAGGTCCGCCTCGGCGAGACTGCGCAGCAGGTCCACCGAGTCGTCGCTGTAGTGCGACACGTTGGCCTCGATCCGGCGGACGAACTGGGTGACGTCCGGGTCGGCCAGGTTGGATCGGGTCAGGTCGCTGGCCTTTTGCGCCGCCGCGTAGTAGGTCGCGATGGTCGCCGCCAGCCCGGAGGTGGACAGGTTCGGGTTGTCCTTGCCGAAGGTGAAACGGCCCCACTCCGGCTTGCCGAAGCCCGCCCACCCGTCCCGTCCGGACAGATCCAGGATCTCGCCCCAGCCCAGCGACCCGCGCTTGCGTATCAGTTCGGCCTTGGGCTGCGGCATCGCGATCACCAGCGGGCTGTTGGCGATCGACGGGTACTGGTCCGGAGTCTGCAGTTCCCGCCCGGCGGCTTCGTCGAGCAGCCGGAGCTGGCCGGTCCAGAGGCTCGACGTCGGCAGCCAGACCTGTGGTTGCGGCAGGCCGGTGTGGGTCCAGCCGGTGGCCAGCGCCTCGGTGGCCTTGCCCGAGTTCAATGCGCTGACGTGCACCTGGGCGCAGCCGCCGCCGGTGATCGACCGGTCGCTGCTGTTGTAACGCTCGGCCAGGTCGACCAGCAGAGCCGCCTTCTCCGTCGAGGAATTGACCTGGAGGATGGTGGCGCAGTCGTTGCCCGCTTCGCGCTGTCGGACGAACACGAACGCCCCGGCGATGACCACCAGCCCGGCGGTGACGGCGGCGGTGTACGGCAACCACTGCCGCGTACGCGTAGCGGGTGGGGCCATCGGGACGTCCTCCTCGGCGGGCGGCTGGTGGCAGTCAACCTATCGATCCGGCGCCAGTCGGCGACCCCGACCCCGGCGCACCTGTCACCCGCGGTCGGACCGTCCCCCGATCGCCGCCGCGACCAGCAGCCGAACAAGGTAGACCACGACGAAGGCGACCGCACCGACCGCGGCGGCCGGGCCGACAGCGCTCGACGCGACGTAGCCGGCGGCGGCGCCAACCGAACCGAGGAAGAGCGCGGTCGAGATGCCCCAGGCGTCGGGGGCCTCACGACGCAGCCTCCGTAACGCGCCGTCACCCCCAGCACCAACGCCAGGCTCCGCTACCGGCAGGTGTGCCGGCTGGGTCGGCCGGGCCTGGGTTGGCACCGTCGGCCGGGCCGGTGTCTGCGGCTGCGGCTGCGTCGAGGATGGTTGCGGTGTCGTCGACGTGACCTGGGGCAGCGGGTGGTTCGGCGTCGGCGCGCCAGCGGTTTCGTTGCCGACCTCCAGCAGGCTCTCCCGACGTAGCGGCTCGGTGACCCTGCCGTCCTGCCGGAGCAGCCGCACCAGCACGCGCTCGGCAGCCGGCCGGTCCGCCGGATCCTTGGCCAGGCACTCCCGAATCAGCTCGTCGAGAACAGGAGGCATCGCCGGCAGGTCGGGGGCATCGTGCAGCACCCGGTGCATCACGGCGAAGAGCGAGTCGTTGCCGAAAGGCGGTCGACCACCGGCGGCGAAGGCGATCGTGGCGGCCCAGGCGAAGATGTCGCAGGGTGGGCCGATCGCGTCGTTGCGGAACCGCTCCGGCGCCATGTACGCGGTGGTCCCCATGACCCGGCTGGACGCGGTCTCGGTGTTGCCCAAGGCTCGGGCGATGCCGAAATCGATCACCCGGGGGCCGTCCTCGCCCAGCACCACGTTGTCCGGCTTCAGATCGCAGTGCACCACCCCGGCACTGTGGATCGCCGCGAGCGCAGTGACGGTGCCGACCGCGAGCCGGTGCAGGGCGTTGCCGGTCACCGGGCCGCGCTCGCGGACGTGCCGGTGCAGGGTCAGGCCCGCGATGAACTCACTGACCACGTAGGGCCGCTCGCCGTCCACCTCGGCGAAGAGCACCTGCGCGGTGCAGAACGGGGCTACCCGGCGGGCGGCAGCGATCTCCTTGACGAACTGCGACCGCGCCCGTGGATCACTCAGATCGACGTTGACCATCTTGACCGCGACCCGGTCACCGGCGTCGTCCTCACCGAGAAAGACGACCCCCTGCCCACCCGCGCCCAGCCGTCCGACCAGCCGATACGGGCCGGCGGTGACCGGGTCGTGCGTCCACAGTTTCGCCAACCCTGGCACCGGCGGGCCGGCCAGCTCTGACATCCCGACTCCATCAGTGTCGTGCCCGGCCACCGGCGGCGCAGGACACGGCCATCGTGCCATGTCGGATGCCAGCCACCGAGGACGTTCGACGACCTGCGGGATCCGCGCCCAAATCGAGCAGGCGGGCACCGGTGGGGCTCTCGCTCAACCGGCACCCGCCTGCTGCTCCACGTATCGTCGATCTCGATGGTCGAACCAGGATGCGCGTCGTCAGAACCGTGCGCGGTTCAAGGCTTTCTGGAGTGCGGCGATGGTCGCGTAACCCCAGAACCCATCGACCGCCAGTCCCGCAGCGATCATGGTGTTGAGGTGTCGTTGCAGGGCCTTGATCGTGCCCGGTCCCATCCCACCGTCCACGACGAGGCCGGCATTGCTCCAGTTGTTCAGATGGCTCTGCAGGGCGCGGATCGAGGCAGGTCCCCACTGTCCGTCGACAGTGGTGCCGAGGGCGCGCTGGGTGGCCCGAATGGTTCCCGGTCCGAAATCCCCGTCGACGGCCAGGAGTGCGCCCTCGTCGTAGTAGGCCTGGTAGGCGGCCTCGGTGCCGGGACCCCAGAGGCCGTCAGCGGTGACACCGAGTCGGCCCTGCAGCCAGCGGACACCGGTGTCCGTGCTCGGACCCCAGAAGCCATCGACCACCAGGGCCGGCGAGTAGCCCATGGTGTTGACAGCCCGCTGTTGGGAGGCCGTGGACCGCACTGACGACATACCGCCGCCGGGAGCGCTGCCGTTGATCTGGGCCTGGTACGCGACCTCCGTGTTGGGGCCCCACAGTCCGTCGGCCGTGACGCCGAGCCGACCCTGTAGCCAGCGCACACCGGCGTCTGTCTTGGGCCCCCAGAACCCGTCCACGACCAGGGCAGGCGAGTAGCCCGCGTCGTTGACCGCCTTCTGCTGGGCGGCAACCGTGCGTACGGACGTCATGCCGCCGCCCATGCCACCGCTGCTCGGCGGAGGGTCGGTCATCCCGGGAACGTCGTCCGAAACCATGCCGCCCTGAACCCAGGTCCGGAGTTGGGAGCCGGGGCATGCTGTCGAGTTGCCCGAAAGCCCACCGTGCCAGGTTTTGGCAAGTGTTCTGCCGCTCAGCGCGTTGGCGCGATCGTAGATAGACCGGATCGAGCGGAGCACTGCCGGTGTGACGTCACCGTCGGAGCCGATGAAGCACACTCCGAGGTGCGTGACGTTGTGCCCACTCGCGTGAGCGCCCTCGACTTCCCAACCGCGGCCCTCGTAGACCCGGCCGGCCACATCGACCAGAAAGTTGTACCCGATGTCCGACCAGCCGTTGCTGTCCATGTGGTAGTTCTGAATCTGCCGCGGTGTCGTCGCGCTCGTTCCCGCCGAATAGTGGACCGTGAATCCGGTACGTGTCGTGATGGGGACCCGCGTGACCGCGGCGGGAGGCCGCGCCCCCCATTGAGAGCGCAGGATGGTGTTCAGCGGCGCCGGTGGGCTCGGCGGGATCGGCGGCGGCTCCAGCGAGCCGTTCGTCACATACGGGTAGAGCGCCGCTCCGGGGCATTCGGTCGTCGCCAGATCCCGGTGTCCCCTGATTCGTGGTCCCGCCTTGCCGACCAGCCGCAGGTGGCCGATGAGGTTTCGGATGGCGGCCAGCATCGCGGCGCTCGGCTGGTCGTCGGAGCCCCAGGGAAATCGCGTCGAGCCGATGAGGCTCATGATGGCGTAGTAGTCCTGGTTCGCCCCCTTGGTTTCTGTGTCGTTGGCCGCCGAGCGGACTCCCATACCGCGACCTTCGAAAATAACGCCATGTTGGCAGACGACGAAGTTGTACGCGATATCGGTCCCCTCGTCCTCCATGCCCGTGGCCTGTATATCGCGCATCTGCCCGAAGCAGTCGTTGTGATTGGCGGCTGGATCCCACCCGTCGGTGTTGCCCTTGTAGTGGATGGCGACGCCTCCCTGCCAAGGCATCCAGGTATACGTCTGATCCGGCTCCGGCGGCTTCGCTCCCCACTGGGCGCGAGAGACTATCTGGACGTCGGCGGCGGCCATTGTGGCGGCTCCACGTGTCGGTGGGGCCGACCGTGCGCTCGCCGCTGGTGTAGGCAGAAAGGCAGAGACTGCGGCGGCGGTGCCGCCGATGAGTGCGGTACGGCGGTTTATCATAATTGGGCCCCTTAGAGTGGAACCTGAGCGGAAAGCGTGGTGGCCCGTGTCATGGCAACACGGGCCACCCTCGGGTGCAGATCAGGTGTTCACGCTGACCCATTCGGAGCAGCTCGCAGAGGAGATGCTGTTGCTCGGGTAGTTACCCGAGCAGGCGCGGAACACCACGGTCTTGAGGGTGACGCCCGGCTGGCTCTCGGGGAACGATTTGTTCATGTAGCGGTGGCCGCCGTAATAGCCCGCGGTGTGCCAGATTCTTCCCTGGCGTACGATCGCCCCGTAAGGGCTCACCTCGTCGTCGAAGAATCGCCAGTCGATGACGACGGGATAACCGTCCTCCCAGGTGTCCTCGATACGGAACCACTCCCCGTGCGGGGCGAAGCACGCATAGGCGTTGGCGCTGCTGTTCGTGCAGGCCCAGTCCACGAGCGGGCCGGGGCCGATCTCATCGGTGGCGAGCTGCTTCCCATCGGCGGCGGCGGCCGGAGTTGCGGTGGCGACGACGGCGACGGCTGTGGTGAGCAACGTGGCCACAACACTTCGTAGCTTTCGGCCCATTGTTGTTCCTCCCGTAATGTGTCGGCACCCGATCGATTCACCCGAATGTCGGCCTGAGTGCCACTAGGTCGACGGTAATGATTCGAGCACGGCGGGAGGCATCGTCAGTGGTCGCTGGGTGTACGGATCTGTACGAACTTGTACGGTCGGCGGGCGTCTGCTGTTCGTACACGTTCGTACGCGCTGGCCGCGCCGCAGACACCTGCGCGGCCGGCGTCGCGCCTGCCCGGTCCGATCGCGGGAAAACTCACCAACTCGCGATGGTGGGTGGACCTGGGACGGGGCCGGTGCCGTCGGGGATCGCCCGCGTAACCGTTGCCTCGTCCCGAATCTGGTTGGCAAGCACGATGTCTCCCGTCATGCGGTGTGCTTCGGCCAGGATGTCGAGGCCGGTAGCCAACCAGGTAGGGGAGCCGACCTGCCGCCACAGCTTGACGGCGGACTCGGCTCGGCGTCGGGCCAGGGTCGGCCGGCCGGCCGCGAGTTGTGCGGCCGCGAGCGCGTTCAGCACAGCGGCCTCACCCCACAGGTTGCCGAACTCACGGTAGGTCCAGAGGCTCCGCGCGAGCAGGCGGCGTCCTTCCACGTGCTCACCCTGTCGGACCAACAGGTCTCCGAGCCAACAGGTCGCGTGTGTGGCGGTGAGCCTGTCCCCGAGGTCCTCGCTGATCGAGACGGCCTGCCGGAAACAGGTGGCCGCGACCGGATAGTCACCGAGCAATCGGTGAGCCTGTCCCAGGGCTCGCAAGGCTTGCGCTTCGCCGGGGCGGTAGTTGGCGGATCGGCTCAACCGTAGGCACTCCTCAAACCGCTCTCTGGCGGCCTCGACCCGGCCCTGCTCGAGGTCGATGACGCCGATGCCGTTGGTCGCGTAGACGAGGCAGTTGAAGTTGCCTGTCGCGCGGGCGAGGGCCGCCGCTTGCTCGAAGTGCCGCACCGCTGTCGCGTACTGGCCGAGCAGCCGGTGAACGTACGCCAGCCCGGCCGTCGCGCTGGCCCGGTAGGCGGGGCCCAGGCCGTCGGCGAGCAGGAGGGCCTGCTCGAAGTGGTACAGGGCCTCCGGGTAGCGGTCGAGGATGGTGGTGAGTTCGCCCAGGCAGCGGTGAAGCTTGGCGGCGCTGCGACGATCACCCGAATGCAGGGCCGCTTTGAGTGCCCGGCGCTGGAGTCGTTCCCAGTCACCGAAATGGGTGCCGACCTGGAAGAACGTCGTCAACGACGTAGCCAGCCCGGCGGCGGGCGCGACCTCGGTGGCGTCCAGCGCCTGCTGAATCACCGCGATGAGGAACCTGCGTTCGTCGTTGAACCAGACCACTGGGTCGACGAGAAGCTGATCGGTGTCCGAGGCTGGCAGCCGCCAGGACATCAGTTCTGTCTGCGTGATGCCGTGGAAGTCGGCGCTGAGGATGTTCGCGGCAAGGTCGGCGAGGTGCACGCTGGCACCGACCAGCCGGCCGAGCGCCGCCGCCCGGATCTCCCGCGAGATCTCCCGTTCCGCCCTCTCCCGACCGAGTAGCCGCACCAGGTCGTGCAGCCGGTAGCGGATACCGGTGTCGCCGATGGGACCGACCTCGGCCAGATGTACCTCGACCAGGTCATCGAGAATGGCCTCCGCGTGGGGCAGGCTGGTGTCCAGCAGCGCGGCCAAGGCCCATCCGGCGAAGTCCGGTCCGGGCAGCAGACTGAGCAGTTGCAGGGACTGCTGTGCCGGTGCGGACATTCCTCGGTAGGTCAGTTCGAGGCTGGCCCGTACGGCAACGTCGCCGACGGCCAACTCGTCGAGTCTGCGCTGCTCGTCGGCGAGCGCTCGGGCGACCTTGGCCAGCGGCCAGTGCGGTCGGGAGGCGAGGCGGGCTCCGGCCACCCACACCGCGAGGGGCAGGCCGCCGCAGGTCTCCACGATGAACCGGGCCGCCTCGGACTCGGCGGTGGTGCGGCCCCGACCCAACATTTCGCGGAGCAACGCGAGCCCCGCCGTGGAGTCCAGGATGTTCAGCGGTAGGCGCCGGCTGCTCAGATCCGCCAGTGTGCTCCGGCTGGTGACGATGGCGGCGCACCGTCTGCCGCTCGGCAGCAGATTGCTGACCTGCCGGGTCGTCAACGCGTTGTCCAGGATGATGAGCATCTCGCGCTGCGCCAGCAGGGTGCGGTAGAGGTGGATCCTGCTGGTCAGGTCGGGGGGCATCGCGTTGCTGCGTACGCCGACAGCACGTAGGAAGGCTTCCAGGACCGTGAAGGGATCGGCTGGATCGTCACCGAAGCCCTGTAGATCGATGTAGAGCTGGCCATCCGGAAACCGGGGGGCGAGCAGGTGCCCGAGACGTACCGCGAGTGCCGTCTTGCCGACCCCAGCCGGTCCGGTGACCAGCAGGGTCACCGGGGCCGTGGCATCCGGGTCGAGCAGCCGGCGGGCCTCGGCCACCTCGTCGTCCCGTCCCACGAACGGCGACACCACCGGTGGTAGCAGGAACGGGGCGCTCTGCCGTCCGGCTGACCCGTCCAGGCGGTGCCCGACGTATTCCTCGGAACCCGGCGCTGTGGCGCCAGCCGGCGGCGGTGCGCCCGGCGGGTCCGGAGTCGGTCCGGGTACGACCCCTGCCGTCGCCGGTTGATCGCACAGGACCAGGGCACGGCGTGCGGCGATCCATTCCTGCACTTCCGCCGGGTCGCTACCGCACGCCCGCACCAGGGCGGCCACGATGTCCTCGGATGGCAGCGAGAGCCGGTTGAGCGCGCTCGCGACGGTGCTGGCCGGCAACTGATCGCCGGCACGCCGGGCCTTCCGCTCCAGCGTCCGGTACGAGAGCCCGGACGCCGACTTCAGTGCGCGCAGCCGGGCGACGAACTCAGCTGCGGTCCGCACCGCACCAGGAGGTTGCGGTGTCGACACAGACCGCACCCTACCAACGCGTGTCGCTACGGTTCGATGTTCGGCCCGCCCGAGCCCGTCCGGCCGGCCGCGAGGCGGGGTGTGCAGCCGCCAACAAAACGCAGTTCGAGCGTCCATCGTGGAGCCTGAACGGGGTGTACCGTCGCCGCATGACGGTGCTGCAGGAGTTTGTCGCCGCTCTTTCCAGCGGCCGGATCCAGGTTGTCGACCTCACCGCTCCGCTCTCGGACCAGACCCCGATCCTGGGTCTGCCCGAGCAGTTCGGCCAGACCTGGCCGTTCCAGCTCAGCGAGATCAGCCGGTACGACGACCGCGGTCCGGCCTGGTACTGGAACAACTTCTCCACCGGCGAGCACACCGGCACCCACTTCGACGCCCCGGTGCACTGGGCCACCGGGCAGCAGGGCGCTGACGTGTCGCAGGTCCCGGTGAGCCAGTTGATCGCCCCGGCGGTGGTGATCGACCACGCCGCCGACGCCGCCGACAACCCTGACTTCCTGCTGGAGATCGAGCACGTCAAGGCGTGGGAGGCGGAACACGGCGCCCTGCCCACCGGCGGCTGGCTGCTGTACCGCACCGGCTGGGACGCGTACGGCGACGACCCGGAGCGTTACGCCAACGCCGGGCGCACCCCGGGCATCTCCGTGGAATGCGCCCGTTGGCTGGCCGAGGAGTCGCCGATCCAGGGCGTCGGGGTGGAGACGGTCGGGACCGACGCGGGCGCCGCGCACTCGTTCGACCCGCCGTTCCCGTGCCACTCGTACCTGCTCGGCCAGGACAAGTACGGCCTGACCCAGCTCCGTAACCTGGCGCAGTTGCCGGCGACCGGCGCGGTGGTGATCGCCGGACCGCTGCCGATCGTCTCCGGGTCCGGCAGCCCGTGTCGGGTCCTCGCGCTTGTCGAACGGTAGGCCGGGCCACCGATGCGGGTAGCCGAGGTGGTCGGGCGGGTCCTGTACGGACACGGCGCTCGGCACGTCTTCGGGGTGGTCGGCAGTGGCAACTTCCATGTCACGAACGCGCTCGTCGCGGCCGGTGCCCGGTTCGTGGCGGCGGCCCACGAGGGCGGCGCGGCGAGCATGGCCGACGGGTACGCCCGCACCTGCGGCACTGTGGGACTGCTCTCGGTGCACCAGGGTCCGGGCGTCACCAACGCGCTGACCGGCCTCACCGAGGCCGCGAAGAGCCGTACCCCGATGGTGGTCCTGGCCCCGGAGGCGACAGCGCCGCGGTCGAACTTCTTCATCGACCTGCCGGCGCTCGCCGCCGCGGTCGGGGCCGACTTCCACCGGGTACGCGCGACGCACGCGGCCGAGGACACGAGCGCGGCCTACCGGGCCGCCGCCCGGGGCGCGACGGTGGTGCTGGGCCTCCCGTTGGAGGTGCAGCAAGCCGTGACCGATCCGTGGTCCGGCCCGGTCCCGGCGGCCGTGCCGACCCCGGCCACCGTCCCGCACGTCGAGCCGTTGCTGGCTGCGGTCCAGGCCGCACGTCGACCGGTCTTCATCGCCGGTCGGGGCGCCCGGGCAGCCCGGGAACCGCTGACCCGGCTCGCCGACGCGTGCGGCGCGCTACTCGCGGTCTCGGCCGCGGCAAAGGGGCTGTTCGCCGGGAACCCGTGGAACCTCGATGTGGCTGGCGGCTTCGCCACTCCGCTCGCCGCCGAGCTGATCGGCGCGGCGGACCTGGTCGTCGCCTGGGGCAGCACGCTGAACATGTGGACCACCCGGCACGGCGAACTGATCCCGCCCTCCGCCTTCGTCGTCCAGGTCGACCACGACCCGGCCGCGTTCGGGGTGAACCGTCCGGTCGACCTGACCGTGGCCGGTGAGGTGACGGCGGTCGCCGAGGCGCTGCTCGCTCGGCTGGGCGTCGGCTCGACCGGGCCCGGGCCCGGGACCGGCGGGTGGCGCACGCCGGAGCTGGCGCATCGGATCCGCGACCACGGCCGCTGGCGGACCGTCCCGTACCGGGACGAGAGTACGGCGGCGCGGGCCGATGCCCCGGCGACGGTCGACCCGAGGACGCTCTCGGCCGCCCTGGACGACCTGCTGCCGCCCGATCGGACGGTGGTGGTCGACTCGGGCAATTTCATGGGCTACCCGTCGATGTGGCTCGACGTGCCGGACGTGGCCGGATTCTGTTTCACCCAGGCGTTCCAGTCGGTCGGGCTCGGCCTGGCCAGCGCGCTCGGCGCGGCGGTCGCCCGGCCGGACCGGCTCACCGTCGCCGCGGTCGGCGACGGCGGCTTCGTCATGTCCGCTACCGAACTGGTCACCGCCGTCCGGCTGGCGCTACCCCTGCTCGTGGTGATTTACGACGACGCGGCGTACGGGGCGGAGGTGCACCACTTCGGCCCGGACAGGCACCCGTTGGAGACGGTCACCTTCCCCGAGACCGACCTGGCCGCGATCGCCAGCGGATACGGCTGCGACGGGTTGACCGTCCGGACTGTCGATGACCTCGGACCGGTACGCCAGTGGCTCGCTGGTCCGCGTACCCGTCCGCTGGTGATCGACGCCAAGGTCAGCGCCGGACGCGGCTCATGGTGGTTGGAGGAGGCGTTCCGTGGCCACTGAGCCACTGCCGTACCGAGGCCAGGCCGGCACCCAGCGCTCCCGGGTGTCAGCCGGGCAACGCCCGGACGGGTCGGTGACAGGCCGTCATAGCTGACGTACGTTGGCGCGATGGCCACTCTTTGGACCTTGGGATGCGATGCCGACGATCCCCAGCGGATCGCCGCCTTCTGGGCGTTGGCCCTCGGCTATGTCAAGGAACCCGGTTTCGACGAGCCCGACAACGCGTCCATCGTCGATCCGGACGGCCGCGGCCCTGCCATCAGCTTCCTCAAGGTCCCCGAGGGCAAGTCCGCCAAGAACCGTATGCACATCGACATCCGGGTGGCCGGTCCGGGCTCCGGGGACATGGCCGAGCGCGCCCGGTTGATCCGGCAGAAAGTGCCCGATCTGGTTGCCGCCGGCGCGACGGTGGTCCGTGAGGAGTGGTACGGCGATGTCCTCGGGCACGTCGTCATGCTCGACCCGGAGGGCAACGAGTTCTGCGTCGCGTGATGCCGTGACCACTGCTGCTGCGGTGCCGTGGTCGGCCGATCGGGCAGCACCGGCGGGACCGTTTGCGGGTGGAGCCGGCGGGTAGAGGGAATTCATGACCACGCCTGAGCAGAGTCAGCAGGAGAGAGCCCTCGAGACCGGCGCGGTGTATCAGGACGCCGAGGGACGCCGAACGACGGATCCCGGCTCCGGGGCCGCAAACGCCGACAGTGAGGCCGACCGCAACGCAGAGCACCTGAGGCGGGGCGAGGTTGGGCCGCGCGTCCCAGAGGAGTAGCGGGCAGGGGTGTGTGGAGAGCACCTCGGGTAGCGGCGCCGTCTCTCCTTCGCAGCGTCGCACGACCGCGAGCAGTTGCTCGACGCGGGCTCACCCCACGGGTCGGCGATCCGGCCCACCACGATGTCCTCCTTCCGGTGATGGCGCGGGCGCCGCCCACAGCGGCATCGGCCGGCCCGACACCCGTCCGTACAGCCAGTCGACGACCGTGACCAGCACCACCGCGCATGCCGCGACGAGCAACTGCGTCGGGGTACGGAGCAGGCCCAGGCTCACGATCAGTGTCGTCGCACCCGCAGGGGCGTGCGACGCCTTCAGCAAC
Organism: Micromonospora sp. 050-3; assembly: GCF_046549335.1. Taxonomy (NCBI): domain Bacteria; kingdom Bacillati; phylum Actinomycetota; class Actinomycetes; order Micromonosporales; family Micromonosporaceae; genus Micromonospora; species Micromonospora sp. 050-3. Next base: position 1,274,713 of record NZ_JAJPVX010000001.1, read on the forward strand.
ACCAGCACCGATGCGGTCACCGCCAGCGACCCGGCCGCCGCTTCCGCCGCCTGTCGGCGACGCGCCGCCCGGGACAGGACCCGGGCGGCGCGTCGCCGACATGGAGGATGTTGCCTGGTGCGGGTACTAGTTGCGCCTGCTCCACTGCTGGTTGGCGCCGCCGTGGCACGCCCAGAGGTGAAGTTGAGTCCCATTGGCCGTGCCGGATGCGACGGCGTCGAGGCACAGCCCCGACTGGGCGCTGGTGATGGTGCCGTTGGAGTTCACATTCCACTGTTGGTTGGCTTGGCCGTTGCAGTCCCAGATGAGGACCGCGGTGCCGTTGCTGCTGCCCGCCCCGCTGGCGTCCAGGCACTTGTTGCCGTAGACGGTCAGGGTGCGGTTGGCGGTGTGGGTCCAACGCTGGTTGGTGCCACCGTGACAGTCCCACAGTTGCGGGCGGGCGCCGTTGGCGGTGCTGGAGTTGGGGATGTCGATGCACCGGCCGGACTGGCTACCCGCGATCAGCACGTTCTGCTGGCCGGGCGGCGGGGTCGTCGGCGGGGGAGTGGTGGGCGGCACGTCCGACCCGAACTGGGTGAAGAACCGCCACACCTCCTGCTTGACCCAGCTCCGCGCGCCGCTCTCACAGCCCGCGCACCCGTCCACCGGGCCCTGCTGGTGGCCGCCGTCGAACGCGGCCCAGAGCACCGGGTATCCGGGCTGGCAGGAGTACGCGGTGGTGATGTGGGTCAGGCTGCCAGCCCTCGGTTCGGGTGGGCTCTGTGCGGCGCATCCGTTGTTGCGGACGAACCTGTCGCGAAGCGACCGTCCGCTCGGAATGTTGTCGTTGATGCCGTGAATCCCCAGGTACGCCACGGGCTGGGTGCCGCCGCTGCATCCGCTGATCGCCCCCGGGGCCGCGATTGCCGCGACCGCACGGAACACCGTCGGCCGGGAACACGCCAACGAGTAGCTCATCGCGCCGCCGTAGCTGAACCCGACCGAGAAACGTTGTGTGGTGTCGACGCAGAGCGCGTTGTCGATCGCGCGGATCATGTCGTCGGTGAAGGTCACGTCCTCACCGTTGGAGTTGCCCCAGCCGTTGTTGAGGCCCTGCGGCGCCACGAAGATCGTGCTGTTGTTCGCCTGCGAGAGCATGCCGTAGTAGGCCCACGCGGCTCCGTCGGAGCCGCCGCCCGCGACCTGGCTGGCGGTGCCGCCCAACCAGTGAAACCCGAAGGCCAGCCGGTGGGCGTAGGTGTTGTTGTAGTTGTCGGGCAGCCGAAGGATGAAGCTGCGGCTCTTACCGCTGCTCTGGATGGTGTGGGTGCCGCTGGTCAGTCCGGGCGCCTTGCCGCAGCCGGCAGTGGTGGCCGCGGCAGCCGGTGCGACGGTCGTGAGGACGTACGTTCCGACGGCGATGAGAATCATGACCGCCATGGCTGCCCCCAGCCAGGGGGCGGAGAGTCTGCGAAGTGGCACGGTTGAGCCTCCTTGTGTGTGGTGGAACATCCGTTGGGTCGATCCCCGTCCCGGGAACCTCGCCGGGCTCAGCTCCGGCTCCAGCGTTGGTTGGCCGCGCCGGTGCAGTCCCAGATCTGGACGCGCGTGCCGTTGGCAGTGCCGTTGCCGACCATGTCCAGGCACCGGCCCGAACCGACTCCGGTGATCGAGCCGTCGGTGTTGAGCCGCCACTTCTGGTTGGACTGGCCGTTGCAGTCCCAGATGATCACCGAGCTGCCGTTCGCGGTGCCGGCGCCGTTGACGTCGAGGCACTTGCCGCCGAAGACGCGCAGCTCCTGGGCGGCGGTCGAGGTCCAGCTCTGGTTGCTCTGCCCGTGGCAGTCCCAGATGATCGCCGCCGCGCCGTTGGTCTGCGAGGCGCCGTTGACGTCGAGGCACCGTCCGGAGGACGTGCTGCGCAGGGCCGACGTGCCGCTCGGTGGCGGGGTGGTCGGTGGCGGCGTCGTCGGGTCGGTGCTACCGAACTGGGTGAAGAATTTCCACACCTCGCCTTTGGTCCAGGTCCTGGCTCCGCTGTCCCCGCCGCCGTCCACGGGGCCGGGGGTGTGCCCGCCGTCGAAGGCGGCCCAGACCACCGGATAGCCGGACCGGCAGCCGGAGTAGGTGGTGGTGATGTGGGTCAGGCTGCCCGCCCTCGGCTCCGGTGGGCTCTGTGCGGTGCACCCGTTGTTGCGCACGAACGTGTCGCGCAGGGACCGTCCGGCGGAGACGTTGAGCACCGCGTCTCCGATGCCGTGGATCCCCATATACGCGACCGGCTGGGTGCCGCCGCCGCACCCACTGAGCTGCCCGCCGGAGTAGACCGCGACAGCGCGGAAGACGCTGGGCCGGGAACAGGCCAGTGAGTAGCTCATGCCACCGCCGTAGCTGAAGCCGAGCGCGAAGCGTTGCGTGGTCTCGACGCAGAGGTCTGCCTCGATCACCCTGACCATGTCGTCGACGAAGGTGACGTCCTGGCCGCCGGGGTTGGCCCAGCCGTTGCCGTTGCCCTGGGGGGCGACGAAAATGGTGCTGTTGTTCGCCTGCTGCCGCAGCCCGTAGTAGGACCAGGCCGCCCCGTCGGACCCACCGCCGTCGACGTCGTTGGCGGTGCCGCCGTTCCAGTGGAATCCGAAGATCAACCGGTAGGCGTGGTTCCTGTCGTAGTTGTCAGGAATCCTCAGGATGAAACTGCGGTTCTGGCCGCTGCTCTGGATGGACCGTTGGCCGCTTGTCAACGTGGGCGCCTTGCCGCACCCGGCCGTGGCTGCGGCCGCTCCGATGTTCGCGGCCGACGCGGTGGTGCTCACACCACCGGCCAGTGCCCCCGCGCTCACTGTCACGACGACGGCCGCCGCCGTCGCCAGCAATCCAAGGATGGGTCTACGTCTTGTCATGAAGGGGCTCCCGCCACTCGGCACGAACTTGTTGAAAGGGGTCCACGGCAACCCGGACGCCGCCACGACGCGCCGCTGCGGGTCACCCCGTCGACCACGTTCGCCGCGGAGGAACCCCGGAAGACGCGATGTGCCGACGACCCCCGGCCGGCTCATCGACACAGGTTTCTGCCACTGGTCTCGCCGCCCACGCAGGACCAGTCGGTCGTCGAATCGATGGTGGCCACACCGTGCGCCCGAACACCACGCGACCGTTCGCCCGACGGTGCCGGAGCACCTGGTTCGGCGTCGAATCGATTCGCCCCGACGCTAGATCGCGCAGTGAAAGTTGTCAATGCCGTGTCCGGCAGGTTGCGGGCCGGGTGGCCGGTCAGGCGCTCGTGAGATCTGCCGCGCCGAAGGAGACCGCGAATCGCTTGCACCAGATGGAGACGCTGCGGAAGTCGCGTGGGTCCACCGACGCCGGTAGCTCGTACACCTGGTTGCCCTTGTTGCCCTTGAGCTTCGCCAGCTCGACCCATTCGCCGTCGTCGAACACCCGCCAGCCGGCCGTGCCCCGGATGACCGGTTGGTCGGTCAGCCACACCCGCAGGTCCGGACCGTTCGACGTGCTCAGGTCCCGGATGACGAGCCGGTGGCGCCCATCGGCGAGCCGGTGGATCTCGGCACTGCCGGTCGTCCGGTGCTCATGGGTGACGAACTCGCCGACGGTCAGGATCTCGTTCGCCGCGGGCGTGACCACCGAGGCCGCGGGGACCGGGCTCGCGGACGTCGGTGCCGGGGCGGCCGAGGTCGTCGCCACGCGGGGTACCGCTTCGTCGACGTAGGTATCGGTGAACAGCTTCCACGGCTGGAACCAGTAGAGGCCCAGCATCGCCATGACGACAGCACAGGCGAGACCGGCTCGGACCACCGGCGACCGGAACATCCGTTTCCCCACCCCCGCAGCGTACGGCCGCGGTCGCCGTCGAACTGTTCGCGAACCCTTTCGGAACTCTTACGACGGTCACCGCTCCGTATCTGCCAGCGCCTGTCCGCACGGGCAGACTCCCTGGTCCTCCGGCAACGTCTTCACCGCGTCGCCGAGCAGGAGGCGCAGGCGATCGATGTTCCGGGCGAAGACCGTGAACACCTCCTGCTGGGTCACGCCCTGACCAACCTCGACGCCCGAGTCGAGGTCGGTCACCAGGGACAGCGCGGTGTAACAGAGTGCGAGTTCGCGGGCCAACACCGCTTCCGGGTGGCCGGTCATGCCGACGACCGACCAGCCCTCCCGTCCATACCACAACGATTCGGCGCGGGTGGAGAACCGGGGCCCTTCGATGACGACCATGGTTCCGCCGTTGACCGGCTGCCAACCGGCGGATCGGGCGGCGTCGAGGACCGTGGCCCGTCCGACCGGGCAGTAGGGGTCGGCGAAGGGCACGTGGACGACCTGGGGAAGCTGCCCGTCCGCGCGTGGACGTCCGTCGTAGTAGGTCTGCTCCCGGCCGCTGGTCCGGTCGACCAGTTGGTCCGGTACGACAAGGGTCCCCGGGCCTAGCTCCGATCGCAGGCCGCCCACGGCACCCGGCGCGAGCACCTGACGGACGCCGAGTGCGCGCAGCGCCCACAGGTTGGCCCGGTAATTGATGCGGTGTGGGGGGAGGGTGTGCCGACGCCCGTGGCGGGGCAGGAACACCACCGGCCGCCCGGCGACACTCCCGACGGACAACGCGTCGCTCGGCGGCCCGTAGGGCGTGTCGACGGTGGCCTCGGCGACGTCGTCGAGGAACTCGTAGAAGCCCGACCCGCCGATCACGCCGATCGGCTGGCGATCGGTCGCGTCGATGTCTCCTGCTGACATGGGTACCCCTCCTGGGCGACGAGTGGAAAACGGGTGGGGCCGACTCAGGGACGGTCGGTCGGGCGGTTCGCGACGCGCCGGTCGACAGTGGTGGCGACGATTAGGACGATCATGATCACGGCCCAGAGGACGGCCAGCCCGACGGTGAGCCCCAGCGGGTAGTCGCGGTCCGGTAGGCCGGGGTTGGGAGGTGCCGAGGGCGGTCGCCACAGCAGGGGCACCGCGATCAGCAGCAACGTGGCGCTGGCCAGCAGACCTGCGGTGATCCAGGCCAGGCGTAACCGGTTCTTCACCAGTCGACCCAGCGCCAACCCGACCAGCCCGACCAGCGGTGCCACCAGGACGTCGTGCACCACCGGGCCGCCGATCAGCCACGGCAGGGCGGTGCCGAGCTGGGGGAGGAGCAACCAACCGCCGTAGGCGGTGGCCGCGGCACCGACCACGAACAGGAGCAGCCGGACGGCTCTCACCGCAGCACCTCCAGCCGGGCCACCCACTTGGTCTGCAGAACGCCCGGCCGGCTCGGCGCGATGAGTCGGCAGGGGTAACCGTGGTCGGGCGACAGCTGTTCGCCGTTGATCCGCAGGGCGAGCAGGGTCAGCGGGTCGCGAGCATGGGCCGCCGGGAGTGTGCTGGCCGCGTACAGGCCGTCCGTTTCCAGCGAGGTGATCCGTACCGGTCGGCCGGTCGGTGCGCCAGCCCAGCGAAGCAGCTCGACGACAGGCACGCCGGTCCAGTCGGCCGAGACGCTCCAGCCCTCGACGCAGGCGATCGGCAGCTCTGCCGTGCGGTGTGGCAGGGCCGCGAGTTCGGCCAGGGACAGGGTCTCTCGCCCGCCCGGCCAGACGATCTCCAGCCGCCAGTCCGGGGGAACGGCGATGCGCGCGGCAGCCGCCGTACGGTTGATCGGTACGCCCTGCGGCCCGGACGCGGACCGCCACGCCAGCGGCGACACCCGACGCAGCCACGGCACTGTGACCCCGGCGGTGGCCAGCACGGCGATGCCGGCGACGCCCGCCGAGGTACGCAGGAACGCGCGTCGCTCGGACGAGTTCGGATCGTCAGGGCCCGGTGCCGCAGCCGGCACTGCTCCGCTGCGCCGCAGTGGCGTGCTCAGCGCGGCGCGGGCGACCGGGAGCTTCACCGCGACGTGCAGCAGCATCGCGCCCGCCACCAGCCAGGCGACCGCATAGTGCGCCGTCGGGAAAAAGAATCCCCACGGGTACGACTGGGCGACGTTGAACAGGCCGGTGACCAGTTCGAAGAACGCGGCGCAGACCAGTACCAGAACGGAGATCCGTTCGAGGGCGTGGGCGGACAACCGGATCGGCTGGCGCACTGGCGGACGGACAAACAGCCGGGGGTAGACGCTCCACAGCTTGGCCAGCAGCAACGGAATCGCCGCCACACCGGAGAGCACGTGAACGCCCTGGGTGACCCGGTACAGGTTCACCGGTCGGGTCGGCCAGGTGAACCAGCCCGGCGGGTGCTGGAGGTAGTGGCTGAGCAGTCCGGTGCCGAAACACAGCCCGAACGTCACCCCGAGCCAGAGGCCGAGCCGGGCGGTGACCAGCGGCGAGTGCGAGGGAGCGGTGAAGTCCTCGGGGGTGGGGATGCGTGGCCGGCGGATCATGAGCGCGCCAACTCGACGAACCAGCGTGCACCGAACCGGAAACGGTCGGCGACCCGCAGGCCGGCAGCGGCGGCGGCACGGGCCATTGCCTCCGCCCCGACCCGCGCCCATCGGAACGCCGGCCCCCGCAGTTCCCGATCGCCGGACGATCCGGACAGGACGTACGCCTGTCCCTGCCACAGCCCGGCCCCCGGGGGCTCCACCTCGACCAGCAGCGTTCCGTCGGCCGCGATCAGGGCGCCGCATCGGCGCAGCAAGCGGACCGGGTCGCCACCGATGCCGATGTTGCCGTCGATCAGCAGGGCGTGCGCCCACCTGCCCTCGCCGGGAAGTGGTTCGAAGACGTCGCGTCGTAGAGCGACCACCCCCCGGTCCTGGGTCAGACGTACCGCCTCGGCGGAGATGTCCACCCCCAGTGCGACGAGGCCGCGCTGGGCGAGCGCCCTGGTCAGCCGGCCGGGGCCGCAGCCGAGATCGATAGTGGGTCCGGTGCAGCGTGCGGCGACGGACTCGATCGCCGGTTCGGGCGGGCCGTGCCAGCGCCGTACCGGCAACAGGTCACGTCGCCCGTCGGTGTGCACCAGCCAATGGTCGGGTTGGGACGCAGGCCTCGGGCCGACCGGTGTGCGGCAGGCGTCCTGGGCGGCGGACCACCCGCCGAGTCTGCCCAGCACCACATCGAAACCGTCGAGACTGATCGTCGAGTTCACTGGGGGTGTCCGCTCAGCAGATGGCCGCCCACCGACGCGACGGCGTCCGCGAACCGGGTGCCGGGTAGGTCGGCCGCGACCGCCAGCGCCGTCGACCAGTCGTCGACATCCCGCTGCACGGGCAGGATCGCCGGGCGTACGCCGTGCTCGCGTAGCGCGGCGAGGGTGCGGCGACCGGTGTCGTCGGTCGACATGGGTACATCGCGTAACGCGCTCGCGTGCCGCGGATCGCGTAACCCGAGTGCCCACCAACCGCCGTCGAGCGCCGGTCCGAACACCGCCTCGTGTCCGGCGAGCCGCTCCAGCGCGGTGGTGAGCAGGGCCGGCCGGATCTGCGGGGTGTCCATGCCGATCTGGAGCACCGGCCGGCCGGGAAATGCCGCAGCGGTGTCGGCGTGGGCGTTCGCGAGGCGGTCGGCGAACGTGCCGCCCCGCTGCGGAAGCAGGTGCCAACCGTCCAACGCGGCGGTCAATTCCGCGCCGTACTCGGCATCGGCGAACCGACCGGTGTGGGCCAACACGGGAATGGTCGAGGCGGTGGCGTGCACCGCCGCGAGGGTGTCCAACAGCGACGCCGCCGCGATCCGTGCCGCCTGGGTGGGATCAGCGGGCGGGCAGAGGCGGGTCTTGGCCAGCCCGGGGACGGGGGCCTTCGCGACCAGGAGCAGGACGTTCACCGGCCACCACCGGTGTCGGCGCGCAGCACTCCGGCGAAGTCCCGGGTCGCCCGCAGCGTGCCCCGGAACGACCCGGAGACCTTCGAGCTGGTGCCGGCGGCCCGCGGCGCGTACGCGACGTCCGATTCGAGGATCCGCCAGCCTGCTCCGGCCGCGCGGAGCAGCAGCTCCAAGGGGTAGCCGAACGCGCGGTCGTCGACCCCGAGGCCCAGCAGCGCCGCCCGGCGGGCCACCCGGATCGGGCTGATGTCGTACACCGGCGCACCGCGACGCCGCAGCAGGGCGGCGACCAGCGCGTTCCCGGCGCGGGCATGCCAGGGCCAGGCATCCGCCGAGACCGGCCGACGCCGCCCGACGGCGAGATCCGCCCGACCGTCGAGCACCGCCGCGACGAGCCTGGGCAACTCGGCCGGGTTGAACGAGCCGTCCGCGTCGAGCACGCAGACCAGGTCCGCCTCCGCCGCCAGCAGGCCGGTGTGCACGGCGGCGCCGTACCCGCGACGCGGCTCATGGACGACCCGGGCCCCGTACGCGGCAGCGACGACCGGCGAACCGTCGGTGGAGCCGTTGTCGACCACGATGGCGCGGTAGCCGGGCGGTAGCCCGCTCAGTACGGCAGGCAGTGCGGCCGCCTCGTCCAGACATGGCAGCACCACGTCGATCGTTGTGTGCATACCGGCGACGCTAGGCCCGCCCTGGACCGTCGCGACCGCTGATCGTCCTTACGAATCGCTTACACGGGAACGGATCTTACGACTCGCTGACGTCTCACCGTCTGGCCGCCGAATCCCTGGTCGCAGGTCGTAGCGTCGGCCGTCACCATGACCAAGATGACCCGGCCGGGACGACCCCGGTCCGCCGACCTGATCGTCCTCGGCGCCGAGGTGGCCCTGCTCGCCGTTGCCGTCGTCGTCGGCGCCCTGCTCAACCATCAGGGCGTCCGGCTGCACGCCGACGCGGCGCCGCTCTACGCGAGTTGGCAGCCGCATCTGGGGCCCGGCACCCCCGCCGCGCTGCTCATCGCGGCGCTGTTCGTCTGGCGGGGCGCACGATGGGCAACCGACACGTCGTGGCCGCGGCTGCTGGCGGTCGGCTATCTCGCCTCGCTGCTCTGGACGCTGTCGCTGGCCCTGGTCGACGGCTGGTCCGCGGGGTTGACCGAGCGGCTCACAGTGCAGGCCGAGTACCTGCACGAGGTGCCCCGGGTCACGGACGTCGGCATCATGCTGTCCGGCTACGCCGACCGGATTCTCGACTTCCAACCCGACTCGTGGTCCACCCACGCCGCAGCTCACCCACCGGGAGCGTTGCTCTTCTTCGTCTGGCTGGAGCGGATCGGCCTGGGCGGCGGGACCGCGGCCGGGCTCGCCTGCGTGGTGCTCGGCGCCACGGTGTCGGTGTCGGTTCCGGCGACGTTGCGGGCACTCGGTGCCGAGGACGCGGCCCGGGCGGCGTGGCCGTTCCTGGTGCTCCTCCCGGGGGCGGTCTGGGTGGGAGCGTCCGCGGACGGGATCTTCGCTGCGGTGGTCGCGGCCGGGCTGGCGCTGCTGGCGGTGGGCGGCCGACCAGGGGCAGCGCTGGGCGGGTTGCTCCTCGGCTTCGCGCTCTACCTGTCGTACGGGTTCGTCCTGGTCGGGTTGCTCGCGTTGACTGTGGTGCTGCTCCGGGCGAGGGACCGCCTCGGCGTGCTCTTGGTCGCGGCGACGGCGGTCGCGGCGGTCGTCGCCGTGTTCACCCTCGCCGGCTTCTGGTGGCTGGACGGCTACCACCTGGTGGCACGTCGTTACTACCAGGGCTGGGCGGCGGATCGTCCGTACGGTTACTGGGTCTGGGCGAATCTCGCCGCCCTGCTGCTCTCGGCCGGCCCGGTGGTCGGGCCGGCGCTGCGACGGGCGGCGGTGGCCGCCGCATCGATCCGAGCACCGCGCCCACCGCTCGCGACAACCCTCCGAAAGCAGATCGCCAGCGCCGGGCCTACTGCGTGGTTGCCCGTCGCGGCGACGGCGGCCGTGCTCGCGGCGGACCTGTCCGGGCTCAGCAAGGCCGAGGTCGAGCGGATCTGGCTACCGTTCGCCGTCTGGCTGCTGGTCGCCACCGCGCACCTGCCGCACAATCACCGACGGTGGTGGTTGGCAGCCCAGGCCGCCACGGCCCTCGCCGTCAACCACCTACTGTGGACGGTGTCGTGACCGATGCCGGATCCCGCATCACCGCTGTGGTGAAGTCGGCGATGCCGGCGGCGAAACCGACTCGGGCGGTGAAACGCAGCACCCGGGCGGCGCGTGCCGGATCGGCCACGACGTGCCGTACGTCCGCCGCCCTACCGCCCCCCACCGTGATCGGCGATGGCCCGCCCATCGCCGAAGCCAGCTCGTGGGCCAACTCACCGACGGTGTGCGGCTCGCCCGAGCAGACGTTGATCGGGGTCAGGGGATCCGGTGCCGGTGTCGTGAGGGCCAGCAGGTTGGCCGCGGCCACGTCGGTCACGTGCACGAAGTCACGCCGTTGCCGGCCGTCCTCCAGCACCCGGGGCGCTCGCCCGGCGGCCAGGGCCGACCGGAAGATCGACGCAACCCCCGAATACGGGGTGTCACGAGGCATTCGCGGACCGTAGACGTTGTGATACCGCAGGGCCCACACCGACCCGCCGGTCTGCCGGGCCCAGGCCCCGGCGAGGTGTTCCTGGGCCAGCTTGGTGGCGGCGTACGTGCTGTGCGGCTCCAGCGGCGCGTCCTCGGGCACGAGACCGGGGGAGAGCGCCTGGTCGCAGCGAGGGCAGGTCGGCTCGTACTGGCCCTCGGCTAGGTCGACGGCCCGACGGCCGGCAGGCCGGACGATCCCGTGGGTGGGGCAGTGGTAGCGGCCCTCGCCGTAGACCACCATCGAGCTGGCCAGCACCAACCGGCGCACCCCGGTGGCGTGCATCGCCGCGAGGACTGTGGCCGTGCCGAGGTCGTTGTGCGCGGCGTACCGGGGGGCGTCGGCCGGGTCGACGCCATGGCCGACCATTGCTGCCTGGTGGCAGACCGCGTCGACCCCGGCCAGTAGCCGGGTCAGCAGCTCGCTGTCCCGTACGTCACCGACCACGAGGTCGTGCCGCTCGGTCCAGGGCGGCGCCGTCGCACAGTGCGCCTCCGGCAGGAGCGCGTCCACGGCCACCACCTCGTGCCCGTCGTCGGCGAGCAGGTCGGCGACGTGTGAGCCGATGAACCCGGCCGCACCGGTGACAAGGATCCGCATTCCGGTCACCGTATGACCTCCCGTACGCCCGCGCGGGTTCGCGCACGCAGCCGTAAGAACCTCGCAAGGTTTGCCGGGGCGGGCCGACCCCGGTGCGTGGCTACGCTGGGCCGATGGACATCTGGGGGAGACGTTGACGAGGCGGAACGGGGAAGGTCCGTGACACAGCGAGTGCTGGTGGTCGACGACGATCAGACCGTGAGCGACGTCATCCGTCGTTACCTGGAGAACGACGGCTTCCAGGTGAGCCTGGCGGCGGACGGTGCGGCGGCGCTGGCGGCGGTGGAGCGGCAGGCGCCACACCTTGTCGTGCTCGACCTGATGCTGCCCCTGATCAACGGCCTGGAGGTGTGCCGGGCGCTGCGGGTACGCCCGGACGGCGTACCGATCGTCATGCTCACCGCGCGCGGCGACGAGTCCGACCGGATCCTCGGGCTGCAACTCGGCGCGGACGACTACCTGACCAAGCCCTTCTCGCCCCGGGAACTGGTGCTGCGGGTCCGGTCGGTGCTCCGTCGCGCCGGCGGTGGGACGCCACCAGAGCGGCCCGAGGCGCTCACCGACGGCAACCTGGTGGTGCACACGGCCTCCCGAACCGCCCGCCTCGCCGGTGCGGATCTGGCGCTGACATTGCGCGAATTCGACCTGCTCGTCCACCTCATGCGGCATCCGTCCCGGGTCTTCGGCCGGGCCGAGCTTCTGGAGCAGGTCTGGGGCTGGAACTTCGGGGATCACTCCACCGTGACCGTGCACGTACGCCGGCTGCGGGAGAAGATCGAGGCCAACCCGGCCGATCCGCAGCGGATCGTGACCGTCTGGGGCGTCGGCTACCGCTACGAGCCAGCCAATGCGTGACGTACTCCTGATCTTCGCGATCGCCCTCGGCGCGGCACTTGGCATCGGGCTCGCCGGCGCGGTGCTGCTCCGCGCGCTCCGACGCAGCTCGATCACCGTGCACCTCAGCGTGCTGCTGACCACCACTGTGGTCGCCGTCGCCGTCGGGGTGATGGCCGTCGCGGAAGCGATGTTCCTCTCCGCGCACGACCTCGAGGTGGTCCTGATCACCGTCGCGGCGGCAGCGGTGGTCAGCCTCGCCGTCGGCGGGCACTTCGGCCGGCGACTGGCCCGCGCCGCGGTCTGGCGCGACCAGGCCCGGGAGCGGGAACGGCAACTGGAGAAGGGCCGGCGCGACCTGGTCGCCTGGGTCTCCCACGACCTGCGGACCCCGCTCGCCGGGCTGAGGGCCATGGCGGAGGCGCTGGAGGACCGGGTGGTTCGTGATCCGGACACTGTCGACGAGTACCACCGACGGATCCGGCTGGAGACCGACCGGATGACCCAACTCGTCGACGACCTGTTCGAACTGTCCCGGATCAACGCGGGAGCGTTGCGGTTGTCGTTGACGGCGGTGCCGCTCGGAGAGGTCGTCTCGGACGCGCTGGCCAGCACCACCCCGCTGGCCGACGCCCGCCGGATCAAGCTGATCGCCAGCGAGTCGGGGTGGCCCACTGTTGCCGCGAGTGAACCGGAGCTGGCCCGGGTCGTGGCCAACCTGCTGCTCAACGCGGTCCGCTACACCCCCGAGGACGGCACCGTACGCATCGAAGCCGGCCGGGAGGACGACCACGCCTGGCTGTCGGTCGCCGACACCTGTGGCGGCATCCCCCCGGCCGACCTTCCCCGGCTGTTCGACATCGCGTTTCGTGGTGAACCGGCCCGCACGCCCGGCCCCGGCGACGGTGGGGCGTCCGGAGGGCTGGGCCTGGCCATCGTTCATGGCCTGGTGGAGGCACATGGCGGTCGGGTCGAGGTGCGCAACACCCCCGACGGCTGCCAGTTCATGGTCCGCCTGGCGACCGCCTGAGGCAACGTTCCCTCGGGGTGGCGCCGCTTCGCCAGGAAACTACGTGAGCGCTGCATGGCTCATTTCATGCCAGCCGGGCCATCGCCAACGCTCGACTGCGGGCCAGGTTGTCGCGAGACCGGTGGAGAGCGCGCCGCCGAAGGCCACTGTCCCCTCGTGGGACGCGTAGGCGATCCAGTCGTGATGCTCGTCGCTCCAGAGCCCTTCGGGTCCGGTGTACCTAGGGGCGAAGATCTCGACATCCAGCAGGCGGTCGGCGCCGTCCTCACTCAACTCGACCACCCGGCGGCGGCCCAGCTCTCGCAGCACCCGGCGGACCTGGTCAACGCCGTCGTCCTCCCACATCGAATCCCCGGTCAGCACCAGCACGTCGTGTGGAACCTCGCCGCTCAACAGGGGGTGCCAGCAGTCGTCCCGCACACCCCATCGGTGCCGCAGCGACGTGCGCCAGGCTGATGACTCCTGAGACGTCAGCACACGGCGGTACGGGAGCGGGTCGACGCTGAGGTCGGGCTGTGCCAACCACCGCTGCACGTTCGCAGCGAACAGCCGACGCTCGTCCGCGATGGCGTCTGCCCCAACCTCGTCCTGCGCTGACGCGGTGAACGGAGAGTTCGCGCTCTCGGCAGCGGCGAGGAGGTAGTGAGTCACCACGTCAATGCCGGGGAGGTGGTCCGGGTCGAGGCGCTCAACCTCCGTGAGGATGGCCGCCACCACGTTGTAGCGGGGAAAGATCCGCTTCGCCTCCGTGGTGTAGTGGTACCCCTCGGGGTGGCGGCCATCGTTGGGCAGATGGTGGTACCCAGTCTGCAGCTCGTCGTACCGCTGCGTCAGGTAGCGCCTCGACGCCCAGTGCAAGGTGTTGGATTCCACGAGAGCATCCTCTCCGATGTGGCGCAGGTGTCCGTGTCGCTGGAGATGCCCGCGCCGTGGGTCCGGACGCGTTGGGCGTACCATCGCATCCTTCGACGATCCTCGATGGAACGTCTGCATCGCGGGTCCACACTATTTGCCGGATCTGACTACGCTTTCCCCTGTCTCGGACGCGATCGATGGAGGGCGCATGTCGGTGAATGAGCCGGCGAGCGGGGAGTTCGCTCGCATGCTGGACGCGACGGTGGGCGCGTTGCGCGCCGCTGGGGCCGCGCCGGAGGACGAGGAGACCGCGCGCCTGCGTCGGGTCGGTGAGTCCGCCGAGGGGCAGGTCCGTGCCGAGTTTGGCGCTGATGGCCGGCTGGCGTCGCTGACGCTGGACCCACGGATGATGCGGCTCAGCTCGGCCGAGGTCTGCGACCACGTGATCGCGGCCGTGAACGCGGCAATCGACTCGATGCGCGGCGGCGGCCCGTCGGTGGCATCCGGCGACCTCCAGCAGCTCACCGAGCAGCTGGAACAGGTTCGTGACACGGCCGTGCCGCGGCTCGGTGCGTTCCTCCAGGCGCTCACGGACGCGCAGGAGCGGATGGCCCGAGGAGGTTCCCGCTGAACGGCTTCGAGGTCGAGCCCGCGCTGCTTAGATCCGGTGGCGATGAGGTCATCGGCGCCGCCGAACGCTTCATCGGGCAGTTAAAGAGCTTCGAGGCAAAGATGCAGAGGTACGGCGAGAGCGGGACGCCGACGACATTGGCTCGCTGATCGGCGTCGAGCCGATCACCGCCCTCGGCTGGATCGGCTACACCTGCCGATCCTCGCGTTCACGGTGGGAGCTGCAACTCGGCGGCCCCTGCGACGTTAGTAATCTGAAGCTCCTACACGGCACAACAAACTGGGAAGTCGGCGGGCAAATCTGGCAACAGATCAGGAAGCTCCCCGATGGCACACCGATCCGGATCGAGGTGGTGGATTGAACCCCGAGCTGCGGGAGCTCATCGCGGAGTTGCGCACCGACCTGGAGTCGGATCAGCCGGCGACGCTGGTGTGGGCCCAGATCGACGAGGGCGCTCCGGCCGACCAGATTCCCGCCGGTCTGCCGCAGTCGGTCCGGGAGTTGTTGGAGACCGCCAACGGCCTCCGAGCCGGCGCGTTCGACCTTCGCGGAACCGACCTACTCGACGCCATCCAGTACTACATCGAGCTGGTGCCCGAGTTCACCGGTGTCGCCGACGAACCCGCCGAGTGGCTGGTCTTCGGCACGCTGAGCGACGAGCCGCTGCTGATCCGCCGCGACACCGGCGCGGTCTGGTACTTCCCGGAGGAGACCACCGACGAGTGGTTCATGCGTGAGGCGTTCTTGGAAGTCGCACCGGACCTCGACTCATTTCTCGCCTACTACGTCTTCGGAGCCGGGTACGGCGAGGTCGGCTATGACGACGACAAGTGGTGGGGCTTCCTCGACGAGCAGGGCCTGACCACGCCTGGCGACGAGAACGAGGAGACGGACGAGTGACCGCGACGCACGAGGAACTCACGGCGCTCTGGGGCGCCGAGGGGATGATCTACTTTCCCCTCGACCGGTTCGACGACGTCCTCGGCCCGCTGACGCCAGAGGTCTTCCCACCGTTCGGGGCCATCCCGGTCGACGTGCCGATCCTGTTCACTGTCGACGTCAACGTCTCCGGCATGGAGTTGTTCTCCAAGCTGAAGATCGAGATCGGCGAGGCCAGCCCGCGCATCCACATCGTCCTCGGCAGTTCGCCCGAGGACCCGCAGCTGCTCTTCTGCCTCGACGCGCTGACCGGAGCCGTCGTGTTGCTGGACCTGGAGACCCCCAACTTCGAGACGGTCAACGCGACCTTCGCCGCGTTCGTCGAGTTTCTCTACCGGCTCGGAGGGCTCATCGCGACGGACCCGGGCGGTCGGGCTCGCGCCGCCCGCGCCGCCGCTATCCGCGAGGAGCTGATGGGCGTCGACTCGTCCGCTTTCGCCGACCCGAAGTCCTGGTGGAGCATGGCCTTCGATCAGCTGGAATCCACCAGCGGCTAGCCTCGTCGCCATCGGCCGGTCAGACCAGCCAACGGCCATCACGCATCAGGTCACGACCGGCGATTTCGTTCTCCTCCCGCCACGCCTGAACGCGGCGAGGCGTCACCCGGAAGTACGCGTAGCGGGTTGTGCCGATCCGCGCATCCCAGAGTTTCGCGGCGAACGCGTCGGCCAGATCGCCGGGCACGGTTTCGCGGGAGAACGTCTCGACGGTGCCTTCGATGAGTACCACGTCGCGGGTCGTGCCGACCGATATCCGCACCCGGCCGGAAAATCGCAGATTGCGTGCGGCCGGGCTGGACTCGGCTGTGGCCAAGATGAGGGCCTTGCTGTCCCAGAGGAAGGAGAGCGGCACCAGGTGAGGATTGCCGTCCCGGTCCGCTGAGGCGACCCATGCATCGAGGTCGTGGTTGAGGCGGGCGAGCGTGTCCTGCTTACGTTGCGTCGGATTGCGCGGCGGTTCGGGCTCCACGTCTGAATCCTCCATGAATTCGCCTCGCTTCACCGTCTGCCGAGCTCTCGATCACCTCGCGGCACCAGCATGGACGCAACCGGCGCGGTCGAGGTGGAGTTGATGCTGGGGGCGGACGTGGCCAGGACCAAGGAATACCTCGCCACCTTAGGCACCGAGGAAGCCCGCGAAATCCTCGACGAGATCGTGTGGGTGCAGGAGTCGTACGACGCCGGGCACTACGCAGCTTTCCTCGGCAGGTACTACCTGACTACCTGATTGGACGTCTCGTCGGTCGCCGTAGACTTTGATCATGAGGCGATACCTCACGGAGGTCGCGGCCGAACTGCAGGCACTCGAGGTGCTGGACTTCGACGTGATGCGGCTCGACGCCAATGGCAGCGACCAGCTCGACGCGATCTGTGCGGAGTTGGCCGAGCGGGATGACCCTCAGCAGTGGGCGCCACTGCTCTACGCCTTGATGGAACGCCTCGACACGGCGGATCTGGGTAGTCCCGGCCCTCTCGTCCACACCCTGGAAACCTGGCGTGGCTACCGTCGGATGCTGGTCGAGTCGCTGCGGCGCAAACCGACTCCGTTGACCGTCTGGATGGCCAATCGCGTGCTCAACGGGAATCCGCCGGACGCTCCTCAATGGCTGCGACTGCTGCAGGAGGCGGCGAGCCATCCAATGGCATCGCCTCACGTCCAGGCCGATGCCCGCGATTTCCTGACCTACCAGGCCACGCGTTCCTAGCGGCAGCACCGGCCTTCCGGTCAGCTCAACGAGGATTCATTCCCGGGCTCAATGACTTGGCCCATTGTGCTCGGCGAGCTCCTTCAGGTTGAGCAACTGTCGTCGAGCCATGATCAGGTCGCCGACGGACAGCCCGGGTGCGGCCCAGCGGGCCGTCTGCATGACGACCTTGAGTAGCAAGCGCGTCGTGTTGTGCTCCTGAGGCACGAGGACGTAGGACATAAAGGCACCCATGATGGTGCTCGTCAGCTGCCGGCCGGGGTCGACCGAGACGATCCTGCCGAGCTTTCGTCCGCCAGCGGTTGTGAAAGCCTCTCCGACCTGGGGCGCGGGTAGGCCTTCCAGCTGTCGAGGCGAGCGGTGGCCGAGGTTGTCGATCCAGTCGTACGAGTACGGGGCAAGTCTCAGTTGGGCCACCCACGGCCACACCGCTGCGGCGGGCACGTTGACCTGTACTCCGCGCCACGCCTGAAGAGTGGGTGAGACGACGAAGTCGTCGCAGGGATAGGTACGTAACGTCTCGCTGGTGGTCACGCCCCACCGGTCACCGATCACGCATCCATCTTGCGCCATGCATGAACTCCAGCGGCATGCCTGATTGTGCGGCTCAACCGACCCGCTGGGCCAGCACCTGCCCCGGCCAGGACCCGGCCAGGAAGGTTTCGGTGGGAGTGAACCCGTGGCGCTCGTAGTACGCCACCAGCTCACCACCACCGCCCGCCCAGCAGTCGACCCGTATTAGCCGCACGCCGGCCCGCCGGGTTTCCTCGACGGCGTGTGTCAGCAGGACCGACCCGAGCTTCTGGCCGGCGAATCGTCGGTCGGAGACCAGGAGGCGAACGTACCGCTCGGGTTCTTCCGCGGGCGCGATCGGTGCCCGCGGATCGGGCCCGGAGCCCAACACCAGGGCTGCGGCCGGCGTTCCGTCCACTTCCGCGATGTACGCGAGGTTCTCGGTCAAGTACCGATCGACCTGTTCGGCCCTTTCGGGCTTCTCCGAAAACAGCGTCGTGCCCCACTGCTCGGTGTTGCCGCGGTCGTTCATCCAGACCACCGCGGAGTCGAGCATGTCCAGTACGGCGGGTGCGTCGGCCAGGCCACCGTGTCTGATACGTACGGCGCGGGTGGTGTCGTCCATGGCCGAAGGGTAGTCCGAGGGCGGGGCCAGGACCGAGGGCATCATCGGTCCTGGCCCCCGCCCTCGGGTTCAAAACCTCCGGAGGCCAAAGTCCGATTCATCGCCGCCAGTAGGCGCTCAAGGGTTCTGCGGTCGCTGTCGGTCAGGCCACTGAGGATGGCCGCCTCGTTGGCCAGATGTTCCTCGATGAGCCGGTCGGTCAACGCCACGCCGGCCGGAGTCAGCCCGACCACCCTGCCGCGCGCGTCGGCTGCGGAGACCGAGCGCGACACGAGGCCGCGGGCGATCAGTCGGTCCACCCGCTTGGTCACGGCTCCGGTGGTCACGAGCATCCGTTGGCTCAGTTGGCCGGCGGTGAGCGTGTAGGGCTCGCCCTCGCGGCGCAGCGCCGCGAGCACGTCGAAGTCGCCGTTGCCGAGGTCCGCCGCGGCGAACGGCGGCCGTAGGGCCGCATCGAGTACGGCGGCCAACTGTTGGATGCGACCGATGATCAGCAACGGGGTGGGGTCGAGGTCTGGTCGCTCGCGACCCCACTGAGCAACGATGTCGGCGATCCGGTCGTCATCCACTGTTGCATCTTACCTTCCACGGAAGATAAATTCTCTTCCGTGGAAGACAACTCGACTCGAACGTCGGCTCCGGTGGTCACGGCGTACGTGGATCCGTCCTGCCCGTTCGCCTGGATCACCTCCCGCTGGCTCATGGAGGTCGCGAAGATGCGGCCGCTCACTCTGCGGTTCGAGGTGATGAGCCTCGCGGTGATCAACGAGCACCGTGACCTGGAGCCCTGGTACCGCGAATTCAACGACCGGGCGTGGGGGCCAGCCAGGGTGTGTGTGGCGGCAGCCGAACAACACGGCTCCGCCGCCCTCGCACGGCTGTACCCGGCGCTCGGTCGCCGGATCCACGACGCCGGCGACAAGGACTTCGGCACCGTCCTCCCGCTGGCCCTGGCCGAGGCCGGCCTCCCCGCCGACCTGGCCGGCGCCGCCCACCGCAGCGACCTCGACCCGCAGATGCGGGCGAGCACCGCCCACGCACAGCAACTGGTGGGCGAGGACCTCGGCACTCCGACTGTCGTCGTCGACGACGTGGCCTTCTTCGGCCCTGTGCTGAGCGCGATTCCTCGTGGCGAGGAGGCCGTCCGCGTCTTCGACGGCGCTCGCCTGCTCGCTGGCTGCCGGGCTTTTTCTGAACTCAAACGCGCCCGGTCCGACGCCCTCACCTTCGCGTAGCTCCACCACTGCCACTGGGGGAGCTGTTCACCCCCGCACCGGTCGACCCAGGTCTGTCGATGCCTTGTCACCGGATGTTCGGCGTCGCGTCGACTCGAATCGATAGTGTGCGTTGGCCGCCACCACCGGCGGTTCGTGCGGAGGGACATCAATGCGCAGGACAACGGACTGGTCGGCCCGCGCCCTGGGCGCTCTCGCGGGCGCGGTCGCGCTGGTGGCGGCCCTGCTCCCGGCGGCCCCGGCCACTGCCGCGAGCGTGGGCTTCAGGGCGGCCACGCTGAACATCTACTACGGGCTGAGCCAGGCCGACTTCGCGCACGACCTGAACCTGATCGCGTCGAAGGCCGACCTCGTCGGTCTCAACGAGGTCGGTGCCCGCAAAGCGTTCCTGACGAGCTGGGCCGCCGACAACGGCTGGTGGTTGTACGCGCCGGGCGGGACCAACCAGGCCGGCGAGGCGTTGATCGCCAAGAAGAGCATGTTCGACGTACTCGACAAGGGTTCGATCTTCGTCTGTGACACCAACGGTCCGGGCGAGGTGCCGCCGGCGCGGTACAACAACTGGGTCAAGTACCGGCACAAGGCCAGTGGCCGCAACGTGACCCACATCAACGCCCACGCGGTGGCCAGCATCGAGACCTCCGGGCGGCCGGAGGACCTGCCGCGCACCAGGTGCGCCGAGGCGCAGTTCCAGGGTCTCAAGGAGCTGGCGGTCGACAAGCAGGACGAGGGCCAGGTCATCGTGAGCGGAGACCTCAACGTCGACTTCAGCGCCGACCGGAACTACGGGTACGCGAAGTTCCCGTGGCAGGTCTTCGAGGCCAACGAGCTGCCGAACCTGCGCTCCAACTACAACCTCTACGGCGAGAAGGGCACCGGAACACACGGCAACCGGCACATCGACTACGTCTACTTCTGGAAGCGGCTGCCCGAACACCAGCTGATGTGGATGACCGATTACGACATCGTCGGTGCCACCAGGTCCGACCACAGCGGTGTCGTCGCCACGTTCTCCATGCAGAGCTGACGCGCCCGCCCTCGTCGGCTACGACTTCAGGCGCTCGGGATGTCCCCGGTGCGCCGCCCACTCGGGCGCGAGGATCGACATCACCGTGGCGTCCACCCAGTCGTCGCCGTCGTACAGGACCTGGCGCAGCACACCCTCGGCGACGAAACCGACTTTTTCGTACACCCGGCGGGCCCGGGGGTTGAAGGCGAACACCTCCAGCGAGATGCGGTGCAGGCCGAGGCTCTCGAAACCGTGGCCGACGACCAGGCGTACCGCCTCGGTGCCCAGGCCACGGTCGCGGCCGGCGGCGACGAGCAGCGTGCGGAAGTTGCAGTTCCGGTTGACGGGGTCCCAGTCGTTGAGGACCACCTCGCCGACACAGGCCCCGGTGACGCGGTCCACGACCGCCAGGTCGAGTCGGTCGGTCTGCGCGTTGCGGCTGCCGTACCAGGAACGCATCCGCTCCTCGTCGGGAGCATCGTCGGCCGGGCTGCCGGTCAGCCGGGCCACCTCGGGGTCGGCCACCGCCGCCCGGAAGGTGTCCAGGTCGTCGTCGACGAAGGGCCGCAGGATCACCCGCTCACCGGTCAGGGTGGGCTTGATCGAGAAGTCGGGGGTCGCCTGGCGACTGGACATCGACCGATCTTCGGCGCGATCCCGGCAACAGGCAACCAGTTTCCGGGGGCAGGATTCGAGGGTGATCCTGATCGTTCCTGCGAACCCGCTGCGTCCACGCCGTCCGGACGAGCACTTCACGGCTGAGGCTGAGGCGGCCCGTGCTGCCGGGTTCCAGGTTGCGGTGGTCGACCACGACGCCTTGGCGCGGGGCGGTGACGTACATCGGGCGGAGGCCTCGGTCTCGGGCAGCGGTGCTGCGGTCTATCGCGGTGTCGTGTGGAGAACCAGTGGTGAGCAGTATCGGCGGGCGCATGAGCTGCCCGGCTGGTACGCGGCGCTGGCGGCGGCCACTTCGGTGTCGGTGTGGACCCAGGGCTCGGATCAGGCAGATCTTGACCATGCGCGCGTCGAGCTTGGGGCGGGGCCGGCGGTACTGCGTGACTACACCAAGTCGATGAAGCACTACTGGAACGACGCGGCCTTCATTCCCGAGCTCGGCGACGCGGTGGCCGTCTGGAGAGTGGCGATCCGGTCCCTGGAGTTGCGCGAGGACGACTTCGTGGGCGGGTTCGTGCTCCGGCGCTTCGAGCGGTTCACCTCCGCCGAGGTACGCACCTGGTGGGTCAACGGCGACTGCGTCCTGATCGGCCCACATCCGGACACCCCGAACGACTGCCCTTCGGCCGAGATCGACCTGGAGCCGGTCGCACCGATGGTCGCCGGCCTCGGGTTGCCCTTCGTCACCGTGGACCTCGCCCTACGCGCCGACGGCGTGTGGCGGGTCATCGAGCTCGGCGACGGGCAGGTCAGCGATCTACCAACCACCGTCGAGCCCGAAGGGATGATCGCCGCCCTACTCGGCCCGCCGCGCCCCTAGCGCGCGCACCGCGGTCGACGACACCGCGGCCAGGTCGGGCTGCGCCGGTAGAAACACCGTGGGCACACCCAACGACTGGTTCATCGAAGCGAGCTGGTACTCAGCCCGAAGGTCGGTGGTGTTACGTACGCCGCGCACGATCACTCCTACTTCCCGGAGACGACAGAAGGTTGCGGTCAACCCGCTCCAGGCCGCAACGGTGACTGAGGTCCACGCGACTGGCAGGACGGCCCGGACAGCGGCCGCTCGCTCCTCTTCGTCGCTGCCCGGATGCTTGATGCTGTTGACCGCGACGAGCACCACCACTTCGTCGAAGAGAGCGCGTGCCCGGTTCACCACATTCACATGCCCAAGAGTGAAGGGATCGAAGCTGCCGGGGTAGACGGCTCGCACCCGTACGCGGCCGGGGGTCCGTGCTGTCGGATGCGACGATTCGGGTGTCACGACCGCAGGACCCGCTGCGCATCGCGGACGACCTGCTCCGAAGCGATCGCGGCCCATGAGGCGAACAGGTCCCGGAAGTAGGCCCCGTGCCGGTCCGCCACCGCAGGATCGTGCTCGATGACGTCCAGTTCGTTGACGATACTCAGGTCCACCAGCGACCGAAGTTGAGGCTCATCGGGCGTCCGCACCTGACGTGTGAAACGGTCAAACACCTCGGTGCTCATGGTCCGACTGTAGGCATCGACGGTCGACTCCGAGGGCCGCCGGACGTGGGCAAAATGTCACAGCGCGCCGTGGGCATACCTGGCGTCGCGGCGGCCGCGAGCACGTCGTCGCGGTCGAAAATGCGGGGTACGCGCTGCGCTGGTGCCGCACACTCGCCATCATGCTGGCATCGGTTCGTAGCGTCGGGGATCTGGCCGCTGCGCAGGCGCAGGGTCATCGGGTCAAGTTCCTGTTCTTTTGGGGGCACCAGCCCGAGCGGGACGGCAGTGTCGGCGCAGGCTGCTTGAGCCAGTGGTGGCCGGCGCGGTTCACCGCCAACAAACTGCCGTTCGCTACAGCGGAGCATTACATGATGTGGCGCAAGGCCACCCTGTTCGGCGACCGCACGATGGCGGAACAGATCCTCGCCGCGCCGCATCCCCACGCCGCGAAGGTGCTGGGCGGACGCGTCGCGGCGTTCGATCAGCAGACGTGGAGCGAACACCGCTTCGCGATCGTGGTCGCCGGCAACCTCGCGAAATTCGATCAGCATCCTGCGCTCCGGGCATTTTTGCTGGCTACCGGGCAGCGAGTCCTGGTGGAGGCCAGCCCGCTCGACCGGATCTGGGGTATCGGACTGGACCGCGACGATCCGGCTGCCGGCGACCCCGGCCGTTGGCGAGGGCTCAACCTGCTCGGCTTCGCGCTCATGCAGGTGCGCCAGGCGCTCGAGGATCAAGGCCGGCAGGGGGCGGTTCCGGCGTGACTCCCGGCTCCGCCAGACGTCCCGTGATCTTTCTTGACGTGGACGGAGCGCTGATCCCGTTCAAGGCCCGACCCGCTGGCCTAAGGCGTCCGTCGGGCGGTACCGACGGGCGGCAGATGACAAGTACCGGCAATCCCCTCCTTGATCGCCTCAACCCAGATGACGGTCGTCGACTGCTCGCCCTGGGATGCCGGTTGGTCTGGGCGACGACGTGGATGGCGGAAGCGAACGAGGTCGTCTCGCCCCGCCTCGGGTTTGCGGAACTGCCCGTCGTCGACTGGCCCGACGACGACGAGGAGACGATGCGTGGCCTGCACTGGAAGACCGCGTTTCTGACCCAGTGGGCAGCCGGACGACCGTTCGTGTGGCTTGACGACGAGATAACTGACGTCGACCGCCGATGGGTAAGGGCTCATCACCCGGCGCGGGCGCTGCTGCATCGCGTTGACCCGTACACGGGGCTGACCGAAGCGGATTTCGTCACCATCCGTCGATGGCTCCAGGAGGGTGACGGCATTGCCTGACCGAGGCTGTGGATGACGGTTGGCGTGATCGGGGTCGCGGGGGAGCGGCCATGGTCGATCCCTTGACACTGGTCGATGCGATCGCTAACACTTGTCCGCAACGCGAACTTAACGAGCCGAACACATTGTGCCTGTAGCCGCGTGACGCGCCAGAGGTGTCTCGTGCTGGCACGTCGCCCACTGTCGAACCGCCAAATCCTGAGCCAGGACCCGACCCATTTCTGTTAACGCTAACATAGATGATCTTGTCGAGAGGGGTCGGGACCGTGGTTCCACGGCGTATGACAGCGGCATCGCTGTCGGGAGCATTGACCGTCCGTCTACGGGCCCTCCTCGTGCTCTCCACAGTGGCCGCCGCGTCCTTCGTGGTGATGGCCGACGGGCCGGCGCATGCCGCCACGCTGCCGACCGGCGCCGTCTCGCTGGAGGCGGTCAACCAAGCCGGACGGTACGTCCGGCACATCGACTATCTCGGTCAACTCGACCCGGTGACCACCAGCAGCGCCAACCAGACCAAGCTCGATGCCACCTTCACCGTGGTAAACGGTCTGGCATCGCCGACCTGCTACTCGTTCCAGACCAAGACAGGCATGTTCCTGCGGCACCGCGACTACCGACTCCGGGTCGACCCGAACACCGGCGACCCCGCGTTCCGGGCCGACGCCACCTTCTGTGCCGTGGAGGGCTCGGTCAGCGGATCGGTGGCGCTCGTCTCGTACAACTACCCGAGCCGGCGGATCCGGCACCGCGACTTCGCGCTCTGGCTCGATGCCTACCAGGACACGGCCGCGTTCCGTGCCGACAGCGCCTTCCGCCTCGTCGCGCCTTGGGCGCCCAGGACCACTAAGGGACCGGTGATCCCGGGTCTCTTCGCCGACCCGCACATCACAGTGTTCAACGGCCGCTACCACCTCTACCCGACCACCGACGGGTACGCGAGCTGGGCCGGCACCTACTACAAGGCGTTCTCCTCCACCGACCTGGTCAACTGGACCGACCACGGCGTGATCCTCGACCACGGTCCGGACGTGTCCTGGGCGGACAACTCGGCCTGGGCGCCGGCGGTTGCCAGCGCCAACGGCCGCTACTACCTGTACTTCAGCGGTGGCGCGGCCAGCGGCAACACGGCCAAACAGCTGGGCGTGGCGGTGGCCGACAGCCCCACCGGGCCCTTCCGTGACGCGCTCGGACGACCGCTCATCCGCAGCGACCAGTTCTCCGGCGGGCAGACGATCGACCCCATGGTGTTCACCGACGACGACGGGCAGTCCTATCTGTACTGGGGGCAGGGCGTCGCGCGGGCGGTGCGGTTGAACGCCGACATGGTCTCCTTCGACGCGGCGCAGGCGCGGGTCATCACCCCGTCGGGCTACAACGAGGCGCCGTTCGTGTTCAAGCGCAACGGTCTGTACTACTTCATGTGGTCGGAGAACGACACGCGCAGCGAGGACTACCGGGTCGCCTACGCCACCGGCTCCTCACCCCTCGGGCCGTGGACCAGGCGCGGCGTGGTGCTGCAGAAGCGCCTCGACGTCGGCATCAAGGGCACCGGTCACCACTCCGTGGTTCGGGCACCCGGCAGCGACACCTGGTACATCGCCTACCACCGCTTCGCCGTTCCGGCCGGCAACGGCACCAACCGCGAGACCGCCATCGACCGGATGGAGTTCAGCACCGACGGCACCATCCGGCCCGTCGTACCGACGCTGTAGCTGACTGGTAAGCCCCTGCGCGAAGGAGAGAGACACATGTCGAGAGTCCTCGCCCGGCTCTGCGCGGTTGCGGTGGCCGCGAGCCTGCTGTTCACCACATGGTCGGCGGCTACACCGAAGGAGGCGGCCGCGCTCGACCCGACCGTCGGCTACCTGATGGCGCACTTCACCGGCGAGTCGTCCACCGACCAGCAGATCTACCTCGCCCACAGCACCGACGGCCTACGCTGGACCGACCTCAACAACGGTGGGCTCGTGCTGCGGTCCACCGTCGGCACCCGCGGCGTCCGCGACCCCGCCCTGGTCCGCTCGCCGGCCGGCGACAGGTACTGGATCATCGCCACCGACCTGTGTATCGGCTGCGGTCAGGACTGGTCGGCCGCGATCAACAACGGCAGCCGCAACCTCGTCGTGTGGGAGTCCACCGACCTGGTCAACTGGTCGGCGCCGTGGCTGCTGAACGTCGCCGGCGCGATCCCGGACGGACGCAACGCCTGGGCTCCGGAGGCGATCTGGAACCCGGCCACCGGCGACTACGTCCTCTACTGGGCGACGAACGTCCCGCTCAACGGCGCGACCAAGCACCGCATCTACTACGCGCGCACGGCGAACTTCCGCAGCGTCACCACCCCGCAGGTCTTCGTCAACCGGCCGGGGAACCAGGAGATCATCGACACCCAGATCGTCGAGGTGCCGGCCGGA
This sequence comes from Micromonospora sp. 050-3, assembly GCF_046549335.1. NCBI lineage: Bacteria > Bacillati > Actinomycetota > Actinomycetes > Micromonosporales > Micromonosporaceae > Micromonospora > Micromonospora sp. 050-3. The sequence goes on from NZ_JAJPVX010000001.1 coordinate 1,300,924, forward strand.
GTCGGCGCCTACCGCTACGTCCGGGCCTCCCGGGACGGCCAGATCGCCATCGAGGGCAGCAACTCCATCCTCGGCACCTGGACCAGCCTCGGGAACCTCTCCGGCATCGGGTTGACCGGCGCTCAGGTCGAGGGCCCGATGTGGATGAAGTACAACAACCGCAACGAGTGGGTCCTCTACCTTGACCAGTACTCCAGCGGACGCGGGTACCTGCCGGTCTTGACCACCGACCCGTCGAGCCCGGGCAGCTACCGGCTCCCGGCGTCCGGCTCGTACGCCATGGGTGGCACCAAGAAACGGCACGGTTCGATTCTCAACCTGACCGCTGCCGAACAGAACCGGGTGCTCGCCCGCTGGCCCGCCACCACGGTCAACCGGATCCAGTCGTACAACTTCCAGGACCGGTACGTGCGGCACTACGACTACGACGTCCGCATCGACCCGAATGTCAGCCCCGCGCAGGAGGGTCAGTGGCGGGTGGTGCCCGGGCTGGTCGGCTCCGGCACGGTCTCCATCCAGTCGGTCAACTACCCGGGCCACTACCTGCGTCACTACGGATACGACTTCCGGCTGGAGGCCAACGACGGCACCGCCACCTTCGCGGCCGACGCCACCTTCCGGCAGGTCGCCGGGCTCGCCAACTCCTCGTGGACGTCGTTCCAGTCCTACAGCCACCCGGACCGCTACCTCCGGCACTACGCCTACCTTCTCCGGCTCGACCCGGTGTCCGACGCGCAGAGTCGTGCCGACGCCACCTTCCGTGTGACCAGCTGAACCTGGTCCTTCTTCAAGGAGTTCTGACTGTGGCACTACATCGACGGGTGCTCTGCGCCCTGGTGGCTGCGCTGACGGCGATGGTTGGCATCGTCGTCGTCGCGTCGTCGCCTGCTACTGCAGCCACCAACCAGTTCCGAGGCATGAACTGGGCCGTGTTGGGTGACAACTTCAAGACCGGCCCCCTCGTCGTGCAGGGCCTGAGCTCGTCCGACAGCAACGCGACTGTCCGGGCCAAGGCCAATGCCCTCTACGACGACATGGCGTCCACCATGGGGGTCAACACCGTCCGGCTGCCCATCAACACCCACACGGTGGGGACGGCCTGGTGGGAGGCGTACCGAGGCGCCATCGACGCGGCCACCGCCCGCGGCTTCAAGGTCATCCTCGCCTACTGGGAGGACGGCGCGGCCTCCGGCGGCAGGATCACGAACCTCGCCGCGTGGAACGCGATGTGGTCGACGGTGACCAACACGTACGGCACGAACACCAACGTCTACTTCGAGCCGATGAACGAGCCGCACGGCTACAGCTCGGCCGAGTGGCGCAACGTCGCGGCGAGCTGGCTCACCTACCACTACTCGGCGGTGCCCGGCCGGGTGCTGATCGGCGGCACCGGCTTCAGCCAGGACCTGCGCGACATCTGCAACGACAGCCGCTTCAACGCGACGCTGCTGTCCTTCCACCACTACGCCTTTTTCTACGGCGCGATGACCTACGACGCCTTCCGCAGCCACATCCAGACCCGCCTCGGCAACTGCGCCTCCCGCGCGGTCGCCACCGAGTTCGGCGCGCCCATGAACGACGGCCGCAACTACGCCGACGCGGGCAGCACCGACAACTTCGTGCGCTACATCCGCGCCGTGGCCCAGGTCATGCGCGACAACCAGATGGGCGGCACCTACTGGCCCGCCCTCGGCGGCAAGACCGGCACCATCGGCTACGACTGGTACTCGATGTTCGCCCTCACCGGCAGCGGCACCGACCTCAACCTGACCGTCCGCAACACCTCCGGCGCGGACCGGATCCGGTACGCGTGGGGCGACACCGTCGGCGATGGCCCGACCACGCCCCCGCCGTCGACGGGAACGTTCTACCGGATCGATGTGCGGCACAGCGGTAAGGCCATGGACGTCCAGCAGCCGAACACCGCCAACGGTGCGCGCATCGGCCAGTACACGTACGGCGGCGGTGCGTGGCAGCAGTGGCAGTTCCAGGACGCCGGCAGCGGCTACTGGCGCATCGTCAGCCGAAACAGTGGCAAGTGCCTCGACGTGGTGAGCGCGTCGACCGCCGACGGCGCCGAACTCGTCCAGTACACCTGCGGCAGCGGCACCAACCAGCAGTTCCAGATGGTCACCAACGGTAACTACTTCCAGCTCCGGGCACGACACAGCAACAAGTGCGTGGACGTACCGGCCGCGTCGACCGCGGACGGGGCGGTCCTCAAGCAGTACTCGTGCAACAGCGGCACCAACCAGCAGTGGTCGCGCACCACCGTCTGACTGTCGTGCCGACGTAACGACCGATCACTGTTGCCTTCCCGAGCCGGACAACGACGGGTTGCCTGTCAGCAATCCGTCGTTGTCCGGGCGGCGGGCCGCTCCGTACCAGGTCCTCATGAACCAGTACGTCGTCGACGACGCCGGGCAGACCTCTGGCTTCGGCGCCTACTCCCTGACGTACATAGGGCCGGACCTCTCCGGGGTCGACGCTCCCGACGGTGTCACGCCCGGCCGGTGGTGGACGCACTACGTCAACTCCAGTCCGGTCGTCCGGGCGTACGCCGCCGCCCGGGGCGTGCCGGCTACCCCGGAAAGGACCACCATCGAGGTACGGGGGCATCGGCTGATCGCGACCACCGAGGCGGACGGCGTACCCGTGATCAGGACGACAGCCCGCGTCGGGCGCACCGGCGACGCCGTCAACCGGGGCCAGTTGCGCTATCTCACCCGGCTCGACGGCAGGCTGCTCAGTGGCAACTACCCGTTCGTGGCGGAGCCGGTCGACCCGTTCGAGGTCGAGTCGCTGGAGTTCCTCGAACCCGACCACCCGGTGTACGCGCTGCGTCCGGCCGACCCGCTGGAGATCGTCTGGGGCTTCTACTCACCACGCGCGTCGTTCGCCTGTCCGGGAGGCGAGTCGGCAATCGGCTGAGCCCGTCACCTGACCTCTGAAGGTCTCCAAGACGATCGCCGGCGCGGGGATCGGCGAGCCGGCGGTGACAACGTCTGCGCTGTCACCGCCGGGCGGGGCCTCTATCCAGCGGCAGTTACGGCAGCGGACGGCCGAGGCGGGCGCAGGTGGGGGTTCCGTAGGTTCCGCCCGTGAAGGCGGGGAACTTCAGGGACGCGCGTGACTGCGGCCCGAACTGGCCGTCCGCGCTGATGCCCGCCTTGCTCTGGGCGAACTTCAGCGCGTTGAAGGTCAATTGGCCGAACGCCGCGTCATCGCTGAGCAGCGGCTTCCCGGCGGGTGCGAGATAGCAGTCGTTCAGGGCCCACTGGAGGGCCAGCGTGCCCGGCCCGGCGTCGCCCCAGACCAGCGAGCACGGCAGGACGCCGTACTTGCCGACCGGCGCGGCGACCCGATAACCCGCCTGGTTGCTGACGGTGTCGTAGGACTCGCATTCCGGCTGACTGCGAGCGTGGGCGGGGCTGGCGGCGACGAGCGTGCCCGCGAGCACGGTCATGAGCAACGCGAGCAGTGCTGCCAAACGTTTCATCGAGCTCTCCTTCATTGCAGTGTCGTCCGGTGCCCGGGGCCCCCGTCGGGCTGCTCCCCGGGCAGTCGGACTCTTCGGCGGACACCCACCGCACGGCTCGTGTCCTGGAGTCAGGCTGGTTCGGGGCGAGGTTGTCCGACAGAGCGGCGGTACCGGACAAACAACGACGGACAATCCTGTGGACGTCTGCGCAGCCGTAGCTCGGTCACGATCCGTGTCGAGGTGGTAGCCGACAGGCAGCATTTAACGACTGTTTCGCTCCAGCGGGGGAGCAGTCAGCTGGGCCTGGCGTTGCGCTACCGTCAAGGCGCGCACCCTCGGCGTCGATCACTCCGCGTCGGCCGGCCGTCGACGGCGCGCAGGACCCCACCAAATCCAAGGAGAACCCGATGCCGGAGCCTGAGCCCGCCCAAGACGACCCCGCGGTGGCTGCCGACACCTCAGCGACGGCCGAGACCGAGGCCGAGGCCGAGGCGTCGGCCGTTCCCACGAATCGGGCTGCCCGACGCGCGAAGGGCAAGGTCGCCTCGCCTCAGCCGCATGGCAAGGGTCAGCACCTCGGTGGCCGGGGCTCGGTCCAGAGCCCTCGCCAGTATGGCAACCGCCGTAGCGGTTGATCAGCAGATCCCGCTGCGGCGCTCGTGATCTCGACCCGGCCGGCCCGGAGCCTCGGCGCCGGTCCAGCACCGGTGTCGCTCACTGTGCGGCGTGAGCCGACCGTGCACAGTGGAATCCGGAAGCCGGAGTACGTCGGCTTTGTCGTCGACCACAGGTACGGTTTCGGTGCTCGACACGTACGGGCATCGGCGGCACATCGTCGGGGCGGCAGCGGCCAGCCCGGTGGCGACGGCCGTGGAAGGGAGCGATGGTGGCGCAGCGGAGAGCACTGGTGGTTCGGGGCGGTTGGGAGGGACACCAGCCGGTCAAGGCGACGGAGTTGTTCCTCCCCTTCCTCGAACGTAGCGGCTACGCCGTACGGGTCGAGGAGTCGACAGAGATCTACGCCGACGCCGCCGAGATGGCCGAGACCGACCTCGTCGTGCAGTGCATGACGATGTCGCAGATCACCGCGGACCAGGTGGCCGGCCTCAGCGCGGCGGTCATCGCCGGCACGGGCTTCACCGGCTGGCACGGTGGCATCGTTGACTCGTTCCGCGCGTCATCCGAATACCTGCATCTGGTGGGCGGCCAGTTCGCGACCCATCCGGGCCGGGAGCCGTGTGAGCGTCGCGGTGGCCCGGAGGACAACTTCCTACCGCACACGGTGCGCATCACCGACCTCGGCCGGGAGCACCCGATCACCGCGGGCATCGAGGACTTCGACCTGGTCACTGAGCAGTACTGGGTGCTGCACGATGACCTGATCGACGTGCTGGCCGTGACCACCCACCCGACGCAGGCGTGGCATCCGTGGCACCGGCCGGTCACCTCGCCGGCGATCTGGACGCGCCTGTGGGGTGCCGGGCGCGTCGTCGTGACGACCCCGGGACACAGCCTCGACGTGCTGGAGCACGCGGATGTCCGTACCGTCATCGAGAGGGGAATGGTGTGGGCGACCCGCACCGCGTCGGCGTCATAGGTCTCGGGGTCATCTCCCGCGCGTACCTGGACACACTCGCGGACCACAGTGAGGTCAGCATCGTCGCGGTGGCCGACCTCGACGCCTCCCGGTCGGCCGAGGTCGCGGCCACGATCCCCGGAGCCGAGGCGTTGAGCGTCGAGCGCCTGCTCGCCCTCCCGGACGTGCAGACGGTGCTCAACCTCACCATCCCCGCGGCGCACGCCGACATCTCGCTGGCCACGATCGACGCCGGCAAGAACGTGTACGTCGAGAAGCCGCTCGCCGTGACGTTCCCGGACGGCCGCTCGATCATCGATCGGGCCGCGTCGGCCGGCGTCCGCGTCGGCTGCGCGCCGGACACCGTCCTGGGAACGGGTACGCAGACGGCGCGGGCGGCGATCGACGGCGGGCTCATCGGACGGCCGATGTCAGCGTCCGCCGTCATGGTCACTGCGGGGCACGAGCGCTGGCATCCCAACCCCGACTTCTACTACGCCCCGGGCGGCGGCCCGATGCTGGACATGGGGCCGTACTACATCTCGGCGCTCATCCACCTGCTCGGGCCGGTCCGGGCGGTGACCGGAGCCGCCAGCCGCCTGCGCGCCGAGCGTGTCATCGGCTCGGGCCCCCGCGCCGGTGAGCGGATCCCGGTGGGGGTGGACACCCACCTCACCGGCGTACTCGAGCACGCCAATGGTGCGCTCTCCACCATCACGACGAGCTTCGACGGCGTCCGGACGACGGCCGCACCGATCGAGGTGCACGGGGAGGCCGGCACGCTCGCCGTACCCGATCCGAACTACTTCGACGGTGAGGTCCGCCTCTTCGCGCTCGGCGGCACCGAATGGCGCGCTCTCGAACCGCTTGCCGGTTACGCCAAGGCTTCCCGGGGCATCGGCCTGATCGACCTGGTCCGGGCCGACGATCAGCGTCCGCCGCGCGCCGACGGTGACGTCGCACTGCACGTACTCGAAACGATGACCAGCCTGCTCCGGTCGGCGGCGGAAGGCCAGCGGATCGAGCTGACGACGGTGGTGAAGCGGCCGGCGCCGGTCCCGCTCACCCCGATCGAGGACTGGAAGGCGTACGGTCGCTGAAGAGGGCCAGACGGTGCTCGCGGGTCTGCGGCCCGCACTCGCCGACTCCGAAGCTGTGGTCGCCGTGAGGCAGCAGGCAGTTGAGCTGATCAATGCGGTCGCTGTCGTGCCCCGCAGTGAGCCGGTGACAACGTCGACCCGGTCTCGCCATGGCCCTGCAACCCACCGGGCGTGGGCGGGGGAGGGCATCGCCTCGACCTCGGGGCCGCGCGTGAACTGCTCCAGCGCGCTCTGGGTGAGCGCCACCCAGAGCGGTTCGTCGGCGGGACGGTCACGCAGCGCGGCGGCGGTGCGCAGGCTGCGGTCGAGGTAACGGGAGTCGATCGCCTCGGCCTTGCTGCTGGTGGAGACGCCGGAGGCCATCCGACGCGTCACACGCCGTCCGGTACGCCATGCCCAACCCATCGCTGGACCTGCTCGGCGGCTTGGTCGGCAACGGCATGCCCCACCGGGCGAGTCAGCAGGTCACTCAACGCGAACATGTCCAGGACCCGCCCCACATAGGTCCACTTCGGCACCAGGGGCAAATCTGCGGGCTGTTGCTCGGCGAAGCCCGCCTGGAAGCCATCCAGGAACCCGGCGGGATAGTCAGCGCCGAACCGGGCCATGTTCGCCGCATCGCCGTACGGGCAACCGGAATAGCTGAACTCCCAGTCGAGCAGCGCATCCACTCGCCAACCGCCGCCCACCCGAGAGGCCAGAATGTTCTTCGGGTTGATGTCGGCGTGCACCAGCCGAGTCTGGCCATCGATGCCTTCCAGCGCCGTCGCGTGAGCCGCGCACAACTTCACCCAGGCGCGACGCGTCTCGCCGTCGAGCCGGCTGTCGGGAACCGCAGCCATACAGCCCTCCGCGACCTCCACCAACTGCTGCGACCAGGGGCGCTCCTCCTTGACGGTGAGATCCCCGTCCACGAAGAAGCCTCGTCGATCGAACGTCACAGCAGCGACTCGCGCCACGACCCGTCCGACCTCGGCCCCCAACTCACCCGCCTCCAACCGCCCAAGATCGCCGCTGGCGAGTACTCCACTCAGCGTGACGCCGTCCACATACTCGATGACCATCGCGGGGCGCACCCGCCCGTCTCCGATGGGCATGACCAACAAGACGTTCGGGACCGGCACATACCGGCGGGCGGCGTCCATGACCCCCGCCTCAATCGTCGGGTCAGTTCCTCCAAACCGGGCCACGACCCGATGGTCAGCAAGCGTGAGAAGGCAGGTCTCGTGAGAGAAACCGCCCGCCAACACAGATGTCTCCACGACTCTGCTACCCAGGGCTGCCGCGATCCCCTCAACTTCCTCGATCCGCATCGGCCCAGTCAATCAAGACACCACGACATCCGAGTCTCGGCGCTCACGTTGACGGGCGGAGGGGCCGGTCGGCGCCCACAATGGGGGAGTGGCACCCGCCTTCGTCCTGCATCACCACCGCAAACCACGACCGCACTTCGACCTGCGGCTCGAGGAGGACGGTGTGCTGCGTTCGTGGGCGGTGCCTCGCGGTCTGCCGGACAGCCCCAGCGACAACCGACTCGCGATCGCCGTGCCCGACCACGACCTCGATCACCTCACCTACGAGGACGTCGACAAGTCGATAGCCGACATCGGCACCTGGGAGGAGCATGACCGCACCGACCGCCGGATGCTGTTCACGTTGCACGGCCGCGCGGGTCGCCGGCGATACGCACTCATCCGCACCGGCGAGGGGTGGCTGCTGCACCTGACAAAGGAGCAGCCCCCGGACCAGCGCACATAGTTGGTCACAGGCTCTGGTGGTGCTCGTACTGAGACGGCCTGGACACGGTGTGGTTGCGCGCCAGATGATGGACGGTGACCGCGTTTCGGGAAGTGCGCATGCCCCGTCGGCCCCCTGCCGCCGTTCGAGCCACCCTCCAACGTCACCACCGGCGACAGCCGCAGGCTCCCTGGCCCGCGCACCGAGTCAAGATCAGGCTTGATGTGCCTGGCCTGTCCGCCTCGACAATGCGACAGCTACGCGTGCTCGATCGCCTCTACAACTGGCCGGACAACTGGACCGCCTCTGCCATAGTGACCTGGTGCCGACCGCCGGCCAAGTATCGCGGCTACGGCTACGCCCGCACCCAAGTTACCTGGCACCGTGACCACGACTGGCGAGCCAACTCGGATGATCCCCGCGCCGTCATCCACATCGCCTTCGGCCGGGTCTCCCAGAAGGCCCGCCGGGAACTGCGTCGACTTGTCACTCCAGTCGACGAGAGTCGCCAGAGAATATGGCTGAACAACCCGTTCGCCGACCCCGACCTCCCCTGGTGGCTACGAACGTTGGACTACTGAACCCAGACTTGCCACCTCCGCTTGTGCGCCCGTCCCACACGGTCGGGTGCCACCGCCGACTCGATAGGCCTTAGCATCGCCGGCATGGCGACACGGCTTGTTCAGATCAACATGAAGGCTCGGGACGACTCCGCGCTCGGCGGCTTCTGGGCGCAGGCGCTCGGTTGGGGAGTCTCCAGCGAGGGACCCGGCGTGACCAACCTCGAACCCGAGGGCTTCGTCTACCCCGATCCGGTGGCTGTCTGCGTCGACCTGATCGTCTCTCCGGAGCCCAAGACGGTGAAGAACCGCGTGCACGTGGACCTCGCCACCACCTCGAAGGCCCACCAGGCGCAGGTGGTCGCGCGCCTGACGGATCTCGGCGCGACAGCTGCCGAGGTGGGCCAGGGTGACGTGCCATGGACGGTTCTGGCCGACCCGGAGGGCAACGAGTTCTGCGTGTTGGACCCCCGACCGCTCTACCAGGACACCGGGCCCATCGCCGCCGTGGTGGTCGACTGCGCGGATCCGCGAGCCATGGCCCGGTTCTGGAGTGAGGCCACGGACTGGACCCTGCACGAGGTGACCGACCAGGGGGCGAGACTGCGGTCAGCCAAGGGCGTCGGTCCCTATCTGGAGTTCGTCCGTACGCCTGACGTGAAGAGCGGGTGGAACCGCGTTCATCTCGACGTCCGTCCGTACCCCGGTGACGACCTCGAGGCCGAGGCGGCCAGGCTGCGGAGCCTCGGCGCGACCCCTATCGACCTGGGTAAAGACGTCCCGTGGAGGGTGCTCGCCGACCCGGAGGGCAACGAGTTCTGCCTCCTCACCCCGAGCTGACCCCAACCCCCGTCGACAGCTCACCGTAGCCCGCGGCAGGGTCCCGACAACGGATCGAACGATGAGCGCCGCGGCTCAGGCCGAGGTACGGGGGGCGGGTAAAGACCGCGCCGTGCACCGCAGTCTAGGGCTCGAAAGAATGACCTCGCTGCGATATCGAAGGGCACCCACCGGGTTCGGGCAATGGCCCTGTTGCGGCGAAAAGCGGCAGTTCGTGGCCGTAGTGAGGCCCCATCGGAGACGTTGGCTTTAGGGCAAACACCCCTCTATGGTGGGGGCATGCCGCCGGTGACCGACCGCTCGCCCGCCGCCACCGAGGTGGCGGCGGGCGGTGCTGTGCGCGTGCCGACGGCGACCCGCCCCAAGGCCGACATGCGGGTGCCGGTTGTCCGCGCGCCGCGCACCGCGCCCACGCACACAATGCCGAGCCCGATGCGAGCCGGCCGAGGCCCACCTGCGGAATCGTTGCATACCCAGAACGACCGCCAGGGCGAAGCTATCCAAGCTTCGGCCCTTTTTGTTTTCCCAACCATTCTCACCCCTGGAAAGGCGAACCATGAGCGTCGATAATCGTCGTACTCTCGACCAGAGCTGGCTGGCTGACCTGCGAGCGTCCCTGGCGGACGACTTCGCCACCCAGACGGCTCGGCTGCGGGAACTGACCGAGCTCAACGCGGACACCGGCGACCCCGGCGAGGCCCACACCCAGGCGGCGCTGCTGCTGGCCACCCGCCAGAACATCGAGCAGATCACCGGTGCCCTGAACCGGATCAGCGATGGCACCTACGGTGCCTGCCAGAGGTGCGGCCAGAGCATCCCGGCCGAGCGACTCGAAATTCTTCCGCACGCTCGTTTCTGCGTGCCGTGCCAGGAGAAGCAGAACAGGTGACGCCCGGTGTGGCTGCCGTGCCGGCGGCACGGCAGCCACACCGTCCCGTGCGAGAGGGGCCAGCAGACCCCTCGGCCATGCTGCCGTTCCCGGCGCCGGTTGCCAGCGGATCTCCGCGGCGTTACGTTGAGATGCCATCGATGAGCTTCTACGTCGCAAGGTACGGGGGCCGCATGTCCACGTCTGTCACTCGTCGCACCGTCCTGGCCGGTGGGGCCGGTGCCGCTATCGGCCTGGCCCTGCCCGGCCTCGCCGCCCACGCCGGTGGAGATAATCCCACCAGCGTGAGCTTCACCCTCGACGCGAGAACGCTCGACGGCGGTGAGCAGGTCACCTCGGTCACCCTCGACACCCGCCGGCTCGGTTCGATCGACCCGGCCGGGCTGACCCCCGGCACGTTCACCGTGCACGCAAAGGCCACCAGCCCGATCCCGATCGCTCCCGGCGATCAGATCTTCAGCGAGTACGACCTGGACCGCACGGTGACCGCGGCCCGACTCGACCGGCACGGGAACATCGTGCTGGAGTTGAGCCACGCCGAGGGTCAACCCGGCGGTGGCACGCTCGGCTACATCCTGAGCAGGGGTCGCAACGTGCGGCTGGACCTCGTCTACACCATCACCCAGAACACCCCGCTCGTCCGGCGGCACGGTTCGCCGGTCACCATCAGCCGCTTCGTGCAGGCAGGGCTGTCGAACCCCGAAGTGGACGCCTTCAGCTACCACGTCTCGGGCTCGGGTATGAAGTACCGGCTGTACTCGCCCGACCACTCGCCCCGGCACGGCCGGCGACCGTTGATCGTCTGGCTGCACGGCGGCGGCGAGGGCGCCTCGCTGCCGGACGACTACTACGACAACGAGACCACGCTGCGGGCCAACCGGGGAGCGCTCGGCTTCGCCACCCCGCAGGCTCAGCGGATCTTCTCCGGCGCGTACGTCGTCGCTCCGCAGAGCACCTCCTACTGGATGGAGGACGGCCCCCGGTTCGCCCCGCTGATCCGCGAGATCATTCAGGACCTCGTACGCCGCAAGCGTGTCGACCCGGACCGGATCTACGTGGTCGGTTGCAGCAACGGCGGCTACATGTCCCTTGAGATGACCTCGACCTATCCCGACCTGTTCGCTGCGTCGGTGCCGATCTGCGGCGTCGTCGAGCCGCTCAGCGGGGAGGGCCCGCCACTGATCACCGACGCGGAGTTGGCGAAGATCCGGACGCCGACCTGGCTGGTCACCTCTCGCGACGACGACACGGTGCCACCCGAGACCAACACGATCCACGCTCACGATCTCATCCCGGGATCACTGATCAGCCTGTACGACCACGTCGTCTGGAACGGCTACCAGTTCCCCGGCCACTGGTCCTGGATCTATGTGGCCCGCAACGACCCGAGCCTCAACGGCACCCACATCTGGCAGTGGATGGCCCGCCGTCGTCGGTGATCCGCCGCCCGGGGCCACGTGCGCGTGCCGCGGCATCAGCCGGCATGGATCACCGCTTGCGGCGTAGCTCCCGCAACACTCCGTGCCGGCGCACCGCCCACGCGAGACGCCGGACGCGCGGGTGCCACACGAACAGCACCGCCGCCCGGCGGAGCAGGCCGAACCGGTTGTCACTCAGTTGGTTCTCGATCGCCTGCCAGATCAGCTCGCGCACCTTGGCGCTGGCCAGCACCGCCCGCACCTCACGGCGCACCACAGGATCCTCGGCCGCCGACGCGATGGCGGCAGCCTGACCCGGCCGGTCCGCCAGCGGCTCCACCGCCGCCGCGACGAGCGGCCTGCGTACCTCGTCCTGCTCCAGCAGCAGCAACACCGCTTCCCGAATCTCGACAGTGTCCAAGGCGGAGCGCAGCAGGCTCAGCAGGCTGCGCTCCACCTCGTGGTCATGGTCCGGAACGGACAGCGTGGCCAGCAGCCCCGCAATCTCCTCGAGATCGATTACTTGGCGCACCCCGGAGCGGAACTCCGGCAGCTCCCACGCGACCTGCAGAGCCTTGACGAGATTGCGATTCATGGGCCATCGCTACCCGCAGCCGCCAGCCGGCGAAACCCCGCGACCGGTTCGGGCCGGCGCACCAACCACGATCCGGCTGAGAGCGGCCGCCCCAACCCGGGCGGCCGCTCCTCACCGGGTCAGCACCACGTCAGGGTCGAGTTGACCCGATTGACGTTGCTGATCGTGTTGTTCGCCCCACCGCAGGGGCTCTGGGTGATGTTGGTGCCGCTGACGGTCAGATTCTGGAATCGGATGCCAGAGGAGATCGGGAACTCGCTCCGGGCCGCGATCCGCACTTCGCCACCGCCCGTCACCGTCCCGGACACCCCGGCGATGACGACGTTGTAGCAGTTTTCCACCAGGATCGCGTTGTTCCCCGTGTTCGAGATCGTCACCCGGTCGATGACCGCGCCACCGGACTCGGACACGCAGAAGATCCCCCGGCCACCGCCGGACGCGAGCACGGTTCCGACCCGGATGTTGGTCGGGTACGAGTTGCCCACCCGGCCGTTGCGGTTGGCCATCCGGAACGCCGCGTACCCGGTTCCGGCCCCGGCGCCCTGCGCGTCGACAGTGCCCACCGTGGCGTTGATCGTGTCGTTGAGCAGCAGGCCGGAGTCCCGGGTGTTCCGTGCCGTGACAGTGCCGATCGTCAGACCGTCCACGCCGTACGTCTCCACCCCGTGGGTACCGGTCCCTGACACGTACACGTTGTCGATGCGGATGTTGCGCACCTTGACAGCTCGATCTCCGCCGTGGTTGTCGATGCGGACGCCCAGACCGGTGGAGAGTCGCATGTCGATCTGCCCGAGAGTCAGGTTGTTCACGTTGCGCATGAAGATCCCGTACAACGGTGAGCCGGTCAGCGTGAGGTTCTGCACCTCGACGTCAGTGGTTCCCCGCGAGTACACCGGCGCCTGGTCGCCCGAGCCCGACCCGGTCACGTTGATCGTGCCGCACACCGCAAGGGTCGTGTACGACGGCAGCGACAACCGCGAGCCCGCGCTCATCGAGCCGGAACCGCGAACCACCACCCGCTGCTTCGACGTACGACCCGACGAGAGTGAGGTGACCGCTGCCTGCATCGCCGACAGCATGTCCGAACCCGAGTAGACAGTCGACGAGCCGTTGCGGGCCGTCCAGGTGCTCCCGCTCAGTACGGCCTCGGCGTTGCTCGATCCGCTGCCACAGCCGGTGGTCGGTGGCGTGCTGCCGCCGCCCACCGCGACCAGCTGCCACTGCTGGTTCGGGCCGTTGAGGTCGGCGTACTGGCTGATCCGGCCGCCGTCGGCCGTGGACCGCTCCCAGACCTCAAGTGCCTTGGCCGAGTGGCGGTTGATCAGCCGGACGTAACCGCCGTCGGAGTCGAGGACCTGGAACTGCTGGTTGGTGCCGTTGGCATCGGACCACTGGCGGTACTCGGCGCCGTCGGCGGTGTTCCACTCCCACAGGTCGACGACCTTGCCGCTGTGCCGGGCCTTGAGGCGGTAGTAGCCGCTGCCGGAGGAGACGAACTGGAACTGTTGCCACGCGCCGTCGTTACGGGACCACTGCTGAATCACGGCACCGTCTGCCGTCGAGGTGTCCCGGACGTCGAGGACCTTGCCGCTGTTCCGGTTGACCAGGACGTAGTAGGCGTTGGTATCGATGCTCGCCGCCGCTGCCGGCGGTGCGCCGACCAGAGCGGCACCGGCCGCGCCGACCAGCGTGGTGATCATGGCGAGCGCCAGGCCCGTACGCCGGCCGCGACGGATCGACCCGCCGCCGAACGGTCTTCTCGTGCTGGTGAAGGGCATCGCTCCTCCTAGTCCAGGTGGAAGGTGGCAGAGGCGCGTTCGGCGCTCGAACTGACCGCCTCGATGTAGAGCAGTCCGTCGCGGTGGCGCACGTGGCGGCCCGGGAAGTTCTGCGACTCCAGGGAGATCCCGGCGCTGTCGGCGAGGCCGGCTTGGCGACGGAAGCTCGCGTCGCCGCCGAACAGCGCCGAGCCGTCGTTCTTCTCCACGTACAGGGCGTAGCCCCGGTGACGTAGGTAGTAACCGGGGAAGTTTGTCGACTCCAGCGACACCGAGCCACCGCCGGCGAGGCCGGTGACGATGCGGAACTGGGAGTCGGCCAGGTTGGTGACGTTCGGCTCGATCCGGGCCCGGTAGTCGTAGTGCCGGATGTAGCTGCTGGCCTGGTCATGTGACCGCAGCCGCACCGGTGTGACCCCGTCGGGCACCGGGATGCCGAAGTTCGGGGTGCCGTCGGCGTTCCAGTACACCTTCTGTAGCCGGGTGCGTCGGTTCGGGTCGTTGAGCGGATCGCCGGTGATGTCGCGGTAGTTCCGGTCGTGGTAGACGAGGATGTCGCTCTGCCCGTCCTCGGAGACGGTGAACGAGTTGTGGCCGGGGCCGTACTGACTGGTGGCCGCGTTGCTGGCGAACACCGGGCTGGGGCTCTTGCTCCAGGAGGCGGCGTCGAGCAGGTTCGCGCTGGCGGAGGCGCTCAGCATCCCGAGGCAATAGTTGGCGTCCGTGGCGCTGGCCGAGTAGGTCAGAAAGATCCGGCCGTTTCGTTGGATCACCGCCGGCCCCTCGGCAACCCGGTAGCCGCGGGTCTCCCAGTCGTAGGTCGGCACGACGAGCCGGGTCACGGTGCCGGTGATCTGCCACGGGTTGGCACCCATCCGGGCGAGATAGACGTTGGAGTTGTTTCCCATCGCCGGCTCCTGCTGGGCCCAGGTCAGATAGCGCACCCCGTTGGCGACGAAGGTCGAGGCGTCCAGGCTGAAGGTGTCCCAGGGGGTGGTGATCCGGCCGCGTTCGGTCCACGAACCGGTCAGCGGATTGGCGTTGGCGTTCTCCAACACGTACATCCGGATCCGCCACACGTCGTCGGTCCGGCCCGCCGCGAAGTAGACGTACCACCTGTTGTTGATGAAGTGGATCTCCGGTGCCCAGATGTGGGCACCCATCTCTCCGCTGGTGTGGCGGCTCCAGATCGTCGTCTCCGCGGCCGTCGCCAACCCTTGCAGGGTGGTCGCCCGGCGCAGCACGATCCGGTCGTACTGCGGCACCGTCGCGGTCAGGTAGTAGTAGCCGTCGGTGTGCCGGAAGATGTGCGGGTCGGCCCGCTGGTTGACCAACGGGTTGGTGTAGTTGACGGCCGGTGCGGCGTAGGCCGGCGCGGCCACGGGCAGGCCGGCCGACACGGCCAGCACCACCAGCACCGCGGCCAGCGTCGACCGCAGACGCCGAGGGACACCGCGGCCGGCAGGCCCCCGACGGGTGTTCGGGTCGGTTCGAGGGAATGGCAGCGGCATGTGTCCTCCGCGAGATTGGGAACGGCCATTGACCAGCACCTGGAGCACCGCGGCGATGCCGCAGCCGGTCCGGTCGACCCCGCGCGGCGACGTCGGGCAGGACCGGGGGAGAGGCGCGAAGGGCTGGGAATGTGACGGTGGCGTTGCTACCAGGTGGCGGAGTTCATGTTGGCGTTAACATCGATACATGTCAAGGCGTGATGGCCGCCGACCTGGCCGAAACTGCGGCCCTCGTACCTGGAGGTAGGGTCCTCGGCGTGCTGCGACGGTGGGTTCTGGCGATCCTGATGGCGGCGTGCGGCGTGCTGGTGGCTGCGGCGCAACTGGCCGACGGTCTGCCCGTCGTTGGCGGGGTCGAGTTGTTGGTCTTCCTGGCGTTGGCGCTGCTGCTGTCGCCGTGGGCCTTCCCCCGCTCGGTGGGCGCCGCCGACGCGCAGCGGGCCAGCGCGGTGGACGGCCGGCCGATCGTCTACTGGCGTCCCGGCTGTCACTACTGCCTGCGGCTCCGGTTCTCCCTCGGCCGGCTCGCCCGGAGGGCACACTGGGTGGACATCTGGCGCGACCCGGCCGCTGCCGCCGCCGTCCGGGCGGTGGCCGGCGGCAACGAGACAGTGCCCACCGTCGTGCTCGGCGATCAGGCCGTCGTGAACCCCGACCGAGCCTGGTTCCGCCAGCAACTCCGCTCGTCCTGACCCGGCGACACCCCTCAGGCCGCGAGGTCACCGGCGAGGTACACGGCGAGTGGGCGGCGCAGCACAGTGATGTCGCTCGTCGGGTCGCCGTCCACGATCAGCAGGTCGGCGTCGAACCCGGGGCGGACCCTGCCCTTGCGTCGCCCCAGGCCGCACACCTCGGCGCCGACCGAGGTGGCCGCAGCGAGGGCGACGGTGGCGGGAAGGCCGCAGGCCACGTACTCGACGAGCGTCTCGGGCAGGATCCCGTGCGGCTTCGCGGGGCCGAGGCCCGCGTCCGAACCGGCCACCAGTCGGACCCCGGCCCGGTGCAGGGTGGAAACGCCGTCGCGCAGCGCGGCCTCGCTGAGCCCGGCCCGCGCCGCCATCTCCACCACCTCCGGTGGCGTGACCACTGTCGGGTCGGTGCCGAGCGTGGCGCAGACCGCCACCCCCGACGCGGCCAGCCGGTCCGCGAGCTCACCGGGGACGTGAGCACCGGCCGCGGTCACGCAGGTGCAGTGTTCGATGCCGTCCACACCGACACGCAGCGCCTGCTCGACCGCGCTGAGCGCGTGCGCATGCGCGGTCACCGGCAGACCCAGATCGTGGGCCTGCGTCAGTGCGGCGGTCAGCGCCTCGTCGGTGAACTGCGGCCTCGTGGTGTCGGTGCCCGGGGTGAAGACCCCGCCGCTGGCCATGACCTTCACCAGATCGGCACCGGCCGCCGCCCGCAGACGTACGGCCTCGCGGACCCCGTCGACACCGCTCGCCTCACCCCCCAACGACCAGCAGTGCCCGCCAACACTGGTGAGCGGTGCGCCCGACCCCACGACCGTCGGTAGGTCGTCCCGCACCCGCCGATCCCGCCACCGCAGCACCGCGTCACGCCGGTCGCCCAGGTCCCGGACCGTCGTGACGCCGGCCGCCAGGTGCGTACGTAGTGACACCTCGACGATCGCGTCGAGGTCCGACTCGGGCCGGTCGGCGAGCCGACCGAGCGCGTCAACCCCGGCATCGGCGCACAGGTGCACGTGCGCGTCGACCAGACCGGGCAGCAGAGTGCCGGTCGGCTCCTCGCGCACCGGCCAGCCTTCCGGAGCCTCGGCGCTACCCCGGTGCACGTCGGCGACGCGCCCCTCGTCGAGCAGGACCAGCGCCCCGCCGTCCACGAGCCGTTCGCCGTCGAACATCCGGGCCACCCGGACAGCATGCTTCGTCATCGTCGCTCCAACCCGCCCCGCTCGGCCACAACTGCCACCACCGACGCCCGCGATGCCCTCGTCCGTTGGCGGCGACCGGTCATGGCCCGACCATCGCATCGCCACGGGCACCCGGCCTCCCTCGCCAGAGCGATATCCATCCCCCTGTCGGGTCGGCACCTGTCGGGTCAGTCGGGACATCACCCGTCGCTGTGGCGTTTTCGCCAACACCTGCTGGGGATACCGACGCCGCCCGACTTCTCGCGCTGGACGGGCGACGACAGGAGGACGGTCATGGCGTTGGCCAACCCGGCACCCGACTACTTCGAACCCGAGGACGGCATGTTCCTCGCGACATTGCTGATCGTTCGTGATCTGGCGCGATCACGGGAGTACTACGAGCGGGTGTTCGGAGCGACCTGCGTCCACGAGAGCAGCCCGCTGATCATGAAGTTCTTCAACAGTTACATCATCATCAACGTCGAGGGCGGTCCGACGGATGACAAGCCGACGGTGCAGGCCAAGGCGCCGGCCGATTCCAACACCCTGAGCTGCGCGATGAACGTCCGGGTCCGGGACATTCGGAAGCTCTACGAGGAGTGGAAGTCTCGGGGTGCGGACTTCATCACCGAGCCGAAGGACCACGGAACGGAGATCCGCTGCTACCTGCGCGACCCGGACGGATATCTGGTCGAGGTGGGGCAGGGCCTCTGACCGTCGGGCACCGGCGGTGGTGCCGACAGGGCGAACCACCCGGAACCTGCGCTGCCTGCGCTCGTCCGTGGATCAAGCGGCGGGCTACTCTGACTTGCGGTGCCTCGAAACCGCGTGACCAGAGGGATCGATGCTGACATGACGGCAGGACGACCGATGCCGACCCAGGACGAGGTGCTCGGGTACTTCGACACCCTGTCCAACTGGGGACGGTGGGGCGACGACGACGAACTCGGCACGCTGAACCACATCACCGACGACATCCGGTTGGCGGCGGCGCGGGCCGTGCGGCACGGCAGGAGCGTGTCCTGCGCATGGGAGGTCTCCGCACCGGGAGACATGGAGCGGTCGACGACGACGTGCCCGTGCACCGCCGACATGCCGGGCGCGGAGAACATGCCGCCCGCCTTCCACGCCGACCGGCGCTGGGGCTTCTCGTCCGAGCGGCTCGGCATCTCGTTCCACGGCAACACCCTCACCCACCTCGACTCGCCGTGCCACATCTACTGGGACGGCACGATGTACAACGGGCGGTCACACTCGTTGGTCGACGCCGCGACGGGCTCGGCGTGGGCGGCCGTCACGGCGGCCGCGAACGGGATCGTCACGCGTGGTGTCCTGCTCGATGTCGCGGCGGCCCGAAATGTGCCGTGGTTGGAGCCAGGGCAGGGGGTGTCGCCCGACGATCTCGAGGAGGCCGAGCGCCGCCAGGGTGTGCAGGTGCGACCCGGCGACGCGGTACTCCTGCGGACCGGCTACGGGCGCTTCCGGCACGAAAACGGTGCGGCCAGCGGTTTCGCGCAGGCCGGCTGGCACGCGTCCTGCCTGCCGTGGCTGCAGGAACGGGGGGTCGCGCTGATCGGCGCCGACACACCGCAGGACGTTCAGCCGTCGGGGTACGACGACGTGTTGATGCCGGTCCACGCCGTGAGCCTCGTCGCGATGGGTCTGTGGATGCTCGACAACTGCGACCTGGAGGCCTGCGCGACGACGGCCACCGAGCTCGGCCAGTGGGACTTTCAGCTGGCGGTCGCACCGGTCCGCTTCGCCGGCACGTCCGGCAGTCCGATCAACCCGATCGCCACGTTCTGAACTCGGGTGCTGCGTCTGTCGGCGCAGCGACGTTGTCGGACCATCGTGTGAAGATCGAAGCGGTGATGTAGTAGCCGCCCTGGCTGTTCCTGGTCGCCACGTGGAGATCCACCGAGGTCGGCGTGACCTGCAGCAGGTGGGCGTCCCAGTCCTGGTAGCGAAGGTCCCGCATCCACACTTCTTCAAGCTCCGCTGCGACCTGCTGTGGCGATGCGGCTTGTTCGGCGAGGCAGTGTGCGGTCAGTTGTCGGGCAGGATCCGCGCTGCTGGACACTGTCACCTGCCGGATCGATCGGCAGCGCCAGAGGTAGTGGTCGAAGTCGACCTCCATGCCGGAGAGGTTGTCAGGATCGGCAGGCGGCGTCGCGTCGGCGACAGCACGCACGGCCGCGACGAACTCGGTGACCCGACTGTCGGCGTCGTCGCCGTAGGTGAGGGCACTGGGTGTGACGTCCTCCCACCAGGCTCTCGCGGTGCGGCGCCGCCACCAGTACAGGATCGTCCGATCGTCGGGCCAGGGGGCGAGGCTTCCGCCGCGTGGCTCGAACCGGTCGCGGCGATCATCGATGCGCCGCCAGAGGGGATCCGGCTCGAAATCGGCGACGTCGGCGCGGGTCTGCGTACGGCTGGAATCGGGGCTGGACGCGGGCGGAGTGAAGCTCCGCTGGGCATCGAACAACGAGCGATCGTTCGCGCCGACCGCCTGATACGGCCAGCGGAGTTGGTAGACGTCGTCCTCCCACCCGCACACGGGGCAGATCTCATGAGATCCCGGTGGTTCCGAGAGGGTGCGATATCCGCAGCACACACAGGGGTAGGCGGGCTCCATGCCGTCAAGCGTGCACTAGGCAATCTCGTCGAGGCCCGCGCTCTTTGGGGCACCGGCTGCGCGGAACTGCCGCTGCGAAGCGGTCAGCGGTTGTGGGCTCAGCTCAGTTCCAGGACGGGCCGGGTCAGGATCTCTTCGGCGTACCCGTCGTCAGAGGCGAGCCACTGGCCGAAATCCTCGTCCCGGTAGGCGGTCGCGAGGGCGAGCCACCCCAGGAAGAAGCCGCTGCCTCCGCAGGTGGTGCTGCCGCCATCGCCGCCGCACACGATGGTGCGCTCGGTGGTCGCCTCGTGCTGGTACGGATCCTGCCCGATCGTCAACCCCCACAGGTTGGTCTCGCGGTGCACCCCGGTCTTGTGGTCGAACGGGTAGCCGTCGTTGGGGCAGTCATCGCCCCAGCGGAACAGAGTCGCCGCCCCCGCTCCGCATGCCCACTCCCACTCATCAGCTGTCGTCGTCCGCAGGCCGGCGCCTGCGAGCTGGGCCATCGCCGCGTCATAGGACACGTCAGTGGTCGCTTGGGCCGTCGTCACCTGCCCGGTCCGGTCGAACTCGACGATCAGCCCACCGGCGGACCGGAACTGGCTCACCCCGTCGAGCTGAGCACCCTCCGACGCGATGAGTTTGAGCACCCGGGGGTCGTCCGGCGCCAGCGTGACCTCGCACGGGTCGATCGCCTCCACAGCGACCAGCATCGCTGGCAGCTCGACGCTGCGCGCCGGCGAGGTCATCGCGTCGACGTACTCGGCCAACTGTGGAAGGCCGTACTCCGCGGCGCTGTCGGCGTAGCTGGCCAGCTGGTCCGACGTGGGCCGGAAACGGGCCGCATCGTGACCGAGCGTCGGTCGGCCGCCGGGCACCAGAGCGAACCGCATCCCGTCCCGCTCGAACAGCGCCACCCGGTGCGAGCGCCCCGCGTACACAGTGTCCTGAAGGCCGACCGGCACGGTCAGACCGTGCCGGTCGGCGATATCCTCGGCGAGGCGGCGCGCGGCACCATCGGAGAGGTTGTTCCACTGCGCGACAGTGAGATCGGCGTACGACACCGCGCAAGGATAGGACCGGACGCCCCGCTCCCGCAGGCGCGATATCGCTTTGGAACGTCACGACCCGAACGCGTAGCCGCCGGGCCGGACCGGGTAGCGGGAAAGGTTGTACGGCGCGGTGTCGATGCAGTACCGCGTGGCGGGTCTGGTCGGATCGCCGCCGGCCTGGAGCGTCTCGATCTGGTCGGCTCGACCCGGACCGCCCTCAATGATCTTGATAGCGAAGACGTGGTTGACCATCGGGCTGCCGCCTGCCGGGACGACAGCGGTTACCAGTGCGGTGTCGCCCACCACGCTGACGCACGTCACCTCGGCCTGCCCCTCGCTCGCCACGCTCCCGTCGGGCAGCGCGTGCCGGAAGCGGAACACGCCGTGGCCTGTCCCGTGGCGGTCGACCCAACCCAGGACCCCGAACCGGATCTGATGATCGACCAACCCGGGCTCGTTGTAGACGAAGCCGCCGATGCCGGCGATCCACGCACCCGGCGTGGCGGGCACCTCGGGTGGGTCCTGATCGTCGGCCTGCGCCGACACCGGGGCACCGACTACCGCCACGACCCCGGCGAGCATGGCGACAAGCAACCTGCGGATTCTCATGGCCTCTCCAGTCCTCGAAAATTGGCTGCGCGCCGGCGGTAGTCGACGGCCACGGCTATGACGAGCGGGCCCCACGCGAGCATGGGGGCGTAGTAGCGGAGCACCTCCCAACCGGGAGTCGGGTGCACCGGTTCGTCCTCTCCGATGCCCACCCAGCCGCTCTGCACGAGATGGAACCTGTTGTTGAGGAGGAAGTACACGCAGATCGCGACGAGCAACCAGCCGCCGGTCAGCGCCACGCGAACGACCGGACGCGCCGGGATGGGACGGCCACCGACGCCGGGTACCCAGTGCGGAACTCGCTGTCCCCACCGGTGCACCAGCCCGAGTGTCAACAGGGCCAGTCCCATCGACAGCGCGGACAGGAAGACCATGTACCAGTGCGTGGTGCCATCGTCGGTGAACACCAACGACAGTCGCCAGAGCGCGGACGGCAGGACGCAGAGCGGGACGGCGTAGGCGGCCCAGATCGCCCAGGGCGGCGGGGCGGCGGTCGAGACGCGGGCAGCGTCAGTGGGGTTCATGGACGCTCCGATCCTGAGAGGCGGTCATGGGGGCATCGGTCGAGGTGGCGAGGGCGTAGCCGGCGGTGGTGACGGCCAACGACACTCCCCAGCCGAGGAACACCAGCAGCGTGGCGGTGACGGCCCATCCGTCCCACACGTCGGACCAGCGCGTGTCACCGGTGAGTAGTCGGCCGACGAGCACCGCGATGCTCAGCACGCCGTAGGTGACAAGCGTGAGCGCCACCACGCCGGCCGGAATCACCGCCAGCCGTCGGGGGACCTGTCGACCGTGCAGTCCCGGCACCCAGCGCGGAAACTGCTGCCCCCACCGCTGTACCAGCCCGAGAACGAGCAGGCCGGCGAGCGGCGGGACGAGCGTGATCGCCAACCCGGTCGCCGTGGAGAGGTTCTGCTCGATGTCGTTCAGTTCCCGCTCGGAGATTCCGACGGGAACGCCGAGCACCCACAGCGAGTGGGGCAGGGCCCAGCCGGCCACGGGCAGTGCGACAGCGACATACGCCCAGCGGCGCGTCCACAGCGGCACCGGCCGGTAGCCGGCGGTGGCCGGTCCGCGCCGGGGCCCGGATGCGTTCGCGAGACCGGCGAACAGGACGCCACCGGCCAGTAGAACGAGCCGGGCTCCGAGGTCACGCCAGTCCGAGGGCCGCCCCGCCAGTGCCGCCGGGATCTCGAAGAGCAGGTGCAGCGGGAACGCGGCCACCAGGAGCAGCGCCGCTGCAGCCCAGCTGCCGGCGGTCGCCCGGCTGCCGGGAAACCGGACCGTGCACCCGAGCACCACCGCGAGGGCGACGCCGACTCCCACCGCGCCCCACCCCGACCAGAACGGCAACGCCACGACCTGGTCCGCACCGCACCCGCCCGCCGGATCGACCAGATCGGTGCGGTCGCAGGCGGTGTACCCCCACCGGCCACCCGCGATCCAGTAGAGCCGCTGAGCCACCGCGGCGACGACGAACACGGCACACGCCAGCGCCCACGGTCTGGCGCGGGTCGGTACTTCAACGACAGCCATGGACCAACGATCGCCGGCTGCGGATCAGCTTTCCTCCCCGACAGATGGGGAAGCGCTCCCTCTACCGGGGGACAGGCTCCCTGGGTACGGACACGGCGGCGCGGGGTGCCGGCGACGGTCGCCTCAAGGAATGCTCAAATTCGATCGACGTGAACCACTGGAGCTGCGAACGCACATACGCTCACCGGACCGGTCCGCCGGCAATCACCCGTCGTAGGCAGAAGGAGGGGGAATGCGGCGATCACAACGGCGCATCGCGCTGTTCGCGCTGTCCACCCTGGTGGGCAGCATCCTCGTGACGACCGGCCCTGCGGGCGCGGATCCCACGGGGCCGTCAGCCGCCGCCAGCCGATCCCAGCATGAGGATCGTGAGTCGGTACGCCTCGTACACGTCAGGCTGACCGGCGCCGACATGCTGGACAAGGTCGCCGCGGCCGGTTTCGACCTCGAACACGGCCTCCGGCGCGTGCCGAACGGCATCGAGGGCGAAGCGGTGGTGACCGCCGAGCAGGTCACCGAACTCACGGCGATGGGCGTCGAGGTGCTCGGCGACGACGCGGGCTTCGCCTGGAGCGACGAGGCCGACGGCGGCCTTGGCATCGGCGCGGCCAGCGCGCGGGCGGCCCAGCCGGCGAGCCACGACGCGACGGTACGCGTCGTCCGCGCCGACTGGTTCACCACCAAGGGTCAGGGCTTCCTCTACGTCGAGGCGCGGACCACCGAGGGGCAGCAGGAGGACCCGATCGTCGGGATGCAGCTGGAGAACGACTCGGGGAAGGGCACGGCGTTCGGCTTCGCCAGGACGATGAGCAGGTTCGTCGACTCGGGGCAGTACATGTTCCACCGGAACCTGTTCAAGCTCGACGTACGCCCCAACAAGATCAAGCTGACGAGTTCCACCGGTGGCGTCGCGACCGGCGTCGTCTCCAACTGGCTGGAGGACGCCCCACCGCCACTGACGGAGAACCCGTCCTACAAGTCGGACTTCGTGGACGGCTACCGGCACCCGCAGCAGCTCTACAGCCGCGCCAAGGAGATTGCCCGTCAGTACCCGGACATCGCCGAGATCGTCTACCTGCCGAACCAGACGAACGGGTACCAACGCAAGGCGCAGGCCCAGATCGGCGGCACCGGGCAGGCGGCGGTCGTCGTCTCCTCGACCGCGTGGGGTCACCAGGGCGGCAACGACGTCACAGTGGACTTCGTGGACCGGCCCGACCCGGATCTCCCGCTGGCAGTCGAGGTGACCGGCAAGGCGGTCCGTGTCCTGCTCGCCACTGACGCCTCGGGTGCGCCGACGAGCACGGCCGCCGAGGTGGCCGAGGCGCTACGGACCCGCTCTGCGGGGCTCATCGACCGGGCGCACCCGTACCGCACCAACGAGGGCACCGGCATCGTCGCTCCGACGGCCGGACCGGTCGCGCTGACCGACTTCCTCGACCAGAAGCGCGTCGGAGCACCGGAGGGCGAGGTGCCGCGAGGCCCCGCGACGATCCCGGTCCTGCGGATCGGCAAGCATCGTGACGGTAAGAAGCCTGGTGTCCTCATCCAGGCGCAGG
Organism: Micromonospora sp. 050-3; assembly: GCF_046549335.1. NCBI lineage: Bacteria > Bacillati > Actinomycetota > Actinomycetes > Micromonosporales > Micromonosporaceae > Micromonospora > Micromonospora sp. 050-3. The sequence continues at coordinate 1,325,658 of NZ_JAJPVX010000001.1, forward strand.
ACCACGCCCGCGAGTGGGTGCCGGCGACTACCAGCCTGGAGTCGGCCGAACGTCTGGTGCACAACTACCGGTCCGACCGGGAGACGAAGAAGATCGTCGAGAACACCGACGTCTTCTTCATCCTGTCCAACAACCCCGACGGGGCGAACTACAGCTTCTACAACTTCGCCTCGCAGCGGAAGAACATGACCAACCACTGCCCGGACGCGAGCGCCGACCCGGCGCAGCGGAACTCCTGGGGCGTCGACCTGAACCGGAACTACCGGGTCGGGTCGGGCCACGACGGCTACGCGGGAGGGTCGACCAACTGCGTCAGTGGCACCTACCAGGGGCCCGAGGAGCTGTCCGAGCCCGAGTCGAAGAACATCATCTGGCTGGTCGAGAAGTACAAGAACATCAAGTTCATGATGTCGGTGCACTCCAACGGCGGCCAACTCTTCTGGCAGCCCGGCGCCTACATCGCGGACGGCCGGATCACCACGCCGCGTCCGCCGCTGGGTGACGAGGCGTTCTACTGGCAGTCCGCCGCCCGGATCCTGTCGCAGGTCAAGGCGCACCGGGAAACCGTCGTCACGCCGGAGAACGTCGGCGGCTCGTCCGACGTCCTCTACTCCTCGGCGGGCAACGTACGCGAGGACCTGTACCACACCTACGGGATCTACGCGTTCGGCTGGGAGGTCGGCGGCTCGGTCTACAACCCGGCCACCGGCGATTGGCAGGGCGGTTCGTTCCAGCCGGAGTGGGACGGGAACCCCGAACTCGTCAGTGGCCACGCCGAGACGATGGAGTACGCCAACGGGATCATGGAGATGTTCCGGGTCGCTGCCGACTGGGGCAGGGACAGGAAGAACCCGACGTCCCAGCTTGTCCCGGGTGCGGGGCGCTACTCCCGGCCTGTCGACGTGCGCTTCGAGACCAGTGAGCCGGCGACCATCTACTACACGACCGACGGCAGCCGGCCCACGCTCGAGTCGCCCCGCTACGAGGCGACCGAGTTCCGTGAGCCGGGGCAGGTGTTCCACGTGACCGAGACGACGACGTTCAACTGGTTCTCGGTCGACAGCGCCGGCAACATCGAGAAGAACTACGACCCGACGAAGAACGACAAGCGCAACAACTACCGCACGGCGACGATCAGGATCGCCAAGAGGTAGCGCCCCGCGACATGCGTTGCCCCGTCGGTGTGGATCACCCGCGCCGACGGGGCAACCGCATTGACAGGTCGCGCCGGTCAGCCTCGTCGGCCGGCCCACAACGGGCTGTCCACGTAGTGGTTGTCGTACCGGTCCTGGGTTTCTTCGACGTCCTGCCAGGTGGCTTCGCCCTGGTGCACCTTGTCGAGCAGTCGGTAGTAGTCGAACCGTGGCTTGCCGGGGGTGATCACGACGAGAAAATCGGCGTCCTGGCCCTCGGCGGGGGCGAAGGCGTGCGGGGTCTTCGGCGGGACGAAGAGCGCGTCTCCCTTGTGTAGGGTGTGCACCTCGTCGTCGACGAGCATCTCGAGGGCGCCGTCGAGCACGAAGAACAGCTCACCGGAGTGGGTGTGCAGGTGTGGCGGCGCACCGTCGGTGCCGTGCTTGAGCACTGTGCGGTTGCTGGTCAGGGCACCGCCGGTGTGCTCGGGGTCGAGGAGCAGCGTGATCACGCTGGCCGGGTCCCTGTCGAGAACCTCGGCCTGGGCTGCGCGTACCAAAGTCATTGTCGGCTCCTTGGTCGTTCATCGGTTCCTAGACACTAGATGTCCAGAATCAGTCGGCGCCAGTGATCAGGGTCGGTGTCCCAGATTCTGGACATGTAGAGTCCAGGATCATGCGGATGAGTCAGGGCGTCGAATGGGCCCTCCACACGTGCCTCAATCTGAGCTGGCTGGACGCCCCGGTGCCGACCAGCACCCTCGCCGCCTTCTACGAGCTGCCACCGGCGTACCTGAACAAGCAGCTCCAGGCCCTGGCCCGGGCCGGGATCCTCACGTCGACCTCCGGGCCGCGCGGCGGCTTCCAACTGGCCCGGACCCCGGCGGCGATCTCTCTGCTGGACATCGTGGCCGCGATCGAGGGCCCGGAGGAGCTGTTCCAGTGCGACCAGATCCTCCGCAAGGGCCCGGGCGAACACGCGGGCGTCGACTATCGACAGTCCTGCGCGTTCGCCCAGGCGATGCGGGGCGCCGACCTGGCCTGGCGGCGGGAGCTGGCCGGCAAGACCGTCGCCGATGTCCGGGCCGACGTCGAGCGCGGACACCCCGAAGCCCCAGCCAACACCAGGGCCAGGATCGTGGAACTGCGCTGAGGCGTGTTTCAGAAGTCGTGGGTGGCCGGTGAGGTCACCCCGTGGCGGTGATCGATAACGATCGGCCGGGGCAGTGGTGGCGCCGTCGAGGCGCGGACGACGAGCTCGACCGGTTGGTCGGCCGCCGGTGGGAGCTCGACGTCCGGCTTCTCGATGACCTGTACCAGCAGCGCGAGGCCCTGCCGTGCGACCTCGTCGAACGGCTGCCGCACGGTGGTGAGCGGGGGAGTGACGTAGGCGGCGACCGGGATGTCGTCGAACCCGACGACGCTGATGTCCTCGGGCACCCGGCGCCCGGCCTCGAGCTGCGCGCGGATGAGACCGATCGCCATCTCGTCGTTCGCGGCGAACACCGCGGTCACGGTGCCGTCGCCGGCCAGTTCCCGGCCCGCCGCGTAGCCGGACGCGGCCGACCAGTCGCCCTCGACGACCGGCGGCTCGTGCGCGCCGTGGGCTCGCAGCGCCTCGCGCCAGCCGGCGAGACGGTCCCGTGCCGAATACCACCGCTGCGGGCCGGCCAGGTGATGGACGGTCGCGTGCCCCAACTCCAGCAGGTGCTCGGTCACGGCCCGCGCAAGCCGGCCCGCGCCGACCCTGGCGGTCACCACCTGCGGCGCGGCGAAGGTGGGCGGCGCGCCGAGGACCAGGACCGGCACGTCCACGCCGATGAGGCCGACGCCCTCGTCGATCGGCTCGGAGATGACGACGCCGTCCACGCCCTGGTCCAGCAGCGACGCCAGGGCGCTCGCGATGCCGCCCGGGTCGCCCTCGATCGTGGTGGCCACCCGCAGCGTGTAGCCCACCTCCCGGACCGTCCGCTCGATGCCCATGAGCCACGACGCCGGCCCGTACAGGGCGCTGCCGAGCGTCACCACGCCGATCGACCGGGTCCGCCCGGAGGCCAGCGCCCGGGCCGCCTGGTTGCGCCGGTAGCCGAGCTCCGCGGCGGCGTCCAGGACCCGCCGGCGCACGTCGGCCGAGACATACGGCTCGTCGTTGAGGACCCTGGACACCGTCTTCTGGGAGACGCCGGCCAGCCGCGCGACGTCCACGCTGCGCGGCGTCGAAGGGCTTCCACCCGGCCTCGCCAGTCGCGTCACGGCACCTCCCATCGCCGGCCATAGTCCTCTATGATTGCGCAGTCATGTCTGCGCAATCAGACACTCGCCATCAAGATCCCGTAACCCGTCCGTGACGCTGGCGAAGCACGTTCCTTGCCAACACCCTGACCCCAGTTTGGAACCGAACAGGTCAGGCCGGGCCGCCCGCCGCCTTCGCCGAGGACCGCAGTGCTGTCCACGCCTTCGACGTGTCGCGCGGCCGGGTGCCGCAGAGGCGAATCGATTCGCTAATCGATCGGCGCGCGTCGGTGAGCCGGTGACATGGAATGCCTGAGCGCGATGCCCTAGTACTCCGGAAGGGTCGTGCTCATCGGCGGTCACTCGAAGCCTGCGAGGCGTCATGAGCAGGAAGTAACCGTCTTGAAACCTTGACTTCACGCGCGACGCGCCCATTAATACATACCTATGTATCGGGCCGTAATCACCCTTCCCGGGTGGTCGGCGACGCCGGCAGATCCGTCGAACCGGTTCGACTTTCGGCCATGAGGCTGTGCGCTGAACGGTGTTGGCGAGCTGGCGGATGAGTCACAGGAGGTTGGCATGCATCGTTCGAACGCCCGTCGGCGCGGCTGGTTGCCGGCAGCGGCTGGAGGTCTGGCCGTAGCCGTGGTCGCCGCGAGCGTGGCCCTGGCGATCCACGGGTCGGCCCTGGCCGCGCCGGTCGCGCCGCAGAGTGTCGCGGCCGCCGGTGTTGACGGTGTGGCGGCCGGCAACGCCGCGATCGCCTCGGTCGACCTGGCCGGGACGTGGAACTTCACGCCCGCGGGTCGGGGGGCGACCACGATCGCGGTACCCGGTGGCGGCTGGTACAAGCAGGGTTTCACCGACGTGAACGAGGCGGTGTACTCGCGCAGCATCACGGTGCCGGACTCGGGGCAGCCGCAGTCGACCTGGATCGAGTTCGGCGCCGTCAATCACCAGGCGACATTGTCGGTCGACGGCCGCGTGGTCGCCACCCAGACGACGGCGTTCACCCCGTCGAACTTCGACATCAGCGCATACGCGGCGCCCGGCACCACCCACACGATCACCGTGAACGTGAAGGGCCGCGGCGCGTTGAAGGCATCCAACGGCCGGTACCTGGTGCCCGACGCCGCAACGTGGTCCGAGGCGATACCGCAGGGGATCTTCGGGTCCGCGTTCCTGCGGGTGTACCCGGCGGTGTACGTCAGCGACACATTCGTGCGTACGTCGGTGGCGAACAAGACGCTGACCTACGACGTGACGGTGCGTAACACGTCGGGCAGTTCGCGGTCGGTGACGTTGACCGGGTCGCTGTCGTCCAACAACGGAACGGCTTTCAGCTACCCGGCACTGCCCAGCCGCACGGTCACCGTGGCGGCCCGCTCGACCGCGACCGTGACCGTCGGGCCGGTCGCGTGGAACCTCGACAGCACCTCGTACTGGTGGCCCAACGTGCCGTACCGGTCGGGGTACCGGGCGCAACTGCACGGGCTGACGGTGCATGCCGTCACCGACGACGGCCGGACGAGCGACGCCGAGTACCGGTTCGGGTTCCGGGAGGCCACCCAGAACGGTGACTACTACTACCTCAACGGCGTGCGCGTGAACTTCCGCGGCGACAACCTCCAGGGCGCCGACTACGACCGGATCAACAACGGCGGCAAGGGCGACGCGTACCACACCCTGCCCGGCTTCCTGCCCCCGTCGTCCGGCAACGGCGGCTGGCCGCAGGCGGTGGACAACTACCAGCGGCTGAACTACAACGTGGTACGCATCCACCAGGAGCCCCCGAGCCCGTACATGTTGGATGTCGCCGACGAGATGGGCCTGATGATCATCGGTGAGACCGCGATTCGCGGCTCCCAATCCTCCCAGGAGTGGCAGAACTCCGTCGGGCGCGACAACATGGTCAACCACGCCCGTGCCCTGGTCCTGCGCGACCGCAACCACCCCGCGATCATCCGCTGGAGTCAGAACAACGAGCCGAACCAGAGCGGCCAGGATTCCGAACAGTTCGAGAAGGACCTGTACGCGGCGATGAACGGCGCCGACGGCACCCGGCCGATCATTGTCGAGGTGGGCGTCGGCGGAAATGTCAGCCTGTATCCCGGGATGACGTACGCCAACTTCGCGGTGATCCCGCACTACGTCGACGGCTTCGGTAGGTACGGCGAGGGCCTGATCACCGTGAACGGGCGGCCTGACGGCGAGGGCGAGTACATCTGGCCGGCATGCAACAACAAGCAGGGCTTCGAGTGGTTCGCCACGGCAACCCTGGCCAAGCGCGGCAAGGGCGCCACCGACCTGCGCCCGTACACGCTGCTGTCCGCTTGGGCCAGCGTCGTGCCCGGCGTGCGGAGCACCGACTTCACCCCGGAGGAGGGTGGTCACCCCATCTACGGCGTCGACAACCTGCCCGACCCGTGGAGCAACCCGCAGATCCAGCGCGTGCAGGCGGCGTTCAACCCGGTGGCCGCGGTCGACCTCCCGTACTGGTCCGCCTCCGGCAATTCGGACTCGAACGGCAGCTTCCCGCTGCCGCAGGCGGTACCCACCTACGCCCGCAACGCCACTGTGGCCCGCAACATCACCGTGTTCAACGACGACTTCACCAATACCTCGGTGAACTTCGCCTGGACCGCCCGGCTCGACAGCCCGACCGGCGCGGTCGTCGCGTCCGGCAGCAGCAACCTGACCATCCCGCTCGGCTCACGGGTGACCCAACCGGTGTCCTTCACCGCCCCCGCCACCGGAAGCCGCGTGTACCTGCAGCTGTCGACCACGAAGTCCGGCAGCACCGTCTTCACCGACGCGGTCGAGTACCTGAACCTCAGTGGAAGTGGCGGAACCGGGCCCGCAGCCGGCACCTACCGCATCGTCAACCGCAACAGCGGCAAGCCCCTCGCCATCGTCGGCAACTCGACCGCCGACGGCGCCAAAGCCGTCCAGCAGAGCGGCACCCCCACCTGGACGATCAGCACCAACCAGGACGCCTACACCCTGCGCTACACCGCCTCCGGAAAGATGCTCGACGTCAACGCCGGCAGCACCACGACGGGCCTGCAACTACAGCAGTGGTCGGCAAACGGCGGCACCAACCAGTCGTGGTACCTGCGGCCCACCGGTGACGGCTACTACACCATCGTCAGCCGCAGCAGCGGACTGGCAGCCGACGTCTACGCCGCCTCCACCAGCGACGGGGCGCAGGTCGTGCAGTGGACCGCCAACAGCGGGACCAACCAGCAGTGGCAGTTCGTACCCGCCTGACCAGTGGCAGAGGTGAGCGTCAAGCTCGGCCGCCGGTAACAGGCTGCCGATTGTCGCGCCGACTCGGGGGCACGGTTGTGCCCCCGAGTCGGCCGCGATCCAATCACTGAGGAACACGAGCTACCGCTCCGGACAGATGCGGGCCCGGTCCCCTCGCTACCCGTGTGTGAGCCAGGCCCGGGCGTTAGGGCTCGCGCTCAACTGCCGTGCACCTCCAGCTCCCAGAGTGAGTAGCCGTACGCGGGTAGGGCCCGCTGGGTGCCCTGGACGCGCAGGTAGCGACCGGTGGCCGAGAGGGCGATGTCGTCCACACCACCGTCGCCGGTGGTCGTGGTGTGTACCGGCGACCAGGCGACGTTGTCGGGGGAGACCTGGATCTGGTACGCCCGCGCGTACGCCGCCTCCCACGTCAGCCGGACCCGGTCGAGGGTGCGGGACGCGCCGAGGTCCACCGAGATCCACTGCGGGTCGGCGTACGCGCTGCCCCAGCGGGTGGTCGTGTTGCCGTCCACGGCGTTGGCCGCCGCGTGCGCGCTGCCCGGCTCCACGCTGGACGCGGTGACCGGCTTGCCCCGGGAGAGCAGGGTGCCACCGGCGGCGGTGCCGTAGACGTTGAGGTCCCACAGCGAGTAACCCCACTGGGTGGCGCGTTGGGTGCCGTACACCCGCAGGTAACGGCCGGTGCCGGTGACAGTGAGGTCGTCGACGCCGCCGTCGCCGGTGGTCGTGGTGTGCACCGGCGACCAGGTGACGTTGTCCGGCGACACCTGGACCTGGTATGCCCGCGCGTGGGCCGTCTCCCAGGCCAGCCGCACCCTGTTGATCGCGTACGTGGCCCCCAGGTCGACGGTGATCCACTGCGGGTCGGCGTACGCGCTGCCCCAGCGGGTGGTTGCGTTGCCGTCCACGGCGTTGGCCGCGGCGTGCGCGCTGCCCGGCTCGACGCTGGACGCCGTCACCGGCCGGCCCTGGGCCAGGTCGGTGGCGGGCGGCTCACTCGGCCCGTCGGTCTTGATCCGCACGTTGCGGTAGTTGATGTCCATTCCGGCGCCGTCGTTCTGCAACCCGATGTAGCCGTTGGCGATGGCCCGGCTGCTGACGTAGTCGTTGATCTTGACGCCGTTGAGCCAGATCTCGACCCGCTGGCCGTGCACGCCGATCTCGTAGGTGTTCCAGGAGCCGGGTGGGTTGAGCGCCGCCGCGCGGGCGGCCTGGTTGGGTGCCTGGAGGCTGTAGACGCTACCGGTGGTGCGCGTCGGGTCGCCGTCGGTGGCGTCGATCTGGATCTCGTGACCGGCGGCGACCGGGCCCCACGGGTCGCCCTGCGGATCGGGGAACCCGATGAAGACCCCACCGTTGTCGTCGCCCGGCATCATCCAGTCGACCTTGAGCGAGTAGTTGGCGAAGGTGCGCACCGGGTACCAGAGCAAACCCATGCCACCGTTCGACGTGAGGGTGCCGTCGGCGAGCGTGAACCCGCCCGGTCCCGCCTGGCGCCACTGCCCGAGGCTGGCCTGGGTGCCGTCGAACAGTGGGGTGTAGCCGGGCTCCGGCCGGCAGTCGGCCGCCACCGCCCCGGCCGCCACCTGGATGCCGCCCAGCAGCATGCGGGTGAAGTTCGGGTCGGCGTAGCTCTGCTCGGTGTGGCCGAGGCCGGTGTACCAGGACCGTCCGCCGCCGTAGCTGTGGCACCAGGTGATGGGGTGGTCACCACCCATCGACCCACCGGTGTACGACGACTCGTCGAGGCTGGCCAGCACCTTGACCGCCGAACGGGGGTTGGTCCGGTAGTTGTACCACTCGTCGGTGCGGGTCCAGGTCGACGGCAGGTGCGCGGTCGAGGCGTTGGCCCGGTCCTCGACCCGCACTGTCGCCTGCTGGGTGGCCGGGTGCGAGGCGAAGTACCCGCCGACCAGCCCGCCGTACCACTGCCAGTCGTACTCGGTGTCGGCGGCGGCGTGCACTCCGACGAAGCCTCCGCCGCCGGCCACGTACGCCTCGAAGGCGCTCTGCTGGCCGGCGTTGAGCACGTCGCCGGTGGTGCTGAGGAAGACCACCGCCTGGTACTGGGCGAGGTTGGCAGTGGTGAAGGTCGCCGCGTCCTCGGTGGCGGTGACGGTGAAGCCGTTCGCCGCGCCGAGCTGCTGGATGGCGGCGATGCCGTTCGGGATGGAGGAGTGCCGGAAGCCGGCGGTCTTGGAGAAGACCAGGACCTTGCCCAACGGTGCGGCCTCGGCCGGGGTCGAGGCCACCGTCGCCGCACCAGCGGCGAGGGTGAGTCCGGTGACGATGGCGGCGGCGAGCGTGCTGATGGCGCGTCTACGCATGCGGAGCTCCTTGTGGGAGGGGGTGGACGGGCAGGGCGCGGCAGGGCCGGCCGGCGGGCCCGCACAGGCCCGCCGGCTCCGGCGTCAGAGGGTGACCAGGTCGAACTTCTCCCAGGGACCGATCGCGTCCCGGTTCGCCATCAGCGCCTCGGCCCCGGCGTTCTCCGCGACCACGTATCTGTTGTTCACAGTCGCCCGCAGGCTGACCGAACCGTCGGTGTTGCGGACCAGGGCGAAGGTCTCCCACGACCCGGCGGACGCCCGGTTGGCGATCAGCGGGTTGGCACCGGCGTTGTCGGCGCAGACGATCTGGTTGTTGACCCGGGCCCGCAGGGCGATGGTGCCGCCGCCTAGGTCGATCTGCTCGAACTGCTCCGAGCTGCCGACGCTGGCGGCGGACGCGACGAGGTTGCCCGCGCCAGCACTGGTGGCGCTGACGTAGCGACCGTTCGCCTGGGCCCGCAGCGCGACCGCCCCGGTCGTCGGCGTGCTGCCGGTGAGGATCCGCAACGCGTCCACAATGCCCACGGAGGTGGTCTTGTTGACGATGCGGATCGTGTGGGAGCCGCCTCCCAGCCCGGTCCTGCGGAACACGACCTGCTGGGCCTGGCGGGCGCCGGCGACGTTCAGGTTGACGTTGGTCTGGAACACGTTGTCCAGGTAGACGTCGACGTTGCCCATGTCGCTGAACCGCTCGGACAGGTACTCCACCCCGGTGCCGGTGAACGTGTAGCTGGCCGCCGAGCCGATGGTGGTGCTGTGGTGGGTGTCGTCGCTGTAGTCGCCGTACCCCCGGGCGGTGGTGTGGTGCCAGTTGGCGTCGTAGGTCAGCATCGTGTCGTTGACCAGCCCGCCACCGCCGGCGCCGCCGAGGCCCAGGGTCGAGGCGGTGCCGGACAGGCTCTTCTCGCCCTGGTTGGCGGTGCCGGTCAACGTGGTGGTCGCGTACGCCGACAGCGGCTTGGCGGTGCGTTCCACCACGTACACAGTGTTCGCCGCGGTGGCGAAGCTGATCTCGGCGGCCGACGTGGTGGTCAGCACGGCGTTGTCCGAGGCACGACGGACCCGGACCTCCTGGCCGCCCCACGGGTTCACCACCCGGGCCGCCTTGCCGTACTGGCTGCGCAGCCCCACGTACTTGGTCTCGCCGGCCTCGCGCTCCGAGCTGACCAGGAACCCGTCCTTCGCGAGCAGTGTGAACTTCCCGACGAAGCTGGAGTCGGTCGGCGCGGCCGGAAACACCCGGATCTTGTCGTTGTACGACTGGAGCAACGACTCGTTCATCGCGGTCAGGTGGACGCCGAGGTACTCGAAGACGCCGTTGGTGTTGTTGGTCATTCCGTTCGGGTAGTTCTGGTACTTCTGCAGCATCGTCCGCATGCCCTGGAACGCCTGGTCGCCGAGGCCCAGCCGGGCTGCGTGCACGTGGTCGTTGGACCAGACGTTGCCGTACGGGTGGGGCCGCACGTTCCAGGTGGTGATGGCGGTCTGCTGGTCGGGGTAGCCGATGCCGGTCTGGTCGTAGGGCCAGGCCAACTCCAGCGCCACGTTCTCGTTGTTGCGGGTCTGCGCGACCGGCGGGTCGTGCGGCAGGTACGCCCCGTTCTGCACCTGGTACGGGGCCAGGTTGTTGACGATGGTCTGCCAGTTGGTCCGCAACCCGGCGTCGACGCCGAGTTGCTGGCTCACCTGGATGGTGAGCGGAAAGAGCAGCCGCACCGCCGCCAGGTCGGTGATGGCGTTGCGGACGTCCCAGTACGTCTCGTGGGCGTTCGAACTGGCCATGTACCACCGGCCGGTGGCGCTGTCGTAGTCGAGCATGTCCTCGTAGAACTTCACCGCCTCCCGCATGTACGGGTAGGCGGTGTTGCGCAGGTACGACTCGTCGTTGCTGTACCGGTACTGCAGGTACATGTTGTAGGCGGCCTCGGTGCCGGTCGAGTAGGTGTCGTTGACGTAGTCGCTGTTGATCGTGCCCCGGGCGTTGCCGTCCCAGCCCATCGTCTCGGGCACCCAGAGCCCGTCACTGCCGTACCGGGTGGTGGTGTACGTCTTCAGCGCGGAGAGGTTGCGGCTGTAGAGCCGGTTGAACCCGGCCATCAGGTCGACGTGGTTGCTGGCCAGGAACGAGTTGTAGACGTCCCGTTGGTTCCAGTACCAGTACCCGTTGCTCCACTTCGAGGTGTCCTGGGTGGCCCGGAAGACTCCGTTGATGAAGTGCAACGGGTAGTTGCCGTAGCCGCCTGCCGCGATCATGTAGGTCGCCAGGTAGTAGACGTTCTCCAAGTAGTCGGCGTCGCCGCCGGCGTTGGAGTACTGGACGAACGACTTGGCCCAGAAGTCGTGCCACCAGTTGCGGTAGTTGTTCAACGTGGTCGAGTAGCCGGCGGCCTTGGCCGCCGCCAACTGGTTCTTCGCCTGGGTCACCGAGTTCAGGCCCGGCGAGTTGATCCGGCTGGCCGCGGTGAACCACACGGTGTAGCTCGACGTGGGGGTGATCGTCAGCCGGACCCGGGTGCCGTTGACCACCTGGGAGGAGTACGACGCCCCCTCGACAGTTGCCGCGAGGGTGTACCCGAACTTGTTCGCGTCGGTCTGCCCACGGCTCAACCCGACGCCGCTGGCGTCGGCGAAGGTCGAGGCGGTCCGCCAGGTGTTGAGGTCGGGGACGTCCGCGATGTTCTGGACGGTGTTCATGTCCCACAGGCTCAGGTCGAGCCCGACGCTGCTCACCCCGGGTCGGGTGTCCTCGACGTGGATGCCCATCACCTCGGAGTTGGGCGCGCCCAGCACGGTGACGGTGCGATTGTTGTCGTACTTCGTGGTCAGCGTCCCGTCGTACAGCGAGAGGCGTTGCTGGAAGGTGGTGTAGCCGGTGTCGAGTTGCGGGTTGCTGTACAGGTTGACCAGCCCGGCGGCGTAGGTCGACTGCTGCGCCAGGTCGACACCGGAGACCTGGGCGGTCAGACCGTTGTCGTTCCACACCATGGCGCCGGTGCGGCCGTTGCCGACGGTGAGCCCGTGCAGCGGGTTGGTGTTCGGGCGGTTGTAGACGACGTCGTGCTTCGACAGGTAGGCCGCCCGGTTGACGTTCAACGTCCCGGTGCTGGTCCCGAACGCGGCATCCGTGGGTGCCGCGGTCGCAGGCGCAGCCGGCCCGACGGCGACGACACCACCGGCGAGCAGGACAGCGAGCGCGATTCGTAGCGGCGGCGTCAACTTCATCGACACGATCTCCTCTGGATCGTCGCGGATGCAGGTCTCGCACCCCGGGAAGTGCCCCGGTGTGCCCACGTCCGCCGAAACGAGGGCGATGTCGAGACGACGCGGAACGGCGCCACAGTGCCGGGTTGACGGCAACCGGATGAACATCGATCCACATCGTTGATGTGCAGTTAACATCGGGCGTCTGTGAGGGTCAATCCCTCGGGATTGTCGAGATCACCTCAGGAGCGGTGAGCCGCCACGTTGATGACGTTGCCGTCCGGAGCGCGGACGAAGAACCTGCGCACGCCCCACGGCTCGGTGGTCAGCGGATGCACGATCTCGTAGCCGAGCCGCTGTGCCTCGGCATAGGCACCGTCCACGTCATCCACCTGCACGCTGATGACCGAGTCCTCGGGTGCTGTCGCGTCGCCGGAGACGAGCTGCACGGCCACGTCGGGGTCGGCCGAGGTGTAGCGGGCCACCCACCCCAGGCTGAACGCCTCGGTGCTCAACCCGAGAAATTCGGTGTAGAAGCCCTTCGCGGCGCTGACGTCAGCCACCGGAAGGTTGGGCAGAATACGGACGACACGCATGGGGACCTCCAGCTCAGGCGATAGATACCCCCTGATTATTGCGACCGTCAGGCCCTGACCCGCTCCGCAACCCGTACCGCGACGGCCCTGAGCTGCTCGGCGGAGAGCGGCGGCTCCGGCTGCGCGGCGACGGCCTGCTCGTCGACCCCCACCATGTTGCTGACGCTCGCGCTGAGCGCCCGGTTGCCGGGCAGTTGGATCGAGACGATGTGCTGCACGCTCCCGGTCCGCTTCCCGGTCAGCGTCTCGGTCTTCATCCGGAGGCCACCGGGCGTCGTCCCGGCCACACAGACCCGGTGGTAGCGGTTGTCTCCCGCACCCTCCGGCAGCTCGCACGGCCAATGGAATCCGGCGGGCCCCTCGGGCGCCGAGGGGTCTACGGGCCGGCCGGTCGGCGCCGGATCGAGAACGTCGGGAGAGATCGACACCCCCAACGGACCCTTCCGTCCCCGATACGACACGCCGGATCCGCCGCCGACCATGTCGTCCCGACCGGTGTGGGTGAACACCGGCGGCCGCCCGTCCGGCTGGTGGGCCTCGCCCACGTGGTCGGGGATCCAGAACCACGTCGACCCGGACGCCACCGCGCGCAGCGCGGCATCGAACTCCACGCTGAGGCGCTTCGCGCTGGCCTCGGCGCTCTCGTCGGAGTCGAAGACCAGGCGGAACCCGGTGTCGGTGGCCGTGGGGGAGGGCGCGGCCAGCGGCCGGCCGGGCTCCCGATCGTGTACGGCGACACCGACGCCGACCGCCAACGCCAGGACTGCGGCCAGCGGGCCGCCGACCAGCCGGGCGCGGCTCGCGCGCCGCTCACGTCGAACGATGCCCGCCACGTCCACCTGGGGCGGCGGTGGCGTCCCGATCAACTCGTCGAACAACTGGTGACCCATCTGCTGCCTCTTCCTCATGACTGGCCAGTGACGACGGCGCGCAGGTTCGCCAACCCGCGTGCCGACTGACTCTTGACGGTGCCGGTGGAGATGCCGAGGATCTGCGCGGTCTCCTCCACCGAACAGTCCAGGTAGTACCGGAGCACGAGCACCGCCCGCTGCTTAGCGCCGAGGGAACGCAGCAACGCGGCGAGTCCTTCGCGGTCGGTGACCGTCTCCGGGGCCGCCACTGCCACGTCCGGCAGCGTCTCGCTCGCCTGTTCCCGCCGCTTCCAGGGCCGGCGCCGCTCGTCGAGCCAGGAACGGGTCAGGACACGCTGGGCGTACGCGTCACGGTTGTCCGCCCGACCCGCCGTGCGCCAGTTCCGGTAGAGCTTCGCCACGGTCACCGACACGACGTCGTCGGCGGTGTGCCAGTCCTGGCAGAGCAGGAACGCGCTGCGCCGCCAGCGATCCATCCGGCCCGCGACGAAGTCGTGGAAGTCGGTCTCGTCGGCCTGCCTCACCGGGGTCTGTCCTCTCCGGCGACCAGAACGGGTCTGTTCTCTGCGCTGACTGTCACGGCCGTACGACGCGGCCCTCCCGTCCGGGGGTTGCACGCTTGCTGATCTGGTGTTCGGGCGGGCCGGGCAGGCGGTCTGCCGACTAAACTGCCGGGCCTGGGACGGTAGCGGCGATGCCAGCGGGGGCGACGATGAGCACCGACGATCGGATCGTACGGGCCCGAGAGGTCTATGAACGGGCGGTGTTCGGCGGCGACGCCGGCGCGCTGATCGACGCCGAGCAGGGTCTGCGCGCCGTCGAGGCCGATGCGGTGTTGGCGCGGGGGATGATCCTGCACGCCCGGTTTCAGAGCGCGCCCTCCGACGCCGGCTCGTCGCCTACCGAGGATCCCGCCGAGCTGCCACTGTTCGAGCGCGCGCTGGAGCTGTACCAGGCACTGGGGGACCCGCGTGGCGAGGCCGAGGCGTTGTTCTGGATCGGTTGTCTGCACCAGTTCATCCGACGTGACGACGAGACCGCGGTGCCGTACCTGGAGCGGTCCTGCCGGCTGGCGGCGCAGACCGGCGACAAGCCGACCCGGTCCGAGGCGCTCCGGCACCTGGGCATCGCCGCGCACGCCGCTGGCCGGCTGGACGAGGCGCGCGAGCGGCTGGAGGAGTCGACCCGGCTGCGTCGGGAGGTCGGAGCGCTGCCGGGCGTGGCCTCCAACATGATCGGGCTGGCCTACATCGCCGCCGCGCAGGACCGCCGCGCGGACGCGCTCGCCACCCTCGACGAGGCGCACGTCATCGCACGCACCCACGGCGCGCACGCCATCGCCCGGCACATCGAGCAGGCGAGAACGCACATCTGATCCTGCGACCATGGGCGGCGAGCGGCCTTCGGGCTTCCGGCCGGCGGTGCTGAAGCAGTCAGCTCAGCGCGGCAGCCTTTCCGAGCAGCACCGAGCGTTCGCGCTGATTGGCGCAGAGCCGGGCGGCCAACTCCAGCTCGGCGCGCGCCTCCGGAAGCCGGCCGAGGCGGGTCAGCAGCTCGCCGCGTACGGTCGGGACGAGGTGTGAGCCGGGGAGCCGGTTCGAGGCGATCAGCCTCTCCACGATGGCCAGGGCTGGCGCCGGGCCCGACGCCATCGCGACGGCGACGGCCCTGTTGAGTTCGACCACCGGCGAGGGCGCGACCCGGCCGAGCGCCTCGTAGAGCCGGACGATTCCGGCCCAGTCGGTCTCCTCGACCGAGGCTGCCGCCGCGTGCGTGGCCGCGATCGCGGCCTGTAGACCGTAGGGGCCGAGGCCGCGCTGCGATGCCCTGGTCAGCGCGGCCAGCCCACGGCGGATCGCCGGGAAGTCCCACAACCGGCGGTCCTGGTCCTCAAGGAGGATCGGGGTGCCGTCCGGGTCGGTCCGGGCCGGGAATCGCGCGGCCGTCAGCTCGCACAGGGCGAGCAGACCGTGCACCTCCGGCTCGTCCGGCTGTAGCGCGGCAAGTGTGCGGGCCAGCCGGATCGCCTCGTACGCCACGTCGGTGCGCAGCAGCCGGTCGCCCGACGTGGCCGTCGACCCCTCCGTGAAGATCACGTAGAGGACGCTGAGCACACCGCCCAGTCGCTCCCGGCGCTCGCCGACCGGCGGCAGCTCGAACGGCACCCCGGCCGCCGCGATCGCCTTCTTGCCCCGGGTGATGCGGGCCTGCACGGTCGGCACGGGCACCAGGAACGCGCGGGCGATCTCCTCGCTGGACAGGCCGCCGACCACCCGCAGGGTCAGCGCCACCCGCGCCTCGGGGGAGAGCACCGGGTGGCAGCTGACGAACATCAACGCCAGCACATCGTCGTCGATCCGGTCGGGGTCGATCTCCTGGTCGAGCGCGGTATCGGCCGCCAACAGGGCGTATCGCTCCTGAAGGGCTACCCGGCGGCGGATCGCGTCGATCGCCCGCCGCCGGGCCGTAGCCATCAGCCACCCGGCCGGATTGGCCGGAGAAGCACGCGGCCAGGACACCAGCGCCTCGGCCACCGCCTCCTGGGCGGCGTCCTCGGCCAGCCCGAAATCACCTGTGAACCGTGTCAGCGCGGCCACGATCCGCGCCGACTCGATCCGCCAGACGGCCTCGACGTCGGCCGTACCCATCAGACGTGGCCGTTGATCTCGCTGCCCTGCGGGACCTCGTCGGCCCCGGCCACCCGCCGGACCTCGATCTTGGACCCGCGGACCGCCGGGACCCGCTTGGCCCACTCGACCGCCTCCTGTTTGGTGGCGACATCGAGCAGGAAGTAGCCGCCGAACAACTCCCTGGTCTCGCCGTACGGACCGTCGGTGACCACGGGTGCATCGCCGCCGAAGTCGACAACGACACCCTGGCGCGGATCGTCCAGCCCTTCGGCCGCCACGAGAACGTCCGCCTTCATCATGTCCTCGATGAACTGGCGGGTCGCCGCCATCATCTCGTCGAGGTCGGCCATCATGGCCGCGTTCGTCTCATCGGTGCCCCGCATGATCAACAGGTACTTCGACATCGCGTTCTCCTCATCCGACGGGGCCGTCTCCCGGCCCCAGCATCCCCACGTCGAACGGGAAACCCGCAGATCGACACGGCCCCGGAACTGTCCCTCCTCCGCGATCTTGCACTCGCTGTCCCGACATAAGGGGCATCCCACGCGTGTCGACATCTGAAACTGCAAGATCGGCACGGCGGGGGCTTCGTGCCGACCTTGATTGAATCGGTATTCGTCAATAGATTGAGGGCGGGCGCCGCCGGGGTCCGGGGGACCGGGCCGTCGGCGGCTGACAGGTCCACCCCCGAGCCGGGCATTTCGGTCGCACGCGCGACCGGTCGCTGTGGCGCACCGCAGCGCCGCATCCAGGGCACGTTGCCGTGCCGCGTCCGTCCAGGACGCGCCGCCGTGCCGCCTCCGCTCAGCTCGATGGCAGAAGGACTCTTCATGACGATTCTCCGCGCCCGCCCCGCCGCGACCCTCGTGGTCGTCGCCGCGCTGGCCGCCGCCGCGACCACAACCGGGGCGGCGCTGCTCAGCGGCCCGGCCGCAGCCGCCCAGGGCTGCCGGGTCGACTACACACCCAACCAGTGGCCCGGCGGATTCACCGCCACCGTCA
Organism: Micromonospora sp. 050-3; assembly: GCF_046549335.1. NCBI lineage: Bacteria > Bacillati > Actinomycetota > Actinomycetes > Micromonosporales > Micromonosporaceae > Micromonospora > Micromonospora sp. 050-3. The sequence goes on from NZ_JAJPVX010000001.1 coordinate 1,342,927, forward strand.
AGGTCTCCCCGGGGGACGCGGCCGTCTCCAGTTGGACAGTCACCTGGACGTACGCCGGGGACGAGCGGGTCACCAACGGCTGGAACGCCACGGTCAGCCAGTCCGGATCGACGGTGACCGCCCGCAACGCGTCGTACAACGGCAGTATCCCGGCCGGCGGCTCCACCGAGTTCGGGTTGCAGGGTACGTACGGCTCCAGCGGTGGCGCGCCGACCGGGTTCAGCCTGAACGGCGTGGCGTGCAACGGCGCCACGCCGCCGCCCACCACCCCGCCGCCGACGACGCCTCCGCCGACCACGCCCCCGCCAACGACGCCCCCGCCGACCACCCCGCCGCCCACCACCGAGCCGCCGACCGGCTGTGCCGGCGCTGTGCTCTGCGACGGCTTCGAGGGCCAGACGGGTCCGACGCCGTCCGGTGACTGGGCCGTGGTGAGCCCGGACTGTTCCGGCGCGGGTACCGCCACCATCGACACGGCGACCACGCACAGCGGCAGCCGGTCGGTCCGGATCAACGGCGCCGCCGGGTACTGCAACCACGTCTTCATCAGATCCACGAAGAACCTCGGCAGCGTGGGCATCGTCCGGTACGGCCGGATCTGGGTCCGGCACACCACCGCCCAGCCCACCGAACACACCACGATGATGGCGATGGCCGACGCCGCCGACGGCAACAAGGACCTGCGGTTGGGTGGCCAGAACGGCGCCCTTCAGTGGAACCGCGCCTCCGACGACGCGACACTGCCCGAGCAGAGCCCGGCCGGGGTGGCGCAGAGCGTGCCGCTACCCACCAACCGGTGGACCTGCGTGGAGTTCATGGTTGACGGTGCGGCCGGTCAGCTGCGTACCTGGCTGGACGGGACCGCCATCCCCGGGCTGACGGCGGATGGCGCACCGACGCACGACATCGACGGCCAGTGGTACAACCGCGCCTGGCGGCCGCAGCTCGCCGACCTGAAGTTGGGCTGGGAGAGCTACGGCGGCGGAGCCGACACCCTCTGGTACGACGACGTCGCGCTGGGGTCCAGCCGGATCGGCTGCTGACCCGTCGAGGTCGTGAGCGGGCGCCGGCCGGAACGCGGGCCGGCGTCCGCCGTCGGTTGACGCGCCGCGCCGCCGCCTGCCGGGCCGCGCAGGCGTCTTGCCGGGGTCGGTGCCGCGGATCTGGACCTGGCGCGGCGCGCGCTCGCCGAGGCCGGCCTGGCCGGCTTCGAGTAGCGCCCGGCCCCGGATCTGGTACCGCAGCCACGCGACCTGGGCGCCGGGCCGATACACCGCGGCACACGGTGCCGTACTTCACGCGGGAGGATGTCTGAGCACTGTTTGGTTCGCGCGGTGGCAAGGGGCGGGAAGCGGATTGCCGCGTCCGACCTCGGCGGCCGTGCGGTCGGGGACCGAGGAGAGACGACCATGGACCGCACGTTGACCGACATCCTGGACGCGGCAGCGCACGGCCACTTCCCGCCACCAGACGGCGGGACCACAGTGGTGTCGCAGCCAAGCCAACGCGATGCCGGAGTCATCGCCTTCACCGGACACTCGGTGGTGTTCACCGACGAAGATCCCCACTGGGTACGTCGTACGCTGGCCGCTATCGACTGCGACTCCCTGGCGGCCACTATGAATCCGCGTTTCCTGGGTGCGCTGCTCGACCGCACCCGGCGCTCGATGGACACGATCGACCTGCTGACCGTCGCGAGTTTCCTTGCCGGGCCACCTCCGATGCCGCTGACTGAGCTGGCGGACGCCGGTCATCCTCGCGAGGTCAGGTCACGTCGGCGCCGTGACGACATCCGCGTCTGGGCCGCCGAGGGCGGGGTGGTCGTGCTCGGCCGAGGGGTGGCCGGCCGTTGGGAGGCGGCGATCGAGGTCGACGACGAGCGTCGCCACCGGGGCCTGGGGCGGGCGCTGGCGACGGCCGCCCGACATCTGGTGCCCGACGGTCAGCCGGTCTGGGCCCAGCAGGCCGCCGGCAACGCGCGCAGCGTGCGCGCCTTCCAGGCGGCGGGTTTTCGGCCGGTGGGCGCCGAAGCGCTTCTTCTCCAGACGTAGGCACCGCACCGGTCGAGCCGCACGTACCACTGTGGGCCGAACTGTGATCAGCAGGAGGTTTCTGAGATCACGCCCTGGGGCATCCCGCGGATGAAGTCAGCCGCTCGTTACCCCTGATTGAGGAGAGCACCATGTCGGTCCAGGCATTTCTCTACGTTGTCGCCGTCATCCTGATCGTGCTCGCAGCTCTGCCGCTGCCCACGAGGGGTGTCTCGCTCGCGCTTCTGGGTGCCGCCTGCGCCCTGCTCGCCTACGCCTGGCCGGTGATCACCGACTGAGCTTTCCGTGGGTCGTCGATGCGGCCGGTGGCCGGCAGCCAGAGCGTGATCGGCTGCCAGCCACCGGCCGCGAGTCTGTTTCGCTTGCTGAGTCGCTTTCACACGCGTAGGAAGAACACCACCCATCGATCCGCCGTCCAGCGTCGAAGGAGATGCGTGTGACCACCTCCGGAGGGCTCCGCCTAGCCGTGTCCGTGCTGGTGACGGCGGGCGCCGTCCTGCTCGGCACGGCGGCCCCTGCCGCACCGCCGACGACTCCCGCGCCGGCCGGACACCCGTCCTGCGACCCGATCGACCCGACCGCCTGCCTGCTGCCGTTCCCGAACGACTACTTCACAGTGCCGGACCGGAGCAGCCCCACCGGCAAGCGGGTGCGGTTCGCCGCCGCCGCGATGCCTGCCAACGTGCGGGGAACCCCGATCGACCCGACGGAGTGGAACCGGCAGGACGGGTTCAGTCCCGGCTCACCGATCCTGGTGCGCGTACCCGGCCTCGACGCCGCGGCGAGCGGGATCGCGCCGGTCACCGACATCGGCCGCTCGCTGGCGCCGGACGCGCCGATCGTGCTGCTCAACACCCGGACGGGTGAGCGCACACCGTACTGGGCCGAGCTGGACGCGCACGCCGCCGGCCAGCCCGAGCGGCAGCTGCTGATCATCAGGCCGGCGGTGGCGCTGACCGAGGGCACCCGCTACGTGGTCGGGCTGCGCGGCCTGCGCGACGGCAACGGGGCGGTGATTCCGGCGCCGAAGGAGTTCACGACGTACCTGACCGGCGCCAGCTTCAAGCCGCGGGACGCGCGGGGGGCGCAGGTGAGGCGGATCGTCACCGACCTGACTCGGACCGGCGTCAAGCGGCACAGCCTCTACCTGGCCTGGGACTTCACAGTGGCCAGCCGGCACGGGCTGACCGGGCGGATGGTGGCTGTTCGCGACGACGCGTTCGCCGACCTCGGCCGGGCCGCGCCGCCGGTCACCGTCACCCAGGTGACCGACTATTCACCGGAGCAGGACCCGCTGATCGCCCGGCAGGTGACCGGCACCATCGGCGTACCGTCCTATCTGACCGGCGACGGCGGGCCCGGCTCCCGGCTGCACTACGGGCCGGCCGGCGGCGCCGGGACGCCGCCCACGCCGAACGCCCTGCCCACACCGTCCGGCGCGACGCTGGCGGCGGACTTCGTCTGCAACATCCCGCGCAGTGCGTCGGCCGCGAGGCCGGCGCACCTCTCGCTCTACGGCCACGGACTGCTCGGCAGGCCAACCGAGATCAATGCCGGCAACGTCAAGACGATGTCGAACACCCACAACTTCACCTTCTGCGCGAGCAGTTGGATCGGCATGGCCGCCGCCGACGTCCCCTATGTGGCCGGCGCCTTCACCGACCTCAGTGTCTTCCCCGCGGTGGCGGACCGGTTGCAGCAGAGCTTCCTGAACTTCCTCTTCCTGGGTCGCGCGATGATCCATCCGGCTGGGTTCGCCGCCCACCCGGCGTTCCGGGACGCCACCGCCCGGCCGCTGATCAATCGCGTCGGCGGGCTGCACTACGACGGAAACAGCCAGGGCGGCATCAACGGAGGTGCGCTCACCGCCATCGCCCAGGACTGGACCCGGTCGGTGCTCGGCGTGCCGGCGATGAACTACTCCACGTTGCTGCAACGCAGCGTGGACTTCGCACCGTTCCAGACCGTGCTGGACGGCTACTACCCGGACAAGGTCGACCAACAACTGGTCCTCGCGCTGCTACAGATGCTGTGGGACCGGTCCGAGGCCAACGGGTACGCCCAGCACATGACCGACCGGCCACTACCGCGCACCCCGGCGCACCAGGTGTTGATGCACGTGGCCTTCGGCGACCAGCAGGTCTCGCCCGCCGCGGCGGAGGTGCAGGCGCGCACCATCGGCGCGCGCCTGCACACCCCCGCGCTCGCCGACGGCTGGTCACTGGACAAGCGGCCGTACTGGGGCATCGCGCCGATCCGCCGCTACCCGTACACCGGCTCGGCGATCGTGATCTGGAACAGCGGCGCGGCCTACGCGCCGCCACCGACCAACCTCGCTCCGGCCGGTCCGGAGTTCGGCGACGATCCGCACGAGTTCCCCCGCGCCCAGGCCGAAGCGCAGAAACAGAAGGCGGTCTTCCTGCTCACCGGCAAGGTCGTCGATGTCTGCGCGCGGACACCCTGCCCGTGACGCCGGGCCCGCCGGGATCACCATCCCGGCGGGGAAAACGTCGAGTTCGCCGGGTCAGCAGCGCACTTCGGTCTCCTTCTGCGCCACGTCCGAAATGCCACCGAGGGCCCGGGTGCACACCGACAGCGTGTTGGCGCCCGAGGACCAGACCTCCGGGCCGCTGGAACACTGCAGGTCGCGCAGCGTGCTTCCGGTCACGATGGACGTGCAGACCTGGTACGAGCCGTGGCTGGCCCGGTACTGCTGCCACACGTACGTGTAGGCGTAGTTCTTGCCGCAGCCCTTGTACTGCTTGACCGAAGCCGCGGTCTGACCGCCGACGGTGACGTAAGCGGTCGCGCCGATCTGCACCGAGCCGGCGCAGCGCGGGTTGGTCTCGGCGTGCGCGGGTCCGGCGATCGCCAGCGCCGCGGGCACAGCCAGACCGGCGGCCGCGAGGACGCGCACGCCACGTCGGGAAAGGCTCTTCATCGGTGACCTCCTTCAATGCACCGGGACCGTGGAGCCCGGTGTCGTCGATGCACCACATTGATGGCGGCCTTGTCCCGTTCGGTACCCTCTGACACGCTCTGACAACGCCTGACGACGTCGTCTGACATGGGGGAGTGATGAAGGACCAGCGTGCCGCCGCCGAGTCGACTCAGGACAGACGGGCCGCCGAGAGGTTCGCTGAACAGCTACGGACCCTGCGGACCGCCGCGGGCGACCCGTCGTTCCGCAAGATGGCGGGGCGGTCGGGCCGGATCTCGCACACCACGCTGCACGAGGCCGCCGCCGGGACCAGGTTTCCCTCCTGGGAGACGGTCCGGGAGTTCGTCCGAGCCTGCGAGGCGGACGAGGTCCAGTGGCGGCGTCGCTGGGAGGACGCGCAGCGCCCCGCGTCCGCCCCTGGCACCGAAGACGGCGATGCCGCGCCGGTCAGTACCGAGTCCCCGACCGGCGCCGAAACCCCGATCACCGCGGGCGGGGAGAAGCCCGACACCGGAACCGACGCCGCGGAACCGGATGGGCCTGTCGTGTCCGTCGTCCCCGCGTCGTCTCCGAAGGAGCAGAACGCGCTGCGCGGCACGGACTATCCGCCGACCGACGAGGAGGTCGCGGGTGCACGGCGGCAGCGGCTGCCATGGCTCGCCGCCGCAGCGGTGGTCCTGGTGGTGGTGATGGTCGCCGTCCTGGGCATCGTCGTCCGCGGCCGGTCGTCGCGGGACGACCCCGGCGCGGTGGCGGCGTCGTCAGCACCGTCGGTGTCGCCGTCGGCCTCGGCGTTCTCGGACTCGCTGATCCCCGGCGACTCCAGCAAGTTCATCTCCGACGTCACCATCCCCGACGGCACCCGGGTGCGGGTGAACTCCCAGTTCGTCAAGGTGTGGGCCCTCAAGAACGTGGGGAAGGTCGCCTGGCACAACCGTTTTCTCCAGCGGACCAACCCCACAGCGGACGCCGACGGCTGCCAGGTGCCGGACCGGGTGGCGATCGGCGACACACCGCCCGACGAGCAGGTGATGATCAGTGTCGAGGTCACCGCACCGAGTCGTCCCGGGAAGTGCTGGGTCAGCTGGAAGATGGTCGACGAGAACGGGCAGGAGTACTTTCCCACCCGCCGGCCGGTGTATTTCATGGTCACCGTCACCGCCTGAGTGCGCTCCCCGCTCACCTCGACCGGTGTCAGAGGGCGAACCATCGATGTCAGTCAGGGGTACCGCCGAAGCTGACAACACCACATCCATCGAGGTCGGTGACGGCCTGACGGATCTGACAGGGCAGCAGGGGTACCGAACAGCAGGCCGATTCTCGCAAGGTGATGTCCGTACCGAACGACACACCAACTGCGAGGAGGACCGACAGTGCGCCGTCCCTGGTTATCCGTCGGGCTCGCCGCGCTCTGCGTGGCCGTCGGTGTTCCGGCCCACGCGTGGGCCGCGACCCCCGGCGCCACAGCGCAGCGAACCGTCACCACGGCCGCGCGGCCAGTCGTGGACATGGAGGCCACCGTCCTGGCCGCTCAGATCGACCCCCGCCGTGCCGACAACACACTGACCCCGGGCGCGAAGACCTCCGTGCTCGCCGTCGAGCAGGCGCTCCAGGCGCAGGGCCTGCTGAACGCGCAGTGGGTCGACGGTTACTTCGGCACCGTGACGGTCTCGGCGTACGCGGCGTACCAGCGTTCGCTCGGCTACACCGGGCTGGCCGCGAACGGGCTGCCCGGCACGACGTCGCTGACGAAGCTCGGGCAGAACCGCTACACCGTCGGCAACACCATCGGCCCGGGCGCGAAGGTCCCGCGTGACGGGTACGTCGTCAACGCCCGTACACAGGCCATGTTGGCCGAGGCCCAGCGTCTGCTCGGCTACACCCTGGTCCTCGACCAGGGCTCGTACAACCCCGGTGGTGACCCCACCTCGGCCGGTACGCACGACGGCGGGGGTGTGGTCGACATCGCGGTCACCGGCATGACAGCGACCAAGCGCACCGCAGTCGCCCGGGCCCTGCGCAAGGTCGGCTTCGCGGCCTGGGTCCGTAACCCGAATCAGGGCGACTGGCCGTGGCACATCCACGCCACGGCGATCAACGACACGGACCTGTCCAGCCAGGCGCAGCACCAGGTCGGCGACTACTACCTGGGCATGAACGGCCTGGCCAACCAGGGACCGGACGACGGCCCTCAGGTCCCGATCAAGACCTGGGAGCAGTACCAGCGCGGGCAGTGACCCGCACCCCCTCACCGTTCCTGAAAGGACACCATGAACATCCGTAAAAGCCTCGCCGCCGTCGGCGTCGCGCTGGCCGCGACCACCTCGATCCTCAGCGTCGCATCGCCAGCGTCGGCGGCGGCCCGCGACGGGGTCTGCGACAGCGGCGAGTTCTGCTACTACTACAACAGTGACCACGCGGGATCGGTCTCGGACTTCACCGGTTCGCTCGACGACTACGGCACCGAGCAGCCCTCGTGTTACGACTTCAAGGGCGCTGGCGCTGGCAAGGGCCTGTGCATCAAGAACGAGGCCGCCTCGGTCTGGAACCGCAGCACCAAGACCGTACGCGTCTACTTCAACAGCGGCTACGCCGGTTCTTACCAGGACTTCGCGGCCGGCGCGAAGAGCAACCTCAACGCCACGCTGAAGAACAACAACGCCTCGCACCAGTTCTCGCCGTCGACGCGCACGAACCTGTCGTACGCCCTGTACCAAGCCAGCGGCGGCACGGTCACCTGCGGCTTCGACGGTTACACCACGACACCCGGCCGGCACGAGGGCATCGACATCGCCCGCAGCGTCGGCTCGGACGTGCGCGCCCTGGTCTCCGGAACTGTGATCTACGTCGCGCGGGGCACCACCGGCAGCGGCGGCCTGTCCACGATCTCCGTCTACAACTCCTCACTCAACAAGTCGGTGATCTACCTGCACACCGCGCCGAAGTCCGGGGTGAGCGTGGGCGACGCCATCAGCAAGGGCGAGATCATCGCCGATGAGTCGTGGCACGGGGTGTCCTCCAGCTCGGGCGCGCACACCCACGTCGAGGTCCGGGCCGGCCGGCAGACCCACGCGGCCGTCAGCGTCGGCGACTCCACCCTGGACAACGCCGACCCGACCGCGTTCTGGAACTCCCAGGGCTACAACGAGAAGTAGGACACCATGAATATCCGCAAGGGCCTCGCCATCGTCGGCGCCGTCCTCGCCATGTCCACCTCCATCCTGAGTGTTGCCTCGCCGGCAGCGGCGGCCGCACGGGACGGAACCTGCGACAGCGGCGAGTTCTGCTACTACTACAACAGCAACCAGGCGGGCTCGGTCTCCGACTTCACCGACTCAATGGACGACTACGGTACGACCCAACCGACCTGCTACGACTTCAAAGGCGCGGGCAGCGGCAAGGGCCTGTGCGTGAAGAACAACGCCGCGTCGGTGTGGAACCGCACCGGCAAGACGGTGCGGGTCTACTTCAACAGCAACTTCGCCGGTGCGACCCAGGACTTCGCGTCCGGGGCGAAGAGCAACCTCAATGCCACGCTGAAGAACAACAACGCCTCGCACGAGTTGCTGAGCGGGCCGACGGGCTGTAGCACCGACGGCACCAACAGCAAGCTGCCGAGCACCATCCTCGTCTACCGGGTCAGTCTCGGGCGGGTCGACCGAGTCGACTTCAAGACGTACGTCAAGAACGTCCTCCCGAACGAGTGGGTGACGAGTTGGCCGGCCGCCTCGCTGGACGCCGGTGCGATGGCAGTCAAGAGCTACGCCTGGTACTGGGCGCTGCACTCGACCCGGAAGACGCCCGGCGGACAGTGCTACGACGTCCGGGACGACACCGGCGACCAGGTCTACCGGCCGTCGTCGGCACAGTCGTCGACGTCCGCGGCGGTGGACCGGACCTGGTCGGCCCGGATGACCCGCAGCGGCAACATCCTGCGGGCGCACTACTGCGCGACGACGACCGCGTGCGGTGGCTGGGTGGACGGGGACTGGCTGTCGCAGTACGGCTCGCGCGATCTCGCCAACGAGGGCAAGAACTACCAGGCGATTCTGCGCTACTACTACCGCGACATCGCGCTCTCCTGAGGTAAGGCAAGGCACCAAAGCGCGCCGCCCGCCGCAGCTCTGCGGCGGGCGGCGCGCTCTTGGGTACGGCACCGGCTACGCCGGCGGCTCGACCGCCTCGACGAGCACCTCGAGCACATGCCGGTACGGCTGGCCGGTGGCCCGGCTCATGCCCATCTCGCAGGTGCGGTTGCAGGAGGCGTAGGCGTCGTGGTCGCGTTCATTGATCTCGGCGGCCTGCGCCGCTGTGGCGCCGGCAGTGACCTCGGGGTGCAACAGCCCCCGGTCACCGGCGAAGGCGCAGCACCCCCAGCTGTCCGGCACGGTGACGGTGTCGGCGACCGCCCCGGCCACCGCGCGGAGGTCGTCGATGCCGCCCAGGTGCACTGTGGAGCAGGTGGGGTGCAGGGCCAGCGAGCCCAGTCGCCGGGGCTGCGGCAGCGCCGGCAGGAGGTGCTCGGCGGTGAAGGTCACGCTGTCGACGAAGCGCAGCGCGCCGTACCGTGCCCGGTCCTCCTCGGCCAGCGCGGCGGTCAGCTGCGTCAGCCCGTGCGTGCACGAGGACGCGTCGCACACGACGGGCAGGCGACCCTCGTCGCTGGCCGCCCAGAGCGCGGCCAGGGTCCGCTCGGCCATCTCGCGGTGACCGGCGGGGTAGCCCTTGGACTGCCACGGGGTTCCGCAGCAGAGACCGGCCGTGCCGGTCGGTACGACGAGCGGCACCCCCGCCAGTTCGCACAGACGCAGGAACGCCGCCGCCGAACCGCCGGACGAGCCGTCCTCGGGTGCGAAGAGGCTGCCGACGCAGGCCGCGAAGAACACCGCCTGGGCGTCCGGCGCGCTGCGGGGGGTAGGCCGGGCCGCGCCGGCGCGTGGCATGTCGTCGCTCCACAGCGGCACGAGTTCGGTGGCGCCGAGACCACGGATCGCCATGGTGGCGGCGCGGGTCACCGGCGTCGGTACGGCGTGTGCGGCGGTCAGTCCGACCCGGACGCCCGTCACGGCGGCCTGCCAGTGTCGCGCGGCAGTGCGGGCGGTGCGCTGGGCGCGAGGGGTGTGCCGCTCGGCGCGTAGCCGCTTCATCGCTGCCCCGGTGTCGATGCCGACCGGGCAGGCGGTGACGCAGAGGCTGTCCGCGGCGCAGCTGTCCACAGCGGCGTACTCGTAGTCGGCGGTCAGCTCCCGGCGGCGCTCCTCGTCGCCGGCAGCGGTGGCGAGGGCGATCTGCCGTTGCAGGACGATGCGCTGCCGGGGGGTGGTGGTGACGTCGGCGGTGGGGCAGACCGGCTCGCAGTAGCCGCACTCGACGCAGGCGTCCAGCTCGGGGTCGACAGTCGGGACGGCCTTGAGCTGCCGCAGGTGCACTGTCGGGTCGTCGTTGAGCAGCACACCGGGGTTGAGGAGGCCGCTCGGGTCGCACAGCCGCTTGAGTTCGCGCATCACGTCGTACAGCTCGTCGCCGTACTGCCGGCGGACGAAGGGCGCCATGGCCCGACCGGTGCCGTGCTCGGCCTTGAGTGTTCCCCCCTCGGCCAGCACCAGGTCGACCATGTCGTCGGTGAACCGGGCGTAGCGGTCGATCTCGGCCGGGGTGTCGAAGGACTGCGTCAGCATGAAGTGCAGGTTGCCGTCGCGGGCGTGTCCGAAGATCACCGCGTCCGGGTAGCCGTGCCTGTCGAACAGGCGGATCAGCCCGTCGCAGGTGCCGGTCAGGCGCGGCATCGGCACCGCGACGTCCTCCAGCAGGGCCGTGGTGCCGGGCGGGCGGGCCCCGGCGACGGCGGTGTAGAGGCCCTTGCGCAGGTGCCAGAGGTTGGCCCGTTCGCGCGGGTCGCGGGTCAGCTCGGTGCCGCTGACGGCCGGCAGCCGGTCGAGCACGGGCCGGGCGTCGGCCAGCGTCGCGGCCAACTGCTCCGCGCTGTCCTCGGCGAACTCCACAAGCAGCGCGGCGTGGCCGGTGACCGCCAACCCGCGAAGGGCCGGGCTCGCCCCCGGGTCGCGCTGGCTGACCCGCAGCGCGGCCGCGTCGAGCAGTTCGGCGGTACGGGCGCCGGCGGCGAGCAGGGCCGGCAGCGCGTCGGTGGCGTTGGTGAGACCGGGCAGGATCAGCAGGCCGGTGGCGGCGTGGTCGTGGATCTCGACGGTACGGAAGACGGCCTCGGCCACGAAGCCGAGCGTGCCCTCACTGCCGATCATCAGGTGGGCGAGCATCTCGACCGGGGTGCTGTGGTCGAGCAACGAGTTGAGCCCGTACCCCATCGTGTTCTTCATCGCGAACAGCCGCTCGATGGTGGCGCGCGACCCCGGCGTCGCGCGCACCCGGTCGCGCAGGCGCAGCAGCCCGGCGTGCAGCTCGGGCTCGTCGGCCCGCAGCCGGTCGTCGGCGTCGCGGGCGCCGGAGTCGACGACGGTGCCGGACGGAAGCACGAAGCGCAGCGACTCCATGGTGCGGTACGCGTTGTCGGTGGTGCCGCAGGTCATCCCGCTGGAATTGTTGGCCACCATGCCACCCACAGTGCAGGCGGCCTCGCTGGCCGGGTCCGGGCCGAGCCGGCGTCGGTAGCGGGCCAGCCGAGCGTTGGCCTGCCGGATCGTCAGGCCCGGCTGGAGCCGGATGCGGCGGCCGTCGTCGAGGACCTCGGCGTGCCGCCAGTCGGTGCGGACGTCGACCAGCACGCCCGCGCCGCCGGCCTGCCCGGCGAGGCTGGTGCCGCCGCCGCGCAGGGTCAGCGGCACGCCGGCCTCGCGGGCGCCGGCCATCAACGCCCCTACCTCGGCGGCGGAGGCGGCGCGAACCACTGCCTGCGGCTCGAACAGGTACGGCGAGGCGTCGTGCGCCGCCGCCAGCCTCCGGGGCAGTTCGGCGCTGGCCCGGCTCGGATCATCGAGGCGGGAGCGCAGCAGCTCGGCGACCGCGCGGGCGCGAGCGCCGGCCGCTGTCGGCGGCGGCACGGGTACGACGGGTCTCATCGGCGGATCCTCCCGGGAGCGTGGTCAGCCGGCCACCGGCGGCACGGCGGGACGGCTGGCGATCAGCAGTCGGCGGGGAGCGGTGCTGGCCGGGGCCGGCAGCCGCAGCGGCTGCCGGCCGGGGGTGATGCTGCCGAGCACGGAGGCGTGCCGCGCACCGGTGCCCGAGCGCAGGGTGCCCGGCAGCCCGTGCACTGTCAGGTAGCCCAGCAGCGCGAAGGCCAGCGCCTCCTTGGCGTCCGACGCGATGCCCAGGTCGTCGCTGGAGGACAGCTGGACGCCGGGCAACTCGTCGGCGATCATGCGCATCAGCGTCGGATTGTGTGCGCCGCCGCCGGAGACGACGAGGCGGGTGACGCCGTGGTTGCGGCAGGCGCCGGCCACGGTGACCGCCGTCAGCCTGGTGAGCGTGGCCAACACGTCCTGTGGGTCCGGCGTGGGCGCGTCGGCGAGGGCGGCGAGCAGGTAGGGCAGATGGAACAGCTCTTTCCCGGTGGTCTTCGGGCCGGGCAGCCGGTAGTACGGCTCGTCGAGCAGCCGCCGCAGCAGCTCCGGGTTCACCTGCCCGGCGGCCGCCCCGCGCCCGTCCCGGTCGTACTCCTCGGTGCCCCCGCTGAAGTGGCGGGCGGCGGCGTCGAGGAGCGCGTTCGCCGGACCGGTGTCGAAGGCGAGCGGGTCCGCGTCCGGAGCGACGACGGTGATGTTGGCGATGCCACCCAGGTTCAGCGCGGCCGGGACGCCGGGCAGACCGCCCAGCAGCAGTGCGTCGAAGAGGGCGACCAGGGGAGCGCCCTGGCCGCCGGCGGCGACGTCGCGGCTGCGCAGGTCGGCCACGACCGGAAGGCCGGTGGCTTCCGCTATCCAGGCCGGCTGACCCAGCTGGAGGGTGCCCCGAACCGTGCCGTCCTCCACCCAGTGGTGCATTGTCTGCCCGTGCGAGACGACCAGATCGGCGTGGCCGTCGCACAGCTCGGCGAGGGCCCGCATGCCGGCCTCGGCGAAGGCCTGGCCGATGCCGGTGTCCAGCACGCAGATCGCCTCGGTGGTGGTCGCCGCGGGCGGCAGGGCGGCGGCGATCTGCGTGCGCAACTCGTCGGAGTACGAGTGGCTGAGCCGGCTCAGCGGTCGCATCCGCACTGTGTCGCCGCTGAGCTCGAACTCGGCCGCGGCGGCTTCGATGCCGTCGTATGAGGTTCCGGACATCAGGCCGATCACGCGCATCACGTCCTCCTTCACGCCCGGCCGGCGGGCGCCGCCGCTGCGTCGTCGTCGACCTCGTCGCTACGCCCATGGTCGTACGGCGTCTCCGGGGCCGGGTGGAACCGGCTGGACACCGCGCCGACGACCAGGGTGATCAGGACGCCGATCGGGACCAGCCACTGCGCGGCGATGGCGGTGGCGGTGGTCGTCCCGGCCGTCGTCACATCGATCTTGACGTAGCGGACGATGTAGGTCATCACCGCCACGGTGACCAGGAAGGCGACCACCGCGTCGACCTGGTTGGCGCGCTTGACGAGGCGGCCGAGCAGGAAGGCACCGAGTAGCGCCCCGTAGGTGTAGCCGGCGATTGTCAAACCGGTCAGGTAGACGTTTCCGGTGCTGGAGCTGAACGCGCAGGCGAAGACCGCCATCAGCACCGCCCAGACCAGGGTCATCACCCGGGCGAGGCGGAGCATCGCGTCGTCGGACGGGACCTTGCGGAAGAAGCTGTGGATGAAGTCGGCGACTGTGGAGTTCGACATCGAGTTCAGCGCCGAGGACAGCGAGCCCATCGCGGCGCCGAGGATGCCGGCCACCAGCAGACCCGAGATGCCCACCGGCAGGGCGTGCAGGATGAAGCTCGGGTAGAGGTTGTCGCTGCTCGCCAGGCCGAGTTCCTTGAAGGTCTGACCCTTGTTGTACGACCACAGCAGCGCGCCGACCAGGGAGAACGCCGCGAACTGGATCACCACGAAGATGCCCGAGGAGATCATCGCCTTCTGCCCCTCGCGCAGCGTGCGGGTGGACAGGATGCGCTGCACGATCAGCTGGTCCGACCCGTGGCTGGCCATCGCGAAGATCGCGCCACCGATGATCGCTGTCGGCAGGGCGAACGGGCTGGTGAGCACGTGCGAGAGCGCGAAGTTGGTGTCGAAGAGCTGGAACTTGCCGGCGTCCAGGGCCTGCGAGTAGCCGTCGAAGCCGACGGCGTGGCTGAGCACCGCGATGGCCAGGATCGCCCCGCCCAGGTACAGCCCCATCTGGATGGCATCGGTCCAGATGACCGCCTTGATGCCACCGAGGTAGGTGTAGACCACAGTGATGAGCGTCAGGACGATGATGATGGCCTGGTAGCCGACATTCAGCCCGAACTCGTCGAGAAGAAGCTTGATGGGGATGGCCGAGGCGAACAGCCGTACACCCTCGGCGAGCAGGCGGGTGAAGACGAACGTCACCGACGCCAGACCCTGAAGTTTCAGGCCAAACCGCTCACCGAGGTACTGGTAGGCACTGACGAACCCACCCCGTTTGTAGAGCGGGATGAGCACAGCGGCCACGACGACTCGACCGATGACGTAACCCAGGGCCAGCTCGACGTTGCCGAAGCCCTGACCGCTGTAGGCGCCGCCGGGAACACTGATCACGGTCAGGACGCTGGTCTCAGTGGCGACCACGGAGAACGAGACAGTCCACCAGGGCAGTCGACCCTCGCCCACGAAGTAGTCCTTGGCGGACTTCTGTTTACCGGACAGGCGTAGTCCGACGTAGGCGATCACCACGAGGTACAGCACGATCACGACGAGGTCGAGTTGACGCACGGCTCGCTCCCAACCAGCGGTTGTCAATAAGTGACGGTGACCCAGCGTAACTCGAAACTTTTTGCCACCGCCCGTCCGGGCTGGTTACGCTGTGGTTTCAGCCTGCTGATACGGGGACTGTTCGCAGCTGCGCCCTCGGCCCGGTCGCGACGGCGGGTCGCGAGGACGCACTCGGCGGCGAGCCGCCGGGCGACCGGAGGACCTCTCCCCGCCGGCCGGCGACTGCACACCAGCGAGAGGAACGAGCACCCCGTGGACCTCAGCACCCTCGGCACCGAGACCCGCAACGACAAGACCGGCGACCTCGACCGGATGTCTCCCACCGAGTTGCTTCTCGCGATGAACGACGAGGACCAGACCGTCGCCGACGCCGTCCGCCGGGCCGTGCCGGACATCGCGGCCGCCGTCGACGTCATCGTGGCGTCGCTCCGCCAGGGCGGACGGCTGATCTACCTCGGCGCGGGCACCAGCGGCCGGATCGGCATGCTCGACGCCGTCGAGATCCCACCCACCTTCGGTACGACGCCCGAGCGGGTCATCGGTCTGCTCGCCGGCGGGGCACGAGCCTTCGGTGTCGCCGTCGAGGGCGCGGAGGACGACCCGACCCGCGCCGTCGCCGACCTCGACGCCGTCGGCCTGACCGCCCGCGACACTGTGGTCGGGCTCGCCGCCAGCGGTCGTACCCCGTACGTGGTCGGTGGCTTGGATCACGCCCGCGCGCTTGGCGCGGCGACCGTCTCGGTGGCCTGCAACACCGACGCGGTGACCAGCCGGCACGCCGACGTCGCCATCGAGGTGCCCACCGGCCCCGAGGTGCTCACCGGCTCCACCCGGCTCAAGGCCGGCACCGCCGAGAAGCTGGTCTGCAACATGCTCTCCACCGCCACGATGGCCCGGCTCGGCAAGGTCTACGGCAACCTGATGGTGGACATGAACGCCACAAACGAGAAGCTCGTCGACCGGGCACGCCGGATCGTCGCCGAGGCCGCCGACACCGACCTCGACACGGCGGCGCGGGCGCTCGCGGCGGCGCACGGGCACGCCAAGACGGCCATCGTGCTGCTGTTGGCGAACTGCACCGCCGAGGAGGCCGCCGCCCGGTTGCGCGCCGCCGCCGACGACGTCCGGGCGGCCGTCGCGGCCTGACCCAGGGGTTCGCGGGTGAGCACGGGATAGAAGATTGACGAAGCGCCCCGTCCGTTGCGGACGGGGCGCTTCGTGGTGTCAGTCGAGCTGTGTGTCCGGAACCGTTCGGTCCTCGTCCGCGTCGCCGTCGGGGGAGCTGGCCAGCTCGATCCGGGGGGACCGGTCCGGCGGGAGGTGGGCGAAGTCGGCGATGACGACGACATCCACCTCACCGTCGATCATCGTCTGCTCGACGGTCTCCCAGGGGGCCCGCATGATTCCTGCGAATCGGTAGGAGTGTTCGCGAAGGTGGCTGAGACACCTCGCGACGGCGGGCTCCGACGGCTCGATGTGGGCGGGGATCCAGATAACGGCGATTTCCATGAACCTCTCCTGATCAACGTCGTGGACGCGAGTGGGTGATCAGGAGTTACTGGGGTGGGGGAGGACCCCGCTCGACGGGACGGCTGGTAGCGCGCTTGTCGACGGCGGTGACGGTGAGCCCTGGCCGCAACGGCGACGTGGGCGGCGAAGCTTCGGCTGGTGACGTGGGTGGATCAGCCCCACCGGCGCCGACGCCGGTCGGTGCGGACGCCAGCGCCAGCACGAACGCCGGTGGCCCCGGCGCGGGACGGGCGGGCGGGTTGGGCCGCTGTCCGGTGACAGCTGTCATCGTCGCCCGCGCCTGCTCCGACGCCCGGCCATCGGACCTGACGTGGGCGCCGGTTCGGGTCACCGTCGCCGGCACTCCCGTCGACGGTGCCGGCGGTGGTGGGGAGGCCACGCGTGCAATCAGGGATGCCGAGGCGGTTGGTGCCGGTGTGGCCTGCGGCGACGACGACGGGTTGCCGGCCGGCCGACTCGGCGGGGCAGTGGAGGGGATGGCCGACGGCGTCGGCAGCGGAACGGCCGACGGTAGAGGCAGCGGGTCCGTCGACGGTAGAGGCACGGGCAGGGAGACGACAGCGGTCGGCAGGGGCAGGGGGACGGTCAGCTGCACCTCGACCACGTCGGCCACCGAAACCTTGGCGGCCTCCGGAGAGGTGGCGACCTCCACCAGCGGGAGACGCGGCGGCGACGGGGTGTCGGCGTGGGCGGGGCTGGCGCCCAGAGCCGCGCCGAGCGCCACCGCGCCGAGCGCCACCGGGGGGAGGCTGTGCCTCAGCCGCATCAGACGGAGGCCGCCGGCAGTGGGGTCGCCAGGCCCGCGCGGTCCGGCTCACCGGTACGGTGCCGCCGGCCGAGCTGTTGCCTCTCGCGCCCTGCCGTTCCCTCCATGTGCGGGTTCTTGCCCCGGCGAACCGAGGGCTACACCTTCTGTCGATATCTCCGCTGAGCCATGTGGACAGAGCAGGAGCGCACCTGGTCGGTTCACACCCTCGCCTCGGTGGGTGTTGGCGTGGGGTCGAGCGGCAGGTCACGCAGTCGGCGGATCGGCGTCGACAGGTAGATGATCGGGGACAGCACTGTGAGCGCCCCGAAGATCAGCAGGGTGGTACGGGCGCCGAGTGGCCCGGCCAGGATGCCGGCGAGGAGGCTGCCGACCGGGATCGCGCCCCAGGAGACGAACTTGACCGTGGCGATCACCCGGGACAGCAGCTCCGGTGGGCTGGCGATCATCCGGTAGGTGCGGGTGGTCACGCTGAGCACCACGGTGGAACTGGCGAAGATGAGGTTTCCGACGGTGAAGGCCAGGAACGCGGCGGTGCCGGTGCCCAGCGGGATGATGAGCGCGCCGGCCACACCGACGAAGGCCGCGATGATCAGGCCGCGTGCGGTGCCGAACCGGTCGGTGAAGCGGGTCGTCACTGCGGCGCCGATGAGCGTGCCGAGGCCGTCGGCGGCGAGTAGCAGCCCGACCATGAGCGGCGATGCGTGCAGCTCACGCACCAAATAGAAAGGGAACAGGGCGAGCATGGCGCCGTTGACGAAGTTCGTCGCGGTGGCGTCCCACATGGCCGGTCCGATGATCGGGTGTCGCAGCACGAACTGCCAGCCCTCGCGGATCATCGTGACCATCGGCGGCCGCTCGGCCGGTCGCTGCACCCGCCGGGCCGGAAGGGTGCGCAGCAGCGTGGCGGAGAGCAGGTAGCTGACGGCGTCCACGAACAGCGTCGGCACCGCACCCAGCAACTGCACCGCGAGACCGCCCAGGGATGGCCCGCCCAGCGCGGTGGCGGCGTGCGTGCCGGAGGTGAGGCTGTTGCGGGCCTGCAACTGCGCGGCCGGCACGATCTCCGGCAGGAAGGTCTGGTTCGCCACGTCGAACAGCACGTTGGCGAAGCTCACCACCAGGGCGACAGCGATCAGTTGGGCCACCGTCAGCATGTCGAACCACCAGGCCAGCGGGACCGACGCGATGGCGAGGGCCCGGACCAGGTCCAGGGCGACCTGCATGCCGCGCAGCGGCAGGCGCTGCACGATCACACCCGCCGGCAGGCTGATCAGAAGGTACGCCAGGTAGCCCGCCGCCGTGACCAGACCCATCTCGAAGGCCGACGCGTGGAGCACTGTCAGCGCGGTCAGCGGTAGGGCCAGCGCGCCGACCGCCGAGCCGAGTTGGCTGGTCGTGCCGGCGACCCACCACCGCCAGAACGTAGTAAGTCCCATAATGGAACTCACTATAGGGGCGCGCGGGAGGCGACGTCGACCCCGGAGACGTGCTGCCTATCCCGCTCGGCGCACCATCTCGGTGATCCAGGTGGGCGCGAACGGCGACGTGCAGCCGGGGGAGGTGGGGTAGTCCTTGAGCACCTCCAGGCGTTCACCGATGCCGATCGCCCGTTCGCGGTGCTCGGCGTGCTCGATGCCGATCTGCGCCAGGCAGTGGTTCATCGCCCACTGCAGGCGATCCGGCGCGTCCTTCATCTCGGTCTCGATCACACCGAGCAGTCCCGGGAGGTCCAGACTCTCGGGTTTCTTCGTCACGCGCTCGGTGGTCAGCGCCCAGCCGGCACTCGCGACCACAGGATCCGGGTCGGCGAACCAGGCCAGCCGCAGCTCTTCGGAGTGCGGGCTCTTCTTCACCACGTAGTTCAGGAGCCAGTCGTGCACCTTCGGGGGGCGCGCCTCGCGCACCATGACATCCAACTCATCCCGCTCGAACGCCCTGGGACGGCAGATGAGGATTGCCAGCAGCCGCGCCGAGGCATCGCCCGTCGCCCAGAGCTGGCGCGCGAGATCCTGCTGCGTCTTGAGCCGCTTCGCGAGCGCCCGAAGCGCGCCGAGGTGCACGCCATGGTCGTCGCCGTGTCTGGCGTTCACTTCCCGTGCCTTCGGGTCCTCCAGCTCGGCCAGTTCGGCCGTCACCTCGGCCAGCGTCGTCGTGGCCATCGCAGCCTCCTGCTCATCGGGTCGGACGTTTCACACTCGCGTAACGGGTATCCAGGCGTACCAGTGCGACCGGCGGTGAACAGCTTCACGGAATGAGGGGGCACCTGTCATGCCAGATCCACAGCCCACCATCGTGCTCGTGCACGGCGCGTTCGCCGAGTCGGCGAGCTGGAACGGTGTCCTTGAGCGGCTGGGCGCCGCGTACGACTCGGTGGCCGTCGCGAACCCGCTGCGGAGCGTCGCGGGCGACGCCGCGTACGTGCAGGACGTCGTCCGCGGGATCGGCGGTCCGGTCGTCCTCGTCGGCCACTCGTACGGCGGCATGGTTATCACGCAGGCCGCAGCCGGCGACACCTCGGTGCGGGCCCTCGTGTACGTCAACGCCTTCGCCCCGGACACCGGCGAGTCGGCGTTGACCCTGTCCGCGAAGTTCCCCGGCAGCACGCTCGCCGACACGCTGGTGCAGTACCCGGTGTCGACCGGTGGGAACGAGGTGGCGATCGGCCAGGACCAGTACCACGCGCAGTTCTGCGCCGACTCGTCGGACGACGTGGCCGCGCTGATGGCCCGGACCCAGCGGCCGATCACCGAACAGGGCCTGGCCGACAAGCTCACCGGCGACCCTGCCTGGCGGTCGCTGCCCAGTTGGTTCGTCTTCGGTGACGCGGACAAGAACATCCCCGCCGAGGTGCACCGTTTCATGGCCGAGCGGGCCAACCCCCGGGGGCAGCGCGAGGTCGTCGGCGGCTCGCACGCGATGACGGTGGCCCGGCCGAGCGAGGTCGCCGAGACGATCATCGAGGCGGTTCGGGGCGTGAGCTGACGGTCCGGGCGGACAGCTGGTGGTGGGCCGACGACAAGAGGTCGTCGGCCCACCCCTGCCTGTTGGCTAGCGAACCCGCAGCTGCTGGTGGACCGCTGCGGTGGGGGCGTGGGCCGGGTCACCCGAGTAGGCGACGTGCACCGGGTACATCCCGGCGGGCAGCCCGTCGGTCGGCAGTTCGACGACGGCCGCGCCACCACGTAGCGGAATCACTTGGGTGGTGCCGCCGAAGGTGACGGCGACCTCGCCGGTCACCTTCGGAGCCTTGCGGTGCGGAGACTGAGCCCGTACGTCGACGGTCAGCGTGAACGTGCCACCGCTGACGACCGAGGCCGGCGCGGCCTTCGCCTTCACCGCGACCCGGGCCGGGCCCGCCGGCGTCAGGGTGACCCGGGCCGAGCGTGACTTGGCCGGATCGACCACCGACGTCGCCACGACGGTGAGCGACGACGCGGTCTCCGCGGCGGCGACCGAGAGCAGACCCTCCGCGGAGATGGTGGTGCCGGTGGAGGTCGCTCCCTGGACCGACCACGTCACCGCCGGGCTCACACCCTCGTTGGTCGTCACCCGGGCGGTGAACTGCCTGGCCCAGTTCCACCCCTTCGTCAGGTTCACCGTCGCGGGCGTCACCGACACGGAGTCGACCCCCGACCACAGGTGGTCCCGGGCGAAGATCGTGAACAGTTGGCCCGCCGTCATTCCGTCGTGCGCGCCGGGGACCTGGGTCGTCGCGGCGGCGTATCCCCGGGCCCGGAAGTTGTCCGCGATGGCGTTCTGGGCGTTGAGGTTGCCCTCGAAGATGCCATTGCCGAGGAAGACGGAGAGGTCGTCGTCCCCGACCGCGTTCGCGATGGTGTCGTAGTCCTGGGTGGTGAGCGACGGGTTGCCGGAGAAGTGTCCGTAGAACGCGAAGGTGGTCGGGTAGTTCTTGATGACGACGCCGCCGGTCATCCCGCCGTACGAGAACCCGGCGTAGGCGCGTCCTGAGCGCTCGGTCGAGACGTTGTAGCTGCCCTCGATGAGGGGCAGGATCGTCCGGACCAGGTTGTTGGCGGCGTTGGTCTGGTTGTAGGACCCGAAGCCGAGGCTGGTGCCCGTGAAGTGGTTGCCCATTGTGACGACCACCGTCGGCTCGATCTCACCCCTGGCCGTCATGTTGTCCAGGATGTTCGGGACGTTCGCGGGGACCATGAAGTCGGTCTCGTCGCCGAAGATGCCGTGGGCGAGGTACGCGACCTTGTACGGCTGCGCCCGGTTGGCGTCGTAGTTGGCAGGCAGGTAGACGCCGAGGTAGTGGCCGCTGTCGCCCAGGATCGTCGTGTACGGGACGTACCGGACGGTGCCTCGCTTCGCGCGGTCGGCCACCGGCAACTCGTAGTCCGCACGCGCCTTCAGCACCGGGTCGTTCTGCTTCTTGGCGTACGGCACGTGCACGGCATCGAGCACGTCGTTGTTCCGGACCCGAAACGAGGACTCGCCCGGCGGCCGAGGGTTCGTCGAGGCGGGATCCCAGATGCGCTTGTTCTCCCAGCCCTGGGTCGGGTCCCAGACCCGGTACCAGTAGCTGAGACCGCCGCCGTGCAGCGGGACCGCGACCGACCAGTTCCCCTTCGGGTCCCTGGTCATGTCCCGGAGGAACTCGGTGCCGCCCGCGTGGTAGCGCCCCGGTTGCCACTCTTCCGGCTGGTAGCGGGTGGTGCCGGTGTTGACGTCGAGCAGGGTCAGGTCCCCGGCGAGGCGGACCTGGGTGGCGTGGGGATTGCGGTAGACGAACGTGACTGTGTAGCCGGTCGGTGAGTTGCGGTCTGCCTTGACCGTCGCACCCGGTACGGGCGCGGGTCTGCCGGCGGCGGCAGCCGGCGCGGGGGCGACGGCCCCCGCGCCGAGTGCCGTGAACGCGAGAATCGAGATCGCAAGCCGGAGCCTGCGTCTTCCGGTCGTTTCCCTCATACGCGAAGACTCCTCTGTGGTCGCTCGTCGCGGTCTGGTCCGGGCACTGGCAGTCGAGGGCTTCGATGTTCGCTAAATCGAATTAGCATCGGGAGTGTGGCTGGCTACACCTTTCGATGTCAAGGGTGTCCGGAGCCGAGGCCGGCCAGTGCCTCTATGGGTGCGCTGCCCGCAGCCCGCGGGTTTTCCCAGCTGGCAGCCACTCGGATGGCAAGGTGATGGCCATGGACAGGAAGCACGTCGAGGATTGGCTGGCCACCTACGAGCGGCTCTGGCGGACCCCGGGCACTGACGCGCTGGTCATGCTCTTCACCGAGGACGCGAGCTATCAGCAGGGGCCGTACTGGAAGCCGGTCGTCGGCCTGCCGGCCATCGCCCGGATGTGGGAGAAGCAGCGCAAGGGCCCCGACGAGGTGTTCCAGCTGACCACGGAGATCGTCGCGGTCGAAAATGACACCGCCGTGTCGCGCCAGGAGGTCCGCTACGGCGACCCGGTCGACCAGGAGTACCGCGACCTGTGGGTCATGCGGTTCGCTGACGACGGACGGTGCCGGTCATTCGAGGAGTGGCCGTTCTGGCCGGGCCAGCAGCCGGCCGACTCCCCGGACGGGTCGTGACCCGAGGAACCCGCCGACGAGACCGCTGCTCCGGATAACCCGCCGAGGAGAACCCATGGCCGAGAAGAAGGAACCATCCAACGCGCAGAAGATGTTCGGCGACTTCGCGCCCACTCTCGTCGACTACACCGACAACGTGTTGTTCGGGCAGGTCTGGGAGCGCGCCGAGCTGACGAAGCGGGACCGAAGCCTCGTCACCGTCGCGGCCCTGACGGGCAGCGGCAACACCGAACAGCTCGCGTTCCACCTCGCCTTCGCCAAGCGCAACGGTCTCACCGAGGCCGAACTGATCGAGGCGATCACCCACCTGGCCTTCTACACCGGCTGGCCCAGGGCGGTGTCCGCGATGACCGTGGCCAAGCAAGTCTTCGCCAATAAGGACGACTGACCCGCCGGTGCACTGCCGAGCGGGCGGTGACGCCCCAGCACTACCTACCGTGAGCTGGGGCGTCACCGTGACGACGTCGACCCGTCAGGCCGGGGCCGCCGGGCAGCTCGCGCCGACCGGCGGTGTGGTTCTGGTGATCAGGTACCGCTCCACGTGACGACGGGTGCACTCGGTCCGTGGGTAGCTGGCGTGGCCCGACCCCTCGTAGGTGAGGAGGTGGCCCCGGCTGCCGAGCTGGCGCACCACCCGCTGGGCCCCGTCGTACGGGGTGGCCGGGTCGTACCGTCCGTTGAGCACCAGCAGCGGCGCGCTCGTTCGGACCTGCAGTCGATGTTGTGGGTTGTTCGCCGTCCAGCCCAGGCAGATAGCGGTGAAGCGGACGGCCAACGGGGAGGCCCGCAGGTGCGGTGCGGCGGCGCGGGACAGGTCGAGATACCGGTTCCACTCGGCGAACCCGTCGACCGGCAGCGACCAGTCCTGGCAGAACGCCGGTAGCGCGTACTCGGTCAGGTCCTCGTCACCGTCGACCGACACCGTCGGAGACGCGAGCGGGGCGGCTTCGCCTCGCTCCAACGCGAGAAGCATGGTCGCGAGGTCGGCCCAGGTCGCGTCGAAGAAGTTGACGACTGTCGCGAACCCGAGATCGAACCAGGTCAGCGTCGTGCCGGTGGCCGGGTCGACGAGCGTGCCGGCGTCGGCTCGGCGCATCAGTCGGTCGTAGAGCGCCGGCACGTCGCGTCCGTGCAGCGCGCAGCCAGGGCTTCGCTCGCACCAGGTCACGAACTCGTGGAACAGGGCCTCGTTAGCGGCCGCCCCGCTGCGGAAGTATTCCCTGACCCCCTGGCTGTGGTCCATCACGCTGTCCATGACCAGTGCGCGGACGCGGTCGGGGAACAGTTCGGCGTAGGACTGCCCGATCAGCGTGCCGTAGGACCACTGGTAGAAGGTCAGCTGTCGCTCACCGAGTGCCGCCCGGATGGCGTCCGTGTCGCGCGCGACGCTGGCACTGTCGATGTGGTCGAACAAGGGGCCGCTGTGAGCGCGGCAGTCGTCGCGCAACTGGCGGTTGTAGGTGCGGAGTCGCGCAAACTCTGCCGCATTGGCGGGAGTCAGGGAGGGCTGCTGGGCCAGCAGCGCCGAGGAGCAGCGCACCGGTGCGCTACGGACAGTGCCCCGGGGATCGAAGCCGATGATGTCGAAGCGGCGCAGCACGTCCGGCCCGAGCTGGCTGTCGGCCGTCAGCGCCACGTCCACCCCGGACAGGCCGGGGCCGCCGGGGTTGAAGACCAGGACACCGATGCGGGCGGCCGGGTCGGTGGCGGTGCGGCGGGCCAGCGCCAGTGGGAAGGTCTCCCCTCCCGGTCGGGCCCAGTCGACCGGGAGGCGCAGGGTGCCGCACCGCGTGCCCGGGTCGTCGGGCCGCTCCGGGCACGCCTGCCAGTCGATCCGACCGTTCCAACCGCCGGTGGCGTCCGCGGTGACCGACCCGGTTCCGTTGGCCGTCGGCGTGGTTCCCGCGAGCGACGGTGGGGCGTTGAGCGACAGGGCGACGAGGACCGCGACGGCGGCCGAGAGGCTGCCGAGGAGCCGCCGACGTCGAGGGTCAACCCTGCGGGGATGCCGGAAGGTGGTTCTCTTCGTGGTCAACATTCGTCCAGCCTGCCGACGCCCGGTCCACGTCGGATCCATGCCGGTCCGGGGACGGCCGGCGCAGGGAGGTCATTGGTACGCGGCCAGCCGCTCGGACAGCACCGCAGCCTGTGGATGACCGACCCGGTCGAGGATCGCCAACGCCTGACGCCACAGGTCGAGCGAGGTGTCGTGGTCGCCCACCGCCTGATGGGTGTCGCCGAGGCGGACGAGCGTGTCCGCCCTCCCGCACGGATCCTGGACGTCGGAATAGAACGTGAGCGCGCGCCGGTAGCAGTCCGCCGCGGTGGGGTGTTTCCCGAGGCCGTGATAGGCGAATCCGAGACTGTCCCAGGTGTGGGCCGCGCCGAGCCGGTCCTCGGCCTTCTCGTAGAGCGCGAGCGCCCGCTCGCAGTAGGTGATGGCCTGGGCGTGCTCGTCCAGCTGGGCGTGGATCCAGCCGAGAGCGTTGAGCGCCGCCGCCTCGCCGAGCCGGTCGTCGGTGCTGCTGGCCAGCGCCAGCGCCTGCCTGGCGTGCGGCAGTGCCGCCCCGGCTTCGCCCTGGATGTCGGCCAGCCAGGCGAGGTGCAGGTGGGTGCTGGCCTGCCCCGGGCGGTCGCCGGCCTGGTCGTACCGGGCCATCGCGCGCCGGAGGTGATGGTGAGCCGCACTGAACCGGCGGTGCTGGATGTGGGCCAGCGCGAGGTCCCGGTGGGCCAGCGCCTCGGCCCGCGGATCACCGCGGCGCTGCGCGACAGTGACCGCGATGGCCTGCACGGTGGCCAGGTCGTGCCACTGCGAGAGCCGGCTGAGCAGAGGAGTGAGGGCCTGGGCGAGCTGCCCGGCGTGGGCGTCGAAGTTGTGCGCCACCGCGTCGTCGACGGCGGCCAGCAGCACCCGCTGTTCGATGGTGAACCAGGCCAGCGCGGCCCGGTGATCGGCGAACGCCGACGGTGACGCGCCGGCGGGCAGGGGAGGCGGATCGAGCGGCTGCCAACCAGCGTCGACCAGCCTCGCCGCGTCCCGAGCGACACACAGGTAGTGGTCGAGCACGCGCCCGCGGACGGCGCTACGGTCGGCCGGAGGGTCGAGCGCGTACGTCAGCTCCTCCCCGTAGGCGCGGAGCAGATCGTGACAGCGGAAGCGGTTGGGGGACGACTCGGCCAGCAGGTTCGCCCGGGTCAACTCGTCGAGCGCCGGCCGGATCAGGTGCGGCGGCGCCCCGGCGAGGCTGGCCGCCGCCGCCGCGCTGACGTCCGGAGCGGGGTGCAGGCTGATCTGCCGGAACAGTCGGGCCGCGTCCGCGCTGAGCAGTCGGTACGACCAGGAGAGCACGGTCCGCACGTCGGTGGCGGCATCGTCGGTGGCCAGGGCGGCGAGCCCGCCCCGGCTCGCCGCCAGGTCGTCGGCGATGGCCTGGAGCGGGAACGTGGGTCGGGCTGCGGCTCGTGCGGCCACGATGGACAGGGCCAGCGGCAACCGCGCGGTACGTCTGATCAGCTCGTCCACCGCTGCCGGGTGGGCGGCGGCCCGCTGCGCACCCAGTCGGCGGACGAGCAGTTGGCGCGCTTCGTCGTCGGTGGGCAGGTCCAGCGCGAGGGGATGGGCGCCATCGGCGGCGACCAGGCCGGGCAATGTGTGGCGACTCGTCACCAGCACGCCGCAGCGGGTCGACCCCGGAAGCAGCGGCCGCACCTGTTCCGCGTCGCGGGCGTTGTCGAGCAGTACGAGCAGCCGCCGATTCGCGGTCAGGCTGCGGTACAGGGCGAACTGGGCCGCCGGCTCGGCGGGGATGTCCAGGGGTTTCACACCCAGGGCGGGCAGAAGCGAGCGTACGACGACGGCCGAGGGTGACGCCTCCTGCGTCGCGGTGCCGAATCCACCCAGGTCGACGTGGAGCTGCCCGTCGGGGAAGTGACGCAGGTTGTCGTGCGACCAGCGCAGCGCCAGCCAACTCTTCCCGACGCCGCCCGTACCGGTGATGACGACGGTGCCGGCCGAGCCGGGGTCAGCGAGCAGCAGCGTGGTGAGCCGGGCCAGCTCCCCGGCCCGGCCGGTGAACAGACTCGGTGGGGCCGGTAGCTGTCGGGGGACCACCGGCGGCGGGCATCTTTCCGGTGGCCGTGAATCGGATGTCAACAGCTCCCGCTCCGCCCGCAGGATGCGGGTGTGCAGGTGTTGGAGATCGGGACCGGGCTCGACTCCCACCTCCTCGGCGAGGAGCTGGCGGAGCTGCCGGTACGTCGCCAGCGCGTCGGCGCGCCGGCCGGTCCGCGCCAGGGCCACCATCAGTTGCCCCCAGGGGCGCTCGCGCAGCGGATCGTCGTCGACCTGGCTCCGCAGCGGTTCGATCAGCTCGTGATGCCGTCCGGCGCGCAGTTGGAGGTCCGCGACCTCTTCCACCAGGCTTGACCGCTGCTCCTGGAGCCGCGCTCGGACGGAGAGCAACACACCCCAGGCGGGGAGGCCCGCGAACGGCTCCCCACGCCAGAGTGCGAGCGCGGCCTCGAACGACTCCTGGGCGGCTGACCAGTGACCCTGCCGCAGCGCGGAATATCCGCGCTGGGCCAGATCGTCGAAGGCCACGCTGTCCACCGTCGGCCCGTCGAGGGCGAGGCGGTAGCCGGTGGGCCCGGCGAGGATGGCGGGGTCGGGGAAGCCCGGGGAGCGTAGTGCCCGGCGCAGCGCCCAGACGTAGGTCTTCACGTTGCCGGCTGCGGTCTTCGGTGGGCGCCCCTGCCACAGCTCGTCGACGAGTTGGTCGATGGACCAGCCGGTGCCCGGCTGTGCCATCAGCACGGCCAGGAGGCGCACCTGCATCGGCGTGCCGAGGGCCAGCCGTTCCCCGCAGGCCGACCGCACCTCGACCGGCCCGAGTAGTTGGTACCGCGTCGCCGGCGGCGCCCCAGCGGGGTCCATCGCCTCATCGTAGGGGCCCGAACCATTCCGCCTCATCGGCTGGACGGCCGCAGCCCGCGCCCGTCTGCTGGTGTGCTCCGTCACGCCGGTGGGCATGGTCAGGACGTTGGGGTGCCGCGAGGTGGCTGCTACAGTCGAGATTGTTGCGGCCGCAAATTTATCAGCGGCAAATACTTTGGGAAGGATGCCTCCGATGACCAAGCTCTCCGTCATCTACTACTCGTCCACCGGTACCCTCCACGCCATGGCCAAGCGCCTCGCCGAGGCCGGCGAGAAGGCGGGCGCCGAGGTGCGGCTGCGTCAGGTTCCGGAGCTCGCCCCGGCGGAGGCCATCGCCTCCAACGCCGCCTGGAGCCAGCACTTCGACGCCACGAAGGACGAGCCGAAGGCGACCGCCGACGACGTCGTCTGGGCGGACGCGGTGCTGTTCGGCACGCCCACCCGTTACGGCAACGTCGCCAGCCAGCTCAAGCAGTTCATCGACACCCTCGGCCCGCAGTGGGCGCAGGGGCTGCTCGCCGACAAGGTGTACGCCGGCTTCACCGCATCCATGACCGCGCACGGCGGCCAGGAGTCGACCCTTCTCGCGCTCTACAACACCGTCCACCACTTCGGCGGCCTGGTCGTCGCCCCGGGTTACACCGACCCGCTGAAGTTCGCCGACGGCAACCCGTACGGCGTCTCGCACGTCACCGGCGGAAGCAACGACGCCCCGCTGGGCGACGCCCAGTTCGCCGCCCTCGACCACATGGCCGAGCGGGTCGTCAAGATCGCCGGGAAGCTCAGCGCCTGAGCGCTGCCGCCGTACCGGACGCCCGCGTCGACGCGGGTGCTCAGTTGGGCGAGGGCCGGCCTCCCACGATGGGAGGCCGGCCCTCGGCGCCTCACACGGCGATCGCCGCGATTGCGGCAAGCGGCCGATGCTCGTCCGTGCCGGGCCGCCGGAGGCGTTCGACCTCCCGGAAGCCGGCCCGGCCGAGTCGCTCGGAGATCTCGTCGACCGGCCAGCGGTAGGCGGTCAGGACCTTGTGGTCGAAGGCACCGACCTCCTCGGCGTCGAAGACGCCCAGGACCAACCGCCCGGCCGGGACCAACACTCGCCGGAACTCCTCGAGCATGCCGTCGAGTTCTGCCGGCGGAAGATGGATCAACGAGTACCAGGCCAGGATGCCGTCGATGGAGTCCTCGGCGACGTCGAGGCGTTCCATCGAACCGAGGTGGAACTCGACGTCCGGGTGAGACGCCCGCGCATGCGCGATGAACTCGGGGACCAGGTCGATCCCCATTGCGTCCACGCCCAGCTCGCGAAGGTAGCCGGTGAGGTGGCCAGGCCCGCACCCCAGATCGAGCACCCGGCCGGGCCGGCTGCCCAGGTGCCGTCTGATGAGGGCGAGGTCGTCGGTGTCCACCTGCTGGCTCGTGCCGAACAGCTCGATGTAGAGCTCCGCGACGGACGTGTAAGCCTGCCGTACCGTGTCCGTTTCCATCGTGGAACCATACGGGTCACCAGACCTTGCCGAGGCGGCCTACCGTGATGGCCATGACACGTCGAGCCACACTGGCCGGCATTTCTGCGGGCCTGCTCCTGCTGGGTTGCACGGTTGGCGCGCCGACGGAGAGCGAACCCAAACGTCGATCCGCCCCGGTGTCGGGCCCCAGCGCCGATGCCACCACGACGGCCGAGGCGATCGGTCTGCTGCGGGCGGGCACGGCGTTCGTCGATCAGACGAGTTTTCGCAGCGACGTCGACATCGCCAGTCAGGTCGCGGCGCTGTCGCACAGCGACAACGTCCACAAGCGCTCGATCGGCACCATTTCGACGCCGGGTGGGGGCATCGAGATCCGGATGATCGACGACGAGGTCTACATGAAGATCGGTCTACCCATGCGCGGTGTCGGCGACGGATGGATGGTCCTGGACCCGGCCCGGGTGCCGTCGGACTTCGCCCTGAGCTTCGCGCCGGGCAGGAACGACTTCGGCGGCTCCGGCCGCCTGATCGACGCGATCGTCACCGCACGAGCGAACGGGTCCCAGATCACCGGGACGATCGACGCGACCCGGATTGGCGCCGGCAACGGGATCAGCTTCCAACCCCCTCCGGGTGGCGCCCTTCCGGACGGCGCGCGCAGCCACGCGTTCCGGGCGACGCTGGACACCGAGGGTCGGCTGGTCAGCTTCCTGATCCCGGAGGCGAGCGGATTGCCGAACGCCTCCCTGCGCTACAGCGATTTCGGTATGACAGTCACTGTCGCTCGGCCGCCCGGGGCGGTCGCCGCCCCCGACGCCCTCTACCCCCAGCTCGGCCTGGGCGGAGGCAGGTAGCGGAGATCGACGTTTGCCAGCTCCGGCTAATGCGGTTAGCCTATAGCTAATTACGTTAGCTTCAGTTGGAGGCGTCATGATCGAAAACCTGGACATTGCCGGCAACACCATCGCCTACGAGGTCACCGGGCAGGGCCCACTGGTCGTCCTGGCGCACGGTATGGGCGACAGCCGGCACTCCTACCGATTCGTCGCCCCGGCCCTGGCCGCGGCCGGCTACCGGGTCGCCAACGTCGACATCCGTGGCTGCGGCGACTCCAGCCTCGGCTGGGACGGCTACAGCCGCACCGACATCGCGGGGGATCTCATCGCCGTCGTCCGCCACCTCGGCGGACCAGCCGTGATCATCGGCCAGTCGATCAGCGGCGGTGCCGCGACCATCGCGGCCGCCACCGCGCCCGAGCTGATCGTCGGCGCCATCGAACTGGCGCCGTTCACCCGCGCACAGTCCTTCGACCTTGGCGGGTTGGTGCGGGTGAAGCGCTTCCGGGCCGGCTACCTCCAACTGGCGCAGGTGCTCGCGCGGGGCAGCCTCGCGAGCTGGCGCAAGTACCTCGACGTGGCGATCCCCACCAAACCCGCCGACTGGCACAGCGAGCTGGCGCGCATCGAGGCCAAGATGAGTGAGCCAGGCCGGATGAAGACCCTCCAGGCCATGGCCAAGAGCAGCCCGGGCGACGCCGGTCGGCAGCTGCCCAACGTCACCTGCCCGGTCCTGGTGATCCAGGGCAGCGCCGACCCCGACTGGGCCGACCCGCGGGCCGAGGGCGAGCGAATCGTGGCCGACCTGCCGCGAGGGCTCGGCGAGTTGGCGGTCATCGAGGGCGCGGGCCACTACCCGCACGTCCAGACGCCCGACGAGGTCGTCGCCCTGGCCCTGCCCTTCCTCGCCCGGACGCTGACCAGTGCCTAAGGCCCGGCTCACCCCGGCATCGGTCACCGAAGCCGCAGCCGCGCTGGTCGACGAGGTCGGCTTCGACAACCTCAGCATGGGCCTGCTCGCCGAACGGCTCGGAATCAAGACCCCGTCGCTCTACAAGCACGTCACCAGCCAGGCCGAGCTGGCGCACCGGATCGCCGTCCTGGCCATGACCGAGGCCGGCGACGCCATCCGCGACGCCATTCAGGGCCGCTCCGGCAGCGATGCCCTCGCCGCGGGCGCGCAGGCGATGCGGGCGTACGTGCGGGAACACCCCGGCCGGTACGCGGCCGCCAACGCCACCCGCCCGACCGGCCCCGACGACCCGTTCATCCCGGCCAGCGAGCGGGTGCTCGCCTCCTGGGCGGCCATGCTGAGCGGGTACGACCTGGACCCCGGCCAGGAGATCCACGCCATGCGGACGCTGCGCAGCGTCCTGCACGGGTTCGCCACCCTGGAGGCGGCCGGTGGGTTCCAGATCGACGCGTCCGTCGACGAGAGCTTCACCTGGTTGGTCACGTTCATCGATCAGGGCCTTCGCGCCGGCGCCGCCAGCGGCGGCTACATCGCCCGCTGACACCGGGTCGCCTCGACCTGTACGGCTGCCTCGCCCCGCGCTGCCTACCCCTGGCAGGGAGTGGTTGAGGCCGGCAGGGCTCGCAATACTTCGAGTCATGAACGCGAGAGGACAGCTCGGCGATTTCCTCCAGGCCCGGCGCTCCCAGCTGCGGCCGGAGGACACCGGCGTGGCGACGTACGGTGAGCGGCGCCGGGTTCGAGGGCTACGCCGGGAGGAGTTGGCCCTGCTGGCCGGGGTGAGCGTTTCGTACTACTCCCGGTTGGAGCAGGGCCAGGCAGTGAACGCCTCACCCGAGGTGCTCGACGCGCTTGCCCGGGCACTGCGACTCGACGACGCGGAACGCCGCCATCTGGGCGAGCTGGCGGCCGGGACCCGCCGTCGGCCCGCCGTACGTCGCCCGGCCCCGGAGCGAGTGAGCCCGGCGGTACGCCAGCTCGTCGCGACGCTTGGTGACGTACCAGCGGTGGTGCTCGGTCGCCGCGCCGACGTGCTGGCCTGGAACACCGCCGGTCATGCCCTGTTCGCCGGCCACCTGAATCCGGAGATCCCGGAACGGCCGAACCAGCACCCGAACATGGCACGGCTGGTGTTCCTGGACGCGCACACCCGCGACCTGTACGCGGACTGGCCCACAAAGGCCCGCGCGGTGGTGGCGACGCTGCGGATGGTTTCCGGGCAGCACCCGGACGACCCGCTGATGGCCGCGCTGGTCGGTGAGTTGACGGTGCGGAGTCCGGAGTTCGCCGCCATGTGGGCCGACCACCGGGTGAAGGCCGGCGGCGACACCGTCTACCGGATGCGTCACCCGCTGGTCGGCGCGATGGACGTGACACAGCAGACCCTGCGTACCGAGGACGGCCAGAGCGTTGTCGTCGCCACCACCGAACCCGGCTCGGCATCTCACGCTGCGATGACGTTGCTCGTGCACGGCGCCGTCACCACCCGTTCCGGTGCTCCGCAGCCGCTCGTCAGGCGCGAATAGCGCCATCCCCATCGGCTCGACATCAGGTGCTCTGCCAGGAGCGCCGGACCCGTCGTGCCCTCTCCACGCCCAACAACAACACACTGAGTGAGGACAAGATATGCGCAAGAGAACGATGACAGTCGCAGTCGCTGTCGCAGCAGCGGGGATCGGCGTCGTGACGGTAGTACCGTCGAGCGCCGCCCCGGCCGCCACCG
The DNA here is from genome assembly GCF_046549335.1 of Micromonospora sp. 050-3. Lineage (NCBI taxonomy): Bacteria > Bacillati > Actinomycetota > Actinomycetes > Micromonosporales > Micromonosporaceae > Micromonospora > Micromonospora sp. 050-3. Next base: position 1,375,536 of record NZ_JAJPVX010000001.1, read on the forward strand.
CACCGGCCCGCACCGTCGAGACGTCCCGATCGTCGGCCGCGCCGGTGCCGTCGCGGATCGCTGTCCACTTCGACCTGGCGAAGGGGCAGCTGCCGGAGAACGTCGCGCTCGGCGCGGACGGCACCGCCTACGTCACCTTCGCGGCCGCCCGACAGGTCGCCGCGGTCACTCCGTCCGGCGGAACGCGGATCCTGGCGACCCTGCCGGCCCCCGCCGATGGCGGCGTCAACACGCCGGTGCTCGCGTTCGCGCTGACCACCGGCATTGTCCGAATGGCTGACGGGACCATCTATTTCCTCTACGCGAGCGGCGATGCCGCCAGCACGGGGCTGTACCGACTGCGCCCCGGCCGGGCGCCGCACCGTATCGCGGCCCTGCCGGCCGACGGGCTCCCCAACGGCCTGGCGTTCGACGCGGGGACGAAGAGGTTCTACCTCACCGACTCGGTGCTCGGCACGATCTCGACAGTTCCCCTGGAAGGTGGTCGTGCCGACGTCTGGTCCTCGGCGCCAGAGCTCGCCGCAGCGGGGTTTCTCGGCGCCAACGGCATCAAGGTACGCGGGGATGCGATCTGGGCGACCAACCTCGACCACGGCACATTGCTGCGGATTCCGTTGCGGCACGGCCGACCCGGGCCGGTCCGGGTGGCGGCGACCGGCCTGGTCGGCATTGACGACTTCGCCTTCGTGGGCGCCGGTGACCAACAGGTCATCGCCACGCTGAACGGACCGAACACGGTGGTCAGCATCGACGCGGCCGGCCGTTCACGAACGCTGATGAGCGCGGCCGACGGGTTGCAGAACCCGACGTCGGTGGCCGTGCGCGGCCGTACCGTCTACGTGCTCAGCGCCGCGTACAGCACCGGGATCGACCCCAACCTGGCGCTGGCCACCCTGCCGCTTCGCTGACCCGTCACCCGCCAGGAGATCCCGACCGATCAGTGGGCCGGTTTCCTCGATACTGAGCGCTCGGATCGCCCGCCACCGTCCGATGACGGCGACGGGCGATCCGACGCTTCCGCCCGGGCGGGGGAGGAGCGGATCGGTCACGGCGCGGCCCGGAAGTACGGCCGCTCGCTCGACGATCCGTCGGCCCCGCTCGAACGCCGACGGCCGAGGTGGTAGGCAGCTGCCGCGGCCAGCGCGACCACGACGATCAGTGCGGCTGAGGCCGGGTGCATGTCTTTGGACAGGCTCGGGGCGCGGTCGGGCCCGATGGCCCAGAGGATCAGCGGGGTCGCGTAGGCGGTGGCGAGAGCGATGGTCCAGCGGCGTAGTCCGCGGAGGTGGGCGTGCCGCAGGCTGACGGTCAGCGCGAGAACGACCGGGACGATGGCCAGCATGGCGAACTGGCCGACGACCAGGACCGGGACGGCCCAGATCGAGATGATGACGGTCCGGTCGACGCGCCGCGAAGGCGAGGCTGAGGGCATGGTCGTCTGCGTCATCGGGTCGGGTTGGTGGTCGCCCGACGCCACGCCAGCCAGCCGCGGCACAGCACGTAGGCAGCCGCGACGACGGCGACGAGCCCGAAGTCGATGATGGCCGACACGCGTGCCTCGGGGACGTCTCCGATCAGCGCGCCGAACACGACGAGCGCGGCCTTGCCGACGAGCACGATCTCCCAGACGCCGGCCGCTTGACGGGGCCTGACCGCGAGCAGGGCGAAGAGCGCGGCGAAGATGCCGAAGCTGGAGACTCGCCAGCCTTCGATGAACAGACGGTCGTCGTTGGCGTTCAAGGTCATTAGGACGCCGTTGACGAACGCGACGCCGGTGGCGAGGGACGCCAGGGCCGCCAGCCCGCGGCCGACGAGGTCTGCGCGGTGGGTGGGGGAGGCGATGTCGATTCGGGGAGCAGTCGCGGCGGTCATAAGGGGCTCCATCTCTGAAAACGAATGTGAACTTACAGTCGTTAACTTACGCGCTCGCCTAACGTCTGTAAAGTCATGGCGTGACCACACCGAGAATGCGGGCCCGCAACAAGCGCGGCGAAGGAGCCCAGCTGCGCGACGAGATCGTCGACGCCGCGATGGCGCTCCTGGAGGACGGCACGCCGCAGAACGTGACCCTGCGGGGGATCGCCCGGCAGGCCGGCATCTCCGCGCCGTCGATCTATCCGCACTTTCCGGACCTGGACTCGATCCTGCTCGCGGTCGCGCAACGCGCGTTCGACATCCTGGAGCAGGAGCTGGGCGCACTGGATGACGCGGACCCGGTCGAGCGCCTGCGCGCGATCTGCGCGGCCTACCTGACCTTCGCCGAACGCCGGCCCCATCAGTACCGGGTGATGTTCGGTGCCGTCTGGGATGCCGGGCAGGCCCTTGAACGGGCCCCGGCCATGGCGGACGAGCTCGCCGTACTCGGCATGGGAGCCTTCGAGGTCTTCCGGCGTACGCTCGCCGACTGCGTCGCGGCGGGACGATCGACCAGCACGGACCCCTTCGGCGACGCGACGGCGCTCTGGGTCGGGCTGCACGGATTCGCCCAGCTCCAGGTGGCGGCGCCGTTGTTCCCCTGGCCACCGGGGCTGCGCGACTCCATCATCGACCGGATGGCGCTGCTGCGCTGAGCGATCGGGTCGCCGTCGTGCGACGATTTCCGGCGTGGCAGAGACTGCGGCGACGTTGACCGAGATCCGTGCTCGGATCGACGAGCTGGATCGGGAGTTGGTCGGGTTGCTCGCCCGGCGGGAGGCGCTGGTCCGGCTGGCCGCCCCGCTCAAGAGCGACGCTCAGGCGGTCCGTGCGCCGGACCGGGTGGCGCAGGTGGTGGCCCGGGTCCGCACGTTGGCCGGCGAGGCCGGTGCCGAGCCGGATCTGATCGAACGGATCTACCGGGGCATGATCCAGGCCTTCATCGACATGGAGACCGACGAGCACCACCGCGTCACCGGCGAGTCGGCGCCGACGAGGCAGTGATCGCCCGGGGCGGGCGCGGTCAGGTCGCGGAGCGGCTCTCACCGTCAGGGCTCGCCACGGAGGGCGGCGCGTAGCCGAGCTCGTACGAGATCTTGTTGGCGGTCTCCAGGAGCAGCGGAAGGTTGCTCTTGAGCTGGTCGAGGCTTGCGATGACCTCGATCGCCGTGATCGAGGCGGCGGCGATGACCTGCCCCCGCGAATCCCTGATCGGCGCGGCCACGCACATCACGTAGGCGTCGTGCTCGCCGTTGTCCATGGCCCAGCCGCAGTCGTGGATGCGGGCGAGTTCGGCTTCCAGGGCGTCGTGGTCGGTGAAGGTGGTGTCGGTGAATTTCTCGAAGACGACGTGGGAGAGAAGGCGGTCGCGTTCCTGCCGGGGGAGGTAGGCCAGGATCGTCTTGCCCACAGCGCTCGCGTAGATGGACACCGCGCGGCCGATCCGCGACGGCAGCTTGACGGCGTCGAACGCCGGGCTGTCCACCTTGTCGATATAGATGATCTCGTCGCCGGTCAGTTGCGCCAGGTGTACGGTGTGGCCGGTCTCGCGTTGCAGCGCACGTAGGTGTGCGGCCGCGGGCTGGCGGAGGTCCATCGAGCCGAGCGCGAGCTCGGACAACTCGATCAGGCCGCTGCCGAGGACGTAGGTGCCCGCGCCGGTCCGGCGGACGAAGCGCGCGGACTCCAGCGTCTGCAGGATGCGCAGGGCTGTGGACTTGTGGACGCCGAGCACGTCCGCAGCCTCCGTAAGGGACAGCGGGTGCTCCGCGGATCGACGGATGAGGTCGATCGCGCGGCGAATCGATTGCGCCAAGGCTGTTTCTCCCCTCGCGCGACGGGCAGCGCCGTCGCTGTCATTGCATATTATGCAATATAGATGACGCGATGCGCAATCGCCACTTGACACCGTTGCACATGACGCTACGATCGTTGCAATTTCATCGGCTTGACGCCAACTCGTAACAGTGGAGTAACGATGGGTAATAAGCGCGCTCATTTCGGCATCGCCAGGGCGACATGTGCCCTCGGCCTGGTCGCCACCCTCTTGACCGGTTGCGGCTCGGACGGCGATTCCGGCGACGGCGTCACCAAGCTGACCTTCGCCGCCTCGACCTTCGGCGACCCGGGCCGCGGGCCCCTGTTGACGAAGTGGCTCGACGAGTTCAATTCGAGCCAGAGCAAGGTCCAGGTCTCCGCCGCCGCGGTGCCGTACCCGACCTTCGGCCAGACCGTGCTCACCCAGATGGGCAGCGGCAAGGGCCCCGACCTGGTCCGCTTCGACATGCCCGAGTTCGAGGCGGCCTCCGACGCCGGCCTCATCGCGCCGCTGGACAAGGTGATCGACGCCAGCAAGTACGACCTGCTCAAGCAGCCGGACCAGTTCATGGTCCACGACGGTGTCCGGCACGGCGTCATCTTCGAGGCGTCGAACTACGCGATGTTCTACAACGCGGACCTGATCCCGACGCCGCCGACCACCTACGAGCAGTTCACCTCCACCGCGAAGTCGCTGACCAAGGGTGACGTCTTCGGCTTGGCGTTCCGCCAGACGGAGGCCGAGGAGGCCGGTGTCTGGCAGGACATCTTCAACTACGTCTACGGCTTCGGCGGCGCGTGGTCCGACGGCAAGAACCTGACGATCAACTCGCCGGAGAACCTCAAGGGCCTGCAGGCGTTCAAGGACCTGTACGACGCGAACGTGATCCCGCGCGGCGCGGACGCGGCCACCTTCCGGCGGATGTTCGCCGAGGGCAAGGTCGGGATGGAGCTCAACAACGGTGGCTACGTGACCGCCACCCGCGGCCAGAACGCCAAGCTGAACTTCAACGTCGCGCCCGTCCCGTTCCCGGTCCGCAAGCAGGGCGCCATCCTCGCCCCAATCGTGATCAACGAGGCGAGCGAGGGCAAGGACGAGGCCGGCACCTTCATCAAGTGGGCGCTGGAGCCGCAGAACCAGGTCAAGCTGCAGGAGATCCTCGGCGCGAGCAGCGTCGCCACCACCACGCAGCGCAGTGCGGACGCGCTCAAGGCGACCCCGTTCCTCCCCGTCTTCGACGGGCTCACCGAGACCAGCCTGCCGCAGATCGTGCTGGGGTTCGAGGCCAAGACGCCGGACATCCGCAAGGTGGTCGTGCAGAACGTGGTCGCGGCACTGCAGGGCAAGGCCGACCTCAAGTCGGCACTGGACCGCGCCCAGCAGCAGGCGAGCGAACTGGTCCGCTGACCGCTCGACACGGCGACGCTGCCGGCGCAACGATCCGTGCGCCGGCAGCGTCCTTCCCCCAGAAGGATCGAACCCGATGACTGTGGTCGAGCAGACCGGAGCACCGAAGACAACACCCCCAGGCCGGCCCCGGCGTCGGCCCAGCCCGTTGGGCAGCAAGTGGACGCCGTACCTGTTCCTGGCACCCGCCGCCCTGTTCATCCTCGTCTTCCAGGCGGTACCCCTCGTTCAGGAGGTGTACCTCAGCTTCACCAGGACGAGGCTGCTCAACCCCACCCGCAGCGAGTGGGTCGGGCTCGACAACTTCAACCGGATCTTCGGCGACCCCGAATTCCACCGGACCCTGCTGATCACCTTCGTCTACGTGATCACCTGTGTGATCGTCGCGATCGGCGCCGGGCTCGCCGTCGCGCTCCTGCTCAACAGGAAGTTCCCCGGCCGTGGCGTGGCACGGGCGCTGGTGACCGTCCCCTGGGCAGCCCCGGGCATCGCGGTCGCGCTCATCGCCACCTGGATGCTCAACGCTCAGTACGGCATCGTGAACCGCTTCCTCGACGCCGTAGGACTCGGTGTGCCCGGCGGCGCGATCCTGGACAGCTCGCGCTACGCGCTCCCGGCGGTGCTCGCCACGACGATCTGGCAGTTGTTCCCGTTCACCTCCGTGGTGCTGCTCTCCGCGCTCCAGTCCGTTCCGCAGGACCTCAACGAGGCCGCGACAGTGGACGGCGCCGGGCGATGGGCCACCTTCCGCGCGGTCACCTGGCAGGTCATCAAGCCGACAGTGGGTCTGCTGGCCCTGCTGATGACGATCTGGTCGCTGCGGCGGTTCGAGCTGATCTGGCTGATGACCAAGGGCGGGCCGGTCGGAGCCACCGAGACGCTCGTCATCGACCTCTACTCGCAGGCGTTCGACTCGAAGGAACTCGGATCGGCGGCGGCCATCGGAATGGTCGGCGTCGTCATCTCGCTCATCGTCATCATCGGCAGCCGCCTGGTCGCCCGTGCCGTGGAGAAGGGGGACGTCCGATGAGGCGCTTCCGATTCGGTGTCACCGCACGGATCGTCGCCGTGCTCGTCGTGCTGGGCGTCGCGGTGTTCCCGCTGTACTGGATGTTCGTCACGGCGCTGTCCAGCAACAGCGACCTCTTCGCCGATCAGCCCCGGCTCACGCCCGACCTCGGCCAGTTCGGGGTCTTCGTGGACGCGCTCGCCGAGGGCAAGGCGGCCGGGTGGCTGCTCAACAGCCTGATCATCGCCGTCGGCACGATGGTTCTCTCCGTCGGTCTGGGCATCCCGCTCGGCTACGCGCTGTCCCGGTTCTCGTTCTGGGGCAAGGCCGTGCTGACCGTCGTGCTGTTGTTCACGCAGATGCTCCCCGAGGCGCTCATGGTCGTCCCGCTGTTCGCGCTGTTCCGCCGCTTCGAACTGCTCGACTCGCTGACCGGCCTCGTCCTGGTGAACTCCGCCTTCGTCCTGCCGATCGTCGCGCTGATCCTCAAGGGCGCCATCGATGGCATCCCGAAGGAACTGGAGGAGGCCGCGCGTGCCGACGGCGCCCGGCCCTTCACCACACTGACCCGCATCAACGTGCCGCTCATCGCGCCGTCGATCGCGGCCACAGCGGTCATCGCCTTCTTCCACGCCTGGAACGAGTACGTGTTCGCTGTGACGTTCATCTTCAACCCCGAGCTGCAACCCGCCTCCGTCGGCATCGCGAACTTCATCGGCGAACTGGGTACACCGATCCAGACGGTGATGGCCGTCGCCTTCCTGTTCACGCTGCCTGCCGTCGCCTTCTACCTGTTGGTCCAGAAGTACGTGGTGTCGGGCATGACCGCCGGTGCGGTGAAGGGTTGAGCCGAAAAATGAAGATCGTCTCTGTCGACACACTGGTCGTCGACTTCTACCGTACGAACCTCGTCATCGTGCGCGTCCACACCGACGAGGGGATCATCGGGCTCGGTGAGGCCACCCTGGAGGGCAAGGAACGTGCCGTCCAGGGCGCCATCGCCGAGCTGGCCGAGGCGGTGGTGGGCCTGGATCCCACAAGCATCTCGAAGATCCTCTACGAGACCGCGCGGGACTGGTACTGGCGCGGCGGACCGGTCATCATGACGGCGTTGAGCTCGCTGGAGATGGCCCTGTGGGACATCTCGGCGCGCGAGCTCGGGGTGCCGGTCTCCCGGCTTCTCGGCGGCGCGACCCGCGATCGGGTCCGCGCGTACGCGAATGGTTGGTTCTCCGGCGCCGTCACGCCGGAGGACTACGCGGCCGCCGCGCGCCGGACGGTGGAGTCGGGCTTCCGGGGCCTCAAGTGGGACCCGTTCGAGAACTACGACCTGACCATCACCACCGCGCAGCTGGACCGGGTGCTCGCCCAGATCGACGCCGTCCGTCAGGCGGTGGGCCGCGAGGTGGAACTGTTCGTCGAGGGGCACGGGCGCTTCGACGTCCGCCACGCCATCAAGGTGGCGAAGGAGATCGCCCAGTTCGACCCGGTGTGGTTCGAGGAGCCCTGCCCACCGGACAACCTCGACGCGCTCGTCGACATCCGTCGCGCGTCACCGGTGCCGATCGCCGCGGGGGAGCGGTGGTACGGGCGCCAGGGCTTCGCGCCGGCGCTGGCCCGTCAGGCGGTCGACTTCGTCCAGCCCGACGTGACGCACGCCGGCGGGATCGCCGAGCTGGCCTTCATCTCCACGCTCGCCGCGACCAGCTACGTGGGCTTCGCACCGCACAACCCGAGTGGTCCACTGAGCACGGCCGCGACGCTGCAACTCGGGGCGACGTTGCCGAACTTCCGGTACCTGGAAATCATGGCGACCGACGTGCCGTGGCGTCCCGAGATCACCAACGAGCGACTGGTGTTGACCGACGACGGCGACATCCTCATCCCGACCGGGGTCGGCCTGGGCATCGAGGTGGATCTCACAGCGATCGAGCAGCATCCGTTCACACCGCACCCGCTGCGGATGTTCCAGGACGCCGTCTTCGACATCCGTCCCCGCGACGAGCGGTCCTTCTTCAACCTGGAGAGCGACTCATGACGCTGCCACGGCCCCGGGGGTCGGCCGCAGGCGCGGACTGGGTGGGTACCGCCGCCGAGGCGTTGCCGGACGATGCCGACGGCGTCCTCATCGGCCGGATCTGGGACCCGTCCGGCGACGGCCCCTCGCCGGTGACCGTCCGCGACGGCGAGGTCATCGACATCAGCCACCGGTTCCCGACCGTCCGCGACATCTGCGAGCTGCCTGATCCCGCCGCGACGGTGGCCGGGCTCGACGGGCCGAGGGTGGGCGACTTCGGGGAGATACTGGCCAACACGGGGGCCGCGACCCGAGACCGTGACCGGCCGTGGTTGCTCGCCCCGGTCGACCTCCAGGCGCTCAAGGCCGCCGGGGTGACCTTCCCGATCTCCATGATCGAGCGGGTGATCGAGGAACGGGCGCGGGGAGACCTGGCGCTGGCGGCGGACATCCGGCACCGCATGCTCGCCGACGTCGGTGTCGACCTGCACAGCCTGGAGGCGGGCTCGCCGGAGGCGGATCGGCTCAAGAGCCTGCTGGTCGCCGAGGGCATGTGGAGTCAGTACCTGGAGGTGGGCATCGGCCCGGACGCCGAGATCTTCACCAAGGGGCAGATCCTCTCCGCCGTCGGCACCGCCGTTCCGGTCGGCGTGCTCGCCGCGTCGACGTGGAACAACCCGGAACCCGAGGTCACGCTCATCGTCCAGTCCAGTGGCCGGATCGTCGGCGCCACCCTCGGCAACGACGTGAACCTGCGCGACATCGAGGGCCGCTCGGCGCTCCTGCTTCCCCTGGCGAAGGACAACAACGCCTCCTGCGCCCTCGGCCCCCTGATCCGGCTCTTCGACGACCGGTTCGGCATGGATCGGGTACGCGAACTCGAGGTGCGCCTGGAGGTTCGCGGCGAGGACGGCTTCCACCTGGAGGCGGTCTCGGAGATGACCCAGATGTCGCGTGATCCCGAGGAGTTGGTCCGGCAGCTGATCGGGCCGCACCACCACTATCCCGACGGGGCCGCCCTGATGCTCGGCACCATGTTCGCGCCCATCCAGGACCGGGACCGCCCCGGTGAGGGCTTCACCCACAAGGTCGACGACGTGGTACGGATCAGCTGCCCGGCGCTCGGCACCCTGGTCAACCGGGTGCGGCACGCGGAGGAGTGCGAGCCCTGGCACTTCGGCGTCCGCGATCTCATGGGCAATTTGGTAAAGAGAGGACTGCTGTGAACGTGGTCATCACTGTCGATCCGCGCGACGGTCAGCGTCGCGCGACGGATCTCACCGAGACCGACGAATCTCGGCTGGAGGCGATCGCCGGTCAGGCGTCCCCGGCAGCGCAGTGGCTGGCCGAGCGCGGGAGGCTCGGCCGCGCGGAGTTGCTGGACGCGATCGCCGCGTCGCTGGAGTCCCGTCGAGCGGATCTGGTCGCTGCCGCCGAGGCGGAGACCGGGCTGAGCCACGCGCGACTCGACCAGGAACTCACCCGGGCGGCGCTTCAGTTCCGGATGTTCGGCGAGGTGCTGCGCGACGGGGCGTACGTCGAGGCCACCATCGACCACGCCGCCGACACACCACTCGGTCGAGGCCCGGACCTGCGGCGGATGCTGGTACCCCTCGGGCCGGTCGCCGTCTTCGGGGCCAGCAACTTCCCGTTCGCCTTCTCTGTCGCCGGCGGGGACACGGCCGCCGCGCTCGCCGCCGGGTGCCCGACGATCCTGAAGGCCCACCCGTCCCACCCGCTGACCTCGCACGCCTCGGCCGCCGCGATCGAGTCGGCCGTCCGTGACCTCGGCGGGCCCGAGGGTGTCGTCGCGACCGTGTACGGGGAGCAGGCCGGCCGTTTGCTGGTACGTCACCCGGCGATCCGCGCGGCCGCCCTGACCGGCTCGGTCAACGCCGCCCGCGCCATCCAGGCGGCCATCGACGAACGGCCCGACCCCATTCCCCTGTACGCCGAGCTGGGAAGCGTGAACCCGATCGTCGTCCTGACCGACGCGGCTGCCGCCCGGGGAGAGCAGATCGCCGAGGGGCTGTTCGGCTCCTTCACGAACTCGGGCGGTCAGCTGTGCACCAAGCCCGGCCTGGCGTTCATTCCGTCCGATCCGGGCGGTGACCGCCTGGTCGACGCGCTGCGCGCCAGGGTCGACGCGTCGGGTGGCGCCGTCCTGCTCAACGAGCGCATCCGGGACGCGTACGAGAAGCGGGCCACGGAGTTCGAGCGGGCCGGCGCTCGGGTCTCGGCGCGGCCCGCTGTCGATCCGGGCGCGGGCTTCACAGTGGCACCGACCCTCCTGGAGGTCGGCCTCGCCGGCCTGACCGCCGAGATCGCCGACGAGTGCTTCGGCCCGCTCCTGGTCGTGGTCCGGTACGACGACGCCGCCGACCTCGACGCCGCGCTGGCCACCGTCCCGCCGTCGCTGACCGGTTCGCTTCACCGCGGGCCGGGCGACGACGCCGACGTGGTACGCCGACTGGTCGACGTGCTCGCCGCCCGCGCGGGTCGCATCGTCTTCGACGGCTACCCCACCGGTGTCCGGGTGTCGTGGGCCCAGCACCACGGTGGACCGTGGCCGTCGACAAACGCCGTGCACACGTCGGTGGGCGCCACGTCGATCCGACGGTTCCTCCGTCCGCTGGCGTGGCAGGACGCCCCGACCTGGGTGCTCCCCGAGGAGTTGCGCGACGAGTACACCGCCATTTCCCGGCGAGTCGACGGGAGGTTGCAGCCAGCGGCCGAATAAACCGCGTCCGCCGGTCGCTTCTGGGTGCGTTTCCAGGCCACCTCGACTGGCGCGCGAATTCCTTGACGACATTGACCAGACAGAGAATTCGCGCGCCAGTTGTCCTGGCGTTGCTGAAGCGCGCCCACATTGTTTCGGCGCGATCCTCCGCTCCGATTTCCGTCTTGACCGTCAATGCAATTCATGGTTCTGTTTTCGACAGGGAACGATGTTAGCGCTCGCATAGCTGCATCGCTCGTTACTGGTATCCCTTCACCTCACCATCGAATGGTCGGTCGGCCGCTCGGTGCGGTCTGACCACACGCCGAAGAGGGAGCAGGAACATGCCCGTCGCACCTCCCCGTCCCCCGATGCCGGCACCGACACGCCGGCTGATGCTCGCGCTGCTCGCCGCCGTCACCGCCCCGCCCGCCTCGGCCGCACCCCCCGCCTCGGCCGCACCCCCCGCGCTCCTGCGCCCGACCGTCTACCAGTGCGGACGTCTCCGAGATCAGCCATAGACCAACGCTAGAATCGACGCGTGCAGCTTCGGTACAACTACCGGCTCTACCCGGATGGCGCCCAGCGTGAGGCGCTGGCGAAGGCGTTCGGGTGCGCGCGGGTGGTGTTCAACGACGGGCTGCGCGTGCGGCAGGAAGCACACGAGGCTGGCCTGCCGTATCCGACGGACGCCGAGTTGTCCAAGCGGGTTACCGTGGCCAAGTTGACCCCGGAGCGTGCGTGGTTGGGTGAGGTGTCGTCGGTGGTGTTGCAGCAGGCTCTCGCGGACCTGAACAAGGCCTACCGCAACTTCTTCGCCTCGCTGTCGGGCAAGCGCAAGGGTCGCAAGGTCGCCGCTCCCCGGTTCCGGTCCCGTAAGGACAGCCGGCAGGCGGTCCGGTTCACCGCCAACGCCCGGTTCAAGGTCCTTGACAACGGTCGACTGCGGCTGCCGAAGATCGGCGATCTGGAAGTCCGTTGGTCGCGGGAGCTGCCGGCTGCGCCGACGTCGGTGACGGTGCTCCGAGACGCCGCCGGTCGGCACTTCGCCTCGTTCGTGGTGCAGACCGCCGACCAGCCGTTGCCCGAGCTGGACTCGGAGGTCGGCATCGACCTGGGGTTGACGCACTTCGCCGTGATGTCCGACGGGACGAAGGTGACCGCGCCGAAGTTCCTGCGCCGTGCAGCCCGCAAGCTGCGCCGGTTGCAGCAGGGCTTGGCGCCGGTGGTCGCCCGCTACCGGGGCGACAAGCTCTTCAAGGACTCTCGCAGCGATCCGGTCGACGCCCGATAACAACGGGCTCGACCCCGTACTCCCTGTGGTGGGGGAGTCCCGGCCGCGCACCCCTGGTGAAGCCAGGGTGTGCGCGGCCGGGGCACGTCCGGGACCGTTCGTCAGCCGATCACGGGGTCGTGTCGGTGGCGCGCAGGCGCAGCATCGTCCAGGACGCGGGCGGAAGGGTCAGCTGGACGCTGGCGTCGGCGCCGCGTGCCGTGTCGTTGGGGCGCGGCGTGGCGTGGTCCGGACCGTCGGCCGTGTTCTTGGCGTGCAGGTCGGTGCCGCCGACGGTGACGCACTCGATGATGTCGCTGACCTGGGCGCCGGCGACGTCGATGGTCACCTCGGCCGGGGTGTCGAGGGCGCGGTTGACGAGGAAGACGGCCATCTCCCCGGTGGTGTCGTCCCAGGTCGAGACGGCGTCGACCGCACCGATCTCACCGTAGCGGTCGGTGGTCGTCGTGCTGCCCTCGCGCAGCACGTCCAACACGGTGCCCTGGGCGTGCCGGGCGGTGCGGGCGAAGGGGTGGAAGATGGTCTGGCGCCAGGCCGAGCCGCCCACCTCGGTCATGATCGGTGCGATGACGTTTACCAGTTGGGCCTGGCAGGCCGCGCTCACCCGGTCGCTGTGCCGCAGCAGGCTGATGAGAAGGCCGCCGACGACGACCGCGTCGGCCACGCTGTAGTGATCCTCCAGCAGGGGCGGCGCGACCGGCCAGTCCTCGCCGCTCGGGGGCGTGGACGGGGCGGCGGACTGGTACCAGACGTTCCACTCGTCGAACGCGATCATGATCTTCTTGGTCGACCGACGGATCGCTCCGACCGAGTCGGCGATGGCGGTGACAGCGTCGATGTACCTGTCCATGTCCTCGGCCGAGGCGAGGAAGCTGGCCAGATCGTCGTCGACCGGCTGGTAGTAGGCGTGCAGCGAGATCAGGTCCACGTCGTCGTACGCCTCGGTCAGCACGTCACGCTCCCAGCTGCCGAAGGTCGGCATACCGAGGTGCGAGGAGCCGCAGGCGACCAGTTCGAGATCGGGATCGAAGCGGCGCATGGCCTTCGCGGTCTGCGCCGCGAGCCGCCCGTACTCGGTCGCGCTGCGCTGACCCACCTGCCACGGGCCGTCCATCTCGTTGCCCAGGCACCACAGCTTGATCCCGTACGGATCGACAGCGCCGTTGTCGCGGCGCTGGTCGGCGAGGTGACTCCCACCGCGGTGATTGGCGTACTCGAGCAGGTCGACGGCCTCGGCGGTGCCACGGGTGCCGAGGTTGACCGCCATGATCGGGTCCACGTCGGCCTTGCCAACCCAGCGCATGAACTCGTCCAGCCCGAAAGCGTTGGTCTCCAGGCTGTGCCAGGCGAGGTCGAGCCTCGCCGGTCGTTTGTCGACCGGGCCGACGCCGTCCTCCCAGCGGTAGGAGGAGACGAAGTTGCCGCCGGGATAGCGGACCGTGGTGACGCCCAGCTCGCGCACCAGCGCGAGGACGTCGCCCCGGAAGCCGTCGGCGTCGGCCGTCGGGTGCTCCGGCTCGTAGATTCCGGTGTAGACGCAGCGGCCCAGGTGCTCGACGAACGAGCCGAAGAGCCGACGCGGCACCGGTGCGACGCGTCGGCGGGGGTCCAGGGTCAGGCGGGCCGTGTTCACGCCGTTCTCCGGCGCGCTGTCGGGGTGGGTGTTCAGGGCTGGCTCCCTTCGTGCGGGTCCGACGCCGGCAGCACTGCCCGAGCGCCGGGACCGAGGGGTGGTGGAGGCACTGTGAGCTCTGGACAACGTGATCGACTTCGATTACGTTCTCGATCTATGTAAACGTTACCGATTACGTTTACGTAAGGGAACACGACGCCTGGATCAATGTCTGGCCGGCATCCCCCCGCGGGTCCTGCCGCCCCGGCCGGAAGACCAGCTTGTCGCGGTGATTGGGGTGACCGGGTGACCACTGTTGAGCCGGAGATCGAGGCGACCTACGCCGATGCGACAGCGCCCGTCGACGAACGGGTGTCGGATCTGTTGGCCCGGATGACCCGCGAGGAGAAGCTCGCGCAGCTGGGCAGCACGTGGGCGTTCACAGTGCTGGAGGGCGGGCGGTTCGCGGCGGAGCGGGCCCGGCCGATCCTTCGACACGGACTGGGGCACGTGACCCGCGTCGCGGGCGCTACCAGCCTGAAGGCGGCGCAGGTGGCGCGGGCCGCCAACGCGATCCAGCGCTTCCTGGTCACCGAGACCCGGCTGGGGATCCCGGCGATCGTGCACGAGGAGGTCTGCTCGGGCGTGATGGCCCGCGAGGCGACCATCTTCCCGCAGGCGATCGGCGTCGCGAGCACCTGGGCGCCGGAGCTCAACCGGCAGCTGGCGGACGCCGTCCGCGCGCAGATGCGCGCCATGGGCAGCCACCAGGGGCTTTCGCCGGTGCTGGACGTGGTGCGCGACCCACGGTGGGGCCGGACGGAGGAGACCTACGGCGAGGACCCGTACCTGGTGTCCCGGATGGGGGTGGCGTTCGTCCGGGGTCTCCAGGGTGCCGACCTGACCGACGGCGTCCTCGCCACCGCCAAGCATTTCGTCGGCTACGGCGCGTCCGAGGGTGGGCTGAACTGGGCGCCGGCCCAGCTGCCGCCGCGTCTGCTGCGTGAGGTGTACCTGTACCCGTTCGAGGCGGCGGTCCGCGACGGCGGGCTCCAGTCGGTGATGGCCGGCTACCACGAGCTCGACGGCGTCCCGTGCCATGCCAACCACGAACTCCTCGCCGACGTCCTGCGTGGGCAGTGGGGCTTCACCGGCAGCGTGGTCTCCGACTACTTCGCCGTCAACGACCTCCACTCGTACCACCACTTCGCGCAGGACAAGCAGCAGGCCGCGACGGTTGGCCTCAGCGCGGGGGTGGACGTCGAGCTTCCGGCGACGGACGCGTACGCGGACGCTCTCACCCGCGCCCTGGACGCGGGCGAGGTCAGCGAGGCCCAGCTCGACGAGGCGGTCGCACGGGTCCTTCGGCACAAGGTCCAGCTCGGGCTCTTCGAGAACCCGTACGTCGACGAGGAGACGGCCGCTACCTCGGCGAACGCCGAGCGGCACCGGGGCGTGGCGCTGGAGATCGCCCGCCGCAGCCTCGTCCTGCTCAAGAACGACGGCGTGCTGCCGCTGCTCGCGGGCGCCGGAACTGTCGCCCTCATCGGTCCGAACGCCGACGATGCCCGACACCTGCTCGGTGACTACTCGTTCGCGGCCCACATCGAGGCGTTGGTCGAGGCGCGCAAGCGGCGCGGCCTGCTCGGCGAGATGATGACGATCCCGGACGATCTGGAGATCGACGAGAGCACCGATGGTTTGCCGACGGTGCGGGACGAACTCGCGGCGCGGCTGGGCGACCGGCTGCGCTTCGCCCAGGGCTGCGACGTGCTCGACCCGTCGACCGAGGGGTTCGCCGAGGCGGTCGCAGCTGCCGCGGCGGCCGACGTCGCGGTGCTGGTCCTGGGTGACCGCTCGGGGCTGACGCCCGGGGCCACCACTGGCGAGTCGCGGGACCGGTCCAGTCTGGACCTGCCGGGCGTGCAGGAAGAGCTGGTCCGTGCCGTCGTCGCCACCGGCACGCCCGTCGTGGCGGTGCTCGTCGCCGGCCGACCGGTGGGCAGCGACTTCCTGCACGAGGAGTGCGCCGCGGTGCTGATGGCCTGGTTGCCGGGGGAGACCGGGGCGCAGGCGATCGCGGAGGTGCTCCTCGGTGAGGTCAGCCCGAGCGGAAAGCTGCCGATCTCGTACCCCCGCGGCGTGGGCCAGATCCCCGTCTTCTACGGCCACAAGGTGTCCGGCGGGCGGTCACACTGGCACGGCGACTACGTGGATTCGCCGGTCGCGCCGCGATACGTCTTCGGCCACGGCCTCGGGTACACCTCGTTCGTGATCGAGGAGGCCACTGTGGCAAGCGCCGAGGTCCGCGCCGGGGACAGCGTCGGTGTCGAGGTCACGATCACCAACACCGGGCACCGGGCGGGGGAGCAGGTCGTACAGCTCTACGTTCGCGATCCGCAGGCCACGATCACCCGGCCGGTGCTGGAGCTGAAGGCCTTCGCCCGCGTCGAGGCCGCCGCCGGCCAGCGGGTGGCGGTGCGGTTCGCGCTCCCCACCGGTCAGCTCGGTTTCTACGACCGGAGCATGGCCTACGCGGTGGAGGCCGGGCAGATCGAGGTGTACGTCGGCTTCTCGGCTGCCGATCACACCCATGCCGGCACCTTTGTCATCAGCGCGGACCCGGACCGGCCGACGTCGAAGGTCTTTACCGGGACCGCCGAAGTTCGGCAGCTGTGAGCGCTCACCCGGGTCGAGGAATGGTTCTTGACGGAGGGTGCCGTCCTGTTGTCAACGGGTAGCACCGGCACAGAAATCGGGCCTTACTTCGATCGCCGCCAGAGGCTGCCGATTGCGTTCTCCGCAACGGCATCGGGGGTCGACCCCGCTCTTGCGATCGTCCAGTTAGGACGTCGTTCTTAGTGGTCGGGTAAGGACGAAGAGGTCTTGTGTTCGTAATCGTTCTCAGTTACGTTGGCAACATCCTGGAAACGTAACCGATAACGATTGCAGTCCAGAGAGAGCGGCATGATTGAAGTCAATGCGCCGGTAACGATGAGTGATGTCGCCCGAGCTGCTGGCGTTTCCACCGCCACCGTCTCGCGCGTCGTCAACGGGCATTACGGCGTCAGCGCTCGCACTGTCGCTCAGGTGCGCTCCGCCATCGAGCAGCTCGGCTACGAGTCGAGTCTGGTGGCCACCAGCCTTCGGCGCAGCCGCACCAACGTGCTGGGCCTCGTGGCGCACAGCTTCCAGTCGTACACGGCGGAGGTGCTCAAGGGCGTGATGAAGGCGCTGAGCCGCTCGGGCTTCGATCTGATCATCTACGCCAACAGCGACCTCTACGGGTCGTATTCGGAGGGTTGGGAGCAGCGGCACCTGACCCGCCTGTCGGGCACCCTCACCGACGGGTGCATCGTCGTCACGCCCTGGGGTGATTTCCGGACCCGGACGCCGGTCGTGGCCATCGACCCGGTGCGGGGCTCGACGGCGCCCTCGGTGATCTCTGACAACCTCGCGGGCGCCACCACAGCGGTCGAGCACCTGCTCGGCCTGGGCCATCGGCGCATCGGGTTCATCGCCGGCCGTGACAGCCTGGCCTCGGCCTGGTCGCGGGAAGAGGGCTACCGGGCCGCGCTGACCACCGCCGGGGTTCCGGTCGATCCGACGCTGATCGGCCGGGGAGACTTCAACCCCGAGTCGGCAACTCCGCTGGCGCGCGTCCTGCTGCAACGACCGGACCCACCATCGGCGATCTTCGCGGCGAGTGACGGGATGGCCCTGAAGGTTCTGGAGGTCGCCAGGGAGCTGGGGTTCTCGGTGCCGGGGGACCTGTCCGTCGTGGGGTTCGACAACATTCCCGAGTCGGCGTTGACCCAGCCGGGTCTGACCACTGTGGACCAGTCGATGTATCAGCTCGGGTACGAAGCCGCGCGGATGCTGAAGTCGCTGGTGACCGGCGAGTGGGACGAGCCGAGCCAGATCGTGCTTCCGACCAGCCTCGTCGTGCGCGACTCGACCGCACCACCGAAGAGCGCGGCACGACCATGACACCAGCCCATGGATGCATGAGCCTGATCGCTCCCGACAGAGCGATCAGGTCAGGTGTGCCCGTGGCAGCAGCCTGAAGGAGGTGCACGCAGCACACACGGCGAGATCCACAGTTGAGTTGAGCCGGTCAGTCGGGTCGCATCCGCTGCCGGCACCTTGAAAGGAGTGGAGTGTGACTACCGAACAGTATCATGGGCGCTTACGCCGTCTGGGCGTACGCCGGCGGCTCTCGGCGGCGTTCACCGCCGGGGTCATCGCCACAGCGGCGGCGCTCATCGCGCCGCAACCGGCTGCCGCGGACACGCCGTGGTTGAACGTTTCCGCGGACCGCTACGCCACCTTCGCCGTCCCGGCGGCGTACGTTCAGGAGAACCTGGGCACCGTCTCGCAGGTCGTCGTCGAGGGAAACTTCGGGCCGTCGGCCAGCTGGGCGGAGTTCGGTCTGACCCGTCGAGGTGACGTGTGGTCGGGTGTTCTCGGCGCGCTGGAGCCCGGGCTCTACAACTACCAGCTCACCGCTGACGACACCTTGACCATCAAAGACCCGACGAACAGCACAGGTGTCGCGTCCAACCCGCTGCTGAGCACCTTCCTCGTCGCGGGTGACTCGGCACGGTGGCTGGTCGACGCGCCGGCCGGCACCGGCGGAAAGATCGATACGCTGACCTATCGGACCAGGAACGCGCAGCGCTCCGCCCTGGTCTGGACGCCACCGGGTTACGCGGCCAAGGGCCCGACGGGGTACCCGGCGCTCTTCCTCCAGTCGGGTGACGGCGTGGCCGCCACCGACTGGCTCGACCTCGGTCGGTCCAAGCAGATCCTCGACAACCTCTCGGCCGTGGGCGCCATCCGGCCGATGGTGGTGGTGATCAACGATGTCGACGGCACGGACGACAAGGGATTGAAGGACCTCCGCAAGGCGGTGGCTGACACGTACCGGGTCCTTCGCGAGCCGGAGCACCAGGCGATCGCGGGGGTGTCCGACGGCGCGACGGACGCGCTGCGGGCCGCGCTCACCAAGCCGGGTCAGTTCGGCTACGTCGGCTCGTTCTCGGGCACGTCGGCGCCGGCGATCGACCGCAAGGACGCCAAGGCGATCAACCGCGGCGTCAAGCTGCTGCGCCTGTACACAGGCAACGTCACCGATCCCGCGTACAACACCACCTACCGGCTGACGAAGGCGTTGGACCGAGCCGACGTGCGGTTCGAGTTCGACGGGGTCAACCCCGACGGCGGCGCGACCTGGACCACCTGGCAGGAGAACCTCGTCGACTTCGCGCCGCGGTTGTTCCGGCACGTGGCCGACCACGGGCCGAGCCCCGGTCACCAGCCGCTCAAGCGGGAGTTCACCCCGCCGCCGGCCGGCACCACCCCGACGCCCTTCGTCACCGAGGACGGGTTCGTCACCTTCGAGACCACCACCGACTTCAAGGACGCCCAGCACGTCACGGTCTGGGCGAACGTCGCGCCGGGCGGCAGCTGGCTGCGACTGCCACTGACCCGCGACGGTGACCGGTGGCGCGCGACAGTGGGCCCACTGAAGCCCTGGTTCTACTACTACCGGCTGATCGTGGACCGGGTCGCGGTCAAGGACGCCTCCAACCCGACGACTGTCACCACCGAGCCGATGTGGAGCACCTTCTTCATCCCCGGGCCGGGTGCCCGACTGCTGTCGGACGTACCCGCCGGTCGTGGCGGGAAGGTCGAGAGCATGACCTATCCCAGCACGGTGGCCGGCCAGGACCGGACCGCGCTGGTATGGACCCCACCCGGGTACGACCCGAACCGGACGCAGCCGTACCCCGTCCTCTACCTCCAGCACGGCGGCGGTCAGAACTACACGGACTGGGTCGAGATGGGCCGCGCCAAGCAGATCCTCGACCATCAGTTCCTCGACGGCGACCTCACGCCGATGGTCGTCGTGATGGGCAACGGCAACTCGTCGAACTTCAACAGCGAGTTGCGGGAGAACATCGTTCCGACGGCCCGTGCCCGCTACAACATCTCCAGCGATCCGTCGCAGCAGGCCCTCGCCGGCCTGTCGATGGGCGGCGGGCAGGCGTTCGGGGTGCTGCGGGCCTACCCGGGCGAGTTCGCCTACGTCGCCGCGTTCTCGGCCGGGTTCGGCAGCGGCACCGGCGTCGACGTGGCGGCGATCAACAACGGCACGAAGATGCTGCGCCTCTACGTCGGTGACCAGACCGACTTCGTGTACCCGAGCTTCATGGCGTCGCTGACCACGTTGAACAACCTCGGTATCCGCTACGAGTTCGACGGGGTCACCCCCGGGCCGCACGGCTGGGACGTGTGGCAGAAGAACCTCATCGACCTGGCGCCCCGTCTGTTCAAGCGCTAGGAGCCTCCGCCGGCGACGCCACCGGAAGCAGGGCTTCCTGCCCCCGGTGGCGCCCGCCAGCGCATGGATGCAGTGCACCGCCATCGCCGAAGGGAACCATCTCAATGAAGAGAAGACGAATACTCGCCACGGTAGCCATGCTCGCGGCGGGGACCGGCCTCGTCGCCTGCTCCTCCGACGAGGGCGGCAGCGACGCGAGCAATTGCACGAACACCATCACCAAGAAGGACCTGCCGGTCGTGACGATGTGGGGCTGGTACCCCAACACGCAACTCGTCGTCGACAACTTCAACAAGCAGCACGACGACGTGCAGGTCTGCTGGACCAACGTCGGCCAGGGCAGCGACGAGTACGACAAGTTCCAGACCGCCATCTCGGCGGGCACCGGCGCGCCTGACGTGATCATGGTCGAGGCGGACCGGATCCCGACCTTCCAGATCCAGGGCGCGCTCGTCGACATCAAGCAGTACGGCTACGACGCGGTCAAGGCCAACTACGGCGAGGGCGCCTGGAAGGACGTGTCGGTCGGCGACAAGGTCTACGGCGTCCCGGTCGACGGCGGACCGGCGGCGATGATCTACCGCAAGGACATCTTCGACAAGTACAAGATCACGCCGCCGAAGACCTGGGCCGAGTACGAGCAGGCCGCCCAGAAGGTCAAGGACGCCGGCGGCCCGCTCTTCGGGGACCTCGGCGCGAACGTCTCGGCGCTCACCATGGCGCTGCAGATCCAGAAGGGCGCCGCGCCCTTCACCTACGACCCGGCGCAGCCGAAGGCGATCGGGGTGAAGCTCAACGACCAGGCGTCCAAGGACGTGCTGGACTACTGGGGCGGCCTCGCCAAGAAGGGCCTTGTCGGTACGCAGGACCAGTTCACCCCGGAGTACATCTCCGGCGTGATCAACGGTAACTACGCGACGTACATCTCGGCGGCCTGGGCGCCCGGCTACCTCACCGGCGCCGGCGTCGGTAAGGGGCAGGACACCGGCAAGTTCGCTGTGGCGCCGCTGCCGCAGTGGGATCCGGCCAACCCGGTGCAGGTCAACTGGGGTGGGTCGGCCTTCTCGGTGACCAAGCAGGCGAAGAAGCCGGAGCTGGCCGCGAAGGTCGCCTACGGGCTCTACGCCGACAAGGAGTCGCTCACCGACGGCTGGACCAACCAGATCATCTTCCCGCTGAACCTCACGGCGCTCAAGGACCCCGCGTTCGTCGACCTGAAGGTGGCGTTCTTCAACGGCCAGCAGGCGAACAAGGAGGTCTACCTTCCCGCCGCCGAGGCCTACAAGGGCGTCGCGTACGCCCCCTTCGGTCAGTACTACCTCGACGCCATGACCAAACAGGTCAGCGAGATCATCAAGGGCTCCGTCACCGGTTCGCAGGCTGCCGACCGGCTCCAGGAGGACGTGGCGAAGTACGCCAAGGAACAAGGCTTCACCGTTCAGTGACCGGATGGGTGGGCCGCGCCGACACTGGCCGGCCGGCCCACCCGCCCCCCTCAGCGTCCACGTCCCGGAGACCAAGATGACACTCCTGACCGAGAAGCGCGCACCGCGTCCTCAGCCCGAGACGCGCAAGATCCGTGGCAAGGTGCACCTCCGCGAACACCTGATGGGGTGGCTCTTCGTCGGGCCGTTCGGGATCGTGTTCCTGGCGTTCCTCATCGCACCGCTGGGGTACGCGCTGTACCTCAGCCTCTTCCAGAAGAAGCTGATCGGCGGCACCAGCTTCGTTCTCTTCGACAACTACGTGAAGGCGTTCACCGACCCGAGCTTCCTGTCCGGGGCGTGGTTCGTCATCCGCTTCTCGCTGGTCTCGATCCCGCTGCAGATCATCATCGCGCTCGCGTTGGCCCTGATCCTGGACTCGGTGACCACCCTGTTCGCTCGCTTCTCCCGCCTCATGATCTTTCTTCCGTACGCGATCCCCACCGTCATCGGGGCCGTGATGTGGGGGTTCCTCTACAGCAAGGGCTTCGGCCCGCTCACCGACATCTTCGGGCTGTTCGGCGCCACCGCACCCGACTTCCTGAGCAGCGACCTGATCTTCTACGGGCTGCTCAACGTCGTGACCTGGCAGTGGGCCGGCTACTACATGATCATTTTGTACGCGGCGTTGCAGGGTGTCGACCCGACGCTCTACGAGGCGGCCCGGATGGACGGCGCCGGCCGGTGGCAGATCGCGACGCGGATCAAGATCCCCCTGATCGCGCCCGCCCTGATCCTCATCCTGGTCTTCTCGCTCATCGGCACCCTGCAGTTCTTCAACGAACCGCAGATCCTGCGATACCTCGCCGCGGGCACGATCGGCTCGGACTTCACCCCGAACATGTACGCGTACCAACAGGCCTTCTCGCTCGCCAACTTCAACTACGGGTCCGCGATCTCCTTCGCCCTCGGCGGGATCGTGTTCATCTGCGTGTACGCCTTCCTGTTCTTCACCCGCAAGCGGAGGAGCTTCCTCTGATGACCGACCACACCAGCGTCCGCGCCGGCGCCCGCCGACCGCAGCGCTTTCTCCCTCTTCAGATCCTCCTCGGCTTCCTGGTGATCTACTTCCTCGTACCGTTCTGGTGGGTCATCGTCAACAGCTCCAAGGACGCGCCGGGCCTGTTCGGCGGCGGCAACACCCTCTGGTTCACCGACCAGATCGACTACCTCGGGAACCTCCGGCAGCTCTTCACCTATGACGGCGGCATCTATCTGCGGTGGATGCTCAACTCCACGCTGTACGCCATCGCCGGCGGAGTCGGCGCCACGGTCCTGGCGGTGATGGCCGGCTACGGATTCGCCAAGTACCGGTTCGCCGCCCGACGCTTCAGCTTCGCCGTCGTGCTCGGCGCGCTGATGGTGCCCGCCACCGCACTGGTCATCCCGACCTTCATCATGTTCTCCCGGCTCGGCCTGACCAACACGGTCTGGGCGGTGATCCTCCCGTCCCTGCTCAACCCGTTCGGCGTCTACCTGATGCACGTGTACGCGCGCGACGCGGTGCCCGACGAACTCCTGGACGCGGCGCGGGTCGACGGCGCGGGGGAGGTGCGGACGTTTCTTCAGATCGCGCTTCCGTTGATGCGTCCCGCTGTGGTCACCGTGCTGCTCCTGTCAGCAGTGGCGTCCTGGAACAACTACTTCCTGCCGTTGGCCATGCTCTCCGACAACCGGCTCTTCCCGGTCACCGTCGGCCTCGGCCTCTGGCAGGGCATCGCGTCCGCGAACAACTCGGGAGGCACGTCGCTGTGGAGCCTCATCATCCTGGGTTCCCTGGTGTCCGTGATCCCACTGATCATCGCGTTCTTCAGCCTCCAACGACACTGGCGCGGCGGCCTCTCCGTCGGAGGTCTGCGGTAGGTCGCGCCGGCGCCACCAGCCAATCCACCACACGCGCATTGATCGCCGCACAGGACGCGGCCGAACGGATGACAGAGAGGTGTGCTGATGTCGACGACGAATCGACCGCTGCGCAGCGGGGAGTGGTTCGGTGCGGAAGGCCGCAACGGGTTCATCCATCGGTCCTGGATGCGCAACCAGGGGTTCGCGGACGACGTCTTCGACGGTCGCCCGGTGATCGGCATCGCCACCACCTGGTCGGAGCTGACACCCTGCAACGCCCACCTGCGCGACCTGGCCGAGTCGGTGAAGCGGGGCGTGTGGGAGAGCGGGGGCCTGCCGCTGGAGTTCCCGGCGATGAGCCTGGGCGAGCCGCTGATGCGGCCCACGACCATGCTCTACCGCAACCTGCTGGCGATGGAGCTGGAGGAGTCGGTCCGCGCCAACCCGCTCGACGGGGTGGTGCTGCTGTCCGGCTGTGACAAGACCACCCCCGGCCTGCTGATGGGAGCGGCGAGCGTCGACCTGCCGACCCTGATGCTGACCGGCGGCCCGATGCTCAACGGCAAGTTCCGCGGCCAGGACATCGGCTCGGGCACCGTCGTCTGGCGCTTCACCGAGGAGATGCGGGCCGGCCGGATGACAGCTGCCGACTGCTCCGAGGCGGAAGTCGGCATGTCCCGCAGCCGCGGCCACTGCATGACAATGGGTACGGCCTCCACGATGGCCTGTGTGACCGAGGCGCTGGGCGTGCAGCTGCCGGGGGCGGCCGCCGTGCCGGCGGTCGACTCCCGGCGGTACGCGCTCGCGCACGCTGCCGGGCGTCGGATCGTCGCCATGGTCGAACAGGACCAACGGCTGTCGTCGGTGCTCACCAGGCAGGCGTTCGAGAACGCCATCCGGGTCAACGCCGCGATCGGCGGCTCCACCAACGCTGTCGTACACCTGCTCGCGATCGCGGGACGCCTCGGCGTCCCCCTGTCGCTGGAGGACTTCGACACTCTCACCGCCGACGTGCCCATGCTCGTCAACCTCATGCCGTCCGGGGCGTACCTGATGGAGGACTTCGCCTACGCGGGCGGCCTGCCGGTGGTGATGAAGGAACTCGGCCCTCTGCTGCACAGGGACCACGTCACCGTCAGCGGCAGGAGCGTGGCGGACAATGTCGACGGCGCCCAGTGCTGGAACCGGGACGTCATCGGCACCATGGAGGAGCCGTTCCAGCCCGTCGGCTCGGGCACCGTGGTGCTGCGCGGCTCGCTCGCGCCGTCCGGGGCGGTGTTGAAGGTCTCCGCCGCCTCCGCCCACCTCCTCACGCACACCGGCCCGGCGCTCGTCTTCGACCGGATCGAGGAGTACGTCGTCGCCGCCGACGACCCGGACCTCGACGTCACCCCCGACACTGTGATCGTCGTCCGCAACGCCGGACCACGGGGCTACCCCGGCTTCCCGGAGGTGGGCAACGTGCCCATGCCACGACGGTTGCTCGCCGACGGCATCACGGACATGGTGCGGATCTCCGACGCGCGGATGAGCGGCACCGGCTACGGCACCTGCATCCTGCACGTGGCACCGGAGGCGTCAGTGGGTGGCCCTCTCGCGCTGGTGCGCACCGGCGACCTGGTCGCCGTCGACGTCTCGACGCGCCGACTGGACCTCCTGGTCGACGATGCGGAACTGGCGCAGCGCCGCACCACCTGGCAGCCTCCGAAGCCGGTGGCCGACCGGGGTTGGGTACGGCTCTACAGCGAGCACGTCCTCCAGGCGGACAGCGGTGCGGACCTCGACTTTCTCGTCGGTGGCAGCGGCAGCGCGGTGCCCCGTCACTCACACTGACGGCCCCGAACGGACGCTGCCCACGAGGAACTGATTCCATGGAAGAACGGACGGCCCGCCAGTGCGAGTTCACGCAAAGTCCGCTGTGACAGCGGCCGACCGGCCACCGGTGATGGCCGACGTCGCTCGCCTGGCGGGCGTGTCACACCAGACGGTGTCCCGGGTCATCAACGGGGCGCCCAGCATCAGGCGCGAGACGCGGGAGCGGGTCCTCGAGGCCATCCGACGACTCGACTACCGCCCCAACACGGCCGCCCGCGCGCTGGTGCGCGGACGGTCCGGGATGATCGGCATCATCGGCACGGCCAGGACGTTGTTCGGTCCGACGAGCATTCATCGCAGCGTCGAGGACGCCGCCCGCGCCGCCGGCTACTTCGCCACCTCGGTGAGCCTGTCCGAGGTGACGGTACGGGCGCTCAGCGACGCCACCGAGCACCTCATGCGCGTCGGGGTGGAGGGCGTCGTGATGATCGCCGGCAACGACGAGGCCCTCGAGGCGGTGCGGATGACGCGCTCGAGTGTCCCCTTCGTCGTCGTGGAGGGCGATCTGTCCCGGGCCAGCGTGACCGTCGGCGTCGACCAGGTGCTCGGCGCCCGGATGGCCACCGACCACCTCCTCGACCTCGGGCATCGAGAGATCGTGCACGTGAGCGGCCCGCTCAACTGGGCGGAGGCCCGCGCCCGCCTCGAAGGTTGGCGTCAGGCGATGATTGCCGCTGGCCTACGCCCGCCGGAGCCGGTCGAGGGCGACTGGAGAGCGCACAGCGGCTACGCCGCCGGGCTGCGGATCGGTGCGATGCGCGGAACCACAGCGGTGTTCGCCGCCAACGACCAGATGGCCATCGGCGTGCTGCGCGCGCTGCATGAGCGTGGGCGGAGGGTGCCACACGACGTCTCCGTCGTCGGCTTCGACGACGTCCCCGAGGCGCCCTTCCTCATCCCGCCGTTGACGACGATCCAGCAGGATTTCGACGCGGTCGGTCGACGGGCCATCACGGCCGTCACCCAGGCCATCGACGACACGGTGCCGCAGCGTCTGCCGCTGGTCATCCCCAAGCTCGTGGTGCGGCAAAGCACGGCGCCGCCGGCGTCGGCCACCAATGCCTCCCCGGGCGCCAGCTGATCCCGCATCCGCCGGTCGGGTGGCCTATAAGTCCTTTCACCGAAATTCGACTAGCTGTCAGGTTCTGTCCGATGCGTGCTTCTCTTCGCTCGCAAGGCTCAGGGCATGACTGTTTCCACTCCTGGCCTGTCCGGATTACGCCGCGCCGGTGCGCTCGCTGCCGCCACGCTGGCCGCGGTGGCGCTTGGCGTCGTTCCGGGTGCCCGCGCCGACGCCGCCAGTGACCTCCTGCCGATCGGCGACGCCGACCTGACGGAGGTCACCACCAGCCGGGTCCTGGCCGACGGCGTGACCCTGACCCACATCGTGCGCGGAACCGAGCCCGCGCCGGCCGACCAGATCAACACCACCGGTCGCGGCCCGTGGGTGGTCAACGTGCTCACCATCGACCCGCGTCGGGCACGCGGGCACCTGAAGGCGACGTACGGCCCGAACCTCGGCCAGGTCGAAAAGACCACCGATCTCGTTCGCGACTCCGGTGCCCTGGCGGGCGTCAATGCCTCGTTCTTCACCTTCACCGCCAGCCCGCTCTACCCCGGTGACCCGGTGGGCCTGGGCTTGTACGGCGGGAAGCTGCTCAGTGAACCCACCACCGAGCCCGGCGAAGTCAACTTCGTCGTCGACGCCAACAACAACCGCGCACTCACCGGAAAGCTGACCTGGTCGGGCAGCGTACGGAACCGGCGGACCCACGCCGTCCTGCCACTGGAGTTCATCAACCACCCACCGGTCGTCCCTGCCGGCTGTACTGCTTCGGCCGACCAGAGCGCGTGCACCGAACCGGGCGACGTTGTCCAGTTCACCCCCGAATTCGACGCGGCCACTCCGGCGGGCGTCGGCGTGGAGGTCGTCCTCAATCGCCTCGGCTGCGTGGTGCGGACCGCGACGACCCGCGGCACCACCCTCGCCGTGGGCCAGACCTCGCTGCAGGCCACCGGACGGGACGCCGGCGCTCTGCTCACGGTGGCCAGTCGGGGATGCCTGGACCTGACCTCGACCTTGACCGACCAGCGGGGGCGGAAGCTCGCCCTGCGGCCCGGACTGTTCGGCGTGAACGGGCGCTACCCGTTGACGGCGAACGGCCAGATCGTCGTGCCTGACGGCGGCTCCGACAGCTTCTTCGCCCGCAACCCCCGTACCATCGCCGGCACCACCCGGGACGGGAAGGTCGTGCTCGCGACCATCGACGGCCGCCAGAGCACCAGCGTTGGCACCACCCTGGACGAGACTGCCGCCGTCGCCCAGGCACTCGGCATGTCTGACGCGGTCAACCTCGATGGGGGCGGCTCTACCGCCATGGCCGCTCAGGGCACGCTGGTCAACCACCCTAGCGGCGCCGAGCGGGCCGTTGGTGACGCGCTCGTCTACGTCGAAGGCCGGTACCACGGCGGGCACTGACCGTCGCCCCTGATCCATTCCTCCTCGACACAGGTTGCGGCCGGCCCGGGACAGTGGGCCGGTCGCAAGCCGGTATACGTCGGCGGGCGAGGCCCACCTGCTCATCCACCCGAGCGGCGTGCTTCGTGGGTGTTCGGCCCGCCGGTGGTGGTCATGGGGCGGGACAGGTTCCCGTGACGCCGGCCAGGACGGTGGGGAACGCGGACAGGTCGCTGCCGGCACTGAGGACGGTGCCGTCCGGGCGGACGATTGCCGCGTGGGCGCGGCCGTCGCTCAGCCATCGATGTAGAGCGCTGCCGGGTCGCGCACTGACGAACACCACTCCGCGCCGTTCGATGTCGGCTCGTAGGGCGGCGGGCGGCTCTGTGCGCGTGACGATCGCGAAGCGCCCCGCGGTCACGTCGTCGAGGCGGCGCTCATCGTCGAGGATGGCGTTCGGGCACAGTCGACCCACGAGGGTGCAGCGCAGACGTGGCCGCAGTACCAGAGCGGACCGGCGCAGCGCGGGTGTCTCACTGTCCGTAGCAAGGGCCGTGAGGCCAGGCACAAGATGCAGCCGTGGCGCCACCGCGCGGCGCACGAGGTCGCCCACTCTGCCGCCGGCCGTCATCGCGGTGCCGATCACCTTCGCCAGCCTGATCATGGCGCGGGTGTGGTGCTTGCGCTCGATCTGGTAGGTGCCGAGCACGGTCTCGGGCAGGGACCCGTCGAGCACGCCAGCGAGTTTCCAGGCGAGGTTCATCGCGTCGCGCAGCCCGGCACCCATGCCCTGGCCGATGAACGGCGGGGTGAGGTGGGCGGCGTCGCCGAGCAGGAACACCCGGCGGTCGCGCCACCGGTCGGCGACCTGCGCGCGGAAGGTGTATTCGGCCGCACGGACGACCTTCAGCTCCCGGGCGGGGGTGTTCCCCGTCCACGGCGAGATCAATGGATGCAGCCGGGTCATGTCGCGGAAGTCGTCGGCGGTCTCGCCGGCCGCTAGCCGGAACTCCCAGCGGTAGCGGGTCTCCCGGACCCGCATGTACGTGCCGGCGCGGGCCGGGTCGGAGAGCTGGTGCACGCCTTCCCACTGGCCGAGTTCGGCCTCGGTGACCACATCGACGACGAGCCAGCGTTGCGTGAACCCCAGGTCCAGCATCCTGGCGCCGATCGCGGCCCTGGTCAGACTGTTGGCGCCGTCGCAACCCAGGACGTACGCCGCGCGGACGACCTGGTGCTCGCCGGTGGACGTGTTGGTGATGTCGAGCCGCACGCCGTCAGCGTCTTGGGTCAGTGCGGTGACCTCGGTACTGCCGCGCAGGGCGGCGCTGCGGTACTTCGTGAGATTCCGGCGAAGGATCTCCTCCAGCTCCGGCTGGTCGAACATGCTCCCCTGGGGGTAGCCGTGCCGGCCCGGCGCGACGTCGCGTTGGAACTCGGCCAGCACCCGCATCCTGCGGTCGATGAGCCGAAGGCCCCGGTGTGGCCTGGCGATGGCGGCGAACTCGTCCCGGAGCCCGAGGCGGCCCAGGATGCGGTTGACCTCGTCGTCGAGGGCGACGGCGCGGGGCAGGGGATAGACCGACTCCCACCTGTCGAGGACCAGGCACTCCACTCCGTGCTGGGCGAGCAGCGTCGCGGCTGTGAGCCCGGTGGGGCCGGCGCCGACGATCACCACCGGAACGACGCTCATTGTGGGGCCAGGACCCGAAGGATGAGGTAGGCGGCGACCAGGACTCCGCAGACGACGGCAGGGCCGTACTTGCGCGGGCCGTCTCCCTTGCGCAGGTGCACGACCAGGGCTCCGCCGAGCAGGAGGAGCAGCGCCGCACCGGCGAGCATGCCGATCAGCGGTTGGAACAGGCCGATGAGCAGCCCGATCACCGCGGCGACCTCGAGCAGGCCGATGCGGCGATAGGCCGCGACCGAAAATCCGGCCTCCGCGGCCAGCGCGCGCATCGGTTGCAGGGCCAGGATCTTGGCCGTGCCGAGGGCAGAGAAGATCAGCGCGAGCAGCACCGCGAGGATGGCCACAGCGAGCGTCATGACACAACCACCAATCGCCATTCAATGGCATACCGACCCAGGATCGCCGTGACGGCCTCTTCCTGGGCAGAGGGGTGAACTTTCACAGTGGCCACGATGGAGCTCCCCTCGATCGCGGCCTCGATGTCCTGAACTCCGGCGATCTGGCCGAGCGCGGCACGGAATTCCGCACGGGCAGCGTCCTTCCGCAGCGCGAGCTTGTACAGCTTGCCCACGGCGGTGACGGGCAGTTCGTCGAGGATCGTCACGGTCTTGGGCGCGGCGGTGCGGTCGGGCACCCGGTCGCCCGTCCAGTCGCGCAGGTCGTCTTCCGTCACGGTGGCGCCGGGCTTGAGGGTGACGTAGGCGACGGGCACCTCGCCGGCGTGGACGTCGGGGCGCCCGACCGCGCTGGCCGCGGTGACCTGCGGGTGGGTCAGCAGCGTGTCCTCGATGATCGCGGGGTCGATGTTGTGGCCGCCGCGGATGATGAGGTCCTTCGCCCGGCCGGCGAGGTAGACGAAGCCGTCCTCGTCGACGCGCGCGAGGTCCCCGGTCTCCAGCCAGCCGTCCACGAGCTTGCCGAGCCCGTCGAGAACGACGCCGTTCTCGTCACGGTTCGTGACGTAGCCGGGGAAGGTTGTCGGGCCGCTGATCGCCAGCACGCCGGTCGAGCCGATGGCTTGGTCTTCCCAGGTGCCGTCGACGGCGACCACTCGCACCCGCTGGTAGGGCAGGCGCTGCCCGACCGAGCCCGGCCGCGAGGCGTCGGGGAAGGTACGTGCGCTCGCGCACGTCGCCTCGGTGAGCCCGTAGCCCTCCACAAGCCTTGTCCCGGTGTGAGCCTGAAAGCTGTCTCGGACCGCAGTGGGCAACGGTGAGGCCCCCACCATCGGATATCGCAGGCTGCTGATGTCGGCGTCGATCGGGACCTGCGCCAGTACGGCGTACACGGTGGGCACCGCGCTCATGGCGGCGATCCGGTAGTGCTCGACGATTTTCCAGAAATCGCCGATCAGTGCGGGGTCGCGGTAGCCCGATGGACCGGCCCACACCACGGTCTGTCCCTTGAACAGCGGTGCCAGCAGGGTGACTACGAGGGCGTTCACGTGGAACAGGGGGAGGGCCGCCAAGACCACCCTCCGTTCGTCGAACAGGGAACTGGCAGCCAGCATCCACGCGTCGGCGACCTCGTTCGCCTGCGTATGCGCGGCCAGCTTCGGCGCGCCAGTGGTGCCACCGGTGTGGAACATCGCGGCAAGGTCGGCTGATCGGGGCAGCTCACCGCCGAAGGCGGACGGGTCCTTCCCTGCGGCAAGCTCGCCAAGGTAGCCGACCCGCACGCCACCGAGGGCCGGCAGCGGGTGGGGAGTGCCCGCAGCCCGGGTGGGCCGCAGCACGAGGATCGCGTCGAGCAGGCCGTCGTGGGCGAGCGCCTGTGCGGTGTCCCACGTGTCCGACGCGAGCTCGGGCCCGGCGGTGACCAGAACGCGGGCACCGGAACACCGGAGGAGTTCGCCGAGGTGCTGTCGTGACAGTCCGCTGCTCAGGGGCGCCGCGATCCCGGAGAGCTGTGCGCCCAGCGTCGCGCTGACCAGCTCGGCGCAGTTGGGCGACATCAGGGCGACCGCGTCATTCCGCCGCACCCCGAGGTCGTGGAACAGGTTCGCAACCCGGTGGACGTCGGCCAGGAGCTCGGCGAAGGTCCGGCGAAGCGGCTCCCGCCAGCGGGCAGCGTCCGGCAGGACGGTGATGGCCGCGCGGTCCGGCCAGAGTGTCGCCGCCCGCGACAGCAACGCGTACGTCGATTCGGGCAGCCCTCGCGCCTCCAGCGGCACGGCTTCGATCGCGGCCAGGTCGGCGGGTGTGGCGTAGTCCGGCCACAGCAGGGGTCCGGTCATCTGGCGTGCCTAACGACCGTGCGCTGCCGACCCAGATCGATCGCTCCGTCGTCAGTGGCAACGGTCGCCTCGACGACGTCGCCGTCCTTGAGGTACCTGAGGTTCCGGGCCTGGCCCTTGAAGAACAACTTCCACTTCACTGCGGGCGGCAGCAGCGAGGCGATGATCTCGACCGGCTTCGGCGGTGCGCTCAGAGCTGTTCCGGCGGGCGTGCCGGTCAGCAGCACATCGCCGGGGTCGAGTCGCTGAAAGCGGGTCAGGGCCTGTAGTGCCTGGACCGGCTGGTAGATCATGTCGGCCGCCGTCATGTTCTGCCGGAGCTCTCCGTTGACCCACAGCTTCAGTCGAAGGTCGGTGAACCGCTTGAGCTCGTCGGCGTCGAGCAGCACCAGCGCGGGGCCGACCGGCGTGAACGTCGGATAGGACTTGGCCTCGTAGAACTGGGTCTTCGGCAGCTGGACGTCCCGTGCGGAGATGTCGTTGGTGACCACGAGGCCCGCGACGAAGTCGGCGAGGGTGTCCTCGGTGACGGTCGTGCCGACGGGCATTGCGCTGCCGATGACCAGCCCGATCTCCACCTCGTAGTCCAGCAGCTTCACGTGAGCGGGACGGATCACGTCGGCGAAGGGACCGCTGATCGAGCCCGACGTCTTGCGAAAAAAGGTCAGTGGGACGGTTTCGGGATTGCCGTTGGTGTCCGTGACGTGCGAGGCGAAATTCGTCATCTGGGCGACGACGCGGCAGGGCGTTGTCACGGGAGAGAGCAGGGCAAGGTCGTCCACCGGAACGGTGTCGCTGCTCGTCGCGGCCGCGATGATCGCCTGCCGATCGGCCAGCAGTTCTGCGGTGGTGATGGCGCTGGTGTGCACCTTGCTGGCGCCGGTGGTAGTGAGCACCCACCAGGCGTCGGCGGTGCGCAGGACGGAGGTGTTCATGAGGTGAACGCTTTCATCAGGCCGCGCAGGCGGCGGAGGTCGAATTCGTTGTCCTCGCGCAGCGCGCCGACGACAGCGCGCAGCTCGCGAAGCGATTCCCGGCCGGGTCTCATGCCGAGGAAATCCTTTGTGGCGGGCGGACCCCACTGGGCCAGCCCGGAGGCGTTCATCGGTGCCCAGCCCGGCTCGAGCGTGCAGTCGAACAGGTCGCCGTCGGTGAAGTGCTCGACCAGGAAGTCGTCCGGGTCGCGCCAGTAGTCGAAGATCTGGCTGCCCTGGATGTGTCGGCCGATGCCCCAGGACCGCTGGTAACCCCGGTCGAGTAGGTGCTCCCCGCCGGCGGCCAGGGAGTCGAGGTCGGGGACCTGGTAGGCCGAGTGCACATAACGGTTGGCCGGGCCAAGCGTCATGGCGAGCGTGTGGTGGTCGGTGGCCGTGCTGCCACGGTCGCAGCGGATGAAGCTCATCACCGGGCCACGCTCACGCTGCCCCGGGTGGTAGAGGAAGTCGCTGACGATCAGGCCCAGGTGCTCCAGATACCAGTTGAGCGTCTCCAGGTATCGGGTCGTCTGCAGCACGACGTGACCGAGCCGCTGCACCCTGGCCGGCTCCCGCGGTGGCCGCTGGGTGGCGTTCACCCGCGCCACGCCGTGTCCGACGTTGACGGTCTGCGGCTGCTGCGCGGGCAGCGCAGGAAGCTCGTGCGTGTCCGCGACCACGCGTACCCGCGTGCCGCTCGGGTCGACCAGGCCCACCGCCACCCCGCCCAGGCTCTCCGGCAGGGAGCTGATCGTCCTGCCGGTCGCCTCCGCGAGTCGCAGCACATCCTGCGGAGCGGCGGCCCGGAACGCGGGGCCGTTGAACCGCGATCGCGGGCCCCGGCGGATGAGCACGCAGGGCGAGCCGGGGTCGGTGCCCCGCAGGTGCACCTCGTTCTCGGTACGCAGTGCCGTGGTGAAGCCGAAGGCGCGGGCGAACAACTCAGCCCGCTCAAGATCAGGCTTCTCGAACTCCAGCCAGGCGAGGTCGTGCACCTTCACGACCGGGTTTCGGGCCCTGCCGGGGTGCTCGCCCGGCAGCGCGCCCTGCTCGCTGTGCAGACCGGTGTGCGGGTCGTGGTGCTCGATCATTTCCCGCTCCCTTCAAGTTGACGAAATCGTCACTTACGAGAGTAGCGGCAGTCAAGGCTGAGTGACGATTTCGTCAACGCTGAGTTCCGTCTGGGTTAAGGTGGTCTCAGGCGGACCCGGGAGAGGAGCACGCAGGCATGGCGCAGCAGACCAGGCACGCCCCCAACCGCCTGGAGCGGCGGAAGGCGCACACCCGATCGGCGCTCATCCGCGCCGCCCAGACCTTCATCGCGGCGGGCAAGCCGAACGTTCCGATCCTCGAGCTCACCCAGGCCGCCGACGTGGGGATGGGGTCGTTCTACAACCACTTCGACAGCCGAGAGCAGCTCATCGGGGCGGCGGTCGAGGACGCCCTCGATCGCTACGGCGCCCTGCTCGACGAGTTGACTGTGGGCCTGGACGACCCGGCCCACGTGTTCGCGCAGAGCTTCCGGCTGACTGGACGTCTTCACCGTCGACAACCCGAGCTGAGCAAGGTCCTGCTCAACACCGGCCTGACCCTGGTCGGATCGCATAAGGGCCTGGCGCCGCGAGCCCGTCGTGACATCGAAGACGGCGTACGTGCGGGGCGGTTCAGCGTGCGCGACCCGGAACTGGCGATGGTGACCGTGGCCGGCGCCGCGCTGTGCCTTGGGCAACTGCTGCACGACCACCCCGAGCGTGACGACGCCTCGGCCACCGACCAGGTCACCGAGGACGTGCTGCGGATGCTTGGTCTTTCGCGCGAGGAGGCCCGCGAGATCTGTCAGCGTCCGCTGCCCCCGGTTCGACAGCCATCGTCCGTAGCCCAGTAGGCACACCGCCCGTCGGACGATCTATACCGTGCTGGCCTCGCGCACGATCCGGTTCGCAGTCTCCGGCTCGGAGCCCGTCGCGCGGAGCAGGTCGCTGGCCATCGTGCGTAGCTGGATCACCATGGCGTCGGAGAACGGCTTCTTGCCCTTGCGATAGGCCCGGCCGGCCAGTCGCGCGCCGTCCACCACCGCCGCGTACGTCTCGTCGAAGGGTCGACCCGCCCGAGCCTCCCGCCTGAGCAGGTGCACCGCCTCGGCGAACTTCTCCAGGGCTGCCGGGAGTTCCTTCGGCACCGGTTCGTCGTACTCCAGCGTGGTGACCGCCCACCGGGCCAGCTCGCGGGCTTCAAGACTCACCCGATCGATGTGCGGGATGCCGGCCCGGTAGTGCTCGACATCGTGACGGCGTTGCCAGCGCGCTGGCGCAATCACCGTGACCTCCTCGGCACCGCCAAGGGCCTCGTGCATACGATCCAGGTCAGGATCCATGGCACTCAGCTGATCCAGTGCGCGCGTCGCCCGGCCCCGGTCACGCTCGGCCAGTGCGTAGGCAACCTCCCGCAGTTGCGTGCAGAGGGTCGCGACGACCGGTGCGGTGGCGCGTTCGAGGATGCGCATCGGATTGATGGGTAGCAGGATCGCGACCACCACCAATGCGATGATGCCCCCGACGGCGGCGTCGACGATCCGCGCCCACTGGAGGCCCTGTTCGGCCTGGGCGAACGTGGCGATCAGCACGGCGGTGCCGCCGGCCTGGGCAACCAGCGCTCCGCTGTGCCCGCTCGCCAGCAGGGCGACGGTGATGGCCAGCGCAACCACGAGGCCGATCTGCCAGAGCCCGAAGCCGATGACACGCACCAGGACTTCACTGACCGCCAGACCGACCCCCACGCCGAGCATCAGTTCGGCAGTACGTCGAGCGCGCTGTCCAAGGGCGGCGACGATCGTCCCGACGGCCGCGCTGGGCGCGAAGATCGGCAGGGGGCGGTCGAGGACGTGGTGCGCCACACCCCAGGAGAGGGCCGCGGCGAGCCCGCACTGAGTGGCGACGAGCAGGATGACGGAGAACAGCCGCAGCCGCAACCGTCCCGCCTCGCCAGCGCGACGCCGAACCTTCGTTGCTACGCCCCTGGCGGACCCGGAAGCGGCGTTGGGGCGGGAGACGTCCCCCGGGTCAGAGGCCATGGCGAGAATTACCCCGCCGGGCCGACATAAACCGGCGGCTCGTTCGTCATTGACGCCGTCGAAGCGATCGTTGGCCCGGTAAACACCTACGGGCTGATGGACACGCTCCGGTCCCGGCTGTGCACCGTCGCGGCGGGCGGCGGGCGGCGGGCGGCGGCGTCAGGCAGGCGGGTGCCCCAGCGTGTGGCTGGGGCACCCGCCACGCCAACCGGGCCCAAGGCCGAGCAGGCCGTTCAGAGGGTGAAGACGAGCGTGGAGATGCTGCGGGCGCCGACGTTGATGGTGGCCTGACCGCCGTTCACGCTGGTCGGCTGGCTGGCCGCGTTGGCGTTCTGCGAGGTGAGATAGTGCTCGGCCCGGCTGACGTTCTGCGGGGCCTGGATCACAGCGTTGTTGACCGCGCTGTTCGAGCGGTTGAGGATCACCAGGGTGATCTTCCCGTCCCCCTGGTAGGCCGTCACCTCCAGCGGCGAGGCCTTCGAGCTCTTCGACAGGGCGACCCGCTGGTAGCCGGGGCGGACGTACTTCGCGTACTGCGAGAAGGCGTACCCGCGCTTGAGCGGAGCGCCCGCGACGGTGCCGAACGCCGACTCGCCGTCACCGATGAAGGAGTAGTAGCGCTTGCCATACCACCAGATGTAGGCGTTCCAGTTGGCCTCCATCGACTTGTGCACTGTGCGCATGATGTCATCGAGGGTCTCGTTCCAGACCGTCGCGTTGGCGGGGTTGCCCCAGATGTTGGAGCCGCCGCCGTCGGCGGCGTGCAGGTTCCACTCGGTCATCCACACCGGCTTGTTGTGCTGCTCGGCCAGGGAGTACGGCCGCAGCCGCCCCGACTCCTCGGTGCCGTAGAGGTGTCCGCCGACGTAGCCGATGTTGTTGCGGGCGGTCGCGTCGTTGAGGGTCGGGTCGGTGTAGCCGTAGTTCATGTTCACCGCCTCGGCCACCATCAGCTTGGTGCTCTGCACCTTGGTGCCCTGGTCGCGGACGAAGGTGCGCAGCTCGGTGCCGCTCCAGTCCATCGAGTCGTAGTCCGGGTGCCAGTCGGGCTCGTTCTGCACCGAGGTGACGTCGATCGGTACGCCCTGGCCACGCATGTACTGCACGTAGCTGTTCAGATGGTTGGCGTAGTCGTCGTAGTAGTCGGTCTTCAGCTTGCCGCCGTTGACCCGGCTGTTGTTGGTCTTCCACGCGGCCGGCGCGGTCCAGGGCGAGGCGAGGATCTTCACGTTGGACCCGTACGACTTCGCCGTCTTCAACGAGTTCACGTGCGTCGCCCACTCGCTGGATTCCGGCGACAGGCCGGTCCGCACGATTGACAGCCCCAACTGGTTGGCGCCCAGCCCGACCAACGTCTGCGTGTCCGTCGTCGACCAGGCGCTGCCCCAGATCGACTGCGCGGCCCCGAACCCGTCGACCGTCTGGTACCTGGTCGCGCTGTTGACCGTGATGTCCGCCGGCCCGTTCGGCGGCGGGGTGGTGGTGGGGGGCGGGTCGGTCGGCTCGGTGCCACCGGTGCAGCCCACCCCGTTCAACGCGAACGTCGTCGGATCGGGGTTGCTGCCGGTCCACGAGCCGTTGAAACCGAATGAGGCAGTCCCGTTGGTGGCGATGGCCCCGTTGTAGCTGACGTTCTTGGCGGTGACGGCGGTGCCGCTCTGCGTCAACGTCGTGTTCCACGCCTGCGTGACGGTCTGACCGGCGTTGTAGTTCCAGGTCAGCGTCCAACTCGTCACCGCGTCACCGAGATTGGTGATGGTGACGTTGGCGCCGAAGCCGCCCTGCCACTGCGACGACACGCCGTACTTCACCGAACAGCCGGCGGCTGCGGCCCCCGCCGGCATCGCCACGGCGACCGCCGCCGACGCCAGCAGGACAGCGCCGGCCGACACCATGGCAGCGTTTGTCACTCTTTTTTTCATGAAACTCCTCCTGAAGTGGTGGTGGCTTCCACGCCTCGGGAGGGCTCGTCTGCGGCGAGTTCAGCGATGGTGTGAGCGGCGGAAGGATTGGGAGCGCTCCCAGGTGTTGATGCCAGAAAGCTAATTCGTCCAACGAATCCTGTCAATGCGACAGGTCCACAACCAGTGGGTGCCGTCACCGGTCGCAGGTGCCGCACTGCCTGCGAGTGCGCAGGTGGTAGTCGGTGGACGTGATGACCAGGCCCACCCCCATGACGAGGTACGCCGACATCGCCACCCACAGGAACGCGTCGGAGAACTCGCTGTGCGAGCCCGACGACACCTGCACTATCCCCATGCCGAAGTAGGCCACGATGCCCGCGCCGAGCCCGAAGCCGGGCACCAGCAGCAGCAGGCGAGGAATCGTGCGGCCGGCGAGCAGCGGAACCCACCCCGGCCAGACCTCACCCCAGTGGTACACCAGCGCCAGTGGCAACAGCACTCCGGCCAGCACCAGGCCGATCTCCAACCCGAGCAGGGAGGCGCTCTGGTCGACGCGGTCGAATCCCACCACGAACTGAGCCGCGAAGCGGGTCACGAGACCACCCACAGCGGCGTACGCGGCCCAGCGCGCCCACCGCGCGGGTGCCGAGCGTCGCGCGCCCGGTCGGACCGTCCGGCAGCAGTCTGGGCACTCGCCCCGGGTACGCCGCTGATAGCGCGCGGTGGCCAGAGCGAGCAGGGCCGCTCCGGTGACACAGCAGAGCCGGCTGGCGAACGCCAGCGGGTCGAAGAACGGGCCGACGGTGAACAGCAGGAAGCCCACCAGCTCCGGCAGCAGGATCGCGGCTGCCGCGACCAGCGCTCCGGCGACCGTCCAGGCGAGCCCCGCAAGGGCCGGCCGCCAGGTCGTCACCCGGTCCAGGGCAACCGCCAGCCCGCCGGCGGCCGCGCACAACGCCACCGACCACCAGCCGGTGAAGCCGAGCAGGTCCAGCCCGAGCCGGCCGAACTCCGGAGCCTCGCCGACCGTCCAGGCCAGACGCACGCCCCCGTATGCCACGGCCCAGCCGAGCACTGCGTACGTCAGGCCGTGGACGGTCCGACCGACGATCCGTGTCGATGTCGTCATGCGCCGATCCTGCCGGCGTCCGGCAGTGCGGGGACCCCGCTGACAGGGGACGTCACTCCCTCGCGCGAGGGACGGTTCCAGCATGGCGAGCGAGTCAAGCAGTCTCAGTCTTCTGTGGAATTGCCGCGGGTGGTGTGAATCCTCGGCCTTCTATACCGTGGCACGGTCACGGGTGGCCACTTCCTCGACCGGGCCGTCCCGCGACGACGTCGCTTACGCGTTCGACATGGGGGGTTCGCCGTGACCATGGAATCGCCGACGACCGGCCGGCCCGAGGCTGGTGAGGCTGACGTGCAGCAGAAGATCGACACGTCGGTGCCGCATTCGGCGCGGATCTGGAACTACTGGCTCGGTGGCAAGGACAACTTCGCTGTCGACCGCGAGGCCGGGGACCAGTACCGCCAGGTCTTCCCCGGCGTCGTCGACGTGGCCCGGGCCTCCCGGCAGTTTCTGGTCCGCTCGATCATGTTCCTCGCTGCCGACGCGGGCATCCGCCAGTTCCTCGACGTCGGCACCGGGCTGCCGACTGCCAACAACACCCACGAGGTGGCCCAGCGGATCGCGCCGGACGCGCGGATCGTCTACGTCGACAGCGACCCGCTGGTGTTGGTGCACGCGCGCGCGTTGCTGGTGGGCACGGCCGAGGGCAGGACCGCTTACATCGACGGCGATCTGCACGACCCGGCCGCTGTCATCGCCGAGGCCGGCAAGACGCTGGACTTCGCGCAGCCGATCGGTCTCATTCTCAGTGGCGTCATGGGTCACGTGCCCGACTACGAGGCGGCCCGCTCGGTCACCCGGCAGTTGGTGGCGGCGCTGCCGAGCGGCAGCTACCTCTCGCTCAACGACGGCACGAGCCTGATCAGCGCCGAGATGCAGCAGGCGCAGGACGACTACAACGACAGCGGGGCGACCCCGTACACCCTGCGCTCTCCCGACGAGATCGCCGGCTTCTTCGACGGCCTGGAGTTGGTCGAGCCCGGCGTCGTGCCGTGCCCGCAGTGGCGGCCGGACGACGCGGTCGACACGCCTGCCGACATCGACGCCTTCGGCGGGGTGGGCCGCAAGCGCTGACGCCGCCGTCCGGTGAGGACGGTCAGCCGGTCTGGTTGGCTGGCGGAAGGACGCTCTGCACCGCCACGCAGGGGTCCGTGGCGGGTGCGGCGGCGTGGATCGCTTCGGCGGCCTGGGCGGCGAGGTCGCGAAAGACCTCGCGTTGCTCCTCGGGTAACCCGCCCAGTACGTGGTCCTCGGCGTGGGCGACCCGCCGCTCGGCCTCGGCGAGCGTCTGACGTCCGCGTTCGGTGGCCACGACCCGTCGGGCCCGCCGGTCCTGGGGGTCGGGCCTGCGCTCGATGAGACCGGCGTTCGCCAGGTCGTCGATGACGTAGGTCAGTACGCTGCGGTCGATGGCCAGGCGGGCGGCCAGGGCACCCTGCGTGGGCACCTCCTCGTGCACGACGACGGCCAGGATGTGGTAACCCCGGCTGCCGTGCGGCAGGTCCTTCAGCAGCTCCTCGACGCGCTCGTGCCAGCGGCGCAGCACCATGCCCAGAGACCAGCCGAAGTTCGAACCGCGCTTGCGGTCGGCCGGCAGCTCGCAGGGATCGCTCGCGGACATGTTCCGATGCTAGTGGCCGGCAGGTTGATCATCATCCGACATCGCGGCAGCCCGGAATGATTTGCTGCAAAGATAAGTTGTCTGACAAACGATAGGTAAAAAACTTGATATGTTGATCAAACGATTGCGTGGATGGTGAAGCGATGTCCGACTACGGGCACGAACTCCGGTTCGGGTCGTTCCTGACACCCAGCGTGCACGACCCGGATCAGGTGGTGGCGCTGGCCGAGCTGACCGAGGCGGCGGGGCTGGACCTGGTCACCTTCCAGGACCACCCGTACAACGCGGAGTTCCTCGACACCTGGACCCTGCTGAGTTGGGTCGCCGCCCGCACGGAGCGGCTCCGGATCTCCGGGAACGTCCTCAGCCTGCCGCTACGCCCGCCGGCCGTGCTGGCCCGGGCCGCAGCGAGCCTGGACCGGTTGTCGCACGGCCGTTTCGACCTGGGCCTCGGCGCCGGCGCGTTCTGGGACGGGATCGAGGGCATGGGCGCACGTCGGCTGACCGCGGGGCAGGGGGTCATGGCCCTGCGCGAGGCGATCGACGTCCTGCGCGGCGTCTGGGACGACACCGCCACCGGGCCGCTGCGGCTGGACGGGCAGTACTACCCCGTACCCGGCATGCAGCGCGGCCCGAAGCCGGCACATGACATCGCCATCTGGCTCGGCGCGTACCAGCCGAAAATGCTGGCTCTGACCGGCCAGAAGGCCAACGGCTGGCTGCCGACGCTGGAATACCTGCGATCTCCGGACCGGGTGACCGCCAATCGGCTCATCGACGAGGCGGCCACCGCCGCGGGTCGCGAGCCCCGAGAGATCCGACGGCTGCTCAACCTATTCACTGTCGACGTCTCGTCGCGCAGCCGCGGCTTCCTCCAGGGGCCCGTCGAGCAGTGGGTCGACCAACTGCTCCCGCTGGTCCTCGAGGAGGGGTTCAGCACCTTCCTGATCGGCCGCGACGACCCACGCCTGATCCAGACCCTCGGGCAGGAGATCGCCCCCGCGCTGCGGGAGGCGGTCACCAAGGAGCGCGCCGGAGGTGAGATCGGCGCCGGGCCGGTCCGCACGAGCGTCGCGCTGGCCGAGCGGCACCCCGGCCTCGACTACGACGCGCTGCCGCCGTCGCTGGCCACCAGGTCAGTCGAGCCCGGTGACCCGGAGTACGAGCGGGTGCGCCACACCTACAGCCGGCACGGATCGCCGGCCCTGGTGATCCGCCCGCAGAAAGCCGCCGAGGTGGTCGACGCCGTGGCGTACGCCCGGACGCAGGATGTCCCGCTGTCGGTGCGCAGCGGCGGGCACGGCATCAGCGGCCGGTCGACAAACGACGGGGGAGTCGTCATCGACATGTCGAGGATGAAGAACGTCGAGGTGCTCGACCGGGCGACCCGTCGGGTGCGGCTGGAGCCGGGTGCCCGGTGGGGCGACGTGGCCCAGGCACTCGCCCCGTACGGCCTGGCCATGAGCTCGGGCGACTACGGAGACGTGGGCGTCGGTGGTCTCGCCACCACCGGCGGCGTCGGATACCTCGCGCGCAAGCACGGCCTGACCATCGACCACGTCGTCGCCGCCGAGATCGTCACCGCGGATGGCCGCCTGCTCCGCGTCGACGACGAGCATCACCCCGACCTGTTCTGGGCCGTCCGCGGCGCCGGTGGAAACTTCGGTGTGGTCACCGCGCTCGAGCTGGAGGCGTACGAGGTCGACAACGTCGTCTACGCCCAGCTCGTCGCGGACGCGACCGACGCCGCGCCACTGCTGCGCCGGTGGGGTCAACTCGTCGAGGACGCGCCGCGGGAGTTGACGAGCTTCCTCTCCCTCTTCCCCGGTCGCCGTGGCAACCCGCCGGCTGCCCAGGTCACCCTCGTCTACGCCGGTGACGACGTCGAGGCGGCGCAAGCCGCCCTGAGCCCGTTCCTGGAGATCGGGCCGATCCTCGACCAGCAGGCGCAGCTCGTGCCGTACCCGGCGATCGTCGTGCCGCCGGGCAACCAGCATCGGGGGCAGGGGCTGGAGGACACCCGCAGCGGTCTGTTGCACCACGTCACACAGCAGGCGGCCGACCTCATGGAGCACATGATCCATTCCGGCGATGTGATGATCATGCAGTTGCGGTCCGTCGGTGGGGCGGTCAACGACGTCGCCCGCGACGCGACCGCCTACCCGCACCGGGAGCAGAACTTCTCGGTACTCGCCGCCACGGTCCCGGACCGCCGGCCCCAACTCGACAAGCTGTGGGCCGAGTTGTACGCGCACCTCGACGGCCTGTATCTCAGCTTCGAGAGCGACACCGATCCGGCTCGACTGCTGGACGCCTGGCCCGAGCCCACCCTCGGCCGGCTGCGCGACATCAAGGCCAGCTACGACCCGGACAACGTCTTCAACCGGAACTTCCCCATCCCACCGGCTGAGCAGGCCCTATAGGGCACCGGACAGGTAGTCGCGGCGACGCTGCGGTTCGAACTTCTCGATCGCGTACCGCAGCATGACCCGTGGCATGACCCGGTAGCGGCGGGCGAGGAACTCCTCCTCCGCCGCTCTGTCCCGGTTGCCCACCTCACGCAGCATCCAGCCCACCGCCTTCCGCACGAGGTCGTGCGGGTCGTGCAGGAGCCGGTCGGCGAGTCGGAAGGTCCACTCGAAGTCGCCGGCCTTGATGAAGGCGAAGGTCGCCATGATGGCGACGCGCCGCTCCCACACGAGGCCCGACTCGGCCAACCGATCCAGCACGCTCCGGTCCCTGTCGATCAGCCAGGGGCCGATGATGTACGGCGCGGACGAGTCCACCAGGTCCCAGTTGTTGATCCGGTCGGTGTTGGCCATGACGATGTCGAAGATCTGACCCCGCTCCTGCTCGTCGCCCTTGGCGAACTTGCGCACCAGGATGAACAGCGCTGTCAACCGTTCCTCGTGCGCGCCTCCGGTGAGCAGCTTCGTCGTCTCGGCCAGCGGAAGGTCGCGCCAGAACCGGGCGGCCACCGTGCGCTGGTCGGGCACTGAGACACCGAGGGCCCGGTCGCCCTCGCCGTAGCCACCGGGGGCCATCTGGAGGAACCGGCTCGACGCCTCGGCCCGATGTGGGTCGGCGAGGCTGGCGAGTTCCCGAGACACGTCGACGCTGGTGGCCATGACCGTCGACGCTACCGGGGGTCAGCCGGCGCGGCGTAGGCGTCCGAGCATTCCGTCGAGGTCCTGAACGAACAGGTCGTGGCGGAAGAAGTGCCCACCCGGCACCTCGTGCCACTCGTGCGGGATGCCGGCTCGGGCGAGTGCCCCGCGGAACTCGCGCTGACCGGCAAGCACCTGGGTCTCGTTGGCGGTGTCGAACCAGTTGATCGGGTCGGGTGAGGTCCCGGCCGCCAGGAAGATCCGCTTGTTCTGGAAACTCGGAATGCGCTGGACCGGGTTGTCGGCGTTGACCCGGGCCTCGTCCCAGAACGGGACCCCGTAGACGGTGCCT
The DNA here is from genome assembly GCF_046549335.1 of Micromonospora sp. 050-3. Lineage (NCBI taxonomy): Bacteria > Bacillati > Actinomycetota > Actinomycetes > Micromonosporales > Micromonosporaceae > Micromonospora > Micromonospora sp. 050-3. The sequence goes on from NZ_JAJPVX010000001.1 coordinate 1,419,418, forward strand.
CCACCGAGGTCGAGCGCGGCGGAGGTGGCGTTCGCCCAGTGCACTACCAGTCCGAAGTCTCGGCGGAGACTGGCTGGCCCGGAGTGCGAGCTGACCGAGCAGAAGTGGCCGTAGTACTTGGCCGCGTACTTCAGCGCGCCGAAGCCGCCCATCGAGAAGCCGGCCACCGCGCGCCCGTTGTACTCGGCGAAGGTACGGAAGTTCGCGTCGATCCACGGCAGCAGTTGGGCGATGTGGAAGGTTTCCCAGTTGCGGGGCCCGACGAAGCTGGTCACCGGATTGCAGTACCAGCCGGTCGACGCGTCGGGCATGACGACGATGACCTCCCGGCCGGCGGTCAGACCGACGACGTTGTCCTGTAGGTGGAAGGAGCGGAAGTCGGCGTTGCCACCATGCAGCAGGTACAACACGGGATACCGCTTGCCGTTGGTGTGGTAGCCGTCGGGTAGCAGCACGTTCACGCCCGGATCCCACTCGATGGCATCGGTGGCGAAGCGGTAGTACTGGAGCCGGCCGCCGTTCTCGTTACGGTCGACGATGCGCAGGCCGTACCCGTCACCGGCGGCCTGGGCGGCGGACGACCCGGCGAGGGCGCCGCCGAGCACTCCGGCGGCGGCCGCCGCCGCGGAACCGCCGATCAGCCGGCGTCGGCTGATCGACGCGGACGGGGGTACGTCGAACATCGCGGTCTCCCTGGGGTCAGAGGGTGGTCTCGTTGGGCAGCCCGAAGAAGTCGTGCCACTTCGCGCCGCCGAGGAAGCTGGTGCCGGTGGAGAGGCCGACGTAGACGTCGTTGAGGGTGCCCCTGGTGAAGGCGATGACGTCGTCCCGGCCGTCACCGTTGTAGTCGCCCAGGTAGGGAAACTCGCCGGGCAGGCAGAAGAAGTCGTTCCACTTGACTGTGGTGCCGACGAACGAGGTGCCGGTGGAGACGGCCGCGTAGACGTCGGCATCGACGTTGCAGGTGAACGTGACGATGTCGTCGCGGCCATCGCCGTTGATGTCCCCGACACGCGGCAGCTCCGTGCCGACCGCGAAGACGTCGTGCCAGGTCTGCGCCGCCCCGAACGCGGTTCCGGTGGACAGGGCGACGATGACGTCCGACGCAGCGACCGGCCCCTGGGTGAAGGTGATGATGTCGTCCCGGCCGTCGCCGTTGACGTCGCCGAGGGCCGGGTACTCGCCGGCGATCGAGAAGTACTCGTGCCACTTGAGTGCCGTCCCGGTGAACGACGAACCGGAGGACAACGCGACGTACACGTCCCCGGCGCCGTCATGGGTGAAGGCGATGATGTCGTCGCGGCCGTCGCCGTTGACGTCCCCCACCGCGGCGACCTCGGCGTTCGGCGCGAACCAGTCGTGCCACTTGGTGGCGCCGGCGAACGACGACCCGTTCGACAGCGCCACGTAGACGTCGGCGAGCGAGCCGTGGGTGAACGCCACGACGTCGTCGCGCCCGTCGCCGTTGAAGTCCCCGGACAGCAGCGTCTCGTCGTTGAGCCCGAAGAAGTCGTTCCACTTCACCGACGTCCCGGCGAACGAGGAGCCGGTGGACGCCGACACGTACACGTCGTTGAGCGAGCCACGGGTGAACGCGACGATGTCGTCGCGCCCGTCGCCGGTGAAGTCAGTCGGTGAACCCGCCAGGTACCGGCCCCCCGAGCCGCCGGCGTTGACCAGGGAGATGTAGTAGTTCCAGTTCCAGTTCGGCCCGGGGTCGGTGTGGTCGTTGCCGGGCATCTCGTTGTGGCCCCTGATCGACGCACGGGTCTTCGGCAGCCCGTACTTGTCGCAGAGGTAGCGGGTCAGCGCGGCGGACGACCGGTACATGGCGTCGGTGAACCAGGCCGGGTTGTCCACGAACCCCTCGTGCTCGATGCCCACCGCGTACGGATTGGCCGAGCGTGCGTGGTAGGCCGTGTCGCCCTCGCGCACCATCTGGGTGATCTCGCCGTTGCTCGATTTCACCACGTAGTGCGCGCTAACTCCCGCCGAAGGGTTCTGGAACCAGCTCACCGTGCCGGCGTAGGACCCCTGGGTCACGTGCACCACCACAGTGGTTATCCGCGCCGATCGGCCGGCCTGGTAGTTGCCGCCGTAGGCGGACACCCACCGGGCCGGCAGGTACTCCGGGACGGCCGCCGCGACGTTCGCACCGGCAGCGCCCGCGGGGGTGATCCCCGCGTAGCGGCCGAGTTCGGGTCGCTGCGGGCGCGGCGCGACCCGTACCGGTCCGGCGGCGATGCCGGTACGCAGCAGGTCGTAGACGTGGTCGGCGTAGAGCCGGGCGGTCGACGCGTCGACGGCGGCGCTGTAGCGCGCCACCACCGGATACCAGGCGGATAGCCGGTCGCGTGCCCCGCCGGTCAGCCCCTCGTCGTCGGCCAGGTCGCGGAGCACCGCCGCGCCGCCCCGGATGTTGGCGGAGGTGACCGAGCGCAGGCGGTCCACCGGTTCGCCGGTGAGCGTGGCCGCCCGCTCCAGGCTGTGCTGGGTGGGGTTGCTGACCAGGTGCATGACCCCGTACCCGTTGGCCTGGCTGGGCAGGCCGCCGTGCCCGTTCAGCCGGGACTCGCCGTAGGCGACGGCGATCAGCAGGTCCCGGGGCACGTCGAACTCGGCGGCGGCCCGGGCGAAGTCAGCGGTGAGCGAGCCGGACGCCGCGGGTTCGGCCGCGTCGGCCGGCCCGGCCGCTACCTGACCGGCCAGCGCCGCCGCCAGGAAGAGGGCGCACGTGCGCCTGGTCAGTCGCATGGGGTCTCCAATCCGCTGATCACAGCGTCGTCTCGCCGTTGAGGCCGAAGAAGTCGTGCCATCTGGTGGCGCCGAGGAAGCCGGTGCCGGTGGACAGCGCGACGTGGACATCGTTTGTGGCGCCCTTGGTGAAGACGATGAGGTCGTCAGTGCCATCCCCGTTGGCGTCGCCGAGGTAGGGGAACTCGCCGGCCAGGCAGAAGAAGTCGTGCCACTTCACAGTGGTTCCGGCGAAGCCGGTGCCGGTGGAGGTGGCGGCGTACACGTCGGCGTTGGGATCGCAGGTGAAGGTGACGATGTCGTCTCTGCCGTCGCCGTTGACGTCACCGACCCGGGGCAGTTCGGCGCCGACGGCGAACAGGTCGTGCCACTTCTGCGCGGCGCCGAAGGAACTGCCGTTCGACAGGGCGACGATGACGTCGCTGGCGGTGGCCGGGCCCTGGGTGAACGTGATGAGGTCGTCCCGGCCGTCGCCGTTGACGTCACCGAGGGCGGGGAACTCGCCGAACGGGCTGAAGAACTCGTGCCACTTGAGGCCGGCGCCGAAGCCGGTGCCGGTGGAGAGCGCGACGTACACGTCACCGGCGGGGTTGTGGGTGAACGCCACGATGTCGTCGCGCCCGTCGCCGTTGACGTCGCCGACCGCGCCGATCTCCGCACCGGGGGCGAACCAGTCGTGCCACTTCAGGCCGGCACCGAACGAGGTGCCGGTGGACAGCGCGACGTACACGTCGCCGGTGTTGCTGTGCGCGAAGGTGACGAGGTCGTCCCGACCGTCGCCGTTGACGTCGCCGGTGGAGGCGGTCTCGCCACCGAGGGAGAAGAAGTCGTTCCACTTCGCCGAGGTGCCGGTGTATGAGCTGCCGGTGGACGTGCCCACGTAGACGTCGGCGAGGGTGTTCTGGGTGAAGGTGACGATGTCGTCCCGGCCGTCGCCGGTGACGTCGGTGGGGGATCCACCGGCGATGGCGTGGGTGCGGGCCGCCTCGTTGAGCTGGGCGCGGGCGGTCGCGGCCACCTGGTCGTAGCGGTCCGGGAAGCCGGACCGTTGGACGCACTGGGCGACCTGGCCCGCGCTGTAGCCGGGGTTGTCGCGGTCGCAGACGATGGCTCGGGTGACGTACTGGGTGCTGGCGTAAACCGGGTCCATGATCTGCTCCGGAGTGCCCCACCCGTAGTCCCAGCGCTGCTGGAACACCCCGAGCGACGACTTGTCGCCACACGGCAGGTTGTTCATGTGTGACTCGACCCAGCCCGCCTCGAACGCCGACAGCGTCACCTTGTCGGTGGCGTTGTGGGCCCGGGCGACCCGGTAGACGACAAGGGTCACCGCCGGGTCGCGGTTGGCGGGGATGGAGGGGCAGGCCAGGATGCCGACCGGGTCCGCGTTCGCCGGCGTGGCAGGGACCGTCGTGCCGGCGATGCCGAGAGCGACCAGCAGGGCCAGGAGAGTACGTCTCACGCTGCTCCTCGTCGGGTCGGGGTTTGTCGACTGATGGCGTCACGAGACCGCCACCGACCGGAGACCGATTGCTGAGAGTTTCTTCAGGGTGCTGATGCCTGTCAATGTTCTATGAAGAATTCCTTCAATGCATCGTTCGGGGCGGGCAGGTATTGACAGCGACGATTGTCGGCGGGTTTACTCGCCCGCAACCGCTGTCCCACCAAAGCGGCACGGCCATGACGAGTGCGACAGGAGGGGCAGCCATGGGGGTACGTCGTCGATCGTTGCTTGGCCGCGCCGCAGCGATCGGGGCCGCCAGTGCGGTCGGTTCCATTGGCGCGATCCTGACCACGACCGCTCCGGCCCAGGCCGCGGTCTGGAAGAAGCGGCTTACCGGCGCGGACCTGGACACCAACAGCCGATGGCGGGTGGCCGGCACCGATCTGGGCATCCCCTACGTGCTGGAGAACGGGTCGATCGGCTACCTCTTCGGCGACACCTTCGACACGCCGTGGCCCGAGGGCCCACCAGTGCCGAACGACTGGCGGTCGCCGGTCATGTTGCGCTCCGCCGTCCACCCCGGCGCGCCGGGCGGAGTCGTCTTCGACAGTGCCGCACGCGTCGCCGGCAACGGACGGGCCCCGGAGTTGATGCACAACGGCCACCACGGCATCGGCATCGACGGTCTTCCCGAGGTGACAGTCATCCCCAACGACGGCATCAGCTTTCCGGAGACCGGTCGGCAGCTCATCTCCTACATGAGCATCGAGAACTGGAACTCCGCCGGCCCGGCCGGGCCGCAGTGGAAGTCCCGCTACGCGGGGCTGGCCTTCTCCGACAACGGCAACGACTTCATCCGTACGCCGCTGAAGTGGTGGAACAGCCCGGACAACAAGGACCCGTTCCAGATGTGGACCATGCAGCGCGACGGCGAGTACGTCTACGTCTTCTCGGTCCGCTCCGGGCGGCAGGACGGTCCGATGATGCTGCGACGCGTCCGGTGGGACCGGTTGTTCTACCCCGAGTCGTACGAGGGTTGGGGCTGGAACGGCACCAACTGGGGCTGGGGGAGACCCTGCACACCCATCCTCACCGGCCGCTTCGGCGAACCATCGGTGCGCCGGCTGGCCGACGGGACCTGGGTCATGTCCTACCTCAACTGCCAGAACGGGTGTCTGGTGACCCGGACCGCGTCCGGACCCGACCGGGCCTGGACGGGGGAGAAGATTCAGCTGACGAGCTGGCAGGAGCCGGCGCTCTACGGTGGGTTCATCCACCCCTGGTCCAGCCGGAACCTCGACGACCTGCACCTGATGGTCTCAAAATGGACCCGCACCCCGGACGGCCGCAGCACCGCCTACCACGTCAGCCAGTTCACCGGCTCGGTGTGACAACGCCACTGACCGACCTCGTCGTGGCCCGACTCGGCGGCGTGTGAGTGGATGACGAGTCGCGGGTGTGGGTGCCTGAGCGGTGGGTAGGGCTGGGCCATGCTGAAGCGAGCGGTGTGGCAGGGACTGGTGGCGGGCCTGGCCGGGGCGGCGGTGATGACTGCCGCCGAGAAGATCGAACAGCGGGTGACCGGTCGGCCCGACTCCTACGTGCCCGCCCTGGTGCTGGCCAGGCTGACCGGCCTGCCGGAAACCTCCGGGCAGCAGCCCCGGTGGCAGAACCTGGCGATGCACTACGGCCAGGGCGCGTTCGTCGGCGTGCTGCGCAGCGTCATGGCGCAGGCCGGGCTGCGCGGCGCCTGGGCCTCGACGATGTTCACGGCGGTGCGCCTGACGAACGACCAGATCCTGGAGAACGCCACCGGCGTGGGGGCGCCCCCACTGACCTGGCCCCGCCCCGAACTCGCCATCGACGTGTTGCACAAGTCCGTCTACGCGTTCGCCACCGGGGCGGTGGCCGACGCGCTCGCCGCCCGCGACGGGGCGGGACCCGGGCAGCGGCACGCGGCGCTCCGTCCCGGTCGCCACTCAGACGTCGGTCCGCTGCCCCGGGCAGCAGCACGTCGGGCATAGCCGCCAAAAGAACACACCCACGGCCAGGAAGCTGCGGGCGCGGCCGGGGAGTGTTTAGCTGCACGGATGATCACACCCGTTGCCCTCGGTACCTGGCCGACGCCGTTGGAGGCCGCACCCCGGCTCGCCGCCCGGCTGGGGCTGGCCGAGCTCTGGTTCAAGCGTGACGATCTCACCGGCCTCGGCGGGGGCGGCAACAAGATCCGCAAGCTCCGGTACACCTGCGCGCAAGCGATCGCCGCAGGCGCCACCACTCTGATCACCTCGGGGGCGCCGCAGAGCAACCACGCCCGGCTCACCGCCGCTGCGGCAGTGCGGCTCGGCCTTTCCTGCGTGCTGGTGCTCGCCGGCCCGCCCCCGGAGCGTCGACGAGGCAACCTGCTGCTCGACGGACTCGCCGGCGCGGAGATCGTCTGGAGCGGGGACCGTCCGCTCGCCGAGGTGGTGGCGGCCGAGGCGGAGCGACGATCGGCGTACATCATCCCGTTCGGCGGCACCGCTCCCGCGTCGGTCCAGGGTTATGTGGACTGTGGTCGGGAGCTGCGGGCCCAGGTGCCGGACGCCGACGCTGTCGAGGTCGTGGTGGCGCTCGGCTCCGGCGGGACGATGGCCGGCCTGGTGCGGGAGTTGGGCGCGCAGCGGGTGATCGGCGTGGATGTCGGCGCCGTGCCGGACCCGCGGGCGACCGTCGCCGGGCTGCTCGTGGACGAGGTCGAGCCGGACGCGCTGCGAATCGACGGTAGCCAGGTGGGCGCGGGTTACCGCACGCTGACTGACGCCGTCCGGACGGCGCTGGAGGTGACCGCGCGTACGGAGGGTGTCTTCCTGGACCCGACGTACACCGGTCGGGCGATGGCGGGGCTGCTGGCCGGCAGCTTCCCGCACGGCGACCGCGTCGTCTTTCTGCACAGCGGCGGGCTGCCGGGACTCTTCGGTCACCCCGAGCTGTAGGGGTGGCGAGCCTCCCGGTCAGGACTCCGAGAGCTGAGCTGGCATGTGCCGGCGCCAACCGGGTACGCCGCCGTGGCCCCGGGGGCCGGCGGAACGCCCAGGCTGACCGCTATTCACGCAGCCGAGGAGCACCGACATGCCTATCGCGGGGCGGGCCCGACTCACACCGACGGTCTCCCTGGTGCTGCTGGCGTCGATCCTGGTGTCGTTCCTGGCCGCGTCGGCGGCCCCGACCCCGCTCTACGGTGTGTACCAGGAACGCTGGCACTTCTCGCCGGTCACCACCACTGTCGTGTTCGCCGTCTACGCCCTCGCGGTGCTGGCGTCGCTGCTCACGTTCGGCAGGCTGTCCGACCACGTCGGTCGGCGGCCGGTGCTGGCCGTCGCGATCGCGGTGCAGATGCTCGCTCTGGTCGTCTTCATCTTCGCCAACGGTGTTGCGGCCCTGCTGGTCGCCCGCCTCGTGCAGGGGCTGGCAGCCGGCGCCGCCACCGGCGCCGTGGGCGCCGCCATGCTCGACATCGACCGGGCCCGGGGCACGCTCGCCAACTCGATCGCCCCCGGCATCGGAACCGGCAGCGGCGCCCTGCTCTCGGCGCTGCTCATCCAGTTCCTACCCGCCCCGACGCGACTGGTGTACGTCGTGCTGCTCGCGATCCTGCTGATCCAGGCCGTCGGGGTCGCGCTGATGCCGGAGACGGTCACCCCGATGGCCGGGGCCCGACGCAGCCTGCGGCCGGACATCACGCTGCCCCGCTCGGTGCGCCAACCGGTCCTGGTCGTCGTCCCGGTGCTCTTCGCGGTCTGGGCGCTGGCCGGGTTCTTCGGCGCGCTCGGCCCGGCACTGATCCGCAGCCTCATGAACACGTCGATCGTGATCGGCGGTCTGGTCCTCTTCGTCTTCGCCGTCTTCGGGTCGATCGCCGTGCTGGTACAGCGCAACACCGCAGCGCGAACCGTGATCCTGACCGGGATCGTCGCTCTCATCCTGGGCATGATCGTCACGTTGGTGGCGGTCATGGCGCAGTCCATCCCGGTCTTCTTCGTCGGCCTCGCGCTCGGGGGCGTCGGCTTCGGCAGCGGCTTCCAGGGCAGCCTCAAGACGGTCATGCCGCTGGTCGAGGCGCACCAACGCGCCAGCGTGCTGTCAGTGCTCTACGTCGTCTGTTACGTCGGCTTCGGTCTCCCCACGGTGATCGCCGGCTTCCTCGTGGTCTACGCCGGCGGCCTGCCGAGGACCGCCGACGAGTACTCCGTCGCCGTCATCCTCCTCGCCCTGGTCGCCCTGTTGGGAGTGCGCCGGGCCACCAGGACGGCGTCGGGCTGATGCCGGAAGCCGGCGCCGAGCACTGACGCAAGCAGTAGCGTGGTGATCAGGAAGGGGGGCGGTGATGAGCCCGAAGGTGGCCCAGGGCGACGCGAGCGCGACGTCGCGCATCGAAAGCCTGGACGTCAAGCTTGAGGTGATCGTCATCCCGGTGTCGGATGTCGACCGGGCGAAGGCGTTCTACGAACGGCTCGGGTGGCGGCTCGACCAGACCCCGCCCGGCATCGTCCAGTTGACGCCGCACGGCTCCGCGTGTTCCGTCCAGTTCGGCCCCGGGCTCACGTCGGCGGCACCCGGCTCGGCCATGGCGTACCTGATCGTGTCCGACATCGAGGCGGCCCACGACACCCTCGTCGCCGCCGGTGTCGAGGTCGGCGACGTCTTCCACGTCAGCCCGGACGGCCCGGTCGACGGGCCGGATCCGCAACGGCGCAGCTACTTCTCGCGCGCCACGCTGCGCGACCCGGACGGCAACACCTGGCTGATGCAGGAGATCACCACCAGGCTTCCCGGACGCATCGAGGGTGGCCTCACGTCGTTCGGCTCCACGAGCGATCTGGCGAGCGCGCTTCGGCGCGCGGCCGCCGCGCACGGTGAGCACGAGAAACGTACGGGCGAGCATGACGACAACTGGCCCGACTGGTACGCGGCGTACATGGTCAGCGAGCAGTCGGGGGCCAAGCCGCCCGAGTGACAGGCGCCGACGCGTAGGACCTACTGATCGACGTGCTGCCGGTGAGTCACCTGATGACTCACCGGCAGCACCTTTTCCGTTTCCGTTTCCGAGAGCGCGTGGCTGACCGCTGCGCGCTGTTCGTACGGGCGATGTACGCGAGTTGTACGCCGAGCGCCCTACCATCCCCAAACGCGATGATCTTCGATCCAAGCGGCACCGCCGGATTCAGAGCTGACTCGGGTGGCGTGCCGTGCCTCGTCGCCTGTGCGCGGTTCCCCGGCCGCCGGTAGGGAGGAGACCTCGATGACGAGTCCTGGTGCGGGCGGTGCGAGGCCGTGACGCGGGTACGGTTCCTCGCCCTCGGCCCGCTGCACGCCGAGGTCGGCAGAGAGTTGCTCGATCTCGGACCCGTCCGGCAACAGGCGGTCTTCGCAATCCTGCTGTTCAACGCGGACCGCGTGGTCACACCGGCGTCGATCCTCCAGGGAGTCTGGGGCGGCCAGACCCCGGCGACCGGCACGAAGCTGATTCCGCCGTACATCTACCGGCTGCGACGCACGCTCCAGGCGGCGTGCGTCGGCCACGACGGCCCCGCGATCGACAGCTCCCGGATCGGCTACCGGCTGCGTCTCGGCACGGCCCGCACCGACGTCGCGGACTTCGACGAGGCGGTTGAGCGGGCGGCTGCCGCCGAGACGGCCGGCGACCTCGCCGGGGCCGCGGCGCTACTGGCCGAGGCCGAGCAGAGCTGGGCGGGCGAACCGTTGGCGGGCCTGACCGGTCCGTACGCGGAGAGCCGTCGGCAACACCTGCTCGAACGCCGCATCGTCTGCCTGGAACACCGGCTGGAACTGCACCTGCGGCTGGGCGACTGTCACCGGGCGATCCCCGCGCTCATCGCGTTGCAGACGGAGTACCCCCTGCGGGAACGGCTGGCGATCATGTTGATGACCGCCCTGTACCGGACCGGCAGGCAGGGCGAGGCGATGGACGTGTTCGGCGCTTTCCGTGCCCGCCTGGCGACCGAGTTGGGCGTCGAGCCGACCCGGGCGCTGCTCGCCGCGTACACCTCGATGTTGCGCGGCGACCTGGGCCCGCCTTCGGTGCCGGGCCGTTTTCCCGAAGGACCCGCCCGGGCACGGGCGGCCACCACCACGTGATGCGCGGCGACGCCGCGCGGTGAGGCGGAACAGATGGACGACGGCCTTGCCCCGGTTGAGCCGGGGGACGCCGGATGGTTTCTGGGTCACTCCCTGCGGGAGCGGCTGACCGGCGCGGTGCCGACCGGCCCCGTCGACGAGGATCTCGGCCGGATCCGGTTGAAGATGTGGCTGGACGAGCCGGTCCACACGAGGCGGCCCGACCTGACCGCGTGGCGGCTGGCCCAGCACGGGCTCGACGAGGCCGGTCTGATCCGGGTCCTGGGCGAGCAGCCCGAGACCGTCCGGACCCGGTTCGACAGGGCACCGGATTACGCCCGTCGGCTGGTCGAGGCCGCGCGGCGACATCCGGCTGCCGCGGCGGTGCCCGGCCACGGCGCGGCGGGACACGATGATGCCGCGGGATTCGCTGTGCTCGTCGCGCCACTGATCGCCGCCGCGCGGCAACGGTTGGGCGCGCGGGTGACGGCGTTGGTCGACGGCCACCCGCGCCTGTCCGCCGAGGCGCTGACCACGCGGTTGGGCCCGGGGCCGGTCGACACCGTCAACATGCTGGTGGCCCGGACGATGGCGCTGGAGCTCAACGTGCTGCGGATCCGGGGCGAGCTGTCCGGAAGCAACCCGCACGAGCGCTTCCACGACTTCCTCCACAGGTTGGAGCAGCCGCAGCACGCGCTGCGCCTGCTCCGCGAATATCCGGTGCTGGCCCGGGATCTGGTGCGGGTCGTCGACAACTGGGAGGCCAGCCGGCTGGAGTTCGCCGAGCGCGTCGTCGCCGACTACGCGGAGCTGGCCGACCGGTGCGGCGGGCCGGACTCGCTCGGGGACCTGGCCGAGGTGAGCTTCGGGGCGGGCGACAACCATCGGGGCGGTCGCTCGGTGGCGGTGGCCCGCTTCGCGACCGGCGCGCGGGTGATGTACAAGCCCCGGCGTCTCCAGGTCGACGGCCACTTCCAACACCTGCTGGCCTGGCTGAACGAGCGCGGTGCGGAGCCCGTGCTGCGCACGTTCTGGGTCGTCGACCGCGAGGTGTACGGGTGGACGGAGTTCGTCGACAGTGGACCCTGCGCCGACCGGGACGCCCTCGGCCGGTTCCATCGGCGGCAGGGCGCGCTGCTGGCCCTGCTACAGGCCCTCGGCGCGACGGACTTCCATCTGGAGAACGTGATCGCCTCCGGTGAGCACCCGATGCTCATCGATCTGGAGGCGATGCTGCACAACTGGCAGTGGGAGCGGCCGGTCGGCGACCAGGCGGGCTACCTGCAGAGCGTCGGCGTCGAGTTGATGAGCAGGTCGGTCGTCACGGTGGGGCTGCTGCCGGCACCAGTGGTCTGGACCGAGGGCAACCAGGTCAACCAGTTCGACATGAGCGGGATGTCCGGGGCCGGCGGGCAGTTGACCGCCCGGCCGGTCACGGTCTGGGACGGGTTCGGCACCGACGAGATGCGCCTGGATCGGCGGCGGGTGCTGCTGCCCGGCTCGGGAAACCTGCCCACCCTGGGCGAGCAGCGCCTGGACGTGACGGAGTTCGCGCCCGAGATCGGCGACGGATACCGCACGCTCTACCGGATCCTGCTGCGACACCGGGACGAGTTGCTGGCGCCGTCCGGCCCGGTGGCCGCGTTCGCGCACGACGAGGTGCGGGTGGTCCTACGCGCCACCGAGTCGTACGTTCGGCTGCTCGCCGAGACGCAGCACCCGGACCTGCTGCGAGACGCGTTGGACCGGGACCGGTACTTCGAGAACCTGTGGACGGGACACGAGCACCGCGAGCACCGCGACGCCCTCATCGCCGCGGAGCTGGCCCAGATGCACGCCGGCGACGTGCCGATCTTCGTGACCACACCGTCGTCGACGGACCTCACCGGTGGCGACGGCACCGTGGTGCCGGGAGCACTGCTCCAGACCGGGCTGGACGCGGTCCGCGACCGACTGGTGGGCATGTCCGAGGACCACCTGGCCCAGCAGAGCTGGATCATCGAAGCTTCACTCACCGCGCTGATCATGGGCGACCCGTCGCGGTGGCGTCCACCGAACCGCCCGGGCGTGGTGGTGCTACCGCCGCCGGTCGTACCCGCGACTGTCGTGCCCTCGACTGTTGCGCCCTCGGCGGTCGCACCTGAGCGCTTCGTCGACGCGGCGCGCGTCATCGGGGATCGGTTGCTGGCGACCGCGCTCGCCGAGGACGACCGGATCTGCTGGCTGGGCCTGAGCCTGATCGCCGACAAGGTGTGGATGCTTGGCCCGAGCGCCATGGACCTCTACAACGGCATCAGCGGCATCGCCCTGTTCCTCGCCCGGCTGGCAGACGTCACCGGCTACGCAACCTACCGACAGGCCGCCGACCGCGCCGCCACGATGATGCTCCGCGAGGCGCGGAGCTGGCTCGCCGGCCCGGCCGGGACCGCGGGCGTCGGCGGCTTCGACCACCTGGGCGGCTCGGTGTACGCCCTGAGCCACCTCACCACAGTCCTGGACCGCGCCGACCTGGTCGACACCGCCGTGGGCCTGGCCGCGTCGATGGTCACGCACGCCACCGAGAGCCGCGAGTACGACATCATCAACGGCAGCGCCGGTGGGCTGCTGGCCCTGCTGTCGCTGCACCGGGTCACGGCGGACCCCAGTCTGCTCGACGGCGCCCGGACGCTGGCCCGGCACGTGCTCACCGGCGCGCAGCCGGTGGGCGACGGAGTCGGTTGGTGCGGCACCCTCTACGCCGAGGCGCCGCTGGCGGGGTTCTCCCACGGCGCTTCCGGTATCGCGACCGCCCTGGCCCGCTGGGACCGGTACTCCGGGACACGCGAGCATCGCGACACTGTGGACGCGGCGCTGCGCTACGAACGCACTGTGTACGACGAGGCGACAGGCAACTGGCGCGACCTCCGCCCGGACACGCCGCAGGGCGACTCCATGGTCGCCTGGTGCCACGGAGCGGCCGGCGTCGCGATGGCAAGGGCCGAACTGCTCGGCTATGCCACCGACGACGCGCTGTTGCGCGACGACCTGCGGCGTGCCCTGTCGGCGACGCTGAGGCCGGGCAACCTGCTGCACAACCACTCGATCTGCCATGGGGACCTCGGCAACGCCGAGGCGGCGCTGGCCGCCGCGCGAGCCCTCGGCGACGACGGGGCGGCCGAGCATGCTGCCGCCATCGCGGCGACCGCCGTCGTGGACATCGAGAACCGCGACTGGCGGTGCGGCGTGCCTCGCGGAGTGGAGACACCGGGACTGATGAGCGGCCTGGCCGGCATCGGCTACGCGCTCCTGCGCTGGGCCGACCCGGCGGGTGTGCCGTCGGTGCTGCTGCTGGAACCGCCGACCGACCATCGCGGTGCCATCGATCTGCCATAGCGCGGACCTACGGTTCCGCCCGTGGAGGCCCATCCAGGTATCGCACTTCACCACCTATAGATCGGAGTTTCAGATGGACTACATCAGGGCGTGGAAGGACCCGGTCTACCGGGCTTCGCTCAGCGACGAGGAGCGTGCCAGCCTGCCGGCGAACCCGGCCGGCTTCATCGAGCTGAACGACCAGGAGCTCGACGGGGCCGACGGCGGCACGTGGACCCCGACTCCCACGATCACCGTGGTCACCGGGGCCGCCGGCTGCTTCTCCTTCAACGGCACCTTCTGCAACGGCACCTGCGCGGCGTTCACCGTCGGCTGCTGCGGCTGATCGATTCACCTCGGCGAGAAGACGCGGCCCGTCCTCCACACCTGTGTTCTCTCGCCAGCGCATCCCGAATCCTTTGAGGAGAGCCCTTAATGAACATTGTGCAAGCCTGGAAGGACCCCGAGTACCGGGCGAGTCTTTCCGCCGAGCAGTTGGCCGCCCTGCCGGAGCACCCCTGCGGCGTGGTCGAGCTCGGTGACGACGTCCTCGCGCACATCGCCGGCGCACGCACCGAGGGCCTCTGGACCCTTGGCTGCTGCGGCGGCTTCACCGCCCGGGAGACCCCGTGCGGTTCCTGTGGCGCGACGTGCGGCGGAACCACCTGTGGCACCTGCCAGACGCAGTCGACCTGCGGACTGTGCACCGCCTGATCCACCCGCTCCACCGGCGGTGCCCGGACGCCTGAGGTGTCCGGGCACCGTCCCCCCGCGAGACCCGACCGCTGCGCGAGAGAGAGCACCCCCGATGACGCAGTCGCACCTGCCCGGTCACGACCCGGTGGACGTTTCGAACCCCTGCTGGTACCTGGCGTACTCCCTGCCGGAGAGGCTCGGCGGTGCGGCGCCGACCGGCTCTGTGGACGAGGACCGGGGGCGGCTCCGGCTCGATCGGTGGAAGAACGAGCCGGTCTTCGCCGGTGACACGGACCTGTTCGAGAGCTGGCTCGACGCCCTCGACCTCGACGAGCCCACGCTGACCCGGGTGCTCGGCGAGACGCCGGAGACGGTCCGCAGCAGGTTCGCCGACATCCCGGAGTACGTGCGCACCGTCGAGCGTGCCTGGCGCAACCACCGGCCGGGCGAAACCGCTGACACCGACCACCACGGGCACGACCATGACCACCACCACGAGCCGCACCCGCACGCCGCGTTCGTCGAGCTGGTGCGCCCGCTGGTGGACGACGGTGTGCGCCGGGTACGCGAGGCGGTGCACGCGGCCTGCGCGGAGACGCCGGGACCACACCTGGACCCCGACCTGCTCGCCGGCCAACTCTGCGAGCCGCCCTACGGGGCGATCAACCTGCTCGTCGGCCGGGTGCTCGTGCTGGAACTCAACGTCCTGCGGTTGCAGGGGCAGTTGGAGGGGGAGACTTCGCAGCAGCGCTTCCAGGACTTCGCCCGGCGGCTGCGCGACCCGAAGTACACGCTCGAGGTCCTGATGGAGTACCCGGTGCTGGCCCGGGACGCGACAATCCTCATCGACAACTGGGTGGACGCCCGGGTCGAGTTCGCCCAGCGCCTCACCGCGGACGCCACCGCACTGACCGCCCGGCTGGGCGACCCGGCGGAGCTGGGCAGTGTCACGGAGGTGTCGTTCGGCGCCGGTGACTCCCACCGCGGTGGCCGCTCGGTGGGGTTCGTCCGCTTCGCCAACGGCGCCCGCGCCGTCTACAAGCCCCGAGGACTGCAGGTCGAGCTGCACTTCCAGCAACTGCTGGACTGGCTCAACGCGCGCGGCGCGCAGCCGTCGCTGCGCACCATGTGGGTCCTCGACCGCGGTGACTACGGCTGGTCGGAGTTCGTCACCGCCGGGCCCTGCGCCGACCACGACGCGCTGCGCCGCTTCTACACCCGGCAGGGCAGCTATCTGGCGTTGCTGCACAGCCTCGCGGCCGTCGACTTCCACCTGGAGAACATCATCGCCGCCGGCGAGCACCCGATGCTTGTCGACCTGGAAGCCCTCTTCCACCCGCAGGGCGAGCAGACGGACCAGCAGATCGGCGTTTCGGCCGAGTCGTTCCGGACGATGCGGGAGTCGGTCCTGGAGGTCGGGCTCCTGCCCCGGCCCATCATCTACCAGGACGACGACGGCGTCGGCGGCGTCGACTTCAGCGGCCTGGCCGGCACCGCCGGGCAGCTCACGCCCACCCCGGTCGCCACCTGGGAGGAGTCCGGCACCGACGAGATGCGTCTGGTCCGCAAACGAATCGAGATGGGCGGCGGGCAGAACCTTCCCAGCCTGAGCGACGCGGCACACCACACCCTCGACTTCAGCGCCGACATCATGGCCGGGTTCGAGCAGACCTACCGGCTGCTGCACCGCCACCGCGACGAACTCCTGGCACCGGACGGCCCGGTGGCCGCGTTCGCCGGTGACGAGGTACGCGTGATCCTGCGCGCCACCCGCACCTACGGCAAGCTGCTCCAGGAGAGCCGCCACCCCGACCTGCTGCGCAACGCGCTGGACCGGGAGCGGTTCTTCAGCTTCCTCTGGTTGCAGGAGGAGTGGCCCGGCGCCGAGGCCCGGATCGCCACGGCCGAGCAGGCACAGCTGAGCCGCGGCGACATCCCCTTCTTCAGCACGACGCCCGCCTCGCACGACTTCGTCGCCGGAGACGGCTCGGTGGTCGCCGGGGTGCTGCCCACCAGCGGTCTGGAGCGGTCGCGGCAGCGCATCGGCGCCCTCTCCGAGACGCACCTGGCCCAGCAGACGTGGATCCTGCGCAGCTCGCTCGCGGCGCTGACGATGGGCGTGGAGAGTCAGGGGCAGTGGTCGGAGTACCAGGTCACCGCCGCCACCGTTCCCGCCGACGTGGACCGGTTCGTCGCCGCCGCGTGCGCTGCCGGCGACCGGCTGCTGCTGTCGGCCGACACCGGCGAGGACTCGATCGCCTGGCTCGGGCACACCCTGGTGGCCGACAAGATCTGGCAGCTGGGCCCGGTCGGGATCGACCTCTACAGCGGGCTGTCCGGAATCGCGCTGTTCCTCGGCTACCTCGGCGAGGTCAGCGGCGAGCAGCGCTTCCGCAACGCGGCCGAGGTCGCCGCCGGCGTGCTGGTACGTCAGATCGACCTGCTCGACGAGACGCCGACGGAGAGCCTGGAGAACTTCACAGTCGGCGCCTTCAACGAGCTGGGCGGGCCGCTGTACGCATTGAGTCACCTGGGCGCCCTGTGGCAGCGCGACGACCTGCTGGACGCCGCCGGACGCATCGTGCCCGTCCTGCTGCACCTCGCGCCGCAGGACGAGGCGTACGACGTGATCAGCGGCGCTGCCGGTGCGATCCTCGCGCTGCTGGCGCTGCACGCGGCACGGCCGTCGGAGCCGGTCCTCGACGCGGCCCGCACGTTCGCCCGGATCCTGGCCGACAAGGCCGAGCCGGCCGGCGACGGGATCGGCTGGGCGGGCGCGGTGAACCCGAGCCGGCCGCTTGCGGGCTTCTCACACGGTGGCTCCGGCATCGCGGTCGCCCTGGCCCGGCTGGACCGGGCCCTCGGCAACCGCGACCACCTGCCCCTGGTCGAGGGGGCGATGCGCTACGAACGCTCGGCCTTCGACCCGGAGCACATGTGCTGGCTCGACCTGCGCGACACCACGCCGGAGCGGTACTCCATGGTCGCCTGGTGCCACGGCGGGCCGGGCATCGCGCTCGCCCGCGCCGACCTGGCCGGCTACGTCGACGACCACGAACTGCTCGACCGCGACCTCTCCGACGCCAGCACCGGCATGCTGCGGTTCGGCCTGACCGGCGAGGTCATCACGGGCACCGGCAACCACAGCATCTGCCACGGCGACCTCGGCAACGTCGAGGCCCTGCTGGCCGCCGCACGAACGCGCGGGGACGAGGATGCCGCCCGGCAGGCCGAGCTGGTGGCCGCCAGCATCCTGGACTACATCGACCGGGACGGCTGGCTGTGCGGGGTTCCACTCGGCGCGGAGACTCCCGGCTTGATGAGCGGCATCGCCGGCATCGGCTACAACCTGCTGCGCCTGGCCCTGCCCGACCGGGTCCCGTCGGTCCTGCTGGTCGAACCTCCCGTTCCTGCGGTGGGCGGTGACCCGCGTGGCTGAGCAACAGGTCTGGCCGTACCGCCCGCAGGCGTTGGCGACCTACCGCGGTGGCGTGCACGACGGGCCCGCACGCAGTCCGATCCGGCCCTCCGGACGGCCGCTGGTCGCGCTCGCCGTGCTGCTGCTGATCGGCCTGGGCTTCGCGGCGGTCATGCGGGTGCCGCGCACTGTCGACGGCGCTGCGATCGGTGCCGACGGGTCGAATCTGGTCTCCATGTTCGCCGGACGCCTCGACCCCGAGCCGGCGCAGGGCACGGAGGTCACACTGGTCCAGGAGGGCGGACGGGCGACCCTGCGGGTTGTGCGGGCCGAGGTCGTCGTCGACGACGCCGCGGCTCGGCGCTGGAACATCCCAGCGGAGGTGGCCCGGCCGGTCACCATCGTCCTGCTCTCCGGCGAGACGAAGCAGACCTTCGGCCGGCTCAGTCTCGTGGTCGCCAACCCCACAGTGCTGGAGCTGGTGCCGGGCGTCGGGAGGGTCCTCCGATGACACTGAGCTGGCTGCGACAGCGCCGCCGGGTGCCGATCATGCTCCAGATGAGCGCCACCGAATGCGGCGCCGCGTGCCTGGCAATGGTCTTCAGCTCCTACCGGCGGTGGACCTCCGTCGCCGAGTGCCGCGAGCAGTTGGGCATCGGCCGCGACGGTGCCACGGCGTTGCAGATGACCCAACTCGCCCGCCGGACGGGCATGCGGGCCCGGGGTGTCAGCGTCGACCTCGACGGACTGCCGCAGCTGCGGCTGCCCGCGATCGTGCACTGGAACTTCCGGCACTATCTGGTGCTGGAGCGGTGGGACCGACGCGGCGCCGTCGTCGTCGACCCGGGGATGGGCCGGCGGCGGATGAGCCGCGAGGAGTTCGGCGAGGGATTCACCGGCATCGCCATCGAACTCAGCCCGGGCGAGGAGTTCGAGCGTCGCCCCAGCCCGGGACGGCTGGCCTCGCTGCGGTTCGCCCGCAGCATGCTGACCTTCTCCCGTCCGCTGCTCGGCCTGGTCCTGGTCGTCTCGCTGCTGCTCCAACTGGCGGTGCTGCTGCCGGCGTTGATCACCAAGTTCGCTGTCGACACGGTGATCGGAAAGGGGCAGGTCGAAGCCCTGACCGTCCTCGGCCTCGGCATGCTCCTGCTGCTGGCCACCCAGGGCGTGGGCACCTACGCTCGAGGTGTCGCTCTCAACGTGCTGCACGCCCGCATGGACGACACCATGATGCGGCGCTTCTTCGACCACCTGCTCGCCCTGCCGTACTCGTACTTCCAACTGCGCAGCAGCGGCGACCTGTTGATGCGGATGTCCAGCAACACAGTCATCCGCGACCTGGTCACCAGCCAGACCATGTCGCTCGTCCTCGACGGACTGTTCGTCGTCGTCTACATCGGCATGCTCCTGGCGTTCACACCGCTCTACGCGTGGCTGGTGCTGGGCCTGGGTCTGCTGCAACTCGGCGCGATCGTGGCGACGTACCGGGCCATGCGGGAACGCACGCATCGCGACATCGCCGCGCAGGCCGAGGAGCAGAACTACGCGGTCGAGGTGCTGGCCGGCGCCGAGACGGTGAAGGCGATGGGCGCCGAGCAGCAGGTCCTCAGCCGCTGGTCCGGGCTGTTCCAGACCCGGCAGTTCGCCTCGCTGCACCGCCGTCAGCTGGAGACCGGGTTGGAGGCGACGCTCGGGGTGTTCCGGATGGGCTCGCCGCTGCTCCTGCTGTGGGTCGGCGCGCACCAGGTCGTCGCCGGCGCGATGTCGCTGGGCACCATGCTGGCGCTCAACGCCCTCGCCGCGGCCGTGCTCACCCCGCTGATGGGCCTGGTCAACACGGCCCGCCAGCTACAGACCGTCGGCACCCACCTGGAACGGATCCGGGACGTGATGGACGAGGCCGCCGAGCAGGACCGGTCCACGTCCCAGCCACCGGGCCGCATCTCGGGGCAGGTGACGCTGAGCGGGGTCGGCATGCGCTACAGCGCCAACGCCGCCTGGGCCGTACGGGGAGTCGACCTCTCCATTCCGGCCGGCGCGAAGGTGGCGCTGGTCGGACGGACCGGTTCGGGTAAGACGACGCTCGCCAAGACGGTCATCGGGCTGTACGTGCCCAGTGAGGGCGAGGTCCGCTTCGACGGGCGTCTGCTCCAGGATCTCGACTTCCGCGAGCTGCGCCGCTGGTGTGGCATGGTCACCCAGGAACCCGCCCTGTTCGCCGGATCCGTCCGCGACAACATCTCCCTCGGGCACCCGACGGCGACCTACGACGAGGTCGTCCTCGCCGCCGAGCGCGCGCAGATTCACGACGAGATCATGGCGATGCCGATGGCGTACGAGACACGACTCACCGAGGGCGGCGGAGGGCTCTCCGGCGGCCAGCGGCAACGGCTGGCCCTCGCCCGCGCCCTCGTGCACAACCCGCCGCTGCTGCTGCTCGACGAGGCGACAAGCCACCTGGACGTGGTCACCGAGCGTCGGGTGGACGAGGTCCTCTCGGCGCTGTCGTGCACCAGGATCGTCATCGCGCACCGGTTGAGCACAGTGCTCAACGCGGACCTGATCGGAGTGATGGAGGAGGGTTCCCTGGTGGAGCAGGGCACACACGACGAGCTCATCGCGCACGGGCGCTACTACGAGGCGCTGATCCGCGACCAGCTCCAGACGGCTCGGCCGCTGTAGCCGGCTCTCACTCAGCCGGGGTCACCGGGCCGGAGTGGCCGGGCGCGACGCGTGCCAGCAGCTGTCGCACCACGTCGGCGGCGGGGTCGCCCAGGTCGTCGTAGATCCGGATGGCCCGCCGCCATGCCTCGGCAGCGGCCGGAGGGTCTGCCATCGCCTCGCGCGCCTCGCCGAGCCGGACGAGGGTGAGCCCTTCGTGATACCGGTTGGCCGACTCCTGGAAGCGTTGGACGGACTGTTCGTAACAGACAGCAGCCCTGGCCGGGTCACCGAGCCTGTGGTACGCGAAGCCCAGACTGTCCAACGTCGCGGCCTGCCCGACGCGATCGTCGATCGCCTCCTGTTGGGCCAGCGCCTCGGCGCAGTCGACGACGGCCTGGTGGTAGTCACCGGTCAGTGCGTGCAGGTAACCCTTGACGTTCAGCGCGCGCGCCTCGGCGTACCGGTTGCCGATGAGCTGCGAGACCCGCAGCGCCTCGGCGCTGTGCTTGAGCGCCTCGTCCAACCGGCCGTACTGGGTGCAGTGCTCGGTGTACTGACGCAGGATCAGCGCCAGGCTGTCCAGGTCCTCAAGCTGCTCGTACAGTTCGAGCGCCCGCTGTACGTGGTGCTCGGCCGCGTGCTGGTCGCCGAGTCGCATGAGCGCGCGGGCGAGCATCCGGCTGGCCTGCGCCTGCGCCCGGACGTCGCCGATCCGCTGCGCCGCCGCGAGCGCCGCCTGCTGGGCCGCGAGCTGCTCCTGGAACATGCCACGGGGCGCGAGGTACGCGGCCAGGGCCCAGGCGAGCTGGCAGGCGTACCGTTCGAAGCCGGTCTCCGCGGCCTGACGCAGCACCCGCAGCAGGACGGGGTGCTCGGCGTGGAACCAGGCCGCCGCGACGACCCGATCGGGCATCGGCACATGCACGTTCGTCGGCATCCGTGGTTCCAGCTCGATGGGCGCCCAGGTGGGTTGGAGCAACACCGCCCCAGGGTGCGCGCTGTGCAGGTAGTGATCGTACATCCGGCGCGCGGCGGCCTGTCGCTCCTCGGCCAGGTCGGAGGCCTGGGCCAGTTCGGCCGCGTACGACCGGAGCAGGTCGTGCAGGGCGTAGCGCTCGGGTAGGTGCTCGGTCAGCAGGTGCAGCCGGGTCAGCTCTTTCAGCAGCGGGGTGACGGCCGCCCGGGGGCGGCCGAGCAGCGCGGCGGCGGCGTCTCCGGTCAGGTCGGGGCCCGGGTGCAGGCCCAGCAGGCGCAGCAGGCGGGCCGCCTCGGTGCTCAGCGCCCGGTACGACCAGGAGAAGATCCGGCGGACGTCCCCGTCGGCCAGCTGCTCCAACCGGGACTCGGACGGGCGTAGTTGGGCCGCGACGGCGTCGATGGGGAAGGTGGACCGGGCGGTCAGCCGGGCCGCCACGATGGACAGGGCGAGCGGGAGGCGACCTGTCGACTCGATCACCTCGCTGGTCGCCGCCGGCTCCGCGGCCACCCGGTCGTCGCCCAGCCGGCTGCGGAGCAGCCTCGTCGACTCGGCGGCCGTCAGCACCTCCAGCGTCAACGGTCGGGCGCCCTCGGCCACGGCGAGGCTGCTGAGCTGGTCGCGGCTTGTCACCAGGACCGCGCACTGGCCCACGCCGGGCAGCAGCGGCCGTACCTGGTCGGCGTCGCGTGAGTTGTCGAGGACGACGAGCATCCGACGCGAGGCCAGCAGGCTGCGGTACAGCCCGGCCCGAGCGCCGACGCTGCTGGGGATGCGACCGACCGGTACGCCGAGCGCCTCGAGGAAGTCGACCAGGGCGTCGGCGGGGGACACCGCGTCCGCGTCGTCGTAGCCTCGGAGGTTGACGTACAACTGGCCGTCGGGAAATCGGTCGGCGGCCCGGTGGGCCCAGTGCAGCGCGAGCGTTGTCTTGCCCACGCCGGCCATTCCGCTGATGGTGACGATGTCCACTGTGGTGGCCCGCTCGGGCCGGGCGCCGAGGGTCGCGTCGAGGAGGTCGAGTTCGGCGTTGCGGCCGACGAAACCGGGCAGGGCCAGTGGCAGTTGCTGAGGGCGGCCCGGTGTCGCGCCGGGCGACGCGTCGTCCGCCGGCCCGGTCGTCGCGGCCTGCTGGCCGAGGCGGTGGTGCAGGATGTCGTCGTGCAACCGGGTCAGCTCGGGGCCGGGGTCCATACCGGTCTCCTCGGCCAGGGTCCGTCTGGCCTGCTGAAACGCTGCCAGCGCCCCGGCGATGTCGCCGATCTGGTAGAGACCGGTCATGAGCTGGGCCCAGGCCCGTTGCCGCAGTGGGTGACGGTCGAGTAGCGCCCGCAGCCGGGGGATCACCTGGGCCGCCTCGCCGAGCGCGAGCCGCGCCGCGGCGTGGTCCTCCTCAGTCAGCAGCCGCCGCTCCGTGATCCGCGCGACCCGGCCGGTGAGGAGCCGGGGCAGCGGCAGCCCGGCGAAGGCCGGCCCCCGCCACATGCCGAGCGCGAGCGCCAGTTCCGGCTGCGCCGCCGCCGGGTCGCCGGCGGCCAGCGCTGCCCGTCCGCGCGTCGCCGCCGCGTCGAACCGGTCCACGTCCCGCTCGTCCGGCTCGACGCGAAGCAGGTAGCCGCCCGGTGTGGTGAGGATCCGGCGGCGCTCGTCCGCGGCGGAGTCGAATGCCTGGCGCAGCCCTCGCAGGTAGGTGCGCAGGTTCGCGGCGGCCGAGGCGGGGGGCTGATCGCCCCACACCATCGTCATCAGCTCGTTGGCGGAGATCGCCTCACCGGGGCGTAGCAGCAGGGCGGCCAGCAGCAGCTGCTGTTTCGTCGATCCGAGGGCGACCGGTCGGCCGTCCCGGGACACTGTCAGCGGCCCGAGCAGGTCGAAGTGGAGAGGCATCCTCACCTCAGCGGGCGGTGCCGGCCGGGCGAAACTGACGATCGTATGGGCATCGATCAATGACGTTAGCATCGATTGAACATGATCTTCATGTTTGGTCGGGTGGCTGCCGGCGGGGCCCGGTCGATCCGTGGCGTGGCACGGCCTGACCCCTGGT
Source organism: Micromonospora sp. 050-3 (assembly GCF_046549335.1). NCBI lineage: Bacteria > Bacillati > Actinomycetota > Actinomycetes > Micromonosporales > Micromonosporaceae > Micromonospora > Micromonospora sp. 050-3. Next base: position 1,442,882 of record NZ_JAJPVX010000001.1, read on the forward strand.
CGGTCAGCGCAGTCCGCGGATGAGGTTGTCGACGAGGGTGCGGGCGAAGTCCTCGGTGAGCGGCAGGTCGGCGATGAGAAGCCGGTGGTAGCAGGCGCCCCAGAGTTGGTCGACGACGGATTCGCTGTCGATGTCGGGGCGTAGCTGCCCCCGGGCCATGGCCCGGGTGAGGGTTTCGACGGCGAGGGCCCGACGGGGGCCGGAGTAGCGCTCGCGGTAGGCGGCGGCCAGTTCCGGGTCGGTCTGCGCCTGCCCGATGAGCTGGCTGATGACCCGCCCGGCACTGGTGTCCCGCACCAGGTGGACGAAGGCGACGAGCTGGTTGGTCAGGTCGGCGACGATGTCGGCGGTGTCGGCGAAGGCCAGGGTGGGCGCGACGACTGTGAAGTAGCCGTCCAGGGCGAGCGCGCCCTTGGAGGGCCACCACTTGTAGATGGTCATCCGGCTGGCCCCGGCGTGGGCGGCGACCTTCTCGATGGTGAAGCCGGCCATGCCCTCGGCCAGCAGGAGTTCACCGGCGGCCGTGAGGATCTCCGCGCGTACCTGATCGGCGGGCCGCCGGCCGCGACCACGGCGCACTGGCGTCTGGGCATCCGGCGTGAGCTCGGCCACTGGTCCTCCCGGTTATATGGACACGCTGTCTACTTGCTGGTTATATGGACACAGCGTACACAGCGGTGCCCGGACACCACGACGCACCGCGACGACGACCGAAGGAGACGAGGGACATGACAGGTCTACGACGGCGACGGTTGGGTGCCTCCGGGCCGGAGGTGTCGATCATCGGGCTCGGCGCGATGGGCATGTCCGACCTGTACGGGCCGGCTGACGAGGCGGAGAGCATCGCGACGCTGCACGCGGCGATCGACGCCGGTGTGAACCTGATCGACACCGCGGACTTCTACGGGTCGGGTCACAACGAGCTGCTGATCGGCCGGGTGCTGCGGGAGCGTCGCCGGGACGAGGTGGTGCTCAGCGTGAAGTTCGGCGCGCGCCGGACACCGGACGGCGGCTTCCAGGCGGCACCGTACGACGTGTCGGCGGCGGCGGTGAAGGACCGGCTGGCGTACTCGCTGCGGCGGTTGGGCACCGACCACATCGACATCTACCGGCCGTCGCGACTGAACCCGCAGGTCCCGATCGAGGAGACCGTGGGCGCGCTGCTCGAGATGCAGCAGGCCGGCTACATCCGGCACATCGGGCTCTCCGAGGTCGGCGCGGACAGCATCCGCCGGGCCGCGGCCGTGGCGCCGATCAGCGACGTCCAGATCGAGTACTCGCTGCTCTCCCGCGGCCCGGAGGCCACCATCCTGCCGGCGCTGCGGGAGCTGGGCATCGGCTTGACCGCCTATGGGGTGCTGTCCCGAGGGCTGCTCAGCGGCCACTGGTCGGCGGACCGTGCGCTGACCGGCACGGACTTCCGGGCGAACAGCCCACGGTTCCAGGGCGAGCACCTGGCCGCCAACCTGCGCCTGGTGGAGGCGCTCGGCCGGGTCGCGCAGCGGCTGGGCGCCACCACCAGCCAGGTGGCGATCGCCTGGGTGGCGGCGCAGGGCGAACAGATCGTGCCGTTGGTCGGTGCGCGGCGGCGCGACCGGCTGACCGAGTCGCTGGCCGCTGTCGACGTGGTGCTCGACCAGGACGCGTTGGACGAGATCGAGAGTGCCGTGCCGGCCGGCGCCGCCTCCGGCCAGCGGTACGCGACAGCGATGATGGCGCTGCTCGACAGCGAGAAGTGACAGCGGCGGGCGGGTTCAGGTAGCTGTTCGCCAGACCCAGTTGCGGCGTTCGTAGAGCGGCATCAGCCCGGCCCGCCGCAGGTTGTTCAGCGAGGGGTTCTGCTGACCGGGCGCGGGCTTGCCGGTCTCGGCGAACAGCCACCGGCATCCCGCCTCGGCGGCGGCTCGGGCGCGGGCGGCGATCAGCGCTGACTGCGCCCCGAGGCCGCGGTGGCCGGAGGCCGTCGCGGCGGCGTTGAGCGACGCGGCCTCGCCGTGCACGAACAGGTTGCCGCCCGCGACCAGTTCGCCGTCGTCCCAGGCCGCGTACGGTCGCCACGCCGGCTGGCCGACAGTCGCGGCCAGCATGTCGGTGAGCCCACCGGTCGGCATGCCGAACCCGGCGAGCAGCACGTCGGCCCAGCGCTGCGCCTCGGCGGCCGGCACCGGTGCGACGCGCAGACGGGTCTGCGCGCCGGTGACGTCCTCGGGTCGGGCGGCGAGCTTGATCCAGGTGCTTCCCGGCGCAAGCCCGCGCGCGGCGGCGTCCTCGTCGAAGCCAGCGGGCAGCACCGACGGAACGAGCTGAAGCACTGCCTGGTCGACGCCCTGCTCCCGGTAGAAGTCGAGGACGCGATCCAGGATCTGCACGGTGAACGGCTCGGTGGTGCCGAAGCCGAGGGCCTTGCTCCAGTACCCGCCGGAGGGATCGTTGCGCATGGCGAGGGCGACACCGCCGCCGACGCGGGTGGTAGCGATCCCGAGATCGGTGTACGTGGGCCCGGGCGCCTGCGACTCGTAGGAGTGCATGAATTCGCACTCCACGGCCTCGGCGAGCGCTGTCAGGTCGGCTGGCGTGGTCATCGGCTGATTATCGTCCGGTGCGTTCCCAGGCCCGCGCCAACTGCATCCGATTGTGAATGCCCAGCTTGTGGTATATGGAGCGGAGTTGGGTGTCCACGGTGTGAAAAGAGACGAAGAGGCTCCTGGCCGCCTCCTTCTTCGTGGCGCCGGAGGCGAGCATCTCGGCCACCCGCTCCTCGGCGGGGGTGAGCGCTTCGATGCCCTGGCTCGGCGGCTCGTCGATCGACGGCCGGCGGTGTGGGCGGGCGGCGAGGTCGGCGCAGCGCCGGTCCGCGATCGCCTGGTCGCCGGGGGCGCCGATCCGGGAGTAGAGGGCAGCCGCCTCGTGCGCGGCATCGCGCGCCTCCCCGGATCGCGCCCGGGGGTTGTTCGCTAGGTCGAGCAACGCGTCGGCCAGCGCCGGCCGGGCGGCGGTGGTGCGCAGCTGGTCCACCGCCGACCGGAGGGCATCCGGGTCGCCGTCGCGCAACCCTCGGCTCTGGTCGGCCAGCGCGTGCCACAGCGGCACCGGAGTACGGGTGGAGACCAGCTCGACCAGTTCGGTGACCCGGCGGGCGGCCCGGGTGTCGTCGGCCGCCACCGCCGCGCGTACCAGTCGGGGGCCGAAGTGCGGAACGGGCAGGAGTGACCGGACCGACCGGTGCAGGTCGGCGACGATCCTGGTGAGCAGGCCGGCCGGCGCACTGAGGGCCGGGTCGCGCACCGCCACACAGAACGCAAACGTCCACATCGTACGGTCGGGCCATCGGTCTTCGGCGAGGCAGGCGCGGAGGATGGCGCGGGCGTCGTCGTGTTCGCCACGGCGGTAGCGGACCTCGCCGATCACCGCGACCAACAGGGCACGGACCTCCCTGCTGAGGTCCGCCGAGCCGGAGCTGAGCGTCGTGACTGCCAGCGCGGCCGCCTCGGACAGCTCTCCCACCGCCACCATGCGCAGGCAGTCCAGCGCGGTCAGCCCGGTGAATGAGACATCGGGCGTCTGGCGGGTCGCGGCCCGCGCGTCCTGGTGCTGGCCCAGGCCGAGCTGCACGAGGATCCGTTCCGCCCGGATGGACGGGGCGTCGGCGCGTGCCGCCCAGGAGTCCGGCTCCAGGGCCGCCAGCACGGCCTGGGCGCCCGGCAGATCACCGTGCGCGAGCGAGCGGGCGGCCCGGCCGAGGGCGAGGTGGCGAGCGGACGCCGGGTCACCCGACGCGGCGTGGGCGGTGCCCGCACCGCGCAGCAGGGCATCGGTGTCCGGATGTCCCGTGCGGGCCGCGATCGTGGCCACCAGGGCGAGCAGGGTGCTACGGCTGCCGGCGTCCAGTCGGAGGTTCAGCGCCTCCCGGAGACCGGCGAGGGCGATCGTCGGCTGCTCCAGTGCCACGACCTGCGCCAAGCGACCGAGCAGGTGTGCACGGTGGCGTTCGCCGCTGGGACTCGTGGCGATCTCCGCGGCCAGGACGTGCAGCGCTTCCATCCCGCGTCCGGCCAGCCGGAGCTGGTCCGCCGTGGCGAACAGCCGGTGCCGTCGTTGCTCGGCGTCGGCGGCGATGTCGTCGGCCGGGAGCGTTCCGGCGTTGAAGGGTGATTCGGACAATGGCGTTCTCCCCGGTTGTTACCAGGCGCGTCGAAAGGCCGTCCTGCGACCGAGCCTAGCCATGCCGCCAGGCACGGGCGACCAGATCGACGAACCGGCGGGATTGCGCCGAATGGCCCCGCCGTCCGGGATTTGACCTGCGGTTATGGCGCGATCACGTGATGCGACGGGCGGCGTTCGGCGCCGATCATCGAATCATGGCCCAGCTCATTGAACTTCCCGGTCTGCATCGGCTCCGGGTCGTACTGCTGATGTTCGTCCTCTATGCCGGCACCGGGGCGGGCGGTCACGCTCCGGCGTGGACCCGTCTGGTGCTGATGGCGACCGCGACGGCGATTCCGGTGGCGATCGCGGTCCAGTACGGCTGGCCCGGAGTGCGTGCCCTGCTGGGGATCTCGTCCCGGCTCCGGCTGCGGGGCGGATCCGTCCCCGCGCCCGGTCCGATCCAATCCGAGTGAGGAGACAACGATCATGGCGAACAGTGATCCTCAGCCGCGGCGCGGCGACCAGGGCGCCCCGCCCTTCGCGGGCCGCAACGTCGAGCTCGAGCGGCAGAACCCGGACCTCCTGGTTCCACCGACGACCGACAGCCGGCTGGTTCCCAACCTCAAGTTCTCGTTCTCGCAGGCGCACACCCGGGTGGAGAAGGGCGGCTGGACCCGCGAGGTCACCAACCGAGACCTCCCGATCGCCAGTCAGTTGTCCGGCGTCCAGTTCGGTCTCGAGCCGGGCGCGTACCGGGAGATCCACTGGCACCAGCAGTCGGAGTGGGCGTACATGCTCAGCGGCAGCTGCCGGATCAGCGCCGTCGACCACGAGGGCCGCAACTTCATCGAGGACGTGAAGGCCGGCGATCTGTGGTTCTTTCCGCAGGGCGTGCCGCACAACATCCAGGCGTTGGAAAACGGCGCGCAGTTCCTGTTGGTCTTCGACGACGGCGCGTTCTCGGAGAACAACACGTTCCTGCTCAGCGACTTCTTCGCACACACCCCTCGACACGTCCTGGCCAAGAACTTCGGCTGGACGCCGGAACAGATGGAGAACCTGCCCGAGCGGGAGAAGTACATCTTCCAGGGCGACGTCCCACCACCCCTGCAACAGGACCGGGTGGTCAGCCCGACCGGCGACATCCCACGAAGCTTCAAGCACCGGATGCTCGCGCAGACCCCGCAGCGTTTCCGCGGCGGAACGGTCCGGATCACCGACTCGACCAACTTCGCCGCCTCCGTGACCACCGCCGCGGCCCTGGTGGAGGTCGAGCCGGGAGGGATGCGCGAGTTGCACTGGCATCCCACCACCGACGAGTGGCAGTACTACATCTCCGGCACCGGGCGGATGGGCGTCTTCGCCTCCCAGGCCGCAGCCCGGACGTTCGACTTCCAGGCCGGCGACGTGGGCTACGTCCCCTTCGCGTACGGCCACTACATCGAGAACACCGGCGACGAGCCACTGGTGTTCCTGGAGATGTTCCGTCATCCCCGGTTCGAGGACATCTCGGTGATGCAGTGGATGGCCAACACGCCCCACGAGGTCATCGCCGACACGATCAACGTGCAGAAGTCGATAGTCGACAGCCTGCCGAACACCAAACAGGTAGTGATCTGAGCGAGGCGTCCGGCCGTCCGTCGGAGGACGGACGGCCGGACCGTTGGATCAGCTCCCCGCAGGCGCCGGGGAGGTGGGAGCCGCGGCAGGTCGTCGGCGTCGAGACACCGCACCCACCACCACGTCGATGACGAGGAAGGCGAGCACTGTGAGCCCGAACAGGGGCAGCATCCAGCCGATCGCCACGGTCACCGGTACGCCGATCAGCAGCGCCCACAGTGGCAGGCCGCGTACGCCGCCGCGGGCCGGCGGGGTGCCGGCGATCGCCCGGCGGTCGGCGCGGGTGGGTCGGCGTTGCCACCACATGCGGTAGCCCCAGAAGATGACGCAGAGCAGGCCGAGGGCGAGCGCGGCGAGCAGGAGCTGGTTGACCAGGCCGAAGAGGATCCCCATGTGGGCCTGGATGCCGAGGCCGCTCAGTTTGGCCAGCAGGGGCCAGTCGGCGAAGTCGCTGCGGGCGGTGACAGTGTCCGAGGTCGGGTCGACGGCGATGCGGTCCTTCTTGACCGGCCAGGTGTTGTCGACCTGCGTGACGGTCCAGGCGGAGCCCGGCTCCGGCGCGGGGCTGATCTCGACCGGGCCGGAGAGGCCCGCGCCACGAGCGACAGCCAGGACCCGATCGAAGGCCGCCGACTCGACGACCCCGCCCGCCCCGGCGGCACCGTGCTCGTGGCCCCCGCCGGTCTCGGCGGGGGCTGGGGGACCGGTGGTGAGGCTGGTGGAGATCTCCGGAGTGCGGGCGCTCAGCGCGTCGAGGCCGGCGGCGAAGTTCGCGCCGGCGTAGCGGGACCAGGTCAGACCGGTGACCGAGAGGAACAGGAGTCCGACGGTGAGCCAGATGCCGGTGGTGGCGTGCCATCCTCGGGTACGGCGGACACCCTTACCGGTGGACAGGTCCGGCACGAGCAGGTGTCGGACGGCGGCCTTGGCGGCGCCGCGTCGACGCCACCAGAGGATGACCCCGCCGAGCGCCATCACCCACAGCCAGCTCGCGGCCAGCTCGGAGTAGTGCTCGCCCACAGTGCCCAGGTGCAGGTGGCGGTGCAGGTCGTCCAGCCAGGTGGTGGCCGGCGTGGACCCGAACCAGGTGGTGAGCTGCCCCTGGGACTCGCCGGTGTACGGGTTGATGTAGACGGTGTGCTGATTCTCGCCGAGCTCGGGCAGGGAGAACACCACAGTCGTGGTCCGGTCGCCGTCGCCGGGTTGCACTGTGGTGATGCTGCCGTCGGGGTGTGCGTTGCGCGCGGCCCCGATCTGCTCGGCCAGCGGGAGCTGACGGTCACCCACCTGGGCGACAGTCAGTTGGTCGCCGTAGAGGATGGTGTCGAGTTGCGGGGTGGTGGTGTAGGCCAGGCCGGTCAGTGCGGCGACCACCAGGAACGGGGCGACGAGGATGCCGGCGTAGAAGTGCAGCCGCAGCAGCAGCGCGCCGAACGGCGACGTGCGCCGGGCCGGCCGGCCCGGTTTCTCGGCGGTCGTGGAGGGTTCCGGCGTCGACGTGCCGGACAGTTCGGTGAGAGACATGGTGATCCGATCGGAAGAGTCGGGAAGCACGAAGGTGTTTCCCGAACTGGTCTGGTCGCCCGTTGAGGTGTCGCGTCGGCCCTGACTGGTAGTCGGGGGAGAGACGGCGGTGGTTCCCCGGGCAGTGGAAGATCGGGTCCTCGATGTCTCAGGGCTGGTCCGGCCGGGCCGTGCGGGGCAGGTCGCCGCCGGTCCGTCCGGCTGCGGCGAGAAACGCGTTGTAGCGGGCGAGGTCGTCCTCGGCGCCGGTGGCGTCGGCGCGGTCGGCGGCCCGGTCGAGGCGGCCCTGTTCACGCTGGTCGGCGCGCATCCACTGGCGGATCAGGACGATCATGACGACGACGGCGGGCAACTCGCCGAACGCCCAGGCGATGCCGGCGCCGAGCTTCTGATCGGACAGCAGCGACGACGCCCAGGCGGGATGCACGGCGAGGTACCAGTCGGGGGCGATGACCGTGGTCGTCTGCATGAGGACCAGGCCGAAGAAGCCGTGCGCCATCATCGACGCCAGGTGGATGATCACCAGCAGGGGATGGGGGAGGCGTCGGCGGCCCGGGTCGACACCGATGAGCACCCAGAACAGCAGACAGCCCGCAACCACGAAGTGGGTGAGCATCGCGAGGTGACCGAGGTGGGAGCGCATCAGCACGCCGAGCAGGTCGCTGAAGTACAGGCCGAACAGGCTGGCGCTGTAGATGCCCAGCGCGACGAGCGGATGGGTGAGCAGTTTCGTGAGCGGGCTGTGCACAGCGATCAGCAGCCACTCCCGGGCACCGCGTACCCCCGGATCGGTTGGTCGACGCAGGGTGCGCAGGGCGAGGGTGACCGGTGCGCCGCCGACCAGCAGGATCGGCACCAGCATCGACAACACCATGTGCTGGGCCATGTGCGCGCTGAACAGCACGTACGCGTAGCGGGCGACACCGAGGTTGGTGATCGCGGCGAGCAGCAGCAGCCCGCCCACCCAACTTGCCGTCCGTGCGACCGGCCAGCGGTGTCCGCCGACGTGCATCCGTCGCACGCCGGCCAGGTAACCGCCGATGCCGAGAACGCAGAGGGTCAGGAAGAACATGTCCGGTAGCGGCTGGCCGAGCAGGTTGCCCGCAGTGGGTGCGGTGGGCATCGGGAAGCCGAGCAGCTCGGTGATCGGGTCGGCGTCGGTGCCGGCTTCGGCGACCGGAGTGGGGCTGCGGGACAGCGCCACCGCCAGCCCCACGGTGGCGGCGAACACGATCAGTTCACCGGCGGCCAGGCGGCCGAACGCCCATCGCCTTCCGGCGCGCAACGCCGGCAGGGTGCGGGAGCGGTGTATCGCCCCGAGCGTGGCGAGGACCAGCAATGCGGCGAGCTTGCCGAGCACCAACCAGCCGTAGCGGGAGTGCCAGAGCTGGTCGACCGACCCGAGGCGGACGGTGGCGTTGGCCGCCCCGCTGACCGACACGGCGACGAAGCAGCCCAGGGCGAGGCGACTGTACCGAGCGGCGGCGTCGGCCAGCAGCCGACTGCGTCGTACCACCAGCAGGGCGATGAGGGCGCCGATCCACACCGCGGCGGCGAGGATGTGCAGGGCCAGGCTGGTGACGGCGATCTGGTGGTTACCGGCCCCGGCGGAGTGCCCGGTGAAGGCCGGAGGAAGTACCGCCACCAGGGCCAGGACCGCGACTGTCGCGGCGAGCCCACGGGACACCCCGAATCTGGCCAGCAGTGCCACGGTCAGGGCCAGTGCGGCCTGCAGTGTGAGCGACTGGCCTTGCGAGATGGTGGTGGCGAAACTGACGACGGTCGCGGGCCCGAGCGTCGCCAGTGGTTGGCCGAGCAGGTCCGAGGCGGTCAGCGCGATCAGGGCCAGCGCCGTCGCCGACCAACCGAGCGCGGCGACAGCTGCCCGCCGCAGCAGCAGGTAGCCGTGCGGCGAGACGCTGCGTCCGTCGCCGGGCAGCAGGAACGCGGCGGTCACCAGCATGCCGACGGTGACGGTGGCGAGACAGTCGGACAGCAGCCGGAACACGGGTAGCGCCGGGGTCGTGAGCGGTCCCGCGTCGGGGAGGCCCGGAATCGCGGCAGTGAGCGCACCCCCGACCCGCAGACCGAGCACCAACAGGGCGACCCCCGACGCGACGGCGACGACAGTGATCAACCAGCCGGATCCCGTGGAACCCATGTCTCGGGCGGCGGACGGGGCTGGACCGGTCGGGATTACCGGGGCAATGGCGACGGTGCGGGCACGGCTCGGATCGTCGGTGGCGAAGTGCTGTGGATCTGTGTCGGACACGTGTTGACCTTGCTTGGTGAGGTGATGGGGCGAGCCGACCGCACGGGGGCCTGTCGGATCAGCGCCGGGCCGCCCGCCGCCTGAGCAGCCCAGCCGCCACCAGGACGAGGAGGGCCAGCGCGGCACCCGCGACGAGGACACCGGCGCTCGGGCCGTCGCCGGACTCCACTGCCGCGGCGGCGGGCGCTGACGCGCTGACGTTGGCGACCGGCGCGGCGCTGGACGTCGGATCGGCCACAGTGAACGGATAGGACCCCTGCACCGGGTGCCCGTCGACGGAGACGACCCGGTAGGCGACCGTGTATGTCCCGTTCGGCAGGGTGTCGGTCACCTGGACCGTGCTCTTCGCTCCGGTGACCACCGGTGCGCCGGTGGGAAGCTTCCGCTTGGCGGCATCGGTGAGCACGATAGTGGTGAACGCGGGGTCGAGTCGCTGCATGAATTCGAGCGTGACCTCGGCCGGTGCGCTCGACAGCGTCGCGTCCCGAGCGGGCGTGGCCGTCTTGAGCGAGTTGTGCGCCCAGGCCGGGCTGGCCGGGATGAGGACCGCCACGAGGACGGCGAGCACCGCCGCGCCGAGCCGGACGGCAGTGGGCCGGGACGACGGTACGGTCATGACGAAACTCCGGGTCGGCGTGGTCATCCGAGCACCTGCTCGCCGATCCAACCGCCCGATGGACATCCGGGCGGGATGGCGAAGACGGCGGACCCGATCGGCGTGGTCCACTCGTTGAGCAGGTCCCGGTCGGCCAGCCGGCGCTGGATCGGCAGGTACTGCCGGGCGATGTCGGCCTGGTAGGACGTGAAGATCAAGCCGGTGTCGGCGTGACCCTCAGCTGTCGGCACCCCGTCGTAGTTGTAGGGCCGGCGCAGGATCTTCAGCCGGTCGTCGGTGACGTGGGCGCGGGTCATGTGCGAGAAGTCGGGGATGACGGTGAGGCCGTCCGGGTCGGTGGCGGCGAAGTCGGGCTCGTCGTGTTCGGCGGTGCCGGTGAGCGGGGCGCCGGTGTCGAGCCGTCGCCCGACGGCGAGTTCGCGGTCGGTCCGGCCGAGCAGGTCCCACGTCTCCATGTTCATGCTGATCCGCCGGAGCACCACTGTGGTGCTGTCGCGCAGCCACGCCGGGCCGTCCGGGACCCAGAGCGCGGTGTCCATGGGCGCGCCGGGTTTGGGGTTGGCGGTGCCGTCGAGCTGACCGAACAGGTTGCGCTGGGTGTGGCCGCCCGGCTCGACGCCGGGGCTGCGCCGGAAGCCCTGCTGGACCCACCGCACAGTGGCGAACGGTCGGCTGTCCTTGATCAGGACCCGCTGGGCGTGGGCGACGGAGATCGCGTCGTCCGCGCAGATCTGGAGCAGCAGATCGCCGCCGGACCAGGCCGGCTGGAGCCGGTCGATGCGGAACGACGGCAGGTCGGTGACCGATGTCGGCCGGCGGTCGTCGACGCCGGCCGCCCGGTAGAGGCCGGGCCCGAAGCCGAAGGTCACTGTCAACCGTGCCGGCAGCAGCCCGAGTTCGGCCTCGGTGTCGGCCAGCGCGGGTCGGCCCTGGGTGAGCCGGGCGGCGTCGTCGGTGAGCAACCGCAACATCCGACCCAGTGCGGCCCGGTCGACGCCGGCCCGCACTGTGAGCGCCACGAACGACGCGTGCGCCTGCGGTTCGGTGGCCACCCCGGCCTGCCGGGCGCCGTGGAACGGCTCGACCAGGCCGCCGACGGTCGCCACGGGCGTCGTGTCGGCGGCCGTCGCCGACGGTGGTCCGGTCCTTCCGACACGGGTGGCGGCGATCGCGGCACCGCCGGCCAGTGCTCCGCCGGCGGCCAGGGCTCCACCGGTGAGCAGGCCGCGCCTGCTCACCGGCCGGACCTGTGGTGTCTGCGTCACGATGCCGGGCTCATGCTCGTCCCCGGAGTGGGGCTCATGCCGGGCATGGGCTCGCCGTGCCCGGGGGCGTAGCTCTCCTGCGCGCCGGTGAACGGCTTGGCCACCGCGCGGAACTCCTGGGTCTTGCCGTCGGCGAAGGTCAGGGTGACTGTCAACTCGTCGCCGGCCTGAACAGGCTTGGTGAGGTTCATCAGCATGAGGTGGTCGCCCCCGGGCTCCAAGGCGTGCGTGCTCTTGGCCTTGATCACGATGCCGCCCTGCTTCTGCTGCATGACCATCTTGCCGTCCTTCATCGCCATCTCGTGCAGCTCCATCGGCGACAGGGAGGTCGTGGCACTCGTCACCGTGACATCGGTGTCGCCGTCGTTGACCAGCGTCCCGAAGGCCGCCGTCATGCCCTTGTCAGCCGCCTTCACCCACGGGTCACGAATGCCGAGCACACCAGCGTCCGGGTTGGCCGAGGCCGACGCGGACGGGCCCGCCTGCGCTGTCGACGGGGAGTCGGACGAGCCGCAGCCGGCGGCGCTCACCGTCAGGATCGCGGCGGCGAGGATGGCGGCCGACCGGCGGCGTGAAGCGTTCGGGCTGGTGGTGCGCATGTGTTCTTCCTCCGATGGTTGCTGCTGGGAGGTTGGTCGGCCGCAGCTGGGAGAAAGTTCCGGACTCAGGGCACGTTGATCGTGAACTCCCCGGTGTGCACAGTGCCGGCGACCTGGAAGTCGAAGAAGGCTCGGTACCGGCCTGAACTCGGCGCGGTCAGCCAGAACTTGACAGTCCCGTCGACCAGCTCCTGCTCAGGGTGGACGTGCACGTAGCCGAGGTCGCCCTCACGAACGACGACCAGGTGCCCGTACGCGCCCAGGTACCGCTCCAACTGCGCGGGCGTGGCCGTGTCGGCGCCGTTGACCTGGAAGTGGATCGGCGCCGTCACCCCCACCGTCGGGGTGCCGGTCATCGACACCGCGTACGGACCAGCCGTCGCCTGCGCCTGCGCTGGCGGCAGCGCGGTCGGGCTGTGCGCGCCGGGCACGATGTGGTCAACACCCAGCACGAGAGGCTGCTGCTTGCCGTCGGCCGCGGTGACGGAGAAGTCGGCGAAGACGCGGTAGCCGCCGGGTCGGGCCAGCGTCAGGGGGACGCTCCAGGTGCCGTCGGGCGCCATCGTCGGGTGCAGGTGCTGGTAGCCGGTCAGGTCGCGGCCCACCACGATCAGGTGCAACGGCTTGTCGTGTACGACCGCGAAGGTCGTTGCCGGCTGCCGGTCGGTCCCGACGATGCGGAACCGGTAGTCGGCGCGTACACCAGGGGGTTGGGACCGCTCCAGCGGTTGCAGGGTGTACCCACCGGCGCTGACCGTCGTCCCGGTCGCCAGCGTCGCGCCCGTCGCGTCGTCACCCCGATGCGTGTGCGGCCCCGTACCGGCCGGGTGTTGGTGCCCGTCGGTCGCGGAGCCCACCTGGCCCGAGTCGGGCGGTCCACCGGCCGACGGTCGTGCATTGCCGGTCGCCGGACTCTCGTCGGCGGTGCCGATACGGGCCAACCCGAACCCGGCCAGCAGGGCCAGCACCAGCCCGCCGACGAGCAGCGCCAGGTGGGTGTTGCTCAACCGGGACCCAGGCGTCGCGGCGGCGAGGTCCGTGTCGGGCCGTGGTCCGGGGTCGACCGTCAGCTCGCCGTCCGTGCTGGCGTGGGCCTCGGTCACCTGATCGGTCGACGTCGGATCGACAGTAACGCCCGTGCGGGCCGTGACGACCGTGTTGCCCTTGCGCGCCGCGGGCACGGTGGCGGGCCGCCGCTTGTCGCTCGCGGTACGCGCGACGACGCCGGTTGCCGCGCCGACCTTGCCCCCGACGGTCTTGCCAGCGCCGGCCTTGCCCCCGACGGTCTTGTCCCCGACGGTCTTGTCCCCGGCAGCCTTGCCGCCGACGGTCCTGCCAGTGCCGGCCCTGTTCGTGGTACGGGCGCCACCGCCGCGTCGACCGGAGCTCGCCGCCGAGGTACGGCCCCGGCCGGCGGGTGTGCCGGCAGATCGGCGACGCCAGACGACGAACCCGGCCACCGCCCCGACCGCCGCGACCGCCGCCGCCCAGCCGGCCCAGGCCAGTGCCCCGGGACCGCTCTCCTCGGTCGACCCGGTCGACGGTGCCGCCGCGGCCGGCGGGGTCGACGGATCGTCAGCTGTGGTCGGCACCGCCGAGGCCTGCCCGGAGTTGTGCTGCTCGGTGGCGGCCACCAACGCCGGGTCCGGTTGGGTCGACGGCGGGCTCCACCCCTTCGGCGCTGCCGTCACCGGCCCGTCGTAGCGGAAGGTCTGGGTGCCCCGCACGGTGTCGCCGTCCGAGGCGACCGACAGGTAGCTCACCGAGTACTGGCCCTTGGCGGGCAGGTGGGCGACGGACACCACCGCCGGGAACCCCGTCGTGTATTCCCGTGGCTCGAACTGCCCGTTGACCAGGAAGTACTCGCGCACCGGCTTGTCCAGCGGCTTCGGCTCCCCGTACGACCAGCCGTTGTCGACCCGGGTGCCGCCCGGGGCGGTGATCGTGAAGAACGCGTTGGCGGCGGCCTTCTCGGTGAAGAACAGCCGCACCTCGGTCAACGACTCGCGCACGGTTGCGCCGCTCGCCGGTGTGGACATGGCGAGGGTCCCGTGCGCTGCGGCGGGTTGGGCGGACGCGAGGAGGGCGACCGCCGAGGCGAGGAGGAACGCGAGGAGGCCCGAGAACACCCGCCCGCAAGTCTGGGGGAGACGACGCATCTGGATATCCTCACCCTCGCGAGACTTTTTTCAAGAGGTGACGATCTTCTTCCTCAGATGACAAAAGTTGACGATCAGGCCATCCGTCGCCGCGGCAGGACGCCCCGGGTGGACACATTCCCTGGCCAGCTATGCTCGCCGACGGCGCTGGTTCGCCCCGTCGTGACCGGCTGGGCGTCGTAAGAGGGAACCCGGTGAGAATCCGGGGCTGCCCCGCAGCGGTGAGTGGGAACGACCGCCGTCATCAGCACTGGGCCAGTGGCCTGGGAAGCGACGGCCAGTAGGGGACCGGCGCGACCGGTCAGGCCCGCGAGTCCGAAGACCTGCCGGCGCCGCGTACACAACCGTGTGCGCTGCCGTCGGCCTCGCGGGTGGGCTGAGCGGGTGACCTGCCGCGTCGTCTACGCGGTGGCGTCCTCGTCAGCGCGTGCCCGCAGTCCGGTGGTGTGGTTTCCCGAGGGACGGACTACCGCTGTGCACGACACCACCACCATCGCCGGCCGAGCACCGTCGGCGTCGCACCTGACCCTTTCGCAGATCATGGACCAGCACCACACCAACCTGATGGGTACGGTGCACGGCGGCCGGATCCTCAACCTCATCGACTCCGTCGCCGGTGTGGTCGCTGCCCGGCACTCCGACGGGCCGGCGGTGACCGCCGCCATCGACGAGACGGCGTTCCTCCGCGCGGTGCGGGTCGGCGACGTGGTGCACGTCGACGCCCGGATCACCTGGGCCGGCCGCAGCTCGATGGAGGTGGCCGTCAAGGTGACCGCCGACCGGTGGGACCGTGCGGTGCCACCCACCGACGTGGCCACCGCCCACCTGGTCATGGTCGCCATCGACGACGACGGCCAGCCTCGGACGGTGCCGCCGCTGCTACCGGAGACCGATGGGGACCGCCGACGGTACCGGGAGGCGGAGATCCGCCGGAAGCACCGACTGGCGCTGCGACGCGCGCTGCTCGACGGCGCCGAAGACGACTGACGCGGGTTGCAACACCGTCGGCGAATTGCGGTCTGTGGGTGGTTGCGCGGGCCATCCCGCCAGCCGGCGACCCGGGCAAGCCGAGCAGACCGCCGCCTGACCCGCCAACGTTCGACCGTGCGTCAAGGTGGTCTTGACGTTGCGGGCCGGGCGGCGGCCCGCTCCCCAGGATGGCGGGTCGACGGCAGATGGGATGGCGCAAGCGGTCTAAGGGCTGCCCGCCCGCATCCAGCCCATCGGCTCCCAGCGACGCGGTCGCTTCCCAATATCCTGCGGCCCGCACTACGACCCGAATCTGGGATTGTGTGCGTTGTGAATGAGCTCGTGGAGCGGGTCGATGATCAGGACCGGGTGCTGGGAGTGGTGGACCGAGGCGAGGCCGTCCGTCGCGGCTGGCTGCACCGCATCGCGACGACCATTTGCCGAGATCAGCAGGGCCGGGTTCTGGTGTATCGGCGCGCTGAGGGCCTGTCCAGATTCCCCGGCTACTACGAGGTGAGCTTCGGCGGGGCCGTGGATGTCGGTGAGTCGTATCAGGCGGCCGCTGCTCGGGAGTTGGCCGAGGAGCTGGGCGTCCACGTGGCGGTGCGCTTCATGTTCAAGTTCCTATGTCAAGGCGAGGTCGGCCCGTACTGGCTCGGCGTTCATGAGGCCGTCATCACCGGCGAGGTAGATCCTGACCCCAGGAGGTGGCCTGGCTCGGCTGGATGACAAAGGGCGAGCTGCGGCAAGCCGTTCAGCATCGGCGCTTCATCCCTGACGGGCAGGAAGCGTTCGGGCGCTATCTTGCCTCGCCGTAACACTTGAGCCAGGACGGCAGCCCAGGACCAAGGCTCCGCAGTCTCTAGTACTGCAACGGGTCGGCGCGGGCGGTGCCCATGTTGGTGGTGATCATGTCGTCGTTGCGGCGGGTCGCGACCACATAACCCACATCCCGCTGTTCCAACCAGACCCGCAGGGATTTCGACTGCCCGTAGGCCTCGTCCATCGTCACCCACCCGACCGGCACCCCGGCATCGAAGGCGCGGGCCAGCATCTTCCGGGCCATCTGGACCTTCGTGGCGAACTGCACCTCGTCCGGGATCCCCGCCGCTCGGCACCGGTCCCGGTCATCGGTCCACGACGCCGGAAGGTAGAGCTGCCGGTCGATCAGTGCGTGGCCTTTCGCGGAGCGGTAGGCCAGGAACGTCCCGACCTGGCAGTTCTCCGTCCGCCCGGCGGTGCCGGAGTACTGGCGCTGCACCCCGGCCGACCGGGTGCCCTTCTTCAGGAACCCGGTGTCGTCCACGATCAGCACTGCGGCCGGGTCGCCGAGGTGCTCGACCACGTAGTTCCGCACGTCGTCACGGACCGCGTCGATGTCCCAGTCCGCCCACCGCAACAACCTTTGCATCCCGTCCGGCGACACGTCCCCGGCCTGCTCCGCGAGGGTCCAGCCGTTCTTACGGCCCAGGCCGGAGACCAGCCCGCACAGGTACTGCCGCGCCCGCCGCCGCGGCTCCGAGCGGCGAAACCGAGGCCCGATCCGAGCATGCAACCGGTCCAACTCCCCATGCCACTGATCGACATCAACGTCGGTCACAGGCAGACCAACGAACGCGAGCCGAACTCGATTCGCCTACTGCCGTTGCAGTACTAGTGCCCTCGGCCAGCGGCCCGGGCCGGGCATCAACCGGTAGGGCCGGACCGGACCGGTTTCCGGTCCCGCCCGGCCCACGGCCAGCCACAACGCGGCTATCGGTTGGCGTCCCGGACCCGTACGGCGGCGACGCGCGGGGACGCCACCGGGTCGGGTTGGGAGAACGTGGCGACGAAGTCGTGTGGTCCGGCGCTGGTCAGGCCGGCGTAGTCGCCGAGGAAAAAGCCCGGGGGGCCGACTTCATTCAGGAAGGGGGCATGCCGCATGTCGAATGGCTCGTTGGTGAGTCTTACCTCGGTGTCGAACCCAACCCCGGTCGCGCAATCAAGCTTGGGTGTCGGGCGACAGGTCACCAGCCAACGATCGGTCCATAGCGCCCCGGCGGGGTCGTCGTGACGAAAATCGGAGTAGTCGACCGCGACGGTATGGTCGGCGGCGACTGCAACCGATGCGGTGAATGCCTGTTGGTTGCCGATCGGGACGTACGTCGGGCTGCGGTTGACCTTTACCGGCGTGGACCAGTGGCGCCCGCTGTCGTCCGACACGGACAGTGCGATTGCGTCCGCCTGCCCGCCGCTGAAGCGGGCGTCCTGCCAGACCAGGTAGATCCGCCCGCTGGCCGGATCGACCGCCGCGTCGATGAGCGCGGCGCTGCCGCTGGAGACCTGGTCCCCCGGCGACTGCGGATCGCTGACGCCGGCCGACCGCATCTCGGCTACCAGGTGGGGAGGTGACCAGGTGGCGCCACGGTCCTGCGACCGCATCACGGCAACGTGCCGGGTGGGCCGCTCGCCGGTGAGGTCGAACAGGGTGAAGGAGTCGACAAGGGTCCCGTTGGGGAGCACCACGATCTGGTGTCCGGTGGTCAGCCGGTTCTCCCCCGGCTCATAAATCTGCCGCGCCCGCCAGGTGCGTCCGGCATCACCGCTGGCGGCGAAGACCACCGCTCCGCGGAACGGCTCGCCATCCTGGTCGGGTTCCATGATCTTCGGTACGACCGTGTAGACGCGTGCAGGGTCCTCCGGATCAGCCGCGATCGCCCCACCGACGTACGTCCCGCCGTCCGGATCGCGCTCCGCCACCACGAGGGCCGGTTTACTCCAGGTAAGACCGCCGTCGAGGGATCGGGCCGTGATGAGTCCGCTGGGTGTGGTCTCGGGTGCGTCGAACACATGCGCCGACAGATGCAGCATGCCGGTTGGGCCGAATGACAGCCACACGTCATCGACGTAGTCGAAGGTCCCGCCCGTGCATCGGCTCGTCCCCGGAATCAGCACCCGCCGCCAACTGTGGCCGCCGTCGGCGCTCACCCCAGCGACCAGTCCTCTGAACCGGTCCTGTGTCCACACCGACACCAGCTGCTGACGTTTCAGGGGGTTGGCGGCGACGGTCGGTTCGAGCGCGCCGGCGGGTAGGAGATCGTCAAGAGCGGCCGAAGGGCAGGCGCCGAATGGGCTCGGCCCAGAGACCCACGCCGGACCCGTGGATGCCTCCGATGGCGCCACCGACGCGCCCGCTGCGCTGCTGCCTGGCGTGAGAGTCATGGTCACTAACAGGGCCGTGACGAGCAGGGCGGTAGGAGCTCGTCCGCTCATCGCGTGCTCGCCAGGTCGACCGGATCGGGTGCGAGTCGGCCGCGTCGTGCCAGCAGGACGCTGGCGGCGGCGAACCAGATGAAGCCGATGAACCTTCCGGCCGGGATGAAGACCGACGCCGCGGAGGCCAGCAGCGAGAAGATCGCGAGTACGCACAGCGTCGCGATGCCGATCCCCAGCCTTCCGAGCCAGCTCGGCAGCGCCCTGGTCTGCAGCATGGCGGCGGAGGCGGCGCCGACGAAGAGGCCGAGCGTCACGATGTGCAAGGGACCGCCGGTCATGAAGGCGAGGTCCATGGCGAACCGGAAGACCCGCAGATCCGATCCGCTGCCGGGACGAGACATGATCCATTGAACGGCCGCCGACGACAGCAGCAGCGCGGAGGCGACCGCACCGGAGGCATGCGCCAGCCCAGCGGCTCGGCCGATGTCGCCCCGCCGGCGCATCGTGACGGCGACGTACGCGGTGAACACCAGCAGCGCGACCGCTGCCAGCGCCTGGAAGAACGCGCCAACCGGTGCACTGGGTGAGCCGCTATTGAGGAACTGTTGGACATCGGCGTCGGACGAGTACGGCGTAACCAGCGGCTCGCCGGGTGAACTGATTAGCCCTGGGAGGAGCATCGCGGCGGCGAACGACAGGACGTACAGCAACCCACTCAGGGCGTGCAGCCGAGAGGCCACAAATGGTGTCTCACGCACGGCGGGGCCTCCCCGCCGGATAGACGACGATGGCTGTCGGGTGTGTTGCGCTCCTATGGTGATGCACGGAGCGAGCATGCCGCCGGAGTCATCCGTCCACGTCGCATCGGCGTCGTATCTCTGACTGCGCTCCACGGCGTATTGCCGTTGCGCGAGGGGGTACCACCCGGCCAAACGCTGGCGCTCGCCACCGCCGACGTGAACGCGGGACTCTAAGCCGGTTGTTCCGGTGAGGTTGGTGTTCTCAACTCGCGCGACTCCGCCCCGGCCTAGGGTAGGCCTGCCGGCCCGGGGCGCCCGGCCCGCGGCCGCGTCATAGCTCACAGGAGCGGAATTCATGTCACAGGATGTCCCGGCCTGCTCCGCGAGGGTCCAGCCGTTCTTACGGCCCAGGCCGGAGACCAGCCCGCACAGGTACTGCCGCGCCCGCCGCCGCGGCTCCGAGCGGCGAAACCGAGGCCCGATCCGGGCATGCAACTGGTCCAACTCCCCATGCCACTGATCGACATCAACGTCGGTCACAGGCAGACCAACGAACGCGAGCCGAACTCGATTCGCCTACTGCCGTTGCAGTACTAGGGCCTGTCCTGTCGATCATGGAAGCCAGATGATGGCGGCGATGAGGACGAGGCTTGCTCGGTAGAGGGATGCTCGTTTGGCGTAGCGGGTGGCGAGGTCGCGCCACTGTTTGAGCCTGTTGAAACAGCGTTCCACGACGTTGTGTTTGCGGTAGATCGCCTTGTCGAAGGTCGGTGGGCGTCCACCGGTGCTGCCCTTGGCGGCGCGGCGGGCGACCTGGTCGCTGCGTTCGGGGATGACGTGTCGGATGCCTCGCTGTCGCAGGGCTCGCCGGGTCGAGTCATGCGCGTAACCCTTGTCAGCAATCAACAAATCGGGTCGCTTTCGGGGCCGGCCCGGCCCGGGCTCGTTGACCCAGATCGCATCGAGCAACGCCAGGAGCTGTGGGTTGTCGCCAGCCTGACCAGGCGTGAGCAGGATCGACAACGGCCGGCCACGACCATCAACGGCCAGATGGATCTTCGTGCTCAACCCACCACGGGATCGTCCGATGGCCTCGCCATCCTGCGCACCAGGCGTCGCCGGACTTGTTGCGGAGCGCCCCTTTTTGCGGGCCCCAGCGGAATGCTGATGCGCCCGCACGATCGACGAGTCGATGCTAATCGTCCACTGCACCGGTGTGCCATCGTCATAGATTGGCGCCGCCGCGAGAATCCGATCCCACGTGCCATCCGCGGTCCACCGCCGCAGACGCTCATGACAGGTCTTCCACGGCCCGAAACGTTCCGGCAGGTCACGCCACGGCGCACCGTACGCAGCTTCCACAAGATCCCATTGATGATCTGGCGATGATCCCGCCCACCGCCACCGCCACCGCCCCCGCGCACCGCCAGGCTCCGGCAGCAGAGGCGTGATCACCGCCCACGCCTCATCAGTCAGCTCACCACGACGCACCACGGGCACATCGTCAACGATCAACCACTACATGATCGGCCGGACAAGCCCTAGGCGCGCGCCCGTCGCTCCGCTGGCGCTCCGACTCCGGTCAAGCAACACGCCCGGCGGCTGACGCGGAAGCGGGAAGCCCAAGGGGCCGCCGCAGAACGACAGGCCGGTGACGGGTGAGGTGGTGAGCGTTCACACCGAAGAGGTCGCTGGTTCGGTACCAGCATCGCTCACTCTCAGTTTGCGCAAGTTAGAGGCTGCTTTCCGGGTTCGGCGGTGTCACGTTCGCTGTGCCTGAGGGTTCATCTCTGTGAGCCTTGGCGATGGGATGGTGTGACCGATGGACGAGAATGACTGGTTGGCCGCGCGCTTCGAGCAGCACCGACCCCGGCTGCGGGCGGTGGCTTATCGAATGCTCGGCTCGCTGGCTGACGCGGACGACGCTGTTCAGGATGTCTGGCTACGGCTGAGCCGGTCCGACGCGGATCAGATCGACAACCTCGGCGGATGGTTGACCACTGTCGTCGCTCGGGAGTGCCTGCACATGTTGCGCTCTCGCCGACGCCGCCGGGAGGATCCGTTCGCCACTCACCTGCCCGACCTGGTTGTTATCCCGAACGGGGACCTCGACCCCGAGCAGGAGGCGTTGCTGGCCGACTCGGTGAGCTTGGCCCTGCTCGTCGTGCTCGACCAGCTCACTCCTGCTGAGCGGTTGGCGTTCGTGCTGCACGACATGTTCGACCTGCCCTTCGAGGAGATCGCCGGCATCGCGGGCCGCACCCCGGCCGCCGCTCGACAACTCGCCAGCCGGGCACGACGCCGGGTGCACGGTGCCGAGATCCCTTCACCCGATCCGGATCTAGCGCGCCAGCGGCAGGTCGTCCGTGCCTTCTACGCGGCTGCGTGGACCGGTGACTTCGACGCCCTCGTGCAGGCTCTCGACCCCGACGTCGTCCTGCGCACCGACTTTGGCACCGCCAGGCCGGCGACCGTCGTTCGCGGCGCGGCGGCCGTGGCCAAGCAGGCCCGCGCCCCACGCGGTGGCCAACTGCGCCCCGCCCTGGTCAACGGCGCGATCGGAACGTTGATCACCCGCGACGGGCAGCCGTTTTCTGTCATGGCATTCACTGTCGCGGGCGACAAGATCGTCAGGATCGACGTTGTCCGCGACCCCGACCGCGTCCACCGCCTCGCGTCCGCTCTCCTGAACCAGGCGGAGCGAACAATGGGGTGAATGCCGTGCCCCACTTCCACGAGCTGTGGGTCTGATGCCGCGTGACCGGGCGGCGCAGCATCAGGCCAGGGACTCGAGATATTTCTGGGTTTCCCGCTTCTTGAAGTACTGCGCCCAGCCCGCCGGCTGCGCGTTGAACCCAGGTTCGCGGGCGGTGTGGTCGGCACCGTGCTCGACCAGCAGGCGCGCGATCGACAGCTCACCCGCTGCCGCCGCATGGTGCAAGGCGGTGGCGCCGGCGGCGGTGACACCGTTGACGCCGAAGCCAAGATCGATGAGCAGTCGCACCGATGACCAGTTGCGCGCCTCGGCCATCCGCGTAACCAGGTCTGCATGCCGATCGCACAGCCCAGGGTCGGCGGACAGCATCGACCGCATCGTCGCTTCGTCGGCGGCCTCGGCGGCTTCTTCAAACTGCATTGTGTCCTCCTCGCGTGTGTGCACTCGTGCTTATGAACCCAGCCGACGAGCCGATGTGACAGGGCGAGGCACTCGAACGAAGCTAGACGCGAGGCTGTCGACAGCCACGGTGGCAGCACCACGCCGGATGAAAACGCCCGTCGGCGGCCGTGTACGGGCTGTCGGAAAGTGGACGTGGCTCGGTCGCGCCTGGTAGGCAGGCGGACGTGCGAATCGTCTCCCTGCTGCCGGCGGCCACGGACATCGTGGCCATGCTTGGCCTGACCGGGCAACTGGTCGGCCGTACCCACGAGTGTGACTGGCCGCCGGGGGCTCTGGCCGACATCCCGGCGGTGACCGCGACTTCCCTGCCGGAGACCTTGACGAGCCGGGAGATCTCGGCGGCGATCGCCGGTGACCCGCACCGAGGATCGTCGTTGTACCAGCTCGACGTCGCCATGCTGGAGGGGTTGAAGCCGGATCTGATCCTGACCCAGGATCTGTGCGACGTGTGTGCGGTCTCCTACGAGCGGGTCAACGACGCGGTTGGTCTGATCGATCTCGACACCAGTGTGATGTCCCTGGAGGCGAGGACCATCGATGGGATCCTGGACACTGTCGATGCCGTGGCCGCGCTGACCGGCACCGAAGGCAGGGCGGCGGAGATCCGAGCCGACGCCGAGCGTCGCCTCGCCGCGTTGCCGGGGCCGGTGCCTGGCGCGCCGACGGTGCTGTTCGTCGAGTGGCTTGACCCGTTGATGCCTGGCGGGCACTGGGTGCCGGAGCAGATCGCCTACGCGGGTGGGCGGTCTCTGCTGCTCGGGCCGGGCGCGCACAGCACCCCGCAGCTGTGGTCGGTGGTCGCGGACCTGGCTCCCGAGGTGGTGGTGTTCGGGCCGTGCGGGTTCACGCCCGAGCGAACCTTCGACGAGTTGTCCGTGGCGACCGGGCAACCCGGTTGGGCGGACCTGCCCGCGGTGCGTGACGGGCAGGTGTGGGTGGTCGACGGGCCTGCCTACTTCAACCGCCCCGGCCCGAGGGTCGTCGACGGCGCGGAGATCCTCGCCGCCATCCTCGGCGGCCGTCCGGACTCCCGCGCTCGGCGGGTGCCCCTCGACGTCGGCTGACGCTGCCGCGCCCGAGTGGCGGAGGCGGACCTCCGATGCCGATCGCCCGTTGCCCCGGCATTCGCACCGCACCGATGGTCAGGCGTGTGCCCTCGCTGCGCCGGCGAGGTCGACGATCCGGTCGCTCCAGCGGTCCAGCAGGGTCTGGTCGTGGGTGATGACCAGAACACCGGCCTGCTGGGTTCGCTGGTACTCGCGGATGACGGCGGCGACGTGCGCCTGGGTCGAGGCGTCGAGCATCGCGGTGGCCTCGTCGCAGAGCAGGTAGTCGGGGCGGTGGACGAGGGCCCGCGCGAGGCAGGCGCGTTGCAGTTGCCCGTCGGGGGTGGCCGGGGCCGAGCACCCGGCGAGGACGAGCATCCCCGCCGCTGCGATCGACGCCACGGGGCGTCGGAAGGTCGGACGCATCCGGGTCACAGAGGGCTCCTGTGGTGTGGGGAGGATCGTTTGTCGGGTGGGCGCGGCGCCGCAACCGTTGATCATCACGGTGGCGCAGTTGCCAGTCTTTGGCAATTGCCACACGCCTGCATCAGGCAGTTGATCAACGACTGATCACGTCGCGGCCGGGCACCGAACATCCGCGCCGACCTGCCCGTTTCCGCGTGTCCGGCACCGTGGACGCGATTCCCGCCACCGCGATCCCGGAGCGCTTCGTGTCCCTGCACCGACGTCGGCGACGAAGCGCGGTGACCGTCCTCCCGCTGGCGGCGCTGGCCGTTACCGCACCCGTCCTGGCCCCGCCGGCACCGGCGGCGGCGCCGTTCCGGTCGCTGCGTCTCTCGGCTCAGCTCTGGTGACCGCGGCCGGGGCGCTGCTGGTGTCGCGGCGACTACGGCGACGGTGGGCCGAGGCGTGAGCGCCCTCTGCCGCGTCCCGTCGCGACCGGTGGCGGGGCCCGTGCGGCGCTGGGGTCCTTGCGCGAGGCCGAACCGCAGGCCGCCCCCCGGCTACCATCCACGCGTGATACGGGGTCGTCGATGGAAGCGGTGGATCTTCCTCGTCAGCGGTGCGGTCGTCCTGCTGATGGGCGGGTACTGGCTCTTCACCACAACCCGGGCGCAGGCCAACGGGCAGGCGGGGTGGACCGGTGGGTTCATCGCGGTAGCCGGGTTGGCGTTCGGGATGGCCCAGGTTGTTCTCGGCGCCGTGGCGCTGCGCCGACAGCAGCCGGCTCGCGGTGTAGCGCAGACCTTGGTGGCACCTCTGGACACACCGGGGATGATTTCGCTGACCGCGCCGGAGCCCGCCGCACACACGCGGGGCCGTGACGAACTGGTCGACGAACTCGCCGGGCTCGTCCGCCGGTGGCACCGGCCGGCGGCACGGGTACAGGTGTTGCACGGCATGGGCGGTGCCGGCAAGAGCACGGTAGCTCAGCTGGCGGCCCGGCGAGTCGCCGATCGCAAGGCAAAAGTCTGGTGGGTCTCGGCGGCGAACACCACCGCCCTACAAACCGGAATGCGGCAGCTCGTCGCCGATCTCGGCGCCTCCGATCACGACATTCAGCGGGCCTGGTCCGGGCTGACCGGCGCCCCGGATCTGCTATGGAGGTTGCTGTCCGGCGTTCCCGGACGCTGGCTGTTAGTCATCGACAACGCCGACGACACCCGGTTGCTGGGACTGGACGGCGAGTCGGTCACGGCCGCGCGGGGGTGGGTCCGGCCGGTACCGAACCGTCGGGGCCTTCTACTGGTCACGACTCGCGACGGTGACCCCGAGTCGTGGAACACCTCCTGGTGCCGAATGCACCAGGTCACGATGCTGTCCGCCTCCGACGGTGCGGCCGTGCTGCTCGGACATGCCGGGAACCACGCGGGCGGGGTACGGGAAGCCGTCGCACTGTCGCAGCGTCTCGGCGGCCTGCCGCTGGCTCTCGGCCTGGCCGGCCGAGCCCTGGCCGACGCACAGCTGTTGCGGCTACCCGGCATCGCGACCACCTTCGCGGCCTATCAGGCCGCGATCGACGCACTCGGCGAGTCCACCGTCGCCGAGGCCGTCAGCCGGACCTTGGAATTGTCGCTCGACCTGCTCGACAGTCGCGGCCTGCCTGAAGCCCGGTCGCTGCTGTGGCTCCTCGCAACCTTCGCCGACGCGCCGATTTCGACCGGGCTGCTGGGCTCACCGTTGAATCCCCGCGAAACGCAGGAGTTACTGCGCGCCCTGGCCACACTTGGCCTGATCACCGTCGAGCATGGCGAACCGGACGCGGCGAGCCTGCGCGTACATCCGCTCATCCGCGCCGCCGCTGATCCGATGGCCCAGTTGAGCCTGGCGGTCACACTGCTGGCCGGATTCGCCGACGGCGACCCGGACGACTCCGGGCAGTGGCCACGATGGCAGGCCGTTGCCCCGCATGCCTTCCACCTGCTGACCCAGGCGGCCCACACCACCGACACCGACCTGATCATCCGTGCCGCTTGCATCGCCGAGAACGCCGCCCGTCACCTCAACGCCACCGGGCTGTACGCCGTAGCCCTCGACCACTTCAGCGCCCTGCGGTCGATCCGAGAACGTGAGCAGGGCGCACACCATCCCGACACCCTCACCACCCGGTACCGCCTGGCATACACAATCGGATTCGCCGGCGATCCGGCGGCCGCCCGCGATCAGTTCGCCGCACTACTGTCCGCCCAGGAACGGGCGCTGGGCGCCGACCATCTGGACACCCTTGACACCCGTAACCAGTTGGCCCGCTGGACCGGGGAGACTGGCGACATCGTGGCGGCCCGTGATCAGTACGCGGCACTGCTGCCCGTCCAGGAGCGCATCCTCGGCCCAGAACATCGGGCCACCCTGGCGTCGCGGCAGGGGCTCGCCCAATGGACTGGCCGGGCCGGCGACGCAGCCGCTGCCCGTGATCAGTTCGCCGCGCTGCTACCGGTCCGGGAACGGGTACTGGGCGACGAGCACCCGGACACGCTGGCCACCCGGCATCGGCTGGCCCAGTGGACCGGCTGGTCAGGCGACGCCAGGGCCGCCCGCGACCTGCTCATCGCCGTGACCGACAGCTGCCGCCGGGTGCTCGGTGCGGAGCACCCGGATTGCCTGTACGCCCAGCATGACCTGGCGCGCTGGATCGGATACGCGGGCGATGCCGCCACTGCTCGCGACCAGTTCGCCGCGCTGCTGCCCATCCGTGAGCACGTTCTCGGCCCGGAACATCCCGAAACCCTTGCCACCCGCCATGGCCTTGCCTTCTGGATCGGCGCCGCGGGCGACGCCGCCGCCGCAAGAGATCTGTTCGCCGCACTCGTCCCCGTCCGCGAACGCGTCCAAGGCCCGGAACACCCGGACACTCTGGGCAGCCAGCATGAACTTGCCTCTTGGACGGGGAAAGCGGGCGACGCAGAAGGCTCCCGGGCCCAATTCGCCGCGCTGCTACCGGTTCGCGAACGGGTGCTGGGCACCGACCATCCCGACACCACCGACACCCGTCGCAAACTAGTCGGCCCTCCAGACGTGACCACCAGGCCCACCCCCCGGCGGTTCCAGCTCAGGCGAGGGGATTGAGGGTCATTGGTCAGGGCCGCCAGAGCGGCAGCAACCTCCTGAGGGCTCGCGCGGACATACGTAATAATGGTGCCGACATCGCTACCGCTGTCCTCGCCGCGCTTGCCACCGGCCTGGGGCTCGCCGTCGGCGCCGGCTTCGTCGCCGTGCGCGGCTACCTTGGACCGCCGGACGAGCGGCGCCGCGCCTGATCGCATCGCCCCGGCCCGTCGGCGTCGGAGCGCGATCACCACCAAGATGAGGACGACCAGGACCACCAGGATGACCGTGCCGGTGTTGCCGATCACCGTCTCGATCCGTTCCACCGAGGCGCCGGCAAGAGCGCCAGCGAACACGTACAACGCCGACCACATGTAGGCCCCGGCCAGGGACGCGGGAAGGAAGTGCGGGTAGGCCACCTTCGCCATTCCGGCGGTGACCGGGGTGAGGGTACGGACGATGGGCAGCAGCCGGGTCAGGAAGACCGCCCAGGCGCCGTAGCGTTGTAGGGCTTCCAAGGCGCGGTCCCAGTTCGCGGCGCCGACCCGGCGGCCCGGATAGGTGTCGCGCAGGCGTTGGCCGTACCGGCGGCCGAGGAAATAGCCGATGTGGTCGCCGGCGGAGTTCGCCAGGCCCACGACCAGGAACAGCGAGACGAGGGCGACCGGGTTGTCCATAGCGGCGGCGAGCACCAGGACGACAGTCTCCCCGGGGATGACGATGCCGACGCCCAGCCCCGACTCGGCGATGCCGAACGCGGCAGCGGCCAGAAGCACCACCGGCGTCGGAAGGTCGGACAACGTGTCCAGGATGCCGGTGATCCAAGACATCGGCGACCTCCAGGTTGGTTGGTCCGACAGGACACCGTCACGTCACGTGATCGAGTCTACGGTCATGGGTAGTTAGGGCAGCGTCGACAGAAACAGGGGAGAGTAGGGTTCCGGGATGTTCCGCGCCGTCGTGTTGATCGCTGCTGTGGTGCTCGCCGCGGATCAGCTCACGAAGTACTGGGCCGAATCCGCGCTGTCCGGCGGGCAGACCATCACCGTTCTCGGTGACCTGCTGCAACTGCGACTCGTGTACAACCCGGGTGCTGCCTTCTCGATCGGCTCCGCGTACACCTGGATCTTCGCGGTGTTCGCGGCCGCAGCGGTCGTCGGGGTGACGGTCGTGGCGTGGCGGGTCACGTCACGCGCCTGGGCGGTGGCGTTGGGCCTGGTGCTCGGCGGCGCGGCGACGCACCTGCTGGACCGCCTCTTCCGCGAGCCGGGGTTCGCCCGGGGGCACGTGGTGGACTTCATCGACTACGCCGGGTTCTTCGTCGGCAACGTCGCCGACATCGCTCTGGTGGTCGGCGTGGGCATCGTCATGCTGCTCAACGTGCGCGGCGTTCCGCTGCATGCGACGGCGGGCGAGACCCGCAGCGACGAGCAGGTGTCGTCGTCAGGCTCCTGAGTCGATCAAGACGACCTCCAGCCGGCGCGGGCCGTGCACTCCCTCGACGCGGTTGAGCTCGATGTCGCTGGTCGCGGACGGGCCGGAGATCCAGGTCAGCGGGGCGCGCGGGTCCAGTCGGGTCAGCGCCTCCGGCAGCAGACCGACGACCTGGTCGGTGCGGACGACGCAGATGTGTCGGTCGGGCACCAGGGTGAGTGCGCGTCGCCCCTGCGCCGGGCCCGAGTCCAGGATGATGGTGCCGGTGTCGGCGACCACGACGGCGCAGCCGGTCAGCACCGCGTCCAGGTCGTCGAGCGCGGCCGGTGACAGCGGGGGCGCGTCGCGGTGCAGCTCTCCGGCGTAGCCGGCCAGCCAGTCGGCGGGCACGTCGGTGGGGACGGCGAGCCGGTCGACCTCGCTGAGCAGCCGGGGCAGGGCGTCGATGCCATGGTGGACGACCGCCTTGTAGTCCTCCAGGCGATCGACGACGGTGGCGATCAGGTCGGGGCGGTCGTCGACCCGGCGGTACCCGCGGGGCACCTCCACCGGCGGCGGGCTGTCGGCCAGGGCCGTCCGGAGCCGCGCCAGGATCTCGTCACGTGCGCTCACTGCTGTCCCCACCATTCCCGGAAGGTCTGCGGCGCGGGCAGCGGCAGGTCTCGCGACCGGGTCCACGCCGACGCGGGCCAGGGCAGTCGCCGCAGCGTGCGAGCGCCGGTGCGCCGCTCACGGTACGCCCCGAGCGGCCCCGCGCCGGCCCGGGCCAGGCGCAGGGCGGCGGCCCAGCGTCGGGGGCTGCGCATCACCCAGGACAGGACGCGCATGGTGGCCCGTTCGGCCGGCGGGTGCGGTGCCTGCTGGCGGAGATGGACCAGGATCTCCGGGATGTTGATCTTCACGGGGCACACGTCGTAGCAGGCGCCGCAGAGGGTCGACGCGTACGGCAGCGAGGCGTTGTCGGCCACGCCGGTCAGCTGCGGCGACAGGATCGCCCCGATCGGCCCCGGGTACACCGAGCCGTACGCGTGCCCGCCGGCCCGCTCGTACACCGGGCAGACGTTGAGGCACGCGGAGCAGCGGATGCAGGACAGCGCCGGCCGCCCGACCGGGTCGGCGAGCACCGCGGACCGACCATTGTCGACGAGCACGACGTGCACGTCCTGCGGGCCGTCGCCGGGGGTGACGCCGGTCCACATTGAGGTGTACGGGTTCATCCGCTCACCGGTCGAGGATCGCGGCAGCAGTTGCAGGAAGACCTCCAGGTCGGTGAAGGTCGGCAGCAGCTTCTCGACGCCGACGACGCTGATCAGCGTCTCGGGGAGGGTGAGGCACATGCGGCCGTTGCCCTCGGACTCCACCACCACGAGTGTGCCGGTGTCGGCGACGGCGAAGTTGGCGCCGGAGACCGCGACCCGGGCCGAGAGGAAACGCCGTCGCAGGTGGGCGCGGGCCGCCTCGGCCAGCGCGGCCGGTTCATCGCTCAGGTCGGCCGGCGCGTCGGCCATGCGACGCTGGAAGATCTCCCGGATCTGGGCCCGGTTGTAGTGGATGGCCGGCACCAGGATGTGCGAGGGGGTGTCGTCGCCGAGCTGCACGATCAGTTCCGCGAGGTCGGTCTCGTACGCGGCGATCCCGGCGGCCTCCAGCGCCTCGTTGAGCTCGATCTCCTGGGTCGCCATCGACTTGACCTTCACGACCTCGTCGGCCCCGGTAGCCTGGGTCAACGCGACCACGATCCGGCACGCCTCGGCCGCGTCGCGGGCCCAGTGCACTGTGGCGCCGGCAGCGGTGGCGGATGCCTCGAACTGCTCCAGCAGCTCTGGCAAGCGACGTTGGACGTCCGCCTTGATCGCCGCGCCGGCGTCCCGCAGGGCCTCCCAGTCGGGTACCTCGTCGACGACCCGGGCTCGTTTGGCGCGGATGGTGCGGGTGGCCCGGTGCAGGTTGGCCCGCAGTTGCGTGTCGGCGACGGCCGGCTTGGCGGCGGTGGGAAACGGCAGCGGCGTGCGGATCCGCCCGCTCCCGGTGGCGGGTGCGACCGGTCGGCTCATGAGGTGGCTCCCGTCTCGGCGAGAATCTCGGCGTAGTGCACGGACCGTACGCCCGAGCGGTGGCGGTCCAGGCCGCCGCCGATGTGCGCCAGGCAGGAGTTGTCGGCCGCGGCGAGCACCCGCGCGCCGGTCTCGCGGACCCGGGCGCACTTGTCGGTGAGCATCGCTGTGGAGACGTCCGGGTTCTTCAGGGCGAACGTGCCGCCGAAACCACAGCACTCCTCGGCGTCGACCAGCTCGACCAGCTCGATCCCGCGCACCTGGCGCAGCAGTGTCAGCGGCCGGTCACCGAGGCGCAGCATGCGCAGGCCGTGGCAGGTGGGGTGGTAGGTGACAATCTCGGAGAACTCGGCGCCGACGTCGGTGACGCCGAGGACGTCGACGAGCAGCTCGGACAGCTCGTACGTGCGGGCGGCCACCGAGGTGGCGGGCGGGTGCAGGCGCGGGTACTGGTCGCGGATCATCGCCGTGCACGACCCGGACGGCGCGACGATGGCGTCGTAGGAGTCGAAGACGTCGACGTAGTTGCGCACCATCGGCATGGCCTCGGCCCGGTAACCCGTGTTCGCGTGCATCTGCCCGCAACAGGTCTGGTCGGCGGGAAAGTCGACGGTGTGGCCGAGTCGCCGCAGGATGCGGGTGACAGCGATGCCGGTGGCCGGGAACGCGAGGTCGTTGACGCAGGTGATGAAGAGGGCGATCCGCATGGCGGCTCCTCGGATCTGTGGGGGTGGGTCACGCCGAGTCGCGCGGTGTTCCGGGGGTGGGGAGCTGGTCGAAGGCGGGCAGGTGGCGCTCCCGGGCGGCGCTGAGGTGGGCGCGCATCGCCTCGGTGGCGGCTGCCGCGTCACCGGCGACGATGGCGGCGGCGATGCGCTGGTGCTCGGTGTTGGTGTCCGGCGCGCCGGCGACCGGGAAGTACAGCCGGTGCAGGTGCAGGTGTGAGTGCAGCCGCGTGATGGTGTCCCGCAGCAGGGGGCTGCCGGAGACCTCGGCGATCAGGTCGTGGAACTTCGCGTCCAGCGCGGTGAAGGCGGCGTGTCGGCGATAGCCGTCGCCGGCCTCCACGTCGATGCTCGCCGCCGCCTCGACGCTGATCCGTTGGCGGGCTTCGGCGGAGGCGTGCGTGGCGGCCCGTCCGGCGGTGGCGCCCTCCAGCAGTTGGCGGACGTCGAACAGGTCGTCGAACTCGGCGCGGCTCAGCAGCGGCGTGGTGGTGTAGCCGGAGAGCGGGCGTTTACGGACCAGGCCGTCGGCCTCCAGCCGGGCGAGGGCCTCGCGAACCGGGGTGGGGGAGACATCCAGCTCCCTGGCGAGCGCGTCGATGTTGACCCGTTCGCCGGGCGGAAGGATGTGGTCCATGACCAGCGTCTTTATCGACTCGTAGACGTCCTCGGTGAGGGTGAGTCGACGGGCGGGACGGAGTCGACCCTCGCGAGGTTCCTGCTGGGCCATCTCGTCTCCTCAGCAACCCCTTGACTGTGCCGGTGTGAGCGAGTACACACTAGCAAAGCAACATCCTATAGGAAATAGGTTCCCCCGCCACCGTCTCGCCACCACCACCCCCGAGGAGACGAACATGTCGCGCAGAATGCTGTCCCGAATCGGCTCCGGCCTCACCGTCGTGGCCCTCGCCACGACCACTGTGGCCTGCACGAAGAAGAGCGACAACACCGACGCCGAAGCCGGTGGCCGGGAACCGGCGCAGGTAAAGGTCGCGCTCGTGCCCGGCGGCTCGCACCCGTACTTCCAGCCCTGGAAGGACGCCGGGGCGAAGGCCAAGACCGAGCTCGCGCTCGGCGACGTCACCTTCAACGAGACCGCCGGCTGGGACCAGACCAAGCAGAACGACGTGCTCAAGTCCCTCGCCGCGCAGGGTTACAACGCCTTCGGCGTCTTCGGCGTCTCGCCGGACAACATCAACTCCACCTTCGAGGACCTCAAGCGGCAGGGCTTCCCCGTCGGCTCGCTGGCCTCCTGCCCGGCCGGGGCCAACAAGGCCGACTTCTGCCTCTCCACCGACGTGGAGGTCGCCGCGTACAAGGGCGCCAAGGCCGCCATCGACGCGATCGGGGGTCAGGGCAACCTGGTGCACCTGACCGGAAACAAGGTCGACTCCAACACCCAGCGCCGGATCGCGGGGGTGGAGAAGGCGGTCGCCGAGACCGGTGGCAAGGTGACCCTGATCCAGAGCGTCACCGACATCGACAAGGACCTACAGAGCGCGCAGCGGGCCGTGGCCGACCTCCTCGCCGCGAAGGGCCGCCAGATCCAGGCGATCGTGAACACCGCCTACAACCCGGCGGTCGCCTCGGCCGAGGGCGTCCGCCAGTCGAAGCTGCCCATCAAGGTCGTCGCCATCGACGACGACCCGACGGTCCTCGACGGGCTGCGCGGCGGCTCGGTGGCCGCCACCATCCTGCAGAACCCGGTCGGTCAGGCCCAGGTCGGCTCGTACGCCCTGATGAAGCTCAGCGGCGGCTGCACCATGGCCGAAGCCGGAGTGACCGTCGACTCGGGCTCGTTCGTGGTGACCACTGACAACCTGGACGGCTACGAGGCCGACCGGACCGCCACCACCGAGGCACTGCGGAAGAAGTTCGACGGCGACCTGCTCAAGTGCAGCTGATGTCGACAATCACCAAGGCCGAGGCGTACCTCGTCGACATTCCCGTCGAGACCGTCCGCACCGACGCGGTACAGGCGTTCCTCAAGCAGGAGACGCTCTTCGTCGAGGTGCGCACGGCCGACGGCGGGCACGGCACGGGGTACGCGTACACGATCGGGACCGGCGGCACCGCGGTGCTCGCGCTGCTGCGCGACTACCTGCTGCCGCACCTCGTCGGCCGCGACGCCGCCCGGGTGGAGGCGGTCTGGCGTGACCTGCACGCCGCCACCCGCGCCACAGCTGTCGGGGCCATCACCTCGTTGGCGCTCGCCGCGATCGACACCGCGCTGTGGGACCTGCGGGCCCGCGCCGCCGGCCTGCCGCTGTGGGTCCTCGCCGGAGGCGCCAAGGACCGCATCCCGCTCTACGACACCGAGGGTGGCTGGCTGCACCTCACCGAGGACGAGCTGGTCGCCGGCGCGAAGGCGTCCCAGGCGGCCGGCTGGCCCGGCGTCAAGCTGAAGGTCGGCAAGCCCAACCCGGCCGAGGACGCCGCCCGCATCGGCGCGGTCCGGGCGGCCCTCGGCGACCACGTCGACGTGATGGTCGACGCCAACCAGTCGCTGACCGCCGCCGAGGCGATCCGCCGGGCCCGGCTGCTCGAACCGCACCAGCTCGCCTGGTTCGAGGAGCCGCTGCCCGCCGACGACATCGCCGGGCACGAGCTGCTGGCCCGCGCGACAAGCATCCCGGTCGCGGTGGGGGAGTCGATGTACTCGATCGGCCAGTTCGCCGAGTACCTCCGCCGGCAGGCAGCCGGCGTCGTCCAGGTCGACGTCGCACGCATCGGCGGCATCACCCCGTGGCTCAAGGTCGCGCACCTGGCCGAGGCCTGCAACGTGGTGGTCTGCCCGCACTTCCTGATGGAACTGCACGTGAGCCTCTGCGCGGCCGTGCCGAACAGCCGCTACGTCGAGCACATCCCGCAACTGCGCGCGATCACCCGGACCGAGATCGCGATCGTCGACGGCCACGCGCTCGCCCCCGGCGAGCCGGGCCTCGGCATCGACTGGGACCGCGACGCGATCGAGGACAGGAGGGTGGCGTGAAGACGGAAACAGCGCCGGAGGCGCCGGCGGTTCCTCCGGCCGCGGACCCCAGGCCGCCGGCCAGGGCCCTGCCGGTCTGGGCGAACCCCCGGCTCGGCCTGCTCATCGTCATCGCCGCGCTGGTCGTCCTCTTCTCGTCGCTCACCCCCGCGTTCCTCGACCCCCGCCTCACCCTGGCACCGCTACAGGCCGACATCAGCGTGTACGTGGTGGTCGGTCTCGCCCAGCTCGCCGTGCTCTCGCTCGGGCACATGAACATGGCAGTGGGCCGGATGGCCGCGCTGTCCACCTTCGCGATGGGCCTGGCCTACGACCGGCTCGGCGTCCCGCTGCTGGTCGGGCTGCTCGTGGGTCTCGCCGTCGGGGCGGGCATCGGCGCGCTCGCCGGCCTGCTCATCGCCAAGACCGGCGTGAACTCCTTCGTGGTCACCCTCGCGCTCGACTTCGGGCTGCTGGGTCTCGTCACGATCCTCTACACCTGGGCGACCGGCGGGGTGTCGTTCGCGGTGCAACCGAGTGGGCTGTCCGCCCTGCGCTTCGACACCTTCGCCGACTACTGCATGGGCGAGGTCTGCGGCCCCCGAATCCCTCTGGTAGTGCCGATCGCGGTCGCCGCGGCGCTCGGTGTCGGCCTGCTGTTCCGGCACGCCCGGCTGGGCCGGGAGATCCTTATGACCGGCTCCAACACTGTCGCCGCCGAGCTGTCCGGCATCCCCACCCGTCGCCGGGTCGTCGCCGCGCACGCGTTGAGCGGGCTGCTCGCCGCACTGGCCGGGTTCCTGCTCGCCGCCAACAACGGCGCCTTCTCCGCCAACATCGGTGAGTCGTTCCTGCTGCCGTCGTTCCTGGCCCCGGTGCTCGGTGGGACGCTGCTCGCCGGTGGTGCGGTCAGCGTCCTCGGCACCGCGCTCGGCGCGACCCTCACCCAGGTCATCTACAAGGGCCTCAACCTGCTCCAGTTCTCCCTGGAGGAGCTGAAGCTCTACATCGGACTCGTGTTGCTCGCGGCGCTGTCGCTGGACCGGCTACGGGCTGTGCTCGCCGAGCGAAGGGCGGTGTCGCCATCATGAGGAGCGTGATCCGGACCAACGAGTTCACCCTCGCGGTGATCGCGGCGCTCGGGTTCGCGGCGCTAGCGGTCGCCACCGACTTCAACCTGCTCACCGCCGGCACCCTGGACGCCTTCCTGCGCTTCCTCGCCCTGCCGATCGTGATCGGCCTGGCCCAGATGGTGGTGCTCGCCGTCGGTCAGATGAACCTCTCGGTGGGCGTGCTCACCGGGTTCTGCGCTGTGGCCTCCGGCTGGCTGATGATCGACGCCGGGCTGCCCGCCCCGGTCGCGGTGCTCGCCGCGCTGGCCCTGGGCGCCGTCGTCGGGCTGGTCAACGGCCTGTTGGTGATCTTCACCCGGATCAACGGGTTCATCGTCACCCTCGCCACCATGACGATCCTCGAGGGGCTGCGGTACGGGGTGAACGGCACCGGCACCTACCAGGGCTACTCGCCCGGCCTGCGCGAGTTCGGCCAGGCGTCAGTGGCCGGCGTACCAGTGGTCTTCCTGCTGGCGGTCGCGATCGCCGCCGGGGTGGCCCTCTTCTTCCGGCGCACAGTGCCCGGACGGCACCTGCTCGCCTCCGGCGGCAACCCGTTCGCCGCCCGGCTGTCGGGCATCTCCAACGACCGGGCGCTGGTGCTGGCCCACACCCTGTCGGGGCTGCTGGCCGGCTTCGCCGCGGTGATCGTGGTGGCCGCCTTCGGCTCGGTGAACGCCTCGATCGGCGACGACCTGCTGCTGCCCAGCTTCGCCGCGCCGATTATCGGCGGGGTGGCCCTGGCCGGCGGCATGGTCAGCGTGACCGGCACGGTGCTCGCCGCCTTCCTGGTACGGCTGGTCGACGTGAGCCAGTCGCAGTTCGACATCAACCGACGGTGGGTGGACCTCATCATCGGCGCTGTCGTCCTCGGCGCGGTGCTGCTCGGTCAGTTCCGCGACAAGCTCTCCGGAGGTCCACGATGAGCGTCGTGCTGTCCGCGGAGAAACTGGTCAAGACCTTCCCCGGGGTACGCGCCCTGGACGAGGCGACGCTGAGCCTGACCGCCGGCAGCGTGCACGCTCTGCTCGGCGAGAACGGCGCCGGCAAGAGCACCCTGATCAAGATCCTGACCGGGGTGTACCGGCCGGACGGTGGGCTCCTGCGGCTGCCCGGGCCGGACGGCGAGCTGCGCACAGTGCAGCTCGGCAACCCGCAGGACGCCCAGCGGGCCGGCATCGGTGTCGTGCACCAGGAGCGGAACCTGATCCCGGCGTTCAGCGTCGCCGAGAACATCTGCCTGCAACACCTGCCCCGCCGCGCCGGCCTGCTCGACCGGGCGGCGCTGCGTACCGAGGCCCGCCGTTGCCTCGACCTGCTCGACCTCGACCTGGACCCCGACCTGCCGGTGTCGCGGCTGTCGGTGGCCCAACTGCAACTGGTGGAGATCGCCAAGGCGCTGTCGGCGGACTCGACGGTGCTGCTGCTCGACGAACCGACAGCGTCGCTGACGAACGACGAGGCCGACCGGCTCTACGGCATCGTGCGTCGGCTGTCCGAGCGGGGTCACGCCACAGTGCTGGTCAGCCACAAACTGGAGGAGGTCTTCGCGGTCGCCGACACTGTGACAGTGCTGCGCGACGGGCGCAGCGTCGCCGAGGCGGAACCCCTCGCCGACCACAGTCGCGAGGAGATCGTCGACCTGATGGTCGGCCGGGCGTACCAGCAGGTGCACCTCGCCGCCCGGACCGTCGCGGCGGACGTCGAACCGGCGCTGGCCCTCGACCACGTCGCCACCACCGCCGGCCACCACGACGTCAGCCTCGCCGTCCGCCCCGGCGAGATCGTCGGCCTGTACGGGCTGGTCGGCGCGGGCCGCAGTGAGCTGGCCAAGGCGCTGCTCGGCCTCGACCGGATCACCGCCGGTGAGGTGCGGGTGCACGGGCGTCCGGCCCGGATCCGGGACGTGGGCGACGCGCTGCACCGGTACCGGATCGGCTACGTCACCGAGAACCGCAAGGAGGAGGGCCTCTTCCTCGACCAGACCGTCGCCCGCAACACGGCGGTGACGGTGTGGCGCAAGCTGGCCCGGCTCGGGCTGGTCCGGGCCCGGGCGGAGCGGTCCCTGGTCGACGAGTACGCCGAACGGCTGGGCATCCGACTCGCCTCGCCCGACCAGCACGCCGGTCAGCTCTCCGGCGGCAACCAGCAGAAGGTCAGCCTGGCCAAGTGGCTGGCGGCCGACTGCGACGTGCTCATCATCGACGAGCCCACCGTCGGCATCGACGTGCGCACCAAGGCGGCCTTCCACGAGTTGATCGCCGGGCTGGCCGCGCGGGGAATGGCGATCCTGCTGATCTCGTCGGATCTGCCGGAGATGGTCACCCTCGCCGACCGGATCGCTGTGATGCGGGAGTTCGCCATTGTTGGTGAACTGGACAACGATCACGACTACGACCGGATGAGTCAGTCGGTGATCCGGTTCATCCATGACGGGCAGGGGGTCGTCGCGTGAAGGCCACCGAACTGGTGACCCTGGGGCGTACCGACGTGGTGGTGACCCGGCTCGGGCTGGGGCTCGCCCCGATCGGTGGGATGTTCGACGCCGTCGGCGACGACGTCGCCCACGCCACCGTCGAGGCGGCCTGGGATCTCGGGCTCCGATACTTCGACACCGCCCCGCTCTACGGCTGCGGCCTCTCTGAGCGGCGCGCCGGGGCGGTCCTCGTCGGCAAGCCGCGCGACGCGTTCACCCTCTCCACCAAAGTGGGTCGGCTGCTTGTCCCCGATGGTGGTGACCGGCAGGAGTTCTGGGCCGAGCCGACCAACCTCGCGCCGCAGTTCGACTTCTCCGCCGCCGGGGTACGCAGGTCCCACGCGGAGAGCCTGGTCCGGTTGGGGCTGGACCGGATCGACATCGCGTACATCCACGACCCGGACGACCACCTCGCCGCGGCGGTCGCCGGTGCGTACCCGGCGTTGGCGCAGCTGCGGGAGGCCGGCGAGATCGGCGCGGTCAGCGCCGGAATGAACCAGGCCCCGGCGCTGGTCGAGCTGGCCCACGCCGGCGACTTCGACTGCTTCATGCTCGCCGGCCGGTACACGCTGCTCGACCAGTCCGGCCTCGACGAGCTGCTGCCGCTGTGCCAGGCGAAGGGGATCGCGATCATCGCCGCCGGGGTCTACAACTCGGGCCTGCTGGCCGACCCGACACCGGGCGCCCACTACGACTACGCCCCGGCCGACCAGGGGCTGCTCGACCGGGCCACAGCGATCCGGTCGGTGTGCGAGCGGCACGGTGTACCGCTGCGGGCCGCGGCGATCCAGTTTCCGCTCGGGCACCCGGCGGTCGCGAGCGTGGTGGTCGGCGCCCGGGACCCGGAGCAGATCGCCGACAACGTGGCGATGTTCGAGTGGGACGTGCCCGGCGCGCTGTGGGCCGACCTCAAGGCCGACGGGCTGCTGCCGAGCGAGGTGCCGACGCCGTGATCATCGACGCGAGCAGCCGTCGGGCTTGCACCGCAATTCGTACCTATGCACTGGAGGTTGGTTCGTGAGATTCATGCGCGTCGGGCCCGTGGGGCGGGAACGTCCCGTGCTGTACGTCGATGGGCGGCATTTCGACCTCTCGTCGCTCACCACCGACATCGACGGCGAGTTCCTCGCCGGCGACGGCGTCCGGCGGGTCCGCGAGGCCACCGACCTGCCCGAGATCGACGTGACCGGTCAGCGGGTCGGCGCGCCGATCGCCCGGCCCGGGGTGGTGCTCTGCGTGGGGCAGAACTACGCCGCGCACGCCGCCGAGTCGGGCGCCGCGCCACCGACCGACCCGATCATCTTCTACAAGGCGCCCAACACCGTCGTCGGCCCGCACGACGAGGTCCTGATCCCGCGCGGATCGGCGAAGACCGACTGGGAGGTGGAGCTGGCGGTGGTGATCGGTCGACCGGCCCGCTACCTCGCCTCACCGGCCGACGCCCTCGGGCACATCGCCGGCTACGTGTTGTCCAACGACGTCTCCGAGCGGGACTTCCAGCTCGCGGTCTCCGGCGGCCAGTGGTCGAAGGGCAAGTCCTGCGAGACGTTCCAACCGCTCGGCCCGTGGCTGGTCACCGCCGACGAGATCGCCGACCCGCAGGCGCTGCGGTTGCGTTCCTGGGTCAACGGCGAGCCCCGCCAGGACTCGAGCACCAAGGACATGATCTTCGACGTGGCGTATCTGGTCTGGCACCTGTCCCAGTACACCGTCCTGGACCCGGGCGACGTCATCAACACCGGCACCCCGCAGGGGGTGGCGCTCTCCGGCCGGTTCCCGTACCTGGCCGTCGGCGACGTGATGGAGGTCGAGATCGACGGCCTCGGCCGGCAGCGCAACACGCTCCGGGACGCCTGATGGCGGTGATCACCTCGGTCGACACGTACGACGTCCGGTTCCCGACCTCACGGGACCTCGACGGCTCCGACGCGATGAACCCCGACCCCGACTACTCGGCCGCGTACCTGGTGCTGAGCACCGACGACGGCCCGGACGGGCACGGATTCACCTTCACCATCGGGCGGGGAAACGACGTCTGCCGGGCGGCCATCGACGCGCTGGTGCCGTACGTGGTCGGCCTCGACCCGGACACCGTGGACCTCGGCGCGTTCGCCCGCTCGCTCACCCAGGACTCGCAGCTGCGCTGGCTCGGCCCGGAGAAGGGCGTGATGCACCTGGCCGCCGCAGCGGTGATCAACGCGATGTGGGACCTGGTCGCCAAGAGAGCGGGCAAGCCGGTCTGGCGCTACCTGGCCGACCTCAGCCCCGAGCAGATCGTCGACCTGGTCGACTGGCGCTACCTCACCGACGCCCTCACCCCCGACGAGGCGCTGGAGATCCTGCGTGCCGCCGAGCCGAGCCGGGCCGACCGGATCGCCCGGCTGACCGAGCGGGGCTACCCCGCGTACACCACGTCACCCGGCTGGCTCGGCTACCCCGACGACAAGGTGGTCCGGCTGGCCCGGCAGGCCGTGGCCGACGGGTTCACCCAGATCAAGTTGAAGGTGGGCCAGGACGCGGCCGACGACGTGCGCCGCCTGAAGATCGCCCGCGAGGCGGTCGGCCCGCAGATCCGGATCGCGCTCGACGCCAACCAGCGCTGGGACGTCGCCGAGGCGGTCGACCGGATGCGGGAGCTGGCGCCGTACGACCCGTGGTGGATCGAGGAGCCGACCAGCCCCGACGACGTACTCGCCCACGCGGCGATCCGGTCCGCCCTGGCCACCTGCGCACCCGACGGCGGGCCGATCCGGGTCGCCACCGGCGAGCACGTCGCGAACCGGGTCGTGTTCAAACAGCTGCTCCAGGCCGACGCCGTCGACGTCGTGCAGATCGACGCCTGCCGGGTGGGGGGCGTGAACGAGAACGTCGCCATCCTGCTGCTGGCCATGAAGTACGGGGTGCCGGTCTGCCCGCACGCCGGGGGAGTGGGCCTGTGCGAGCTGGTGCAGCACCTGTCGATGTTCGACTTCGTGGCCGTGTCCGGCTCGATGCGCGACCGGGTCGTCGAGTACGTCGACCACCTGCACGAGCACTTCCTCGATCCGGTGGTGATCAAGGACGGGCACTACGTGGCGCCCAGCGCTCCCGGGTTCTCCGCCGCGATGCGTCCGGAGAGCCTCGCCACGTACGCGTACCCCGACGGGCCGGCATGGGTCTGACGGCGGTGCGTCACCTCAGCGGACCACTCGGAAGGGGAGAGCAGCATGCGGTGTGACGGTCTCGTGGCGGTGGTGACCGGAGGTGGATCGGGGATCGGCCTTGCCTGTGTGCGGGCGTTCGCCGCCGCCGGTGCTCGGGTGGGTGTCCTGGACCTGGAGCTGTCCGGGCTGCCCGAGGACCCCGGCGTACTCGGCGTCCGGGCGGACGTGGCCGACCGGTCCTCCCTCAACGCGGCCGTCGCCTCGGTCGCGGAGGCGTTCGGCGGCATCGACATCCTGGTGAACAACGCCGGCATCTCGGCCGTCGGCACCGTGGAGGACGACGACGACGAGCAGTGGAGCCGGGTACTCGACGTCAACGTCTCCGGCGTGGCCCGAACCAGCGCCGTCGCCCTGCCGTACCTGCGCCGGTCGTCGTCTGCGGCGATCGTCAACATCTCCTCGATCGCGGCGACCGTCGGCCTGCCCCGACGCGCCCTGTACTCGGCGTCGAAGGGCGCCGTGCACGCCCTCACCCTCGCCATGGCCGCCGACCTGGTGACGGAGGGCGTCCGGGTCAACTGCGTCGCTCCCGGCACCGTCGACACGCCCTGGGTGGCCCGCCTGCTCGCCGGCGCGGCCGACCCGACGGCCGAGAAGCGGCAGTTGGCGTCCCGGCAGCCGACCGGCCGCCTGGTGACCGCTGACGAGGTGGCCGCCGCCGTCGTCTACCTCGCGTCGCCCGCGACCGCGTCGGTGACCGGTTCGTCGCTGCCGGTGGACGGTGGCATGTCCGGCCTGCGCCTACCGGCCCCGGTCCCGCCCGCGGCCGGTACTGCCGAACCGGGCGCGTGACATGATTGCGCCATGGGGAAACAGCAGGACGTCGGCGAGGCCGACAGTCACAGCGGGTCCGGCACCACCGCCCACCGTCCGATCGGTGGCAGCGCTGACGCTCGGCTCGCGCTCGCTCAGGACCCCACAACGCCACAAATGACCCTTATCGACCTGGCCTCCGACCCGTCGGTCCCGGTCCGCAAGGCGGTCG
Organism: Micromonospora sp. 050-3; assembly: GCF_046549335.1. Classification (NCBI taxonomy): domain Bacteria; kingdom Bacillati; phylum Actinomycetota; class Actinomycetes; order Micromonosporales; family Micromonosporaceae; genus Micromonospora; species Micromonospora sp. 050-3. The sequence continues at coordinate 1,484,678 of NZ_JAJPVX010000001.1, forward strand.
CCGCTCGGGCCGACGCACCCGCGCAGGCCCTTCGACCGCTCACCCGCGACCATGATCGTCAGGTCCGGGAGGCAGTGGCGAGGAACCCCTCCACCTCGACCGCCAACCTCATGCGCCTCGTGAAGGACGCCGACCGGTGGGTCCGCTGGGCGGTCGCCGGCAACCCGGCCTGTGACGAGTCGATCCGCCAGGTCATGTCGGAGACCTCGGACAAGGAGCTTCGCGGTCTGCTCGCGGAGAGTCGTGTGCTGGAGCCGGAGCTGGCCGCCAAGCTGATCGACGACGTGTCACCCGAGGTACGGGAACGGCTCGCCACGCACACCCACGACCCCGACGTGATCAACGCCCTGCTGGCCGATCGCACCGCACGCGTACGCAAGGGGGTTGCCCGCAACCCGCGGACCACCGCCGAGCAGCGCAGCGCGCTCGCCGCGGACCCGGTGGTCGACGTCCGTGCCGCGCTGGTGCGGTCCGTCGAGCTGGACGAGGCGGATCTGGCCCTCCTGGTCGACGACCGCGCGGTGCAGGTCCGACTGGCGATGGCGACGTCCGAGTTCGTTCCGCCGCACATCCGGCAGGCGCTCGCCCGCGATGCCGACGAGATGGTGGCCAGCGCGGCACGGGACTACCGCCCCGGCGCCGGCAACGCCTCCGCCGTGCGGGCACCCCGCATCGCGCACCGGCCCTCCGCCGCCGGCGCGAATCGATCGGGTGGCGGCACCAACCGGTAGGACCGCGCCGCGTCCCGGGCCGTGCAGAACGGAACGTACAGCTCGGGTACTCAGGATGGTCTCGAAGCATTCACATGCGTCGTCCCGATCCTCTCTACGCTGCGAATGCCCAGCTTGTGGGCAGATGTCGGCAAGGGAGGATCAGCAGTGTGCATCAGGAGATCCAGGTCCAGGTTCGTGGCGACGGCCGCGGCGCTGATGGTCGCCATGGCTGGCGGAACACTCACCGGGGGTACGGCGAGCGCCGCCGAGCCCTCCCAGTTCACAGTCGTGGACGGGGCGATCCGTACGGCGACCGGCACCCCAGTGCCCCCCTCCGGCACACACGCCTCGCTCTGGGGCAACTCCAGCTACGCCACCACCAGCATCAGCGGCTCCGGGCGTGTGCTGATCGGAGCCATCGGGGACAACTGCCAGGGCTGGCCGACCGTCCGGGTGACGGTCGACGGTGTCGCCGTCGGCCAGACCACCATCGTCAGCGCGACCAGCTACGGCACGTACCCGGTCGGCGCGGCGGTCGGCGGCGGGCAGCACACCGTGCGGATCCAGCTCATCAACGACTTCCGGGCCGACCCCTGCGACCGCAACGTCCACATCGCGTACGCGCGGATGGAAACCGCGAGCGCCACCGACACGAAGTTCAGCTTCGCCGTCCTGCCGGACACCCAGCAGGAGGTGCTCAACAGCTCGGACACCCGGTTCCGTAACCGCACCAACTGGCTGGTGCAGAACCGCTCCGCGCTCGACCTGCGCTACGTGACGCACTCTGGTGACGTGGTCAACTGGGACACCCCCGACCACTCCCAGTACGTCATCGCCCGCGACGCGATGCGTCCGATCGAGACCGCTGGCCTTCCATACTCGCTGGCGATCGGCAACCACGACACCCAGGCGACCGGCGAGGGTGGTTCCGCCCGGGACCCCGCCCACACCCGGGAACTCGTCCGCGACACCACAGTTTTCAACAGGTACTTCACCGCCGGCCAGTACGGCGCGGTGAAGGGCCAGTTCGAGACCGGCAAGGTGGACAACTCGTACTCCACCTTCGAGGCCGGCGGGGTCCAGTGGATGGTGCTCACACTGGAACTCTGGCCCCGGGTCGAGGCCGTGAACTGGGCCAGGAGCGTCGTCGCCGCTCACCCCCGGCACAACGTCATCGTCGTCACCCACGACTACATCGACGGCAGCGGCAACATCGAGCAGAGCGCCTCGTACGGCGCGACCAGCCCGCAGTACCTCTTCGACAACCTGATCAAGCAGTACGCCAACATCCGGTTCGTCTTCTCCGGTCACACGGGCATCGCCGCCAACCGGATCGACACCGGAGTCAACGGCAACAAGATCTACACGTTCCTCCAGACGTTCCACTCCAACACCACAAACCCGGTACGCCTGGTCGAGGTCGACACCGCCGCCAACTCGCTGCGGACCTGGATCTACGCCCCGTACAACAACCAGTCGTTCACCGAGTACGACAGGTCCTTCACCGGGCTCGGCGTGGTCCGCTGACGCTGAGTCATCACGCTCGTCGGGGCGTGGTGGCTGTCGGATCAGTACGGCCGTCGGATCCCTCGCTCCGAAAGCGTGGCTTCGTAGAAGCTGAGCAAGCCCTCCACCTCTCGGACGGCGTGGTCCAAGTCGTCGAGAGCGCCGCGGTGGTGGTGGTCGCGGTCCTGACGCAGTAGGCGGGCCGCGTCCGCCAGCTGCGTCAACAGGGCAGCGAACGTGTCGCCCTGCACGTGGATACCGGGAAACGCCCTGCCTGGCAGCTGCACGACGGCACAGTTCGTACCACGGGACAGCACCTGCGCCTGCTCCTCGCTCATCTGAGCATGATCCCAGCACCACTCAACAACTCGAGCAGGCCCGAGTGATGAGTTGTCGCGTCCGCGCCCGTCATACCTAGGACAGGACATGACGAGGCGGAAGGATGACGTGATGAGTGCGGACACGCGGCTGGAGGAGCTGGGCGTGAGCGGTCTGGGCGAGGTCGACGAGCCGGCGTTCTCGGGGCTGGCGCAGCGGCACCGGCGGGAACTGCACGTGCACTGCTATCGGATGCTCGGGTCGTTCGAGGACGCCGAGGACACCGTGCAGGAGACGTTCCTGCGTGCCTGGCGGCGGCGGGAGACGTTCGAGGGACGGTCGACGTTCCGGGCCTGGCTGTACCGGATCGCCACCAACGCCTGCCTGGACCTGCTCGCCAAGCGCCGTCCGGAGCCGGCGACCGGCGGCGAGGTGCTGTGGTTGCAGCCCTACCCGGACCGGCTGCTCGACGAGCTGCCGGCGGGCGACGCGGACGAGCCGGAGACCGTCGCCGTCGCGCGGGAGACGATCGAGCTGGCGTACCTGGTCGCGGTCCAGCACCTCGCGCCGCGTCCGCGGGCCGTGCTGATCCTGCGGGACGTGCTCGGCTGGCCGGCGAAGGACGTCGCGGAGCTGCTCGGAGACTCGGTCAACTCGGTCAACAGTGCCCTCCAGCGGGCGCGCGCCGGCATGCGGGAACACCTGCCCGCCGAGCGGCAGGACTGGACCGGCGGCGAGGAGGACGCGGGGACGCGCGAGCTGGTGCGCCGCTTCACCGACGCCAGCGTGGCCACGAACGTCGACGTGCTCGCCGCCATGCTGCGGGACGACGTCCGCTGCTCGATGCCGCCCACGCCGGGCCTGTACGTCGGCCGCGACGCGGTGGTGAACAACTGGGTCGAGGATGGCTTCGATGGCATGACCGGCCTGCGCGCGGTCCCCACCTCGGTGAACCGCCAACCCGCTGTCGCCTTCTACCACTGGCGGAAGCAGGAGGGCGCCTACCTGCCGCTGACGATCGACGTCCTGCGGATCACCGGCGGCGCGATCACCGAGATCATCACCTTCCACGACGACCAGTTCCCGCGACTCGGGCTGCCGGAGCGCCTGCCGGCGGACGGCACGGAGTAGTCCCGGTGCGGACGCTCACGCTACCCGGTGGCGCGCGTGCCGCGGTGGTCGCGGCGGAGTGGCACGACGCGTTCGGCGTCGTCACCAGTGGGCGGGTGCAGCTGGAGCTGCGTGACGGCGAGCCCGGGCCGGTCCTCGGGCGCGACGCCGGGTTCTGGCTGCGCGGCACCGGCGTCCGCGCGCTGCGCAACCCCGGCCGTCGCACGGCGAAGGTGCGTGTCTTCACGCCCGGTGCCGTCACACGCCAGTCGACACATCCTGTACGCCAGCTCCCAGACGACGGAGACGACATGAACAGCACACAGGACACCGAGATCGTGGCCGGCCCGGCGTCGGGCCGACCCAGCCGCACCCACCGACTGCGCAGGCTCGCCGGCACCGGCTTGATCGCCACGCTCGCGGCGATGGTGACAACCGCACTCGCCGCCGCTTTGGCCCGGGCCGCCGGAGTCGACTTCGAGATCCCCGATGGTGGCGAGACGATTCCGGTGTCCGGGATCGCAGTGGTGACCGGCTTCTTCTCGGTCGTGGGCGTCGTCATCGCCGTGGCTCTGCTCCGGTGGAATGCCCGGCCTGCCGACCGGTTCGTGTGGACGGCAGTGGCGCTGACCGCGCTCTCGCTGGTCCCGCCCCTCATCTCCGGGGCGAACGCGGCCACCATCACCGCCCTCCTCGGGCTGCACCTCGTCGCCGCGGCCGTGATGATCCCCGTCCTGGCACGGAGCCTCCGCACCCGGACCGACTGACGACACTTCGGGCTGGCGGTTGCGCCCACCGAAACGACAGGAGGGCCGGCCCGACGGGCCGGCCCTCCTGAGCAAATTACGACAGGGTGACGACACCCAGGTCTGGTTCGAGGGTGATGGCGTCGACGTTGACGTTGCCGTTGTCGGTCGGACCGAACACGAGGTCGACCGAGTCGCCCCGGGCGATCGGGAGCTTGACGGTCTGCTCCGACCAGGTCGGCCAGGTCGGAAGGCTCGGCATCCGGACCTGCACCGATGCCGTTCCGCTGCGCAGGGTCATCGTCTGGGTGACGCCCATGGCGTTGCCGTACCGCAGCCGGACCAGGTAGTCACCGTCGCCGGAGACCGGGGCAGGGAACCGTACCCCGCTGTTCTGGGTCTTGAGGCAGGCCACGAAGCCGCTGCCGGTGTAACCAGCGTGGTTGGTTCGCAGGCAGGCCTCACCGAGCAGTTGCGCGGCCTCCGCCTGGAGGGTGCTCGGCCCGGCGGTGAGCGCGGCCGTGGAGGCGAGCAGCGTCGCCGCCACCTCCGGGGTGATCTGCCCGGCCGGAGCGGCGGTCACGAGGGCACCGAACCGGTCGAGAGCGTTCCGCATCGAGGCGGTGTCGTTCGCCGAGGCGGACCGGGTCGCGGTGGCGATCTCGCCCAGCAGCCGCCTGGACAGCGCGGGGTCGATGCTTCGCAGGTCCGCGGCCAGTCGAACGTTCCTGGCGATGGAGAGCATCCCGCGCGGAGGCCCAAGTCGAACACTGAGCAGATCGTCGATCGCGGTGCGCGCCGTCAGTGTCACCTCCGTCAGCGGCTGACGATAGAGATCCAGGCGCAGGTTCTGCAGCGCGCGCAGTCGCCCGGTCACGTCGCCGCTGCTCAGGTCGGCCTCGGCCTGGGCCACCCGCTGCTGCAACGTGTTGAGCGCTGCCGGAGTCACGTCGCCGCACCTGTGCAGCTGTTGGAGGAGCCGCTGCATGGAACGGGTCTGCGGCACCCGGACCTGCTTGCCGTGCTCGCCGGTCGGCGTGCCGACGGCAACCTTGAAGTCCTGGTCGGGGACCTGGGTCGCCGGCAGAGTCAGCTCGACTGTGGTGCTCGCACCTCCGGCGACGCGAACGGTCCGGGTGTCGCCGACAGCGCGACCGTCCACGAACAGCTGAGCGGGGAGGGCCGCCACGGTGCTTCCGGTGTTGGTGAGTGGCGCGGTCACGGTCAGCCGTTGGGTGGTCTCGTCCAACGTCGCCTCGGCGGCACCGACCTTCGCACGCGGAGCGGCGTACCAGTCGATGTCGCGCAGGTCCTCGTCGGAGGCGGGTCGGATCCGAACGGCCTGGCCACCGCCGGCGACCAGCGACATGCCGAGCTCCGTCGACTGTCGCACGAGGACCTTGCGGATCTCGACGAGCAGAGGGTTGCCGCGCCAGGTCGTCTCGGCGGCGTCGGCGTAGATCTCCGCCACGTACGAGCCGCGGGACAGGAACGACAGCGGCATCGCGAGGGTCCGGTCGTTCTCGTCGGTGATGGCACCGACGTACCAGGTGTCGCCGTGCCGTCGGGCCGTCGTGGTGTAGTCGCCGATGACGCTGTCGAGCACCCGGCTCTCGTCCCAGGTGGTGGGCAGATCCTTCAGGTACGCGAAGCCGGGGTGCGCGGCGTAGTTCTCCGGGGTGTCCGCGAGCATCTGCAGCGGGCTGTAGAAGATCGTGGAGAGTGCCAGCTGGGCGGTGGAGGTGGTCTGGACGCGGGTGCCGAGCTTGGCCGGGTCCCAGGTCACGTTCAGCACGCCGGGGGTGTAGTCGGCCGGGCCGCCCATGAATCGGGTGAACGGCAGGATGGTGGCCTGCGCCGGTGGGTTGCCGTTCGCGCCCTTGTAGTTCTGCTGCTCCATGCCGGCGACGCCTTCGCCGCTCATCATGTTGGGGTAGGTGCGGGCCAGCCCGGTCGGCTTGATCGACTCGTGGGCGTTGATCGTGATGTGGTGCCGGGCCGCGGCGTCGATCACCCGCTGGTAGTGGCGGACCGCCTCCTGGTCGAAGTGGCTGCGGTTGACCCCGCCCAGCAGGAACTTGGTGGCGTAACCGGTCTTGATCGCGTGGATGCCGAGCGCCTCGTACCGGGAGAAGATCTCCTCAAGGTGCTGGTCGTAGTAGTCCACATCGCCGCGGGTCTCGTTGTGCGCGATGTACCCGACGCCGTTCTGCTTGGCGTAGTCGAGCACGGCGGGCAGGTCGAAGTCGGGCTGCGGGGTGAGGAAGTCCTGGTTCGCCCAGTTGCCACCGGCGTTCGTGTTCCAGCCCTCGGCCAGCACGAACTTGGCGCCGGCCTGCTTGGCCAGGTCGATGTACTGCTTGAGGCGAGCCGTGGTGGCGCCGTGGGTCGGGCCGTACGTCCAGGTTGTTTGCCGGCGCTGTAGCTCCCACCACACGCCGACGTAGCTGGCCGGATTGATCCACGACATGTCGTCGGCGCAGATCGCGCACGCGTCGTTGAGGTTTTCGATGAGGTGGGACTCGGCCAGGTCGCCGGGTCGTTCGCCGATGGTCAGGGTGCGCCACGGGGTGGAGAAGTCCCCGCGCAGCTTCGCCTTCGTGCCGTCGGGCAGGCTGATCAGGTCGCTGGAGAACCGTCCCGGCTGACCCGGCACCGCCTTCAGCGTCATGCTCGGGTAGTCGGTGAGATCCGCCTCGTGCACCACCAGGTACGTCTTCCCGGACGCCACGGTGATGGGGGTCTGCGCCGTCGGCACCGTCGACAGGGGCTGGTCGCGGTAGTGCTGCTCGTCGGCGTTCCAGTCCTTGCCGGCGGCGATGGACCAGCTTCGCGCCGCCGGGTCCAGTGTGAACTCGGTGCGCTCGGCGGTCACCGTGTAGTCGTCAAGCCCTGGCTGGGCCGGGATGTGGTAGCGGATGCCGACGCCGTCGTCGAAGACCCGTACGACGACGTCCAGGCGGAAGCCAGTGCCCGCCTGCACGGCGTGGAGCGTGAGTTCACGAGCGTGGTTGCGGACGGTGCCGTCAGTGCCCCAGAGCGGCTGCCACGTCTCGTCGATGGTGCGGCGTTGCACGGAGACGACGCTCATCGCCTCGGTGAGGCTGGGGCGTCCGGCGAGGTCGAGGCCGAGACCGGAGGCGCCGACGACAGTCTTCCCACGGTTGGTCACGCTGTACGCGAGCCGTCCACCGTCATCGCTGACGGCGACGCCCAACGTCCCGTTGGGAGAGCGGACGGTCTGCCCGCCGTTCAGCGCGGCGACCACCGGCTCGGCGGCGCGCGCAGGTGCCCCGAGCAGCCCTGATGAGATCGCGAGCGCCGCTGTCACCAGCAGGCCCAGTCTCCGTATCAAGCCTCGACCAGCTTTGTGCACGTCTGTCCCCATCCATGCCCGCGGCCGTGATCCGGCCGCACACCTGGGGACCCTAGATCCGAATGGTCGTGCTCCGGTCATCGGGTCGCCGTCGGACCGCCATCCGCGCTTCGGGCGGGCGGGCCGGTCTGCTCCCACAGCGACTTCATCTCGTCGAAGGCCTGCTCCATCAGCTGCACCATGGCCTGCCGGGCACGCTCACCGTCGCGCCGCTGGATCGCCTGGGCGACGTCGGCGTGCATCTGGAGGGCCTGCTCATGCGGGTGGTGCGGCATGAGGTGGTGCTTGTGCCGGCCGGTGAGCACCTCCGCGACCAGCTCCTGGAGCCGGACGAACATCTCGTTTCCGGAGGCGAGCAGGACGCGCCGGTGAAACTCGATGTCGAGGTGCAGGAAGCGCTCCTCGTCGCCGGCCTCGCCGGCCGCCCACATCTTCGCCGCCAGCCCGACGAGGTCGCTCGCCTCGTCGCGACCGATCCGGCTGGCGGCCAGGAAGGCCGCGTGCGGCTCGACGGCGGTGCGCAGCTCGGTGATCGAGCGGAGCTGGGCCATCCGGCCGGCCGAGGCGAGACGCCAGCGGATCACCTGCGGGTCGAAGACGTTCCAGGCGGTCGCCGGTCGGATCATCACACCTACCCGTCGGCGCGCCTCGATGAATCCGATCGAGGCCAGCACCCGCAGCACCTCGCGGACGACCGAGCGGGACACCGCGTACCGGTCGACAAGCTCGTCGATGTTGAGGACCGATCCGGGCGCCAGCTCTCCGCCGCAGATGGCGGTGCCGAGGTTTTCGAGGACGCGCGCGTGCAGCCCGGACTCGGCGGGGAGGGCCGGTGCGGCGGCAACCTCTGGTGAGGACGGTTCCACTCAAAGATCATATCATTTGCATCTACCTCTTGAGGTAATCAGCTTTTTCGGCCTAGCATCCGTTTGTTAAGCGGATGTAACACCGAGGTAGCGGCTCCCTCGGGGGTGGCGGCCACGACAGAAGGAGAGACAAGCGTGCGACGTCGATCGATAATCGGCACTTCTCTGGCTGTGGTCGCCGCCATGGGCCTGACCGCGTGCGGCGGCGACGGCGGCGGCGAGGGCTCGAAGACAGTCCGCGTGACACTGGTCAACCACGTGTGGACCGAGAACATCAAGAAGGTCCTGCCGGAGTTCGAGAAGCAGTCCGGCCTGACGGTGGAGGTCACCCAGCTCGGTGAGGACCAGCTCTCCGACCAGTACAACGTCAAGCTGAACGCCGGGTCCGACGACCTCGACGTGATGATGTACCGGCCCCTGCAGGAGGGGAAGCTGTTCGGCAAGAACAAGTATCTCGCCGACCTCAGCGAGAAGGTCAAGTCCGACAGTGCCTTCGAGTTCGGTGACTTCCAGGCCGGGCCGGTGCAGGCGACGACCTATGAGGACAAGGTCGTCGGGCTGCCGATCATCACCGAGCAGGAGGTCCTCTACTACCGCAAGGACCTGCTGACGAAGTCCGGTTTCACAGCGCCGCCCAAGACCCTCGACGAGCTCAAGGCGCAGGCCGCGAAGATCGAGGCCGACAACCCGGGCGTCGCCGGCTTCGTCGCCCGTACCGGCAAGGCCGCCGCCGTCACGCAGTTCTCCAGCTTCCTCTTCAGCTTCGGTGGCGACTTCGTGGACGCCAGCGGAAAGGCCACTGTCAACACCGAGCAGGCCAAGCAGGCGTACGCCTACTACGGCGGGCTGCTCAGGGACCACGGCCCGGAGAACATCAGCACCGACATGAGCTGGTCCGAGGCGATGGCGATCTTCACGCAGGGCAAGGCCGCCTTCTACACCGAGGCCAACTCGCTCTACAAGAACGCCACCGACCCGACCAAGTCCAAGGTCGTCGACTCCGTCGGCTTCGCCGCCTTCCCGGCCGGCCCGGCCGGGTCGAAGCCGTACAACATCCCGTCCTGGGCGCTCGGCGTGAACGACAGCTCGGAGAACAAGGACAACGCCTGGAAGTTCATCCAGTGGGCCGCCGGCAAGGAGCAGGCGCTGGCGCAGCAGACGGCAGGCGTGCCCGGTGCCCGCGCCTCGGTCTGGGCGAACCCGGCGGGGACCGCCTCCTACCCGAAGGACCTTGCCGAGGCCAACACGGTCAGCACCGCCAACGGGGTCGGGCACGACCGTCCGCTGGTGGTCAAGGTGGCCCAGGCGCGGGAGATCGTCGGCCAACCGATCGTCGACACGATCACCGGCAAGGACGCCGCCAGCTCGGCGGACACGGCGAACGCGGCGTTCCAGAAGTTCCTCGACGACGAGGCGAAGTAACCCACGCGCTGGGCGGCGGGGCCGACCGGCTCCGCCGCCTCGCCGGGACCTGACCCCTCCAACCCGGAGATCTCAATGTCAGCCGTTCTCACCCCCCGTACCGATTCGCCCGAGGCCCCCGCGGCGCCCCTGGACACGACGTCGGCCTTGTCGCGTTGGGCCAACGAACACCGCAAGTGGCTCTTCGCGGCACCCGCCATGGCGTTCGTCGCCGTGCTGATCATCTTTCCGGTGGCGTGGACCGGGTACCTGAGCCTGACCGACGCCGAGGGTTCGGTACGCGCCGAGTCCGAGTTCATCGGCTTCCAGAACTACCTCGACGTGCTCACCGACACCGACCGGTTCTGGCCGGCGGTCTGGCGTACGGTCCTCTTCACCGGCGTCGTGCTGTTCTTCGAGGTCGTCCTCGGCATGGCGATCGCCCTGCTGCTGTGGCGGCCCTTCCGCGGTGAGAAGTGGGTCCGCGTCGCGATCCTCCTGCCGCTGGTGGCCACCCCGGTGGCGGTCGGCATGATGTGGCGGCTGATCTTCGACCCCAACATCGGGATGGCGAACCAACTGCTCGGCTGGATCGGCGTCGGCCCCCAGCCCTGGCTGGCCGGGCAGCACTCGGCCCTGCCGACGACGATGTTCATCGACATCTGGCAGTGGACCCCGATGGTCGTGCTGATCCTGCTCGCCGGGCTCACCTCGCTCTCCGACGAGCCCCAGGAGGCGGCCCGGATCGACGGCGCCAGCAGCTGGCAGCGGTTCCGGCACGTGACCCTCCCGCTGCTGATGCCCACGGTGATCGTCGCCATCCTGCTGCGCGGCATCGACGCGTTGAAGACGTTCGACATCCTCTACGCCACAAAGGGGCGCGGCGGCGGGTCCTTCCACGAGGTCGAGACCCTCAACGTGTACGCGTACGGCCTCAGCTTCGACTACAACGACTACGGCGTCTCGTCGACAGTCCTCATCATCTTCTTTTTGATCATCATCGGGGTGATGTGGGCCCTCACCTATCGCAAGAAGGGGCTGGGCCGATGAAGCCGAGCAAGCCGTACCGGGTGTTCCGCAACTCGGCTCTGGTCGTCGTGGTGTTCGCGCTGATGGCGCCGCTGCTCTGGATGATCGCCGCGTCGTTCAAGACCAACGTGGACATCTACGACACCGCCAAGGCGTTCGTCTTCTCGCCCAGCCTGAAGAATTACGAGACGGTTCTCCAGCAGGCCAACTATCTCGAGTTCATCGGCAACAGCCTCTGGGTGGCGTTCGCGGCCACCACGCTCTCGCTCCTGCTCGGGGTGCCCGCCGCGTACTCGATGAGCCGGTTCAGCATGAAGAAGTCAGCGCTCGTCGTGCTCATGGCCCGGGTGATCCCCGGCGTCTCGCTCCTGGTGCCCTGGTACTACGTCTTCTCGAACCTGAAGATGGTCGGCGGCTTCACAGTGCTGATCCTGAGTCACATGTTCGTGTCGCTGCCGCTGATCGTCTACATCATGATGGGTTACTTCGACGGCCTGCCGACCGAGTTGGAAGAGGCCGCGCTGGTCGACGGGCTGACCCACATCGGCGCGTTCCGGCGGATCACCCTGCCGCTGTCGGTGCCCGGCGTCGCGACCGCCGGCATCCTCTCCTTCATCTTCTCCTGGAACAACTTCATGTTCGCCCTGGTGCTCTCCGGCTCCGACACCAAGACGCTCCCCGTCGCGATCTTCGACTTCGTCGGTTACGCCAGCATCGACTGGGGCGGCCTGATGGCAGCGGCGACAGTGGTCACCCTGCCGATCATGCTGATCGCCCTGTTCGTGCAGAAGTACGTCGTCTCCGGCCTCACCGCCGGTGCCACGAAGGGCTGACCGGGCATGACGACGATCGCAACTGTGGAGACCTTCCTGGTCGCGCCCCGCTGGCTGTTCGTCCGGATCGAGACGGAGTCCGGCATCGTCGGCTGGGGCGAGGCGACCTGCGAGGGTCGGTCCGAGACCGTGCGCACTGCCGTCCACCAGCTCAGCGAGCTGCTCACGGGTCGGGACGCGCTGCGCATCGAGGACCACTGGCAGGTGCTGACCAAGGGGTCCTTCTACCGGGGCGGCCCGATCCTGGCCAGCGCGGTGTCCGGTCTGGACCAGGCGCTCTGGGACATCGCCGGCAAGCACTACGGCGCCCCCGTGCACCAACTCCTCGGCGGGCCGGTCCGGGACCGGATCCGGGTCTACGGCTGGGTCGGTGGTGACGAGCCCGCCGAGATCCGCGACCAGATCAGTGCCCGGATCGAGGCGGGCCTGACCGCTGTGAAGATGAACGCGTCCGGGCGGATGGGCGCGCTCGCCTCGGTCGCCGACCTCGACGCGGTCGTGCAACGGGTCGCCGCCGCCCGCGAGGTCCTCGGCGACGACCGCGACGTCGCTGTCGACTTCCACGGTCGGTTCACCCTCGCCAACGTCCGGCGGGTCGCCCCGCTGCTGGAGCCGTACCGGCCGTTCTTCCTGGAAGAGCCGGTGGTGCCGGAGAACTCGCACCTGATCGGTGAAATCGTCCGCTGCACCACCACGCCCATCTCGACGGGGGAGCGGCTCTACAGCCGGCAGGAGTTCCTGCCCGTGTTGCAGGCCGGCATCGCCGTGGCCCAGCCGGACCTCGCGCACGCCGGCGGCATCACCGAGGTTCGCAAGATCGCCACGTTGGCCGAGGTGTACGACGTGCAGCTCGCCCCGCACTGCCCGCTCGGACCGATCGCCCTCGCCGCCTGCCTCCAGGTCGGCTTCGCCACACCCAACTTCCTGATCCAGGAGCAGAGCATCGGCATCCACTACAACCAGGGTGCCGAGGTGCTCGACTACTGCCTCGACCAGACCCCGCTGACCTTCGTCGACGGGTACGTGCAGCGGTTGACCGCGCCCGGCCTCGGCATCGAGATCGATGAACACGCAGTGCGGACCGCGGACAAGCGCGGGCACGCCTGGCGCAGCCCGACCTGGCGGCACCCCGACGGCTCCTACGCGGAGTGGTGAGACCCCGACCGGCAAGAACGAAAGGCACCCCGTGAAGATCGTCGCAGCAGACATCATCGTGACCAGCCCCGACCGGAACTTCGTCACCCTCAAGATCACAACTGATGAGGGCATCACCGGTCTGGGCGACGCCACGCTCAACGGCCGCGAGCTCTCCGTCGCCTCGTACCTGCGCGACCACGTCGCCCCACTGCTGATGGGACGGGACCCGCACCGGATCGAGGACACCTGGCAGTTCCTGTACCGGTCGGCGTACTGGCGGCGCGGCCCGGTCACCATGGCGGCCATCGCCGCTGTGGACGTCGCGCTGTGGGACGTCAAGGCCAAGGCCGCCGGCATGCCGCTGTACCAACTGCTGGGCGGAGCGTCGCGCACCGGCATCATGGCGTACGGGCACGCGTCGGGGCGCGACATCCCCGAGCTGTTCGACTCGATCCGCCGCCACCTCGACGAGGGCTTCCGGTCGATCCGGGTGCAGACCGCGGTGCCCGGAATCAACGCGGTCTACGGCGTGGCCGCGCAGCCCAGCGCCACCGGCCAGCGCTACGACTACGAGCCCGCGCAGCGCACCCCGTTGCCCGCCGAGGAGGACTGGGACACCCGCGCGTACCTGCGCCACCTACCGTCGGTCTTCGAGGCGGTGCGCGGCGAGTTCGGCCCGGAGTTGCCGCTGCTGCACGACGGTCACCACCGGATGACCCCGATCCAGGCCGCCAAGCTCGGCAAGGCCCTCGAACCGTACGACCTGTTCTGGCTGGAGGACTGCACCCCGGCCGAGAACCAGGAGGCGCTGCGGCTGGTCCGCCAGCACACCACCACCCCGCTGGCCATCGGTGAGGTCTTCAACACGGTCTGGGACTACCAGACCCTGATCCGGGAGCAGCTGATCGACTACGTCCGGTCCGCTGTCACCCACACCGGCGGCATCACCGCGATGCGCAAGCTGCTCGACTTCGCCGCCCAGTACCAGATCAAGTCCGGCATCCACGGCCCCACCGACATCTCCCCGGTGGGCATGGCCGCGGCGCTGCACCTGGACCTGGCCATCCACAACTTCGGGATCCAGGAGTACATGAAGCACACCCCGCTGGCCAACGAGGTGTTCCGGCAGTCGTTCACCTTCACCGACGGCTACCTGCACCCGGGTGACCAACCGGGGCTCGGGGTGGAGCTCGACGAGGAGGCGGCGGCCCGGTTCCCGTACGAGCCGGCGTACCTGCCGTTCAACCGGCTCAAGGACGGCACGGTCCATGACTGGTGAGCGGCGCGGTGCCCGGCCCACCCGGCACGTCGTGGTGATGGGCGTCTCCGGGGCCGGCAAGACCACAGTGGCCCGCGGGATCGGCGCGGCGACCGGGCTGACGTTCGCCGAGGCGGACGAGTTCCACTCCCCGCAGAACGTGGCGCGGATGCGCTCCGGCGTACCGCTGGACGACACCACCCGGTGGCCCTGGCTGCGGGACATCGCCCTGTGGATCGCCGATCGCGGCGCGGAGGGCCGCTCGACGGTGCTGGCCTGCTCGGCGTTGAAGCGGTCGTACCGGGACGTGCTTCGCCAGGGCCCGCTCCGTGTGGACTTCGTGCACCTGGACGGCCCGGCGGAGGTCATCCGAGCCCGACTGGCCCGGCGCGAGGGGCACTACATGCCGGCCACTCTGCTGGAGTCGCAGCTCGCCACGCTGGAACCGGCCGAGCCGGACGAGTCGGTGCTCGTACTCGATGTCTCGATGCCCCCGGAAGCCCTGGTCGCGGCGGCCGTCAAGGGTCTCGGTCTGCCCGCTTCGGTACCGGTGGGGGAGCACCGGGACCGCGCGTCCAACCCCACTTCGGAGGCATGTTAGGTTAGCCTGCCCTAATCATCAGTGGAGTCCTTCGCCGTGCCCTCATCGATCCGAGCATGACAGTCGCCGAGACCACCGGTGGTGTGGTGCTCCGTCGCGCGCTGCGTCGACAGCGATCCCGGGTGGCCGCCGGCATCGCGCTGCTCTGCACCCACCAGGCCACCGAAGCCCTCGTCCCGGTGGCCATCGGCGTGGTCATCGACCGTGCGGTGGCCACCGGGGACGTCCGCGCCCTGCTGCTCTCGCTGGCCGGTCTGGCCGCCCTGTTCACAGTGCTCGCCTTCGCCTACCGGGCCGGCGCGCGACTGGCGTTCGCCGCCGTCGAACACGAGGCGCACGCCACCCGGGTCGAGATCGTCCGCAGCGCCCTCGACCCGCGTGGACGCCGGTCGGGCATGCGCGACGGCGAACTGCTGTCCGTGACGGCCTCCGACGCCGAGCTGTCCGCGCTCGTCGTGCGGGTCGCGGGACTCACCGCCGCGGCGCTCACCGCCATCGTGGTCGCGGCCGTCGCGCTGCTCGTCGTCGACGTTCCCCTCGGCCTCGGGGTGCTCATCGGCGTACCCCTGCTGGTCGTCGCCCTCCAGCGGATGGCGCCGCTGCTCACCCGGCGCAGCACGTCGCAGCAGGAGGCGCTCGCCGCCACGACCGCCCTCGCCGTCGACCTCGTCTCCGGCCTGCGCGTGCTGCGCGGCATCGGCGCACAGGACCACGCCGCCCGCCGGTACGCGGGAGCCAGCCGCCACGCGCTCGACGTCACCCTGCGCGCCGCCACCACCAAGGGTCTGCACCTCGGGCTCACCACCACTGTCAACGGTCTCTTCCTCGCCACGGTCGCCGGATTCGCCGGTTGGCTCGCGCTGCAGGGCCGGCTCACCATCGGCGAGCTCGTCGCCGTGGTCGGGCTGGCCCAGTTCATCGCCGAGCCGGTGCAGACGCTCGGGTACTGCGTCCAGTTGTTCGCCATGGCCCGAGCCTCCGCGGGGCGGGTCGCCCGGGTCCTCGGCGCCGCCCCGGTCGTCCAGCCCGGTGACGCCGGCCCGCCCGCCCCGAGCCCGTCCCGGCTCGCCCTCGACGGGGTCTCGTACGCGGGCCTCGACGACGTCAGCCTGCGCGTCCGCGCCGGTGAGATCCTGGGCGTGCTCGCCTACGACCCGAGCGAGGCCGAGGCGCTGGTCGCGCTGCTGGCCGGCCGGGTGCCCCGCGGGGACCACCGGGGGACGCTCCGCGTCGACGGCGTGCCCGCCGACGAACTGCACATCGACGCCGCGCGCGCCGTGGTCCTGGTCGAGCAGCATGACGTGGCGCTGTTCGAGGGGACGCTGCGCGCCAACCTCAGCGCCGGCGCCTCCGTCGACGACGAGGTGCTGCGTGCCGCCGTGCGGGCTGCCGCCGCCGAGGACGTGCTCGCCGCGCACCCGCACGGGTTCGACCGCCTGCTCACCGAACGCGGGGCAAACCTCTCCGGTGGGCAGCGGCAGCGGATCGGGCTCGCGAGGGCGCTCGTCGCCGACCCGCCGGTGCTGGTGCTGCACAACCCCACCACGGCGGTCGACGCGGTGACCGAAGGGTTGCTCGCCACGAGACTGGCCGAGGCTCGCGGGGTGGGACCCCGCGGCACGCTGCTGATCACCACCAGCCCGGCGCTGCTGCGGATCACCGACCGGGTCGCGGTGATCGACCGGGGACGGGTCGTCGCCGAGGGTCCGCACGAGCGGTTGCTCGCCGGCGACGCCCGCTACCGGGAGGAAACCCTGCGATGACGTCCGAGCCGATCACCCGGCACCTGCTGCCGACGGCCACCGGCCGGCAGACCTGGGCCGCCCTCCGTACCGAGCTGGCCCTCCTGCCGGGGCTCAGCGCCGTCGCCGGCACGTTGCTCGTCGTCGCCGCCGCGACCGGGCTGGTCGCCCCCTGGGTGCTCGGTCGCCTCGTCGACGACGTGATCGCCGGGACCGACACACCTCGGGTGGTGGCCTGGGCCGGCGTGATCGCGGGCGCCGCCGTGCTCGCGGGACTCCTCACCGCGGCCGGAGCGGCGGTCGCCGCGCGCCTCGGCGAGACCGTGCTGGCCCGACTCCGGGAGCGGGTCCTCGACCGCGCCCTGCACCTGCCGTCGGCCACCCTGGAGCGGGCCGGGACCGGGGACCTGGTGGCCCGTGCCGGCGACGACGTGGCAGTGGTGACGAACGTGATCGCCACCAGTGGCCCGGCCTTCCTCGGCGCCCTGCTGTCCGTCGTGCTGACCGCGGCGGGGCTCTTCGTCCTCGACTGGCGGCTCGGCATCGCCGGGTTGGTCGCGGCCCCGGCGTACGCGGTGGCGCTGCGCTGGTACCTCAAGCGGTCGGTGCCGTACTACGCCCGCGAGCGGGTGGCGACGGGCGAGCGCGCGCAGGCGACGGCCGAGGCGCTGCGGGGCGCCGCCACAGTGCGCGCCTACCGGATGGAGGACGCCCACGTCGCGCGGATCGCGGAGCGCTCCGGCGTCGCCCGTGACCTGTCGCTGGAGATCTTCGGCCTCTACACCCGCTTCGGGCTGCGCATCAACCGCTCGGAGTTCGTGGGGCTCGCCGCCGTGCTGCTCGCCGGGTTCCTGCTGGTACGCGGCGACCTGGCCACCGTCGGCGCCGCCACCACGGCCGCGCTCTACTTCCACCGCCTCTTCAACCCCATCGGCCTGCTGCTGTTCGAGTCGGACTCGGTGTTGCAGGCCGGGGCCAGCCTGGCCCGACTCGTCGGGGTCACCACCCTGCCGGACACCGCGGCCCCCGACGGCACCGAGCCCGCCCGCCACGATCGGGGCGTACCGGCGGCACTGGAGGTGACCGTCGGGCAGCACCGCTACGACGACGGGCCGGTGGTGCTGCGGGACGTCGCCCTGCGTCTCGCCCCCGGGGAGCGCGTCGCCCTGGTCGGTGCGAGCGGCGCGGGCAAGAGCACCCTCGCCGGCATCATCGCCGGCATCATCGCGCCCACCGACGGTGCGGTGACCCTGCGCGGCGTGCCGCTGGCCCAGCTCGGCGAGCACCGCCTCCGTCGGGAGATCGCTCTGATCAGCCAGGAGGTGCACGTCTTCGCCGGGCCGCTCGCGGACGACCTGCGTCTCGCCGACCCGGACGCCACCGACGCCGAGATCGCCACCGCCCTCGACCTCGTCGGCGCCAGCGAGTGGGTGCGGACCCTGCCGGAGGGCCTCGCCACCGCGGTGGGGGAGGGTGGGCGGCAGCTCACCTCGGCCCAGGCCCAGCAGCTCGCGCTGGCCCGCCTCATCCTCGCCGATCCGGCCGTCGCGGTCCTCGACGAGGCCACCGCCGAGGCGGGCAGCGCGGGCGCGCGCGACCTCGACCGCGCCGCCGTGGCGGCCACCGAGGGGCGTACCACGTTGATCGTCGCCCACCGACTCAGCCAGGCGGCCACCGCGGACCGCATCGTCGTCCTCGACCAGGGGCGCGTCGCCGAGCACGGTACGCACGCCGAGTTGCTCAGGACCGGGGGCGGGTACAGCCAGCTGTGGCGCTCGTGGAGCATGCCCGACCCCGTGGTCCCGAGGGAACGCGAGAGCGCGGACCAGCCCGTCCCAAGCTGAGCGGCCCTCGGTTCCCGTCACCTCGGACAGCCGCGAGATCAGTCGAACGTGGGAACGCCGGGAACTTTTCCGGACCGGCCGGCGACCACCAGAGTGCGCGGCCGACCGGCGGCGTTCCGACGGCGGCATCTCGGCATGAAGGAGCGCCCGTGGCACACAGGACGGTGGTCTGTGCGGAACGGCGTCGCTGACGACGACCAGGTCACCCGGTGGGCGCGGGAGGCGGGCCAGGGTGACCGGCAGGCCGCCACGGCGTTCATCCGGGCACTACAGGACCAGGTCTGGCGGTTCCTGTCGCACCTGGCCGGGCCGGGGGAGGCGGACGACCTGACCCAGGAGACGTTCCTGCGGGCGATTCGCAACCTGCCCGGCTTCGCCGGCCGCTCGTCGGCGCGTACCTGGGTGTTCACCATCGCCCGGCGCGTCGCCGTGGATCACGTCCGGACGGCGGTGGCCCGGCCGAGGATGGCTGCGGTGCCGGACTGGCAGGCCGCGGCCGAGGCCGCCGGTGCGATCACCGCCGGTGCCGACGAGGGCGTGACCCTGCACCAGTTGATCGCCGGACTGACCCGGGACCGCCGTGAGGCGTTCGTCGCCACCCAGGTGCTCGGCCTGTCCTACGCCGAGGCGGCGGACGTCTGCCAGTGCCCCGTCGGCACGATCCGTTCCCGGGTCGCCCGGGCGCGCGAGGATCTCGTCGCCGCCTGGCAGGCCGACACCGACCCGAGCCACAAGCGACGAACCGGCTGAGGGTGGTTCCACCATCACCGTGCGGCGTTCCGACATTGATCAAAGCAACTTCGGAGGGCTACCCTCGGTGGTCCATGGTCCTCTGCGTCCGTACGGAGACTGGTGATGAAACACGACCATCTGCCTGCCTGCTGCGGCGACGAGGGGGAGCAGCCGCGGACGGGGTTGAGCCGCCGCAGGCTGTTGCGCGGCACCGTGTCGGCCAGTGGCGCCCTCGCCGTCGGCGCTGTCATCGGTTTGCCGGGGATCGCCCGTGCCGCGCCCGCCATCTACAACCCGTTCGCTGGCTACCCGATCACCGGAAGCTGGCAGGACCACCTCAACCGCGGCTCGTTGGGCGGCATCGACTTCGCGATGGGCGTCGGGACGAACCTGCCGGCCTGCGGTGCCGGCACGATCCAGAACATCCCGAACAACGGTACGGGCGGCCACACGGTGACGATCCAGCACGCGGACGGCTACCGCAGCCAGTACCTGCACCTGTCGCAGTTCCTGCTGGCCAACGGCACAGCCGTCGGTGCCGGCGCGATCGTGGGCCGCTCGGGTGGCGCGGCTGGCGCCCCCGGTTCCGGTAGCTCGACGGGGCCCCACGTGCACTGGCACATGATCAACCCCAGCGGTGTACGCATCAACCCGCTGACTTACGTCAACCAGAACCCGGGTGGCGGTGGCCTGCCGAAGACGTCCACCGAGCAGGACGGCATCCCCGGCACCATCTTCTACCAACGCATGCAGAACTGGCTGCGGATCACCTCCGGCTACACCGGCCCGATCGACGGCGCGCCCGGTGTGCGGACCTATGCCGCGTTGCAACAGGCCATGCGCGGCTACGGCTACACCGGCCCGCTCGACGGCGTGCCGGGAGCGAACACGTGGATGGCGGTCCAGCGCCTCGCCTCGGGGTGGGGCTACACCGGCCCGATCGACGGGGTGATGGGGCCGAACTCGTGGCGGGGTTTCGCCCGGTTCCTCAACCAGGACCGGTGGAACTGACGGTTCACCTGTGGGCGTAGCCTGTCCGGTAGGCCTGGCCGGACACCCCGCCGCCGCAGGCTCGGCCCAGCCGGATTGGATGCTCCCGCGATGGTCGTGCGACGTTCCCTCTTCCTGCACTCGGACCTGCGCCGTCGGCCGCACGGCATGCTGCGGTCGATGCTGGCCCAGGTCGATCCCGACACGCCACCGCATGGGCCGGACGGGTCGGTGGCTGTGCTGGAGCGGCGCATGGCATCCCTGCTCGGCAAGGACGAAGCGCTGTTCTTCCCGTCCGGAACGATGACACAGCAGGTCGCCCTGCGGGTGCACGCCGACCGACGTGGCCGCCCGGCTTTCGCCGCCCATCCGCAGAGCCATCTGGAGGTCTGGGAGCACCGGGGGTACAGCGTCGTGCACGGCCTGCGCTGCCATCCGGCCGGCGACCGGCACCGCTTGATGACCCTGGCCGATCTGTCGACCGTCGCCGAGCCGCTCGCGGCGGTCGTCTGGGAGTTGCCCCAACGTGACATCGGCGGCCTGTTGCCGGAGTGGGACGACCTCGCTGCGCAGACCGCGGCAATGCGCCGTCGAGGTGCCGCCACCCATCTCGACGGGGCGCGCCTGTGGGAGGCCCAGACGTACTACCAGCGGCCGTTCGCCGAGATCGTCGCGCTGTTCGACACCGCGTACGTCTCGTTCTACAAGGGGCTACAGGGCACCGGAGGTGCCGTGCTCGCCGGGGAGGCCGATTTCCTCGCCGAGGCCCGGGTGTGGCGCCGACGGCTCGGCGGCGACGTGTACGACGCGTGGCCGCTGGCGCTCACCGCACTGCACGGCCTGGACACCCTGCTGCCCCGGCTGCCGGCACACCGCGAGCACGCGGTGGCGATCGCGGCGGCCATCAACGCCGACGGGGTCGCCCGTGCCTTCCCGGACCCACCACAGACGCCCCTGTTCCACGTCCACCTTCCCGTCGGCCCGGACGCCGCGATGCGGGCCGCCGACGCGTTGCTCGCCGCCGACGGGGTGGAGTTGTTCGGCCGGGTCCGGTCCGCGCCGGATCCGGACCGGTGCTCGTTCGAAGTCAGCGTCGGTGAGAACGCCATGGACCTCGCCCCGGACGAGGTCGTCACGTTCATCCGCGAGCTGCTGCGACACGCCACCTGACCCGAGGGCGGCGGGCGGCATCCCTGCTCGGTCAACGGGATGGACGGGGCGTACCGGGCTTCCTAAGATCACGCCGGTGAACACCGAACCGCTTTACGTCGCCGGCGTAGCTGGCCCGATCGTCGTCGCCACCAAGGCACTCTTCGGACACCCTGCCGTCACCGTCGGCGGCGTGCCGGCCCCCAGGAAGGGCAGACGCTACGCGTTGCCGGCGGTGGACGGTGGTGTCGTCCAAGCCACGGTCCGCAACGTTCTCGCCGACCCTTACCCGACCGTGGAGGTCAACGGTGTCAAGCACCGGACCGGGCCCTCCATGCCGATCTTCCTGCGCATCCTGGCTATGCTGCCGATCCTGCTGTTGACCGTCGGCGGTCTCCTGGGCGCGCTGGTCGGGGCGTTGGGCGTCTGGGCGAACCTGACAGTTGCCCGCACCCGGATGACAACCGCCGTCAAGGCGCTCGCCATGGTCGGTATCGGTCTCGGCACCGTCGTCGTCTGGCTCGCCGTCGCCGTCGCGCTGAACGTGGCGCTCAGCTAGACCGCCAAGCACCTCACCCTCATACGGTCAGCACCACCGGTCGACGACCGGTGGTGCTGACGTGGTGTGGCGTACGGGCCGCGCTAGCCCAGGCGGGCCTCGATGGTCTCGATGATGCGCGGACGCAGCTCGGCGGCGCGGATGACGGCGTCCACCGAGCCGACCTCGACGGCGCGGTGGATGTTGTGCACCCGGTCGAACTCCGCGGCCACCTCGCTGAGTTTTTCCGCGCGCACCGACGAGCGCAGCTCGTCGAGCTCCGCTGTCAACGCGGCGCGTTCGGTGCCAGCCGAGGCGGCGGTGCGGGCCTCGAGGTCCCGCACCCGCGGGTCGGCCGCGGTACGGGCGGTGACGTCGGCGGAGAACACCACAGCGGCGGCGGGTGCGCCACCGAGCACCGAGGCGAACGACCCCTCCAGCGCCAGCACCGTCATGTTCGGGTTCAGCGCCTTCGAGAACACCACGAACGCACCGCCGTGGTAGCGCGAGATCACGCAGAAGACGATGGGCCCCCGGAAGTTCACGATCGCCCGGCCAATCTCGGCGCCGTACTCCAGTTGCAGCTTGCGCATCGACTCCGGTGAGCCGTCGAAGCCGGACAGGTTCGCCAGCACGACGAGCGGCCGGTTACCGCTGGCCGCGTTGATCGCCCGCGCGGCCTTCTTCGACGAGCGGGGGAACAGCGTGCCCGCCGTGTAGGTGTCCGGACCGTCGGTGGGCGGGAAGCCGTGCCGTGGCACCGACCGGGACTCGATGCCGAGCAGGCAGACCGGGATGCCACCGAGGTGGACGTCCTGCACGACAGCGGTGTCCGCGTCCGCCATGCCGGCCCAGCGCTCCAGCACCGGATGGTCCTGGTCGGAGAGGGCCCGCATCACAGTGCGGATGTCGAACGGCTTCTTGCGGTCCGGGTTGGACTCGACGGAGAAGATCTCCCCGACGGTGGCGAAGGCGCTGCCCGCCACGTCGTGCGGGAAGGCGGAGATGTCACGGTCGGCGGGGTCGGTGGTGACCGCCCGCCGGGGCGCGTCCTCGCCGGGCGCGACGTACGTGTGGTCGTAGTGCGCCATCACCACGTCCCGTGCGGCCGTCAGGTTCGGCGCCCAGTACTGCGCCTGCCCGTTCGGCCCCATCACCCGGTCGTAGCCGCCGATGCCGAAGTTGTCCTCAGCCGACACGCCGCCGGAGAAGTCGAGCGACTGCTTGCCGGTGAGCACCATCGCCGAGTCGGGCGTCATCACCAGGATGCCCTTGGTGTGCATGAGCATCGTCGCCTCGGCGTTCCAGTACGGCTGCGCGCCGACGTTGATGCCCGCGACCACGATGTTGATCTCACCGCCGGCCTGGGTGAACTCGACGATCCGCTTGAGCGCCGCGGCGACCCAGTCCATGTTCTCCGTACCGGAGGTCATCGAGATCCGGGCCCCGGCGGACAGCGCCCACCACTCCAGCGGCACCTGCATCCGCTCGGCCAGGTCAAGTGCGGCGATCACGCGCCGGCACTCCGGCTCCGACAGGGCGCCCAGCGACTTGGTCGGGTCGCCGAGCAGCACCACCCGGGTGACACCCTGGGGGTAGCGCTCGGTCGGCGTCGTGACCACTCCGGCGACGATGGCGGCGCTGTTTCGCCCCTTCGGCCGGTCCACCGGTACTAGCGACGGAGCGCAGTCGGAGCCGGTTTCGGGCGGAGACGAGCACCGTCCATCCTGCACGGCGTGGTCGTCGTCGAGGTCGTGCTCGACGAAGTCGCCGAGCCGGCCGGTCAGCTCGTACGGGTACACGGTGTTGCGGCTGCTGGCCCGCAGCACCTTGAGCCGGTACTCGTCGAGCGGCTCGATCGGCTCGACCGGCGGCTCTCCGACGGCCAGCTCGGCGCCGCCCGCGGCGTCGAACGAGATCCGTACGGCGATCTTGGTCAGCTCGCCGGTCCGGCGGTCGCGCTGGCGCGCGATGAACAGGATCTCCTCCAGGCCGGCGCCCGCTGTCGTCGGGCGGACCCGCCCGGCGATCATCTCCATCTCCTCGCGGGTCAGCTCGCTCGGCGGCCACACGTAGACCACGATGCGGTTGGTGTTGAAGCGCGTCTTCGACGGCCGCCGCGACTGGGCGCGGCGGATCGAGTCGAGGCAGGCGGCGATGGCGTCCTCGGTCGTCGGCAGCGCGACCAGGCGGCCGTCCTGCTCGCGAAGCTCGGTGAGGTCACGCACCTGCGCGAACGCGACGAGGCGCTCGTCGGCCCGGTTCTCCCGGGCCACGCACTGGAAGAGGTAGACCTCCTCGTCCGACGACGGCAGCCGGGTCAGGTCGAACTTGTGCAGCCGCTCCAGCTGCATCCGCTGCGCGATGTACGGGTGCAGCCCACGGATCAGCCGGTCCTCGGTCAACTGGGTGCCCGACGGGCGGAAGGTGAAATGGTGGTGCATCACCGCACCGCCGCGACCCGCGACGGTGGTGGTGACCCGACGGACCTGGGGCGGCAGCGGGTGCGCGGCGATGACCTCGGCCAGCGCGGCCGCCATCGCGTCGAAGTCCTCCGGCTGGTTCTCCCAGCCGAGGTAGATGTCGGCGTCCACGGCGTCCTCGCCGGTGGCCAGCTCGGCCAGCCCCCGCAGGGCGCTGCCCAGCGCGTCGAAGCTGACCGCGGCGGAGACCACGCTCGAGTCGGCGCGCTCGGCGACCACGAACGTGCAGTCCGCGACCTCGCGGGTACGCACGCTGGTGAGCGACCGGTTGCCGTAGTAGCGCCGGGTCAGCACCTCCAACATGACCGCGTTGTCGAGGTGGTCGCGGACGAGTCGCTGGCCGAGCAGCCGAACCAGCGGCTCGGTGCTGCGTACCATCTCGGCGACGCGCTCGGCGCGGTCCGGCGCGTCCGGGTGCGCGTCGAGGTGCCGCAGGTGCCCACGGACCTCGGCGTAGACGCGGGCGCGGTTGCGGCGCAGCAGCGGCTGTGCGAACCAGGCGAACACCACGCCGCGGGCGAGGTCCGCGACCACGGGGAAGCGGACCTGCGTCGCGGCGATCAGCCGCTCCAGCGCGAGGCCGGCCGGCTCGCGCAGCGTCTCGTCCGGCGGGGTCTCCCGCAGCCAGGCGCGCAGCAGCGCCGCGATGACCTGCGCGTCCGCGGAGGCGCGCTGCTGGGCGAGGAAGATCCGGAAGACGGCGGCTTCGAGGGCGGGGGTGCGGTCCAGGTCGGTGACGCCGTAGCGGCCGAGTGCCTTGCCGAGCCTGGTCTGGAAGGCGTCCGGCAGCCCGGCCCGTTCGACGTCGAGGCTTTGCAGGTAGGTGTGGAAGTACTCCCGGGCGCTGTGCACGTGCGCGGCGCCGCCGTCCTCGCCCGTCGGCCGGTTGCGGCTCAGTTCGGCGAGATCGGCGAACACCTCGATGAGGTCGAGTTCGGCGGCCAGGGGCCGCTGACCGGCCTCGGTGGCCGCGCGCCGCGCCGTGAGGTAGCCGTCGAGCACCCGTCGGTCGTCGTGCGGGTCGACGTCGAAGCCGAGCAGCAGACCCCGCAGGTCCTCCTGACCGCGCCTGGTGCGCTCGTCCGCCGGGATGTCCGCGGTGGCGCTGGGCAGGTCCAGTTCGACGGTCTCGGCGCTCGGGTCGTCAGTGGTCTCCTCGGCGTCGTCCGCGAGCGGCTCCAGGCGCAGCAGCGGCGCGCCCGCCTCCACCTGGCTGCCCACCGAGACGGCGCACTCCTTGAGCCGCGCCTTGAACGGCGCCCGCAGCACCGTCTCCATCTTCATCGCTTCCAGCACCAGCACCGGAGCGCCCGCCTCGACCTCCGCGCCGACCTCCAGGGGCGTGGCGACGACCAACGCGGGCATCGGGGAGCGCAGGACGCCACCCTCGTCCCGGCTGACCCGGTGCGTCACGCCGTCCACCTCGACCAGGTGGGTCGGCCCGTACGTGCCGGTGAGCAGGCGGTAGCGGATGCCGTTGACGACGATCTGACCGGTGTGCCGGTCGAAGCGGTCGAGCTCGACGTCCGCGGTACGCACGACGGGGCCGGTCTCGATGCCGACCCGGAACCGGTGCGCGCCGACCCGCGCCACCCGGGTGCGGTAATCGATGCCACGCAGCTTGAGGTCCAACGGTCGGCCGCTGGCGTGCTGCACCTGCGGGCGCCCGCCGGCCGCCGTCGACAGCAGCCGCTGCCGCTCGACGCGCTCCTCCTCCTCGTACGCCTCGATGGCGGCGGCGGCCAGGGCGACAGCGGAGTGGCGGTGGGTGACGAGGCGGCCCTCGCCGCGGACGCGGTCGATCCAGCCGGTGTCCGCGCTGGCGTCGATCACCTCGGGCTGGTCGAGCAGGTCGAGCACGAAGCTCTTGTTCGTCGCCCCACCCTCGATGATCACCGTGGTGTTCGCCATCGCCCGGCGCAGCTTGCCGAGCGCCTCGTCGCGGTCGCGGCCGTACGCGATGATCTTCGCGATCATCGAGTCGAAGTCGGCCGGGATGGTGTCACCCTCGCTGACGCCGGTGTCCACCCGGATGCCGGGGCCGCTGGGCAGGTCCAGCCGGGCGATGCGGCCGGGCGACGGGGCGAAGTCGCGGTCGGGGTCCTCGGCGTTGAGCCGCGCCTCGATGGCGTGCCCGCGCTCGGCCGGCGGCGCGCCTTCGAGCCGCCCGCCGGCGGCAACGTGCAGCTGCGCCTTGACCAGGTCGAACCCGGTGGTCAGCTCGGTGATCGGGTGCTCGACCTGGAGGCGGGTGTTGACCTCGAGGAACGCGAACAACCGGTCCCCGGGGTGGTAGAGGAACTCGACTGTCGCGGCGCCTCGGTAACCGACAGCCACGGCCAGCCGCTCGGCCGACGTCTTCAGCTCGGCGGCCTGCGCCGGGTCGAGCACCGGCGACGCCGACTCCTCGATGACCTTCTGGTTGCGCCGCTGCACCGAGCAGTCGCGGACGCCGAGCGCCCACGCGGTGCCCTGTCCGTCGGCGATCACCTGGACCTCCACGTGCCGAGCCCCGGTGACCAGGCGCTCCAGGAACACGATGCCGCTGCCGAACGCCCGTGCCGCCTCCTGGCTGGTGCGCTCGTACGCGTCGACCAGCTCGGCCTCGTTTCTGATCACGCGGATGCCGCGACCGCCGCCGCCGGCGGTCGCCTTCAGCATCAGCGGGTAGCCGACCTCGGCCGCCGAGGCACGTGCCGCGTCCAGGGTTTCGACGGCACCGCGGCTCCACGGCGCGACCGGCACGCCGACCTTCTCGGCGATCAGCTTCGAGCCGATCTTGTCGCCGAGTTGGCGCATGGCGTCCGGGCTCGGCCCGACGAAGGTGACGCCGATCTTCTCGCACAGCTCGGCGAACGCCGGATCCTCGGCGACGAAGCCCCAGCCGACCCACGCGGCGTCGGCCCCGGTCTCGGTCAGGGCGCGCTCCAGCACCGCCAGGTTGAGGTACGGGCGGGCGGACGCCGGGCCGAGATCGTAGGCGATGTCTGCTTCGCGGACGAATGTGGCGTTGCGGTCGACATCGGTGTAGAGAGCCACGGTTTCGAGCTGGATGCCGGTCTCCGCGGCCAGCTCGCGGACCGCGTGGATGAGCCGCATGGCGGCTTCACCACGGTTGACGATGGCGACACGGTTGAACACCCGAAAGACCCCTTAGCTAGACCTCGACCTGCGTACCGGAAGACGACGGCCTCCCAGCAGTGATCACCTTTCCGCGTGGCGGCGGCCAGCGCTATGGCGCAACCACCGAACCCACCGTCCCTCAGTTGTAGGAAGTGCACAAAACTTTTTGGCACCCCGGGGACCGCGCCGACCTCCACCGACCCGATCCGGCCGCTCCGGCAGTTGATCAAGGGGGCGCGGGCGGTTCACGTCCGCAGCCACCCGTGTTCACCCCCGGGTGATCGGCTGACCAGGAAGATCATCGCCGGTCCGGTCAACCGCCGGCCCGGCTCGACCATCCCGGCCCAGGCCAGGAACGCACCAGGAAAGGAGCGGCAATGAGGTCACCGCACCTCGTACGCCCACGTCTGGCGCTGCTGCTCGCGGCGGGGCTGACCGCGCTCGTCACGCCGGCCGGCATCGCCCACGCCGCGACCGCCACGGTACCCGCGACGGACACCCCGATCACCATCACCTCGACCGAGCAGCTCGCCCCGGGCGTCACGTACGGCTCGTTCGAGGTGACCACGCCCCGGGGCGTCACCGTCGGTTACCTGCTCACCGCCGACCTGAAGAAGAACAAGGTCTCCCTCGACCTGCTGCACCCCGACGCGGTGGCGCAGCGCACTGTCGTCTCGGCGATGACGAACGAGCAGGGTGCCGTAGCCGGCGTCAACGGCGACTTCTTCAACAACAGTGAGACGCACGCCGGGGTCACCCCGACCTACTCGTCGTCCGGTCCGGAGATCGCCGACGGCGAGGAGTTGAAGTTCGCGGTGCCCACCGCGCAGCGTTTCGGCCCCGGCCTGGCCCCCGGCACCTCGACTCGCGACGTGTTCGGCGTGGGCGTGAACGGCAAGGCACGCGTCGACACCCTGAGCCTGGACGGCGAGGTGCGCAGCAGGAAGGGCACTATCGCGCTGGGCGGCCTCAACCAGTACGCGCTCCCGGTCGACGGCGTCGGCCTGTTCACCGCCGACTGGGGGACCGCCTCCCGGGTCCGGTCCACCTGTGGCACCGACACGAGCCGCAGCGACCCGTGCAGCACCCACACCTACGAGGTGACCGTAAGCGACGGTGTGGTGACAGCGGTCGGCGCGACGCCCGGTGCGGGCGCGATCCCGTCCGACACCCAGGTGCTGGTCGGCCGGGAGGGCGGCGCGGACGCGCTCGACGACCTCGTCGTCGGTGACCGGGTGCAGGTGCGCGAGAAGCTCGTCTCCGCCGGCAAGCCGAAGCTGACCTTCGCGGTCGGTGGCGCCCCGATCCTGCGCGACGGCGCGCCGTTGACCGGTCTGGACACCAAGACCGCCGCGGTACGCAGCGCGGCCGGTGTCAGCCCCGACGGCCGGACCGTCTACCTGGTCGCCCTGGCCGGCCGTGCCCCGGCCAGCGCCGGGTTCACGATCGCCGAGCTGGCCGACCTGATGCGCTCGCTCGGCGCGGACGCCGCCGTGA
The DNA here is from genome assembly GCF_046549335.1 of Micromonospora sp. 050-3. Classification (NCBI taxonomy): domain Bacteria; kingdom Bacillati; phylum Actinomycetota; class Actinomycetes; order Micromonosporales; family Micromonosporaceae; genus Micromonospora; species Micromonospora sp. 050-3. Next base: position 1,513,670 of record NZ_JAJPVX010000001.1, read on the forward strand.
GCCTCGACGGCGGCGGTTCGAGCACGGTCGCCGTCCGCGAGCCGGGCCAGGCCGCGGCCACCGCCCGCAACAGCCCATCCGACGGTACGGAGCGTTTGGTCGCCAACGGCATCGGCATCTTCGTGGGCAAGCACTGATCGGTCCACCTGCGCGAATTCGCCCCGCCCGGTGCCGCCGGACGGGGCGAATTCGCGTACCCGAGACGGTCGGGCACGCCGACTGTCGGCCCCGGGTCAGATAATCACGCCGACCGAAGGGACCCGATGACCGTTCTCGACACCCGGGCGCTCAACCGCGCGACACTCGCCCGGCAGTTGCTGCTCGACCGCGCCGACCTGCCGGCGCTCGACGCCGTCGCCCACCTCGGTGGCCTGCAGGCCCAGGAGCCGCAGGAGCCGTTCATCGGGCTGTGGTCGCGGCTGCGCGCGTTCGACCCGACGGTGTTCTCGACCCTGCTGACCCAGCGACACGTGGTGCGTACCCACCTCATGCGCCGCACCGTCCACCTGCTCGTCGCCGACGACGTCGTGGCCTGGCGCCCCCGTCACGACGCCATGCTGCGCCAGCGCGTGCTCGGGGTCTACCGCGGCGAGCTCGACGGGGTGGACCTCGACGATCTCGCCGCTGCCGCGCGGGCTGTGGTGTCCGACGGTGAGCCCCGCTCGATGCCCGAGATCGGGCGGGCGCTCGGCGAGCGGTGGCCGACGGCGGGGGTGCAGGCGCTGGGCGAAATGGCGATCGCGCTGCTCCCGATGACACAGCTACCGCCGCGCGGGGTGTGGCGGGCGAAGGGGGGCGTGCGCTACGTCCTGCTCTCCGCGTGGCTCGACCGGGAGATCGCGCCGCCGACCGCGGCGGGTGATGATCCGGTCGGCCAGCAGCTCGTACGCCGCTATCTGGCCGCGTTCGGCCCGGCGGCCACGGCCGACCTGCGGGCCTGGTGCGGCCTCGCCGGGCTGCCGGCCGCGGTGACCGCCCTGCGCGACGAGTTGGTGACCTTCCGAGACGAGCGTGGCCGGAAGCTGGTCGACCTCCCCGACGCGCCACGCCCCGATCCGGAGACACCCGCCCCGGTGCGGTTCCTGCCGGCGTTCGACAACGCGATCCTCGGCTATGACGACCGCAGCCGGATCATCGACGACGCCCACCGTGGCCTGTCGGTGGCCGGTGAGCGGGTGGTGCTCGTCGACGGCCGGGTCGCGGCGACCTGGAGCGTCGAGTCGGGCACGGTGACCGTCAACCCACTGCGCGGCTTCTCCCGGGCTGACCGGGCCGCCGTGACCGAGCAGGGGCAGGCCCTGGCGTCCTTCCTCTCCGACAACGAGAGCGACCGGGTGCGGGTGGGTTCGTCTCCCCGGTGACGGACCAGGACGGTCCGACCCCGGGGAGACGCAGAGATCAGTCGACGGTCGGCGGAGCCGTCCTCGCCGCCTCGGCGAGCGCCGCCGCCGCGCCGGCGTACGGGTTGTAGCTGTAGGTGCGGGCCAGGCCGGCCGGCACTGTGAAGTACGCGGCCGACAGTTTCGCCGGGTCGCTGGCGATCTCGCCCCGCGCGGGGGTGTCGTTGCCGTCGTCCCAGCCCCAGGGCGCGTTGGCCGAGTTGGTCGAACAGCTCCAGGTGCCGACGCCGCAGTCACCGGACGTGTCACCGGCGAACGTGCCCAGGCTGGCGAAGAGGCTCGTGTTGGACCGCTGCGCCCACAGGCCGCCGGAGGCGAAGATGTCGATCAGTTGATACCGCACGTCGCGGTCGTTGCTGCTGCTCGGCGTCTCGGCGACTGTCGACGGGTAGTAGACCAGGCCGTCGCCGTTGATGTCGTACTGCGGGTGTGCCTTGAGGCCGTGGCCCTGCGCCTCCTGGGCCGTCACCGGGTGCTGGAACGTGTCGTGCGGTGACGCCTGGAACCGCAGGGTGCCGTCGATGCTCTCCCCGCCGCTGGTCCAGGTGCTGCCTATCGGTGTGTAGGAAAAGAAGTCACTGTGCGCGACCGTGACGGCCGAGCGGAGAACACCGTACGTGGAGCCGTCGCGCTCGATCGCGAACAGCGCGCCCTCACCGTCGTTCTCGTGTTCGGTCTCGAAGAACGGGTGGTCGGTCCAGTCGCGGGGGTGGAAGAAGAAGTACGTGATGTACCAGTGGGTGCTCGTCTCCACGACGGAGTAGTAGACGTGTGCGGCGAGTGTGGTGCCTGCCTGGCCAGCCCGGTCCCAGTTGTCGCGTCCGTCCAGGTCGCCGTCGAAGTCGACACGGGTGAGGTAGTCCGACTGACCGCTCAGGGCGTGGCTGCCGGTGGCGTCGACGTCCTGGTAGTGGATGGGTGCCCAGCGGAGGGCCAGCTCGGCCCGGCTGACGGCGGCGTCGGCGGGGGTTGGCGCGGCCAGCGCGGCGGCCACCAGCATTGCCGCCGTGCCGGCCGCGATCAGTGCCCGCACTCCCCGGCGTCGCCGGGTCGTGGTGCTTGCGTCGATCATGCTGTTGCTCCCGTGTCCGAGTGAATAGACCGTCATGGATCATTCTCGGTGCGAGCGCCCGGCGGGTGTCCCTGCGGCGACGAAGAGGCGGACGATGTTCGACGGAATCGGGATCGGGTTGTATCGATTCCTCTCGACTGCCATGCTGTGGTTCGGTCGTGCTCGGGGAGCCAGCGCGCACCAGCTTTCCTCCGGTCCACGGGGCGCACGCGGTGACCAGGTCGCCCGTGCCGGGCAGCCCTCGTCGTCGACCGGAACCCGAGCGCGGCACCGGCTATCACCTCAGCCATCGGTGCCCGGCAACTACGGAGGTACCGATGCTTCGCATGTTCCTCGCCGTCACCACCATGGCGTTGGCCACCTGGACCGGGACGACGACCACCGCCGCCGAAGCGACGCCCACGCCAACGCCGTCGCCGACCCTCACCTGCCCGCCGGCTCTGCCGATCACCGCGAGCGTCGCCAGCGTCACCACCACGAGCGTGACCATCTCGTACTCGATCTTCTTCCGGCCGCCCTGCGGCTACGACCCGCCGATGACCATCACCCTCTTTGCCAGCCGCGAGGACGCCCAGCAGTGGCGGACGCCGGTGGCCGAGGCCGTCTCCGGGCCGGAGCGCAGCGGCACTGTGACAATCGGTGGTCTCACGCCTGACACGGAATACTGGTACCGGTTCAGCGACCCCGACGGCAAGCGCGACCCATACATGATCTGGCCGGCCCGCACCGCCTCGCTGACCTCGTGCCGCGCGACGGCCACGATCGATGCCCGCTGGGGCAGCGGCTTCGTCGCGACGGTCACGGTTCGCAACACCGGAACGCTGCCGCTGGACCGGTGGCGCGTCTCCTGGCGGTGGTCCGGTGACGAGCGGGTCCAGGCGGCCTGGGGTGGAGTGGCCGAGACGGCCGGCGCGGACGTCACCGTCACCAACGCCTCCTACAACGGGACGCTGGCGCTGGACGGGACGACGACGTTCGGTCTGCTCGTGACGACCAGCGCGGTGCCCGACGGCCTGACCCTGGGGTGCGCGCGGTGAACGACGTCCGCCCCGCTCCGGCGCGATGGCGGGGGCGGGGCGGACGTCGTGTCGGTCAGGGCTTGCGGGCCACCGCGCCGTAGGCGTCGATCCCGACGGCGTCGGGCTCCTCCGGTCGCCACAGCGGGATCGGCACCAGGCCCGGCTCCACCATCGCCAGCCCGTCGAAGCAGCTCTCGAGCTCCTCCGGGCTGCGCAGGATGTACGGAACTCCGCCGCTCTGCGCCAGCCGGTCGGCACCCGAGACCACCGCCGGGCTGGTGTTGGTGCCGTCCCAGAACACCAGGTGGGAGCCGGACGGCACGGCGTCCATCGTGCGTCCGACGATCGAGCGCACCACGTCCAGGTCGGGCTCGTAGCCCATCACGCCCATGTACATCACGGCGATCGGCTGGTCGAAGTCGAGCGTCTGCGCCGCCTCGGCGAGGATCTTCTCCGGGTCGTGGTAGTCGGCCGGGACGTAGGTGGTGACACCCTCCGACGTCGTGCTGGCCAGCAGTGCCCGCGCGTGCACCAGCACCATCGGGTCGTTGTCCACGTAGACGATCCGCGAGTCGGGCGCGACGCCCTGAGCGACCGCGTGCGTGTTCTGCATGGTGGGCAGGCCGGTGCCGATGTCCAGGAACTGCCGGATGCCCGCCTCGGCCGCGAGGTAGCGCACGGCCCGCACCAGGAACACGCGCGACTGCTGCGCCATCAGGACGATCTCCGGGTAGACCTCGGCGACGGCGTCGCCGGCCGCCCGGTCGGACTGGAAGTTGTCCTTGCCGCCCATCCAGTAGTTCCAGATCCGTGCCGCGTGCGGCACGTCGGGCTGAAGCTTCGCGGCGAGTTCGGGGTCCGGGCCGGCCATGCCTGGCTCCTATCGAGGGGTCGTCAGCTGGAGGTCACCACAGCGGTACGCCCGGGATCGTACTCCGGCAATGTCCACTCTCGACGCAGGGTCGGTGGTCGGGCGGCGCTTCACCCGACCCGGGGGCTTGAAATCCTACCTCGGTGGTAGGAAAATGGACCCCATGCCCCCCGTTCGGATGTTCACCTCCCGCCGGGTCGTCGACCTGATGCGGGTCGCCGCGCAGCTCTGTCCGGGCGCGCCCACCCCTGCCTGAACGGGGCTTTCCAGCCCTCGCCTGCCCGTGTTCGCCGCTGGCCCCGCCGCGTGCGACCGGTATCCCGGCACCCCGCCAGCGCGGAGGTGCACCCCGTCGAGGAGAACCTGTGACGATCAACGACGCCCCAACACCCGCCGCCGCGGACCCCCGGCTCCAGTTCGACGAGGAGTGGCGGCAGTGGCACCGACGCCACGAGGAGGCTCGGGCCGACCCGCACGGCTTCCTCGCCGTGACAGGTCTGCACTGGCTCACCTCGGCGCCGCAGCGATTTCCTGACGTCCCGGGGGAGTGGCACACCGGGGAGGGCGGTCCGGTGGTGGCTCTCGACGCTGACGAGGTGCTCGTCGTCGACGACCGGCCGATTCGAGGCCGGCACGAGTTCGGGCCGATCGCCGAGCGCGGCGGCGTCACAGTCGGCATCGACGGTGGGGTGCTGGAGGTGGCCCGCCGGGGTGGGCACGACATCCTCCGCCCCCGGCGCCCGGATCACCCATTCCGCGTCGCCTACCGGGGCACCCCCACCTATCCGCCCAGCCACCGATGGGTCCTGAGCGGCCGCTTCGTGCCGTTCGACACCCCTCGGCCGACCACTGTCGGCGCGGCCGTGAAGGGGCTCAAGCACGTTTACGACGCCCCCGGTCAGATCGAGTTCGCCGTCGACGGGGTGCCGCTGGCCCTGACCGCGTTCAACGGGCATGCGCCCGGAAGCCTGTTGGTGCTGTTCACCGACACCACCTCCGGCGTCACCACCTATCCGGCCAACCGGTCCCTGGCGGTCGGCGCCCCCGACGAGCAGGGCCGGGTCGCCGTCGACTTCAACCGGGCCACCAACCTGCCGTGCGCGTACACCGACTTCGCGACCTGCCCGTTGCCCCCGGCGGAGAACCGGCTGCCGATCGCCGTCGAGGCCGGCGAGAAGACCCCGTACGAGCGGCGGGCGGACACTCCCGCCGACCGTTCGTAGGCCCAGCGGACCAGACCCTCGGGAGGATCGCCATGACCCAGTCCACCGACGCCCCGATCGACGCCGACAGCGACACGCTGCGGACGTTGCTGCGCCACCAGGCCAGCACCGTCACTGTGGTCACCGCTCCCGGATCGCCGGCGGTCGGCTTCACCGCCACCTCGTTCACCTCGGTGTCGCTGGCGCCGCCGATCGTCTCGTTCTGTCTGAATCTCGGGTCGTCGAGCTGGCCCGCTGTCGCCCGTGCCCGCCACGTGGCCGTGCACCTGCTCGCCCACCACCAACAGGAGTTGGCCCGGACCTTCGCGACCAGCGGCGTCGACCGGTTCGCGACACCCACCCGCTGGCGGGCCGGCCCGGAGGGGGTGCCGATCCTCGACGACACCCTGGCCTGGCTCCTCTGCCGGGTCGTCGACCGGGTGACAGTCGGCGACCACGCCGTGGTGCTGGCCGAGCCGGAGGTGCTCCGGCACGCCGACGTCGGTTCGCCCCTGCTTTACCACCGGGGGCGCTACGCCGGGCTGGCCGGCGATCAGCCCGCGGTGTCCCGCCGTCCCGCCGCCTGACCGGTGGGGTCACTCGCCCGAGCCGCGATCAGAGACACCACAACGTCTGGCCGCGCGAGAGGGGCGTGACGCAGCAGGGAACGGCGTGCGCGGTCCGAGCAACCGAAGCGCGCACGCCGATCGGGTCTACGTGAGCCAGGTGTTTCGTCGCACGAGTGGGATCGCTGCCCACCGGATACCGAACCCCAGCGTGGTTCCGGCACCGAGCAGGGCCAGGACGGCCATGACTGCGGCGTAGACGAGGTGATCGTCCATGAACGGGTTGCTGTCCGGCGGCAGGACGGCGGTCCACATCATGACGGTCAGCAGTCCGCCCGCGGCCGCGGCGATACGCATGCCGATGCCGAGGAGTAGCGCTACGCCGATGCCGAGTAGGGCTGCCATGAACAGCACGTCGACAGCGACGTTGCCGGCGATCGAGTGGTAGAAGCCGGCGAACGGGCCGGCTGCGGCCTTGCCGAGGAACCCGGCAGTGGGGCTGCCACCGTCCAGCCAGGAATTGGCGGCGGCAGTGCCCCGCCCCAAGCCGAACAGTTTGTCGAGGAATGCCCAGAGGAAGACCCAACCCAGCGCCAGGCGGATGCCGGCGAGGAGGTACCGCGTCGCGGTGGCCGTGCGCCCGGTCACCGAGAAGGCGTTGTCCCGTACGACGCTGGGCCCGGGTTGGTGCCTTGCGCCGTGTCTCGGCCGTTCTGCGGTGATCGACGGAGGGGATTCGTGGTCTTGGGCGATGTTGACCATCGCACTCACATACCTTCAGGTGTTCATGACGCATGTTCCGCGGCGCGTCCAGCGCGTCAACGGATCGTTCGGAGATCGGCTCCTGCCTACTCAGGGCGGCAACCGTGCTCCCGGATGAGCTTCGACGCCCTGTGCGGACACATCTGCCTGAGCAGGATCTGTGTCTGGCGGGTAGGTCGGCGGCGGCGACGGGCTCATCGGCCACCGGGGGCCCGGGCGACGCCTCTCACCGTACGCGGATTTCGTAGGGCCCGCAGAACTGCGAAAGCGTCCGGGACGGGTGGGGCGCCACCACCGCTGCAGTGGACCGACGACGATCGCGAGCTGGTCGCCGACCGGGTGGACACCCAGTTCGTCGGATCGCCGGGGACGGTGGCCGAGCGGCTGCGCACCCTGCGGGACGTCACCGCCACCGACGAGCTGCTCGTCACCACCATCACCCACGACCACACCGATCGCGTCAGCTCCTACGAGCTGCTCGCCAAGGAGTGGAACGGCTGACCCCGGCTGGAACGGCGGTGGCGGTCAGTAGACCGTCACCGGGTGCTGGACGACACCGTCGAACAGGTAGCCGAGAGCATTGGTGCGGGCCTGGTCCGGCTGGCTCGCCCCGGTGACGTCGGTGGCCCGAGCCCGCACTGTGAACCGGCCGGGCCGTGGCGGACGCCAGAGCGTCGTCCAGCGCTGCCAGACGCCGCCCTCGTCGTCGGGGTGGAGGTCGGCGGGTTGCCAGGTCGCCCCGTCGTCGGTGCTGATGTCGACAGCGCGGATCGGGCCGTTGCCGGACCACGACCGGCCGGCGATCATCAGCTGCTCGCCGCTCGGGACGCGGACGTCCCACGGCAGCTCGAAGGCGCTCTTGACCACCGGGGTGGTCACTAGTCGGCCGTCGACCGGATGGCCGGGCCCGAACATCCGGTAGAACCGGGTGTTCCACGCTGAGGAGAGGGGTGTCGCGGAGACCTCGATCGGGCCGACCCACTTGATGGAGGCGACGCCGATCCAGCCCGGCACCACCACCCGCACCGGGAAACCGTGGTCGACCGGCAGCGTCTCCCCGTTCATCTCGTACGCCAGCAGCACGTCGTCGAGGGCCTTGGCGATCGGGATCGGGCGGCGCACCCGGCCGAGATTCACCCCGCCGGTCACGAAGTCCGGGTCCAGACCTTCGGGCTGCACGTCCACCGCGTCGTCGGTCAGGCCGGCGTGACGCAGGACTGTCGACAGCCGTACGCCGCGCCAGCGCGCCACCCCCACCCCGCCGAGACCCCACGGCACCCCCGGCGTCGGGTGGGTCTGCTGGGAGGCGAAGAAGCGCCGGCCGTTGCCCGCGCACTCCAGCAGAACCGCGGTCTCCTCGGCGGGCATGGCCCGCAGGTCGCCGTAGTCGAACTCGACCGCGTCGTCCCGGCTCGGCGCGCCCCGCAGGCCGGTGCCGAACAGGCGCAGACGCCAGGTGTCCACGTCCAGCAGCGGACTGCGGGTGTGGTTGCGCACGAAGAACCGGTCGGTGGGGACGGCGAAGCCCTGCGAGGCCATGGCCTCCCACCGCATCTCGGCGTTACCGTCGCGGAGGGTGAGCAGTCGAGGGGACAGCGGCTTGGCGATCGTCGCGTCGGCGCGTGACGGGAGGGAAAGTGTCATTCGGATCCTCCCTGCGGACAGTCTGTTGGCAAGTCCTATTGAATCAATAGGACTTGCGGCCTGACCAGTCAGGCTCCGACCTCGGAGCGTCGCGAGGTCTGTTCGGGGTTCTTACCGGTGGACCACGCCGTTCTGGTACGCCCAGACGACGGTCTGTAGCCGATCCCGTGCGCCGATCTTCGCCATCGCGCGCCCGAGGTGCGACTTGACAGTGCTGGTCTCGATGAAGAGCTGCTCGGCGATCTCGACGTTCGACAGGCCCTGCGCGAGCAGCTCCACGATCTCGGTCTCCCGCGCGGTCAGTTGGTGCGCCGCCGCCGCGTCCGAGCGGGGAGCGGGCGTACGCCTGGCGAACTCCGAGATCACCCGACGGGTGACGGCCTGGTCGACGAGCCCGTATCCGCTCGCGAGGCGACGGATCGCCTCAATCAGCTCCTCGGGCTCACAGTCCTTGAGGATGAACCCGCTGGCGCCGGACTCCAACGCGCCGAAGACGTACTCGTCGAGGTCGAAGGTCGTCACGACCAGCACCGCCGGTGGCGTCCCGGTCGCCTCGGCGACGATCTGCCGGGTCGCGGTGAGCCCGTCGCCGTGCGGCATCCGGACGTCCATGCAGATGACGTCCGGTTGCAGCCGGCGGGCCAGTTCGACGGCGGCGGACCCGTTCGACGCCTCCGCCACGACCTCGATCTCGCCGGCCTGCTCCAGGATGACGCGGAAGCCGGCGCGGACCACTGCCTGATCGTCGACGAGCATCACTCTGATCATGCTGGGGCCTCTTCCTTCGGCCGGGATGCTGCGGGACCGTTCGTCGGGAGGGTCGCGGCGACCGACCAGCCACCGGCTGCGGTCGGGCCGGCGGTGAACGTCGCCCCGATCAGCTGGGCGCGCTCGCGCATGCCCACCAGGCCGACGCCGCCGGTCCGTGCCGCCGGTACGCGTCGCGGCGCGACGGGTTCGTTCACCACCTCCAGCGACACCGAGCGGGGCTCGAAGCGGAGCACCACCCGCGCCGCAGCGCCCGGGGCGTGCTGGCGGGCGTTGCTGAGCGACTCCTGCGCGATCCGGTAGAGCGCGACGTCGGCGATCGGCGGCACCTCGCGCTCCTCGCCCTCCCGGACGAAATCCACCGGGCCGGCGAGCTTGCCCGCGGTGCGGACGAGGTCGTCGAGCATGCCCAGCCCCGGCACCGGGGCGCCGCCGTCGCCGCCCTCGTGCCCCGGCCTGCCGCGCAGCACACCGACGACCAGCCGGAGATTGTCCAGGGTCTCCTTGCCCTGGCTGCGGATCCAGGCCACACCGGCCTTCGCGGCCGCCGGGTCCCGGTCGATCAGCCGCTCGACCGCCGCCGCCTGCACGACCATGCCGGAGAGGTGGTGCGCCGCCACGTCGTGCAGCTCCCGGGCCATCCGGGAGCGCTCCGCGCCGATGGCCGCCTGGACCTTCGTGCGTTGCTCCCGGATCGCCTCGTCCGCCCGCACGCGGACCAACTCGACGTAGCGCCGGTAGGTGGCCACGTAGCCGCCGACGAAGGTCGCGCCGGCGTAGGTCAGGGCGCTCGCCGAGACGTACGCGATGGCCGTCAGCAGATCCGGGGTCACCACGACGGCCGCCCCGATCGACTCCGCCACCACGACCGCGCCGACGGCCAGCAGCGCACGGCGAACCGGCAGCAAGGACCCGACGGTGTACGCCACGACGAACGGTGCGAGGCCACGGATGGTCGCCTCGGGCAGGGAGAAGCCGATGATGGGCAGTTGGAGGCCGACGACGAGTGCGAGGCAGAGCAGTGGCCGGACCCGACGCAGGCACAGCAGCATCGCCTGCGCGCAGCAGATGGCGACGAGCAGCCAGGCCCGCGCCCTGTCGAACGACACCCCGTCCTCCGGTGCCACGAACCAGAACAGCGCGGTGAGCAGTACGAACGTCAGGACGGTCAGCACCGCGGCCAGCAGGCAGTCCCGTGGGAACACCCCGGTCACCCCGAGCCGGGTGAGCCGTTCGTCGAGCCACTTCGTCAGTCGCGGTGTGCCGGGTTCGGTGTCGGCGTGGTCCCTCATGCGGTGCGCGTCCTTGCTCCGGGTCGTCCCGGGTCGGGCGGGTCAGTAGGAGATGCTAGGCGCGAGCAGGTGGAACTCCACGGCGAACCAGCCCGCGCCGGCGAGAGCGAACAGGATCAGGCCACTGCCGGTGATCCGCCGCCAGCCGACGTGGCGTCGCACGTCGTCGACGAGCCGGACCGCGGCGGGCAGCACACCGAGCAGTCCGACCAGTTGCAGCACCTGAATGGTGCGCAGGCCGGCAAAGGGAACGTCCTGGAGGCCCATGATGCTGCTGATGCTCAGCACCCACCCGGCGAACGCGAGCAGTGTGCCGGCGACGGCGAGGCGGCTCAGGATCCGCGCGGTGCGCCCCGCCCGCTCCCGGGGAGCGCGGCCGAGCCGACGGCGGACGATCGCGCCGACCGGCCAGGAGAGAACGGTGAGCAGCAGCACGACTGTCGACAGGGCCAGCACCGGAACGGCCACAGTGGAGGCGCGGGCGGGCTCGACGGGCAGCAACGCGAACGCGGAGTCGAAACTGATCGCCTCGACCCGGTCGTCGGTCGCCCGCATGGCGATCGTGCGTTGCCCGCCGACCTCGCGCCAGACCCAGGGCTTCACCTCCTGGTAGAGGGCGGGGGAGTCGGACAACGGGCCCGGTTCCACCAGCAACCGGTCGCCGTCGGCGACGCTGACAGTGGTCCGACCGACCAGGCCGATCAGCGTCAGGAAGTTGCTCTGTATCGCTCGCGAGGACTCGTACGTGCCGGCGGCCAGCGCAGCGTGCTTGGCGGTGGTCGCCGGGTCCACGCCGGTGGTCGGCTGGTCGTCGCGGGCGGGGAAGTAGCGGTCGGCGAAGCCGTTCACGACCGACTCGCGAAGCTCGTGGCTGTCGAGGGCGCCGGAGCCGTTGCTGTTGAGGGACAGGAAGATGCCGGCCCGGTCGTCGGGATAGATCTGAAGGTGGGAGTGGAAATACTTGGTGTCGCCGCCGTGGCCGAGGATCCGGTGGCCGTTGCGGTCCTCGGTGAAGAATCCGAGGGTCATCCGGGGCCCGTCGGCCAGCGTGCCAAGCGACGTCGCGTCGAGTGCCGGCCGCTGCATCAGCTCGCGGGTCGGTTGGTCCAGCAGGGGCGCGAAGCCCGCCGGCTCGCCGAGCTGGGCGAGCATGAATCGCGCCATGTCCGTCGCCGGGGCGCTGAGCGCGCCGGGCGGGGGCGTGCCGACGATCTCGAACGGCGCGGCGGGCGCGGTAGAGGTGTCGTACCCGTTGGACATCCGGTCGCGCAGCGCCGCCGGGAGGGGCTGCTCGAAGGTCGACGACGGCATGCCCGCGCGGTCCAGGATGTTGCGTTGGACGTACTCCTCGAAGCGCGTCCCGCTGACGCGTTCGACGATGTAGCCGGCGAGCGCGTTGCTGTAGTTGGAGTACGCGGGGACGGTGCCGGGCTCGTAGATCTGCTCCGGTGGGTCGGTCATCAGCGCCTTGCGCAGGTTGAGGTCGCTGCCGTCGGTGCCGATGAGGCCGGCGATCCGCTCCTCGAAGCCGGCGGTGTGCGTCAGCAGGTGCCGCAGCGTGACGGCCTGCTCGTAGCGGAGCGGCAGCTCGAAGTCGAGGTACGTCTTGACGTCGGCGTCGAGGTCGAGGTTGCCGCTCTGCACGAGTTGCAGCACAGCGGTGGCGGTGACGAGCTTCGACACCGATCCCATCCGGAACAGATGCCGGTCCGGGTCGACCGGTACGGCCCCGTTACCGCCGGCGCCGGTGTCGGCGTACCCGTACCCCCGGGTTGTGATGATCTTGCCGTCGTCCACGACGGCGACAGTGACTCCCGCGATGTCGGTGCGGTCGAGCGCGGCCGGCAGCAGGCCGTCGAGCCAGGCGTTGACGTCGGCGCCGGTCAGGGCGGAACCTGCCCCGCTCGCGGGTGCCGCCGGAGCGTCGATGGGCGGTGCGGGGTTGCGCTGCGGCGCGCCGCAGCCGGCGGTGCTCACGGCGAGGACGACAGCGGTCGCCAGCACCGCGCCGATTCGGACGAGAGGCTGGTGTCGCCGGGATGGAAGAAGAAAGAGTGGGCGCATTGTCTGCCAGTGCCTTCCCAGGCGAACGGGTGTCCGGAGCAGGTCCGTACGGCGTCACCCGACGCCCTGGAACAAGCCTGTCCGAGGAATCGCGCTGATCCATCTGGCGCAGGACGGCACTGCGCCTACGACCTGAGGAGGAGAGGCGTCTGCACCGTTCGCCCCCCGATCGAGGGACATCGTTTGACTTGTGCGACCAATGCATCTTTGATGGTCGATGTGCATGTTCGGCGTGGTCGGGCGCTTCGTCGTCTGGGTGGGCCGGTCGATGCCCTGAGCCTGGAGGACGGATGCGAGTCATCGCGCGGAGAAACCCACTACGCCCACGACGACGGCTGTTGCCGGCGGCGATGGTGGCGGTGACGCTGCTGAGCCTGGCCGTCGGTGTGCCGGCGGCCGCCGCGGCGCCGTCGACGGTCGTCGGCGTGGCCAGCGGTCGTTGCCTGGACGTGGTCGGCAACGTCAGAACCGCAGGCGCCGGCATCAACATCTACGACTGCAACGGCCAGGCCAACCAGGCGTGGACCTTGACTTCAACTGGTGAGCTGCGGGTCTACGACGACACGATGTGCCTGGACGTCGTCGGCCAGGACACCACCGCACCGGCCACGCTGCAGATCAACGGCTGCACCGGCGGCGCCAACCAACGCTGGCGGATCACCACCTCCGGGACCATCGTCGGGGACCAGTCCGGCCTGTGCCTGGACGTGTCCGGCGCGGGCACCGCCAACAGCACCACAGTCGGTCTCTGGACCTGCAACGGGCAGTCCAACCAGCGGTGGACGACGTCCCTCGGCAGCGCCGACAGCCAGCCGCCGACGGCGCCGGGCAGCCCACGGGTCAGCGGCCTGACCTGCAACTCGGTGACGTTCGCGTGGAACGCCTCGACGGACAACGTCGCTGTGGCCTTCTACGACATCTACCACGATGGCCAGCTGATGAAGTCGGTGAGTGGCACGACGCTCTCCACCAACCTCACAGTGGTGGCCGGGGCGACCTGGGGCCTGTACGTCAACGCCCGCGACGCCGCCGGCAACGTGTCGCAGGCGAGCGCCACCGTCTCGATCACTCCGCCGCCCTGTCAGGCCGACAGCCAGCCGCCGACGGCGCCGCAACAGCTCACCGGCACCGCGTCGGGCACCACTGTGACGCTGCGCTGGACCGCTTCGACCGACAACATCGGGGTGCGGGCGTACGACATCTACCGGGCCGGCGCGAAGGTGGGCACTGTCACCGGCGCGCCGCCGGCGACCACGTTCACTGACAGCGGTCTGGCGGCGAACACCTCCTACCAGTACTACGTGGTGGCTCGGGACGCGCAGGACAACGCCTCGTCGCGCAGCGGCACCGCGACGGTGACCACCGGCGCCGCGTGCGCCAACCCGGTGTGCGGGGTACGGCAGGTCACCACCGACACGGACATCCCGTGGGGTCTGGTGACGTTGCCGGACGGCAGCGTCCTCTACAACCGCCGCGACGCGCACGACATCATCCAGCTCAACCCGACCACCGGGGCCAAGACCAACCTGGGCACTGTGCCGAACGTGCAGAGCACCGACGGTGAGGGTGGCCTGTTGGGGCTCGCCATCTCGGCCAACTACTCCAGCGACCGCTGGCTGTACATCATGCACACCTCGCCGAGCGACAACCGCATCGTCCGGATCAGGCTGGAGAACGGGCGACTCAACACCGCCAGCGAGCAGATCCTGCTCAGCGGCATCCGGCGTAACAAGTACCACGACGGTGGTCGCCTGCGGTTCGGCCCGGACGGCAAGCTGTACGCCAGCACCGGCGACGCCCAGAACGGCAACTACGCTCAGGACCGGTCGAGCCTCGAGGGCAAGATCCTGCGACTCAACCCGGACGGCACCGTCCCGTCGGACAACCCGTTCGGCAACTACGTGTGGAGCTATGGCCACCGCAACCCGCAGGGGCTGGCGTTCGACTCGCAGGGCCGGCTGTGGGAGCAGGAGTTCGGCAACTCGGTCATGGACGAGACCAACCTGATCACCAAGGGCGGAAACTACGGCTGGCCGGCGTGCGAGGGCACCAGTGGCACCTGCGGTACGGCCGGTTTCATCGCGCCGGCGCGCACCTATCCGACTGCCGAAGGGTCCTGCTCCGGCATCACGATCGTGCGCGACGCGCTCTACGTGGCCTGCGCCCGAGGCGCTCGAATGTACCGCGCGGTGATCAGCGGCAGCAGCCTGACGAACGTGCAGACGTACTTCAGTGGCACCTACGGTCGGTTGCGGACGGTGGAGCCGGCTCCCGACGGGGGGCTGTGGCTGACCACCACCACCGTCGGTGACAAGGACAGCACCCCGAACAACAGCAACGAGAGGATTCTGCACGTCACGCTCGGCAACTAGTACCGATGTCTCCGCAGGGCCACCCCGTGCTGGCCCTGCGGAGACAGTTCGTGCTCGCGTGGCCTTAGATCACCAGAACTGGTTTGGGCTGGTCGCGGTGTACATGTACGAGCCGCCGGCGTTGTAGAAGGCCACCCGCGTGTACGCGTAACCGCTGGAGCAGGGTTTGTACATACCGATCTGGGGGGAGTGGTTGGGGACGATGCCCCACCAGTAGGGGTTGGTGAACGTCGCGCTGTTGCCGCACCACGCGACGATCTGGATGTTGGCTGTCCGCTCGCCGGCTGGGGTGGAGTTGAGATAGAAGTCGCCGATCAGCGGATTCGTTGTGCCTCCGCGGACGCTGATGCAGACGTACGGGTTCGAGTACGACCCGTGGTTACGGCATCCGCCGCCCGAGTCCGCCGACGCGGGTGCGGACGGCGCGAGCGCCGCCGCAGCCAGTACCAGTACGATTGCTCCGATCCGTGCCATGCTCCTGAGCATTGACCCTCCCTCTGGGTCCACCCGGCCCGTCGATCCTTGCCGGCTCTACCGAGAGACTGACGCGGCCATCTGACCAAACCCTTACCAGGCCACTGTGGCCGGTGGCTCAGGCCGGACCGGTCTGCGCGTGGTGGCCGGACCGCGCGAGGGCGGCGGCCGGATAGTCGGCGTCGCCGCTGCCGATGTCGGTCATCAACGCGAGGGACTCCCGCCAGCTGTCGACCGCCTCCTCGGTGGCCCCGAGGCCGTCGAGGCCGATGCCGAGCCAGTAGAGCCCGCGAGCGGTGCTGAGATGATCGCCGAGCTGTCGCAGGGACACCGCCGCCCGGGCGTGCCGAACCGTGGACTCGTACCGCGCGAGGTTCGCGTTCTGGTGCGCGAGGTGCACCTCAAGCGGGGGAATCTGCTGCCGGATGTCGTGGTCGACGGCGATCCGCAGGGCCTCTTCGAGGAGGGCGAGCGACTCGTGCGCCCGACCCTGTTCGGTATAGAGCCAGCCGAGATTGCTGAGGCAGACGCACAGGATGAAGACGTCGTCCAACTGTCGGGCGCCGGCCAGCGCGAGGCGCAGGTGCTTCTCGGACTCGTTCCAGTCGCCCTTCTGCCCGTAGGCGTTGCCGATGTTCATCCGGCTGACGACCTCGTCGCGGGGCGAACTCTGCTCCAGGTTGACCTGCGCGGCCCTCTCCATCCACCGAATGGCCTGGTCGAAGCTCCGCCCCAGCGCGTAGGCGACACCGAGCCCGTTCGCCATCAGCCGCTCACCGTCCGGCCGGTCGTCGAGGCGCGCCGCGACCACCCCCAGCTCGTGGGTCTCCCGCAGTGTCGTCAGGGCGTGGGTTCGGACCAGGAAGCTGTACTGGCAGTCGGCGAGCTGCCACGTCTCTCGCGCCAGCCCGAGGTCGTCGCAGATCCTGACCAACGCCACCAGGTTGCCGCCCTCCAACTGGAACCACGCGCTGGCGGCACCCATCGAGTCGAAGGTGGGCGCCAGCGCGAGTGGATGGGCGATGCGCATGGGCACAGACGTACGGAGGCGCTGGAACACACCCTGAGCGGCCACACCCTGCTGGACATACGCGTCGGCGAGCCGCCCCACCGCCAGGAGGCGATCGCGATCGGAATCCTCCCGCTCGGCCCGCTCGGCCCCGTAGATCCGGAGCAGGTCGTGCATCTGGTAGCGGCCCGTGCCGTCGTCGTCGAGGAGGTGCCGGTCCACCAGTTCGTCGATGTGCTTCTGGATCTGGCTCTCGGCCTGACCCGCGAGGACCGCCACGGCCGAGGCCGGCAACGCCGTGTTCGGCACGAGGCCCAACAGCCGGAACACGCGCGCCGAGGCGGCCGGCAGTGCGCGGTAGGACACCGCGAAGACGCCGCGTACCGCGCTGTCGCCCTCGACGGCCAGCCCGGACAGCCGCTCTCGGGCGTCCGCCAGCTCCAGCAGTAGATCCGGTACGGTCAGACGTTCGTCCACGACGATCCGTGCGGCGGCGACGCGCAGGGCCAATGGCAGGTTTCCGCAGAGCGCCGCCAGTCGGAGGATCTCGTCCCGGCTCGCCGCCGCACGATCCGCGCCGATCATCGTCGCGACGAGCCGGTATGCCTCGTCGTCGGACAGCAGACCCAGCCTCAGGCTCTGTGCCCCCTCGTGGGCCACCAGCCCGTCGAGGCGATTGCGGCTGGTGACGACCGTCAGGCAGTACGGCGACGCCGGGAGCAGCGGACGCACCTGCTCGGAGGAGACGGCGTTGTCGAGCAGGACCAGCACCCGCCGGTCCGCGAGCGTCGACCGGTACAGGGCCGCTGCCTCGTCGACGTCGAGGGGTATCCGCTCCGGTGGCACGCTCAGCGCCCGCAACAGCTGACCGAGTGCGTCGATCGGACGGGTCGGCGAATCGGTTCCGTGGCCACGCAGGTTGACGAACACCTGGCCGTCTGGGTAACGCGAGGCAACCCGATGCGCCCAGTGCACGGCCAACGCCGTCTTGCCGAGCCCGCCGATTCCACCGATCGTGCAGATCGGCGCGACACCGGAGGACGCATCGCCGTCGTTGACGGCGTTGTCGAGGGCCACGAGATCCGCGTCGCGGCCGATGAACCCGGGGACGTCGCGCGGAAGGTGCCGCGGCGCGGCCGAGGTGTTGTCGGCACCGCCGGGTGTCGGAAGCGCGAGATCCGGGTCGTCGGCGAGGATCCGTTGGTGCAGGCGCTGGAGATCCTGGCCGGGCTCGACACCGAACTCCTCGACAAGCGTCCGGCGCGCGTCCCGGTAGACGCCCAGCGCTTCGGTGCGCCGGCCCGCCCGACTCAGCGCCACCATGAACAGCTCGATCCCGTGTTCCCTGGTGGGGAACTCCCGCACCAGGTCGGCCAGCAGCCCCACCACCCGGACATGCTCGCCGGCCGCCAGTTCAGCCTCCACCCGCCGCTCGAACGCAGCCAACCGCCGCTCCTCGAGACCACGCCCGAGCCGCTGACGCAGTGCCTCGTCGGCCACGCCGGCCAACAGCGGACCACGCCACAGATCGAGGGCCGCAGCCAGCGCCTGAGCACGGATCGCCGGATCGGCGATCGTGCGGGTGCGGGCCACCGCTGCCGTGAATCGGTGCAGGTCGACCGTCGCGGGGTCCACGTCGATCAGGTAGCCCGCGCCGCGCGTGACGATGCGAATGCCGTACGGGGCGAGCCTCCGCCGCAGCCGGGCCACGTAGGTGTGCAGGGTGGCGCGCCGATCCGCGGCGTCGACGTCACTCCAGAGCAACTCGATCAGACGCTCCGTCAGCAGCACCCGGCCGGGCTCCAGCAACAGCAACCCCAGCAGGCAGCGCTCCTGCCGTCGACCCAGCTCAACCGGGCTGCCCCGGTGGCTGGCCGCGACATCCCCGAGCACCTGGAACTCCACAGGGCGCAGCGTAGCGGGTATCGATCGCCCTCAACGGCAGCGCGAAACCCGCCCTGGTGGGGCGCGGGTCAGACCGGGTGCTTGCTCAGACTCTGGAAGCTCAGTGTCCGCTGGGTCGGAATCTCGGCATCCCCGAACTCCGTCGTCCAGGGTCGGGACAGCGTGGCCGGCGCCCGCCACCGGGCCACCCGCGACCCCGCACCGGCCGCCCGGCCTCGGGCCGCCTCGCCGAGAACCCCGGTCAGGTGTAGGTCGGCCAGTGCGGGTCGTCCCAGCGGGCTGGGCCGGTGACGCCCAGCAGCCTGATCCGGTGCAGCAGCTCCGGGTCGGTGTCGGCCATCCGCAGCCGGGCAGGGGCGTGCTGGAGCAGCCATGCGGTGAGTTCCGCGCGGAGGATCTCTTTGTCGTCGTCCGTCAACTCCCAGGTGTTCCACGGCAGTTCGTCGCAGAGCAGGTCGTAGTCCCACTCTTCGAGAGCCTCGGCAAGCCGTTGACTCGCCACCGGACTGTTCTCGGTCGCCCAGGTGGCGAGCCAACTGTCGAGCGCGCCGGAGGCCTCCACGAGCATGGCCAGCACCGCGTACGCCGGCACCTCGGCGTCGTGGTCGGTGAGCGTGACGACCCACCAGGCGTCCAGGAACTCGCGGGCGCAGCATGACGGCGGGAAAGTCCCAGTCACCGGCCCAGTACGTACGGCGCAGCAGATCCGAGTCCAGCTCGACGTCCGGGGTCTTGAGCAGGGCAAGTTCCTTGGCGCTGCCCCAGTGGCACTCGCAGTTGCCGTCGTCGGGGTGGGCGACCATGCCAGGGAAGGTCGTGGCGAGATGGGCCAGGGCGGCGTCGAGTCGACGCCGGGCGGGCGTGGGTTGCGTCATGTGGATGCGCCTTCGGGGACTCCGGCGGCGCACGGCTGCCGAAGAGCGCGACGCTACCGGTTGAGGCGGCGGCACGCCACCGCCCCGGACGTCGCCGAAGCCCCGCCGGGCTCAGCGCCCTCAGCAGCTGGTCAGGAGCACGAGTTGCTGGGTGGCCCGGGTCATCGCGACGTAGCGGTCGACGGCCCCTTCGATGCCGGTGCCGAACGTTTCCGGGTCGACGAGGACGACCAGGTCGAACTCCAGCCCCTTGGCCTGCTCCGGGTTGAGTGACCGGACGCGGGCGGTGGGCGGGAACGTCGGGTCGCCGATCACGCACGCGATCCCGTCGGCGTGCGCGGCGAGCCAGGTGTCGAGGATCGAGCCCAGCTCGGCGACCGATCCGTGGACGACGGGGAGCCCGTTGCCGCGGATGGAGGTCGGCACGTTGGCGTCGGGGAGCGCGGCCCGGATGACCGGCTCGGCCTCCGCCATGACCTCCGCTGGCGTGCGGTAGTTGATGCTCAACGAGGCCACTGTGACCCGTTCGAGCCCGACCCGCTTGAGGCGTTCCTGCCACGACTCGGTGAACCCGTGCCGGGCCTGGGCGCGGTCTCCCACAATGGTGAAGCTGCGCGACGGGCAGCGCGCCAGCAGCATCTGCCACTGGGCGTCGGTCAACTCCTGCGCCTCGTCGACGACGATGTGCGCGAACGGACCGGCCAGCAGGTCCGGGTCGGCGTCCGGCAGCGCGGACTCGTCGACCAGGACCTCGCGCAGGTCGGGTTGGCGCAGCATCGCCAGCAGGCCCTCGCCGTCGTCGTAGGTGTCGGCCGCGAGCAGCTCGTCGACGACCCGGGCCATGTGCTCGCGTTCGACAGCGGCAGCCGGGTCACGCCGGCGGGTGCGCCCCGAGCGTTCAGCGTCGCCGAGTCGCTGCCGCGCCGCGTCGAGCAGCGGCAGGTCGGACACGGTCCAGGCCCGGGGCTTGTCACGTTGCAGCGTGCGAACCTCCTCGGGGCTGAGCCACGGCGCGCACCTGCGCAGGTACGCGGGCACCGACCACAGGTCACCCACGAGGTCGGCCGCGTCGAGCAACGGCCACGCACTGTTGACAGTCGCCCGCAGCTCCCGGTTACGCAGCAGCGATTCGCGGAGCACGTCGTCCGGCTCCTCGCCGTCGTACCGGTCGATGAGGATGGTGAGCAGCTCCTCCCAGATCTCCTCGCGCGCCTCGTTGTGCGGCGCGCCCGGACCCGGCGCCCGGAACGCGTCGGCCCAGTCGTCGGCGCTCAGGCGGACGTCGGAGTCGCCGACCGGGACCGTCATCGGGGCGGTAGGGGGGTCCTCGTAGAACCGGACGGCCGCGTCGATCGCCCGGACCAGCTCGGCCGAGGACTTCAGGCGGGCCACGTCCGGGTCGGTGTCGACGGCTGCCGTGGCCCCCTCGGGGACGAGGTCGCGCAGGGTGCAGGTCTGCACGTCCTCCTCGCCGAGGCTGGGCAGGACGTCGCCGACGTAGGCCAGGTAGGGCTGGTGCGGCCCGACGAAGAGCACCCCGCCCCGGCGCTGACCGAGGCGCGGGTCGGAGTAGAGCAGGTACGCGGTGCGGTGCAGGGCGACGACGGTCTTCCCGGTGCCCGGACCGCCGTCGACCACGAGGGCGCCGGCCGACCCCGCCCGGATGATGGCGTCCTGGTCCGCCTGGATCGTGCTGAGCACGTCACGCATCCGGGCCGACCGGGCGCTGCCCAGACTGGCGATGAACGCGGACTGGTCGTCGAGCGCGACGGCGTGCCCCACGAACCCGTCGGCGGTGAACACCTCGTCCCAGTAGTCGCTGATCCGGCCGAGGGTCCAGCGGTACCGGCGGCGGCTCGCCAGGCCCATCGGGTTGGCGTGGGTCGCGCCGAAGAACGGCTCGGCGGCGGGTGAGCGCCAGTCGAGCAGCAGCCGTCGGCCCGTGCTGTCGGTGAGACCGCGACGTCCGACGTACACCGGCTCGGGGTTGTCCGCCTCGACCACGTGGCCGAGGCACAGGTCCAGCCCGTAGCGGCTCAGCGAGCGCAGGCGGGCGGTCAGCCGGCGGACCTCCTCGTCCCGGTCGACGGCCTGCCGGCCCTTGCCGCCGGGCGCCCGGCGAGCGGTGTCCAGACGCTCGGACAGCTCGGCGCTCAGCTGCGCGAGGCCCTGCTCCATGGCAGCGAAGTGCCGCTCGTCGTGGGCGATGAGCGCCGGGTCGGCCTTGGGGGCGAGGTGATCGGGAAGTTCGAACACGGAGGTAGGCAAGGAATCCAATTCATGACTTCCATTTCGGCAGAATTTGGCCTCGGCCGACGATTCTGCGTCATAAATGGGGTCTTGCCGCAAGCCCCCCAGTGCGGTATAAGTTAGAAGTGGCGGGAGACCGGGTGTCTCCCGTTTTCTGTGTTCAGGGCACGTCGACGACGTCGCGGCCGAGGGGCCAGAACGCGGCCGGAACGAGTTTGAAGTTGGCGATGCCGAACGGGATCCCGATGATCGTGACGCAGAGGGCGATGCCAGCGAGGATGTGGGAGAGCGCCAGCCACCATCCGGCCAGCACCACCCAGAGGATGTTCGCCAGGCCGGAGCCGACGCCCGCGCCCGGCTTGGGCACCACTGTGCGGCCGAAGGGCCACAGCGAGTAGACCGCGAGGCGCAGCGACGCGACGCCGAACGGGATGGTGATGACCAGGACGAAGCAGATCAGCGCGGCGATGCCGTACCCGACCGCCAGCACGAGGCCACCGCCGAAGACGAGCCACAGCACATTCAGTACGAAACGAATCATTACTCCAGCATGAAACATGCTCGCCACCCGGTCGGGTCGCCCGCGTCCTCAGCGGGGAACGGCCACCGCGTGGGCCTCGGGGAGGGTCCTCCCGCCGCCGTCGGAGAGCTGGGCGAGGGCGTCGCCGCGGCTGTCGAAGATCGGGAAAGCCCCGTCCAGGCGCATGGTGTGCAGGACGGTGCGGATGAATCGCGACGGCGCGGCGAGGCAGAGCGTGACACCGCGTTCGCGGGCGTCACGGTGGGCGCGGACGAGCAGACCGAGGCCGGTCGAGTCGATGATGTGCACCCGGCTCAGGTCGACCACGACGTGCCCGCCCACCTCGGCCACGTGCCGCAGCGCCGTGCGCAGGTTCTCGCCGGTGTCGAGGTCGATGTCACCGCTGGCGGCGATGACTGTCGTGCCGTCGAGGTGGTCGATGCCGAGGATGCCGCCGGGCCCGTGGTCGTCGCGCGACGCGTGGCCACCGGTCGAGGCGGGCAGGAGGCTGCAGTGCGGGCAGCGGTGCGGCCCGGTGGCGAAGGGGGAACCGCTCCAGCCGTGCTCGGCCACCAGGGTCCAGACGACCTCGGCGTCGGGGAGCACGCAGGCGGTGCCGCGGATGGTCTCGCCGCAGGTGTCGCAAATCAGGGTCATCAGATACTCGTCCGGGACGACGGTCATGCTGCTGGTCCTTCCTCGCTCACAATCGAGAGCACCTGATCCAGGCGGGTGATGTGCAGAATGCGCCGGACCCGGGGGTTCGGATTGCGGACGGTGAGGGCCGCGTCGGCGCGAGTCAGCCTCCGGTGTACGTCGAGCAGCAGGCCGATGGCGGCGGCGTCGAGGTGCTGGCAGTCGGACAGGTCGAGCACCACCTGTGCGGGGCGCAGTGCCAGCAGTCGGTCGAACACCCCGCCGACCTCCGGCAGACAGGCCAGATCGAGTTCGGTGATGCGAACCTCGACCAGTGGCAGCGTGTACCTGGCGGGCAGCACCGGCGTCGCCATCGCCGTACCCCTCTCCGTCGCCCCTCGCTCCTCTCCACCGTGCTCGGCGGGGTTGGCGGTCACTGCAAGGCTCTGTGACAGTTGTGTGACAAAACCGCCCGCTGGCGGGCACGGTTGGCCGGCCGGCGGTCCGCCGAGCATGATTCCGGCATGACCGCCGTACTGGTGATCGAGGACGACGACCGCATCCGGCTCGCGCTGCTGCTCGCACTCGAGGACGAGGGCTACGACGCCCTCGGCGCGGCCACGGCCGAGGAGGGCCTGCGCGCCCAACGCCACCACCCGGCCGACTACGTGCTCGTCGACCTGATGCTGCCCGGTCTCGACGGCTTCGAGTGCATCCGACAGCTGCGTCGTGACGACGACGTCCCGATCGTGGTGGTCAGCGCCCGCGACGGTACCGACGACATCGTGGCCGCCCTCGAAGCCGGGGCCGACGATTACGTGGTCAAACCCGTGGCCATCAGGGAGCTGACCGCCCGCCTGCGGGCTCTGCACCGACGCGCCCGGCCGGTGGGCACGACCTCGGCGCCGGAGCCCGTGCCGGCGGTCGCCTTCGGGGAGTTGGAGATCAGTCCGGAGGCGGGGGAGGTGCGCCGCGCCGGCCAACAGGTCACTGTCACCCGCACCGAGTTCCGGCTGCTCTGTGAGCTGGCCGAGCACGCCGGCCGGGTGCTGTCCCGTCAGCAGTTGCTGCAACGGGTCTGGGGGTACGACAGCGGCGACGAACGGCTCGTCGACGTGCACGTCGGCCGCCTGCGGCAGAAGATCGAGCCGGACCCGGCGAACCCTCGGCACCTGGTCACCCTGCGCGGCCTGGGCTACAAGCTGCAACGATGAGACGCCTCGGACTGCGCACCCGCGTGACCGCCGCGTTCGCCGTCGGCGCGCTCCTGCTCTCGGCGTCGATGGCCCTGATCTCCTACGAGTTGACCCGCCGGTCCCTGCTCGACGACCGGGAACGCATCGCCCTGCGGGCCGCCTACTTCGACGCCGCCGTGGTGCGCGCCGGCCTCGACACCGACACCCCGGACGTGGTGGAGGTGCTCCGATCGTTGGACACCGGCGGAAACCGTCGACCGGTGCTGCACCTCAACGGCGAGTGGTACGCCCGCGCCGCCGATCCCGGCACCACGGCCGCCATCCCCGACGAACTGCTCCGGGTCGTCTCCGCCGGGGAGCCAGCCGTGCAGCGTGTCCGCGTGGACGGGCAACCGGCCCTGGTGGTCGGGGTGCCGCTGTCCGCCTCCGCGACGTACTTCGAGGTCAACTCGCTGCGCGAGCTGGAGCAGACCTTCCGGGTGCTGGCCCTCGCGCTGACCAGCGTCGCGGTGCTGGTCGCCGGGTCTGGCGCCACCCTCGCCTGGTACGCCACCCGGCACGGGCTACGGCCGCTGACAGCGGTCGCCGACGCGGCCGAGAAGATCGCCGCCGGTGACTTCACCGCCCGGCTCGACCCGGCAACCGACCCTGATCTCACCCGCCTCTCCTCGTCGTTCAACCAGATGGTCGACCGCCTCGCCCGGCGCATCGAGCGGGACCGCCGGTTCGCCGCCGACGTCAGCCACGAACTGCGTTCCCCGTTGCAGACCCTCGCCGCGGCGGCCAGCGTCCTGGCCCGCCGTCGGGAACACCAGGACGAACGGACGGCCACCGCAGCCGGGCTCGTCGCCGACGAGATCGACCGTTTCCAACGGCTCGTCAACGACCTGATCGACCTGGCCCGCAGTGACCAGCCGGCCCACCGTGCCCCGGTGGACGTGGTGGAGCTGGCCCGGGAAACCTGCGACGCGTACGACCTGCCGAGCGCTCTCGTCCGCCTGGCACCGGACGTGCCCCCGACGTGGCAGGTCGAGCGGCGGCGGATCGCCCAGATCCTGGCGAACCTGCTCGACAACGCTGTCACCTACGGTGGTGGCCCGGTGGCTGTTCGCCTGGACCGGGCTGGGGACAGCGGCGTCATCGAGGTCGACGATGACGGTCCGGGCGTTCCCGTCGAGGACCGCGAGGCGATCTTCGACCGGTTCGTCCGGGGGCGAGCCGCCCACACCCGTGGCGCCGGTGACGGCACGGGTCTGGGGCTGGCGTTGGTCGCCCAGCACGCCGCCGCGCACGCGGGACAGGTGACGGTCGCCGACCGCCCGGGCGGGGGCGCCTGTTTCCGGGTCACCCTGCCGGAGAGCCTGTCGTGAGGCGCCGTCGTCTCGCCCCGTTGGCGCTCGCCGTGCTGCTGACCGGGTGCGGCATCCCCACCGACGACACCCCGCGCACGGTGCCGCCCCCACGAGGGCCGCTGAGCAGCGCCGCTCCCGCCGACACCACAGCACCGGCCGGCAGTGCCGCCGAGACGCTCTGCCTGGTCCGGGACAATCGCATCGTCCCCGTCATCCGGCGGGTCGACAGTCCACCCACCATCGCGGACCAACTGCGGCATCTGCTCGCCGGGCCCAGCGGCGCCGAACGGGACAGCGACCTGACGAGCGCGCTGCCGGGGGCGGTCAACGGTGCCCGCGCGACAGTGACCGGGACGCAGGCCCTCGTCGCGGTGGACGAACCCGCGGACGTTGGCGGTCGCAGCGACGAGGTCCTCGCCTTCGGGCAGATCGTCTGCACCCTCACCAGCCGCGAGGACGTCTCCACAGTGGCCTTCCTGCGCGACGGCAAGGCTCTCGGCGTGCCCCGGGCCGACGGCTCCCTGTCGAGCAGACCGCTCACCCGCGGCGACTACGCCCCCCTCATCAGCGAACGCTGAGCGCGCGCACCACCGGGAGCACGGAGATCGCGATATCGGCGACGACGCCCACCGTCGACGTGCGGCCGGCGGTTGTAAGGTACGCGAAAACCCTTCCACGGCGTGCTCCGGAGTGCGGTAACCCCGGTCCCGGAAGCTCAGGAGGATCGCGTGTCGTCCGACGACAGTTGGCTGCTCGACACCCCGATCGCGCACCGCGGGTTGACCGGCGACAATCGACCCGCCAACTCGCTGGCGGCGTTCGAAGCAGCCGCCGACGCCGGCTACGCCTGCGAGCTGGACGTGCAGCTCACCCGCTCCGGCGAGCTCGTCGTCGTCCACGACTACGATCTGACCGCGCTCACCGGTGCGGCGATCGCCACCGCGGAGCTGACCCCGGCCGATCGGCAGCGGCTCCGGTTGCAGGGCACCGACCAGCGGGTGCCCACGCTGTCGCAGGTGCTGGACCGGGTCGCCGGACGGGTGCCCCTGCTGATCGAGCTGAAACGGCCGACGCTCACCCTCAACTTCGATCTCGTCGACGAGGTGCTGCGACAGACCGCCGACTACCCGGGGCGGTACGCTGTCGAGTCCTTCGACCCGCTACTCGTGGCGGCGCTGCGGGTCGGGGTGCGAAGGCTGCCGCCGCACCGCCGGGTCCCGGTGGGGCGCATCTGCGGGCTGCTGCGCACCGCCGGGCCGCTGACCCGGATGGTGGGCCGCAGTATGGTCAGCAACCTGATCACTCGACCCGATTTTCTGGCCTACGAGGTGGACGCGTTTCCGTCCAATCTGACAGCGTGGTGGCGTCGCCGCGGTGTTCCGGTGATTGCCTGGCCGGTCGCTTCACCGGAGCGGGAGATGTTCGCCCGTCAATACTCCGACAACATCGTATTCTCGGGCTATAGACCGTCGCATGGCCAGCATCTAGCATCGTGACGTGTCTGTTGACCAAGGACAGAGCGGTTTGCTCGCCGAGTCGCAGAACGGGGCTCCCGGCGATCCCTTACAGGTCTATCGCGCGTTGGCGGAAGACAGCGTCAACAAGCTCAGGGACCATTACGACTGGCGGGCGAAATGGCACCGTCGACTGTTTCGTTCCACTGGCATCCTGGTCATCGTCGTCAGTGCGTCACTGCCACTGCTCGCCGGCTTCAGCTACCCGGGTAAGAACCTGGTAATCGCGGTCTCGGGTGTGGTCATCGCCACGGCCACCGCGCTCCGCACCTTTTATCAGTGGGATCAGATGTGGGCACTGCTGCGGCGTACCCATTTCGGGCTCATCGAGGCGAGTAACCAGTGGAAACTCGCGTTCGGCCGCGCCGAGGCGACCGCTGATCCGACCGAGCGGGAGCAGCGCGCCTACGCGGCGACGGAGGTGCTGCTGGCGAAGATCGAAGGCATCCGCAGTGCCGAGACGGAGAAGTTCTTCAGCTCGTTGGCTTTTCCGGAGGAATCCGCGCTGGCCGGCAAGCCACTCCGTCCCTGACCCGGTGGCACATCGGCGGTCGGGCGGGTCTCGGGGTTGCTCGGTGGAAGACCTGAGATGAAAGCCAGGGCGACCCGAGGGAAGCTCCCGGAGGTCCGCAGGCGCCGGCGGTCACATGCTGGCTGGCATGAAACGCGCTGCGCTCTACGTGATCGCCGGACCGGTCGGCATCGTGGCCTACGGCCTGGTCCGGCTGTGGGCAAGATCCGACGGGGTGTACGGCCCCGGGCTCGACTGGCAGGCCGCTCACCTGGTCGCCCTCGCCGGCATGGTGTGCTTCGTCCCGGGTGTGCTCGCGCTGGCCCGTCTACTGCCCCGCACTCCGTGGCGCACCGGGGTGGTGGCCGGCACGTTGGTCGGCCTCGCCGCGACGATGGTGCAGTTCGGCGCGGACATCGTCGAGGGGCTGCTGGCCGAGGACCGGGCGGAGATGTCGAGGCTCGGCGCGGAGTTCAAGGACATCCCCGGCGTGGAGGTGGCGTTCTACGACGTCGTACCCCAGCTCTTCTTCCTCGGCCTGCTCGTCCTCACGGGCATGCTCGCCGCCCGACGGCGGCTTCCGTGGTGGAGTGTGCCACTGCTCCTGGCCGGCATCGTCCTGCCGGTGGTCACCCTCGATCTGCTTCCCATCGGCGGCCTGTGCATGGCGCTGGCGTTGGCCCCGGCGCTGCCGTTGGTGCGACAACAGAGTGAGCGGGCCGAGCCGGCCGTCGTCCTCCACTGAGGACTCGGGGTGGCGCTGGCCTTCGGACCAGCGCCACCCTTCGAGCCGCTACTTTAGAGCGAGGGTGCGGGCGTCGGCGGCGATGACGCTGGCGACCTCCGCCGGCACCAGCTTGCCGGCCTGCCGGTCGGCATAGGTGGCCAGCTCGGCGTACTGGGCGTGGGCCAGCTTGGTGGTCATCGCGGTGACGGCGGCCGGGTCCGCGCCCGAGGTGAGGATCAGGTAGCCGAGGCCGGCCTGGCTCACCGTCACGGTGAAGGTGCTGGTCGCGGTGGCGGTGCCCTCCGGCCCGATGGCCTCGGCGGAAATGGTGTGCCGGCCGGCGGTCAGCTTGGCCAGGTCGAGCTTGCGCCCGGCGGCCGACTTCTTACCGTCCAGCGTGACGGTGACGGTGTCCGCGTTGGTCGCGGCGACCGCGATCACCGGCGACTGCGCCCGGTCCAGCCGAGCGCCACTGGCCGGCGAGGTGATCTGCACTGTCGGGTCGGCGGAGGCCCGCTGGACGAACGCCCAGTTCCAGCCGACCAGCTCCGCCGCGCGGTTGGTGATGATCGCGTCGGCGCCGATGCGCTCCAGCCGCTGCCACAGGCCGGCGGAGTCCATCGTCCAGGCCATCACGGCGACCCCGGCGGCGTGCAGCGGGGCGACGACCTCCGGCTTGGCCAACAGGGCGTTGCCGTCCGGGTTGTACGCGGTCAGGTGCAGCTCCTTCGCGATCGCCACCGGGTCGGCGTCCAGGGTGCTGCGGAGCAGGCCGAGCGGCAGCTCGGGGGCGATCTCGTAGGTGTACTTCAGGGCGTCGACCTCGAAGCTCTGGATGAAGACCCGGCCCATCATCTGCTCGTCCCGGATCACCTGGATGATCGTGGCGACCTCGTCGCGGGTGTGCTTGCCCTTGATCTCCACGAGCAGGTTGCCGCCCCGGGTCCGCAGGTCGGCGAGCTGCTCGGCGAGGGTGGGCACCCGCTCGCCGACGTACTGCGGGCCGAACCAGGAGCCGGCGTCGAGCGCCTTGATCTGCGCGGCGGTCAGGTCCCGGATGTTGCCGGTGCCGTCGGTGGTCCGGTCGACGGTGCCGTCGTGCAGGATGAACGGGATGCCGTCCTTGCTCGGCTGGACGTCGTTCTCGATCCAGTCGGCGCCGCCCTTACGGGCGATCTCCTGGGCGACGAGGGTGTTCTCCGGTGCGGCGGCGGACGCGCCACGGTGGGCGATCACGGTGAACGGGCTGCCCTCCGGGCGGAGGTAGCCGTTCGGCGCCAGCTCGGTGACGGTGACGTCGTCGTACGACACTGTCGCGCCGTTGACGAAGAGCCCCTGAACGCCGTCGGCGGAACGCTGGAGGCTGCTGGTCCGCATCGCCTCCCGCCCGTCGAAGATCCAGCGGGCCTGGTTGCCGTGCACCTCGACGGCGACGCGCACGTCCCGGCCGGTGCCGGCGGCGGACGGGGCGGAGGCGGTGTTCGTCACGACCCAGGCGTTGGCAGTGGTCCGCTGGGCGAACTCGAGCCCGTTGGCGGCGGTGGTGCCGCTACGCATGGTGGCGATCCACCAGGGGGTCGCGCCACTGGCGGGGACGTCGATGCCGAGCGAGGCCCAGCGGGTGGCGGCCGAGACCGACTCGAAGCGCATTGTCGCCTCGAGGCGGAAGTCGTTCAGGTGCCGACCGAAGGTGATCTTGTTGTTCTCGCTGGAGCTGGCGGAGGTTCCGTACAGTCGGCCGTTCTCGACCTTCCAGGTGCCGTCGACCGCGTGCCAACCGACGGGCAGTGACCCGGTCGAGAAGTTCTCCGAGACGACGACACTGCCCGGCTCGGCGGTGGCGGGCGACGAGGTCGCGACGGTGACCGCGACGGCAGCGCCGATGACGGCGAGGGCGGCGACGGCGGCGGCGGCCCGGGTACCCAGGGCGCCGAGGCGCGACCCGGCGCGGCGAGGCGACGTTGATGCGGGTAGGACAGTCATGGTCGCGACGGTACGAACCGCGCCCGAACTGATGATCAATCAAGCATGGCTGCCGCCGGAACGCCCGGTGTACCGCGCTCGATCGGTGCGTCCCGGATTGGTCAGCTCGACAGGCCGGAGCAGGCGACCCCGTCGATGGTGCACGCCTTGGGGGCGGAACCGGTCAACGATCCATTGACCCGGAACGTCACCCGGACCGAGGCGCTGCCGGGCACCTGACCGGTGTTCGGGTCCGGCACGAACGTCCAGACCGCACCGTCCCGGCTGGCCTGTGCTCCCTCGACACCGCTGATCCCCAGCGACTCCCGGGGCAGGGTGACGACCAGCGTCCACCCCGGCGCCGGGACCGGACCAGGATTACTGATCGTCACGGTCGCGCCGTAACTGAGCAGGGCGTTGTCCGTGATGGCGAAGGCTGCGCCCAGGGCCGCCGGGGTGGGTTCGGCACTCGCACCGGTCGGCGTGGGCCGGGTCGACGACGCGACGGCCGGTGGGACCGAGGAGGCCGACGCGGGCGGGGGAGCGGGCACCGCCGGGCTGGTGGCCGCCGGTCGCGCCTGCGCCCGCGGGGTAGCGGACGGCGACGCGCCCACCTGCTCGACCGACGGCGGCGGGTCGAGGGTCACCGGCGTCAGCTTCTCCGGCGTACGCAGCACCCCGACGACGGACATAGCCGTCGCGATCAGCACCCCGAGCGCCGCGACGACGGCCACCCAGGTGGCCCGCGAGACGTCCTCCCGACCGGTGAGCACCCGCCGTGCGGCAGTGACGAGGGCCACGACCCGATCCAGCAGGATGATCGCCACGGTACGGCGTGGCTGGGGTGGTGTTGCCGGCACTGCCAGTCTCTCCTTCGATTCGTCGCCGGGTGCGCGCCCACGACCCGTCCGGGTCGCGGGTGGCACTGCCCGGGTCACAGCCCGCGAAGCCCGACGAGTATCGCCTCGAGCAGATGCTCGGTCGGCAGCTCCGACAGCATCGGCGGGTCGTGCGTCTCGATCAGCCCGGCCGCGAGCAGGTCACCGAGCAGCACCCGGACGGTCCCCAGCGGAAGATCCAACTCGGCACCCACCTCGGCCACCGACACTGGATGGTGACACAGCTCGACGATCCGCGCCTGTTCAGGGAAGAGCGGTGTGGGGGGCGTGACCCCCCGCCGGGCGACGACCAGCGAGATCAGGTCGAACTTGCCGCGTGCGGGCGCGGTGCGCCCCCCGGTCATCGTGTAGGGCCGGGCGACCGGACCCGCGTCGTCGTCGTACCACGCCTCGTCAGTGGTGCCGCTGGTGTGCACCAGTGTCCCCGATCGTCACCGAGGAGGCCGGGCCCAACGTGATCGGCAGGTGCTGCTCGGCCTGCCCCACGAAGAGCGCCACCTCGTACGCCATGTCACCGACCTCGACGTCGTCACCGGCGATCCGCACGGTGAGGATGGTCCCGTTCGGGATGGTGGCGATGAACAGGAACGCTCGCGACATCTGCACCACGACCTGGCGCAGCCGACCCGCGTCGCAGGTCCGGGTGGCGGCCAGCCCCAACGCGATCAGTCCGGCGACCACGCCGGAAATCTGCTCGGCCAGCTTGTCCCCCACCCGCCGCGAGCCGCCGAGCGGCAGCCCGTCCGGTGAGAGCACCACGGCGAACTCCGCGCCGTGCACCCGGTCGACCAGATCGTTCAGGGCGTCGGTCAGACCGTCCTCGGCGACCACTGCAGACGTCATTGATGTCTCCTTGCTGTTCTCGCGACTGGCAACTCAACAGTGTCGAGGCTGGTCCTGCCGTGTTCCGGACCGGTCGGCCCGGGGTGGCGGACCCGCGTCGGCAGCGCGCCGTCGCCGTTGGGGTCGGGCAGTTCGGCGCCGGTGCGGGCCCGTGGGTACGGGGTGTCGGGTGGTGCGCTGGCCGGTGTGCGGCCGGTGTCGGTGACCGCGATCAGCCGGGAGGGGAGGAGCACGATGGCTGCCGTCCCACCCCGCCGGCTGGGGCGCAGCGAGACGTGGGCGCCGCAGCGGCCGGCCAGGACGGCGGCGGCGTACCAGCCGGCGAGGCCCGCGGGCGGGCCGTCCGGTGGCGGGTTGCCGAGCAGGTGGTTCGCCTCGGCCAGCGCGGCGGCGTCCAGGCCGGGCCCGTCGTCGACGACGAGGACGGCACACCCCTGCGGTCGCTGTTCGCCGCTGACCCGGACGGTGGTCTCCGCCCCGGAGAAGGCCAGGGCGTTCTCGATCAGCTCCGCCAGCAGGTGGATGACGTCCGTGACGGCCGGCCCCGCGAGCGACCACGGCCAGTGCGGCGCGATCAGGACCCGGTGGTAGTGCGGCACCTCGGCGACAGCGCCGCGCGCCACGTCGAGCAGTGGCACCGGGCGTCGCCAGCGGCGGGCGGGTGTCGCGCCGGCCAGGGTGATCAGTTTCTCCACGTTGCGTCGGACCCGGGTGGTGAGGTGGTCGAGTTGGAACAGCTCGCCGGTCTCCTCGGTGGACCGTTCCCGACGTTGCATCCCGTCCAGCAGGCTGAGTTGGTCGCGCAGCAGGACCTGGTTGCGTCGGGTCAACCCCAGGAACAGCTCCCGCTCGGCGTCACCCCCCGACGTCGCCGGTGCCTGCGCTGGGCTCGGCGTCTCCGGCGTCGGCGCCGGGAGGTCGGCGTTGGGCCTGGTCAGTTCGTCAGTGAGGCGTCGGACGGTGCTCGCCCAGCTCAGCAGGAGCACGAGCACGACGATGAGGCCGAGCCCCACCACTGCCCCGGTACGCGCGATGAGCACGGCGGCACCGGGGGTGGCGCGCTCGACGCTGCTGCGGGCGGTGTTCGTGACCAGTGTCTGCAGCGCGCCGAGGGCGGCATCCGCCGCGGCCCGCCAGCCCTGGATGGTGAGACCGGCCAGGGCGTTGGCGGTGCCGCCCTGGAGCAGCAGCCGGTCCTCCAGGGCGAGCAGGGCCGCGAACTCGGGGCCGGCCGCGAGGCGCTGATGCTCGCCCTGGCCGTCGGCCGGAAGGCCGGCCGCGGCCTCGGTGCGCGCGTATCGCTGGGTGCTGACAAGTTCGCTCAGCCGGCGCCGCTCGTCGGCACCGAGCCGTGCGCCGGTCAGGGCCGCGCTGACCACCGTGTCCTCCCGGGCGAGCAACTCCCGGGCGCGGGCCAGCGCGATCACCGCGCGGGTGTCGGCGGCCAACCCGCTCTCGTACGCGCCCCACTCCGGGCCGTACACCCGGAAGGCGACGTCGATGACCTCGTCGTACCCGCCAATCGCCGCGCCCTGGTCGAGCCGACCGCTGTCCACCTGGGATCGCCTCGTGCCCAGGCCGTCGAGCCGTCGGACCAGCTCACCGGCCCGGTCGCGGACGGTGCCGGCGCTGAGCAGCCGAGGGTCGCGGCCCTTCGTGAACTCGCGGATCTCGGCGGCGGCCCGGTCGGTGCCTTCGCGGGCCCCGACCAGCGAGGGCGTCGTCTGCCCCGCCCCGGCGATCGTCTCGGCGGTGATCCGACGCTCCGTCTGGAGGCTCAGAATCAGGCGGTCGATGGGCTGGCCCAGCGTGTCCGCCAGCGCCCGGACGCGCAGCAGGTCGACGGTGTCCTGGCTGGACACGTAGGCCGCGTACGACCAGAGCGTGATCAGCACGGCGGCCAGCACGGCCAGCCTGGCCCGGATCAGCCGAACATCGTTGCGGGTCATCGGCTCGCCCGCTGCGGCCACGGTTGCCCGGCGGTGTCGCTGGCCCGATCGGCGACGAGGGTGCGCAGCAGCGCCAGCAGCTCGGTGCGGTTGGCGCAGTTCAACCGGTTACGCATCCGTGCCACGTGGTGTTCGACGGTCTTGGCCGAGATGAAGAGCCGATCGCCGATCTCCCGGTAGGTCAATCCGGCCAGCACCAGCTCGGCGACCTCGTACTCGCGGTCGCTGAGCCCGTGCTGGGTGGGGCCGGCGGCCCGCGCCGTGCTCGCACCGGTCGTCGGAGTCTGCCCGCTCTGCCCACCGGAGGGCCGCCCCTGCAACGCTCGCGCGCACTCCAGCAGTGTGGTCATCGCCCGGCGATCCGCGGTGCGGATGGCGGCCTGCCCGGCGAGGCGGGCGCCGTCCCAGCACAACCCGGTGTCGTGCAGCCCTCGGGCGGCGGCCTCCACCCGGGTCGGGTCGACGACCCCCCGGAGCACCTCCACCCAGCTCTCCGCGGCGGCGGCGACCACTGCCGCGTACCGGCTGTGGCCGGCGGCGGCGAGCAACGCGGCGACGTGTTCGTCGGCGACCGTCGGCTCGCCGGTCAGGATTGCTGCGTGCAGCCCGCTCCAGTGCAACGGCACGCTCCACAGTGGTGGGTTGTCGAGGCGGTCGAGCAGCGCACGTCCCTGGTGCAGGTACGGCTCCAGCCGGGCCAGGTCACCCAGCCGCGCGCCCGCGATGGCCAGCTCACCCAGCGGCAGCAGTGTGAACAGGTCGACGGGGTGCCGCACCACTGCCTCCAGCGCCTGCCCCCAACCCCGCTTGAGCGCCCCGAGGTCACTGTTGCGCCGGCCGATGCCCATCCGGATCGCGGCGGCGAAGAGCTGGTCGCGTGACTCCAGCGGCCGCCCGTCGAGCGTGACAGTGGCGAGCCGCTCGCCGGCGGCGTGGATCTCGCCACGGACCATCAGGATCCAGGCCTGCAACAGCCGGTGGCGGCGGGCCATCAGCGGGCCGCCGACACC
The DNA here is from genome assembly GCF_046549335.1 of Micromonospora sp. 050-3. Lineage (NCBI taxonomy): Bacteria > Bacillati > Actinomycetota > Actinomycetes > Micromonosporales > Micromonosporaceae > Micromonospora > Micromonospora sp. 050-3. Next base: position 1,548,334 of record NZ_JAJPVX010000001.1, read on the forward strand.
GGCGCCCAGGGCGCGGTGCAGCACCCGCTCGGCGATCTCCAGCTCACCGCAGTGCACCGCCGTCAACGCGGCGAGGGCCGCCGGGCTGTCCGGCAGCAACGCCGCTCGGCCATCCGGCTCCAGCAGCGCGGCGGCCTGCACGAGCGCGGAGAGCGCAGCGGTCGGCGGGCCGGTCACGCTCTCCCGTACACCGTTGGCCATCAGTCGGGCGGCGCTGGCGTGCAGGGTCGGCGGTTCGCCCGCCGGTTCGCCCGCCGGAGACTCGGTGCTGGCGGCCGGATCACCGGCGGCGAGCCCGCCGACGATGGCGAACGCCGCGGCCGAGGCGGTGCCCGACCACCGGAACAGCTCGACGCTGCGACCGACGTGACCACGGTGGGCCAGGGCGGTGGCGGCGACCACTGCCGCCTCGGAGCGCTCCGGGGGAGCGGCAGTGGCCAGGAGTCGGTCCGCCAGCCGAAGTGCGTCGTCGAGGTCACCGGCGAGCGCGGCGGCGAGCGCCTGCTGCGCGTTGGGTGGCCGCCCGGCCGCCGTGGCCGCCGCGAACAGCTCGGCGGCGAACGCCGGTTCGTCGGCCAACGCCTCGTCCGCCGCCGCGGCCAGGGTCGCGGCCGGGCAGTCGGCGAGCGCGCCGACCGCGAGCAGGGAGCGGACCAGCGGCAGCACCGCGCCACCCCGGGCGAGCTGCAACTCGGTGAGCCGCCGCCAGACCGCCGTCCGCTCGGTGGTGGGGCTGAGCGTCGCGACGGCCCGCCGGACGATCGGCGCGAGCCGGCCGTCCGCGCCGAGCAGCCCGGCCGCCCTGGTCGTGGCGATCAGTTCGTCCACCCCGGCCGGGTCCCGGCCCAGCAGCGCGCCGAGCATGCTCACCGGCAGCGCCCCGCCGACCGCGACGGCGAGCAGCAGTCGTCGTACCGCCGCGGGCTGGACGTCCAGGTCCGGCCCGAACTCGAGGATGACGGACCGGGGTGGGTCCACGACCCCGGTCCGGGTCTCCGCGCCGGCCAGGCCGCGGGCCAGCCGTTCCACGTCCCGGGGTACGCCCGCGGTCTGCGTGTGGACGAAGTCGACAAGGTCTGCGGGGCGGCCCAGCTCGGGTGTCGCGGCGAGATGGGCGGCGGTCTGCTCCCGGGTGAACGGCGTGAGCAGCACGGCCTGCCCGTCGCGTCGCAGGGCGTCGACCAGCTCACTGAACGCCGCCGACCGGGGCCACGGGCGGTGGGCGACCACCAACCGGTGTCGCCGGCCGGCGACCAGACGCAGCAGCGCTTCGGTCCGCGCGTCGTCGAGCAGGTGCGCGTCGTCGACCAGCACCACAGTGTCGGGGTCGACCGGCTCGTCCGGCTCCGGCGCGGCCGTGCGGACGGCGATCCCGGCGCGCTGGTGGATGCGCTCCAGCTCGGCGAGGAGCGCGGTCTTTCCGTGACCGGCCGGGCCGGCGATGCCGACGGCGAGGGGGCCGGTCGGGTCCTGCGCGACAGTGTCCAGTAGCGCCTGCAACCCCTTGTCCACTGTCAACCCTGGTGCGGCGAGGTCATTCATGATCATTGGGGTCATCCTTCGCGTCCTCGGGCGCGGGCCAGCGCCAGGCGGGACGGCTTCGGCAGTTCCAGTGGGAGGACCCGGACCGGGGGCCGCGGTGGCGGATCGCCCGGAACGGTGTGCTGGGGGCGGCGTGGTGCCGGGAGGGTGGCCCGCCCGGCGCCGCTGACCGGGGCCGGAACGCGGGCCGGCGGCGGCTGGCGAGGGCGTGGTGACACCACCTGACAGGCGGCCATCGCCGCCCCGGTGGCGGCGGTCAACTGTGCGTCCGGCTCCACCTCGACGGGCACCGGGAGGGCCGCGCCGATCAGCTCGGTCACGAGTGGGACCCGGGTGGAGCCGCCGGCCAGGAGGACGCCGTCGAGCTGCGCCGGAGTCAGGTCGGCACTACGCACGGCCCGGAGCAGGAGGTCGACGGTGGCCTGCACCGTCGGGCGGATCATGGCTTCGAACTGCGCCCGGGTCACCGGCACCCGCGTCGGGCCGCTCGGCAGGGTCAGCACCACGTCGGCCGTGAGGTCGACTGTCAGCACCCGCTTGACCCGGTCACACTCCGCGCGCAGCCCGCGCAGCGCGGCCTGGGCCCCGCGGCGTCCGGTCGCGGCCAACTCCCGGGCCAGCACGGTACGAGCATGCTCGGCCAGCGCTTCGTCGAAGTCGGCGCCACCGATCGAGTCGAGACCCTGCGGGGTGCCGAACGTCTCGTACGTGCCGCGCGGGGTGCGGCGCACCAGGGCCGCCTCGAAGCTGTTGCCCCCCAAGGCGTACACCACTGCCGTGCTGCCCGCGAACCCGCGAGCGGCGTGGCTCTCGGCGACGGTGACCGTGCGGGGCAGCAACGTCACGTGCCGTAGGCCGAGGTTCGACAGTGCCCGGTGCAGCACCTCCCGCCGATAGGGGCGCCACCCCGCCGGGTGGCTGAGCACTATCGCCTCGGCCGCCCCGCCCTCCAGGGCGTGGACACGCTCCACCACCCAGGCCGCCAGCTCGGCGGTCAGCGTCTGCGGCGCGCACGGCTCGCCGCCGAGCAGCACCGGCACGTCGTCGCCGATCCGGTGGACGAAGTCCCGGGTGGTGCGGCTGCCGTCGTCGGTCACGGGCTCGCCGACGCGCAGCGAACCGTCCTCGGCCAGGCAGAGCACCGACGGCATGAGGGGTGAGCCGGCGCTCAGCGGGACGGCCTCGGGACGGGTCCAGGTCGCCCCGCGTCGCCGTGCGACGGCGGCGGCGGTGTTGCTGCTTCCGATGTCTATCCCCAGGACGTACGGCATCGTCTCTGTCTCTCCCCGTGAGTCGGCCGGTCGGTGGCGATGGCGCCGGCTGCCCGACGACCCACCCCCGGCGAACCCCGCGGGCTCCTACGTTCGTACCAGAGATCAGTCCCTGGTCGGGACCCTAATCTCGCCGGGACGGTTTCCCCCTGTCCCCCTAACGTACGAGGTGGGGGAGCCCCTAGTTCAACCGGCCCGGATGCGGGTTCAGCCCCGATGCCCGGGGGCGGGTCCCGGCAATAGCGTCGTCACCGTCGACGTACGACACCCCGCCCATGCCACATCCGAGGAGAACCGGCACATGGACTCGCAGCAGACGCTCCACGACTTCGTGCTTGACCTACTGACGAACCCGGACGCGCGGTCGGCCTTCGACCTCGACCCCGAGGGTGCGTTGCGGGGCGCCGGGCTCACCGACATCACCGCTGCGGACGTGCAGGACGTCGTACCGCTGGTCGTCGACTACGCGCCGGGTGCGGGCCTCGCGCCGTTGGCCTCGCCGGTCGGGCAGTTCGGGCTGGACCCGCTTCTCACCGACACCACCGACGTGGTGGGGCAGTTGCAGAGCGTGGCGCAGCAGATCAGCGTCACCAGCTCGCCCAGTGGCGTTGACGTCAAGGCCGGCGTGCTCGGCGCCATCGCTGTCGACCCGTCGACTGCCGCCGCCGGGGTCACCGTGCTGCCGGGCATCGGTCTGGGTGTCGGCCCGTACGGCCTCGACACCGACCTGGCCGGTGTCTCCGACGTGGCGCACACCCTCGACGCCGACGTGGTGCAGCCGGTGGACGCGATCGCGGACCCGGTGCTCGGGGACGTCACCGGCGCCGTCGGCGACCCGAGCGGTCTGCTCGGCGTCACCGACTCGAACCTGATCGGCGGCGACCTGACCGGTGGTGTCCTCTCCGGCACCCACGGTCAGCTCGGCGGGGTCGTCAGCTCCCTCGGTGTCGACGACACCCTTGGCGGGCTGGGCCTCGGGCACGGCGACGGTGTCGTCGGCGGCGTGGTCCCGCCGCTCGACGTGCCGTCGACGGTGGGCGGCGTGACGCACCAGGTGGACAGCCTCCTCCCCGGTGTCACCGACACTGTCGGTGACGTGACCGGTGGGGTCACCGATGGTGTGCTCGGCGGCGACTCGCACGCCTCGTCCGATCACGGGCTGCTGGGTATCACCGGCGGTCTGCTCTGACCCGGATTTCCGGTCGGAGCGGAGGGCCGGATCGTCTCGGGCGATCCGGCCCTTCCCGGTTCCACATCCGGTCCCTCTTGATAATTAAGCCGAAATCCGCACACTTGGTGCGGTGATGGCCGGGATCTGGTTGGACGTGCTGGACGAGATCGCCCGCACGTGCACTGCACACGGTCGCGGTGACCTACTCCAGACGGTGCGGCAGAAGCGCGCGCAACTGCTGGACCCGACGCTGCGTGTCCTGGTCATCGGTGAGCCGAACCAGGGCAAGAGTCAGCTGATCAACGCGATCATCAACGCTCCGGCCTGCCCGGTCGGCGACGGTCGGACGACGGTCTTGCCGACAGTGGTGCAGCACGCCGAGGCGCCCACCGCGGCGGTGGCGCAGGCGCCGCCACCAGCCCCGGGGCATCCCACCGCCGTCGCGGTGACCGTCGAGCGGACCCCGGTGGCGCTCAACCAGGTCGCGGCGGGCGTGGCCGGCCTGGTCGGGCGTCGGCCGGGCGGCGGCCCGGCGTACGTCGAGATCGGACTGCCCCGTGCCCTGCTCGGTGCCGGGCTGGTGCTGGTGGACACTCCCGGCACCGACGAGGTCGCCGGCATCGGCGCCGCCGCATCGGTCGCCGCGCCCGCCCGTGCGGACACCGTGCTGCTGGTCTCCGACTCCACGCGGGAGTTGTCGGTCGCCGAGCTGAACATGCTGCTGCACATCATGCGTTCGCATCCGAACGTGGTGGTGGTGCAGAGCAAGACCGATCTGGTGGCGGACTGGCGTACTGTCGCCGAGCGCAACCGGCAGCACCTGGCCGAGGCGGGAATTCCGGCGACGCTGATCCCGGTCTCGGCGGCGCTGCGACTGCGCGCCGCCGCGGCCGATGACCGTGGGCTCAACGCCGAGTCGGGTTTCCCCGCGCTGATCGCCCGCCTGCAACGCGATCTGGCCGGCAAGGCCGACCACCTGGCCCGGGCGGCGGTGCAGACGGTGGCGCGGACGGTGGTGGAGCAGTTGGCCGCGCCGCTGCGCGCCGAGTTGGCGACCCAGGAGGAAGAGGAGCAGTCCGGGCCGATCTCCCGGCTGCACGCGGCGCAGCGCGAGGTCGACGAGCTGCGCCGGTGTTCCACCCGGTGGCAGAACACGCTGACCGACGAGATCACCGACCTGCTCGCCGACCTCGAGTACGACCTGCGCGATCGGACCCGACAGATCCTGCGCGCGGTGGACGAGGCGTTCGACACCGCCGATCCGTTGGTCGCCTGGGACACCTTCCAGGACTGGCTGGAACGGAGCCTGGTGGAGGCGGCGGAGGCGAACCACGAGTGGCTGATCCAGCGCTGTGACTGGATCGCCCGGCGGGTGGCCGCCAACTTCGACCGGTACGGCTACGACGTGCTGCCGCCCTGGTCGATGACGATGCCGGACGACATCGGCGAGCGACTGCCCGAGCTGCAACGGCCGACGATCGACCGGTTCACCACCAGCCAGAAGTTGTTCACCGGGATGAAGGGCTCGTACGGCGGCATGCTGATGTTCGGCCTGGCGACCACCCTGGCCGGCATGCCGATGATCAATCCGGTCTCGGTCGGCATCGGGGCGCTCTTCGGCGGCAAGAGCATCCGCGACGAGAGCAAGCAGTTGCTCCGCCGCCGCCAGGCGACGGTCAAGACGGCCATCCAGAGGCACGTCGACGACTTCTTCGTCAGGATCATCCGAGACTGCCGCGACGCCGCCCGGCAGGTCCAGCGGATGCTGCGGGACCACTTCACGGGGCTGACCGAGGAGCTCCAGGAGGCCATCGTGCAGTCGTTCCGCAGCGCGAAGCAGGAGGCCGACACCGATGCCTCAGTGCGCGAGCAGCGGCAGCGCGAGATCCGGTTGAAGATGAACCGGCTGGCGGCGGTGTACGAGCAGGCCCAGCAGTTGACCGGCGCCCGCTCCGCCCCGCTGCTGCTGGAGCCGCAGGCATGACGGTGGGGGTGCGCCTGGACGAGGCGGCGTGGGGGTTGCTGCACCAGGCTATCGAGCTGTACCAGGACAATCCCCGGGCCGTCACTGAGCTTCGGCAACAGGTGGCCCGGTTGGAGCAGCCGCTGCGGATCGCCATCGTCGGCCCGTGGCGGTCGGGCAAGTCGACGGTGCTCAACGCGTTGATGGGCGAGGAGGTCGCGCCGGTCGAGCGGGCGGACAGGGCCTTCACCTGGTACGAGGACGGCGCCGCGCCGCGCGCCACCGCCTACCCGGTCGGGCAGCCACCGCAGGAGCTGGCTGTGGTGAAGTCGGCGACCGGGCTGCGGGTGGATCTGGGCTGGGGTGCGGGGGAGGTGCGCGACATCGTGGTGCGGTGGCCGACGCGGGCGCTGCGGCAGATCACGCTGATCGACACCCCGGCGGTCACCGGCGGTGCCGAGCAGGGCCGGGCGCCGGTGTTGGAGCGGGTGCTGCGCGACTCGGACGCGGTGTTGTACCTGACCCGCGACGGTCGCGACAGCGATCTGCGGGTGCTGGAGTCCGCAAGGGACAGTGCCGTCGGGCAGTCCGCGCCGGTCAATGTGATCATGGTGCTGTCCCGCGCCGACGAGACTGGTGGCGGTCGGATCGACGGTCTGCTCACGGCCCGCCAGCTCGCGCGCCGGCACTACCGCGACCCGAGGGTGCACGCGCTCAGCGTCAACGTCGTGGCGTGCAGCGGCATGATCGGCCTGGCCGGCCGGATGCTCGGTGAGTCGGATTTCGCCGCGCTCGCGACAGTGGCCCAGGTGCCCCGGGCGGAGCTGGACGTCCACCTCATCTCCGCCGACCGCTTCCTCCGTGGCGAGCTGCCGGTACGGCTGGACACCGAGGTGCGCGCCGCGCTGCTGGGCCGGTTCGGGGTCTTCGGTGTCCGGCTGGCGGCCACGCTGGTGCGCAGCGGGTTCGACAGCCGGGTGAAGCTCTCCGCCGAGTTGATTCGGCGTAGCGGTCTCACCGAGCTGCGCGAGTCGGTGACGCGGTGTTTCATCGATCGCCGGGACGCGCTGAAGGCGCGCTCGGCGCTGGCCGCGGTGGAGGCGCTGCTGCGGGCCGAGCCCACCCGGGGCTCTGCCGAGCTGGTCGGCGCGGTGGAGCAGATCCTCGCCGGTGCGCACGAGTTCCGGGAGTTGCGCCTGCTGGTGGCGTTGCGGAACACCCGCCTGGGGTTCGACGCGGAGCTGGCCGCCGAGGCGCAGCGGTTGGTTGGCGGCGACGGGGTGGGCCTCGCGGCGCGGCTCGGTGTCGAGCATGAGGCCGACGTGCGGCAGCTCTGGGAGGTCGCCTCCGACGCGCAGTGGCGGTGGCGGGACCGGGCGGAGGACCCGCTGCTCCCGTTGGCGCAGCGGCGCGGTGCCCAGGTCGTCGTCCGCAGTTGCGAGGGGATGATCGCCGAGCTGGCCGCGGGCGGGCGCTGAGCGTCAGATCACCCGTTTCGCGGCCGTCTTTCGAGGTGGGGGCATCCGGCGTTGGCCAAAACCGGAAGCGTTGGTTAGCCTAACCTAACTTTTGGGCCGGATGGCTCGCTTCTCTTCGAAAGATCGGGAACTTCACCATGCACTCATGGCGTCCGGTCCTGGCCGTCGCGGCGCTGAGCGCCGTGCTCGGCGGGCTCACCGGTTGTGGCAGCGACACGGGCAACGGTGACACCGCCGCCGCTGCCACCGCCTCCGGCCCCTGGTCTTTCAACGACGGCTCGGGCACTGTCGTCAAGGCGGACAAGACGCCGACGCGGATCATCGCGCACGCCGGTGAGGCCGCGGCGCTCATGTCCTTCGGCATCAAGCCGGTCGGCGTCTACGCCGACGAGCCGGTCAAGACCGACCCCAACCTGAGGAACCTCGACCTCACCGGGATCGAGATCCTCGGCGAGGAGTGGGGCAAGATCGACGTGGAGAAGGCCGCCGCCCTGCGTCCCGACCTGATCGTCGGCGACTGGTGGCCGGCCGAGAAGGCGCACAGCGGCATGGAGGAGGGCGTCGACGAGAAGAGCAAGAAGCTCGCCGAGTTGGCCCCCATCGTCGGCGTCACGCAGGGCAAGTCGATTGTCGCGCTGGCCGAGGGGTACGAGGATCTCGCCGAGAGCCTCGGCGCCGACGTGGCCAGCCCGCAGATCGCGGCGAACAAGAAGCGCTTCGAGGACGCGGTGACAGCGTTCAAGGCGGCCACCTCGGCCAAGCCGGACCTGACAGTCGCTGCGATGTCGCCCTCGACCGAGAAGGTCTACGTCGCGAACCCCGAGTACGCGCCCGAGCTGCTGGACCTTCAGACCTGGGGCCTGAAGGTGATCAACCCGGCCAGCCCGGACCCGGCCTTCCCGTACTGGGAGAACCTCAGCTGGGAGAACGCCGACAAGTACCAGCCGGACCTGATCCTGTGGGATGGCCGATCCTTCACGCCCACCGCCAACGCCGAGTGGACCACGAAGCAGCCGACCTGGTCCAAGATCAAGGCGGCCAAGGTCGGTGCCACCGTCTCCTGGCCGGCGTTCTGGCTGCACACGTACGGGGACTTCGCGACCGAGCTGGACAAGCTGACCCAGGCGGTCAGGGCCGCTGATCCGAATGTCGGCAACTAACCAGATCGGGACGCGCACCTCGACGGGAGGCGTGCGGCGAGCCTCTGCCCTCGGGCCGGGGCTCGCCGTCCTCTGCGTGGTCCTCGCCCTCGTCGGCTTCCTGAGCGTGACCATGGGCTCGCGTTCGATCGGGCTCTCCGAGGTGCTGCACGCCCTGTTCAGCCTCGACAGCGACGGGCCGATCAGCAGCACCGTCACGCTGGAGATGCGCGTACCCCGCACTCTGCTCGGCATCCTGGTCGGCGCCGCGCTCGGGGTGGCCGGGGCGATCCTTCAGGGCGTCAGCCGCAACCCGCTGGCGGACGCGGGAATCCTGGGCATCAACTCCGGCGCCGCCGCGTTCGTGGTCTTCGCCATCACGGTGCTCGGGGTGCGCGGCGTCGGCGTCTACGTCTGGTTCGCCTTCGCCGGCGCGATCGCGGCGCTGGCCCTGGTGTACGCGATCGCCTCGCTCGGCCGGGAGGGCGCGACCCCGGTGAAGCTGGCCCTGGCGGGCGCGGCGGTCACCGCTGGCCTGACCTCGGTGACCAGCGGAATCGTGATGACGAACGTGGACGCCCTCAACGAGCTGCGGTTCTGGCAGGTGGGGTCGCTCGCCGGTCGGTACACCCCGATCCTGACCGGGGTCGCGCCGTTCCTGCTGATCGGCCTCGCCGCGTCGCTGGGCTTCGGTCGGGCCATCAACGGCCTCGCGCTCGGCGAGGACGTCGCGCGTGGCCTCGGCCAGAACGTGACCCGTACCCGCGCGGCCGCCTTCGCCGTTGTCGCGATCCTCGCCGGCGCCGCCACCGCGGCCTGTGGACCGATCGTCTTCGTCGGGCTCGTCGTACCGCACCTGGCGCGGTTCATCTGCGGCCCCGACTACCGCTGGATCCTGCCGTACTCGATGCTGCTGGCGCCCATCGTCCTGCTCCTCGCCGACGTGCTCGGCCGGGTGGCCGCCGCCCCCGACGAGGTTCAGGTCGGCGTGATCCTCGGGCTGATCGGCGCGCCCGCGTTCATCGCGATCGTGCGCTACGGCCGGCTGTCGGAGGTGTGAGCATGGTGACGACAACGACAACGAGCGACCGCCGCTCTGCTCCGTCCGGTACGGCAGCGGCGCTGCGCGCCAACCGTAGGCGTCGAGCCGGCCGGTCCGTCGTGGTGATCTGCGCCCTGACCGCGACGGTCATCGCCCTGTTCGTGCTCACCATGATGGTGGGCAGCTTCCGCATCGGCGCCGCCGAGGTCATCGCCTCGGTCCTGCACCTGTCCGACAATCCCAGCGTCGACTTCGTCGTCCGTGGCCTGCGGCTGCCGACCGCTGCCGCCGCCCTGACCGTCGGGCTCGCCCTCGGCGCGTCCGGCACGATCTTCCAACAGTTGCTGCGCAACCCCCTCGCGTCCCCGGACTTCGTGGGGATCACCTCGGGGGCAGGGCTGGCTGCCGTCACCGGGATCGTGCTCCTGCAGGCCGGTGGGCTCGTCGTCAGCGGTCTCGCCCTCGGTGGCGCCGTCGCCGCCGCCCTGGCGATGTACCTGCTGGCCTGGCGCGACGGCGTCAGCGGCTACCGCTTCATCCTCATCGGCATCGGGGTGGCGGTCTTCTTCGAGGGCCTGATCGGCTACGTGCTCAGCCGGGCGCAGCTCTTCGAGGCCCGCCAGGCCGTGCACTGGCTGATCGGGTCGGTCGGGCAGGCCAGCACCACGGAGCTGTGGGTGCTCACCGCCGCCCTGGTCGTCCTGCTGCCGGCCGCCACGTTGCTGCAACGGCCACTGAGCGCCCTCGCGCTCGGTGACGACGCCGCCCGGATGCTGGGTGTCCGGGCGGAGCTCAGCCGGGCCGGGCTGCTCGGCACCGCCGTCGTGCTGGTGGCCCTGGCGGTGTCGGTGGCGGGCCCGATCGCCTTCGTCGCCCTGGTGGCCGGGCCGATCGCCCACCGACTCCTCGGCCCAGCGGCCCAGGGCGTCCTGCCCGCCGCCCTGGTCGGTGCCGCGCTGCTGCTCACCGCCGACCTCGTCGCCGTGCACCTGCTGCCCACCCCGTTGCCCACCGGCGTGGTGACTGGTGCGGTCGGTGCGCCCTACCTGCTGTGGCTGCTGGCCACCACCAACCGACAAGGAGCGGGTGGATGACCCGACTACGCGCCGAGGGCCTCACCCTCGGCTACGACGACCGGACCATCGTCGACCACCTCGACGTCGCCGTGCTCGACGGCAAGGTCACCGCGATCGTCGGCGCCAACGCCTGCGGCAAGTCCACTCTGCTCCGCGGCCTGGCCCGACTGCTGGCACCGCGCGACGGCGCCGTCTTTCTCGACGACAAGCCCCTCGCCGACCTGCGCAACGTCGACGTGGCAAAGGTGCTCGGGCTGCTCCCGCAGACTCCCGTCGCGCCCGACGGCATCACCGTCGCCGACCTCGTCGCCCGTGGTCGCTACCCCCACCAGGGGTGGTTTCGACGGTGGAGCAACGACGATCACGACGCCGTCGCACGGGCCCTCGACGCCACCGGCACCGCGGATCTGATCGACCGTCCGATCCGGGAGTTGTCCGGCGGCCAACGCCAGCGGGTCTGGGTCGCCATGGCCCTGGCCCAGGACACCGACCTGCTGCTGCTCGACGAACCCACCACCTACCTGGACATCAACCACCAGGTCGAGTTGCTGCGGCTGCTGCGGAAACTGAACGCGGAGTCCGGCAAGACCATCGTCATCGTCATGCACGATCTCAACCTCGCCTGCCGTTACTGCGACCACCTCATCGCGATGTCCGGCGGTGCGATCGTCGCCGAGGGAGCGCCGGTCGACGTGGTCACCGGCGACCTCGTCGAGCAGGTGTTCGGTCTCAGCTGCCTCGTCGTACCCGACCCGATCGCCGGCACGCCGATGGTCGTCCCCGCGTAGCCGGCCTCGAACGCGGACGAGGGACGGCCGTGGTGGCCGTCCCTCGTTTGCGTCGCGCCGGGATCAGCGCGGATCGTACGTCTGACAGTCCGCGATGTCCTGACCCGGACCCACCCGGATGGACGGTGCGTGGCACTCCAGCTCGGCGTTGTGCTGGCAGTCGTCCCGCTTGCAGGCGCCGACCTGGGCGATGACGCGGTCCAGCCCGCCCTTCGCCGAGGTGTCGATGAACGTGGCGCAGCTCGCGTTCTGTTGCCCGATGGTGATGGCGAACGCGTGGCAGCCGTCGTGGTTGTAGCCACAGTCGGTGACAGTGCACTCGTGTACCCGCGGCATCTCCAGCATGTCGGTCATGGCGATCTCGCTTCCGTCGGTGGTGCCGGGTCACCGTCATACCCGGCCTCGACGGGACAACTCCCTATCAGCCGTCTCTTTTGGGGATGTTTTGCATAGGCCAGCCTTGCCTAACCGACGGGTCGGTACGCAGAGGCGATCGTCGCGCACCGGATGCTCGCTGCGGTTGGTGGCCCGAAAACCGTTATTCGATCTCACTTAGCTCGGTCGACCCTGACCTGCGGAGATAACGCTCTCACGGATGCTGGGAGAGTGCTTGACGCGCCCGTGATCCGGACGCAACGATGCATTTACATGTCTCGTCCCACCACCGCCAGGCGTGATCGGCGCACGCCGTCCCTCGCACCGCGAAAGGACCCCACTGTGCGCAGATCCCTGAGATCGTGGCTCGGCCTCGCGCTGAGCGCGATCCTCGTGGCGGGCGGCATCGTCGCCTCGCCACCCACGGCCAGCGCCGCACCGTTCACCGTCCTGGTCTTCAGCAAGACCGCCGGGTTCCGGCACGGGTCCATCACCCCGGGCATCGCCGCGATCCAGCAGCTCGGCGCGGCAAACGGCTTCACCGTCGAGGCCACCGAGGATGCCGCGCAGTTCACCGACGCCAACCTGGACCGGTTCGCCGCGGTGATCTGGCTCTCCACCACCGGCGACGTGCTCAACGCCGCCCAGCAGGCCGCGTTCGAGCGCTACATCACCGGCGGCGGGGGGTACGTGGGCGTGCACTCCGCCTCCGACACCGAGTACGACTGGCCCTGGTACGGGGGACTGGTCGGGGCGTACTTCGCCTCGCACCCGGCCGAGCAGAACGTCACAGTGAAGGTCGCCGACCAGGTGCACCCGTCCACCGCGACGCTGCCACAGCGGTGGAGCCGGTTCGACGAGTTGTACAACTACCGCACCAACCCCCGCGGCAACGCGCACGTGCTGGCCACCCTGGACGAGACCACCTACACCGGGGGAAGCATGGGCGCCGACCACCCGATCTCCTGGTGCCAGAACTACTCCGGCGGCCGAGCCTGGTACACCGGCCTGGGGCACACCGACGCGTCGTACACCGAGGCGAACTTCCGTCAGCACCTGCTCGGCGGCATCCGGACGGCCGCCGGCGCTGTCGACGCCGACTGTGGCCCCACCGTCACCAGCAACTTCCAGCAGGTGGAGCTGGCCAAGGGAGCGGCCGAGACCGGTGAGCCGATGAGCCTCACCGTCCTGCCCGACCGGGGCGTGCTGCACACCTCCCGCAACGGCGTGATCCGGCACACCGACGCCGCCGGCAACACCAAGATCGCCGCCACCCTGCCGGTCTACACAGGCGACGAGGAGGGTCTGCAGGGCATCAAGGCCGACCCGAACTTCGCCACCAACCGCTGGGTGTACGCGTACTTCGCCCCACCACTGAGCACCCCCGGCGGCGGTGCGCCCGCCGAGGGCACGCCGGCCCAATTCGCCGTCTGGGAGGGCGTCAACCGGCTGGCCCGCTTCACAGTGAACGCTGACAACACCATCAACCTGGCCAGCGAGACGTTGATCCTCAACGTGCCGACCAGCCGGGGCATGTGCTGCCACGTCGGCGGTGACATGGACTTCGACGCTGCCGGCAACCTCTACCTGTCCACCGGTGACGACACCAACCCGTTCGACTCGGCCGGCTTCACCCCGATCGACGAGCGGGCCGGGCGTAACCCGGCCTTCGACGCGCAGCGCACCTCGGCGAACAGCAACGACCTGCGCGGCAAGGTCCTCCGGATCAAGCCGAGCGCGGCCGGCGGTTACACCATCCCGGCCGGCAACATGTTCGCCCCGGGCACCGCGCGGACCCGCCCGGAGGTCTACGCGATGGGGTTCCGCAACCCGTTCCGGATGAGCGTGGACAAGGCCACCGGCATCGTCTACCTCGGTGACTACGGCCCCGACGCGGGCACCGCCGACCCGAACCGGGGGCCGGCGGGCAACGTCGAGTTCGCCCGGATCGACCGGCCCGGCTTCTACGGCTGGCCGTACTGCACCGCCCGCAACGACGCCTACAACGACTACACCTTCCCGTCCGGGCCGTCCGGAGCGAAGTTCAACTGCGCGGGTGGGCCGGTGAACAACTCGCCCAACAACACCGGCATCACCCAGCTGCCACCGGCCGTCTCGGCGTGGCTGCCGTACGGCGGCTCCGGCTCGCCGCCGGAGTTCACCGGCGGTGGCCTGTCGCCGATGGGCGGGCCGGTCTACCGGTACGACCCGAACAACACCTCGCCCGTGGCGTTCCCCGAGTACTACGACGGGACCTACTTCGCCGGTGAGTTCGGTCGCCGCTGGATCAAGAACATCAAGCTCGACGCGTCCGGCCAACCACTGAAGATCAACCCGTTCCCGTGGACCGGCACCCAGGTCATGGACATGGAGTTCGGCCCGGACGGCGCGCTCTACGTGCTCGACTACGGCACCGGCTGGTTCAACGGCGACGCCAACTCGGCGCTCTACCGCATCGAGTACGCCCGCGAGGGCAGAGCACCCGTCGCGAAGGTGTCCGCCACCCCGACCAGTGGCACCGCGCCGCTGACAGTGGCCTTCTCCTCGGCCGGCACCCTCGACCCGGACGGCGACCCGTTCACCTACGCCTGGGACTTCGACAACAACGGCACCACCGACTCGACAGCGGCGAACCCGAGCTTCACGTACACCACCAACGGGACCCGCAGCCCGACGCTGACGGTTCGGGACACCACTGGCAAGACGGCCACCGCGAGCGTGGTCGTCACGGTCGGCAACAGCGCCCCGGTGGTCACCGTCAACACCCCGTTGAACGGGCAGACCTTCAATTTCGGGGACGCGGTGCCGTTCTCCGTCACCGTCACCGACGCCCAGGACGGCGCGATCAACTGCGCCCGGGTCACTGTGAACTACGTCCTCGGCCACGACTCGCACGGCCACCAGCTCGGCAGCGTGCAGGGCTGCACCGGGGTCATCCAGACCTCGGCCGACGGCGAGCACGACACGGCGGCGAACATCTTCGGCATCATCGACGCCGAGTACACCGACCTGGGTGGAGGCGGCCAGCCGGCGCTGACCACGCACACCCAGGCGGTGCTGCAACCTCGGGTACGCCAGGCCGAGCACTTCGGTGACTCGTCCGGCGTCCAGATCGTCGCCGGGGCGGCCGGCCACGGCGGCGCGGCGGTCGGCTACATCGACAACAACGACTGGATCTCGTTCCGTCCCTACAACCTGACCGGCGTCCAGTCGTTCAGCGCCCGGGTCGGCGCACCGGCCGGCGGCGGCGGCACTGTGGAGTTGTGGGTCGACTCACCCACCGGGCAGCTGGTCGGTTCGGCCACCGTCGTGCCCACCGGCGGGTACGCCAACTTCGCCACTGTCACCGGTGGGGTCACCGCCCCGACCGGCACTCGGACCCTGTTCCTGGTCTTCAAGGGCACCGGCCCGTACTTCGACATCGACGAGTTCACCCTCTCCACCAGCCCCGGCGGCCCCGGGCCGGACCCGGATCCGGACCCGGATCCGGACCCGGATCCCGAGCCGGGCGCCAACCTGGCCCGGGGCAAGCCGGCGCGTGCGTCCAGCTTCGAGGGCGGGTTCGGCGCGGCCAACGCGTTCGACGGCGTGGCCGGTACCCGCTGGGGCAGCGCCTTCGGCGACCCACAGTGGATCGACGTGGACCTCGGTGCCACGTACGCCATCAACCGGGTCAAGCTGACCTGGGAGGCGGCGTACGGCAGCGGGTACCAGATCCAGACCTCACCGGACGGTGTCAACTTCACCACGATCCGTACGGTGACCGGTGGCGACGGCGGGGTGGACGACCTGACCGGGCTCAGCGGGTCCGGCCGGTACATCCGACTGCTCGGCACCACCCGGGGGACCGCTTGGGGCTATTCGCTGTTCGAGTTCGAGGTGTACGGCGGCACCGGAAGCCCGACCGGCGGCAACCTGTTGCTGAACAAACCCACGTCGACGTCCAGCAACGAGGGGACCGACGTGTCCGGCGCCCAGGCCGTCGACGGCAGCCTCACCACCCGCTGGTCGAGCACGTTCGCCGACCCGCAGTGGATCCGGGTGGACCTCGGCAGCGCCACCGCGATCGGCCGGGTCAAACTGAGCTGGGAGGCGGCGTACAGCAGCGCGTACCAGATCCAGACCTCGAATGACGGCACCACCTGGACCACAGTGAAGACGGTGACCGGGGCTGACGGCGGCGTGGACGAGCACACCGCGCTCGGCGCCAACGGCCGCTACCTGCGGATCTACGGCACCGCCCGGGGCACCGGATATGGCCACTCGCTCTGGGAGTTGGAGGCGTACTCCAGCTGAACCACCACCGATGACGTGGCCGGCACGGATCAGCGTGCCGGCCACGTCCGTCGCTGTGCTCCTGCCGTCCTTGCATATACCGGCTGCCGGTATATGCTTCCTGGCATGGCTGAGGCTCCACTGCGGGAACCGACGTTCCTGGTGCTCACCGCGCTGGCGGAGGCGCCCATGCATGGGTACGCCGTCATCGAGGACGTTCTGCGCATCTCCGACGGCCGGGTGCGCCTGCGCGCCGGCACCCTCTACGCCGTCCTCGATCGACTCCGCGCCGACGGTCTCATCGAGGTCGAGCGCGAAGAGGTGGTGCAGTCCCGGCTGCGCCGCTACTACCGCCTCACCGCCCTGGGCGCACGGCGGCTCACCGAAGAGGCGTCCCGCCTGCGACACAACGCGGACGCCGCTCGGGTGCGGCTGCGCCGCGGCGGCCTACTGACCGACGGGGGTGCGGCGTGAGCAGCGTCGATCTGGAACGCCGCTACCGACGGCTACTGGCCGTCTATCCATGGGAACACCGTCGGGTGTACGAGGACGAGATGCTGGCCGTGCTCCTCGCCGGCGCGCGGCCGGGCCAGCGGCGACCCGGCGCTGCTGACGTACGGAATCTGGTCGGCGCCGGCTTGCGGGCGCGGCTGCGGGTGGGCGCACGGGGGTTCACCGAGCCGAGCTGGGCGGACGCGGCGACGGTGACCGGCCTGCTGGTCGCTGCCGTCCTACTGGCCCTCGCCAGCAGGGCGCTGCTCGACCAGCTCGTCCGCGCGCCGAGCCTGCCACAGGGGTTTTCGCCGAGCGGCCCAGATCTTGTCGACTGGCTGCGGGTCGCCGGCTGGGCGGGCGTCTGCGCGGCGGTGCTGCTCGGGTGGCGTTGGCTCGCCGCCGGCCTGGCCTGGGCCGGCGTGCTCGGCTGGGGTGCGTTCGTCGCCCCGCAGACGGGTGACAACCCGACGTACGTGGTGGACACGTTGCCGCAGTTCGCCCTCGCCGTGGTGGCTGCCGCCGCGCTCACAGTGCCGGCGCCGCGTCGCCGGGCGATCGCGCTGCTGGGCGTGCGCCGGCTGCTGGCGCTGGTGCTCGCGCCGGCCGCAATGGTCGCGCTGTTGGTGACGAACCGGGTGACCAGCCCCACGTTCGACTTCGTCGGTGAGGTGTCCTATCAGGTCTTCTACGACCTGGAGGCAAGCACTGGGCTGGTCCTCTGGCTCTACGTCGCGGGCCTGGCGGCCGCCGTGTCGGCAATGGTGATCGCGGTTGCCACGCTCACTCCGGAGGTACGCCGACGGGTCGTCGTCATGCTCCTGCCCGTGGCGGCCCTCGACCTGCTGATCGACAGCGCCCTCGCCGGTTGGGCAACCTCGACCATGAACATGGGACACGCCATCCCTCTGGTGCCAACGCAGTGGGCGATGCTGGTGCTGGTCGCGCCGGTGACCTTCTTGGCCGGGGCGTTGCTCGTGCGACGTCGAGAGGAGACCCTGCGCATGGTCGCCCTCGGCCGGAACGCAGACCGCGAGCAGCCAATGGGTCAGTGAAGGGGCAGACTGCTCACCCGACAGTGGGTCTCCCACGATCGTCCGGGAACACCGCTCGGCTGAGATAGTGCCGGGACTGCCGGTCGAAGCGCCCGAGCAGATCACGGGCAGCGGGCGGGACGACCGAGGTTGACGGATCGCCGCCGGTGAAGGCCGCCACCGCGGCGAAGTCGGTGAATGTCATGGCGGTGAGAAACTCGCTGCCCTTGGCGGGATCCAGCTCCTGCGGGGAACGACGCAGAACCCGAAGCTCCTGTAGCCCGTTCACGCCCCGGGCGAGGATCGCGGGGGCGATGTCCTGCGTCAACAACCGTTCGTAGGCGTCAGCGAGAGCGGGCTCCGTCCACCCGCTCCACAATCGAAGAATCATGACAGCATGCTGTCATCCTGGTATTAGGCTGTCAATCTGCGGTAACGTGCTGCCGATGACGGAACGGAAGCAGGGCCGGGTCGACGCCTATCGGCTGCTGATGGCAGACGTGTACGAGCTGGCCGGCGAGTCTCGGCGCTCAAGTGAGGAGCTCGCCCGAGAAGAAGGACAAACTGCCGCCCGGTGGCACGTGATGAGCGTGCTCTCCGACGGCTCCCGCACCGTCGCGAGCGCGGCGCGCAGACTCGGCCTCGCGCGGCAGAGCGTGCAGCGAGTGGTCGACGACCTGGCCCGAGCCGGGATGGTGGAGTTGCACGACAATCCCGATCACCGCCGCGCGCCACTCGTGACACTCACGGAAGCGGGTCTCGTCACGCTCACCGGTCTACTGGAACGCTCGGACACTGACCGTCGGGACGCCGTGGACCGAGCCGGTCTCAGCATTGGCGACCTTGAGAATGCTCGCGCGACACTCCGGAGGTTGGTGGACGCCCTACGGAGCCGGTGAACCCACCGCGACATCCACCGCACGTGCTCCCGGGTCGTCAGTCGTCGGCGACGGCCACCGGCTCCGAGCCGATGCAGCGCACCTTCAACTCGTACTCCCGGGCCGCCCCCTGGAACGTGACCTCGACGTCGTCGTCCGGGCCCCGGTCCACGTCGCGGACCCGGTAACCCTGCGCGGGCGCCCACGAGACGAGGCGTACCCCGCCGACGCCGCACTCGGCGACGGCCGTGCCGCCGTCCGTGGCGAACCCCCGGCGGGCCCCGGAGCTGGCGCTCGGCGCGGCCGAGGCGGGGCCCGTGCTGCCCGGCGCGGCCGAGGCGGTGCTCGTGGTGGGCGCCGGCTCCGGTGCGGCGAGCGCCCGCTCGATCTCGGCCTCGCTGCGCACCCCGCCCGGGGTGCCGGTGAGGCTCTCGCCCACCAACCGGATCGCCCCCAGGCCGATCACGGTGGCGATGGCAGCGGTGGCCACCCACCCGGTGGCGACGAGGATTGAACGACGGCCCATCGCCTGACTATCCCCGATCCATTGTTGTCGCCGGCACATCCGGACCCTAAGGCACGGTTAACGCCTGCCCGGGTGGCGGGCATTGTCGTCGAGGTCCGCACGCGCCGCCGGGTCGTGGACGCCTGCCACCGTGGCGAGGCGGATCTTGGTCTCGTCGTCGGTGCCCGGGGCCGCAGTGAGGATTACGATCTTCAGTTCGGCGTCGCCGTCGGTCAGGACATCGCAATCGACCCTGACGTTACCGACCGCCGGGTGTTCGACAATCTTGCAGTCTTCCCGGTGAGCTGTGACAGTCCCGGCCGCCCACAGGTCGGCGAACTGCTCGTTGCCCTCGGCGAGATCACGGATGAGCTTCGCCAGGCGGCGATCACGGGGAAACCGACCGGTGGCCCGCCGCAGGTCGGAGACGACGGCGGCGCTCGTGGCATCGGCGTCCAAGGAGATCACGGGCCAGCGTGACATCCCCGGCCCGTCGGAGTTCACTGGGAAGGTGTCGCGGGCGAAGTTGCGACGAACCGGCGGGGACGCCGACGGGTCGCCCAGCAGCGCCGCCCAACTCTGGTTCCACCAGATCGCTTGCCAGTCCGCGGCAAACACGGCGACGGCAGCGTCACCGAGGCGCCCCACCACCCGCTGCACGCCCGGCGGCATGTGATCAGAGATCTCGTCGTCCGTCGGCGGGGCCAGGTTGGCCAGCCGGAAGAGATGGTCGCGCTCGGCGGACGTCAGCTGTAGGGCGCGAGCGAGCGCGGAGGTCACCTGCGCCGACGGTGTGGTGGCCCGCCCCTGTTCCAGCCGCACGACGTAGTCGACCGACACACCGGCCAGCTCGGCCAGCTCCTCCCGTCGCAGCCCGGCGGCTCGGCGCCCATGGCCGGCGGGCAGCCCGGTGGCGGCCGGCGACAGGCGGTCACGCCAGGCGCGGATCGTCGCGCCCAGTCCCGCAGCCTGTGTCATCACGCCTCGATTGTTTCCCAGACCACCAGGAGGAGGGTGGTATTGCTTGTCCTACCGTCGCGACGTCTCTGGTACATGCCTGGGCGGCGACAAACGATGGGTGCATGACGATCACCTTCATCACCGGAGCCAACAAGGGGCTCGGTCGCGAGACCGCCCGCCGCCTCATCGAGCTGGGTCACACCGTCGTCGTCGGGGCTCGCGACCCGGAGCTGGGCGCCGTGGCGGCGGACACACTCGGAGCCCGGTTCGTGCAGATCGACGTCACCGACGACGACTCGGTCGCCGCGGCGGCCGCCGCGGTCGAGAAGCACGAGGGCCGCATCGACTTGCTGATCAACAACGCGGGCATCCACGGCCCGTTCGGGGACCCGAGCGAACTGACCAGCGGCGACCTGCTCGCCGTTCTCGATGTCAATCTCCTCGGCGTGGTGCGGACGACGACCGCGTTTCTGCCGCTGCTGCGTCGGTCACCCGACCCAGTGATCATCAACGTGAGTAGTGCGATGGGCTCACTGGCCGCCACCCATGACCGTTCGCGAGCCGAATCGGGTGTCATCGCCCCCGTCTACACGTCCTCCAAGGCGGCGCTCACCATGCTGACCACCCAGTACGCCAAGGCGCTGACGGACGTCCGGATCAACGCCGCCGACCCCGGATACACCGCGACGGACCTCAACGGAAACAGCGGTCCGCAGACCGTCACCGAGGGCACCGACGCCATCGTCGCCCTCGCGACGGAAGGTCCGGGACACGGCTCGGGCCGCTTCGTCGACCGCCACGGCGAGATCGCGTGGTCGTAGGCGGTGAGCCGCTAGCCTGCCAGGTGTGCCGCGTCTACTGCTCATCGAGGACGACCTGACGATCCGTACCCCGCTGATCCGGGCCCTGCGCGAACGCGGCCACGCGGTGGCGGCGGCCTCGACCGCGATGGCCGGGCTCCGCGACGCGCTGGAGGACCGACCCGACCTCGTCGTGCTCGACCTGGGCCTGCCCGACCTGGACGGCCGCGAGCTGCTGCGGATGCTGCGCGCGGTCAGCTCGGTGCCGGTCATCGTGGCCACGGCGCGCGACGACGAAACCGAGATCGTCCGGGTGCTCGACGCGGGCGCCGACGACTACGTGGTCAAACCGTTCACAGCGGCGCAGCTCGACGCCCGCGTCCGGGCGGTGCTGCGGCGGGGCCCCGCCGGCGCCGACGGGCAGGACCCCGCGCTCGTCGTCGGCGGGCTCCGCGTCGACCCCCGGGCCAGGCAGGTGACAGTGGACGGGGTCGCTGTCGAGCTGACGCCCCGCGAGTTCGATCTGCTGCACCACCTCGCCGGCCGACCCGGCCAGGTCGTCACCAAACGTGAGCTGCTCACGGAGGTCTGGCAGATCCCGTACGGCGGTGCCGACAAGACAGTCGACGTGCACCTGTCCTGGTTGCGTCGCAAGTTGGGGGAGAACGCCCAACAGCCCCGCTACCTGCACACAGTGCGGGGTGTCGGGGTGCGTCTCGAAGCCCCGGCGGCGCAGTCGTGAGGGCGCGTCTCGCGCTGCTTGTCGCCGCGGTCAGCGTCCTCACCCTCATCGCGTTCCTGGTGCCGTTGGCGTTGCTGGTCCGCACCGTCGCCGAGGACCGGGCCACCGTTCGGGCCACCGCCGACGCGCAGAGCCTGGTGCCGGTGGTCGGCACCGCCGACGCGGCGACCATCCGGCTCACCGTCGAGCAACTCGCCGCGGAGTCCGGTCGACCGGTGAGCGTCTTCCTGCCGGACGGCACGGTGCTCGGCGCCCAGACACCGCGTACGCCCGCGGTGGCCCTTGCCGCGCGCGGACAGAGCCTCACCGGCGAGTCGGCGGCCGGCCGGGAGGTGGTCATCGCCGTGCAGGGTCGGTCGGACGGCACCGGGGTGATCCGGATCGCGGTGCCGCAGCACGAGCTGACCGCCGGGGTCACCCGGGCCTGGCTGGTGCTGGCGCTGCTCGGCGTGATCCTCGTGCTGATCGGTCTGCTGGTCGCCGACCGGCTGGCGCGCACCCTGGTCCGGCCGATCAACGACCTCTCGGCCGTCTCGCACCGGCTGGCCAACGCCGAGCTGGACGCCCGGGTCACGCCGGCCGGCCCGCCCGAGCTGCGCGAGGTGGCCGGCGCGCTCAACCATCTCGCCACCCGGATCCAGGTGCTCCTGGTGCAGGAGCGCGAACAGGTCGCCGACCTGTCCCACCAGCTGCGTACGCCGCTGACCGCGTTGCGGCTGGAGGCGGAGTCGTTGCGTGACCCGGACGACGCCGCCCGGATCACCGCCGCCGCCGACGGGCTCGAACGCGCGGTGACCGGGTTGATCCGGCAGGCGCGGTGGCGGCACGCACCGGCGCAGCCGGCCTCCTCGGACGCGGCGGCGATCGTCGCCGACCGGGTCGCGTTCTGGTCGGTGCTGGCCGAGGACACCGGCCGGGTCGTCACCCTCGACCTGACGCCCGGCCCTCTTCCCGTCGGTGTGGCCGTCGACAACCTGACGGCGGCCGTGGACGCCCTGCTCGGCAACGTCTTCGCGCACACCCCCGACGGGACGCCGTTCGCCGTCCGGCTTGCTCGGGAGGCCGGCGAGGTGGTCCTCACGGTTGCCGACGAGGGGCCGGGAATGCCCGCCGGGGCGATCCGGCGGGGTGCCAGCGCGGCCGGGTCCACCGGCCTCGGCCTGGACATCGCCCGGCGTGCCGCGCAGGCCGCCGGCGGTCGACTGGAGTTGCGGGCCGGCCCGCGAGGCGGTGCGCAGGTGCTGCTCCGGCTCGGGCCTCCGACCTCGCCGCAGGACGCATAGCCGCTGCGGTGCCGGGTAGCTGCCAGTCATGGCGCGGTATACGAAACCCGAGCTCAGAGAGCAGATCAAGGAAGAGATCAAGGCTTCCGACAAGGGCGGCCGGCCCGGGCAGTGGTCGGCGCGCAAGTCACAGCTGGTCACTCAGGAGTACAAGAAGCGCGGTGGCGGATTCCTGGGCGAAAAGGACGAGCGGCAGAAGTCTCTCCAGCGCTGGGGCAACGAGAAATGGCAGACGAAGGAGGGCGACACCCGTGCGCGCAAGGGCGCCACGACGAGTCGTTACCTGCCCAAGAAGGCCTGGGAGGAGATGTCGGAGAGCCAGAAACGCGCTACCGACACGAAGAAGCGCGAAGCGTCCCGATCCGGCAAGCAGTACGTCGCCAACACCGGGCCGGCCAAACGGGCGCGGCGGGACGCCACCACTGCCGGACAGATGACGGAGATGTCGGTCGCGGAGGCGGCCAAGCTGGTCCGCGGCCTCGACACGCGACAGCTCAAGACCGCCCTGCGTAACGAGCGTGCCAGCAAGGACCGCAAGACGCTGGTCCAGCGGCTGGAAGCGGAGCTCAACCGGCGCGGCTGACAGTGCCGGCACGGCTGGTGCCGCGCCGAGCGCGTCAGGGCGCAACCTGCTGCCCGAAGCCCGTCGAGGTGATCCGGTCGTCATCTCGGCGGCGCAGGATCCGCACCTCGCTGGTGGCCCCGGTGTCGGTCAACGGCAGCACTCCCACCGGAGCGGGCACCACTGCGGCGATGCTCGCCGGCGCGATCGTCACTCCGAGGCCGGCCGCGACCAGGTGCGCCACGGTGGCCCAACTGCTGGCGTGCTGGACGATGCGCGGCGTATAGCCGGCTTCCAGGCACGGCCGGAGATTGCGCTGGTAGGCCAGTTCGCCGGCCACCCGTGGAATGAAGACGAACGGGTCGTCTCGTAGCACTGCGGCGCTGATCGCGGGGTCTCCCGCGTGGGGGTGATCGGTCGGCAGAACGGCGACGAAGGACTCGGTGGCAAAAGTGGTGCCGACCAGGTCGTCGTGGTCGTCCGCGTCCCGAACCACGCTGAGATCGACCTCGCCGTTCAACAGCCGCTCGACGATGCGCGCCGTGTACGCCTCATGCAGGCGTAGGTGGACCGCCGGATAGCGCTCGCGGAACCGCCGGATCGGCCCAGCCAGCCCGAGGTGGATAGCCGAACTGACGAAACCGATGTCGAAGCGCCCCTGCTCCCCGCGCCCGATGCGGCCCGCCTCGTGCACGTCGTCGGCCACAGCGGCCAGCACCCGCCGGCACCGGTCCAGATACGCCTCACCTGCGGGCGTCAGTGCCACCGATCGGGAGGTCCGAACGAACAGCGGCGTACCGATCATCGCCTCGAGCTGGCGGATCTGCTGCGACAGCGGCGGCTGGGCCATCCGCAGCCGCACCGCGGCCCGGCCGAAGTGCAACTCCTCAGCGACCGCGACGAAGTAGCGCAGGTGGCGCAACTCGGGTTCCATACAGCAAGGATATGAATGAACCCGAACAAGATATTGGACGTACGAATAGCGGCGGCCGGAGAATCCCACCATGAACCCGAGCACGCTGACCGTCACCTCCATGACGACCGCCGAGGAGGCCGAGGCCTTCCGGACGCTGAACGAAGAATGGATCTCCCATTTCTTCACCATCGAGGAGTCCGACCGCAAGACGCTCGACGACCCGTTCGGGGCCATCGTCGACCCGGGCGGCGACGTGCTGATCGTCCGTGACGGCCCGGAGATCGTTGGCTGTGTCGCCCTGGTTCGCAGCTCGGACGACGTCTTCGAACTGTCGAAGATGGCGCTGACTCCGGCGGTGCGGGGCAAGGGCCTCGGTCGCCAGCTCATCGAGGCGGCGATCGAGCGCGCTCGCGGGC
This sequence comes from Micromonospora sp. 050-3, assembly GCF_046549335.1. Lineage (NCBI taxonomy): Bacteria > Bacillati > Actinomycetota > Actinomycetes > Micromonosporales > Micromonosporaceae > Micromonospora > Micromonospora sp. 050-3. The sequence continues at coordinate 1,573,042 of NZ_JAJPVX010000001.1, forward strand.
TCGGCGCGGGCACCCTGTTCCTGGGCAGCAGCACCAAGCTTCCGAACGCTGTGCACCTCTACGAAACCACCGGTTTCCAGCACGTCAGTCCGGACCAGGTCCCACTTCCGCCGTACGCCCGCGCCAACGTCTTCATGCGGATGGCGCTCTGACCGGTTCAGGCCGACGCGCAGACCGGTTCAGGCCGACGCGCAGTCCCGAAGGGGCGGCGCAGGATCGTCGGCTTAACCCGCCCTTAGCGTTCGGACAGCGCGGCGCTATCCCGATGTGGCCGATCCTCGGAGTCGACAACCGAGGAAAGGTGGACACCACGATGAAGCGCACCAATCTGCTTCTGGCGTCGGTCGGCGGGTCGGCGGTGCTGGCGGTGGCCGGGGTCGCGCTCGGCGTCAACGCCGCGAACGACTCGCGGACCGGCGGCACGGCTCTCGCCGCGGCAACCGTCGCGCCGGCGGCCACCGACGCGCCGGTGATCACCGGTTCGCCGTCGGCCGGCACCCCGTCGGGTACGCCGTCGAGCGGCACGCCGTCCGGTACGCCGTCGGCCGGCAGCGCGCCTGCGGGCAGCGCCGTCGACGAGAAGAGCGCCGGTGAGATCGCGCTCGCCAAGGCCGGTGGCGGTCAGATCGTCGAGGTCGAAGCCGAGCAGGAGAACGGCCGGCCGGTGTGGAGCGTCGAGGTCGTCGCGGGCGACACCGAGCACGAGGTGGACGTCGACCGGGACAACGGTTCGGTGGTCAAGGCCGAGCAGGAGCCGGTCGACGACGACGACGCTGACGATGACGACGACAACGACGACAACGACGACAACGACGACAACGACGACGACAAGGACGACAACGACAACGACTGACCGTCGCCGCCCACCCCTGGTGATTCCATTCGGGGTGGGCGGCGGCGCGTTGCGACGCGGTGGTCGGACTGTCCTTCGCGGGCGGATCCACCACCGCGTGCGTCATATGGCGACGCGTTGCTCCTGGACCGTCGGCTGGTCCTGGGCGAACTGGGTGCGGTACAACTCGTGGTAGCGGCCGCCAGCCGCGAGCAGGTCACTGTGTCGCCCGCGCTCGACGATGCGTCCCGCCTCCACGACGAGGATCTGGTCGGCCGCCCGGATGGTGGAGAGCCGGTGCGCGATGACCACGCTCGTCCGGCCGGTCAACGCCTCGGCGAGGGCGTCCTGGACCGCCGCCTCCGAGGTGGAGTCGAGATGCGCTGTGGCTTCGTCGAGGATGACCACACGCGGACGAGCCAGCAGCAGTCGCGCGATGGTGAGCCGTTGCCGTTCCCCGCCGGACAGGCGGTATCCGCGCTCGCCGACGACGGTGTCCAGCCCATCGGGCAGTGAGCGGATCAGGTCCTCGAGGCGGGCCCGCCGGAGCACATCCCACATCTCGTCCTCGGTCGCGTCCGGCTGGGCGAACGCCAGGTTGGCGCGGATGCTCTCGTGGAAAAGGTGCCCGTCCTGGGTCACCACGCCCAACGCCGTCCGGATCGACTCGGCCGACAGCTCACGTACGTCGACGTCGGCCAGCTTCACCGCGCCGTCCTCGACGTCGTACAGGCGAGGCACAAGCTGCGCGATCGTCGACTTGCCCGCCCCGGAGGAGCCGACGAGCGCCACCATTTGCCCCGCTTCGGCGCGGAACGACACCCCGTGCAGCACCTCCTCACCGCCGCGCGTATCGAGCTTCGCCACGTCCTCGAGGGACGCGAGCGACACCTTGTCCGCTGAGGGGTAGCCGAACCGGACCCCGTCGAACTCGACAGCGACCGGCCCCTCCGGAAGGGGCCGGGCGTCGGACCTGTCGAGGATCAGCGGCTTGAGGTCGAGGACCTCGAACACCCGCTCGAAGCTCACCAGCGCGCTCATCACCTCGACCCGAGCACTGGCCAGCGAGGTCAACGGTGCGTAGAGCCGCGAAAGGAGCAACGCGAGGGCGACCACCGTCCCGGCGTCGAGGCTGCCCCGTAGGGCGTAGAGACCTCCGAGCCCGTAGACCAGGGCCAACGCCAGCGAGCCAACGACGGTGAGCGCGGTGATGAAGACCCACTGGAGCATCGCGGCGCGGACGCCGATGTCCCGGACCCGACGAGCCCGGGCCGCGAACTCGGCGGACTCCTCGGCCGGCCGCCCGTACAGCTTGACCAGCGTGGCACCGGGTGCGGAGAAGCGTTCCGTCATCCGGGTACTCATGGCGGCGTTGTGCTCGGCCGCTTCACGCTGCAACTGGGCGAGCCTCGAACCCATCCGGCGGGCCGGGAGAACGAAGATCGGCAGCAGGACAAGCGCCAGCAGCGTGATCTGCCAGGAGAAGGTGAGCATCACGGCCAGCGTCAGCATCAGCGTGACGGCGTTGCCGACCACACTCGACAGGGTGTCGCTGAAGGCCCGCTGCGCGCCGATCACGTCGTTGTTGAGGCGGCTGACCAGCGCACCCGTGCGGGTCCGCGTGAAGAACGCCACCGGCATGCGCTGAACGTGGTCGAAGACGGCTGTCCGCAGTTGGACGATCAGCCCCTCACCGATGCTGGCGGAGAGGAATCGCGTCACCAGACCCAGCCCGGCCTCGGCGAGGGCGATCACGGCGATCAGCACGGCCAACCGGATCACCACGCTGCTGTCGGCGCCGTCGACGATCGCGTCGACCACCCGACCGGCGAGAACGGGCGCCGCCACAGTGAGAACCGCCGTCACCACACTCAACAACAGGAACCTGATGATCAAAGCGCGGTGTGGCCGTGCGAACTGCGCGATCCGCTTCAGGGTGGCGCGTGACAGCGGCCGCTCATCCTGCGCGTTCATCGCGTGGTGCAGGGACATCCACGCGGTAACTTCCATGCTCATTCCGTACCTCCGATACCGGAGGCTATGACCTCATCTGAGCTTGAGGTCAAGTCGCCACGCGAGTCTGTGGCTACGGGTTGTTCACAGTGGTCGTAGCCCAGGACCGCATAGGTGCCGTCGACGACAGCCGGTTCCGCGCTCAACGACGACGAGCTCGCGCCCGTGAAGCACTGGCGCGTGAGGTTGTTCCACAAGCCGTCGCGGCTCGCTGCGGGTCGTCTTGGGCCGTCGCGGGTGGCGCAGGCGGCTGAACGCGTTGCGGGTCGTGGTGGGCTGTCGAAGGCGATCGTGAGCTGTTGCGAGTCGGCGGGACGCTGCTGGCCGACGACGGCGTCACCTGGCTCGCCGGCCGACGCGGCGGTGCAACCCGGCGCAGGCCGTCGTGAGCTGCTGCGGGTCAGTGCGAGCCGCTGCGAGCTGCTCTCTTCACGACCCCGCCGGCACGCGCCCGGGACGTGCCGCTCGGCGCTTCGGCCTTCGCGGCGGGCGCCTGACCAACCAGCCTCCTAGGATGCCTTAGGCGGTGTGCGGTGTGCGACGGTCGCGATCCGACAAGGGGTGATCGTTCTCGGCTGCCTGCCCCTATGTTCGTCGGTGGTAATGGTTGCGGCGGGGGAGTTGTTCGGGGTCGAGCCAGGCGGGTGGGACGAATTCGGGCTGGCCGTCGTGGCCGAGATGGATGGTCCAGTCGCTGTGGTGCAGGTGTCGGTGGTGGTGGCCGCAGAGCAGGACGGCGTTGTCGAGGTTGGTTGGGCCTCCGTCGGCCCAGTGGTGGATGTGGTGGGCGTGGCACCAGCGGGGTGGTCGGTCGCAGCCGGGGAAGGCGCAGCCGCGGTCGCGGAGTACGAGGGCGCGTCGTAGCGGCCCGGTGATGAGGCGGCGTTGTCGACCGACGTCGAGTGGTTGGCCGGTGCCGCTGAGGACGGCGGGCAGGATGGTGGCGTCGCAGGCGAGTCGGCGCACCGTGTCCGGGGTGAGCTGTAGGCCGATGTCGAGCGTGCCGGCACCGAGTTGCCGGGTTAGTCCGTCGTAGCTGGTGGTGACGACGATCTGCGCGGGGTCGCCACCGCTGTCGGGTAGCTCGCCGGTGTGGAGGGCGAGGCGGCACACCTCGGCGAGGGCGTCGTGGCGGCGTTGCCCGGGGGAGCGGGTGTCGTCGGGGTCGGAGGGTGCGGTCAGTGGGTCGATGGCGGCGCGGAGCAGGCCGGCGGTTTCGGTGTCGAGGGTGCCGGTGAGTCGGAGGCGGCCGTCGGTCTGTTCGGACAGGGTGAGGTGTCGGTCGTGGGTGGCGCGGCGTGCGTCGGCGTCGAGGGCGGCGTGGGCGGCGGCGTCGGCGATCTCGGGGGCGACGTGGTCGAGGATGCGGGTGCCGAGTTTGCGTAGGTGGGTGGGGTCGAACTGTGCGGCCCAGTCGGTGAGCACACCAACGGCCTTCTCGGCGGCCTCGGTGCCGGCGGTGGCCTGCACGCTGGTGGCGGTGTCGGCGATGACTCGGGTCTGGTCGAGGGTGATGTGCCCGTCGGCTAGGGCTTGTCGGATGCCGGGGTTTCCGGTGTCGAGGGCGGTGGCGAGGTCGATCAAACGCCGGGCGGCGGGGACGGTGAGTCGCAGTCGTTCGCGCAGCCACGCGGCGGTGTTGGAGGCTCCGTGGGTGCGGGCGGTGCCGCGGCCGTCGATCTCGCGGATGAGGGCGAGGGTGACGGCGGCGAGGCGTTGCTGAAGGCGGTGCGCGGCGTCGAGCGCGGCGATCGGGTCATGTTCCGGGAGCGGCCATGCGGGGGCGTCGACGCAGGCGGCGCCCGCGTCGTCTGCCTGCGCCAACTCCTCGACCATGCCCCGAGATTAGAACAGGTGTACGACAATGTCAGTCACCATGATCGATTCGACCGGCTGGTCGCCGAAGGGCTCATCGGTGCCGGATTTTCCCAGATGGGGGCGGTGGTAGGCGTGCTTGGCGGTGCCGGGAGTGGGTATCGACAGCGCCTGGCATCAGGGACGGCTGCGTGTCGGCGAGGTTGCCGGTCGCCCGGTATGAACGAGAGCTGGGCGCGTCGGTAGGGATGCGCGAGCTGGGCGCGTCGCCAGGGATAGCGAGGGCCGGGCGCGTCGCTAGGGACTAGCCAACGGGCGTCGAAGAGCCTTGGCCCACGTCATGACCTGATCTATGGAGTTGCGGGTGAGGCCACTCGTCGGCTCGACGGTGATCAACAGGGTGGGGCTGCTGCGTGCTGCGGCCCAGCTGTACGCCTGCGGCGTGTGGAGGTCGTCGATCCAAGCCGCGGGCCGTCGCTGGGCGTAGGCGGCGATGACCGGAATCTTGTCGCTGGGGTGGAACGGTGCGGGTGGCATGGTGATCACGGGCAGGGGAGCGATGCCCAGAAGCGGAGCGAGGAGTTGGTTGGCTTCGTCGTTCCAGCTCGTGGCCCAGGCGATGTCCAGGACGGCGCCCGCCTCGGTGATCCAGGCGCCGTGGGCGGGATTGACACGGACGGGCTCTTCGCCGGGGAACAGGTGGTGCTCGGTGTAACCGGCGGGCGGTCGAGGTGTCCCGTAGGGGTTGAGGACACCGTCGATGTCGAGCAGGAGCAGAGGCCGGTTCACCCGGAGGATCCTGCCGTGAACGGTCCGCCGGTGGTGACCGCGACACAGGTCAGCGGTCAAGGCGCGCCTGCCAGGACCGGCCGGGCAAGCACCAGGCGGCCGCGCAGCCGCGGGCAGACAGCAGGCGGCCGGGGCGCAGGGGCCGGGCGGCGGGGTCGTCGGCGAACGAACGACGACCCCGCCACCATTCCAACCGCTCAGCCGATGCGGAACTGGTCGCCGTAGACGGCGAACACCAGTGGCGTGTTCAGGTTGAAGTTGCCGTTGTTGAGGAACACCCGCTGGGCGGTGTCGACGCGGGAGGTGTCCGAGTGGGCCTCCTCCTTCTTCATCTCGATGACCCGCTCGTCGAGGAACGCGTTGAGCCAGGTCCGCTCGTCGCCGCCCTGGGCTGGCGGCTTGGCCCGGTTCAGGGCGCGGCTGCGGATCTGGCGCATCCCCTCGTACCCGTGCATGACCGCCGCGTCGTAGTAGGCGAACTGACCGAGCGCCCGGACCTGGTCGTTCTTGCCGTCGCGTACCGATGGGTTGAAGTAGACCCTGTCGCGTTCGGCCTCCTGGGCGGCCTGGAACACCGAGTCGGTGGCCGCGGTCCGCCAGTCGCGGGGGAAGTTGGGGTCGAGCCCGGCGTGCGACGGGGTGCCGTTGACGTTGCGCAGCGCCGGCAGGTAGCCGGCGAGTACGTTGCCCGGCTTGGTGCGGGTGTACGCCTCGACCAGTTCGAGCATGTCGCCGGTGCCGGAGCAGAAGCCGATGATGCCGGCGGTGTAACCCCGACCGTCGCCGATGTCCTCGATGTAGGAGAACTGCGCGCGCCAGTCGAGCGAGGAGTTTTCCGCGGCCGAGACGAGCTGCATGGCGACGTTCTTCTTCGCCGGGTCGTCGAGGTTGGTGCCGGTCGGGGTGGTGGGCGTGGGGGTGGGGGTGCCGCCGCCCGGCAGGGTCCACCGCTGGTTCGTGGTGCCGCCGCAGGTCCAGATCTGCAGCCGGGCGCCGTTCGCGGTGCTCCGGTCGGTGACGTCGAGGCACTTGCCGGAGCCGGAGTTGACGAGCGCGCCGTTGCTGGCGGTCCACTTCTGCGCGCCGGAGTTGTTGCAGTCGTACAGCTGGACCTTGGCGCCGTTGGCGGTCGACGCTGCGGTGACGTCGAGGCATTTGCCGAGCGCCCGGATCGAGTTGTCGGTGTTGCCGACGGTCCACGTCTGGGCCGCGCTGCCGTTGCAGTCGTAGAGCTGGACGGCCGTGCCGTTGGCCGAGCTGGCGCCGGCCACGTCGATGCATTTACCGCCGAGGCCGGTGATCGGGCCGGCGGTCGCGGCGCTCGCCGACGGCAGGCCGTAGCCGACGGCGGCGACGCCGACCAGCAGGGTGCCCACGACGTAGGCGGCTGTTCTCTTGTGAACCATTGTGTTCCTCGGGGAAGGGGCGGCGTGCCGCCGGCCGGTCGGTTCGCGGTGCCCGCCGGGGCCGGAGTGCCGCGCCGGGCCAAGCATCAGGAAACTGTATTAACAGATACCAGTACGTCGATTCCTCGTCAATCGACGACCGCGAGGCGTGACGGCACCTGTTCATCCCGTCGTTGGCGGGACGTACCCGCCGGTGGCTATCGTCGGGCCGTAACTGATCTACGGGCCGGTCCATCGGAACCAGCACCGTCCGAGGGACAGAAGATGGTCATGGAGTCGAGTCTGCGCGCTCGGGTGCGAGCCGGTGACCCCGGCGCGTTCGCCGAGCTGTTCGACACGTACGCGCGCTCGGTGTACAACCACGCGTTCCGGCTGACCGCCGACTGGGCCACGGCCGAGGACGTCATGGCCGCCACCTACCTCCAGGCCTGGCGTTCCCGGCAGCGGGTCACCGAGGAGGGCGGTTCGCTACGTCCCTGGTTGCTCGGCATCGCCACCAACGAGGCCCGCAACCACACCCGCAGCAACCGCCGCTACCGCAGGGTGGCCGCGGCGCTGCTCGCCTCCGACTTCACACTGCCCGACCACGCCGACGAGGTCGCCGGCCGACTCGACGACAGCCGACGCATCGCCGCCGCGATCGACGCGCTGGCCCGGTTGCGCCGGCCCGAGCGTGAGGTGCTGACCCTCTGCCTGTGGGAGGGCCTCGACTACGAGTCCGCGGCGGAGGCGCTGGGTGTTCCGGTCGGCACGGTGCGCTCCCGGCTGTCGCGGGCCCGCGCCCGGCTCCGCACCCTCGTCGACGCCCCACCGCGCGCCGCACGGCCGCCGGTCGTGGACGCCTCGCTCGTGCGGGAGGGCAGCCAGTGAGCGCGCCGGACCCGACCGAGTGGGCGAAGATCGCGCCTCACCCCGGTGATCACGACCTGCCGGCGGGCCGGCACGAGCTGCACCGCAGCCGCCTGCTGACGGCGATCGCGCAGCAGCCACGTACCCGAGGAATGGCCTTCGGGCCGCGGCGGCCCGCGCTCGCGGCGGCCGCATTGGTACTGGTCGCGGCGGGGATCGGCGGAGGGTTCGCGGCCCGGTCCGGCGACGCGCCCCCGGCCGCGCTCCCGTCACCCGAGGTGAGCCGCTCGGCCGCGCGGCAGGCGCCGCCGGGCACGGCCGCCAAGAATCGTGGGTACGGCACTGTGCGCCACCTCACCGACACGGCCGACCTGGTGGTCCGCGGCGAGGTGGCGTCGGTGGCGGACGGGCGGGCGGTCTACCGGGTAGCCGAGGTGCTCTACCGCGGCCCGGGTGCTCCGGTGCCCACCGAGATCATGGTGGCCGCGGAGCCAGCCGGTTCGGCCGGCCGGCCGACCGTCCTCTACCTGGGCATGGCTGACCCGGGTGCGCGCGTCTACCGCCCGCTCGGCGGCGAATACGGGATCTTCGACCTCGCCGGGGAGACGGCGACCAGCCGGTCACCGGCGATGTCGGTGACCGGTCTGCGCACCGAGGACGCCACCGGGGCGGGTCGCGCGTTCGTCACCACGTTGGCCGAGCTTCGTCAGCTTGCCCGCGAGCGGCGCTGAGCCGAGCCGGAAGCTGAGCCCCGGAGAGAAAGAATGGAACTCGGTGCCCGGGCCGCACAGATAGAAGGCGTAAGCAGTGCCGCGTTCCGGGCGAGACGGCCCGGGACGGCACCGAGACGCGAGGAGCGTTCCATGGCAGTCGACCTTCGCCGTACCCGGCCGCTGGTGGCCACGGCCGCCGCCGTGCTGGCCGCCGCGGCCCTGTCCGCCTGCGGCAGCGGCGGCGGCGCCGACCCGGCCGCCGCGCCCGCCCCGAGTAGCGCGGCCCCGAGCAGCGCGGCCACGCCGACCGACGTCGCGCCCCCGCCGATCAAGGGCAAGCTGCGCGGGTACGGCACCGTGCGGCAGCTCAGCGACGCCGCGGACCTGGTCGTACGTGGTGAGGTCGAGGCGGCCGGATTCCGGGTCGACGAGGTGCTGCGCGCGGCCACCGGATCGACAGTGCGGGCCGGGGCGCGGATCACGCTCGCCCCGCTGCCCGCCGGTGTGCCGGACATGGCGCACATGTCGAAGCTCGAAACGGGCCAGGTCGTGGTGCTCTACCTCGCCCAGGACCCGACGGCCCCGACGTTCCGGACGCTCAGCGGCGACTTCGGTGTGTTCGACCTGAACGGGGCCGGCGCGGAAGCCGTCGCCACGACCCGCTCGCAGACCATGGCCGTCAGCGGCCTGAACGCCGAGGACCCGGCCGCGTCCGGCCACGGCTTCCGCACCACCCTCGGCCAGCTGCGGGCCGTCGCCGCCCAGGCCAGGTAGGACGAGTGGGAACGCGGACGGCGCCCGCCGAGTGCCGTCCGCGTGGTCACTGCTCCCGGTAGGTGGCCAGGTCGAAGTCGGCGTGCACGCCGTCGCCGCCCAGGTCCTGCACCCACAGGCCGAGGAACGCCCCGGTGAAGCCCCACGCCGCCGGCTCACCGTCGATGATCAGCGCGGCGTGCTCGTCGGACAGGATGGTCGCGTCCAGCTCGACAGGTAGCCGCTGCCAACCGGCGCCGAGGTCGTAGTCGAAGCGCACCGCCGGCCCGTCGAAGACGGCCCGCAGGCCGACCCGTGTGACGCCGTCGGCATCGACTGTCAGATCGGGGTACGCGGTGCGCCGCCCGTTGTCGGAGCTGAGCAGCTCCAGCACCGTCCGGCCGTCGTCGGACCGGGTCAGGTAGAGGTGGTGCCAGTTGAGGGTGTTGTAGTAGGCGGTGATCCCGGCGAGCTGACGGTGGTCGGCCGGTTCGAACTCCACAATGGTCTCCAGCGAGCACTCCATCGCGCCGACGCGTCGCCCGACCAGGCTGGGTGCCTGGCGACCGACCGGCGACTGCCCGCCGTGGACCCGCAGGTACGACGGGCGGGTGTGCAGGTCGACCCAGTCCGGGGACGCCGGCCGACGCAGCGTCGACCAGCACCGGCCCAGCTCGGGGGCGTCGAAGTGGTCCGTCTCGGGCTCCGCCGGCCAGGGGTGCGCGGGCAGGTCGGGTGCGACGACGTCGTCCGCGGGCACCCCTCCGGCGATCCGCGGCCAGCCGCCCGACGGCCACTCGACCCGCTGGATCGCGGTCTCCCGACCCAGGACGCAGTTGCCCAGCGGGGAGTACGGGCGGCCAACCAGGTGGGCCAGGTACCACTCGCCGCTCTGCGTGTGGACCAGGCTGCCGTGGCCCGCCTTCTGCAACCGCAGGTCGGGCCGCCCGAAGGAGGTGAGCAGCGGGCCTTCCGGTTCCACCTCGTACGGCCCGAACAGCTCCCGGGACCGCGCCACTGTGACCTGGTGCTCCCAGCTGGTGCCGCCCTCGGCAGTGATCAGCCAGTACCAGCCGTCGTGGCGGTACAGGTGCGGACCCTCGGTGACCCCGACCGGTGAGCCGGTGAACAGGATGCGGGGGCTGCCGACCAGGCGGCGTGCGGCCCGGTCGTACTCCTGGATCTCGATGCCGCCGAAGCGGTCGCGGCCGGGTCGCCAGTCCGCGCTCATGCCCAGCAGCCACGTGGTGCCGTCGTCGTCGTGGAACAGCGACGCGTCGAACCCGCGCCCGTGCAGTTTCACCGGATCGGACCAGGGGCCGGTGATGGACTCGGCGGTGACCAGGAAGTTCTGCGGATCCCAGTAGCCGCTGGCGAAGCTGGCCACGTCGCTGTAGACGAGGTGGAACCGACCGTCGTGGTACGTCAGGTCGGGCGCCCACACACCGTTGGAGTCGCCGCATCCGCGCAGATCGAGCAGGCGCCGGTCGGTGATGATCCCACCCAGGCTGCGCCAGTTCACCAGATCGCGCGAGTGGTGCACGAGCACGCCCGGATACCACTCGAAGGTCGAGGTGGCCAGGTAGTAGTCGTCGCCGACGCGCAGGATCGACGGGTCCGGGTGGAACCCGGCAAGGACGGGATTGCGGATCGACCGGGTAGCGGTCGCCACAGTAGCAATGTCGGTCGACACGAGCACTCCTCTGGGCGGGCTGACGGCAACTTCCGGAAACTCGCGGTCCCCGGCCATTGAAGGTTCTGCCTACGCTAGCCGGTCCTTTCGCAATAGGACAGAGGTCTTGACCGTCGCGACAACAGCTCGTAGCGTGCCGGCCATCGATCGGTATTACCGGCGAAGTATTGAAAGTTTCGGAGATCCGAAGACCCCCGCCCGCCGGCTCAGCCGGATGACGACGCACCACCGCGAGCAGACCTGAAGTTTCCAGCAGGACGCAGGGGGGACCGTGGGCACGGAGAACGGCCGAAACGTCACCATCGCCATGATCGCGCGGTTGGCCGGAGTCTCCGTGCCCACCGTCTCCCGGGTCATCAACGGCCGCTCCGACGTCGCCCCCGACACCAGGGAACGCGTCGAGGCGCTCCTCAACAGGCATGGCTACCGCCGTCGGTCACCGACCCGGCGCACGGACGCCGCCCTCATCGACCTGGTCTTCAACGACCTGGACAGTCCGTGGGCAGTGGAGATCATCCGTGGGGTGGAGGACGTCGGCCAGACCAGCGGTGTCGGCACCGTCGTGTCGGCCATCCACTGGCGCATCTCCTCGGCCAAGCAGTGGCTCGACAACATGCGGACGCGCTCCACCGAGGGAATCATCTTCGTGACCTCGATGGTGAACCCGCCGTTGCAGGCCGAGCTGCGCCGGCTCCACCTGCCGGTCGTCATCATCGACCCGGCCGGGGTCGACCCGCAGGAGTCACCCACCATCGGCGCCACCAACTGGGCGGGCAGCCTCAGCGCCAACCAGTACCTGATCAGCCTCGGCCACCGGCGCATCGGCTTCATCGCCGGCCCGCCGCATCTGATGTGCAGTCGGGCCCGGATGGACGGCTACCGGGCCGCCCTCGGCGCCGCCGGGATCCCCATCGACGACGCCCTGATCCGCCCCGGCAACTTCTACCACGAGGCCGGCTTCACAGCGGGTGCGCAGCTGCTGGCCCTGCCCGACCCACCCACCGCCATCTGCGCCTCCAGCGACCAGATGGCCCTCGGCGTCTACGAGGCGGTCCGCAAACGGGGCCTGCGGGTGCCCGACGACGTCAGCGTGGTCGGCTTCGACGACCTACCGGAGGTGCGATGGTGCTCGCCACCGCTGACCACCGTCCGGCAACCCCTGGCCGAGATGGGCATGCTGGCCGCGCGGACCGTGCTGCGCCTCGCCGGCGGTGAGCGGACCGAGAGCCCCCGTGTCGAACTCGCCACCGAGCTGATCGTCCGCGACAGCGCCGCACCGCCACGCTCGTGACCTCCCTCAGCCGACGCGCAACGCATCGTCGACGCCCGTCTCCCGGCGGCCGAGGTGCGCCGGGTCCCGACCGGAGAGCAGATCCAGCGCGGCCTTCAGGCAGGCGCCGTTCTCCCGGGACGAACTGAACCACCACGTCTGCGCGTACCGCTTCGCGCTGTCGTCTCCCACGCCGTTGGCGTCGATGCCGAGGCGCCGGCACAGCGCCACGGCGCGCGGAAGGTGGAAGGACTGGGTCACCACAGTGGCTCGCCGTACCCCGAAGATCCGCTCAGCCCGCGCACACGAGTCGTACGTGTCGAAGCCGGCGTAGTCCGGCACCACCTTGTGCGCTGGTACACCCCGATCCACCAGCCAGCTCCGCATCGCGGCGGGCTCGTTGTAGTCGGCGTTCATGTTGTCGCCCGACACGAGGATCGCCCGGACCTTGCCGACCTCGAACAGTCGCCGCGCGATCTCCAACCGGGCCGCGAGGACGGGTGAGGGTGTGCCGTCGGCGTTCACCTTGGTGCCCAGCACCAGGGCGACCGGCGCGTCCGGCACCTCGGCCTCGCCGTAGAGGTGGCCCTCGGCGGTGTCGCGGATCCACGTCACGCTTGCCACAGTGCCGCCGGTCAGCGCCACAGTTCCCACCGCGAGCGCGAGGACCGTACGGCGAACCAACCGCCGGTGCTCCCCGTACCACCGCCTGGCCGCGCCGAATCGTCCCCGCATGCCGCAAGGCTATTCGGTCCGCGCTCACGACTGTCGTCGGCACACACGCGAAGCATCCCGAGCAGCGAACGAAGATTGTTGTCTATGGACAATCGCTCACTGTTAGCGCTAACGTGACGGACAGTCGTCGATACTCGAATGACCTCGGGCCGCTGTGACGGAGCTGTCGCCACTGCCCGGGGCGTGCTGGACGACGATCGTGGCGTGGGGCGGGTGGCACGTGGCCGGCGCGAGACGGCCCGAGACCACCACCGGGCGACCCGCACGCCACGGGGCCGAGGCATGAACGGCCACCGGAATTCCAGGGCACCGCAGCAGCCGGGACAGTCGTGCGTCGACAACCGGTCCGCTCACCTGCCCAACGCACGTCGCTGAGCAGGAGCCCGCACCTGGGCCGCCCTGATGGCGACCGTCGGCCCCAGCCCTGGCCGCCGGGTCGCGTCCCGCTGTTCGGAGTCCGGGCCCGAGCAGCGGGACGCCACCCGGTCCAAGCCGGGGCGCCCGTCATCCTCGGCGGCGACATCGCCGCCGCCGGTCATGGCGTCAGCTTCGGGTCCACCGCTGGCTGTTCGTGCCGTTGCAGCTCGACAGGACCGCAGGGGTGCCGTTGGCGGTTCCGGCGGCGTTGGGCGTCAGGCACAGGCCGGACTGCACGCCGGTGACCGTGCCATCGGTGTTGACGTTCCACTGCTGGTTGGTGCCGCCGTTGCAGTCCCAGATGATCACCCGGGTTCCCGACGAGGTCCCGGCGCCCTCGGCGTCCAGGCATTTCGTGCCGTACACCTGGAGCTGTTTCGTGGCTGTCGACGTCCACTGTTGGTTGGTGCCGCCGTTGCAGTCCCACAGCGCCAACTGGGTGCCGTTGGTCTGCGACCGGGACGGGACGTCGAGGCAGCGGTTGGCGCCGGTGTTGCGCAGCGGCGCCGACGTGCCGCCGGGCGGCGGTGTGGTGGGACTCGTGGTGTCGAAGCCGAGGAACCGGATGGCCTGCGCGGCGTCGAACGGGATGGAGTGGCCGTACCCCTGGAAGCTGATCGCCTCGACGGGCGCCGTGCCGCCGGTGCCCCCGTACCGGGTACGGGTGGCGCTGGTCTGCGGAGAGTCCGTGAAGCTGGGGGTCTGCGACACGCCCTGCACGTTGGTCCATTGCTTGATCTGCTCGCCGAAGTTGACGTAGCTCAGCGTGGTGTCCGTGGTGCCGTGCCAGATCTGGAACCGGGGACGCTTGCCGGAATAGCCGGGGTAGGCGTTGCGGACCAGGTCACCCCACTGCTGCCCGGTCCTGACGATCCGTCCGCCGGAGCACTCGCTGTTCCACTCCGCGCCGTTGGTGGTGGCGAAGCACCCGAACGGGACGCCGGAGGAGCTGAACCCGGCGTGGAACAGGTCCGGGTAGAGGCCGACCATGACGTTGGTCATCATGGCGCCGGAGGAGAACCCACCCACGCCGATCCGGCTGGCATCGACCGGGTAGCGGCTCCGGACATGGTCGACCATGGACTTGAGACCGACCGGGTCGCTGCCGCCGTCACGCCGCAGGGCCTGCGGTGACGAGACGTCCCAACACTTGCTGCTCCGGGTCACCGACGGGTAGATCACGATGAAGCCGTAGCGGTCGGCGAGGGTGCTCAGCCCGAAGCCGCTGTGCACCGCCGGACCACTGCCGGTGCAGTAGTGCAGGGCGAGGAGCAGGGCCGGCTGGGCCGCGACCCGATCCGGCACGTACAGGTGCATCTGGAGGTTCGTCGGGTTGGTACCGAAGTTGGTCACCTGGGTGAGCGTCGCGGCCGACGCCGGGGTGGCGGCCGTGACCACGGCCGTCATCGTCGCCAGGGCCGTCGCCAGCGCGGCGGCCAACAGTGCGATCCTTGATCTCATCGGCGGTTCCTCTTGTCGTGAGTCGGGGACCCGGCGGCAGCCCGGCGCGGGCGGTCGACGACGGCACCCGGGCGGTCCCGAGGCGCGCAGCGTCCGCCGCGCGTCACCGGCGGCTGCTGACAAATCCTGATGCGACGTCCACCTGCCCAGGGACGTCCTGACCACCGAGGTCAGACCAGCGAGAGGGCTTCCCGGTGAGCCACTGACGCTGATCGCCTCGCATCGACTGTGAGCGATAACATCCCGTTCGTCAAGCGGTAACGTATGACGTCTGTCGATCTCATGTCGAGCGTTTATGCCTTCCGCTCGGTGGAGAGTGGGTGCCACAATGAGGGCGGCGCTCAAGCGGTCACCGCTGGGCCCGGGGGAGGGCCTTCCGCAGGAAGCGGACGGTGGGCACGAACCCGGAGGCCGTCTCATGACCCATCTGTCGGACGCTACTGCCATCTCCGGCGTGGTCGATCTGCTCGTCGGCGTGCTGCAACTGGCCGCCGCGGTCGTCACTCTGCTGGCTGCCGTCAGTGTCCGTGGGCGCCGTTCAGGGCGCGGCGAGCGCGGCGAAGACGACGCCTGACGCACCTTGAGATTGTCGAACCGACAGTGCCATTGTGGTACGTCGATGAAGAGCCGCGCGCGGGGCTGACGTCCGTCCACTGGGCAGCCGGGATCCAGATGTGATCTCCGGGGGACGGTGACATGAGCGATGGACCAATCAGAGTCTGCCGTCCCCGAGATCGCCCGTCACCGGGTCGCACAGTGACCGGTCGGGCGGCTCATCTGCGCGAAGGAACCCCGCCCATGCGTGAACCGAAGACCCGAGCGGCCCTCCTGGCGGGCCTGCTGCTCGCCGCGAGCGCGCTCGCGGGCGTCAACCCACCAACCGCCAGTGCGGCGGTCGACCCGGTCACCGTGACCGTCAACACCCGTGCGGGTCTGGCGACAGTGCCGGACACCGCCCTCGGCGTCAACCACGCCATCTGGGACTCGAACCTCGGCACCGCCGAGACGTCGGACCTGCTCAAAGATGCCGGCGTGCAGATGATGCGCTACCCCGGCGGCTCGTACGCCGACATCTACCACTGGAAGGACCACACAGCCCCCGGCGGTTACGTCGCGCCGGGGACCGACTTCGACACCTTCATGGCGGCGGTCCGGCGAGTCGGCGCGCAGCCGATGATCATCGCGAACTACGGCACCGGCACGCCCGCCGAGGCCGCCGACTGGGTGCGGTACGCCAACGTGACAAAGGGCTACGCCGCGCGGTACTGGACCGTCGGTAACGAGAACTACGGCAACGGCCACTACGGGTCCGCGTGGGAGGCCGACGACCACCCGGACAAGAGCGCGACACAGTACGCGAGGCTGGTCGTCGAGTACGCCGACGCGATGAAGGCGGTCGATCCGAGCATCAAGGTCGGGGCGGTGCTGACCATGCCGGGCAACTGGCCGGACGGGATCACCGCCGGCAGCGATCCGGGCCCGTGGAACCAGACAGTGCTCTCCATCGCCGGCCCGAAGATCGACTTCGTGGACGTGCACTGGTACCCGGGCGGCACCGCCGCCGAGTCGCTGGCCCGCGTCAATCACCTCCCCGACGCCACCTACCTGCTGCGGCAGCAGCTCGCTCGATACGCCGGCCCGAACGCCGACCGCATCGGCATCAGCTTCACCGAACTGAACGTCGACGCCGGCCGGAACACCCAACCGGCGGCGCTCTTCCTTGCCGACGTCTACAGCGGTCTGCTGGAGAACGGCGTCTTCACCGCCCACTGGTGGAACGTGCACAACGGCATGGGCACCGTGACGCAGGTGGCCGGCCAGACCGACTACGGCGACTTCGGGATGCTCTCCAGCGGGGCCTGCACCGAGGACGGCTCGGTCTGCCAACCGCCGCTGAACACACCGTTCGCGCCGTACCACGGGCTGAGCATGATGAAGCTCTTCGCGAAGACCGGCGACCAGTTCGTTCGCGCCGGCACCGACGAGCCCCTGGTCACCGCCCACGCCGTCCGCCGGAGCAACGGTGACCTCGCCGTGCTGCTGGTCAACAAGGACCCGGACAACGACCACCCGGTCACCATCGACTACGCCGGGTTCACCCCGTCGGCCGTCGCGCCGACGGTCTCCACCCTCACCAACGGCGCCACCGGCATCGCCACCAGCCAGTCCGGCTCGGCGACCAGTCGGACGTTGCCGGCGTACTCGTTGACCACGCTCGTGCTGCGCCCGGCCGGCGCGACAGCCGGACGGCCGGCCGCACCCGGCCAGCCGACCGCGAGCGGTGTCACCGACCGCGCCGCGACGATCACCTGGCCGGCGGCCACCCCGGGCGGAAGCCCGATCGCCAAGTACGAGGTGCACCGGCAGCACGGCGCGGTCAGCGAGCAGCTCGGCGAGACGACGACCACCTCGTTCACTGTCGACAACCTCGTGCCGGGCAGCAGGTACACAGTCAACGTGCTGGCCCGCGACACCGCCGGACGGGTCTCCTGGGCCTCACCGCCGCTCACCTTCGCCACCGGCAGCCCTGCCGCCAGTACGTGCACCGTCCGCTTCAGCGCCAACAACGACTGGGGCAACGGTTACATCGGTGGCGTCGACATCATCAACAACGGGTCCAGCCCGATCAACGGCTGGACGCTCACCTGGACCTGGCCCACCGGCTGGCAGCAGGTGAGCAGTGGTTGGAGCGCCACCTGGGAGCAGGTCGGCACCGCGGTGCGGGTCACGCCCACCGCCGACAACCGGCAGATCGCCGCCGGCGGCACCGTGAGCGCCGGCTTCGTCGGCGCGTACGGCGGGCCGAACGTGCTGCCCACGGCGTTCACCCTCAACGGCACCGTCTGCGCCACCGGCTGACGCCACGGCCGGCTGGCCCGATCGTCGGGTCAGCCGGCCGCCCGGTCAACCGACCTGGCGGACGCTGACCGTCGCCGACCCGGTCTCGTCCGCCCAGGGGTCGAGCACCAGGGCGTACGTGCCGCCCGTGGGCAGCGGGCCCACCTCGAACCGCCCGGCACCACCGATGACGCAGCCACTGCCCACCGCCTCGCCGCCCGGGCCGGTGACGATCAGAATCGCGCACCGGTCGGGAAGGCTGGCGGCGCTCACCTCGACGGTGAGGCGCTTACCGCTGTCGACGGGGAACCGCAGACGGCTCACCGCACCGGGCCGGCTGACCGACAGGGTGATCGCCCGTCCATCCGCGACGCTGTCCCGCTGCTCGTCGGTGGCGTCGCGCAACCGTACGTTGGCCGAGCCGGCGTCGGTGGAAGTCCCGTCGACCTCCAGCACGTACCGGCCCGTGGCCGGCAGGACGAACCCGTCGACGTGGCCCTGGCCGCCGATCACGCAGCCGCTGGCCACCTGTTCACCGGCCGGGTCGCGCAGGCGCAGCAGGTTGCACCGGTCCGGCACCGTGGCGTCGGTGACCTGGAGGAAGACCTTCTGACCGGCGCGCCCGTCGAAGGCCAGGCGGCTGACCGCGCCCGGTTGGGCGAGCGTCGCCCGGACCGCGGGCCCGTCCAGCGTGAGCGTCTTCTCCTCGTCGGTCACCGTGACGACCCGTACCGTCGCCCGACCGAGGTCGGCATCCCACGGGTCGAGCACCACCTGATGGTCGCCGGTGGCGGTCAACGTGGTCGTGTCGATGAAGCCGACACCGGAGATGACGCAGCCGGTCGCCAACTGACGGCCCTGCGGGTCGAGCAGCAGCAACACGCCGCAGCGATCCGGCACTGTGGCGGCGGGCACCTCCACGAAGATCTTCTGACCGGCCCGGCCCGGTACCTTCATCGCGGCCGTTGCGCCGGCCCGGGTCACCGCCAGGTCGACGTCACCGGCAGCGGGTACGTCGCGCTGCGCGCGGGCGGCGTCCTCGGCGAACGCCACCTGCCCGGTGAGGCCGACGTCGAGCACACAGTCGGCGAAGATCTGCGGATCGGTGACACCGGCTCGTCGGCAGACGAGTTCGGCGGTGGCCCGGTTGGGCAGGTCCCCGACGGTGAGCAGCCGGTCCGGGAAGCGCCGGTCGGTGAACGTGCCGGTGTTCTGCCCCGGCTCGTAGTCGAACAGCGACCGCAGCGCCTCGACGCGCCAACTGTCGGCGAAGCCGGGGTACAGCGCCTCGAACGTGGGCGGCTGCGCCACCCGCTTCCCGCCACGCAGGGTCAGGTCGTCGCCGCGGTCACCGTCATGGTCGCCGAGCAGACCCTCCAACGACCCGGCCCGGGCGGTGGGCGCGCCGACGCTGACGCTCAACCCCCACACCCCGATCGGCTGCGCGGTCACTCGGGCGCCGTCCGGCCACTCCACGCTCACCGTGCCGTCTCCCCAGGTGGTGACGGTGCCACCGCGCGGCAACTTCACCCCGTCGGGCGCGGACACCGGCGCGGCGCCGTTCACCCGGACCACCGGCCCGTCGGGTGTGACGTACACGCCGACCCGGTCACCGGCCACCCTCACCGCGACGGCGGAGTTGACGGCCACCACCGAGCTGGCCGGAAACATCGTCTGTCGTACCTGGACCTCGAAGTCGTCGGCCGTCGAGCGGGTCAGCACGAACTCGCCGGCGGCCTGGAAGTCGTACCGCAGACCGTCGTACGTGAGCAGGTGCGGGTCGCCGTTGCTGTTGGCGCACCGGTAGCCCTTGCCGATCACCGAGATCGAACAACCACCACCACCGGGTGGTCGGGGCTTGGGCTGGTCGCAGTCCTTGCCGTTGGACGGCAGCTTCATCCCGCTGTACGTCGTGCGCAGCGGCACCCCCACGGCCTTGCGGTACGCGTTCTCCGCCAGCACCGCGTGCACCTCGCTGGGATCCACGTTGCTGGCGAACTGGCCGCCCTGGGTGCAGAACTGGCCCCGGTCGGTGTCGTTGGCCTCGTCGAGGGCGTGGTTCATCTCGTGGATCAAGGTGGCGCACTGGTCCTCGGTGAAGCCGGCCCCCTCCTCCGGCAGCGCCCGGCCGTCGTTTTCCGGCACCCAGTTGATCTGCACATCACTGCCCGGGACGTACGTCGTGGTGCTGCTCTCCGAGCCGAAGATGGGTCTGCGCACCTTGATCTGTTTGCCGGAGCGTTCCAGCTCGTCGAGCACGGCGCCGTTGCCCGAGCTGCGGATCTGTCCGACGCATCCCGCGTACTCCGTCTGCAGGTCGCTGTTGACGCTGACCACGGCGGACGCCGCCTGTGGGGCGAGCAGCACCAGGACGCCCGCCAGCACGACACCCAGTCGCATTCGGCTCCGCAACCCGGTCACCCGCCCTTCACCTCGAACTCGACAGCGCCCTGCTCGGACGTCGCGGCGCAGGCATCCGCCGGCACGCCGCGCAGCGGCGCTCGCAGGTAGCCCAGCACCAGCCGGTACGCCCCCGGTTGGTCGACGGGCCACCAGGTGACGGCGGCGCCGCCCCGCCCGTCAGATGCGGAGGTCATCAGCGCCGGGCCGACCGGGCTCTGGGGGTCGCTGCCCAACACCAGCTCCAGCGACCCGCGCGGAGGCACCCGCACCAGGTTCTCGACCAGGTACGCGGTGAAGTCCCGGTAGTAGGCGGCGCCGCCGACCGCTGGTGCCACCGCCGTGCCGTCGCGGGTCAACGACATGACCGTCACCGCCCCGTCCGGCACCCGACTGAGTTGGCACTCGGCGTTGCGGTTGTTGACCAGCTTCAGCCGCAGGGTGATCTGCTCGCCCACCCGGTACGACGGCTGTGCGGCGCTGACGGTCAGGCCGACCGTCGCCGTGCCGCCGCTCGGGGCCGGTGACGGACGCGACCGTCTGCACCCGACAGTGGTGGCCATCAGCAGCAGGGCGAGACCGCCCGCGAGCGCCGCCGTCCCTGCGCGGGGTACGCCCATGGGCCGCGAGCCTCCTCCGGGTGCCGACGGTCGGCACAGATCCCGGCCAGCCTGCGCCGCGGGGTGCCGGGAGCGCTGTCGTGATCCGGCCCGGTGGATGTCCGCTAGCCGACCCGAGGGGCCGCACCGGCTACAGCGGCGTCGCCCGCAGACCCGAGTGAGATCGTTGGGACTGGCGAGCCGCCGAGGACGATGCAGGCGCGGGGGCTGACCTCAATCCACCACCTCTATTCGGATCGGCGTTCCATCGGGCAGTTTCATGATTTTCTGCCAGATCTGCTTGCCGATATCCACGTTCGTAAGGCCGTGCAGAAGCTTTAGATTGCTGACGTCGTCGGCGCCGCCGAGTTGCAGCTCCCAGACATGGTCGGGATGCTGCAGGCTCAGCCGAGCACTGAGTCTGTTCGCCATCTCCTTGTCGTGAGGCCAGTACTTGTCGAAGATCATCTGCCGAATGCGCGCCTTGTAGTCATCCGTGATCTTCTTGTCCCGGGCGACCGGGTTCGCCTGCTTGAACAGCTTGCCCTCGTCGCTGAGCTTCTTCAGCGCGTTCATCTTGCGGTCGAACTGGGCGCGTGCGTGGAACGGCTCACGCTGCACCGTGATAGTGACCTCGGACAGGTCGTTGTTACGCACCACCGGCTTGGCAGGGGGCTTCTTCGCGGACGGCGTGACGGCAGGCTTCTCTACCGCCCCTTGGACGCGCGCGCCAACCCGCGGCTTGCCCGCACTGCCGCGTCGCGTCGCGCTCCTCGGCGCCCTGCTACGCGTCGGGGCCGGTTCAGTACGCCCGGAGCCCGGCGCTCCCAGCCGCATGCCCGCAGCCTGAACGGCCCTGACGCAGAGGGCGGCGGCAACTTCATACTCATACTTCGCCTGCAGAGCGGAAGCCCGAGCCTTCCGGCGTTCCTCCGCGCAGAGGCGCGCGTTTCGAGCGATAGCGAGAGCCTGCGAGCGGACCGGTTCGCGCAGCGGTGCCGCATAAGACTCGTCCAGTCCATGCCAGACGCCCGGACCGTAGGTGCGCATGCCGGTCAAACCGCAGAACCGCTGAAGCAGGCCCCGGTACTGGCTCTCAGCCGTCATTCCGATTCGGAGTGCACTACGGGACCGCGCCTGCAGCCGAGTCAGCTCCTTGGCGAACGCCGACAGGGCCGCGGCGCAGTCCACGTAGGCGTCGGCCAGGACCTTCGCCTCGCCGGGTAGGCGCCCGAGCTCGCGATCGATCTTCGCGGCGTAGTCGCCCCGCAGCCTCATGGCGCCGCTGTTCGCCGCGACGGACCGGAGCCCTGCCGCGTGCCCGTTGATCTCCTGCGCGCGGCGCTGCGAGGAGGTCGCCATCGCCTGGATCGAGGCCGGGGTGCCAGGGGTCGGATCGCCGTCGTAGATATCGATGGCGTGCCAGTCGTCCATGTCCGGTGATCAGCCGTTGATGCCCCCGGCCAACCTGGCGTCCAAATCTTGGTGCTCGCGTACGACGCCCACCAGGAACGACGACATGCCCTCCAGGCCACCGATCATGTTCTGCGCACCGGTGGTCCACTGCTGGTAGGAGTCCTGGAAACGACCCGAGGCCAGTTGGGTGCGGAATTCGCTGTTGACCAGTTGGTCGATCATCGCCTTCAGGGCGTTCAACTTCTGGGTCATCTCCTCCTGCCCGGCGGTCAGGGTCCGGGCCGCCGACTGGAGGCCCTCATAGCCGACGCTGACGTCACTCATCGCTCTTCCCCTTCGATGGTTGGTTACTCGCTAGTTGATCGCCCAGCGAACTGTCGAGCTGTGCGTGGCTCACCACCACGTCGTCGAGCAGGGACGCTGCGGCACCCACGGAGGCTGCCAGGCCACCCTGGTGTCGGGCCGCGGCCTCGGTGAATCCGTGCAGAGCCTGGTCGACATTCTCAGAGCCGGTCGTGGAAGACGACCCGGTCTGCCGCCGCGACGCCTCCAACTCGGACGTCAGGCTTCTCAGAGCCGCAGCGGCGGCAAGTACCGCGTCCCGATCGAAGCCGAAGCCGGTCGCCATCCCCGTGACCCCCTGAAACCGTGCCAACATCGATCGGGACCAGCCCCGCTGCCCGGTCGGGCGGAAGAACCCGACAGGATGATCAGATCTAATGTGGACGGACATCGGCCCGGTACCGGTCGGAGTATCGTACGCACCGACTGTAGTGGTCGATGGCAAGGAGCGCGAGAGTGCCAGATCCCCAGGCGGAGCAGCGGCTCGTTGCGGGGCGTTACCGGTTGGGGGGCCTTCTCGGTCGCGGCGGCATGGGAGTCGTCTGGCGGGCGACCGACGAGCTGATCGGACGCACCGTCGCGGTCAAGGAGATCCGCGCCCCGATCGGGCTCCCCACCGATGAGCGCCGGCTGTTCGGTGAGCGGGCGCTGCGGGAAGCGCGCACCGCTGGGAGGATCAACCATCCGGCGGTCGTCGCGATCCATGACCTCGTGCCGGCGACCGGCGACGACGAGGCCGTCTACATCGTGACGGAGCTGGTGGACGCTCCCACGCTGGCGGACCTCCTGGATCGGGAGGGAGCGCTGCCACCGGCCCGGGTGATGGCGATCGGCATCCGGATGCTGGACGCACTGAGGGCCGCGCATGCGGTCGGGGTGGTGCATCGCGACGTCAAGCCCGGCAACATCATGGTGCTCCCCGGCGACGAGGTGAAGCTCGTCGACTTCGGGATCGCGCAGGCGGCCGGGGACGCCCGCCTGACCCGGCACGGGATGATGGGCTCGACCGGGTATCTCGCGCCGGAGTTGTTCCACGGCAGCGATCCCACGCCCGCCGCCGATCTGTGGTCGGCCGGGGTGACCCTCGCCCAGGCCGTGAGCGGCGAGCTTCCGTTCGAGCGGGCCTCGACCGCGGCCACTCTGCACGCCGTTCTGTACGGCGACATTCCGACCGTCGACTGCGAGGAACCGTTGTCCACGGTGGTCGCCGGCCTGCTGACCCGCGATGTGGCGCAACGGCTCACCGTCGAGCAGGCTCGTGACCTCCTCGACGTTCCGGTCGCCGCGCGCGCCACCGGTGGACGGGACGACTCCACTCCTGTCGTGTCGGGAGGGCTCGATCGGCCGGCCCCGCCCGGCGGCAGCCCCGCGCCGGAGGGCGAGGCCTGGGAGCGGCATTCCACGACCGTGCAGCCGGCCGGGCCTGCTCCACCCCGCCAACGATCGAGCGCGGCCGGGTCGGGGACGTCGTCGACGGCCGTGAGCTTCCCGGTCGTGGTGCCGGAGAAGGCCCGCAGGGTCAACGTCGCCGCTCGGGTGGTCCTCGTCGGCCTCGTGCTCTGGGCGACAATCCTCCTCACCAACGTGGTGACGACTACCGATACACCCCTGTGGACACTGATTCCCATCCTCGTCGTGGCGGGGGTGGCGGCCGGGTTGGTCGTGCTCAGGGTCGTCGACAGGCCGCACGGGCCGCTACGCGTGGACCCCCGGTCGGTGCGGATGGTCGACGCTCGCGGGGAGACTCATGACCTGCTCTGGGAGCACGTCACCAGCGTCACGGTCGGGCCCGGTGACAGTTCGTCAACCGTCCGCTCCAGGCTCGGCATCGAGCTGACGGGACGCGTACCCGAGGCCACGCTGAGTCGCGCGAGGGCTGTCGGGTTTCTACGAGAGCAGAGCGACAGCGCCCCGGTCTGGATCATCGGCGACCTGAACCTCAGCCCCGCGCACACGGTGCGCACACTGCGCCCCGTCGTCCCGAGTCACGTCCGGATCGTGGGTCCGGCCGGCGAGATCGCGGGCTGGCCTCCGCGGGCCTTCCGGCCCCTCGGCCGTCGTCTGCCGCTGGTGATGCTCTGTTTCGCGCTGCTGGCGGCTCTCGTTCTGAGCGGTCACCTCTACACGTACCGCCAGCAGGCGGCGATGGTGGCGCTCGGGGACGACCGGGTCAGCGCGGTGGCGTTCAGCCCGGACGGCACGATGCTCGCCAGCGCGGACGCCGCGACGTTCAGCATCACGTTCTGGAACGTCGCCGACCACAGGGCCGTCGCCGTCATCCCCGGGCACACCATGAAGATCAACGCACTCACGTTCAGCCCCGACGGACAGACGCTCGCCAGCGGCGGCGAGGACGGTGTCGTCAAGCTCTGGAACGTCGCCACTCGGCAGAACGCCTCCACGCTCGCCTTCGGCGAGACCCAACGGGTCTCCGACGTGCTGTTCACCCCCCAGGGGGCCGGCATCGCGGCCGTCGGCTCCGGCGACGCGAAGGTATGGCCGTCATTGCTCGCCGACAAGCGCGTCGACCTCCCCGATGAAGACAGGTACGTGGAGTCGGCCCGCTTCAGCCAGGATGGCCGGGTGCTGGTGACCCTCGACCGCAAGGGATCAGTGCGGGCCTGGGAGACCGCCAGTGGCCGCAGCGCGGCCCGCATCGACGGACCCATTGCGCCGTGGTCCGAGGTATCCGTCGACGGGGAGGTGCTGATTCACGCCTCGGGGTCGGGCCAGATCCTGGCCACCCTGGCGACTGACGCGGGGCGCCCCAGTGCCACGGCATTCGGGCCGGGCGATCTTTTCGTCACCGCCCGCTGGGACGAGATCCGCGTCTGGCGTACCACTACCGGTCGAACCGTTCACGTCTACAAGGCGGGGTTCTTTCCCACCGACGAGTGGGACTCGGACCTGGTGGCACTGGGGTCACGCGGTGCTGTCGCGGCCGGTGGAGACGAGGGGCTGTGGTTGTGGACGTACGGCTGAGGCAGTTGAGGTGCCAGCGGTGATTGTGCGGATCACCGTGCGGGATGTCGGCACCGGAGTCGCGCATGACGTCGAGGTGACCGCCGCGCCCGCCGCCAGTGTGCGGTCTCTGCTGGCGGCTCTGCCCGGACCCGTGGCGGCCCGCCGCTGCTTCGTCGGGGCCGTCCCGTTGGATCCGGCCGCGAGCCTGGCCGACAGCCCTCTGCTGAATGGCTCGGTGATCAGCGTGGGTGGGCCTGGGCCCGTCGGACGCCTCGTCACGGACGGTGCGGTGGGCGTGCTGGAGGTGATCGACGGCCCCGATGTCGGCCTGGCCGTCGCCCTGCGACCCGGGACCCACTCGGTGGCTCGCAGTGCCTCGGCCGCGCTGCCGCTGCGGGACGCGGACGTCTCCCGCAGCCCGCACGCCCTGCTGGAGGTGTCCGCCGATGGCAGCGTCACGGTCACCGATGGCGGGTCGAGCAACGGCACGTGGGTGGACGGCGCCCGGCTCACCGGCGCGTCCGCGGTGCCGTCGAGCAGCGTGCTCCAGATCGGCGGGAACGATCTGCGGTGGACACCCCTGCCCGCCGGCGCACGACGACTCGTCCGCGCCCCGGATGGTCGGGTCGACTTCGACCGTGCGTTCGCCCGCGCCCCGGTGATCCCCACCATCGAGGTGACAATGCCGGTGCGACCGATGGTCACACGGGGTCCCTTGGCGGCCGGTTTCCTCCTGGGCGGCGCCGGGTCGGTGGGGGCTGCCCTGTTCACCCAGACGCCGATCCTGCTGCTCGGCGCGGCGGTCTCGCTCGCGGGCTTCCTCCTCAACCACTCCGCGCAGGAGAAGCAGGACAGGGAACGCGAGGCAGAGTTCACCAGGGCGAGGAAGATCGTCGAATCGGCGATCGCCGCCCAGGTGAAGGCCGAACGACGGGTGCGGCACGCGCTGGCCCCGAGCCCTGCCGCAATCGTCGACGTGGCCAGTGGCGTGCGACCCGGTCTGTGGACGCGTCGGGCGGGCGGCCCGTACGCGCTGGCGTTGCGAGTCGGTGTCGCCGACGAACCGGCATCGGTGACGGTACGCGGCGAGCCCTGGCCGGGCTTCCGTCCGCCGAAACTGTCGGCTGTCCCGATCACCGTGGACCTGGGCGCCGTCGGTGTGCTCGGTGTGACCGGCGCCGACGGGCCGGTCCACGACGTCCTGTGCTGGTTGCTGATGCAACTGGCCACGCTTCGCGGCCCCGACGATCTGCGGATCGTGCTGCTCAGCGGCGATGAGGCGGGAAGTCTGGCCTGGGCGCGCTGGTTACCGCACCTCGACGCGGGCGGCACCGCGCCCTTTCCGTGCTGGATCGGCAACACCACCGCCACCCGCGCCGACCGCGTACGGGAGTTGCGGACCCTCGTGGCGACACGGCGTGCCGACCGCGGCGCGCAGCAGTTCGAGGACGTGGTCGTCGTCCTCGACGGCGCGTTGGCGCTGCGGGACCTGCCCGGCATGGACGAGGTGTTGCGGGACGGGCCCTCGGTCGGGGTCTACCTCATCTGCGCCGACCGGCACAGCATGAACGAGTGCCGGGGTCTGATCGAGACGTCGGGAGAGTCGGCGCGGCTGACCCGCAGCCCGGACGGCCAGGCGCTGACGGTGCGGGTCGACCGGGTGGACGGGGCAATCGTCGAGCGGCTGGCCCGGGCGTTGGCGCCGATGCGCGACCGGGCGACACTCGGTGCGGCTCAGAACGCCATCCCGGGGGCGGTGCGGCTGCTGGATCTCCTCGGTCTCGGGACGCCCGCCGCCGCCGACGTGCTGGCGCTGTGGGAGCGGGGTCGGGGCCCACGTACCCGTGTGGTGCTCGGTGCGGACGCGACGGGGCCGGTGTACGTCGACCTCGCCGGTCAGGGCCCGCACGCCATGCTGGGTGGCGCGACGGGCGCCGGTAAGAGCGTGTTGCTGCAGACTCTGGTCACCTCGTTGCTGCTGGCGAATCGGCCGGACGAGCTCAACCTGGTGCTCGTCGACTTCAAGGGCGGCAGCGCCTTCCTGCCCTTCGAACGCTGCCCGCACGTGGTGTCCCTCATCCGCTCCACCGGTGAGACTCCCGCCGACGTGTTCGACGACGCGGCGGCGGCCCGGGTGCTCGCCTCCATCCGGGCGGAGGTGAGCCGGCGGGAGTCCCTGCTGGCACGCCATGACGGGGAGATCGACCGGTACTGGCAGAAGCGCCTGGCCGGGGCCGACCTGCCACCGCTGTCGCGGCTGGTGTTGATCTTCGACGAGTTCGGGCGGGTGCTGGATGCCTCGCCCGACTTCGTCAAGGAGTTGGTCAACGTCGCCGCGAAGGGGCGGTCGCTGGGCATGCACCTCGTCCTGGCCACCCAGTCGTTGCAGGGCAAGCTCTCGCCGGAGCTGAAGAACAACGTGTCCCTGCGGGTCAGTCTTCGACAGAACGAGCCTGCGGACAGCACCGAGGTGCTCGGGACACCGGACGCCGCCACCATTCCCGGTGCGCTGCGTGGTCGCGGCATGATCCTCTGTACCACAGCGGAGACCAGGATCCCGCAACCGTTCCAGTCCGGCTATCTCGGCGACCCGCCGGCGGGCGGGGCCGCTCCAGTCACTGCCCGGGCCTTGAATCGGACGGACCTGGGCGCCCCCCGACCCGCCGCTGCCGGGCCGACCGGCGGTGTGGGGCCGAGCGACCTGGTGCTCACCATCGCCGCGATCGAGGATGCTGCCGGTCGGTCCGGCCTGCCGGAGCCCTTTCGGCCGATCCTGCCCCCGCTGCCGGCGACGCTGACGATGGACGAGCTCCCGTCGCTGTGGACGGCCGTCGCGCCGGTGAACGCCGTACCGTTCGGGCTCGCCGACGAGCCCGCCCGCCAGGCGCAACCAGCGGACTTCCTCGACCTCGCCGGAGTCGACCGACTCCTCGTCGCCGGTGGCCCGCAGTCCGGGCGGACGACCTTCGCCCGCACCCTGATCACCGGGCTGGCCGCTCGCTTCCGGCCCGATGAGGCACACGTGTACGTCGTCGAGCGGCACCCGGCGGGCCTGGCCGAGTACGAGGCGTTGCCGCACTGCGGCGGGGTCTTCTCCCCAGCGGAGCCGGACCGGATCCGTCGTCTCGTCACCTGGCTCGACGAGGAGATCCAGCGCCGGACCGCGACCAGACCCCCGCCCGAAGAAGCGCTGCCGCACATCGTGGTCGTCGTGGACGGTTGGGAGCATTTCGAGGACCACGGTGACCCCGCCTTCATCGAGACGTCCCTGGTCGCCACCCTGCGTGGGGTCATCACCGCGGGCGCCCCGCTCGGGGTGCACGTCGTGCCGCTCGGCGGTCAGGACATGCTCACCCACCGGCTGCCGACCCTCTACAACCGGCGGCTGCTCCTGCCGTTCCCCAAGGAGGAGACCCGGCGGATGCAGTTGCAGACCGGCATGGCCAGCCCGCCCGTCCTCCCCGGACGGGCCATCGACGCCGGCAGCGGCCGGCACGTGCAGGTGTGCCTACCGACGCGATCTGGGAACGCCGACGCCGTCGAGCCGCACGACACACCCGCGCACCGGCTGCCCCGGCAGTTCCCAGTCCTGCCCACGCACATCGACCTGGCCACACTCGGGTCGAGCCCCGACACCGCGAGAGCGGACGAGGCGCCGACCGGCTGGATACCGCTGGGCGTCGGCGGCCCGGACAGCACCACAGTGGGCATCGACCTGTTCCACGCCGACTCCCACCTGTTGCTGATCTCCGGTGCTGGTGGCACGGGCCGTACCACTGCGGCGGCCACTGTGGTGCACGCGCTGCGGCGGCGGGGGATCGGCGTGCTCGCCGTCGCCCCGCTCCAGTCCCCATTGCCGAAGATGCTCCCCGACGACGCCGGGCTTCGGGTGCTCACCGGTGTCACGTTCAATGACAGCGACCTGCGCGAGGCCGTCGCGGCGTTCGGCGACGAGCCGTACGCGGTGGTCGTCGACGACCTCGACCGGATCACCGTGCTCCCCAGCGAACAGGGCTTCGCGAGCAGCCCCACATTGCTTGACGACATCAGCAGCCCCGCGGCTCGCGGGCGTCGGGCTCTGGTCGTCACCGCGGACGCCGCCCCCCTGCTGACCGGGTTTCCCAGCCCGCTCACTCGCCTGGTCAACGCGATCGTGATGGCGGGGACACGTCTCGTGCTGGTCCCGGGCAACCGGTCGGCGGCGGTGGCCCACAACATCACTCTCGAACCCGACCAGTACCTCAGCGGTCCGCCCGGTCGGGGCTACCTCGCAGCCGGCCGTACACCGGTGCTGGTGCAGGTGGCAGCGCGATACTCACCCGCACGTCCATCGCCGTGACCTGCGGTTTGTCACAAACGAACAGCGTGGATCGACGTTCCCTTCGACAGGCCACCTCGGAGGGGAGCACACCAGATGCGTATCGTCGTTCTAGGCGCGAACGGAGGCACGGGTCGTCGCCTGGTACAGCAGGCGTTGGATGCCGGCCATGAGGTGCGGGCGGTGACCCGGCAGCCGCAGTCGTTCCCGATCAGCGGCCCCGGCCTGGAGGTCGTGGCTGCCGATGTCACAGTGGACGTTCCGGTGTCCGGGGCCGAAGTGGTGCTGTCGACGCTCGGCGTGCCGTTCACCCGGCAACCGGTGCTGCTCTACAGCCGCAGCACCGCGACGGTCCTGGCCGCGATGCGCCGCCAGAGTGTGCGGAGGCTCGTGGTGGTCAGTTCCAGCGCCACCGAGCCGCATCACCACGCCGAGGGTGGTTTCCTCCTCAACCGCGTCATCCAGCCGTTGGTCACCGCCACCATCGGCAAGACCACCTACGACGACATGCGCGCCATGGAGGCAGTGGTGCGCGACAGCAACCTCGACTGGACGATCGTGCGCCCGTCGGGGCTCTTCGACAGCGACAACGTCACCCGCTACCGGCTCTCCGAGAATCGCTCCGACGGTGTCTTCACCAGCCGAGCGGACCTGGCGGCCTGCCTGTTGGCCCAGGCCACCGACAGGGCCTGGGTCGAGCGGACAGTGGCTGTCACTACCGCGGAGGGCGCTCCGACACTCTGGGCGATGCTGCGGCGGGAAGCGTTCGGGAGATAACGAGATGGACGACCAACAGTGGTTCGCGGAGCAGTTCGCACAGCACCGCCCGCGTCTACGTTCCGTCGCCTACCGGCTGCTGGGGTCACCGACCGAGGTCGACGACGCGCTGCAGGAGGCGTGGTTGCGCACCACGCGCGCCGACCCGGCCACGATCACCAATCCCGTGGCGTGGTTGACCACGCTCGTCGGGCGGGTGTGCATCGACATGCTGCGGGCCCGGCAGGCGCGCCGCGAGTTCTTCGGCGCGACCTGGGAGCCGCTGGTCAGCGAGTACGGTGATCCGGAGGCAGCCAGCCTGCACACCGACGCGGTCGGCATCGCGTTGCTTGTGGTGCTGGACAGCCTCGAGCCTGGCGAGCGGCTCGCGGTGGTGTTGCACGACATGTTCGGTATGCCGTTCGAGCAGGTGGCGGCCGTCGTGGGGCGTACACCAGCGGCCACGAGGCAACTGGCCAGCCGCGCCCGGCGACGACTGCGCGAGCACGCCTCGCAACCCGGGGCAGGCCTGCCCGCCCAGCGACGTGTCGTCGACGCGTTTCTGGCCGCCGCCCGCGCCGGTGACTTCGACGCTCTGCTGGCTCTGCTGGACCCAGACGTGGTGTTCCGTGCCGACCACGGGCGCCGAGCGCGGCTCGCACCCGCTGTGCTCACCGGCGCCCACGCCGTGGCCGCCCGCGCCGCCGACGCGGGGCCACGATTCGCGCGCCTCTGCGCTCCCGCTCTGGTCAACGGGCTCGCTGGCGTCGTCGCCCGCGACCGGAGCGGCAGGCTCGTCGCGGTGGTCGGCGTCGCCATTCGCGGCGATCGCATCGCTGCCATCGACCTGATCCTCGACCCGGACAAGCTCCCGTCGGGACCGATGGTCGGGAGTGCGCCGCATCACCAGATCTTGGACAGTTTCCGTTAAGCGAGAACGGAAACTGTCCAAGATCTACGTCGAAGGGCGGCCAACGGTCCGGTACGGGCTCGTCTGCCGGGGTCTTGGGGCCACACAGGCCGCGTCGTTGGTGACACTCTGCTCAGAGGGCCTTACGCTCGGGAGGCGCTTTGCTCGATCGGGTCTAGCTGACGAACGTTGCGCGCCGTCAGCGGCGTGAGTAGTCGATCTTCCGGGTTGGGGAGCTTTGCATGGCCGACTTACCGCACCCGCTCGCCGCGTTCATCGTGGCCGAGATTCGTCGCGCCCGAGGGGTCGCCGGGATGACTCAGGACGCCTTCGGCCGGGGTGCCGGCTTCAGCGCCTCGCACGTCAGTGCCGTGGAGAGCGAGACGCGGGCGCTGACGTTGGACTTCATCAAGGGCGCCGACCGGGCGTTCAAGAACGGCGGCCTGTTCGAGCGCATGGTGGGCAAGCTCGGTGCCCCATCCTGGTTTCTGCCGTGGTTGGACGCCGAGCGCACGGCGACGCAGCTCAGGTGCTTCCAGCCGAGCCTCGTTCCGGGCCTGCTTCAGACGGAGAGCTACGGCCGCGCCGTCATCCGCTGCAACGACACGCTGAGCGACGACGAGGTCGAGAAGCGGCTCGCCCACCGAATGGACCGGCAGGAGACCCTCACGAAAACGAACGCCCCGCACTTCGTCGCCGTCATCGCCGAGGCGGTGCTCCGCCGCGCCCGCGCGGACTTCCGCGACATCATGGCGGGGCAGATCAAGGAGTTGACCACCCTCGCGGAGCGCCCGAACATCAGCATTCACCTGTTGCCGGACGAGGTCAGCATGCACGTCGGCCTGACCGGGCCGTTCAGCCTGGCCCGGCTGCCCGACCACAAGTGGGTGGCCGAGATGGAGAACCAACTCGGCGGCGTCGTCATCGACCGCGACGACGATGTGGATACCCTCGTGTCGAGGTGGGAGATGGTTCGCAGCGAGGCGCTACCCCGCCGGCAGTCACTGGATCTGATGAAGGAAGTGGTGACGTCATGGACCTGATCGACGCTACGTGGCGCAAGTCCACCCGCAGCGGCTCCGGCGGCGGCAACTGCGTCGAGGTCGCCGACAACCTGCCCGGCATCGTCGGTGTGCGGGACTCGAAGGACCCCGAAGGGCCGTCGCTGGTCTTCGGGCCGGTGGCCTGGCGGGCGTTCGTCACCGAGGTCGCCCAGCGGTCGTAACCGAGCCCCGAACGCGACCGAAGCGCCCGCCCCCAGCCGAGGGGACGGGCGCTTCGCTGTCCGGGGTCCGGGGTCCGGGGTCCGTCAGCCGACCACGGACCGCAGTGGCACCTTGGCGGCGTTCAGCGCGCGTACCAGATCCCTCGCGAACGGGTGTTCGTCCACCTGGAGCCCTTGCGGGTTCGGGATCACGACGTACGCCGAGCCGTTTTTCTCGGACGTCTGCGCGTTGGTGGTGAAGCGTTCGACGATCGCCCGGGTGCGGGATAGGTCGCCGGCCGCCACCTGAATGGTTATCGGCCGCCACCCGCCGCCCAGGTCCGGCGACACCGGCGCGGCCGCGGCGCTGGCGCGCGCCGCGTCGACGCCGGCCGGGCGCCGTGCGTCCGGCGTGGCCGTCGCCGGGTAGAGCAGCGCGTTGGCGACCAGGTGCAGACCATTCTCGTTGTACGCGCGGAAGAGCGGGTTGAACGCGAACAGCACCGCCCGACCGGCGCCGGTCGGCTCGTCGACGACGGCCGCGGTGCCCTTCAGTGTCTCCGCCCCGACGGTGTAACCGTTGGCCCAGAAGGTGTCACCCGTCGGGTAGGTGAGCACGTTAGTCCCGGTGGTGCTCGGGGTGAGGATCGGGTCGCTGTTGTTGAACTCGAAGTCCTCCGCCGGGCGACCCAGCGCCACCGGGCTGTCCTGGTCGACGTCGACGCGCAGGTGCGAGCCGATCACCAGGTAGTCCGCCGGCTTGGTCTTCTCAGTGGTCGAGGTGAGCCCTGCAGCGCGGGCGACCCGGGTGCCCTCGTTGCGCAACCCGAGGTAGGTGTGGCCCTGGCCGATCCAGTCGCGCAGGTTGGCCTGCCCGGCGGCGGTCAGGCCGCCGGTGGCGCTGCTGCCGTCCGGCACCAGCAGCACGGTACGCCCGGTGAACGCCTCGGTGTTGTCGTTGATGTCGGCCGTGGTGACCGGCTTCAGGTCGAGCCCCCACCGCTTGCCGAGCACGTAACGGGCCTCGCCGTGCGAGCCGGAGGTGGTGGAGATGCCGGTGCCCTGGAACAACCCCACGTCGGGCAGGTCGAGGCGGGTGCCGGCGGGCCGACCGCCCGGGGTGAGGGTGACCCCGAGGGACTGGGCCAGCCCGTCCACGGTCCGGCTCACAGTGGCCGCCGGGATGGCGACCCTGCTGGTCGTGAGGTCGCGGA
Organism: Micromonospora sp. 050-3; assembly: GCF_046549335.1. Classification (NCBI taxonomy): domain Bacteria; kingdom Bacillati; phylum Actinomycetota; class Actinomycetes; order Micromonosporales; family Micromonosporaceae; genus Micromonospora; species Micromonospora sp. 050-3. The sequence continues at coordinate 1,606,749 of NZ_JAJPVX010000001.1, forward strand.
CCAGGGGTACGCCACGGCCGAGCAGGCTGAAGGTGAACTCCGCGGCGGCGGCCGAGTCGAGCGGGTACGTGTACGAGCCCCAGGGCCACGCCACACCGGTGCGACCCCCGGAGATCTTGCGGACCAGTTCGGCCCTCGGCCGGACGGTGTCTCCGGTGTAGATGGTGTTGATGCCCATCAGCAGCGGGTTGCTCCAGGACGACACGTCGTAGAAGTACGGGAACGGCACGTACGGGTCCTCGCCCATGATGGCCTGGATCCAGTGCTTCTGCGGCTGGTCCATCGGGATCCAGTACGCGCCCTTGGGCACTGTCACGTTTGTGGCGCTGCGCCCGCCGAAGACCCGCGCGGTGGGCACCCGGGTCGCCTTCTGCACCTCGTACACCTCGACATCCATCCGGCGCAGCCGCTCGACGAGTTGCCGGACGTCGGCGAGCTGCCGGTCGGGCAGCAGGAAGTACGAGCGGATGGTGAGGTCCGGCACCGGGAACTGGACCTCGTTGGTGGGCTGCACCACCTCGTTGGGCTCCAGCGTGCCCGCCCTGCCCTGGGCGAGCGCGTCGGTCCAGATGTCGAAGTAGCCGTCCAGCACCTCGCGCTTGTTCGCGGCGGCCCAGCCGAGCGTCGACCACTGGGTGTGGAACTGCTGCTGGACCCGGTCGGCCACTGCCGACGCGCTGCCCTTCTCGTACGTCATGCCGGCAGCGCCGAAGCCGGTGGTCGGCACCGTGTCGCCGTAGCCCATGAAGAACATGTCGTACGTGTCGTAGTTGAAGTAGCACTCGGTGAAGGCGGTGTCGTCGCAGGCGCCGTTGAAGCCGAAGCCGGCCTTGTTGGCCTCGCCGATGCGGTTGATCCAGTCCACCGCCTCACCGGCGATCTCGTGGTGGATCGGGTCGGCGTTGGGTGGGAAGAAGTACTGCCGGCCGCCCATCTCGTGCGCGTCGATGAAGACCTGCGGCGGGTAGCGGCGCAGCAGTTCGAGCTTGCCGTCGGTCTCCTGCTGGGTGCGGGCGAACCAGTCCCGGTTCAAGTCGAAGCCGAACTCGTTCTGCCGGCGGGTCGCGTCGCGGCCGTCCGGGTTCTGGGTGGGGACGATGATGGTGACCAGGTTGTCGTTGCGCTGGGCGACCGCGCAGGACAGGCCCGCCGCCAACTCGTACAGCGTCTTGAGCGCCGCGTCGGCGCCGCTCTTCTCGCCGCCGTGCACGTTCGCGGTGACCCAGACGATGGCCGGGCTGTCCTTCGCCGTCCGGGCGGCCGTTCGTGCGCTGGTCCGGCGCGGGTCGCGCAGGTCCCGGACGTCGTCGGCGATCTCGCGTAGCGCGGCGGGCCGCACGTGGCGTTCGTTGGACACCACCGCGTACGGCAACGGCTGGCCGAGCACACTTGTGGTCATCACGCCGGTGACGACCCGGTTGGAGGCGCGATCGACGGCCCCGAGGTAGGTCCGGACCTCGTCGTTGGTGACGACCCGCTCCTGCCCCACGCCGAGCGGGAAGCCGAGCACGTTCTCCGGAGTGGGCACCGTGCCCAACCGGGCGGTCGGGTCGTCGCTGCACCGGGAGGGCGGGGCAGCGCTCGCGGCCGGTGTGCCGCCGAGCAGGGGAGTCATGCCGAGCAGGAGCGCGATCGTGGCGGCACGTGCCAGCCGCCTGGCGGGGACCATCCGGAACGGACGCATCGATGGGGCCATGAGTCGTGTTTCCCCTCTCGGGAACAACCTCGCAGTGGCCGGAGCCTATGAACCGGCCGTCATGACGGTCAAGGTCTGATCGGCTTCGGTGGCTTTCCGGGCTGCCCGAAGGTGATGCCGGCTGGCAGGATGAAGGGGTGGGGTCACCCTTCGCCGGAAGGAGAAGACGTTGCCCGCGTCTCAGGAGACGATCACGCTCTCGGTCCATCCGGATCTTCCCTCTGCCGATGCCCGGCGTTCCCTGGCCTCCTGGCTGCGCGCCGAGGATCGGCTCCGCGGGAAGGTGACCGCCGCCCCCGCCGCCGGCTCGACGGTGCCGCCCGACGAGATGTCCACTGGTGCAACGGACGTGTTGTTGGTGGCCGTCGGCAGTGGTGGCGCCGTCATGGTGCTGGTGCAGGCCATTGCCGGCTGGTTGACCCACCGCCGCGAGGACGTGACGGTGAAGCTGACCCTTCCCGGCGGATCGTCGGCCGAGTTGGATGTCCGCCGGGCCCGTGACATGGACCAGGTCACCGCGCTCATCGAGGCTGCCGTACGCGCTCTGGCCGATCACGAACCGTCTGTCGAGACGAACGACCGGTGAGCCGCCCCGACCCGACCAGGTCGACCGCGCTGCTGATCGGCACCGCCACGCACACCCAGCAGACACTGGAGGATCTGCCGGCCGTGCGGGCGAACGTCACCGAGCTGGCCCGACTGGTCACCACCGGGCCGGTCGACCTGGTCGCCGCGGAACGCTGCACCCAACTCCTCGACCTTCCGCACCCCGGGGAGGCGGGGGTGACGATCGCCGAGCGCTGCGGCGAGGCCGAGGACCTGCTCCTGGTCTACTACGCGGGCCACGGGCTCCTCGACGACAACGGCGAGCTGTTTCTCGCCCTCCCGGGCACGAACCCCCGACCGGACTGGCTCAAGTACACGGCGATCCCGTTCAGCTGGATCCGCGACGCGATGCGGGACAGCCCCGCACGAACCCGGGTGCTGGTCCTCGACTGCTGCTTCGCGGGGCGGGCGCTCAACAACATGTCCGCCGCCGACGTGGAGAACGGGCTGGCCGACCGCAGTGAGATCCAGGGGACGTTCACCCTCACCGCGACCTCCGACAACGTCGCCGCCATCGCCCCGGTCGGTGCTGAGCACACGGCGTTCACCGGCGAACTGCTGAACCTGCTACGCAACGGCCCACCGGCGCGCGACGGTCACCCCGAGGGGGAGGACCTCACCCTGAGTGCCGCGTACCGGCACCTGGCCGTGACCCTGCCCAGCCAGGGTCTGCCCCGTCCGCGTCAGCGCAACACCGACCTCGCGGCCGACCTGGTGTTACGTCCGGAGCCTGGCGTCGCACCTCCACCGGTGGACCAGCCGTCGGTCGAGACACCCGCCGCCAACCTGCCCGCACTGACCGCGACCCGGCCAGTGCTCGACACACTTCGTCGACCGCAGAGGCTGTTCCACCCACTGCACCGGGAACTCCTACGGGTGCAACGGAGACGGCTCGCGGTGTCCGTCGGCATCGCCGCCCTCTACACAGTGATCTTGTTGGCGCGGCTCGTCGTTCCCGAGATGACGTCGAGCGGGGGCGGGTGGCCAGGTGCGGGGGTGTTCCTCACGATCCTCGACATCTGCGCCGTGGCCGTCGGTACCGCCCTGGCACTCACCGCCGCTGGCGACGCGCGACAAGGGTTTCCGGGGGACGCAAGGATCAAGTGGGGACTGGCCATCGTCATCTGGGGTGTTGTCGCCGTACTCCTGTTGGTGACGGTGGCCATGCGAGTTCTGGTGCCGCTTCTCGGTGACTACTCGCACCTCGTCGTTCCCTTCGGCGCCTGCGTGATAGCACTCGGCCTGTGGTCGATCGCGGGCCAGAAATCGAGAGACGAACATGGCGTGCTGCGGATGTGGTGGCGCACCCCGTTCGTGGTCGCCGTCGTCTTCGGTGCGATGACCGCGTTGTACGCCACCCCGGACCCGATGCTGGGGGAGACCCGGTTCATCAGGTTGCTCAAGACCCACGCCCTCGGCGAGCTGTGGACGCTTGCCGGCTTCCTCACGATCGGCTTCCTGCTCGTCGTCCAGTTCCAGGACGTCCTGACCGGCCATCTGGCGCTCTCGAAGAGACCGCTCGTCGTCTCGCTCTCCAAGCAGGGCATCGGCATTCAGACCAGAGCTCACAACAGGTTCATCGCCTGGCACCACCTGGACCGGATCTTCGTCGCCGGCAACGTCCTCGTCATCGCCTTCAAACGGGACTATCCCGAGGTGGAGAAGCCGCGCGAGTTCACCTACTCCGCGGAGCTGGGCGGCTTTCCAGTTGCCGACCTCCGGCACTTCCCCCACACCCGGGCGGAGATCCTGCACGCGCTGTCGCACTTCGCAGGTGCCACGCTGCACGGGGTCACCCCGCCCGGCCCGGACGAGGATCGGCTACCCACGCGACCGGACGGAGGCCTGGCCCTGCGGTACAGCGATCGTTGGAGCACCCAGTGACGTGACGGCGGGCCGCCGTCGACCGAACGATCGGTCGGCGGCGGGCCGGGTCGAAGGGAGTACGGCTACCAGGTGGTCAGGCCGAGGCCGATCGTCTTGGTCAGCGTGGCGTTGTCGTCGTCGCCGTCGAGCGACCAGATCATGGCGCCGGCCAGACCGGCCCGTCGGATGTAGAGGGTCTTCTGCAACACGACCGCCGGGTCGTCGTACGTCCACAACGTCGTACCGTCGAACAACCAGGCGTGCCCGGCGCGCAGGTCGCGGTGCACTGTGTAGCCGTTGGCGGCCAGGGTCTTGAGCTGCTTGTAGTCCTCGTACCCGGCCTCGAAGGTTGCCGGCGCGGGCCCGGTGGCCGGCTGGAACAGGCCGTTGCCGCCGCCGGTGATGCCGGTCCAACCGCGACCGTAGTAGGGGATGCCGAGCACGAGCTTGTCCCGCGGCGCGCCACGGGCGATCCACCCGTCGATGGCCACCTCGACGGAGAAGTCCGGGTTGTCCGGGGCGCCCGCCGGGACGCGCAGCGCCGACTGCTGGTTGGCCCGTGCGTCCCAGCCGCCGTGGAAGTCGTACCCCTGCACGGTGGCGAAGTCCAGGTACTTGAAGATCTTGCGGCCCTCGTAGCCGGCGTCCATGGTGGCCGGGCTGGCCGGCAGGAACGCGGTCAGCGGGTGGTGCTCCCGGGTCGTGCGCCCGTACGCGTCGAGCTGCCGGCGGAACTCGGCGAGCAGCTTGGTGAAGTTCTCCCGGTCCTCCGGGCGGATGACGTTGCCGGGCTCACCCTCCCAGTTGGGCCACTCCCAGTCGAGGTCGATGCCGTCGAAGACCCCGGCGGCGGCACCTGGGCCGCCGGCGGCACCGTCCCCGCCGGGCAGGTTGCCCTTGAGGTAGAGGTCGATGCAGGACGTGACGAACGCCTTGCGGGAGGCGTCGGTGCGGGCGGCGTTCGAGAAGTACGTCGACCAGCTCCAGCCGCCGAGCGAGATCAGCACCTGCAGTTTGGGGTGCTTGGCCTTGAGCTTGGCGAGCTGGCCGAAGTTGCCGTTGAGCGCCTGGCCCGGTGCGTCAGCGACGCCGTCGACGCTCTCCTCGGCCGGTACGGGGCGCTGGTAGTCGGCCCAGGCGTCGCCCTCACCCGGCCCACCGTCCACATAGCAGCGGCCGTCCTCACTGACGTTGCCGAAGGCGTAGTTGAGGTGGGTGAGGCGGCTCGCCGCCCCGGAGGTTTCGAGCTTCTTGACCGGGAAGGCCCGGCCGTAGATGCCCCACTGGGTGAAGTAGCCGACCCGGTGGTAACCGGTGCGACGCTGGTGGTTGTCACCGGCGCTGGCGGCGGCGGGCGGAGCGGCGGTGACCAGCAGGGTCGCCAGGGCGACGACGGCGGTGAGACGGCGGTGGCGGAATGGTCGCATCGGCACACTCCCACGAGACATCAAGCAGAATTAGTAAAGAGACTTATCTGATTGATGAAGTTAAGCCGATCACCCTCCGGGGTCAAGAGCCGTCCAGCCAGATGGAGGATTGTGACGGCGTTACCCGGTGGTAACGATGTTGTGCCATGGACTCCGCCCTGACTCTGATCGGCCTGCCCATCGCCCTCGGCATCATCATGCTCGGTCTCGGTCTCGGACTGACCATCGCGGACTTCCGCCGGGTGGCCCAGCATCCACGCGCCGCCGTCATCGCCCTGGTGTGCCAGGTGCTGGTGCTGCCGGCGCTCTGCTTCTGCCTCGTCCTCGCGTTCGACCTGGCGCCCGAGCTGGCCGTCGGCATGATGCTGCTGGCCGCCTCACCTGGCGGCACCACGGCCAACCTCTACAGCCACCTGTTCGGCGGACATGTCGCGCTGAACATCACCCTGACCGCCATCAACTCGGTGCTCGCCGTGTTCACCCTGCCGATCCTGGTCAACCTGTCGGCGGCGTACTTCCTGCCCGAGGGCAGGAGCATCGGCCTGCAGTTCGACAAGGTGCTCCAGGTCTTCGCCATCGTGCTCGTCCCGGTCGCGATCGGCATGCTCATCCGGGCGCGGATGCCGCACCTGGCCGAGCGGCTGAACCGCCCGGTCCGGATCCTCTCCGTCGTCGTTCTCGTCGCGGTGATCGCCGGCGCGGTGCTCGGCGAGCGGGAGAACATCGCCGACTACTTCGTCTCGGTCGGCTTGGCCGTGCTCGCCTTCAACCTGCTCAGCCTCGCCATCGGGTACGGGGCGCCGCGCCTCGCCGGTGTCGACCGGAGCGCCGCGACGGCCGCCGGGTTCGAGATCGGCATCCACAACAGCACCCTGGCCATCACGATCGCGCTCAGCCCGGCGCTGCTCAACAGCACCCAGATGGCGATCCCGGGCGCCGTCTACGGCATCGTCATGTTCTTCACCGCAGCGGCCTTCGGCTACCTGGTGACCCGCGTCGGCGCCCGGTCCTCCACCGCCCTGACGCCCTGACAGCTGACGCCCTGACGGCTGACGCCCTGACGGCTGACGCCCTTGTCGTCCTGACGGCAGCCGTCAGGACGACAAGGGCGGGCGGCAGCGGTCAGCCGACCTGGTTGTTGTCCTTCTGCGCGCCCCAACCGTGCCAGCGGTCGATCTCGATCAGGGCGCTGACCCGGGCACGCTCCCGGCGCGGGTACGCGTTGCCCGTGTAGTGCTTCGACAGCCGGTCGATGTCCGCGAGGCCCTCGTCGGCGCGCAGCTCGGCGACGTGCCCGATGATGCTGACGTGGGTGTACCAGCCAGCCTCGTCGAGCACTGTGAGGGACACCCGGGGGTCGTTGCGGACGTGCTCCAGCCGGCGGCGGCTCTCGTCCATGTTCACCAGGATCCGGCCGTCCTCCCACAGGTACCAGGTGGCGGCGGACACCGGCTGGCCACCGTTGCGAAGGGTGGTCATGACGGCGGGGTTCGGCTTCTGGAGCATGGCGACCGCGGCCTCGGGAAGCGGTGGCTTGGACATGAAGTCTCCTCTTCGCGTCAGGGGGTTACCCCTGCACGTTACGCACCCGCTGGTCCGCTCCGGTCCGAATGGGGCGCACGCTCGAACCCCTGTCGATTACTCGGCTCGAGGTTCGCATTCGGGGAACCCAGCCCAGGGCAGCCACGTCGTAGGGGGCATGACGCGTAGCAGCGCCCACGTAACCCAGCCAACGGCCGCCAACGGCGCCCCCCGAGTCATGACTCCAGCTCGCGCCATGGGCCTGGCCCTGGTCGCAGGGCTGGCGCTGGTCACCGGCTGTACAGCGGAGCCGGCCCCCGCGCCGCCACCTGACCGGGGAGTGCCGGCCGGCGGGTTCCGGCTCGTCGCGTTCGACTCCTGCCCGGAGGCGCTGCGGCAGCTGAAGACGGCTGCCAGCGCGTACGTCGGGCCCTGGGGGTTCGGGTTGAACGGGGACGCGCGCGCCTCTCACATCCTCGAACGCGCTGCGGCGCCCGCCGCGGCGGGGGCTGCGGATGCGGCGTCCAAGGCCGCCGCCCCCGGCTACTCGGGCACCAACAGCCACGAGGCCGGGGCCGATGAACCGGACCTGGTCAAGACCGACGGCAGGCGGATCGTCACAGTGCAGCACGGCACGCTGTACGTGGTCGACCCGGCCACCCGCCAGCTGACCGGAGAGCTGGAACTGGCACCGGGCGCCGATCAGTTCGGCGGGGCCGAGGACGCCCTGCTGCTGCACGGTGACCGGGCGCTGGTGCTGCGCCGCGACGGGTGGGCCGGAAGGTTCAAACCGGACGTCTCCGAGGGAGGCGGGCGGGTCGTGGACGCTCCGACGCCGGATGGCATCGTCGGCCCTAAGCTGACCATGGTCGACCTGTCCGGCCAGCCGAAAATCATCGGCGAATACCGAATCGACGGCAATCTGGTGGACGCCCGCCAGGTCGGCACAACGGTCCGGGTCGTGGTCCGCTCCGAGCCCCGGTTGAACTTCCCGCATCGGGAACGGGCCACCGATGAGCAGCGCACCACCGCCAACCGCGAGATCATCGACAACGCCACCGCCGACGACTGGCTGCCCCGGTACGAGGTCACCTCCGGCGGGCGAACCAGCGCCGGACGGGTCGGCTGCGAACGGGTGAGCCGGCCGGCCGTCTACTCCGGCACGTCGCTGGTGACCGTGCTCAGCTTCGACCTCGGTGCAGCCGCGCTCGGTGCTGGCGACCCGGTCACCGTGATCGCCGACGGCGACACCGTCTACAGCAACGGACCCCGGCTGTACGTCGCCAACGATCAGCGCTGGCGGGTGCTGCCGAGTCTGACCGCGCGGAACATCGCACCGGATCCCAGGGACGAGACCACCGAGATCTACCAGTTCGACATCACTGGCACCGGTGCCCCGCGATACGTCGCCGCCGCGTCCGTACCGGGCTGGCTCGTCAACCAGTACGCCATGTCCGAGTGGGACGGGCATCTGAGAGTGGCCACCACCAGTGGCCGTACATGGGGCGACAGGCCGAACTCGACGTCCAGCGTGTATGTCCTGCGTGCCGACGGCACGGCGCTGACCCAGGTCGGGAAGGTCACCGGGCTGGGCAAGGGCGAACGGATATACGCGGTACGGTTCGTCGGTGGCACCGGGTACGTCGTCACCTTCCGGCAGACCGACCCGCTCTACACAGTCGATCTGCGTGATCCGGGGGTGCCGAAGGTGACCGGCGAACTGAAGATCAACGGGTATTCGGCGTACCTGCATCCGGCCGGCGAAGGACGGCTGCTCGGTGTTGGGCAGGAGGCGTCCGGCCAGGGCCGTCTCCAGGGCACCCAGCTCTCGCTCTTCGACGTCTCCTCCCCGGCCAAGCCGACCCGGGTCGCCCAGTATCACGTCAAGCAGGGTCACTCCGAGGCGGAGTTCGACCCGCACGCGTTCCTCTACTGGCCGGCGGAACGCCTGGTCGTGGTCCCACTGACCGCTTACGGCACGGGCCGGCCGAGCAACGTGGCTGTGGCCTTGCGAGCCGGCGACGGCGGGTTCACCGAGGTCGGCACGGTCGACCACACGCCGGACACGGGAGGTCCCGAGGGTTTGACGCCGATCCGCCGGTCACTGGTGGTCGACGGAGTGCTCTGGACCGTCTCCGCCGGTGGCCTCAAGGCGACCAGCCTCTCCACGATGAAGACCCTCGGCTGGCTGCCTACGGCGTGAACGGCGTGGTGGTGTCCGGCGTGGGGTAGTGCCGCTGTTCGGAGGGGGTCGGTCCGCACCCGCGTCCGGGGCGTCGCGCCTCACCGGAGAAGATGTCAGCATGAGCGATTCCGTACTGCCCGGGCGTGTCGTCGTCACCGGTGCCACCGGCAAGCTCGGCCGTGCCGTGGTCGCGCACCTGCGCGCCGTGGGCGTCGACGTGCTGGCTGTGGACCGCGCCGGTGGCCGCGACCCACGCGACGTGAACGGCGAGTTCCTGCTGGTCGACCTGACCGACTACGGGCAGGTGGTGGAGGCGTTCACCGGGGGCGCCGACGAGCACGCGGGCGGCGTCGACGCGGTCGTGCACCTCGCCGCGATCCCGGCCCCCGGGCTGATGTCGAACGCGACGACCTTCGCGAACAACTCGGCCGCAACGTACAACGTGTTCGCCGCGGCCCGGGCGGCCGGCATCAAGCGGGTCGTGTGGGCGTCGAGCGAGACGGTGCTCGGGCTGCCGTTCGACACCCCACCGCCGTACGCGCCGGTCGACGAGGAGTACGCGCCGCGGCCCGAGTCGACGTACTCGTTGAACAAGGCCCTGGAGGAGGAGATGGCCCGGCACTTCTGCCGGTGGGACCCGGAGCTGGTCATGGTGGGGCTGCGCTTCTCCAACGTGATGGACGTCGAGGACTACGCGCCGTTCCCCTCGTTCGACGCCGACCCGCAGCTGCGCCGGTGGAACCTGTGGGGCTACATCGACGCCCGGGACGGGGCCCAGGCGGTCGAGCGCGCGCTCGCGCACGACCAGCCCGGTGCCGACGTCTTCGTCATCGCCAACGCCGACACCGTCATGACCAGGTCCAGCGCCAGCCTGATGGCCGAGGTCTACCCGGGCGTCGAAATCCGTAAGGAGCTGGGTGAGCACGAGACGCTGCTCAGCATCGACAAGGCCCGCCGGGTGCTGGGGTACGAGCCGCAGCACTCCTGGCGGAACCACGTCGACCCGAGGTAGATCAGCGTGCCGCCTGGTAGGCGCGGCCGACGGCGGTCGCCGTGCTGCCGGTGCGGAACAGGCCGGTCTGGTCCTTGTCGGTGGCGGGCAGGCCGAACCACGCGTACCGCTGTAGCCAGGACAGCCCACCCAGCATGCGGGTCGCCGCGGTGAGGAACGCGGCCTGCTGTGCCTGGGTGGGAAAGCGGACGCCGTTGGAGAAGTCGATCAGGGCGAACTCGGTGAGCCAGACCGGCAGCTTGTACCGGTCGTGCACGGCCTGGAGGTACGACCTGAGCTGGTTGACCGCGCTGGCGGTGGTGAAGTCGCCGCCATACCAGTGCAGGGCGATGAAGTCGACGCGGTAGCCGCGCTGCTTCGCCCCGGCCATGAACCGGTCGAGCCATTCGCCTGGCCGGTCGCCACCCCAGGCCACCGCCGGGCTGCCCAGCGGAAGGCCGGTGGCCTGCAACTGCGGCCACAGCTCCAACGCCTGTTCGACGGTCATCTCCGCCTGACCCTTCAGGTCCGGCTCGTTGAACCCGAGCAGGTAGCGGCCGTTCTTCTCGGCCTGTTGCAGGTTGCTGGCGGTGACGCTCTTCGCCCCCCAGATCATCGGGACGAACTCGGCGCCCTTCGGGCTGGTGACACCCGAGTGGGCCACGTCCCAGGTGTAGTACCAACTCGCCCCGGAGTTCGCCAGCGCCTGGCTGACGCCGTCGAACTTCCACACCCCGACGCCCTTGCGCTTCGAGGTCGCCACCGGGGCCGCCGGAGCGACCGGACGCCCGGTTGTCGGCTTCGCCGTCGGCGTCGGCGTCGCCCCCGTCGGGCTCGTGGTGGCGGCGGGCGTGGTCGCGCTGGGCGCGCCGGGCTGTGGGCTCGCGGGCGGCGGCGCGTCGAGCGCCTGTGTCGCCGCCGGGGCGGGCGTCGGCCCGGTCGGCTGCACCACGACGATCACACCCGTCACCAGTACGGCGACCACGGCGGCCACGAGAAGCGGCCACAGCAGCCGCCTCGCGCCGATCGGGAGGCGGCCGAGCAGACCGCGGCGGGGTTCCGCGTGGGCGCCCCGGGTAACCCCTGGTGTGACGGCTCCATCCGGACCGGATCCGCGCATCGTCTCGACTCCTTCATGTGGTCGTACCGCTACCTGTCGTGGGGGCTGGCGGAAGATCCGCTACAGCCTCCCCTCAGGAGACTCACCGGTCGCACCGGGATAACAGTTTTCACCGCTGGTGTCGGTCGTCGATCACCAGACGTCCAACGGGATCGGATTCATCGCCGTCAACGTCTTCACTTGACCATGACGAGCGCGTAACCTACCTGAAACGATTCATTAACCCGGAGGCCGACCCCTGCCGCCACACCGTGCAGAGAAGGATGAGGGCCAGGAATGATGCGCACGTCGCGGCGTCACGCCGCACTTTCCGCACTTCTCGTGCTGCTGACTGGCCTGACGCCGATGGCGGCACCGCACTCGGCGACCGCCGCGCCGGCCGCCGCAGCGTTGACGGCGACCGACCTGACCGCCGAACGGGCCACCGCGCCGATTGGCCTGGACGTGGCGCGACCCCGCCTCGGCTGGCGGATCGACGCCACCACCCGGGGCGTGGTCCAGGAGTCCTACCAGGTGCGTGTCGCCACCAGCACGGACCGCCTCGGCGCCCCCGACGTCTGGGACAGCGGCCGGGTCCGGTCGCGGCAGAGCACTCTCGTCCCGTACGCCGGCCCGGCCCTGCGGCCACGGACCCGCTACGCCTGGCAGGTCCAGGTCTGGGACACCGCCGGCAACGCCTCCGGGTGGAGCACGCCGACGTTCTGGGAGACCGGCGTGCAGGGTGGCGCTGGTTGGCAGGCCGACTGGATCGGGTTGCCGTCGCCCACCGAATCCTGGACCGACTACACGGTGCAGACGACGGTCCGGTTGGAGCGCGACGCGGCCGGGATCTTCCTGCGCGCCCGCGGCGCGGGCAACGCGTACATGTGGCAGTTCTCCATCACCGGCGGCAGCGCCAAGCTGCGCCCGCACGCCCGGGTCAACGGCGCCTGGACAGTGCTCAAGGAGGTGCCGCTCGGCGCTGTCGTACCGGCCGACAAGCTGACCACGCCGCACACAGTGCGCATCACGGCGGCTGGGAACACCATCACCACCTGGGTCGACGGCACCCAAGTCGACGTCACCACCAGCACCGCCCACCAGACCGGCTCGGTCGGCCTGCGGACCAACGGGCTGGAGTCCGGCGTCTTCTCCGCCTTCTCCGTGACCAGCGGAGGTCAGACACTCTTCGCGGCTCCGCTCACCGACGGGGTGAACCCGTTCGGGGCCGGCACTGCCACATCGGCCGGCCTGCGGGTCGGCGGCGACACCGAGGCCATGCTCGTCGCGCTCGACGCGAACCCGTTGCTGCGGCGGAGCTTCCGGGTCGACGGTACTGTCGCCCGCGCCCGGATCTACGCCACCGCGCTCGGTGTCTACCAGCTCTCCCTCAACGGCCAGCGGGTCGGCGACCACGAGCTGGCACCCGGCTGGACCGACTACCACAAACGGGTGCAGTACCAGACGTACGACGTGACCGGCCAGCTCCGCCCCGGTGACAACGCCCTCGGCGCCCTGCTCGGCGACGGTTGGTACGCGGGCAGCATCGCCTGGTTCGGCACCGACAACTACGGCTCCCGGCCGCACCTGAGTGCGCAACTGCGCATCGACTACACCGACGGTCGCAGCGCGACGGTCAACACCGACGGATCGTGGCGCGCCACGCCCGGGCCGTTCCTGCAGAGCGACCTGATCCACGGTGAGACCTACGACGCGCGGCGGTTGCCGGCCGGCTGGGACCAGCCCGGCTTCAACGACGCCGGCTGGAAACCCGCCACCGTCGACGACGTCGACGCCACCGACAAGATCGTCGCCCAGGTCGACCCGCCGGTACGGGTCACGCAGGAGTTGCCGGCCCGGGTGCTGACCCAGCCCACCCCCGGCACCTGGATCTTCGACCTCGGCCAGAACATGGTGGGCAAGGTGCGGCTGAGGGTCAACGGCCCAGCCGGTTCCACGGTCCGCATCCGGCACGCCGAGGTGCTCAACCCGAACGGCACCGCGTACACCGCCAACCTGCGGACGGCCCGAGCCACCGACCTCTACACCCTGCGCGGTGGAGGCGCCGAGGTCTACGAGCCCACCTTCACCTTCCACGGCTTCCGCTACGTCGAGCTGACCGGCTATCCGGGCACCCCCGACCTGTCCTCGGTCACGGGCCTGGTGATGCACACCGACGGGGAGCTGACCAGCGAGTTCCAGACCTCCAACGCCATGGTGAACCGGCTACACAGCAACATCACCTGGGGGCAGCGCGGCAACTTCCTGTCCATCCCGACCGACACCCCGGCCCGCGACGAGCGACTCGGCTGGACCGGCGACATCAACGTCTTCGCCAACACCGCCACGTTCAACATGGACAGCCTGACGTTCCTCAGCAAGTGGTTGCAGGACCTGCGCGACGCGCAGTCGGCCAACGGCGCGTACCCCGACGTCGCGCCCCGCGCCTGCTGTGGGGATGGCGCGACGGGCTGGGCGGACGCCGGGATCACAGTGCCGTACGCGCTGTGGCAGCGCTACGGCGACACCCGGGTGATCGAGGAGCACTACGCGTCGATGGTGCGGTACGCGTCCTGGCTGGAGAGCACCAGCTCGGGCAACCTGCGGACCAACGCCGGCCCGTACCTCGACTGGCTCAACCTCGACGACCCGACGCCGGCCGGGGTGGTCGGCACCGCCTACTACGCGTACAGCATCCGGCTGCTGGGGGAGCTGGCCGCGGCCATCGGGCGCAACGCCGACGCGACCCGCTACGCCGCGCTGTCCACTGCCATCACCCAGTCGTTCGTCAACACCTACGTAGCGGCCGACGGAACCGTGCAGGGCGACAGCCAGACCGGATACGTGCTCGCCATCGGCATGGGCCTGCTGACCGACCCGCTGCGGGCCCGGGCCGCCGACCGGCTGGTCGCCAACGTGCAACGGCACGACTGGCACCTCTCCACCGGCTTCCTCGGCACACCGGACCTGCTGCCGGCGCTGAGTGACACCGGGCATCTCGACGTCGCCTACCGGCTGTTGCTCAACGACACCTACCCGTCGTGGGGCTACGAGATCGGCAAGGGCGCGACCACGATCTGGGAGCGCTGGGACTCCATCAAACCCGACGGCAGCTTCGGCGACGTGGGGATGAACTCCTTCAACCACTACGCGTACGGCGCTGTGGGCGACTGGATGTACCGGACCGTCGCCGGCATCCAGCCCGACGCCGGCAACCCCGGGTACGCGCACGTCACGTTCGCCCCCCAGCCGGGCGGCAACCTCACCTCGGCCAAGGCGTCGTACCGCTCGGCGTACGGCACGATCGGCAGCGACTGGGACCTCGACGCGCGCGGCGACATGCGGCTGCGCCTCACCCTGCCGGCGAACACCACGGCGACGGTGCGCTTCCCGGCACCCGCACGCGAGGCGGTCACCGAGGGCGGCCGGCCCGCGGAGCAGGCCGACGGGGTGCGGTTCGTCAGGATGGACGGCGCGGTCGCCGTGTACGAAATCGGATCCGGTTCCTACTCCTTCGCTGTCGTCCCACCGACGGACGCCTACGACCACGTCGACCTCGGTGTCGCGGCGTCCGAGCAGGCGCACCGCCTCACCGCCTCCACCTACTCGGGCACCAGCACCGAGGCCGGGCTGACCCGCCGCTACACCGATGTGACCCGCCCCGGCGGTTGGTTCGAGTTCGATCTCGCGGTCCGGCCCGGTGAACCGTTCGCGCTGCGCTCGGTCGAGACGTACGACGGGCTTCAGCTCAAGGACTACCAGGTGGTCGTGGACGGGGTGGTGGCGCACACGCGCTCGTGGCAGCGCACGGCGGGCGGGCCCGGCACGGTTAGCTACCAGTTCGTCGTCAACCTGCCGGACGCGACCCGGGACGGTGTCGTGCGGGTGCGGTACCAGGACACCGGCACCGGCTACGACCCGTCGATCGCCGACGTCTGGGCGATGCCCGGCCCGGCGGCCTGACCCGCCCGGGGCGACCCGAGCCGGCCGGCTCGTGGGTTCGTGGGTTCGTGGATCAGCGTCGGGTGCGTCGGGGCTGGTCGCTGGATCGGCGGACGACCAGCTCGGGCTGGAACACCACGTGCCGGTGCCGGTGCGTGTCGCCGGAATCGGCCTCCTCCAGCAGCAGCTCCGCCGCGGTGCGTCCGAGCTGGTCGCGGGGCTGGCGTACCGACGACAGCGGCACCGCCGCCGCGTCGGCGAACTCGATGTCGTCGTAGCCGACGATGGCCACGTCGGCCGGCACCCGCAGCCCACGCGCGGTCAGTTCCTGGAGTACGCCGAGAGCGAGCAGGTCGTTGGCGCAGAACACGGCGGTGGGGCGCTGCCGGGCCGGTAGGGCCAGCAGCTCCTCGGCGGCACGTCGGCCGGCGGCGACGGTCAGGCTGCTGGTGACCGCCACCCGGAGTTCGGCGGTGCCGCCGCGTTCCTTCAGCGCTGCGGCGGCTCCGGCGTGCCGGTCGGCGACCTGGGCGATGGAGACCGGTCCACCGAGGTAGGCGATGCGCTGATGGCCCTGGTCCAGCAGGTGGTCCATGGCGAGTCGGCCACCGAGGACGTCGTCGACCGCAACCGAGCAGCGGTTCGCTCGGCCCGTGCCCCGGTCCACCAGCACCACCGGGATGCCCCGGTCGATGAGCTTGTCCAGGTTGGGCTGGGGGCCGTGACCGACCGGGGTGATGAGGACGCCCCGGACCCGCTGCTCCTCCAGCAACTCCAGGTGGCGGCGCTCCCGGGCGCTGTCCTCGCCGCTGTTGCAGACGACGAGCATGGCGCCGGCTGCCTCGATCACCTGCTCGGCGCCCCGCACGACGTCGGTGAAGAAGGGGTTGGCCACGTCCAGCACCACGATGGCGACGGTGCGACTGTGCCCGGCACGGAGTTGACGCGCGGAGTCGTTGCGGACGTAACCGAGGGTGTTGATGGCGTCGAGCACCCGCTGGCGGGTGGCGGGGGCGACAGTGTCGGGCCGGTTGAGCACGTTGCTCACGGTGCCGAGGGAGACGCCCGCGTGCCGGGCGACCTCCTTGATGTTCGCCGTGCCCATGACTCCCTCAATGCCTGGTGCGGTGGTCGCGGCCCGAGCTGACCGGGTTCGCCGGCAGTCTATAGCGGCTAAAACGTTTCATCTATTCGACGTGGTGTGGCAACGGGGGAGAAATGACAGTGAAACTCTTGACGCTCTCGAAGGCCGGCCCATACGGTCCATGTCGATGCGTGAAACGATTCAGGAGGAGGTCGGATGACCGCCGAAGCACCGGACACGGACCGTGGTCCGCTGCTGGTACTCGACGGCGTGACGAAGTCCTTCGGGGCCGTCGCCGCGCTGCGCGGGGTGCGCCTGGCGCTGCACTCCGGCGAGGCGCACGCCCTGGTCGGCGAGAACGGCGCCGGCAAGTCCACACTGGTGAAGATCCTGGCCGGGGCACACGATCCGGACTCCGGCGAGATGACCCTCGACGGGCAGCCGCTGCGCCTTCGTGGCCCCGGTGACGCCCGGGCCGCCGGCATCGCCGTCATCTACCAGGAACCGACGCTCTTCCCGGACCTGTCGGTGGCGGAGAACATCTTCATGGGCCGGCAACCGCTTCGCCGTCTGCGCCGCATCGACACCGCGACGATGAACCGCGACGCGGCGACACTCTTCCAACGGCTGGGCGTCCGGATCGACCCGACCCGCCCCGCTCGCGGGCTCTCGATCGCCGACCAGCAACTCGTCGAGATCGCCAAGGCGATCTCCTTCGACGCCCGGGTCCTGGTCATGGACGAGCCCACGGCCGCACTGTCCGGTGTGGAGGTCGAACGCCTGTTCGCGGTCACCCGGTCACTCTGCGAGCGCGGGGCCGCGGTGCTGTTCATCTCGCACCGGTTCGACGAGGTCTTCGACCTGTGCCACCGCATCACAGTGCTCCGGGACGGCGCCTGGGTCTCCAGCGACCCCGCCGCGGACCTCACCGTCGACGAGGTGGTGCGGCGCATGGTCGGTCGGGACGTCTCCTCGCTCTACCCGAAGCAGGACGCCGAACTGCGCGACACCCTCCTCGAAGTCCGGGGGCTGACCCGGGCCGGAGTCTTCGCCGACGTGTCGTTCTCGGTCCGGGGTGGGGAGATCGTCGCCCTCGCCGGGCTGGTCGGGGCCGGGCGCAGCGAGGTCGTCCGCGCGATCTTCGGCGTCGACAGGTACGACACGGGTGAGGTGCTGGTGGCCGGCCGGGCTGTCCCGGCCGGGAACCCGGGCCGGGCAATCACCGCCGGCATGGCGCTGGTCCCCGAGGACCGTCGACAGCAGGGCCTGGTGATGGAGTTGTCGGTGGAGCGCAACGCCACCCTGGCCCGCCGCCGGGCGCTGAGCCGGATGGGCCTCCTGTTCGGGAGCGCCGAGCGCTCCGAGGCCCACCGCTGGACACGGCGGCTACAGGTGAAGGGCGCCCGGCTCGGGGCGCCCGTGGCGACCCTCTCCGGAGGCAACCAGCAGAAGGTAGTGCTCGCCAAGTGGCTGGCCACTGAACCACGGGTCCTGATCATCGACGAACCCACCCGTGGCATCGACGTCGGGACCAAGGCCGAGGTGCACCGTCTGCTCTCCGAGTTGGCCGGCGAAGGGCTGGCCATCCTGATGATCAGCAGTGAACTGCCCGAGGTGCTCGGCATGGCCGACCGGGTTCTCGTCATGCACGAGGGGCGACTGGTCCGCGAGCTGCCCCGGGCCGAGGCGGACGAGACCTCCATCATGTTCGCCGCCACCGGTCAGGGAGCGACCGCATGAGCCGCACCGGCGCTGTCGCGCCCGACCAGACCACCGAGCACGCCCCGACCGACCCCGGCCGGAAGCGCCGGGGCCTCACCGAGCGGCTGCTGGCCGTACGCGAGCTGAGCCTGCTGATCGCGCTCGGCCTGCTGGTCCTGGTCACGACCCTGCGCAACGACCGATTCCTGAGCGGCCAGGGCGTCAAGGATCTCCTGCTGGGCTGCGCGATCCTGGTGATCCTGGCGGTCGGTCAGACCCTTGTCATCGTCACTCGCAACGTCGACCTCTCCGTCGGCTCGATCCTGGGCTTGGTCGCCTTCGCCACCGGCACGTTGTTCGTCTCCGCCCCCGGCACCCCGTGGCCGGTGGCGCTCGTCCTCGGCGTCGCGTTGGGCGCGCTGTGCGGGGTTGTCAACGGCGGCCTGATCGCGGTGGCCCGCGTGCCCGCCCTGGTCATCACCCTCGGCACCCTCTACGTCTTCCGGGGCGTCGACTACTACTGGGCGTCCGGGCGGCAGATCAACGCCGCCGACATGCCACAGTCGTTCCTGCGGCTGGGCAACCAGACGGTGTTCGGCGTACCAGTGCTCTTCCTCGTCGCGCTGGTCGTCGTGGCCGCCGTCGGCTTCTACCTGCGCTCCTACCGCAGCGGCCGGGAGCTGTACGCGATCGGCTCCGAACCGGCCGCCGCCCGGCTCTCCGGCATCCCGGTGGGGCGGCGGGTGTTCACCGTCTTCGTGGCCAGTGGAGCACTCGCGGGGCTCGCCGGCGTGCTGTACGCGGCCCGGTTCGGCACCCTCGACGCGGCCGCCGGTACCGGCCTGGAACTCCAGGTCGTCGCCGCCGCCGTGGTCGGCGGGGTGGCGATCTTCGGTGGCAGCGGCAGTGCCTACGGCGCGGCGCTCGGCGCCGTGCTGCTGACCACGATCGGCAGCTCGCTCGCCGTTCTGCGCATCGACCCGTTCTGGCAGCAGGCCGTGGTCGGCGCACTCATCCTCGCCGCCATCGGGCTGGACCGGCTCCTGGCCCTGCGGGTGGCGGCCCGGCTCCGAGGGAGAAGCGCCCATGGCGCATGACAGCCTGTACGCGGCATCGCCCACCGCCGAGGCCGAGCCCGGCGCGGGCCGCATCGCCAGCCTGCGCGGGCTGCTCGGTTCCTGGGACGCGGTGATCGTCGTCGCTCTCGTGGTGGTCGTCCTGCTCGCCGGCCTGACCGTGGAGAACTTCGCGACCGGTCGCAACGCCCAGTTCCTGCTGCTCGATCTGGTGCCGCTGGCGCTCATCGCGCTACCGATGACCCTGATCGTGATCACTGGCGAGATCGACCTCTCCGTCGCCAGCATGGTGGGCCTGTGCAGCACCCTGATGGGCCAGCTCTGGCTCTCCAGCGGCCTGTCGCTGGAGTTGATCTGCGTCCTCGTGGTGCTGCTCGGCGCCGTGCTCGGCGCGGTGAACGGCCTCTTCGTCACCGGCTTCGGCCTGCCGTCGCTGGCGGTCACCATCGGCACGCTCGCCCTCTACCGCGGGCTGTCCTTCGTGGTGCTCGGCGACCAGGCCGTCGCCGACTTCCCAGCCGACTGGACAGCCGCCGTCGTGCGCAACATCCCCGGCACCTCCGTTCCGGTAGTGGTCGTGCCACTGCTGCTGCTCGCTGTGGTCTTCGCGGTCGTGCTGCACGCCACACCGGCCGGCCGGGCGCTCTACGCCATGGGCAACAACGACCAGGTCGCCACGTTCACCGGCGTCTCGGTCGCCCGGACGAAGTTCTGGCTCTTCGTGGTCTCGGGTGCCGTCTGCGGGCTGGTCGGCATCTTCTGGACCCTGCGCTACGCCAGCGCCCGCGGCGACAACGCCACCGGCCTGGAGCTGACGGTGGTGACCGCTGTCCTGCTCGGCGGTGTGTCGATCTTCGGCGGCCGGGGTGCGCTGCTCGGTGTGCTGGCCGGCGTCCTGCTCCTCGGCGTCCTGCGCAACGCGCTGCAACTCGCCGACGTCGACGCCAACGCGCTGACGATCGTCACCGGCACCCTGCTCGTCGCATCCGTCGTACTGCCCAACGCCGTCGCGGACGTCCGCGCCCGGCTGCACCGTCGACGACAACGGCAGCCCGCCGCGTCGTGACGTCCCCCGCGCACCAACCACCCCCGGAAGGATGACGATGTCCGCGTACCGCAGAGGGCTCCGCGTCGGGGCCACCAGCCTCACTCTCGCCGCACTGCTGTTGAGCGCCACGGCCTGTGGCGGCACCACCCGGGACGACACCGACAACGACGCCGGCGCCGGCAACCAGGCGAGCGGCGCCGCCAATCCCAACGCCGCTCTCCGCGAAGGTCTCAAGATCGCCTTTCTGCCGAAGCAGCTCAACAACCCGTACTTCACGGTCTCGGACAACGGCGGCAAGGACGCGGTCACCGAGATCAAGGGTGAGTTCAAGGAGGTCGGCCCCTCCGAGGCCAGCGCCTCGTCCCAGGTCAGCTACATCAACACCCTGTCTCAGCAGGGCATGGACGTGATCGTCACCTCGGCCAACGACCCGAACGCTATCTGCGGGGCGCTGAACCAGGCGAAGGCGGCCGGCGCGAAGATCGTCACCTTCGACTCGGACACCAAACCGGAGTGCCGCCAGGTCTTCGTCAACCAGGTCACCGCCGAGGGCATCGCGGAGAACCAGGTCAAACTTATCTCGGAGCAGATCGGCGGTGCCGGCGAGATCGCGATCCTCTCCGCCACCGCCAACGCGACCAACCAGAACGCCTGGATCGCATTGATGAAGACCGAGCTGGCGAAGCCCGAGTACAGCAAGATCAAGCTGGTCACCGTGGCGTACGGCAACGACGACGATCAGAAGTCCTTCCAGGAGACCCAGGGTCTGTTGCAGTCGTACCCGAACCTCAAGGGCATCATCTCGCCCACCACGGTCGGTGTCGCCGCCGCCGCCCGCTACCTCAGCGGGTCGCAGTACAAGGGCAAGGTCAAGCTGACCGGCCTGGGCACGCCGAACCAGATGCGCCAGTACGTCAAGGACGGCACCGTCGACGCGTTCGCCCTGTGGAGTCCGGCCGACCTCGGCTACCTCGCCGCGTACGCCGGTGCGGCCCTGGCCTCCGGTCAGATCACCGGCGCCGAGGGCGACAAGTTCAAGGCCGGCAAGCTCGGCGAGTTCACCGTCGCGAAGGACGGGGTGGTCATCCTCGGCCCGCCCACAGTGTTCGACAAGAACAACATCGACCAGTTCCAGTTCTGAGCGCCCTTCCGGTCGGTGCCGGCGCACGCCGTGCACCGACCGGAAAGCCGACGGGAGAGACACCATGACGCTGCCCGACACGCAGACCCTCGAACGGGTCAAGCAGGCTCTGCGGTCCCAGCGGATCGAAACGCCATCCTGGGCGTACGCCAACTCCGGAACCCGGTTCAAGGTCTTCCCGCAGGAGGGGGTGCCGCGTAACCCGTACGAGAAGGTCGCCGATGCGGCGGTCGTACACCAGCTCACCGGCATCGCACCCACTGTGGCGCTGCACATTCCGTGGGACCGGGTCGACGACTACGCCGAGCTGGCCGCGTACGCGGGGGAGCGCGGTGTCGCCCTGGGCGCGATAAACGCCAACGTGTTCCAGGACAACGACTACAAGCTGGGCAGCGTCACCAACCCGGATCCGGGGGTACGCCGCAAGGCCATCGACCACCTGCTCGATTGTGTGGACATCATGGACCGCACCGGCTCCCGCGACCTGAAGCTCTGGTTCTCCGACGGCACCAACTACCCGGGCCAGGACGACATCCGTGCCCGGCAGGACCGGCTCGCTGTGGCCCTGCGCGAGACCTACGACCGGCTCGGCGACGACCAGCGGCTGCTGCTGGAGTACAAGCTCTTCGAGCCGGCGTTCTACAGCACCGACGTGCCGGACTGGGGCACCGCGTACGCGCACTGCCTGGAGCTGGGTCCGAAGGCGCAGGTGGTCATCGACACCGGCCACCACGCCCCGGGTACGAACATCGAGTTCATCGTGGCGTTCCTGCTGCGCGTCGGGAAGCTCGGCGCGTTCGACTTCAACTCGCGCTTCTACGCCGACGACGATCTGATGGTCGGCTCGGCGGACCCGTTCCAGCTGTTCCGGATCATGTACGAGATCGTCCGTGGCGACGCACTGGCACCGGAGGCCGGCATCGCGTTCATGCTCGACCAGTGCCACAACATCGAGGCGAAGATCCCCGCCATCATCCGCTCGGTGCTCAACGTGCAGGAGGCCACGGCGAAGGCGCTGCTCGTCGACGCTGGCGCACTGGCCGCCGCACAGCGCGGCGGTGACGTGCTCGCCGCCAACGCCGTGCTGATGGACGCGTACAACACCGACGTCCGGCCGCTGCTCGCCGACCTGCGCGCGGAGTCGGGCCTGGATCCCGACCCGATGGCCGCGTACGCCCGCTCCGGCTACTTCGACAGGATCCGCGCCGAACGCGCCGACGGCCAGCAGGCCGGCTGGGGCGCCTGACCGGCATACACAGACATGCAGACTGGGGACGTGAGGACGATGCAATCCGAGGTTCAGGCGCTGATCGCGCGCAGCAACCGGCTCGGCGCAGACCCGACCACGACGAACTACGCCGGGGGCAACACCTCTGCCAAGGGCGCGGCCACCGACCCGGTCACCGGTGCTCCGGTCGAGCTGCTCTGGGTCAAGGGCTCCGGTGGTGATCTCGGCACGCTCACTCCGTCCGGGTTGGCCGCGCTGCGGCTGGACCGACTCCGCGCCCTCGTCGACGTCTACCCCGGCGTGGAGAGGGAGGACGAGATGGTGGCCGCTTTCGACTACTGCCTGCACGGCCCGGGTGGCGCCGCGCCGTCCATCGACACCGCCATGCACGGCCTCGTCGACGCCGCGCACGTCGACCACCTGCACCCCGACGCCGGGCTCGCGATCGCCGCCGCCGCGGACGGGCCGGAGCTGACCAAGGAGATCTTCGGCGACCGGGTGCTGTGGGTCCCCTGGCGGCGGCCCGGCTTCCAACTCGGCCTCGACATCGCCGCGGTGGCGCGGGCCAACCCGCGCGCCGTCGGTGTGATCCTCGGCGGCCACGGCATCACGGCCTGGGGCGCGACCAGCGACGAGTGCGAGCGCAACTCGCTGGAGATGGTCCGGGACGCGCAGGCCTTCCTCGACCAGCGGGGTCGGGCCGAACCGCTCGGCCCGGTCATCGCCGGCTACGAGCCGCTGCCACCTGACGAACGTCGGCGGCGGGCGGCGGCGCTGTTCCCGGTGCTGCGGGGTCTGGCGTCCACCGACAGGTCGCAGGTGGGCAACTTCAACGACAGTGACGTGGTGCTCGACTTCGTCGCGCGGGAGAAGCACGGCGCGCTCGCGGCCCTCGGCACCTCCTGCCCGGACCACTTCCTGCGGACCAAGGTCCGTCCGATGGTGCTCGACCTGCCGCCCACAGCCCCGATCGAGGCCGTGCTCGCCCGCCTCGCCGAGCTGCACACCGCCTACCGTGACGACTACCGCGCCTACTACGACCGGTACGCCGGTCCTGACAGCCCCGCGATGCGTGGCGCCGACCCGGCGATTGTGCTGGTGCCGGGCGTGGGCATGTTCAGTTTCGGTGCCACCAAGCAGACCGCCCGGGTCGCCGGCGAGTTCTACGTCAACGCCATCAACGTGATGCGCGGCGCGGAGTCCGTGTCGCGCTACACGCCGATCGACGAGCCCGAGAAGTTCCGGATCGAGTACTGGGCACTGGAGGAGGCGAAGCTTCGGCGGATGCCGAAGCCGAAGGCTCTCGCCACGCGGGTCGCGTTCGTCACCGGCGGTGGCTCCGGCATCGGCCGGGCCATCGCCCACCGGCTCGCCGCGGAGGGCGCGTGTGTCGTGGTCGCCGACCGCGACGCCGAGGCGGCCGGCGCCGTCGCCACGGAGATCGGCGGCACCGACGTGGCGGTCGCCGTCACGGTAGACGTCAGCGACGGTACTGCCGTCGCGGATGCCCTGCGCGACGCGGTGCTCGCCTTCGGTGGGGTGGACCTGATCGTGAACAATGCCGGGCTCTCGCTGTCCAGGTCGCTGCTGGAGACGACCGAGGCGGACTGGGACGTCCAGCACGACGTGATGGCCAAGGGTTCCTTCCTCGTCTCGCGGGAGGCCGCGCGGGTGCTGCTCGCGCAGGGGATGGGCGGGGACATCGTCTACATCTCCAGCAAGAACTCGCTGTTCGCCGGCCCGAACAACGTGGCGTACGGCGCGGCCAAGGCCGACCAGGCGCACCAGGTCCGCCTGCTCGCCGCCGAACTCGGCGGCCACGGCATCCGGGTCAACGGAGTCAACCCGGACGGGGTGGTCCGTGGTTCCGGCATCTTCACCGGGGGCTGGGGTGCGCAGCGGGCCGCCGTCTACGGCGTGCCGGAGGAGAAGCTGGGCGAGTTCTACGCCCAGCGCACGCTGCTCAAGCGCGAGGTGCTGCCCGAGCACGTCGCCAACGCCGTCTTCGTGCTCACCGGCGGCGAGCTGTCGCACACCACCGGGCTGCACATCCCGGTGGACGCCGGGGTCGCAGCGGCCTTCCTCCGCTGATGACCGCCGTGCGACTGGCCGCCGTGGACGTGGGCGCGTCCAACGGTCGGGTCATGCTCGCGCGTGTCGGGCAGGAGACGCTGGAGCTGGCCGAGGCGCACCGGTTCCGCAACGCTCCGGTGCGGGTGGCGGGCACCCTGCACTGGGACGTCCTGGCGCTCTACCGGGGTGTCCTGGAGGGACTGCGCTCCGCCGGTCCGGTCGCCGGTCTCGGCATCGACACCTGGGCGGTGGACTACGGGTTGCTCGACGCCAACGGCGCTCTGCTCGGCAACCCGGTGCATTACCGCGACAGGCGTACCGAGGGCGTGGCCGACCGGGTGGCGGAGCAGCTCGGCCCGGCGCGGCTGTATGCCACGACCGGGCTGCAACACCTGCCGTTCAACACCCTCTACCAGCTCGTCGCCGCCGCCGGGACGCCTCAGCTGGAGGCCGCGCACCGGCTGCTGCTGATCCCGGACCTCATCGCGTACTGGCTCACCGGTGTGATCGGCGCCGAGGTCACCAACGCCTCCACCACCCAGCTGTACGACCTGCGTCGCCGCGCCTGGGCCACGGACCTGATGGCCGACGCGGGGATCCGCGGCGAGCTGTTCCCGCCGCTGCGCGAGCCGGGCACCCGGATCGGCCCCGTGCTGCCCACGCTCGATCTGCCCGGAACTCCCGAGGTGGTGGCGGTGGGATCGCACGACACGGCCTCGGCCGTGGTGGGAGTGCCGGCCGTGGGTGAGCACTTCGCCTATATCTCCTGCGGCACCTGGTCGCTGGTCGGCGTCGAGCTGGACGCCCCGGTGCTCACCGAGGCGAGCCGGCGCGCCAACTTCACAAACGAATCCGGCGTCGACGGCACCTTCCGCTACCTCCGTAACGTGATGGGCCTCTGGCCACTTCAGGAGTCGGTGCGTACGTGGGGCATCACGGACCTGCCCACCCTGCTCCGTAAGGCGGCCGACGAGCCGGCCTTCCGGTCTGTGGTGGATCCGGACGATCCCACCTTCCTGCCCCCCGGCGACCTGCCCGCCCGCATCGCCGAGGCCTGTCGGCGTAACGGCGAGCCGGTGCCGGAGCACCCGGCGGCGACTGTCCGGTGCATCCTGGACAGCCTCGCGTTGGCGCACCGGCGCGCCGTCCAGCAAGCGCAGCAGCTCTCCGGTCGGCACGTCGACGCGGTGCACGTCGTCGGTGGCGGCGCCCGCAACGACCTGCTCTGTCAGCTCACCGCCGACGCCTGCGGCCTTCCGGTGCTCGCCGGGCCGGTCGAGGCCACCGCCCTGGGCAACGCCCTGGTGCAGGCCCGAGCCCTCGGCGCTATCGGCGGTGGCCTGGGCGAGCTGCGGTCCGTGCTGCGCGCCACGCAACAGATCGTGCGGTTCGAGCCACGCGCCGACGCGGTGGCGTGGCGGGCCGCCGCCCGACGTCTCGGCTGGGAGGACTGAGCACGCTCCTGGCCGACAGGTCAGCCCTTCAGACCGGTGTGGGCGAGCCCTTCGATGAACTGCCGCTGCGCGATGACGAACACGACCAGGACGGGCAGCGCCGTCATCGAGGCCGCCGAGAGTTGGACGTCCCACATCGGGCCGCCGTACGCGTCGACGAACTGGGTCAGCGCCTGCGGCAGTGTGAACTTCTCCGGGGTGGACAGGAACACGATCGGCTCCAGGTACAGGTTCCAGCTGTGCAGGAAGGTAAAGATCGCCACCGCGCCGAGGGCCGGACGGGCCAGCGGCAGCGCGATCCGCCAGAAGGTCGCCAGCCGGCCCAGCCCGTCCACCCGTGCGGCCTCCTCCAACTCGCCGGGCAGGGTGATGAAGAACTGCCGCATGATGAAGGTGGCCAGCACACTCGGCGCGCCGAGCGTCGGCACCAGGATCAGCGGCCAGTGGGTGTCGATCAGCCCGACCGAGTTGAACATCTGAAACAGCGGCACGATGGTCACCTCGCTCGGGATCAGCAGGCCCACCAGCACCACCAGGAAGAGCGCGTGCTGACCACGGAACCGGATCCGGGCGAACGCGTAGCCGGCCAGCGACGAGACAGCGAGGGTGCCGACGGTTACCACCGCGGCGATGTACGCGCTGTTGAGGTACTGCTGGGCGAACGGTTGCAGCTCGAACACCCGCCGGTACGCCGAGAAGCTCAGCTCGGTGGGGACCAACGACGGGGGGAACGCGAAGATGTCGCTGACCGGCTTGAACGACGAGGTGACCATCCACCAGGTCGGGAAGACGAACGGGACCGCCAGCAGGCAGATCAGCCCATAGATCGCCACCCGGGCCCGCAAGGGCAGCCTATTGTTCATGGAAGACCCACTTCCTGCGCATCCGCCACTGCACGATGGTCAGCGTCAGCACGATCAGAAACAGCAGCACCGACAGCGTCGAGCCGTACCCGAACTGGTGGAACTGGAAGGCCTGCTGGTAGAGGTAGTAGACGAGCACTGTGGTCGAGGTGCCCGGCCCGCCCTGGGTGAGTACGGCGATCTGGGCGAAGACCTGTAGTGCGCCGACCACGGTGATGATCGAGGTCAGCAGGATGGTCGGGCTGATCAGCGGCACGGTGATCCGGCGGAACTGGGTCCACCGGCTCGCCCCCTCGACCCGGGCCGCCTCGTAAAGTTCGGCGGGCACGCCCTGCAACGCGGCGAGGAACAGCACCATGTTGAGGCCGACGTTCTTGACCACCTGGACGACGATCACCGACAGCAGCGCGGTCCATTCGCCGCGCAGCCAGTTCGGGCCGTCCAGGCCGACCGCGCCGGCCACCCCGTTGATGCCGCCGTTGTCTTGGAGCAGGAAGCCCCAGACGATCGTCCAGGCGACCAGCGAGACCACCACCGGCGAGAAGAACAGCGTCCGGAAAACCACTGTGCCGCGCAGCCGCTGGTTGAGCAGGACGGCGAGCAGCAGGGCCAGGGCGAGGTTGAACACGACCAGGCCGACGGAGAAGAACAGCGTGCTCCGGAGCACGCCCGGCAGCTTCGGGTCGTCCACCAGCTCGCGGTAGTTGTCAGTGCCCACGAAGTCGAAGGTGTCCGCGAGCACGTTCCACTCGTGCAGGCTGTACCAGACCACCAGGCCGAGCGGCAGCAGCACGAACAGGGCCGTACCCACCAGTTGTGGGGTCACGAAGAGCAGGCCGGCCAGCTGGTCACGTCGACGACTGGTCCACCATCCGCGTCGCGGCGACGCTGCCGTGCCGCCCGGGGCGGGCCGGGGCTCAGCCCGACCCGCCACGTTGTCCGTCAGGACCGGCATCGCTGATCCCCTACTTCGCCAACAGCGGGTTGATCGCCGAGCAGACCCCGTCGAGCACGCCCCGCACGTCCGCGTCGGCCTTCCACATCGGGTCGAGCGCCGACCGCACGGCCTGGCTCAGCTCGGCCTGTCCGGTGTGGTTGGGCTTCACCACCCCGTTGGCGATCCCGTCGATCACCACGCTCTGCAACTGCTCCGGCTTGAGCAGGGGATTGGTCTTGGCCAGCGTCGCCGCGGTGAGCAGCGGGGTACGCGGCGGCGGGAAGAACTGCGCCAGCTTGGCGGAGTTGGCGGGATTGGTGAGGAAGGCCAGGAAGTCCGTGGCGACGTCGGCGTGCTTGCCCTTCTTCAACACACCCATGCCGCCCTGGCCGATCACCGAGTAGCCGCCCTTCGGGCCGGCCGGCAGCGGTACCAGGTCCCAGCCGAACTTCTGCTTCTCCAGCAGCGAGGCCCGGGAGATCTGCGTGATCGTCATGCCGGCTTCGCCGGCGAAGAAGTCGGCTGCGGTACCCGGGCCGGGCAGCGCCTTCGCGGTGAAGATCGCCTGGTGCAGGAAGGTCATCGCGTCGACCATCTCGGTGGCGTTGAAGCCGCAGGTCTTCCCGTCCGGGCTCCACGCCTGGGCGCCCCAGCCGGTCCAGATGGTGGAGAGGTTGTCCCAGCCCTTGTAGTCGAAGTCCCGCACCACCAGGCCCGCCTTGCCCGTCCGGGCGGACACCGCCGAAGCGGTGGTCACGGCGTTCTCCCAGGTCCAGGCGTTGGCGGCGATCAGCTCGGCCGGGCTCTTCGCGCCGGCGGCCTTGACCAGGTCGGTGTTGACGAAGATGCCGAACGGTGAGGTGGAGAACGGGTAGCCGTAGAGCTTGCCGTCGGCCTGCCACAGCTTCGTCGCGGCCGGCGCCAGCTCGTCGAAGGCGTACCCGTCGGTCTTGCGCAGGGTCTCGTCCAGCGGCAGCAGCGCGCCCGAGGAGACGAAGTCGGGAGCCGCGTTCTCCAGGACCCAGGCCAGGTCGGGCGGGTTTCCGCCGGCGATCTGGGTGGTCAACGTGGTGGTGTAGCTCTCGAACGGGATCGGGTCGAAGGTGATCTTTGCGACGTTGGGGTGGCTGCTCTGGTACTCCGCCGCGATCTCGTTGAACAGCTTCAGGTGTGCCTCGTTCGCCGACCAGGTGGTCATCCGCAGCGAGACCGGGCCGTCGGAGCCGGCGCTGTCGCCGCCGCCGCACGCGCTCAGGCCGAGCATCGCGGCGAGCGCGACGACGGCCGTCAACCGTTCCTCATCAGGGTTCTCCCTCAGTAGCCGGCGATGTCGGGCCAGCGCAGCTCGACGCCCTCGTCGGCGAGGCGGTTCTGGAATTCGGCCAGCAGGCCGGGGGTGTAACGCACCGCGCGGGGAGTGACCCGGCGGGCCAGGCAGAAGTCCGCGAGCAGACCGGCGACCTCGCCGATGTTCCACTCCACGGGGTGCAGGCGGTACGAACCGTTGGTGATGTGGGTGGTGCCGATGTTCTTCCCGGCGGGCAGCAGGTTCTCCACCCGCCGGGGGATCAGGGCGCCGAGTGGGATCTCGAAGGGACACGAGGCCACGTCGACGTAGTTGTCCCCGCCGGTGGACGGGTGCAGGTCGATGCGGTACATGCCGACGCCGACCGCGTCCGGGTAGCTGGCCGCGCCCTTGTCTCCGCGCACCGCCAGGGAGAGGTCCTGCTCGACGACCGTGTACTCGGCGCGGATGCGCCGCGCCTCACGGATGTACGGGGCCTGGGCCAGACCGCTGTGCGCGACGTCGCCGCCGGTGCTGATGCCCCCGGTGCCGGTGACGTCACCGCGCAGCCGCAGCCCGGGGAAGCCGGTCCCGCCGTCGGCGCGGGGCGCTTCGGTCTGAAGCCAGTAGAGCACCGACAGGGAGAGCTCCCGGGCCGCCGCGATCTGGTGGGCGGGGTCGGGCACGTCGATCAGTGGGTGCTCGAAGTAGTCGATCATCGGCCAGTTGACCAGGCATATGTCGCTGTCGTAGCTGCCCGGGACGAAGCTGCGCCGAGCGGCGATCCGGCGGAACGTCCACAGGTTGCCGTCGCCCGGACTCAGCCGCTGGTCGGCCATCACCAGCCACGGGTCGTCGTCCGGATTGGGGGTGAAGCTGCGCTCGGAGATCTCCAACGTGCGCGGGTTGGGTGAGCGGAAGGAGAGCATTCGGTCGCCCCAGAACGGCGGCTGGTACGCCCGCCAGAAGTCGTACCGGGCCGGCCGGTCGATGGTGTGGTCGCCGTCGACGTGGTCGACCGCGAAGCAGACCGAGAACGCCTGCATGTTCTTCGGCTGCGCCTCGTCCGGCGCGCTCGGCTCCCCGGTCTCGCCCCGCGACTCGAAGCCGGTGACGTACTCGGTGCCGGTCAACGGCAGCAGTTCGCCGGTCTCGGTGGCGTCCAGCACGTACGGCGCGGCCACGTGCACCAGTTCCCCGCTGTCCCGGTGCGCCAGGGTCACCCCGGTCACCCGGTCACCGTCGGTGTCGGCCCCCACCGGCAGGTACGGCTGGAGCAGCCGCAGCCGGCCGGCCCCCCGGTACGGCGCGAGCATCGCCTCCAGCACCGCGACCGCGACCCGTGGCTCGTGGCAGAGCCGGCTCACGTGCCCGGCTCCCGGATTGAGCGCGGTTGCCTGGCGGGCCCGGTCGGTGAGCGGGTAGTAGGCGCGGTAGTAGTCCCGGATGCCGTCGCGCAGCTTGCGGTAGCTGGCGGTGACGCCGAACTGCTCGACCCAGGAGTGTTCGTCGGGCGGAACGGCCTGGCTGGTGAGTTGACCACCGAGCCAGTCGTACTCCTCGCTGAGCACCACCGAACGGCCGACGCGCAGCGCGGCGAGGGCCGCGGCGACGCCACCGAGTCCACCGCCGACGATCAGAACTTCGGCCTGCATCTCTGGCAAGAGCTGTCCTTTCACGGGGTCACCTTCGGCGGCGCGAGGGTGGCGCCGTCGACGGGCTGGCAGGGCACCAGCCGCTGCGGCACGGTTTCCGGGTCCGCCTCCAGCAGCCCGGTCAACACCTCGACGGACTGCCACCCCATCTCGCGGCGGGGGATGCGGAAGCCGGTGAAGTCGATGTCGGTGCTGGCCGGTCGGGTCGGGTCGCCGAGCGCCAGGATGGACAGGTCACCCGGGATGTCCAGGCCCCGTTCGCGGGCCAGCTGGGCGATGGCCACGCCGTCGGCGTACTCCTCGACCACCGCCGCCGTGACGCCCGCCGCGAGCAGGGCGTCGAGCAGTTCGGCGGGGGAGCGGTCGGTGGTCGGCAGGTGCCGTGGTGTGCGTCCGGCCTGTTCGAGCGCGGCCCGGAAGCCGCGCATCCGGTCGGCGTGCGACTCGGGGCCGGCGCCCTGGCCCAGGTAGGCCAGCGCGGTGTGACCCGCGGCCAGTGCGCGGCGCACCACGGCGGCGGTGGCGGTCGGGTAGTCGGCGCCGACGTACGGCACCGGCCCGCCCGCGTCGTCGCGGCGTCCCACCGAGACGAACGGTTGGTCCTCGGTGACCAGCCGGGTCAGCTCGTCGCGGTCCAGCGATCGGCCGAGCAGGACGCAGCCGTCGGCCAGGCGGAGCCGGTTGTCGTCGTGGAAGATCCGCCGCCGGCCACCCGCCACCGGCGCGCTGGTGAGCAGCAGCAGGTCACAGCCGAGCCGTTCGGCGCACTCCTCGATGCCGACCAGGAACGGGTGGTAGAAGTCGCCGGTGCCGGTCGGAAAGACCGGCTCGTAGGTGAACACACCGAGGATGCGGTTGTGCCGCGCGGCGAGCCGGCGGGCGACCGGGTCGGCGACGTATCCGGTGGTGCGGATGGCGTGCAGGACCCGTTCCCGGGTTTCCGGGGCGATCCTGACGTTGCCGTCGTCGCGGCCGTTGAGCACCAGCGAGACGGTCGCCTGGCTGACGCCGGTCATCCGGGCGATGTCGTGCTGGGTGACTCGCCTGCGCGAACCAGTCACGTTCCGTGTCCAATCGTTACCGAGGTAATACGCATTAGCGTCGGTGAGGTGAAATGGTGCGGCGCGCCCGGCGTTGCCGTCAAGACCTTCGGGCGAAGAAGTTCTACCGATGAAAGCCGCTCGATAATTCGTATTAGCACCTTGACGGTCGACTGAGGACCCGGCCAGACTCGTCGATGACGACCCCGGGCCACCGGCCGGGCAGCCACCTCACCGACAGTGACACCGGCTGCGCTCTCGTCCGTGCCTCCCGGGTCGCCGCCGCGCCACCACCCACGCTCCGCGATCGACGAGCGTCCCCTCACGATCGGAGACACCAGATGGCACACGCGTACCCGAATCCGCCCTCCGGCCGACCCACCGAGCTGAGCCGGCGTGGGCTGTTGCGCGGCGCGGCGCTGCTCGGCGCCGCCTCCGCGGCCGGCGGGGTCGGCCCCCTGCTCCAGGGCACACCGGCGCTGGCCGGGCCGGCCGGTTTCCCCAGCTACCGGTATGTCCGCGACGCGTTCGACCGCCCACTGGCCTACAACCCCACCGGCGAAACGATCTTTCCCTGCGTGCGCGGGGTCTACGACAAGATCACCGGTGCCAAGGGGCGCTACTACCTCTACTACGCCCCGCACGACTCGCCCGGCGGGATCTGCCTCGCCTACGCCGACCGGCTGGAAGGCCCCTACACCGAGCACCCCGGCAACCCCATCGTCGACCGGGCGCTACCTACCACGACGGTCAGCCACGTCTCATCACCACACGTCGTCTGGAACGCCTCCAGCAGGGAGTTCTTCCTCTACTTCCACGGGGAGAACACCACCACCCGAGTGGCCCGGTCCCGAGACGGCATCACCTTCAGCGACGAGACGCCGATCCTGAGCACCAGGCTCGTACCGAACACCACCGAGACGTCGTACGCCCGGGTTTTCGAGCACCGCGTGACCGGGCTGGCCAACAAGTACGTGATGCTCTACATGGGAGCGCACACGATCCGCCCCGGCACCCGCAAGATCTTCTGGGGCTGGTCGCCAAACGGCTGGGACCAGTGGCAGTTCGCGCCGGAGCCGCTGATCTCACCGGCCGGCGACGGCCTGAGCGACATCTCGGCCCCACACCTGCTCACCCGCAACGGCACCGCGTACGTCGTCTACCACGGCGGTGACGGGAGGATGCATCTCACCGAGGTCGGCAACGCCTTCGACCGGGAGGTGCATCTCGGGGTGTTCCACAGCCCGATCGCCTCGGACAACGGTCGGGTCGCGTCGCCGAGCTTCGGCACCGACGGCGGCGTGGGCTACATGATCTACGAAGCGGGCCCGCGTCTGGGTGCCCGAATCTGCGTGGCTCGCGCGGTCTGAGGTGACTTCGTACGCGTCAGCCAGCTGACGGTCTCGCGGGCTGCACGTCCACCATGGTGAGACCGGCGAGGTAGTTCTTGACCAGAAGCCGGGGACGTGCGGCTAGGAGAAGGATGGCTTGCGAAAAAATATTGAGGTCCGCATTCGCGCCGGCCACGATGATGACGACGATCACGCCGATCACCCACATGCCAAAGGCGAGCACGACGAGGGCGGGCGTGGCCCAGCGTCGGTTGAGCAGTGCGGTCGCGGTGGCGAGGACCATCAGCAGGCAACTGAGGGTACCTACTGAGCCGGTCACGAACGTCGAGCCGCTGGCCAGACCGCGGCCCGGCTCGTCGAGGGCGAAGTAGAGCAGGAGCGCGCACAGGGCGCCGATGCAGAGATAGAAGAAAAGGCCGAGGGCGACGCCGTTGCGGGCCGTCCGCGCATTGGGCGGGTGGCGGTTGAGGCGAATCATCAGGAGCCGACCATGCGCGCGAGGCATCGCGTGCCGTCGGTGTGCGTGGCTGTTGCGGCACCCCACGCGACCCGGGCCCCGATCATCGCCCAGCGCGTGCTGTCGAGAGCGTTGCTCACCTTCGGCACGCGGACACCGTACCGCCAGAGGGTCAGCCTCAGGGGCCCGCTCAGCGGAGGGCGGGGCGGCGGCCTGGTGGCCGCCGCCCCGCCGATTGGTTTGGTTGGTTGGGTTGTCAGACCGTGATGCGTCCGGCGCCGGCACCTGCGGTGACGCTCGCCTTCACACCGCTGGCGGCGTCAAGCTGGTAGGAGTAGGGGATGGCCGCGACGTCGCCAGAGCTCTCCGGTACACCGGAGTTGACGAAGACGTTGTCGCGCTGGACGAGGTCACCCGGGTCCGATTCGGCGTAGCCGACAGCGGTCGGCCGGGTCACGTTCTCGAAGTAGTTGCCCTCGACGAGCACGCCGGCGCCCATGGTGGACGCGACGCCGTAGTCAGCGCCGAAGTAGTAGTTGTTGAACACGTGCACCGGGTCGCCGAACCGGACCCGGGGGTGCCGCTCCTTGCTGCCGTCGAACCAGTTGTGGTGGTAGGTCACCCGAAGGTGCCCGATGTCGGCCGTGAAGCCGTCGTCGTGGCCGAGCAGCATGCTCTTTGTGTGGTTGGTGACCCGGTTCCACGAGACGGTGACGAAGTCGGACTCCCGCTTGATGTCCAACGCGCCGTCGTAGCCGCCGTCGAAGGTGTTGTGGTCGATCCAGACGTTGCGCGAGTTCTGCACGTTGACCGCGTCGTCGTCCCAGCCCCGGAAGGTGAGGTTACGGATGATGACGTTGCTGGCGCTGCTGACGTTCAGGCCGTTGTCCAGCGTGGCGTTGCCCACGCCGAGCACTGTCTTGTTGGAGCGGACGTCGTTCATCTTGTCCGGCATGGTGAGCGAACCCTGCACCCGGATGATCAGTGGTGATGCCGATTCCAGGGCGTCGGCGAGCGCCGGGCCGTCGGAGACGGTGACCGTCTGACCACCCGCGCCGCCGGTGGTGCCGCCGTTCTGGGTGGCCCAGCCGACCAGGCCGGTCTGCGGCGGGGTGGTCGGGGGAGGCGTGGTCGGGGGAGGCGTCGTCGGGGGCGGGCTGGTCGGCCCGCCCGGCAGGCCGACCTTGCCAACCCCGGCCTGCGCGGTCACGACGGCCTTGATGTCGCAGGCGGTGGTGATGGTGTACGCGTACGGCGGGTTGGTCACGCTGCCGCCGGTCTCACCCGTGCCGGAGTTGATGAGGCAGTTGTTGCGGGCGACGAGCCGACCGGGGCCGGAGTCGGCCTCGGCCAGGTGGTACGGGTCGTCGACGTTCTCGAAGTAGTTGCCCTCCACGATCACGCCGGAGTTTTCCGTCGCGGCGATCCCGTAGTCACCGGTGTTGAGGTAGTAGTTGCTGTAGACGTGCACCTGGTCGCCGAAGCGGACCCGGGGGTTGCGCTGACGGGTCTCGTCGAAGAAGTTGTGGTGGTAGGAGACCTTCAGCCGCCCGGTGTCCTGCGCGGCGTTGCCGTCGTCGTGCCCGAGCAGCATGTTCTTGTTGGTGCCGTCGGCGTGGTTGTAGGACACCGTCACGTACGACGAGCCGCGCTTGATGTCGAGGCCGCCGTCCGAGCCGGTGGTCCAGGTGTTGTGGTCGATCCAGATGTGGTGGGAGAACATCTGCACGTTCATCGCGTCGTCGGCCCAGTTGCGGAAGTTGAGATTCCGCAGGATGACGTTGTGCACGGCGTTCGCGGGTGGGCTGGTGACCGCGTTGTCGATCGGCAGGCCGATGTTGAGGCCGCCGCCGGTGAAGCCCGAGTTGGCGCCGAGCCCGACGATTGTCTTGTCCGAGGTGACCTCGTGCATCGGGCCGGGCAGTGCGATCAGCCCGCTGACCTGGATGATCTTCGAACCGGCCGAGGCGGCCTCGGCAATGAACTGCGCCGCGGTGGTCACCGTGACGGTCGGGCCGCCGGCCCCGCCGGTGGTGCCGTTCTGACCCCAGGCGTCGACCGAGGCCCAGCCGTCCGCCACGTTCGTGCCCGGGTCACCGGGCGGTTCCGGCGTCGGGTCGGTCGGGTCTGGCCCGGGGGTGGCGCTGGTGACCTGCACGTTGTCGAAGTTCGCGCTGGCGTTGAAGGTGGCGACACCGATCCGGCCGCTGGCGAACTGGCTGTCGGTGGCCTCGGTCAGCAGCGTGCCGTTGACGTAGCCCTTCAGCGAGCTGCCGGCGACGTCGATCCGCAGCGTGTACGCGGTGCCGACGGTCACAGTGGTCGCGGCGCTGTCCAGCGTGGTGCTGGAGCCGCCGCTGAGCCGCTTGAGCTCGACGGTGTTGTTGCTGCGCAGGGCCAGGTAGTAGTAGCTGGTGCTGCTCTGCGCCCGGGCCAGCAACGCGACGAAGCGGTTGGAGCCGTTGAACGCGGTCGGCTTGACGGTGGCCTGGACCGAGTAGTCTGTCCAGCTCGCCGTACCGGCCAACGACCGGGCGTCGCTGCTGGTGCCGGACTGTCGGTAGACCCGGGAGCCGTCGGTGGCGACCGTCCAGCTGCCCCCGGACGCGGTCCATCCGGTGGCGTTGCCGTCCTCGAAGTCGTCGGTGAAGAGGGTGTCGGCGTAGGCGCCGGTGGCGCCCATGCCGAGGGCGAGGGTGACCGCGGCGAGCGCTGCCCCGATCGTGAGCAGGAGACCTCGGCGATGCTTTCGCCAGGTTTCGGTGGTGTGCACGGAACCTCCTTGGTGGTGGTGGTAACAAATCGATGAGCATCGATTTATGAGAGTGGCGTGGTCCCTTGTCGACGGGGACCGGTGCCGTGGCCCGGCCCCCGTCGCCGCTGCTAGAAGCCGAGCTTGCCGGTTCCGGAGCCGGCCGAGACGACCGACTTGATCGTGTTCGGATCGGTGACCGTGTACGGGTAGTAGGCGCTCGGCTCCTGCACCGAGCCACCCGCGTCACCCGGCTCGCTGGTGCCGGCGAGCACGTTGTTCCGGGCGATCAGCCGACCCTTGGACCCGGCGTAGCTGATCGACCACGGCACCTCGACGTCCTCGAAGTAGTTGCCCTCGACCACGCAGCCCGAGTTGAGCTGGCAGGCGACCCCGACGTCGGTGTTGTAGACGAAGTAGTTGTTGAAGACGTGCACCGGCTCGCCGAAACGGACCCGCGGGTTGCGCTGCGGGGTCCGGTCGAACCAGTTGTGGTGGTAGGTCACCTTCAGATAGTTGGTGTCCTGGGCGGCGTTGCTGTCGTCGTGTCCGAGCAGCATGTTCTTCGTGTGGTGGTGGGTGTGGTTCCAGGAGACGGTGACGTAGCTGGCGCCACGCTTGATGTCGATCAGCCCGTCATAGCCGTACGCCAGGTCGTTATGGTCGATCCAGATGTGGTGCGAGAACATCTGCACGTTTATCGCGTCGTCCACTGTGTTGCGGAAATTGAGATTGCGGACGATCACGTTGTGCACCGCGTTGGCGGGAGGGCTGGTCGCGGTGCTCACCGGCAGGCCGATGTTCAGGCCCCCGCCGGTGATGCCCGAGCTGGCGCCCACGCCGACGATCGTCTTGTCCGAGGTCACGTCGTGCATCGGGCCGGGTAGCGCGATCACGCCGCTGACCCGGATGTTCAACGCGCCGGCGGTGCCGATCGCGGCGAGGAACTCGGCGGCGGTGTCGACGGTGACTGTCGGACCGCCCGCGCCGCCGGTGGTGCCGTTCTGGCCGAGCGCGTTGACCGACGCGAAGCCGATCGGCGGTGCGCCCGGGTCCAGTGGCGGCTCGGTGGGTGGCAGTGTCGGCTCGCCGGGCGGCTCCCCGGGCGCTCCGGTCTCGGTGTCCACCCGGACGTCGTCGAAGGACGCGCTGGCATACGACGTGGCGAGCCCGGCGCGGCCGGCGGCGAAGGCACTGTCGGTCGCCTCGACCACCAGCACGCCGTTGACGTAGCCCCGCAGTGTGGTGCCCACGGCCTCCAGGCGCAGCGTGGCCCAGCTGCCGGTGGTCACGCCGCCGGTGGCCGAGTCGAGCGCCACCGGGTCTCCACCGGCACGCCGGAGCAGTTGCACGCCGCCGCTGGCGGTCACCGCCAGCGCGTAGTAACTGCTGCTGTTCTGTGCCCGGGCGATCACCCCGACGTGCCGGTTCGTGCCGCCGAACCCGGTGGGTCTGACCCGCGCCTGGACGCCGTAGTCCGCCCAGCCGGCGGCGGAGGTCAACGCTCGGGCGTCGCTGCTGGTGCCGGACTGCCGAAAGACCAGTGAACCGTCGGTCACCACCGACCAACTGCCCCCCGACCGCGACCAGCCGGTCGAGTTGCCGTCGGAGAAGTCGTCGCTGAGCAGCGTGTCGGCGAAGGCGGGCGGGGTGGCGACGAGCACCGCTGTGGCGGCAAGCGCTCCGGCGGCGAGCGCCGCCGCGATCAGCCGGGGCCTCGGCCGGCCCCGAGGTTTCGGTGATGTCATCGTGGACCTCCCTGGTGGTGGTGGCGGTCTCAGATTTTCGATTCCGTAACGGATACGAAACGAGCCATACACGAACGGTAGGGAGACGCACTGGCGAGAGTCAACAAATTGAATGTGCAGGTATGTTGCAGCCTATTTGGGCAACACTTATCGCCCGGCCGCTGGCGGTCGAGTCGGCAGGCATTCGGTCCGGTTTTCACCGAACGATCGTGCCCGTTCTGTGCGGCAGTCGGATGCTGTTGTGCGGCTGCCGTCGTTCAGTTGTCGATTCCCGATGCGCTCTTTTGGAGGTCGGTCGAGCTGTCGGTGACGCAGGTCCGGTCGTCGGTCCCGGCGGGTGTCGGCGCGGCGCGTTGCCACCCGGTGGGCGGGTGGCCGGGGTGGGCGAGACGGCCTCGATCAACGGGCCGGGCTGGCACCCGTACGCACCTCCCGAGCCTGCAAAGGTTTGCAGCGAAGTAAGCACGGAACCGCGACCAACGTCAATGCTCTGTGGCGAACCTGCGGCATTTATCCCCGTTGACGGGGGAGGGGACCGTCACGCTGACCTTCGGCGGCTGCTAGATCAGCAACGTAGACCATGATCAATGCGACAACCGTTTGCAGAAAATCAAGATCTGTTGATTGACATGAATTAATCGCCGCGCCTAGCATGGGTGCCGGAAAGCGCTTTCCGCCCCCGCACCCCACCGCCACGGATCGCCGGCCGATCCGGCGCTGGCCCGTGCCTGGCGACGCCGACGTCCAGGCGTCGCCGACCGGTCCGAGCACGCCGCCGCGGCCCGTCGGACCACGCCCGGTCCGCGTTCCGTCCCGCGAAAGGCAGCAGCCAGATGCTCTCCACGCCCGCTCGCCGCATCCCGCCGCGCTGGTGGTCACCCGCCATCGTCGGCCTCGTCGCCGTCCTACTCACCCCACCCGGGCTGGCCCAGGCCGCCCGCACCGCAGCCTCGGCGGACCCGGCAACCAGAGCCGTCGCCGGCCCCGCCGACGGCTTTGCCAGCGTCGCCGCGCTCGGCCAGACCGGCACCACCGGCGGAGCCGGCGGACCCACAGTCACCGCCACCACCGCCGCCCAGTTCCTGGACTACATCGCCCGGCCGGGGCCCCACGTCATCCAGGTCGCCGGCACCATCAATCTGCCCGCAGGCAGCAACGACGGAATGCACAACGTCGCCTCGGACAAGACCATCATCGGGCTCGGCGCCACCGCCACGCTCTCCGGCGGCGGGTTGAACATCGGTGTCCCCGTCGACGACGACGTCACCGCACCGCCGGCGAACGCCGTACACAATATCATCATTCGCAACCTGCACCTGACCGGCGCGAGCGACGACCTGATCAACGTGCAGATGTTCTCCCACCACATCTGGATCGACCACAACGAGTTCTCTAATGGTGATGACGGTGCGGTTGACATCAAACGGGGCTCCGATTTCGTGACCGTCTCCTGGAATCACTTCCGCGATCACGACAAGACGTTGTTGCTGGGTCATGACGAGGACGCCGGCCCGCAGGACATCGGCCGGCTGCGGGTCACCTATCACCACAATTTCTTCGACCGTTCCGACCAGCGCAACCCCCGCGTACGGTTCTCCGCGTTGGCGCATGTCTACAACAACTACTACTACGACAACAGCTACGGCGTCGCGTCCACCTACGACGCCGCCGTGCTCATGGAGAACAACTACTTTTATTCAGTGAACAACCCCGGCCGGGTGGACTTCAGCGGCGATCTGGGCCGGATCGTGGCCCGGGGAAACATCCTCGTCGCCTGCAACCATCCGATCGAGACCCGGGGGACCGTTCCCGATCCACGTGACTACTACCCCTACCAGCTCACCCCCGCCGCCGACGTCCCGACCACAGTTCCGGCCGGCGCCGGGGTGGGCAAGCTGTCGTCGACACTCGCCGCTGCCTCGCCGAGCGCGGTGCCGGCCGGACAACCGGGCGGGTTCGCCAGCGTCGTGGCGCTCGGTCAGAACGGTACGACCGGCGGCGCCGGAGGCCCGGTGGTCACCGCGACCAACGCGGCGGACTTCCTCGACCACATCGACACCATCGGCCCGATGGTCATCCAGGTCAGCGGCGTGATCCGGATCAGCAGTAAGCAGGGGGTGCGGCCGCACAAGACGATCATCGGCGTCGGGAACGCCGAGATCACTGGGGGTGGGCTGGACTTCTACCGGTCGTACAACGTGATCGTCCGCAACATCAACTTCACTGACGCCGAGGACGACGCGATAAACGTCGGCCAGAACTCCCACCACATCTGGATCGACCACAACCGCTTCGCCGGCGCGATCGACGGCTCGGTCGACATCGTGCGGGGCGCCGACTACGTGACGGTTTCCTGGAACCACTTCGACCACGCCGACAAGAGCATGCTCATCGGGCATTCCGACGGCTCGGCGTCCACCGACGTCGGGCACCTCAAGGTGAGCATCCACCACAACTTCTTCGACCACAGCCGCCAACGCCATCCCCGGGTCCGGTTCGGCGAGCCGGTGCACGTCTACAACAACTACTTCCTCGGCAACACCCTCTACGGCGTGGCGTCGACGGAGAACGCCGGCGTCCTGGTCGAGGGCAACTACTTCCGGGACGTCCCGTACCCGCTGCACTCCGCGAGCGGGTACGCCGACAGTGGCCCCGGCCGTGCCGTGCAGCGCGGCAACGTCTTCGTCAACTCCGGCCAGCCCGAGACCGCCGGCACAGTCGTCGAACCGGGTACCTACTACCCGTACCAACTGGACCCGGCGGCAAACGTTCCGGCGCTGGTCGTCGCGGGTGCCGGGGTCGGCCGGCTGACCTGACGCCCCGCAGGTCGTACCGTCCGCTGGTGCCAGCACGCGGCCCGGACGGTACGACGCGGGACGGCCCGGTCAGCGTCGCAGTGTCGCGGACGGTGACTCCCCGAATCGCGTCCGGTACTCGGTCGCGAACCGACCGAGGTGCACGAAGCCGTGTTGCAGGGCGACCGTCGTCACGGACATCCCCGGCGGGGCCGAGCGGAGCGTGCGGTGCGCCGCGTCGAGCCGGCAGGCCCGCAGGTACGCGGTCGGGGTGGTCTGCAACTCACGGCGGAAACAGTCCTGAAGTGTCCGCACGCTCACCCGTAGCGCCTCAGCGACGTCACCGACGGTCAGTGCCTCTTCATGGTGTTCGGAGATCAGGGCGCAGGCCCGGCGGACGAGACGCCCGGGGTGGGCGTGCTGGCCCGGCTCGGCCAGCAGGTGGGAGTGGCTGTGCTGATGGGCCAGCAACAGCTTGCCGATGAGCCCCTGTTCGAAACGGGCGGCTACCTGTGGGTGGTCGAACAGGGACGCGTCCGCCGGCTGAGACAACTCGTCGGCGAGGAACGCCACCCCGCGCGCCCACGCCTGCGCGGTCGGCGTGGTCATGAGCATGCCGACGTCGAGGCGGACCGGGTCGTCCACCGGGTGGCCCAGCAGACGGGCGAGTTCCCGGTCGACCGCGCGCCGGTCGGCGTAGAAGATCCGGTGGGGCGAGCCCTCGGACCACCGCATGTCCGAGGGGTCGTACGGGGACAGGACCGAGGCGACGTCGGGGGTCGAGGTCACGGTCTGACCGGCGTGCCGGACCATCGTGCTGCCGGCGCCGGGAATCTGGACGAGGTAGAAGCTCTCCAGCGCGGGCGGTTGAATGCGCACCGCCTGCCCGTAGTCCAGGTCGATGACACCCACCCCGCCCGCCCGGCGAGCCGCCATCCGCAGTTGCACGTTGTGCACACCCGGCTGTGGGGTGAGCCGGTGTGGACAGAAGACCCGACCCACCTCGGCGCGAGCCCGGTCGACGTCGTCCGTGCGGACCGTCACCGCATCCATCCGACACCTCCCGGGCGTCCCGTCGCGCTGACCGTAAGGCGTGACCGGGCCGGACCAGACCCGAAAGCCGTCGACCCGACAGGAAAAGAGTCCGGCCGCGTACCGCGGATAGCGCCCGCGTCGCGCGGATAGCGACCATCCCGGCCTGCTCGCTAGCGTGCGAGCACCGCGGGCGGTCAGCGCCGGCACAGTTCGCACGTCCTTCGGAGGAGATCATGAGGATTGCCGTCGTTGGTGCCGGATTCGCCGGTGTGAGCGCAGCGAAGGTGCTGCGGCAGAGCGGATTCGACGTCACAGTGTTCGAGCGCGCGCCCGACGTCGGTGGGGTGTGGAGTCGTACCCGGCGATACCCGGGCCTGCACACCCAGAACGACAAGGGCACCTACCACCTCTCCGACCTGCCGATGCCCGCGGACTACCCGCAGTGGCCGTCGGGTGAGCAGGTCCAGCGGTACCTGGAGAGCTACGTGGAGAAGTTCGGGCTGGCCAGCGCGCTGCGCCTGTCCACGGAGGTCGCATCCGCCGAGCTCGTCAACGACGAGACCGGGTGGCTGGTCACCTCGCGGCCGGCGGGCGCCCAGGACCCGCTGACGGTCGAACGGTACGACCACCTGATCGTCGCCAACGGCATCTTCTCCGACCCGTTCGTCCCGTCCTTCGACGGGCACGCGAGCTACGCCGCCGCCGGAGGGCGCGTGCTGGCGACGGGGGAGTTCCACGACATCGAGGCGGCCCGAGGTAAGAACGTCCTCGTGGTCGGGTACGGCAAGTCGTCCTGCGACGTGGCGGTCCCGGTGAGCGAGGTCGCCGCCCAGACCCACGTGGTGGCGCGCGAGCTGCTCTGGAAGATGCCCCGCAAGCTCGGTGGAGCGCTCAACTACAAGTACCTGCTGCTCACCCGGATGGGTGAGGCGCTCTTCCGCTACCTGCACCTGAAGGGCTTCGAGCGGTTCCTGCACGGCCCGGGGAACGGTCTGCGCCAGCGCATGGTCGACAGTGTCGGCTCGGTCGCGACCCGGCAGTTCAACCTACGCGAGTTGGGTCTCGTGCCCAACGGCAGCTTCGAGGACATCGCCCGCAGCACGGTCAGCCTCGCCACCGAGGGCTTCTTCGAGCGGGTCACCGACGGCCGTATCGCCGTGCACCGGGAACAGGTGATCACCGAGTTGCTGGTCGACGGCGGCCGGCCCGCCGCCCGCCTGGCCGACGGCACGGTGCTCCCCGCCGACCTGGTGATCTGTGGCACCGGCTTCCGCCAGCACGTGCCGTTCTTCGACGACGCGTTGCACGCCCGGCTCCAGGACGACGCCGGTAACTTCATGCTCTACCGGCAGATCCTGCCGATCGGCGTGCCGCGGCTGACGTTCGCCGGCTACAACTCGTCGTTCTTCAGCCCGCTCAGCGCGGAGATGGCGGCGGTCTGGACGGCCGCGTACCTGCGGGGTGGGATCACCTTGCCGACCGAGGTCCGGATGCGTGACGAGGTGCGCGCCCGGCTGTTCTGGATGACGAAGCGCACCAACGGACGGCACGCTCGCGGCACGAACATCATTCCGTTCTCGATGCACAACGTCGACGAGGTGCTCGACGAGTTGGGGCTCAACGTCGGCCCGCTGACCCGGGCCCGGCAGTGGCTGTTCCCCGTCGACCCGGGCTCGTACCGCAGGGTGACGGCACAGATGATCCGCCGTACCGCCGACCCGGTATCGGCCATCAGCGACGGGGACCCGATGAAGATGGATAAAATACGCAGATAGGGATCAAGCGGGGCCGGTCGGCGAGGGAGGCTCGGGGACGATGGCAGCGGAACAGGGTCACCACAGCGGTGTACCCGTGCCGGCGGCCCTGGCCGGCTGAGCTGTCTCGCCGTCCGTGCTGACGCGCACCGAGTTCCTTCGTGGGCTCGGGGACAGTAGGAGCCCCCGCTCGGCGACCGTCCTGGAACTGCTCTTCGACATCGTCTACGTCTTCGCGCTGGCCCGCCTCGCCGGGCGGGTCGCGGACGACCTGACCATCGTCCGGCACACGCTGCTGTCCGAGGCCGGCCAGACCGTCCTGTTCTTCACGGCGATGTGGATGATCTGGTCGCTCAACGCCCTGCTGGCGAGCACCTACGACCCTCGGCGCCCCGATCTGCAGGCCGTCCTGCTGGCGACGATGTTCGGCACGCTGGTACTGGCGGTAACTCTGCCCCAGGCCTTCGGCCAACGCGGCGTCGTCT
The DNA here is from genome assembly GCF_046549335.1 of Micromonospora sp. 050-3. Classification (NCBI taxonomy): domain Bacteria; kingdom Bacillati; phylum Actinomycetota; class Actinomycetes; order Micromonosporales; family Micromonosporaceae; genus Micromonospora; species Micromonospora sp. 050-3. The sequence continues at coordinate 1,651,045 of NZ_JAJPVX010000001.1, forward strand.
TCGCCTGCACCTACGTCGTCATCCAGGTGGGCCGACCGCTCTTCCTGGCGTTCGCCCTGCGGGGTCACGCGGGTCAGGCGTTCGCGCTCCGGGTGCTGACCTGGCACCTGGCGTCCAGCGTGCTCTGGATCAGTGGCGGCATCAGTGGTGGTCTCGGTCGGGGCGTCTTCTGGACCCTCGCTCTCGCCATCGAGCTGATCGGCGCCGCCACCACCTACCCCCTGCCCCGCATGGGCAAGTGGCAGCTCACCAGCCTGGGGGTCACCGTCTCGCAGGAGCACCTCGCCGAGCGGTACAACCAGTTCTTCATGATCGCCCTCGCCGAGGTGGTGCTCGAAGCCGGGGCGGCGGTCAGCTTCCCGGGCTTCTCGACCGAGGGAACCATCGTCCTCGTCGCCTCGTTCGTGGCGGTCGTCTCGTTCTGGCGGATCTACTTCTACCACGTCAGGTCCGGCCACGCCTCGACCCCGAGCGGGGAGGGGATCCGACTGTCGCGGTTTGCGAGCTACAGCCTGCTACTGATCGTCGGTGGCATCATCTGCACCGCCGTCGGCTTCGGGCAGGTCATAGAGGATCCGCACCCGCCGATCGACTGGGCTCTGGTGGCCATCATCTTCGGTGGCCCGGTGCTGTTCCTGATCGGGCGGAGCAGCCTGGAGCGGGAGGACCGGTCCGCGCCGCGGTGCCGGGCGCTGTATTTCGGCGTGGTGGCGCTGGTCGTGGCGGCCCCGGCGATGGTGCTGCTCCCGCCGGTCGCCGTGGCGGCCGTCGCGGCGGTACTCCTGGCCGGCATCACCGTGTACGACCAGCGAGCCCACAAGCGTGGGTCGCAGACCAACCCGACGCTGTGACGATCCATTGCGGGCCGGCGACCAGTCCGCGTATGGTCGTCGGGCACGCCGTCGAGCTGGAAGGAGGTCAGAACAATGTCCGATGTTCTGCGCCCCCTCCGCGCTCCGGCGTCCGCGCGGATCTGATCCGGGGCGCGCGCTTCCCGGAGGACCCAACCCATGACTCATCTGGTCATCCGTCCGCTCGTCGCGGGCGAGGAAAACCTGTTCGACTCCATGCCTGATCCGCTGCCCCAACTGCGCCAGGTCGCGTACGCCGACGGGATCGCCGGCGGCGGCTACCGACCCGAGAACACCTGGGTCGCGCTGCGCGCCGGCCGGTTGGTGGGCCGGGCCGCCTGGCTCCTTCCGCCGGGCGCCGTCGGTGCCCCGTGGTTGGACCGGTTCGATCTGGACGCCGAGCCGGAGGTGGGCGCCGAACTGCTGCGCGCCGCCCACGAGGCACTGGGCGGTCCCGGTCTGTACTACGCCGCGCTGCCGGCGCACTGGCGGCGTCGGCCCGAGGTGCTGGCCGTGGTGCGGGCGCCCATGGAGGCCGCCCGGCTCGCCGGGTTGGTCGAGCGGGGGGAGCGGCTCCGCTGCTCCTGGGCGGGCACCCCCCTGCCGGCGTCCTCCGGGCAGTACGACTTCCGCGCGCCCGTCGACGTGGCGGAGGTCAGGGCCCTGGTCGCCCAGGTCGCCGAGCCGGACGTGCTGACCGGCGTCGAGATCGCGCGGGTGGTCGGCGGCGTCGACCTCGCCACCGACCCACTGGCCTGGTTGGGCGAGAACACCGAGGAATGGCGTATCGCCCTGGCGGCCGGCAATCCGGTCGGGCTGGTCGGCACAGCCGGAGACGCCTGCTACCCCCTGCTCGCCTATCTCGGCCTCCTCGACGAGGCGGCCCGGCCCGAGCTGCTGGCCGAGGCGGTCCGGGTGCTGACCGCCGGCGGTGCCCGCGAGGTCATCGCCGATGTGGAATCCCACCGCGTGGCGGTGCTGGCGGAGCTGGAGCGGACCGGCTTCCGGCAGTTGCGCTCCCGGGTCGTCTTCGCCCCGTCGAACAGCCAGGAATAGCTGACCGGGTGCGCCCGGTCACCCGGGCGCACCCCCTCAGCCGACGCCGAGCGCGGCCCCTGTCAGCATCGGACCATGCCGGAGATCATCGCGCTTCTCGTCGGCGGGTTGGCGCTCGTCGGGGTGGCGGTCGCCGGGCTCTACCTCTGGCCGGTGGGCCGCCGTGGGCTACGGGTCGCGCCGGCCCGACCGCTCGACTTCGACACGGCCACCCGTGCCGCCGCGGCCACCATCGCCGCCGAGGCGGCCGATCCGGAGGTGCGACCGGAGTCGCACAGCCGCCTGCTGAGCCATGGCTCCCGTACCGGCCGGGCCGTGCTGCTGTTGCACGGGTACACCCTCGCGCCCGAGCAGTACGAAGGGCTGGCCGAGGAGTTCTTCGACAGTGGGTACAACGTCTGGGTTCCCCGGGCTCCCCAGCATGGGACCGTCGACCGGCGGGCCCACCACCGGGTCGAGGCCGGTGAGTTGACGGCGTACGCCGCGCAGGGATGGGCCGTCGCGGCGGCTCTGGGAGACGAGGTCGGCGTCGTGGGGATCTCCGGGGGCGCCGTGCTGGCCGCCTGGCTGGCCCAGGTGCCGGGCAACGTCGTACGCCATCTGCTGTTGCTGTCGCCGTTCTTCGGCCCGAATCCGCGACAGGCACCGGCCTACGCGGTGAAACCGCTCATCGTGCTCTACGGGCGTCGCGTCCTGCGGGACCGCGTCACGTCGCGCGGATACTCGCTCGCCGCCGTCACCCAGTACCTGACGATCGCCCGTACCCTGCCGAATCCGCCCCGGCGGGCCGGTCTGCGGACCGCAGCGGTCGCGATCAGCCCGATCGACGGCGTGGTGGACCTCAGGGCGGCGGTCGACGTGCCGCGCCGGATCGCCGACGCGAACGCGGTACCGCTGCGGGTGTGCACCCTGCCGGCGACCTTGGGCATCGAACACAACACCCTCAACCTCGCTGCCCTCGGCGCCGACGGCGACGAGTGGCGTCGGCGGTACGTCGCGCTCTACGAGGGGGAAGCGGCGTCGATCGGTCGATCGGCACAGCCCTGACCGTCCGGGCTAGGCCAGTATCTTGGACCGGTCACCGCGGGACACGCGCGAACATTCGGCCGGCGAGGTCGACCGCGACGATCACGCCGCTCTCGTCGCGGGTGAAGAAGCCGCGTTGCCCCTTCAAGCCTCCGGTGGTGACGATGTATTCGCCACCGTCACCCGGCAGGAGACCGAGGTCGGCCGGGGGAAGATCCGGGGGGAGTTCCGCGTCCGTGGCCGCGCGGATCGCCGATTTGATCCCGCATTCGATCGTCAGCGCGGCACCGTCCGTTGCGATGGTGAGCGTCATCAGGTCGTTCTCGTAGCTCCCGACGACATCCCTGGCCCGGGTGTCGTCGAAGGGCAGCGGCTCGGGATCCCGGTCGACGACGCCCAGGTAGTGCTCCAACGCCCACCGGACGGCAGCCCGGTTGAAGGCGAGGCCACCGTCCGGGCCCGCGTTGGAGAGCGTGACGATGGCGAAGTCACGGTCGGGGACGAGGAGGAGTTCGGCGAACTGGCCGTTGGCCGATCCGCCGTGCCCGACGGTGCGTACGCCGTCCACGTCGCGGAGGAACCAGCAGATGCCGAGGGCGTCGCCGAGTGTGCTGCCCCGCAGTTCGACCGTCGGCTCCGTCATCAGCCGCAGCAGCTCGGTGGGAAGCACCCGGGTGCCGTCCTGCGCGCGGCCGTCACCGAGGTGAAACCGGGCCCACCGGAGCTGGTCGGCCACCGAGGACGCGGCACCGCCGCCGGGGTTGTTGGCGCGGCTGTCCTTCCACTGTCGTGCGACGGACAGGGTTCCGTCCTCGCCGTGGTTGTGCCCCACCGCGAACCGCCGGGTCAGGACCTCGTTGGTCGTGAACGAGCTGTGTGACAGCCTCAGCGGCTCGAACAGGAGCGAAGCGATGGCCTGCTCGTAGGTGAGGCCCGTGACCTTTTCGATGATCCGCCCGGTGAGGCTGTATCCCACCTGGCTGTAGGAGGCTCGGGTACCCGGGGGTGCGATCAGGTCCGACTCGGCCATCTTCGCCACGTAAGCGGCCAGGGCGTCGTCGCCCTCTCCGGTCTCGACGTCCATTCTCCAATCCAGCCCCGCCGTGTGGTTGAGCAGCTGCGACACGGTGATCCCCGCCGCGGCTTGCTCGTCCGGGAGCAGGAACTCGGGGACGTACCGGCGCACTGGCGCGTCCAGGTCGACCCGCCCCTGTTCGACCAGGCGTACCAGCGCGGTCGCCGTGAAGGACTTGGTGACCGAACCCAACACGAACAGCGTGTCCCGGTCGACGGGCAGTGGGTTCTCGACGCTCGTCACGCCGTGGCAGGCGTACATTTCCTGGCCGTTCGCCCACACGCCGACCGCGACGCCAGGTACGCCGAATCTGGTGGCCGCCAGCTCGACGAACTCCGACAGCTTCTCCTGCGACATGTCCCGCCCCAATGTGATTTGAACTTAGTTCAAGTTGATGTTGGGGATGACACTAAGGCATGACTTGAACGGTGTGCAAGAGGGTTCGTGGATCCTTTTCCGGCATCGAGGTTCGGCCTGTGGCCTAGACGTCGATCTGCCGCTCCAGACCGTCAAGGAGTGCGTGGAGGCCGAACTCGAAGGAGTTGTCCGCTCCGGCGGCGTAGTCGGTCGCCGCCGGAGTTTCCAGGCGGGCACGCAGGCGCGGGTGACGCATGGCGATCTCCTGCGCCCTGGTCATCGCGTCCTGGAGATGTTCCTCCGCGGTGTTGTCCTCCCGGGTGAGTTTCCGGGTGAGTGATGCGGTCGCTGCGGCGCCGGCCGCGTTGCCGAGAACGTAGGTGAAGACGGCCGAGGCGGCCTGGTCGGCCTGGGCGGTGGTGAAGCCGGCCGCCTCGTAGACGGCGAGGCTGCGGTCGTCGTGCCGCGCCTTGCCCTCCCCGTAGAGGACGTGGGCGGCGAAGGCCTGCACCAGCCAGGGGTGGCGGGTGAACATCCCGTACAGGTCGGTGGCCATGGCGGTGGCCGCGGTGCGCCAGTCGACAGTGTCCAGGTCGGGCAGTGACAACTCGCTCCAGACCTGATCGGTGGCGAGCAGGACGAGGTTGTCCTTGTTCTTGACGTGCCAGTACACGGCCGTGGCCGCTGAGTCGAGGCGCTTGCCCAGGGCGCGCATGTTCAGGCCTTCGAGGCCCTCGGCGTCGAGGAGTTCGACGGCGGTGCGGACGATCTGGTCTCGGTTGAGGGTCTCGCGTGGCATGCCCTCACGGTACGCAGTTGCTTGCACAAAGTTCAACAGCTCACTTGCACAACGTTCAAGTGCTCGCTTAGAGTCGTCTCCAGGACCGCACTTGAACTAAGTGCAATACGAAGGAGAGTCCGATGAACACCCTCGCCGCCGTCATGCAGCTGCTCGTCGCCGCCGCCTTCGTCAGCATCCCCCTGGTTCGGCACCGCTTCGGCCCGGTCGCGAAGGCCGCCGCCGAGGCTGAGCTGCGTCGCCAGAACATTCGACCGGAGGTGCTCGCGGAGAACAAGCTCCGGTTCGATGCCAGCGGCCACGAAACCGCCGCCCCGGTGGCGGTCGCCGTGGTGATGACCGCCGTCGCAGCGCTCAACCTCGCGGGAGCCCACCCTGCCCAGCTGCTGACCTGGATCTTCTCCTCGTTTGTCGTGCTGATGAACGCGGTCATCGTCTACAGCAACCTCACCGCCGTGCAGTCGGTGGAGGCCGCCTTCCGCCGCAAGGGCGACTCGGAGTTGGCCCGCGTCCAGGTCGCGCCGTTCCTCCAGGCCGCCGAGAAAGCCTTCCCTGGCTGGGTGCGCGCGCAGACCTACCTGCGTAACACTGTGGTCTTCGGCGGTTCCGCCGTCGCCCTGATCGCCGTATCCCTCGCCTGACCAGGCCCCGCACGGCCAAGATCGCGCTCGATCCTGGATGGAGTGGTCTCCGCGTGCCTGCGCGGACCCCACTGTTTCCCTGATCGAGCGCGATCTTGCCCGGCGAAAGGTCCTACTTGCCGTTGAAAACCGGAGGGGCGTAGCCGGCCGGCTTGTCGCCGATGCCGAGGCCGGGGCTCACGACCCAGGACTGGGTACTGCGGGGTGAACATGGAGTAGAGCAGGGGGACTTCGGGGCGCTCGCCTCGTCGAGCCGGCGGCGGGCGTCGGCCGGGATCTCGAAGTCGAGTGCACCGAAGTTGCTGGCGAGCTGTTCGGGGCTGCTCGCCCCGATGACGACCGAACCGACGGCGGGCTGGGTGGCCACCCAGTTGATCGCCACCTGCGCCATGCTGCGCCCGAGATCGGCGGCCACGCTCTCCAGCGCCTCGATCACCTGCCAGTCGCCGGGGCTGATCTCTCGACCCGCGGCGTCCGGTTTCGTCAACCGGCCGGTCCCGCTCATGCTCTCGCCAGTCCGCCGGTACTTGCCGCTGAGCAGACCGCCGCCGATCGGGCTCCACGTGGTGAGCCCCATGCCCAGGGCCTGGGCCATCGTCACGTGCTCCGCCTCGATGTCCCGCGTGACCAGGGAGTACGGCAGCTGCACCTTGATCATCGGAGCCAGCCCGTGCGCCTCGGCGTAGCTCTGCGCCCGCGCCGCGTGCCAGGCCGGTAGGCCCTCGCCGACGCCCTGACGGGAACGTCGGGGAAAGCCGAGGACCGGTACCGCGAGGCGGTCGAGCGGTTCACGGGCGGCCAGCTCGGTCTGCAACTGGCCCGGGCACGGCTGTTGTACGGCGAGTGGCGCTGTTCCTCAGCCCTCGTACCGTCAAGGGGAACTGCGCAAGGTGTTCACCAAGCTCGGCATCGGGTCGCGCGGGGAGCTGACGGCGGCCCTGCGCGACCGCTGATCCCAGGTAAGGGACCCCCTCGTTCAGTGACTGAGCACCACCTTGCCCGACAGTCGACCGGCCGCGTGTCGGCGGTGCACCTCGACGATCTCGGTAATCGGGAGACGCTCGGTGACGCCTGCTGAGATCCCATGGGCGTCCACCCGGCGAGCGATCTCGTCGAGCTGAGCTGTGTCGCGGCGGAAGGTCATGACCATTGCGCGTACCGCCTGGTGGCGGTCCGTTGACGCCGACGACGTGATGGAGACCAGCCGGCCGCCCGGCTGGACGAGGGCGACAAGACGGTTCAGGGCGGAGCCGTCGATGGGCGCTGTGTTGAACACCGCGTCGACGGGCTCGCTCAGCCGGTCGACCGCGTAGTTCAGGAGCTGGTCGGCGCCGGCCGATTGGGCTGCCGTGATGCTGCCCGGGCCTGCTACGGCGACGACGGTGGCGCCGGCCAGCTTGGCGAATTGCACGGCCAACCGGCCCACGCCACCGCCCGCGCCGTTGACCAGGATGCGTTGACCGGGCCGTACTCGCAGGTGATCGTTGATGCCCTGCCAGGCGGTGAGCCCGGCGATCGGCAGGGCAGCGGCGTCGGCGAGCGGGATGCTCGTGGGCGCGGGGACCACCGCCGCCGCCGGCGCGAGGGTGAACTCCCCGGTGGCACCGTCCGCAGGCCGGGGCAGAGCCGCGATGACCCGATCGCCGATCGCGTGACCGGCGACGTCCGGACCGAGTTCGACGATCGTGCCAGCGACGTCGGTGCCGAGGATGTGCGGCATCCGGACGGGATGGGAGTGGTGCAGGACTCCGGCTCGGATGATGGCGTCGGCCGGGTTGAACGACGTGCCGGCGACCTTGATCAGGACCTCGCCGGAACCGGGGAGGGGCATGGGGGCCTGCTCGTACCGGAGCACCTCGGGTCCGCCGTACTCGTGCATTCGAATGGCGTACATGTCTTCCTCCGCACTGCTGCCGATGAAGCGGAATGCCCGTGGCCATGACCCAGGCCGCGGGTTCGTAGCCACGGGCACGTGGGCGAGTCAGCCGCTGACGAGCTTGCTGGCGTACTGCGGGTTGGTGTAGTCGCGCCAGGCGGCGATCTTGCCGTCTCGGATCTCGTAGATCGCCATGTTCATGACCGGCGCCACCGGCCGGCCCGGCAGGCCGAGGCCGTGGACCTGCTCGGCGATTACGACGTCGCCGTCGACCGCCTGGTGCACGGTCGCGAACTGGATCTCCGCGAACGTCCCGAAGACGCCTCGCCACACCTGCACGACGGCGTCCCGGCCGCGTACCTCATCGTCGCCGTACGCGTGAAAGACGACGTCGGGGTGCAGGTAGGGCACCAGGCGGTCCGCGTCCTTGGTGTTGAACGCCTCGACGAACTCACGAACCAGGGTGTCGTTGCTCGATGTCATCTGAGGCTCCTTCACTCGCTGGGCTGCGCGGCGGCGTTGAACACCGGCGGGGCGTAGCCGGCCGGTTTGTCGCCGATGCCGAGGCCGGGGCTCACCACCCAGGACTGGTACTGCGGCGTGAACATCACGTAGGGCGCCCCGAGTTCCGGCGCGCTGGCCTCGTCGAGCCGGCGACGGGCGTCGGCCGGGATCTCGAAGTCGAGCGCCTCGAAGTTGCTGCCGACCTGTTCGGCGCTGCTCGCCCCGATGATCACCGAGGCGACGGCGGGCTGGGTGGCGACCCAGTTGATCGCGACCTGAGCCATGCTGCGGTCCAGGTCGGCGGCCACACCCTCCAGAGCCTCGATGACCTTCCACTCGCTGGGGCTGACCTGGCGACCTCCGGCGTCCGGGTTGGTCAACCGGCCGGAGCCGCTCAGGCCGTTACCGGTGCGCCGGTACTTGCCGCTGAGCAGGCCGCTGGCGATCGGACTCCACGCGGTGAGCCCCATGCCCATGGTCTGGGCCATCGCCACGTACTCCGCCTCGATGCCCCGGCTGACCAGGGAGTACGGCAGTTGTAGGTTGATCATCGGGGCCAGCCCGTGCGCCTCGGCGTAGCTCTGCGCCCGAGCCGCGTACCAGGCCGGTACGTCGGAGAGACCGGCGTACCGGATCTTGCCGGAGCGCACCAGGTCGTCGAAGGTGTGCACGACCTCCTCGAGCGGGGTGATCCGGTCCCAGGTGTGCAGCAGGTACAGGTCGATGTAGTCGGTGCCGAGCCGGCGCAGCGACGCCTCCACGGCCCGCATGATGTGCTTGCGACCGTTGCCGCTGGCGTTCGGGTCGGACGGGTCGACGGTGTTGGTGAACTTGCTGGTGAGCACGAGCCGATCGCGTACGCCGGCCCGGTCGATCAGACGGCCGAGGATCTTCTCGCTCTCGCCGGCGGTGTAGAAGTCCGCCGTGTCGATGAAGTTCCCGCCTGCCTCCAGGTACTGCCGGAAGATCGGCTCGGCCTCCTCCTCGGTCTTGCCGTACGCGGCGTGGAACCCGTCGACACCGAAGTTCATCGTTCCCAGCGCCAGCCGGCTCACCCGCAGACCGGACCGCCCGAGCAGGTAGTAGTGGTTCATCGTGGTGCCCTCCCGATCGTGGTGTCGGCCCGCTGCGGACCGTGCGTTCCCGACCTTGGCTCGACAAAAATGGACCTGCAAGTCCAAAAACCGAGGTACTGTTGGACCCCCAGGTCCAGACCAGGAGGACGCATGACACGGGCGTTGACCCGCAAGGGCGAGGCGACCCGGGCGCGGATCGTCGCCGGCGCCGCCGCCGAGATCCGCGAGCGCGGCGTCGACGAGGTACGCCTCGAGGATGTGATGGCCCACACTGGCACCAGCAAGGGCCAACTCTTCCATTACTTCCCGGACGGGAAGGAGGGTTTGCTGCTCGCGGTGGCCCAGCACGAGGCGGACCAGGTGCTCATCGACCAGGAGCCGATGCTCAGCAACCTGACGTCCTGGCCGGCCTGGTTCGCGTGGCGCGACCGTCTGATCGAGCGATACCTCGCGCAGGGGGTGAAGTGCCCCCTCAACGGTCTGCTCGGCCAGACCGGCCGGCGGGCGCCCGCCGCGCAGGCAATCGTGACCGGGCTCATGTGGCGCTGGCAGAAGGCGATCACCGAGGGCATCCGGCACATGCAGTCGACTGGCGACATCGACCCGGACCTCGACGCCGACCGGGCCGCCGCGGCGCTGCTCGCCGGCATCCAGGGCGGGGTGCTGCTGCTGCTCTCCACCGGAAAGATCGACCACCTCGAAGCCGTCCTCGACCTCACCATCGACTCGCTGCGGGCAGGTGCCCGGACGGACGGGAGCTGAGCCGAGGCTGGCGACGCCGAGTTATTCTTGCGCCCGAGTTGTCGGAGATCGGAGCAGACGTGGCAGGTGACGACGACATCTCCGGGTGAGCACCCGGACCGGCCGCCGACGGGCGCGTGATCGCGCCTTTGTCGCCGCGGCCTCCGTCGTCATGTCCTGCTTCCGCCGGGGTGCCGGTGTGCGCCCCCGGATCGTCGTTCTCCGAGGTTCCCCATGTCTGTTCGACCTGCTCTCATCGCCCACGACCTCGTGCGGGTCCGCGGCGACCGCCGGGTGCTCGACGGCGTCTCCCTGACCGCCGCGCCCGGCCACCGAATCGGCCTGATCGGCGAGAACGGCACCGGCAAGACGACCCTGCTGCGGGTCCTCGCCGGCGTCGACGAAGCCGACTCCGGTGCCGTCACGCGCCCACCGGACGTCGGCTTCCTGCACCAGGAGCTGCCGTTGCGGGCATCCACCACCATCGCCGCCGTCCTCGACGACGCGCTGCGCGAGGCTCGCGCCGACCTCGCCGAACTGGACCGGATCGGTGTCGCGCTCGTCGACTCGCTGGAGGGCACCGAGCAGCACGACCGGCTGCTGGCCGCGTACGGCGAGGTGCTGGAGCGGGCGCAGGACCGCGACGCCTGGGACGCCGACCGGCGTGCCCGCACGGTCCTCGACGGCCTCGGTCTCGGCGGTCTGACCCACGACCGGACGGTGGGCGCGCTTTCCGGCGGGCAACGTGGCCGGCTCGCCCTCGCGTCGATGCTGATCCGCCGGCCGGGCGCGCTGCTGCTCGACGAGCCCACCAACCACCTCGACGACGCGGCGGCGGCGTTCTGCGAGGACCAGCTCCGTGCCATGCCGGGTGTGGTCGTGGTGGCCAGTCACGACCGCGCGTTCCTGGACGCGGTCTGCACCGATCTCATCGACCTGGACCCGGCGGTCGACGGGCCGGTCCGCTTCGGCGGCGGCTACACCGCGTACCTGGCGGCGAAGCGCGCCGAGGCGCAACGGTGGCGGCGGCGCTACGACGACGAGCAGGCGCTCCTCGCCGACCTGCGCGAGGCCGCCGCCGTGACCGGGCACCAGGTCGCCCACGGCCGGGGCCCGCGCGACAGTGAGAAGATGGGGTACGGGCACACCGCCGGCCGCGTCCAGAACCAGATCTCCCGTCGCGTCCGCGACGCCGCCCGTCGACTGGAGACGATCGAGCGTGACCCCGTGCCGGTGCCGTCGGAGCCGTTGCGCTTCCACGTGCCGGCGCTCGCCGTCGGCGACAGCGATGGGGTCATCGTCACGGCGGACCGGCTGGAGGTTCCCGGCCGTCTGCGGGTGGCGCACCTGGAACTCAAGTCCCGCGACCGGCTGTTGGTGACCGGCCCCAACGGCGCGGGCAAGTCGACTCTGCTCGCCGTGCTCGCCGGTCACCTGGCCGGTGCCGGAGCGCTCTGGCGACGACCGGAGCTGCGGGTCGGTCTGCTCGCCCAGGACAGCGTCTTCACGGACGCGCGGCGGACGGCCCGGCAGGTTTTCGACGCGGCCGTCGGCGTGGAGCGAGCCGCTGTCGTACCGCTGTCGTCCCTCGGGCTGCTCGCCCCGGCGGACCTCGACCGCCCGGTGGCCGACCTGTCGGTGGGACAGCGCCGTCGGCTCGCCCTGGCGGTGCTCGTCGCCGATCCGCCGGAGTTGCTGCTGCTCGACGAGCCCACCAACCACCTTTCGCCGACGCTCTGCGACGAGTTGGAGGACGCCCTGGGCGCCGGCCCGGGTGCCATTGTCGTGGCCAGCCACGACCGCAGACTCCGCTCCCGCTGGCCAGGCAGGGAGCTTTCCCTCCCGCGAGTACGGGAGTTGGAAACGTTTTCGTAACGGGCCCTTGACCTCTCCGGCATCTGCGGAGCAGACTCCCCGGAAACGTTTACAGCTATCGGGTGGAGGTGCCGGACGTGGGTCGTAAACGTTTACAGGAATCGGTGGACGGCCGGCCCACGGTGCATACCGTCGCCGCCCGCGCCGGCGTCTCCATCGCGTCCGCCTCGCGGGTGCTCAACGGCGTCGGCGGCAGCCCCGAGACGATCCGCAAGGTTCGTGAGGCGGCGGCCGAGGTGGGCTACGTGCCCAACGCGATCGCCAGGTCGTTGCAGTCCCAGCGCACCGGCCTCGTCGCGCTCGCGGTTGAGGACATCGGCAACCCGGTCTACGTAGAGATGATGCGGGCCATCGAGGCCGTTGTCGCGTCCTCCGGGCGGCAACTGCTGGTGCACGCCACCGGCGGGCGGATCGACAACGAGACCGCCCTGCTGCGACGGCTGGCCAACCGCTATGTGGACGGCATGATCGTCTCGCCGATCCGGGTCACCGACGACCACCTCACCGCGCTGGTGGACAGTCCGGTGCCGGTGGTCGTCGTCGGCCAGCTCGGCGCGGACGCCCCGATCGACAACGTGCGTACCGACTCACGGCACGGTGTGGCGCTGGCCGTGGACCATCTCGTCGCCACCGGCCGACGGCGGATCGGCTTCGTCAACGGCCCGCTCGACACCGTTCCGGGCGCCGCCCGCGACGCCGGATTCCGGGCCGCCCTGGCCCGACACGGCATCCGGCTCGACGCCGACCTGATCGAGGTCGGCGACTTCCAGTACGCGGCCGGCCGCGCCGCCACCGAGCGACTGCTCGCCCGCGCCGACCCGGATGCCCTGGTCTGCGCCAACGACCTCATTGCTGTCGGCGCGCTGCACGCCCTGCTGGTCGCCGGTCGGCGGGTGCCGCAGGACGTCGCGCTGGTCGGGATGGACGACACCGAACTGGCCCGGATGATGTTCCCCCAGCTCTCCAGCGTCTCGCTCGGCTCGGCCGAGCGTGGTCGACGAGCCGCCGAACTGCTCCTGCAACGCATTGCCGACGCCACACTGCCGCCGCGGCGCGAGCAGGTGCCGCCAGGTCTCGTCGTCCGCGCGTCCAGCGCCGCGACGCTGTCGGTCCCACGACCCGCCACCGGGCCGGCCGGCCCACCGACCACCCACCCGTCCAGCGAAGGGGTGACCGCATGACCACCCTGGCCGAGCGGCCGGACGTCGAGCGGGCCGAGTCGGCCCGCCGGCCGAACCGGTTCCGCTCCGACCGCACCACCATCTACCTTCTGTTGCTGCCGTCGCTGCTGCCGATCCTGGTGCTGTCGGTGTTCCCGCTGCTGCGAGGCATCTACCTCGGCTTCACCGACGCTCGCGCCGGTCGCAACGTCGAGGTCAGTTTCACCGGCCTTGCCAACTACCGCGAACTCCTCGGTGACGAGCTGTTCTGGAACTCGTTCAAGATCGGCCTGCTCTGGGCGGTCGGGGTGACGGTGTTGCAGTTCCTGCTCGCCCTCGGGCTGGCGCTGCTGCTCAACCAGCAACTGCGGTTCCGAGGTGTGGCGCGGGTGCTGGCCGTCGTGCCGTGGGCGATGCCGCCGGTAGTGGTCGGCATCCTGTGGAAGCTCGTCTACCACCCCGACGCCGGCCTGATCAACGAGTTCTTCCACCGCATCGGCGCCGACGGGCTGCGGACGAACTGGCTGGGCGACTTCAGTACCGCCCTGCCCGCGGTGATCATCGTGGGGGTCTGGGCGGGCATGCCGCAGACCACAGTCGTCCTGCTCGCCGGTCTGCAGGGCGTGGGTCGCGAGCTGCACGAGGCGGCGGCGGTGGACGGGGCCAGCACCTGGCACCGGTTCCGGCACGTCACGCTGCCCGCGCTGGCGCCGGTGATCGTGGCGATCACCTCGCTGGACTTCATCTGGAACTTCAACTCGTTCGGCCTGGTCTACGTGCTCACCGCCGGTGGACCAGGCGGCAAGACGATGCTGCCGATGCTCTTCGCGTACGAGGAGGCGTTCCGCTACGGCAACTACGGCTACGCGGCGGCGCTCGGCAACGTCATGGTCGTGATCATCATCGCGCTGCTCGCTGTCTATCTCCGTCGCCGGCTCAGGGAGGCGAACTGACATGTTCGGAAAACCGAGCCGCACGAGCCGGACGCTTCAGTACCTGGCGCTCGCCGGTTACCTGATCTTCCTCGGGTTCCCGCTGGTCTGGCTGCTCTCCACGGCGTTCAAACCGCCGCGCGAGCTGGTACGCCTGCACCCGACGTTGATCCCGGACAACCCGACAGTGCAGAACTTCGTTCAGGCCTTCACCGAGCAGGAGCTGGGCCGGGCGGCGCTCAACAGCCTCCAGGTCTCCCTCGCCTCGGCGGTGCTGACCGTGCTGATCGCCATGCCGGCGTCGTACGCCCTCGCCCGGTTCCGCTCCAAGCTCGGCACCGCCGCGCTGGGCTGGGTGCTGCTGTCCCAGCTCTTCCCGTTCGTGCTGCTGATCATCCCGATCTTCCTGGTGCTGCGGCAGGTCGGCCTGGCCAACACGCACGCCGGGCTGGTGCTGATCTACGTGGTCTGGGCGCTGCCGTTCGCGCTGTGGATGTTGCAGGGCTTCGTCCGCAACATCCCGAGGGAGCTGGAGGAGGCCGCCTCGGTCGACGGCGCGACCCGGGTGCAGGTCCTGCGGCGGGTGGTCTTTCCGCTGCTCGCCCCGGGCCTGGTAGCGACCGCGCTGTTCTCCTTCATCTCGGCCTGGAACGAGTTCTTCTTCGCACTGGTGCTGATCAAGACACCGGAGCTGGCCACCCTGCCGGTGGCGTTGGCCCGGTTCGTCGGCATCGAGGGCACCGCCCGGCTGGGACCCCTGGCCGCCGGCTCACTGCTGGCCACCCTGCCCAGCCTGATCTTCTTCGCGTTCATGCAGCGCCGGCTCTCGTCCGGGTCGCTCGCGGGCGCGGTCAAGGGCTGATCCGTCCCCCAACCACCACCACCAAGGAGGTAACCCCCCATGCTCCGTACCCGATTCCGCCGACTCGCGGCGGCCGCCGCGGTCACGGTTGTCGGCCTCGGCGCGCTCACCGCGTGCGGTGCCGGCGGCGACGACGAGGCCACCTCCGGCCCGGCCAAGCTGCGCTTCCTCGGCCTCGCCTGGCAGAAGGAGTCGTTGCAGGTCAACAAGGATCTGGTCGCCAAGTGGAACGCCGAGCACCCGGACATCCAGGTCGAGTACGTCCAGGGTGACTGGAACTCGGTGCACGACCAGCTGCTCACCTCGTTCGAAGGCGGCGACGCGCCGGACATCGTGCACTACGAGGCGTCCTCCATTGGCGAGTTCAGCAAGCAGGGCTACCTGGCCGACCTCTCCGACCTGGTCTCCGACGATCTGAAGGGCCAGATCGACAAGGGCATCTGGGACACCGCCACCGTCGACGGCAAGGTCACCGGTGTGCCGTTCCTGCTGGAGTCGCAGGTCGTCATCGCCAACAAGAAGCTGCTCGACGCCGCCGGTGTCGCGGTGCCGCCGGCCGACGGCGGCTGGACCTGGGACGAGTTCCAGGCCAACGCGCAGAAGCTCACCAAGCCCGGCCAGTACGGCGCGGCCTGGGCGCTGAAGTCGCCGACCAACAGGGTGCTGAACCTGGCGCTCAACTACGACGGCAAGTTCTTCTACGGCGACGGCGGGCGGACCGAGGTCAAGGTCGGCGACGCGGAGAAGGAGGTCCCGAAGCGGATCCACGACATGCTCTACACCGCCAAGTCGGCCTCCCCGGAGGCGCTCGGCATGAGCGGCGCGGACACCCTGCCCGGCTTCTTCGGCGGCAAGTACGCGATGCTGCCCGGCTCGGTGTCGTTGCGCCAGCAGATGGTCGAGCAGGCGCCGGCCGGTTTCGAGTGGGTCACCCTGCCCCCGATCAAAGGGCTCTCCACCAAGCAGGCTGCCAACCCGCAGACGCTGTCGATCTCCGAGGACAGCAAGCACAAGAAGCAGGCCGCACAGTTCCTGGAGTACTTCCTGAACCCGACCAACATGGCCGCCCTGGCCAAGGGCGACTGGTTGGTGCCGACCGGCAAGCAGGCCAACGAGGAACTGGTGAAGCTCACCGCCGGCAAGCAGGGCTGGGACGTCGCCGCGGACAGCGCCACGGACCTGACCGTCGCCCCGTTCCAGCAGGCCGACGGCTACCCGGAGTGGAAGACCAAGTACGCCACGCCGGCCCTTCAGCAGTACTTCGCCAACAAGATCACCCTCGATCAGCTCGGCACGCAGCTGGTCGACGGTGGCAAGCAGGTTCTGAGGTAACGAGATGTCACTCTTGCTCGACACATCGGTCGGTTGCCTGGTCGGCGCCGCGGTCGGAGACGCCCTGGGTGGCGCCACCGAGACGGCGCTGCCCGAGCAGATTCGCACCCGCTTCGGCGGCTGGGTCGAGGGCATCGTGCCCCCGTACCACGCCGACTGGGCCACAGCGCGACCTCTCGCGCCGTACCACAAGGGCGACGGGCACATCACCGACGACACGTTGATGACCCACGCCCTGGTCCGCGCGTACGCGGCCAAACGCGACCACCTCGACGCGTACGACGTGGTGGAGCTGCTGGTTCCCGACCTGATCGAGCGGGTGGTGTACATCCCCGACCTGGAGCGCGACGGGGTGACGTTCCACCGGCTCGCGGCCGCCGAACGGTGGCTGGTCACCCGACTGCACCACGCCCACGCGGACCCGCGCGAGGCCGGGGTCGGCAACATCGTCAACTGTGGCGCGGCCATGTACATGGCCCCGGTCGGCATCGTCAACGCGGGCGACCCGGCCGGGGCGTACGCCGAGGCGGTGGAGATCGCCGGCGCGCACCAGCACAGCTACGGGCGGGAGGCCGCCGCCGTGTTCGCGGCCTCGGTAGCGGCGGCCGCCACCCCCGGCGCGGGCGTCGAGGACGTCGTCGCGGCGGCGCTGGACCTGGCCCGCGACGGCACCCACGCGGCCATCGACGCGGTGGTCAAGGAGGCCCGCGGCCACCACGACTGGAAGCAGGCCATCCCGGCGCTGCGGGCCGCTGTCGCCCCCTACGACACGGTGGGGGAGGAGTACCGCAGCCCCGGCCTCGGCGCGCGGCGGCCCAGTCGGCTGCACGCCATCGAGGAACTGCCGGTGGCTCTCGGCATGCTCGTGGTGGCCGGCGGCGACTTCCGGGCCGCGGTGCTCGGCTCGGTCAACTACGGCCGGGACGCCGACTCCACAGCCACCATGGCCGCCGCCATCGCCGGGGCGCTCGGTGGCGCCGACGCGGTGCCGTCGGAGTGGTCCGACGTCGTCGCCACCGCCTCCAAGACCGACCTGGTGGCGCCGGCCCGGGCCCTCGCGACGGTGGCCGCCGAGGTCTTCGAGCGCGACCAGGCCCGTTTCGCCCGCCGGGCGGAGCGGTTCGCCGGGCTGGCCGCCGGTGCCACCCGGGGGGCTGGGGGCGAGGCCCGGTGAGGATCACCTGGGTTCAGCCGGAGGACCTGCTGCCGCACGAGCTGGCGGCCAGCCGGGACGAGGGGCGCGACGTCGCCGCGATCGCCGACCGGTGGACGGCGGCCGGCGGGGACCTGACCCCACCGGTCAGCGGGGCGTCGGTGACCCCGGCGTCGCCGGAGCTGCGGGCCCTCGCGACGGAGCTGCTGGACGCCGCCGACGCGCTGCCCGCCGCCGACACCGCCGACGAGGCCGACGACCTGGCCTCGCTGCGCGCCGGCTGGCCGGCCAACTGGTCGCTGCCGACCGAGGCGGCGTACGACCGGCTGCACGGCGGGTGGCTCGGCCGGGCGGTCGGGTGCCTGCTCGGCAAGCCGGTGGAGAAGATTCCCCGCGAGGGCATCCGGGAGATCCTCACCGCGACCGACAGGTGGCCACTGCGCGACTGGTTCACAGCAAAGGGACTCCCGGCCGACGTTGCCGCCCGCTGGCCGTGGAACCGGCGCAGCGCGCCGACCAGCCTCGCCGAGAACATCGACGGGATGCCCGAGGACGACGACCTGAACTACGCGTTGCTGGCCCTGCGCGTGCTGGAGACGCACGGTCGGGGCTTCACCAGCGCCGACGTGGCGCAGGCGTGGCTGGACTGGCTGCCCGGTGGGCGGGTCTTCACCGCCGAGCGGGTGGCCTACCGCAACCTGCTGCTCGGGTACCCGCCACCGCAGAGCGCCCGCCGGCACAACCCGTTCCGGGAGTGGATCGGCGCGCAGATCCGCACCGACGTGTACGGCTGGGTCAACCCTGGCCGCCCGGACCGCGCCGCCGAGCTGGCGGTGCGGGACGCGACGGTCAGCCACGTCCGGGGTGGGGTACACGGCGCGCTCTGGGCGGCGGCCCTGGCCGCCGCCGCGCCGGTGGCCGACACCGTGGACGAGGTGCTGGACGCCGCCGAGGCGGTGCTGCCGCAGAGGAGCCGGTTCGCCGCCACCGTCCGGGAGGCGCGCGCCCTCGGCGCGGGGACCGACGACTGGGAGCGCGTGGTCGACGAGCTGTACGCCCGACACGGCCACCTGCACTGGGTGCACGTCCGCAACAACGCGGCACTGGTGGCCGCGGCCCTGGCGTACGGGCGGGGGGACCTGGAACGGTCGATCACCGCGGTGGTCAGCGGCGGCTGGGACACCGACTCGACCGGCGCGACGGTCGGCGCGGTGACAGGTGCACTCACCGGCGCGTCCGGGCTGTCGCAGCGTTGGGTGGCCCCGCTTGGCAACCGGCTGGCCAGCAGCATCGCCGGCTTCGACGGGATCGGCTTCGACGAGCTGGCCGAGCGGACCCTCGCCCTGGCGCGGCCGGGGAGCAGCACGGAAGGGAGCGCGGCATGAGCGCGCGGGTGGCGGTGGTGGGCAGCAGCAACCTGGACCTGGTGGTCACGGCGTCGCGGTTGCCCCGCCCCGGCGAGACGGTGCTCGGTGAGAACTTCCGGACCGTACCCGGCGGCAAGGGCGCCAACCAGGCCGTCGCCGCCGCCC
Source organism: Micromonospora sp. 050-3 (assembly GCF_046549335.1). Lineage (NCBI taxonomy): Bacteria > Bacillati > Actinomycetota > Actinomycetes > Micromonosporales > Micromonosporaceae > Micromonospora > Micromonospora sp. 050-3. The sequence goes on from NZ_JAJPVX010000001.1 coordinate 1,669,893, forward strand.
GGGCCGGAGCGGCCTGCGACTTCGTGGGCGCGGTCGGCGACGACGAGTTCGGTACCCGGATGCGGGCGAGTCTCGTCGACGCCGGCGTGGACGTTCGTGGTCTGCGGACCGCCGCCGGCCCCTCGGGTGTCGCGTTGATCGCCGTCGACCGGGACGCGGAGAACTTCATACTGGTCGCGCCCGGCGCCAACGGCACGCTGACCGAGCTGGACGCGGACGACCGGGCGACGATCGCGGCGGCCGACGTGCTGCTGCTGCAACTCGAGGTGCCGCTGACCGCCGTGCTCCAGGCGGCGCACTGGGCCCGGGCCGACGGCACCACTGTGGTGCTGAACGCCGCGCCCGCCGCCGCGCTGCCCGCCGCCCTGCTCGACTTGGTCGACGTGCTGGTGGTCAACGAGCACGAGGCGGCTGTCGTCGCCGAGGTCGCCTCCGACGACCCACCGGTCCTGCTCGACGCCCTGCTGAAGCTGGTGCCCCGGGTGGTGCTCACCCTCGGCGCGCGCGGGGCCGCGTACGCCGATCGACACGGCCTGCGTCTCGCGGTCCCGGCGCCGCAGATCGACGCCGTGGACACCACCGCCGCCGGTGACGCGTTCACCGGCGCGCTCGCCGTGGGATGGGCCGAACGCGGCGCCAGCAGCGAGGACACCGTCACCGCCAGCCTGCGCTGGGCCTGCGCCGCCGGCGCGGCCTGCGCCCAGCGGCCCGGAGCGTCGACAGCCCTGCCCGACCGGCCGGCCATCGACGCCCTCTACGACGCGACCTACCGAGGTGCACAGTGAGCTTCAACCCGTACGTCCCACGCCCGATCGACCGGCCGACCGAGGTGCCGCTGGGCGGGCACGCCGACCTGAGCACCCTGGACGAGGCGAAGATCTTCGCCGCCCCGGCCGCCCCGGCCGACTGGCCCGCCTGGCGCGAACAGATCGCCCGGTGGCGCGTCGACGCCCACGACCGGATCGGCTACGTCGGCGAGCACTACGACGAGATCGCCGGAGACTGCTTCAGCGTCTGCCTGGCCTGGCTCTGGGACGAGACGCTCTACGACCACGAGCGCGGCGTCTTCACAGTCGACGAGTTCCTCGACGCTGCCGGGCGGGACTTCGGCGGCTTCGACGGGGTGGTGCTCTGGCACGCGTACCCGGTGATCGGCCTCGACGACCGTAACCAGTTCGACTGGTACCGGGACGTGCCGGAGCTGCCCGAGGTGGTGCGCGCGTTCCAGCAGCGTGGGGTTCGGGTCTTCGTCGACTACAACCCGTGGGACACCGGCACCCGGCGTGAGCCGGGCAGCGACGCCGAGGAGGTCGCCACGCTGGCCGGCAAGCTCGGCGTCGACGGGGTCTTCCTGGACACCCTCAAGGAGGGCGCCGGGGAGCTGCGCGCCGCGCTGGACGCGGTGCGCCCCGGCATGGTCCTGGAGGGCGAGAGCCGGGTGCCGCTGGCCCGCATCGCGGACCACGCGATGTCCTGGGCGCAGTGGTTCGCCGACTCCGAGGTGCCCGGAGTGCTGCGGGCGAAGTGGTTCGAGCGACGGCACGTGCTGCACCACACCCGGCGCTGGCACCGCGACCACCTCGACGAGCTGCATTCCGCCTGGCTCAACGGCGTCGGCGTGCTGGTCTGGGAGAGCGTCTTCGGCGTCTGGGTCGGCTGGAACGAGCGGGACCGCGCGGTGCTGCGGGCGATGCGCCGGGTGCAGGCCAGCCACGCGGCGTGGTTGCGCGCCGAGGACTGGGTGCCGCTCGCCGACCATCCCGGCGACGGCCAGGTGTACGCGTCCCGCTGGACGCACGACGAAGAGCCGCTGTGGACGGTGGTGAACCGGGGTGCGGACCACGACGGCCCGTGGCTGGTCACCGACCAGATCGCCGGCCGACATTTCGTCGACCTGGTCACCGGTACCGAGCTGACCGTCACCGAGACCGCCGACGGTCGACTGGCCGTGGGCGGCCCGCTCCCGGCCGGCGCGATCGCGGCCGTGACGCGCGGAGTCGCCGCCGCGCACCGGCACGAGTCGCCGACCGGCGACCCGTCCTTCCCGGCCCGCGCCGCGGTGCGCGTCCGCACGCCGTGGGCGCCCCGGCCGCAGGTGCCGCCGGGCCTGGTCGCCGTCGAGGGCGGCCGGCGCGACCTGGTCGTCCGGCACCGGGTACGGGAGACCGGGCTGTACGGCGAGGCGCCCTACGTCGACGAGTGGAAGCCCCTGCCGCCCCGGCTGCACCACCCCGGCGCGCTGCGGCGCAGTGTGCGGCTCGGCCGGTTCGCCATCGCCGTGCACGAGGTCACCCACGGCGAGTACGCCGACTTCCTGCGCGCCACCGACTACGTTCCGGTGCGCCCGGAGCGGTTCACCGCCGGCTCCGGCCCGGCCGACGCCCCGGTGACCGGGGTCGAGCTGGCCGACGCGCGGGCGTACGCGGCGTGGGCCGGGCTGCGTCTGCCCACTGAGGACGAGTGGCAGGTCGCCGCCGAGGCGGGGCTGCTCGTGCGGCGGGAACCGCTGGTGTGGAACCTCACCGAGAGCGAGCACTCCGACGGTCGTACCCGCTTCGTCATCCTCAAGGGTGGCGCCCAGTACCGGGCGGAAGGCTCCGACTGGTACCTCGACGGTGGCCCGCAACCGGCGGACGTCTCGGTGAAGCTGCTGCTCACCGGCGCCGGTCTCGCCCGCTCCGAGCAGGTCGGTTTCCGCTGCGCGGCCGACCTGCCGGAGGTGACCCGGTGACCGCGCCACTGGACGGCGTCACTGTCGTCGATCTGGCCACCCTCTTCGCCGGACCGCTCGCGGCGGCGTTCCTCGGTGACTTCGGCGCCGACGTGATCAAGGTGGAGCATCCGGCCAAGCCGGACCCGTCGCGGGGCCACGGCCCGGCGCGCGACGGTGTCGGGCTCTGGTGGAAGGTGCTCGGCCGCAACAAGCGTACTGTCACCCTCAACCTCTCCGACCCGGACGGCGCGGCGTTGCTGCGCCGGCTGCTCGCCGACGCCGACGTGCTGGTGGAGAACTTCCGCCCCGGAACCCTGGAGCGGTGGGGGCTCGGCCCCGCCGAGCTGCACGCTGTCAACCCCCGGCTGGTGATCACCCGGATCAGCGGGTTCGGGCAGGTCGGCCCGTACGCCCGCCGGCCCGGCTTCGGCACCCTCGCCGAGGCGATGAGCGGTTTCGCGGCGGCCACCGGGGAACCGGACGGGCCGCCCACGCTGCCCCCGTTCGGGCTGGCCGACTCGGTGAGCGCGCTCGCCGCCGCGTACGCGGTGATGCTCGCCCTGCGGGCCCGCGACGTCACCGGCGCCGGGCAGGTGGTCGACCTCGCCATCATCGAGCCGATCATGGCGATGCTCGGGCCGCAGATCACCTGGTACGACCAACTCGGCTACGTCCAGCCCCGGCTGGGCAACCGGTCCAACAACAACGCCCCGCGCAACACCTACCGGTGCGCCGACGGGCGCTGGGTGGCGGTCTCCACCAGCGCGCAGAGCATCGCCGAGCGGGTGCTGCGGCTGGTCGGCCGCGCCGAGCTGATCGACGAGCCGTGGTTCGCCACCGGCAGCGGGCGGGCCGCCCACGCCGACGAGCTTGACGCGGCGGTGAGCGCCTGGGTGGCGCAACGGGACCGCGACGAGGTGGTGGCCGCGTTCGATGAGGCGCAGGCGGCTGTCGCGCCCGTCTACGACGTGCGCGACATCCTTGCCGACCCGCAGTACGCGGCGCTGGGCACCGTGCGCACGGTGCCGGACGAGGAGCTGGGCGAGGTACGGATGCAGAACGTGCCGTTCCGCCTCGGCGAGACGCCCGGCGAGATCCGGCACGCCGGCCGACGGCACGGCCAGGACACCGACGCGGTCCTCGGCGCGCTGGGCCTGAGCGCCGAGGAGTTGGCCGCGCTGCGCGAGCGGGGGGTGCTTTGATGCTGTTGAGCTGGCTCTACGTGCCCGGCGACCGCCCGGACCGGTTCGCCAAGGCGGTCGCCTCGGGCGCCGACGCTGTCATCCTCGACCTGGAGGACGCCGTGGTCGCCGGGCGCAAGGCGTACGCCCGGGACGCGGTCGCCGAGTTCCTCGCCGAGGCGCACCAGGTGCCCGTGCAGGTCCGGGTCAACGAGCTGACCGGTCCGGACCTCGATGCCGACCTGGCGGCGGTGGCCGGCCGGCCCGGGTTGACCGGGCTGCGGCTGCCGAAGGTCGAGTCGGCCGCGACGCTGGCAGCCCTCGCCGAGCGGGTCGACGTGCCAGTGCACCCGCTGATCGAGTCGGCGGTCGGGCTGGAGGCCGCGTACCCGATCGCCGCTGCCCACCCGGCGGTGGCCTCGATCGGGCTCGGTGAGGCCGACCTGCGCTCGGATCTGGGGGTGAACGACGACGACGGGCTGCTCTGGGCGCGCGGCCGGGTCGTGGTCGCGGCCCGCGCGGCCGGTCTGGCCCCGCCGGCCATGTCGGTGTACGCCGACGTCGTCGACCTCACTGGGCTGGCTGCCTCCTGCGCGGCGGGTCGACGGCTCGGCTTCCTCGGCCGCGCGGCAATCCACCCCCGCCAGCTCCCGGTGATCGTCGACGCGTTCCGGCCGGCAGATCGGGAGGTGGCCCGCGCCGCGGAGCTGCTTGCCGCCGTCGCGGACGCGCACCAGCGGGATTCGGGGACCGTGGTCCTGCCCGACGGCCGGTTCGCCGACCGGGCGATGGTGGCCGCCGCCCGCCGCGTCGTGGATCTCGCCGCCCGTTACGCCGCCTGAGCCTCGCCGGCTGCTTGCACCAGGTCGTCGGTGTGGTCGCGCAGATCACGGCACCGACACCTGGAGTTCACCCGCCTCGGGTGGTCGGCGGGGCGGCGCCAGCTATCGTTGGCTCTGCCGGACACACTGTCCGGCAGAGTGTCCGATCAGCGAGAGCGTAGGCCATGACCTCGATCCGCCCCACCCTGTTGCTCGTCCACGGCGCCTGGCACCAGCCGGCCGTCTGGGACCGACTCCGGGCAGAACTGGACGTCCTCGGCTACCAGAGCCGGGCCGTCGACCTGCCCACCTCGGGGCCGGACGCCCGGGGCGGAATGCAGGACGACGCCGCCGCCGTCCGCAAGGAGATCGCGGCGATCGGCGGGCCGGTCGTCGTGGTGGCCCACTCGTACGGCGGCATCCCGGTCAGCGAGGCCGCCACCGGCCTGTCCGAGGTCGAGCACCTCGTCTACCTGACGGCGTACCAGCTGGACCGTGGCGAGTCGATGCTCAGCTTCCACGGCGTACCGGACCCGGTCGAGACCGACGTGTTGATCCCGATTACCGGGGACCCGCGGACGGCGTTCTACGGTGACCTGGCGGACGCCGTTGCCGAGGCCGCCATCAGTCAGCTGGTCGACCAGCGCCTGCGGGCATGCGTCGACCGGGTGACCGAGCCGGCCTGGCGCTCGATCCCGTCGACCTACATCGTCTGCACCAACGACCAGGCCGTTCCGGTGCCGCTCCAGGAGAAGATGGCCGGTCGGGCCACCAGCGTCCGGCGGCTCGAATCCAGCCACTCACCGTTCCTGTCCCGTCCGGTCGACCTGGCCGCGCTGCTCGACGAGATCGTCACCCCTCGCGGCTGAAACCGCGTTCACCCCTGCCGTTACGCGGGGTCGAGGTGATCGAGTCGTGCGAGATCGGCGGTGCCGGACCGGACCACGGCCGCCGCCAGCGCCACTGTCGCCGGCTGGACTCCGCTCTGCTGTTCAGCGGTGGCGATCCGGACCGACTGCGCGAGATGCGCCCGCAGGTGCCCGGCGAGCAGGCGGTGAAACGACTGCCCGCTGGCCGCCCGCAGCGCGGCCATCTCCTGCGCGGTGGCCATGCCCGGCATGTCGTGCCCCTCGTGCGGATTGGTGGTCGGAGCGGCGGCATCGGCCAGTAACTGGCGGGCACGGTCCAGGTCGGCGCGCCGGGTGGTCGCCACCTGGGTGGCCGTCCGCCGCCAGGCCGCGTCGGTGGTCCGCGCCGGCACCAGATCGAGCGCGGGCAGCAGGCGTTCGGTCATCGCCACCGTCAGTTGCAGCCAGGCGATGTCGGTGGGGTTGAACGCCGTACCCGTGGGTGTCGGCGCTGTCGTCGCCGGAGGCGCGGTCACGGATGGTGTGGTGGTGCTGGCCGCGTCCCGTGGCCCGGCGCCGCAGCCGGCGACGAGCAGCACGGCGATGAGCACTGTGAACGCCGTGGGCTGGTGCATCCGATCTCCCTTCCCAACCAGGGCGGCGGGCCCGGGTGACCGGACCCGCCGCCGTGGTGTGGAGCTGTCGCTCAGATCGGTCGGCCGTCGTGACCGCACTTGATGACGGGACGGATGCAGTCCTGGACCCGGCGGGCCAACTCCGCCACCGGCCAGGCGTTGAAGAAGTCGCCGTGCATCGTGTAGCCCGGCCCGGAGGCCAGCCGGAACCGCGACGGGTCGCCGGTCACCGGGTACCGGAGCACCTGGCGCAACTTCGGCACGTGCACCGGGTGGGTGCTCGGGCAGGCCTGGTTCACCGGGTACGCCAGGTGGCTCTTGTGGTCCGGCGAGTCGAGGTCACGGCCGTTCCAGCACTGCGGGAAGTCCAGGTACGACTCCAGCATCGTGCCCGACGGACAGTTGACGAAGTCCTTCGACGGCGGCACGTGCCCGGCGTGCAGGCAGGACCAGCGGGCGATGCTGTCGTTCGGCCCGGTGGCCTTCGCGTTGCCGGCGACGAGCCGCAGCCCCAGCGGGAACGGCTGGGTGTTCGCGACGACGTCGGCGCGTACGCCCTCGCCCAGGTAGTAGAACGTGGCGATCGCCGGCTCCACCGCGACGTTGTCCCGATAGAGGGTCGGCACCCAGTACGACGAGACGTCCACCCGCGGGTTGCAGGTGGTGGGCGAGTTGACCAGGTCCGGGAGGGTGGTCCTGGCGTTCGTCACAGTGCTGCCGAAGAAGCTGTGCATGTGCGACGCCCCGGGCAGCCCGGGGAAGACGATCGGGTCGTCCGGCAGCCGGTGGCTGTAGGTGCAGTCGGCGGGGAACTCGGCGACCCGGATGGCGTTGGCGCCGAAGTCAGCGCCGGCTTTGCCGGGGGCGGCGTCGGCCCGGTTGGTGGTGGACACCAGGTACGTGCCGAGTAGCACCAGCAGGGCGCCGATCGCCGTGGCGAGGCGCAGTCGGCGGGGGATGCCGGAGAGGGGTGCGGCCCTGTCCATCGTGACTCCTGTCGGGGACGGGTCAGGGACAGCTCCGGCGCCGCCGCCGAAGGCATCGGAGTTGTGCCTGGCCAGACTGGGTGGTGGCCGGTTGGGCCGGTGCGAGAGAGCGCTCTCACTGCCCCCCAGCCTCACGCCGAAGTCGACAATTGTCAATACGTGCCGCAGTTGGTGGAAAAGTCGACGAAGGGCCGGGCCCCGTGGTGGGGTCCGGCCCTTCGGTGTGTGCTGGTGTGCAGGGGTCAGCTGGTGGCGTAGCCGCGGGTGGCGATCCAGTCGGCGAGGTGTTCGACGCTGATCTGGTAGGCGGCTTGGTTGGGGTCGGCGGAGTCGGCGATGGTGACGGTGTTGCCGTTGTCGCGGTAGCCGACGACGCTGATGTAGTGCCCGCCCTCGTAGGAGTGGCTGGTGCCGGCGGTGTCGGTGCTGGTGCCGGCGATGTTGGCGACCACGGCCCGGCCGTCGTCGACGGTCTTGACGATGTCGGCGCGCAGGGTGTCGGTCTGCTTGGCGTCAGCGTCGGGGGTGCTGATCTCTACGGACCGGTAGGCGTTGGTCTTGCCGGTTTCCTTGTTCAGCACGGGGGTGATGTCGTTGATGGAGTTGGTGCCGGCTTCGGTGGTGCCCATCTCCTTGGCCATGTCGTCAACGTTGATGTTCTTGCCCTGCACACTCAGGGCGTTGCGGGTGGCGGCGGGGCCGCAGTAGTAGAAGTTCGGCTGTGCCTCGTAGCGCACACCCAGTTCCCGCTCACCGTGACCCTTACGATCCGACTGGGTCTGCGTCGTGGGCTTGCTGGTGGTGGGTGCGGCGAAGGCGGTGGTGACGGGGCCGGCGATGGCGCCTCCGGTGAAGGCGAGGCCGGCGGCGGTGAGGGCGGTCTTACGGATCAGATCGGTACGCATGATGGCGTGCTCCTCTGCATCGGGGGTGCCCACACAACCTCGAGGGCTGTGGTCGTGCGGGGGGAAGTTCGAGGGGGTTCTGCCCGGTGACCCGCAACGGGGGTCGGCGTCGGGACAGGGTGTAACCGTTGCCGGTAGCGGGTCATTCCGCCTACCCGCGGAGGCCGGCCGACTGTGGTGCTCGGCCGTGCGGGGGATGTAACCGGGGCGGCCTGACGGGTGTTCCCGGCGGCTGCCGTGCCCGGCCATCGTGCTGCTCGGCCGTTCGGGGGATGCAACCGGGGCGGTTCTGCCGGGTGTTCCCGGCGGCTGTCTCCGGCCGGAGGATCTGGCGGCGTTCCCGGCGGGGCCGGCGCACCATCACCCGGGCTGTTGCGGTGGTCTGCCAGGTATAACGACCCGGCCCGGTCGCCGATTCCGTCGCCGGGGTGGCCCCGACCACCCGACAGCCGGTACTAAACCTGACAAATCACCCACCGTGCTGGGTCCAGTGATCCGGACACGGCGGACGAGGCGGGTGATCGACTCGGGTTCCTGGAAGTCGTGGGGTCTGGGTGCCGGGGATGCCCCGCCTTCATGAAAGCCGAGTCGATCATGCCCGTGTGCCCCGTTTCGCGCGCCCCGAACCGGGCCGCCCCGGGGCCAGTGCGTCGTATGGCCCGGCCTGATCGGGGGCGGCGTGTCGTGTGGTCCGGCCTGATCGGGGGCGGCGTGTCGTGTGGTCCGGCCTGATCCGGGTCAGCGCGGCGTGTGGTCCGGCCTGGCCCGGGTCAATGCGCCGTGCGTACCCGGCGCAAGATCGTGCTCAATCCAGGAAACAGGCCCTTCCTCGTGCCACGAGGCCACTACATCCAGGATCGAGCACGATCATGCGGACTTGGGCAGGGCGGCGAGTCGAACCGACGCGGGGTCAGTGTGCCGTGTTGACCCGGCACGGCGGACGGATGGCCTGATCGACTCGGGTTTGGTGACATTGCGGTGTCCCGGCGCCGGGAACACCCCGACATCAAGGAAGCCGAGTGGATCACGCCGCTGCGTGGCAGCCGGCAGCCCGAACGGCGGAACGGTCCCCGACGTGCGGGTGGGGCAGCCCGAACGCGTCGGACTGCCCCACCCGGGAGTGCGGGAACGAGATCAGAACCCGAGGACGCTCCGCCCGCCGACCACCGGCAGTCGCAGTTCGCTGTCGTTCGGTGCGACCCGCAGCTCGGTGCCACCCAACGGCAGCAGGGTGTACTCCTGGTCGCTGGAGAAGACGACCACGCCGATGCGGTGCCCTGCCGGGAAGACGTAGTCCTTCGGCTCCATGGTCCACCGGTAGTCGTACAGCTTGCCCTGCTTGACCGGCTCGGTGCGCGCGGCGCTCTTGCGGTTCTGCGGGTCCATCCACCCTCGCGTCACCACGGTCGGGGCGGCGGTCGATCCGGCCGGGCCGTAGTCGACCAGGTACGCGGTGAGGTTCGCGTCCGGCTTGTTGTCGATGGCCATCCGCAGTCGCATCTCCGGACGCCCGGAGATGCGCACGCTCTGCGTCAGCTCGGGGGAGCGGTAGGCGAGTCGGTTGGCGCTTGCGGTGTCCGGGTTGGACACCAGGGTGTCCGGGTGAATGGTCCTGCCCTCGTCGACGAAGCTCTGCTCGACCTTGGCCTTCGGCGGCTTTCCGGTGGTGAGCGCGCCGGGTGCGGTGGTGTCGGTGGCCGCGAAGCGCAGGCCGACCTCCCGCGCCGCCGGGTCGGGCCAGTTGGCGTACGTGGTGTAGGCGCGGTCCTCGCGCTGGAGCACCGCCGTCGGCTCGTCCATGATGCCGTTGCGCACGTTCCACAGCCAGAAGTCGAACCAGCGGTTCTCGGTCTGCTTGTACGTCCACGTCTGGCCGCTGGGCAGGGTCACCGACGCGCTGCTGCCGGGACCACCGTGGCCGCCCTGGTGCAGCCAGATCTTGCGGGGGACGTCGCGCTTGGCGAGCTGGTCCCACCAGCCGGCGAAGTGTTCGGTCTTGACGTTCCAGTCGTTGAGGCCGTGCACGACGAAGACGCTGGCCTTGACGTCGCGGGCATCGAGGTAGTCGCGGTCGCGCCAGAATTTCGAGTAGTCGCCGGTGACCCGGTCCTGCTTCGCGGTGATGCCCGCGAGTTCGTCGGCGCACTGCCCTTCGGCGCGGGCCTGCCCTGCGGTGTACTGGGCCAGGATGTCGAGGTCCTCGCCCTGGAACGTCCCGGGAGCGACCACCAGGCCGTTGGCCCGGTAGTAGTCGTACCAGCTGCTGATCGCGGAGACCGGCACGATGGTCTTGAGCCCCTTGACGCCCGTGGTGGCCACCTGGTTGGGCAGCGTCCCGTTGTAGGAGACACCGGTCATGCCGACCGCGCCGGTGGTCCACCCGGCGGTGACCGGGGCGCCGTTCGCGTCGTACCCCATGGCCCGGCCGTTGAGCCAGTCGATGACCGCCTTGGTGCCGAGCGTCTCGGCCTGGTCCCCGCTGGTCGGGCAGCCGTCCGAGTCGCCGGTGCCGACGCTCTGACCGAGCACCACCGCGTAACCGCGCGGCACGTAGTAGTCGTCCAGTGAGCCGGGCAGGTTCGCCTTCGCCTGGGCGCGTTGTGCGCCGGAGTCGAGCGCGCGTCGCCCGTCGCGGTCCGTCAGGCCGTTCTGCGGCAGGTCGTCGACCAGCACGCTCGGGTACGGCACGTCACCCCAGGTGCCCTTGCGGTACGGGCTGTGCTCGAAGATGACCGGCACCTTGAAGCCCTGCGTGGCGGTCTCCCGGGGGCGGGAGATGTCGATCGCCACCCGGTCGGGTCGACCGTCGCGGTCGGTGTCCACAGGGGTCTGGACGAACACCCGCTCCTCGATCGCGTCGGCGAGCGAGAACACCGGTTGGGTCATGCCGTCGCTGACCACGATGCCGGTGGGCGTGGTGGGCGTGGGCGGAGCGGCAGCCGCGGGTGGGGCTGCGCTGAGGACCAGAGCGCCGGACACGCCGATGCTCAGGAGTGCCAGATGACGGGGTCGACGCATGCGCGTCTCCCTTCGGTTGGGCTGGTTGCCGGGGGTCGGCAGGGGCCAATCTCGAAGATCCATTCGTGGTCATGCTAGGTCCGGGCCGGCGTCCCGTCGATCCCTTCGGCTGGGGGCGCATCTGTCGTCGACGCCGTCGCTGCCGGCCCGGTAGGCGGCAATCGAAACGACATCGAACTGAGCCCGGTCGCGAAACAGCGCCGAAATCCTCAGTACGTGGGCCGGAAAACCCCTCGTCGAGGGGTGCCCGGATGATCCTTTCCCTGCATATGATCTTGCCGAAGTCGTCCGAAGAGGCGGTTTCGTCCACATTAGACGAGGAGCACCATGCTCAGGAAAACGCGATGGCTGTTGGCCGTCGCCGTCACGGCCACGACGCTGACCGCCCTACCGGGCGGCGCCGCCACGGCCGGACCCATCGACATCGGCCAGACCGGCGCACCCGCAGCCTCGGCCGAGGGAAAGACGCACACCGTCACCCTGCTGACCGGTGACGTGGTGACCGTGCGGGACACCGGATCGGGCTGCCCACAGGCCACGGTGCGGCCGGCGGACGAGAACGCGGTGATCCACCAGAGCTGCGGCCCGGACGGTCACCTGCACGTCATCCCCGCCCGCGTCGCGTCCCAGCTCGGCTCGGTGCTCGACCCCGACCTGTTCGACGTCACCACGCTGATCGCCGACGGCTACGACGACGACAACTCCGCCGAGCTGCCGCTCATCGTGCAGCCCGCCACCGCGTCCGCACGGGTGGCCGCGCTCGGTGACGTGCAGTCGCTGCCCAGCATCGGGGCGGTTGCCGGCCGCGTACCCAAGAAGAGCCCGGCCACGGCGAAGCTCGCGACCAACTCGCTGCTCGCCGGCGCGAAGAAGGTCTGGCTCGACCGCAAGGTCCGGGCCACCGCCCTGACCGGCGGTGGGCGACCCGCCGGCCTGGACCGCAACCTGGGCCAGATCGCCGCGCCGGACGCCTGGAAGGCCGGCTGGACCGGCAAGGGCGTCCGGGTCGCGGTGCTCGACACCGGCGCCGACTTCACCCACCCGGACCTGGTCGGCCGGGTCGCCGAGCGGGCCGACTTCACCGTCGAGGGCGGTGACGCCGTCGACCACAACGGCCACGGTACGCACGTCGCGTCGACCATCGCCGGCACCGGCGCTGCCGCCCACGGTCAGCGTCGCGGCGTGGCGCCGGACGCCAAGCTGGTGATCGGCAAGGTGCTCGACGACCACGGCTTCGGCGACGACTCCGGCATCATCGCCGCGATGGAGTGGGCCGCCACCCGGGCCGACGTCATCAACATGAGCCTCGGCGGCAGCGACCCGGACGACGGCAGCGACCCGCTGTCGCTCGCCGTCGACACGTTGAGCAAGTCCACCGGCGCGCTCTTCGTCATCGCCGCCGGCAACAGTGGCGCCGCCATCTCCTCGCCGGGCTCGGCCGCCACCGCGCTGACCGTCGGCGCTGTCGACCGCAACGACAAGCTCGCCGACTTCTCCAGCCGCGGGCCGCTGGTCACCAGCAACGTGGCCAAGCCGGAACTGGTCGCGCCCGGTGTCGACATCGTCGCCGCCCGGGCCGCCGGCACCAACCTCCAGGACCCGATCGACAGGTACTACGAGGCGATCAGCGGCACCTCGATGGCGAGCCCGCACGTGGCGGGCGCCGCCGCGCTGCTCGCCCAGCGTCACCCGGACTGGACCGGTGAGCGACTCAAGGCCGCCCTCGTCGGCGCCGCCGACCCGCTCAGCGGCATCGACCCGTACGCCGTCGGCGCCGGTCGGCTCAACGCGGCCCGGGCCCTCGGCGGCCCCACCAGCGACCAGCCGGTGGTCAACCTCGGCACCTTCGCCTATCCGCAGTCCGGGACCAGCGAGACGAAGCTGAGCTGGACCGGTGAGTCGACGGCCGTTCTCGACCTCGACGTGTCGATCGTCAACCACGACGGCCAGCCGGTGCCGCGCGGCGCGGCGTCGCTCTCGACGAGCCGGCTGACGCTCAAGCACGGCACCACCGCTGCCGCGAACCTGCGGGTCAACCGTGCGGCGCTTGCCGCCCGACCGGGCTTCTACCTGGCCACCGTCACCGCCCGTTCCGGCCGCAAGCTGGTCGCGACGACCCCGGTGAGCTTCTACGTCGAGCAGCCCAGCTACGACCTGACGATCCAGACGAAGCCGCTGCCGGGCCTGAAGGACGGCGCGGAGAGCTGGATCAACCTGATGGTCAGCAACCTCACCGACCCGCTGATCTACTACGGCGGCGCGGGCGGTACGCCCGGAGACACCTTCACGCTTCGGGTACCGGCCGGCCGGTACGCGATCCTCGGTTCGTCCGTCGCCTACTACGTCGACAGTGACGTGTTGGAGACGACGCTCGCCGCCGAGGCCGACCTGGACGTGCGCGGTGCCCGGAGCGTGACGCTCGACCCGTCGCGGGCCAAGCCGGTGACGGCGACGGTCGACGGGGTGCCCACCACGCCCACCCGGACCGACTTCACCAACGTCCAGACCGCGGCGAACGGCCTGTCCTGGTGGCACCAGATCAGCGGATACGGGACCAGGACGACGGTCCGCACCACAGCGCTGCCCAAGCCCGCCGTCGGCTCCCGGCGCACCTGGGCGGCCGTCAACCTGGACTCGCCGGCCGGCACCGCCAAGCCGTACCGCTACAACCTGGTGCACGAGTACGCGGGCGGCGTACCGGTCGACCCCGCCTTCCGGGTCAACAAGACCGATCAGGCGAAGCTGGCCCGGATCGACGAGCGGTTCCACCAGACGGACTCGCCGGAGATGTTCACCCAGCTGATCCGTACCGGCATGACCCGCGACGGGGTAGGGGTCACCCAGACCCACGAGGGGAATCTGCCCCCGTACCGGACCGACTACCTCTCGCCCGACATTCTCTGGGCCGACCAGGGCGGCTACGGCGGGCTGGCCGCCGACGAGGCACCCCGCAGCTACCAGCCGGGCAGCCGGCAGACCAAGATCTGGGCCCGTCAGCCCCTGCACTCCGACTGGTACGACGACCCGGCCGGTGCCGAGTGGAGCTGCGCCACCGCGCCGTCGCGGACCCGGGGCAACCTGCACCTCGACCTGGTGTCGCTGACCGACAAGCACCAGCGGGCCGACTGCCTCCAGGGCGAGGCGATCGGCGTGAAGCGCAAGCTGTCGCTGTACCGCAACGGCAAGCTGGTCGACGAGCGGTCCGGCCCGTACGGCGACTTCACCGTCGCGCAGTCGATGGCCGACTACCGGGTGACCCTCGACGTCGACACGAGCCTGATCCTGCCGATCTCGACGACTGTCAACACCTCGTGGACGTTCCGGTCCGCCGGCCCCGACGGGACCGGGAGCGTGCCGTTGCCGCTGCTCGCTGTCGACTACGCCCTGCCGATGGACGACAACAACCACCCGGTCGACGGAACGGCCGAGCTGGCCGTCCGGCAGGCGCACGGTGTGAAGACGCAGAAGGTGACGTCGTTCCAGGTCTGGACCTCGACGGACGACGGCGCCACCTGGAAGTCGGCCCGGGTCACCGGCAGCGGCGACAGTTACCGGGTCGCGCTGCCGAAGGCCACCTCCGGGCAGGCCGTGTCGCTACGGGTGAAGGCCGCCGCCAGCGGCGGTAGCGGAATCGACCAGACCATCATCCGGGCGTACCACGCCGGCTGACAGTCGACACTGTGGTGCGGCTCGGCCCCGGCCGGGTCGCACCACAGTCTTTGGTGTCGCGGTGTCGATCCGGCCCCACCTCGTTCGTCGTGACGGTAAACCGTCACGACGACAACGAGAGGCACGCCCATGACGATCGTCGCCGAGACATCGCTGCGCCGAACCCGTTTCCTGCTGGGCTGCGGCACGGTCGCCGGCCTGCTCTTCCCCGTCCTGTCGTTCGGGCAGGCGTTCACCCGATCCGGATTCGACCTGCGCCGGCACGCGATCAGCTCACTCACCCTCGGCGACCTCGGCTGGTTGCAGGTCATCGCGTTCGTGGGCACCGGCGTGCTGGCCGTCGCCTTCGCGGTGGGCCTGTGGCAGGCGCTGCGACCGGGTCGGGCCGGCACCGCGGTGCCGGTGCTGGTCGGCGTGTACGGGGTGGCGATGGTCGGCGGCGGCATCTTCGTGCCCGATCCCGCGCTCGGCTGGCCACCCGGCGCCCCGGCAGGGCTGCCCGAGCAGGCCAGCACGGGCAGCGTCCTGCACACGGTGTGCGGCGCGGCGGCGTTCCTGTCGCTGATCGCGGCCGGCCTGCTGCTCGCTCGACGGTTCGCCGGCCAGGGGGACCGGAGCTGGGCGCTCTACAGCGCCACCAGCGGTGCCGTCGCGTTCGTGCTCACCGCCCTGCCGTGGAGCGAGGGGAGTGCGAGCATCCGCTTCGCCGTCGGAGCGGTGCTCATCTCGGGGTGGCTCGTAGCGCTGTCCTGGCGAACACGCGACGAGGTCGCCTGACCGCTGGGGCGATCTCGTCGTAGGCAGGTGACAGCATCACGTCATGGCCACAGCGAAGCAGCCAGCAGCCGTTCCGACAGTGATCAGCGTCGACGACTTCCTGGCCGGCAATCCCGACGAACGCAGGCGGGCCGACGCGGGGCGGCTCCGCGCGATCATGGGTGAGGTGACCGGGGAGCCGGCGGTGATGTGGGGCCCGAGCATCGTCGGCTTCGGCAGCTACCACTACACCTACGAGAGCGGGCGTAGCGGCGACGCACCCTTGGTGGGTTTCTCGCCGCGCAAACAGAACCTCGTCCTCTACCTCACCGGCGGCGGTCTCGAGGAGCGGGACGCCGCGCTCCTCGACCGGCTCGGCCCGCACCGCGCCGGAAAGGGATGCATCTACCTGAGGCGGCTCGACGACGTCGACGAGAGCGTGCTGCGGCAGCTGATCGAGCGCACCGTCGAGGTGCACAGGGGCATCGACCGGGCCAGCCGCGAATGAGCCGCCGACGTCACTGGCCCTCCCAGACCGCCTTCGCCCCGGAGTCGCCGGTGCGGAACACGTAATACACGGTGACGGCGGCGGCCACCAGCGACAACACCTGCAACGCCAGCGTCAGCGGCCGACCGGGCCGTCCGTCCGCGCTGGCGTCGGCGGCCCTCGGCGGGACGAGCCGGACCAGCGCCAGGGCCACCACCCCCAACCCGATGCTGGCGTAGAGCGTGATGTCACCGAACTCCTGGTGTGCCTCCAGCTTCGGCAGGAACTCGGGGGTGACCCGGTTGGCGGCGCGCAGCCGCTCGAGGAAGGCATCGCCGGAGAGCTTCGTCAGCAGGGCGGCGACCGGCGCACCCACGGCGAGCAGCCCCAGCACCCACCGGGTGTGCGGCCGGACCGGCGGGACGAACGCGTAACCGACAGTCAACAGGGCCAGCAACGGCACGAACACGACAGCGGCGTGCAGCAGCAGAGGATGGGCCGGGATGCCCATGAACTCCTCGAACATCGGCGTCTCCTCCGGTGACATCGGCCTGGACGTTGATCGTCCACACAGGGACGCTATCGGTACCACGCGGGCGTGTCATCCCCGTCGATCGCTCACCTGTCGCAGCGCAGCGCGGCCAGGTCCACGGCGTCCGCCATCGCCTGCATTCCCTTGTCGTTCGGGTGGACGTGATCCCCGCTGTCGAAGAACGGCAGCAGCGCCTGCCTGTCGTACGGGCTGCGGGTGATCCGGTCGAAGTCGACAACGGCGTCGAACACACCGCTGTGCCGGATCCACTCGTTGACGCCCTGGCGCACTGCCTCACCGGCCGCGTCGTACTCCGGCCAGCCCTTGTACGCCATGACCGTGGCGCCGACGACGCACGTGCCGGCCGCGTGCGCCCGGTCGGCCAGCTGCCGATAACCAGTGGTCAGGTCGTCCACTGTCACGCCGGTGTGGGCCTTGATGTCGTTGATGCCCTCGTACATGAAGACCGTGTCGACCCCGGGCTGGGAGAGCACGTCCCTGTCGAACCGGCGCAGCGCGGCCTCCCCTGCGCCGTCGGCGAGCACCTTGTTGCCGGAGATGCCGGCGTTGGCCACGCCCTTGACCGGGCTGTCCGGCGCGGCCTGGAGCCGTCGGGAGAGGTAGTCGGGCCAGCGCCGGTTCGCATCCGTGCTGGAGGCCCACCCGTCGGTGATGGAGTCGCCGAGGGCCACCACCGACCCGGTCGCCGTGGACGTCCGCACGCTGACCGCGTCCAACCAGTACCAGGAGGTCATCGAGTCGGTCCAGTTGGTCGCCGCCTCCTCGGCGGCGTGGTCACCGGCGGTCGCGTACGACGTCTGCATGGCCATGCCGTGCCCGCTCGTCGGGCCCTGCGCGCCGGTGACGTAGAGGCTCACCACGAGATTGCTCTGGGCGGCCAGCCTGCCCGGCAGCGGGTCGCTGAGGATCGTCTCGCCGGCCGCGACGGTGGCCGACGGCTGCCCGCGGAACGTCAGCCGCCGGTTGCTGCCCCCGACCAGCTCGGCGCCCTGCCGCTGCAAACCGGCGTACGCGCTGCTGAAGGTCACCGGGTGCTCGCCGAAGGCGTTGGTGAGGCGGATCCGCAGGGCGTCCCCGCCGACGCTGGTGCGCACCACCAGCCGGTAGCCGCGCTCGGCGGGCCCGGCGCCCTGCCGGTCGGCACTGGCGGCCCAGGTGACAGCCAAGTGCCGGCCGGCACCGGCCGCCGGGTCGTGCCGCGTCCGCGCCTGCGCCGCCGACCCGAGCAGGGGTACGCAAACCAGCGCGGCGGCGGCGACGGCCGCCCCGCGCCGGGCGAACCCGGCCCGCATCAGAGGTTCCTCAGGGTGACCGACTCGCCGAGGCGCACTGTGACCTGGCGGGTCCTGCCGTTGGCCAGCACGGTCGTGCTGCGGCCACCGACGCTCGTCAACCGCGCCTGGGTGACCCGCCCGTCGCGCCAGCTGAGGTCGGCGGTGAAACCACCGCGTACGCCGACGCCGGCCACCGAACCGGCGGACGCCCAGGCGGCGGGCAGCGCCGGCAGCAACTCGACGTGACCGGGCCGGGAGTAGAGCAGCATCTCGACGATCGCGGCGGGGGTGCCGAGGTTCGCGTCGATCTGGAAGATGCCCCGGCCGGGGTTCGTCTCGTAGATGTCGAACAGGTTCATGGCACTGCCGTTGCTGCCGTTCGTCGACGGCCGCAGGTTGTTGACGACGAGTTGGTACGCCTTCTCCGCGTCTTTCAACCGTGCCCAGCACAGGCTGCGCCAGGCGTTGGCCCAGCCGAAGCTGTTCATGCCGCGCGCGGTGAGCAGGGCGGTGGCACCGGCGACGATCGCGGCGGGGGTGGAGCCGTCCGGGCGGATCCGGTCGCCGGGGAAGAGACCGATCAGGGGGGAGAGGTGCCGGTGCGTGGTCTCACCGAGGTTGTCCGGTGACATCCACTCCTGCAACCAGCCGGAGGTGGGGCTGACCTCGGGCAGGTAGAGGCGCTTGCGGAGCGCGTCGACGCTCCGGGCGTGGTCGGCGTCGCGGCCGAGCACCAGGGCGGCGGTGTGGTAGTTCTCGAAGAGGTTCCACACCAGCTCCTGGGAGTAGGTGTTGCCCCGGGTGTCCTGCGGCCCGTGCTCGGCCGACCAGTCCCGGTCGGCGACCAGCACCTCGCGCGACGCGCCGGACGCGTCGGTGACGGTTGCGGTGACCAGTCGGGTTTCCCAGAACTCCACGGCACCCTTGATGACCGGGTAGATCTTCGCCAGGTAGCCGCGGTCCTGGGTGTACTCGTAGTGCTCGAACAGGTTCTGGCAGAGCCACGCGTTACCGCTGGGGTGCCACCACCAGCCGCTCCCGCCGTACGGGTTGGTGGAGAAGGCGACGGCCCACCCGGCGACCCGGCCGCTGGTGTTGCGGAACCGGTTGGTCGAGGTGTTGAAGAGCCGCTGGGTGACCTCGGTCCAGACCGGCAACTGTGCCACGCAGTAGTCCGCGTACGCGTCGAAGGTGTCGGTGAGGCCGGCCCGGTCGGCCGGCCAGTAGGTCATCTGGATGTTGACGTCGCTGTGGTAGTCGCCCATCCAGTCCGGGTCGTTGCCGTCTAGCCATGGGCCCTGCAAGCCGATCGGCAGGCTGCCCCGCGACCCGGAGATCAGCAGGTACCTGCCGAACTGGAGGTACGCGGCCTCCAGCTCCGGGTCGGGGACGTTGTCGCGCCAGCGCGCCTGCACCCGCTCCCAGGTGTCCAGTTCACGTTGGCCGGTGGACGAGGGGCCGAGGTCGATGGCGAACCGCTCGAACGCCGGGCGGACGTCGGCGACGTGGGTGTGCAGCAGCTCGCGGACCGACGCGCGCGCAGCGGCCAGGACTTTGTCCCGGGCCAGCCGTTGCGGCTGTACCGATTCGTCGCGGAACCCGGTGGCCGCTTTCGGCGCGTAGTTCGTGCCGCCGCTGACGATGACTGTGAGGTCCCGGCAGTCGGTGAAGGAGATCGACGTGCCGGTCACCGCGATCGTTCCGGTGCCGCTGTGCGCGGTGACGGCGGCACCGTAGCGCAGCCCGTTGGCGAAGGAGGCGCCGAACGACGCGTACCGGCTGGTGGGGTCGGCGGTGGTGGACTCGCCGTGGGTGCCGGCCAGGGAGACGGTGCCGGTGTACGTGCCGCCGCCCTGCGAGGTGAAGTGCAGCACGATGACGTCGTCCGGGCGGCTGGCGAAGATCTCCCGTCGGTAGCCGACCCCACCGATGTCGTATGCGGCGCTGACCAGGCCCTGCGCCAGGTCGAGGGTGCGGCGGTAGCTGTCGACGGTGTCGAGGTCGTGCCCGGGGATGTCGACGGTCAGCGTGGCCAGCATGGTCAGCGAGCCGAAGTCCTCGCGCCCGTAGGGGAACTGGCCGTCGCCGTCGAGAGTGTCGTTGCGGCCACCGGTCCAGAGCGTCGCATCGGTGATCGTCAGGAACTCCCGGGACGGGTCGTTGCTGGCGAGCGCCCCGAGTCGGCCGTTGCCCACCGGCAGGCCCTGCTCGATCATCGAGGTGGCGGAGCCGGGTGCCTGCCACCAGAGCTGGTTCTTCGCGGCGACGTTCGGGGCGAGCATCGGCGACGTGGTGGGACGTCGGGGTGTGGGCGTGGCGGCGAAGGCGGGTAGGCCACCGAGGGCGGTGGCCGCGCCGGCGGCGGCGGCCAGCCCGAGGAAGCCGCGACGGCTGGGGTTGTTGTCGCGCGTGCTGCGGATCTCCATGTCGCGTTCTCCAACCTGAGGGTTCGACGGATGCGCGCGGCGGCGCGGGCCCGGCGGTTTCCGCCGGGCCGCGCCGGGCACGTCAGAGGGTCTGCGGTACGGCGATCCGGTCGATGTCGGGGGAGTACCAGGTGCCGCTGTCGACGGTGATGGTGTTGGCGCCCGCCGTCAGCGCTAGTTGGACGCTGACCGTCTCGACGGTGCCCCAGTCACCGGTGGAGGGGAACTTCAGGTAGCTGCCGTTGCCGCCGTTGGAGGAGACGTGCACCGAGCGCGCGTCACCGCTGACGTAGGAGACGGCGACCGTGTAGATGCCCTCCTTGCGCACTGTGACGTCGTTGAACCGGACCTTGCCGCCGACATAGAGGTTGCCGACCTTCTGACCGCCGGAGCAGGCGTCGCACCCGCCGACGGAGGCGTTGCCGGTCAGGGTGTTGACCGAAGCCTCGGCCTCGTAGCTGGTCGAGGTCAGAGCGGTGCCCGGCCGTACTGTGAACAGCCGCGAGCCGTGCGCGGGCAGCGCCGCGGTGATGGCGTTCTTCTGCGTTGCGAGGTCGCGGCGGTTCCAGACGTCCCGGACCGAGGCGTTGCCGGTGAACCCGAACGACGCCCAGTGCGCGGTGACCGACGCGGGCGCGTCGCCGAGGTTGAACAGCGCGACGGTGTAGCTGCCGTCCGGGTTCTTCGCACCCCAGACCTGCTGGTCACCGGCGGGGGTGACCGGCCGGGCCGGCGCGCCGCCGTTCTGGTCGATGGCGATGACCTCGCGGTTGGTCAGCAACGACAACCCGTAGTCGTCGAGGCGGGTGATGTCGTCCCCGGTGTAGAGCGGCGACTTCGAGATCGCCCACAGTGTCGCGTACGACTGACGCTCGGCCCTGGTGAGGCCGTCCATCTCGCCGTTGCCCACGTTGAGCGAGTCGAGGTCGTTCCAACCGCCGGGGCCGGCCTTGCGGCTCCAGGCCGGCGCGTCGTCGAACCGGTCGTCGACTGAGTTCTCCCAGCTGACCAGTGTGTTGCAGTAGCACTCGACGTCGGTGTCGATGCGCCACCCGTTGGAGTACCGCTTCCAGTCGGCGGCGTGGTTGATGTCGAGCGACCAGGACAGTTCGAGGTGGATCGGGCGACCGGCGGTGGCGATGGCCCGCTGCCAGGCGGCCACGTCGGCCACGTTGTCGTAGTTGTCGCCGGACTTGAACGAGCCCGGCCCGACCCCGTCGAGCTTCAGGAAGTCGTAACCCCAGTCGGCGAAGAGCTGCGCCTGCGAGTCGATGTACTTCTGCGCGCAGGGGTTGTCGAAGTTCAGCTTGTACGCGCTGTCCCAGCCGTTGGTGGTGCGCAGATCCGGGTAGACGATGTCGGCGGTGGTGCAGTCGGGGGCGTTCCAGATCGGCGCCTCGCCGTTGGCGTACGCCTCCTTCTCCAGCCCGACGGGCAGGTAGATGCCGGCCTTCAACCCCTTGCCGTGGATGTGCTCGGCGACGGCCTGCATGCCGCGCGGGAACCGCACCGGGTCGGGGGCCTGCCGGGCGTACTGGTCGAAGCGCGGCACCCAGGCGTTGTCACGCCACCAGCCGGCGTCGATGTTGACGTACTCGTAGCCGTACGGCTTCAACTTGGTGGCGAGGGCGTCGGTCTGCTTCAGGACGTTGGCCTCGGTGAGATAGCTGTAGTCGCCGTCGGGGTTCAGGCCCGGATACTTCGAGGACTGCATGGTCCAACTGGTCCACCCCATGAAGGGGCGCTGCGCGATGTCCGCCGTGGCCTGCGCCGGCGCGGCCTGGGCCACTGCCGTCGGGGCGGCCTGGGCCGGGGCGGCGCCCGCGGCGAGGAGCACGCCCAGCGCCGCCGCGACGAGCGGCACCCGGGTGCGGTGCTGTCTGCGCGGGGTTGTCGGTGACGGCATGGTCAACCTCCTGGTGGCACTGTGGGTCGAGTCGGGCGCTATGGACGGCCGGTGGCCGGGGTGACGCCGGGTCACGGGACGAAGAGCGACTGGATGCTCACTGC
This sequence comes from Micromonospora sp. 050-3, assembly GCF_046549335.1. Lineage (NCBI taxonomy): Bacteria > Bacillati > Actinomycetota > Actinomycetes > Micromonosporales > Micromonosporaceae > Micromonospora > Micromonospora sp. 050-3. Next base: position 1,692,175 of record NZ_JAJPVX010000001.1, read on the forward strand.
CGCCGCCGCGCGGGCCCACTCCTCGAAGGGCAACGGGCGGATGGAGAGGGGGCACCGCGCGGCGGCGCCGAAGGCCTGCCGTTCGAAGCTGGCGCGGATGTGGCTGTCGAACAGGTCGTACGCGGCCAGCCCTTCACCGGACACGACGATGCGGGTGGGGCCGACCAGGTTCGCGACGGCAGCGATGCCGCAACCGATCGCGCCGCCGGCCCGGGCGAAGATGGCTCGCACCTGCTCGTGGCCGCCGCGTGCCAGGGCCACCGCCTCGTCGATGGTGAGGTCGGGGCGGCCGGTGCGGTCGCGGGCCTGGGCCACGATGGCGTCGGTGCCGGCGATCGACTCGACGCAGCCGCGACCACCGCAGTGGCAGTCCGGGCCGGTGGCGTCGACGGTGAGGTGACCGATCTCGCCGGCCACGCCGTACGAGCCGGAGACCAGGCGGCCGTTGACGACGAGCCCACAGCCGATGCCGGTGCCCACGGTGACCAGGGCGAACGACTCGGCTACCACTCCCTCGCCGAACCAGTGCTCGGCGGCGGTGAGCGCCTTGACGTCGTTCTCCACTGTGACGGTGAGACCGGTGCGCTGGGCGGCGAGTCGACCCAGCGGCACGTCCCGCCAGTGCAGGAACGGTGAGTAGCGCACCAGGCCGATGCCGCGGTCGATGTCGCCGGAAAGGGCCAGCCCGAGCCGGCGGACCCGGGTGCGGTCGCCAGGGAACGCGTCGAACAGGTCGTCGGCGAGCCGGTTGATCTCGGTGAGGACCGCGTCGACGTCGGGGTCGTCCAGCGGCCGGCGGGCGCTGGCGTGGACCTGCGCGCGCAGGTCGCAGACCACACCGATCACCTCGTCGGCGGTGATCTTCACGCCGAGGAAGAACTCACGTTCGGCGCGCACTGCGAGCGGGCTGGCGGGGCGTCCGGCGCCCGGTCCGGAGCGTTCGGTGGCGGCCAGTTCGTGCAGGTAACCCAGGTCGATGAGCGGCCGGGCGGCCTTGGTGACGGCGGCGGAGGAGAGCCCGAGCCGGCGGGCGAGCGCGACCCGACTCACCGGCCCCTCGGTCAGCACCGTCGTGAAGACCGCCGTGGCCGCCGGTGGCCCGGCGAACGTACCGGTGTCGATCCCAGGAAACATGGACGAAATCTAAGGCGAATATTTAACTTCTTCAAGTATTGATTTGCCTCAGTGCTCCGTCCTAGAGTCGGCGACGCGCCGACCACTGCAGACTCAGGTCGCCGCCGCACGGACGCCGAGGCCGACCAGGAGCGCGCCGGTCAGCCGATCGAGCGCTCGTCGCACCGATGCGGTGCGCAGCAACCGCGCGGCGGCACCAGAGACGACGGTCCAGCCGGCGAGCCAACAGGTGGCCAGCGCGGCGTGCGCCGTGGCGAGAAGCACCATCGGCACCAGCACCGGTCGGCCCGGTTCGAGGAACTGCGGTGCCAACGTGAGGTAGATGGCGGCGGCCTTGGGGTTCAGCACGTTGCCGAGCAACCCTTGCAGGTACGGGTGGTCCACGCGCCAGGGCAGCCTTCGGGCGGAAACCGTCGGTCGCCGTCCCGCCCCCAGGCGACGGCGCGACGCGGACCAGAGCATCCAGAGCCCGAGCCCGACCAGATAACCGGCCCCGACCAGCTTGACCACCCAGAACGCCTGCGACGAGCGGAGCACCAGCGCGGCCAGGCCGACAGCGGCCAGCGTGGCGTGCACGTAGAGCCCGGTCACCGTACCCAGGATCACCCACCAGCCCTGCCGCCGCCCGCCGCTGGCGACCCGCGAGACGACCAGGGTCAGGCTCGCGCCCGGCGTGGCGGTGATCGGCGCGACGGCGAGCAGGAAGCCGAGCACAGCGACCCCGCGCATGCTCAGACCACCACCCGGTAGTGGGTGGTGAGCAGCCCGGCGTCGTCGTACACGTGGAACGCGACGCCGGGCGGCTGGGTCTGGGTGGTCAACGGGCCGTCGCCCTCCCAGGGCATCCGCAGTGTGGAGACCACACCAGGGGCGATCCGCAGTGGACGACCCGCGAAGGTGCTCGCGGCGGCGGTGTGGAAATGCCCGGTCAGCACAGCCACGACCTGCGGATGGGCGGCGACGAGTTCGGCCAGGGGATCGGCCGGCAGAAGCCGCATCGGGTCGATGACCGGGTGGTGCAGCACCACCGGCGGATGATGCAGGGCGATGAACGTCGGCGTCTCGGCCGGCACCGAACCCAGCTCGTCGGCGAGCCAGGCCATCGTCTCCTCGTCCAGGTGACCGTCGTCCGCGCCGGGCACGGAGGAGTCGGCGAGGAGGAAAACCGCCCCGGCCACGTCGTGGCGGGCGTTGATCGGCCCGGTGCCGCCGCCGTCGTCACCGAGCAGACCCTTGCGGTACGCGTCGCGCACATCGTGGTTGCCCGGACAGACCATGACCGGCAGCGGGGAGTCGAAGAGCTTCGCGGCGGTCTCGTACTCGGCCACCTCGCCGTGGTCGGCGATGTCCCCGGTGATCAGGATCGCGTCGACAGGTCGTGGCAGGCCGTGCAGGTAGTCCATGACCCGGGCGGTCCGCTCGGCCGACCGGGGATGGCTGTCGAGGTGGGTGTCACTGAGATGCGCGATGACCAGCACGAGGTCGCTCCTAACGGCTATTGACGTCAAAGCCGCTAGGGACGCTACTCCGTGTCAGGTCGGCCGCCCCAGCGCGAACCCGCCACGGTCAGCGACGGGAGCGCGGTAGGCAGTCCTTCTTGTACTTGAGGCCCGAACCACACCAGCAGGCGTCGTTGCGCTCCGGCGGCCAGGCGATCCGTGCGCTGGGCCGCGCCGACACCTCAGCCGCGTAGCCGGCCCGGACCGCCACGTCGGCCGGATCGCCGCCACGTCGACCGGCGAACGCGGTCAACCCGGCCACTGTCGCACCGAACAGGCCCAACCCCGCCTGACCGGCACCCCGCAGCCGAACCAACTCCGTCTCCAACCGACCCCGGTGCGCGTCCCAGTCCGGCCCGTACACCTCCGTGAGGGTGGGATGCTCGGTGAGCAGGCGATCGAACTCGGCCCGCGGCCAGAAGAGTAGATCCGACTCGGCGTCCCGACGCTCCCCGGCCCGACGCACGAGCTGGGTCTCCAACCGGTCCGCCAGGTCGTCCTGCCGGTCGTGCGGCAGGTTCAGATTCCGGCGTACCCGATGCCGTTGTTGCAACAGGAAGAAGGCGACACCGGGCGCCTCCGGCGGACCGAGATCGACCACCGGGTCGATAGCGGTGCTGGCCGGCCCGGCCGCGGCGGTCGCGCGCTCGTTGAGCACTGTGTCGACCGCCTCGCTCAGCCACGTCTCGGCGATCGACGAACGCCCACCGGCGTCCAGCGCGGCACTGACGTAGGCGGGGGCGTCGGGCTGCACCAGCAGCAACGGGCGTAACGCGGTCAACTCCGCCATCGCCTCGTCGTCGCGCTCACCGGCCCGGAACAGCGCGCGGGCCCGCAGCGCACGGGCGAACCCGGCCCGGGGGTCATCGCCGGACGGGTACGCCGCCAGGGCCTGCTCCGCGTAGCGCAGCGCGGCCTCGGGCCTGGCCCGGGTCTCGGCGATCTCGGCGGCCAGCGTCAGCGCGTCCCCGGCGTCGTCCGGGTCCTCCAGCCGGCCCTGCTCGGCGGCCTCCGCGAGGTCGGCGGCGACACCGAGCGGATCGGCAGTCCCGAGCGCCGAGCGGCGAAGTTCGGCGAGGTCGGCCTTGGTGAGTATCTCTCTCGTCGGCACGATCTCACGGTACGTCGGGGTACTCACGGTATGCGGGCAGATCACCTGTTACGCCGCTCTCATGCCGCCCGGCGGGCTCACTACGACCAGGCGCCGGCCGCCGCAGCCTGGGCGGCGTAGCAGTCGAAGTCGAGCGGGTCCCGTCCGAGAACCCGCCGTACCCCGTCGGTCGGTTCGGCGAGATGGCCCGCCCGCATCCCGGCAAAGAGGGCGTTCAGCGCCGTGGCCGTCTCCGCCGGATAACCCTCGGCGAGCAGTTCGGCGTGGTACTGCTCCGGGGTGAGCTCCACGTAGCGGATCGAACGGCCGGTCACCCGGACGATCGTCGCCACCGCCGCGGCGAAGGTGAGCGCACGTGGACCGGACAGGTCGTACACCTGTTCGTGGTGACCGGGCGACGTCAACAGCGTCGCGGCCACGTCGGCGACGTCCTGGGCGTCGACGAACGGCTCCGGCGTGGCGCCCATCGGCAGGGCCAGCCGACCGTCGAGCAGTGGTTGGCGAAACAGGTCCTCGCTGAAGTTCTGACTGAAGTTGTTCGGCCGGATGATCGTCCACTCGATGCCGGATTTCCGCACCGCCTCCTCGGCGGCGACCATGCCGGGGGAGAAGTCACCGACCTGGTCGATCCCCCGGCCGGAGAGCGCCACGATCCGGCCGACACCCGAGTCGACCGCCTGGGTCACGAAGTCGGTGGCCAGCGCCGGGTCCTCCGGGGCCAGCAGGTAGACCGCAGAGGCGCCCGCCAGTGCCGGGCGCCAGGTGTCCCGCCGCGACCAGTTGAACCGCACCTCACCGGAGCGAGAGGCGGCCCGGGCGCGCTGACCCGCCGCCCGCAGCGTCTGGACCAGCCGACGACCGGTCTTGCCGGTCCCGGCCATCACGAGTATCGAAGGTGCGTCAGTCGTCATGACCACGAGTCAACGCGCCCGGCCGAGGGCGGGACATGTCCTGTCGTACCCCAGGCATGTCCGATCGTCCGCGGTCCATCCTCCGCGATCTATCGTCGGTGACATGGACCCGTTCGACAATCTGCTGCGCGGTTTGCACGCCGACGGCGCGGCCTTCGGCCGGTCGGTGCTGACGCCACCGTCGGCGCTGCGGTTCACCGACGGCGCCCCGCTGACGCTCTGTGTCCCGATGCGGGGCGAGGGCTGGATCTCCCACCCGGAGAGCGACAAGCCACGCCTGGTCCGGGTCGGCGAGGCGGCCACCGTGCGCGGGCCGGCGCCGTTCGTCTTCTCCGCCGAGCCCCGGTCGAGCTTCGAGCCCGGGGAACTGCGGGACGTCCGGCGTGGCCAAACCGGGAGGGTCGACCCGGTCGGCGCGGACCACACCGAGCACCTCGTGCTGCTGGTCGGGGTGTACCACGTCCGGGGTCGGGTGCCGCAGCGGCTGCTGGGCGCGCTCCCGCCGGTGCTCGTCGTGCCGGAAGACCAGGACTGCGCCGCGCTGCGCGACTACCTGGACGCCCAGCTCGACGCCGGTCGGCCCGGACGACAGGTCGTGCTGGACCGCCTCCTGGACTGGTTGCTGGTGTGCACGGTGCGAGACTGGTTCGACCAGCCGGAGGCCGAGGCACCCGGCTGGTACCGGGCGCTGAGCGACGACACTGTCGGCCCGGTGCTGCGCGCCATGCACGACACGCCAGGCCGTCAGTGGACCCTGGCCAGCCTGGCCGCGCAGGCCGGAGTCTCCCGATCCACACTGGCCAAACGGTTCACCGCGCTGGTGGGCGAACCACCGCTCACCTACCTGACCGACTGGCGCATGACAGTGGCCGCCGACATGCTGGCCGAATCGACAGCGACGGTCGCCGCCGTGGCGCGGCACCTCGGGTACGCGGACGCCTTCGGCTTCAGCGCGGCCTTCAAACGGGTGCACGGCATGAGCCCGAGCGGGCATCGACGGCTCACCCGGGCCGACACAACGGCGGCCTGAGCGGCTGCTCTTTCAGGCCCAGAGCCGGTCGACGAGTGGTCGCAAAACCAACTAACTACTGTCATCTGCCGTCAACCCGTCGTCGGTAGCGTCAGGTCGCCAGTTTCCCGACCAGGTCGCACAAAGGCGGAGTTATGGGCACTGTGGATCGCCGCACGTTCCTCAAGGCGATGGGAGTTCCCGCGATCGGCGCGGCGCTCCCGTTGGACCTCAGCAAGGCGCTCGCCATTCCGGCGAACAACCGGACCGGCTCGATCAAGGACGTCGAGCACGTCATCATTCTGATGCAGGAGAACCGCTCCTTCGACCACTACTTCGGCACCATGCGGGGCGTACGCGGCTTCGGTGACCCCCATCCGGCGACACTGCCGTCCGGCAAGGACGTGTGGCACCAGCCCAACGGGACCGACGAGCTGCTGCCCTTCCGCCCCGAGGTGAAGGATCTCGGCCAGACCTTCCTCCCGGACCCGCCGCACGGCTGGAACGACGGGCACGCCGCCTGGAACGACGGCCGGTTCGACAAGTGGGTGCCGAACAAGGGCGTCACGGCGATGACCTACCACACCCGCCAGGACCTGCCGTACCACTACGCGCTCGCCGACGCCTTCACCGTCTGCGACAGCTACCACTGCTCGCTGATGGGCCCGACCGACCCGAACCGCTACCACATGTGGAGCGGCTGGGTCGGCAACGACGGCAAGGGCGGCGGCCCGGTCATCACCAACGCCGAGGCCGGCTACGACTGGTCCACGTACCCGGAGCGGCTGGAGCGCAACGGCATCTCCTGGAAGATCTACCAGGACGTCGGCACCGGCCTGAACGCCGCCGGGTCCTGGGGCTGGACGAACGACCCGTACATCGGCAACTACGGCGACAACTCGCTGCTCTACTTCCACCAGTACCAGAACGCGCAGCCCGGAACGCCGCTGGCCGACAGGGCCAAGACCGGCACCGAGGTCAGGACCCAGGGCCGCGACCCGGAGGCGCTGCTGGCCGACTTCCGCGCCGACGTGGAGGCGGGACGCCTGCCGGAGGTCTCCTGGATCACCGCGCCCGAGGCGTACACCGAGCACCCGAACTGGGAGCCGGCGTACGGCTCCTGGTACATCTCCCAGGTCATCGACATCCTCGCCTCGAACCCCGAGGTGTGGAGCAAGATGGCGCTCTTCATCACCTACGACGAGGAGGGCGGCTTCTTCGACCACGTGGTCCCGCCGACGCCCCCGCAGACCCGCGAGCACGGGCAGTCGACGGTGCCGACCACCAACGAGATCTTCCCCGGCGACGCCGACCACCCGGCCGGGCCGTACGGTCTCGGCATCCGGGTGCCGATGGTCATCGTCTCGCCGTGGACGCGCGGCGGCTACGTGAACTCGCAGGTCTTCGACCACACCTCACTGATCAAGTTCCTGGAGGCGCGGTTCGGGCACGGCCGGCCGGACCTGATCGAGAAGAACATCACCCCGTGGCGGCGGGCCGTCGTCGGCGACCTGACCACAGCCTTCGACTTCCGGCACCCGAACCGCTCGCGCGAGGTCAGGTTGCCCGACACCGACGACTTCAAGCCCGAGGATCTGGTCCGGCACCCCGACGAGGTGCCGGTCCCGCCGGCGGACCAGCGGCTGCCGAAGCAGGAGCACGGGGTACGTCCGGCGCGGCCGATCCCGTACACCCTGCACGCCGACGGGCACCTCGGCGACGACTCGTTCCGGATCGACTTTCGCAACTCCGGTGGGGTCGCCGCGGTCTTCCAGGTCCGCCAGGCCGGCAGCGCGGACGCCCCGCGCAGCTACACCGTCGAGCCGGGCAAGCACCTGACCGACACCTGGCCGGTCACCTCCGGGTACGACCTGTCGGTGCACGGGCCGAACGGGTTCTTCCGCCGATTCACCGACGGTCGATCCCACCTCGACGTCACCCCCTCATACGACGAGCGCGACTACAAGCTGGCCCTCACGCTGAAGAACCGCCTGTCGAAGCGGGTCGAGGTGACCATCCGGGACGGGTACAACGCCCGACCGGTCAAGCTGTCGCTGCGCCCCGGCGAGACCGAGCGCGCCACGTGGGCGCTCGCCCGCACCCACGGCTGGTACGACCTGACGGTCCACGTCGCCGGTGACGCCGACTTCGCGTACCGCTGCGCGGGTCATGTGGAGAACGGCAAGGACAGCATCAGCGACCCGGCCCTCGGCGGGTTGGTCTAAGCGACGTCGCGTCGCCCGGGCCGCCGGCGGCCCGGGCGACGCGGGTCGGCGCCGCGATCGGTGGCACATGTGCGGATGAGCGTGATGACTCATGGCCATATTGATGCCGCACAGTCATCATGCTCGTCAGGGCACTCGCACGCCGGCTCGGTCAGAACTCCTCGCACACCGCTGCCCCGGTGGACGGTGCCGGCCGATCACGGCACGCGCCCGAGGTACGTCAGCATCGCCTCGCGGCCTCTCGGCAGGCCGTAATATCCGACAAGCATGGTCACGTTGTCGAACTCCTGCCCGTCGATCAGCCACGGCTCGGTCGACCGGCCCAACACCTCGGCGAGTCGTCGCTGCCGGGGCAGCAACGCCGCTACCGGCGTCCCTGCCGCCGCCGGACCATCCGGGAACGCGAGGCGCAGTGCCACACCCAACACCGTCACCGATTGCTCGCCGCCGACGGTGGGCAGCCGGTCGAGCAGCGCTTCGAAGCCACGGTCCTCGTGCTGCGGGCCGAGCTGCCGCAGGGCGAGCGCTGTGTAGCGGCCGCGATCACCGTCGAGGAACGGCACCCACTCGTCCTCGACCGGCCCGGTGCCGGCGTCGTCGGGTAGCGCTGACACCCAGTTCAACAGCTCCTCGACCGTCGCCTGGTCGGCCACCGTGCCGAGGACGCGGGCCCGACCGATCGCGGCCGCCCAACGAACAACCGGGCGCGGATCGGCCAACCAGCTGACGTCTGGCGCGGCACCCAGCAGCCCCGAGGCCACCAACATGGTGGCCAGCTCGCCGAGGGTCGACTCGACGCCCGGCTCCTGAACGGCGTCGACCGCGCCGGCCAGCGCGGAAACACTGCCGTCGGCCTCCTCCGGAAACCAGGCGAGGGCGTACGCCGCGACCCTCCGCACGCTTGGATCGGAATGCGTCAGCACTGTGCGAAACAGCGGAACCCCGGCGCGCACCGCATCGTAGGTCGCCAACTCGACGTACGCCCACAGCCGACCCCGCTCCGCCGCGGACAGCGACTCGGCGTACGTGTACTCGACGTACTCCTTCTGCGACTCGTCCGTGCCGGTCCACGGTGGCGGCTTCGCGGCGAGCAACTCCCGTCCGCCCTCGGCGGCCCGGCGGTACTCGGCCACCGGAAAGCCCTCCGGCAGGAAACGCCCGCCGTACCCGACGGCCAGGGCGCTCAGCAGCCCGAGTACCGCCGCCGGGTCCGGGGTGGCCGGATCGGCGAGCAGTTCCAACAGGAACGGCACCGCGTACGCGCTCGCCTCGAACCGGTTGCCCTGGTGGAAGACATTCGTGTAGAGGTCGAGCAGGGCCTCGCCCCGGGTGGTCGGATCAGGCGAGAGCAGCGCGCGCAGTTGGCCGGGTACGTCGTCGGCCGCCCCGTAGGCGTGGCTCAGCCGCGCCCAGTCGATGTCGTCAAGTCCGTCGAGCACGCCCCATGCTTTCCCATCCCGCCGACAGTCAGCGGGTCGGGTCCGTCAGAACTCCTCGTACACCGCCGGGTCCTGGTCCGCGAGCCGCCCGTCCGGGCGGCCCAGCGCGGTGATGGCCTCGACCTGCGCATCGGTGAGCTTGATGCCGAAGACGTCCAGGTTCTCGGCCTGCCGCTGCGGAGAAGCGGCCTTGGGCAGCGGAATCACCTGACGGGCCACGTGCCAGGCGAGGATGGCCTGCGCCGGGCTGACGCCGTGCGCGGTCGCGATCTCCACGACCACGGGGTGCTCCTGCAGGTCGTTGCCACGGCCGAGCGGGCTCCAACCCTGCACCAGGATGCCGTGCTCCCGGTGGTAGTCGAGCGCCTCCTGCTGCGGAAAGTACGGGTGCACCTCGATCTGGTTGACCACAGGGGCGACCCCGGTCTCGGCCACCAGTCGCTCAATGTGCTCGGGCAGGAAGTTCGAGAGCCCGATGTGCCGAACCAGCCCACGCTCACGCGCCTCGATCAGCGCCCGCCACGCCTGCACGTACAGGTCGACCTTCGGGTTCGGCCAGTGGATCAGGTACAGGTCGACCCGGTCCAGACCGGTGCGGAACACACTCTCCTCGATGGTGGTCAGCGCCTCGTCGTAGCGGTGGTGCCGCCCCGGCAACTTCGAGGTGACGACCAGCTCGTCCCGCACCTCACCGACCGAACGGGCCGCCCGACCGACAGCGCCCTCGTTCTCGTAGTTCACCGCCGAGTCGATCAACCGGTAACCCGCCCGGATCGCCTGACCGATCGCGTCGACACCCGCCGAGCCGTTCAGCCGGTACGTGCCGAGCCCGATCGCCGGCAGAGTGGTGCCGTCGGCTGCCGTCAAGTGGGGAATCGTCATGATTGGGACCCTACCCGTACGAGTTGCGCGCCGACGGAGGCTCGTTGCTGAACGCCTTGCGGTTACCGGGTGAGCGCCCGCGTCGTCGAGGACTCGCCGCTCAGCAGCGGGTCGGTACGCCGCTCGGATTCGGGTAGATCCATCGCTGCGGCCAGGAGATTGGCGAGCCGGCGGGTGTCGTCCAACCCCTGCCCCTTGGCGGCCCAGTCGTCGAAAGTGAGCTTGATGTTCTCGTCCGTGGTGATGATGTCCAGAACCGGGCCTCGCTTGTCGCGTTCGCGGAACCGCACGTAGCGAACGTCCGCGAGTAGGAACTCGCGCTCGATCACGCCTTGTTTGCGAATCGCGCTCTGTGTGGAGATGAACAGACGTGCGGGTGTGATGCCGAGGTACGCATCCTCGCCGACGAGGCGGTCAAGATTGACGTCGGCGATGGTCAGCAAGGGTTCCTCGCCAGGTAGGACCCACCGGAGGATTCGCAGCACGTCATCTGGCACAGCCTCAGCGAATACTGTGAGAGGCGGATCCAGCGGAGCGGGTTGCGTGTGAACGCGGTTGCGAAGGGTCGTCACCCGCTCGGCCAACGCCTCGGCCATGGCAACGGTGTCGCGGATGTTCTGACGCTTCGTGGTGAACGGCAGGCTCCACTCGGCCGGAAGTTCGGCCATCAAACGGCACTGACGTTCAAGGCCAGCGAGGAGATCGCCCACGTCGTCCATGGCTCGGGTGTGTTCGCGCTGAGTCTCGGCGACCAACTCGGCCAGGAGCCGTTCGTTCTCGGCGGCATTCGCCTCGTCGCGGCTGATGTGACCAGCGCGCAACACCTGAGAGCGGTACCAGGACCACTCCGCCATGAGCATGCCGTGCGCGTCGGCAAGGATCTGGTCGACGTTCTGCTGAACGTAGGCGCGACGGCTCTGTCCGTCGGTGGCGAGCGCCGTGATGTGCCTGCGGACGAGGGACATGAACAGGTGCCGTTGCTTGCGCAGATCGGCATCCCTGGTCGCAATTGAGGCGAAGACGTGGTCGTTGACGCTGCCGACCGCTTGGGCCTCACGCACGGCACGCATTGTCGTCTCGTGCAGGCCGATCAGCGTCGCCCACTGATCCTCGTGCAGGGCCCGAAGGACGTCACGGGTGAGTTGGATGTTCTCGTCGATACGACGTGAGATCGACGCCAGCTGTACCTGCAGCGCCAGGAGCGCGGCGGCCGGCCCGAGAGCGGTGAGTATGGATGCGGCCTGTGCCCCCGTCACCGGTGCCCAGCGTACGGAAGCGGCGATCTTTCCCTTGCTCGTGACGAGGGAACCCAGGTTCCAGCCGCCCGACGTCATCGGCTGCGACGTGTTGAGCGCCTTCAACGTCTCGGGCGCCAAACGCACCAGCCCCTGCACTGTGGTCGCACCCTGTGCGCCCTGCGCCGCGAGATTGCCGATGCCCGAGGCCATCGCGAGCTTGTCGGTCAGGCCCTGGTTTGCTTGAGGGCTCATCATTTCGAAGGGGATCACGTCGAGGCCGACGGGCGGCTCGTCCCCGAAGAGCACGGCCAACCCCGGCTCGATCTCGACGAGGCTGACCACCGGTCCATCGAGCGCCATCCCACATCCTCCATGATCGACAGCGGGAGCATCACAGTACGTGTCAAGCAGGTCACCCCGGCTCAACCGGAGCGGCACCTCATTCCGCGTTCTGTCCACACGCGAGTGACTGAAAAGGTCGAACGCGTGGTGCGGGCGCGGCGGGTCGTATCCAGGCTGGCAGGACAAGGCGATATCCCTCTTGTTGAGTCATCTGTTGGGGGTCAACTCGCGGTGCTCGGCGGTTGCGTGGCTGCCGAACCGCGGCAGCTGGACCTACTGGATCGCATCTGCGCCGGTCGGCTGATCTCTGTGGCAGACCTGGCGGCCGGCGGCGTCCTGCCGGTACAGGGCGCCGCCAAGCTCACCACGGTTGACGAAGGGCGTATCCCGAGGTTGTTCTGACGGCTTCCCGTCGATGCGCCGTCGACCGCTTGGGACACGTCAACAGGCGTAGCGGTGCTGGCGAAGCAGCCGCCGGGCCCTCTCCGAATCGGGACTCTCACCGATCCAGCCCTTCGTCGTGGGTGACGTCGAAGCCGCTCCGGCGCAGCTTCGCCAACAGCGCGCCCGCCTGTGCCGACCCATCGGAATCGAGGATGTCGCCGCAGCGCGCCTTGGTGATTCGCTGCCTGCTCGGCGCTGATCACCAGGGCCCCAGCAACCGCCGCCTGCGCCGCTGACAACACAAGCATGTCGGCTATCCGTCACTTCGCTGGCCGCGTCGTGTCAGTCTGCTTCCGTAGCGCGATGGACCTTGTCGACCAGCCGAGAAACCTAAGGAAGCGCTGGTGACCGCGATGCAGGGTCCGGCGTGGACGCTCAAACCCGACACTCCGGAGGACACCGGCCGCCAGCCGCTCGCCGTCGAGACTGTGATCGGCACGCACGCCGCAGGGCTGATTCCCGGCGTCATCACCACCACCCCCCACGCCCGTTACCTAGCCCTGCACGCCCGTCTCGCGATCGAGGCGCGGCGGCGGGGCTGGACCGACAAGGCGGACCTGGGACAGTTCCGCGCGCTGGTTCGCCGCGCTGAGGTCGTGCTGGGCGCGGTGTCCGTTACGCACGGCGAGAGCGGCGACGACCACCACCTACGGGCGGGATCCTTCGGGTCACACGGCGTGAACACGATTCGGCCCGAACTGGACCGGCAGCGTGCCGTCGATGTCGGTCGAGTGGCCGACGCGTATAGCCGAGTACCTGGCGGCTACCTGCAGACGTACGCCGGGATTGAGACGGTGCTCGGTCTCACCGATGGGGGACGGATTCCCCTGCCCGGGCCGGCGGCCGACGCCGACCAGCTCGCTGCCCTCGACGAGGTGCTGAGCGTGTCAGAACGGGAGAAGCCGCTCTCCGTGGCGGACCTCGGTGCCCTGCGTCACCTGTGCGTGTGCGCCATCGGCGACGCCCCCGACGGCACGTGCGTGCGGAACGCCTACTTCGTCGACCGCGGCCATCTCGATTACGCCAGAACCCATCGGCGCAGCGCCGCGCTGTTGGTGGGGGCGCTCACCGGCGAGCATGTCGAGGCGGAGTCGATCGACATGTCCATGGACCGGTGGTGCTGCTTCCGGCCGGGGCTGCTGGAGTTGGTGGGCGAGGACCTGCACCCTCATGCCCTCGTTTGGCGTGGTGCGCTGCTGCGCAACTGGTCGGTCTGGGCGTGGCGGCTGATCTGGGCGCGGTTGGTGTCGCCGTTGTCCAGCACCGGCACCCTTGAGCAGGCGATCGCCGAGTTCGTCCGCGCTCTTCCGGACGCAACCGTCCGCGAGGCGCTCGTCGACGGCCTCCCTCCAGTGATCGACCACGCCGGCACCCCGCTGCCGGTCGAGCACGACTTGTACGACGACGCGCTCGACGCTGACGACTGGACGGTGCTTGGCATGCTGCGGCTGCTCGCCGTCGGCGCCCGACGGCTGGACCATCTTGACCCGGTGACCCGGGACGCCTTCGTCGGCACGTTTTCCGACGACCTGGGCCCCGGCTACGTCGTCGCGTGGCTCGAGCGCGACGCCGAACGCCCGCTGGCCGATGCCGTCTCCGACCTCGCTGCCGCGCTGTTCCATCGCGCCGAATCGGTGAGCCGGCAGAAGATGCAGTGGACCCGGTACGGCCTGCGCTTGCCCACCCGCCTGCGCCGCGTCGGCGACCGGTGGCGCCTGGAAGGCCGGGAAGGCCGGGGGGCGGTCTCCCTCCGGCTGCCGACCTTCACCAACGTCATGCAGCAACTGGGTGTGGTTGCGCACGACGGCGGCACCTGGCGTCCCGGCCGGCACGCCACGGAGGTGACGTCGTGACGCCGTGGGAGGACCTGCGGGGAGCCGCCCCGCCGGCGCTGCTGCGCGGTCGGCCGCTCGCCGACGCCGAAGAGGTTCTTGTCCTCACGTACACCTGTGACCTGTCCTTCTTCGAGGACGTCTGCCTGCGGGAGGCGCAGGCCGTCCGCGCCCGCACCACCATCCTGTACGACGCCGAACAGCTCACCCAGGGGCCCCGCCGGGCCGATTACCTGGCCCTGCCGGTCGTCTGCAAGGGAGGCGGGGCCTTCCACCCTAAGCTCGTCGTGATCGCCTCCGAGACGGACGCCGTGGTTGCGATCGGGTCCGGCAATGCCACTCCGTCTGGCTGGCACCACAACGCCGAGGTCTGGACGCTGCTGCGCGGCGCAGGCCAGACGGTGCCGCAGCTGTTCCATGACCTCGCTGCCTGGCTGCGTCGACTGCCCACCGCGGTCTGGGTGGAGAACCTCGGTCGGGAACGCCTCGACCGGGTCGCGGCGCTGCTCACCGCCCGTCCAGCGGGGCAGGCGCCCGGCCAGCCGGTGCTGGTGACGACGGCGGTACGGCCGATCATCGAGCAGCTTCCGGTGCCGAAGACGCACGTCACGTCGCTCGCGGTCGCCGCCCCGTTCTTCGACCCGCGGGCGGAGGCGCTACGCCGGCTGCTCGACCGCTTCGGACCCGACGAACTGCACCTCCTGCTCACCCGGGACGTCCAGTGCGACCCAGACGCGCTCGCCCAAGTGGTCAAACGCGCGCCGACAGGGGTGGTCGCCACCCCGAAGGGCAACCGCTACCACCACGCGAAGATCGTGGAGTGGAGAACGGCCGACCAGTCGTGGGCGCTGACCGGCAGCGCAAACTGCAGCATGGCCGCCCTGGTCAGGACCATGGCCACGGGTGGCAACTGCGAGCTCGGCCTGCTCACCGAGACGGCCCCGTTGATCGACACCGGAGCCGCCCACGAGGTAGACCTGGCGCAGCCGGCGATTCTGCACGTACGGGAACCCGGCGAACGCGTCCCGTCGGAGGCGCCCCTGCGCGTGCTCGGGGTCCGGGTCGACGCCGAGTGGGTGGAGGCCACCGTTCTCGCCGACGCGGAGCTGGGCCCAGCATGGCTCATGGTCGACGGGCTGCGGCTCGACCACCACCACAGCGACGGCAAACTCCACCGCTACGTCGGTGTCCCGGCTGCCGACTGGTCCCTCGTATCCGGTGGGCGAGCGACCGTGAACGTAGAGACGGACATGGGCGTCGAAGTCCGCGACGTGGTGGTGACCGACGTGACTGCCGCGCTGTCGCGCATCGACCGCCCGTCCCCGCTGGAACACACGTCGCTGCCGCTCGTCATCGCCGACCAGGCGCACCTGGCCGCGCTCGTCGAGGCGCTCGCCTATCTGGCCTCGGTCCGCCCGGACGGCATCGCCACCCCGCCCGGCATCAACCGGCGGCGCCAGGTGGAAGGTCGCATCACCGCGGCCGTCGGGCCGGCGCTGCTGCGTTTTACCCTCGGCTTGGACGGCCGGAGCCGGTCGACGCCAGCCGACGAAGAGATCTTCGACGACGCGGACGAGGACAACGGCGCTTCGCCCCGGGTCGGGCAGGAGGAGCTGAGAACGACGGCGGAGAGGCCGCCGGCCCGGGCGGAGACTGTCGCGACGGTGCTGGACGCGCTCACGCCGGGCCAGCGCACCCGACTACGACGTGAGATCGAAGGACTGGTCGACGCGTCGGAGGGATGGTCGCTACCGGCGAAGCTGGCCGTCAGCCGACTGGTGCTGACCTTGGTCGCCGGCGGGCTCTGGCTGGATCCGAGCGACTGGTCCGACCTTCTCTACTGGGTCGTGCTGCAACTGTGGATGACCGACCAGGAGGAGTGCCTGGACGACGAGCACGCGGCCCTCGCCACCATCGGGCTCGTGGCACTGCATAGCGGGCTTCACCGCCGGATTGAGTCGGACAGCGAACTCGTCGAGCAGTTCGAGGAGCTACGGAAGGCGTATGTGGAGTGGACCGAATGGCTCGCGGCGGTGCCGGTGGAGACGGTCCGCCGGTACGCGGCTGGCCTGGGCGGACACACCTTCGGCCTGCTGTTCGGGCAGACCGACTTCGTGGCCGAGCTCGGCTGGATCCTGGGACGCTCGGCGTTACACGACGCGGTGGACCGGCTCACTGGTGCCTGGCTCGACAGTGGTTCCGTCGTCCGCGTCACCGGCGGCCGGACCACCCGTCAAGCCGTCCTCTCCGCCCTCGACGCCCTGCGCGACTTCCCCGACGTGCAGGTGGCGTCGGAGGGTGAGCCGGCGGTGCACGGCTGGTGGAACGGGCGACGTCTGCTGCTGGTCAGCCGGACGGGTGCCACGTGGCGGGCCGAGACCTGGTCGAACCTGATGACCGGTATCGCCGCCTACTCGCGCGGCGCGCCGTTGCGCCCGTCTGACCGGCGCTGGACGGCGTCCGGGCCGGACGACGCCTTCGGAAGTCAAACGACCAGCCCATGAGCGAGCCGGACGAAGGGAACCAGACTTCGATGAGGGGCCTCACGATCGCGGAGCGGGTCATGCAGGAGTTGCTGCGTACCAGGACGCCGCTCGACGACGACGAACTCGCCCGACGGCTCGACGTGCAACCGCGGCAGACCATCAACCAGGTGTGCCGCCGGTTGGAGCAGAGCCGTCGGATATGCAGATACGTCGGGCCCACCGGCAAGATTGTGAACGAACTCCCGAGGGAGGGCGGTACGGCGGCCCCGATCGTGCGGCAGGAGACCCGGCCGGCACCGGCCGCCGGCGACAGCGCGGTGCAACGGCACGCCGAGAGCGTGATGCTCGGGTTGCTCGGCGTCCGGTTGCGCTGCGCACTCAGCCCTCGGCGATTCGTGCTGGAGGATGGGTCCCGGGTCGAGGTCGACGGGGCGGACGAGAACCTGACCGTCCTCGTCGAGGCGTGGGCGCACCAGGGGCCGCCGAAGTCCGCGCAGAAGCACAAGGTGCTCGGCGACGCGTTCCGACTGATGTTCGTGGCGTCGTCGCTACCGACCTCGCCGCGCCTGGTGCTCTGCCTCTCCGACCCGGAGGCCGCCCACCATTTCACGACCGCGCGCTCCTGGGCTGCCGCGGCACTACGCGGGTTCGGGCTGGAAGTCGAGGTGGTCGAGCTGCCAACGGAGGTGAGGTCAGAGATCCTCGCTGCTCAGCAGCGTCAGTACCGTTGAGCTCTGGGCATCGGACTTCGCGCGCTCAGGGGAGCCTTCGCCGAATAGGTCGCGTCCACCACTTCCTTGAACAACGCTTGACGTGGACACCGACGGGAGCTGGGCAGCCCGACCGGGTTCAGCTTGCGAAGAGCATTCTCGTCGGGAACTCACCGCTGGACCGCCAAGCCTTCACGATCTTTGCCGTTATCGCACCTGCCGCCGAGTTGAAATCACCATCTTCGACACTGGCATCGAGGGTGCGTGGATCGATTGTCAGGATCCGGTCGAACTTGTCATCCAGCCCGAACTCGTATCGGACCTCACCCCCTGTTGCTTCCACGCGCCGGGCGGTCACCATCATTCCCATGTTCTAGCCCCAACGCTCGAGTAGTCCTCATAGGTCGGCCCTGGTACGGACGTCTCCCAGTCGGACACCTGGTTGGCGGCAAGATGTGCTTCCCGGTATGCCGCCTGGGGATGTTCCCGGTAGTAGCGCAATTCCGCCAATTCGTGCTCCAGTAGTGCGTAATCCTCGGGCAACGGACTGCCTCGCCGCAAGCGTAACCATGCTTCAGCCATGGGTGGGCTCGGATCGTATCGTTGATGGATCATCCCGCCCGCGTAGTCATCCATCGGGTGCTCGTCAAAGAAGATGTGTCGGCGGATCTGCTCGATCTCCTCCTGCGAGAACCCTCGGGATCCGTCGAGACGGGGGGCGTCCGTGACATGGCGAGCGATGACGTCGGCATCGGCCCGTTGACGGATCGTCTCGTACGCCTCCTCCGCCCAATGATCCTGTCGTCCGTAGTCCGCCAGATTGCGAGGCCGAGTGGTATGGCCGCCATGGACCCACCGTGCCCCATCAGTTGCGCTGCCCGGGCCCGCATCCGGCGCGTTCCGAATGCGTCCCAGCGCCTGCTTGAGCTTCTCGATGAGGTCGCCGAGCCGGCGCATCTCCGGGATCAGCCGCCGCAGGCTGGCCAGCAGCCCCCGCAGCAGCCGCGCGATCCGCGCCCCCCACGACGCGACCAAGGTCGTCACCTGCTCCACGACCAGCGGCGCGGCCAGTCCGCCGGTGATGAGGAGTTCGCCCGCGTACACGATGATGCGGGACACGCAGGTGGCGATGGCGTCGCGGACCAGGAGCCGGACGGCGGCCACCAGTCCGGCGGCGCCTTCGGTGATGGCGGCCATGGTGTCGGCGCCCTGGGCGAGGCCGGTGATGGCCTGTTGCTGTTCGTTGGCCCAGGCGCGGTAGGCGGGCCCGGCGCTGCCGCCCCAGCCGGCGACGTCCGCGCGGACGGCGCGAGCCAGTTCGGCGGCTTCGTCGCGGAGTGAGCCGGCGACGTTGCGCCAGGTCTGGGCGTGTGCGGTGATCTGCGCGGGGTCGCCGGCGAGCCAGTCCAGCGCTTCGCTGAGCGGCTTGACGTGTTCGATGAGCCAGGCGATCCCGTACTGGAGCAGGGCGCCGACCGGGTCGGAGACGAGGGCGAGGGCGTCCAGGCTCGCGCTCACGACGCCGAGGCTGCCGTCGATCCAACTGCCGGTGCGGACGCCCTGCGCGATGAGTTCGATGTCCTCGCAGATCCACACGCCCGCCCATGCGCTGGGCGGGGTGTCCGCAGCGGCGGCGACGAGTGGGTTCGACGTCACCTGTGCTGCCGCACGCTATCGAGCAGGTGTTTGGCGTGGGCGTCGGAGTTTCGGTAGCGGTCCGCGCCGACCCGCAGCTTGCCGGCGGTGTCCCGTACCGATCCGGCGGCGGCGCCGATGCCCTCGACCAGGGTCCGCTGAAGGCCGTCGAGCAGCACGGGCATCATCGCGCAGAGCTGACCGTAGGCGTCGGCGCCCAGCCGGACGTGCTGGCCTGCCTGCTGGGCGGTGTCGAGGCTGCTGGCACAGCGGTCGAGGCGTGCGGCGTGGGCGGTCAGGTCGTCCGGGTCGACCTGGATGCCGTCACCGGCGGGCATCGTTTGATCCCTGGTCGGGGAGAAGCCGGCTGCGGTACGAGTCGATGATGGCCTGGGCGCTGGCGTCGTCGCCAAATGACCCCGCGACTGCGTCGCTGACCTGTCGGAGCAGGTCGGCGCGCGCGGCAGCGGTGGTCTCCAGGATCTGCCGAGCGGTGTGCGCCGCGGGTTGTTGCCGGATGCGCTCGTCGAGCCGTAGGTCGATCAGCAGGCCAGTCGAGTCGACGGTGACGTCGACAGTCCGATCAGCGCTGCGGGCGGTGCCGGTCAGATGCCGCATCGTCGCCGACAGGGTCCTGGCTCGTGCCGCCCGCTCGGCGAGCGACGATTCCCACTCGTCGAGCCGGCGTCCGGCCGCGTCGAGCGCAGCGTCGTCCGCCCACATGCCGACCCTCCCCAGGGGACACTGCCGGCGGCAACCGGCGACATCACCGGCACGCTACCAACCGGTGGCGCTGCGTGCATGCCCACGGGGTGAATGCCAAGGACGTTGTGCTAGGCGGAGCGGGCGGTTCGTCAACCCGCGCGGCCTCGCCGATGATGGAGTTGTGGTGGGCAACAAAGCGCTCGTTACGCGGCTAAACCGGGCACCACAACTCCATGATCGACCGAGTCAGGCCGCGATCTTGCACTTACTGTCGCGGCACATGACGCAGAATCCCGCATCCCGACGACCGAAACTGCAAGATCGGCACGGCGCGCGCGGCTCGGCGCACTGGGGGGCGCCGTGGGCATCCATCCGTATCATTTCGGCATGATGCTGTTCAGTCGGCGGGCGGTGTTGCTGGCTGGCAGTGGGCTGCTCGTCGGCTGTTCACCGCAGCCTGAGGCGGATTCGGTCCAGTTGCGACTGGCTACCGGGCCGGCGGGGGCGGTCTACCGGCGGATCGGCGGTGCGCTGGCCGAGCACATCTCCGAGCAGGTGCCGGGTGTCACGGTGACCACCGTGCCGAGCGGGGCGTCCACCGATAACATCCGGATGCTGCGGGCCGGGGAGGTGCACCTGGGGCTGACCAGCCTGGATGCGCTGATCACCAGCGACGGAAGCGCGCCCGGGGGGCTGTCGGCGATCTGCCGGCTCTACGACAGCCATTTGCATCTCGTGGTCATGGCCGGTTCGGCGATCGGCGAGTTTCGGGATCTTGAAGGCAAGCGGGTTTCTCTCGGGGCGCACGACTCGGGCACCGAGTTCACGTCGTTGCGGGTCCTGAAGCTCGGCCCACTCAAAGCCGACGGCTGGAACCTCAGCCAGGCCGGTTCGGCGGGGGCGTTGCGCGACGGCACTATCGACGCGATGTTCTCGCTGACCGGCGTCCCGACGCCCGCCATCACCGAGTTGGCGCAGCGGCACCCGATCCGGTTGATCCCGTTGGACGCGCAGGCGGACGGGCTCTTCACGGCGTACCCGGGCCCCTACGCCCCGGCGATGATCCACGCGGCTGCCTATGCCGGGGTTCCGGCCACCCGCACGGTCGCCGTACCGAATGTGCTGTTGGCGCGCGACGACCTGCCTGACGATCTTGTCTACTCCATCACCGACACGGTCTTCCGGCACACGGGCGCGATCACCTCTGCTGGCCGTGACGACGCCGAGGCCCTTCCGGAGGCGTGGCAGATCAACGTGCGTACCGGGATCTCCACCGCGTCGGTCCCGCTCCACCCGGGTGCGGCGGCCTGGTTCCGCGACCGCAAACGCTGACCCGGCCACAGGGAACGGGGTTGTCAGGCCGGCGTCGGAGCGGGCGCGACCGGTAACACCACCACTGCGGCGAGCCCGTGCCCGGAGCCGTCCGGACGCGGCAGGCCCTCCTCCAGCCGTAGTTCACCGCCGGCCGCTCCGATGAGGTCGGCGCAGATCGCCAGGCCCAGGCCGGTCCCGGACACGTTCTGGTGCCGAGGTGACCGCCAGAACCGTTGCAACGCCTGGGCCCGCTCGGGCACGTCGATGCCCTGGCCGTCGTCGCGGACGGCAACCGTCACCACGGCGCCAACGCCCGCACCAGCAGTCACCTCCACGGCCTGCGCGTCGGACAGGCGTAACGCGTTGCTGATCAGCTCGTCGAGGATGCTGCCCAGGCCGCCCGGTGGCTCGAGCAACCGCAACCCCGGGGGTACGTCGACCGCCAGTGTCTGCCCGGCCGTGGCGGTCAGGGCCCGCCACCGGTCCACCCGGGTCGCCAGCACCTCGTCGAGGTCCACCGGCGACGCGGTCCGCAGGCTCTCCATCCGTGCGCTGGCCTGGAGCGAGTTCAGCATTCGCTGCATCGCCTTCAGTTCGTCGACGGCGACGTCGTACACCTGCTGCCCGTCGCCCTCGGGCCGCAGGTGTGGTGCGAGGCTCTCCACCGCGAGCCTCAGGCTGGTCAACGGGTTGCGTAACTGGTGTGACGCGTCGGAGACGAAGGCGCGCTGTCGCTGGGCGGCGTTCTCGACGGCGTCCATCATGGTGTTGAACGACCGCGCCAGTCGACGCAGCTCGATCGGGCCGGCCTCGGCGTCGGCGCGGATGGTC
Source organism: Micromonospora sp. 050-3 (assembly GCF_046549335.1). Classification (NCBI taxonomy): domain Bacteria; kingdom Bacillati; phylum Actinomycetota; class Actinomycetes; order Micromonosporales; family Micromonosporaceae; genus Micromonospora; species Micromonospora sp. 050-3. The sequence continues at coordinate 1,713,922 of NZ_JAJPVX010000001.1, forward strand.
AGGTCGCCCTCGGAGATCCGTGAGGTCGCCGCGTCGAGTTTGCGTACCGGCCGTAGCACCCACGCCGACACCGGCCAGGCGACGGCCGTCAGCGCGAGCAACGGCAGCAGCCCGAGGCCGGCCAGCCGGGCCCAGCGTACGAGGATGAGCTCGCGCGTCCGGGACAGGTCGGAGATGGTCACGACGGCGCCGACGACTTCGCTGTCCCGGCCGACCGGTTCCGCCACGACGAGTGCGGAGTCGTCCCACGGCGCCCACTCCCAGGACGGTTCGGACCGGGCACCGGCAAGCGCGGCGGTGACGATCCGGGGCAACGCCGCTTCGGCGCGGGCCGCCTTCTGGTACGCGTCGGCCGGTCCGAGCAGCACCGCGCCCGACGTGTCGATCAGCGCGACCGGGATGCCGTAGAGCTCGTGGTAGCGCGTCAGCTCCTGCTGCAACGCCTCGGTACGGCCGGTCGACAGCGCGGTTTCGGCCAGCGAGGCGAACCGGCCGACGTCGTTGAGCCGGTTGACGTACGTCTCCTGCATCTCCCGTTCGGCCACCGTGATGCTGAGCGGCACCCCGAGGGCCGCGACGAGCAGCACCGCGAGAGGGACCAGGACGACGAGCAGCCGGCGGTGCACGGCCTGTCAGCCGATCAGCTCCGGCTGGTCGGCCAGCAGCCGATAGCCGACGCCGTGGACGGTGCGGATGACCACGTCCGGCCCGAGCTTGTGCCGCAGCGCCGCGATGTGGGTGTCCAGGGTGCGGCTCGACGACTCCCAGGACGCGCCCCAGATCTGGTCGAGGATGACGTCGCGGCTGACCACGTTGGGCGCCCGCCGGGCCAGGAGCAGCAGCAGTTCGAACTCCTTGCGGGTCAATGGCACGAGTGCGCCGTCGACGGTGACCTCGCGGGTGCCGACGCCGATCCGCATCGGGCCGAGGGCGAGCGGCTCGTCGGTCTGGCCGAGGGCGCGAGCGGCCCGGGTGCGCCGCAGGACGGCGTCGATCCGGGCGAGCAGCTCGGGGATGCCGAAGGGTTTGACGATGTAGTCGTCGGCGCCGGCGCGCAGGCCGCGGACCCGCTCGTGCTCCTCGGATCGCGCGGTCACCGCGATCACGGCGGTCTGCGGGTGGTCGCGCAACTTGCGGATCACGTCGAGCCCGTCGCCGTCGGGGAGACCCAGGTCGACGAGGACCACGTCGGACGGGGCGGCGCGCTCGGCCTCCGCGGCGGTGGCGACGCGGTGAACCTCGAAGCCCGCCTGGGTCAGGACGGTCACCAGACCCCGCGCCACGCGGTCGTCATCCTCGATGACGGTTATCCGCATACCGGCGAATTGTACGGGCCGGATCGGTGCTCGTGCCGGCCCGGGTTCTTGGGATTTTTCTGACACCATCCGTGCCCCGACCAGCCCAGACTGGGGGCCACTGACGTGCCGAGGGATGTCCATGCGTTGATGGGGAGGTCGCCGTATGCCAACGACCAGCAGATACCGGGCCACCGCGCGGATGATCGCCGCGATCGGTGTCGTCTCGCTCGCCGCCGCCTGTTCCGGCAACGGAGGCGCCGCCGGCGGAGGGGACGCCGCGAATTACCCGGACGAGAACATCACGATCGTCGTGCCGTTCAGCGCGGGCGGCCCGACGGACACGGTCACCCGCATGATCGCCGGACCGATGGCCGCGAAGCTCGGCGGCAAGATCGTCGTCCAGAACGTCGAGGGTGCCGGCGGCACTGTCGGTGCCGGCGACGTCGCGCGGGCCAAGCCGGACGGCTACACGGTGCTCATGCACCACATCGGCATGTCGACGGCGCCCGCCCTCTACAAGAGCCTGGGCTACAAGCCCCTGGAGGACTTCGAGACGGTCGGCCTCGTCACCGAGGTGCCGATGACGATCGTCGCCCGCAAGGACTTCGCGCCCGCGACCCTCCAGGACCTGGTGACCCACGTGAAGGCGAACGCCAACAAGGTCACGCTGGCCAACGCCGGCATCGGCGCCGCGTCGCACCTGTGCGGTCTGCTGTTCCAGAGCACCACAGGTGTGAAGCTCCAGGAGGTCCCGTACCAGGGCACCGGTCCCGCGCTGACCGACCTCGTCGGCGGCCAGGTCGACTTCATGTGCGACCAGACGACAAACACCAGCGGCCAGATCGCCGCGGGGAAGGTGAAGGCGTACGCGGTCACCACCCCCGAGCGGGTGAAGAGCCTTCCCGACCTGCCCACCACCACCGAGGCCGGGCTGCCGCAGCTGAAGGTCAGCGTGTGGCACGGTCTCTACGTTCCGGCCGACACCCCACCGGAGATCGTCCAGAAGCTGTCCGAGGCGTTGAAGGTGGCACTGGCCGACCAGGGGGTCATCGACCAGATGGCCAAGCTCGGCACCGCGCCGGTCCCGGCCCAGGATGCGACCCCGGACGCGCACCGGGCGAAGCTCGACGAGCAGCTCGGCACCTGGGCGAAGATCATTGCCGACTCCGGGGTGAAGGTCTCCTGAGGTGGAGCGCCGTCGGTCGTTCCCGGACGTCCTCGCCGGGGGGATCTTCGTCCTGATCGGTGGCGCATTCGTGGTGGGGGCGCTCGGCTACGAGCTGGGCACCCCGACCCGGATGGGCCCGGGCGCCTTCCCGCTGCTGGTCGGCGCGGCAGTGGTCGCCCTGGGCCTGGCGATCGCCGGCAAGGGCCTCATCGCCGGTGAGGTGATCTCGTTCGGGCCGATGCCGTGGCGGGCGATCGCCGTCATCGTGCTCGCGGTCCTGTTCTTCGGGTTCACCATCCGACGCCTCGGGTTCGTACCGACCACAGCGGTGACCGCACTGCTCACCACACTGGCCAGCGCCCGCGTACGGCTGCTCACGGCGGTGGCCGTGGCCGCCGGGCTGACAGTGGCCAGCACGCTCATCTTCGTCGTCGGACTTCAGCTGCGGATCCCGCTGTGGGGCCCCTGGCTGGGGTTCTGACGCGGCATCCGGATTGAGGCATGGAACTCCTCGACAACCTCGCGCTGGGCTTCTCGACGGCCCTGCTGGTCCAGAACGTCCTCTACTGCTTCGTGGGAGTGCTGCTCGGGACCGCTGTCGGCGTGCTGCCCGGCATCGGGCCCACGGCGACGGTGGCGATGCTGCTGCCGATCACGTTCAGCTTCGAGCCGGTCACCGCGCTGATCATGCTGGCCGGCATCTACTACGGGGCACAGTACGGCGGCTCGACGACCGCCATCCTGATCAACCTGCCCGGTGAGTCGTCCGCGGCGGTCACCGCACTGGACGGGCACGAGATGGCCCGCCAGGGCCGCGCCGGCCCCGCCCTGGCGGCCGCGGCGATCGGGTCCTTCGTCGCGGGTACTGTCGCCACCGTGGCGCTGGCCGCCGCGGCCCCGCCCCTGGCCAGCGTCGCGTTGAAGTTCGGCCCGGCCGACTACTTCTCACTCGTGCTGTTCGGCCTGATCGTGTCGATCGCGCTGGCGCGGGGCACGGCGCTCAAGGCACTGGCGATGATCGCGCTCGGCGTGCTGCTCGGCACTGTCGGCCAGGACATCTACACCGGAACGCCCCGCTTCGTGTTCGAGCAGCGCGAGCTGTACGGGGGCATCGACTTCGTGTCGGTCGCCGTGGGCCTGTTCGGGGTGGCCGAGATCCTGCGCAACCTGGAGAACGAGCAGACCCGTACGGCGATCGTCAGCAAGGTCACCAACCTCTGGCCGACCCGTGAGGACCGGCGTCGGATCGTCGCCCCGATCCTGCGGGGCACCGGTCTCGGCGCCGCGCTCGGTGTGCTGCCCGGCGGCGGCCACGTGCTGGCCTCGTTCACCTCGTACGCCGTCGAGAAGCGCATCTCGAAGCGACCGGAGGAGTTCGGGCGGGGCGCGATCGAGGGTGTCGCAGGCCCCGAGTCGGCGAACAACGCCGCCGCGCAGACGTCGTTCATCCCGCTACTCACCCTGGGCCTGCCCGCCCACCCGGTGATGGCGCTGATGATCGGCGCGTTCATCGTCCACGGCATCACCCCGGGCCCGAACGTCATCAACGAAGAGCCGGCGCTGTTCTGGGGCCTGATCGCGTCGATGTGGATCGGCAACGTGCTCCTGCTGCTGCTGAACCTGCCGCTGATCGGCCTCTGGGTGCGCATGCTGCGTATCCCGTACCAGGTGCTCTTCCCGATGATCATCCTGTTCGCCGCGATCGGCACCTACTCACTGAACTCCAACGCGTACGACGTCTACGCGATCGCGTTCTTCGGGATCCTGGGCTACATCCTGATCAAGTGCGGCTGCGAGCCGGCGCCCCTGCTGCTCGGCTTCGTCCTCGGCCCGCTGCTGGAGGAGAACCTGCGCCGCGCGCTCATCATCTCCCGCGGCGACACGTCGGTCTTCCTGACCCGACCGATCTCCGCGGCGCTGCTGGCCCTGGCCGTCGTCGCGCTCGTCGTCGCCGTGCTGCCGACGATCCGCCGGCGCCGCGCTGTCGTCTTCGCTGAGGAGGAGTAGCAATCCGATCCACGTGACGGTCAGGTCGACGAAGATTGTTCCCGTGACGAGCGACAACACGCCCCGGGGCTGGACCAGCCGGACCGTCTGGGACAGGCGGTTCAACGCCCCGCTGCGCTCGTTCCTGCGTACCGAGACCGGCGGCGCGCGGGTGGTGCTGATCGCCGCGGTGGCGGCTCTCGTCTGGGCGAATCTCGGCGCTTCGTCGTACGAGTCGGTCTGGAGCACCTCCTTGTCGGTCCGGCTCGGTGACTGGCAGGTGGCGCATGACGTGCGTACCTGGATCAACAGCGGCCTGATGACGTTCTTCTTCCTGGTCGCGGGGCTGGAGTTGCGCCGCGAGTTCGACATCGGTGAGTTGCGGGAGCGTCGTCGTCTGGCGTTGCCGATGCTGGCCGGGGTCGGCGGCATGCTCGTGCCGGTCGCGATCTACCTCGCCATCAACGCAGGGCACACCACAGCGGCGGGCTGGGGCGCGGTGATGGCCACCGACACGGCGCTCGCGCTCGGCGCGCTGGCCGTCTTCGGGCCGCGCTTCTCGGAACGGCTGCGGGGTTTCCTGCTGACCGTTGCCGTCGTCGACGATGTGGTGGCGATCGCGGTGCTGGCCATCGCGTACCCGCATCACCCCTCGCTGACGGCGCTTATCGTCGCGGCGGCGATCTTCGGCGTTGTGCTGCTCGTGCGGGGCTGCGGGGTGCGGTTCGGGCCGGTCTACGCGCTGCTCGGGGTGGCGGCCTGGCTCGCCGTGTCGATGTCCGGTGTCGACCCGGTCGCGGTGGGTCTGGTGATGGGGTTGCTGACCTACGCCTACGCTCCCGGTCGCGGCGACCTGCAGCGGGCCAGCGACCAGTTCCGTCTCTTTCGGGAGCAGCCCACCCCGCAACTCGCCCGGATGGCCCGGGCCGGGCTCACCTCGGCGCTGTCGCCGAACGAACGGCTGCAGACGCTCTATCACCCGTTGGCGAGCTACGTGGTGGTGCCGCTGTTCGCGCTGGCCAACGCCGGCATCGTGATCGACGGCGACCTGCTGGCCAGGGCCGTTACCTCACCGGTCACGCTCGGGGTCGTTGTCGCGTACGTCGTCGGGAAGCCGGCCGGGATCGTGGCCACCGCGTGGCTGGTGACCCGGCTCAGCGGCAACCGGTTCCGGCCACCCGTCGGCTGGGTTGCCGTCGCCGGGGTCGGCACGATCTCCGGCATCGGGTTCACCGTCGCGCTCCTGATCGCCACCCACGCCCTGGACGGCCCGGCCCTGGACGAGGCGAAGTTCGGCATCCTCGTGGCGACGCTCGGCGCGTCAGTCGTCACCTGGCTGGTGTTCCGCTCCGTCGGACGGCTCTCGCCGGCGCGGCGGACCCGCGCGCTGCTGGGCGTCACCGAGGGGATCGTCGATCTGATGCTGCCGGTCGACGCCGATCGCGACCACATGCGCGGGTCGCTGGAGGCGCCGGTGACTGTGGTGGAGTACGGCGACTTCGAGTGCCCCTACTGCGGGCAGGCCGAGCCGGTGGTCCGGGAGCTGTTGGCGGACTTCGCCAACATCCGGTACGTCTGGCGGCACCTGCCGCTCACCGACGTCCACCCGCATGCCCAACTCGCCGCCGAGGCGGCCGAGGCGGCGGGGGAGCAGGGCGCGTTCTGGGAGATGCACGACCTGCTGCTCGCCCACCAGGACGCTCTCGATCCTGTTCAGGTGCTCGGTTACGCCGAACAGCTCGGCCTTGACCTGGACGGGTTCCGGGAGCACATGGTGAAGCGGATGGGCGTGCACCGGATCGCCGAGGACGTCGACTCGGCCGACCTCAGCGGCGTCACCGGCACCCCGACCTTCTTCATCAACGGCCGGCGACACCACGGCGCGTACGACATCGCCGCGCTCTCGGCGGCGGTGAAGTCGGCGTTCGCGAGCGCGAAGCTCCGCCCCGAGTACCACCCTCGGGACCCCGGGCGCCGCGAGGCCGGGCCGGCGAGCTGACCGCGCGGTCCGTGCGGTCGTCACCAGGCCAGGTGGTCGACGGGCGCCGTGCTCACCTCCCGGCGCTGCGTCAACGGGGTCTGCGGCCGTATGACCTCTGATCTGCCTCCGCGTCGGGGTGGGGAGGTGTTGGTGGGTGCCTTTGGAGCTGAATCGTTTGCGACATCACCGACCAGGCGGCGCTTGTGGCTGAGGCTTCGGGCTGGAGATCTTGGGCTGGAGGGCTGAGGGCTTCCGACCGGAGGCGGAAGCGGCAGGCAATCGGTCTGATTCGTTTGCGGCATCAGCTCCAAAGGCAGCCCGTCAACCCCGTCGCCCGGGCCCGGTAGCCCGCACGCCCCAGTCCCGAAGCCATGCCCCCTCGCAGCTCCGCACGGGCGTAACCGTTGCGGCATCGGCTGCGCCGCGAGGGGCGTTCAGGTGGTGAGGAGAGCGGCGGTGGCGGAGCGGGCACGGGTGTACGCGATGGTGAGGGGATGATGGCGATGCCCTGGCCGATTCCGATCATCAGCAGGGGCCGTCGACGCCGGAGTGACCTCAGGCGTGTCCGCGCGTCGATGTCCGAAGTGGAACAGCTGCGGAACGTGTTCGGGAGATCACGATGGACTCGGACCCTTGACTCTCGGGAAACATCGGGCCACCATCTGACAACGTTGTCACAGACCCCCGCCATCTGACAACGTTGTCATGTCTGGAGGCAAGATGTCCGAGCCATCGCCGGTTTCACGGCGTACCTTCCTCTCCGCCGGCGCGACGCTGCTGGCGTCGGTCGGGGTGACCGCAGCCCTCCCGGACGCCCTCGCGTCCGCCGCCGTGCCGGCGCCGACCGCCACCCCGACCGCCACCGACCTCGCCCGGTACCGCCCGGTGGCGGTCTCCTCGACCGACTACGCGCCGACGCCGGCCACCTTCGCCGTGGACGGGCTGCCGCAGGTCGGCGTCCGGGGAAGTGGATGGCGCGCCGCCAACGGCGATCCGCAGTGGATCTCGGTGGACCTCCAGGCGCTGTGCCGGATCGAGGCCGTCTCCCTGGTCTTCGAGGCCACGCTCACCGACGGGCCGTTCGACGGCAACTACACCGACACCGACGGCGACGAGATCCTCTCCAGCGCCGCGACGGCGTACCGGATCGAGGTCTCCACCGACGGCAGTGCCTGGCGGTCGGTGTACGAGACCAGCGAGGGGCAGGGCGGCGCGCAGACCATCAAGCTGCCCGAGCCGGTCACCGCCCGGTGGATCCGGATGACCGCCACGAAGCGCTCGAACAGCAACCCGGTGGGCCTCAACGGCTTCCAGGTCTACGGCGTACCGCTGGCCGGCCGGCCGAAGGCCGAGGGCTGGACCAGCTGGGAGGGCGGCAACACCGGCCCGGCCCCCGAGCTGAGGGTCGCCGCCGACGGCACGGTGCCGCTGGAGTCGGGCTGGTCGTTGACGATGGACGACTTCGCCGGCACCGTCGACGGCGCCGAGCTCTCCCGCGCCGGCGTCGACGTCCGGTCCTGGCTGCCGGCGACGGTGCCCGGCACCGTGCTGGGCACCCTGGTCGAGCAGGGCCACCTGCCCGACCCGGTGGCCGGCTTCAACAACATGCGCATCCCGGAGGCGCTGTCCCGGCACACCTGGTGGTACCGGCGCGCGCTGCGGCTGCCGCGCGACCTGGACACCTCGGCCGGCCGACGGATCTGGCTGGAGTTCGACGGGATCAACCACGAGGCGACCGCCTGGGTCAACGGCGTGCAGGTCGGCAGCGTCAAGCACCCGTTCGCGCGGGCGGCCTTCGACATCACCGACGCGTTGGCCGATCACCGTGGCGAGCACGTCCTCGCCGTCCGTGTCACCCCGATGCCGCACCCGGGCACCCCCGGCGACAAGGGCCCCGACGGTCGCACCTTCCTCCAGTCGGCCCATCACTACCTGGACGCGCCGACCTACCTGGCGGTGTCCGGGTGGGACTGGATGCCGGCCGTCCGCGACCGGGTCACCGGCCTCTGGGACCACGTGCGCCTGCGCAGCACCGGCGCCGTAGTCATCGGCGACCCGCACGTGCAGACCACGCTGCCCGACCTGCCCGGCACCGACACCGCCGAGGTCACCATCCGGGTGCCGGTCCGCAACGCGGCGGCCAGCGCCACCACTGTCACCGTCCGCGCGGAGTTCGACAGGGTACGCGTCGAGTCCACGGTGACCGTCCCCGCCGGCGGGAGCACCACAGTCACCTTCACGCCGGAGCGCTTCCGCGCCCTGCGGCTGCGCAACCCCCGGCTCTGGTGGCCCAACGGCTACGGCGACCCCCACCTGTACGACCTCACGCTCACCGCCACCGTCAAGCGCGCGGTCAGCGACCGGCGTGCGCTCCGCTTCGGTATTCGCGAGTTCGCCTACGACTGGCACCAGCCGATCGTCGTCTCGCCGCCCGGCAAGCCCGCCCTGGAGTTCGTCGACGGCGCGGCGACCCAGATTGTCCCGTTCGACAGGCAGCACGCCCGGCACGTGCGCATCCAGGCCGGCCAGCGCGCCACCGGTTGGGGCATCTCGATGTTCTCGCTGTCGGTGGCCGACGGCACCGGTCCCGATCTCGCCCTGCGCCGCGACGCCACCGCGTCGTCCTCGGAGAACGACGGCAACGGTCCCGGAAAGGCCGTCGACGGCGACGCGGCGACCCGCTGGGCCTCGCAGGCCGAGGACGACCAGTGGATCCAGGTGGACCTCGGCGCGGCTGTCGACTTCGACCGCGTCACCATCGTGTGGGAGCAGGCGTACGCGCTGGACTACCGCGTCCAGGTCTCGGCCGACGGGGACGCCTGGAACGACGTGACGTCGGTCAGCAACGACACCCCGCTGGGCAGCCGCGCCACCCAGGTCGAGACGTTCGCCAGTCAGACCGCGCAGCACCTGCGCGTCCAGACCGGCGCGCGGGTGACCTCGTGGGGCGTGTCCATGTGGGCCCTCTCGGTGCAGCGGCAGGCCGAGCCGGACGTCGACCTGGCCCTGCGCCGGACCGCCACCGCGTCGTCGTCCGACAGCGACTCGAACGGCCCGGACCGGGCCGTCGACGGCAACCCCCGCACCCGGTGGTCGTCAAAGTTCGAGGACAACCAGTGGATCCAGGTCGACCTCGGCGCCCCGGTCAACTTCGACCAGGTCACCATCGTCTGGGAGCAGGCGTACGCCCGCGACTTCGTCATCCAGGTCTCGGACGACGGGCAGCGGTGGACCGACGTGAAGTCGGTCAGCAACGCCGTCACCCAACTCAAGATCAGCGTGAACGGTGTGCCGGTGTTCGCCCGGGGCGGCAACTGGGGCTGGGACGAGCTGCTGCGTCGGGTGCTGCCCGACCGGCTGGCCGACACGGTCGAGATGCACCGCGACATGAACTTCACGATGATCCGTAACTGGCTCGGCAGCAGCAACCGCGAGGAGCTGTACCAGGCCTGCGACGAGCAGGGCATCCTGGTGTGGAACGACTTCTGGCAGGCGGGCGCGTTCCTGCCCAACCCGCCCGGCTACGTCGACATCGCCGCCGACACGATCCGGCGGTTCCGCCACCACCCGAGCATCGTGGTGTGGTGCGGCGCGAACGAGGGGGACCCGCCGCCGATCGTTGACGCCGGGCTCAAGCAGGCCGCGGCCACCGAGCACCCGGAGATCCTCTACATCCCCAACTCGGCCGGCGGCATCGTGAGCGGTCACGGCCCGTACCACTGGGTGGAGCCGGCGACGTACAACAACAAGAACACCTACGACACTGGCGCGTTCGGTTTCCACACCGAGATCGGCATGCCGGTGGTATCGGTGGTCGAGAGCATGCGCAACCTTGTCGGTGACGCGCCGGAGTGGCCGATCGGCGAGGTGTGGAACTACCACGACTGGTCGACCATCGGTAACCAGCGCGTCGGCACGTACCAGGCGGCGATCGACGCGCGGCTCGGTGAGTCCGACTCGCTCGACGAGTTCGCCACCCGGGCGCAGTTCGTCAACTACGAGAGCCACCGCGCCATGTTCGAGGCGTGGAACGCCAACCTGTGGCAGGACGCCACCGGTCTGCTGCTGTGGATGTCGCACCCGGCGTGGCACAGCACGGTCTGGCAGACCTACGACTACGACCTCGACGTGAACGGCGCCTACTACGGCGCCCGCAAGGGGTGCGAGCCGGTGCACGTCCAGGCCGACCCGGGCACCTGGCAGGTCCGGGTGGTCAACCACACCGCCGCCCCGCTCAGCGGGGTCACCGTGAGCGCCCGACGCTACGACCTGAGCGGCCGGTCGTTGGGTTCGCCCCAGCGTCAGCGGGTGGACGTGGCCCGCTCGGCCACCACTGCGGTCTTCCCGCTCACCACGCCGGACGGCGGCGAGCTGCACCTGGTGCGACTGGAGCTACGGGACAGCCGGGACCGGCTGCTCGCGGAGAACACCTACTGGCGCTACGACAAGGCCGAGCAGGTGCGGGCGCTCAACGACGTGCCGAGCACCCGCCTGTCGACGTCGTCGAGCACCGTGCGCGTCGTGGACGGGCGCAACACCGTCACCACGACGGTCCGCAACCAGGGTCGTACGGTCGCCGCCTTGGTCCGGCTCGCCGTGCGCGACCAGCGCGGTAAGCGGGTCCTGCCGGCCCGCTACGACGACAACTACTTCTGGCTCCTGCCGGGAGAGAGCCGCGAGGTGCGGATCTCCTGGCCGGCCCGGTCGGGCCTCGCCCGCCAGGTCACTGTGACCGCGCAGGCGTACAACTCCTAGGAGTACGCGGTGGGAGGCGGCGCCGTGCGCGCCGCTTCCCACCGCGACCCGTGCGCTGCCACCTGATGCGGGCGTTTAGGTTCGTTACCGCACCTCGCCTCGGGACCGGGATCCATGCTGTACGAGTGACACGGTCCGGTTCCACGTCCGGCGCGGTGCGGGTCGCGTTCGCGTTCTGGATCACGCTCGTGGGCACCACAGTGCCGACCCCGCTCTACCCGCTCTACGAGCTGGAGTTCGGGTTCTCGTCGTTGACAGTGACAGTGGTCTATGCGCTGTACGCGCTGGGAGTCGTGGTCGGGCTGCTGGTCTTCGGTCGGCTCTCCGACCAGATCGGCCGACGCCCGGTCATCCTCATCGCGCTGCTGCTCTCGGTCGCCGCCGACGCCGTGTTCCTGACCGCCGTCGACCTGGCGATGATCATCGTGGGTCGGATCCTCGCGGGGCTGTCCGCCGCACTCATCATCGGCGCGGCGACCGCGGCGTTGGCGGAGCTGATCGACCCTCGGCACCCGAAACGCGCCGCCACCGTGTCGATCTTCGCGAATCTGGGCGGCCTGGCCACCGGCACCCTGCTGTCCGGAATCGTGTCGGACGTGGCACCCGACCCGCTCCGGCTGCCCTGGGTGATCGTGCTGATCCTGGCGGTGATCGCGATCATCGCGCTGCGCGGGGTGCCGGAGACGGTCCGGGAACGTTCGCCGGTGACCCTGCGGGTGCAGCGGCTGCACGTGCCGGCGACCATTCGCGGCGCCTTCATCCGCTCGGCGCTCACCGCCGGCGCGGGCTTCGCCGCCCTCGGGGTGCTCACATCGGTGAGCGGGCTGTTCCTCGGCATGGTCCTGCACGAGACCTCACACACAGTGGCCGCGCTGGTGGTCTTCGTGGCGTTCACCGGCGCGGCGTTCGGTCAGCTGCTGACCCGCGTGCTGTCCTCGCGTGCCGCGCTGGCCAGCGCCTGCGCCGGCCTGGTCGTGGGGGCGGGCCTGCTCGCGTTCAGCATGTGGATGGCGTTGCTGGCGACGCTCATCGTCAGCGCGGCGATCATCGGGGTCGCGTCCGGGGTGGCGGTCGGCGACGGCATCGCGACGATCACGATGAAGACCGAGCCGCAGCACCGGGCCGAGGCGGTGTCGACCTTCTTCGCCATCCTGTTCGCCATGCTCGGTGTGCCAGCGGTCGGGGTCGGTCTGCTGATCCAGACGATCGGTCTGCGCCCGGCCGGCGAGGTCTTCAGCGCGGTGGTGGCGGTGCTCGCGCTGGTCGTCCTGCTCAGCCTGGTCCGGGGCGGCCGGACGCGGCCCGCGAGCTGATCAGCCGCGGGCCCGTTCGGGCATCAGGGGTGCCTGGCGAGCCGTTCACGGAGGTCTTGCGGCGGTCATCGTATACAACATACGCTCCCCGAATCGCCCACTTGAGGAGCTCTCCATGACGAACCTCTCCGTCCGCGACACGAACCTGCCCCGTCGGCGGGTGCTCCGGGCCGCCGTGGCGGCGGCCGCCGTCGTCTGCACTGTCGTCGCCTGCTCACCGGTGTCGAACAACGAGGGCGGCGACCCGTCCGGTGGCAACCAGTCGGCAGGCCAGGACTCCTTCGGTACGCCCGCAGACCCCGCCGCAGTGAAGCAGGGGGGCAAGCTGGTCATCGCCCTCTCCGCCGAGCCCGACGCGCTGGACCCGACGCTGTCGAGAAGCCTCTACTCCCGCTACGTCTTCCAGGCCATGTGCCAGAAGCTCTACGACGTCAACGAGCAGGCTCAGGTCGTACCGCAGCTCGCGACGGCCCTGCCCACCACGAGCGGCGACGGCCGGACGGTGACCATTCCGCTGCGGCCCGGCGTGCGCTTCGCGGACGGCACGGCGTTCGACTCGGCCGCGGTGAAGGCCACCCTGCAACGCCACCTCACCAACGCCCGGTCGGCGCGCAAGAGCGAACTCGGCCCCATCGAGGGCCTCGACACCCCGGACGCGCAGACCGTCGTCCTGCGGCTGAAGCAGCCGTTCGCACCGCTGCTCGGAGCCCTCGCCGACCGGGCCGGCATGATCATGAGTGCGCAGGCGCTGCGGGCCAAGGGCGACGACTTCGCCTCGGCGCCGGTCTGCGTCGGCCCCTTCAAGTTCGCGAAGCGGGTGCCGCAGAACTCCATCGAGGTGGTGCGCGACCCGAACTACTACGAGGCGAGCAAAGTGCACCTGGACGGCATCTCGTGGCGGATCCTCACCGACGCCAGCATTCGCGCGGCCAACCTGCGCTCCGGCGATGTGCAGGTCGCCGACTCGGTCTCCACCCAGGACGTCGCCTCCCTGCGGCAGGACGCGGCGGTCGCTGTGCTCCAGTCGCAGTCCCTCGGCTACCAGGGCCTGACCATCAACATCGGCAACGTCGACGGCGTCGGCACCACCGCCAAGCCCATCAACCGCCCCCTCGCGCAGAACGCCAAGGTGCGGCAGGCCTTCGAGCACGCCATCGACCGCAAGGCGCTGGTCGACGCGGTCTTCAACGGTGAGCACGCCGTGGCCTGTTCTCCGATCTCACCGGCGAGCACGTTCTCGTCTCCCGAGGCGCAGACCTGCCCGGCGCACGACCCCGCCAAGGCCAAGCAGTTGCTGGCCGAGGCGGGTGTGCAGACGCCGTACACGGTGACGATGCTCGCCTCGAACACCCCCGACACGCTGCGGCTCGCGCAGGCGTTGCAGTCAATGGTCAAGGACGGCGGATTCGACCTGAAGATCAACCCGGTGGAGTACTCGTCGCTCCTCGACGAGCAGGACCGTGGCAACTTCGAGCTGCTGCAACTGGGGTGGAGCGGACGGATCGACCCGGACGCCAACATCACGAACTTCGTCGGCACCGGTGCCAGCCAGAACGTCGCCGGCTACAGCAACCCGCAGCTCGACACCCTGCTGACCCAGGCCCGCCAGGCCGGCGACGTCGAGGAGCGCAGGAAGCTGTACGGGCAGGCGGTCACACTCCTCCAGCAGGACGATGCCCTGATCTACCTCTACCGGCAGCGCAACCTGACCGCCGTCAGCAAGCAGATCCAGGGCCTTCAGGTCTACCCGGACGGCGTGATCCGGGCGGCCTTCGCCGGCTTCGGCAAGTAGGCCGTCGTGGCCCGATATCTGCTCACCCGCGCCTGGCAGTCGGCGCTGACACTGCTGTTGTCGACGATCGTGGTCTTCGTCGGCGTACGGGCGCTCCCCGGCGACCCGGCCCTCGCCCTGGCCGGGGAGGACCGGTCGCCGGAGGCCCTGGAGGCCATTCGTCGGCACTACGGGCTGGACCAGCCGCTGCCGGTGCAGTTCGCCCAGTACGTGGAGCGCATGGCGCAGGGTGACTTCGGGGTGTCGATCCGCACCGGCACACCGGTCTCGTCGATGCTCACGACCGCCCTGCCGGTGACCGTCGAGTTGTCCGTCCTGGCGATCCTCATCGCGGCGGCGCTCGGCGTCGGCGCCGGGGTGCTCGCGGCGGTCCGTCGTGGACGTCCGGCGGAGTGGCTCGCCAACGGCCTGGCCCTGATCGGCCTGTCGGTGCCGCACTTCTGGCTGGGGCTGCTGGCGATCCTCTACCTGTCCGTGGCGACCGGGCTATTCCCCGCCTCCGGCTTCGTGCCGATCCTGGAGGACCCCGTGGACAACCTGCACCACATCGTCCTGCCGGCCGTGATCCTCGGCACCGGCCTCGCCGCCATCATCATGCGGCAGACCCGATCGGCGATGCTGGACTCGCTCTCCTCCGACTACGTCCGCACGGCCAAGGCGAAGGGCCTGCGACCGCGCGCCGTCATCACCCGGCACGCCCTGCGGAACAGCCTCATCGTGGTGGTGACCGTCGTGGGTCTCCAACTCGGCGGGCTGATCTCGGGCGCTGTCGTCACCGAACAGATCTTCGGGCTGCCGGGCTTCGGCAAGATGACCATCGACGCGGTGTTCCAACGGGACTACCCGGTGATCCAGGCCGTCGTCCTGCTCACCGCGGCGGCCTACATCGTGATCAACTTCTTCGTGGACCTGCTCTACTCGGTCATCGATCCACGCATCCGGGTGACGGGAGATCCGGCATGACCGTCCTCACCGTACCGATGGCGGAGACCGGAACCGCCAGCATCACCCGGCGTACCCGGGTGCTGCGGCGGCTGCGGCGCAACCCGCTCGCCGTGGTGAGCTTCGTCGTGCTCGCGCTGGCCGGCGTCATCGCGCTGCTCTCACCCTGGCTCGCGCCGTACTCGGTCGACCAGACCGACTTCGCCCGGACGTTCGCGCCTCCCGGCACCGCCGGGCACCTGCTGGGCACCGACGACCTCGGCCGCGACGTCCTCTCCCGCATCATGCTCGGTGCGCGGGCGTCGTTGCAGGTGGGGCTCCTGGCGGTGGCCACGTCGCTGGTCATCGGCGTGCCGCTCGGCCTGGCCGCCGGCTACTTCCGGGCCTGGGACGCGGTGATCTCGCGCTTCACCGACCTGCTACTGGCGTTTCCGTTCCTGATCATGGCGGTGGGGTTGGCGGCCATCCGGGGCGCCAGCCTCGGCAACGCCGCGGTGGCCATCGGCATCGCCCAGATCCCCGGGGTGATCAGGGTCGTCCGCTCGGACACGCTGCGCCTCAAGTCCCTGGACTTCGTCGCGGCGGCCGTCGTGGACGGCGCGAGCGACCTGTGGGTGCTGGCCCGGCACATCCTGCCGAACGCGACCTCGGTGATCCTGGTGCAGGCCACTGTCGCCATCCCGGCCGCGATCCTCGGCGAGGCGGTGCTGTCCTTCCTCGGTCTCGGCATCCAGCCCCCGGCGCCCAGTCTCGGCACCATGCTGGCCACCGCCCAGCAGTTCGCCGCCCGCGCACCGTGGGCCGCCGTCTTCCCCGGCGTCGTGATCATGGGTCTGGCGCTGGCGTTCAACGTCTTCGGTGACGCCCTGCGCGACGCCCTCGACCCGAAGGGAGACCGGCGATGACCACCGCCTCCGCGCCTGTGCTGGAGATCCGCGACCTGTCGGTGTCGTTCCCGACCGAGACCGGCACCGTCTCCGCTGTCGACGGCGTCAGCCTGGACCTCGCAGCCGGGGAGATCGTCGGGATGGTGGGCGAGTCGGGGTGCGGAAAGAGCGTCACCGCGATGAGCATCGCCGGGTTGCTCCCGGGCAGCGCCCGGGTCACCGGTTCGGTGCGCCTGGACGGCACCCAGCTGGTCGGGGCCCGCGAGTCGGCCCTGCGTCGGGTCCGTGGCCGGGAGATCGCCTACATCTTCCAGGAGCCGATGACGTCGTTGAACCCGGTGCTCACCGTCGGGCGGCAGATCGGTGAGGTGCTCCAGGTCCACGAGCGGATGTCGCGGCGGGCGGCGCGGGCGCGCGCCGTCGAGCTGCTGACGCTCGTCGGAATCCCGTCCGCCGCCCAGCGGGTCGACGGCTATCCGCACCAGCTCTCCGGTGGCATGCGCCAGCGCGTGATGATCGCGATGGCCGTGGCCTGCGGCCCGAAGGTGCTGGTGGCCGACGAGCCGACCACCGCGCTGGACGTCACCGTCCAGGCCGGCATCCTCCAGGTGCTGCGGGACCTGCGCGACCGGCTCGGCACGAGCGTCCTCATCATCACCCACGACCTCGGCGTGATCGCCGACATCGCCGACCGCGTCGTCGTCATGTACGCGGGCCGGGTGGTGGAACGGGCGCCGGTGGACGACCTGTTCGCCCACCCCCGGCACCGGTACACGGCCGGGCTGCTGTCGGCGTCACCGCAGCCGGGCCGGCACGCCGGCACCGACCGGTTGACCGAGATCCCCGGGCTGGTGCCCGTGCTGGCCAGCCAACCCGACGCCTGCACCTTCGCGGATCGCTGCCCGGCCGCCGATGAGCAGTGCCAGGCCGCCGCCCCGCCGCTGGAGGGCATCGGTGGCACCGACCATGTCGCTGCCTGTTGGCACCCCTGCGCAACGGCACCGACGGCACCGACGGCAGCTCAGGAGGCGAACCGATGACGCCGCACCCGAACGCCCTGGAGATCGCGGACCTGGTGATGCACTTCGGCCCGGTGCGGGCCGTGGACGGGGTGTCCCTGACCATCCCGCGCGGCCGGGTCACGGCCCTGGTGGGGGAGAGCGGTTCCGGAAAGTCGACAGTGGGCCGCTGCGTGGTGCGGCTCGTCGAACCGACCGCCGGAACGGTCCGGATCGCGGGCACTGACGTCACCCACCTGTCCCGACGCCGACTGCGCCCCCATCGCGCCGCGGTGTCGATCGTCTTCCAGGACCCGGCCGCGTCACTGGACCCACGCATGCTGGTGGGCGAGATCGTAGCCGAGCCGCTGCGGCTGGCCGGCAAGCGGATCTCCCGGCGTGACCGGGACGCCCGCGTCGCCCCTCAACTCGAACGGGTGGGCCTGCGCGCCGAGGTGGCCCGTCGCTATCCCCACGAGTTGTCCGGCGGGCAACGCCAACGGGTCAGCATCGCGCGGGCCCTGATCTCCGAGCCGATGCTGCTCATCGCCGACGAACCCACCAGCGCGCTCGACGTGTCAGTGCAGGCGTCGGTGCTTAACCTCCTCGCCGACCTGCAACGCGACATCGGGTTCGCCTGCCTCTTCATCACCCACGACCTCTCCGCTGTCGAGTACCTGGCCGACGACATAGCGGTCATGTACCTGGGTCAACTCGTCGAGACCGGCAGCCGCGAGCGGATCTTCGCCCGGCCCGCCCACCCGTACACGCAGGCGCTGCTCTCCGCCGCGCCGGTGGCCGACCCGGTGCGTCAGCGCCTCCGTCAGCCGGTGCTGCTCGGCGACGACCTGCCGTCCGCGCTCGACCCGCCGTCCGGCTGCCGGTTCCGGACCCGGTGCCCACTCGCCTTCGACAGGTGCGCGACGGAGGTGCCGGCGCAGACCGCTGTCGGCGACGGCACGGCCGCGTGCCACCTGGTCCGGCCGGACGGCACCGGTCCCGACGTTCGTACCGCAGATCCCAGTGAGGTGCTGTCATGACGTTCACCACCCGACCGACGCTGCAGGGCACCTTCGGCATGGTGTCCTCCACCCACTGGCTCGCCAGCCAGGCGGCGATGGGCATCCTGGAACGCGGGGGCAACGCCTTCGACGCCGCGGTCACCGCCGGGTTCGTGCTGCACGTCGTCGAGCCGCACCTGAACGGGCCGGGCGGCGAGGTGCCGGCCATCGTGGCCACCGCCCGGGACCCCCGACCGAAGGTGCTGTGCGGGCAGGGGCCGGCCCCTGCCGGCGCCACCATCGCGCACTTCCGGTCCCTCGGGATGGACCTCATCCCTGGTGCCGGGCCGCTCGCTGCGGCCGTACCCGGCGCGGTGGACGCCTGGCTCCTGCTGCTGCGCGAGCACGGCACGCTGACCCTCGCCGAGGTGCTGGAGCCGGCGATCGGCTACGCCGGCGCCGGGCACCCACTGGTGGGCCGGGTCGGTGACACGGTGGCGGCCGTCCGGTCGTTGTTCGAGGAACACTGGCCCACCTCCGCCGCGCTCTGGCTGCGCGGAGGCCGGCCACCGGCCGCGGGGGAGTTGGTCACCAACCCGGCGTACGCGGACACGTTGCGCCGGCTCGTCGAGGCGGGACGGGCGGCCGGCGCCGACCGGGAGGCCCAGATCGAGGCCGCCCGCCGGGCCTGGAGCACGGGTTTCGTCGCCGAGGCGATCGACGCGTTCAGCCGGCAACCGTTCCAGGACTCCAGCGGCAGCCCGCACGCCGGGCTCGTGACCGGCGACGACCTGGCCGGGTACTCGGCGAGCTGGGAGCAGCCCGCCACCCTCGACTGGCACGGCTACTCGGTGGCGAAGACCGGTTTCTGGGGTCAGGGCCCGGTGCTGCTGGAGTCACTGGCCACCCTGGACGCGCTCGACGACCCGGGCGCGTACGACCCGCGGACCGCCGCGGGCGTGCACGCCCAGGTCGAGGCGCTCAAGCTCGCCTTCGCCGACCGGGAGGCCTGGTACGGCGACGGTGTGGACGTGCCCGCCAAGGCGTTGCTCTCCCCGCAGTACGCGCGGGAGCGGGCCGCACTGATCGGCGATCGCGCGTCGGCGGAGTTGCGGCCGGGGCGTCCGGATGGGGCGCAGCCGCGCCTGCCGGCCCACGTTCGACAGGGCGCCGGGCGGCGCAGCGGGCCGACGGACGCCACCACGGGGGAGCCGACAGTGCAGTCGGACGGGGTGACCCGGGGCGACACCTGTCACGTGGACGTGGTCGACCGCTGGGGCAACATGATCTCCGCTACGCCCAGTGGCGGCTGGTTGCAGAGTTCCCCCACGATTCCGGAGCTGGGCTTTCCGCTGGGCAGCAGGTTGCAGATGTTCTGGCTGGAGGAGGGGCTCGCGTCGTCGCTGGCGCCGGGCCGCCGCCCGCGTACGACGTTGAGCCCGACGATGGTGCACCGCGACGGCGAGCCGGTGCTGGCCTGCGGCACCCCCGGTGGCGACCAGCAGGACCAGTGGCAGTTGCCGTTCCTGCTGCGGCACCTCGTCGGTGGGCAGAGCCTTCAGGAGGCCATCGACGCGCCGGCGTGGCACACGGTCAGCCTGCCCGGGTCGTTCTATCCCCGCGACATGGAGCCCGGCGTCCTGGTGGTGGAGGACCGGCACGACGAGGGTGTGCTGGCGGCCCTGCGGGCGTACGGGCACGAGGTGCGGGTCACCGACGGGTGGAGCCTCGGTCGGCTCTGCGCGGTGACCCGGGACCCGGCGACGGGAGTGTTGGCGGCCGGTGCGAACCCCCGGGGGATGCAGGGTTACGCGTGCGGCCGGTAGCGGGTGGCGCAGCCGCGCGCCCGTCAGCGGGTGCCGTAGCCGCCCTCGGCGTTCTCGTACGCCGCGGCGGATGCGGCATCGAGGTGGTCGAGCGCGGCCCGCTCGGCGCGGTCACCGTCGCCTGACTCGATGGCGTCGACGAGTTGGATGTGCTCGGCCCACGAGTGTGGCGCGCGTTCGGCCGCCCCGAGCCGGAAGACCCACTGGACATGGAGGTAGAGCGACTTGGCGATCGACGACAGCCAGGGGTTTCCGCTGATCTGGAGGATGCGCAGGTGCAGCGTGCTGTTCAGTTCGGCGACCCGGGCCAGGTCGTGGCGCTGCGTCGCCTCGCGGCCCTGGTCGAGCAGGGCGCGCAGGGACGCCACGTCGGCTGCGGTGGCCCGCTCGGCGGCCAGCCGGGCGGCCAGCGTCTCCAGGCGCTCGCGCACGGCGAACATGTCGGTGATGGTCCCGCTGCTCGGTGAGGCGACGACCGCTCCCCGGCGGGGGAGGATCACGACAAACCCCTCCGCCTCGGCGACGCGCAGCGCCTCCCGGACGGGGTTGCGGGAGACGCCGAAGTCCTCGGCGAGCCGGTCCTCGGTCAGCCGTTCCCCGGGAAGGTAGTCACCGTCGATGATGGCGGTCCGCAGCGCGGCGAGGACCTGATCGCGTAGCGGCAGGTGTTGCGCGCCGAGCTTGTCCCGTAGGTCTTCAGCCACCTGGTCGCCTCTCCGTGAACGTGTCCGGACAAAGTGTATACGAAGAACAATTACTGGAAGGTGGCCGACAGTGTCGAGCACAGCGCCCCGCGTCACCCGCCCCCGCGTCGCCCCGCACCGGAACGAGCGCCTGCTGCGGCGGCGGCAGGCGCTCGTCGTCGTCCTCACCTTCCTCACCGGGAGCGCGGACGCTCTCGGGTTCCTCACCCTCGGCGGCGCCTTCGCCAGCGTGATGACCGGCAACATGGTCCTGCTCGGGCTCTCGGCGGGCCGGGGTGAAGCCGACCTGGCCCTGACGTCGGGCTGTGCCATCGTCAGCTTCATCGTCGGTGTCCTCGCGGGCGCCCGCGTCGTCGGCTCGGCACAACCCGACGATCCGGTCTGGCCCCGGCGGGTCACCTGGGCGCTGGTCCTGGAGCTGTCGGTGTTCGTGCTGTTCGCCGTTGTCTGGGAGGCCACTCTGCACACCTCCGACGCGGCTGTCCACCTGGCGCTGCTGATGCTGTCAGCGGTCGCGCTGGGCGTACAGAGCAGTGCGATCCAACGCTTCGGCGTGTCCGGCCTGTCCTCCACGTACCTGACCGGCACGCTCACCAGCCTGATCGCCGGGGTCGCCGCGCGCAGCCCGTGGGCCAGCCTGCGCCCCAAGGCTCAGGTGCTGCTGGCCCTCATGGTCGGCGCGGCGGTCGGTGCCCTGGTCGCCCTGCACCTGCCTGTCGTCGCCCCGGCCCTGCTGGTCGTGCCGCTGATACTCGTCATCGCCGTGTCCGCGCGGATGCGGGCCTGAGCGTCAGACGCCGCGAGCGAACAGGGCCAGACGTACCCGGTTGGGGCTGTCGGTCTTGGTCATCAGGCTGGTGATGTGGGTCTTGACAGTGGTGACACCGATGTGGAGCTGGTCGGCGATCTCGGTGTTGGACAGGCCCTCGGCGACCAGGTCGAGCACGTCCCGTTCCCGGGCGGTCAGGCCCGGCAGTGCCGGTGGTGACCCGGGGCGGGCGTGCACCGCGCGCTCCACGAGGCGACGCAGCACCTCCGGGCTGAACGGGCTGTCCCCGACGGCGGCCCGGCGGATGCCGTCCAGCAACTCGGTCGGCGGCGCGTCCTTGAGCAGGAACCCGCACGCTCCGGCGGTCAGCGCGGGGTAGAGGTGGTCGTCGTCGCCGAACGTGGTCAGCACCAGGACGCGGGTGGCGGGGCGGTCGGCGAGGATCCGGCTGGTCGCGGTGATCCCGTCGACACCGGGCATCCGCAGGTCCATGACGACGACGTCGGGAAGGAGCCGTCCGGCCAGTGGGATCGCCTCACGGCCGTTGTCGGCCTCCCCGACGACCTCGATGTCGGGTTGGGCGTCGCAGAGCATGCGCAGCCCGGCTCGGATGAGGTGCTGGTCGTCGACCAGCAGCACCCGGATCACGCCGGCTCCGGCGCGGGCGAGCCGGCCGGGGCCTCCCGCTCGCGGGGCACCGATCCGACCGGAGCGTCGGCGGACGCGGCGGCCACGGCCGGAAGGACGGTACGCACCCGCCACCCGGCGTCGGTGGGGCCCGCCTCCAACCGGCCGCCGAGGACCTCGACGCGCTCGCGCATCCCGGTAATGCCGTGCCCGCCACCGGCCGGCATGCCCGCCGGCACCCCGCCTCGCCCGTTGTCGGTGACCTCCCAGTGCACGGAGCCGTCCCGGACGGCGACCACGAGATGCGCGAGCGCGGACGTCCCCGCGTGTTTGGCCACGTTGGTCAGCGCCTCCTGAGTCAGTCGCAGCACCGCCATGCCGCGCACCGCGTCGAGTGAACCGATCGCCGGATCGAGATCGGCCTCCACAGTGACACCCGCCTGCCGGGCCCGGTCGACGGACGCGCCGATCGCCGCCGGCAGCGCGGACGGTTCGATAGCGGTGAGCGCTGCGTCGCCGCGTACCCCGTCGGGGTTGCGCAGCACCGCGACCAGCCGGCGCAGCTCCGCCAGGGCCGCGGTGCCGGTGCCGTGCACGTCGTCGAAGACCTCGCCCACCCGCGGGTCCAGGTCGGTGAGCACGTGCCGGGCGACGCCGACCCGCAGGACCATCGACGCCACGTGGTGCGCGACGACGTCGTGCAGCTCGCGAGCGATGGCGCTGCGTTCGTCGGCGCGGGCCGCACGACTCTCCAACTCGTGCTGGCGTTGCTCGGCCACCGCCCGCTCCACGGCCTGACGACTCAGCTCCCGGTTGGTGCGGATGACGAGGCCGAGCAGCACCGGCACACCGACCTCCAGGGCCAACCCGACGAGGCCCGAGGCGACCTGGCCGACCGGGTCGCCAACCGAGTCGGTCAGGTCGACCACTACCAGCAGCGCGGCGGACAGCCAGATGGTCCGGGGGCGGCGCGCCCGCATGGTGATCTCGAGCAGGGCCCAACTCGCGCCAACCTGGTTGATGGTGAAGTCGTCGACCAGGCGGATCGCGACCGCCAGCAGGGCGGCCTGCGCCAGCAGGTTGACCACCGGCCAGCGGTGCACCGCCAGCCCCACTGTGAACGCGAGGACCGCGAGGATCCACTGTGTCGCCGTCGGAGTGCTTGTGGAGTGCGGGACGACGAGCAGGTAGCCCAGCCCGGCGAGGTCGAGCAGCACCATCCGCATGAACGTTTCCCGCATGTCGAACAGTCGCCCCGGCCAGCTCACGGTGGTCAGCCTAGGTGCTACGGGCCGGTGGCAACGGCCGCCGGCCGCCGCCACCGGGTCCGGACCGCGAGGTACGCGGCCAGGCCGAGCGGTCCGAGCAGGATGGTCAGCAGCAGCACCGGAGCCATCACCAGCGCCGGTACCCCCCGATCGCGGCTGTCCAACCACGCCCACCGTCCGACGAACAGATCGAACGCGATCATGTGCGCCCAACCCGCCGCCGCCCCGTCGGAGGTGCCGAGCAGGTCGCGCACCCCGGCCAGGGTCGGCGACGTCACGGCCGGCAGCACGTCGCCGAACGCCGGCAGCACCAGCAGCGCGTAGATCACCACGACCGGCAGCACGATCAGCGGCGAGGCGATGATCCGGGCGGTCCACGACCAGCGGGGCAGCAGGATCATCAGCGCCCAGAACGGCGCGGCCACCGCGAACGTCAGGGAGAACAGCGTCGCGGTCACGCGGCCAGCGCCAGTTCCGGGCGACGTCGGCGGGCCAGCACCAGACCGGTCGCTGTCGCCGTCGCGACCACGAGGGCCGCTACCGCGGCGAGGGTGACGGCGTCCGGCCGCAGCAGCGGTTGTTCGCGCAGGGCCTGCCAGGTCAACAGCACTGTGAGCACGCCGTACGCGCCGCCCGCGACGACCAGCAGCCGGGCGCGGGTGCGCTCGTCCAACCGTGTCGCGAACCGGCTCAGCAGGATCGCCAGGATCGGCAGCGCCTGGAGGGCGTGCAGCCCCACGAAGTGCCCGATCCGCAGGTCACCGCCGGTGGTGCTCCAGCCGACGATCGGCAACCCCGGCCCGCCGTCGGGCACGCCGACGCTGTGCGCCCCACCGATCCCCTCGATCCCCGGGTCCTGCATCGGCAGCACCATCGGCACCGCCGCGAGCATGCCCAGCAGGGACAGGCCGAGCCCCCACCCGACGGCGGTCGCGGCGACCCGATCGGGGATCCGCTGGATCAGGACCACGATCCCGATGACGAGGTGCGCGAAGAACAGGAACATGATCGCCGCGCCCATCGACGCGACCAACACGATGTTCAGCGGGGTGGTGGAGTTGTAATGGCTGGTCTGCCCGCGTATCACCTGACCGACGATCCACGCGTTCTCGACGACCGCCACCGCGACGATGACGACGACCGCCCTCTCGACGGCACGGCTGCGCCGCGGCAGCAGGGAGAGCATCCAGGCGAGCGTCGCGCCGTACAGCACGAACGACACAGCGAACTTGAACGGCTTGAGCCAGATCGTCGCCCCGGTGAGGACGCGCGGGTCGACGAGGATGCCGACCACGGCGACGACGCCGAGCACCGCCATCACGGATACCAGGACCATCAGCGGGCGGTTCCAGCGCGTCGCCCGGCGCACAACGGTAGTCATGTCTGTAGATGTTCGTGGCCGGGACCGCCGATCGCGTCCGACCGCGAGCCCCGGTTGCGGCCTGCGGTCGGAGCGCGCCTCCTCCCTGGGTAGGAGACGAAACCCGTCGAGGCCACTCGGTGGTACTGGCACAATGGCCGGCCTGCCGACCGGACCGGGAGTGACCATGACGACCAACGAGGACCGTGTCCAACCGAACGAGACCACAGTGCCGTTGCTGCACTGCCCAGCCCCGGAGGAGACCCTGGCGTTCTGGCGGGCGCTCGGGTTCGAGGTGACCTACGAGCAGACCAGGCCGTACGTGTACCTGGCGTTTCGGTGGAGCGGGTTCGACCTGCACTACGGGCCGGCGCCGAAGGATCTCGACCCGGCGAAAGAGCAGTCCGGCGGGTGCCTGGTGATGGTGGACGCCGTCGCGTCGTACCACGCGGTGTTCGCCGAGGCGATGCGCCGCAGCTACGGCAAGGTGCTGGTCACGGGTCTACCCCGGATGACCCGCTACCGCGCCGGTGCGTCGCGGTTCAGCATCGTCGACCCGTCGGGCAACTCCATCGTCTTCATCCAGCGCGACGAGCCGAAGGACATGGAGTACGGCGGGTCGAAGGAGCTTGACGGGCTGGCCCGGGTGCTCGACAACGCGCGGATCCTGCGCGAGTTCAAGATGGACGACCGGGCCGCCTACCGGGCGCTCGACTCGGGGATGCGCCGCCGCGCCGAGGACGCCCCGGTGGTCGAGCAGGCGATGGCGCTGGCCGGCCTGATCGAGCTGGCCACCTCGTTGGACAAGGCCGACCGGGTGCCCGAGTGGGGCGCCCGACTCCAGGCCCTGCCCCTGACCTCGGAGCAGCGGACGCAGGTGGCGCAGTACGTCGCCGACCCGACCATTCTCGAACCGTGGTGGCCCGACCCGCGCTGACCCCGGACCTCCCGCGTTCTGCCTCGGCGATGTGGTTGTCGCCCGAGTCCGTCAGGGCCGTAGCCTGCCGTCGTCCTCGAGGACAGCCTCGGCCAGCCGCTCCGGGAACATGCGCCGCACGCTGGCGGAGTATTCGCTCCCGTCGCCGGGCTGGGTGACGCGATCGTCGTCCACCCGCACCGGTATGGAGAGTCCGAAGACGGGCCCGGTCCCCGGTGCTGCTTCGCAGTGCGCCCAGGCGAACGACGAAGAGCCGTCTCGCCCCAGCAGCCGAACCTCGCAGGTGCCTGGTCCGCCCAGCAACTCGGCGGGGAGGAGCGTCGCGAGACGCTCCTCCTCAGCCCGCACGTCAGCCGCGTCTCGGTCGGGCAGCGCGTACGGCGGCTCGGAGCACCCGGTGAGCAGCCCGATCGCCAGACCGAGCCAGACGGCGTGGCGGCGAATCACCCCCGCAGCATCCCACCCGGTGGTGCTGAGCCGCCATCACCGTCAGTTTGCGGACCGAGCGCCCGCCGCGCCCGCCCGGTTGGGGCCGCCGCCCGTGCGCTGATCAGCCTGACCGCCGAGTTCCTGCCCTGACGCGCCGAACGTCCGCTTCGCCGTAGGCCACCTCCGCGCGTACGTCTGGTCATTCCACAGAACGGCACGAAATTACTGCTTTAGGGTAAGTGAGGGCATCACGCTTACCTGCTCCGATAGCTTTCGAAGAAGAGGAAAACTCGTATTCCTCCCTTCGGGTGCATAAGGAGTCAGTGATGAAGCGCAGTGTCGCGCTCGCGGCAGCCCTCCTGGCAGGTCTGACCAGCATCGGATCGATTCCCGGGACCGCCTTCGCCGATGGCGGCGGCCCCGGGTACCACGACGACCGCAAGGGGGGTGATCACCACCACGGCGACGAGGGAGCGGTCTTCGTCCAGACCAACAAGGCCGAGGGCAACACCATCAAGGTGTACGACCGCGACGAGGACGGCAAGCTCACCAAGGCGGGCGAGTACGAGACCGGCGGGCTGGGCGGCTTCACCATCGGAGCGCCGCTCGACGCGCTGGCCTCGCAGGGCTCACTGACCTACCACCGCGGACTGCTGTTCGCGGTGAACGCCGGCAGCAACACCGTGACGGTCTTCCGGGTCGAGGGCACCAAGCTGCACAAGCTCCAGGTCATCTGGTCCGGCGGTCTGCTGCCGGTCAGCGTCGCGGCCCGTGGCGACCTCGTCTACGTCCTCAACGCCGGTGGCGAGGGCTCGGTGCAGGGCTTCGAGCTGCACAAGGGGCATCTGTCGCGGATCGAGGACGCCAACCGCTCGCTCGGGCTGCACAACGGCAACCCACCCGCGTTCGGGACCGCCCCGGCCCAGGTCAAGATCGACCCGGACAGCGAGTTCGTCCTGGTGTCGACAAAGGCCGCCAACGTCATGTTCAGCTACGAGATCGGCCGCGACGGGGAACTGTCCCGCAACCCCGTCATCAGCGACGCGGGCAACACGCCGTTCGGCTTCACCTTCGACACCGAGGACTCGCTGCTGGTCACCGAGTCGGGCGCGAACGCGGTCAGCCGATTCGAGCTGGAGGACGACGGCGCCCTCGACCAGATCGGCCCGTCGGTGCCCAACGGCCAGCAGGCGACGTGCTGGATCCAGCGCGTCGGCGACTACTTCTTCGTCGCCAACGCCGGCAGCTCCACCATCAGCTCCTACCGGGTCAACGACGACGGCAAGCTCGAACTCGTCAGGAACGTCGCCGCCGACACCAACGGCGGGTCGATCGACATGACCACCAGCGACGGCTTCCTGTACGTGCAGAACGCCACCGCCGGCAACGTGCAGGGCTACAAGGTGCACGAGGACGGGTCCCTGAATCTCGTCACCACCGTCGAGGGTCTGCCGAAGTTCGCCGACGGCATCGGCATGGAGGGCATCGCTGCCTCCTGAGCGCACCATCCGCTGGTCCCGGTCGTTCATCGACCGGGACCAGCTCTCGCCGTGTCAGGAGGCTGAGGCCGCTCGCGCGGCTTTCCCCCGTTCGTGCCGACCCGCCTGCGTGGGCTCGGGTCGACCTCCGCCCGGTTGAGTTCCGGCTGCGGGATACCTGGTTTCTAGATGGCCTCCGCCGAGTCCGGGCGCGTTCGCTCGCCCCATCGAACGACCGCCGGGGCGGCGAGCCCGACCGCGACGAAGATGCCGCCCATCAGCAGCCAGCCGGGGGCACCCCAGGCGATGCAGAGCAGGCCCAGGATGGAAGGGGCGGCGACGTTGGCCAGGCCCGTGCCCAGGCCGGAGATTCCCATGTACTGCCCCTGCGCGTGCGCGGGGGCGAGCCGGAACTGCAACTCGAGTGAGCCCGCCGCGTGCCACAGTTCGCCGACGGTGTGCGAGGCGACCCCCAGCGTGATCACCGTGACGGCGACCCATCCGGGCATCGCCGGCGTGGCGGCGATCAGGGCCATCCCGATCAGGAACGCCAACCCGGAGCGGCGCATCGCCCGACCTGCCGCTGAACTGGTGTCGACTCCCCGGCTCGCTCTGACCTGTAGCGTCGCCACGAGGGCGGTGTTGACCAGCACGGCCACCCCGACGAACCAGCGTGTCGCGTCGGTCTGCGAGATGATCCACACCGGCAGCGCGAAGACCAGTACCTGGCCCTGTATTCCCAGAATGGCGTCGAGCACGGTGACTGCCAGAAAGGGCCTGTCCTTCAGTGCGATCCAGCGCCCGGTCAGCTGGGGCGCTGGAACGGGCGGCAGCGAGGGCAGCCGAGTGATGATGGCGGCGCATGCCACGAAGCTGACGGCGTTGCCGACGACCAGGGCCAGGTAGGCCGCGCGGGTGTCCAGTTGCACTGCGGCGCCGGCGGCGAGGGCGCCACAACATCCCGCGAGGTTGGCGACCGACCGCAGATAGGCCCGGTACTGGCCAGGGTTGTTGCCGCCGAAGCCACGCACCAGCGGACCGCGAGACGCCCCGCCGGCTGAGTGCGCGAGTTGGGTCAGGCAGATCAGGACGACGAACGGCCAGAACGTGTGCACGAAGGCCAGAGCGCCCATGGTGGCGGCTCGGATGACCAGGGTCAGCAGATAGATCTCGCGCGGGCCTCGACGATCGGCGAGATGCCCCACCGGGATCCCGGCGAGCATCCCGACGAACGCTGCGATGCCCATGCCCAGAGCGACCTGTGCAAGGGGAAGCCCGACGGATCGGGTGAAGAAGAGCACGGCGCTGGCCATGAAGATGCCACTTCCGAGCATGTTGACGAAGGTCGCGAAGGCCAGGACGCGCCGAGGGCCGTGATCGGGGATGAGTCCTCGGGTAACGAGCCACGAGGTGTCGCGCGGAGGGATGGGAACGGGCGTTGTCGCTGCCTGCACAGTGACGGACCTTCCGTCGAGGTCGTGGCAGGGCTGCATCCTGCCGGGGGCCGCTAGTCGAGGCTGGCCAACTCGTCCGGCGACAGGACCAGCGCCCCGGCGGCCAGGTTCTCGACCAGGTGATCGGGGTTGCCGGTTCCGGGGATGGCCAGCAGGTGCGGGCCGCGGCTGAGGGTCCAGGCGATCCGCACCTGTGCCGGCGTCGCGCCGTGCGTGCGCGCGATGGCCTCCACTGCCGTACTGGCGGCCACGCCGCCGGCCTCACGTCGGTCGCCGGCGATCGCGAAGAACGGGACGAATGCGACGTTCTGTTCACCGCAGGTGCGCACGAGCTCATCCTGCGTACGTCGGGTGTCGACTCCGTACGTGTTCTGCACGCAGACCACCGGGGCGATCGCCTGCGCCTGCGCGAGGTGGTGCGGACGAATGTTGGACAGGCCGAGATGCCGCACGAGTCCGGCGTCACGTAGCTCGGCCAGCGCGCCGAAGTGCTCCGCCACCGAGTCCAGTCCGTGCTGGCGCAAATTCACGACATCCAGATGGTCGCGGCCGAGTTGGCGCAGGTTTTCCTCGACCTGTCCACGCAGCTGATCCGGCCGGGCCAGCGGCAGCCACTCCCCCGAGGGGGCGCGGCCCGGTCCGACCTTCGTGGTGATGACCAGGTCATCGGCGTACGGCGACAATGCAGTGTTAATCAATTCGTTTGCCGACCGGAGCGGCGAGAAGTAGAACGCCGCCGTGTCGATGTGGTTCACACCGAGGTCGACCGCTTGGCGTAGCACTCCGATGACGCGCGCGCGGTCGCTCGCCACGCTGCCGTTACCCGTCAGGCGCATTGCGCCGAATCCGATCCGATTGACGCTCAGGTCGCCGAGCGTCCAGGTACCCGCGGATTCCGCACTGATCATGTTGGTGGGCATTGGGCGAACTTAGCCACCGCCGCTGACCTGCGCAGTCGGGCGTCTGCCCGATACCGATCGGGAAGAATCACTGTTAGGTTATCTATCGTGGGAGGCGCTTTTCCGGCAGCGCCATGACAGCCCGCAGTGCATTCGGGTCCTGACCGTATTCGCGTTCGCACCTGACGACAGGCCGTCCCGAAGACGAGGCCTTGACTGAGTCCTGGCCGACAAGGCGTACGCAGCGAAAGCGAATCGGGCCCACCCGCGGCGGCGTCAACAGGCTCGACCGCAGCGCGCTAGGAGGCCAACCGCTCGCCCGCGGTGCGCGCCGGTCGGGGGAGTTCGGCGCCGCCGTCCGACGTGTTGATCTCCGACCAGACGGCGTCGAGGGAGAGGCCGAGGACGTCGGCGATCGCCGCGATGGTCGGAAAGGCGGGGGTGGCTATCCGGCCGGACTCGATCTTTCGAAGGGTTTCCGGCGAGACGCCCGCGTCCAGCGCGGTGAGGAGCATCGAACGCTCTCCACGGGCTCGACGCAGGAGCGCGCCGAGGCGCTGTCCGCGTTCGAGCTCTTCGGGAGTGAGCGGCAACCTGACCATGACCCGATTCTAGTACCGGGATAATATGGCCGGGATACTTATTGGTGACCCGAGGAAGGCGCTGCATGATCGAGATCCTGAGCCCCACCGACGTGCTGCGAGCGAGGGACACCGGCGCACTGGTCGCCGGCATCCTGCAGACGCTGAAGAGCCGCTGCGTGGTCGGCACCAATCTCCTGGACATCGACCGGTGGGCGCAGGCCATGATCACCGAGGCTGGGGCGCAGTCCTGCTACGTCGACTACGAGCCGTCCTTCGGGCGCGGGCCGTTCGGCCACTACATCTGCACGTCGGTGAATGACGCCGTGCTGCACGGGTTGCCGCACGACTACCCGCTCGTCGACGGTGACCTGCTCTCACTCGACCTCGCCGTCTCCCAGGGTGGAGTCGTCGCGGACTCGGCCATCAGCTTCATCGTGGGCGACGTGCGGCCAGCGGAGAGCCTCGCGCTGATCGACGCGACCGAGCGCGCGTTGCAGGCGGGGATCGCCGCCGCCGGCCCCGGCGTTCCCATCGGTGACATCTCGCACGCGATCGGCTCGGTCCTCCACGCGGCGGGTTACTCGGTCAACACGGAGTTCGGCGGCCACGGCGTCGGATCGACGATGCACCAGGACCCGCACGTCTCCAACACCGGGCGCCCCGGTCGCGGATACCGGCTACGTCCAGGGCTGCTGCTGGCGCTGGAGCCGTGGGTGATGGCGGACACCGCAACGCTCGTCACCGACGTCGATGGCTGGACTCTCCGTAGCGCGACGGGCTGCCGGACGGCGCACAGTGAGCACACCATCGCCATCACCGACGACGGCGCGGACGTGCTCACCCTGCCGACGCACTGAGCCGTATACGGCACGATCGACACCCTCATGGGCGAGTCGCCCACGATGGACGATTAACCGGCCGCCGAAGGGGCACGTCCCTCCGTGGCACCCTGCCGGGTCGCGTTCAGAATGAACCGATCGGTCATATTTTCCGTGATGACGGTCAGGGTCACCCACCAGAGTCACGGAGGCACGATGTCAACGGTTCGAACTGGTCCGGTCATCGGACTGCTCGTGCAGATCGGTCTGCTGGCGGTGCTGGGGGAGACAGTCGGTCTGGGCGCGGCGGGCTGGGTGGCGGGGCTGGCGTACGGGTTGGTCCTGTGCGTTCTGCTGAGCCGGGGGATGTCCCGCTCCGGCGCGGGTGCGCTCAGCCCGGCCGACCGGGTGACCCTGAGCCGGGCGATCCTCGTCGGCGGCGTGACGGCCCTGGCCGCCGACTCGTTCGGCCGGTCGGCGCCGGTCACCCTGATGGTCGTCCTCACCACCGTGGCGTTGGCCCTCGACGCCGTGGACGGGTACACGGCCCGCCGCACCGGAACCACCAGCGAGCTCGGCGCGCGCTTCGACATGGAGATCGACTCCTTCCTGGTCCTGGTGCTCTGCCTGCACGTGGCCCCCGCGGTGGGTGGCTGGGTGCTCGTTATCGGCGCGATGCGCTACCTCTTCGGCGCCGCGACCTGGGTGTTGGGGTGGATGCGGGGATCCGCACCGCCGCGTTACTGGAGCAAGGTCGTCGCCGCGATCCAGGGCGTGGTGTTGACGGTGGCGATGGCCGACGTGCTGCCCGCGCCGCTGACGACCATGGTGCTGGTGGTGTCGGTGGCGCTGCTGGTCGAGTCGTTCGGGCGTGACGTCGCGTGGCTCTGGACGACCCGGCACCTCCGCCACACCGTCGCCCACGGTGCCCCGGGCGCGATGGTCCAGTCGGCCAGCTCGGCGAGCCACAGTGCCCCGAGCGCCGCAGCGGCGCTGGGCTCGGGCCGCACCGATGGGCTGCCGTGGTCGGAGCGTCCCACGGTCACCACGGCCCGACGCGGGATCGCCCGCGTCTGAGCCGCCCGGATGCCGCGCTGAACAAAGATCATGGAAGGATGCCCGGGTTGTCGCTCTTGACGCGCGTACGTCAGCTGCCGAACCAGGGACGGAGGGCGATGAGGGGCGAGGTCTCGGACGGTACCGCCGACGGCACCGACGTCGAGGATCGGCCGAAACGCTCCATCGCGGCCCGGCTGACGACCGTGCTGGCCGCGCTGCTCGTGCTGCTCGTCCTCACCGTGCCGTACGACTTCGGCCGGCTCAGCCCGGCGGCGTTCGCGCGGATCCCCCTGGAGGCG
The DNA here is from genome assembly GCF_046549335.1 of Micromonospora sp. 050-3. NCBI lineage: Bacteria > Bacillati > Actinomycetota > Actinomycetes > Micromonosporales > Micromonosporaceae > Micromonospora > Micromonospora sp. 050-3. The sequence goes on from NZ_JAJPVX010000001.1 coordinate 1,746,554, forward strand.
CTGCTGGTCGTGGCCCTCCTGCTCGCCCTGCCGTCTCGGGGCAGCCGGCTGGTCGCGACGCTCGCCGGCGTGGCCCTCGGCCTGCTCGGCCTGTTGAAGCTGCTCGACCTGGGGTTCACCGCCTCGCTGAGCCGGGCGTTCGACCCGGTGCTCGACTGGGCGCTCCTCGACGAGGGGTTCGCCTTCCTCAGCGAGTCGTACGGTCGACCCGCCGCCATCGGCGTCGCCATCACCCTGGCGGTGGTGCTCGTGGGCCTGCCCACACTGGTCACGCTGTCGATGCGACGACTGCGGCGGCTGATGGTGCGGCACCGCACCGGGACCACCCGGATCGTGGCCGCGCTGGTAGTCGTCTGGGTGGCCTGCGCCGCGTTCAACGTGCGGGTGGTCGAGGGCGTGCCGGTCGCCGACACGTCCGCCACCACCCTGGCCAACGGTCACGGCTTCCAGGTACGCCTGCGCCTCGACGACCGCGAGACGTTCGGCGCGCTGATCGAGGCCGACAGGTTCGGCGACACCCCGGGTGACCAGCTACTGACCGCGTTGCGCGGCAAGAACGTGGTGGTCGCCTTCGTGGAGAGCTACGGCCGGGACGCCGTCGAGGACCCGGAGTTCGCGCCGCAGGTCGGTGCGGTCCTCGACCGGGGCGCCGGCGAACTGGGCGCTGCGGGTTTCGCCGCGCAGAGCGGATTCCTCACCTCGCCGACCTTCGGCGGCGGCAGTTGGCTCGCGCACGACACGCTGCTCTCCGGACTCTGGATCGACAACGACCAGCGGCACCGCACCCTGCTGGCCAGTGACCGGATGACCCTCAACGGCGCCTTCCGACGGGCGAACTGGCAGACCGTCGGCGTGATGCCCGCCGTCACCAGGGCGTGGCCGGAGGGCTCCTTCTTCGGCTACGACCGGTTCTACGACGCCAAGACGCTCGGGTACCGTGGCCCGAAGTTCAGCTTCGGCACCCCGCCCGACCAGTACACCCTGGCCAGCTGGCAGCGCCTGGAGCAGGCGAAGCGAGACGGCAACGTGATGACCGAGCTGGCGCTGGTGTCGAGTCACGCGCCCTGGACGCCCGTCCCGCCGCTGCTCGACTGGGCCGACGTCGGCGACAGCGCGGCCTACCGCGGGGCCGCGGGCAGGTCGGACGACAAGCGCCGCAACACCGCCCAGATCCGGGCGGACTACCGGAAGTCCATCGAGTACACCCTCGGCGCGCTCATCTCCTACGTGCGGACCTACGGAGACGACGACCTCGTGTTCATCGTCCTCGGAGACCACCAACCCGCAGCGGTCGTCACCGGCGAGAACGCCAGCCACGACGTCCCGATCTCGATCATCACCCGGGACCGGGCCGTGTTGGACCGCATCTCCGGGTGGGGCTGGCAGGACGGGCTGAAGCCCGGGCCGCAGGCGCCGGTCTGGCGGATGGACGCCTTCCGGGACCGGTTCCTGACCGCCTTCGGACCGTAACCCGGCCACCTCTCCTACGGACTGGACCCCAGACAGATGACGGCTATCACCGACACCAGGATCGCCGCGCTCCGGACCGACCCGGCCCTGGCCCTGCTGCACCGGTCGCTGGACGTCTACTACGGCGATCCCGAGCGGGACGCGAGGATGGACGCCTTCTACTCCCGCTTCGTCAGCAGCGGGGACGTCGCCTTCGACATCGGCTCGCACGTGGGCGACCACATCGCCAGCTTCCGTCGCCTCGGTGCCCGGGTCGTCGCTGTGGAACCGCAGCCGCTGTGTCTGCGCGCCCTGCGGGCGATCTACGCCGACGACGACCGGGTGACCCTTGTCGACGCCGCGTGTGGCGCGCTTTCCGGGCGCACCCGGCTGCACGTCAACTCCGTCAACCCCACAGTCTCGACCGCCTCACCGGACTTCGTCCGGGCGGCGGAGGGCGCGGGCGGATGGGAGGGGCAGGTGTGGGACACCGACATCGAGGTCGCGGTGGTCACCGTCGACGCGCTGATCGAGACGTACGGCGTGCCGACCTTCACCAAGATCGACGTTGAGGGTTTCGAGGACGAGGTGCTGGCCGGCCTGAGCCGCCCACTGCCCGCGCTGTCGTTCGAGTTCACCACCATCGCGCGTGCGGTCGCCGACCGGTGTCTCGACCGCCTGACCGCGCTCGGCTTCGACGGCTTCGACGTCGCGGTGGGCGACGACAAGTCGATGACCTTCCGACGTTGGATGTCCGCGACCGACCTGGCGACGCATCTGCACGACCTGCCGCACGCCACGAACTCCGGCGACGTGTACTGCGTGTCCGGGAGCCAGGTGACCACCACCGCCAGCTGACCGGACACTCGTCATTGCTTCGGTAACGGCACCAGGCCCCGACGATCAGATGATCGGCCGCTGGCGGTGGGACGGACCAGCGGGAGATGATCGACGTTCGTCTCGACGCCGAGCCGAGCCACGCGATCGCGGGGAAGTGGGTGACGCCGATGACCCCGACGCAGCTGCGCGCGTACGTCGCCGTGGTCCGGCTGGGCTCGGTCAAACAGGCCGCCGCGGAGCTTCAGGTCTCCGAGTCCGCGGTGTCGCTGCACATCGCCCAGCTGCGCAAGGAGTTCGGCGACAAGCTCTTCGCCCGGACGGCGGCGGGCCTCGCGTTCACCCCCGGTGGGCTGCGGCTGGCCAGTCGCGCGGCGGAACTGCTGGGCCTTCAGGACCGCTTCATGCTGGAGGTCAGCGCCGCGAAGCGCGGCCGACGGTTGCTGCGGGTCGCCGCGTCGAGCCTGTTCGCCGAGTTCGCCGCGCCGGGGCTGATCGAACTCTTCGCCAAGCGGGCCGCCGACCTCGACGTCGAGTTGAGCGTGCGCAACCCGGGATCGTTCGAGTCGCTGTTGATGACCCGTGCCGCGGACATCGCGATCGGGCCACAGCCGTCGGTCGTCGACAGCGCCATCGGCTGCCGGCCGGTGATGAACTACCGGCTCGTGATCGCCGTCGGTCCGGAACATCCACTGGCCGGCCTGGCGGCGTCCCCGGGGCAACTGCGGGAGCAGACCTGGCTGCTCGGGCCGTCGGCCGCCACCGAGTGGGGCGCGGTCCCGGCGCTGCTGCGTCGGCTGGCAGTGCCGGACGAGCGGCAGCAGATCTTCCAGAGCCACGCGGCCGCGCTGGGGGAGGCCAAACGGGGCACGGGGGTGGCACCAGCCCTCGCGTTCACCGTCGCGACGGACGTCCGTCAGGGCCAGCTCGGGCAGGTGGTGGGGCCGCACGCGACGATGGAGGCGGTGTGGCACGCGCAGGTGCTCGCCACCCCCGGTTCGATGTCGGCCGCCGAGGAGCTGTCGCGCTTCTCGTCGACGCCGAGGGCGATTCAGGCGATGATGCGCGGCGCGGGCGTGAGCGTCGGCCACTTCCGGCCGTCGGTGCACGTGACGCTCTGGAGCTGACGGGCGACGACAAGCAGGTCATGGAAGGTGCTGGCCGGCAGCATCCGGTCGCAGTAGGGGAGGGCGGCGGCCATGCCGCCAACCCGGGGGGCGAAGCCGGGTGCGCCGGCGCGGGGATTCAACCAGACGACCCGGTACGCGCGGCGGCTCAGGCGGGCCATCACCGCCGCCAGGTCGGCGGGCGGATCGCTGTCCCAACCGTCCGACCCGATCACCACCACCGCCCCGCGTACGGCCTCCGCGTGGTGGGAGGTGAGCAGGGCACGCAGGTTCGTGGCGATCCGGGTGCCCCCGTACCGGTCGGTCACGGCGGCGCTGGCCTGCGCTACCGCCTCGGCCGCCGAGGTGCGCCGGAGCACCACTGTGAGCCGGGTCAGCGTCGTGGCGAACGCGAACACCTCCGCGTCGGCGACCACAGCGAACGCCCGCATCAGATGCAGGTACGCGGTCGCCTGCGTCCGCATCGACTCGCTGACGTCACAGAGCAGCACGACCCGGCGTGGCCGCCGTACCGGGCGCGCGCGGACGACCTCGACGGGCTCCCAGCCGGTGTGCCGGGCTCGGGCGATGGTGGCCCGCAACGCTATCCGGGCACCGGCCGAGCCGACGGTGTGCCGCCGGGTGCGTCGGGTCGGCCAGCCGGCGACGGCCGCGCGCAGGGCGTCGCCGAGCTGCGTGACCTGTGCCGCGTCGAGTTCGTCGAACGGACGGTCGGCGAGCCCGGTGTGGGCGCTCGGTCGCCGCTCGGGCAGCCGCAGCGTGCTGTCGCGTTCAGGTGTCTCGGCGACCGCCGGCGGCACTGTCGCCCACGGCAGCCCGCCGCCCGACCCCGCGTCGTCGGTGTCGGCCGGCACCCGGACGTACACGTCGTCGGGGCCGTTCACCGGGGGCGCCGACCGTTGCGGTCGGGGCAAGGGTGGTGGGTCCGCGAAGATCGCCGCGAAGACCTGGTCGAACGCGGGGACGTCGGTGTGCCGTCGCACCAGGCTGATCCGGGCGGCCCAGTAGAGCGACGACATCGAGTCGGGTGGGCTGGCGGCGAGCGCCCGGACGAAGTCGTCGACTGTGGTCAGCCCGGCCGGGACGCCGGCTCGGCGCAGTCGGCCGGCGAGCGCCACCGCGAATGCGGCCCGGTCGACGCCGCGCAGCACGCCGGGGCTCACCGGCGCGCGACCAGCCAGGCGATCACCGCGCCGACCGCTACCAGACCGACGAGCACCGGTACGAGGCGCTTGGTGACCGACCCGCCGGCAATGCTGAGCAGGTCGAGCGCCTCCGGCTCGGCGGTCGGCGCGACACGTACGGCCTCGGCCGACGGCCCGACAGCCGTCGGCACGACCGCCGACGGCGAACCTGGCCGTGACGAGACCGGAGACGACCCGACCGGCGACGGGGTGACCGGCGACGGCTCGATGGGTGAGGGTGCGACGGCGGCGGTCGTGGGGGTGGTCGCGACCGCCGTGGCGGACGCGACCGGGGTCGCCTCGGGCGGCGCGGCGGACGTGGCCGCCACGGGTTCGGGGTTCGGCTGCGGGGCCAGCGGCTCGGCGGCCAGCTTGGCCTCCAGGTTGGCGACGAACTGGGCCAGAAGCTTGCTCGACACCTCCTTGATCATGCCGCTGCCGAACTGGGCCAGCCTGCCGGAGATCTTCAGATCGGTGTCCACACTGACCAACGTCCTGTCACCGTCCGGCCGCAGGTGGGCGGTGACCAGCGCGGACGCGGTGCCGGCCGAGCGGGCGTCCCGGCCCTTCGCGTCGATCACCCCGCGGTACGCGGCGTCGTCCTTCTCGGCGAACCGGGCGGTGCCCGCGAACTCCGAGACGACCGGCCCGACCTTGACCCGCACCCGGCCCTGGTAGACGTCGCCGTCGACGCCGGTCAACTGGGCGCCCGGCAGGCACGGCGCGAGCCCTTCCAGGTCGGTGAGCACCGCCCAGGCCCGTTCGATCGGAACGGCGACCGCGAACTCGTTGGTGATCTTCATGGCGGACTCTCCTGGTAGGCGCCGAGCGCGGCGGCGACCACGGCGCGGTCGTCGGGGGTCTTGGCGATGGTGCCGATGGTCTGCACGACGCCGGCGGCGGCCAGGTCGGCGACGCCCAGCACCGACAGCGCGCCCACCCAGTCGATGGTCTCCGCCATCCCGGGCGCCTTCTCCAACTCCCGGTGGCGTACGTCGCCGACGAACTGCACGGCCGTCTGGATCAGCGGCTCGGTAGCGCCCGGCACGGCCCGGCGGACGATCTCCACGGCGCGGGCCGGCTCGGGGAAGTCGATCCAGTGGTACAGGCAGCGGCGGCGCAGCGCGTCGTGCAACTCCCGGCTGCGGTTGGAGGTGAGCACCACGACGGGTGGGGTGCGTGCGGTGAAGGTGCCGAGTTCGGGAATCGTGATGCCGGCCTCGCCGAGGAACTCGAACAGCAGCGCCTCGAACTCGTCGTCGGCCCGGTCGATCTCGTCGATCAGCAGCACCGGCGGGACCGGCCCCCGGTGGCGTACGGCCCGCAGGATCGGCCGTTCCTGGAGGTACTCGTCGCTGAACAGGTCCGCGTCGGTGAGCCGGGTGTGGTGCGCCTCGGCGAGCCGGATCGCCAGCAGTTGCCGCTGGTAGTTCCACTCGTAGAGCGCCTCGCCGGCGGTGAGCCCCTCGTAGCACTGCAACCGGATCAGCGGTGTCTCCAGCGCGCGGGCCAACGCCTTCGCGGCGGCGGTCTTGCCGACCCCCGGCTCGCCCTCCAGCAGCAGGGGCCGGCCGAGGCGCAGGGCCAGGAACAGGGCCATCGCCATGCCGTCGTCGACCAGGTAGTCGACGGCGTCGAGGCGGTGTCGGACGGCCTGGGCGTCCTTCATGCCTCGCCCGCCAGCAGGCGCTCGTAGTCGGCTCGGGTGTCCACGTCGATCGGCACCGGCCCGTCGACTGTCACCTCGGTCACCGGGTGGCGCCCGGAGTGCAGGAGCTTCCAGACGGCCTTGTCGCCGTGCAGGTCGTACAACTCGGGCAGGAGCTCACGGCCGAAGCGGAAGGGGTGGCCCAGGCCGTCCGCGTACCGGCAGACGGCCAGCGGGGTGGTCGCCGCGGCGACCCGGCGGACGTCCGCGGCGCGGACGCCGGGCTGGTCGCCGAGGAGCAGCACGAGCGCGTCGGCGCGCGGGTCCACAGCGCGCGCGGCGGTGCGCACCGACGACCCGCAGCCGGTGCTGAACGCCGGGTTCTGCACGACCTGGCAGCCGGTCAGGTCCACCCGGTCGCGGATGCCGTCCGCCGCGCCGCCCACGGTGACGATCAGCTGGTCGAAGCCGCACGAGCGGGCCAGGTCGACTGTGGCGTCGAGCAGCGTCCGCCCCCGGTACGGGAGCAGTTGCTTGGCCTCGCCGAACCGCATCGAGGCACCCGCGGCGAGCACCACGCCGGTCAGGAACACGGGTTACGCCGCCGTGTAACTCGCGAGGCAACCGGCGCAGCAGAACCAGAAGTCCTGCCCGTCGACGCGCGCGTGCGGCGTCTCCGCCCCGACCAGCACTGTCATCCCGCACACCGGGTCGACGGCCTGCTGCGGTCGGGCGGCCGGCGCGCCGGAGGCCGGGGTCAACCCGTCCACCCGGATGGCCCGGACCACCTCACCCATGATCGCCAGGGCGATCTCCGCTGGCGTACGCGCGCCGATCTCCAGCCCGGCCGGGGTGTGGACGCGGGCACGTTCGGCGTCGGTCAACCCCAGTTCGTCGAGCACTGCCACGCCACGTTTGCCGCTGGCGACGAACGCGATGAACCCGACACCGGCGTCGAGTGCGGCCCGGATCGCCTCCGGCTCGCCCCTGCCCAATCCGGCCACCACCACAGCGGTGCAGCCGGTGCTGTCGTCGGCGGCGACGACGTCGAAGTCGAGGAACGCGGCAAGGGTCGCCACGGCGGCGCTGATCGGGGTGTCACCGACCACCCGCACTGCCGGCGCCGGCAGCATCGGTCGGAGGAAGACCTCGATCGCCCCACCGGAGTGGCACGGGTTGACCACCACCCGCGCCCCCGGCGTGTCCGGGAACGGGGTCGCGCCCTCCGGCAGCACCCGCAGCAGCAGGGCGGTGCCGTCACGCAGGGTGTCGAGCGCGGCGGCCCGCACTGAACTCTCCGCGCACACCCCGCCCACGAAGCCCTCGATCGAGCCGTCGGACCGGATCACCGCGTCGTCGCCCGGTCGGGCCGACGTCGGATCCTGCGCGCGGACCACTGTGGCGTGGACGAACGGTTCCCGGGTGGCGGTCAGCTCCCGGGCGCGTTCGGCGATGGTGGTCATCCTCGGCTCCTCAGATCGGCGGCCGGGCCTGGCCGCGCATCGCGTCCCAGACCCGCGACGGCGTCAGCGGCATGTCGGCGTGGCGGACGCCGAAGGGCTTCAGGGCGTCGATGACGGCGTTGACGATCGCGGGCGGTGAACCCACCGTCGCCGATTCGCCGACGCCCTTCGCGCCGATCGGGTGGTGCGGCGACGGCGTGACGGTGAAGCCGGTCTCCCAGTCGGGCACTTCGAGGGACGTCGGGATCAGGTAGTCCATCAGGGACGCGCCGAGGCAGTTGCCGTCCTCGTCGAACGCGATCATCTCCATCAGGGCCATGCCGACCCCGTCGGTCAGCCCGCCGTGCACCTGACCCTCGATGATCATCGGGTTGATCCGGGTGCCGCAGTCGTCGACAGCGATGAACCGTCGCACCGTCACCTGCGCCGTGCCGGGATCGATGTCCACCACGCAGATGTACGCGCCGTGTGGATAGGTCAGGTTCGACGGGTTGTAGCAGATCTGCGCCTCCAGGCCACCCTCGATGCCCTCGGGCAGGTCGCCCGCGCCGTGCGCGCGCAGGGCGATGTCCTGGATGGTGACGGACCGGCCCGGGTCACCGGCGACGTGGAACGCGCCCTTCTCCCACTCCAGGTCGGCGACCGACACCTCCAGCATTCCCGAGGCGATGATCCGCGCCTTGTCACGGACCTTCCGGGCCACCAACGCCGCCGCAGCGCCTGAGACAGGTGTCGAGCGGCTGCCGTACGTGCCGAGGCCGAACGGGGTGTTGTCGGTGTCGCCGTGCAGCACCTCGATGTCCGCCGGGGGGATCCCGATCTCCTCGGCGACGATCTGCGCGAACGTCGTCTCGTGGCCCTGACCCTGCGACTGCACGCTGAGGCGTACCACTGCCTTCCCGGTCGGGTGGACGCGCAGCTCGCAGCCGTCCGCCATGCCCAGCCCGAGGATGTCCATGTCCTTGCGCGGCCCGGCGCCGACGGCCTCGGTGAAGAACGCGATGCCGATGCCCATCAGCTCGCCCCGGGCCCGCTTCTCGGCCTGCTCGCGGCGCAACTCGTCGTAGCCGGCCATCTCCATCGCCAGCCGCATCGTCGGTTCGTAGTTGCCCGAGTCGTACACCCAGCCGGTCTTCGTCGTGTACGGGAACTGCTCCGGCTGGATGAAGTTCTTCAACCGCAGCTCGGCCGGGTCCATGCCGAGTTCGTCGGCGAGGCAGTCGACGATCCGCTCGACCAGGTAGACCGCCTCGGTGATCCGGAACGAGCAGGCGTACGCGACGCCACCGGGCGCCTTGTTGGTGTAGACCGCCGTCATCTTGCAGTAGGCGGCCTCGATGTCGTAGCTGCCGGTGAAGACCCCGAAGAAGCCGGCCGGGTACTTCACCGGGGCGGCGGTGCCGTTGAACGCGCCGTGGTCGGCCAACACGTTGGTACGGATGCCGAGAATCCGGCCGTCGCGGGTCGCGGCGATCTCTCCGCGCATGATGTAGTCGCGGGCGAAACCGGTGCTGATCAGGTTCTCCGAGCGGTCCTCCATCCACTTCACCGGCTTGCCGGTGACGATCGAGGCCACGATCGCGCAGACGTACCCGGGGTAGATCGGGACCTTGTTGCCGAACCCGCCGCCGATGTCCGGCGCGATCACCTGGATCTTGTGCTCGGGCAGGCCCGCCACGATGGCGTAGAGCGTGCGGTGCGCGTGCGGGGCCTGGGTGGTCGACCAGAGGCGCAGCTTGCCGTCGACGGCGTCGTAGTCGGCGACAGCCCCGCACGTCTCCATCGGCGCCGGGTGCACCCGGGGGTAGACGAGATCCTGGCTGACCACGACATCGGCGCGGGCGAAGACCGCCTCGGTGGCCGCCTCGTCGCCGGTCTCCCAGTCGAAGCAGTGGTTGTTCGTCTTGCCGTCCAGGTCGTCGCGGATCAGCGCTGCGTCCGGCGCCAACGCCCGGCGCGCGTCGATCACCGGGTCGAGGACGTCGTACTCGACGTCGATCAGCTCCAGCGCGTCACGCGCCGCGTACCGGTCCTCGGCGACGACGAAGGCCACCTCCTGGCCCTGGAAACGCACCTTGTCGGTGGCGAGCACGGCCTGCACGTCGTTGGAGAGGGTCGGCATCCAGGCCAGGTTCTGCTGCGCCAGCATCGCCCCGGTCACCACCGCCTTCACCCCGGGCGACGCCTCGGCGGCGCTGGTGTCGATGCTGACGATCCGGGCGTGCGCCACCGGTGACCGGAGGATCGCGAGGTGCAGCATGCCGGGCAGTTGGACGTCGTCGACGTAGCGGCCGCGCCCACGCAGGAACCGCGGGTCCTCCTTGCGCAGCATCCGGCCGTACCCGACGGGCTTCTGGTCGTTGTCGTGGAACGTGTCCACGCGCTCGTGCACGGTGGTCATGCGACGGCCTCCGCGGGCTGGCCGGCGTTGTCGATCTCGCCGGCCACGGTCGATTCGGTGGTCTCGGTGACCTGTGCCGCGGCCTGCGCCTCGGCCACGGCGGCCCAGCGGACCGAGCGCACGATGGTGGCGTAACCCGTGCACCGGCAGATCTGACCCGAGATCGCCTCCCGGATCTCCGTCTCGCTCGGGTCGGGGTTGCGGTCGAGCAGCGCCCGCGCGGTCATCATCATCCCGGGCGTGCAGAAACCGCACTGCAAACCGTGGCACTGCATGAACCCCTGCTGGATCGGGTCCAGCTCGGCGCCCTTGGCGAGGCCCTCGACGGTACGCACCTGGTGGCCGCCGGCCATGGCAGCGAGCACCGTGCACGACTTCACCGGCTCGCCGTCGAGCCAGACCACACAGGTGCCGCAGTTGCTGGTGTCGCAGCCCCAGTGCGTGCCGGTCAGACCCAGCACGTCGCGCAGGAAGTGCACCAGCAGCAGCCGGGCCTCGATCTCCCGGGTGACCTCGACGTCGTTGACGGTCATCGTGACCTGCATGCTCAGCTCCTCGCCCGTTCGACGGCCCGGCGCAGGGTCCGCCGGGTCAGCTCGGCGGCCAGATGCCGCTTGTAGTCCGCGCTGCCGCGCTGGTCGGTCACCGGGTCGCAACTGTCCGCCGCGATCGCCCCGGCCTGCTCGTAGAGGCTCTCCGAGGGATCCTGCCCGCGCAGCGCCGCCGAGATCGCCGGGATGCCAGCGGTGTTGGGGCCGACCGCCGCGAGCCCGACCCGGGCGTCGACGATCGCGCCGCCGTCCAGCCACACCGCCGCGCCGGCCGACACCACTGCCCAGTCGCCGGCCCGGCGCTCGACCTTGGCGTACGCGCTGCCACAGCCGGGTCGTACCGGTAGCCGGATCTCGACCAGGATCTCGTCGTCCGCGACGGCAGTCTCGTACGGCCCGACGTGGAACTCCTCCATCGACACGACCCGCTCCGCGCCCCCCGGACCACGGATCACGCACCGCGCGTCCAGCGTCGTGCAGACCGCCGACAGGTCCTCGGACGGGTCGGCCTGGCACAGCGAGCCGCCCAGCGTGCCCCGGTTGCGCACCACCGGGTCGGCGATCACCCGCTCGGCGTCGGCGAAGATCGGGAACGCCGCCGCCAGCGCTGGTGATTCGAGGAGCTCCCGATGCCGGGTCAGCGCACCGATGCGGACCTCGTCGGGGCCCGCCTCGACGTAGCCCAACTCGCCGTGCAGGTCGTTGATGTCGATCAGATAGTCGAAGTTGGCCAGCCGGAGCTTCATCATCGGCAACAGGCTGTGCCCGCCGGCGATCAGGCGGGCTGTCCCGCCCAGCCGCTCCAGCAGGCTGATCGCATGGTCCACACTGGTGGCTCGCTCGTACTCGAACGGTGCCGGCACCTGCATGTCGCACCTCCGCAGTCCGGCAAAATCTCTGCCCGGCGGTGGTCAAAGTCAACGGTGACCTAAGCAACTGCTTAGGTCGCCGTTGACGGTGCCGCCAGGGCTCGCGGATCGTGCGGCCATGCGGGACATCGTCGACGGGCTGGCCGGCTGGCGTGCCGCGGGCGTCGCGTTCGCCGTCGCGACCGTCGCGCGGACGTGGCAGTCCGCGCCCCGGCAACCTGGCGCGGCGATGGCCGTCTCGGCGCACGGCGACGTGGTGGGCAGCATCTCGGGCGGTTGCGTCGAGGGCGCCGTCTACGAACTCTGCCGGACCGCGATCCAGACCGGCGCGGCGCACAGCCAGACCTTCGGCGTGAGTGACGACGACGCGTTGGACGTCGGGCTGACCTGCGGTGGCACCATCCAGGTCCTGGTGCAACCGAGCGTCGCGATGACCGAGTTCGACGAGGTCCTCGCCGCGATCCGCGACGGCCGCCCGGTCGCCACCGCATCGGTCGAGAACGCCCAACTGGTGATCTGGCCCGATCGGGTCGCGGGCAGCCTCGGCGCACCCGACCTGAACGACGCGGCGGCCCGGCAGGCGGCCGGGATGCTCGCCGTCGGCGTCACCGGCACGATCCACCTGGGCCGGCAGGGGCAGCAGCGCGGCGACGAGGTGGCCGTGTTCGTCCAGTCGTACGTGCCCCCACCCCGGATGATCATTTTCGGTGCGATCGACTTCGCCGCCGCGATGGCCCGGATCGGCAAGTTTCTCGGCTACCACGTCACTGTCTGCGACGCCCGCCCGGTGTTCGCCACCCGTGCGCGTTTCCCGGACGTCGACGACCTCGTCGTCCGCTGGCCGCACGCATACCTGGAGTCGACGACCGTCGACGACCGCACGGTGCTCTGCGTCCTGACCCACGACCCCAAGTTCGACGTGCCGCTGCTCCAGGTTGCCCTCGCCACGCCAGCCCGTTACATCGGCGCGATGGGCAGCCGGCGCGCGCACGACGATCGGATGCGCCGGCTGCGTGAGGCGGGTGTCCCGGAGAGCGGGTTGGCCCGACTCTGCTCGCCGATCGGGCTGGACCTGGGCGCGCGGACACCTGAGGAGACGGCCGTGGCGATCGCCGCCGAGATCACCGCCCAGACCTGGGGCGGCTCGGGTCGTCCGCTCAGCGACCTGGCCACCCCGATCCACCACGCCTGACGGGCGTGGCGCCGCGAGTCCCGGAGAGGCGGGCGCCGACGCCTTCAGGCGGGTGGTGCGGCCTGTTGTGGTGGTCTCCGACGGCCGCGGGCCGTGTCGGTGGCGGCCAGTGCGAGGAGGACGAAGGTCGTCGACGCCAACGTGACCTCCGATGGCAGGTGGATGACAACGGGGGAGAGGCCGACCAGGGCGAGGATTCCGATCAGCCGAGGCATGGTCACCCGCCCGAAGATCACGTACTCGAATCCGACCCGTCCCACCAGGAACAGGGCGGGGCCGCCGGTGATGCCGACGACCCAGGAAGGCGGCGTGTGCGGGATTGGATGTTCCATGGCCAGCGTGAAGCCGACAGCGGTCAGGATGGTCCCGGCAATCATGATCATGTGGGCATACGAAGACCATTGGCTGAGGCGGTGGGGGTTGGGTGAGGCCGCGATCGCCGGGCCGAGTTGGCCTCCTGCCTGGTAGACGTAGAGCCGCCACATGAGCGCGGCACTGGCGAATGAGAGGACGAGCGCCACGGTGCGTCTGAGCGTGAACCCGTCGGGATCGCTGCCGGTGAAGGTCATGCCCATGGACAGGACGATCTCCCCCAGCGCGATGATGAACACCTGCCGGTAGCGCTCGGCGACGTGGGTCGCGGTGATCTCCAACGCTGGTCCCAGCGCCCGACCCAGTCGCCACGGGGTCGGCCACCGCAGGGCCGCCGAGACGTAGTCCACCGCCAGGGCCAGCAGCCAGAGAGCACCTCGGGCCCAACCGTCGACGAATGCCCCGGGAATCCAGCCCAATGTCGAGATGATGGACCAGAAGCGGGCTCGCAACACATGGTTCAGGACCGCGGTTCGACGCGCCGCTCGAACGACGAAGAAAAAGCGCCCGAAGTTGATTGCCGCGAAGGTCGCGGCGAAGAACAGACCATTTCCATGGAACCCTTCCGGCACCTGGATGGCCATCAGGAAGATGCCGAACATGACCAGGATGACGTACCACTGGACGGACGGGTGCTGTGGGTCGAACTCGTCGGTCATCCACGCCGTCAAGACCCAGATCCACCACAGTGCCAGCAGCAGGACGAGCGCTTCGAACCCACCCTTCAGGGTGAGATCGTTGATCAGTAGGTGAGTGAGCTGGGTCAGGGCGAAGACGTACACCAGATCGAAGAAGAGCTCGATGAACGCAGGTTGCTTCGGGGCGGTCCGGGCACGCAGCAGTGGGTGGAGCGGGGAGTCCTGGTTCATCGGTGGCAGCGTCTCCGCGTAAGGAAATGTTCCCTTCGTCCTTTATAGCTGGACTTCACATGTCACGATCCAAATTGGGAGACACCGGATCGCGTACCCTCCACGGATGCACCTCGACGATCTTCCGCTTGCCGAGTTCGCGTTTCCGGGGCCACTGCGGGACAAGCTCGTGGGCGCGATCCTGTCCGGGGCGAAGACCTCGACGACCGGCCTGCTGGTCGGGTACGAGTGCGCGAACGAGCCGCTGCCCGAGGTGGGTCAACTATCCGCCGTGGTGGACTCCGCCGGACGCCGGGTCGCGGCCATCGAGCTGACCGACGTGCGGGTGGTCCGGCTCGCCGAGGTCGACCTGCCGCACGCCTTGGCCGAGGGGGAGGGCGACGAGTCGGTGGCCCAGTGGCGTGCGGGGCACGAGACGTTCTGGCACAGCGCCGAGGTGCGCGCCGAGCTGGGCGACCCCGGCTTCACTGTGGACGACGACACCCTGGTGGTGACCGAACGCTTCCGGCTGGTGCACGTCGTCTGAGCGGCATCGCCCACTGTGGACCGGTGAGCGGCGGGCCACGCCGCGGTGCAAGGTCACCTATGCTCGGCGCGTGATCCCCCCGGCACTCGAGATCCGTGGCCTGGTCAAGACCTTCGCGGCGCATCGCGCGGTGGACGGCATCGATCTGACCGTCCATTCCGGCACGTTCCACGGCATCGTCGGGCCCAATGGCGCCGGCAAGTCCACCACCATCGGGATGGCTGTCGGCCTGGTCACCCCGGACTCCGGGCAGATCCGCATCCTCGGCCACGACGCGCTGCGCGAGCGTCGCCTGACCCGCGCGCTGACCGGCGTGCTGCCCGACGGCCTCGACTTCCCGGAACGCCTCACCGGCGCCGAACTGCTGCGCTACAGCGCCGGCCTGCGAGGGCTGTCCCGGGCCGCGGCCACCGACCGTGCCGCCGAACTGATCGACGTGCTCGGCCTGGCCAAGGGCGCCGGCACCCCGTTGGCCGACTGCTCCACCGGCACCCGCAAGAAGTTGGGTCTCGCCCAGGCGCTGCTGCACGCGCCCCGGCTGCTCGTGCTCGACGAACCGTTCGAGGCGGTCGACCCGGTCTCCGCGGCCACCATCCGCCGGGTGCTGCGCCGATTCGTGGCCGGCGGCGGCACCTGCGTGCTGTCCACCCACTCGATGCTGCTCGTCGAGCAGATCTGCGACGAGGTCACCGTTATCCATCAGGGCCGGGTGGTCGCCGCCGGGTCGGTCGCCGAGGTCGCCGCCGGCAGCAGCCTGGAGGACCGGTTCGTCGAGTTGGTCGGCGCCGAAGCCTCCGGCAGCGCCGGTCTGGACTGGCTGACCGGGGCACGATGAGCGCGGAATCCGTCGCTCCCGGCCGGCTGGGCGGCACCCTCGGCGCGATCGCGGTACCGGCCCGGATGCGCGCGACGATGCTGCGCCGCTCGCTGCGCGAGCACCCCGGCCCCACTGTGGCCGGCCTGGTCGGTCTGCTCGCCGCCGCCTGGTTGATCCGGTACGCGCTCCGCGGCGACCCGCACACGCTCGGCCTGCTCGCCGGGGCCTGGGTTCTCGGCTGGGTCGTGTTGCCCCTGCTGCTCGGCGGCGGGCGCGGCCGGGTCCGGCCGGTCCACCTGCGGTTGGAGCCGATCGGCGGGGTCCCGGCCGCGATCGGTCTGCTCGCCGCGTCGGCGATCGGTATCGGCCCGGCCGTCTCGCTGGTGGCACTCGCCGCGCTGCCGGTGCACGCCGCCCGGTACGGCACCGTCGCGGTCCTCGTCACCGCCGGCGGCGCGGTGCTGCTCTGGCTGCTCGGGCTGATCGGCTCGGCCATCGCGCTGGAGGTCGTCGGCCACGCCGGCGGTCCGGCCGGGGCGCTGCTCACCGGCATCTTCACCGGTACGGCGATGGGTGTCGCCGGGTCGCTCTGGGCGGTCTTCCCGTGGGTGTCGGTACTGCTCGTGGCAGCGCCGCAGGAGGTGGTCCGGGCCATGGCGTACGTGCCGAGCGCCTGGCCGGTCGCCGCCGTGACCGGGCCAACCGGGCAAGGGGTGCGCAGGATGGCGGCCCTGGTGGGCATCGTGGCGCTCTGCGCCGCCGCGTACATCATGCTTGTCCGAAAGGTGATCGCCGCCGGCGCGCCGTTCCGGCCGCGCCGGACCACGGCGGCGTCACCGGCCGCGGCCGAGCGCGAGTGGCTGGGGTGGGTGCCGACCGCGACGCGGGCGGTCGTCGGCCGTGAGCTGCGTGCCTGGACGCGGCATCCGCTGCGGTTGCAGTATCTGGCGTTCGCTGTGGTGTACGGGGCGCTGCTCGCCGGACTACCGCTGCTGTCCGACGTGGATCTCTTGCTGCCGTGGGCCGGACCGCTCGCCGTGCTCGGCGCGGCGGCGATGTCCGCCGGGCTGGTCGGCCTGGACGGCACCGCGTTGTGGCTACCGCTCACCACGCCCGGCGGCGAACGGGCCGAGGTCCGGGGCAGGGCCCTGGCGTGGCTGGTTCTGGTCACCCCGATCGGGGTGCTGCTCACCGTCGCGGGCATCCTCCTCGCCCCCGACGTCGACCCGCTGGCCGCGCTCTGCACCCTGCCTGCCCTGCTCGGCGCGGGCGCCGCGGTGCCGGTGTGGGTGTCGCTGCTGCGCGTACGCCCGGTGGCCGACCCGCGGCACCCGACCGCCGCTGACAACCCGACCGACATCGTCAGCGTGCTGGTCGCCACCGCTGCCGGGCTGCTCGCCGCGGCGCCGGTGCTCGCCCTGGTGGTCTGGGGTCCGCCGGGGGCGGCACCGCTGCTGCCGCTGGTCGGGCTGCTCGGAGGCGCCGCAGCCTGGTGGGGTGGCGTGTGGCTGGCCGACGAACGGCTCGCCCGGCGCGGCACGGCGGTGCTCGCCGCGGCCGGTCAGCGGAGCCGGCCCCCGGAGACGGTGCTCCCACTGACCTGGGACGTGCAGTGGTATCGGGAGAACACGTCGACCGCGTGGGCGTTGGGGTTGCTGACGGTCGGATGGATACCGGTGATCCCGCAGGGGTTGATGCCGCTGGCGTTCGGGATCGACAGCGGTTGGATCGTGGCCGGTCACCTGAGCGGGAGTGCGCACACGACGGTGGGGTTGGCGATGGTCGGTCTGGGCGTCGCGATGCTGCTCACCGGCCTGGTGCTGTGGGATCGCCGACCGCAGCCCGGCGGCCCTGCCCAACCCGCTCCACCCGAATGACCGTGTCTGTGGGCGCAGCGTGCGTCGCGGTACTCGCTATCTTGTAGCCATGGGGTTGTCGGAGATGAGGGCAGCCGGCTGGACGACCTGCGAACCCGGCTCGCAGCGCGGGCGCGGACCATCCTGAACCGCTAGGGCATGTCCTGGTCGAGCACTCCGGCTTGGTGGGCGAGAATCGCCGCTTGGACCCGGTTGGTCAGGCCCAGCTTCGCCAGAATCCGGCTGATGTGGGTCTTCACCGTCGCCTCGCTCATGTAGAGCGTGGCCGCGATCGCGGTGTTGGACAGGCCGCCGCCGACGGCAATCAGTACTTCTCGTTCCCTTTCCGTGAGTACCGAGAGTCGTTGTTCGGCGTTGCTGCGCCGATCCGGTCCCGGACCGGAGAACTGCCGAAGCAACCTGCGGGTAACCCTCGGGGAGATCATCGCGTCACCGCGCGCAGCGCTGCGCACCGCGTTGAGCATGTCCTCTGCGGGGGCATCCTTCAGCAGGAAGCCGACGGCGCCATAGCGAAGCGCGGTGTGCACGTACTCGTCGAGATCGAAAGTGGTGAG
This sequence comes from Micromonospora sp. 050-3, assembly GCF_046549335.1. Classification (NCBI taxonomy): domain Bacteria; kingdom Bacillati; phylum Actinomycetota; class Actinomycetes; order Micromonosporales; family Micromonosporaceae; genus Micromonospora; species Micromonospora sp. 050-3. The sequence goes on from NZ_JAJPVX010000001.1 coordinate 1,764,290, forward strand.
CACGACGACGTGTGGCGGTTGGTCGAGCCGGGCGATCCGCTCGGTCGCAGTCAGCCCGTCGATCCGCGGCATGCGGATGTCCATGAGAACGACGTCGGGCCGGAGTCGCCGGGCGAGCTCGACCGCTTCGGCCCCGTCGGCCGCCTCTCCTACCACTGTGATGTCCAGGGCCGCATCGAGGATGGTGCGCAGCGTCGAGCGCACGAGCCACTCGTCATCGACGATCAACGTCTTAGTCGGTGAGGTCATTGTCCTTCCCTGATGAGATCGGTACCTCGACGACCAGGCTGAAACCCCCATCCTCTGTGGGACCAGAGGTGAGTTCTCCGCCTATCAGGTGGACGCGTTCGGCGAGGCCGAGGAGCCCGTGGCCGCCGACCGGCAGCGGGCGGACGGCGGCAGGCAGTCCGCGGCCGTTGCTGATTGTCACCCGAAGCGACTGCCGAGTCTGCCGGATGCGAATCCGGGTTCGGGCGCCGGGCGCGTGCTTGTGCACGTTGGTCAGGGACTCCTGCACGATGCGGTAGACGGCGTGCTCGATGAGCAGCGGTAGACGTTCCCCGGTCTCCTTCTCCACGTCCAGGGTGACCGGTACACCGAGCCGACGGGAATCCTCGACCAGCGCGTCCAGATCGGCCAGGCCGGGCTGCGGGGCGAGCGGCGCGTCGTCATCGCTGCGAAGGATTCCCACCAAGGCGCGCAGTTCAGCAAGTGCCTCACGCCCAATAGTTGCGATCTGCCGTCCTCGGGCCACCGCGTCGCCGCCCCTTGCCGACTCCAGAGCCGTGGCCTGCAGCACGATCAGCGCGACTCGGTGGGCGACAACGTCGTGCATGTCGCGGGCGATGTGGGCCCGTTCGTCGCTGCGGGCCCGGGCGACACGCTGGTGCTGTTCGCGTTCGAGCCGTTCGGCCCGCTCCCGCATTCGTTCGACAAGCTCGCGCCGGGTGCCGACGTAAAGGCCAAGAAGCGCGGGAGCGACGCATACCGCAACGGTGACCGGGATGGCTCCATCGGCACCGGCGTATCGCCAGATCGGGATGCCGACCAGGACCACCGAGACCAACAGGCTGGCGGCGACCTTCGGCCACGCCGTGGTGCGCTCGGCCAGGGTGTAGAGGGCGAGCATGACCGTCACCTGGGCCGACACGAGAACGGTCGCCGCCAGAGAACCGGCCAGCAGGGCTGCCGGGGCCCGTCGCCGCCGCCAGGTCAGCACCCCGACCGCGAGGCCAAGGGGGATACCGAGCCACAGCGGAGGAATGCGGGGGCCGAAGCCGGCGAGGGTGGGGCCGAAGAAGTCCACCCCGAACTCCCCGGTCGCCACGCACACCGCCATGGCGAACGCCGCCGCCGCGTCGATCATCGGGCGGTGGCGGAACCAGTGCACCACCTGGTGCAGGACGCGCGACTTCTCGATGCCGCCAGCGTAGGGCGACCGACAGGCGCAGGCATCGGTCGAAGGTTGTACACCACCCCCGTTGATCACCGCCGATAGACTGATTCGTTCTATCGGATCCGCCGACGCCCCGAGCTGCCCGCCCCGGCGAGGGTTTAGGCATGGCCAGACCACGCCCCAGTCCAGGAATATTGCAGCTCGTCTTCGGTGTGTTCGCCCTCACCGTGGGTGCCTTGATCGCGCTGCGTCCCGACCCGCCGCACCCGCTCTTCACGACCGCGGGGGCCTACGGCTATGCGCTTGCCGCAGTGCTGTCGTTCGGCGGCTGGCTCGCGTTCGGGCGCCCCGTGCCCGCCGCCCGCACCCGGCGGGTGCTTATCGTCTTCCACCTGCTCTTCGTGCCGGCGCAGTTCCTGTTCCTGCTCGCCCATCCCGCGCCCTGGCTCGGTATGGCGCTGTCCTCGGCGATCGTGGTCGGCCTGAAGCCGCGCTTCCCCCGGCTGGGGCGGACGCCGCGAAAGGTGTGGCTGACGCTGCACGTCGGCATCGGTGTCGGCTGGCTGGGCATCTCGACGGGCATGCTGTTGCTGGCGATCATCGGGGCGACGGCCGACAGCCACGAACTGCAGCACGGGGCTTACCTGGTGTTGAGCAGGTTCGAGATCCTTCTGGCGATCCCGAGCGTCTTTCTGACGATCATCACCGGTGCCGTAGTTTCGCTCGGCACCCCGTGGGGTCTGCTCAAGCACACATGGGTGCTGGCCAAGCTGGTCATCGCGCTCGCCCTACCGTTCCTCGCGTTCTTCGAGGGCCCCTGGATCGAGGAACTCGAGGCCCGCAGCGCAGCCGGCCAGATCGAGACCGGCACCACCGGGATGCTGCTGATCGGCGCTATGGGGCTGTTCGCCGCCCTGCTGTGGACCGCGACGATCCTCTCCGTCTTCAAGCCCGGCGGGCGCACCCGATGGGGCCGCCGCAAGGACGAGGGCCGGACGGCGTCCCGGACCATCGCGACGACGTGCCGCAGCCCGGCGAGCACAACCGCCGCGACCTCATTCACCCGTGCGTCTCTTCTCAACACTGAAGCAAGGCCATGACTAGTGTTCGTAACCTGGATCCGCGAGACTGCGCCGTATGGGTGATCGTTGGCGCCGGTGGGCGTGGGTCGGGGTGCTCGTCATCGGGCTGATCCTTTATCTGGCGGTGCTGCGGACTCTGGTCAGCACCAAGAATCCGAACTTCGTACCGGCGTTGATCCTGCTCGGGGCGACGTTGGTGCCGTTGACGTTCCTGACGTTCGCGCAGGCTCGCACCGGGCGGTGGCAGGTGCCGGCGTCGGTGTTGGTGACGTCGGCGTTCTTCGGCGGTGTGATCGGCACTGTGGTCGCCGGCACCCTGGAGTACGACACCCTGCGTGGCCTCGGGACCCTGCCGATGCTGTTCGTGGCACTGATCGAGGAGTCGGCGAAGCTGATCGTCCCGGTGGTGCTGCTGTTCACGGTGGTGGCCCAGCGTCGTCGCCGGGTTCCCTCCGACGGGCTGATCATCGGCATCGCCGCCGGCATGGGGTTCGCCGCGCTGGAGACGATGGGCTACGCCTTCAGCGCGCTGCTGAGTTCGCAGGGCAACATCGGCGCGGTGGAGCAGACGCTCTTCATCCGGGGTCTGACGGCGCCCGCCGGTCACACCGCCTGGACCGGGCTGACCGCCGGCGCGCTCTGGGCGTTGCTGGCGAGCCCGAGCGTCGCTCGGCTCTTCGGGTTCATCGGCACGTTCGTGGGTGTCGTCGTCCTGCACACCCTCTGGGACACGTTCTCCGGTTCGCTGGTCTTCGTCGTGTTGGCGATCATCAGCATCGGCTGGTTGTTCTGGGAGCTGCGCCGCTACCGGACCTTCAGCGACCAGCACATCGGCCAGCTGCAACCGCACTGACCAACGCCGTGCTCCATGCCTCTTCCGGTCCACATCAAGGGCCGGGGGAGGCATGACTGTTGGTGATCCCGCTGCGACCGGGCCAGCCCTCATCTAACGTCAGAGTGTTCATATTTGGCGGGATTGGTCGGGAAGGTGCGGCGATGGGGGTGCGCAGCTGGTTCGAGGGCTGGCCGGTCTACCGCCAGCTCACCGGCACGGACCCGCTGGGGCGGGGTGCCGCGGCGAAGTCCGACGGTTCCCGCGCGCTCACCGCCCGCACCGAAACCGCCGATTCGATGGCCCGTTCGGTCTGCCCGTACTGCGCTGTGGGTTGTGGTCAGCGGGTGTTCGTGAAGGACGGGCAGGTCAGTCAGATCGAGGGTGATCCGGACAGCCCGATCTCACGGGGTCGGCTCTGCCCGAAGGGTTCGGCGAGCAAGAGCCTGGTGACCAGTCCGCTGCGGCAGACCACGGTCCGCTACCGCCGGCCGTACGGCACCGAGTGGGAGGACCTGGACCTCGACACGGCGCTGAACATGATCGCCGATCGGGTCCTGGCCGCCCGGGACGAGACCTGGGAGGACGTCGACGCCGAGGGTCGACCGCTCAACCGGACGCTGGGGATCTCCAGCCTGGGTGGGGCGACGTTGGACAACGAGGAGAACTACCTCATCAAGAAGTTGTTCACCGCGATGGGGGCGCTCCAGATCGAGAACCAGGCCCGTATTTGACACTCCTCCACCGTCCCCGGTCTGGGGACCAGCTTCGGTCGTGGCGGCGCCACCCAGTACCAGCAGGACCTGTCGAACTCCGACGTCATCGTCATCCAGGGTTCGAACATGGCCGAGGCGCACCCGGTGGGCTTCCAGTGGGTGATGGAGGCCAAGCGCCGGGGTGCGAAGGTCTTCCACGTCGATCCGCGTTTCACCCGCACCAGCGCGCTGGCTGACTCGTACCTGCCGATCCGGGCGGGCACCGACATCGCGCTGCTCGGCGGGGTGATCCGCTACATCCTCGACAACGAGCTGGACTTCCGGGAGTACGTCGTCGCCTACACCAACGCCGCGACCATCGTGACCGAGGAGTACGCCGACACCGAGGACATGCACGGCCTCTTCTCCGGCTTCAACGACGACAACGCCACCTACGACCAGGCCAGTTGGCGCTACCAGGGCCACTCGCAGAACCAGACGACCCGCGACAGCGAGACGCAGCGGGAGACGGCGGCCGGGCTGGAGAACGAGTCGCACGGCGCCCCCGTCGGCGGCGAGACCGAACGTGACGAGACGTTGCAGCACCCGCGCTGCGTCTACCAGATTCTCAAGCGGCACTTCGCCCGCTACACCCCGGAGATGGTCGAACGGGTCTGCGGCATCCCGCAGGAGAAGTTCCTCGAACTGGCCCAGGCGTGGACGGAGAACTCCGGCCGGGACCGGACCGGCATGCTCGTCTACTCGGTCGGCTGGACGCAGCACAGCGTCGGTGTGCAGTACATCCGCACGGGCGCGATCATCCAGTTGTTGCTGGGCAACATGGGCCGCCCGGGTGGCGGCGTGATGGCCCTACGCGGGCACGCCAGCATCCAGGGGTCCACCGACATCCCGACGCTGTTCAACCTGCTTCCGGGCTACCTGCCGATGCCCCACCACGCCAATCACCCGACGCTGGACACGTGGGTGGACAGCATTGCGCACCCCGGGCAGAAGGGCTTCTGGGGCAACGCCCGCACCTACGGCGTCAACCTGCTCAAGGCGTACTGGGGCGAGGCGGCCACCGCCGACAACGACTACTGCTACGGGTACATGCCGCGGATGACCGGCGACCACGGCACCTACCAGCAGGTGCTCGACATGATCGACGGCAAGATTAAGGGGTACTTCCTGCTCGGGCAGAACCCGGCGGTCGGTTCGGCGCACGGCCGGGCGCAGCGGCTCGGCATGGCCAACCTCGACTGGTTGGTGGTCCGCGACCTGTTCATGATCGAGAGCGCCACCTTCTGGCAGAACGCGCCGGAGATCGAGACCGGCGAGATCTCGCCCGAGCGGTGCCGCACCGAGGTGTTCTTCCTACCCGCTGCCTCGCACGTGGAGAAGGAGGGCACGTTCACCCAGACCCAACGGCTGTTGCAGTGGCGGGAGAAGGCCGTCGAGCCGCCAGGCGACGCCCGCTCCGAGCTCTGGTTCTTCTACCATCTCGGTCGCGTCATCCGGGAACGGCTGGCGACGTCGACGAAGCCGCGCGACCGGGCGCTGCTCGACCTCGCCTGGGACTACCCCACGCACGGCCCGACCGTCGAGCCGAGCGCCGAGGCGGTGCTGCGCGAGATCAACGGGTACGACGTGGCCACCGGCCGGCCGCTGGCGTCGTTCACCGAGATGAAGGACGACGGCTCCACCGTCGGCGGTTGCTGGATCTACACCGGGGTGTACGCCGACGGCGTCAACCAGGCGGCCCGCCGTAAACCCGGCTCGGAGCAGTCCCTGGTGGCACCCGAGTGGGGTTGGGCGTGGCCGGCGAACCGGCGCATCCTCTACAACCGTGCGTCCGCCGACCCGGACGGCAACCCGTGGAGTGAGCGCAAACGCTACGTCTGGTGGGACGCGGACAAGAGCGAGTGGACCGGCTACGACGTGCCGGACTTCGAGAAGACCAAACCGCCGTCCTACCGACCGGAGCGCGACGCCTCGGGTGTGGCGGGCATCGCCGGCGACGATCCGTTCATCCTTCAGGGCGACGGCAAGGGCTGGCTGTACGCGCCCACCGGTGTGCTCGACGGACCGATGCCCACTCACTACGAGCCGGTCGAGTCGCCGGTACGCAACCCGCTCTACCGGCAGCAGGCCAACCCGACCCGCAAGGTCTACACCCACCCGATCAACACGCTCAACCCGAGCCCGCCGGAACCGTACAGCCAGGTGTTCCCGTACGTGTTCACTGTCAGCCGGCTCACCGAGCACCACACCGCCGGTGGGATGAGTCGGACCGTGTCACCGCTGGCCGAGTTGCAACCGGAGATGTTCGTGGAGGTGTCCCCGGAGTTGGCCGCCGAACGTGGTCTCACCCACCTGGGTTGGGCGCACCTGGTCACCGCCCGTGCGGCCATCGAGGCACGGGTGCTGGTGACCGACCGGCTCACCCCGCTGCGGGTGGACGACCGGGTCATCCACCAGGTCTGGTTGCCGTACCACTGGGGGTTTGAGGGTCTGGTGACCGGTGACTCGGCCAACGACTTGTTCGGCATCAGCCTGGACCCGAACGTGCTGATCCAGGAGAGCAAGGTCGGCACCTGCGACATCCGTCCCGGGCGACGCCCGAGAGGCGCCGAGCTGCTGGCTCTCGTCGTCGACTACCGGCGACGGTCCGGGGACCTCAGCCCGCACTATCCACCGCAGGTCACGACCGACTCCGCCGACAGCGGCCCGGACCAGGAGGTCTGACCCATGCCCCACACCAATGCCCTGTACGGGCCGCTGGACCCCGCACCGGACGCCGGCTACGAGAACCCGCCGCCGAGGATGGGGTTCTTCACCGACACCAGCGTCTGCATCGGCTGCAAAGCGTGCGAGGTCGCCTGCAAGGAGTGGAATGGGGTCCCCGAGAGTGGGCTCGACCTGCTGGGCATGTCGTACGACAACACCGGCGCGTTGACCGCGAACTCGTGGCGGCACGTCGCGTTCGTGGAGCAGCCCCGCTCGGCCGGCTGGGCGACTCCGGCGTTCGCGGGGGACCCGGACGGGCCGGCGATCAGCCCGGTGACGGCGGCGGCCGGCGCGCGTACGAGCACCGACACCGGAACGGACCCCGGCCTGCCCACCGGCTCGCCCGCCGCGGCGGCCCGCATGTCGGGCGGACCGGAGTTTCTGGGGATGCCGGGTGCGCAGCCGCCGGGGAAGGGCTCGGGCGCGGAGGGGCGGACGGATTTTCGCTGGTTGATGATGTCGGATGTATGCAAGCACTGCACCCACGCGGCCTGCCTGGACGTCTGCCCGACAGGCTCCCTGTTCCGGACGGAGTTCGGCACAGTAGTGGTGCAGGAGGACATCTGCAACGGCTGCGGTTACTGCATCTCCGCCTGCCCGTACGGCGTCATCGATCAGCGCAAGGATGATGGTCGGGCGTGGAAGTGCACGCTGTGCTACGACCGGTTGGGTGCTGGCATGACGCCGGCGTGTGCGCAGGCGTGTCCGACGGAGTCGATCCAGTACGGGGCCCTGGACGAGTTGCGGGAGCGAGCCGCCGCGCGGGTGGCGACGCTGCACGAGCGGGGAGTGCCGGAGGCGCGGTTGTACGGGCACGACCCAAACGACGGCGTCGGTGGTGACGGTGCGTTCTTCCTGCTGCTGGACGAGCCGGAGGTGTACGGGCTGCCACCGGACCCGATCGTGACCACCCGCGACCTGCCAGCCATGTGGAAGCGCGCCGGCCTGGCGGCGATGACGATGGCGGTCGCCACGGCGGTAGCGTTCCTGGGCAGGCGACGGTGACCCGCCACCGGCAGCCCCGCAGACGAGGCGGCGACGGCGGCGAGCAGCTCACTGTGCCGCCGGCCGACTTCGCCTCCTACTACGGCCGGCCGGTTCTGAAGCCGCCGGTGTGGAAGTACGACATCGCCGGCTACCTGTTCACCGGCGGCCTCGCCGCCGGAGGTGCGCTGATCGGCGCGGGCGCCCAGCTGACCGGACAACCCGGGCTGCGCACTGTGGGTCGTTGGACGGCCCTCGGCGGCGTCGCCGCCAGCACGTACCTGCTGGTTCACGACCTCGGCCGACCGGCCCGGTTCCATCACATGCTCCGGGTGGCCAAGGTGACCTCGCCGATGTCGGTCGGCACCTGGATCCTCGCCGCGTTCGGCCCGCTGGCCGGCGTGGCGGCGATCGCCGAGCTCGCGCCGCTGCTCCCGCAGCACGGTGTGCTCGGCCTCGCCCGTCGGATCGCGCCGCCCATCGGCAATGTCGCCGGCCTTGCCGCCGCGGCCACCGCGCCGGCGCTGGCGACGTACACCGGGGTGCTGCTCGCCGACACGGCCGTGCCGTCCTGGCACGACGCCTACCCGTCGCTGCCGTTCGTCTTCGCCGGCAGCGCGCTCGCCGCCGCGTCCGGGGTGGGCCTGATCGCGGCACCGGCCGCGGAGACCGCCCCACTGCGACGACTCGCCCTGGCCGCCGCGGCCATCGAGTTGAGCGGAGGGCACCGGCTGGAGCGGCAGGGCCTCACCAGCGAGCCCTACACGCACGGACGTAGCGGCCGGCTGGTGAAGGCCGGACGCGCGCTGCTCGCCGTGGGCACCGCCACCGCGCTGGTCAGCCGACGCAGCCGGGTCCTGTCGGCGATTTCCGGCGCCGCCCTCGTGGCCTCGTCGGTCGCCACCCGGTTCGGCGTCTTCGAGGCGGGACGGGTGTCGGCCCGCGATCCGAAGTACACGGTCGTGCCACAACGGGAGCGGCTCAACGCGAAGCGGTCGGCGACCGCGCTCTGAGCGGATTGGCGAAACGGAAGGCGCCCCTCCAAGAGGGCGCCTTCCGTTGCGATGCAAGAGGTCTGGCCGCGACGGGCCGCCGCGCGTCAGCCGGTGAACAGCTTCGCGGCGGTGATGGCGGTCTGGACGATTCCGTACCCGAGGAGCACCGCTACCAGCAACCAGGACAACCAGAGCCGCCCGGTCTGGCTACCGACGCGCGGCGGGGCGGGCGGCCGGCTGTCCCGCCCGAGAGCGACCGGGTCGGTGACGGTGGCCTTCGCCACGGGCGAGGTCGGTCCTCGCTTCGGCTCGTGGAACCGCTCGGGCACGGAACGGACCAGCAGGTTCGCGATGAACCCGATGGCGAGGATGCCGACCATGGTGAACAGCGCGGGCCGGTACGCCGCCGCGGTGAGGGTGCCGGGCTTGCCCTGCGTGTCGAGGATCCCGTTGACGATCAGCGGGCCGGCGACACCCGCAGCGGACCAGGCGGTGAGGATCCGGCCGTGGATGGCCCCGACCTGGAAGGTGCCGAAAAGGTCCCGCAGGTAGGCGGGCATGGTGGCGAAGCCACCGCCGTAGAAGGAGATGATCGCGGCGGCGATCAGCACGAAGACCGCGGTCGCGGAGTGGCCGGCCACGGCGAGCAGCAGGTACAGCACCATGCCGACGCCGAGGTAGACCATGTAGATGGGCTTGCGGCCGATGAGGTCGGACGTTGTCGACCAGACGAACCGCCCAGCCATGTTGAACAGCGACAGCACTCCCACGAAACCGGCCGCCGCCGTCACCGAGATCGTGGTGGCGGTCCCGTTGTCCCGGAAGAAGTCCTGGATCATCGGGCTTGCCTGCTCCAGGATGCCGATGCCCGCCGTGACGTTGCAGAACAGCACGATCCACAGCAACCAGAACGACCGGGTACGCACCGCGTTCGACGCGGACACGCTCGCCGTTGTCACCAGAGGTCGGGCGGCGACGCTCGCGGGGTCGAACCCGGCGGGCCGCCAGTCCGGCGCCGGCACCCGGACGTTGAACGGACCGAACATCATGATCACGAAATAGCCGATGCCGAAGGTGACGAAGAGCGCCACGAGGGCATGTCCCGACGCGACGGCGGCGGGGTTGTTGGGGTTGTAGCCGGAGTCGTAGAGGGAGAGCAGTTGGCGCGCGAGCGGGCCGGCGACCAGGGCGCCGCCGCCGAACCCCATGATGGCCAGCCCGGTGGCGAGGCCGGGGCGGTCCGGGAACCACTTGATCAGTGTGGAGACGGGCGAGATGTAGCCGATGCCGAGCCCGATGCCGCCGATGACGCCGTATCCGAGGTAGAGCAGCCAGAGTTGCTGGGTCGCGATGCCGAGCGCGCCGACCAGGAACCCGACGGCCCAGAAGCACGCCGAGACGAACATCGCCCGGCGCGGCCCGTTCCGCTCCACCCAACGGCCACCCACCGCCGCCGACGAGCCCAGCATGACGATGGCGATACTGAAGATCGCCCCGATTGCCGTCTGGCTGACGTCGAAGTGCGCGATGAGGGAGTTCTTGTAGACACTTGTCGCGTAGACCTGGCCGATGCAGACGTGCACGGCCAGTGCCGCGGTCGGGATGAGCCAGCGGCTGTATCCCGGGGGAGCGACAGTGTGCCGGGGATCGAAGACCGACAGCATGGGCATCGTCCACACCTCCTGCGGCTGAGTAGGCCGCGACGTTGCCGAGCTGTCCGTCCCGGCAGTTGGCCGAGCGGCGCCGCCGCGATGGCGGCCCGGCGCACGTCTGGCGTCAGCCGTTGACCGGCTCAATCTCACGTTACGTGGCAGTGGGTTCACACCATGTCGTTACCGAGAAACGCGGAGCGGGGTACGTCGGCTCGTCAGCGGCGGCGGGGTCGGTGGGTCAGCTCGCACGCTTTGCTCTGCTTCAACCCACGCAATATTCATAGCCCGAAACCGTTGCGCGGGTTGAAGCAGAGCAAAGGTGGCGGCAGAGAGTGCCCTCGCCGATTCGCCGATTCGCCAGTTCGCTGGTCTGGGCGCAGAGCGGGGCGGGCCAACCGGCCCGCCCCCGCTCTGCTGTCGTACAGCTCAGTGAATCGCGACCTTTGCGGCCGCCTCCTCCTGGGCGCGCCGTTCGTCCCCGCTGAGGGTGTGCAGCGGCTTCTCCTTGATGAACAGCACGACGATCAGCGCGAGCAGCGCGATCGGCGCGCCGACCAGGAAGAGGTCCGCGGTGGCGATGCCGTACACGTCCTGCACGATGCGCAGCACCGGCTCGGGCAGGGTGGACAGGTCGGCCACCTCGGCAGAGCCACCGCCGGCGGTCGCCGCCGGGCCGAGCCGGTCGGTCGTCAGCGAGGTCACCCGACTTGCCAGGACCGCGCCGAGGGCGCTGACTCCGATCGCGTTCGGGGCACGGCGCCGGTGGTCTCCAGGATGAGCGCGGCGACCAGGTCCGGGTCGTCGCTCATCGGCACGTGCCCGCACCGGGGCAGCGTCACCACCCGTGCCGCAGGCAGACCCGCCCGGGCGCGCTCGGCCTGGTGGACGCCGAAGATCCGGTCGCAGTCCCCCCAGCCGATGGTCACCGGCACCGTCGCGTCGGACAGCCGAAGGCAGTCGAGGCGATAGTCGCGGGCGGCTCGGGCCACGGCGTTGAAGCCGAGCCCGCGTCGCAGGGCGAGCGCGTCGCCCAGCGCGCGCTCGACATCCAGCAGCGTCGGACGGGCCATCAGCGGTGCGAAGCACAAGGCCCGTAGGTACGCCGAGCGCAGCGCGACCCGCATGATCGTGGTGGGCAGGTACGAGTTGGCCCGCAGCATCCGGAGGATGGCCAGCGCCCGGCGGCGCTCCGCCGGGGTGAAGAATCCGGCGGGGGAGAAGGCGGTGGCCGAGGCGACCGTCCCGGCGGCGGCAAGCTCCAGGGCGATCGCCCCACCGAGGCTGTAGCCGGCGACGTGCGGACGCTCCAGCCCCCACTCGGTCAGCGCCGGAAGGACCCCGGCCACTGTGGCGGCCATGTCGGCGGGCATGCCGGTGCCGGGCACCGGCGAGTTCCCGAAGCCGGGCAGGTCGAGCGCGATCACCTCGTGGTGGGCGGTGAGCCGGTCGAACACCGGCTCCCACGCCTGATGACGGTGGCCGATGCCGTGAATGAGCACGAGCGGCTCTCCGCTGCCCGCACGTCGGAAATGAATGCTCACGACCGCTCTCCCACCGACGTCCTGCCGAAGGAACGCCCGAGCTGGCGTACCTCGTCCTCCATCTGGCCGACCATGGTCTGGCCGCCGAAGCGGGTGATCAACGCGTCCGAGAGGCCGCTGAGCACCACCGGCCGCAGCGCCTGCACCAGGGCGAGCGACCGTGGCACGTACACCTTGCGTTTGCGGCGCTCGATGCCGCGCAGCAGGGCCTCGACGCACTGCTCGACGGGTACGACTGTGGACAGCGGCCACGGCAACCGGCGCAGCGCGGTGCGGAACGACGCCAGGTCGTCACGGATGTCGCGGACCAGGTCGGTGTCGATCCAGATCGGGTGTGCCGTGCCGACGGTGACGCCGCGTGGGCGGGTCTCCAGGCGCAGCACGTTGGCGAACTGCTCCACACCCGCCTTGGACGCGCAGTAGGCGGCCATGCCGGGCATCGCCGTGAAGGCGGCGGCTGACGAAACGATCAGGACGTGACCACGGGCGGCGGTGACGTGAGGCAGCGCCGCGCTGACCGTGCGGATCGCGCCGCAGAGGTTCACCTCGACGGTACGGACCAGCGCGTCGACCGGTCCCACGGCGACGGTGCCGAGGTTCGCGATGCCAGCGTTGGCCACGACGACGTCGATGCCACCGAAGCGGTCCACTGTGGAGGACACTGCGGCATCCAACGACGCCTGGTCGGTGACGTCGCACTCGTACCAGTGCGCGTCGAGGCCGGCGCTGAGCTGCTTGAGCAACTCGCCTTCCAGGCCGACGAGGGCGACCCGGGCCCCACGGGCGACGGCCTCGCGGGCCAGCTGCGCCCCGATGCCGCGCGCCGCGCCGGTGATGAGCAGGACCCTGCCCGCCAGGTCATACCGCATCGGCGTGCTCCCGTTCCGCTTCGTTGGGGGTGCCGCCGGTCGAGGCGATCTGGTAGTCGGCCGGGCGGAACCGGCGCAGCCGCATGCGGAAGCTGGTGGCGAAGCCCGGCCAGATGGTGGTGTTCCGGCCGGTGGCGTCGAGGTACCAGCTCGAACAGCCGGTCTGCCAAACGGTGCCGGCCATCTTTCGGTCGACCCGCTCGGTCCAGCGTCGTTGCGCCTGCGCCGTGGGCTCGATGGCCTGGATGCCCCTGGCCCGCATGTGACGCAGGGCCGCGAGCACCAGATGCAGCTGCGCCTCGATCATCAGTACCACCGAGGTGTGCCCGAGCCCGGTGTTCGGGCCGAGCAGGAAGAACAGGTTGGGGAAGCCGGCGATGGTCGTGCCCTGGTACGCGCGCATGCTCGGGGTCCACGCGTCGCCCAGGCTGCGCCCGCCCCGGCCGTGGATGCGTCGTACGACGGGGGAGTCGGTGACGTGGAAGCCGGTCCCGAGGATGATCGTGTCCGCCCGATGGTGGACGTCGTCGTCGGTGACGAGGCCGTCCGGCACGATCCGGGCGATGCCGGCGGTGACCACGTCGACGTTCGGTCGGGTGAGCGACGGCCAGTAGTCGTTGGATATCAGCACCCGCTTGCAGCCCATCGCGTACCGGGGAGTGAGCTTGTCCCGCAGGTGCGGGTCGGGAACCTGACGCCGCAGCGTACGCACTGACAGGCGCGAGGCGAGGCGGTTGACCGCCGGGTGCAGGAAGCCCAGGCCCATGCCTTCGCGTACCAGATAGAGCCCTGCCCGGGCGGCCCGCTGCGCACCGGGCACGGTGCGGAACGCGGCCTGCTCGACAGCGCTGATCCGGCGCGACAACCTCGGCATGATCCAGGCGGGGGTGCGCTGAAAGAGCGTCAGCTTCGCGACCGTCGGCTGGATCTGGGGCACGAACTGGACGGCCGAGGCGCCGGTGCCGATCACCGCGACGCGCCGGCCGGTCAGGTCGTGGTCGTGCTGCCAACGGGCGGAGTGGAACACCGGGCCGGTGAACTCGTCGATCCCGGGCAGGTCGGGGATGGCCGGGTCACTGAGCGGGCCGGTGGCGCAGATCAGGACCCGGGCACTGTGGTCGCCGCCGGAGGTGCGCAGCAGCCAGCGTTGGCGCTGCTCGTCCCACCTCGCCTCCCGTACCTCGCGGCGCAACCGTAACCGCGGGCGTATCCCGAAGCGGTCGACGCAGCCGCGCAGGTAGTCCCAGATCTCCGGCTGGCTGGAGAACGTGTTCGACCAGCGGGGGTTGGGGGCGAAGGAGAACGAGTAGAGGTGCGACGGGACATCGCAGGCGCAGCCCGGGTAGCTGTTGTCACGCCAGGTGCCGCCGACGTCCTCACCCCTGTCGAAGACGAGAAAGTCGGTGAAGCCGGCCTGCTGTAGGCGGATGGCTGCGCCCAGACCACCGAAGCCGGCGCCGATGATGGCAATGTCTGTCTCCATTCACTCCTCCGTGGGCTCGGGGGCGGAAGTCGGGTCGGTCGGGGGCGGCCAGGGCGCGTCGCCCACGCCGGTGATCCGTACGCCGCCCCACGGATCTACCTCGGCCAGTCGGGCCGCCCGGACGCGGTCGGCGATGCGCAACTCGACGTCGCGTCGGCCGGAGCGCAGCAGGTGGGCCACCCGGGGCTCGGGCTCGATCCGTCCGCCCCAGTGGAAACGGCCGTCGACCGGCTCCCACCGCCCGCTGAGGTGCACCCGGACCGGGGTGCCCCCGACACCCGCCGGGCCGTGGTAGCTCACGGCACGATCCGCTCGTGGGCGCGGGTGAGCTCGTGCGGCAGGTCGGCGCTGGCCCGTACCCCCTCGATGCCGCTCCACAGTAGAGCCGTCAGGTAGTCGGTGAGGGCGGCCCGGCTGATCGGCTGGCCGTGCGTGGTCCACCAGTCGCCGACCGCCTGCACGAAGCCCACCAGGCCGTACGCCCAGGGCTCGGCGGGTCCGGCGTCCAGGCCCAGTGTGCGTAGCCGGTCGCCGATCACCCGGGCGAGCCCGGCGGCCACCTGCCGGCTGGTGCCGGCGATCACCTGGTGGATGCCGGGGTCGCCGGACTGGTGCATCAGGAACCGGTAGAGCCTCGGCTCCGACTCGATCACGCCCAGGTAGGCGTCGATCGTCGCTTCGACCAGGCCGCGTTCCTCGCGGACCTGTTCGATGGCGGGCGCGATGGTGTCGACCATCCGGGCCGCCACCACCTCGCTGACCGCGACCCAGAGCTGCGACTTGTCGGCGAAGTAGCGGTACAGAACCGGTTTGCTGACGCCCGCGGCGGCGGCCACCTGTTCCATGTCGACCTCCGGCCCGTGCCGCAGCAGCGCCTGTACGGCGGCACCGACCAACTCCTGCCGTCGTTGCTCACGATGGTCCGCCCAGCGGTCTCGGCGGCCGTTGCCCTTCGCCTTCGGGCTGCTGTCGGGGGGCGTGGCCGGCGGTTCGGACGCATTGACATCGGTGAGCGGCGATTGCATGCTACTACTCGTAACAGTTACTGGTCGTCACGTCAATATGGAGGAGCCATGGAGGCGGCGGAAACCGGGCGCGCGGCACTCGCCGAGCGACTGCTCACGTCCTCACTGCGGACCAGCTACGACCCCACCGTCGAGATCGACTGGGACGCCCCGCACACTCCCGGCGCCTACTGGCTCCCGCCACAGCGCAGCAGCCTCTACGGCACGCCCCTGTGGGAACAGCTCAGCGAGGAGCAGCGCGTCGAGCTGACCAAGCACGAGGTGGCCAGCGCGGCCAGCGCCGGGCTGTGGTTCGAGACGATCCTCATGCAGATGCTGATCCGGGAGTACTACCGCGCCGACCCGACCAGCCGGCAGGCCCAGTACGCGTTGACCGAGGTCGCCGACGAGTGCCGGCACTCCATCATGTTCGGCCGGCTGATCGAGGCGATGGGTTGTCCGGTCTACCGCGCGAGCACCGTCGACCACCACCTCGGGCGCTTTCTCAAGGCCACCGCCAGCGGCCCTCGGATGTATGCCGCGATCCTCATCGCGGAGGAGATCCTCGACGCGTTCCAGCGCGAGATCATGGCGGACGAGTCGCTCCAGCCGCTCATCCGGATGGTCTCCCGCATCCACGTGGTGGAGGAGGCGCGGCACGTCCGGTTCGCCCGCGAGGAACTGGCCGCCGCTGTCGCGGCCACCGGTCCGGTGGGCATGGCGTACGCCCGACTGCTGGTCGGTCGCGCCGCCTACACGATCGCCAACCGCCTGGTCCATCCCGACGTGTACGCGGCGGTGGGCATACCGCCGGCGGTCGGTAGTGCCGCTGCCCGCGCCAACCCACACTGGCGTGCCACCCTCCGCTGGTCGGCGGCGCGAGTGCGCGCCAACCTGGCGGACGTTGGCCTGGTGGCTGGGCCGGGGCGTCTGCTGTGGGCCCGGGCCGGGCTGCTCTGACCCGTTGCCCCTCAGCGGAGCGGCATGGGGCGAGCCGTCTCCGGCCGGGCCCCACGCCGCCCATCTGGGCTCACTCGCTGCGGGCGAAGCCACCCTTCGGCGCGATGATCTCCAGGTTCGTCCCGTCCGGGTCGTTGAAGTACGCGACCTCGGTGCCGACCGCCGCCGGCGGCTCCACCTCGCCGGACGCGAACGTGTACGGCTGCCCGAGGAACTCGAACCCGGCCTCGCTCATCCGGTCGTAGACGGCGCGCACGTCGTCCACGTGGAAGCACAGGTGCATCGAGCCCGGCCGGTTGGCCGCCACCTGGGCGGCGTCGCCGACCGGTTCCTGGAACTGGATCAGGTCGATCCCGAGGTTGTCGAGGTTGAACGTGGCGTACCGCAGCTTCGTCGTCGGCAAGCCCTGTGACTGCGCGAACCCGGCGCCGTGCATGCTTTCGTCCCGAACGACCGGTTCGCTGCCGAGCAGGGCCTGGTAGAACGCGACCGAGCGGTCGAGGTCACTCACCGCGATCCCGACGTGGGCGGCCTTCTTCAGCCCGATGGACACCGTCGAGGGATTGGGGAATGCCATCCTGACTCTCCTTACCAGCGCTCTTCGTCGCCTGTGTTGATGCTGATCTTCCTGGCGTACCCCGGGCGAGATCAGTTCATGCGACGTTGCTGTCAGGCCCGTTCGACCCGCGCCTGCTGGTGATCGGTCAGCCGCAGCCCCACACCGCGGACGACATCGATGGTGGCCCCGGTGCCCAGGTCGTGCAGCTTGCGGCGCAGCCGTTTGACCAGCGACTGCACGTCCGCCTTGCGTTCGCGCCCCTCGTCACCCCAGACCGACCGGTGCAGCTCGGCGTAGCTCCAGACTCGGGCCGGCTCGGTGATCAGGCAGGTCAGCAGGTCGTGTTCCAGGCGGGTCAGGTCGATCTCACGTTCGCCGCAGCGGGCGCTGGAGCGCGCCGAGTCGATCACGAGGGCGGCGGCCGGCGCCGGTTCGGTCGGGGCGGCCACCTGCTGCGGAGCGGCGATCAGTCGGCGCAGTTCGTCGAGGTCGGCGACCAGCAGCAGCGGTGCGATGCCGTCGAGAAGCTCCGCGAGCCGGATGCGCTCGGCCGGCGACGGGGTCACCGCGATCAGCAGTGGGAACGGCTCGTCGGCCGGATCACCCCTGTCCACCGTTGCCTCGTCCTCGGCCACCGCACCACCCGGGATCGATGGGCATCCCTGCCCAGCTCTCGTCACGGTACTGACAATGATTGGCAAGCGTGCCGCCAGCCAGGGCAACTCTTAGCGACAAGTTGCTCACGGCAAGTTCTTGATCGTCCGTTCTTCTCGATCATAGTGTCCACTCGGGCAACCGGCGTGACCCGCGCGGTGCATGGGGGAGGTCCACCATGGCCCACTACACCCCTGGGTCGTTCTGAGGGAGGCAGCACCGATGTTCAGACGTCCACAATGGCGGCGCGCGGCCAGATCACTGGTGAGCGCCGGCGCGGCGACGATCCTCGCCGCGACATGCTTGGCCACCATCAGCTCAGGCGCGCAGGCCGCGCCGGGCGGTGCGATGGGGGCGGGCGCCCCGAGCGGGGACAAGATCCGACCGGAGCTCGCCAAGCAGCTCCAGGCCAAGAGTGAAGGGGACTTCTGGATCCGGTTCAAGGACCGGGCGGACCTGAGCAAGGCCAGCGCCATCAAGGACTGGTCGAAGCGTGGCACGGCGGTGGCGGATGCGCTGCGCAAGACCGCCGCCGCGAGCCAGGGCAAGATCCGAGCCGACCTCGACAGCTCGGGCACCAAGTACCAGACCTTCTGGGCCACCAACGCCATCAAGGTGAACAGCGGTTCGCTGGCGATGGCCCAGAAGTTCGCCGGGCACTCGGAGGTCGAGGGCCTCTACGCGCCTGTTGCGTACAAGGTGCCGGAGACGACCAAGGGCACCGACGAGAAGACCGTGAACGCCCTGGAGTGGGGCATCGCCAACATCAACGCCGACGACGTCTGGTCCCAGTACGGCGTCAAGGGCGAGGGCATCACCATCGCGAACATCGACACCGGGGTGCAGTTCAACCACCCGGCGCTGGTGAACTCCTACCGGGGCAACAACGGCGACGGGACGTTCGACCACAACTACAACTGGTTCAACGCCGCCAACGCCACCGGGGCCTGCGCCACCGCCCCGTGCGACGGCGACGGCCACGGTACGCACACGATGGGCACCATGGCCGGCTCCGACGGCGCGAACCAGATCGGTGTCGCCCCCGGGGTCAAGTGGATCGCGGCGAACGGTTGCTGTCCCAGTGACGCCGCTCTGGTCGAATCCGGTCAGTGGATGCTCGAGCCGCTGGACCTCAACGGTCAGAACGCGGACGCGAGCAAGCGACCCAACATCATCAACAACTCGTGGGGCACCGAGAACCCGTCCAACGAGCCGTTCATGGAGGACGTGACGAACGCCTGGACCGCATCCGGGATCTTCGGCACCTGGTCCAACGGCAACAACGGGCCGGCCTGCCAGACCAGTGGCTCGCCGGGCAGCCTCGCCAGCAACTACTCGACCGGCGCGTACGACGTCAACAACAGCATCGCCGGTTTCTCCTCCCGCGGCGCCGGCCAGAACGGCGAGATCAAGCCCAACATCTCCGCGCCGGGCGTGAACGTCCGGTCCAGCCTTCCGGGCAGCGGGTACGGCAGTGCCAGCGGCACCTCGATGGCCGCACCGCACCTCGCGGGCGCGATCGCGCTGCTGTACTCGGCGGCGCCGTCGCTGGTCGGTGACGTCAACGCGACCCGCGCGCTGCTCAACGGCGCCGCGATCGACAAGGCAGACGACCAGTGCGGCGGCACCGCCGCCGACAACAACGTCTACGGCGAAGGCCGACTGGACGCCCTCGCGTTGCTCAACGCCGCCCCGACCGGCGACATCGGCACGCTGGCCGGCACTGTCACCGACGCGACCTCCGGCGCCCCCATCGCCGGCGCGACACTGACGCTCACCGGCGCGTCCGAGCGTGAGCTGACCACCGGTGCCAACGGCACGTTCTCCACCCAGCTCCCCGCCGGCGACTACCAGGTCGCCGTCGCGGCATTCGGCTACGCCAGCACCACCAGGACGGCAACGGTCGCCAAGGGCGCGACCACGACGCTCAACGTCGCCCTCACGGCGGTGCCGAGCGTCAACGTCACCGGAGCGGTCACCGACGGCTCCGGCCACGGCTGGCCGTTGTACGCGAAGGTGACAGTGACGGGCGTGTCCGGCGTCTACGACTACACCACCCCGTCGAACGGCCGCTACAGCATCAAGCTGCCGGCCGGGCAGACCTACACCCTGAAGTACGAGCCGCAGTACCCGGGCTACCAGACCGTCACCAAGGAGGTCGTGGTCGGCTCGGGCAACACCACCGCCAACGTCGCAGTGCCGGTGGACACCAGCGCCTGCACCACCGCGCCCGGATACACGACCGGCTCCGACGGCGAGTACGAGACCTTCGACGCCACCACCACGCCGGCCGGCTGGACCGTCGTGGACAACGCGGGCAGCGGTCAGGTCTGGAAGTTCACCGACGACGGTGACCGGGGCAACCTGACCGGCGGCACCGGCAACTTCGCGATGATCGACAGCGACGCCTACGGAGCGGGCACCAGCCAGGACACCTCCCTGGTCAGCCCGGTGGTCAACCTGACCAGCGTCACGGCCCCGGTCATCCGGTTCAACCAGGACTTCAACCAGCTCAACGACGACACCGCCGACGTGGACCTGAGCATCGACGGCGGTGCCACCTGGACCAACGTGCTCCGGCAGGAGACCGACGTCCGGGGACCGAAGCTGACCGAGATTCCGATCCCGCAGGCGGCCGGCCAGGCGCAGGTGCAGGTTCGGTTCCACTACTACGACGCCTCGTACGAGTGGTGGTGGGAGGTCGACAACGTCCTGATCGGCAGCCAGGTCACCTGCGTGCCTGTCGACGGCGGTCTGGTCGTCGGCAACGTCCGCGACAAGAACGACGACAGCTACGTCAACGGCGCGACAGTCACCAGCAAGGACCGGCCCGCCGAGAAGGCCGTCACCGTGGCGACCCCGGACGACCCGGGGCTGGCCGACGGCTTCTACTGGATCTACTCGTCGCTCACCGGCGAGCACCCGTTCACGGCGACCGCCGGCAACTACGTCAGCCAGACCAAGCCTGTCGACGTCGAAGCCGACTGGGCGACCACCGCGAACTTCCAGCTCGCGGCCGGTCGACTGGCGGTGACGCCGACGCAGCTGAGCGCGACGCTCCAGATGCCCAACGGCAAGACCAGCAAGTCGTTCACTGTGACCAACACCGGCGGCGCGCCGGTCGAGGTCAAGTTCGGTGAGCGGGACAACGGGTTCGAACTCCTGCGGGCGGACGGCTCCAAGGTCACCCGGCAGCAGGTGCTCGGGTCCGGCGGCGCGCCGGAGCAGCGGATCACCGCACCGACGTCGTTCGCCGCCAAGGCGTCCGGCAAGGAGGCCAAGGCGGCTGCCGCGGCGGCCGGCCCGCAGGCGGCGCCGTGGACCGACATCGCCAACTACCCGGCTGCGATCATGGACAACCGGGTGGTGAGCCTGGACGGCAAGGTGTATTCGCTCGGTGGCGGCAACGGTGAGGCCTCCACCACCAAGAACTACGCCTACGACCCGGCCGCGCAGACCTGGACGGCGATCGCCGACCTCCCCGGCGCGCGTAACGCGGTGACCGCGGGCGTGGTGAACGGCAAGATCATCGTCACCGGTGGCTGGGGCGACGCGGGCCCGGACTCCGCCACCTGGTCGTACGACCCGGGGGCCAACACCTGGACGGAGCTGGCCGACAACCCGGCGCCGCGGGCCGCGGCCGGTCAGGCCGTCGTCGACGGCAAGCTGTACGCGGTCGGTGGCTGCACGACGGCGGCCTGTCTGCCGATGTCGAACAGCGTCGTCCGGTACGACCCGACCGGTGACACGTGGGAGACGATGACCAACTACCCGAAGTCGGTGGCCTTCGCCTCCTGCGGCGGGATCGACGGCGTCCTCTACTGCACCGGCGGCAACGACGGAACCGCTGCGCAGAAGTCCAGCTACGCCTTCGACCCGGGTGCCAACACGTGGACCGCCATCGCCGACGCGCCGGCCGACAACTGGGCCAGCTCGTACGCCGTCGCCAGCGGCAAGCTCCTCGTCGTCGGTGGTTCGCAGGGTGGGGCCATCAGCAACGCCGGCTTCGCCTTCGACCCGGCCGCCGGTTCGTGGTCCAACCTGCCCAACGCCAACACCGCGCGGTACCGCGGCGGCGCGGCGTGCGGCTTCTACAAGATTGGCGGCTCGTCCGGCAGCTTCAACGCGGCTCCGGAGAGCGAGGTGCTCCCGGGCTTCGAGGGATGCTCCGAGTCGGCTGCCGACGTCAGCTGGATGACCATCGACAAGTCGGCGGTCACCCTCGCGCCGGGTGCGAAGGTCACGGTCACCGTCGGTCTGACGGCGAACGTGGACCAGCCGGGCACCTACTCCGGCGCGGTCGCGATCTCCGAGAACACCCCGTACTCGGTGCCGCCGGTCGCGGTGACCATGACCGCGAACCCCCCGAAGACCTGGGGCAAGCTCATGGGTACGGTCACCGGCACCAGCTGCCAGGGTGCTACCTCGCCGCTCACCGGCGCGGTCGTGCAGGTCGACTCGTGGGCGGCGTCGTACACCTTCGCCACTGACGCCGAGGGCAAGTACGCCTACTGGGTGGACCGCCGCAACAACCCGCTCACGATGATCGTGGCCAAGGACGGCTGGAAGCCGCAGACCCGTCAGACCAGGATCGACACCGCCACTCCGACGGTGGAGAACTTCGGGTTGGCGCCCATCAAGTGCTGACGCCTGAGCACTAGCCGAAGAAATCCGGCCCGCCTGGTCGCAGACCAGGCGGGCCGGACCACGTCCGGGGTGATCAGACGGGGGCGAGCCGGAAGCCGACGCCGCGTACCGAGTGGATCGTCGCCGCGGCGTTGAGCCTGGCGAGCTTGCCGCGCACCCGGCGGACCACCGAGTGCATGTCGGAGCCCCGGCCGAGGTGCCGGTTGCCCCACACCTCAAGGTGCAGGCGCTCGTAGGTCCAGACCTGCCCGGGCGCGTGCACCAGGCAGAGCAGGACGTCGTGCTCCAACCGGGTCAGGTCGATCTCCTGGTCGCGCCAGCGCAGCACCCGGCGGTCGGAGTCGACGGTGAGATCCGGTGGCGGCGGCTGAGGGTTCGGCGCCACCTCGGCGAGCGCCGCCCTGGTCGGGGGAGTCGGAACGGGAGGCGCCTCGACCACCCCGAGGAACTCTCGTGCCTGGTCGACGGTCGAGACGATCAGGAAGGCGTCACTGCCGCCGAGCAGCCGGGCCAGATGTCGCCGCTCGGCCGGCGAGGATGCGATGCCGATGACCAGGCTGGCGACTGGAATTCCCTGCATTTTCCAACACCTTCCGGTTCCCCAACTCACTCCGGATGGATTTTTCGCACCGCCGACCGAAACATCGATCGGCGTCCTGACCCTAGTGGTGGCTGATCTCGGCTGGGTAAAACATAGTTGCATGTAAGCATGTGAATCCCGCCGCGCCGTCCAGGTCCACCCGGCCCACCGCCGACGATCCGCTTTTCCGGAAGCGGTGGGGGTGGTTGTGACAGAACCAAGACAATTCGAGTACGGGGTACGGACCTGCCGGGGCGAGCATGGTCGCCATGTCCATCGGATCGTTGTACTCCGTCGGGCGGTCGACGCCCGGTCCGGCGCGACCGCTGCCCCACGCTCGCGCGGCGGTGCCGCTGGGGCTTCGACTGCTCGCGGCGGCGTTGTGCGGTCTGGTCGCCCTGGCCCTCACCGCCGCCGTCTTCGTGCGGACGTACCCGGGGCAGTGGCTGGACGGGGTGCTCCTGCCGCGCGCCGAGCGGGGCGGAGGGTACGAGCAGCAGACCGTGCTGGTGGGCCCGGCCAAGACCGTGCTGGCCACCTTCGGCAGCCCGAGCCTCATCGCGGCACTGCTCGGTGTGGTGCTGCTGGTGGGTGTGCTCCGCCGGCGGCTGGTGGCGGGGGTCGTCGGTGTGGGCGTGGTCGTCAGCGCGGTGCTGCTGGCCGGCGCCGTGAAATCGGAGCTGCCCCGCCCGGATCTGCAGATCGAGAGTTCCACCACCCACAACAGCTTCCCCAGCGGTCATGTCGCGGCGGCGACCGCCCTGCTGCTGGCGTTCATGCTGGTCCTGCCGGGGTGGGCCCGGCGCTGGCTGGCGGCGCCGGGCGCTGCGGGTGTCTCGGTGATCGCCTCCGCCACGATGATCGCGGGCTGGCACCGGTTCAGTGACGTGCTCGGCGGCGTACTGCTGGGGGTGACAGTGTTCTGCCTGGCCGCGGCCGCGTTGGCGGCCCGGCCCGACGAGCGCGACACGGCCGGCGGTTCGGACGGCGGAAGCCTCTGGCGCAGGCTGGCCGAGGCGGCAGTCGGGCTGGTCGTGCTGGTCTGGGCGCTGCTGGTGGTCGTGCCCGGCCTGGCCGCATCGGTGCAGCGCGGCCTGCTGATCGCCATCGTGGCCGCGGCTGCCTCGACGATGTTCCTGGTGGGAGCCGTGGTGTTCCTGGTGCGGTCGACGGATTTCGCGGTGTCGCTCTCTCCGCGAAGCCCCGCGCGGTCGCCGTCGACGAGCGAAACCCGAAAGATCTCATGATGGGATACTTGACGACATGTCCCAGGTCCTGTTGATCGAAGACCACCAGACGGTGCGCGACGGACTCCAGCTGGCGCTCACCCGACAGGGCCACACAGTGCATGCCGTGGGCACCGGCGAGCAGGGGTTGGAGCAGCTGCGCACAACCCCGTCCGATGTCGTGGTCCTCGATCTCATGCTGCCCGGGATGGACGGGTTCGAGGTCTGCCGCCGGATCCGGCAGCTCGGTGACCTGCCGATCATCATGCTCACCGCCCGCAACGACGACATGGACGTGGTGGCGGGCCTGGAGGCCGGCGCCGACGACTACGTGGTCAAGCCCGTGCAGGCCCGGGTGCTCGAGGCGCGCATCCGCGCGGTGCTGCGACGGACCGGTGGCGACTCGCGGCGCGGTGGCGACCGGGGAGGCCTGGAGCAGCACGGCGCCCTGACCATCGACCGGGCCGCGCTCGTGGTCAGCAAGGACGGGACGCCGGTCAGCCTCGCCCCGACGGAACTGCGGCTGCTGCTCGAACTCTCGCACACGCCGGGCCAGGTGCTCAGCCGCCAGCAGTTGCTGGAGGCCGTGTGGGAGCACGGCTATCTCGGCGACTCGCGACTCGTGGACGCGTGCGTCCAGCGGGTACGGGCCAAGATCGAGGTCGATTCGTCGGCGCCGGTCTTCATCCAGACGGTGCGTGGTTTCGGATACCGGTTCGGCCCGCTGTGACGTTCTGGCGCTCGGTCGCCGCCCAGGTCTCCGGCCTGCGGGTCCGGCTGCTGCTGGCGTTCGCGCTGCTGGGGATCACCACCACGGCCGTCGTGGCCAGCGGCAGCTACGTGCAGGCCCGGACCGTCATCCTCCAGCAGGCGCAGGACGCCGCGGTGATGTCGCTGACCGACCAGCTCACCAAGGTCTATCCGATCGCCCAGCTCCCGCCGACCCAGGACGAGCTCGAACTGTTGGCTCAGCGCCTCAGCGACCGGGAGAGCTTCGCGGTGGTCGTCTACCGGGACATGCGGGCACAGGGTGGCCCCGAACTCGCCGACCCGCTCACCCCCGAGCTTCGGCAGAAGGTCCGTGACGGTGACATCGCCTGGCAACGGGTCTCACTCGCCGGAGAGCCCGCGCTGCTCATCGGTACCCAGTTGGCGCTTGACCGCCCGGACGGCACGTCCCGCCCGTCCGGGGTGGAGGTCTACTCGGTGCGCAACCTCGTGCCCGAGCAGCAAAGCATCGACCAGCTCGCCACCAGGGCGTGGCTGACCGGCGGGTTGTCCCTGCTCCTCGCCGTCCTGCTGGCCCTGCTGTCCGCCCGCGGAGTCCTGCGACCGGTCCGCGACCTGGGCCGGGCGGCGCGCCGCCTCGGTGAGGGCGACCTGTCCACCCGGCTGACGGTCCGGGGCGTCGATGAGCTGGCCGACGTGGCACGGACCTTCAACGACACCGCGGGCACGCTGGAGCGGCAGGTCGGTGAGCTGCGGCGGATGGAATCCGACGCCCGCCGCTTCGTGGCCGACGTCTCGCACGAACTCCGTACGCCGCTGGCCGCGATGACGGCCGTCACCGACGTGCTCGACGAGGAGGCCGAGCACCTGCCCGGGGACGCCGGCCGGGCCGCGCGGCTGGTCAGCCAGGAGACTCAGAACCTCACTCAACTGGTCAACGACCTCATCGAGGTCAGCAGGTTCGACTCCGGCACGGCACGGCTCGCCCTCGACGACGTGGACGTGGCCGCGGCGGTGACCGCGACCCTGCGGATCCGCGGCTGGGCCGACCGGGTACGCGCCGATCTGCCGTCCGGGGTGGTGGCCCGGCTCGATCCCCGCCGGCTGGATGTCATCGTCGCCAACCTGGTCGCCAACGCCTTCCGGCACGGTGCCGAGCCGGTGTCGGTGCGCCTGAGCGCCGACCCGGACTGGGTCACCATCGAGGTGGCCGACCAGGGGCCAGGGCT
Organism: Micromonospora sp. 050-3; assembly: GCF_046549335.1. Classification (NCBI taxonomy): domain Bacteria; kingdom Bacillati; phylum Actinomycetota; class Actinomycetes; order Micromonosporales; family Micromonosporaceae; genus Micromonospora; species Micromonospora sp. 050-3. Next base: position 1,790,194 of record NZ_JAJPVX010000001.1, read on the forward strand.
GGACCCGGAGGTGTTGCCACACGTCTTCGACCGCCTCTACAAGGCCGACACCGCGCGTACCCGCTCCGAGGGCAGCGGCCTCGGCCTCGCCATCTCCTGGGAGAACGCGCGGTTGCACCGCCACGGCGAGCGACGCGGCGCCCTCGTCGCCGGCAACGGCCCCGGGGGCGGCGCGGTCTTCACACTTCGGCTGCCCAGGGAGACGACGGACCCCGGAGGTGCCCGGTGACCGGCCGGCGGACCGGCCGCGCGCTGCTCGCCGGCGGACTGCTGCTCGGCACGCTGCTGGCAGCGGGTTGCGGGGTACGGCCCAGCGCCGTCATCACTGGTCGCCCCGCGGTCAGCGGCCCGGCGCAGGGCGTCGGGCTCTACCTGCTCGCGCAGGGCGAACTCGTGCTGGTCCTCCGTCCGGCGACGGGGGACTCCGCACCCGCCAACAACCTCGCCCTGCTCGCGGCCGGTCCGGAGGTGAACGAACGCCGACAGGGCCTCACCAGTGAGGTGCCGGCCGGGCTCGACCCGGTCACTGTGACGTCCGCGGCCGATCAGTCCGGTGGCCTCACAGTGCGGACGGAGACCGCGGCGCGGACGTTGTCGGGCCACGCGGTCGACCAGATCGTCTGCACGGTCGCCGACGCCGCGGCGCAGACCGGATTCGCCAACAGCTCCGCCCCGGTCACCATCGTCGGGCCGGACGGCGCCCGGCCTCCACAGCGGTGCCCGATCAGCTGACTGGGCACCGCCCACCGCCTCAGACCAGGTCGACCGCTCGGGCCTGCCGGGGCAACCCGCTGTGGTGGCCGTGGTCCTGGTCGGCCAGCGCGCCGGCGATCAGGATGTCGATCAGGGCGGCGAACCCGATGCCGGCCTGCTGCCAGATCTGCGGGAACTGGGACGCGGCGGTGAAGCCGGGGAACGTGTTGACCTCGTTCACGATGGGCTCGGGCGACCCCTCGGTCGGCAGGAAGAAGTCGACCCGCAGCAGCCCACGGCAGTCGAGGGCCTGGAAGGCGCGGATCGCACGATCCTGGAGCACCTCGGTGGTCGCCGCGTCGAGCGGGGCGGGAATCTGGAAGATCGCCCCGCCGTCGTACTTCGCGTCGTAGTCGAAGAAGCCGGCGCCGGTCACCCGGATCTCCAGCGGCGGGCCGGCCTGCACCCGGCCGTCCGGGTGTTGGAGGACGGCCACGTCGATCTCGCGTCCCCGCGCCCCCTGCTCGACGAGCACCTTCGGGTCGACCTGCCGGGCCTGCTCCAGCGCGGCGGGGACCCCCGGCCAGTCGTCCACCCTGACGACGCCGAGGCTCGACCCGGCCCGGGCCGGCTTGACGAAGACCGGCAGCTCCAGCCGACGCCGGTCCTCGGGCGACAGGTCCTCACCGGGACGCAGGGTCACCCCCGGGCTGACCCGCAGGCCCTCCGCAGCGAGGAGCCGCTTGGTGACCCCCTTGTCCATGCCGGCGGCGCTGGCGAAGACGCCGTTGCCGACGTACGGCACGCCGAGCCATTCCAGCAGCGACGACACGGTGCCGTCCTCGCCGTACGGGCCGTGCAGGGCCGGGAACACCACGTCCTGGGCACGCAGGACGCGCAACGCCGCAGGCAGGGGCGTCGGTCGGCCACCGACGTGCCACCCGCCGTCGCGGTCGATGAGCACCTCGGTTACCTGGTACGAATCACGGTCCAGGTGGGCGAGGATGCTCGCCGCCGAGCGGCAGGACACGTCGTGCTCGCCGCTCTGCCCGCCGTACAGCACTGCCAGTCGGGTTGTCATGATTTCCGTGCCCTTCCGTGGAGGTGCTCGCGGGCCACCCGGGCCCCGATGCCGGTCAAGATCTCGTGTGGGTTGGTGTCGGCCCAACGGGCCCACTCGACGACCGTCGGAGGGCGCTGGTCGCCCTCGGCCGGGCCGAACACCACGACCGGGTCGCCGATCGTCACGGGAAGATCCCCGGCGTCGACCACGCACTGGTCCATGGCGATGCGCCCGACGATCGGGCACCGCCGACCGGCGAGCCACACCGAGGCGCGGCCACCCGCGGCCCGGGGCAGCCCGTCGGCGTAACCGAGCGGCAGCAGCGCCAGCGTGGTCGGTGTGCCGGTCACGTGCTCGGCCCCGTAGGAGACGCCAGTGCCGGCCGGCACCCGCTTGACGTTGACCACGCTCGTCCGCAGGGTCATCGCGGGGCGTAGCCCGAACTCGCCCGGACCGCTCACGCCGAACGGGTCCACGCCGTAGAGGGCGATCCCGATCCGGCAGAGGTCGAAACGGGTCCGCGGTGCGGAGAGCGCGGCCGCCGAGTTGGCCAGGTGGACGAGATCGGGGTCCAGGCCGGCCGACCGTGCGGTCCGCAGCGCCTCCTCGAAGATCGCCACCTGACTGGTGAGCGCGGGGGCACCAGGCAGGTCGGCGTCGGCGAGGTGGGACCACACCCCGCGCACCCGGATCCCGCCCTCCCGTTCGTACTTGCGGGCCCAACCGACCAACTCGGGCCAGTCGTCCCCGGCGGCCCCGTTGCGGGACAACCCGGTATCCGCCTTGAGCTGCACCATCGCCGGAACGCCGAGCAGCCGTGCCGCGTCGGCGACGGCGTGCAGGTGGGTCGTCGTGGACACGCCGACGTCGACACCACCCTTGATCAACATACCGAAGTCGTCATCCGCGCCGTGCAGCCAGCTCAACGTGGGCGCTGTCACACCCGCCTCGCGCAGGGTCAGCGCCTCGGCCGTCGAGGTCACCCCCAGCCAGGCGGCACCGGCGCGCAGCGCGGCCCGGGCCACCTGCACCGCGCCGTGGCCGAACCCGTCGGCCTTCACCACTGCCATCAGTCCGGTGCCGGTGACCGACGCGATCGCCCGTACGTTGCCGGCGATCGCGTCCAGGTCGACCAGGGCTTCGGCCAGGGCGCTCATCCGGCCGCCTCCACCCGTCGCGTGCCGGGCAGCGCGAACAGCCAGCCCGCGCGAACCGCCAGCAGCCCACTGTGAATCGCCAGGCTCAGACCGATCACCAGCCCGCTCAGCAGAATCGGATAACCGAGCACGATCAGGCCCTGAGCGGACCCACCCAACCCGGAGACCGGTACGAGCAACAGCCGGTGCAGCAGGGCCAGGACCGGCATGTGAATGACGTAGATCGGCAGGGTGATGCGGCCGAGCCTAGCCAGCGGTTTGCTGAGTGCCGACCAACGGGACAGCCGGGCAGCTGCGGTTATGCCGAAGATCACTGCCACCGCGGAGACCGCCGGCCACACCCCGAACCACTGCTGGGCGCCGGTCACCGCCATCGCGGCGAGCGCCAGGGCGTAGCCGCCCGAGGTGAGCAACAGCCGGTGGCGGCTGGCGGTGGCGGCCCACTGCTGGATCTGCGGCCGCAGGTACAGGCCGGCGAGGAAGAAGACCAGGTTCTGGTAGAGGCCGGCGCGGTTTCCCGGGGTGTCGAGCAGGCCGGCGGCGGCGACGGCGGACAGCGCGGCGGCGGGGACCAGGACCAGCGTCCGGGGCGCCCGACGGGTCGCCTTGGCGATGGTGAAGTACACCGCCAGGGCGTACAGGTACCAGAGGTTGGACGGTGTGATGGTGAGCTGCTCCAGCAGGCCGAGCGCCGAGGTGGCGCGGTCGGTCGGCAGTTCCGGCGCGGCGGCGAGGACCACCGTGTGGATCAGCAGCCAGACGGCGTACAGGTAGAGGAACCCGGCGATCCGGCTGCGGGCGACGACCCGCCACGGCCGCTGGGCGGCGTTCGCCGCGAAGACGCCCGAGATGGTGAAGAACAGCGGCATCCGCAGCGGAAGGAACTGCTCACCCAGCGTTCCCCAGAAGCCCGGCACCGGTACGCCGACGTGCCAGTCGATCTGGAGGTAGTCCTTTACGACGACGTGCCACAGGACGACGAGGATGATGCAGCAGCCCTTCGCGGCGTCGGCCCACTCGGCCCGCTGAGGGCGTCCCACAGCGGGGGTGGCCCTGGGTCGGTGACGGAACCTGACGCGCGTCGCGCCGGGCTCCAGCTCGGCGGACCGGGATTCGGTGGGCTGTTGGATCACTCACCGAAAGCTGCCAGCCGGATATCCGCACGTGATCCACGAATTGTCATGAACCGGTAATGGTCGCCGCCGGACCCGATTCGTAGGCAGTTCCGAGCCGCCCCCGGCGGACGCCGGACGGCACTAGGCTCGTTGCGGAGGTGCCGAACATGAAGCTCGGGCTGCACTACTGGAACTACTCGACCCCGGCCGACCCGGCCGCCATCGCACCGACCCTGGCGCAGACGGCGACCATCGCCGAGCAGGCCGGCGTCGCGTCGTTCACTGTGATGGACCACTTCTTCCAGATGGACGCGGTGTTCGCGGCCGAGGAGCCGATGCTGGAGGCGTACACCACGCTGGGCTACGTCGCGGCGACGACTCAGCGGATGACGCTGGGCGTGCTGGTCACCGGCGTGATGTACAGGTATCCGGGTCTGCTCGCCAAGACCGTGACGACCCTCGACGTGCTCTCCGGCGGCCGGGCCCGCCTCGGCATTGGCGCCTCCTGGTACGAGCGGGAGCAGCTCGGGCTGGGTGTTCCGGTCGTCCCGGTGGCCGAGCGGTTCGAGCGGTTGGAGGAGACGCTGCGCATCTGCCGGCAGATGTGGAGTGCCGACGACGGCCCGTTCAACGGCAAGCACTACCAGCTCGCCGAGACCATCAACTCGCCGCAGCCGTTGAGCCGGCCGCACCCGCCCATCATGATCGGTGGTGGCGGTGAGAAGAAGACACTGCTGCTGGTGGCCCGGTACGCGGACGCCTGCAACCTCTTCGGCCGCGGCGGCATCGACGACATCGCGCGCAAGCTGGATGTGCTGCGCGGGCACTGCGCCGCCGAGGGCCGCGACTACGACACCATCGAGAAGACGGTGGTCGCCTCCCAGGCGCCGCTGGACGACACCGACGCGTTCCTCGCCGAGGTGTCCGAGTACGCCGCGCTCGGGGTAGGCGAGGTGCAGGTGACGCCGGATCGACACCCGGTCGAGTTCGCCCAGCGGCTCGGTGACGAGGTGCTGCCCCGGTTGGCAGACGTTGGCTGATTCCGCCGCGACTGGTGCGGGCGCCATTGTGAACAAAAAGCCAATTCCTGGTGGCTCAACGGTGCGCCAGCACCGTCCTCGGCTCCACAAACGACGTTCTCGGCGGGGATGATCCGGATCACATACTGTGGTGCACTTCGACTGCCGGAAATTGTTCGGCGACGTGCCAGGTAGCCTCTCCGGGTGTCGCAGATGTTACCGCTTCTTGTTACCGATCGGTATGACGTCGTCGAGCTCATCGGCCAGGGCGGAATGGGTCGAGTGTGGAAAGCCCGCGACCGAATGCTGCAACGGGACGTCGCCATCAAGGAAATCGTTCCGCCCCCCGGCCTGACCATTGAGGCGCGACAGGAATTGCGGGTCCGGTCGCTTCGAGAGGCCCGGGCAATCGCGCAACTCGACCACGTCAACGTCGTTCGTGTCTTCGATGTGCTGTTGAGCGCGGACGGCGACCCACAGATCGTGATGGAGTACGTACCGTCCCGTTCGCTGCACGACACCATCACCACCGACGGCCCCGTTCCGCCGGTGCGGGCGGCCGAGATCGGGCTGGCCGTGCTCGGCGCGCTGCGCGCCGCCCACCGCGCCGGGATCATGCACCGCGACGTCAAGCCGGCCAACATCCTCGTCGGCGCGGACGGCCGGATCGTGCTCACCGACTTCGGCCTGGCCACCGCCGTCGAGGACGTGAACCTGACCCTCAGCGGTGTGGTGCTCGGCTCGCCCGCGTACGTCTCTCCCGAGCGGGCCATGCGGGGCATTGTGGGTCCGGAGGGGGATTTCTGGTCTCTCGGCGCGACCCTGTACGCCGCCGTCGAGGGCCAGTCGCCGTACGCCCGGCCGTCGAGTCTGATGAGTCTCACTGCGCTGGTCACCGAGCCACCGCCCGCGGCGCGGCGGGCGGGACCGCTCGCGGCGATGCTGGCCGGTCTGCTGCTCAAGGACCCGGCCGAGCGAATGGACGCCGACGCGGCCGAGCAGTTGCTCCGGGCGGTGCTGGACGGCGCACCGCGGCCGCCCATTGCGGTGACGTGGCGTACGGCGCCTGCAGCGCCCGCACCAGCGGCGATCACGTCCCATCCGGTCGGCGCATCCGACGTACCCCTGTCGTCGGCCGCGGCGACGGCGGACGGCGACCGTCCGGGATCGGCACGCCGACGGCGGACCTGGCTTCTCGGTGGCCTCGCGGCTCTGGTCGCGCTCGGCCTGGCGGTCGGGGTTCCGCTGGCCACGCGCCGTGCGTCGCGGCCGGCCGGGGGAGGAGCCGAGCTGGTGGACGCCGCCGTGCCGGGCGCGCCGTCGACGCCCGATGCCGCACCGACGACCGCTGCGCTCCGGCCGATCTCGTGGTCGGTCTACCGGGACAGCAGCGGCTTCTCCGTGCCGGCGCCGCGCGACTGGCAGATCGTCCGGCGCGGCCAGCAGGTCGAACTCCACGAGCCGGGCGGCGAACGGATGCTGGTCGTCAGCCAGACCGACTCGCCGCGCAGCGACCCGTTGGCCGAACTGGGCGGCCCGACCGTGAGCGAGCAGTACCGCGACTACCGCCGGGTCGAGCTGCTCGCCGTCAACTACCAGCTCAAGGCGGCCGACCTGGAGTGGGTCTACACCAGCGAGGCGGGTACCGCGATGCACGGGCGCCAGCGCGCCTTCACGACGGGTAAGCGTCAGGGTTACCGCATCGCCTGGTTGACACCCGAGTCCGCCTGGGCGGTGGCCGGGGCGGACGCGTTCCGGGAGATCACCACGGGCTTTCGGCCGGCGTCGACGGCGGGCGGGGTCACCCCGTCCACCACGCCGGACCGTCGAGTCTCGCCGACGCCGAGCGTGCCCCCGGCGCGCTCGGGCAGCCGGCTCGTCGGGGTGGCGAGCAACCGGTGCCTGGACGTCAACGCGCCGAACTCGCCCGACCCGGTCCGGCTCGGAATCTGGGACTGCCGGAACGACCGCGCCTCCCACCAGCTCTGGGCGATGCGATCGGACGGGAGCGTGCAGTTGGGTGGGCGTTGCCTGGACGTGCTCGGCGCGTCCAGCGACGCCGGGGCGGCGATCCAGCTCACCACCTGCAACACGACCCCGGCGCAACAGTTCACCCTGAACGAGGCCCGGCAGCTCGTCAACGCCCACAGCGGACTGTGTCTGGGCACTGTCGGCCAGAGCACCGCGAACGGCGCGGTGATCGAGCAGCGCAGCTGTAGCGCCGGCACGAGCCATCTCCAGTGGACCCGGCGATAGCGCCAGGACACCGACGAGGGCCGCCCTCCCGTGGTGCGGAGGACGGCCCTCGTCAATGGTTGGGTCAGGCGACCGCGGCGGGGAACCGTTCCCACACCCGGTGCGCGGCCATCAACTGCTGCACCGCCGTCAGCGCCTCGGCGCCCGAGCCCGCCGCCACGACGCCCGGGGTGCCGGCGACGCCGGCCTGCTCCAGCACTGTGACGCCGGCGCCCCAGGCGCCGATCGCCTTGGCGTGCCGCCAGGACTCCTCGACGAGCAGCAGCACGCGGGGGTCCACGGGTGCCGGGCCCGGCCGGCCCGCCTTCTCGTCGCGGGCGGGCAGGGCATCCGGTGCGGGTGCCGGCGCTCCCGCCAGCAGGACCGCGTCGAACTCGACCGACCGGCCGGTGGCGAAGGTGCGCTGCACCGGCAGGTCGCCCACCATGCCGCCGTGCGGGGCGATCAGCAGCGGCACCATGCCGGCGTCGAACACGGCCCCGCGGACCTCGTCGACGCCGTCCAGGTCGCCGTCGGGGTCGACGACGATCCCGACGATGCGGCCGTCACTCGGCCACTCCCGACCGACCTGCGACAGCGCCGGGCTGGGCGTGACGTCGGGGAGCGGCACTGTCGGCTGCGGCGCGGGCAGGCCCAGGCCGGTGGCGACCTGCTCACACAGCACCGGGTCGATGTTGGCGAGGCTCTGCAGCTGACGCTCCTTGATCGCCTGGTGGTAGCACTTGCCCAGCTCGAAGGTGTACGCCCGGATGATGTGCTCCTTCTCGACCGGCGACATGCTCAGCCAGAACAGGCGGACCTGGCTGTAGTGGTCGTCGAACGAGGCCGGGTTCGCGCGAACCTTCGGTGCCTGCGCGACGGTGACCGGCACGTCGACGAAGGCGTGCTCGGCGTCGCCTGCGGGGAACGGGTTGCCGCCGTCGAGCGAGTTCGGTCGGTACGGCGCGACGCCCGCGTGCACGGCGTGCTGGTGGAAGCCGTCGCGCAGCATGTCGTTCACGGCCGCGTGCGGGCGGTTGATCGGGATCTGCGTGAAGTTCGGCCCGCCCAGCCGGGTGAGCTGCGTGTCGAGGTACGAGAAGAGCCGGCCCTGCAACAGAGGGTCATTCGTGACGTCGATGCCCGGGGGCAGGTGACCGAGGTGGAAGGCGACCTGTTCGGTCTCGGCGAAGAAGTTCGTGGGCGTCCGGTTGAGCACCAGCTTCCCGATCGGCTGCACCTCGGCCAGCTCCTCCGGCACGATCTTCGTCGGGTCGAGCAGGTCGATCCCGTCGAAGGTCTCCTCCGGAGTGTCCGGAAAGACCTGGATGCCCAGCTCCCACTCGGGGTACGCGCCGGCCTCGATGGCGTCGTAGAGGTCGCGGCGGTGGAAGTCCGGGTCCATGCCGCCGAGCAACTGCGCCTCCTCCCAGGTCAGCGAGTGCACGCCCAGCTTCGGCTTCCAGTGGAACTTGGCCAGCACCGTCTCCCCGGCCTCGTTGACGAGGCGGAAGGTGTGCACGCCGAAGCCCTCCATCGTCCGGTAGGAACGCGGGATGCCCCGGTCGGACATGTTCCAGATGGTGTGGTGCTGCGCCTCGGTGTGCAGCGACACGAAGTCCCAGAAGGTGTCGTGGGCGCTCTGCGCCTGCGGGATCTCCCGGTCGGGGTGCGGCTTGCCGGCGTGGATGATGTCCGGGAACTTGATCGCGTCCTGGATGAAGAAGACCGGCATGTTGTTGCCGACCAGGTCGAAGGTGCCCTCATCGGTGTAGAACTTCGTGGCGAAGCCACGGGTGTCGCGGACCGTGTCGGCCGAACCCCGCGAACCGAGCACCGTGGAGAACCTGACGAAGACGTCGGTCTCGCGCCCCTTCTTGAGGAAGCCGGCCCTGGTGACCGCCTCCGCGGTGCCGTACGCGGTGAACACACCGTGCGCGCCGGCGCCCCGGGCGTGCACCACGCGCTCCGGAATGCGCTCGTGGTCGAAGTGCATGATCTTCTCGCGTAGGTGGTGGTCCTGCAGGAGGACCGGGCCGCGCGGGCCGGCCTTGAGCGAGTGGTCGGTGTCGCGCAGCCGTGCCCCGTTAGCGGTCGTCAGGTAGGCCCCCTGCTGACCGTTCGCGATCGTCGGCGCGCCGGTCTCCGCGCCGGTCGGCGTGCGCGTCTGCGGCGCACCCTGTTCCGGCTTCGGCGGCAGCGGGTCGTGCGGCGTCGTCGGCTCCTCGAGGGGCGGTGGCGCGCTCCCCGGCGCACCGGGGACATCCGGGGTGAGGGCGTCGGCGATCTTTCCTGAAGCGGTCTTCACGGCGTTCTTGACCGCCTCGGCGGGCTTGCTGGAATCCACTGAATGAACCTCTCCATGGCGCGTGTGCGTGCCGGCGCCTGCCCTGCTACCCCAGGTCAGAGGGTCGAAACACGACTCATCTCGGCATCTTGCGGCGGGACTGGTGATTTCGCCGATGCCGGGATCGGCGGAGCGGCCAAAACTGACACACGTCGATATCCCTCGACTTTAGGGAGTGCCCGACGTGTCCTCACCCACCACCACCCGTCCCCGTTCCGTCGCAGCCCGTGCCACCCGCCTCGCGCTGGCCGCCGTCCTGGCCGCCGGTGGCGTCCTGACCGGATCGTCCGGTGCCGCCCAGGCCGCCGGCCCGTACGAGCGGGGCCCCGCCCCGACCACCTCGATCCTGGAGGCCAGCCGCGGCCCGTTCGCGACGTCCTCGCAGAGCGTGTCCTCGCTGAGCGTCACCGGTTTCGGCGGCGGCGTCATCTACTACCCGACCAGCACCAGCGAGGGCACCTTCGGCGCCATCGCCATCTCGCCGGGCTTCACCGCCGCCTGGTCCAGCATCAGCTGGCTCGGACCACGCATCGCCTCGCACGGCTTCGTGGTGATCGGCATCGAGACCAACAGTCGGCTGGACCAGCCGGACAGCCGGGGCCGGCAGCTGCTCGCCGCGCTGGACTACCTCACCGAGCGCAGCTCGGTGCGTACCCGGATCGACAGCAGTCGACTCGCGGTGGCCGGGCACTCCATGGGTGGCGGGGGCAGCCTGGAGGCGGCCTCGTCGCGGCCGTCGTTGCAGGCCGCCGTGCCACTCGCACCCTGGAACTCGGACAAGAGTTGGTCCGAGCTGCGGGTGCCCACGCTGATCATCGGCGGGGAGAGCGACACCGTCGCGCCGGTCTCGTCGCACTCGGTGCCGTTCTACAACAGCATCCCGGCCTCCGCCGAGAAGGCGTACCTGGAGCTGAACGGGGCGAGCCACTTCTTCCCGCAGACCACCAACACGCCGACCGCGCGGCAGATGGTGGCCTGGTTGAAGCGGTTCGTCGACGACGACACCCGCTACGAGCAGTTCCTCTGCCCCGGCCCGAGCGGCTCGCAGATCGAGGAGTACCGCAACACCTGTCCCAGCGCCTGACGGCGGTCACGGGGCGGTCGCCGCTGGCGGCCGCCCCGTCCCCGTGTGTGCAGGGGGATTGAAGGTCTTGACGCCAAACCCGAGAAACGTACACTGCGAGTGTAAATAAACACCCGCCACGACAGAGGGATGGGTGATGGAGCGCGGCCTTGAACTGCACCACATCGGCGTCCGTTTCGGCGGCCTCACGGCCCTCGACGACGTGTCCCTGCGGGTGCCACCCAACCGGGTGGTGGGCGTCATCGGGCCCAACGGCGCCGGCAAGACCACGCTGTTCAACGTGATCTGCGGCTTCGTCGCACCGGAGACGGGTTCACTCACTCTCGACGGCCGGCCGCTGCGGCCACGGCCGCACCGGCTGACCCGGCTCGGCATCGCCCGGACCTTGCAGGGCACGGGGCTCTTCGCCGGGCTGAGCGTGCTGGAAAACGTGATGACCGGCGCTTCGCACACCGCCCGTGCCGGCTTCGTCCCGGCGCTGCTCGGCCTGCCGGCCAGCGACCGCGACGAGCGCCGGCTCCGGGCGGACGCCCTGGCCATCCTCGACGAGCTGGGCATCGCCGAGCACGCCGAGGCCGCACCGACCACCCTGCCCTTCGCCGTACGTCAGCGGGTCGCCCTGGCCCGCGCGCTCGCCGCCCGGCCCCGGCTGCTCCTGCTCGACGAGCCGGCCGGTGGCCTCGGCGCGGACGACATCGCCGAGCTGGCGGAGCTGGTCCGGCAACTGCCCCGGCGGGACACCGACCCCTGCGCCGTGCTCCTGGTCGAGCACCACATGGACCTGGTGATGGCCGTCTGCGACGAACTCGTGGTGCTTGACTTCGGCCGGGTCATCGCCGCCGGCACCCCGGACGAGATCCGCGACGACCCCGCTGTCACCGACGCGTACCTCGGTGCCACCGTCGAGGAAGAGGTGTCCTCATGAGCGGCACCGACCTGCTCGTCGTGCGGGGGCTGGTCGCCGGTTACGGCGCCGCGCCCGTGTTGCGGGCGATCGACCTCACCGTCCCGGCCGGCACCATCGCCGCCGTCGTCGGCGCCAACGGCGCCGGCAAGACCACTCTCCTGCGCGCGCTCTCCGGCATGATCCGCCCGGCCTCCGGCCAGGTCCTGCTGGCCGGGGAGGACCTTCGCGGTACGCCGGTGGAGCAACTCGTCCGACGCGGCATGGCGCACGTCCCGGAGGGCCGGGGCGTGATCAGCGAGCTGACCGTCGACGAGAACCTGCGGCTGGGCGGGTTGTGGCGGCGCGACCGGGCCGACGCGGGGCGGGCCCTCGACGAGGTCTACGAGCTCTTCGAGCCGCTGGCCCGACGGCGCCGGCACCTCGGTCACCAGCTCTCCGGCGGTGAGCGGCAGATGCTCGCGCTCGGTCGGGCCCTGGTCGGCCGACCCCGTTTGCTGCTGCTGGACGAGCCGTCGCTCGGCCTGGCGCCACGGGTGGTCGCCCGGACCATGGCCCTGCTCCGCCAACTGCGTGACCGCACCGGCCTGACCGTCCTGCTGGTCGAGCAGAACGTGCGTAGCGCGCTCGCCGTCGCCGACCAGGGCGTCGTGATGTCCCTCGGTCGGGTGGTGATCGCCGCCCCGGCGGTGCAGCTACGCGACGACGTCGACCTGCGCCACGCGTACCTCGGTTTCTGACCACCACCACCTCGTCCCCCGGAGGGAGGACTGTTGGACCGCTTCGTCTTCCTCACCGTCGACGGCCTGTCCCGGGGCGCTGTGTACGCCGCGTTCGCGCTGGCCCTGGTGCTCATCTGGCGGGCGGCGCGGGTCGTCAACTTCGCCCAGGGGGCGATGGCCGTCGCCGCCGCGTACGTCGCCTACACCGTCAGCACCGCGACCGGTTCCTACTGGCTGGGTTTCGTTGTCGCGATCGTCGCCGGCCTGCTGCTCGGTGCGCTGGTCGACCGGGTGGTGATGCGGCACGTCGATCACGCCTCACCGCTCAACCCGGTGATCGTCGCGCTCGGGCTGGTGCTGCTGATCCAGGCCGTGCTCGGCATGGTGTACGGCAGTGAGTTCCGCCCCGCCGAGGCGCCGTTCAGCCGGTCCGCCCTCACAGTGGGCGGGGTCGCCGTGCTGTCCCCGTACGACCTGTTCGTCTTCGCCACGATCGGCGTGGTGGTCAGCGGCCTGGCCTGGATGTTCGCCCGTACCCCGGTGGGGTTGCGGATGCGCGCGGCGGCCTTCGCTCCGGAGGTCTCCCGGCTGCTCGGGGTCAACGTCGGTGGAATGCTGACCCTCGGCTGGGCGCTCGCCTCCGGGGTGGGCGCGCTGGCCGCCATGCTGGTCCTGCCGACCGAGCTGGGCCTGCACCCGCACGCGATGGACCTGGTGTTCGTCTCGGCGTTCACCGCGGCGGTGGTCGGCGGGTTGGACAGTCCACCGGGGGCTGTGGTCGGTGGTCTGGTGGTGGGGCTGCTGCTCTCCTACGTGAGCGGCTACGCCGGCAGTGACCTCACCCCGCTCGCGGTGCTGGTCCTGCTGCTGGCGGTGCTGCTGGTCCGGCCCGGTGGGCTGTTCGCCCCGGTCGCGGCGAGGCGGGTGTGAGCGCCACGAGGGCGGCAGTGCCGCCGAAACAGCAGCTCGACCACCCGGGCAGCCGACCTGTCGACCGGCGACGCGGCTCCACCCTGCTGCGCCACCTCGCCGTGGTGCTGGCCGCCGGGTTGCTGCTGGTGGCGGTCAGCTACTCCGTCGAGCCGTTCCGCAACTTCCAGCTCGCCACAGTGGCCGCCTACCTCTGCGCGACCGCCGGGCTGACCGTCCTCACCGGGCTCAACGGTCAACTGTCGCTCGGTCACGGCGCGCTGATGGCCACCGGGGCGTACACCGCGGCGCTGTGCCAGACCGCGTTCGCCGACCGGGGGATGACCGGCGGCTGGCTGTTGCCGCTGTCGCTGGGCGCGGCGATCGTCAGCACTGTCGCGGTGGGCGCTGTGGTCGGTGTGGCCGCGGCCCGGCTGCGCGGCCCCTATCTGGCCGGGGTCACCCTCGCGGTGGCAGTGGTGGTGCCGGCGCTGGCGGTCACCTTCGACGGTGTGTTCAACGGCGAGCAGGGGCTGTCGGTGCCGGTGGAGCCGCCACCGTTGTCGCTCGGCCCGTACTTCCCGTACGAGCGTTGGCAGCTCTGGGTCACCGGCGCTGCCACCCTGCTCGCGTTGCTGCTGTTGGCGAACCTGATCCGCAGCCGGTACGGGCGTACCTTCCGGGCGGTCCGCGACGACGAGGTGGCGGCCCGCCTCGCCGGCATCCACGTGGCCCGCACCCAGGTCCTCGCGTTCGTGGTCAGCGCGGCCACCGCCGGGCTCGGCGGCGCGCTGCTGGCGGTGCTCGCGCAGAGCGTCTCACCCGGGGCGTTCTCGCTGACCCTGTCGCTGTTCCTGCTGATGGCCGTGGTGATCGGTGGCCTGGGTCGACTGACCGGCGCGTTGTGGGGGGCCGTCCTGCTGGTCGCCCTGCCCGATCTGACCCACTCGGTGACCGAGATGCTCACGCTCTCGCCCGCTGTGGCGCAGCGGCTGGAGGGCAACCTCCCCTTGGCGATCTTCGGACTCACCCTGATCGTCGTCATGATCGCCGCCCCCGGCGGTGTGCAGGGTCTGCTGTCGCGTCTCGGCCGGGCGTTGCTGGCCAGGCGGCCGACCCGGCGTTCCTGAGCTGTCCTCGGTCCGGCCTCGGCCGGGCGCCCCACCACCACACCGTTCCCACAGACAACCGGACCGAGAAAGGTCGGTGTTTCCCATGCACCGTAAAGCGCATCGCGGCCTCGCGATCGCCAGCACCCTTGCCCTGCTCATCACCGCAGCCGGCTGTAGCGGCGACGACGGCCCCGGCTCCGGCGGGGCGTCGGTGCCGGGGGTCACCGACACCGAGATCGTCGTCGGCACCCACATGCCGCTGACCGGTCCGGCCTCGGCCGGCTACTCGAAGATCGCTCCGGCGACGAAGGCGTACTTCGACTACGTCAACGCCAACGGCGGAGTGCACGGCCGCAAGATCACCTACAAGATCATGGACGACGGCTACAACCCGGCGAACACCCAGCAGGTGGTCCGTCAGCTCGTCCTGCAGGACAAGGTCTTCGCGATCCTCAATGGTCTGGGCACGCCGACGCACACCGGTGTGCTCGACTTCCTCAAGAGCAACCGGGTACCCGACCTCTTCGTCGCCTCCGGCAGCCGCAGCTGGGACCAACCGGACAAGTATCCGGGCACGTTCGGGTTCAACCCGGACTACACGGTCGAGGGCAAGATCCTCGCCAACTACGCGAAGCGGGACCTGGCCGGGCAGAAGGTCTGCTTCCTCGGTCAGGACGACGACTTCGGCCGGGACAGCCTGGCCGGCGTGGAGAAGGTGCTCGGCCCCGCGGCCGTCGCGGTCAAGCAGACCTACGTCACCAGCAACACCAACGTGGCGCCGCAGATCGGCGCGTTCAAGGCGGCCGGTTGCCAGGTCGTCGTGCTCGCCACAGTGCCCGGCTTCACAGCGCTCTCCGTCGGCACGGCGGCACGGCTGGGCTTCAAGCCGCAGTGGCTGGTCTCCAACGTCGGCGCCGACCACCCGACCCTGGCCAAGCAGCTCGGCGCCGCCGCGCCGCTGCTGGAGGGCATGGTCGGCACCAACTACCTGCCGATGCAGAACGACACCGCGAACCCGTGGATCCAGCTCTTCACGAAGGTCAACAAGGAGCACAACGGGGACGCGCCGTTCGACGGCAACACCGTCTACGGCATGTCGGTCGGCTACCTCTTCGTGCAGACGCTGCTCGCCGCCGGTAAGGACCTCACCCGGGAGAAGGTGCTGGAGGCCGTGCAGAAGGGCGGATTCCAGGGCCCCGGGCTGGTGCCGTTGCGCTTCTCCGCCAAGGACCACTCCGGGTACGGCGGCCAGCGGTTGAGCCGGGTGAGCGGGGGAGTGCAGACCTACTTCGGGCCGGCGTACGAGACGGATGAGGCGGACGGGTCGGTGGACGAGTACACCGCGACCCCGGCCGCGCCGCCGGCGAACGGGGTGCCGACCGTCTCCTAGGCCCTGTCCCCGACGTCCGACCGGGCGTGGTCCCCCTGACCACGCCCGGTCGGACTGCTGCGCGCGTGCTGCCCGAGCGGCCCGCCGACCGATTGTCGGAGGCGTTGACCGATACCGATCGACGCTCCTACTATCTGCACCGTGAATGCATATTCGGGCCGACTCGCGGGCCAAGTCGCCATCGTCACCGGCGCCAGTCGCGGGATCGGTCTGGCCATCGCCCAACGCCTCGTCGCCGAAGGCGCGCGGGTGGGCCTGACCGCCCGCCGCCCCGAAGGGCTGGCCGAGGCGGTCGCCACCCTCGGCGGTCCGGCACACGCCCTGGCGGTGCCAGGCCGGGCCGACGATCCCGAGCACCGGGCCGCCGCGGTGAGTCAGGTAAGCGCGGCGTTCGGGCCGGTGAACCTGCTGGTGAACAACACCGGCATCAACCCGGTGCACGGCCCGCTGGTCGAGCTGGACCTGGCCGCGGCCCGCAAGATCCTCGACGTGAACGTGGTCGCCGCGCTGGGCTGGGTGCAGGAGGTCTGCGCCGCCGGCATGAGCGAGCGCGGCGGCTGCGTCGTCAACGTATCGTCGATCGCCGGGCTCGGCCCGTCACCCGGCATCGCCTGCTACGGGGTCAGCAAGGCCGCGCTCAACCACCTCACCGCCAGCCTCGCCGTGGAGCTGGGGCCGACGGTCCGGGTCAACGCTGTCGCTCCCGGCGTGGTGAAGACCCGTTTCGCCGCCGCCCTCTACGACGGGCGGGAGGCCGAGGTCGCCGCGCGGTACCCGCTCGGACGCCTCGGTCTGCCGTCGGACGTGGCGGGTGCGGTCGCCTTCCTGGCCTCCGACGACGCCAGTTGGATCACCGGGCAGACCATCGTCTGTGACGGCGGCGTCTCGCTGACCGGCCAGGCCGGATGACGACGTCGGCGGCGCGTCCCGAGCCGCTGATCAACGGCTGTCTAGACTCGGCGGTGCGTCGGGGGACGCCATGGCGGTGAGGGGGCGAGGGCGGATGGACGGGGTCGATGTGGCGGGCCGGGTCGACGGGCGCACCGCTCGCGCCGAGCGGACCCGCGCGGCCATCGTCGAGGCGCACCTCGCGCTCATCTCCGAGGGCGACCTGCGCCCGACCGGGGAACGCATCGCCGAACGGGCCGGCATCTCGCTGCGCACCCTCTGGACCAACTTCAAGGACATGGAGACGCTCTTCGAGGCCAGCGGCGCGGAGGTGCTCCGCCAGCAGGACGCCGCCTACCGGCCGATCTCACCCGGGCTGCCGTTGGCGAAGCGGGTCGACGCGTACTGCCGGCAGCGGGCTCGGCTGCTCCAGCTCATCGCGCCGTCGGCGCGGGCCGCCCAGATGCGTGAGCCGGTCTCCGAACAGCTGCACCGCAACCGTCTCAAGCACATCGAACGGGTCCGCGACGAGGTCGAGGCGCTCTTCGCCGGCGAGCTGGCCGAGGCCGGGCCGGGGCGGGAGCAGTTGCTCAACGCCCTGGTGGCGGCGAGCACGTGGCAAGCCTGGTCGATGCTGCGCTACGGGCTCGGCCTGGGCGTGGACCAGGCCCGTGCGGTGATGGCCCGGACCGTGGGCGCCCTGCTGGCCGAGGTCGCGCCCGACTGATTCCGGCCCGGCCCGATATCGCCCCCTCTTTCCATTCGGTTTCCGATGGGTAACACTGGCAGGCATGGTTACTGCATCAAGAGTGCAACTAACCGTGCTGCGTGGCCGGGACGACGAGTGCCGGGCTGTCCGGAGCCTGCTCGACGGCATGACCAACGCCGGCGGTGCCCTGTTGTTGCGCGGAGAGCCCGGATCGGGCCGGACGGCGCTTCTCGGCTACGCCCATCGGCACGCCGAGGGTGGCTGCACAGTGCTCGCCGGCGGCGGGCTCGCCGAGGAGGCCGCCCTGCCGTACGCCGGCCTGCAACGTCTGGTCGACCCGGTGCTCGACCGGGCCGCCGCGCTCCCCGGTGAGCAGCGCCAACTGCTGCGGCGCGCACTGGCCGGGGAGAGCTGCCCGGCCGACCGGCAGTTGACCCTGTCGATGGCGGTGCTCGGGCTGCTCGCCGCCGCCGCCCGGGACCGGCCGTTGCTGGCCACCATGGACGACATCGACCGAGGTGACCCGCAGACCGCGCAGGTGCTGGCGTTCGTGGCCCGCCGACTGCGGCATCTGCCGCTCGCCGTCCTGCTCACCGCTGACGTCACCGCCAACCTCGACGGGATACCGGCACACCGACTGCGCGCGCTGACCGAGCACGAGAGCAGCGCCGTCCTCACCGATCGACTCGACCGGCTGAGCGGGCGCGAGGGCGTCGACCGGCTCCCCGACCGGCCAGCCGCGTCGGCCCTGACCGCGTTGGCCACGATCGGCGGCGGCAACCCGCAGGCCCTGGTGGACCTCGCCGAGGTGCTCACCGCAGGGCAGTGGCGGGGCGAGGAGTCGCTGCCCGCCGCGCCACCGGCGGACGGAGCGCTGGGTCGCGCGTACCGCGCCCGGCTGGACCGGCTGCCCCCGGAGACCCGACGGGTGCTGTTGCTCGCCGCGCTCGACGAGGACGGCGAGCCGGGCACGCTGATCCGGGCCGCGTCGGCCGCCGGCGCCGAGGTCGAGGCGCTCGCCCCGGCGGAGGTCGCCGGCCTGGTCCGCGTCGAGCAACGAGGCGTCACCTTTCCGCAGCCGCAGGTGCGCACGATGATCGCGGCCAGCGCGCCGCTCGCGGAGCGCCGCGCGGCGCACCGACTGCTCGCCGAGGTGCTGGTCGCGGACGGGCAGCGCCTGCGCCGGGCGATGCACCTCGCCGCCGCGACGGCGGGTGCCGATCCGGCCCTCGCCGCCGAGCTGGAGCAGGCGGCGGTGGGCGGATCCGACGGCTGGGCCGCCGCCTCGGCCGCTCTACGGTGGGCCGCCGAGCTGAGCGACCAGCCGAGGCTGACCGCCACCCGTCTGCTGACGGCCGCCCGGTACGCCTGGGCCGGGGGGCAGCCCGACGAGGCCCGGCTGCTGCTCGACCGCCTCCGCGCGGTCTGCGTGGACCCGGTCGTCCGGGGCCGCGCCGACCTGCTCCGCGGTGAGTTGGAGCTGCGCTGCGGCACCGCGTCGAATGCGTCGGCCACGCTGCTGGCCTCCGCCGCGGCGGTGGACGGCACCGACCGCGCCCTGGCGTTGACCGGGCTGGTGCGGGCCGGCGAGGCGGTCTGCTTCACCGGCGAGCAGTACCGGTATGCCGAGGTCGGCCGCCGGGCGCTGGCGTTGCGGCGGCCGAACGATCCGCCGGCACTGGAGGTGATGGACTGTCTGATCGCCGGGGTGGCGGCGACCCTGCGAGGCGACCACGAGCGCGCCGGGCCTGCGCTGCGCCGCGCCGTGGTGCTCGGCGGCCGGCTGACCGGTTGGGCGTTGACCCCCACAGCGCTCAGTTGCGCCGCGGCGGCCGGATTGCTGGTGGCCGTGGACGGCGCGGCCCACCGGCTCGCCGAACGCGCCGTCGAGCTGGCCCGGGAACGGGGCGAGCTGTCGATGCTGTCGCGGGCGTTGGAACTGCGGGCGGTCGCCGAGTACTGGCTGGGTCGACACGAGGCGGCGGCGGAGACCTCCCGCGACGGGCTGCGCGTCGCCCGGGCCACCGGGCAGGTCAACTGCGCCAACGTCCATCTGGGCATGCTCGCCGTCCTCGCCGCGATCCGGGCCGACCGGGACACCAGCCTGCGGCGGATCCGCGAGATCGGCGAGTCGCCGACGCCGGGCAGCCGCCCGCACGCGCTCGCCGCGTGGGCTCTGGCGGTGCTCGACCTGGTCGATGGCCGGCACGCCGAGGCCGCGGAGCGGCTGGCCTCGTTGGCCCGGATCGGCACGCGTCGAGGTCAGGTCCTCGTGCAGGTGATGGCCACCCCGTACCTGGTGGAGGCGGCGGCGCACCTGGCACACCGGCCGGCGGCGACGGCCGCGCTCGCCGCGTTCGACAGGTGGGCCAGCAGCACCGCGAGCCCACTGCGCCGGGCCCTGTCCGCGCGGTGCCACGCACTGCTCGCCCCTCGCGGCGGCGCCGAGGCGGAACGGGACTTCCAGACGGCGCTGCGCCTGCACCCGACGGAGGCCGGCACGTTCGAGCGGGCCCGCACCGAACTGCTCTTCGGCCAGGATTTGCGCCGCAGTCGACGCCCTCGCGACGCGCGGACGCACCTGCACCAGGCCCGCGAGATGTTCAGCCTGCTCGGAGTCGAGTGCTGGGCCGAGCAGGCCACCACGGAGCTGCGGGCGGCCGGGGAGTCGATCGGTCCGCCGGACCTGCCCGCGGCGCGGTTGTTGACCGGCCAGCAACTGCGGATCGCCGAGCTGGTCGCCGAGGGCGCCACCAACCGGGAGATCGCCGCCCGGATGTTCCTCTCCACCCGCACTGTCGATCACCACCTGCGCAACGTGTTCCATCGGCTGGGCATCCGTTCGCGGACGGAGCTGGCCCGCGCGTTCACCGCCGAACGGCACGTCGGTCTGGCCTCCGACCGCTGAGCCTCCGGTCTGGACGCGTTTAACTATCACCGCTAGTTTGAGCGTCATGGACCTCACCCTCTCCGCCGAGCAGGCGGCGGTCCGCCAGCTGGCCGCCGAGTTCGCCGACCGCGAGCTGCTACCGCACGCCGCCGCCTGGGATCGCCGCGAATCGGTCGACCCCGCCATCGTCGGCATGCTCGGTGACCTGGGATTCCTGGGGCTGACCATCGCCGAGGCCGACGGCGGCTCCGGCGGCGACCACCTCGCGTACTGCCTGGTCCTGGAGGAGTTGGGCCGGGGCGACTCGGCGGTGCGCGGCATCGTCTCGGTCTCCCTCGGCCTGGTGGCGAAGTCGATCGCCGCACACGGGAGCGCGGAACAGCGGGCCGAGTGGCTACCGAGGCTCTGCGCCGGCAGCGCACTCGGCTGCTTCGCGCTGACCGAGCCGGACAGCGGCTCGGACGCCGCGGCACTACGCACCCGTGCGGTCCGCGACGGCACCGACTGGCTGCTCACCGGCACGAAGACGTTCATCACCAACGGCACCACCGCCGACGTCGCGCTGGTCTTCGCTCGCACCGGCGGCCCCGGGCACCGAGGAATCAGCGCGTTCCTGGTGCCCACCGACAGCCCGGGGCTGACCCGGCGGGAAATCCACGGCAAGCTCGGTCTGCGCGGTCAGGCCACCGGCGAGCTGGGCTTCGACGAGGTGCGCGTGCCGGACACGGCCCGCCTCGGCGCCGAGGGCGCCGGATTCCGGCTGGCCCTGGCCACCCTCGCCAAGGGCCGGATGTCGGTGGCCGCCGGGTGTGTCGGCATCGCCCAGGGCTGCCTCGACGCGTCGGTCGGTTACGCCGGGCAGCGCACCCAGTTCGGCAAGCCGATCGCCGGGCACCAGCTCGTCCAACAACTGCTCGCCGCCATCGCGGTGGACACCGCCGCCGCCCGGCTGCTGGTGTGGCAGGTGGCCGACCTGATCGACCGCGACCAGCCGTTCGCCACCGAGGCGTCGACGGCCAAGCTCTTCGCCAGTGAGGCCGCCGTCCGCGCGGCCAACAACGCGGTCCAGGTGTTCGGCGGGTACGGCTACATCGACGAGTATCCGGTCGGCAAGTATCTACGCGATGCCCGGGTGGCCACGCTCTACGAGGGCACCAGTCAGATTCAGCAACTGCTCATCGGCCGCGCGCTCACCGGCGTCAACGCCTTCTAGTTGTAGGGAGATCCGGGATGAGAGTCTTCACCTCGTTCGAGGAGTTGGCCGCCGCGACCGGTGAGAGCCTCGGGCCCGGTCCGTGGCAGCGCATCGAGCAGAGCCGCGTCGACAGCTTCGCCGACGCCACCGACGACCATCAGTGGATCCATCTCGACCCGGTCCGCGCCGCGGCGGGCCCGTTCGGCGGGACGATCGCCCACGGGTACCTCACCCTGTCGCTGTTGCCGGCGTTGGCGGGCGGGCTGTACCGGGTCGAGGGGGTGGCGATGGGCGTCAACTACGGGCTGAACCGGGTGCGTTTCCCCGCGCCGCTGCGGGTCGGCGCAGCCGTACGCGCCACCGCCACCATCGCCGACGTCTCGCCGGTCAGCGGCGGTGTGCAGCTGGTCGTGACGGTCACAGTGGAGAGCGACAGCGGCGGCAAGCCCGTCTGCGTGGCCGAGACCGTGAGCCGGCTCTACCGCGCCGTGGAGCAGTGATCATCTAGCGGGAACGCGTAGCCGTCGCCGCCCCACCATCCGCTTGGACTCGCTGCTGCCTCGAAGCGTGCGGAACGAAGCCGAACAACCTCGAACAGGGCAACCACGGCGACGGAGTCAATCGACGTGCTTCTCTTCGAAGGGTCGAACCCGATCTCGAAGAGGGAGATTCCATGCATCTGCTCCTCCGACCCGCGGTGACCCTGATGGTGATCCTGGCGGGTGCCTTCGTGGTGGCCGAACCGGCCGCCGCCGCCCTACCGGCCACGGTTCGGACCATGACCTGGAACATCTGCGGCGCCTCGGCCGGCGCCTGCGCGGACACGGGCTCCGCCAGCGCGAAGATCAACTCGATCGTGCAGCAGGTCCGGTCGGATCCTGGAATCAGCGTGATCATGATCCAGGAGGTATGCGCTCACCTGCACAGCAACCCGCTGGCCAGCGCACTGAGCAACGCGACCGGTGCCACCTGGCACGTCTCGCACCGCACCGGACGGAGCATCACCAACGGCCAGGCGATCGAGTGCACCTTCGACGGCGCGGGCCAGAGGGACGCCGGCGTCGCGGTGCTGATGCGTGGCCGGTCCGATGAACAAATCGAAACCTTCACTCAGACCTTTTCGAGCTCCCCCAACCCGAGCGCGAGTCAGGGCTGGGCCTGCATCAAGGATCGTGGAAACAAGATCGTCGCCTGCTCGGTGCACCTGCTGCGCCCCGAGGACGACTCGGACTCCGCGATCAAGCGTGCCTCACTGCGCGACATGCTGACCGAGCTCCGGCAGTGGCAGGATTTCTACGGCTACCGCACCATCGTCGGCGGTGACTTCAACATCGACGACAGTGGGTCGGCGCTGGACCCGCTCCAGGCCTTCGCCCACGAGGTGGACGAGGACGACAACTGCAACACCACTGGCCTGACCTGCGACTATCTCGGCAACAAGTACGACCACATCTTCTATGGGCGGCGGGCCTGGTTGCAGTCGACGGGCGACGTCGGCTCCGACGGCGGCGGGCTCAGCGACCACCTGCGGTTAATCGGGCAAGCCGCCCCGCGCAACCAGAACGAGGTGAACACGGCCGTCGCCGGCACGCCGCCGGGCGGCCTGCCGTGTGTCTCCAACACCTATGTCACCGTCTGTTGGGAGAACTCCGGTGACCGCATCTGGGTCCGCGACGACGAGGCCGACGGGAAGCGAGCGGTGGCGGAGTGGTTCGCAGGCGCGAACAGAACCGACTACTGGCGCAACGGCATCTGCAACAACTCGCTGGGCTCCGGCGTCTGGGGGCAGTGCAACAAGGACATGGTGGAAGGCTCCGAGATAGGGCTGCGTGGCACCCGACTCGACGGCGGTGTCTTCGCCGACTCGACAAGCGTGCTCTACACCGTCGTCTGACCGTCACACGACCGGAACCGGCCGCCCCGACGTCCTCGGGGCGGCCGGGCCTGGCGCCGGATGGGCCCTCAGAGCACGCCGTCGCGCGGGTGGCTCGCGCCGCGACGGGTGGTGTCAGGCGACAGTGCAGGCGGTGCCGTTGAGGGTGAACGCGGACGGTCGGCCGGTGCCACCCGTGTGGGTTGCCTGGAAGCCGATGTCGACCGAGGTGTTCCGCGCGATCGTCGCGCCGTAGGAGACGTTGCGGGCGGTCACCGCTCCGCTGGACGGCGAGTAGGTGGCGTTCCACCCGCTGGTGATGCTCTGCCCCCCGGGGAGCGTGAATGCCAGGGCCCACCCGTTGACCGGCGTGCTGCTCGTGTTGGTCACCGAGACCGACGCGGTGAGACCGCTGTTCCAGGCGTTGACCGTGTACGCGACGCGGCAGTCACCGGCCGGCGGGGGCGTGGTCGGAGGTGTGTCGCCACCATAAGGCGTTATCGCTAACACCGGCTACGCATCAGCGTCCGACGATGCCGCAGGAGTGGCCCGGTCAGGCCTTCGCTGGATGGAGCACCGAGCCCAGCCAGCGCAGCTGACGCTTGACGTGGACGGCCTCGCCGCCCTCGTGGCCGTTGAACGGGTAGACGTGCATCTCCCGCTCGGGTGGGACCGGCCGCCCGTTCGCGGCGCCGTAGTGGTTGTAGGCGGCGAAGGCGGTGCGCGGTGGGCAGACAATGTCACGCCGGCCGACCCCGAAGTGTGCCGGTGCCGTCGCCCGACGCGCGAAGCTCACTCCGTCGACATAGGACAGCGTGCGCCACACCGCCTCCTCGGCCTCGCGGTGCACCGCCAGGTACCGGGCGATCTCGCCGTACGGCGCGAGGTCGGTGAGCGCGACGGCCCGGCGCATGTCGCACAGGAACGGTGCGGTGGTCAGCACCGCGCTGAGGTCGTCGACGAGACCGGCAACCGCCAGGGCGATGCCGCCGCCCTGGCTGTTACCGACCACTGTGACCCGGTCACCCTCGACCCCCGGCAGCGCGCGGACCGCCTCGACCGCCCGCACCGCGTCGGTGATCAGGCGGCGGTAGTGGTAGTTCCGCGGATCGAGGATCCCCCAGGTGACCGGCCAGGGCCCTCCGGCCGCACCGTGCGGGTCGGGGGTGTCCCCGGCGCCGTGCTGCCCCGCCTGGCCCCGGTTGTCCATCAGCAGGTGCGCGTACCCGGCCACCGCCCAGGTCGGCCGTTCGTGGGGCAGGCCTCGCCCGCGACCGTAGCCGGCGTACTCGACAACGACCGGCAGCGGTTCTCGAACCCCAGCCGGGCGGGTGTACCAGGCGCGGACCGGGTCACCGCCGAAGCCGGCGAACGTGACGTCCCACGAGTCGAGCAGCCGCAGGTCGGTGGGTTCGGGCCGGACGTCGACCAGTACCGGCACGGCGGCCGCCTCGGCGAGCGTGTCCCGCCAGAACTCGTCGAAGTCGTCGGGCTCGGCGACCTCGGGCGCGTACCGCTGAAGGTCGTCGAAGGTGAAGGCGGAGTGGGGCACGGGTCCTCGCAGGGGCCGGGGTCAGTGCGGATGGGCGGGGGGCGAGGTGCTCTCCCGGACGACCAGCTCGGTCACCAGGTCTATCCGGCTGGTCGCCGGCTCGTTTCCCCTGGTCAGGTCGAGCAACATCTGGGTGGCGATGCCGGCCATGTCGCGCAGCGGCTGGTTGATCGTGGTGAGGGCCGGGTCGGTCCAGGCGGAGACCGGCAGGTTGTCGTACCCGATCACCGAGAGGTCCTCGGGCACGCGCAGGCCGCACTGACGGGCGGCCCGGAGCACCCCCATGGCCTGAATGTCCGACCCGGCGAAGATCGCCGTGGGTCGGTCCGGCCGCTGGAGCAGTTGCAGCCCGTGGGCGTGCCCCGCCCCGGCGGAGAAACTGCCGTAGCGGATCAGCTCGCGGTCGACCACTATCCCGGCTTCGTCGTGGGCCGACTGGAAGCCGGCAGCCCGGGCGCGGCTGCACAGCACGTCGGGTGGCCCGGAGATGATGGCGATCCGTCGGTGCCCCAGCTCCAGCAGGTGCCGAGCGGCGAGCAGACCGCCGTTCCAGTTGTTCGACCCGACGGTGGGCACGGAGGCCGAGGTGGCGCTGTCGGTGTCGACGACGACGAACGGTATGCCCTGCCGACGCAGGTGCTGCTGTTGGGCCTCGGCCAGGTGGGAGAGGACGAACACCACGCCCAGGGGGCGGTCGGCGAGCAACGCCTCCAGCCATCGTGCCGGCGGGCGGTGCGCTCCGTCGAGCTGGGCGATCGACAGCCCGATGCCGGCCGCAGAGGTCACCGCCTCGACGCCGCGCAGGATCTCCATCGCCCAACCCGTGTCGAACTCGTGGAACACGAGGTCCACCCGGCCGCCGCTGGTCGCGTGTCGCCGGGCGCGGCGCTGGTACTGGTGGCGGTCGAGGCTCGCCTCCACCCGGGCTCGGGTGCCGGGGGCGACATCGCCGCGTCCGTTGAGGACCTTGGACACGGTCGCGACCGAGACGCCGACATCGTTGGCGATGGTGGCGATGGTGGTGGAGGCGGGTGGGTCGAGCGGGCGGTGCTCTGTCATCGCGGCCTCATACAACATCCGAAAGTTTCGGGCGACCTTAACATGATGAGACATTCACGCCAGTCGGTGCCGCAGTCGGGCCACGCATTCCAGGGTCATAGCGCGGCTCATCGGCGACGGAGCGCCGATCGTGGGGTCACCGTGTGCAGGAAACACCTCCTGGTAGTCCGATTGAGACTCTTGACAGGCATCGATGGGCCACTTAGGTTGCCGAAAAGGTTGCGCAGGTTTCCGGAAAGTTTCGGATCGTGAGAAACGTCCGCCACGGAGCTGGTTCCACCAGGGCACGGGATGTGGCCGGAGCTAAGGGGTCATGGCATGAGAAGTCAGTCGCTCGAGGATGGCGGCGCCGCGCCGTGGCGTGATCAGCGGCTGTCGCCGACCGAGCGGGCCGATGCGCTCCTGCCGAGGATGTCCCTCGAAGAGAAGATCGCCCAGCTGGTCGGGGTCTGGGTCGGCGCCGACGCCAGCGGTGAGGGCGTCGCACCGCACCAGTCGGACATGATCAGCGAGTTGCCGCAGTGGAGCACCGTCATCCAGTACGGGCTGGGCCAGCTGACCCGCCCGTTCGGCACCGCCCCGGTCGACCCGGTGTCCGGCGCCCGGTCGCTGGCGGCCTCGCAGGCGCAGATCGTGGCCGCCAGCCGGTTCGGTATTCCCGCGCAGGTGCACGAGGAGTGCCTCACCGGCTTCGCGGCGTGGCGGGCCACCGTCTACCCGACCCCACTCAGCTGGGGCGCGTCCTTCGACCCCGAACTGGTCGAGGCGATGGCCGACCGGATCGGGCGTTCGATGCGCGCGGCAGGTGTGCACCAGGGCCTCGCCCCGGTGCTGGACGTCACCCGGGACTACCGCTGGGGCCGCACCGAGGAGACGATCGGCGAGGACCCCTACCTGGTCGGGACGACAGGTGCCGCGTACGTGCGGGGTCTGGAGCGGGCCGGCGTGGTGGCCACGCTGAAGCACTTCGCCGGCTACTCCGCCTCCCGGGGCGGACGTAACCTCGCGCCGGTGCCGATGGGCCGCCGCGAGCTGGCCGACGTCATCCTGCCGCCGTTCGAGATGGCGCTGCGCCTCGGCGGCGCCCGCTCGGTGATGAACTCCTACGCCGAGATCGACGGCCTGCCCGTCGCGGCCGACAGTGGGCTGCTGACCGGGCTGTTGCGCGACGAGTGGGGCTTCACCGGCACAGTGGTGGCCGACTACTTCGCCGTACGGTTCCTCCAGACCCTGCACGGAGTCGCCGGGAATGCCGCCGATGCCGCCCGGCTCGCACTGCGGGCCGGGATCGACGTCGAGCTGCCCACTGTGGACGCCTTTGGCGAACCGCTGGTGGAGGCGGCTCGCCGCGGCGAGGTCGACGAGGCGCTGATTGACTGCGCGCTGCGTCGGGTGTTGATCCAGAAGATCGAGCTCGGTCTGCTCGACGAGGGCTGGCAGGAGCTGCCCGACGATGTGGCGTCCCTGCGCTTCGACGACGAGGCCAGCCAGGACGTCGCCGTACGCCTGGCCCGGGAGTCCGTCGTCCTGCTGCGCAACACCGGCGTCCTCCCGCTGCCCGTGGCCACCCGGGTCGCCCTGGTCGGTCCGGTCGCCGACGACCCGATGGCCATGCTCGGCTGCTATTCGTTTCCCAACCACGTGGGCGTCAATCACAGCGACTTCGGGCTCGGCCTGGACATCCCCACACTGCGCGGGGAGTTGGCCCGACGCGTCCCGATGCTCACCCACGAGCCGGGGTGCGCCATAACCGGCGAGGACACCTCGGGCATCCCGGCCGCGGTCGCCGCGGCAGCCGCCGCCGACGTGTGCGTGCTGGCCGTCGGTGACCGGGCGGGAATGTTCGGCCGGGGCACCTCCGGTGAGGGCTGCGACGCCGTCGACCTGCGACTGCCCGGCGTGCAGGCCGATCTCGTCCGCGCCGTCCTCGCCACCGGCACCCCGGTCGTCCTGGTATTGATGAGCGGCCGCCCCTACGCGCTCGGCCCGGAGTTCGACGGCGCGGCGGCAGTGGTACAGGGGTTCTTCCTCGGTCAGCTCGGCGGGCAGGCCCTCGCCGAGGTGCTCACCGGCGCGGTCAACCCCTCCGGGCGGTTGCCCGTGAGCGTTCCCCGCGACGCCGGCGGGCTGCCGAGCACCTACCTGGCGCCACCGCTGGGCCGGCGCAACAAGGTCTCCTCGATCGACCCGACCCCGGCGTACCCGTTCGGCCACGGGCTGAGCTACACCACCTTCGAGTGGTCCGAGGCGACGGTCGTCGAGCCGCGCGAAGATCCGGCTGCCTGGCCGGTCGACGGCGAGGTGCGGGTGCGGATCACCGTCGCCAACACCGGTGGGCGGGCCGGCACCGAGGTCGTGCAGCTCTACCTGCACGATCCGGTCGCGCAGACCACCCGCCCGGTGGTCCGGCTGATCGGCTACACCCGGCTGCCGTTGGCGCCGGGCGAGGTGGCGCACGTGACCTTCGGCGTACCGGCCGACGTGGCGTCGTTCACCGGGCTGGCCGGCCAACGGATCGTCGAGCCCGGCGACGTCGAGCTGCGGTTCGGCCGATCGAGCGGCGACGTGGCGGCGGCCCTGCCGCTGCGACTGGTCGGCACCGAGCGCCAGGTCGGTTTCGAGCGGGAACTGCTCACCTCGGTGCGGATCGAGCCCCTCGTGGCCGTTCCACAGTCGGCATAGGAGGCCAAGGATGACGTCCACCCTGCGGCCACCGCCGCCGGCGCCGCCGAGTTCTCCGCAGCAGGCGCAGAGCCCTGCCCCGCGCTCGCCCCGACGCCGTCGCAGTTGGCGGCAGGCACTGCGCCGGGACTGGCAGCTCTACTCCCTCGCCATCCTGCCGCTGCTGTTCTTCCTGGTCTTCCGGTACCTGCCGATGATCGGCAACATCATTGCCTTCCGTCGGTTCAAGCCGGGCGGCAGCATCTTCGGTGAGTACTGGGTCGGGCTGCGCTACTTCCGGATGTTCCTCACCGACCCGACGTTCTGGGAGGTGTTCACCAACACCCTGGTGCTCGGGACGCTGACCCTGCTGTTCTGTTTCCCGCTGCCGATCGTGCTGGCGCTGATGCTCAACGAGGTGCGCGCCCGCCGATTCAAGCGGTTCGTCCAGTCCGTGTCCTACCTGCCGCACTTCCTGTCGATCGTGATCGTGGCGGCGATGGTCATGCAGCTGACCTCGATCGAGGGCTCGGCCAACCAACTCGTCGGCCTGTTCGGTGGCGACCCGGTGGCGTTCCTGCAGAAACCGGAGTGGTTCCGCACCATCTACGTCTCGTCCGAGGTCTGGCAGACCGTCGGCTGGGGCACGATCCTCTACCTCGCCGCCCTCACCACCATCGACGAGGACCTGTACGAGGCCGCCCGGATCGACGGCGCCGGCCGGCTGCGGCAGACCTGGCACGTCACGTTGCCCGGCATCCGCCCGACGATGGTGACCTTGCTGATCCTCAACATCGGCAGCTTCCTGGCGGTCGGGTTCGAGAAGATCCTGCTGCTCTACAACCCGTTGACGTATCCGACCGCCGACGTGGTCTCCACCTATCTGTTCCGGATGGGCTTCCAGTCGAGCAACTTCAGCTACGCGGCCGCCATCGGCCTCTTCGAGGCGGTGATCGGGCTGATCCTCGTCCTGTCGGCGAACGTCATCTCCCGTCGCACGGTGGGGACGAGCCTGTGGTGACCCTCGGTACGAAGATCGACGCCCCGAAGACGCGGGGTCCGGTGGACAGCCGGGGTTACCGGATATTCCGGGTCGTCAACACTGTCGTCCTGCTCGGCGTCGTGATCGTCACGCTGTTCCCGTTCCTCAACATCGTGGCCCGCTCGCTCAGCGACGAGGCGTACATCCTCGCCGGCAAGGTGACCATCGTTCCGCGCGGGTTCGACCTGACCGCGTACAAGCTGCTGATGTCCGACGCGATGTTCTGGACGAACTACCGCAACACCGTGGTGTACACGGTGGTCGCCACGCTCATCTCGATCGTGCTGACCACGTGTTACGCGTACGTGCTGTCGAAGCCGCAGCTCAAGGGGCGCCCCTTCCTCATCGGTGTCGCGCTGTTCACCATGTTCTTCTCCGGTGGCCTGATCCCCAACTACGTGCTGGTCACCAGCCTGGGCATGAAGAACACCATCTGGGCCGTGGTGATCCCCAATGCCATCAGCGTGTTCAACCTGCTGGTCATGAAGGCGTTCTTCGAGAGTCTTCCGAGCGAGTTGGAGGAGGCCGCGGCCGTCGACGGGCTGAACACGTACGGCACCCTGCTGCGGATCGTGCTGCCGCTCTCGAAGGCGATCATCGCGACGATGGTGCTCTTCTACGCGGTCTCCTTCTGGAACTCGTGGTTCACCGCGTTCCTCTACATGGACCGGCAGGATCTGCTGCCGGTCACCGTGTACCTCCGCAACCTCATCGCGGGCGCCACCAGCGCCGAGTCCGCCGCCGCCGACGCCGACAAGGTCCAGGCCGCGGCCACCCTCCAGGCCGTGACGATCGTGCTCACCACACTGCCGATCCTGGCGATCTACCCCTTCGTTCAGCGGTACTTCGTCCGCGGCGTGATGCTCGGCGCGGTCAAGGGATGACGCCGGCGCCACACCGCTTCCCCACCGAAACCCCCACCACCGAAAGGACGAGCCATGCTCCACAAGACGTGGCGCCGCGTGGCATTGGCCACCGCGGGTCTGCTTGCGCTCTCCCTTGCCACCGCCTGTTCCGAGGATCCCGGCGAGTCGACTGACCTCTCCGAGAACAAGGTCGGCGCGATGGCCAACTACGGCGTCGGTGACCAGTTCAAGGCCACCGAGGCGCTCTCCTTCTCCACCCTCTACAACAACCACACGTTCTACCCGCTCAAGGAAGACTGGCTGTTCTGGTCGGAGCTCACCAAGCGGACCAACGTCAAGATCGACCCGGTCGCCGTGCCACTGAGCGACTATGAGCAGAAGCGCAGCCTGTTGATCGGCGCCGGGGACGCCCCGCTGATCATCCCGAAGACGTACCACCCGCAGGAGGACGCGTTCGTGTCCTCCGGGGCGATCCTCCCGGTGAGCGACTACCTGGATCTGATGCCCAACCTCAAGGAAAAGATCACCAAGTGGAACCTCAAGCCGGAGATCGACAACCTGCGGCAGTCCGACGGTAAGTTCTACCTGCTGCCCGGCGCCCACGAGAAGCCCACGCAGGACTACACGGTGC
The DNA here is from genome assembly GCF_046549335.1 of Micromonospora sp. 050-3. Taxonomy (NCBI): domain Bacteria; kingdom Bacillati; phylum Actinomycetota; class Actinomycetes; order Micromonosporales; family Micromonosporaceae; genus Micromonospora; species Micromonospora sp. 050-3. The sequence goes on from NZ_JAJPVX010000001.1 coordinate 1,821,310, forward strand.
TGGTGCGCACCGACATCATGCAGGAGCTCAACCTCCCCATCCCGAAGACCTGGGACGACCTGTACACCGTCATGAAGGCGATGAAGGCGAAGTACCCGAACGTCTACCCGTACTCCGACCTCTTCAGCAAGCCCAACCCGACCGGCGCGCTGCTGAACATCCTCGGCTCGGCCCACGGCACCTACGCGGGCTGGGACTTCCAGCACGCCACCTGGGACCCGGCGGCGAAGAAGTTCGTCTACACCGGCTCGTCCGAGCAGTACAAGCAGATGGTCACGTTCCTGCACAAGCTCGTCGCCGAGGGTCTGCTCGACCCGGAGAGCTTCACCCAGACGGACGACCAGGCACGCCAGAAACTCGCCAACGGCAAGTCCTTCATGGTCACCGGCAACGCGCAGACGCTGGTCAACAACCACCGGCCCGACCTGGCCAAGACCCTGCCGAACGCGAAGATGGCGAAGATCCCGCTGCCGATCGGCCCGGCCGGCGAGATCAACCCGTTCCCCCGGCTGGAGAACGGCATCATGATCTCCTCGAAGGCCCGGGAGAGCAAGAACTTCGTGGCCATGATGCAGTTCATCGACTGGCTCTGGTATTCCGACGCCGGCATGGAGTTCGCCAAGTGGGGTGTCGAGGGCACCACCTTCACCAAGGACGCCTCGGGCAAGCGCTCGGTCACGCCCGACGTCGACTTCCTCGGGGTCAACCCGAAGGGCACCAAGCACCTGCAGAAGGAGTTCGGCTTCCAGAACGGCGTCTTCTCCTACGGTGGCACCCCGGACCTGGTCCGTGGATTCTTCTCGCCGGAGGAGTTGGAGTTCCAGAAGGTGATGGACGCCCGCAAGCCGAGGGAGGTCCCCCCGCCGCGCCCGTTGACCGACGAGGAACGCGAGCAGGTGTCGCTCTGGGAGACTCCGCTGAAGGACTTCGTCACCCAGAACACGCTGAAGTTCGCCCTGGGGCAGCGTCCGCTCAGCGAGTGGGACGCGTACGTGGCCGAGCTGAAGGCCAAGAACTCCGACCAGTACATCGACCTGGTCAACAAGGCGTACGAGCGGTTCCAGAAAAACAACGGCTGATCAGCGGAGTCCGGTCGGGCGGCCTGTCGCTGCCCGACCGGACCCCGGCGACCACGGATCAACCACGTCGACCGGAGGGAGCGAGCGTGACTGGCGCGACTCAGACCCGGCGACAGTTCGGCGACGGACCACTGTCGCGGATCACCTCGCGCGTCTACATCCTGCTCGTGGTCGAGCTGCTCCTGCTGCTCACCACAGTGCCCGCCCTGCTCCCGCTGCTGCTGCTGGGCCGCGACCCCAGCAACCTGCCACTGGCCGCGCTCCTCCTGGTGCCGGTCGGCCCGGCGATCTCCGCCGCCCTGTACGCCCTGCGCCACCAGCGAACCGACCTGACCGACCTGCACCCGGCCGCCCTGTTCTGGCGTGGTTACCGGGCCAACGTGTTCGGCGTGCTGCGTGTCTGGGTGCCGACGCTGCTGTGGTTGACAGTGCTCGCCGTGAACCTCGCCTACTCCGGCGCGGTCGGCCTGTCGAGCTGGTGGGCGGTGCCGCTGGTGCTGATCGGAGTGGGCGTGACGCTCTGCGCGGCCAACGCCCTGGTGATCACCTCGCTGTTCGACTTCCGCACCCGCGACGTGCTCCGGTTGGCCGTGCACTTCCTCCTGCGTACCCCCGGTGTCGCCGTCGGCAACGCCCTGCTGCTGGCCGCGGCGGCCGGGATCACCGCGGTCTTCTCCGAAGCGGTGCTGGTGCTGCTCGCGTCGATCGCGGTGCTGGCGTACCTGCGCGTCAGCGACCCGATGATCCACCTGATCCGGAAGGAGTTCACCGCATGAGCCTGCCCCTCAGCGCCAAGGTGCCCTTCGGGGGCGACTACAACCCGGAACAGTGGCCCGAGGACGTGTGGAAGCAGGACTACCGTCTCTTCGACACCGCACGGATCGACCTGGTCACCCTCGGGGTGTTCGACTGGGCACTCACCCAACCCGCCGAGGACACCTACGACTTCGCGCTGCTGGACAGGATCGTCGAGCGGGCCAGTGCCGAGGGTCGCGGGATCTGCCTGGCCACCGGCACCGGAGCCCACCCGCCGTGGTTGGCGAAGGCGTACCCCGAGGTGACCCGGACCGACTTCGAGGGCCGCAAGCACCGGTTCGGGCAGCGACACAACTCCTGCCCCAGCTCGCCGGTCTTCCGCCGGCTCTCGACCGAGCTGGCCCGCCAGGTCGCCCGCCGCTACGCCGACACCCCGGCGGTGCTGGCCTGGCACGTCGGCAACGAGTACGGCGGCGCCTGCTACTGCGCGCTGTGCGCGGCCGGCTTCCGCAACTGGCTGCGCCACCGCTACGGCACCCTCGACGAGCTGAACGAGGCCTGGTACACCACCTTCTGGTCGCACACCTTCACCGACTGGGACGAGATCGAGCCGCCGTCGGCGCTGACCGAGCACTGGCGCGGCCCGGACCACACAGCGTTCCCGGGCATCACAGTGGACTACCTGCGGTTCACCTCCGACGCGATGCTGACCAACTTCCGCGACGAGAAGGCCGCCATCCGGGAGTCCAGTCCGACGCTGCCGGTGACCACGAACTTCATGGGCATGTACCGGCCGATCGACTACCACCGCTGGGCCCCTCATCTGGACTTCGTGTCCTGGGACAACTACCCGCCCGACGACGAGTCGGCGGCCCGGATGGCACTGACCCACGACCTGATGCGCGGGCTCAAGGACGGCCAGCCGTTCTGGCTGATGGAACAGACCCCGAGCTTCACCGCGTGCCGCGACGTCAACCCGTTGAAGCGCCCCGGTCTCATGCGGCTGTGGAGTTGGCAGGCCGTGGCGCACGGCGCCGACGCGGTGCTCTTCTTCCAGCTGCGTGCCTCCCGCGGGGCCAGCGAGAAGTACCACGGTGCGGTCATCGGGCACGCCGGTCGCTCCGACACCCGGGTGTTCCGGGAGGTCGCCGAGCTGGGCGCCGAGCTGGAGCGGCTTGGCCCGGCGTCGCTGGGCGCGCGGACGCCGGCCCGGGTGGCGCTGCTGTTCGACTGGGACAGCTGGTGGGCGTTGGAGCTGTCCGACGGCCCGTCCCGGCTGGTCCGCTACCAGCAGGTCGTGCTCGCGTACCACCGGGCGCTCTGGGACGCCGGTGTCGACCTGGACGTCGTCGCGGTGACCGCTGACCTGTCCCGCTACGACGTGGTCGTGGCCCCGGCTCTGCACCTGCTCAAGGGTGACCTGCCGCAGCGGCTGGAGGCGGTGGCGACGCGCGGCGGGTCGGTGCTGACCACCTACCTGTCCGGCCGGGTGGACGAGAACGACCAGGCGTTCCTGATGGACGTGCCGGGGCCGCTCGGGCAGCTCATGGGCGTCCGGGTCGACGAGTGGGACGCCCGCGGCCCGGAGGTGGTCAACAGGGTCCGCCTCGGCGACGGCGCGGATCAGGTCGACGTCGACGCGCGGCTGCTGTTCGAGCTGGTGATTCCGCAGGGCGCTCAGGTCATCGGCACCTACCAGGCCGACTTCTACGCGGGCACCCCGGCGGTGACCCGCAACTCCTTCGGCGCGGGCGACGGCTGGTACGTGGCCGCCGGGCTGGACCAGGTTGGGGTGTCCTGGGTGGTGCGGCAGGTGCTCGCCAGGCACGACCTGCTCGGCCCCTACCCGGACGTGCCGGACCTGGAGTCCGCCGTGCGGGTCGCGGCGGACGGGTCGCGGCTGCTGTTTCTGCTCAACCACCGAGCCGAGCCGGTCGAGGTGACCGCCCGGACCGGCGGCGTCGACCTGCTCACCGGCGACCGTACGACGGCCGGCGCGGCCCTGCGGTTGCCGGCGTACGGGGTTGTCGTGCTGAAGGAGGACCGGTGAACGCCGAAGAGTCGGTGGAGTTGGAGCAGCTGATGTTCGTCGAGGAGCCGATGGATGGTGACGAGCCACGCGTCCACCCGGCCTGGCTGCCCCCGGAGGCGTTCCGGTCGCTCGGCGCGCGCCGCGTCCTCCTGCACGGCGAGGGATTGCTCGTCGACACCGTCCTCAACGAGGTCTCGCGTGCCTGCGCGCGTTACGGCGGACGGGTGTGGCACTCCCCGTCCTGGGACGTCGACGTCGACCTGGTGCTCGCCCTGCGCGGCGCCGGTGAGCTGCCCAACCCGGCGGTGGAGGCGGCGCGTGCCGCCGGCGAGGCGGCGCTGGTCGAGCTGGGCGACGGCGGGACGCTCGGCGACGAGGGTTTCGTGTTGGCGCGGGCCGGCGACGTGACAGCGGTGTTGGCCGACGCGCCCGCCGGCCTGCTGTACGGGCTCTTCCACGTGGTCCGGCTCTGCGCGGCGGCCTTCGACCCGGCCCGACCGCCGGAGCGGCACCGGCCGGCGCTGCGCCGACGCATGCTGAACCACTGGGACAACGTGGCCGTGCACCCGGTGATGGGCCAGGTCGAACGGGGGTACGCGGGCGGCTCGATCTTCTGGCACGACGGCCGTCCGCGCGGCGACCTGGCCCGGGTGCGGGAGTACGGGCGGCTGTTGGCCTCCTGCGGGGTCAACGCGATTTCGGTGAACAACGTCAACGTGTCCCGCACCGAGGCGCTGCTGCTCACCGAACGACTCGGCGACGTGGCCGAGATCGCCGACGTGCTGCGCCCGTACGGCATCCGGGTGCACCTGTCGGTCAGCTTCGCCGCGCCGGTGGTCCTCGGTGGCCTGCCGACCGCTGACCCTCTGGACGAGGCAGTGCGGGTCTGGTGGGCCGCTACCACCCGACGGGTGTACGACCGCATCCCGGACTTCGGCGGTTACCTGGTCAAGGCCGACTCGGAGGGGCAACCCGGCCCGTTCACGTACGGCCGTGACCACGCCGACGGGGCGAACCTGCTGGCCGAGGCGCTCGCCCCGCACGGGGGAGTGGCGCACTGGCGGGCGTTCGTCTACAACCACCAGCAGGACTGGCGGGACCGGTCCACCGACCGGGCTCGGGCGGCGTACGACCACTTCGCCCCGCTCGACGGGCGGTTCCGCACCAACGTGGTCGTCCAGGTGAAGTTCGGCCCGGTGGACTTCCAGACCCGCGAGCCGGTCTCACCGGTGCTCGCCGCGATGCCGGCGACCCGGCTGGCGGTGGAGTTGCAGGTCACTCAGGAGTACACGGGCCAACAGCGGCACGTCTGCCACCTCGGCCCGTGGTGGGGTGAGGTGCTTGGCTTCGCCCCCTGGGGGCCGGGCGGACGGACGATCGCCGACGTGGTCACGGGGGAGTCGGCGGCCGGCGGCGGGATGGTCGCCGTCGCCAACGTCGGCGACGACCTCTTCTGGACCGGGCATCCGTTGGCGCAGGCCAACCTGTACACGTTCGGCCGGCTGGCCTGGGACCCTCGGCGGGACCCGACGGCCATCCTCGACGAGTGGATCACGTTGACCTTTCCGCCGTCGGCGACCGCCGACGCGGAGCTGGTGCGGCGGACCCTGCACGAGATCATGGACGACTCGTGGCGCACGTACGAGCGCTACACCGCCCCGCTGGGCGTCGGCTTCATGGTCAACCCCGGCGGCCACTACGGCCCCGGCGTCGACGGGTACGAGTACACACGGTGGGGCACCTACCACTTCGCCGACCGCGACGGCGTCGGCGTGGACCGCAGCCGCGCGTCGGGCACCGGCTTCACCGGCCAGTACCCGCCGCACTGGGCCCAGGTGTACGAGTCACCCGAGACCTGCCCCGACGAGCTGCTGCTCTTCTTCCACCACGTGCCGTACGGGCATGTGCTGCACAGCGGCTCGACAGTCATCCAGCACATCTACGACACCCACTTCGCGGGGGTCGAGGAGGTGACGGCGATGCGACGGAAGTGGCAGACGTTGACCGGCATGATTGACCTGAGCGTGTACGAGCGGGTCGCCGAACGCCTCGACGAGCAGGTGCGCTGCGCCACCGAGTGGCGCGACCAGATCAACACGTATTTCTTCCGCAAGTCCGGGGTGCCGGACGAACGAGGGCGGGACATCTACTGAGCGGCGGTGAGGCGCGGCCCGGCCATCCGGTCGGGCCGCGCCTCGTGCCGTGCCCCCAGCGGCCTGGCAGGTTCCGAAAACGTCCCGATAATTTATCGCGACCCATCGCCGCTGATCATGCTCGTCGATGCCCCTTGCTGCGCTGGTGACCGCCGGAACCGTTGCGGCGAAAGGTTTCCGGAAGTCTTGACAATCGAGTGTCCTCGATCGAAGCTGACATGGTCACGCGAGCCGCGGTCAAGGTCGGGCGAAGGGCAGTCCTCGACTTAAGTCCCCTTCCACGCGCCTTTTTCGCAAGGGATCGCGACGATGACACTGAAGACGAGAATGCTTGGCGTCGTCATGGCGGCCGTGACACTGGCCGCCGCCGCGTTGACGTTCGCCACTCCCGCGTCGGCGGCGACGCTCACGCAGGTGACCAACTTCGGCACCAACCCCACCAATCTGCAAATGCACCTGTACGTCCCGGACCGGGTGGCGACCCGACCGGCGATCCTCCTGGCCATGCACTACTGCACCGGGACGGGCCCCGCGTTCCACTCGGGCACCCAGTACGCATCCCTTGCCGACCGGTACGGGTTCATCGTGATCTACCCGTCGGCCACCCGCAGCAGCAAGTGCTGGGACGTCTACTCGCCGCAGGCGTTACGCCGTGGCGGCGGCAGCGACCCGGTCGGGCTGATGTCGATGGTCGACCACGTGCGGCAGCGCTACTCCGCCGACCCCGCGCGGATCTTCGCTACCGGCACCTCCTCCGGGGCGATGATGACCAACGTCATGCTGGGCGTCTACCCGGACGTGTTCGCGGCGGGCGCCTCGTTCGCCGGGGTGCCGTTCGCCTGCTTCGCCACCGGCGGCACCTCGGAGTGGAACAGCCAGTGCGCCAACGGGCAACTCATCCGGACCGCGCAGCAGTGGGGTGACCTGGTCCGGGAGGCGTACCCCGGCTACACCGGCCAGCGGCCCCGGATGCAGATCTGGCACGGCACCAACGACGAGACGCTGCGCTACCCGAACTTCGGCGAGCAGGTCAAGCAGTGGACCAACGTGCACGGGCTGAGCCAGACCCCGACGTACACCGACTCCCCGCAGTCCGGCTACACCCGCACCCGGTACGGCAGCAGCGGCCCGATGGCGCCGGTCGAGGCGATCAGCATGCAGGGTGTCACGCACAACCTGCCTGTCGACGCCGCGCAGGTGATCCGCTTCTTCGGGCTGGACGGCACCCCACCGCCGACGACCCCACCGCCGACGACCCCACCGCCGACGACTCCGCCCCCGACGACGCCGCCCCCGACCACGCCGCCGCCGACCGAGGGCGCCTGCCGGGTCGGCTACACGATCAACGCCTGGAACAGCGGCCTCACCGCGAGCGTGGCCATCACCAACACCGGTGCCACCGCAGTGAACGGCTGGGCGCTGACCTTCACGCTGCCCACCGGGCAGCGCATCACCAGCGGCTGGAACGCCCAGTACGCCCCGGTGAGCGGTGCGGTGACCGCCCGCAACGTCTCCTACAACAACACCATCGCCCCGAACGCGTCGGTCGAGATCGGCTTCCAGGCCACGCACGAGGGCGGCACCGGCAAGCCCACCTCGTTCGCCCTCAACGGTGCCGCTTGTTCGGCGTCCTGATGTCCCTTCCCACCCCACCACCACCCGCAGAAGGAGTCACACGATGAGAAGTACGAGATGGAAGGCGGCATCGAGAGCCGCGCTCGCGCTGGCCGGCGCGGGTGCCCTCGCCGCCGGCATGGCGCTGTTCGCGACGGCGCCGGCGGCCGCCGGGACGACGCTCGGCGCGTCCGCAGCGGAGAAGGGCCGGTACTTCGGTACGGCGGTGGCCGGATTCAAGCTCTCCGACAGTGCCTACACCACGATCTTGAACCGTGAGTTCAACATGGTGACGGCCGAGAACGAAATGAAGATGAACGCCACCGAGCCGCAGCAGAATCAGTTCAGCTACGGGGCGGCGGACCAGATCGTCAACCACGCCCGCAGCCGCGGAATGAGCGTGCGGGGTCACACGCTGGCGTGGCACTCGCAGCAGCCCGGCTGGATGGAGAGCATGAGCGGCAGCGCGCTGCGGCAGGCCATGCTCAACCACGTGACGCAGGTGGCCACCCACTTCCGCGGTCAGGTGGTCGCGTGGGACGTGGTGAACGAGGCGTTCGCCGACGGCAGCTCCGGAGGCCGTCGCGACTCCAACCTCCAGCGCACCGGCAACGACTGGATCGAGGCGGCTTTCCGGGCGGCCCGTGCCGCGGACCCGGGCGCGAAGCTCTGCTACAACGACTACAACACCGACAACTGGACGCACGCCAAGACCCAGGGCGTCTACAACATGGTGCGCGACTTCAAGGCCCGTGGCGTGCCGATCGACTGCGTGGGCTTCCAGTCGCACTTCAACAACGAATCCCCGTACGTGAGCAACTACCGCACCACGCTGTCGAGCTTCGCCGCGCTCGGTGTGGACGTGCAGATCACCGAGTTGGACATCCAGGGCGCGTCGGCGAACACCTACCGCAGCGTCGTCGAGGACTGCCTGGCCGTGGCTCGCTGCAACGGCATCACGGTGTGGGGCATCCGCGACAGTGATTCGTGGCGGGCTTCGCAGACCCCGCTGCTGTTCAACAGCAACGGCTCGAAGAAGCCGGCGTACGACGCGGTGCTCGCCGCGTTGAACAACGGCACCACCCCCACGGATCCGCCGACCGATCCGCCGACCGATCCGCCGACCGATCCGCCCACGACTCCGCCTCCGGGCTCGGGTGGCTGCACGGCGACGGTGTCGGTGAACCAGTGGACGGGTGGTTTCGTGGCCACTGTGAAGGTGACGGCCGGTTCGTCGGCCATCAGCGGTTGGACGGTCGGCATCGGTCTGCCGTCCGGCGCGACGGTCACCAACGCGTGGAACGCCAACCGCAGCGGTAACAGCGGCACGACGAACTGGACGAACGTGGCGTACAACGGCCAGGTCGGCGCCGGACAGTCCACCGAGTACGGCTTCCAGGCCAACGGCACAGCCGGCAGCCTCAGCCCCACCTGCTCAGCCCGCTAACGCCCCACCGGCCGGTGCGGAGGCCCCGCCCCCGCACCGGCCCCACCCCAGCCCTCAGTGACCAAGAGGTTTGCGTCATCCCGCCTGGCCTGTCATGACGCAAACCTCTTGATCACCGGGGACGTGGGGGTGGGGGAGTGGGAGGGTCAGTCGCCGGAGTAGCCCCAGAAGTAGATGTCCTCCGGCTTGCCTTCGGCGTCGTGCAGGACCGCGCAGCGGCCGAACCATCTCTGCTCCGCCAGCCCTTCGATCGCGGCAAGGTGCTCGCGGGTGAGCCGCTCGGTGCCGGCATGGCGCAGTGCCTCGGCAGCGCTCACCGGCTCGACCGTGCCGAATTCGGGCCGTTCACCCTCGTCGAGGACTCGGTAGACGTCGAGGATGGAGTGGGTGCCCGACTCCTGCACCCATTCGTCGTTGAACAACTCTTTCATCGTTGCGGGACGGTTCGGATAGTCGCTCGCCGAGTTGGGGGTCTCACCGCGGGCCCACCAGTAGTCGCCCTCGGCGAAGACCCTGTCCCGCAGCGCGTCCAACGCCGCGTCCAGGTCTGGTTGGTACGCGACGAAGTAGCTCCACCCGGATGCGCCCACCACTGCCTCTTTTCTTAACGTGTCAACAGTGCCGGCACGGTAGCGGGCAGCACCGACATCGGTGGGGGAGCAGTTTCACCGAGTTCGACCCACGTTCCCGCTCAAGCCTGGGCGGCGACGAGGAACATCGGCACGACGACGAGGATCCGGTTCGTGCGGGCGCGCTCGGCCTGCTCGGCGAGCCAGGGCTCCTCATCGGTGATCCGCTTCAACAGGTCGAGCGCGGTGTCGTCGGTGAAGACACCGGTGTGCACCTCGACGATCGGGTCGGTGAACCCGGCGTCGAGCAGCAGGTTGCGATACCTACGGGCAACGCGCGGCGACGGAAGCGAGTCCGCCTTCGCGTGGACCAGCCGACGGGCGGTGTCCGGCTCGTCCGAGTCAACGGCGATCATGTCCCAGTCCTGGCCGAGCAGCACGGCCCGGCCGCCCGGTGCGAGCACCCGCCGAGCCTCGGCCACGGCTCGCGCCGGGTCGTCGAGCACGTGCAACACCTTCTCAGCCCGGTAGTAGGTGGCCGACCCGGTCTCCAGCGGCAGCTCGGTGGCGTCGCCGACATGGAACTCGCCGGCAGGCCAGCGCTTGCGGGCCACGGCGATCATCTCGGGATCGAGGTCGACACCGACCGCGTGAGCTCCGCGCTCGGCCAGCTCGGCGACGGCGCGGCCACTGCCACAGCCCGCGTCGACGACGGTCCGGCCAGTGAGGTCGCCGAGCAACTCGTAGGAGCGGGCGCGCAGTTCGACGGCCGCGGGTTGGCTCTCGATGGCATCGAGGACAGCTAGAAGACTGGACATGCCCGCCATGGTCGGCCTTAATGTCGACATGAAGTCAAGCCCGATGACGATCGGCGAGGTGGCCGACCACTTCGGCCTACCAGCGCACGTACTACGGCACTGGGAATCGGTGGGCCTGCTCCGCCCCGCCCGGGTCACCGGCGGCCGTCGCCGCTATACCCGCGACGACCTGTTCCGGGTGGCCTCGATCCTGCGCGCGAAGCAGGCCGGCCTGTCGCTGCCGGACATCCGGGCGTTCCTCGCCGCAGGCGACCCCGCCGTTCGCAAGGACGTGCTGCGCCGCAGCCACGGCGCGCTGCGAGCCAGGATGGCAGCGCTGCGGTCGGCGCTCGATCTGCTTGAGGCCGGGCTGAACTGCTCACACGAGGACGTCTCGACCTGCCCGAACTACCGCTCGCAGTTGGCGGAGGTGGTGGAGGTCGGGGGCAGTGGTTAGCCGTCGATGCGGGTGATGTTGCGGATCTTGTTGGACGCGTCCAGGGCGGCGACCTTGTACGCCTCGGCCAGCGTCGGGTAGTTGAACACCGTGTCGACCAGGTAGTCGATAGTGCCGCCGCAGCCCATCACCGCCTGACCGATGTGAACGATCTCGGTGGCGGCGGTGCCGAACACGTGCACCCCGAGCAGCCGGCCGTCGTCGGGGGAGACGAGCAGCTTCAGCATGCCGTACGAGTCGCCCACGATCTGGCCCCGGGCCAACTCGCGGTAGCGGGCGATGCCCACCTCGAACGGTGTGGAGCTCTCGGTGAGCTGCGCCTCGGTCTGCCCGACGAAGCTGATCTCCGGGATCGTGTAGATGCCGATCGGTTGCAGGCCGTGCATCTCCCGAATCGGTTCGCCGCAGGCGTGTTGTGCGGCCAGCCGGCCCTGCTCCATCGAGGTGGACGCGAGCGCGGGGAAGCCGATCACGTCGCCGACGGCATAGATGTTCTCCACCGAGGTGCGGTAGTTGGCGTCGACAGTGATCCGGCCGCGTCGATCCGCCTCCAGCCCGGCCGCCTCCAGTGCCAGGTCGTCGGTCTGGCCCTGCCGCCCGGCCGAGTACATCACCGTGTCCGCGACGATCTTCTTGCCGCTCTTGAGGATGCACAGCGCCGCCGTCTGGTGCTTTTCCACGGCGGCGACCTCCTCGCCGAAGCGGAACGCCACGGAGAGGTCGCGCAGGTGGTACTTGAGTGACTCGACGACCTCGTCGTCGCAGAAATCCAGCATCCGCTCGCGGCGTTCCACCACAGTCACCTTCGTGCCGAGCGCGGCGAACATCGAGGCGTACTCCATGCCGATCACGCCGGCGCCGACCACGACCATGCTGCGGGGTACGGCCTGCAGGTTGATGACGCCGTCGGAGTCCACGATCGTCCGGTCGTCGAAGTCGACGCTGTCCGGGCGGGCCGGGCGGGTACCCGCGGCGATGACGATCTTGTCGAAGGTCACCTTGGACTCGCGACCGGTGCCACCGTCGACCCAGATCGAGTGCGCGTCGGCGAAACGCCCGGTGCCGGTGATCATCGCGACCCGGTTGCGGGCCAGTTGATTGCGGATGACGTCGGTCTGTCGGGTGATGACGTGCTGGGTTCGGGCGGCCAGATCGCTGACCGTGATCTCCTCCTTGACCCGGTAGCTGCTGCCGTAGAGGTCCCGCTGGCTCAGGCCGGTCAGGTAGAGCACGGCCTCGCGCAGTGTCTTGGAGGGGATGGTGCCGGTGTTGATGCACACCCCACCGATCATGTCGCGGCGGTCCACGATGCCGACCCGCCTGCCGAGCTTGGCGGCAGCGATCGCGGCCTTCTGACCGCTGGGCCCGGAGCCCAGCACCAACAGGTCGTAGTCATACACAGGCGCTAGCGTCGCAAGTTGTCGCGGCGCGCGCCAGACCCCGGAGCCGAGCGTTATTCGTCTGCCACAGTGCAGAGGCCGCCGTTCAGCGTGACCTCCTCCGGCAGTTGCGTGCCAGTGGCGACGAGCCCCAGCGACACGGTGCCGCCGGGTGGGATCACCGCGTTGCGGCCGGTGTTGGCCACCCGGAGGTAGCTGTTGTTGAGGCGGTCGACGACCTTCGCGCCCCAGATGCCCCGCACCTGCTGGCTGGCCCAGAATCGCCACGTCATCGTCCACCCGTCGACAGTCGTCGAGCCGGTGTTCGTGACGACGAGGTGCGCCACGAAGCCGTCCGGCCACTGCCGCACGACGGATCGGACCGCGCAGCTCGGCGGTGGCGGCAGTGTGGTCACGGTGACCGGCGCGGACAGGGGGGACAGGTGCCCGGCCTCGTCGCGGGCCTGCACCACGAAGGTGTACGCGGTGTTCGGCGCCAACCCGCTGATCTGGGCACTGTTCATGGGCGGGTACTGGTACACCTCACGGACCCGGGTGAGAATGCCGCCGGCGTCGACCCGGAACACCTCGTACCGGTCGAGGGCGACGTTCTCCACCGAGTGCGCCCACCGCAGCCAGACCGCAGTGGCGGCGACGTCGTACGCCACCGGTTGACCCGGCGCGCTCGGCGGCTGGTCGTCCCCCGGTGGCATGGTCAGCCGCACTGTCGGGTTGGACACCGAGCTGTTGCCGGCCGCGTCCTCCGCCCGCACCGAGAAGGTGTAGGTGCGCGACGGCCGCAGGTTGGTGATCCGGATGCTGGTGGTGTCGGTCGAATACTGGGCGCCGGAATCCTCGAACTGCGCGCCGACCGGGTAGCGGATCACGCCCACGTTGTCGGTCGAGGCCGCCCAGGCCAGCTCGACCCAGGTGGTGTCGATGGCGACGACAGTGATCGGGCCGGGCGCGGTGGGGCGTTCGGTGTCGGCGGCGGCCTGCGCCGGGGTCGCGCCGGCGGCGACCAGAGTTGCCGTCAGTGCGCACGCGACCAGCGCGGCGGCCCTGGACCGGATTCCTCGGAACGGATGATGACGCACGACGAAGTCCTCGCTTCCGGGTGACCGCAGCGGACCAGGCATAGACTTTCCTGAATCTTAGGTCAGCTGTGGCCAGGTCGGTGTCCCGTCAGCCGACGAGGCGGCGTTCCCAGGCCCAGGCGGCGATCTCGACCCGGTTGCGGGCCTGGAGTTTCATCTGCACGCTCGCCAGGTGGGTCTTGACAGTGCCCACGGCGATGAAGAGCTGGGTGGCGATCTCGGCGTTGGTCAGGCCCCGGGCGACGAGCTTCACCACGTCGAGTTCCCGTGGTGACAGGCCGCCGTCGTCGCGCGCCGGGGCCGGTGAGCTGAGGTGCTCCAACAGCCGTACCGTGATCGAAGGGCTGATCAGCGCGTCGCCGGACACGGCCGCACGGACCGCCTCCACCAGCAGGGCCGGGCCGGAGTCCTTGAGCAGGAAGCCGCACGCGCCGTTGGAGAGCGCCGTGTGCACGTACTCGTCGAGGTCGAAGGTCGTCACGACGACCACCCGGATCGGGTCGGCGACGCCCGGCCCCGCGAGCAGCCGTAGTGCCTCGAGACCGTCGAGGCGGGGCATCCGGATGTCCAGCAGCACCACGTCCGGGCGCAGTCGTCGGGCCAGTTCGACGGCCTGGACGCCGTCGGCGGCCTCGCCGACCACCTCCATGTCCGGCTGGGCGCCAATGATCATGCCGAAGCCGGTCCGGACCATGGCCTGGTCATCGGCGATCAGCACCCGGATCACCGCGCCACCGCCACCTGGAGCGGGAACGCCGCGTCGAGCACCCAGCCACCGGCGACGCCGGGCCCGGCGGTGATCGTGCCGCCGAGGGCGCGTACCCGCTCGGTGAGGCCGATCAGGCCGAAGCCGTGCCCCCGGGCCGGCGCGGTGCGCGGCGACGCGCCGTCGTCGGCGACCCGGACCAGCAACCAGTCCGGGGTACGCCGAACGGCCACGTCCACCAACCGCGCGTCCGGCGCGTGCTGGCGGGTGTTGGTCAGCCCCTCCATCACCACCCGGTACGCCGACGTCGAGACCTCCACCGGCAGCCCGTTGAGGTCGCCGTCGACGTGCAGTCGTGCCGGCGCGTTCGCCGCGCCGTTGAACCCGCTGAGCAGCGGTTCCAGCTCGGTCACCCCGGCCAACGGAGCCAGCGGCGCGTCCGGCGGGGCGTCCGGGTTGCGCAGGATCCCGACCATCCGCCGCATCGAGGCCATCGTCTCCGCGCCGGCCCGCTCGATCTGTTCCAGGGCGACGATCACCCGTTGCGGGTCCTGCTCGGCGACGAACCGGGCGCCCTGCGCCTGCACCACGATGCCGGTGACGTGGTGGGCGATGAAGTCGTGCAGATCCCGAGCGAACTCGGCACGCTGCTCGGCCCGGACCAGCGCGATGGCCCGCTCCCGGCCGGCGGCCACGATGCGCAGGTAGAGCCCCACCCCGGCGGCGCCGGCCGCGGCGAGCACCTGGAGCAGGCCGAAGATCACCAACAAGCTCTCGGTGCCGACGCGCAGCGGCAACGCGGCCACGGCGAGCCCGGCGGCCACCGCCGCCCACGGGGCGAGCCGCGGCGCGCCCCAGCGGGCCACCACGAAGACCACGCCGATCAGCCCGGCCGACTCGGCGAGCCCCCAGCTGCTGCTGATCAGATAGCTGCCGTCGAAGACGACCAGGACAGCTGCCGTCACGGCCAGTGAGGCGCAGGCGAGCACCAGCGCGGCCAGCGGCAGCAGCCGCGAACCCAGCCGGTGCACCGGCAGCCAGAGCGGCACCGTTGCCACCGCCAGCCCCATCCGCACCAGCAGGAGAAGGAGAGCGGCCAGGCTCTCCGGTGCGCCGAACCGCAGGTCGAAGAGGGCGAGCAACCCCATGGCCACCAGCCCGGCGGCCTGGGCCAGGCGTACCCACCATCGTCGAAGATCCGGCGTGCTCATGGTGACCCAGCGTAGCCAGCCGGGTGGAGGTGGCGGATCGGCCAAAAGGCAGACCCGACGCCGGCGATACCCGGCCGAGGGCCGATGCGCCCACCCGCCGGTGGCGGCGACGCTTTCCGGGTCACCACGCAGCCACTGGAGGAACGATGACAACCCACGCCCCGCCGGAGACCAGCCACGCCGCGGTCGCCGCGGTCGACCTGGTGAAGGTGTACGGCAGCGGCGACACCGCCGTCCGTGCCCTGGACGGGGTCTCGGTCGGCTTCGGCCGGGCCGAGTTCACCGCGATCATGGGCTCGTCCGGGTCCGGCAAGTCGACACTGATGCACTGCCTCGCCGGCCTCGACACGGCCACCTCCGGTCGCGTCCTGCTCGGCGGCACGGAGCTGACCGGCCAGTCGGACCGGACGCTGACCCGGGTACGCCGGGAGCGGATCGGGTTCGTCTTCCAGTCCTTCAACCTGCTGCCGCAGCTCACCGCCGCGCAGAACATCACGCTGCCGCTGGACCTCGCCGGTCGGCAGCCCGACGCCGAACTCCTCGCGCACCTGGTGCGGGTGCTGGGCCTCGGCGACCGCCTGAACCACCGGCCCAGCGAGCTGTCCGGCGGCCAGCAGCAGCGAGTGGCGCTGGCCCGGGCGCTGGTGGCACGGCCCGAGGTGGTCTTCGCCGACGAGCCGACGGGCAACCTCGACTCCCGCTCCGGCGCGGAGGTGCTCACCATCCTGCGCGACTCGGTACGCGACCTCGGCCAGACCGTCGTCATGGTCACCCACGACCCGATCGCCGCCGCGTACGCCGACCGGGTGGTGCTGCTCGCCGACGGTCGGCTGGCCGGCGAGATCGACAAGCCGGACCAGGTGTCGGTCACCGACGCCCTGCGTGATCTGGCGGCCCGCCGATGAGGGCGACAGTGCTGCGTACCCAGACGATCGCCGCGGCCCGGCGGCCCGGCCGGCTGATTCTGACCGGCCTGGCGATCCTTGTCGCGTCGTTCGTCGTCTTCGGCACCGTGCTGGTGCAACAGATCACCGAAGGCACCGTGCGGGACAACCTCAGCGGCACCCCGGCCGTCACCGACCTGGTGATCGGCAGCGTCGACGTGCCGCCACCCACAGTGACGGACGTGCGGCAGGTCCGGGCCGTGCCCGGTGTGGCCGAGGCGGTCGCCCGGGTGGCGACCGGTGTCTCCATCGGCGAGGGGTACCTCAACCTCCAGTCCGACCCGGGCACCGGCCCGCTGAGCACGGTCCGGGTGATCGAGGGCAGCTACCCGGACCAGCCCGGCGAGATCGCGATCACGCCGCGCACCGCCGAACGGCTCGGGCTCTCGGTGGGCACCACCACCAGCGGTACCGGCGGTGAACTCACCACGCCCGCCCCACTCACAGTGACCGGCATGGTGGACGCCGGCGCCGACGCCGGCTACGACGCGTACGCCCCGGACAGTGCCGTGATCGCCTGGGCGCGCCTGACGACGGTGGAGCGCGTCGACGTGCGGGTCACTCCCGGCGCCTCGACCGACGCGGTCCGTCAAAGGGTGACCGCTGCGGTCGCCGGCCAGCCGATCCGCTCCGGCGCCGAGGTGCGCGAGGCCGAGGCCCAGGCGGCGGCGCAAGAGGTCGGGAGACTCTTCATCCTGGTCGGCATGTTCGTCTCCATCGCGGTCGTCGCGGCCGCGCTGGTGGTCACCTCGACCTTCCGCATCGTCTTCGCCCAGCGGATGCGGCAGCTTGCGCTGCTGCGGGCGGTCGGTGCGAGTCGGGCCACCCTGGTGGGGGCCCTGACCGCCGAGGGAGCCCTGACCGGGCTGGTCGCCGGCGTTGTCGGGGTCGTCGGCGCACTCACCCTCGGCTACGCGCTGCCGGCGATCCTGCGCGCCACCGGCCACGCGGTCTCCTCGCCGGGCCTGCCACTGACGGAGGCGGTCACCGTGGTGCTCGGCGCCGTCGTGATCACCGTGCTGGCCGTGCTGGCACCGGCGCTATCCGCCGCCCGGGTCTCCCCGCTGGAGGCACTGCGGGCGGCAAGCGTCACCGCCGGCCGCCGCGGCATCGGCGTGGCGCGTCTGGTCTTCGGGCTGCTCCTGGCCGTCGGCGCGATCCTGGCAGCGGTCGGGACGATCAGCCAGTTGCCGACGCCGGACCAGTCGGACTACGACCCGTCGATGCCGCTGCTCCTGCTGGTCGGGTCCGGCGCGCTGGCGTTCTTCGCGCTGGTGGCCCTCGGCCCGCTGCTGGTGCGCCCGGTGCTGGCCGTGGTGGGTTGGCCGCTGCGCCAGCTCGGGCCGCTTGGGCGGATGTCGGTCGGCGGGATCGGCGGGGCGCCGCGCCGGGCCGCCGCGGTCTCCGTCGTGGTCGCGCTCGGCGTGACCCTGATCTCCGGGGTGGTCATCGGCGGCGCGTCGCTGCAGATCCTCGCCGACCGCGAGATGGCGCTCTCAGCCCCGACCGACTTCGAGGTCACCAGCAACGGTGGGACGCTGCCGGCGGCTGTCGTGAGCCGGGCCGAGGCGGCGCGCGGTGCGCTGGCCAGGGTCGTGCCGTACCGGATGGTCGGCGACGCCACGCTGCTGCGCGGCGCCGACAAGCTCGGCGACGTCGAGGCCCGTTACCCGACCAGCGACCTGGACCTGGCGGCGTTGCCGAGCACCGCTGACCTGGACGTGGCCCAGGGCACCCTGACCGAACGTGGCCCCGGCCGGATCGTGCTCAACAGTTGGGTCGCGCGGGACGCGGGTCTGCGGGCCGGCGACACCGCCACGCTCGCCGTCGCCACCGGCACTGTCGACGTGCGGGTGGCAGCGGTCCTGCCCGGTGACGGGCCACTGCACGCGGGCATCCTCGCCGATCCGGCCGACCTGGACCGGATCGGCGTGCCGGCCGCGTACACCGGTCTGCTGGCCGACGCTTCGGGCGCCGGCGAGGACGGTCGCACCGCCGGCGTGCGGGCGCTGCGGCAGGCGATCGGGGGCAGCGACGGGGTGGGCCTCGCGGTGCTCGCCGACGAACGGGACCGCAACGACGCGTTGGTGCGCACCCTGGTCTGGATCGCTGTGGGTCTGGTCAGCCTGACCGTGCTGATCGCGGTCGTCGGCGTGGGCTCCACGACCGCCCTCTCGGTGGTGGAGCGGGTACGCGAGTCCGGGTTGCTCCGGGCGATCGGGCTGTCCCGGACCGGCCTGCGCACCATGCTGACCGTCGAGTCCGGCCTGTACGGGGTGATCGGCGCGACCATCGGCCTGGTGCTCGGCATCCCGTACGCCTGGTTGGCGGTCCAGACCCTCGGGATCGCGGCACCGCTGACCGCGCCGCTGCTGCCGCTGGCCGGGCTCTTCGTGGTGCTGGTCGGGCTGACCGCGCTGGCCGGGGTGCTGCCGGCCCGTCGGGCGTCGCGGGTCAGCCCGGTGGAGGCGCTGGGGGCCGACAACTGAGCACCGCCGTGGGGTGGCGCCGCGCGTCCGGCGCCGCCCCACGGCGGCCTGGTCAGTTGGGGTTGTTGGCGTGGGTCAGCGTCTCCCAGGCGACGAAGAGGTTGTTGGTCCCGGCCGGACGCTGTTGCACCGTGAGGGTCTGGGTGTTGGTCATGACGTTGCCCAACCGGGTGCTCATCGCGTTGAAGCCGACCTCGGTGATCGGCCCGAGGCCCCGGGTGAGGCTGCCGCCGCAGAGCCAGGAGGGCGGCGCCTCGCCGAGCTGGTAGCGCGAGTGGAAGCCGAGCGCCTGACGCAGCCGCTCACCGACCTGTGGGTACAGGTCGCGTCCCTGGATCCGGGAGGTCTCCGCGACGTGCGAGATGGCGGAGATCCCGTACCCGGTGTGGACGAAGTCGCGGCAGGTCTCCTGGGCGAGGCCGGCGACGAAGGTGGACTGGCCCTGCCAGTAGCCGATGATCTCCGCGCTGGTGTCCAGGCCGCTGCCGGGCATCGTGTACGGCAGTGCGCCATCGCTGGGCAGGTAGACGAAGGCCCGGGCGCGGTTGAGGAAGCGGGTGGTCGCCGCGTCGTACACGGCCCGGTCGTCCAGGAACACCGCGATGCCGACGGTGGCCTCCATCATGGTCAGTTCCCAGTTGCCGTTGCTGTTCGAGCCGTTGCGCACCATCGGCAGGTAGACGTTGCGCAGCATGGTGGCGAAGCGGTTGGCGTTGGGCCAACTCGTGTAGGTGTACTTGATGATCTCGGCTGCCCGGGGCCAGACCGAGGCGGCCCAGCCGGTCTGCAGTGGAGCGTTGCTGCCGGTGTGCGCGGTGATGGTGGCCGACCACGCGTCCATGATCTGGATCGACTTCTGCGCGTACCGGGCGTCCCCGGTGACGTACCAGGCGAGCGCGTCGGTGTACGCCGCGATCGCATCCTCCCGCTCGTCGGTGCAGCCGTTGTTCGGGTTGGAGTAGGAACCGCACTCGACCACCGAACGGGGAGCCGGGGTACGCGACAGGGAGGCGTACCGGCTGCTCATCATCTGGTTGTAGGCCGCCGCCCACGGCTGCGCGCCGGCCTGTACGCGGCCGCGGACGAAGTCGAGCTGGCCTCGGCTGACCAGCACGCCGGGGTGGGTGAAACCACCCGAGGGTGGCGGCGTGGTGCCGCCGGTGGGCAGCGCCCAGGTCTGGTTGGCGGTGCCGGTGCAGCTCCAGATCTGTAGCGGGGTACCGTCGGCCGAGCTGGGGCCGGTCGCGTCGAGGCACTTGCCCGAGGTGGGGTTGACCAGTTGCCCGGCGCTGGGCGACCACTGCTGGGCTCCGGTGCCGTTGCAGTCGTAGATCTGCACCCGGGCGCCGTTGGCGGTGCTGGCGGCGGCGATGTCCAGGCACTTGCCCAGCGCCCGGATCGTGCCGTCGTCGGCCACCGTCCACTGTTGCGCGGTGGAGCCGTTGCAGGTGAAGAGCTGCACCGGCGTGTTGTTGGCCGGGTTCGCGGCGGCCACGTCGACGCACTTGCCGCCGTACCCGGTGATGGCGCCCGTCGCGGCCGCCGTCGCGGGTGATGCGCCGACGACCAGGCCGGTCGGTACGGCGAGCAGGGCCGCGGCGAGCGCGGAGGTCAGTCTGATGCGGGGGCGGCGGGGCACGAGCCCGGCCAATCGTCGCGCCATGTGGGGGTCCTTCCGGGGCGGCGAAACAACTGTAAAGTGTGTTAATTATTACAGTCATACACATCGATATCAATGTCTCGTCGCCACGGATGCCGTTACGGGTGCATGGACGCACCCTTGAGCACCTTGTCCACCACATTGCGCGGCGCGTGCAGCGCCAGGCCCACCAGGTCGAGCTTCTCCCGTCCGACCGCCTGGACTGCGGCGCGGTTGTCCCGGTCGTTGCCGGTCGCGAACAGCTCGGAGGTGAAGATCGCCATCCGCAGGCCACGGGCGAGAGCGCGGGAGTGCGCGCCGACCAACGTCGCCCGATCCCCGGCGAAGACCAGCACCGGCTGGCCGAACATCGGCAGGTAGCTGGTGCCGTCCGCGTCGCGGTACTCCTCGCCGACCAGCTCCGGCAGCGTGCTCGCGATGCCGCTGACCAGGAAGGCGGTGACGTTCAGCCGTTGCCAGCTCGCCAGGTCGTTGCGGAGCAGTACGGCGATCTTGGTGGGAAAGCGGATCGGTTCGGTCATGGCGTCGAGCCTGCCCGCCCCGACGCCTACCGGTCTTGTACGTTCTTAGCGTGGCCACCCGCCCGGCGGGCTCGCACGTCAGCGCGTGGCGACCCGCGGTAGCCGGGGTCGCCGAGGTCTTCCACGCCCATTTCGTGGACCACGCCTACCCCCGGCACATCCACGAGGTGTGGACCCTGTTGATCGTCGACGACGGCGCCGTCCGCTTCGACCTGGACCGGCACCGGCACGGCGCGCTGCGCACGTCGGTCACCCTGCTGCCGCCGTACGTGCCGCACAACGGCAGCTCCGCCACACCGGACGGCTTCCGCAAGCGGGTCCTGTACCTCGACACCTCGGCGCTCGACGCCGAGCTGGTCGGCCGGGCCGTCGACGAGCCGGACCTGGCCGATCCGCAGCTGCGCGACCGGATCCACCACCTGCACCAGGCGCTCGCCGAACCCGGCGACGAGTTCGAGGCCGAGAGTCGACTCGCGTTCATCCTGGACCGGCTGCGCCGCCAGCTCCGCCAGCGCCCCCCGGCCGCTGGCCAGCCGGCCGGCCGCGGCCTCGCGGTGCGACTACGGGAGCTGCTGGACGCCCGGACCGTCGAGGGCGTCACGCTGGGGGAGGCCGCCCAGTTGCTGCACGCCCACCCGACCCACCTGGTCCGGACGTTCACCCAGGTGCACGGCGTGCCACCGCACTCGTACCTCACCGGCCGTCGGGTCGAGCTGGCGCGTCGCCTGCTCCTCGCCGGGCAGCGGCCCGTCGAGACCGCCGTCGCGGCCGGGTTCTTCGACCAGGCGCACCTGACCCGCCATTTCCGGCGCTACCTGGGCGTCAGCCCAGCCCGCTACCCCGCTCGGAGCTGATCGCGGTCAGACGACCTGGCCGCCGATGACGGCGAGCAGCCGCAGCTTCTCGTCGCTCGTCGACCCGGGCACGGCGGTGAAGACCAACAGTGTCTGTGACTGGTCGGGATCGACCAGCGTCTGGCAGTGCAGCTCCAATGCCCCGACCTCCGGGTGCACGAAATGCTTGGGCGGGCAGTAGCCGGCGGGCACCGGGTGCTCCCGCCACAGCTGCGCGAACTCCGGGCTCCTGGCCAGCAGGTCGTCGACGAGGGCAGCGGCCCGCGAGCCGCGCCCATCCCGGGTGTACGAGGCATGCAGGTGTGCCACGAGGAGTCGACTCTGCGTCTCGTGGTCCTTCACCGGGTGCAGCTGTCGCGCCTCCGGGTCGGTGAACCAGCGGTGGTGCGCGCTGCGCGCCAACCCGGTGTGCCGGGTCTCGTCACCGAGCAGGGCGATGGCCGGCGCGGTCTGCGCCAGGGTCTCGCCGAGGTGGTTCACCACCTGGGCGGGAGTGTCGTGCATCCGGTCGAGAATGCGCATCATCCCGGGGTTGACGTGGTCGGCCCGCATCGCGCGGCGCGGAACGGCGTGACCGGCGAGCTGGAACAGGTGGTCGCGTTCGGCGAAGGTGAGCCGCAGGCCCCGGGCCAGGGCGGCGAGCATCTGCTCCGAGGGGTGCGGCCCGCGCTGCTGCTCCAACCGGCTGTAGTAGTCGGTGGACATACCACTCAACGTGGCGACTTCCTCGCGCCGCAGCCCTCCGGTGCGCCGGCGCGGCCCCCGGGGCAACCCGACGTCCTCGGGCTGGAGCGCCTCGCGGCGGGTGCGCAGGAAGCTGGCGAGTTGGGCGCGGTCCACGGTGTCTCCGATCACGAGGTGCCGGCGGCGGCGCGGCACGTTCGGTGCAACAGACCAGCCCGGGAGCGGTGTTCCGCCCGCCCCCAAGATCGCACCGGATCCTGGTTGTAGTGGTGTGCCGGGCCTTCGAGGCCGCTACTTCCAGGATCCAGCACGATCTTGGGGCTGGTGGGGCTGGTGGGGCTGGCGCGGCTGGTGGGGCTGGTGGGGCTGGTGGGGCTGGCGCGGTCAGCGCTGGATGGACTTGGTTTCCAGGAACTCCTCAAGGCCAAAGCGGCCGAACTCGCGGCCGTTGCCGGAGTGCTTGTAGCCGCCGAACGGGGCGAGCGGGTTCCAGTGGCCGGCGTTCACGTCGACCTGGCCCACGCGCAGCCGCCGGGCGATCGCCAGCGCGTGCTCCGGCTCACCGAAGACGCCGCTGGTCAGGCCGTACAGCGTGCCGTTGGCGATGGCCACGGCCTCCTCCTCGTCGGCGTAGGGGATGATCGTCAGCACCGGGCCGAAGATCTCCTCCTGGGCGATCGCGGAGGCCGGGTCGACGTCGGCGAAGATCGTCGGCTGGACGTAGGCCCCGACGGTCAGCCCCTCGGGCCGCTGCGGGCCGCCGAACACGAGCCGGGCGCCGTCGGCGATGCCCCGCTCGATGTAGCCGACGACCTTCTGCCGGTGGGTCTCGGACGCCATCGGGCCGATCCGGGTGGCCTCGTCGACCGGGTCGCCGACTGTGTACTGCTTCGCGGCCTCGACGGCCAACGCCACGACCTCGTCCTGACGGGCGGCGGGCACCAGCATCCGCGGCCACGCGCCGCAGACCTGACCGCCGTTGCTGAATGCCATCATGAGACCCCGCTCGACCGCGGCGGGCAGGTCGGCGTCGTCGAGGATGATGTTCGCGCCCTTGCCGCCCAGCTCCAGCGCGACCCGCTTGACGGTCGCCGCGGCCACCGAGGAGATCCGCTGCCCCGCCCGGGTGGAGCCGGTGAAGGAGACCATGTCGATGTCCGGGTGGGCGGAGATCGCCTCGCCGACGGTCGCGCCGGTGCCGTAGACGACGTTGAAGACACCAGCCGGTACGCCGGCCTCGGCGGCGACCTCGGCGAGGATGCGCGCGGTCAGCGGGGCGTTCTCGGACGGCTTGAAGACCATCGTGTTGCCGGCGAGCAGGGCCGGCGCCAGCTTGGAGACGATCTGCTGGAGCGGGAAGTTCCACGGCGTGATCGCGCCAACCACGCCGATCGGCTCGCGGACGATCAGCGAGTTGCCGACCTCCTCGGACCAGGCGAAGCCGTCGGCCAGGCCGGCGATGGACTCGACCACAGCGGCCGGGAACGCGACCTGGGCGGTCCGGGACATACCGATCGGAGAGCCCATCTCAGCGGTGATCGCCTGGGCGATCTCCTCCGTGCGGGCGGCGAGGCCGGCACCGAGGCGGCGCAGCACGTCCGCCCGGTGCTGCGGGGTGGTCGCCGACCAGGCCGGGAAAGCCGCTCGGGCGGCGGCAACGGCGCTGTCGACGTCGGCGGCGGTGCCGGCCGGGGTCTCGGCGACGACCTCGCCGGTGGCCGGGTTCACGACGGGAAGGGCGCCGGCGGAGCCGGTGACGGTCTCGCCGCCGATCCAGTGGCCGGCGACGGTGTAGGTGGAAGGTGTCATGGACCGACCGTCGCACCGCTGCCGAACCCCAACCAGGTGCGGTTTATCCACGGTTCCGCGCTCCCTGGCTGGGGCCCGGCCCCCTCAGAGCGCGAGGACGATCCGGCCGGCTGCGGTGCCGGCGTCCTGCCGGGCCCAGGCGTCCGCGATGGCGTCGAACGGCACTATCTCGTGGTCGACGGTGAGCCGGCCGGCCGCCGCGTGCCCGGCCACCACTGTCAGCGCCGCGGCCCGCTCTGCGGCCGACAACCCGTTGTTGGTGTAGCCGATCATCCGCAGTGCGCCGCTGCGCAGCACGGCGGACTCGATGGGTGCTGTCGCGCCGGCCGCGCTGCCCAGGTTGACCAGCCGCCCACCCGGGCGCAGCACCCGCAGCGCCGCCGCGGCCGGGACACCGAAGACCGGGTCGAGGACGAGGTCGACCGGCCCTTCGGCGGCGTGACGCAGCCGGTCGGCCATCGCCGCGACGTCGTCGTCGGGGAGCAGCGGGACGGCGACGGCGGCACCGAGCTCCTCGGCGCGGGCCCGTGCCGCCGCCGACCGCGCCACGGCGATGACCCGGCGGGCGCCGCCGAGCAGGGCGAGCTGTACGGCGGCCTGACCGACCACACCCCCGGCGCCGAGCACGATGACCTGGTCGCCAGCCGCCAGGCCGCCGGCGTGGGTCAGCGCCTCGTGCGCGGCGACCGCGGACAGGCCGAGGGCCGCGAGCAGGGTCAGCGGTACGCCGGCCGGCAGCGCCACCACGTCGACGGTCGGCACGGTGACGGTGGTCGCCATGCTGCCGTCGACACCGGAGCGCATCCCGGCCGACGTGCCGAACCAGACAGCGGTGCCGTCGGCGAGCCGACCGACCCCCTGCACACCCGGAACGTACGGGGTGCTCGGTCGTCCGAAGTAGCTGGTGCCGCTGGCACAGAGCACGTCCAGCGGGGTGATCGGCACGGCCTCGACGGTGACAGCCACCGCACCGTCAGCCGGCGCGGGCGCCGGCCGCTCGGCGATCGTCGGTGCGGCGCCGCAGGTGGTGAGCACTGCCGCGCGGATCACGTCGCGATGTCCGGGTAGGGCATCGAGAAGTGGGCCAGCCGCGCGCCGTAGGACTTCTGGTATTCCAGCGGCTCGGTGTTGTCCCGCTCGAAGAGGGCGATGAAGAGGGTCAGCGTGAGGAACGGGTGCGCGCCCAGCTCGAAGAGCTTCACGTGGTCGTGGGCGGCCAACGCCTCGCGCTCCACGTCGTCGAAGCGCAGCCAGGTGCTCGCCTCGCCGGTGTGGCAGTTCAGCACCGTGTTGGCGCACTCGGCCTCCCACCAGGCGACCAGCTCGCGCGGCTCGCTGCGGTAGCGCTCGACCAGCTCCGGGTCCCGGTCGACCATGAAGAGGAACTTGTTCAGCAGATACTTGCTCATGCCGTCGGCGCTCCGTTCGGGTACCAGGTGAAGTACGCCTCCATGGTGTGGAACAGATCGAGGGTGTCGACGTAGTCAGCCTTCACGCCGGCACCGGCCACGCCCATCATCAGCATGAAGTCCATGAAGCCGTGGGTGGCGTTGCCCGGTGAGTGCAGGCTGTCCAGGGTGACCTCGCGCAGGCACTCGTCGAGGTCGCCGTTGGCGATCCACTCGACGGCCCGCTGGTCGAACTCCGGGTCGGGGCCGTGCGGGCCGAACTGCCGGGGGCCGCCCAACTCCAGCGAGAGGTGGCCGGTGCCGATGACGGCCACCCGCAGGTGCGACGGCCACGACTCGACGATGTCGCGGATGCTCTGGCCGAGCTGGACGAAGCGCTTCGGCTGCGGCAGTGGCGGCGCGAAGATGTTCGTGTAGATCGGCACGATCGGCAGGTCGGCCTCGGGCCGCAGCGTGATGATCGGGCAGGTGATGCTGTGGTCGATGCGCAGCTCGTTGCTGAACGCGAGGTCGAAGCCGGCGTCGAGCCCGGCCCGCAGGATGTGCCCGGACAGGTCCTCCTGGCCCTTGAGCAGCATCCGGGGCAGCCCGAACTCGCGCTCCTCGTTGTACCAGTTGGCGTCGTAGAAGGGCGCCTTGCCGACCAGGAACTGCGGCATGTTGTCCAGCCAGAGCTGGTGGAAGTGGTCGGAGCCGACCATCACCAGGACGTCGGGCCGGGCCCGGGTCAACGTCTCCCGGAACGCCAGGATCTTGCGGGTCCACTCGTCGGCGAACGGTGGCCGATCCTCGCCCGTGGCGGTGCTGGCCCGGTAGTAGAAGGGGTGGTGGGTGGAGGCGATGACAGCGACGATGAAGGCCATTCCCGCTCCTTTCGGGGGTGGTGGAGGAGGAGATCAGGGTTCGTAAACGGCGTTGCGGTCGACGGTGCGGTAGATCTCCATGCCGAGCGGTCGTCGTCGCTCCTCGGCGAGATGCCCGAGCAGCCCCGCCGCGCGGGCCAGCAGGGCGAAACCGCGCAGCATCTCGACCGGGAGCCCGAGGTCGGCGAGGGCCGCCCCGCAGACTCCGGCACCGTTGAGCGGCAGGGTACGGCCGAGCACCTGTGGGTGTACGCGTCCGATCGCCTCGAAAAGTCGCAGGTGCGGGCCGTGCAGACCCTCCTCGGTGGCGATCCGGATCAGCACGGGGGTGCGCGGGTCCTGCTCCTTGTGCACGGGGTGCCCGAGCCCGGGGACCAGTCGACGCTCCTGCTTGGCCCGGGTGACCGCGTCGAGCGCCACCGCGTCGTAGTCGGTCACCTCACCGGCCTGGGCGAGCGTGTCGGCGAGGAAGCGTCCACAGTCCTCGGTGACACCGAGGAAGCGGGAGCCGCCACCGAGCAGGCCGGCGGCGAGCGCGCCCTGCAACGACTCGGGCGCGGACAGGTACGTCAGCCGGGCGGCGATCGCCGTCGGGGTGAAGCCGTGGTCGGCGAGGGCCACCAGCACCGCCTCGAAGACCCGTACCTCACCCGGGGTGGGACGGCGGCCGGCGACCAGCCAGTACGCCAGCTCGCCGAAGCCCACAGTGCCCATCAGGTCGGCGGCCAGGTCCTGCCCGAGCAGGGAGATGGTGGTCGGGTCGGACGTGCCGATCCCGGTGGGGAAGCTCAGCTCTTCAGCCACGCGCGGATCTCCTCGCCGTGTTCGTCGAGCCCCGGCGGCGGCAGCTCGTACCGGGCCGGGGTGTCGGAGAAGGTGATGGGGTTGCGGACGCCGGGCACGTCGCCGACGGTGACGACCGGGTCGAGCCCCAGCTCCTCGGCGAGCGCCACACCGCCGTCGATGGTGTTGATCGGCGCGCACGGGACGCCGGCGGCGAGCAGGTCCCGGAACCACTCGTCCTTGGTCCGCTTGGCGAGGCGTTCGACAAGCAGGGGCCGCAGTTGCTCGCGGTTGGCCGTGCGGTCCTGGTTGCGGCCGAAACGGCTGTCGTCCGGCAGGCCGGGCAGGTCGAGCACCTGGCAGAGCTTGCGGAACTGCCCGTCGTTGCCGGCGATGACGATCAGCTCGCCGTCGGCGGTGGGCAATGGTTCGTACGGGAAGAGGCTGGGGTGCGCGTTGCCCATCCGGAACGGGACGGTCCCGCCGGCGACGTAGCCGCTGGAGTGGTTGACCAACCCGGACAGCGCCGAGCTGAGCAGGTTGACCTCGACGTGCTGCCCACGTCCGGTCTCGCCACGGTGGTGCAGCGCGGCGAGGATGCCGATGCTGGCGTGCAGCCCGGCCATCACGTCGAAGACGGAGATCCCGGCGCGGTACGGCGAGCCGTCCGGGTCGCCGGTGAGGCTCATCAGGCCCGAGATGGCCTGCACCATGAGGTCGTAGCCGGGGAAGTCCTTACCCGCGCCGGTGCCGAAGCCACTGATGCTCGCGTACACGATCTTGTCGTTGTTCGCGGTGACGGTGTCGTAGTCGAGGCCGAACCTGGCGAGGCCGCCGGGCCGGAAGTTCTCGATCAGCACGTCGGCGCGGCGGGCCAACTCCTGGGCGGCGGCCAGGTCGTCGGGTTTCTTGAGATCCAGGGCGACCGACCGCTTGTTGCGGTTGATGCCGAGGTAGTACGTCGAGACCCTGTCGCGGGTGGGCGGCATCCAGGTGCGGGTGTCGTCTCCACCAGGGCTCTCCACTTTGATCACCTGGGCGCCCAGGTCGGCCAGGAGCATCGTCGCGTACGGCCCGGCGAGGATCCGGGAGAAGTCCGCGACGAGCAGGCCGGCCAGTGGGCCTGTCGAATGCTGCACCATGTTTCCGCCCGTTCTGCGGACACCTGTCCGCCGGGACAGCTTGCGACACCGCGCGGGGCGTGTCAACGGTGCGGTTATCGCGCGGGACCACACTCTTGACACGAATCGTGACCGGGGCCACACTTGCGCCACTCGGGCTGGCCGCACAGCGGACAAGAGTCCGGATTCCCCTCGTACTCCGAAAGGAATGGGTGGCGAATGAGCGCAACCGACCGGCCGGTGGTCTTCCGAAACGGCCTGGTTCTCACCATGGACGACGCGCACACGGTGCTGCCCGGCGCCGACGTGCTGGTCATCGGCGGCCGGATCGCGCAGGTCGGCGTCGGCCTCACCGCACCCGACGACGCCCTGGAGATCGACGCCACCGACGGCATCCTCATGCCCGGCATGGTCGACACCCACCGGCACCTGTGGCAGACAGCGATGCGCGGGTACGGCGCCGACTGGACCCTGACCCAGTACTTCGTCTGGTACTACCTCGAGTCGGGCAAGCTGTTCCGGCCCGAGGACGTCTACGCCGGCAACCTGCTCGGCGCTATCGAGGCGATCGACGCTGGCGTCACCACCACTGTCGACTGGTCGCACGGGTTGCAGACACCCGAGCACGCCGACGCCGCCGTGGACGCCCTGGAGGCGATCGACGGACGGTTCGTGCTCGCCTACGGCAACATCCAGCAGGGGCCGTGGGAGTGGGCCACCTCGCCGGAGTTCCGCGACTTCCACCGCCGCCGCGTCGACGGTGGCAAGCTGGCCGGCTTCCAGCTGGCGTTCGACGTCACCGGCGACCCCGCCTTCCCGGAACGGGCCGCGTTCGAGGTGGCCCGGGAGCTGGGCGTCGCGGTGACCACCCACGCGGGCGTGTGGGGCGCCACCAACGACGACGGCATCCGGCTGATGCACGAGAACGGGTTCATGAACCCGTCGACCGTGTACGTGCACGCGGCGACGCTCACCCAGGACTCGTACAACCGGATCGCCGCGACCGGCGGCTCGGTCTCGGTCTCCACCGAGAGTGAGCAGAGCGCAGGCCAGGGTTACCCACCCACCTGGCAACTGCGCCACCACGACATCCCGGTGTCACTCTCGATGGACACCAGCGTCTGGTGGAGCGGCGACCTCTTCTCCGCGATGCGCAGCACGCTCGGCGCCGACCGCTCCCGAGAGCACTTGGAGGCGCACGCCAAGCAGGAGACCATCACCCACTGCCACCTGCGTGCCGAGCAGGTCGTCGAGTGGGCCACCCGAGGCGGCGCCCGCGCGCTCGGCATGGACGCCACGATCGGC
Source organism: Micromonospora sp. 050-3 (assembly GCF_046549335.1). NCBI lineage: Bacteria > Bacillati > Actinomycetota > Actinomycetes > Micromonosporales > Micromonosporaceae > Micromonospora > Micromonospora sp. 050-3. Next base: position 1,851,049 of record NZ_JAJPVX010000001.1, read on the forward strand.
GCGCTCACCCCCGGGCGTCAGGCCGACGTCGTCCTGATCAAGAACGACGCCTCGCCGGCGATGTTCCCGATCCTGAACCCGCACGGTCACGTCGTCTTCCAGGCCCAGCGTGCCGACGTGCACACAGTGCTGGTGGGTGGCCGGGTCGTGAAGCGGGACGGCCGCCTCGTCGGCGTCGACCTCGCCGCCGCGCGGGCCGCTGTGGCGTCGACAATCGATCACCTGCGCGAGACCATGGGGGAGGAGGCGTGGCAGCGGGGAATGAACCCGGACGTCCCCGAGACCGCGATCCTGGAGAACCCGTACCAGTACACCGAGTGGGACGCCGGGTCGGCGCAATGGAAGCATTAAGGACATGAGTGACAACGGAAGGGGCGCCGGGCCCGACTTCATCGAGGCTCTCGCCCGTGGCCTCGACGTCCTGCGCTCCTTCCGTCCCGCCTGCCCCTCGATGACGCTCAGCGAGCTCGCCGCCGCCACCGGCCTGGCCCGCCCCACCGTCCGGCGCATCCTCATCACGCTCGAATCGCTGGGCTACGTCCGCGCGGTCGGGCGCGGCCACACCCTCACCCCGCGCGTCCTGGAGCTGGGGATGGCGTACGTCAACGCGCTGAACATGTGGGACGTGGCCCGGCCGCACATGGAGAAGCTCGTCGCCCAGACCAACGAGTCGACCTCGATGGCCCAGCTCGACGGCAGCGACATCGTCTACGTCGCCCGGGTGGCCGTCCCCAAGATCGTCACTCTGGGCGTCACCATCGGCACCCGCTTCCCAGCGCCCGCGACGTCGATGGGCAAGGTGCTGCTCGCGGCCCTCCCGCCGGACACGCTGGAGACCGTCCTCGCCGAGCCCAGCCGCTCCGGCATCACGCCGCGCTGGCAGCCCGCTCCGGGCGACCTCGACGCCGTGCTGCGCGAGGTCCGGGCGAAGGGCTGGGCGCTCGCCGACCAGGATCTGGCACCGGGAATCCGGTCCGTCGCCACCGGCGTACGCGACGGCGACGGGCGGGTCGTCGCCGCCATCAACGTGACAGTGCACGCCGCCGAGACCTCGCTGGAGACCCTGCGCGAGGAGCACCTTCCGAGGTTGCTGCGCGCGGCCGCCGACATCGGGCACGACTGGGCGCTCACCGCCGCCGTGCCGGTCGTCACGGCCTAGCCGAGCTGGACCTCACGTCGGATCGTCCGGGGCAACGCCGACACCCGACCGGATGCCATAGTGGCGCGATGAAAGAAGACCTGCACAGCTACTTGAAGGGCGGCCGCGAGTCGCTGCTGTGGAAGCTTGATGGGCTCGGCGAATACGACATTCGGCGTCCGATGACCCCGACCGCTACCAACTTGCTCGGTCTGGTGAAGCACTCGGCAGCCATGGAGATCCTCTACTTCGGCATCGTGTTCGGCCGACCGTTCGAGCAGGACCTGCCGTATGTCGGCGAGGCCGCGGAGACCAATGCCGACATGTGGGCGAGCGCGGATGAGACCCGCGAGGGGATTGTCGCACTGTACCGTCGCGCGATCGCCCACGCCGACACCACCATCGAAGCCCTTGCACTGCATGAGGTGGGCCACGTGCCGTGGTGGGGCGATGCGCCGGTCACGTTGCACCACGTCCTGGTCCATGTCATCGCGGAAACCCAGCGGCACGCCGGCCACGCTGACATCGTGCGCGAACTCATCGACGGCACGGCCGGGCTGCTGCCCAGGAACGACAACCTGCCCCCCGTGAACCAGTCATGGTGGCTGGACCACCGCCAGCGAGTGGAGCAGGCTGCCCTCGACGCCAGCAAGCGCAGCAACTAGGTCTCCGCCGGTCTTGGCAGTCGGATCGATCATGATGGCTGAAAGTGTCGTACACCTGTTCTAGGTTCGGGTCGTGGTCGAAGAGTTGACGCAGGCAGAGGGCGCCGTTGCGGCCTGTGCCGATGCGGCCACCTGGGCGCAGTCCGAGGGCGATCTGATCGCCGCGCTCGACACCGCGTACCGCATCGAGCAGCGTCTCGCCGCGGTGAAGCTGGCCCTGATCCGTGAGCTTGACGGCCGAGGCACCGCTACCACGCACGGCGCCTCCTCCACCGCGGTCTGGCTCCGCGGACGGTTACGCCTCACCATCCCGGCCGCCCGCCGTCTCGTCGACCTCGCCGCCGTCCTGGACACCGGCAACCCTGGGGTACGTCACGCACTGGCCGATGGTCACATCACCGTGGACCAGGCCCGGGTCATCGCCGACACTGTCGACAGCGTGCAGACCGCCGCCGGTCCCGAGGCCGCCGACAAGGCCCTCGGAGTGCTCGTCGAGTGGGCCGGGCAGTTCGATCCCACCCTCTTACGCAAACTCAGCACCCGCATCCTCGACCACGTCGCACCCGACATCGCCGACGCCGCCGCCAAAGCCGCCTTGGAGGCCGAGGCCCGCCGCGCCACCCGCGACCGGCACCTCACCCTCTCCACCCTCACTGACGGCCGCCTGCGACTCACCGGCATCCTCGACAGCGAGACCGCCGGGCTGCTCCGCGCCGCCATCGATCCACTCAGCGCACCTACCGGCCCTGACGACCAACGCTGCGCCGGGCACCGCCGGCACGACGCTCTCAGGGACGTGTGCCGCCTCGCCCTGCGCACCGGCGAGTTGCCCGAGCACGGCGGTGATTCCGCCCAGATCGTCGTCACCACCAGCTACGACGGGTTGACCCGGCAACTGGGCAGCGGCACCCTCGACACCGGCCTGCACCTCACACCCGAGGCCGTGCGCCGTCTCGCCTGCGACGCCGCAATCCTTCCCGCCGTCCTCAGCGGAGCCGGCCAACCACTCGACCTCGGCCGACAACGCCGTCTCATCACCGGCCCCATCCGGCGAGCTCTGGTGCTCCGGGACGGGGGCTGCGCCTTCCCGGGCTGCGACCGACCACCGCGCTCGTGCGACGCCCATGGCTCGCGGCTCTGCCGGCTGATTGCCGCCCCGACGTCCGGCCACAGTCGCACGGCCGATCGGATACGCGGCCGGGCCGTCACAAAATCCGGCGGCGAATCGTCACAGCTGGCGGTTAGTCTTCCTGCGCGCGTCGTCGTCCTGGCACCTCGCGCCCCGCGCCCGGTTGGCGCGGCATCGCCGCCACCGCCCACCATCGGCCGGCTCAATCGACTTCAGGAGAGTTAGTGACACAGCAATCCCTCGCGACCTCGGACAAACTCGACGGCGCGGTGCTCAAGGTGGCCGGCGTCGTGGTCCTTGGCGCGATCATGTCGATCCTCGACGTGACGGTGGTCAGCGTGGCGCTGCCCAAATTCCAGAGCGAGTTCGACGCGTCCTACGCCCGCGTCGCCTGGACCATGACCGCCTACACCCTGGCTCTCGCCACAGTGATCCCGCTCAGCGGGTGGGCGGCGGACCGGTTCGGCACCAAACGGCTCTACATGGTGGCGCTGGCTCTGTTCACGATCGGGTCGGGGCTCTGCGCCATGGCCGACACGATCGGCGAACTGATCGGTTACCGGGTCCTTCAGGGCCTCGGTGGCGGCATGCTCATGCCGCTGGGCATGACCATCATGACGCGGGCGGCCGGGCCGCACCGGATCGGCCGGTTGATGGCCGTCCTCGGCATCCCGATGCTGCTGGGGCCGATCGGCGGCCCGATCCTCGGCGGCTGGCTGATCGACACGGCGAGCTGGCACTGGATCTTCCTGATCAACCTGCCGATCGGTGTTATCGCCCTGATCTACGCGCAGGTCGCGCTGCCGAAGGACGCGCCCGAGCCGTCCGAGTCGTTCGACTTCGTCGGCATGCTCATGCTCTCGCCGGGCCTCGCCCTCTTCCTCTACGGCGTCTCGTCCCTGCCGGAGACGGGCTCCTTCGCCGAGACCAAGGTCTGGGCCCCGATGCTGGTCGGCGGCGCGCTGGTGGTGGCGTTCGTGCTCTACTCGTTCAAGCCCCGGCACCCGCTGCTCGACCTGCGGCTGTTCCGCAACCGCAGCCTGACCATCGCGTCGGTGACGATGTTCGTGTTCATCATCGCGTTCATGGGCGCCGGGCTGCTGTTCCCGAGCTACTTCCTCCAGGTGCGCGGTGAGTCGACGCTGGCCGCCGGTCTGCTGATGGCCCCGCAGGGCATCGGCGCGATGATCACCATGCCGATCGCCGGCACGCTCGCCGACCGGGTGCCGATCGGGCGGACCGTCCCGTTCGCGCTGGGGCTCATCGTCATCGGGTTCTTCGGCTTCACCCAGGTCGACCCGCAGACCTCGTACTGGCTGCTCGGTGGGTCGCTGTTCGTCATGGGCCTGGGCATGGGCGGCACGATGATGCCGATCATGACGTCGGCACTGCGGACATTGTCGGCCAACGACGTGGCGCGCGGCTCGACGCTGGTCAACATCCTCCAGCAGATCGGCGGGTCGGTCGGTGCCGCCGTGATGTCGGTGATCCTCACCAACGAGCTGAACGGCTCCCGGCCGATCCCCGGCCTGGTGGACGAGAGCGGCAAGCCGATCACCGAGGCCGGGCTGGCCATCGCCTCCCAGCAGCGCCCAGAGTTGCTTCAGCAGATGCCGGTGGACCCGTCGCTCATCGAGCGCGGGCTCGACTTCGCCGCCAAGTCGTTCGCCAGCACGTTCTGGGTCGCCTTCGCGCTGGTAGTGCTCACGATCATCCCGGCGGCGTTCCTGCCGCGCCGACGTCAGCCGGCGCAGCTCGACGACCCGCAGGGCGAGCAGGTCAGGACGCCCGTCGTCATCCACTGACCGACACCACCGCGCTCGGCACCCGGTGAGGTGCCGAGCGCGGCGGGCACGGCGTCAGCGCAACGGACCGTCGCCGGGCCCGTCCGGGTCCTCGACCAGGTGGATCGCCGCTTCCTCCGCGCTGGCGGCACCCGCGTCGATGCCGGCGTCCCACGCCACCGACTCGGCCTCGTCGTCCTCTCGGACGCCCTCGTCGTAGGCGACGAGGCGGCCGGCGCGCGCCTCCGCCTCGTACCCCCGGCGGGTCAGCTCGTCCTCGTCGTCGCCACCCTCGGCGTACGGGTCGACATCCGGCACCTCCTGGGCGAGGTGTTGCTCCAGGGACTCGCCAGCCCGCTCCTCGGCCGGCGTGGTGCCAAACCGGTTTGCCGCCGTCCAGTGGTCCTCGGCGATGATGCCGGTGTCGAGGGGGTCGCCGACCCGGTCGTCGTCGAGGGTGTCGGAGGCGTCCAGGACGCCGTCGTCCTCGGCCACGTTCCACTCGTCGACGGAATCCATCCGTTCGGTCTGGCTCACGGCGGTCTCCTCTTCGTCACGGTGCAGCAAAGCGCTCAGCCTATGACCGTGCAACGCGTCTGCACCCCGAGGCCTGCCCGCTGTGACGAACGGACCTCGGGGCGGGCGGCGCCGCGGTGAATCAACGCTTCAGCAACTCCGCCACGGCGTCGGTGAACTCCACCGGCTGCTCGATGTGCGCGAAGTGTCCGCTTCGCTTCAACGTCACCAGCCGCGAGTTCGGAAGCCCCGCGTGCAACTGCTCGGCCCAGCGGGGGCCACAGATGAAGTCGTACGCCCCGACGATCACCACGACGGGCACGGTGATCTCAGCGAGGTTTCCCCGCACGTCGAAGGGCGTGGGGTCCTGCGCGCCGGCCGGCGTCGCCCAGATCCGGACGGCCGCCTGGAACGGGGCGAACTCGTCCTGTCGGCCCCAGAAGTCCGCGAAGTACACCGGCAGTGCGGCGCGCAGAGCGGCCCCCAACGACTCGTCGTCCGTCGCGCCGCCGATTTGCGCGAAGGCAGCCGGGACCGCCGCCGCCTCCGGCCGGTCCGGGTGCCGCTGCGGGTAGGCGGCGAGGCCGGCCATGGCCTCGCCCCAGAACTCGGCGCCGGTGACGGGCGAGGTGTCGTACAGGGCGAGGCCGGCGATTCGGTCCGGGTGGGCGAGCGCGTACCGCTGGACGACGAAACCGCCGTGCGAGTGCCCGAGGAGGTACACCCGGGGTTCGTCGAGGTGCTCGACGACGGCGTGCAGGAACCGGACATACGTGTCGAGACGGTAATCGTCGGCGTTGTCGAGCTGCCCCGACGCTCCAGTGCCCACGGGCTCGACGTAGACCATTGTGAAGTGCGTCTCAAGGCTGGGCGTCCGCAGGTACGCCCACTCGATGCCCGGGCCGCCGGAGTGCGCCACGCAGACCGGGCCGGTGCCGGCGACGTGGTAGACCTGCCGAACGCCATCCACTGTGAACGTGTGGGCACCGGGTGCGAGGGCGCTGACGTCGTGGCTGGTGGAACCCATGAACTATCTCCCGATCCGAGACCCGCGCGGCGTCCGCCGACACGGCAACTGGTGCATGACAGGGACCAGATGCGCGGGTCGAGGTAAAAGTTCGCTCGGTCGGGGGAGTTCTTTCAGGCCAGCGCCGGGACGGGGTGGAAAAGGGTGAGCTGGCGTACCCGGCCCTCGCGCAGCACCTGCAACCACAGCGCCGCGGGTGGGCAGTGCTCCGGGTCGTCGGGTGGGCTGATCAGGTCGGTCTCCCAGATCAGCACGTCGCCGCTGGCCGCCACGTTGCGCAACCGTTGACGTACCCCGGCGGCCAGGTCGCGGTTCATGCCACTGATCGCCAGGTCACGGCCACCGCGCGGGCCGCCGGGCACGATCATCTCGGCGTCCGGCCACCAGCTGTCGCGGACTACCCGCTCGAAGTCGCCGCCCATCGCCGTGGTGATCATGTCGCGGCCCTCCCGCCACCGCGAGTCGTTCGAGGCGGCGACGTCCGCGTGCGCCGCGTCCGCCGCCGTCCGCAGGCCACCGGCGAGCGTCCGGCGGGCGTGGCTGAGGCGGCTGCGGACGGTGCCGACCGGCACGCCGCACACGGCCGCGATCTGCTCGTACGAGGACGCGTCGCTGAAGTACCGCAGCAGGGTGACGAGCCGGTCAGGTTCGGACAGTTGCCCGATGGAGTGCCACACCCAGTCGCGCATCGCGGCCCGGTCCAGTGCCTCCTCCGGGGTGGGTGTGTCGGCGGGACGGGTGAACCATTCGGGTTCGGCGACCGGGACAGCTCTGGGCCCGCGCAACGCCATCCGGCTGTTGTTGCGGACGATGGCCCGCAACCAGGGGCCGACGGCGTTCGGGTCGCGGACCTCGCCGATGCGACGCAGGGCGACGACCATCGTGTCCTGCACCGCGTCCTCGGCGTCCGGCCCGTAACCGAGGACGCTCAGCGCGACGGCCCGCATCCCGGCTTCGTGCCGGGCCAGCAGCGCCCCCAGCGCGGCCGCGTCTCCCGCCTGCGCGAGCACGACCAGCTCCCCGTCGCTCTGCGTCACGCCCAGTTCCTCCCCGAAACGCCTGTTCTGAACGCTTGTGCTCCATCAAGCGTACGGCGATCCGGCGTGCCGATGCCCCGGGCCGGTTGGCCGTCCTACGCTGCGGACGAGCTGGCGGCGCGGGTCGCGCGGGTGCCGATCTGCCGCAGGTGCGCGATCAACTCCGGCGGCTCGTGCACCTCCATGTCGCAACCGAGGGTCAGCAGGCGCCATGCCAGCCACTCCAGAGTGTCGGCGTTGCTGCGTAGCCGGCACGAGGTCGCGTCGATCGGCTCCAGCTCGACGCCGGCGCCACCGAGCGGGCCCGCCATCCGCTCGATCGGCGCGTGCAGCGTCACCACCGCCCGGTAGACGGGCGTCAGCTCCAGCAGCTTCTCCGTCATGAACGAGGCGGCGTCGGACGCCGGCAGTTGCCGGGCCGCGACCCGGGTCCGGGTGGGCCGCAGGTCGGTGATCCGGTCGAGCCGGAAGATCCGCCAGTCGTCGCGGTCGTTGTCGTAGCTCACCAGATACCAGCGCCGGCCCGCCGACACCAGCTTGTACGGCTCGACGAGCCGTTCGGTGTCCACGCCGTCGCGACGGCGGTAGGTGAACCGCAGTTGCTCCCGGTTGTTGACGGCGGCGGCCAGCGCGCTCAGGTGTTCCGGGTCGACAGTCGGTCGGTCCCAGGTGAGCAGCGGCTCGGTGGCCGCGCCCAGCGTGCTGACGCGGTGGCGCAGCCGGGACGGCAGCACCTGTTCGAGCTTTGCCAGCGCCCGTACCGAGGCCTCCTCGATGCCGGCCACCGCGTGACGGGCGGCGGTGCGCAGACCGACAGCGATCGCCACCGCCTCGTCGTCGTCGAGCAGCAGCGGCGGCATCGCCTTGCCGGCGACCAGGCGGTATCCGCCGATCGCGCCCATCGTCGCCTGCACCGGGTAGCCGAGGTCGCGCAATCGCTCCACGTCGCGGCGGATGGTGCGCAGGCTGACGCCGAGCCGGGTGGCCAGCTCGCTGCCGGGCCACTCGCGGGGCGTCTGCAACAGCGACAGCAGGCCCAGCAGTCGGGCGGGGGTGTCGGACATGACTCCAGAATGCCAGCGATGTGTGCCAGAACCTGTCCTATATGGCCCGTAGCGTTCCCGGCATGACGCCATTTCGCATCGACATTCCGCAGGCGGACCTCGATGACCTGCGTGACCGGCTCTCCCGCACCCGGTGGCCACGCTCGTTGCCCGGCACCGGCTGGAGCCGCGGCGTGCCGGCGGAGTACCTGCGCGAGCTGACCGAGTACTGGGCGAATGGTTACGACTGGCGGGCCCACGAGGCGCGTCTGAACGACTTCCCCCAGCTCGTCACCGAGATCGACGGCTTGGACGTGCACGTGCTGCACGTCCGCTCGCCGGAGCCGGACGCGCTGCCGTTGTTGCTGACACACGGCTGGCCGAACTCCGTGGTCGAGTTCACTGAGCTGATCGGCCCGCTGTCCGATCCGCGCGCTCATGGCGGGGATCCCGCGCAGGCGTTTCACGTGGTGGTGCCGTCGGTGCCCGGCTACGGTCTCTCGCAGGCGCCGCCGGCCGGGTTCACGATCGACCGGCTCGCCCGGATGTGGGTCGAGCTGATGGCCCGCCTCGGCTACCACCGCTACGGCACCCAGGGCGGCGACCTCGGTGCGTACGTCGCGCCACGGGTGGCGGCGGTGGCGCCGGAGCAGGTGGTGGGCGTGCACATCGACGGCGGGTTCGGGTTTCCGACCGCCGCCGACGTGCCGAACATGAGCGCGGCGGAACGCGCCGAGTGGGAGCAGATGCAGCAGTGGATGAGCGGTGGCGTCGACCATCACGCGCTGCTGCGGGCAGCGCCGCAGACCTTCTCGTACGCCTGGAGCGACTCGCCGGTCGGGCTGCTGGCCTGGATGATGCAGAAGTTCAAGGAGTTCACCATGACGGTGCCGACGCCGGAGCAGGCCATCGACCGGGACCACCTGCTCACCAATGTGAGCCTCTACTGGTTCACCGGCACGTCGGGAACGTCATCGTGGCCCATGTACGAGCGACTCACCGTCGCCGACGACGGCGGCTTCGCCTGGCCCACCGGCCAGCGGCGGGTGCCGTCCGGCGTGTACGGCGGCGGCTCCGCGCTGATGCGCCGCCTCGCCGAGCGAGACAACACCATCGTCCACTGGCCGCAGGGCAACCCGGGCAGCCACTTCGTGGCGATGGATGAGCCGCTGGCGCACGCCGCGGACATTCGCGCGTTCTTCGAGGGCTTGCGATGACCGAGCTGAGCTGGGCGCCGGTGTCCGCCCGACGGCTTGCGCGACACCGGCTCCGCGCACCGGCACCGGACGCCGGTAGCGTCGCCGACGTGGTGTCGGCGATCTGCGGCGCGCATGCCCAGATCGCGTCGGCCGCCGAGCTGTCCATCGGGCTGCGGGTGCCGGGCACGACCCGCGCGTTGGTACGCCGGGCACTGTGGACGGATCGCACCCTGGTCAAGACCCGTGGGCCACGCGGGACGGTGCACCTGCTCGCCGCGGCGGACCTGCCGATGTGGGTCGGCGCCCTGACCGCGTTGCCGGCGCCGTCCTGGGAGCGGAGCGTGGTCCTGCTGACGCCCCGGCAGACCGAGCAGGTCCTCGCGGCCATCGCCGACGCGGTCGCCGAGGCCGACCTGACCACCGTCGAGCTGACCGAGGAGATCGTCGCCCGTACCGGCCCGTGGGCGGGCGACCTGGTGATGGAGGCGTTCCAGGACAAGTGGCCCCGGTGGATCGCCGCGATGACCGCCGCCACCCGGGGCGGAGTGGTCTGCTTCGGCCCAAATCGCGGTCGGGCCAGCACATACACCAGCCCGACCCGGTGGCTGCCCGACTTCGCGCCGATGCCCGGTCCCGACGCCCTGGCCGCCCTCGTCCGCAGCTATCTGTACGCGTACGGGCCGGCCACCCCGGCACAGTTCGCCCGGTGGCTGGCGGTGCCGCCGGGGTGGGCGACGTCGCTGTTCGACTCGCTCGACCTGACCGAGGTGACGGTGGAGGGCACCCGGGCCTGGGTGACCGCCGGCGACGCCGAATTCCCCGACGACCGGCCGTCCGGGTTGCGGCTCCTGCCGTACTTCGACGCGTACGCGGTCGGCTGCCACCCCCGCGAACGGCTCTTCCCCGGTGCCGCCGCCGAGCGGGCGCTCGCCGGTGGCCAGGCCGGCAACTATCCGGTGCTGCTGGTCGACGGGGTGGTCGCCGGCGTGTGGCATCAACGCCGCTCCGGCCGCTCGATCCGTGTCACAGTCGAGCCGCTGCGGACGCTCGGTGCCGCCCAGCAGCGGGCCTTGCAGGAGGAGGTCGAGCGGGTCGGCGAGATCCTGGAGGGCAGGGCGTCGCTGACCATCGGCACCGTCAGTGTCGGTCCGCACGCCTGAGGTTACGCCGGCCCACCGCTTGGGCCACGATGGGAGCGTGCACCCCGAACCGGTCGACCACGCGCCCCGGCAGGCGTTCCCCTGGGCGCTCCTGCGCCAGCGCTGGGAGGACCTCACCTTCCTGCACTGGGAGGTCGCTCCGGAAGTCGTCGCGCCGTTGCTGCCCGCCGGCACCCGCCCGGACACCGTGGACGGGGTCAGCTACGTGGGCCTGATCGGCTTCCGGATGGTCGGGCTGGGCTTCGGCCGTGGCCCGGGGGTGCCGTACTTCGGCACCTTCTGGGAAACGAACGTCCGGCTCTACTCGGTCGACGACGCCGGCCGCCGAGCGGTCGTGTTCCGGTCGCTCGACGCGTCCCGCCTTCTGCCGGTGCTGGTGGCGCGGGCGACGCTGCGCCTGCCGTACCTCTGGTCGTCGATGCGGTTGGATCGCGACGGCGACCGTCGCTCCTACCGCTGCCGGCGGCGCTGGCCGGGGCCGGCGGGCGCGACGAGCCGGATGGTGGTGCGGGTGGGGGAGCGGATCGTCGAGCCGACCCCGCTCGAACACTTCCTCACCGCCCGCTGGGGGCTGCACACCCGGGCGTACGGGCGCACGCTGCACCTGCCGAACTGGCATCCGAGCTGGCCGCTGCACCGGGCCGAGGTGCTGCACCTGGATGACGAGTTGGTCGCCGCCGCCGGGCTGCCGGCACCGGTCGGACCGCCGGTCAGCGTGCTCTACTCGCCAGGTGTCGGGGTCAGGTTCGGCCCGCCGGTGGCGGCCCGGCCGCCTGGTGCCGGGCCGCCGGAGTCTCAGTAGCGGCCACCCTCGGGTGCGGGCAGCGCGTCCAGGTCGGCCAGGTCCTCGGCGCTGAGCCGCACGTCAGCGGCCGCGCAGTTGTCCACCAGGTACTTCGGGGTCTTGGTGCCAGGGATCGGGATGACCTGGTCACCCTGGGCGACCACCCACGCGAGGGCGACCTGCGCGGGGCTGAAGCCGGCCCGGTCGGCGATCTCCCGGACCCGGGCCACGATGGCGAGGTTGGCGCGCAGCGCGTCCTGCTGGAAGCGCGGCAGGCCGCGCCGGAAGTCGTCGGCGGGCAGGTCGTCGAACGAGGTGAACCGCCCGGCGAGGAAGCCGCGACCGAGTGGGGAGAACGGCAGGAAGGCGACCCTCTGCTCGGCGCAGTACGGCAACACCTCGGTCAACGGGTCGCGCGTCCACAGCGACAGCTCGGACTGCACCGAGGCCACCGGGTGCACCGCCTGAGCCCGCACGATCTGCGCGACAGTCACCTCGGACAGCCCGATCTGCCGGGCCTTGCCCGCCGCAATGACCTCGGCCATCGCACCCCAGGACTCCTCGATGGGCACCTCCGGGTCGACCCGGTGCAGCTGGTAGAGGTCGACGTGGTCGGTGCCGAGCCGGCGCAGGCTCTCGTCGATCGCCGCGCGGATGTGCTCCGGGCGGCCGTTGTTGCCGATCTTCGGTGAGTTGCCGGGGCCGCCGGTGGGTGAGGTGGCCACCAGGCCGACCTTCGTGGCCAGCACGGCCCGTTCCCGGTGACCGCCGGCCAGCGCCCGCCCGACCAGCTCCTCGTTGGTGTACGGCCCGTACACGTCCGACGTGTCGATCAGCGTCGCGCCCAGGTCCAGTGCCTGTCGGATGACGGAGATCGACGTGTCGTCGTCGCGAGGGCCGGTGATGTCATAGCCGTGGCTCATGCCCATGCAGCCGAGGCCGATGACGCCGACCTCGGGTCCGGTGCTGCCCAGCGTGGTGGTTCGCATGCGCCCCACGCTACGACCGGCGCGGACGGACCGCACTCGCGGTGGCGGTTCAGTAGGGTCGGGTCGGTTGTGTTGACTGCTGTCTCTGTCCTGCGACTGGGAAGGAGCCGCGAGGTGGCAAGCAAGCTGGTGGTGGGGACGTTCCTGTCCCTGGACGGTGTGATGCAGGGCCCCGGCGGCCCCGGCGAGGACGACTCGAACGGATTCCCGCACGGCGGGTGGCTGCCGCCGCACGTGGACGAGGGGTTCGGCGAGATCATGGGCGACGTGTTCGAGCGGGCGGACGCGATGCTGCTGGGTCGCAAGTCCTATGACACCCTCTCCGCGCACTGGCCCAACGTCGCCGACGAGGACGGCGGCGCGAAGATCAACAGCATGCCGAAGTACGTGGCGACGCGCAGCCCGATGACCGCCGACTGGCGCAACACCGAGGTCCTGGTCGGTGAGGCCGCCGAGACCGTCGCCGCGCTCAAGCGGCGCACCGACGGCGAGCTGCTCGTGCAGGGCAGCAGCGACCTGCTGCGTACGCTGCAGACGGCGGGGCTGGTCGACGAGTACCGCCTGCTGATCTTCCCGGTCGTCCTCGGCCAGGGGAAGCGACTCTTCGCCGAGGGGGCCGCCCCGGCGGGGCTGCGGTTGACCGGCTCGCGCACCACTGAGGCCGGCGTCGTCTACGCCACGTACGCCGTGGCGGGCGAGCCCCCGTACGGCAGCGTCCTGCAAGCGCCATCGTGAACCATGTTCGTGACTTTGGGTGGCACGACCACGACCACGACTACGACGGCGTCGCAGCGCTGTGGATCGGGACGGACGGGATGTGCTGCCCTGCGCCGAGCTGACGGCGAAGCTGACGCGGGATCCGCAGCTGTTCCTGGTCGCCGAGGTCGACCAGGCTTCGCGTCGACCCCTCAGGACTTCAACTGGGTGAAGCGGACGCTGTTGCCGAAGGGGTCGCGCAGGGCGCAGTCGATCCCGTAGAAGCGATCCGTGGGTTCCTCGGTGAACTCGACGCCCCGACCCAGCAGCGTTTCATAGGTCTTGCGGCAGTCGTCGGTGGCGAAGATGAGCGAGCCGCCCATCGCGCCCTTGGTGACCAGGGCTCGGACCTGTTGGGCGGTCTCCTCGGACATCGCCGGTGGGCCGGGCTTCTCCAGCAGGATCTGGCGGCCCGGTTCCCCGGGGACGTTGACGGTCAGCCAGCGCATGAAGCCCATGTCGACGTCGGCGTTGACCTCCAGGCCGAGCTTGCCGACGTAGAAGTCGAGGGCCTCGTCCTGGTCGAGGACGTAGATCTGTGAGTGCGTGATCGCGGTGAACATGCAGTTCACGCTATGGGGGGCTCAGGCGGACCGCTTCTCCAAAACTGCTCACTGACCCGGGCGGTCCAGGTTTGACTTCGGTCGTGCGGCGGTGCAATAGTTAGGTATATGCCTAAGCATTTGGACGGGTCGGGCGGCGGTCTGGATGGTGTGTTCCACGCGCTCTCCGACCCCACGCGCCGCCAGGTCGTGGAGCGCCTCGCTCAGGGGCCGGCCACGACCAGCGACCTGGCTCGTCCGTTTGACATGGCACTCCCGTCGTTCACCCAGCACCTGCACGTCCTCGAGCGCGCCGGTCTGGTGACTTCGGAAAAAACGGGCCGGGTGCGCACCTACCGGCTCGTACCCCAGCCGTTGGACCACCTCGACACCTGGCTCGCCGCGCAGCGCACGCGATGGACCCGACGCCTGGACCAACTCGACGCACTTCTCTACGACCTCAAGGAGCAACAGCCATGACCGTCTACACGGTGAACCCCGAGCTCGACCTCGTCCTGGAGCGCACCGTCGACGTGGCGCCCGAGCTGGTCTGGCGGGCCTGGACCACGCCCGAGCTGCTCATGCAGTGGTTCACTCCGAAGCCGTGGTCGACCGTCGCCTGCGAAATCGACCTGCGGCCTGGCGGCAGGTTCGACAACACGATGCGCTCGCCCGAGGGCCAGGAGTTTCCGCACAGCGGGTGCATCCTGGTGGCTGAGGAGGGCAAGACGCTGGTCTTCACCTCCGCGCTCGGCCCTGGCTTCCGCCCGCAGATCGTCCAGGAGGGTTTCGCGTTCACCGCGGTGATTCGGATCGAGCCCGACGGCACTGGCACGAAGTACACCGCCATCGCCATCCACCCCGACGCGGCGGCGAAGAAGTCGCACGAGGAGATGGGCTTCCACGAGGGCTGGGGCGCGGCCCTGGACCAGCTGGTCGACCTGATGAAGTCCCACTGAGCTGTCGTCAAAAATTGGGCGGACGTGTCGAGGACGGGCCGCCGGCTTCGACCATGTGGTGAAGGGCCGGCCGCACCGGACGGCGCCACGCAGACCAGGGAGCAATTCGATGACGAAGGTGACGACCGGGGCGACGATGTCGTTGGACGGCTACATCGCGGACGCGTCCCACGGGGGCTTCGAGTATCTCTTCGAGTGGTACACCAATGGCGACGTCGAGACGCCGACGGCCAACCCCAAGATGACCTTTCGGACGTCCGCCGCGAGCGCCCGGCACCTGCGGGCGCTCACCGAGCGGACCGGCGCGCTCGTCGTCGGCCGGCGACTGTTCGACATGACCAAAGGGTGGGGTGGCCGGCATCCGATGGACCTGCCCGTCGTGGTGGTCACGCACAGCGTGCCGGAGGGTTGGGAGCCGGAGAGCGACTCCTTCGTCTTCGTCACCGACGGCATCGAGAGCGCCATCGCCCGAGCGAAGGCGATCGCCGGCGACAAGGAGGTCGGTGTCAACGGCGGCACCATCGCCGCCCAGGTCGTCGAGGCCGGCCTGCTCGACGAGGTGCACGTCGATCTCGTTCCGGTCCTGCTCGGCGCCGGCATCCCGCTCTTCGCCGACCTGAAGATCGCGCCGCTTCAGCTGGACGGCCCGTTCAGCGTCGTCGAGGGCGACGGCGTCACCCACCTGGCCTACCGGGTACGTCCAGCGGCCTGAACGCAGCGGGGACCGGCCCGAGCGGGGCCGGTCCCCGTTGCGGGGCGCTGGTGTCGACCCCCCCCGGGGCCAGTGCCGCCGCCTTGCCCCCATAGGCATCGATCGATATTGTGCGCTCAGGCGCCGCCCCGCCTCAGACCACCACCGTCGATCCGAAGCGGGTTCCGCATGCGCACACTGAGACTTGTCACGACCCTGGCCGTCGCCGGCCTGCTCGCCGGTGGGGTGGCAGTGGTCGCCGCCACACCGGCCAGCGCGGCCACCGCCGTGTTCTCCGTGACGAACAACTGGGGCAACGGCTACCAGGGGCAGGTCACCGTCACCAACGACACCTCCGCACCGATCACCAGCTGGCGGGTCGAGTTCGACCTGCCGTCCTCCTCGACCGTCAGCCAGTCGTGGAACACGCAGCAGACGACCTCGGGCAGCCACTACACCTTCGCCAACGTGTCCTGGAACGGCACCCTCGCCGCCGGCGCCTCCACCTCGTTCGGCTTCCTCGTCAACGGCACCGGCACCCCGCTCAACTGCACAGTGAACGGCGCGTCCTGCGCCGGCGGCCCGCCCCCGACCACGCCGCCCCCGACCACCCCGCCGCCCACCACCCCTCCGCCGACCACCGGCACGCCGGTCGAGCGGCACGGGCAACTGCGGGTCTGCGGCACCACGATGTGCGACAGGTCCGGCGCTCGGGTGCAGCTGCGGGGCATCAGCAGCATGTGGCTCAACTGGGAGACCGCCCCGTACGCCGAGAACCTCTCCGCGTTGACCTGGATGCGCGACAACTGGAACCTCCAGGTGATCCGCGCGGCCATGGGCGTGGAGCCGGCGGGGGCGTACCTCAGTGACCCGACCAGGGCGCGCGCCCAGGTGGAGACCATCATCAACAACGCGGTCACCGCCGGGGTCTACGTGATCGTCGACTGGCATGCGCACGAGGCGCAGAACAACCAGTCCCAGGCGGTGGCGTTCTTCGGTGACCTGGCCCGCCGGTACGGCCACCTGCCCAACGTCATCTGGGAGCCCTACAACGAGCCGCTCCAGGTCAGCTGGACCAACGTCATCAAGCCGTACCACCAGGCGGTGGTGTCCGCGATCCGCGCCGCCGACCCGGACAACATCGTCGTGCTCGGCACCCCGACCTGGTCACAGGACGTGGACATCGCGGCGGCCAGCCCGGTCACCGGCACCAACCTGATGTACACCCTGCACTTCTACTCCTGCACGCACGGGGCGTCGCTGCGCGCCAAGGGTGACGCGGCGATCCGCGCGGGTCTGGCGCTGTTCGTCACGGAGTGGGGCGCCAGTAACGCCGATGGCGGCCTCGACGGCCGGGCCTGCCTGCCCGAGGCGCAGTCCTGGATCGACTGGATGAAGGCGAACGGCATCTCCTGGACGGCCTGGAAGCTCGACGTCGGCACCGACACCACCAACCTGCTCAGCCCGGGAGCGCCGGTGACCGGCGGGTGGACCAACTACCTGCACGGCCACGCGCCGTTCGTGGTGGCGAACATGAGGTGATCCCGGCCGCTCCTTGACCGTGATTGATCGAATCGAGACTGCTGATGTCGGGGTGTCCAGGCCGGCGGGGCACCCCGACATCGCCGACCACCATCACGACCGCGCCACGGCCGCCGCCGAGGGGTCACTGTGTGAAAGCCCGCCGGTAGGCGGTAGGAGTGGTGGCGAAGGCCCGCTGGAAATGCGCACGGAGGTTCGTTGCCGTGCCCAGGCCGGTGCGCCGTGCGACCTCGTCGATGGTGATCCCGCCGTTCTCCAGCAGGGTGCAGGCGGCGCGCAGCCGTTGCTGGATCAGCCATGCTCGTGGGCTCATCCGGAACCGACTCTGAAAGGCGCGGTGCAGCGTACGGCTGGACATCACACCCTGCCGGGCAAGGTCCGCGACGGTGATCGGGCGGTGCAGGTTGCTGCTCGCCCAGGTGACGACGCCGGCCAACTCGTCGCCCTCACCCGGATCGGCGACCGGGATGAACTGGGCCTGGCCGCCGGCTCGGTGCAGCGGTGTGACCATGTGGCGGGCCCGTTGGATGGCGGCAGCCTGCCCGTGGTCGCGGCCGACGAGGTAGAGGCACATGTCCAGACCGGCGGCGAGTCCGGCGCTGGTGATCACCTCGCCTTCGTCGACGTACAGCGCACTCGCGTCCACCGATACCTGTGGGTGCTCATGGGCGAGCGCGTCGGCGTGCGCCCAGTGGGTCGTCGCGCGGCGGTCGTCGAGCAGACCGGCCTGGGCCAGCGCGAAGGCGCCGGTGCAGATCGACGCGATGCGGGCGCCACGACCGTGTGCCTGCCGCAGCGCATCGAGAGCACGCGGCGGTGCCGGACCACGGCGGAATCCGGGCACGATCACCGTGTCGGCGTCGTCGAGCGCGTCGAGCGTTGCGGCGACGGTCAGCTCCAGGCCCGCTGTGGTGGTGGAGACCGAACCACCGTCCAGTGCGCACACCGTCATCGCGTACCGGCCGTGGCCCTCGTGGCCGAAGACCTGCGTCGCGATTGTCAGATCGAAGGCGACGACCGTCGGCAGGGCGAGGACGGCGACCCGATGCGTGGCGGGTTTCTTACGCATGGTGGCAAGGATGCCACTCGCCGCAGCCCGGTCGGCCGGAGATCCTGGGCCGTATGCGAATCGAGATCGTGGTGTTCGACGGCTTCGACGAACTGGACGTCTTCGGGCCGTTCGAGGTGTTGTCGATGGCCGGCTTCGACGTGGCGCTGGTCGCCGTCGAACGATCGGGGCTGGTCACCAGCATGCGTGGTGTGCAACTCCAGGTGCCCGAGGTGCTGAGTCAGGCCGACGGCGTGATCGTCCCGGGTGGCGGATGGCTGAACCGGGCCCCCGAGGGTTCCTGGGCGCAGGCGCAGCGCGCTGTCCTCCCGGCGAAGCTGGCCGCACTGGCGCCATCGGCGCGGTGGATGGCGTCGGTGTGCACCGGAGCGCTGCTACTCGCCGCCGCCGGCCTGCTGACCGGTCGGCGGGCGACCACCAACCGCAACGCATACGACGAGTTGCGCGCCCACGACGTCACAGTCCTCGACGAGCGGGTCGTCGACGACGGTGACCGGGTAACCGCTGGCGCGCTCTCGGCCGGCCTCGATCTGGGGCTGTGGCTCACGGAACGGGAACTCGGCGCCGCCACCGCCGATCGGGTCGCCGCAACCATCGAATACCGGCCACACACCCGCACTCGCTGAGCAGCGCGGACAGAACGGGCGCGTCACCTTAACGCGTCGGAAACACCCCCGGTACCAACCCTGGGAACGCTCGTCGGACAGTCGAGACCACCGACACGCGAACCGGGGTGACCATGGCCGACAACACCACGAACGCGCCGACGTACGACGAGCCGGTGGGCCGGTCCGGCAACGGCCGGACGCTGCCCACCCCCCGTACGAACCCGGTCCTGTCGCTGGACGACGGCGACCCGGCGGACCTGGCCACGATCGGGGTGGAGGAGGAGTTCCACGTCGTCGACCTGCACACCCGGGAGTTGGTGCCCCGCGCCGGGGAGTTGCTCGACCGGCTGCCGGCGGCCTCGTTCACCGCCGAGCTGCACCGCAGCGTGGTGGAGACCAACACCGCGGTCTGCCGCACCCTGGACGAGATCCGCGCCGAGCTGACCCGGCTGCGTCAGGCGGCCGTCCAGGTCGCCGACCGGGCCGGTCTGGGCATCGTGGCGGCCGGTACGGTGCCGCTGCGCGCCGACGGCGACGCCAGCGTCACCCCCACCTCCCGCTACCGGCGGATGCTCGACGAGTACCAGTTGCTCGCCCGGGAGCAGTTGATCTGCGGCGCGCAGGTGCACGTCGGCGTCTCCGACCGGGACCTGGCGGTGGCGGTCACCCGTCGGGTCCAGCCGTGGCTGCCGGTGCTGCTCGCCCTCTCCACCAGCTCGCCGTACTGGATGGGCCAGGACAGCGGCTACGCCAGCGTCCGCTCGCTGGTCTGGCAGCGCTGGCCCACCGCCGGCGACCCGGGCGAGGTGACCAGCGCCGCGGACCACGAGGCGCTGGTCGCCGAGCTGATCTCTTCCGAGACCATCACCGACCCCGCCATGATCTATTTCGATGTCCGGCCGTCGGCGCACGTGCCCACAGTGGAGCTGCGGATCACCGACGCCAACGCCGACGTGGAGACCATCGTCCTGCTCACCGGCCTGTTCCGGGCGCTCGTCCGGCGGGAGGTCGCAGCCCTGCGCGCCGGGGTGGAACGCACGGCCGTACGACCACCGGTGCTGCGCGCCGCCGTGTGGCGGGCCGCCCGCTCCGGGTTGGAAGGTGACCTGCTGGACCTGCCCCGCTCGGCCCGACCGGTGCCGGCCGCCCAGGCGGTCCGCCGCCTGGTGACCGACCTGCGCCCACAGTTGGAGGCGACCGGGGACTGGGAGCAGGTCAGCGAGCTGACCCGGTACGCGCTGGAACGCGGCAGCTCCGCCGCCCGGCAGCGGCGGGCGTACGAGCGACGGGGCCGGTTGGCCGACGTGGTCGACCTGCTGCTCGACGAGACCCGGGGCCGGGTCCGGGGTCCGCTGCCGGGCGCGCCGACACCGCCGGCGTTGCCCACGTACGCCGACGCCGGCGACGAGGTCTTCGGCCCGGCCGGACCGCAACCGGCGTACGCCCCGATGCTCGCGGCCCTACGCCAGCTCGGCGCCGGCGCCCTACGTCAACGCGAACACGACCGGGACGAGGAGCAGCGGGCCCGGGGCGTGACGTTCAGCGTGGCCGGCGAGGCGAGCACCCGGCTCTTCCCGGTCGACCTGGTGCCCCGGGTCGTGCCCGCCGCCGACTGGCGGACCCTGCGTACCGGCCTGGTGCAACGCGCCCGCGCCCTCGACGCGTTCCTGCGCGACGTCTACTCCGACCGGGCCGTGGTGGCCGACGGCGTGGTGCCGGCGTGGGTGGTGGAGTCCTCACCCGGGCTGCGCCCGACCGGGGCGCTGATGGGCCGGCGGGGCACCCGCGCCCAGGTGTCCGGCACCGACCTCGTCCGGGACCCGGACGGCGGCTGGTACGTGCTGGAGGACAACCTGCGGGTGCCCTCCGGGATCGGCTATGCGGTGCAGAACCGTCGGCTGACCCAGGCGGTGCTGCCGGAGCTGCCGGTGCCGGAGGATCTGCTGCCCGCCGACGAGACGCCGGCAATGCTGTACCGGGCGCTGGTCGCCGCCGCGCCCGCCGCGGCCGACGACCCCGCCGTGGTGGTGCTCAGCAGCGGCCCCGGTGATCCGGCGTGGTTCGAGCATCGGTTGCTCGCCGACGAGATGGGTGTGCCGCTGACCGAGACCAGCGACCTGCTGGTGGAAGAGGGCCGGGTCCGGCTGGTCCGCGAGGGCTGCCGCCGCGAGGTCGACGTGATCTACCTGCGGATGGACGAGGAGGCGCTGCTGCACGCGCCGGGCGCGGACGGGGTGCCGCTGGGGTGGCCGCTGCTCGCCGCGGTACACGCCGGTCGGCTCACGCTGGCCAACGCGCTGGGCAACGGTGTCGGTGACGACAAGGCGCTGTACGCGTACGTGCCCCGGCTGATCGAGTACTACCTGGGCGAGAAACCGCTGCTCGGGGACGTGCCGACGTACCTGTGTGGGCTGCCCGAGCAGCGGGCCGAGGTGCTGGGCCGGCTCGACGAGTTGGTGCTCAAGCCGGTCGACGGGTACGGGGGTGACCGGGTGGTGATCGGCCCCCGCGCCGAGGCGGAGGAGCTGGACGCCGTCCGGGAGCAGATCCTCGCGGCCCCGCACCGGTGGATCGCCCAGGAGATGATCGCGCTGACCACCCACCCGGTCTTCGACGGCACGGCGCTGGCTCCCCGCCACGTCGACCTGCGGGCGTTCGTGTTCCTCGGTGACACCGCCGAGGTCGCGCCGGTGGCGCTGACCCGGGTGGCGCCGGCCGGCAGCATGATCGTCAACTCGTCGCGCGGCGGGGGGTCGAAGGACACCTGGCTGCTCGGTGGGGCCGACGAACCGTCGGCGTAACCGACGCTTGACCCACCCGTCATCGGGACGCAACCCGGTCCGCCAAGCCTGGACCGGTCAGCGGCCCCCAGCGGATCCAGCCGATGAGAGGTGTGTGCCATGTGCGGTATCGGAGGCGAGTTCCGCCTCGACGGGGCGCCACCGGACCTGGCCGCCGTCGAGCGGATGCTCCCCGCCCTGGCCTCCCGGGGCCCGGACGGGGAGGGTCGGTGGCAGCAGGGGCCGGTGGCCCTGGTGCACCGCCGGCTGCGCATCATCGACCTGTCCGACGCGGGCGCCCAGCCGATGGTCGACCCCGAGCTGGGTCTGGCCATGGTCTTCAACGGCTGCATCTACAACTACCGGGAGCTGCGCGACGAACTGACCGCCGCCGGTTACTCCTTCCGGTCCACCTCGGACACCGAGGTGATCCTCAAGGCGTACCACAGGTGGGGGACGGCGTGCGTCGAGCGGTTGTACGGGATGTTCGCGTTCGCCCTGATCGAGCTGGCCACGCACACCCTGATGCTGGCCCGGGACCGGCTCGGCATCAAACCGCTCTACCTGGCCGAGGGGCCGGGCCGGGTGCGTTTCGCCTCGACCCTGCCGGCGTTGCTCGCCGCCGGTGACGTGGACACCGACCTCGACCCGGTGGCGCTGCACCACTACATGAGCTTCCACTCGGTGGTGCCGCCGCCGCGCACGATCCTCGCCGGGGTCCGCAAGCTGCCACCGGCCACCGTGCGGGTGATCACCGCGGACGGCCGGAGCACCGACACCACCTACTGGCGGCCGGAGTTCAACAGGGCCGCCGCCCCCGCCATGTCCGCCGACGAGTGGCAGGAACGGCTCATGGCGGCGTTGCGCACCGCCGTACGACGACGGATGGTCGCCGACGTGCCGGTCGGCGTACTGCTCTCCGGCGGCCTTGACTCCAGCCTGATCGTCGCCCTGCTGGCCGAGCAGGGCCAGACCGGGCTGGCCACCTTCAGCATCGGCTTCGAGGCGGCGGCGGGGGAGAGCGGCGACGAGTTCCACTACTCCGACCTGATGGCCCGCCATTTCGACACCGACCACCAGCAGATCCGCATCGGCGCGAAGCGGTTCGTCCCCGCCGTGCACCAGGCCATCGCGGCCATGAGCGAGCCGATGGTCAGCCACGACTGCGTCGCGTTCCACCTGCTCTCCGAGGAGGTCTCGCAGCGGATCACAGTGGTGCAGTCCGGGCAGGGCGCCGACGAGATCCTGGCCGGCTACGACTGGTACCCGCCGCTGGCCAACGTTGCCCGCGCGGACGCCGTCGAGGCGTATGCCCGGGTGTTCTTCGATCGTCGCCACGACGCGCTCGGCGGGCACCTGGCGCCCGAGTGGATGCTCGACCACGACGCCAGTCTGGAGTTCGTCACCGCGCACTTCGGCGCGGTCGGCGCGGACACCGCGCTGGACGCGGCGCTGCGCCTCGACAGCCTGGTGATGCTCGTCGACGACCCGGTCAAGCGGGTCGACAACATGACGATGGCCTGGGGGCTGGAGGCCCGCGTGCCGTTCCTCGACCACGAGGTGGTCGAGCTGGCCGCCGCCTGCCCACCGTCAATGAAGCTGGCGCAGGGCGGCAAGGGGGTGCTGAAGGCGGCGAGCCGGGGCATCGTCCCGGACGAGGTGATCGACCGGCCGAAGGGCTACTTCCCGGTGCCCGCCATCCGGCACCTCTCCGGTCCACTGCTCGACGACGTGCGGGACGCGCTGACCGCCCGCCCGGCGCGCGAGCGGGGTCTGTTCCGCAAGGACTACCTGGAGGAGTTGCTGGACGCGCCGAACGCCCGGCGGACCACGCTGGGCTCCAACGCGCTCTGGCAGCTCGGGCTGCTGGAGCTCTGGTTGCAGCGGATCGGGGTTTAGATGAGCGTACGGATTGAGCCGCCGCGCACCACCCGGCGGCCCCGACCCGTGAGCCACCGGCCAGCGTCGCCGCCGGTGCCCACCAGCGAGGACTTCGCCCCCGCGCCGTCCCCCGACGGCCGCCGAGTGGCGTTCCTCTCCGACCGGGCCGGCACGCCCGGCGTCTGGGTTTGGGAGGTCGACGCGGGTGCACCCGTCGCGCTGCCCGTCGGTGACGAGCCGGTCCTCGCGCTGAGCTGGTCCCCGGACGGCCAGTGGCTGGCCTGTGTCGTCGCCCCCGGTGGCGCGCCCCGCACCGAGCTGTGGGTGCTGCGCCCGGACGGCACGCGACGCCACCAGATCGCCGGGTTCGGCCGCCGCAGCGCGGCGCTGGCCGGCTGGTTGCCCGACGGCGCGGTCCTGGCGGTCACCGAGACCGACGAGCACGGGCAGGCGCTCCTGGTCGACGCGGACACCGGGCACCGGCGGGTGCTCGCCCAGGGCGAGCTGCTCACTCTCCTGGACGTGACCCCGGACGCCGGTGTGGCGCTGCTGCGTCGAGGCCCGCGCAACGCCCGCTGGCTGGAGGTGCTCGACGTGGCCACAGGTGTTCGACGGCGGCTGTTCCCGGACACCGGGCGGGGCAGCACCGACCAGGGTTGGTTCGGCCCGGACGGCACGAGCGTGCTGGCCCGCACCGACGCGTACTCCGAACTCGCCGCGCTGGTGCGGGTCGACCTGACCCGCCCGGAGCAGCCGCCGACCCGGCTCGCCGGGCGACCGGACGCCGAGCTGGAACACGTCACGCCCAGCGCGGACGGGCAGCGCGGCGCGTTGCTGTGGAACACCTACGGCGGGCGCAGCGAGCTGAGCCTGCTCGACTTCGCCAGCGGTGTGCAGCGGGCCGTCACCGCCCCCGGCGAGGTGCTCGGCGACGCCGTCTTCGCCGCCGACGGCGGCTTGCTCTGCCTCACCGCGCAGGGGCCGGTGCAGCCCCGGGAGGTGTGGCTGGTCGACCCGTCGACCGGGGCGCCGCGCTCGCTGCGGCCGGACACCGGCGTCCCGCGCACTGACGATGCCGGTGTCGCGCCGCAGCTGGTCGACCTGCGGGCCCGCGACGGGCTGCCGCTCTCCGGCTGGCTGTACCGCCCGGCCGGGCCGGGGCCCTGGCCGACGGCGATCAGCCTGCACGGCGGCCCGGAGGCGCAGGAGCGTCCCGGCTACAACCCGCTGTTCCAGGCCCTCGTGGCGCAGGGCATCGCCGTCTTCGCGCCCAACGTCCGCGGGTCGTCCGGGTTCGGCCGCTCGTTCGTCGCCGCCGACAACCTCGCCGGCCGCTACGGTGCGATCGCCGACGTGGCGGCCTGCGCCGACCACCTCGTCGACGCTGGCGTCGCCCGGCCCGGCCAGCTCGGCGTTCTGGGCCGCTCCTACGGCGGTTACCTGGTCCTCGCCGTGTTGGTGAACTTCCCCGGTCTGTTCGCCGCCGGGGTCGCCGAGTGCGGCATCTCCGACTTCCGGACCTTCTTCGCCGGCACCGAGCCGTGGATCGCCGCCGCCGCCGTCAGCAAGTACGGCGACCCGCAGCGGGACGCCGACCTGCTGCGCGACCTCTCCCCGCTGACCCACATCGGCCGGCTGGACGTGCCGGTGCTGCTGATCCACGGCGCCAACGACACCAACGTCCCGGCGGGCGAGTCGGCGCAGGTCGCCCAGGCCCTCGCCGACCGGGGCGTGCCGCACGGGCACCTGGTGCTCGCCGGGGAGGGGCACGAATTCCTGGCGCGGACCAACGCCGAGGCGGCCCGTACGGCCACCACCGGTTGGCTGACCCGGCACCTCGCCGCGACCGCGACCGTCGTCGGCTGAGGCGTTATCCTGCGCCGGTGGAGGTCGCGACGCAGGGCGAGCGGTTGGCCGCGGACCTGGGTCGCTGGCTGGCCGATGTGACCTTCGTCGACCTGGACACCGACGAGGTCACCGCGCGGGTGATCGACTCGGTGGTGCGGTGGGCCGAGGCCCAGGGCTGGCGGGTCTACCGGCGCGCGCCCAGCGTGTTGCCGTTGCCACCGCCGCTGGAGCAGCGGCACTCGGTGCTCGACGTGGCGTGTGCCCGCCCGGACGGCCCGCCGGTGGTGGTGGAGGTCGACCACACCGACCGGGCCCGGACGGTGCAGAAGTTGCGGGCCGAGGCGGACGCCGGCCGGATCCCCATCTGGGTCCGCTGGGGCGTGGGCCGGTTCACCGCACCGCCACCGCCGGTGCGGATGGTGACCGTCGAGGTGACGCGCCGGGCAGGGCCGGCCGGACGCGGACGGCTGCACAGCCGGGTCGGTGACCGGCCCGCGCCGGCCCACTCGACCGGCGGCGGCACGGTGGCCCCGCAGGCGCTGCCGATCCCGTTGACCGACCCGCTTCCGGGCGCGCTCGACGGCCCGGGTAAGGGCACCTGAAGAGAATCGTAAGCGGCGACCGGCAGAGTTCTGGGTGTCACCGGAGAACACGACCGACACCCAGGAGATCCCGATGCGCAAGCTCATCAACTCGACCTACATCACCCTCGACGGCGTCATCGAGAACCCGATGTGGACCATGTCGTACTTCGACGAGGAGGCCATGAGCCTCGCCGGGGCGCAGACCACCGAGGCCGACGCGATGCTGATGGGCCGGGCCACCTACGACGGCATGTCGGTCGCCTGGTCGAGCAGGGACGAGAGCGACCCGACCACCGGCGCCGCGTACTTCAACAACGTCAAGAAGTACGTCGCCTCGACCACCCTGACCGACCCCACCTGGAACAACACGGAGGTGCTCCAGGGCGATCTGGTCGAGGCGGTCACCGCGCTCAAGGCCCAGCCGGGCAAGAACATCATTCAGTACGGCTTCGGCTCGGTCACCGCGCAGCTGATCCGGGCGGGCCTGGTGGACGAGGTCCGGTTCTGGATCCACCCGGTGCTGGAGGGCGGCCCCAGCCTCACCGCGCCGCTGGCCGACGTCAAGGCGTCGTTCGACCTGGTCGACACCCGGGTGCACAAGAGCGGCGTGATCGTCGCCTCGTACCAGCCGAAGGTGACCCCCTGAGCACCGGTCAGAGCTGGGCCCGGGCCTCGCCCGGGCTCAGCTGCGCGCCCTCGGCGAGCAGCGCGTCGAAGCGTTCCGGCCCGAGTTCGGCCCGCAGTCGTGCGGTCACCCGGTCGGTGTCGTCGCGTTCGGCCGGCGCGGCGGGGGACTGCGTGGCGAGCCGGGCGGCGGCCGCGGCGCCCAGCAGCCGGGCGGCGACCTCGGGGGAGCGCACCGCCGCCGCCATCCCCTCCAGTGGGTTGATGGCGTCCCGCATCGTCGCCATCGCCGTGGCGACCTCGAACGCCTCGATGTGCAGGGCCAAGGCGGCGTCCGGGTCGCCGCCCTGCTCGACCGCGTAGCCCAGCTCCACCAGCACCATCGGCAGGTAGAGCGCGGGTTGGCTCTCTCCTCGACCCAGGTCGGCGAGGTGGCTGAGGTGGGTGACGGCCAGGTCGAGCTTGCCGTCGCGGCGGGCGGCCAGCCCGAGGCTCATCTCCGCGAAGATCAGCGCACCGGGCGAGCCCTGCTCCACCGCCAGGTCATAGGCGCGTTCGGCCAGCTCCCGACCCTGGGCGTAGTCGCGGGTCTGCACGGCGAGCCAGGCCAGCCAGGACAGCTCCGCGCAGACCTGCGGCCACAGCGCCAACTCCTCGGCCCAGCGCAACCCCTCCCGGTGCAGCGCGGCGGCGCGCTCGTGCTCGCCGCGCATGTCGGCAAGCCCGCCCACCCACTCGGTCGCCCGGAGCCGACCCCACCGGTCGCCGAGGTCGGCGAAGAGCGCGGCGCTGCGGGTCGCGGTGCGCTCCAGGGTGCTCTGGTCACCGTTGGCGTGTGCGATGTGGGCCAGGGAGGTGAGCACCGCGGCCTCGGTCCACGGGTCGGCGGCGGCGGTGGGCAGCAGCTCCGACACCAGGGCCAAATCGCCGTGTTCGATCGTCGCGTTGGCCGCGAACCACGCGGCGTGGCTGTCCGGATCGACGGCCACTGCTGCGCGTACGTCGTCCGGTGCGATGACCTCGCCCTGCGACAGGGCGAAGCCGACCCGCCAGGGTGCTGCGCGGGCCTCCTGCTCCGGGTCGCCGGGCACGGCCAGCGCCCGCCGTGCCTCGGTGAGCCGGCCGCGCAGGAACCAGTACCAGCTCAGCGCGACCGCCAGGCGCAGCCCGCCACCGTGCGCCAGCGCCGACCGCAGGTTCGCCAGCTCGGTGTCGAGCAGCGTCAGCCAGCGTTGCTGTTCGGCCCCGCGCAGCCCGGGGTCGGCGCGCTCGGCCAGCTCGGTGTAGTAGGTGGCGTGCCGCCCGCGTACCTCGTCGGCGTCGGTGAGGCGTTCCAGGCAGAACGCGGCCACCGATTCGAGTAGCCGGTAGCGGGGGACCGCGCCGGTCTCGTCGAGTACCACCAGCGACCGGTCCACCAGCCGGGCGAGAGCGTCCAGGTCGGTTCGGCAGACCTGTTCGGCGGCCTCCGGCGTACAGCCGTCCGGGAACACCGCCAGTTGGGCGAGCACCACCCGGTCGGACTCGTCCAGGAGGTCCCAGCTCCAGCCGATCACCGCGGTGAGCGTCCGCTGCCGGGGTGGCACGTCCCGCTGCGCGGTGGTGAGCAGCCGGAAGCGGTCGTCGAGCCGGTCCACCACCCCGCGTACGCCCAGCGCGCGGACCCGGGTCGCGGCCAGCTCCAACGCCAGCGGCAGACCGTCGAGGCGGCGGCAGAGCTGGGCCACCGCGGTCGCGGTCTGCCCGTCGAGGCGGAAACCGCGCTGCTGCGCGGCGGCGCGGGCGACGAACAAGCGGGCCGCCGCCGAGCGCAGCACCGCGTCCAGGTCACCGTCGTCCGGCACCGGCAGCGGGGGTACCTCCCAGAGCAGCTCACCGGTCAGCCCGAGTGGCTCTCTGCTGGTGGCCAGCACGCTCACCCCGGGCACGTCACGCAGCAGCCGGGCGACCAGCTCGGCGACCGGTTCGATGACGTGTTCGCAGTTGTCCAGCACGAGCAGCAGCTGCCGGTGTCGCAGGGCCGTGACCACCCGGTCGGCGGGGGACACTGTCGTTCCGGCGGCTTCGTGGGCACCCAGAGCGCCGAGCACCTGTTCGGCGACCCGCGCGTCACCGGCCGGTAGTGGGGCCAGCTCGACCAGTCGAACACCGTCCAGATAGGACGCCGCGCGGGCCGTCTCGGTGGCCAGCCGTGTCTTGCCGACGCCACCGGGCCCGACCAGCGTGACCAGCCGCTGCCGGGGCAGCAGTGCCCCCAGCTCGGCCAGCGCCTCGGCCCGCCCGATCAACTCGTCGAGCGGGGCCGGCAAATTGTTCCGGCTGACCGCCGCCCTCGGCGGGGCATTCAGGCCGGTGTCCTGTTCGAGGATCCTGCGGTGCAGGGCGACCAGCTCCGGGCCGGGGTCGAGACCCAGCTCCTCGGCGAGCCGGGCCCGCAGCTCCGCGTAGCTCTCCAACGCCTCGGACTGGCGGCCGGCCGCGTACAACGCGCGCAACTGCACCGCCCGCAGGCCCTCGCGCAGCGGATGCTTGGCGACCAGCTCGGCCAGGTCCGCGGCCACCAGGTCATGCTCACCCCGGGCCAGCCGGGCCTGCGCCAGCCGCTCCTGAACGACGAGGCGCTGCTCGGCGAGGCGGGCCGCCTCGGCACGCACGAACTCGGCGTCGGCCACGTCGGCGTACGCCTCGCCGCGCCACAACGCGAGGGCCTCGGTCAGCCGCTCGACGTCGGCGCAGCGGGCCAACTCGTCGAAGCGGCCGACGTCGGCCACGTCGACCCGCAGCAGGTAGCCGGGTGGCCGAGACTCGACCAGCTCGCGGGCGCCGGGCTCGGCATCGTTGAGCGCCTTGCGTAGCTGCGACACCCGCACCTGGAGGGCGCCGGCCGGGTTGGCGGGGGCGTCGTCGCCCCACAGGTCGTCGATGAGGCGGTCCGCCGAGACCACCTGGTTGCGGTTGGCCAACAGGTCGGCCAGCAACGCCCGCACCTTCGTGCCGGGCACCACCACCGGCTCGCCGGCGTCCGTGGTCACGGCGAGCGGCCCGAGCACCCCGAACTGCACGGCGATCATCCTAGTGCCGCGGCGCCGAAGCGAGGTCGACAGCGAGCGCGTCCGCCGGACGCGGCGTTCAGCAGGCCGGCCGCAGCAGCGGCTCGGGCTCGGCCTCGCCGAGCAGCGCCCTGGCCTGCCGGGCCAGCAGGTGGTGCTGGGCCGCGCGAGCGAGCTGTTCGCCCATCCGGGCGTGGCTCGCCGCCTCCTGGTGCCGGCTGGCCGCCCGGTACGCGCCCGCTAGGCCGAGGTGCGCGTTGATCTCGGCCCGGCGGTAGCCGATCTCCCGGCTCAGCCGCAATGCCTGACGAAGGAGGTCGAGGGCCGGTGCCGGACCGTGCAGGCCGAGCGTGGCGGTGCCGAGGGTGGCCAGCGCCTCCGCCTCGACCCGGCGTCGACCGACCGCGCGGGCGATGCTCAGACACTCCTGGGCGAGGCCCTGCCCCTTGGCGTGGTAGCCGAGATCGACGTACGCGGCGGCCAACTGGTCGAGGTCTGTCGCGACGCCGTAGCGGTTGCCCACCTGTCGACGGAGCACCACGGCCCGGGTGAGGTGCAGCACCGCCAGGCTGGGCCGGCCGAGCGCGCGTACGCCGACGGCGAGGTTGTGCAGGACGTTGGCGATGTCGTTGAGCGGCTGCTCGGCGACGTCGAGGGACGTGTAGCCCTCCAGTGCCGCCTGCTGGGCCCGGACCGCGTCGTGCACCTGGCCCAGCTCCAACTGCACGACGCCGAGGTTGCCCAGGCAGCTCCACTCGGCGTACCTGTTGCCGACCTCGCGGTAGAGCCGCAGCGCCTGCGCATAGCACTCGCCCGCCTCGGTCAACTGGCCCTCCTCCCGGTGCACGATGCCGAGGTTGTTGAGGACGGACGCCTGCCCGGTGCGGTTGCCCAGGCGCAGGTGGATGGTCAGTGCCGTGTGGAACTGCCGCCGGGCCTCGGCGTAGTCGGCCCGGCTGGCGCTCAGTGTCGCCAGACTGGACTGCATCGCGGCCACCCCCGGGTCGTCGCCCTCGAGTTGGGCCTGAGCCAGGCCCAGCTCGACGACCTCGCGCCATTCACCGTGCGCCCCGGTCTCCTGGAGGTAGCCGCGCATCCGGTCGGCGAGGTGCCAGGCGATCTCACGTGGGCCGTGCTGCGCCACGTGCCGGATCGCGCTGAGCAGATTGGCGTACTCGGCGTGGAACCAGCTCGGCTGCTCGGGTTGCGCGGCCACCGCCGTGCGCCGGACCGAGCCGGCGGGTCGGGGGAGGAACGCCATCCGGGGGTAGTTGCGCCGTGCCAGCGCGTCGGCGATGGCCAGGTACCCGTGGAACAGCCGGCTTAGGGCTTCGGCGCGCTGGTCGACGGTGTCCTCGTGCTGGGACTGCTCCGCCGCGTACAGGCGAATGAGGTCGTGGGTCACGAAACGACCGCCCCGGGCGGCGGGGCGGACCAGGTGGCTGCTGGTCAGGGTGCGCAGCATGGCGTCCGCCGTGGACCAGTCGACGTCCGCCAGCGCCGCGAGGTCCTCGGTGGTGAAGCAGTCGGTGGGTGTCGACCCGAGCAGTCGCAGCGCCCGCCGCTCGGCGCCGCCGAGCCGTTGATAGGACGGTGTGATCGCGGCGCGCAGCGCCACTCGGGGGTCGCCGGGCACGGAGAGGCCGCCGAGCCGGTCCCCCTCCCGCAGTCGCCGCACGTACGCGCGGGCGTCGTCCGGGCCGGTCGTGGCCAGGTTGGCCGCCGCGATCCGCAACGCCAGCGGGAGGTTTCCGCAGAGCGCGGCGAGGTCGTGGACGACATCCGGCGCCACCGTGAACCCGTGATCCTGGAAAACCGCGATGAGCAGGTCGGCCGCGGCGTCCGGGCTGAGCGGGTCCAGACCGATGGCCCGCCCACCGTGAAGCGCCACCAGCGCGCCGAGCGTGCTGCGGCTGGTCACGATCACCGCGCATCCGCCGGCGCCCGGCAGCAGCGGCTCGACCTGCTCCGCCGAGGCGGCGTCGTCCAGGACGATGAGGACGCGGCGACCGGCGAGCGCCGCCCGTAACGCGGCGGCACGGGCGTCGGCGGTGGCGGGCTGGGCCGCTGGGGGCACGCCCGAGTGGGTGAGCAGCTCGGACAGGAGGTCGAAGGGGCGGGCCTGATTCCTGTGCTGGCCGCGCAGCCGCGCGTACCACTGGCCGTCGGGGAACTCGTCCGCGAGTTGGTGACCCAGGTGGACGGCGAGGGCGGTCTTGCCGATGCCCGGAGCGCCCGACACGGACACCAGGGGCAGGCGTCCCTCGCTGGTGGCGGCGACGATGGAGCGCCGGATGGCCTCGACTGTCGCGACACGACCGTGCAGCACGCCGATATCGGCCGGGAGCAACGACATCGGTGGCACCGCGGGCGTGGCCGTGGCCGCCGCCGGAGGTGGTCGCCAGCTCAGCGCGGGGTCGGCCCGGAGCACGCCGTCGCGCAGCTCCCGCAGCGCCGGCCCGGGATCGACGCCCAGCTCCTCGGCGAGGATCGTGGCGAGCCGGTGGAACGCGTCGAGGGCTTCGGCCTGCCGTCCGTCGCGATACAGCGCGAGCATCAGCTGCGCCCACAGCCCTTCGCGCAGCGGGCTGCGCCGGGTCGCCCGCCGTAACTCCGCGACGATTTCGGCGTGCCGGCCGAGGGTCAGCTCAGTGTCGAAGTAGACCTCGGCGGCGCGCGCCCATCGCTCGCTCAGCGCCGGCACGTCCTCGCGGTGCAGCATCTCGGAGTCGACGTCCGTCAACGGCTCGCCGCGCCACAGCGCCAGGGCCTCCCGGAGCAGGTCGGCTCGGCGTTGTGGGTCGGCGGTGAGGCCGGCCGCCACGAGCGCGTCGAAGCGGGAGAGGTCGAGGGCGGCCGGGGGCAGCTCCAGGAGGTAACCGCTGGCGCGCGTCGCGATCAGCTCGCCCGGGGGGCCCTCGATGGTCAGGGTGCTGCGTAGCCGCCGAACCAGCGAGTGCAGCGCGGCTCGCGCGTGGGCGGGCGCCCCGGTGCCCCAGACCCGATCGACGAGTGCGGGGACGCTCACCGTCTCGCCCCGGTTGAGCAGCAGCGTGGCCAGCAACGCCCGCTGCCGGTTGGCCGGGACGGGGATGGTTCGGCCGTGCCGGGAGACGCGCAGCGCGCCGAGCACGGCGAAATCCCACTCCACGACAGCCCCCAGCATCGGGCCGACCACACACCTCACGACGCCGACCGAGAGCGACGGTAACACGACCGTCCGACATGGCCGGCCGACCGCAACCCACGGTGACTGCCTCGGTACGAACCTCGTGACAGCGCGATGACAGCGCTTCGACGACGCCCGCTGCGACCGTTCCCTCGGCGACGAGGAGAAGCAGGTGACGCAGATGGAGTTCCGAATTCTGGGGCCGATCGAGGCCGTCCGTGCCGGTCAGTCGGTGCGCCTGGCCGGCCCGCAGCAGCGCTCGGTGCTGGCCGCGCTGCTGCTGGCACGCGGCCGGATGGTGCCGGTGGATCGGCTGGTACGCCTGCTCTGGGCCGAGCGGCCGCCGGCGACCGCGCGTACCCAACTGCGCAAGCGGGTCTCCGAGCTGCGCGCGGCGCTCGGTGCCGACCGCATCCGATCCTGGCGCGACGGTTACGCGGTCCGGTTGGAGGCGGGTGAGCTGGACCTCGACCGGTTCCTCGACGAGGTGCGGCGAGCCGGGGTGCTGCGCGACGCGGGCCGGCCGGCGGAGGCGTCAGCCGCGTTGAGCGCGGGTCTCGGCTGGTGGCGTGGGCCGGCGTTGGCCGACGGCACCGACGAGCTGACCGACGGGGAAGCGCCGCAACTGGAGGAGGCGCGGCTCGCCGCGATCGAGCTGCGAGTGGCCGTGCGGTTGGACCTGGGCCACCACCCGCAGGTGATCGGCGAGCTGATTACGTTGGTACGACGACACCCGTTCCGGGAGCGGCTGCGCGGGCAGCTGATGCTGGCCCTGCACCACAGTGGGCGTACCGCCGACGGCCTGGGTGTCTACCGGGACTGGCGGGCGGAGCTGTCGGCGCAGCTCGCCATCGAGCCGGGACGGGAGCTGCGCGACCTGCACCGCGCGCTCCTCGGCGGGGATGTTTCCTGCTGAGCGCGGTGGTGCCGGGCGGGGGCGCTGTGGCCCCCGCCCGGCTGGCCGTCATACGCAGGTGACCCACCAGTGGTGCGAGCTGATCTGGTTGTCGGCGGGAGTGCCGTCGCTGAATGCCTGGTAGCCGAGGGTGAAGTCGGCCCAGTAGTCGCCGCGCGACAGGCACATGCTGCCACCGGTGAGGAACGTCCCGGTGCGCATCCGTACCGAGTCGTACTCGTGCGGGATCCCGTTGTTCCAGACCGACGTGGCGATGTTGTCGAAGCTGTAGTCGCCGCCGCAGTCCCACCGGCCGGTCGTGGCGGCGCCGCCCGGGTTGACCCAGTTGTTCGCGTTGCCCGCCCAGGCGCACCAGCGACCACCCCAGTAGGCGTGCTCGTAGGCGTAGAAGTAGCCGTCGCCCGCTGCCGCGGTCCGCGCGCCGTCGAGCGGGGTTCTCCGGGGCAGGTCGACCCGCTCGGCCCGGCCGTCGCGGTCGGTCGGAGCGGCCTGGCTGGCCGATCCGACAGCGCCCGGTTGCGCGGGGGATGCGGCCGCCGGTGCGCCGGCCAGCAGCGTGGCGAGCATCGCGCCCCCCGCCAGGACCAGGTGGATACGTCTCATCTCATCCTCCCTCTCGCCGGGCGACCATCGCCTCGGCGTTCGTCATTGCTCGGCGGCGACCACGGCCCGGGCTCGGGGGACCGCCCCGTGCTCCAGCCGGTTCTTCGCCGCCACGTCCTGGTGGTACGCCGCCGTCAGTTCGTCGCCGTGGCGGGCGTCCAGCGCCCGTGTCGTCGCGGCGAGGCCGTCCTGGGCGCACCGCGCCTCGGCGACCGCCGCGGCGATCTCGCCCGCCCGCCCACGGGTGCCGACGATCTCCCGCAGCCGCTCGGGGGTTTCCGCGGTGTAGCCCTGCTGCCGCAGGCACCGCGCCCATGGCCGGAGCGCGGCCGTCCAGGCGGGATCGGCGAGGACCCGCCGCTGCCGCAGGTAGGTCAGATCGGCGACCACCTTGCTCGACCGGTACCACTCGGTCAGGTCGCCGTAGAGCCGGCGCTGCGCCTCGGACGTGCATCCCTCGGCGCTGCGCCGCATCACGCCGCCCGAGGGGAGCCGCGCCTCCAGCCCTGCCGGGCGGGCGCCATTGAGCGCGGCCAGGAACGCCTTCCGGCGCTCGGGTGACAGGTCGCTGACATAGCGCTGGTTGGGGTCGGAGCGCCGGCGGGTGTCGACCGCCTCCACCAGGTCCGAGCCGAAACCGTGTCTCCGCGCCCACGCGATGTCGTCGACGACGTACGGGAAGGAGAGCAGTTCGTCTGCCGGAGGCGACGTGCCCAGCCACATCTGGAATCCGGCGCGGGTCATGCAGTCCCGGGTGAGAAGTGACTCGGCGCGCACCAGGATCCGTCGATCCTCGGCCGTGACTGGCCCGGTCGACACCGGATCGGACGACGGCGTGACGGTCGGCGCCGCTGCGGCCGAGGTGGAGCCGGGACGGGCTCCGGCGATCGACGACGCGGCCAGCGGCAGTGCCACGGCGAGGGCGACGATGACGGCGATCGCCCGCCGTCCGGGCCGGGGTGTTCCGCGTACTCGCATGGGCCGAGCAGACCAGCACGATGTTCCCTTTTCGTACCGTCGCCGTACCGCGAGGGCCCGGCCCGCCAACATTCGCGGTGCGGCGCTCGTGGCGTGCGGGCGGATTAACGGGTAGAAACATGTCAACCCCTTCCGGCCCGGCCCAACCTCCGGCGGCAAGGGTCAGAGAGCGCTCTCACCGCCCCCAGCTGCGCCGGAAGTACGCCCGGCCAGCGGAGAGGACGAACACCATGACATCCCCGTCCCGAGGTGTACGCCGGAGATCCGGTAGTACCCTCCTGCTCGCTCTGGTGTTGATCACCGCCACCACGATGACCAGCACGGCGGCCAGCGCCGGCCGCCCGACGCACGGCGCACCCGACTTCGGCCCGAACGTGACGATCTTCGACCCGTCCATGTCGGTCGGTGAGATCCAGCAGACCCTCGACGCGGCGCACGCCCGGCAGGTCGACAACGAGATGGGCACCGAGCGGCACGCCTACCTGTTCAAGCCGGGCACGTACGGCACGGCCGCGCAGCCGTTGCAGGCCAAGGTCGGCTACTACACCGAGGTGTCCGGCCTGGGCGCCTCGCCCACCGACGTCACAGTCAACGGCAAGCTGGAGGTCTACAACCGCTGCCTCGCCGACGGCGGCACCGGCAACTGCCTCGCGCTGGTCAACTTCTGGCGCACCCTGTCCAACCTCTCGCTCACCATCAACGCGGCCGGCCAGGACGACTGCCGGTCGTCGGCGAACTTCTGGGCGGTCTCCCAGGCGGTGTCGATGCGCCGACTGAACATCGGCGGCGGCGGTCTGTCTCTGATGGACTACTGCACCGCCGGCCCGCAGTACGCCAGCGGCGGGTTCATCGCCGACTCACGGCTGCCGGCCACGACGAACGGTTCGCAGCAACAGTGGCTGACCCGCAACAGCGAGGTCGGCGGCTGGTCCAACGCGGTGTGGAACCAGGTGTTCGCCGGGGTCGAGGGCGCACCGGACGACGCCACGTTCCCCGACCCGCCCTACACCACACTGGAGACCACCCCGCTCAGCCGGGAGAAGCCCTACCTCTTCGTCGACGGCAAGGGTCGCTACCAGGTGCGGGTGCCCGCCGCGCAGCGCGACAGCCGGGGCGTCTCCTGGGCTGACGGCATCACTCCGGGGCGGACCATCGGCATCGGCGACTTCTTCATCGCCAAGCCGTCCGACTCGGTGCGCGTCATCAACAGCCAGTTGGCGCGCGGCAAGCACCTGCTGCTCACCCCCGGCACATACGACATCGCGCGCAGCATCGAGGTCCGGCGTGCGAACACAGTGGTGCTGGGGATCGGGCACGCCACGCTGACCGCCGTGAACGGCGCGATCCCGCTGGACGTGGCCGGTGTTCCAGGGGTGATCGTCGCCGGTGTCACGATCGACGCCGGCCTCGTCGAGTCGCCGGTCCTGCTGCGGGTCGGACGTGAGCACGGCCGCAACGCGAGCAGCCCGCACAACCCGACCACGCTCTCCGACGTGTACTTCCGGGTCGGCGGCCCACACATCGGGCGGACGAACACCGCGCTGGAGGTCAACAGCGACAACGTGCTCATCGATCACACCTGGGTGTGGCGCGGCGATCACGGCGTCGAGGGCTTCACCGAGGGCGTCAACGGTGACACCGACCGCTGGCGTACCAACACCGGTCGCTACGGGGCCGTCGTCAACGGCGACCACGTGACCGCGACAGGCCTCTTCGTCGAGCACTTCCAGCGCTACAACACGGTCTGGAACGGCGAGCACGGCACCACGATCCTCTACCAGAACGAGCTGCCGTACGACCCGCCGGCGCAGGCCGACTGGATGAACGGCGCGGTCGAGGGCTGGGCCGGGTACAAGGTCGGTGACCGGGTGCGTCACCACACCCTCTACGGGGGTGGGGTGTACGTGTTCAACCAGAACAACCCGTCGATCCACACCGAGAACGGCTTCGAGGTCCCGAACCGGCCCGGGGTGCGGCTGCACCACATCATGACCGTCAACCTCAGCGCCGGCACGATCGACCACGTGGTCAACGGCGTCGGGGACGCGGCCGACATGACCAAGGTCGGCGCTCCGGTCTACCTGACCCAGTACCCGACCCCGTAGCGGGGATCGGGCGTACCGACGGGGCCGGAGCCGGCGATGGCTCCGGCCCCGCCTTCCGTGGCGGGTGCGGCGCGGCAGAGCGAGAATCCGCGTCGACAGTCTTGAATTCCTATCGAGTCGGTAGGAAAATACGTGAATGCCGGTTGGTCCGCTCCTCACCTCGCGTCGGGTCGTCGACCTGATGCGGACCGCCAGCGAGCTCTGTCCGGGCGCACCGGGCACCGACTGAGCACCGCAGCACCGCACTCCTCTTCCGGCCGCACCGCCGGCTCGCGCGTCGAGGCGTGACCCGGCGCGGCTCCGCACCCTCGTCACCGCGCTTCTGACCGATCCGGCACGGCCGGATCGGTTCTCAACCATGGAGGTACGCCATGACATCTGACCAGCCACCGCCCACCCCACCGACGAGCGGCGAGTCCCGGCTCGCGTTCAACGAGGACTGGTTGGCCACCATCCTCGGCCTGGCCCTGCTCGCCCTGGTTCTGCTCGGTGCCATCCCCGCCGGGCTGGTGCCCTGATGACCGCCGACGCGACCCGCACGGGCAACGAGCCCGCCACCTCCGCCGACGCCACCCGCGTTGACGACGCCACCCGCGTTGACGCCCCGCCCGCCGACGACGTGGTCGAGCGCGACACCTCGTCGACCACCGCCGATCCCGTCGAGCCGACGAGCGTGGCGCGTGACGGGGCGTTCTGGGCCTGGACGGCGCTCGGCCTGCTGATCGTGGTCGGTCTCGCCGCGCTCACCCGCTACCTGGAGCAGAACGTCCCAGCCTGGGCCGAGGGCACGGCCGTCGAGGACATCGGAGCGGCGGTCGAGTACCCGGTCTACGCGATCCTGCTCGGCCTGCTCGGCAACGTCGCCGTCACACTGCTCGGCTGGCGGGACCGGATCGCCGCCGCGTTCCGGACCGAGTTCTTCATCAAGACCGGTCTGGTGCTGCTCGGGGCGTCGATCAACCTGGCCGTCATCGCCAGCGCCGCCGGTCCGGCGATCGCCCAGGCGATCCTGCTGATCAGCGGGGTGTTCTTCTTCACCTGGTGGTTGGCCGGCAGGTTCGGCCTCGACGACAAGCTGCGGGCGCTGCTCGCGTCGGCCGTATCGATCTGCGGGGTCAGCGCGGCGATCGCCGCCGCCGGGGCGGTGCGGGCGCGCCGCGAGCAGTTGGCCTACACGGCGAGTCTGGTCATCGTCTTCGCGCTGCCGTCAATCTTCATCCTGCCGTGGTTGGCCGACGTGTTCGGGCTCTCCGACGCGGTGGCCGGCGCCTGGATCGGTGGCAACATCGACACCACCGCAGCGGTCACCGCGGCGGGAGCGCTCGCTGGCGAGGAGGCGCTCCAGATCGCCAGCATCGTCAAGGTCACCCAGAATGCCCTGATGGGTGTGGTGGCGGTCGCGCTCACCGCGTACTTCACCCTGCGGGTGGAACGACGGCCCGGCGCGGCCCGACCGGGCCTGGGTGAGCTGTGGACGCGGTTCCCGAAGTTCGTCCTCGGCTTCATCGCGGCCTCGGTCATCGCCACCTGGTACCTCGACGCGGCTGGCGCGGACGGGAAGGCGAGCATCGCCATCGTCAATGACCTGCGCGTGTGGTTCCTGATCCTGGCCTTCGTCAGCATCGGCCTGGAGGTCCGGGTCGCGTCGCTGCGGGAGGCGGGTTGGCGACCGGTGGCGGTGTTCGCCAGTGCCACTGTGTTCAACCTGGCGTTGGCGCTCGCCCTGGCGTCCCTGCTGTTCCGCAACTTCTCGGCCTGAGGCGGGCGGTCGTTCGCACCCGCGCGGACGTGATGGGCCGGAGCCATGCTGGCTCCGGCCCATCGCCGTCAGCCGCCGATGATGCCGACCGGCAGGCACGGCCCCGGGCCAGAGCAGGAACGTACCGGCACACACCACGCCGATGGCGGCGGCCAGGCCGACCGGCCCGGGTAGCAGGGTGACCACTGTCAGCACTCCGCCCAGCCCGGTGCCGGCGAGCAGCACACCGGGCGCGACGACCGGCACTCTCATCGCGGCAACCCCACCAACAGGGAGCGCAGCTGGGCGCCTCGTGCCGACCAGCTGTTTCGGGTGGCTACCTCCCGGCGTAGGGCGGATTCGTCTGGTGCGCCGGCCCGGTCCAGCGCGTCGGCCAGCGCCTCGCCGAAGCTCGACGGGTCGGTGGCGAGGGCGATGGTGTCGGCCAGCGCCCGCAGCGCCGGCAGCGGCGTCGCGACGACGGGCTTGCCGAGGGCCAGGTACTCGTAGCACTTCTGCGGGTGCACGTA
Organism: Micromonospora sp. 050-3; assembly: GCF_046549335.1. Taxonomy (NCBI): domain Bacteria; kingdom Bacillati; phylum Actinomycetota; class Actinomycetes; order Micromonosporales; family Micromonosporaceae; genus Micromonospora; species Micromonospora sp. 050-3. Next base: position 1,890,493 of record NZ_JAJPVX010000001.1, read on the forward strand.
GTCGGCCAACCCGCCCACCCGGTAGGGGATGATGGTGACGTCGCAGGCCCGCAGGATGCCCGGGACGTCCGCGAAGCCGACGGCGTTGACCAGCTGCACATTGGACAGACCTTCCAGTGGGGCGCGGCCGCCCCGGGTGGACGGGCCGACCAGGACGAACGTCCACTCGGGGTGGGCCCGCGCCACGGCGGCGACCAGGTCCGCGTCGAAGTCCCGGGTGTCGACCGCGCCGCTGTAGCCGATGAGTGGCCGCCGCAGGCTGAGCAACCAGGGCGCGACCGGGCCGTCCGGTGAGAAGCGGTCCGGGTCGCATCCGTTGGCCAGCACCACCGGTGCCGGGTCGGAGGCGGGCATCCGGTCCGGTAGCGCGGTGGACGAGGCGAGGACGAGGTCGGCGGCGCCGACGGCGGAGCGCAGCGCGCGGCGCAGGTGCCGACGGTTCCAGGGTTGGGCGAGCGTCCAGTCCAGGTCGGTGGCGTCGTACACGACGGCGGACGCGTCCAGCTGGGAGGCGACCGGCGCGGCCAGATCCTCGTCCAGCCACAGCAGTCGGACTGATGCCGCTTGCCGCCGGAACCACCGGCGCAGCACGCGCGCGGCGAGCCAACGGTTGACCCGGTTGACCGGGGGCAGGTGCCGACCGAACGGCAGCAACGCCGGCCCGGCGCACTGCCACAGACCGTCGGCCACCTGCCGGATCTGAACCCGCCAGCGTGGGAGGTGCCCGGCCGGGTCGACGAAGAGCACCCGGTGGTCGACGGTCAGTTCGCGGGCCAGCGCGTGCTGCCGGTGGGCGCCGTTCGCCCACGGCGTGCCGCTGAAAATGACGACCCAGTCGCGGTCCTCGACGGGCGGCGTGACCGCCACGGCCGTCGGCTGCAGGGTGGTGATGTGCTCAGTCACGGCCCGACCGTTCCATCGGCCGTGGCGCGCCGGCTGGCAGCAACTCGTCCTCGCCGAGGCGGCCGAGCACCGGGCGGGCGCGCTCGTCGTCTAGTCGCAGCAGGCGGGCGCCGGCGTGCCGGTCCAGCCAGCCCCGCAGCGCGCCGGCCGCGATCCGCCGGTTGATCCAGTTGACCAGCGGCACCGAGTCGCCCAGCGGCAGGGCGGTCGGTGCGACGGCATGCCAGGCCGCCGAACCGATCGGGGTCACCTCGCACCGCCAGCGCGGCCGGCGTCCCGGCGGGTCGACGAAGAGCAACCGTTGCCCGGGCGCCAACTGCCCCTGCACCGTCGAATGCCCGTCGACGGACCATCGGGTCCGGCTGAACAGCACCACCCAGTCGCGGGTGTCACCGTCGGGCAGCGGGCCGACGTCGCCGCGCAGCGCGGCGAGCAGGTCGCCCAGGCCCAGTTGTACGGATCGACCGAAGAGCCGCTTGGCCAGGTGGTCAGCGAGCAGCGCGGCCCGGAACACCGGCAACCGGTACCGGGGCTGGGTCATCCGCAGATACGCGACCAGGCTGCCCAGCAGGTGTCGGAAGCGGATGGTCGGCCCGAGCGACCGACAGGACGCGCCCCGGCTGTGCGTCACCACCGCGTCCGGAAGCATCCACAGCTGGTGCCCGGCCTGGTCGAGCTGCCGCGCGAGGACCGTGTCGTTCCAATAGACGGGGAACGTCTCGTCGAAGATGGTCTGCTGCCCGAGCACCGCGCGGCGCAGCAGCACGCAGCTGCCCGAGGCGAGTTGCCGGGGACGGCTGAAGTCCTCGCCGCGCATCTGGAACCGATGCAGCGCCTGGCGGAACCCGGGCAGTCGGCGCAGTGCGGTCACCAGCGCGATGGTGGCGGCGAAGCTGGGCTGTTGGACGTAGTGCTGCTGGAAGGTGCCGTCCGGGTTGAGGTACAGCGGGCTGACCCCTGCGACGTCCGGCCGCTCCAGCAGGTGGTCGACCATCCGGGACAGCGCGCCCGGGTGGAACCGGATGTCGCTGTTGAGCAGCAGGATCAGCTGCCCGTTCGCTCGGCGGTACGCCTGGTTCGCGGCGGCGGCGAAACCGTTGTTGTGCTTGTTGCGGATCAGTCGGACCCGGGGTTGGTCGGCGAGCAGGTCGGCTGAGCCGTCGGACGAGTCGTTGTCGACGGCCACCACCTCGTAGTCCAGATCGGGATCGGCGGTCGACGCCAGCGACTCCAGGCACTGTCGGGTCTGCTCGCGGGTGTTCCAGCTGACCAGCAGTACCGACAGCAGCGGAGCGCTCATCACGCCACCGCCCGGTTGTCGCGGTGGCGGACCCGGAGTCTCTCTCAGCACGCCGTCCTCCCTCTCCGTCAGGTGCTCCCAGGCATGTCGGCGAACACGCCCGGGGAGGAAATTACTGGCGATAAAAGGTTGAATCGGGCCGAACGCCAAAAAAAGCGCTTTCCCTATTAAATTTCGCATATCCACACAAGGCATTAGGGCTAAGCATCCGTTTGGTGGCTCTTGGGTGGGTTACGGTCGTGTCTGGCCGTCCGGTTGCCGCAGCGGGCCGACCGTTCCGTCGTTCCGAGGAGTCCGAGATAGACCTGCCCGTTACCGCCGTCGGTGTCGACCCGCCGACGGACCTGGTGCCCCGGCGCGTTCTGGTGACCGGCGGCGCCGGCTTCATCGGCAGCCAGGTGGTCGCCCGGCTGATGCTGATGGGCAGCCAGGTCCGGGTGCTCGACAACTTCTCCAGCGGCCGGATCGAGAACCTGGCCGACGCCGCCTACGGCGGACTGACCGAGGCGGACGTCATCGCGGGTGACATCCGTACGTCGGAGGGTGTCGAGGTCATCCACCAGTGGCAGCCGGACGTGGTGGTGCACCTCGCCGCACAGTCGAGTGTTCCCGCCGCCCGTCGCTCGCACCTGTACGACGCCGACGTGAACGTGTTCGGCGCCGTCAACCTGCTGGACGCCTGTGCCCGCGGCGGCGTACGGCTGGTGGTCAGCGCGGCCAGCAGCGCCATCTTCGGCAGCGTCGCCGCCCACGAGTTGCCGGTCCGGGAGGACCATCCGATCGCACCGGTGAGCCCGTACGGCATCAGCAAGGCTGCCGGCGTGCACTACCTCGACTGGTACGGGCGTCAGCACGGCCTGCCGTACACCTCGATGGTGTTCGGCAATGTCTACGGGCCCCGGCAGGAGGGCAGCGACAGCGGCGTGGTGTCCCTGATGGTCGACGCGCTGCTCGGTGGTCGGCAGGTGGTGATTCACGGCGACGGCACGCAGACGCGGGATTTCATCTACGTCAGCGATGTCGCCGAGGCGATCGCCGTCGCCTGTCACCACAACGGTGTGGGTACGGTCAACATCGCCTCGGGTCGGCAGACGAGCGTCAACGAGGTGTACGACACGGTCCGGGAGGCGTCCGGCGTCGACAACGCGGCCCGTTACGAGCCGCTGCCCTGGCCGGGCGAGGTGCGCAACATGGCGCTGGACACCAGGAAGGCGCGCGAGTTGCTCGGGTGGTGCCCCAAGGTCGGCTTCACCGAGGGCGTGCGGATGACGGTGCGCGACGCCCGTCGCCGCCAAGCCCCAAGTCAGATCCTGTCCCCGGTGTGGGCGCTGGGGCGGGCCGTCAGCCACTGACGACCCAGCGGGTAATTCCCGTCATCTGATCGGGATTTTCATCGATCAGTCTAACTCTTGCGGGTCGGCATCCACTGCTGCCACGATGGCCGTCAATGCCTTCCGTCCCGAAGGAGTGGTCGTCATGGCGGTCTCCCGCCGCAGGTTCGTCACATCGGTGCTGGCCGGGTCCGCCCTCGCCACCGCCTCCACCACCGAGCTGCTCACCACCCTGGCCAGCCCCGCGCAGGCCGCCAGTCCCCCCGGGGACGTGGTCGGCAAGGTGACGGTCGGCTACCAGGGCTGGTTCAGCGCACCCGGAGACGGGGCGCCGATCGGCGGATGGTGGCACTGGGGCCGCGACCGGTTCCAGCCGCCCTCACCCGCCAACACCACAATCGTGTCCTGGCCGGACATGCGCGAGTACACCCGCACCTACCCCACCGCGTACCCCAACCTGGGCAACGGCCAACCGGCCACCCTCTTCTCCTCCTACGACCAGCAGACGGTGGACACCCACTTCCGCTGGATGCAGGAGAACGGCTGCGACACCGCCGCGCTGCAACGGTTCAACCCGATGGGCGACGAGGGCCCCACCCGCGACGCGATGACGCAGAAGGTCCGCTCCGCGGCCGAGCGCTACAGCCGCAAGTTCTACATCATGTACGACGTCACCGACTGGCTGACCTTCCAGTCGGAGATCAAGACCGACTGGACGACGAAGATGGCCGCGCACACAGCGTCCTCCGCGTACGCCCGACAGAACGGCAAACCGGTCGTCTGCATCTGGGGTTTCGGCTTCAGCGAGTCCAGCCGACCCTTCACCCCCGGGCCCTGCCTGGAGGTCATCAACTGGTTCAAGGCCCAGGGCTGCTACGTCATCGGTGGCGTGCCGACCTGGTGGCGGCAGGGCATCGAGGACTCCCGCCCCGGCTTCCTCGACGTCTACCACGCGTTCCACGCGATCTCGCCGTGGATGGTCTACCGGGCCAGGACCGTGGAGGAACTGGACTCGTACTACAACAACGTCAACGTCGGCGACATGGCCGACTGTGCGGCGCGCGGCATCGACTACCTGCCCTGCGTGATGCCCGGCGACCTCGCCGGGGGTCACCGCAAGCACGGCGACTTCTACTGGCGGCACATCTACAACATGGTCCGGCTCGGCTCCCAGGGCCTGTACGTGTCCATGTTCGACGAATACAACGAGGGCAACCAGATCGCCAAGACGTCCGAGACCCAGGCCACCACCCCGGCCGGCGCGAACATCCGGGCCCTGGACGAGGACGGCGTCGCCTGCTCCGCCGACTACTACCTGCGGATCACCGCCGACGGCGGCCGGATGCTCAAGGGGCAACTCGCGCTCACCGCCGTACGCCCCACGCCGCCGATGGTCGGCACCCCACCGCCGGTCAGCGGCAACCTGGCCGCCGGGCGGTCCACCTCGGCCAGCAGCCAGGGGGGCGGGTTCCCGGCGTCGAACGCTGTGGACTCCGACGCCGGTAGCTACTGGGAGAGCGGCGGCGGCTCCTTCCCGCACTGGTGGCAGGTCGACCTCGGCGCCAGCCACCAGGTCAACAAGCTCGTGGTGCGGCTGCCCGCCGGCTGGGGAGCGCGCACCCAGACCATCACCGTGCAGGGCAGCGTCAACGGCTCGTCCTTCACCACCATCGCCGGGGCCTCCGCGTTCGCCTTCGACCCGGCAACCGGCAACACCGTCACCCGCACGCTGACGGCCACCACGGCCCGCTACGTCCGCCTCAGCATCAGCGGCAACACCGGCTGGCCGGCCGCCCAACTCGCCCAGGTCGAGGTGTACGCCGGGAGCACCGTCCCGGACAACCCGCCGACCACTCCGAGCGGCCTCACCGTGACCGGCAAGACGTCGACGAGCGTGTCCCTGGCGTGGACGGCCTCCACCGACGACACCGGGGTGACCGGCTACCAGGTACGCCAGGGCGGCAATGTCGTCGCCACCGTCACGGGCACCACGGCGACCGTGAGTGGGCTCAGCCCGTCCACCGCGTACACCTTCACCGTCACCGCCCGCGACGCCGCCGGCAACACCTCGGCCGCGTCCAACGCGGTCACCGCCACCACGGACGCTGCGGCCAACGCGGACCTCGCTCGAGGTCGGTCCACCAGCGAGAGCAGCCACGTCCAGAGTTACGGGTCGGGCAACGTGGTCGACGGTGACGCGAACAGCTACTGGGAGAGCGCCAACAGCGCGTTCCCGCAGTGGGTGCAGGTCGACCTGGGCGCGACGCGCACTGTCGGCCGGGTGGTGCTGAAGCTGCCCCCGGCCACCGCCTGGGCCAGCCGGACGCAGACTCTCGCCGTGCAGGGCAGCACTGATGGGGGGAGCTTCGGCACGCTGGTCGGATCGGCGGGGCGGACCTTCAACCCGGCCACCGGAAACCAGGTGACGCTGACCTTCACCGCCGCCCAGACCCGGTACGTGCGCATCACCGTCACCGGCAACACCGGCTGGCCGGCCGGCCAACTGTCGACGCTGGAGGTTTACGCCAGCTGACCGAGGCGTGGGCGGCCGCCGGGGGAGCGGCGGCCGCCCACCTCATCGAACGGGCGCAAGCCGCACCTCGCCAACGGGACGCATCCACTCTGGGACGGCCGGGCCTGCGTCACCGGTATCCTTCGGCAGTGCAGGGAGAGTTTCGCCTTCGGCAGATCGTTGGCGGCATTGGGCATGCGGCGGACGTGGCTGTCGCGGTTGAGGCGGCAGACCGTGACGAGGTAGTCGTCTCCCCGGATGCCTTCGCCTGGTTACGAGATGTCTATGGGCCACGAGCGGTGATCGATCGACCGGTCAATGACCAGTTGGTGGCTGAGGCGGTTGAGGGCGTGCGGTACGCGCTCGCCCGCTTGGGGCGACCCGGTGGCTACAAGGTCACGGTAATGAAGATAGTAGATTTACCGGTGGACACCGGTGACGGTGACGTGAAGGTCGCGGCCGCCCATGCGGTGTGCATCGCATTGGGTATCAGGCTGGAACCACCGCCGCGCCTGACGGTGCCCTGACATGCCTCGATGAGGCTAGAGCGCGGCGGGCAGCTGAGGCCGTCGGATGAACTGGCGGTCTCGGGCGGTGACCGAAGCCGTTGGGCTGGCCGCTCGGAGGACGACGTCGAGGACCAGGTCTGGATCCGCTACATATGCGCCGCTGGCCCACGCGGCGTTTGCTTCGATCACGGCCCAGTAGCCGTCGACCAGTCCTACGTCCACGACGATGGCGGAGGGCAAGGTGTGCCCGTATCCGGCGATGAGATCGGTGCCGAAGGCTAGTGCGTCGGTCGACGGAGGGCCAAGGTGCAACCGGCCGTGCGCGGCGTACTGGCTGCCGGTCTGGACAACACCGTCGAGCAGGTGTAGCCGGTACTCGGCGGTGAAGTCGACGATGTCACTGACGAGCACTGGCGTCTGCCGGTCGACAGCGTCCGGGCCGGGCAGGCGGGAACCATCGGTGTAGATCATCGCCGGGATGTTCTTGTCGTTGGGCGACTTGATGAACGCCGGCCGACGGAGTTCGTACGCTTCACCGATGGTGACCAGGGTGATCTCGCGGCGGGTAAGGTCCCGCGGAAGACCAGTCAGCCAGCCAGGTTGCGCCTCCAGGGGCGCGATCCCGAGCAGTGGTGCGACGACGTCGGCGAAGCTCGGTCCTGCGTGAAGGTGATCAGCACACAACCCGACGGGTACTTCGAAGGTGTGCAACTGGACGGTGCGTAGACCACGCCGATGAGCGGCGTCGCGCAAGCTCTGAGCCGACGCTGTCAGGCGCGGCGGCAGGACAAGTGTCACGGCCGGTGATTCTGCCCCATACGTGCGGCACGATGCCGCGCCCCCGATATGATGTGCTACACCCGGCCAAATAGGGGCAAACGACCTCGTGCCGCTGGCGGCGGCACGCCGGCTGGAGCAAGCTCGAGGGCAGGCGAGAACAATTCTCGCCGTGGAGGCCTACAACCTTGGGCATTTCCCGATCGTCGCCGGCGTCGTCCTCACCGCCCTCGGCATCGAGGGCATCGCAGCCCACGCCAGCGACGCCGAACCCCTGGGTGTCTTCTACGCGGCGGCCCTGTTCGGTGGCCTCGCGACCTACCTGGCCGGGCAGTTGCTGTTCGTCCAGCGCATGCACATGGCGCTCAGCGTCGTGCGGCTGGTCGCCGTCGGCGTGCTGCTGGCCGGCATTCCGCTCGCGGCCCTGGTGCCGCCGTTGGCCGCACTCGCGCTGCTGGTGCTGATACTCACGGCACTGATCGTCGTGGACACGGTCCGACACACCGACCTGCGCCGGCAGCTACGGGGAAGAAGTTGAAGGGTCACGAGCCCTCACTCCGCCGGGCGGCGGGAGGAGCGCTCGTGCGGGGACCTGCCGTCCAGCTGGCCTACGGACGGTAGCCGTTCATGCGGCTGACCGAACCTGGCGCTAGATGACGGGGATTTCACCGCCGTCGACTGTCAGGGTTATTCCGGTGATCCACTGAGCCCGGTCCGAGGCGAGGTAGGCGACGGCCTCGGCGATGTCGCGCGGGTCTCCGGGGCGACCCATAGGGATGCTCGCTGTGGTGGCGGCGAGCTCGACGTTCATGGCGTCGGCGAAGTTCTGGCGGATCGCGTCGGCGCCCGGGGTGAGCACGTTGCCGGGGATGATCGTGTTGACGCGGATTCCGGCAGGCGCGAGCTCGGTAGCTAGCGCTTTGCCGTAGGTGTTGAGGGCGGCCTTGGCGGCGCCGTAGTGAGCCAGTGGCGGTGCCGGCGTGAGGGCCGCTCCCGATGAGATGTTGACGATCGCGGCGCCCGCCCCGGCCTCGCGCAGCGCCGGCAGCAGCGCGTTGTTGACCCGAACGGCGGACAGGTAGTTGAGGTAGAGGGCGTCGAGCCATTCCTCGTCGGGGATGGATGAGACACCCCCGAGGTGGGCGCGTGCCGCCGCCGCGTTGTTGACCACGATGTCGACGCCGCCGAGTTCGTTGAGCGCTGCCGCAGCGAATGCCTGCACGCCCGCGAGCGTGCCGATGTCGCCCTGAATGAAGGTGGCGGCCTTCGGTGTCTCGTCGGAGGCGTTACGTGCCGTGGTGACGACTGTCGCGCCGCCGTCGAGCAACCGCTGCACGATGGCCGCGCCGATCCCGCGAGAACCTCCCGTGACGACCGCCTGTTTGCCGGCGAACTCGGTGGGATCTGGTGGAGCAAGAGTTCTGAACATGAGGTTCAGAGTAGCGAGCGCCGAGGTCCTCGGCGGGCGGATCGTCAGCACGCATCACGGGCTCGACGCGCTGGTCAGGGCGGGGGTCGACACGAAGACGGCGCTGCGTCAGTGCTCCCAGAGGTCCTCGGTGCGGAAGTACCTGTCGGTGAACGTCTCTTCCAGAGCGCCGGTGTCTGTCTCATCTGTCCACCAGCCTGGCCAGACGTCAACACCGGAAGGCGCGCTGATGGCAGTCAGGACGGTGGAGCATCGGTGGCAGCGCCGAGGCGCCGCGTCCTGGAACCGCCCGCCGCAGTCGCATCGCCGTAGCCGCGCCTCGAGTGCCGCCATCAGCGTGGGGTAGGTCCTGTCCCCGGAAGGGAGCGCGTCCGCGATGCTCTTGAACGTCTTGTCGTAGTAACCGACATCTACCCGCATCGGGCAGCTGTCGCAGTAGAGGAAATAGCAGTCCAGCAGCGGCGAGTGGTCGAGGCGGTAGAGGCGTTCGTGGCACTCCGGACAGGCAACTTCCTCGCCATTCAGCCAGTTGTCGTCGATTTCGTCCGGTTGGCTCACCGGTTGATCATCTCACGGGTGTGACGCGGGAGGCGCGTCGGCGATTCGCGTTTCGGCCCGGATGGCGCCGGCCCGCTGTGAGACTGGTCGAGTGCCGGCGCTGTCGTTGCATCGGCACTGGCCGACTCGACTTGGCGAGGTGGGGAAGATGTCCAACGACAGCGAAATTCGTCCCTTCCGGCTCGACACGCCGGAGGACACGCTCGCCGACCTGCGTCGCCGGATCGCGGCTACCCGCTGGCCCACTCGCGAGTTGGTCGCCGATCGCACGCAGGGGGTGCAGCTGGCGACGATCCAGGAGTTGGCCCGCTACTGGATGACCGATTACGACTGGCGTGCGTGCGAGACGAGGCTGAATTCACTGCCGCAGTACACGACGAACATCGACGGCGTCGAGATTCACTTCATCCACGTACGGTCGCAGCACGAGACCGCCCTGCCGCTGATCATGACGCACGGCTGGCCGGGCTCGGTCGTCGAGCTGCTCGGGGCCGTCGGCCCGCTGACCGACCCGACGGCGCACGGCGGCACGCCCGAGGACGCGTTCCACCTGGTGCTGCCGTCCTTGCCCGGCTACGGCTTCTCCGGCGAGCCGACCGAGCCTGGCTGGAATTCGGCGCGGATGGCACAGGCGTGGGCGAAACTCATGGACCGCCTCGGATACCAGCGCTACGTCGCGCAGGGTGGCGACGTCGGCGCCGCCGTCACGGACGCCATGGGACGGCAAGCACCCAAGGGGTTGCTCGGCATCCACGTCAACCTGCTCGCCGGGGCGGTCGGCATCAAGGACACGTTGCCGGCGAAATCCGAGCAGGAGCGCGCCGCGCTCGACGCGCTCAAGCTGTTCTCGATGGATGGCTTCGGCTACTTCCTGGAGCAGTCCACCCGGCCGCAGACGATCGGCTATTCGCTGCTGGACTCGCCTGTCGGGATGGCGGCCTGGATGCTCGACCACGACACGGACAGCTACTACAAGATCTCCCGCGCGTTCCTCGACGGTGAGCCGACCGGCGGTCTCACCCGGGACAGCATCCTCGACAACATCACGCTGTACTGGTTGACGGGTACCGGCGCGTCGTCCGCCCGGTGGTACTGGGAGCAGGGGCGGTTTCAAGCGGCGGCCCAGGCTTCCGGTCAGGCTCCGCCGCCGGTCACGGTTCCGGTTGGCTTCACCACGTTCCCCGGCGAGATCTGGGCCGCTCCGCGTAGCTGGGCCGAGGCGGTCTACCCCGGCATCGCGTACTTCAACGAGGCCGACCGCGGCGGGCACTTCGCGGCGTGGGAGGAGCCGGAACTTTTCTCCGCCGAGGTGCGGGCCGCGTTCCGGCCGCTGCGGAAATCCTGACGGCTCATTCGCTGACGGACGAGCGCCCACGCCTGTCGTCGGCCGGGTTGATGGTGCGTACTGGGTCGGGTACCGGCCCTCGGGGCTGCCACTCGCGGGGATAGCCGAGGGAGACCTCCTCGAAGCGCACCCCGTCGTGGAACGTGGTGCGGGGGATGTGCAGGTGCCCGTAGACCACTGTGGCCGCGTCGAAGCGCAGGTGCCAGTCGCTGGTACGGACCGTGCCGCACCACTGGGCGAAGACCGGGTACCGCAGGACGTCGGTGGGTTCCCGCACCAGCGGGTAGTGGTTGACCAGCACCGTCGGCAGCGCCGGGTCGCGTTCGGCCAGCCGGCGTTCGGTCTCGGTGACCCGGGCCGCGCACCACGCCTCCCGGCTCGGGTACGGGTCGGGGTGCAGCAGCGCCTCGTCGGTGCACACCACACCGGCCGCGTACGCCAGGGCCAGCGACTCCTCCTGGGTGCGTGCCTCGGGCACCCGGAACGTGTAGTCGTAGAGCACGAAGAGCGGCGCGATGGTCGCTGGGCCGCCGTCGCCGTCCCACACCGGGTACGGGTCCTCCGGGGTGAGCACCCCCAACCGTCGGCACATCCGGACCAACTCGCGGTAGCGCTCCTCACCGCGCAACGTGACCGGGTCCCGCGGCGGCGTCCACAGTTCGTGGTTGCCCGGCGCCCAGATCACCCGCGCGAACCGGCTGCTCAGTAGCCCGAGCGCCCACTCGATGTCGGCGAACCGGTCGGCGACGTCCCCGGCGACGAGCAGCCAGTCGCCGTCGTCGTCCGGGTGCAGCTCCTGCACGAACGCGCGGTTCTGCGGGTGCCCGACGTGCAGGTCGCTGACGGCCCGCAGCCGGGGCGGAAGGCTCACACCCCGAGGCTAGGCCGTCACGGCCCGATCAGGACACCCCTGTCCCGCCAGTGGGCACGGTCAGCAGAACCAGCCGTCCTGCACCCAGCCGCGCCGGTTGATGTGCCCGTAGGCGAACCCGTAGACGTAGCCGCCGCTGCGGGGGCCCTCGACCAGGAACGTCTGACCCTGGTAGAGGGTGCCCATCCAGGCGCCGACGGGCTGGGTACGGACGAACAGGTCACTCGCGCACACCGTCTCCCGTTGACCGATCGTGCCGTTGGCGGCCTGCGCCGGGGTCGGCATGGCGAGTGTCGCGGCGACGACTCCGGCCAGCAGGCCGGCGGTCACCCGGGTGCCACGCCGGCTCACCATGAGTCGTACCCGCCGATGCACTCGGCGCGGAGGTAACCCCAGTCGTTCGGGCCGAAGTCGAAGGAAGCCGCCCACCCGTTGTAGACCGGGTGCGCCCCCGGGGTGTGGCCGATCTTGTTGCCGTACGCCAGGGTGCGCTTCAGGCCGGTCGGACCGCCGGCGGAGTCGTAGTTGGCGTAGAAGCTGGCGCTCTGGCAGACCACTATGGCGTGCCGTGGCACCACCGGGTCGGCGTGGGCCGGCGTGGCGCCCAGCGCGATCGTGGTCGCTCCGATGGCCAACGCGGCGGCCCTCGCGCGCTTTCGTAGGGGCATGCCCACCTCCCGTAGGCCGAAACTTTCTACCGGCGAGCGTACCGATGGCGTTGATAAATGTCGATGGGGAGGTGGGTGGCCGAGCGGGCTCCCCGGGTGCCTTCGGTGGCCCGCATATCCGGCGACCCGACGGGAAAGCGCGGGGGGTCCGACAGCCCGAGACCGGAGCAGGAGACAGACATGCCTTTCATTACCGTGGGTACGGAAAACTCCGCACCCATCGACCTGTACTACGAGGATCACGGTTCCGGTAAGCCGGTCGTGCTGATCGCAGGTTTCCCGTTCAACGGGGCGACCTTCGAGAAGGCGACCAACGCGCTACTCAACGCCGGATACCGGACGATCACCTACGATCGACGCGGATACGGCAACTCGGCCCAGCCGGCGTTCGGTTACGACTACAACACCTTCGCCGCGGACCTGGACGTGCTGATGACCGAGCTGGACCTGAAGGAAGCGACCCTGGTCGGTCACTCGATGGGCACCGGCGAGGTCGTTCGCTACCTGGCCAACTACGGCTCCCAGCGAGTGAGTCGCGGTGTTCTGCTCAGCCCGCTGCAACCCATGCTGGCCAAGGCGAAGGACAACCCGGAGGGCGTCGACACGAGCCTCTTCAAGGGCTTCCAGGACGCCATCATCAAGGACCGCTACGCGTACCTGACCCAGTTCTGCGACGCATTCTTCAACTACAGCGAGAACAAGGGCAAGCTGGTCAGTGAGGACGCGTATCGGGGGCACTGGCAGATCGGCGCGATGGCCTCGGCCAGGGCGACCCACGACAGCGTGACCGCCTGGCAGGAGGACTTCCGTCAGGACCTGCCGAAGATCGACGTACCGATCTTGATCATGCAGGGCGACAAGGACAACGTGCTGCCCTACCCGGTGACCGGTCAGCGGCTCGGGCCGATGATGCCGACCGCGCAGCTGATCACGATGAAGGGCGCGCCGCACGGCATTCCGTGGACCCACGCCGACGAGGTCAACAAGGCGATCATGGACTTCATGAAGCAGCCAGCCAAGGCTCGCGCCTGACCCGTACCGGTAGCCGATCGGACGCCCGCGCCCTGAGGCGCCGCGACACCCGGCCCACGGTTCGCACCGGGGCCGGGTGTCGTCGTCGGTCAGGGCCGGCGGGCCACCACAGCGCCGTTGGCGCCCGGCGCGTCGAACGGCACGGTACGCACGTCGACGAAGCCGGCGTCGGTGAGCCACGCTGCGTACTCGGCGCCCGAGTAGTTCCGGCCACCCTCGGTCTCGACCAGCATGTTCATCCCCATCAGGGCCGCCTCCGGCGGACCGGTGCGCTCGTCGTTGAGCAGCAGTTCGCAGACGACGATCGCCCCGCCGGGCGGCAACGCCGCGTGGCACCGGGCCAGCAATGCCCGGTTCGTCGGCTCGTCCCAGTCGTGAAGGATCATGCTGAGCAGGATGACGTCGTGCCCGTCCGGCAGCGCCGGGTCGGCGAGGAAGTCACCGCCCACCGCGTCGATCCGTCCGGTCAGGCCGGTCTCCGCGATCCGCTGCCGGGCCCGGACGCAGACGTGCGGCAGATCCAGCACGGTGGCCCGCAGCTCGGGCAGTCGTCGGCAGAACTCGATCGGGAACGCACCGGCACCGCCGCCCACGTCGAGCAGCCGACGATGCGCGGAGAAGTCGTAGGCGTCGGCCAACGCGCTGGCAGTGAAGCTGGACGTGGAGAACATCGCGTCCCAGAACTGGGCCAGCATCTCCGGATCCTCGGTGTCGAACATCGACTGCTGGGCCTCCGGGTCCCAGGTCAACGGTCGATCCGTGCGCAGGGCCTCGCCGATGCGGTGCCAGGGCAGGTAGGTGCGCAGGTCCGAGTAGCGGACCTGCGCCCCGAAGTAGTACGGGCGACCCTCAACCAGGAACTGCTCGGCCAACTCGGAGTTGCGGTAACCGTCGCCGGCCTTCTCCAACAGGCCGAGTGACGCACTGGCGGCCAGCAGCAGGTCCGCCGGCCGGTCGGGCAGCCCGAACTCGGCGGCGGCCTGCTCGACGGTCATCGTCCGCCCGCCGGCGAGCCGGGTGAACAAACCAAGTTCGACGCCGACAGCGAGGGTCTTGAACCCCCACACACCGGCCACCAGACGCATGAGGGGAGTCGGAGTGATCACCACGACATGAGATCACACATCACACGTTTCCACGATGGATGGTCACGCCCGGATCAGCGTCACCAACCCCGCGGCCACCAGCACCCCGGCCCAAAGCCGGTCCACGTTGAACCACGCCCGACGCAGCACACCGACCCCGAAGACCTGGTAGACCAGCAGCGCCACCGCCAGGGCGACGCCGAGCATGGCCACTGTGTGCACCCCGGCCGCCGCGAGGCCGGACAGCGCACCCACCGGTGCGGCGGCCAGGTGCCCGGAGTGACCCCCGGGCACCGGCTGGGCCACCAGCACCGGCAACAGCATCAGCCCCGCCCCGTGCGCCGACGACATCAGGAACGACCAGGCGGTGAGCTGCGCCGCCGACAGCCGCATTCCCGCCCAGCGGAAGTGCCGCTCGGAGAGCAGCCGCCACAGCCCGAAGGCCACGAGCACCACACCACCGACCACAGCGAGGGCACTGCTCGCCGTCACCGACCGGGTGGCGGCGACCAACGCGGCGACGATGGCCACCGAGGCGAGATGCCCCGCCGCGATCGGCGGCAGGGCGCCCAGCAACGCCAGCCGGCGGCGCTCCTGAAGGCCCCGGGCCACCGCGAACAACCAACCCATCGCCGGGTTCAGACCATGGAAGGCGCCGAGCGCGGCGAGCGTCGCCAGTGTGGTGACGGTCACGGATAGCAGTACGAGTCGGAGGAGGCGTCCCCGCCCTGCAACCGGGTCTGGTGCACCCGCAGGCCCCGGAACTCGTCCCCGTGCGGAAAGAACCGCTCATCCGGGGTGAGCCCGCCGGCGTCCACGTCGACGTCGAGCTTGGCCAGCCAGGCACCCACCCCGTCGGGGTAGAACTGGTCGTCCCACGCCCCGTAGAGCGAATTGCTGACGTAGACCCGCCGGCCGTCCCGGCTGACCTCCACCATCTGCGGGCCACCGGCCAACGCCTCGTCCGGCGCCGACGGGTGCGCCGTCCGGCGGACGATCCCGCCGAGGTGCACCGAGCCCGTCTGCACCGGGTGCAGCGGATCGCTGACGTCGTACTGACGCAGCTCGCCGGTGCCCCAGCAGGAGACGTAGAGGAACCTGTCGTCGACCGACAGGTCGATGTCGGTCACCAGCGGCGGCACCGCCCCGAACGGCTTGAGCAGGTCGGGCAGGGCCCCCGGATCGGCCGGCTCGGCCGGGATGTCGATCACCTTGGTGACCGCCCAGGCGTCCCCGTCACGGTGCCAGAGCCAGATCGAGGCGGACAGGTCCTCGACGCTGATCACCACCCCGACGAACCCGTACGACTTCGTCGGATCGTGCGCCGGCCGCAGCTCCAGCGGCATCTGATACTGGTCGCCGAGATCGACTCGTTGGACGTGCCGACGTTTCGCCAGGTCCCAGAAGTGGATGGCGTGCCCGTAGCGTCGACCCAGCAGCAACTCGCCGATGATGCCGTCCTCGATCATCGACGGCGTGCCCCACTCGCTGGTGACCAGCACGTCCTGGGTCAGGTGCCACCACACGTCGTACGCCAGGAACTGCGGCCCCCGGTCGGCCTCCCACGCCCCGCGTACCTCGAACGTGGTGTGGTCGAGGATGGCGATACCACCCGGGCCCTCCGCGCCGTCCGCGCCGCCGAGGGCGGAGAGGTAGATGCCGTCCGGGCCGCAGTGCACCGTGTGTGGCCGCGAGTAGCCGGCCCGCTTCGCCAGCTCCTCCGCCCCGATCACCTTGACGATCTGCGGCTGGCGCGGATCGGGCTGGGTGTCGAGCACGTGGATGCGCGACGACCGCAGGCCGGGCACGATCAGGTAGCGCCGCTCGACGTGCGGGTGCGGGGCGGTCGGGCAGAGCGCGCTGCTGCACGCGTTCCAGCCGAAGTGGTGCAGCTCGTCACCGACGTACGGCAGGTCGGTCCAGCCGACGACCCGGCCGTAGTCGGGGGAGTCGGGGTCGGTGTCCAGCACCACGATGGCGTCCGGACGGGTGGCCGTCCGGTCGAAGGCCGCCACGTAGGCGAGCTTCTCCGCCGGTGCGGTCACCGCCTCGCGGGGCGAGGGGTAGAACGTGGGGTCGGGGGTCCAGCGGGTCATCGCAGCTCCGCTCGTCAGGTGGTGGGAACGCCGAGTCGGTCGAGCAGGTGGCGGCGCAGCGCGCCGAAGGCCGGGTCGTCCGGCGTACGGGTGGGGCCGAGGTCGACGGGCAGTTCCGCGGCGATGCGGCCCTCGTCGAGGAGCAGGATCCGGTCGGCGAGCAGCAGCGCCTCCTCCACGTCATGGGTGACCAGCAGTGCGGCGAAGCCGTGCTCGGTGCGCAGCCGGCGCAGCAGGATCTGCATCCGCAGTCGGGTCAGCGCGTCCAGGGCGCCGAACGGCTCGTCGAGCAGCAGCAGGTCCGGTTCGCGGACCAGGGCCCGCGCCACTGCCACCCGCTGCGCCTGCCCACCGGACAACTCGGCCGGCCAGGCGCGATCCCGCTCGGCCAGACCGACCTCGGCCAGCGCCCGTCGGATCCGCCCCGGGCTGTCGGCGCCGGACAGCCCGAGCCCCACGTTCTCCGCCACGCGTTTCCACGGCAGCAACCGGTGCTCCTGAAAGACCACGGCGGCGGTGCCGTGCACGACGCTCGTCCCGCCTGCCTCGCCGTCCAACCCGGCGAGAATCCGCAGCAGCGTGCTCTTGCCGGAACCGCTGCCGCCCAGTAGGGCCACCACCTCACCGCGAGCGATGGTCAGGTCGACCCCGGCCAGCACGACCGTCGGCCCGAACGCTCGGCGCACCGCGTGGGCGGTGAGCACCGGCTCGGCGCCGTTCAGGTCGCCCGCAGTCCGCGACGCCATGTCAACATCCTCCTCTCCAGGACGCGCAGCGCAAGGTCGGATATCAGCCCGAGCAGGGCGTAGACGAGCAGGCCGAGCACCACCACGTCGGTCTGGCTGAACTCTCGCGCCTCCATCATCAGAAAGCCGATCCCGGTCTGGGCGTTGACCTGTTCGCCGACGACCAGGCTGAGCCAGGCCGCCCCGATCGCCAGCCGTAGGCCGAGAAAGAGGGACGGCAGCGCGCCGGGCAGCACCACGTGTCGCAGTCGGGCGGCCTGGCCCAGACCACACGTACGGGCGGCCTCCACCAGCCGCTCGTCGATGTCCCGGATGCCGGCGTAGGTGTTGAAGTAGATGGGGAAGAACGCGCCCAGAGCCACCAGGCTGATCTTGAGCGATTCGCCGATGCCGACCCAGATGATCAGCAACGGGACCAGCCCTAGGTGCGGCAGCATCCGGGCCATCTGCACCGGCGGGTCGACCAGGTCGTCACCGAGCCGCAGCAGCCCGGCAACGGTGCCCAGGACCAGGGCCAGGAGACCGCCGATCAGCAGGCCCGCCCCGGCCCGGGTGAGGGAGTCCAACAGGTGGATGCCGAGCGTCCCGTCCCGGCTCAGCCGCCAGCCGGTGGCCAGGACGTCGCTGGGCGCGGGCAGCTTCTCGGCCGCCAGCAGCCCGGTCCGTGCGGCCAACTCCCACCCGAGGACCAGCACCACCGGGCTCACCACCCGCCGCCAGCGCCGGGCCGGCCGCTGACGACGGGGTACGACCGGCACCGCCGCCGCTACCTCGTCGGGCGCCTCGACGAGGCTCGTACGACTCACTGGAACACCGCGCTGAACCGGTCGTCGACCCGGGATCGGAGGTCGACCGGCCCCGGGATGAGTTCCAGGGCGATGAAGCTGTCGGTGATCGCCTGAAGCTCGTCGCCGATGGCCGGGGTGACCGGGGCAAGGGGCCTGGCGCTGCGGGCCAGGGCGCGGCTGGTGACGTCCTGCGGGATCTTCAGCTCCGGCGCGAGGGTGCTGGCTCGCTCCTCGGGGTGGGCGATGCCCCAGTCGGTCACCTCGCGGTAGCGCTGCAGGAACGCCCGGATGTCGTCCGTCCGCTTGTCGAGCGCCCGGGGCGTGGCCAGGACGTACTCGCGGTTGCTGGCCAGGCCGGTCGCGTCGGCGAGCACCTGGACCCCCGGTTGCTCGGCCAGGGCGAAGTACGGGTCCCAGATCACCCAGGCGTCGATCTGCCCACCGTCGAACGCGGGCCGCCCCTCGGCGGGCTTGAGGTACTTGACCTGGATGTCCTTCAGCGTCATGTTGTTCGCCTCCAACAGCCGCACCAGCAGCCAGTGCACGTTGGACCCCTTGTTGAGGGCGACCGTCTTGCCCTTGAGGTCGGCGAAGCTGCGGTAGCCCCGGTCGGCCTTGACCAGCACGGCCTCACCCTGCGGGATCGGCGCCGAGGTGCCGATGACGGAGAACGGGATCCTCCCGGCGGCGGCGAAGACGGGCGGCGCCTCGCCGACCTGTCCGATGTCGATGGAGCCGGCCTTGAGCGCCTCGGTGAGCGCCGGGCCGCTCTCGAACAGCGACCACTCGACATCCGGTGCGGCGCCGCGCGCCTTGACCAGGCTCAGCCCGCCGAAGCGCTGGTAGCCGATCCGGAGCTTGTCCGCGCTGCCGCCCGCATCGGCGGACCCGCCGCACGCGCTCACCGCGACCGTGGCGAACAACGCCACGGTGGTGAGCACGGCCGTCAGGAGGCGGCGATGCGGGGGACGGCTCGTCGACGGGCTGGGCATGGCGGCTCCTCGGGTCGGGGCAGGCGGACAGTGACGCATCGACAGGTGTCGGCGCCGGCAGTAGCCTACTAACCCGGTAGGTTTTATGGGTAGGCTGTCGGCGGGATCGTCCCACCCCTCAGGAGGTGCCCGCCTAGCCGCGTGCGCCGACCGCCCCCGCTGGAGGAAAGAGCCCCGATGACCCTCACCTTCCACTGGTTCCTGCCCACCAACGGCGACAGCCGGGACATCGTCGGCGGCGGCCACGGCGTACCGACCGGCGCCGCCGGAGGCGCCCGCCCGGCCAGCGTGGCGTACCTCGGGCAGATCGCCCGCAGCGCCGAGCAACTCGGCTTCGTCGGCGCGCTCACCCCGACCGGCGCCTGGTGCGAGGACGCCTGGCTCAGCACCGCGATGCTCACCGAGGTGACCGAGCGTCTCAAGTTCCTGGTCGCCTTCCGGCCCGGGCTGCTGGCCCCCACGCTCGCCGCCCAGATGGCCTCGACCTTCCAGCGCCTGTCCCGAGGCCGGCTGCTGCTCAACGTGGTCACCGGTGGCGAGTCGCAGGAGCAGCGGGCCTACGGCGACTTCCTGGACAAGGACGCCCGGTACGCGCGGGCCGACGAATTCCTGCACGTGGTGCGTGCGCTGTGGCGCGGCGAGACCGTCGACCACGACGGCACCCACGTCCGCGTCGAACAGGCACGGCTGCACCGGCTGCCCGACCCGGTGCCGCCGGTCTACTTCGGTGGGTCCTCCGCCGCCGCCCTCCCGGTGGCGGTGCGGCACAGCGACGTCTACCTCACCTGGGGCGAGCCGCCGGCCCTGGTCGCCGACAAACTGGAGCGGGTCCGGGCGCTGGCCGCCGACGCCGGGCGGGAGCTGCGCTTCGGCATCCGGTTGCACGTCATCGCGCGCGACACCACCGAGCAGGCCTGGGCGCAGGCCCAGCGTCTCCTCGACGGGGTCTCCGAGGCCGACGTCCGGGCCGTGCAGGAGGGGCTGCGCCGCAGCGAGTCCGAGGGGCAGCGCCGCATGCTCGACCTGCACGGCGGCTCCCGCGACGGCCTGGAGATCGCCCCCAACCTGTGGGCGGGCGTCGGGCTGGTCCGCGGCGGGGCCGGCACCGCTCTGGTGGGCAGCCACGCCGAGGTCGCCGACCGGATCGCGGAATACCACGCGCTCGGCATCGACGAGTTCATCCTCTCCGGCTATCCGCACCTGGAGGAGGCGTACTGGTTCGGTGAGGGCGTGCTGCCGATCCTGCGCGACCGAGGGCTGTGGCGGCACCCCGACGGCCCGCAGGGCACGGCGGATCACGTCGATGTCCCGTTCGCCGGTACGCCCGCGCCGGAGCCCGCCGGGGCCCGCTGACCGGTCGACCCGCGGCAGCCGGCGCCACGGCCGCTTACAGGTCCATCGCGTAGACCCGGACCTGGCGGCCGGTGTCCGGCTGCACGGTCTCGCGCTCCAGCGACATGCCCAGCTTGACCATCACCCGAGCGGACGCCTCGTTGCCGACGACGTGGATGCTGACCAGCCGCCGAAGGGACAGCTCGGCACGAGTGTGGGTGACGACGGCCTGGGCCGCCTCGGTGGCCAGCCCCCGACCCCAGTACGCGCGGCCGAGCCGCCAGCCGATCTCCACGGCCGGCATGATTTCGGGCAGGAAGGTCGGCACCGCCAGTCCGGTGAAACCGGCCAGCTCACCGGTCTCTCTGATTTCCACCGCGTACAGGCCGAAGCCGTGCTCGTCCCACTGCCGCTGATAGGTGGCCAGGCGCTCCGCGGTCGCGGCCCGGTCCAAGGTGCGGCCGTCATGGATGTAGCGCATCACCTCGGGCTGCGCGTTGACCGCGGCGAACCCGTCCAGATCATCGCTTCGCATGGGGCGCAGCAGCAGCCGCGGAGTCTCGAGGGACGTGGCATCAAGGGAGCTTGTCGGGTCAGGCACGTCCCCTTCGTAGCATTTCGGTGCCACGGGGCGATGGGTTATCTCTGGGCGGGTCGGCCGGCCATCCGTCGGCCGATCCGCCGCCCGGCGAGGCTCACCACAGTGCTGCCGGCCGCCATCCCGATCAGCACCAGAATCCCCCCGACCACCCACAGCCCGCTGTCGTCGGTCCCGGCGGCCCGCCACGACCAGACCGCCGTGAACGCCACAGTCATCACCGGCGCCACCAGCCACGGGCTGAGCCGCGTCCCGGCGAGCGCGGCCAGCAATACGAGCGTCAACACGCAGCCGATCACCTGCCACGCCTGGTACGGGCCGCTGCTCGCGCCGGTCTGCGCATCGACCGTGTACCGGGTGTCCCAGCCCAGCCAGAGGATCCACGCCCCGACCGTGGCCACCGCCAGGAACAGAACACCGAGCAGTGCGCGGGTACCCCTCGTCGCTGTCATCCGGCGATCATCCCCTGCCTGCCGCCGTACCGGTAGCCAGCGGCAGCCGACACGATCCCCAATGGACTGTTGCCTCCGTCGGTGGCGATCCTCTACGGTCTGCTCAGCGGTGGGCGGTGCGGTCCGCATCCGACCCGACACCGCCGGTTGCCCGTCGTGCGGGCCGGGATGGTGGAGTCCCGGGTCGCCCCGTCGGCGGTGACCCGGCGGTCGTGTGACTCCCAGCTCGTCCCCAGGTCCTGTGGCCCAGGGTGGCTCCGCATGGAGCCGACAGCGAGCCGGGGCACGCCGACCCACCGGGAGAGCCCCGTGTTCCTCAGCCCGCACGAGCAGGACCGCCTGCTCGTCCACGTCGCGGCCGATGTCGCCCGCGCCCGCCGCGAACGCGGCCTGCGTCTCAACTACCCCGAAGCCGTCGCGGTGATCACCGCGTTCCTCCTCGAAGGGGCCCGCGACGGGCGGTCGGTGGTCGACCTGATGTCGGCCGGCCGGGCGGTGCTCGGCCGTGACGACGTCCAGGACGGCATCCCCGAGCTGCTGAGGGAGGTGCAGGTGGAGGCGACGTTCCCGGACGGCACCAAGCTGGTGACTGTTCACCACCCGATCCCGTGATCCCCGGGGAGATCCTCCCGGCGGCCGACCCGGTCGAGATCAACGTGGGTCGTCCGGTGACCACACTGCTCGTGGTCAACACCGCCGACCGCCCGGTACAGGTCGGCTCGCACTACCACTTCGCCGAAGCCAACCCGGCGCTGTCGTTCGACCGGGGCGCGGCCTGGGGGCAGCGGCTCGCCGTACCGGCCGGCACCTCCGTCCGGTTCGAGCCGGGCATCAACCGCAGCGTCGACCTCGTTCCGCTCGGCGGCGCACGCGTCGTGCCGGGCCTGCGCGCAGAGTGCGCGGGACCGTTGGACCCGTCGCCGCACGCGGTCACGGCCGACAGGTCGCCGCGGTGAGCGCCGTGCGGCGGGACCGCTACATCGACCTGTACGGGCCGACGACCGGTGACCGGATCCGACTGGCCGACACCAACCTGCTGATCGAGGTGGAGACCGACCACTGCGTGGGCGGTGACGAGGCGGTCTTCGGCGGCGGGAAGGTGATCCGTGAGTCGATGGGGCAGTCCCGTGCCACCCGCGCCGAGGGGGCACTCGACACCGTCATCACCGGTGCGGTGGTGCTCGACCACTGGGGCGTGGTCAAGGCCGACGTGGGGCTGCGCGACGGGCGCATCGTGGCGCTCGGCCGGGCCGGCAACCCGGACACCATGCCCGGTGTCCATCCCGACCTGGTCATCGGCCCGGCGACCGAGGTGATCGCTGGCAACGGGCGGATCCTCACCGCTGGCGCTGTCGACACCCACGTGCACTTCATCTGCCCGCAGATCGTCACCGAGGCACTGGCCAGTGGCATCACCACGATGGTCGGCGGCGGCACCGGGCCGGCCGAGGGGACCCGCGCCACAACCGTCACCCCGAACGCCTGGCACCTGGCCCGGATGCACGAGGCGCTGGACACCATGCCGGTCAACGTGCTGTTGCTCGGCAAGGGCAACACCGTCTCCAGCGAGGCGCTGTGGGAACAGTTGCGGGCCGGTGCGGGCGGTTTCAAGCTGCACGAGGACTGGGGCACCACACCGGCGGCGATCGACGCCTGCCTGCGGGTGGCTGACGCGTCCGGGGTCCAGGTGTCGATCCACACCGACACACTCAACGAGGCCGGGTTCGTCGCCGACACACTGCGGGCGATCGGCGGGCGCGCGATCCACTCGTACCACACCGAGGGAGCCGGTGGCGGGCACGCGCCGGACATCATCACAGTGGCCAGCGAACCGAACGTGCTGCCGTCGTCGACGAACCCGACCCGGCCGTACACCGCCAACACCCTGGCCGAGCACCTGGACATGCTGATGGTCTGTCACCATCTCAACCCGTCAGTGCCGGAGGACCTGGCCTTCGCCGAGAGCCGGATCCGACCGTCCACCATGGCCGCCGAGGACCTGCTGCACGACCTCGGCGCGATCTCGATCATCGGCTCCGACGCGCAGGCGATGGGCCGGGTCGGCGAGGTGATCATGCGGACCTGGCAGAGCGCCCACGTGATGAAGGACCGGGTCGGCGCGCTGCCGGGTGACGGGCCCGCCGACAACCACCGGGCCCGACGGTACGTGGCGAAGTACACCATCTGCGCGGCGATGGCCAACGGGCTGGAGCGGGAGGTCGGCTCGGTCGAACCGGGCAAGCTCGCCGACCTGGTGCTCTGGGACCCGGCGTTCTTCGGCGTCCGGCCGCACCTGGTCCTCAAGGGCGGCATGATCGCGTACGCCCAGATGGGCGACGCCAACGCCTCGATCCCGACACCGCAGCCGATGCTGCCGAGGCCGATGTTCGGGGCGTACGGCGCAGCGGCGGCCGCCACCAGCCTGGCCTTCGTGGCCCCGGCGGCCCTGGACGCCGGGCTCCGCCTGGACGTGCGTCGCCAGGTGGTGCCGGTGAGTGACGTGCGGTCGCGGGGCAAGGCCGACCTGCCGGAGAACAACGCGATGCCGCGTATCGAGGTGGACCCGGACACCTTCACAGTGCGGATCGACGGGCAGGTGGTGGAGCCGGACCCGGTGACCCGGCTACCGATGGCCCAGCGGTACTTCCTGTTCTGATGGCGACGCCGAGCCTGCTGTTGCTGTTGGCCGACGGGCGCTTCCCGGCCGGGGCGCACGCGCACTCCGGTGGTCTGGAGGCGGCCGTCGCCGCCGGTCGGGTCACCGACCTGGCCTCGTTAGAGGCGTTCCTGGCCGGCCGGTTGGCCACCGCCGGGCTGGTCGGCGCGGCGTTCGCGGCGGCCGCCCACCGAGCGGCGGTGCCGGTTGAGCCTGCCGCCCGGTCGGGCGCGCTGTCTCGGCTCGATGCGGAGCTGGACGCCCGTACCGCCGCCCCGGCGTTGCGGGCGGTCTCGCGCCGGCAGGGCCGGGCGCTGCTGCGTGCCGGCCGGTCCATCTGGCCGGACGCCCCGTTCGCCGACCTGCCCGCGACGCCCGGTGGCCCACACCAACCGCTGGTGCTCGGGCTGCTCTGCGCCGCGGCCGGGCTGTCCCGCGTCGAGACCGCCATGATCGCGGCGTACGGGACGCTGACCGGGGCGGCCAGCGCCGGCGTACGTCTGCTCGGTCTCGACCCGTACCAGGTGCAGGCCCTGCTGGTCGGCCTGGCCGACGCCTGCGACGGCACGGCCGCCGACGCGGCGCGGGCCGCCGATGATCCACCGGAGCGGCTGCCGGCGGCCGCCGCTCCACTCGCCGACATCCATGCCGAAATCCATGCCACCTGGGAGGTGCGTCTCTTTGCGTCCTGACACCGTTGTGCCGAGCGCTGTGCCCGCCATCGAACCGACCACGCCGCCGCCGGCCACCCCACCCCATGACGAGACCGTTCCGCACACCCACCCGGAGCCGGGGGTGGACCCTCATCCGCCGTTGGCGCGTGCCGGCCGTGCCCTGCGGGTCGGCATCGGCGGCCCGGTCGGTTCCGGCAAGACGGCCCTGGTGGCCGCGCTCTGCCGTGCCTTCGCCGACGAGCTGCGGCTCGGGGTGGTGACAAACGACATCTACACGACCGAGGACGCCGACTTCCTCCGGCGGGCCGGCGTGCTGGACCCGGCCCGGATCCGCGCGGTCGAGACCGGTTGCTGCCCGCACACCGCGATCCGCGACGACATCGGCGCCAACCTGGACGCCGTCGACGAACTGGCCGAGGCGGTCGGCCCTTTGGACCTGGTCCTGGTGGAGAGCGGTGGGGACAACCTGACGGCGACCTTCAGTCGAGGGCTGGTCGACCGGCAGATCTTCGTGGTCGACGTGGCGGGCGGGGACAAGGTGCCCCGCAAGGGCGGGCCGGGGGTCACCGCCGCCGACCTTCTCGTAATCAACAAGACCGACCTGGCGCCGATGGTGGGCGCCGACCTCGCCGTCATGGATCGTGACGCACGGGCCCGACGCGGCGACCTCCCGACCCTCTTCCTGTCCATCGTGGGAGACCCCACGGCAACGTTGGTAGCCGACTGGATCCGGCACGAGCTGGCCCACCACGCCGCCCTGCACCCACTGGCCGTGCCGGTCGGCCCGGCCTGATGCGAGCGCTCGCTCGGCTGGTCGCCAGGGCCGACGGTCGGGGCGGCACGGCCCTGGTCGAGTTGCACGGCGAAACGCCGTTGCTGCTGCGCCAGACCCCGACCGACGGCGGTGTCGCCACTGTGCACCTCATCGGCGGGGCGGCCGGACCGCTCGCCGGGGACGATCTGCGCCTGGAGATCGAGGTCGGGCCGGGCGCGGCCGTCCGGGTGCACAGCGTCGCCGCGTCGATCGCCCTACCGGGTCGCGCGGGTGCCGTCTCCCGGATGGCGGTGCGTGCGGTGGTGCACGCCGGTGCGACGCTGCACTGGCTTCCGGAGCAGTTGGTCGCTGCGGCCGGCTGCGCGCACCTCGCCGAGTCCCGGATCGCACTGGCCGCCGGTGCGAGCCTGCGGTGGCGCGACGAGCTGATCTGCGGCAGGTACGGCGAGGTGCCCGGCGGTGCCGTCGTACACACCCAGGTCGACTACGCGGGTCGGCCCCTGCTGCGCCAGTCCCTTGCGGTGGGCCCGAACGCGCCGGGCTGGGCCGGCCCGGCGGTGCTCGGCGGCGCCCCGGCAACCGGATCGCTGCTGGTGATCGACCCGTCGCGACCCGCCGAACCTCCAACGGCCGAGGGCAGCGTCGCCCGGCTACCGCTGGCCGGCGGTCCCGCGACACTGTGGACGGCCACCGCGCCCGACGCGCACACCCTGCGCGCCCACCTAACGGTCTAAGGAGCCGCCACCGGGCAGCGATGCCGTCTTGGCCCTGCGCGACGCCGTCTTGGCCCGTGTCACCCGCGGCGGCCAAGCGGGGATTGGCCTCGGAAGCCGATACCGTTCCCGAGGCCAGGTTGGTGCAGAGCACGACGGTGCCGGCCGGCGGAGGCTCTCTGCCGTGGGGGGTGGGAGGTCGGGCCGCGCTCAAGGCCGTGCCGAACGCCCCGCAAGCCCGAACGCCCGACCGCCCGGAAGCCCGGAGCCCGGAGCCCGGAGCAAGGAGCGGGAGAAGGTCAGCGGTGTGGGCCGGCCGCGTCGGCGTGCACTCGTTGCCGGGCCGGGTCGAGGCGGCCGATCAGGTCGTCGAGCTGGCGTACGAGGTTGGCGGCCGGGGGCGTGCCCGGCTCGCTGGTCTCCGCTACGCCCATCCCCGTGATGCCCAGTTCGGCGATGCTGGCTCGGACCCGCTCGTCCAGGCGCGCGTGCTCGCGGCGGCCCCGGGCGGTCAGGTACGCCCGGATCCGCCGGCGGTCGATCGGATCGATCCGGCGGAAGACGAGGTTGCGGTCGACGAGCTGGTCGATCAGCTTGGTGAGGGTGCCCGGCGGCAGCGACGCCTCGGCGGACACCTCGCTCATCGGGTGGCCCTGGCCGTCGGCGAGCAGGCAGAGCACCCGCCACGCCTCGATGCTGATCGCGTCGTCGGCCAGAACGGCGCCCAGCCGGCGAGAGAGCAGCCGTTCGGCGCGGGTGAGCGAGCGCAGCAGGTCGGCTGGCGCCCCGGGCACATTTGACATGAAACTCCCTGGTCCGGTGGCCCTGTCATGGTAGCGAGTCGTCCCGGTCAGTGGGGAGCGCTGGTCTTCCGTGGTGGGCCGGGCAATCATGTGCTCATGTCCGCGCCGGCACCGCCGTGGCTGACCGTCGACCGTGCCGTGGTCAGCATCGCGCTGGTCTACCCGATGCGCGGGCCGGCCGGCATGTTCGGCCCTACCTGTGAGCTCTGCGCGCAGCTCGCGGCGGAGGAGATCAATCGGTGTGGTGGCGTGCTGGGCCGGGAGGTGCGGCTGGTGCCGGTCGACGGTGGCGCACCGCCGGCCGAGGTGGCCGCCGAGGTCGAGGCGTTGGTGTCGGTGGGGGCCGTGCAGGGGGTGACGGGGTGGCACATCTCCTCGGTGCGCCAGGCGTTGGCGCCCCGCGTCGCGCACCGGGTGCCGTACGTCTACACCGCACTCTACGAGGGCGGCGAACGCACCGAAGGGGTCTTCCTGACCAGCGAGACACCTGATGCCCAGCTGTGGCCCGCGATGCGGCTGCTCGCCGCCGAGCAGGGCGTGCGCCGCTGGTTCGTGGTCGGCAACGACTACGTGTGGCCGCGCCGTACGTCGCGGGCCGCCCAGCGGTACGCGCTGCGCGGCGGTGGGCAGGTGGTGGGCCGGCACTTCCTGCCGTTGGACGCGCACGACTTCACCGAGGTGTTGCGCCGCATCGAGCACAGTGACGCGGACGCGGTGTTGATGCTGCTGGTCGGTGCGGACGCGGTGCGGTTCAACCGCGCGTTCGCCCGGTCGGGCCTGGATCAGCGCTGCCTTCGGCTGAGCACCCTGATGGACGAGAACATGCTGTTGGCCAGCGGCGCCGGCGCGACCCGGAGGCTGTACAGCACGGCGGGTTTCTTCGCCGGGCTGGTGACACAGGAGAATCTCGACTTCCACGGCGAGTTCGCGCGACGCTTCGGGGTGGAGGCCCCGCCGCTGGGCAGCCTGGGGGAGTCCTGCTACGAGGGTGTCATGCTGCTCGCCGCGCTGATCGGCCAGGCCCGCACCCTCGATGTGCGAGCCATCGAGACGGCCGCCGACACGGTCGCCTACCACGGGCCGCGTGGACGGTTGCGGCTGCGTCAGCGGCACGTCCGCCAGCGCATCTACCTGGCCGAGGCCGACGGGCTCGACTTCACAGTGCTCGCCCAACTCTGAACCGGGCAGTGCAGTCGGCCCACTCGACCCTTGACAGCGCCACCCGACCCCGTCCTAAGATGCTTCCTGCGTGAAGTATCTGGCCACGGGGTCAGATCTCGCCAATGTGTGCCCACCGTCGACGGATTCGTCCGTCGACCATTGTGCTGGCACTTATCCTGCGTCTTTCCGAACGGCCGACACCGTTTCCTCCCCAACGGTGTCGGCCGTTTTCCGTGCGCACCTCGACGGTCCCGCGGAAACAGTCAATTAAGGACTGGGAAACACCCGCGCAATCATGCCGGTCGACGCTTTCCCTGCCCATATCCGATCCGGTGCCCTGCGCGGCGTCCACCCGTCGACCTTGGCATCGCCCACGTCAGCTCCATCGGACCGCACCGACCGTCCTTTCGCCACTTGAGTGCACCGCAGGGAGAGTAGATGTCATTATTCCGGGGCCGCCGCATCCTGGCGGGTGCCATGACCCTGGTCGCCGCGGCCGCGATGACCGCGTGCGGCAGCAAGACCACCGACGAGGGCGGCGCGACCGGCGTCACCGCCGACGTCTCCGGCGACACCGTCAAGGTGGGCCTGCTCAACTCGCTCTCCGGGACCATGGCGATCAGCGAGGTCACCGTCCGCGACTCGATCATGCTCGCCGTCGAGGAAATCAACGCGGCCGGCGGTGTCCTCGGCAAGAAGATCCAGCCGGTCGGTGAGGACGGCGCCTCGGACTGGCCCACCTTCGCGGAGAAGGCCGAGAAGCTCATCTCCGAGGACCGGGTGGCCGCCGTCTTCGGCTGTTGGACGTCGGCCAGCCGCAAGGCGGTCAAGCCGGTGTTCGAGAAGAACAAGGCGTTGCTGTTCTACCCGGTGCAGTACGAGGGCCTGGAACAGTCGCCCTACATCTTCTACACCGGAGCGACGACCAACCAGCAGATCGTTCCCGGGCTCGACTACCTCAAGTCGCAGGGCGCGAAGTCGGTCTATCTGGTCGGTAGCGACTACGTCTTTCCGCGGACCGCCAACAAAATCATCAAGGCGTACGCGACCGCGAACGGGATGACAGTGTTGGGTGAGGATTACGCGCCCCTCGGCTCCACCGAGTTCGGCACCATCGTCAACAAGGTCAAATCGTCCGGCGCGGACGCGGTGTTCAACACGCTCAACGGTGACAGCAACGTGGCCTTCTTCAAGGAGTACAAGTCCGCGGGCCTGACCGCCGCCGCGATGCCGGTGGTGTCGGTGTCGATCGCCGAGGAAGAGGTCAAGGGCATCGGCACCCAGTACCTGGAGGGTCAGCTGACGGCCTGGAACTACTACCAGACCACTCCGGGTGCGGCGAACTCGAAGTTCGTGGCCGCGTACAAGGCGAAGTACGGCGCGGACAAGCCGACCAGCGACCCGATGGAGGCCGCGTACGTCGGCGTGCACCTGTGGAAGGCGATGGTCGAGAAGGCCGGCGCCTTTGACGTGGAGAAGGTCCGCTCCGCCTCGGACGGGATCACCTTCGACGCGCCGGAGGGTCTGGTCACCGTCGACGGCAAGACCCAGCACATCGCCAAGACGGCCCGGATCGGCAAGATCGGCGCGGACGGCCTGATCACCGAGGTGTGGAACTCCGGCAAGCCCGTACCGCCGGACCCGTACCTCAAGACCTACCCGTGGGCGAGCGGCCTGAGCTGACGACGCCGGCCCGGGCGGAGCGCGTTGCCGCGCACTCCGCCCGGGCCACCCGACCAGCAGTTCGGAGTACCCACCGTGACAGTCCTCTTCGGTCAACTCTTCACCGGCATCAGCATCGGCGCGGTGCTGCTGCTCATCGCGCTCGGTCTCGCGCTGACCTTCGGCCAGATGAACGTGATCAACATGGCGCACGGTGAGTTCATCATGGCCGGTGCGTACACCACCTACGTTCTGCAGCAGAGCATCACCGGGGCGGGCCTGTCGCTGGTGGTCGCGCTGCCGGTGGCGTTCGTGGTCGCCGGCACCATGGGTGTCCTGCTGGAGGTGCTGCTCATCCGCCGGCTCTACGCCCGGCCACTGGACACCCTGCTGGTCACCTGGGGTGTGTCACTGATGTTGCAGCAACTGGCCCGGGACGTCTTCGGCAGCCCGAACGTGCAGACCCGCGCGCCCGAGCTGCTCACCGGCAACGTGGCGCTGCCCGGCGGGCTGACCATCGCCAACAACCGGCTGTTCATCCTGGCCCTGGCGCTGGCCGCCGTCGCGGCGCTCACCCTGGCGCTGCGACTCACCCCGCTCGGGCGTCGTATCCGCGCTGTGGTGCAGAACCGCGACCTCGCCGCCGTGTCCGGCATCGCCACCTCCCGGGTCGACCGGACGACCTTCTTCCTCGGCTCCGGCCTGGCCGGGCTCGCCGGGGTGGCCCTCACCCTGCTCGGCCCGATCGGCCCGACCATGGGCACCAACCTGATCATCGACGCCTTCCTGGTCGTCGTGGTCGGCGGGATCGGCCAGCTCAAGGGCAGCGTGATCGTCGCCTTCGCCCTCGGCGTGCTCCAGGCCACCGGGGAGTACCTCACCACCCTCAGCGTCGCCAAGGTGATCGTGTTCGTGGCGATCGTCGCGTTCCTCCAGTGGCGGCCACAGGGCCTGTTCACCCTGCGGACCAGGAGCCTCGCATGACCGCCATCACCCCCGCGCCACCCAGCACCGCCGTCCGCCCGGCGCCCGCTGGCGCCGTACCACCGGGTCGGCCCGCCGGCCGATCGGGGCTGCGGACCCTGGCCGGCTTCGCCTTCGGCGCGGCGGTGCTGTTCGCTGTCGCCCCGCTGGTGCTGTCGGACTTCCGGCTGGCGTTGCTCGCCAAGTACCTCTGCGTCGCCATGGTCGCTGTCGGCATCGGGATCGCCTGGGGCCGGGGCGGCATGCTCACCCTGGGCCAGGGCGTCTTCTTCGGCCTCGGCGGCTACGCGATGGCCATGCACCTCAAGCTCGCCGACGCGGGCCCAGGTGGGATGCCCGACTTCATGCAGCTGTACGGGCAACTCGACGAACTGCCCGTGTGGTGGCGGCCGTTCGCCAGCCCGTGGTTCGCGCTGCCCGCCACGGTGCTGCTGCCGATGGCGGTCGCCTTCGGGCTCGGCTCGCTGGTCTTCCGTCGCCGGGTCCGCGGCGCGTACTTCGCCATCCTCAGTCAGGCGCTCGCCGCCGCGATGGTGATCCTGCTGATCGGCCAGCAGGGCACCACGGGCGGCACCAACGGGCTCACCGACATCAAGGGCTTCTTCGGCTACGACCTGGACGACCCGGTCAACCAGCGGATGGTGTACTTCATCATCGCCGGGACGCTGCTGGCGTTGCTCGCGCTGACCCGTCAGCTCATCCACAGCCGCTACGGCGAGTTGCTGGTGGCGGTCCGCGACGGTGAGGAACGGGTCCGCTTCCTGGGCTACGACCCGGCCTCGGTCAAGCTGGTGGCGTACGTGGTCGCGGCGGGCATGGCCGGGCTTGCCGGGGCGCTGTTCGTGCCGGCGGTGGGCATCATCTCGCCCGCGCTGATCGGCATCGTCCCGTCGATCGAGTTCGTCATCGGCGTCGCGGTGGGCGGCCGGGCGAGCCTGCTCGGGCCGGTGCTCGGCGCGGTGGCGGTGGCCTGGGCGCGTACCGCCCTCTCCGAGCGCTTCCCGGGCACCTGGACGTACCTGCAGGGGTTGCTCTTCGTGGTCGTGGTGGCGTTCCTTCCCGGCGGCCTGGGGTCGTTGTGGGCGTTGGCCCGCCGCCGCGACGTCGCCGCGCCGCCGTTCTGGCGCGGGCGGTTGTCCCTGGGCCGACGACGCGCTGAGCGGACGGAGGTGCCGGCGGCATGAGCGGCGAGCGGTTGGACGGGTTGTCCGTCCGTGACGTGCGGGTCAGTTTCGACGGTTTCACCGCCGTCGACGGCGTCTCGTTGGAGGTGCCCGCCGGCGACATCCGGTTCCTGATCGGGCCGAACGGCGCCGGCAAGACCACACTGGTCGACGCGATCACCGGCCTGGTCCGGGCCACCGGCTCCGTCCGGTTCGGCGACGAGGAACTGCTCGGCCGCCCGGTGCACCGGATCAGCCGGCTCGGCATCGGGCGGACCTTCCAGACCTCGACGGTCTTCGAGGAGCTGTCGGTGTTGCAGAACCTCGACATCGCGGCGGGCGCACGGCGCAGCTTGGCGACACTGGCCCGCCGCCGCCGCGGTGTCCCCGACGAGGTCGCCGCCGCGCTGGAGACCATCGGTCTGGCCGAGCGGGCCGCGCACCTCGCCGGGACGCTCGCGCACGGTCAGAAGCAGTGGCTGGAGATCGGCATGCTGCTGGTGCAGGACGCGCGGCTGCTGCTGCTGGACGAGCCGGTCGCCGGGATGAGCCACGAGGAACGCGACGCCACCGGCGTCCTGTTGGAGACGGTGAGCCGGGATCGCACTGTCGTCGTGATCGAGCACGACATGGACTTCCTGCGTCGGTTCGCGCGCAGCGTCACAGTGCTGCACGCCGGCCGGGTGCTCAGCGAGGGCACAGTGGCGCAGGTCCAGGCGGACCCGCGCGTGCAGGAGGTCTACCTTGGCCACCCGGTCGACGCCGGGTCGGCCCGCACCGGCCTGGAGGCATGATGCTGACGCTGCGCGGGGTGCACGCCGGGTACGGGCGTTCTCGGGTGCTGCACGGGGTCGATCTGGCGGTCCCGCCCGACGGGGTGGCCACCGTGCTCGGGCACAACGGCGCCGGCAAGAGCACAGTGCTGCGGGTCGCGGCCGGGCTGCTGCGCCCGAGCGCCGGCACCGTCGAGCTGGACGGCGAGGACGTCACCCGCGCCGGGCCGCACGAGCGGGTGGCGCGGGGGATGGCGTACGTCCCGCAGGGTCAGCAGTGCTTCCCGCACCTGACCGCGGCGGAGAATCTGCGGCTGGTCGCCGACGGCCGGCGCGACGGGGCGGTGGCCACGGCGGAGGTGCTGGATCTGTTTCCGGCGTTGCGCCCGCTGCTGCGGCGTCGGGCCGGGCTGCTCTCGGGCGGTCAGCGCCAACAGTTGGCCATCGCCCGCGCCCTGATCACCCGGCCGCGGCTGCTGATGCTCGACGAGCCGACCGAGGGCATCCAGCCGTCGGTGGTCGCGGAGATCCAGGAGCGGATCGTCGAGCTGACCCGGCAGTCCGGGTTCAGTGTGCTCCTCGTCGAGCAGCACCTGGGCTTCGCGCTGCGGGTGGCGGACCGCTACCACGTGCTGGAGTCCGGTCGGGTCACCTCGCACGGCGACGGGGGTGTCACGGCGGAGCGGGAGGTCCGGGCGGCTCTGGCGGTGTGACCGGCGCGGCGTCGGTCAGGTGCTGGGCGCGGGCCCTGTCGAGTCGCGGACGACCAGCAGGTGCCCGGTGGGGCGGCGGCGGGGGCGTGTCGTTCGCGGCTTGAGGGCGAGGGTGAGTGCCGTACGGCCCATCTCGGTCATTGGCAGGCGGACGGTGGTGAGGCTGGGTGCGAGGTCGGCCGCCACGGAGACGTCGTCGAAGCCGACCACGGACATCCGCGCGGGCACCGGCACGCGGCGGGACCGCAGCGTCGACAGCACGCCCATGGCCATCACGTCGTTGAGCGCGACGATCGCCGTCGTCTCCGGATGCTCGTTGAGGATCTGCTCGGCGGCGGCGCGCCCACCGCCGCGGGTGAAGTCGCTGTGCACGACGACGAGGTCGGCGGGGGACCGCCCGCGCTGCAGCAGGGCCGACGACACCCCGGCCAGCCGGTCGGCGACGGTGGTGAGGCCGGCGCTGCCCGCGGCGACCGCGATCCGCCGGTGGCCGAGATCCATCAGGTGCTGGGCGAGGGCGTGGCCGCCGGCCTCGTTGTCCGGCAGGACGGCGTCGACGCCGAGCGCGTGCCGTCCGATGGCGGCGGCCCGTCCGCCGTGGTCCTGGAACGCGGCCAGTTCGGCGCGGGCCGCGCTCTCCATCCGTGGGTCGTCGTAGCCGGAGCCGCTGATCAGGACGATGCCGACCCGCTGGGCGATCAGGTGCCGCAGCTGTTGCAGCTCGTAGCCGGGGTCTCGGCCGGACTGGCAGATCTGCACCAGCAGCCCCTGCTCGGCGGCGAGTTGGATGACACCGGCGGCGATCTCGGAGAAATACGGGTCGTCGACCTGATGGACGATCAAACCCACTGTGGAGGTGGCCCCGCTGGCCAGGGTGCGGGCGTACGGGTTGGCCACGTAGCCCAGCTCACGGGCGACCTGCCGGATCCGGTCGGCGACCTCGGTGCTGACCCCCTCGCGGCCGGCGAGGGCGCGGGAGGCGGTCGCCAGCGAGACGGCGGCGTGTTCGGCGACGTCCACGAGGCGCGGCCGGTGGCTGGCCCTGGGCATCGGCAACCCCCCGGAAACATTCATGTCACCCGATCTGTTGCGAGCGACATCGATCGAAGCCTAGGGTACGTAAGCGCTTTCGTAAGCGCATACGTGACCGGCATCCGGCATGCCGTGAAACGAGGTGACAGCCATGTCCAGGGCCCGACGAGCGGCCGTCTCCCTCCTGGCGATCGGCGCACTGACCGGCGCCAGCGCGCCACCGGCGCAGGCGGATCGCCGCCTCTCGCACGACGTCCACCCGGCGCTGCGCGCGCACCTGGTCGCCGCGTACGACTTCGACCACCCGGTGCCCGGTGACCCCGCCCTCGAACGCGACCAGGGGCGTTCCGGCACCGAGATCGAGCTGATCAACGGTGGCGCCGCCATGCGGGTGCCGGACCGCGCCTACCGGGGCAGCCGTAACGCGGTGCAGACCCGGCAGGTCGACCCCGCCGTCGCCGGCAACGACGACTGGAAGGCCGGCACCTGGTCGGCCAGCGGGGTGCGGACGTTGCGGCCCTTCAGCGCCACCGCGGGCACCACAGTCATGGGCTGGTTCAAGCTGAACATGGACAGCCCGTTGCCCAACTCCACCACCACCGACCCGGACGACAGGTACAACGCGATCGGGCTGGCCGGAGTGCTGACCGGCGACTCCGACGGCCACGGCGTCCGCGCCCTGCTGGAGCTGATCGACGTCGACGGGGAGTTGCGTCTCGTCGCGCTCGGTCGGCGCCTCGACGGCGGCAACTCGCAGACCTTCGCCGCCACCCGGGACTGGCGCGAGCTGCTGCCGGTGGGGGAGTGGGTGCACCTGGCCGCCACCTTCGACTTCGACACCGGCGCGCTCGCCCTCTACCGCAACGGCGAACCGGTGGACGGCTTCTACACCCGCGCCGACGACCCGTGGCTGGTGTCCGGGCCGGGCCCACACGTGACCACCACGTCCGACCCCCGGGGCATCAAGATCGGCGGCAGCTTCCCCCAGGACACCCTTGAGCGCAACCCGTGCGACTGCCGGATGGACGGCCTGATGTTCCTCGACAGTGTGGTCTCCGCGAACGACGTGCGGAGGCAGTACCGCCACCTTGCCCGCTGACCACCCTCGGCACCGTCCCACCGAGAAGGAGACACGCGTGCGCACCCTGCACCGCCGCGCCGGCACCGCCCACCGGCCCACAGTGAGGGCCGGCCTCACCGCCCTCGTGCTGATCCTGTCCACACTGGTCGCCACGCCCGCGCGGGCCGCTGACGCTGTCGACGACCCGATCCCCGAGATGCCGGTCCAGTCCCGAATCGGGCTGGTCCTCAGCGAGTACGCCAGCTTCCCGCAGTCGTACCCGACGCCGGCGCCGACCGACGCGCGGCTCATGCGTACCGCGCGGATCAACACCATCATGGAGGTGCCCGACGGCTCCGGCCGGCGGGCGGTGCCCGACCTCAACGGCAGCCTCTACCTGGTCGAGGACGGCGTGCCGCACGTCTACCTGGACGTGGCGGCGACGTTCGCGCCGCGGTTCTTCTCCGGTCGTGGGCTCGGCCAGGGCTTCGGGTACGTCGCGTTCCACCCGGAGTTCGGGGTGAATGGCCGGTTCTACACCATCCACACCGAGTTGGCGTCGACGACGACCGCCCTTCCGGACTACGCCCAGCCCAACACGCTCTTCCACGGCGTCATCACCGAATGGACGGCGACCGATCCGGCCGCCGCCACCTTCGCCGGTACGCACCGCGAGGTGCTGCGCATCGGCTTCGGCGGCCAGGTGCACGGCATCCAGGAGATCAACTTCAACCCCACGGCCAAGCGCCACGACCGCGACTACGGCCTGCTGTACCTCGCCGTCGGCGACGGTGGCCAGGGTGCGCGCAACACGGACCCGCAGAACCTGGCCCTGCCCCACGGCAAGCTGCTACGGATCGACCCCCGGGGCACCAACTCCGCGAACGGGCGCTACGGCATCCCGGCCGGGAACCCGTTCGTCGGCCGGGCCGGCGCGCTCGGCGAGCTCTACGCAGTGGGTTTCCGGGACCCGCACCGGTTCAGCTGGGATCGGGCCACCGGCCGGATGTACCTCGGGCACATCGGTGAACACGCCGTCGAGGCCATCTACGAGGTCCGCGCCGGGGACAACTTCGGCTGGAGCGAGCGCGAGGGCTCCTTCGTCTTCGACAAGGCGGCCACGAACCCCTGCGACCGGCTGCTCCCGCTGCCCGCCGACGACGACAGGTACGGCTACACCTACCCGGTCGCCGCGTACGACCACGACCCCGCCGCCGGCTGGAACTGCACCGACGACGTCGGTGTCGCGGTGGCCGGCGGCTTCGTCTACCGGGGGCGGGCGCTGCCCGCGCTGCGCGGCAAGTACGTCTTCGGCGACCTCGTCGACGGCCGGGTGCTCTACACCGAGGCCAACGAGATGCGCCGGGGCCGAGGGCTGGCCACGATCCACCAGCTCGCGCTCTTCGACGCGGCGGGCACCCCGGTCCGGATGCGCGACCTGTCCGCCCCGGGCGCGCCCGGTGACCCCAACCGGGTGGACCTGCGCTTCGGCACAGACGCCGCCGGCGAGCTCTACGTCGTCGCGAAGGCCAACGGAAAGGTGTGGAAGGTGACCGGCACCAGGGAGTTCGCCAGCGGTGACGTCGGGGACGTCACACTGCGCCGCACCGCCGGGGCCGCGAACTGGGCGCCGGTGACGCCGGCGAAGTGGCAGTTCACAGGCGACCAGGTCATCCTGGCCGAGGCCGGGGAGAGCCGGCCGGGGCCGCGCCGGCCCTTCGAGTACGCCGTGCTGACCAACGGCCCGGCCTGGTCGTCGGTGCAGGTCGACGCACAGGTACGACTCGACACGCCGGTGGAGGTCACCAACCGGGACGTGATCATCGTCTTCGGCTGGCGCTCGGACACCGAGTTCTACTACGCCCACCTCTCGACCGACAACACGATCTATCCGCACAACGGCATCTTCAAGGTGGACAACGCCGACCGGGAGCGCATCGACCACCAGTGGAACGGCCGGTCCCGGGGCGCCAACCCGGCGATCACCGATGCCAGGTGGCACCGCGTCCGGGTGGTGCACCTGCCGGCCACCGGCGAGATCGCCGTCTACGTCGACGGGCACCGCGACCCGCTGCTGACCGCGAAGGACTCCACCTTCGGCTCGGGACGGGTCGGCTTCGGCTCGTTCGACAACGTGGGCCGACTGCGCAACCTGACCGTCACCGGCACGCCGGCCTGAACCGGGGGCGCGGTGGGGACGGCGACGCTCGCGCCGCTGTCCCCACCGGCTCATCAGTCGACCTGCCCCGGCAAGCCCGGTCCGGTTCGTAGAATTCCTGCCATGCCGGAGATCGTCGAGTTGCTGGCCTCACCCGTGCACCGCTTCCTGGGCCGGCCCTCCGACGGCCCGGCCCCGGCCCCGCCCGGTGAGCTGGTCGACGCCGTCCGGATCCGGGCCGGCCTCGGCATCGTCGGCGACCGGTACTTCGGCCAGCAGGCACACCGCGACGCCAGCGTCACCGTCATCGCCCAGGAGTCGCTACCGGCCGGCATCGGCCTGGCCGAGGTACGACGCAACATCCTCACCACCGGAATCGCCGTGGACGAGCTGATCGGCAGAGTGCTGGTACTGGACTCCGGCGACGGCCCGGTCAGCCTGCGGGTCAACCGCGCGGCCCGGCCGTGCGCCTGGATGGACGTCACCGTCGGCCCGGGGACGTGGAAAGCGCTGCGCACCA
Source organism: Micromonospora sp. 050-3 (assembly GCF_046549335.1). NCBI lineage: Bacteria > Bacillati > Actinomycetota > Actinomycetes > Micromonosporales > Micromonosporaceae > Micromonospora > Micromonospora sp. 050-3. Next base: position 1,928,664 of record NZ_JAJPVX010000001.1, read on the forward strand.
CCGGCGGCATCCGCTGTACGCCCCTCAACGACGGCACCCTGCGCGTCGGCGCCATCGACGCCGTCGTGAGCTGAGGAAAGGGCTCGACGTCAGCGCCGAGCAGCCGCCGTTGGTGTGAGCGCCGCGTTACCACCCGGTTGGCGGATTCGGCGAGGTGACGCCCCGGCGGGCCGGTGCGTGGTAGAACCAAACCGCGCATCGGCTCGCAGGTCTCCGGGCAGCCGGGGGCATTGCCGGACGGGACCTCATCCGAACAGAGGTGATGCAGTGAACCTCGAGCTGCGGCAGCTCATCGAGGAGCTGCGGGCTGAGCTGGCCGATCTGCCGGACAGCCTGGCCTACGCCGAGTTCGGCGAGGGGGCTGCCATCGACGCCGTACCGGCGGGGCTCCCTGCCGACCTGCGGGACCTTCTGCTGGTGGCCGACGGGCTGCGGGCGGGTCGGGTCGAGCTGGCGTCCTCGTCGACCCTCGCGGGAATCCAATACCACCTGGACTACGCCCCGGACTTCTCGTCCATCCCGCAGGACCGGCCGGGCTGGCTGGTGGTCGGCGTCCGCAGCGACGAGCCGATCTTCATGGATCGTGGCACGGGAGCGATCTGGTACTTCCCACCCACCGGCACCGAGTGGTTCATGTCCGACGCGTTCGAGGAGCTCGCCCCCGACGTGGAATCCTTCGTGGACTACTACCTGCTCGGGCCGGGCTACGCCGACCTGACCCCCGCCGACGACAGGTGGTTCGCGTTCCTCGACGAGCAGGGCCTGCTCGACGAGGACGACGAGGACGGGAGTTGAGTCAGACCGGGCTGATGTGTGCGGCCAGCACCCGCCAGCCGTGCCGGTCGTCGTGGACCCACGTCCGGGTGTAGCGCAGCCGCGCCGCGAACGGCGCCCCCTCGAAGACGCCGGACACCCGGCCCAGGAAGAACGTCACCCCCGTCGCCCCGACGACGAGCAGATCCAGCTCCTCCTCCACCAACTCCTCGATGACCGAGCGGCGGTCCCGGTGGGCGGCCAGGTCATCCTGCTTGGTCTGCGTACGCCCGTCCGGGCCGATCGCGATCAGCTGGTCGACCAGCAGCTGATCGAGGGCGGCGACGTCGCCGGCCCGCTGGGCGGCCTGGAGGGTGCGCTCGGCGTCGAGCAGCTCAGCCTCGCGTGCGCTGTCCGGCATTGTGGCGTCCTCCCGTTCGGGTCCGACCCGGTGCCTCCGTCGGCCCGGGCTGTCCGCATTGTGGCAGCGAACCTGGCCCGGGCGGGTAGGGATCGCCGCCGACGTTCACAGACTCAGGCGAATCCGTACGACGGTCTGCCCGGGGCCGGTGAGCACAGCTACCTCGTCACAGATCTGCTCCACGATAGCCAACCCGCGACCCCGTACCGAGTCGGCGGCCGGCATGCTCCGGCCGAACGACCGCGTCGGCCCCCGGTCGACCACGTCGCAGAGCAGTTGACCCGGCTCGGCCCAGAGCCGTACCCAGCCGCCGCCGGTGGTGTGCTGCAACGTGTTGGTGGCCAGCTCGCTGACCGCCAGCGTCAACAGCTCCACCCGATCGGCCGACAGACCGCGGGCCAGCGCCCCGGCGCTGACGAACGCGCGCAGCGCCCGTATGTCGGTAGCGACCTGATACGACATGGTGTCCGCGGCGTGGGTGGGGACACTCTGCTCGGCCACGGTTTCCCGTCGCTCGCCCGGCATCAGCCCGCCCGATGCGGCTGCCCGGCCAGCGGCACCGCGTTCCGCGCGGGTGTCGTGGGCGTGCGAGCCTCGAAATGCGCCATCGGGCAGCGGGAACCCTTCTCGTAGCGACAGCTGTTGTCGCCACATCATGTCACCCACTGGCCTCTTGCCTATCTCGTCCGTTCGGCGGTTGATCACCTGCGAGCCGACCCGACCAGCCTCGCCGCCCCGACGGCGGAGTCGGGTCAGGGAGTCGCGTCGAAGGCGATCGACTCGCTCAAGTCCCGCCACCGCGCGTCCGACGCGGCGAGGGCCTCGGCGGCCGCCTGTGCGGCCGCCACGGCGTCGGCGCCGAGCAGCAACCGGAGCGGCGGGTCGTCGACCCGGGTGATCCGGATGATCGCCTGGGCGGCGCGGACCGGATCGCCCGGCTGGGCGCCGCTGCCCTGCCGCAGCCGCTGCACCGCCGGGTCGATGACCGGCCGGTACGGCTCGCTGATCGGCAGGGCGCTCATCGACGAGCCGGCCCAGTCGGTGCGCAGCCCACCCGGCTCGACAGTGGTGATCCGGATCCCGAACGCCTCGACCTCCTTGGCGAGCACCCCGGAGAAGCCGCTGACCGCCCACTTGGCGGACTGGTACGCGCCCAGACCCGTGCTCGCGACCCGGCTGCCGACACTGGAGATCTGCACGATGTGCCCGCGCCCCTGCTCGCGCATCACCGGCAGGGCGGCCCGGGACAGGTTGACCACGCCGAAGAAGTTGGCCTCGATCTGCGCCCGGAAGTCGTCCTCCGACATGTCCTCGATGGCGGCGACGTCGGCGTACCCGGCGTTGTTGACCAGGATGTCCAGCCGTCCGAACGTGTCCACGGCGGTGCGGACGGCGGCACGGGCGGCGGCGGCGTCGTTGACGTCGAGGGCCACCGCGCGGACCTGGTCACCGTGCCGGTCGACCAGGTCGTCGAGCTGTGCCGGGTTGCGGGCGGTGGCCACCAGGTGGTCGCCGTCGGCCAGGACGGCCTCGGCGAGGGCGCGGCCGAGACCACGCGAACAGCCGGTGATGAGCCAGACTCGCGGCACGGCTTTCCCTTCGTGTCGGTGGACCAACGTGCCGTCAGGGGCGGATGTCCAGGGCGCCGATCAGCCCGTCGCGCAGCGTGAACCGGTACCGCAGCTCGATCGGGCTGCCGGGGAAGTCGCCGGACACCCGGGTGAGGGCCAAATACGAGTCGCCCGCCTGCGACGTGACCCGGACCGGCTCGGCCGTGTACGAGTAGGCGTCCATCGTCTTCTGCCGCCAGGCGCGGATCGAGGCCCGCCCGTCGTACAGCCGGTCCTCGTCGGCGACGCTCGCGGTGTCCGCGAAGCAGGCGACGAAGGCGTCCAGGTCCCGGTCGTTGACGGCCCGGAAGTACCTGTCGATCACGTCGGGCAGGTCGAGGGCCATCTGCTCCTCCTGCGGCACGGGCCGCCGTCGGGCAGCCGTCGTTTCCCGGTCCGACCTCACGGTACGAGAAGCGGAGGCCACCGCGCGGAGCAACCAGCAGAACCATCCCGCTGCGGCTGCCGGGTTTGCTACCGGTGGACCCGGGTAGCCACGCGTTTCCGAAAGCGAAGGGCGGGGGCATGGCCGAGCTGGCGTTCGTCGACAAGGTTGCGGCACGGGCGGGTCTCCCGCCGGAGCAGGCGCGCCCGCTCACCGAGGCGGTCCTGCGGACCCTCACCGAGCGGCTCAGCGGCGGTGAGGCGGGCGCGTTGGCCCCGCACCTGGCCGACGAGCTGAGCCCGCTACTGGTCAAGGCCGCCGAGCCGCCGGAGACGTTCGGCTACGACGAGTTCCTGCGCCGGGTGGCCGACCGTGCCGGGATCGACCGTCCGGCCGCCGAGCGGGGCACCCGCGCGGTGCTCCAGACGATGCACCGGGTGGTCGGGCACCGGGAGTTCGAGGACGCCCTGGCCCAACTCCCGGCGGACCTGCGGGCACTGGCGCAGCCGCTGCCGCACGGCCCCTGACCGACGCCTCCACCGCTGGACGCCGCAGGCGTCGGTGACCGTTCGGTCCCTGGCGCGCCGCCACGGCACCGGATCTACTGTGCGTTACCGATCGAACGCGCAGTGGTGGTGGTCCCGTGCCCGTCCGCCGGGTCGTCGCCGCTCCGATCCGAGGAGCGTCCCCCTTGGCGTCCATGGTGTCCCCGCGTCCCCTGCTGACCGCAGCGACGACAGTCGTCGCGCTGATCACCCTCGTTCCCGCTCCCGCCGCCGCGTCCCCGCACAGCTATCGGGTCGTCGACCTCGGCACCCTGGGCGGAGGCGACGGCGCTGCGACGGCGATGAACGACCGCGGCGACATCGTCGGTTGGAGCACCGTCGCCAGCGGCGCCCGGCACGCCGTGCTCTGGCGCCACGGCATCATCACCGACCTGGGCGTGCTGCCGGGCGACACGGATTCCAGCGCGGTGGACGTCAACGAGTTCGGTGACGTGGCGATCACCTCCTTCGGCTCGGACTACCTGACCCGCGCGGTGCTCTGGCGCGACGGTCAGCTCCACGACCTGGGCACCCTGGGCGGGGAGAACAGCGTGGCGATCGGCGTCAACGACCGGCGGCAGGTGCTCGGCACCAGTGAACCGGCCGGCGACATGCCGCACCGCTTCCTGTGGCGCAACGGCGTCTTCACCGACCTGGGTCGGGAGTACTTCTACGAGTTCACCACCGACTTCAACAACGCGGGCGACGTGGTGGGCGGGTTCAACGTGCCGCCGCAGGACTACCCGTGCACCTGCGTCGGCGGCAGGTTGCGCGACGGGGTGCTCACCCAGATCGGCAGCGAGGCCCTCGGGGTCAACAACCGGGGCCAGGTGGTGGGCGCGGCGAACGGGCGGGCGTTCCGTTGGCAGAACGGGACACTGACCGACCTCGGCACGCTCGGTGGCGACTGGAGCCGCGCCAGCGCGATCAACGACCGGGGCGAGGTGGTGGGCCAGAGCACCACCACCGCTGCGTGGCACCCGTTCCTCTGGCGTAACGGAGTGATGACCGACCTGACCACCCGGGGCGTGTGGGAGACCGACTCGATCGAGGACATCAACATCCGGGGCCAGCTCGTCGGCGCCCGGGGGAACCGGCCGGTGCTGTTCCGCTGAGCGTCGGTTCCCGCACGACGGACGGCTGGGGCGTGGCCTGACCCGCCGGTCAGACCACGCCCCTTCGTCCGAGGTCAGCCGGTTACCCCGCTACTGACCACCCACTTCTGGTGTGCGCCGCCCGCGTACGTACCGAGCTGGATCTGGGTGCGGTCGGCGCTGCTACCGCCGGCAGCCTCCAGTACCTTGCCCGACTGCGGGTTGCGGATCGACCCGTCGGCCTGCGGCTGCCAGACCTGCGCGCCGCTGCCGTTGCAGGTCCAGAGCTGAACCTTCGTCCCGTTGGCGGTGCCACCGTTGTCGACGTCCAGGCACTTGCCCAGCACCCGGTACGTGTCGCCGACCTTCGTCCACGACTGTGCTGTGGTGCCGTTGCAGGTCCAGAGCTGGATCTTCGTGCCGTCGGCGGTGCCCGCGTTGTCGACGTCCAGGCACTTGCCACCGACGCCGGTGATGGTGCCGCCGGTCGGCGGTGGGGGACTGCCCGGGATCGAGTTGAGCGTGTACCACGCCTCGGTGCTCCACAGCGACTGCCCGCTGGTGGAGGTGAACGGACGCGGTGACCGCAGGTGCACCACCCTGCCGGCCTTGCGGCCGGGCACCGTGAGGCTGACCTTCTTGCCGTCCGCCGAGAGGGTGGCCGAGGTGACGGTCAGGGTCTCCTCGTCGATCTTCGGTCCGCCGTAGTTCGACGTCGCCACGTACCGCCACTGCTTGAGCTTGTAGCGCGCGGCCAGCTCGGCGGCGGTCGCCGTCGACACCGGCTGGGTGTACTCCACCTCGAAGCCGGTCGTGGTGGCGCGCATCGCGAGCATCTCGAACGTGGTGGCGGTGTTCGGGGTGAGCTTCTGCAGGCCGTACGACAGCTTGCCGGTCTGGCCCCAGTTGCCGCCCGCGCCGAGCCCGCCGACGTAGATCGCGCCGTCCGGGCCGACGTTGACCTCGGAGACGCCCGCCTCGAGGCCCTGGGTGAGCCGGAACAGGGCGCCCTGGTACTCGCCGTTGACCTTCTCCACATTCGCCCGTTGCAGGCCGCCGTACGTCACATCGCCGATGACGAACTGGCCGGCGTAGCGACCGCTGGTCAGGTAGAGCGGCGTGCTGGGCGAGTTGGCGATCTCGTTCTGCGGCATCCAGAGCACCGGCTGCGTGACCTGTGCGGTGTCGAACGGGCCGGCCGGGTTCGTGAAGTGGTTGAAGAACCGGCCCTGCTTGACGTGCACCAGCTTCGACGAGGGCAGCCAGCCGCCCTGGTTGTCGGTGACGAAGATGCCGCCCTCCGGGCCCCAGCCGATGCCGTGTGGCGTACGCAGGCCGCCGGCGACGTAGCTGACCGCACCGGTGTCCTTGTTGACCTTGAGGGTGGTGCCCCGGTTGGTGGCGGGCTGCGGGTTGGTGGTGGCGCCGCCGGAGTTGATCGACACCGACAGGTTCAGATAGAAGAACCCGTCCTGGTAGAGCAGGCCAAACGCGAACTCGTGGAAGTTGCCGCCGTACGGCCAGGTGGCGACGGTTTCCAGGCGCTCGGCCGCCTCGTCACCGCCGGTGTTCACCAACCGGGTCAACCGCTGCTTCTCGGTCACGTAGACGACCCCGTCGACGACCTTGAGCCCCATCGGTTCCTTGAGGCCGCCGGCGATCTTCTTGGTGGTCACGTTGCCCGGGCTCGTCGATCCGCCGGTGTTGCCGAGGATCCAGACCTCGCCGTCCTGGGAGGTGCCGGACTGGTCGCTGCCGCCCCAGGTGCTGATGACCAGCCGGCCGTCGGCCAGCCAGTCCATGCCGGTGACCTTCGGCTGGAAGCCGCTGGGCCGCAGGTTGGTCACTGTGTAGCCGGGGTGCACGCCGGTGAGCGGCAGGCCGTCACCGGGGGTGTCGGAGACACCCTCGCACTCCTTGCGTCCGGGTGCGGTCACCCGGACCACGCCGGCGTCGGTGCTCAGCGCCGAGTTCGGTACGACCACGAAGGTCGACGAACCGGGCGTCTTCCACTCCAGGGTGATCTGCTGGCCACCCCCACGCTCGAAGTGGTCGATGCGCAGCGGGTGAAGGCCGGCGGTGAGGGTGACAGTGCCCTCCTTCGGCGGGGTCGCGCCGTGCAGGCCGTCATGGTTGATCACCACGGCATCGTCGATCGACAGCTTGGAGCCGTCGTCGCTGCTGAGCCGGAAGGTGTAGCTGCCGGCCTGGGTGGTGGTGATGTTGCCGAGCACCTGCGAGACGAAGTTGTCCTCGAAGCCGAAGTCGGCCGCCGAGGTCCAGTTGATGGTGGACATCAGCTTGTCCACGTTCGGGGTCTGGGCGGGCTTGAGGGTGCACAACTCGGACAGCGGCACCTGCACGTCGAAGACGCGCAGCGTGACGCCCGGTTCCTGCGCGGGGGCGGCGTTGGCGGGGACGGCCCAGAGACCGGCGGCGAGGACGAGTGTCAGCGCACCCAGGACGGGATGGCGGAGTCGGCGTAGCAGGCGTGTGCCCATCGTTCCTCCAGGAGGCAGTGGAGTGTCCGACGGCCGGCGTGGAGCAGCGGTGAGGATGACCGTCGGCCCGGGTCCGTAACGTCCTCGACGCCGACGAGTGACGTTGCGGAAACACCGGGTGGATGGCTCGGAACATTAAGGCGTTTCGATTGGACTGTCCATGGCTTCGCCTCGATACATCAAAAGTTTCCAATGTCCGTGCGAAAGTTCGCGGCGGTACGCGAAGAATGCCCGGGTGTCGCGACGGTCTACCGCCGTCCGCGCCGCGCCGGGCCACCCGTCCGATCGCCGCTCTTCCGAGTCGGGTTGGCGGACTTGCGGGTCGCGGCACCGCCCCGGCCCGCGCCGCCAGTGGGCCGGCGGTCCGCAGTGGACGCACCGTCCGCGGCGGGCCGTCGGCGGGCCGCCACCAGCACGAGCACCGCGACCACGACGACGATCAGGGCCGGGACCAACCAGGCCGGGAACCCACCGTCGCGTTGCTCCTTCGTGGCGCCGGCCGGCTCGCTGGCCGGAGCGCCGGTCGGGGCGACCGGGCTGCCGGTGGCCCCGGGGTTGGTCGAGCCCTCGCCCTCGGCCTGGGCGAGCAGCGCCGGATCCGGCCCCGCAGTAGGCGCCGACCAGCCAGCCGGAGCCGGCGTGCCCGGGCCCTGGTAGTCGAAGGTCACCTCGCCCCGCACCGCCTCACCGTCCGAGGCGACCGAGAGGTAACTCGCTGTGTAGCGACCCTTCGCCGGCCAGTGCGCGACGGTCACCATGGCCGGAAAGCCGGTGTGGTAGAGCCGTGGCTCGAACACGCCGTTGACCATGAAGTACTCGGTGACCGGCTTGTCCAGCCGCTTCGGCTCACCGTAGGACCAACCATTGTCCACTCGCGACCCGTCCGGACCACTGATGGCGAAGTGCGCGTTGGACGCGGGCTTCTCGGTGAAGTACAACGCCAACTGAGTCAGCGGCTCGCGTACGACAGTGCCCTTCAGCGGGGTGGAGGTCGCCAACTGGCCGTGCGCGGACGCCGGGGCGACCGGCAGCAGCAGCGACACCACCAGGGTCGCCGCCAGCGCCGCCACGACACGGCTCAGGACCTTACGCACAGTGACCAGCTTCGATCGCATTCGTTCATCATGGTCATTTCCCCGGCACCGAACAAGACGTAGAGTTCTCCTCCCCGACGATCAACCCGACACCCGCCCCCCTCGCGTCGTTCGGAGTCCGCCCGTGTTCGTCAGTACCCCCGCCGCCCGAGCCGCCGCCACCCTCGCCGCCGCCACCCTCGGCGCCCTGCTCCTCGCCGGTTGCGGGCAGGACGACGACCCCTCCGTGGCCACCCCCTCGACGGCGCCCACGTCCGTCGCCCCGTCGAGCGCCGCCCCCACCGCGCCGACCCCGACGGCCACCGGCACGCCCAGCGCCTCCGCCAGCACCGCCGCGGTCGACCAACAGATCACCGTCACGATCGCGAAGAAGCGGGTCGATCCGCCGACCGGACGGATCACCGTCAGTAAGGGCCAGCTGGTCCGGATCACCGTCACCTCCGACGTGGCCGACGAATTGCACGTGCACGGCTACGACCTCGGCGCCCGGCTGCCGGCCGGCACGCCCGGCTCGGTGGAGTTCCGCGCCGACAAGACCGGGCTGTTCGAGGTGGAGACGCACGAGTCCGAGCTGGTGCTCTTCCAGCTCGTCGTCCGCTGAACGACATGGCGGCCGCTCCCACGCTGCTGGCACACGGCGTCGGTGGCCGCCAGGACCTGCCGATCACGCTGCCGCAGCTCGTCGTCGCCGCCGCGCTGACCCTCGTCGTCACGTTCGTGGCGCTGGGCCTGCTCTGGCGCGAACCCCGGCTCGACCGGGACGCCACCGGCGGTCGACCGGTGCCGCGCCGGCTCGCCCAACTCGTCGACGCGCCCGCGTTCCGGTGGGCGCTGCGCGGGCTCGGCCTGGTAGCCGCCGCCTGGTTCTGCCTCGGTCTGCTGGGCGGGCCGGACACCGCGGACAACCCGACCGCCGGCGCGCTCTACGTGCTGCTCTGGGTCGGGCTGGCCCCTCTGTCGCTGCTGCTCGGCCCGATCTGGCGGGCGGTCAACCCGCTGCGCACGGTGCACCTCCTCGCGGCGCTGGCGGCGCGGCGCGACCCGAACCGTGGCCTCCGTGAGTTGCCCGACAACGTCGGCTGGTGGCCGGCAGCCGCCACACTGTTCGGGTTCGTCTGGCTGGAACTGGTCGCCCCCGACCGGGCCACCCTGCCGGTCATCACCGCCTGGCTGGCCGGGTACGCGGTGGTCCTGCTGGCCGGCGCGGTGCTGTTCGGCGCCGGCTGGTTCGACAACGCCGACCCGTTCGAGGCGTACAGCACCCTGATCGGTCAACTCGCCCCGCTCGGCCGGGCCGCCGACGGCGTCCTGGTCTGGCGCAACCCGCTCGACGGGATCGCCGGCCTGCGACCCCGCCCCGGGCTGGTCGCCGTGGTGATCGTGCTGCTCGGCTCGACCATGTACGACAGCCTCTCCAACGCGCCGGGCTGGTTGCGCTTCAGCCAGGAGAACGGCCTGCACCCGGCGGTCACCGGCAGCGCCGGTCTGAGCCTCGTCATCGCCGCCGTCGCTGTGGCGTACCTCGCCGCCACCGGCGCCGCGGCGCGCATCGGCCGCGCCGACGCGGCCGAGGCCCGTGGGGTGCCGGGCGAGATCGCCCACTCCATCGTGCCGATCGCTGTGGGGTACGTGGTGGCGCACTACTACTCGCTGCTGATCCTGGAGGGCCAGCGCACCGTCGCGTTGCTCTCCGACCCCCTGGGCACCGGCGCCAACTGGCTCGGCACCGCCGACTGGGAGCCGCAGACAGCGCTGATCACGCCCTCCGGGGTGGCGACCCTCCAGATCACCGTCATCATCCTCGGGCACCTGCTCGGCACGCTGCTCGCCCACGACCGCGCCCTGTACCTGTTCCCCCGGGCCCGGGCGGTGGCCGGCCAACTACCCCTGCTGGCGCTGATGGTCGCCTACACCGTCGCCGGTCTGCTGCTGCTCTACGCGGGGTAGCCCCGCCCGGTGCCGACCCGTGCGCCATGATGGCCCGTGGACTCCGATCTTCAGCGCTACCTCGACGACCTCGTCAGCACCGCCCGGTACGTGCTCGGCGCCGACCTGGTCGGCGCGTACGCGGCCGGCTCGGTGGGGCTCGGGGCGTACCAGCCCGGCCGCAGCGACGTGGACGTGGCGCTGCTCAGCGCCGGGCCGCTCACCGACGCCGCCAAGCAGACGTTGGTGGCCCGGCTGCGCCACGAGACGCTGCCCTGCCCCGCGCGCGGACTGGAGTTGGTCGTCTACGACCGGGCGGTGGCCGCCTCCGGCACCCCGGAGCCCGGCTTCGAGGTCGAACTGAACACCGGGGCCGGCATGCCGTTCCGGCGCACCCTCGACCCCGCCGACCGCCCGGTCGCCGATGGCCGATTCTGGTACGGCCTCGATCGCAGCATCCTGCACCAGAGTGGACTCCCACTGCTCGGCCCGCCGGCCGGGGAGGCCTTCGCCGACCTCCCCCCGGCCGACCTGCGCCGGCTGCTCATCGAGGCGCTGTCCTGGTGGCTCGCCCTGCCCACACCGCCGGCCGACCAACCAGCGCCCGGCACCGAAGACGCCGTACTCGGCGCCTGCCGGTCGCTGGTGCGCCACCGCGACGGCGTCTGGTTGGCGAAGGTGGCCGCCGGCCAGCGGCTGATCGACGCCGGCGAGCGGGCCGAGGTGATCGGTCAGGCGGTCGCCGCGCGGCACGGCGGGCCGCCACCCACCGGGGCGCACGCCCGCGCCTTCCAACATCGAGTACGCGACGAGATCGCCGGCTAGCCGTCGCGCTGTTCGCGGGGCCGGGCGGCGCTCAGCGGACCGGGCGGGACTCCAGCGAGGCGAAGAGCAGGTTGAGACCCTCCGTCATGGTCGGGTGGGTGATGACGGCGTCCCGCAGGGCGGTCCACGGCATTCCGGCGAGCATCGCCAGTTGCACCGCGGTGATCACCTCACCGGCCTCGGCGCCGAGCAACGCCGCGCCGAGGATCCGGTCGGTGCCGGTGTCGATGACCGCCTTCCACATGCCCTGGGTCTGGCGCAGGGTGCGTGCCCGGGGGATGGCGGCGACCGGCAGGTGGGCGACCTGGACGTCGTACCCGGCGCGGCGCGCCTCTGTCTCGGTCAGCCCGATCCGCGCCAGCTCCGGGGTGGTGAAGACGGTGTACGGGATCAGCCGGTCGGCGGTGCTGCGCTGGCCTCCAGCGAGGTTCGCCCGAATGATCCGGTAGTCGTCCAACGAGACGTGGGTGAACTGCGGGCTGCCGGCGACGTCCCCGGCCGCCCAGGTGCGTTCGGCGCTGGTGCGCAGGTGCTCGTCGACCTGCACGAAGCCCCGCTCGCTGAGCCGTACGCCGGCCACGTCCAGGCCGATTCCGTCGGTGACCGGTTCCCGGCCGGCCGCCACCAGCACGTCGTCCCCGACAACCACGCTGCCGTCGTCCAGCGTCACCCGGAGCGAGCCATCGGCCTCCCGGTCGACCCGCGCGACCGCCACACCCACCCGTACGTCGATGCCATCATCGAGGAAGACGCGCATCACCGCGTCGCTGATGTCGGGGTCCTCGCGGGTGAGCAGCCGTGGACCGCCCTCGACCAGCGTCACCGCGCTGCCGAACAACGCGAACATCTGCGCGAACTCCACCCCGACGGTGCCGCCGCCGAGCACCACCAGCCGGGCCGGCAGCCGGTCCAGGCGCAGCAACTCGTCGCTGGTGAGCACCCCGGCGTCGGCCATCCCCGGCACCGACGGCAGGTGAGGGCGGGTGCCCGTGTTGATCACCACGTCGCTGCCGCGCAGCAGCCGCTCGCCGCCGTCGGCGAGTGCCACCCGGACGGTCCGTGGGCCGACGAACTGGGCATCGCCGATCACCAGGTGCAGGCCGGAGTCGAGGAACTGCTGCCGGTTGGCGGCGACCATCCCCCCGACCACGTCCTGCTTGTGCGCGCGCAACAGGTCGATGTCGACCCGGCCGCCCTCCACCGCCAGGCCGAGCGCCGACGCGTCCCGCAGTTGGCGGGCGGCCCGCGCGCTGGTCACCAGCGCCTTCGTTGGGATGCACGCGACGTTGATGCAGCTGCCGCCGATCATGCCGCGCTCGACCATGGCGACCCGCTGACCGGATCGGGCGACGTCCATGCTCAGCGTCTTGCCGGCCTTGCCACCACCGACGACGAGCAGGTCGAACTCCTCCGGTTGGTCGCTCACCGGGCGCTCCTCTCGGTCACCGGCCGGGCCGGTGGCCACCGCTGGTGCGCGGCGGCCAGCCCAGCCTGCCAGCTCAGGCGGGCACGGCGACCCGGTTCCGCGCAGAATCCGCCCGGCCCGCCCTCATTCCGAGATCTTGCACTTACTGTCCCGACGTAGGGGGCATTCCGCGCATCTCGGCGACCGGAACTGCAAGATCGGCGCGAGCGGGGCGTTCCTTGAGCTGTCGTCAGTGTCGGGCGGCGCCGTTCTCGCTGACCGGCTGTCCGAAGGCCAGGAACGGCACGGGCGTCGGCGCGTCCGTGCCGATGTGCCGAGGGAAGGTCGGCTCGGTGTCGTCGGCGCTCACCTCCCGGGCTGCCGTACGCTCGGGCGCCGTCGACTCGTCCGCCGCCGCCGGTGCGTCGCCGTGCTCGCCGTTCGCCTGCTCGACCGGGACGCGGTCGGCAGGCGCGGGGCTGAGCGGGGTGCGGTCGGCGTCCGCATCGTCCACGGTGGGTCGCTCCGGTGAGTACCGGTCGACGCCGACGCGGTCGACGGTGAGCCGCTCGACGCCTACCCGCTCGGGGGCGGGTCGGTCGGCGCTGGAGCGGGAACCCACCATCGGGTACTCGGCGGTCTCCGTACCGCCGGCTGCCGCGGCCATGACGGCGGCGGCGGCGAGATCGGCCACCCGCTTCGCCTCCCGCTGTACGCGGGCGCGGACCTCCTTGGCGTGCCGCTCGGCGGAGTCCCCGGCCCGCCGGGCCTCGTCCAGCCGGGCGCTCTCGGCGGTCAGGTCCCGGCGGACCTCACCGAGTCGCTGCTGCATCCGGGACAGCTCGTTCTCCAGCGTCTCGCCCTCCTGGCGGATCTCGGCGAGTTGCTGGCGGCCGGTGTCCAGCTCGGCGTTCAGCTCGGCGGCCTCCTGCCGGCGCTCCTCAAGCTCCCTCTGCAGGGCGGCGAGCTGCTGCTGATGGCTGGCGGCCTGCTCGTCGGCGCGGTTGCGCAGCTCGGTCACGTGCTGCTGCGCCTCGGCCAGCAGCGCGGCGATCTGCTGCTCGGTCGCGCTGCGCTGCTCGGCCAGCTCCTGCTCGGCGGCGGCCTGCTGTTCGGCGATGTCCTGCTCGGCGGCGGTGCGCCGCTCGTTGACCTCTCGCTCCACGTTGGCCTGCCACTGGGCCATCTCCTGCTGGTTCTTGGAGCGGGCCGACTGGAGTTCCTGCTGGATCTGGGTACGGGCCGACTTCATCAGCGCGTCGGCGGCGACCCGGGTCTGGTTGAGCTGCTGCGCGCTCTGCTCGGTGATCCGCTTGGCCTCGTGCTGGGCGCGCTCGTGCGCGGCCTCACCGTCGGCCCGCAACTGCTCGGCGTGCTCGCGGATCGCTGTCAGCTCAGCTTCGGCGTGGGTGCGCCGTTCCTCGTGCGCCTGCTCCTGCTCGGTCCGCCGGGCGGCCAACTCCTCGGCCAGATCCTGACGTGCCTGCGCGGCCCGCTCACGGGTGTCGGCGAGGATCCGCTCGGACTCGCTGCGCAGCTCGTTCGCCCGGTCGGCAGCCGACTCGGTGATGATGCCAGCCTGTTTCTCGGCGAGCGCCATGATCTCGCCGACCATCGGGCCCAGATCGTGGAACGAGGCGCGGTCCACCTGCACGGGTTGCTCCTGAAGCTCGGCCAGTTCGGCGCGCAGTCGCTGCACCTCGGCGGTCAGTTCACGGACGCGGACGGCGGAACGCCCATGCTCCCCGCTCAGCATCGCGATCTGACCGTCGAGCTGCTCCAGGTGCCGATCCACCTGGCGTTTGTCGTATCCGCGCAGGGCGAGCTCGAAGCTCGGCCGGGAGGCCGCATCGTCGCGTGCTGCGTGCGGCTCAGCGCCGATGGACATGCACCATCCTCCGTACGATCGGGGCGTCAGGGTCGGCGGTCGCCTGCCCCACGGGCCGTCAGTGTGGCGCAACGCTACCGCCGAGCGGACCTCATGCGAAGTCCTGCCCCACCTCCGCTCACGTTGCCGCCCCGCGTTCCCCCGATCCCGCGCCGATCATGGACTCGTGGTGCCGGAAGTGTGGTGCTCCACCATTTTTGTCACCCACCACAACTCCATGATCGACGCAGGTCACCGTGGCGACCGCAGGTCACCGGCGACCGCAGGTCGACGTGGTCTCGCGAGGTCAGCGTCGGCGGGCGACCAGGACCGCATCGTGGAGGGTGATGTTCTCACCGTCCGGGGTGGTGGCGAGGCGGGAGCGTTCCTCCGCGGCCAGCACCTCCCACTGGGCCGGTTCCAGATCGGCGGCCACGTCCTGCGCGGTGTACATCATGTCCGGCATGTGCATCCGGTGCGCCGACCCCCACAGGTCCGACGGGTGGTGCCCGACGATCAGCAGGACACCGCCCGGTGCCACCGCCGCGGCCAGCCGGCCGAACAACTCCCGCCGATGCGCCGGGGGAAGGTGCATGAACTGCGCGGACACCAGGTCGTACGCCTCCTCGGTGGGCGGCTTGTCCCGCAGGTCGGCGTGGGTGAACTCGATCCGGTCACCCACGCCGGCGGCCTCGGCGTGCGCGGCGGCCCGGCTCAGCGCCGTGCTGGAGATGTCCACCGCCGTCACCTGCCAGCCGTGCTCGGCCAACCACACCGCGTCGGCGCCCTCGCCGCTGCCCACGTCCAGGGCCCGCCCCGGGGCCAGGTCGGTGACCTCGGCGACCAGCTGCGGATTCGGCCGGCCACTCCACACAGTGGGCCGGGACTGGTAGCGCTCCTCCCACGCCGGCTCCTCGAACGTCGTGGCCACCAGCTGTCGGTACGCGGCCACCGCGTCCCGGGTGTCCTCGGCGATGAGATCGGCGTTGATCGCCGCCGCCGCGGTCAGGCCGGCCCCGGCGGACGTGATCACCTGACCGCGGATGTCAGCCACGTTGCCGGCCACCCAGACACCCGGGACGGTCGTGGCGCCGGTGGCGTCGGCGGGGATCTGGGCACCGATGACGTGCTCACCCATCATCACCTCCTCCGGGGCCAGACCCAACCCCACCAGCACATCGGCGCGGGGAGTCAGCCGCGTCGCCACCACTATCGCGTCGAGCGCCACCACCCGGCCGTCGGCGAGCCGTACGCCGGTCAGCGCGTCGTCGGTCACCTCCACCGCGGCGACCGGGCCGGGCACCACAGCGATGCTGCGGGCGGCGAGCCGCTCGGCGGTCTCCGCGTCCGGTGCCGGGGCGTCGTGCAGCAGGAGCAGCACGCTGGGGCTCCACTGGCGCCACATCTCGGCCTGGTGCACGCTCAGCGGGCTGGTCGCCAGGACGCCGATCCGCCGATCCCGAACCTCCCACCCGTGGCAATACGGGCAGTGCAGCACGTCGCGACCCCACCGCTGGGCGAGGCCGGGCACGTCGGGCAGTTCGTCGGTCAGACCGGTGGTCACCAGCAGCCGCCGGGCCCGCACCGACTCCCCGCCGCCGTCGAGGCTG
Source organism: Micromonospora sp. 050-3 (assembly GCF_046549335.1). Taxonomy (NCBI): domain Bacteria; kingdom Bacillati; phylum Actinomycetota; class Actinomycetes; order Micromonosporales; family Micromonosporaceae; genus Micromonospora; species Micromonospora sp. 050-3. Next base: position 1,944,700 of record NZ_JAJPVX010000001.1, read on the forward strand.
AGCCGGAACCCGTCGTCGTCCCGGGTCGCGGCCTGCACCCGCCCGGTGCGGAACTGCCCGCCGTACCCGGCCACCTCGGCCCGTCCGATCGCGAGCAGCTCGCCCGGCGGCGTGCCCTCCCGGCCGAGGTAGTTGTGTATCCGGTCGGCCGGCGCGTTGCGCGGCTCACCGGAGTCGATCACCAGCACCGACCGGCGGGCCCGGCTCAGCGCCAGGGCTCCGCTGAGCCCCGCCGCGCCGCCACCCACCACCACCACGTCGTATGTCTCGTCCACAGCTATCTCCCTCTTGCTCTGTCGGCTGCGCCCACCATCCGTCGGCACCGACAAGGTGGCAACTATCCTTGCCGTTATGGCAAACGAGGACAGTGCTGCGCTGGCGGCCGTCGGCCCCCGGCTGCGTGCCCTACGTCACCAACGCGGAACCACGCTGACCCAGCTCGCCGACCTGACCGGCATCTCGGTGAGCACCCTGTCCCGGCTGGAGTCCGGTAGCCGTCGCCCCACCCTGGAGCTGCTGCTCCCGCTGGCGAGGGCCTACCAGGTGGCGCTGGACGAACTGGTCGACGCCCCCGCCACCGGCGACCCCCGGGTACGCCCCAAGCCGATAGTCATCCACGGCGTGACGTACCTGCCGCTGACCCGCCGACCGGGCGGTGTCCAGGCGTTCAAGCAGATCTTCCCGCCGGACCCGTCCGCCGGGGGCCGAATCCCGCAGGCCCACGAGGGGTACGAGTGGCTCTACGTGCTCTCCGGCCGGCTACGGCTGCTGCTCGGCGACCGTGATCTGACGCTGACCTCGGGGGAGGTTGCCGAGTTCGACACCCGCACTCCGCACCTCTTCTTCAACCCCGGCCCCGGCACCGCCGAAGCCCTCAGTCTCTTCGGGCCGCAGGGGGAGCGGCTGCACGTCCGCGCCCGCCCCGCCGCGCCCGACAAGCAGCAGTGATCGCGCCCGACTGTGCCCGGTCCGCTGGTCGGCATGCCGGGCCCGTCGGTGCGAAGATGGCGCGATGATCGATGCGGCATCACGGCGCTGGGACGACCGGATCGAGCACCGCGACATCGTCGTCAACGAGGTGCCGGGTTACCGTCCACTCACATTGGATCTGGTGGTGCCGGTGGACGCTGCCCACCCGGTTCCGGTCCTGGTGTGGATTCACGGCGGCGCGTGGCTGTTCGGCTCGCCCAAGCACCCGGCGGACTGGCTCATGGAAGCGGACCCGTTCACCGCCGCCATCCGTGCCGGATTCGCTGTCGCCTCCGCGCAGTACCGGCTCAGCGGTGAGGCGCACTTCCCCGCCCAACTCGACGACGTCAAGGCGGCGGTGCGCTGGCTGCGCCGACAGGGCGACACTGTGGGCGTGGACCGCGAGCGGATCGTGGTGTGGGGCGAGTCGGCCGGTGGGCACCTGGCCTCGATGGTCGCGCTGACCGGAAACGACCAGGACGACACCCGTGTTCAGGCGGCGGCCTGCTGGTACGCGCCGTCGAACCTGTTGACCATGCAGTCGCAGGCGCATCCGTCCGGAACAATCGACCACGACGCGGCGGACTCGCCCGAGTCGCTGCTGATCGGCGGCGCAGTGGCCGAGAACCCGGGGTTGGGTCGGGCGGCCAGTCCGATCAGCTATGTCACCGAGCAGGCCCCACCCATGCTGCTGATCCACGGTGACCAGGACCTGCTCGTACCGGTGGGGCAGAGCGAAGAACTTGCCGCAGCATTGACCGCTGTGGGAGCCGAGGTCGAGTTGTCGGTGGTGCAGGGGGCCGAGCACTGCTTCGTCGGAGTGCCGCTGGACCCGTTGATCCGCGACACCCTGGCGTTCTTCACCCGAGTCCTCGCTCCATAGGCGCAGGAGCGCCGCGAGGGCCGGACCGGTTCCCCTCCGGTCCGACCCCCGCGATCAGGTCCGCGCTAGGCGCGGATCCTGCGCTGCCGGACGACCAGCAGCAGCGCCGCTCCGAGGAGCACCGCCAGGACGCCGGCACCCATCCAGAGCCCGGCCGGGAACGAGGTACCGGTCACCGGGAGCTTGCCCTTCACGGGGATGGTGATGGTGGACTCGGGTGAGACCGGCGCCGGGCCGTCCGGCGGAGTGCCGGTCGCCGTCGCGGTGTTGCGCAGCGATCCGTGGTGGTAGTCGGCCTTGCTGACCGTGTACGTCGCCGCGCAGGTCACGGCGGCGCCGGCCGCGAGGTTGACGCCGCCGTTCGGGGTCCCTTCCGGACCGCAGGTGATCGGGCCCAGGTTGGCCGCCGAGGCCGGCGCGGTCAGGGCGTCGGTGATCGTCACGCCGGTCAGCGGCACCTGACCGGTGTTGGTGACCACGAACTGGAACGGCACATGCTGCCCCGGTCGAACGATCTTGTCGGTGCTGCTCGACTTCACCACAGTGATCGCCGCGCCCCGGGTGGCTGTGACCTCGGCCGAGGCCGGCGCGGAGCGTACCGGTGCGGGCGGGTCCTGGCCGGGAATGGTCGGCGGCGTTCCGGCCGCGACGGCAGTGTTGGTGATCCGACCGGCCTCGATGTCCGCCGCGGTGACCGCGTAGGTCGACGTGCAGGTGGTGCTCTCCCCGACGGCCAGGGTGACCGCGCCGTTGGCGACCGGCGGGGTGCCGCAGGTGATCGCCCCGGGCGTCCCGGTGCCGGAGAAGTCGGTCTCGTCGACAGTCACCGCGCTGAGCGCTGTGGTGCCGGTGTTGCTCACCACGAACCGGTACGTGACCACGTCACCGGCCGCGGACACCACTGTAGGCGTCACCGACTTGGTGATGGCGATCGCCGGGTGTGGGATCGGGATGTCCACAGGCGACGGTGGTGAGACCGGCGGCGGACCGAACGGCGGTGTACCGGTGGCCGTGGCGACGTTGCGCAGCGAGGAGCCGGTGAAGTCCTCCGCGGTCACCGTGTAGGTCGTCCGGCACTGGATGGAGGCGCCCGGCGACAACGTCACCGCGCCGTTCGGGATGTTCTGCGGACCGCAGGTGATCGGCCCGAGCACACCGCGCTCGGACGGCGGCAGCACTGTGTCGTTGACTGTCACGTCGGTGAGGGTGAAGCCGCCGCTGTTGACGACCAGGAAGGTGTAGGGCACCTGCTGGCCCGGCGCGGCGATCGCCACTGTGGTCGTCGACTTGATCACCTCGATGTTGGCGACGAGGCCGGACTCCGGGATGGTCAGCGTCGACGGCGGCGAGTCGACCGGCGCACCCCCGCCCGGTGGTGTGCCGTGCGCGGTGGCGACGTCGGTGACCCCGTTGTTGTCGAGGTCGGCCTGCGTGACTGTGTAGGTCGCGGTGCAGGTGGTGTTCGCACCGGGCGCGAGGGTGGTGACCGCGCAGGTGATCGGGCCCAGGTTGGCGTTGGACGACGGCGGGGTCTGCACGTCGGTCACGTTGACGTTGGTCAGCGTGAGCCCACCGGTGTTGACCACGTGGAACCGGTACGTGACCTGCTGTCCGACCGTGTTGATCGCCACCGTCGTGGAAGTCTTCACGACCTGGATCGCGGCGACGATCCCCGCGTCCGGAATGGTGAGCGTCGCCGGTGTCGAATCGATCGGGTCGTCACTGCCGGCGGGTGTGCCGTGTGCGGTGGCGACGTCGGTGACGCCGTTGTTGTCGAGGTCGGCCTGGGTGACGGTGTAGGTGGCGGTGCAGGTGGTGTTCGCGCCGGGGGCGAGGGTGGTGGCGGCGCAGGTGATCGGGCCGAGGTTGGCGTTGGACGACGGCGGGGTCTGCACGTCGGTCACGTTCACGTCGTTGAGCGTCACGGTGCCGGTGTTGGCCACCAGGAACCGGTAGGGCACCTGCTGCCCGACCGTGTTGATCGAGACGGTGGTGGACGACTTCAGCAGCGAGATCGACTGGATCAGGTCGGCCGCCGGAATGGTCAGCGTCGAGGGTGCCGAGTCGATCGGGTCGTCACTGCCGGCGGGTGTGCCGTGTGCGGTGGCGACGTCGGTGACCTCGTCGTTGTCGAGGTCGCCCTGGGTGACGGTGTAGGTGGCGGTGCAGATGGTGCTCGCGCCCGGGGCGAGGGTGGTGGCGGCGCAGGTGATCGGGCCCAGGTTGGCGTTTGACGACGGCGGAGTCTGCACGTCGGTCACGTTCACGTCGTTCAGCGTCACGCCGCCGGTGTTGACCACCAGGAACCGGTACGGCACCTGCTGACCGACCGCCGTGATCGACGTGGTGGTCGACGACTTCACCAGGGAGATGCCGGGGACGACCACGTCGCTCGGAATCGTCAGGGTGGCTGGCGGCGACTGCACAGGCGGGCGACCGCCGGGTGGTGTGCCCTGCGCGGTCCCGCTGTCCCGGACCGAGCCGAAGTCCAGGTCGGCCTGGGTGACGGTGTAGGTGGCGGTGCAGGTGGTCTGCGCGCCGGGGGCGAGGGTGGTGGCGGCGCAGGTGATCGGGCCGAGGTTGGTGTTCGACGACGGTGGACTCTGCACGTCGGTGACGGTCACACCGGTGAGGGTGAACCCGCCGGTGTTGACGACGTGGAACTGGTACGGCACCTGCTGGCCAACAGTGGTGATGGACGTGGTGGTGGAGGTCTTCAGGATCGCGATGGAGGCGACCAGGCCGGTTTCCGGAATGGTCAGCGTCGCGGGCGTCGAGTCGACCGGGGTGCCGCCGGGCGGGGTGCCGTGCGCGGTGGCGACGTTGGTGACGCCGTCGTTGTCCAGGTCGGCCTGGGTGACCGTGTAGGTGGCTGTGCACAGAGTCTGCGCGCCGGGGGCGAGGGTGGTGGCGGCGCAGGTGATCGGCCCCAGGTTGGCGTTTGACGACGGCGGGGTCTGCACGTCTGTCACGTTCACGCCGGTGAGGGTGAACCCGCCGGTGTTCAGCACGTGGAACTGGTACGGCACCTGCTGGCCGACAGTGGTGATCGACGTGGTGGTCGAGGTCTTCATGACGGCGATCGACGCGATCAGGCCGGCTTCGGGGATGGTCAGCGTCGAGGGCGGCGAGGTGACCGGCGTACCGCCGCCGGGCGGGGTGCCCCGCGCGGTGGCGACGTTGGTGACGCCGTTGTTGTCCAGGTCGGCCTGGGTGACGGTGTAGGTGGCGGTGCAGGTGGTGCTCGCGCCGGGCGCCAGGGTGGTGGCGGCGCAGGTGATCGGGCCGAGGTTGGCGTTGGACGACGGCGGGGTCTGCACGTCGGTGACGGCCACGTTGCTGAGGGTCAGTCCGCCGGTGTTGGCGACCAGGAACCGGTACGGCACCTGCTGCCCGACCGACGTGATCGACGTGGTGGTGGACGACTTCACCACGGTGACGGCGGCGGTGAGCCCCTGCGCCGGGATGGTCAGGGTGTTCGGATCGGAGACGACCGGTGGACCGGTGGGTGGGCTGCCCTGTGCGGTGGCGACGTTGGTGACGCCGTTGTTGTCCAGGTCGGCCTGGGTGACGGTGTAGGTGGCCGTGCAGGCGGTCTGCGCCCCTGGCGCCAGTGTGGTGGCGGCGCAGGTGATCGGGCCGAGGTTGGCGTTTGACGACGGCGGGGTCTGCACGTCGGTGACGGAGATGTTGGTCAGTGGGACGCCGCCGGTGTTGACCACGTGGAACGAGTACGGCACCTGCTGACCGACGCTGTTGATCAACGTGGTGGTCGACGACTTGATCAGTGCGATGTCGGCCGGAGTGGCGCCCGCGCAGGACAGGGTGGTGCTGAACGGGAAGTAGTGGATCTCGCCGCCGCGGTGGTCCAGCGTACGGGTGATGACGCTGCCCTCGGTGTCACTGGAGGAGAGGTCGGTGAGGCTGGCGTTGGGGGCGTAGATGGTGCCCTCGACGGTGGCGGCGTTCGGGGTGAGGGTGAGCGCGGTGGCGGTCGGGAAGTTGAACAGGATGTAGCGCGCCTGCGGGCCACCGATCCCGGCGAAGTTCGGGGCGGTCCAGGCGAACGTGTTGCCCACGCCGCTGGTGTCCACGTTGACCAGCAGTGGCGTTGCGGCGCTCGGCTGGCTCGCGAAGGTCAGGATCTGAATGTTGGCCAGGTCGGCGGCGGTCAGGTTGAGCACGTTCGTCACGCCCGGGGTCAAGGTGACGACGGCGTTGCTGCCCGGTGGGATGGGTCGGGGCAGCACGTCACCGTTCGGCGTTCGCAGCACCACAGTGTTGTCGCAGGTGGCCAGGCCGGCGGTGGTGTCCCGGAAGGCGGCGAACGCGCCAGCGAAGTTGATCGGCGAGGTCGGCCCGACGCTGGCAACCGGCTGCCGGGTGACCAGTTCCACCCGGGGTGAGGCGTCGTAGTCGTTCACCGGCAGGATCCGGGTGTTGACCTGGGCGCCGTTGTTGTCGGTGTTGCGGACGAAGGTGCCGGTCAGGTTGCCGACCTTGGCGTAGCCGTTCGAGAGCACCTGGAGGCGGCTGCCGCCGACGCTGCCGGCGAAGTTGACCCGTCCACCGACGACCAGGGCGCTGGGGTTGGCGTCGCCGGGCACCACGAACGAACCGGCGCTCGCTCCGGCGAGCTGGTAGTTGCCGAAGGTGAGGTCGCCGCCGACGGCCAGGGTTCCCTCGTTCTCGTCGTTGTTCACAGTGGCGTTGCCCTCGGTCATCACGCCGAAGCTCAGCGCCTCGGCGACCGGGTCGACCGGGCCGATGGCCTGATCGGCGGCGGCCAGTACCGGGTTGATCGGGGTGGGCGCGGCGGGTGCCGGCACCAGCAGACCGTTGACCGCCAGCACGCCCGCGACGGCGGCCAGCGCCGTCGCCCGTGACCTGCGGCTACCCCACCACGAAATCCTCATCACGCCCCCGTTGGTTCGAATGTGCCAGGGGAGCTTATAGGGGTAAAAGCACCTGATGCCGGATTTGTCCGAATGGCAGTCCTGCCGGGCGGGCTTCGAACTGTGCGCCCCGTACTTCCGTGTTTATGATCGACAACCCCGAACGGGGGACCGACACGGCCGATCGGTTCGGCCCGCAGCAGAGGTGAGGTGCGCGACGGTGATCCGCGAGGCGTCCGCCTGCTGGGTGGTTGAACCCGGTGTGGCCGAGATCCAGCCGGTGTCGCTGACCGCCCCGGGCCCCGACGAGGTTCTGGTCCGGGCCCGCTACTCAGGCGTCAGCCGGGGCACCGAGACGCTGGTCTTCGCCGGCCGGGTTCCCGCCGACCAGTACGCCACGATGCGCGCGCCGTTTCAGGAGGGCGATTTCCCCGGGCCGGTGAAGTACGGCTACCTCAGCGTCGGCGTGGTCGAGCAGGGCCCGCCGGAGCTGCTCGGGCGGACGGTGTTCTGCCTGCACCCGCACCAGAGCGCGTACGTCGTGCCGGTGAGCGCTGTGGTGCCGGTGCCGGAGGGGGTGCCGGCTGCCCGAGCGGTGCTCGCCGGCACTGTGGAGACCGCCGTCAACGCGTTGTGGGACGCGGCGCCGCTGGTCGGCGACCGGGTCACAGTGATCGGCGCGGGCATGGTGGGCTGCTGCGTCGCGGCGCTGCTGGCCCGGTTCCCCGGCGTGCACGTCGAGTTGGTCGACACCGACGCGCGCCGGGCCGGCGTGGCCGGGGCCCTCGGTGTCAACTTCGCCAACCCGGCCGACGCCCGCGGTGACCGGGACCTCGTCGTACACGCCAGCGCCACCGCCGCCGGCCTGCAACAGTCGTTGGACCTGCTCGCCCCGGAGGGCACAGTCATCGAGCTGAGCTGGTACGGCGACCGCCCGGTGCAGGTGTCGCTGGGCGGCGCGTTCCACTCCGGTCGACTCAGCGTGCGCAGCAGCCAGGTCGGCATGGTGGCACCCGCCCGACGGGGACGGCGCAGTTACGCCGACCGACTGGCGCTCGCCCTGGACCTGCTCGACGACCCGGCCTTCGACGCGTTGATCACCGGCGCGTCGCGCTTCGCGGAGCTGCCCGACGTGCTCGCCAGACTGACCTCGGGCGATTTGCCCGCGCTCTGCCACCTCATCACCTACGAAGACGGAGAGTGACAGTGTTCAGCGTGACAGTTCGGGACCACATGATGATCGCCCACAGTTTCCGAGGCGAGGTGTTCGGGCCCGCCCAACGGCTGCACGGCGCGACGTTCGTGGTGGACGCGACGTTCCGCCGGCCCGACCTGGACGCCGACGGGATCGTGGTGGACATCGGCCTGGCCACCGAGCAGTTGCGCGCCGTACTGAGCGAGCTGACCTACCGCAACCTCGACGACGAGGCGGCCTTCGCCGGGGTGAACACCACCACTGAGGTGTTGGCCCGTACGGTCGCGGACCGGCTGGTCGAGCGGGTGCACGGCGGTGAGCTGGGCGCGGGCGCGCGCGACCTGACCGGCATCACTGTCACCCTGCACGAGTCGCACATCGCCTGGGCGAGCTACGAGCGGTCGTTGTGACCGATGCGGGCCGGGCGGTGCACGTCGTCCTGCCCGGTGACATCGACGATCCGGCCACGCCCAGCGGCGGCAACTCCTACGACCGGCGGATCTGCGCCGGGCTGGGCGAGCGCGGCTGGTCGGTGCACGAGCATCCGGTGCCCGGCACGTGGCCGCAGCCCGACCCGGCCGACCGGGCGACGCTGGGCGCTGTGCTCGCCGCCGCGCCCGACGACGCCGTGGTGCTCATCGACGGCCTGATCGCCTCGGCCGTGCCGGACCTGCTCGCCCCGCACGCCCGTCGGCTGCGCCTGGTGCTCCTGGTGCACCTGCCGTTGGACGACGAGCCGGAGGCCCGCGCGCTGGCCACCGCCCGGGCCGTCGTCACCACCAGCGAGTGGACCCGCAGCGCCCTGCTGGCCCGCCACCCGGCCCTCGCCGGCCGGGTCCGGGCCGCGCCGCCCGGGGTGCGGCCCGCGCCGCCGGCAGCCGGCTCGGCGGCCGGCGACCGGTTGCTCTGCGTCGCGGCGGTCACCCACCACAAGGGGTACGACGTGCTGGTCGACGCGTTGGCCACGCTGGTCGGTCGGCCCTGGACGATGGTCTGTGCGGGCACGCTGGCCCGGGAACCGGATCTCGTGCACCGGCTGCGCGACCGGTTGACCGGAGCGGGCCTCACCGAGCGGGTGCGGCTGGTCGGCCCGCTGACCGGCGCGGCGTTGGATGACGCGTACGCCGACGCCGACCTGCTGGTGCTGCCGTCGAGAGGCGAGACGTACGGCATGGTCGTCACCGAGGCTCTGGCCCGCGGCCTGCCGGTGTTGACCACCGAGGTGGGCGGGCTGCCGGAGTCGCTCGGTCACGCGCCCGGCGGTGAGCGCCCAGGACTGCTGGTCCCACCCGGTGACCCGGCGGCGCTGGCCGCCGCGCTGATCCGCTGGCTGGACGATGACGCGCTACGCGCCCGGCTGCGGCGTGCCGCTCTCGCCCGGCGCGACACCCTGACCGACTGGCCAGTGACCAGCGCGCTGCTGGCCGGCGTGCTGAAGGAGGTGGCGGAATGACCGCCGAGGAGACCCTGCCGTTCGCCGAATGGCTGCGGTTGCGTGAGCCGGCCGACGCGGCGGCACGCGCCGAGGACCTGCTGGATGCCGTCCGGGCCCGGTTGACCGGGGACGCCCCGACGGTGATCCACGACCTGGGCAGTGGCACCGGGTCGATGAGTCGTTGGCTGGCCGCCCGGCTACCCGGACCACAGCACTGGGTGCTGCACGACCGGGACGCCGACCTGCTTGCCCGTGCCGCCGAGGGCATGACCGGGGTGACCGCCGCCGACGGCGCCCCGGTGACCGTCCACACCCGCTGCGGTGACCTCACCCGGCTGACCGCCGCCGACCTGGCCGACGGTTCCCTGGTCACCGCATCCGCGCTGCTGGACATGCTCACCGCGGAGGAGATTGAACAGGTGGTGGCCGCCTGCGTCGGCCGGCCCGCACTGTTCGCCATCTCGGTGACCGGGCGGGTCCGGTTCACCCCGACCGACCCGTTCGACGAGGCGGTCGAAGCAGCGTTCAACGACCACCAGCGGCGTACCGTCGAGGGCCGGCGGTTGCTCGGCCCGGATGCCGTCGCCGCCACCGTCGCCGCGTTCACCCGGCGGGGCGTCGACGTGCGGGAACGGCCCAGCCCGTGGCGTCTCGGCCCGGAGCAGGCCGACCTGGCCGCCGAGTGGTTCCGAGGGTGGCTCGGGGCGGCCTGCGAGCAGCGCCCCGACCTGGCCGGCCCCGCCCAGGCGTACGCCCGCCGTCGGTTGGCCGACGCGGCGGCCGGCCGACTCACAGTGCTGGTCGAACATACTGACCTCCTCGCCGGTGGATGAACCGTTCACGCCCTGGGTACGTGCACTAGGGCAAGTGGACGATCTTCAAAGGGGAGGGCCGGCGCCGATGTTCTGGGCCTGGGCACGAGTGGTCGGCGGGGTGGGTCTGCTCGCCGTCCTGCTGTGGCAGGTGGGCAGCGGCCCGTTCCTCGCCGGAGTACGACTGATCGACGCGCCGGCGTTGGCAGCGGCGCTGGTCATCGGGGTGCTCACCACCGTCTGCGCGGCGTGGCGGTGGAGCCTGGTCGCCGGCGGCCTCGGCGTACGCCTGCCACTGGCGACCGCTGTGGCGCACTGCTACCGGGCCGTGTTCCTCAACGCCACCCTGCCCGGCGGGGTGCTCGGCGACGTGCACCGGGCGGTACGCCACGGCCGCGACGCCGGTGACGTCAGCCGGGGCATCCGCGCGGTGGTCTGGGAGCGGGCCGCCGGGCAGGTGGTTATGATCGGGGTCGCGCTGGTGGTGCTCGCCGCCTTCCCGTCCCCGGTACGGCCGTACCTGCCGGTCGCCGCCGCGCTGCTCGTCGCCGGCGGCCTGGTCGTCGTGCTGCTGGCCCGGCTCCTTCCGAACGGTGGCGGGTCGCGCTGGGCGACGGCACTGCGTACCGCAATGGCGGACGTGCGGTCGGGGCTGCTGGCGCGGCGCACCTGGTTCGGTGTGCTGGTCGCCTCGGCAGTGATGGTCGCCGGTCACCTGGCCACCTTCCTGGTGGCGGCGCGTACCGCCGGATCGGACGCCCCGCTGTCCCGACTGCTGCCGCTGACGTTGCTCGCCCTGCTCGCCATGGGCCTGCCGTTGAACGTGGCCGGGTTCGGGCCGCGCGAGGGGGTGGCGGCGTGGGTGTTCGGCGCGGCCGGCCTCAGCGCGGCCGAGGGCGTCGCCACCGCCACCGTCTACGGCGCACTGGTGTTGGTGGCCAGCCTGCCCGGGGCCGCCGTGCTGCTTGCCCGTCGGCGTCGAATTCCGGTCGCCGCCCGGGAAGCCGCCTCCGGCGGCGGATGTTGAGTCGGTTGTGAGACGGTACGCGTCGCCGGACGACGGTGGCGCCGGACAGAGGAGTCCCATGCCCGAAGCATTGCCGGTTGCCACGATCCGCACGCAGGTCACGGTGCCGCTGGCGTTTCCGGATGGCTACACCACGACCGCCCGGGTGTTCACCTTCAAGGGCCTGGTGGACGGTCGGGAGCACCTGGCCCTCGGCCTCGGCGACTGGGTGGGCGCCCTGGACCGGCTCGCCGCCGGGGGAACAGCCCCGCTGGTCCGGCCACACAGCGAGTGCCTGACCGGCGACGTGTTCGGCAGCCAGCGCTGCGACTGCGGGCCGCAACTGCGCGAGGCGGTGCAGCGGATCGCCGAGACCGGCGGGTTCCTGCTCTACCTGCGACAGGAGGGCCGTGGCATCGGCCTGTACGCCAAACTCGACGCGTACGCCTTGCAGGACGCCGGGTTGGACACCTACCAGGCCAACGTCGCGCTGGGCCGGGGCGAGGACGAGCGGGACTACACCGCCGCCGCGCAGATGCTGGCCACGTTGGGCGTGCCGCGGGTGCGACTGCTGAGCAGCAACCCGGACAAGGCCGAGCAGTTGACCCGGCTGGGCGTGGACGTGGCCGAACGGGTGCTCACCAGCGTCTTCCTCTCGCCGGCCAACGCCGAGTACCTGGCGGCCAAGGCGGCCAAGGCGGCGGAGGTCGAGGCGGCGGATGCGCTGGCGGGTCGTGCTCCCCATCGGCCCGTCTCCCGATGAGCTGGCGGCCGGGGCCGACGCGCCCGTACGTGCTGCTGAGTTGCGCCGCCTCCATCGACGGGTACATCGACGACGCCTCCGAGCAGCGGTTACTGCTGTCCAACGAGGAGGACCTGGACCGCGTCGACGCGGTCCGGGCCAGTTGCGATGCGATCCTGGTCGGCGCTGGCACCGTCCGACGAGACGACCCTCGGCTGCTGGTGCGCTCCCCGAGTCGCCGGGCCGAGCGGGTGGCGTCCGGTCGGCCGGCCTCGCCCACCAAGGTCACCCTGACCGCCCAGGGTGACCTCGACCCGACCGCCCGCTTCTTCACCGCCGGTGATTCGGCCCGGCTCGTCTACTGCGCCACTGGCGCGCTGGAGAAGACCGAGGAGCGCGTCGGCCGACTGGCCACCGTGGTCGACGCGGGTGAGCCGGTTGACCCGGGGTGGCTGCTGACCGACCTGGCCGCTCGGGGCGTAGAGCGGTTGATGGTGGAGGGCGGCGGAACGGTGCACGCCCAGTTCCTCGCCGCCGGTCTCGCCGACGAACTGCACCTGGTGGTGGCCCCGTTCTTCGTCGGTGACGGCCGGGCGCCCCGGTTCGTCGGCGAGGGTCGCTTCCCCTGGCACCCGGGTCGCCGCGCCCGCCTGGCCGAGGCCCGCCAGATCGGCGACGTGGTCCTGCTCCGCTACGCCCTCTCCGACCGGTGCCCCACCGACCCGCCCGCCGCCGACCCGCCCGCCCTAACGGTTGATCATGGGGTTGGCGGGTGATTCGATCTCCGCAGAGCCCGCCAACCTCATGATCACCCCGTGTGGGCGCGGGTTATTTTGTGGACGGCAGTGTTGGTGGCCCGACATCATCTGCGGATGTCCGTAGCGCCCCTGGCCCTCCTGCGCTGGCAGTTCGACCTGACGTGGTCGCTGTTCGAGTACCACCTTGAGCGACTCGAACCCGCGGACTTCCTCTGGGAGCCGGCCGACCACTGCTGGTCGGTGCGGCAGAGCACCGACGGCACCTGGACCCCGGACTGGGCCGACACCGAACCCGACCCGGTCCCGGTGCCGACGATCGGCTGGCTCACCTGGCACGTCGGCTGGTGGTGGACAGTGGCGATGGACCATCTCCGGGGTGGATCAGCGCGGCAGCGCACGGCAGTGGTCTGGCCGGGCGCGGGCGAGCCGAGTGTCGCCTGGCTACGGGGCCTGCGCACCGAGTGGCTGGGTCTGCTCGACCAGCTCGACGACAGTGACCTCGACCGGATCGCGACGTTTCCCTGGCCGGACGGGACCGACCACACCGTCACGCACACGATCGGTTGGGTCAACTCCGAGCTGATGAAGAACGTCGCGGAGATCGGTCAGCTCCGGCTGCTCCGCGCCGCACGGGCCGATCGGGACGGCCCAGCCGCCCGACCGTAGGCGACGGTGCCGGGTGCGGTCAGTGGCCGGGTGGTCGTACCGACAGGTCGTGGTGGAAGACATCACGGGGGTCCCAACGGGCCTTGACCTGTTGCAACCGCCGGTAGCTGGACCCGAAGTAGACCTCCGGCCACTGTCGGGTAGCGGTGGTGAGGTCGACGTCCGGATAGTTGATGTAGGCGCCGTCCGGTGGCACACCGCCGGTGTCGGCGTACATGTCCCGGTAGAACTCGCGGATCCAGGCCAGGTGCCGGGGGTCCGCGGCCGGGTCGGCCCAGCCGGCGAGGTAGAACAGCAGCATGGACGCGTCCCGCTGGACGGCGGCGGTGGCGGTCGATGCCACGGCGTTGATCGCCCCGCCGTAGGTGTTGAGGCTCAACGAGCCGGCCGGCAGGTCACTGTCGCGGGTGAGGTGGCGGTAGGCCACGTGCAACTGCCGCTCGGCCAGGGGCGCGCGGTGGAAGGCGGACTTGACCTTCAACCGCCAGCCCTTGCCGTCGTCGCTGTGGCCGCCGAGGGTAGCGGTCAGCCAGGGCAGCGTCTGCGCCGACACGGTCGGCGCGACACCGACGCCGTCGCCGAGCGCCCGGACGACTTCGTCGAGCAGGTGTCGGCTGCCGTGCGGGACCTGACCGGCGAGGGTGTGACCGCCGGCCTGCGGGCGGGACAGGACCAACTCGCCGTACAGGTGCCGGCCCCGGGAGTCGGGCGCGCTGTTGCGGGCGCACCAGCGGCCGAAGTTGCCGGCGAGTCGGTGGAAGCCCGCCTCGTCCATGCCGGTCCACGGCCAGGTGACGGTGAAGTCCAGCACCCGCGCGGGTGGGGTGGGAAGCGAGCGGAACCAGTAGCGGGTGACGACGCCGAAGGTGCCCCCGCCGCCACCGGTGTGCGCCCACCACAGGTCGCGGTGCGGGTCCGTCGGCTCCCGGGTGGCGACCACAGAGCGGGCGGTGCCGCCGCGGTCGACAACGACCACCTCCACCGCGTACAGGTGGTCCACCACGAGTCCGTGCAGGCGGGAGAGGCGACCGTAACCGCCACCGGTGATGTGACCGCCGACGCCGACTCCCGGGCACGAGCCGCCGGGAAGGGTCACCCCCCAGCCCAGAAAGAGCCTGCGGTACGCCTCGCCGAGCGTGGCGCCCGCCTCGACAGCGAAACCGAACAGTCGGGGGTCGTGGTAGACCTCGGTCAGTCCGGACAGGTCGATCACCATGCGGACCGCGGGGTCGTCCACGAACCCCTCGAAGCAGTGCCCGCCGCCGCGTACCGCCACCCGTCGGCCGGTGCGGACGGCATCCTGCACGGCCGCGACGACCTGCTCGGTCGAGCCGACCACGCGCACCTCGTCCGGCGTGCCCACGAACCGTCGGTTGCCGCGGCGGACCAGGTCCGCGTACCGGGGGTCGTCCGGCCGCACCCGGACCGGGCCGAGTGGGGGCACGCCGCCCGCCGGTGGTGCGGCGGCGGAGACCGGGGAGGGATAGAGGACGGCGGCGGAGGCGACTGCGCCGACGCGGAGCAGATCTCTGCGGCTGGGCGGATTCATGCCTCCGATCCTGTCGCCGCCCACTGGACGACGTGCAGTACTTTCGTCACACGGAGTGCCGTGACGAAACTGGAGGCGGCATGCTCGGTGTCCGGTGTGTCGAGTGCGAGGCGGACCTGCCCGTCGGTGCCGGCCGGGGGCGCCCGCGCCGCTACTGCTCCCGGCGCTGCCAGGCCCGCGCGTACCGCAGGCGTCGTGAGCACGGCCCCACCAGCGCCCCGCGTCGAGTGCGGGACCTGCCCGCGCCGACCGGCGGCGACCCGCGCCACCGGTTGGTCGCCCTCGCTGTCGAACTGGCGGACGCCGGCGGCCTGGACGCCGTCTCCATGCGGGTCCTCGCCCAACGCGCCGGCCTGCCCGCCCACGCCGTATACCGGCACGTCCGGAACCGGGCCGACCTTCTCGCCGCGATGGCCGAGCAGATCACCGCCACCCGCCGGCCCGGCGCCGCGCCACTACCGCCTGATCCGCGCCAACGGCTCGAACTGCTGGCCGGGGACGAGTGGGCGATGTACCGCCGCCATCCCTGGCTGCTGGCCGTCCTCGCCACCGACCGGCCGCCGACCGGGCCGGCGGTACTCGCCATGGTCGACCGGGTGGTGGCGGCGTTCAGCGGCGCCGGATACGACCCGGCCGAGGCGTTCCGCGCCTACCTGGCGCTCAGCGGCTACATCCAGGGCATGGCCCTGCTCATCCGGCGTGATCCCGTCGACACCACCGACCACGCCTGGTGGTCGGCGACCCTCACCCGGCTGGAGCGGACCGGTCGTACCCGGGACAGGCCCTGGCTGGCCGCAGCCGGGCAGACCAGACCCGACACCGACCTGGACACCTGGTTCCAGTTCGGCCTGCGCGGGCTGCTCGACGGCCTGTTGCACAGACCCGCTGGGTAGGGTGGCCGGCGTGCCGCGACTGGTTGAAGTAACCAAAGACAATGTGGAGGCCGCCTGCCGGGTGAGCGTGCGGCCCGACCAGGAGAAGTTCTCGTCCCCGGTCGCCTGGTCCCTCGCCGAGGCGTACGCGCAGCCCGAGATCGCGTGGCCGCGTCTGATCGTCGAGGATGACGAGATCGTCGGCTTCCTGATGGGCTTCTTCGACATCGTGTGGGATCCGGCCCAACCGGCCGACCTGCGTTCGGGGCTGTGGCGGCTGAACATCGCCGCCGAGCACCAGGGCCGGGGGTACGGCCGCTTCGCGGTACAGGCCGTCCGCGACGAGGCCCGCCGACGTGGCCACGACCGCGTCTACACGACGTGGGAGCCGGGGCCGGACGGCCCGGAGCAGTTCTACCTGAAACTCGGGTTCCAGCTGACCGGCGAGACCAGCGAGGACGAGGTGGTGGGCGTCCACTCCACCCACTGACCGGATGCCACCGACCACCCCGGACCGAGTGATCAGCGGTGCGGCGGGGCCTGCGTACGATGCGGGGTCGAGTTCCCCTCGTCGCGGCGGAGGTATCGGGCAATGGCAGGCCAGCACGAGGGTTTCGCTCTCGGCATCGACCTCGGTACGTCCAACACCGTCGCGGTGCTGCGCTGGCCCGACGGGCGTACCCGTCCGTTGCTGATGGACGGTCAACCGCTCAGTCCGTCCGCCGTCTACGCCGACCCGGACGGCACCCTGCACACCGGCTGGGACGCCCGCCGGTTGGCGCAGGCCGACCCGGCCCGGTTCGAGGCGAACCCGAAGCGTCGGGTGGACGAGCCGACAGTGCAGCTCGGCGACCGCGCGTACCCGCCGGCCGACCTGCTCGCCGCGGTGCTGGCGGCGGTTGCCCGGGCCGCTGTGGGCGCTGTGGGTTTCCTGCCGCCGGCCGTGGTGACCTGCCCGGCCGCCTGGGACGCGACGCGGCGGCAGGTCCTCGCTGACGCGCTGCTGCGGGCGGGCTGGCCGCAGGCGGCCGAGCACACCCTCGCCGGGCCGACACCGCCGGGAACCCGGCTGCTGCGGGAGCCGGTGGCCGCCGCCCGCTACTACACCCAGGTGCTGCACCGTCCGGTGCCGGTCGGCGGGGCGATCGCGGTGTTCGACTTCGGTGGCGGGACGCTCGACGTCGCGGTGCTGCGCAACGAGGGCGCGGACCCCTGGGGTGACTCCGGCTTCAGCGTGGTCGCCGACGGTGGCCTGCCCGACCTGGGCGGTCTGGACCTCGACGCCGCGCTGGTGCGGCGGGTCGGCGAGCTGGTCGGTGAGCGGCACGCCGCGAAGTGGGCCCGGCTCACCCGACCGGCGGATCCGGAGCAGCGCCGCGACCAGGTCCGGCTCACAGACGAGGTACGTGGTGCGAAGGAGACCCTGTCCCGCTCCGTAGTCGCCCCGGTAGCGGTGCCGGGAGTGGCCGAGACGATCCAGCTGACCCGGGCGGACGTCGAGCGGGTGGCCACGCCGCTGCTGCGTCGGGCGGTGCAGCGGGCCCGGGAGGTCATCGCCGCCGCCGGGCTGCGCCCCGATCAGCTCGACGGGCTGTTCCTCGTGGGCGGGTCGTCACGGATCCCGCTGGTGGCCCGCATGCTCCACGCCGAGCTAGGGATCGCGCCGACGGTGCTGGATCAGCCCGAGTTGCCGGTGGCCGAGGGCGCCCTGACCGACCTGCCGCTGCGCAAGCCGCTGCCCGCCCCGGCGTACGCGGGACCGCCGCTCGCACCACCCGCGCCGGCTCCGGTGAGCCCACCCGCCCCGGCCGGAGCCCCCGCGCCGGTCGTACCGTCGCAGCCCTGGCCGGGATCCACCTCGCCGGCGGGCCCGCCCCCCGGGCCGGGCCTGGCGGGCGCCACCCCGACCCCGCCAAGCGGCGCGACCCGCTGGCGGCGGGCGCGCTGGGTGGTGCTCGGCGCGGTGCTGGCCCTGGCCGGGGTGGCCACCGCGGCGACGCTCTACCTGACCCGCGACCGCTACCCGGATCTGGAGTTCACCTCGCTGAGCGAGCTGTCCCGGCTGTCGGCCGGCGCCGAACGGCCGGTCGACATGTGGACAGCGGTGCTCGACGACCGGGCCTACCTGGCGTTTCCGTTGCCGGACGACCGGCTGGAGGTGGTGGCCGTCGACGCGGGCAACGGCCGCGAGTTGTGGCGGAAGCAGACCGACGTGCGGGCCGACGACTGGGAGGCGATCATCGCCGTCCCCGGGGCGGTCGCGGTCCTCGCCGACGCACCGGGCGACAGCACCCCCCGACCGCTGGCCGTCCTCGACGGTCGTACCGGCGAGCAGCGCTGGCAGCGCGTTCTGCGTGGTGACGACGACGTCTACTTCGCCGACGACACGGCGGTGCTGGTGGACCGGGCCGCTGACGAACTTGTCGGCCTGCGTCTGACCAACGGCTCGGCGAAGTGGACCCAGCCCAACCCCCGCGGCCAGTACGCCGGTGGCCGTACCGTGGTCCGACCGGTCGGCACCGACGCGGCGGCGGGCGGGCCGGCCTTCCGCGACGGCACGCCCCGCAACCCGTGGACGAGCAAGGGACGGCGACTCGTCCAGGTGGGTGCGGACCGGTCGGTGCGGCTGCTCGACATGGCATCCGGCGCGGTGCTGCGCCAGTGGGGCAGCGTCGCCGACTTCGACGACCTGGTGGTCGCCCACGAGGACCGCCTGTACGTGGCCGCCAACGAGGGTGGTTACCAGTTGCTCGCGTACGACCTGGGTTCCGACGCCGAGCCGGTGGTGCTGCACCGCTCCGGCAACGACGAGTACCGCCCGAAGGAACTGGTGGCCTGCGGTGAGCGGCGGGCCTGCCTGTTGCAGGTGCCGAACAACGACGCCGCGCGCACCGAGGTGGTGGCGGCCACCGAGGGTGAGGGCATGATCAGTTGGTCGGCGCCGGGCGTGACCGGTCTGGTTCCGTTGGGTGAGCAGGTGCTCGCCCAGCGGGAGTTGCCGGAGCCGACAGTCACCGTCTTCGACGCCGCCGGCAAGCTGGTGCTGCGGGACCGGGGCGGGGTGGCGGTCCGCCTGGACGCGGGCAACCTGCTGGTCTTCGCCAAGGCGCCCAGCGGGGTCGCGGACAACCGGGTGCTGGCCGGGGTGTGGGCCGAGTCCGGGGAGGTCGACGAGTTGGGTGAGCTGAAGGACGTGCGCAGCTCGTCCTGCTCGTGGAACACCCGCGTGATCGCCTGTGGCGCGGAGGAGGACTTCGTGCTGTACCGCTTCACCGACGACTGACGTCAGCGGCCCACCGGTCGGCTCGTACGATGCTCCGGTGAATCTTCGAGGTACGGTCCGCGCCGATCGTCCGTTGGTGGTTCTTGCCGTGGGGGAGGAGGCCCGCTACCTGCCGCCCGAGCTGCCGGTCCTGCTCACCGGCATGGGCAAGGTGAACGCCGCCAGCGCGGTGGCCGCGGTGCTGGCCGCCGGGCCGCGCCCCGCCCTGCTGCTCAACCTGGGTACGGCGGGGGCGTTGCGCCCCGGCTGGGCCGGCATCCACGAGGTCGCGACGGTGCTCCAGCACGACCTGGACACCGACCTGCTGCGCACGCTCACCGGGGAGACCTACGGGGCGCCACTGTCGCTGGCCGCCGAGGGCGCGGTGCTCGCCACCGGTGACACCTTCGTGGCCGACGACGCGGAGCGGGACCGGTTGGCGCAGCGCGCCGATCTGGTCGACATGGAGGGGTACGCGGTGGCCTGGGCCGCCGCGCAGGCCGGCGTGCCGTGCCGGCTTGTCAAGCAGGTCAGCGACGAGGCGGGGGAGGGCGCGGCCCGGACCTGGCAGGAGTCGGTGGACGCGTGCGCCCGGGACCTGGCCGAGTGGGCGGCTCGACACGTCGCCTGAACAGGCTGGGTCAGTCGTCGGGTTGCCGCATCCGCAGGCCCGGTGTGGTCTCCCGGGCCGCTCCCGGAACCAGGATGTGCGCCGCCAGCGTGAGCGCCACGACCGCGGTGACCAGCAGCGGCGGCCAGCGGCCGGCCCACGGCAGGATCAGCAGCGGCAGGGGAAGGCAGAGCATTCGCCGCCACGGCACGAGCATGGACACCAGCAGGGTGAACAGGACACGGCCGATCACGAACAGCGCGGGGCCGCCCAGGATCAGTAACAGCCACCCCACCGGCGTGGTGCCGGTCGGCCGGGTGACGACCAGGTCGAACGAGGCCGCCGTGGCGACCACCCCGGCCAGCATCACCAGATGGGTGTACGGAGCCACCCGCGCTGGCCGGCCCGACTTCGGCCCGGCCCCAGCCTCCAGCAACTCGCCGGCCCGGAAGACGTAGACCTGCCAGAGCAGCAGCATGATGGCGAACGCGCAGAGCAGTGCGGCGACCCGGAGCCCGGCCAGCGGGCCCCGGCTGACCTGCAACGTGGGAACCAGGATGATGTCGCCGAGGGCCAGGATGATGAACTGCTGGTACCGCTCGCCCAGATGCGCGGTGGTCCGCTCGTACTGCTCAGAGGGCACCCGGCCCAGCCAGGGCGTGGGGTAGCGGGCCGCCGCGGAGAGCAGGTCGATCGTGATGGCGACGGTCCAGAGGGTCCAGTTCACGGTGCCGGACGCCCCGCCGGTGATCCAGAAGACGCCGGACACCACGAACCAGAAGAAGAACCGGGTGGCCCGGACCATGGCCGCCCAGTGTCGCTTCCGGTACAACGTCGTGACCAGGATGATGCCGCGGATCACGTGCGTGCCGACGTAGGAGATCGCGAAGACCATCGCATGCCCGTCGGAGACCATCGGCAACGACGCCGCCATCCCCACCGAACCGACCATGGCGACCATCAGGATGGCCTGGATGGGGCGCTGCTGAGGGTCGTAGAACTCGGTGGTGGTCGAGGTGACCGACCAGGTCCACCAGATCGCTGTCAGCATCAGCAGGACCATCGTGGCGCCGGACCAGTTGTGGCTTCCCGCGAGCAGGGTAGAGGTCAGCGCGAGCGAGGCCACGAAGACCACGTCGAAGAGCAACTCCAGCAGCGTGGCCCGGGTCGAACCGTCCGGCCGGCGTACCAGCGCCGCGGTGCCTCCGGTGGTCATGCCCGGCCTCCCGCCGTGTCTCCGAGGATTATCGGCGGTGCCGGCGCGGCCCGTCCCCGGATCGGCGATTCCCACCGGCCGGGGAGGGGCAGGGGTCAGTCGGCGGGTTGCCGCAGCCGCAGGCCCGGCGTGGTCTCCCGGGCTGCTCCGGGAAACAGGATGTGACCGGCCAACCCGAGCGCCACGATCGTGGCTACCAGCACCGGCGGCCAACCGCCGGCCCACGGCAGCACCAGCAGCGGTAGGAGCTGCCAGGCAACTCGCCGCCAGGGCACGACCCACGACACCGCCATGGTGAACAGGACGCGGCCGACCACGAACAGGGTCGGGCCGGTGATGATCAGCACGAGCCACGGCACCGGCGTCGTTCCGGTCGGCCTGGTGACGACCAGGTCGAAGGTGGCGGCGGTGGCGGCCACGCCGGCCAGCATGACCAGATGGGTGAACGGAGCCAGCCGCGTTGCCCGGCTCCCCTTGGACCCGGCCGCCACCAACAACTCGCCGGCGCGGAAGACGTAGATCTGCCAGAGCAGCAGCATGGTGGCAAAGGCGCAGAGCAGGGAGGTGAGCCGGAGGTGGTCGAGGTGGCCCCGGCTGACCTGCAACGTCGGCAGCAGGATGATGTCGCCGAGGGCCAGGATGATGAACTGTTGGTACCGCTCGCCCAGGTGCTCGGTGGTCCGCCCGTACTGGGCGAGCGGCACCCGGCCCAGGCGGGGTGTGGGGTAGCGGGCCGCCCCGGCGACCAGGTCGATCGCTATGGCGATCGTCCAGAGCCCCCAGTTCGGAGTCTCCGACAGCGCGCCGAGGACCCAGAAGACGCCGGACACCGTGAACCAGAAGAGAAACCGGGTGGCCCGCTCCCTGGCCGTCCGGTGCCCCTGCCGGTGCAAGGCGGTGACCAGGATGATGCAGCGAATCACGTGCGTGCCGACGTACGAGATCACGAAGAGCATCAGGTGCCCGATGCTGACCATCGGCAGCGATGCCGCCATGCCCACCGATCCGACCATGGCGATCATCAGGATGGCCTGGATGGGGCGTTGCTGCGGGTCGTAGAACTCGGTAGTGGTCGTGGTGACCGACCACGTCCACCAGACGGCGGTCAGCATCAGCAGGAGCTTGGCGCCGCCGGACCAGGAGAGCTCTTCGGACAACAGTTTCGATGTCAGTGCGAGCGCGGCCACGAAGACCACGTCGAAGAGCAGCTCCAGCAGCGTGGCCCGGGTCGACTGGTCCCGCCGGCGTACCAGCGCCGCATTCCCTTTGGTGGTCATGCCTGGCCTCCCGCCGCGTCTTCCGGGGAATTATCGGCGGCCCCGACACGGGCCGTCCCCGGATCGGCGATTCCCGCCGGTCGGGGAAGAGGGCGGCTTGAGGTTGCCACGGCGTCGGACGTCGGGCGATGCTTTACTGCATCCATCAATCTCGATCTCTTCGGAGGTTCGGATGCGCCGCTCCCCGCTGGCCGCCCTCGTCCTGACCATCCTGCTGCTCGTCGCGCCCGGCGCGGCGCAGGCCGCCGTCCCCGACCGGGCCGCCGCGCCCGCCGCCGACCCGGCGGCCCTGCTGACCGGGGTACGCACCCCGGGCGCCGCCTGGGGTCTCGACCCCGCCACCGGCCGGATGACACTCACCGTCGACGACACCGTGGACACCAGCGAACTGGCCGCGCTGCGGGCGGTGACCGACCGGGCCGGCGTGCTGCTGCGCCGCGAACCCGGAACGCTGCGCCCCCTGATCGCCGGCGGGCAGGGCATCTACGGCGGCGGTGGCGCGCGCTGCTCGCTCGGCGCGAACGCGCGCAGCGGCAGCACCTACTACGTGATCACCGCCGGGCACTGCACCACCACCGCCGCCACCTGGTACGCCGACAGCGCCCAGACCACAGTGCTCGGCACCCGCACCGCCACCAGTTACCCCACCAACGACTACGGGCTGATCCGCTACACCGGCCGGATCGCCCACCCGAGCGCTGTCTACACCTACCCCGGCCTGCTGACCATCAACGGCCCCGGCAACGCGTACATCGGTCAGGCGGTGTGCCGCAGCGGCAGCACCACAGGCGTGCGCTGCGGCACCGTCACCGGTCTCAACCAGACCGTCAACTACTCCACCGGCGTGATCTACGGCCTGATCCGTACCAACATCTGCGCCGAGCCGGGGGACAGCGGCGGGCCGCTCTACGTGGCCTCCACCGGCAGGATCCTCGGCATCCTCTCCGGCGGCACCGGCAACTGCACCGCCGGCGGCACCACCTACTACCAGCCGATCGCGGAGGTGCTGGCCGCGTACGGGCTGACGTTGCCCTGAGCGTCGAGGTGTGACGCGCGACAGGTTGCCCGTCCCGCGCGGTCCACCTAGGCTCGGCGACGCCCAGCACCCCCGCCGCGAGGACGTGTGCCCGATGCCGACCGCCCCACGACCTGACCAGGCGAGTGTCCCGGCCGGCCTCCCGTTGATCGAGGTGGCCGCGGTGGGGGAGACGATGGTGGTGCTCTGCCCCGCGCCGGGTGAGCCGCTGGAGCGCGCCGAGCGGGTCGCCGTCTCGGTCGGTGGGGCCGAGTCCAACGTGGCTGGTTACCTGGCCCGCCTGGGACATGTGACGACCTGGGTGAGCCGGGTCGGCGACGACCCCTTCGGTCGGGCCGTCGTCCGGCATGTCGCCGCGGCCGGCGTCCGCGTCGACCAGGTGTGCGTGGACCCGACCGCCCCCACCGGCCTGTACGTCAAGGACCCCGGCCCGGAGGGGACCGCGGTGCACTACTACCGGGCCGGTTCGGCGGCCGCCCGGATGGACCCCGCCACGGTGGCCGACCCGGCGCTGGCCGGTGCCCGGGTGCTGCACCTGTCCGGGATCACCCCGGCGCTCTCCGCGTCCTGCCGGGCGCTGGTCGAGCACGCGGTGACCGACCGGCCGCTGGCGGAGGCGCTGGTCAGTTTCGACGTCAACCACCGGGCCCGGCTGTGGCCCGCCGAGCAGGCCGCGCCGGTGCTGCGCGACCTCGCCAACCGCTGCGACCTCGTCTTCGTCGGACAGGACGAGGCGGAGACCCTCTGGGGCACCACCGACCCGACGGCCGTACGCGAGCTGTTGCCCGACCCGGAGACGGTGGTGGTCAAGGACGGGGCGGTGGGCGCCACCGCGCTGGTCCGCGACGCCGAACCGGTCTTCGTGCCCGCGCCCCGGGTGACGGTGGTCGAGCCGGTGGGCGCCGGAGACGCCTTCGCCGCCGGCTACCTGGCCGGGCTGCTACGCGGCCTCGACCCGGTACGGCGGTTGCGCCTCGGTCACCTCGTCGCGGCGCAGGCGTTGACCAGCAGCGGCGACAACGCCCCGGTCCCGCCGTGGGCCTGGTTCGAGAAACTCATCGACGCCCCCGCCGACGCCTGGTCGCCGCTCGACCTGACCGACCCGGGATCGACGACCTGAGTCGGGTCGGCGGGTTGCGACCCGACCAGCAGCAACAGTCCCACCGCGACCTCGGATGGAGTGCACCATGACCACACCGGACTTCGACCACATCTTCGGCGGCGCCCGGGTGATGGCGATCCTGCGCGGCCTGCCGGTCGCCGAGACCGTTCGGCTCGCCGAGCGTGCCTGGGACCTCGGTATCGACGTGGTGGAGGTTCCGGTGGCCACCGCCGACGCGGTGCCGGCGCTGCGGGCCGCCGTCGAGGCGGGAGCCGAGCGCGACCGGATCGTCGGTGCCGGCACCGTGCTCGACGTCGACCAGGTCACCGCGGCGGCCGACGCGGGCGCCCGGTTCACCGTCGCGCCCGGCCTGGACCTCGCGGTCGCCGCCGCCGCCGCCGCGCGTGGCCTGCCGCACCTGCCCGGCGTGGCCACCCCCACCGAGGCCCAGCAGGCACTGCGGCACGGCCTCACCTGGCTCAAGGCGTTCCCCGCGATCTCCCTCGGGCCGGCCTGGTTCAAGGCCGTCGCCGGCCCGCTGCCGCAGTTGCGCTTCGTCGCCACCGGTGGCCTGGACGCGGGCAACGCGGAGGCGTTTCTCCAGGCCGGAGTGAAGGTCGTGGCCGTCGGCTCCGCCCTCTCCGACCCCACCCAGCTAGACCGCCTAGCCACCCTAACCCGCCCCACCGCCTGACCCCCGCCCCCGCCCCCGCCCCCGCCCCCGCCCCCGCCCCCTCGCCCGTCCCCCATACCGTCGATCATGGAGTTGTGGTGGGGTGCGAAAGGTGTATTTCGCCTGTTGCCGGGCACCACGACTCCATGATCGACGGGGACAGGGCGGGACCGGTGACCCTCCCAGCGTCGATCTTGCACTTGCTGTCCCGACGAAAGTCGCGAATCGGGGTACATCGGCGACCTTAAGTGCAAGATCGACGCGGAGGGCGGGGACGGGTGGCGGGGGTGGGTGGCGGGGTTGCGCCATGGCGTAAGTGCGTCGGGGTGCGGTGCGCGGTTGGGGTGGGCTCTGCGTCGATGCTGTGGTGCGTACCACTTCTCGACACAAAGAGGTCATCGTGGCTCTGTCTCACCGGTGCCGCCGAACCGGGCTGATCGCCCTCGGCGCCGCCCTCACCCTGGCGGCCGGGTTCACCCCACCCGGCGCGGGAGCGGCCGCCGCCCCGCCGAAGAACCCCGACCGCCCGGCGGGTCAACCCCCGGCCGCCGCCGGACGCGCGTCCACCGTCACCCTGATCACCGGTGACACGGTCACCGTCACCACCGCGGCGGACGGCAGCACTGTGTCGACGGTGCGCCGGCCGGACGGCAGCACCCCGAGTTTCCACCGCACAGTGCGCGACGGCGACACCTACGTCTATCCGGACGCCGCGTTGTCCTATGTGACCGATGGTGTGCTGGACCGGCAACTGTTCAACGTCACCGACCTCATCGCCGACGGCTACGACGACGCGCACACCGACGCGCTTCCACTGATCGTCACGATGACCGACGCGGCGGCCCGCAGCCGCACCCGCCCCGCCGTGGACGGCGCCGAGCTGATCCGACAGTTGGACAGCGTGCAGGGCGCGGCGTTGACCCGCCAGCGTGCCACCGCCGAGCGGTTCTGGACCGCGCTGACCGCCGGTTCGACCCGGCGTACGGGTGGCGCCGCCCCGACCCTGGCCAACGGCATCGCCAAGGTCTGGTTGGACGGCCGGGTGCACGCCGACCTGGCCGAGTCCACCGCGCAGATCGGCGCGCCGAAGCTGTGGGCCGAGGGCAACACCGCCGCCGGTGTCGACGTCGCGGTGCTCGACTCGGGGGCGGACGCCGAACACCCCGACCTCGTCGGCCAGATCGCCGAGTCCAGCAGCTTCGTGCCCGAAGAGCCCGACATCCTCGACTACAAGGGCCACGGCACGCACGTCGCCTCGACGATCGCCGGCACCGGCGCCGCGTCCGGTGGCGCCGAGCGGGGCGTCGCCCCCGGCGCCCGGCTGCACATCGGCAAGGTGCTCAACAGCGAGGGCAGCGGGCAGAACTCGTGGATCATCGCCGGCATGGAGTGGGCGGCCCGGGAGCAGAAGGCCCGGGTGGTGAGCATGAGCCTGGGCGGTGAGGCCACCGACGGCAGCGACCCGATGAGCCAGGCGGTCGAGCGACTCAGCGCCGAGACCGGCGCCCTCTTCGTGATCGCCGCCGGCAACAGCGGCCCGGCCACCATCGGCAGCCCGGGTGCCGCCGACTCCGCGCTCACGGTGGGTGCTGTCGACAACACCGACCACCTCGCCGACTTCTCCAGCCAGGGCCCGCGCGCCGGCGACGGCGGGCTCAAGCCCGAGATCACCGCCCCCGGCGTGGACATCCTGGCGGCCCGCTCGCACCTGGTGCGGGGCGGCTCCGGCGACTACACGCTGATGAGCGGCACGTCGATGGCCACCCCGCACGTGGCCGGTACCGCCGCGCTGGTCGCCGCCGCGCACCCGGACTGGACCGGTCAGCGGATCAAGGAAGCGCTGGTCAGCACGGTCAAGGCCACCCCCGAGTACACCCCGTACGAGGCGGGTGCCGGTCGGGTCGACGCGGTCGCCGCCGCGCACGCCACAGTCTTCGCCACCCCGAGCGCCTACTCCGGCTTCCAGGCGTGGCCGCAGCAGCCGGGCATGTCCGTCGACCGTACTGTCACCTACACCAACGTCGGCAGCGCGCCGGTCGACCTGAAGCTGGCCCTCGACGCGGCCACCGCGCCGGCCGGCCTGTTCGCGCTCTCCGCCGACCGGGTCACAGTGCCCGCAGGCGGCACCGCCACCGTGACGGTGACCGCCGCATACGACAAGCTGCCGGTGGAGAAACAGGTCAGCGGCATGATCGTCGCCACCGACGACGCCGGTGCGGTGCGCGGCCGGACCCTGATCGGCGCCGGCAAGGAGGGTCAGCGGCAGAACCTGACGCTGGTCGCCAAGGACCGGGACGGCAAACCGCTCGTCGGCAAGGTCATCCTCACCACCGACACACTGTTCACCGCCGTGGACCTGCCCGAGAGCGGCACCGCCACGCTGCGGCTGCCGGTGGCGAGCTGGAACGGTTGGATCTCCGCGGACGTGCGCGGCGCGCACGGGCCGCACTCCAAGGGCATGGCGATGCTCAGCTTCACCGACGTGAACCTCGACCGGGACCGCACCGTCACACTGGACGCGCGCGCCGCCCGACAGGTGCAGGCCCGGGTGCCGCAGGAGGCCACCGCCAGCGCCCTGCGGATGGACATCCACCGGTCCACGAAGAACGGGCTCACCGAGAGTCAGGTGCTGCCCGACGACTCGTACGACAGCATGTGGGCGTTGCCGACGAGCCGTCCGGTGACCGACGGCGAGTTCGAGTTCGGCGCCCGGTGGCGGCTGGAGCAGCCGGCCCTGACCGTCTCGGCGGGCGGGCGCTCGTACGACGATCTGTTGGTGAAGCGGGCGACCCCGGCGCTGCCGGCCGGTCGTCGCCAGCTGGACGCGGTCTACGTCGCGGACGCGTCGGCGGCGGGGTTGGCCAAGCGCCCGGTCCGGGACCGGGCCGTGGTGGTGCGCCGCAGTGACAGCGTGGACATCGCCACCCAGGCGCAGGCCGCCGCGGCGGCCGGAGCGAAGCTGCTGCTCGTGGTCAACGACGGCGTCGGTCGACTCCAGCCCTGGGACGAGGCGGCGTGGAGCCCGGAGAGCCCGGCCCCGGTGACAGTGGCCACGCTCGGCGCCGACGAGGGCGGGCAGCTCATCGCCGCGCTGGAGCGCGGCGCGGTGCGGCTCACCGTCGAGTCGCACCCGGAGACCACCTACCTGTACGACGTGGCGCACCACTGGACCGGCACGGTGCCGGCCGACCCCACCTACCGGCCCACGAAGCGACAGCTGGCCCGGGTCGACGTGGAGTTCCGCAACTACCGGCAGGGCAAGGCGCTGGAGTTTCGCACCGACGTCTGGCGTGGTTGGGCGTCGAGCAACCAGGAACCGGCCCCCGCACAGGGTCGACGCACCGACTGGGTGAGCGCCGACCAGCGGTGGATCGACGACGCGTTCATCGCCGGCGAGACCGGTCAGCACCTGATGGCGGTGACCACGTACCCGGCCGGTAAGCCGAGCGCAGTCACCTGGTTCGGGCCGATCCAGCGACCCCGGATGGGCGGCAACTACGTGCCGGTCCGGTACCTGGACACCGTCTACCTGCCCGCGCCCGGGTGGGGCGACGGGGGCGGTCACATCGGTGAGGCGTACGCGAACTACGACATGGTCAACCGGACCACCCTCTACCAGGGTGACAAGGAGCTGAACTGGGGTAACGCCGAGTACCTCCAGGTCTCCGGGCTGGCACAGCAGCGACTGCCGTACCGGCTGGTGGTGGAGAACGACCGGGCCGCGTGGACCAACCCGTACTCCCGGCAGACCCGCACCGAGTGGGGCTTCCACTCGGCGGTCACCGGGGAGGAGTCGGCCGAGGTGCTGCCGATGATCCAGCTGGACTACCAGGTGGCCATCGACTCCGCCGGCAAGGCGTCGCGGCGGGCACCGCTGACAGTCGTCGCCTCTCATTTGCCCGACGTCACCGGCACGATCGGCGCGGTGACCGTCGAGGTGTCCTACGACGACGGGGCGACCTGGCAGAAGCAGCGGCTGACCCGGCACGGCGACGGCTGGCGTACCTCGTTGGCCGCACCGGCGAAGGCCGGCTTCGTGAGCCTGCGCACCACGGCGCGGGACACCGCCGGCAACACCGTGAGTCAGAGCATCAGCCGGGCGTTCGGCCTGCGCTGACTGTGCGGCCGGCCGCCGTCCGGGGTGCCTCGCGCACCCCGGCGGCGGCCGGTGCCGTCAGTCCCGTTCCTCGGCGAGCTGGTCCCAGTCCGTGATGACCGGTAGCAGCTCGCCGGCCAGCCAGGCGGGGCTCTGGTCGTCGTGGTGCGGGTCGCCGGGCACCCCGCAGGCGCCCAGCGGGACCACCCAGCGGCTGTCCGCGCGGCGGGCCAGGTCCCAGACGAAGCGCGCCGCCGGCCCCCGGAAGCACCAGTGGGTGACCCCGGGCACGCTCGAGGTGGCCAACACGCAGTCGTGGTCACCGCCGAGCCGGGGGCCGGGCCCGACGTCCGGGCCGGGCAGGGCCCGCCACGGCGCCAGCCGGTGCAGGTCCCCCCAGGGCACCTGCCCGGCCGCCGCTTCGGCGACCTCCTCGGCCGCCTCGCCTACCAGCGCGGTGATGTCCACACCGGGCAGCGGGGTCGCGCCGAGCAGGTGCTCCAGCGCGTGACCGACGCGCGGCGTCAGCGCCAGCCAGGGCGCGAACACCTCGGGGTACGCCGGCAGTTCGGCCAGCGCGGCCAGCGCCGGGTGGGCGGCGATCCGGCGTACGACAGCCGCCCGCAGGATGGCATAGGCCGCCGCGTCGGTGCTGTCGGCGGCCATCCGGCGGTCCCAGCGCAGCAGTCGTTCCCGCAGCGCGGCGGCGGAAGGACCGAGCCCCGTCGACTCGGCGAGGACCGCCAGCAGCGACCCGGCGGCACCCAGGTACGTGTCGGTGTGCACCGTGGCCATCTCGTCGGCCGTCCACGCGGAACGGGCGTCGAGCAACTCGGCGATGCGATGCGCCCGGTGCGGTGGGGCGAACTCCACCCCGAGCGGCGCGGCCAGCCCGCGTTCGTTGGCCATCACCGACCGACCGACCACCTCGGCGCGGGGCATCGGCGCGTGCCAGCCCCGCCAGGCGTACGCGGCGTCCCATCCGGGGACCACCCGTCGGCCGTTCTCCGGGTGCCGCACCGGCACCGCCCCGGCGACCCGGTACAACAGCCCTCCGGCGGTGTCCGCCGCCTGCACCACGTTGACCGGCTCCACCCAGTGCCGCAGCGCGTGGTCCACATCGGCCACGGTGCGGGCACGCAGCAGCTCCGGCAGTGTCGCGAAACCGAGGTCACCCCGGACCCGGGGCGGGTAGCGCAGGCTGACGGCGATGTCGTCGTCCGGCCCACCGGCGATCACCGGGCCACGGTCGGTCTCCACGACCTCGACCTCGACCGGTTCGGCGCCGGCCACCTCGATCGTCTCGACGTGGCGGTGCACCGGTCGCCAGCCGTCCGGGCCGAGCGCCTGCACCAGAGGGCCGTCGCGGCGCAGCCGCTCCGCGTACACGTCCTGGTAGTCGGCCATCGCGTTGGTGATCGCCCAGGCCACTGGACCGGCGTGCCCGAAGTGCGCGATGCCCGGCACACCCGGCACCGCCAACCCGACCACGTCGTACTCCGGGCAGGCCAGCCGGATCTGCTGGTAGACGCCGGGATCCTCGATGAACCGGTGCGGATCGCCGGCGAGCAGCGCGGCCCCGGTGCCGGTGCGCTCGGCGGCGAGCAGCCACCCGTTGCTGCCGGCCACAGCCGGCCCGTCGGTGGCGAACAGGTCGACAGCGTCCGGCCCGAGCCGCTGCGCCACGTGCTCGCGCCAGAGCTTGCCGGGGAACCCGGCGAACAGGATGTGGTGGCCCAGCCAGACCGCGAGCGGCGTCCACGGCTCCCACCGACCCGGGCGCAGCCCGGTGGCGGCGAACTCCGGTGACCGGGCCGCCCCGGCGGCGAGACCGGCGTTGACGCCGTCCACGTATGCGCCCACCCACTCGGCGGTCGCCGGGTCCAGTGCGGCGTGGCAGCGGCGTGCCGTGTCGTCGAGCCGGACCTGCCGGACGAACCGGTCCCAGCCGAGCGCGTCGGGGCCGAGGAACGCCGCGCTGGTGCCTTGGGCGCGGTGCCGTTCCACCTCGATCTGCCAGGCCCGGTCGTACGCGGTCACCCGGCCCTGCGCCGTCGCCAGCGCGATCGGGTCGTCGGCCCGCAGGTGCGGCACCCCCCACGGGTCGCGGAAACGCTCCGCGTTCGCGCCACCGCTTCGCGGCGGCGCGAACGCTTTGTTGTTGTGCTTGCTGGTTCGCTCGCTCCGCTCGCTCACGCCGGCTCCGGGGCCAGGGTGGTGGCGCGGCGTCGGGCCGCGGGGACGACCAGCGGGGTGCCCGTCTCCGGGTCGTCGATCACCCGGCAGGGCAGCCCGAACACCGCCGCCACCAGTTCGGCGGTGACCACCGACGCAGGCTCCCCGGCGGCCACCACGCGTCCGTCGCGCATGGCGATCAGGTGGGTGGCGTAGCGGGCCGCGTGGTTCAGGTCGTGCAGCACCGCGACAAGGGTGCGGCCCTGCTCCTCGTGCAGCCGGGCGCAGAGGTCCAGGATCTCGATCTGGTGGGCGATGTCGAGGTACGTGGTCGGCTCGTCGAGCAGCAGCAGGGGCGTCTGCTGGGCCAACGCCATGGCGATCCAGACCCGCTGCCGCTGCCCGCCGGACAGCTCGTCCACAGCCCGGTCGGCGAGGTCGTCGACCCCGGTCGCGGCCATCGACTCCTCGACCACCCGCTCGTCCTCGCGGGACCACTGCCGCAGCAGCCCCTGGTGGGGGTAGCGACCCCGGGCGACAAGCTCGGCGACGCTGATGCCGTCCGGTGCGATCGACGACTGCGGCAGCAGGCCGAGCGTACGGGCCACAGTGCGGGCCGGCAGGTCGTGAATGTCCCGCCCGTCCAGCAGCACCGCACCGGCGCTGGGGCGCAGCATCCGGGACAGTGCGCGCAGCAGCGTCGACTTGCCGCACGCGTTCGGGCCGATGATCACCGTGAAGGACCTGTCGGGCACCGCCACTGTCAGGTTCTCGGCGATGGTGCGCTGGTCGTAGGCGAGGGTCAGCGCGGTGCCGCCGAGCCGGGAATCGCCGGGTCGCATGGGTGCTCCTTCGAGGGCGTCACGGGTGTTCACAGCCGGCCCGCCCGACGTTCCATCGCCAGCAGCCAGACCAGGTAACCGCCGCCGATCACGCCGGTCACCACGCCGACCGGGAGTTGGTGCCCGGCGAACGCGCGCTGCGCCAGCAGGTCGGCCCCGACCAGCAGCGCCGCGCCGACGGCCATCGACGGCAGCAGGTTCGGGCCCGGGGCCCGGGTCAGTCGTTTCGCCACGTGCGGGGCGACGAGCGCCACGAAGGACACCGGCCCGGCGGCGGCCGCCGCGAACGAGACCAGCAGCACGGCGGCGGCGAGCAGCACCAGGCGCAGCCGGCGTACCGGCACGCCCAGGGCGCTGGCCGCGTCGTCGCCCAACTCCATCATCCGCAGCGCCGGGGCGCAGACGACGAGCACCAGCGGCGCCAACACGACCAGGACGACGAGCAACGGCCCGGCGTTGGCCCAGCCGCGTCCGTCCAGGCTGCCGGTGAGCCAGAGGACCGCGCGGGCGGCTTCCATCAGGGGCGCCCGGGTCAGCAGGTAGCCGTTGACGCCGGTCAGGATCGCGGCCACCCCGATGCCGACCAGGATGAGCCGGTAGCCGTGCACTCCGCGCCGCCAGGCGAGCGCGTAGATCACCACACCGGTGCCGAGGCCACCGACGACCGCAGCGGCGGCCAACGCCAGGCTGCTGCCACCGAGGACGACCACCACCAGCGCCCCGGTCGACGCGCCCTGGGTGAAGCCCAGGATGTCCGGGCTGCCCAACGGGTTCCGCACCAACGACTGGAAGACCGTGCCGGCGAGAGCCAACGCCGCACCGACCAACAGTGCGGTGACCAGCCGGGGCAGGCGCAGGTCGAACACGATGAACTGCTCCGCCACACTGCCGCCGCCGGTCAGCGTGCGTAGCACGTCCGCCGGCCCCATCGGGTAGTCACCACTGCCCAGGGCCACCAGGCCGAACCCGGCCGCCAGCACCGCCGCGCCGGCCCCGACGCCCAACGCGCGGGGCCGAAACCGCAGCGACAACCCACCAGGAGTACGAATGACAGTCACGGCTGCGCCACCGGTCGGCGGGTGACCAGCCACAGGAAGAGCGGGCCGCCCAGCACGGCGGTCACCATGCCGACCTGGAGTTCTCCGGGGCGGCCCAGCACCCGGCCGAGCACGTCGGCGCCGAGCAGCAACGCCGGCGAGAGCACCGCGCAGTACGGCAGCAGCCAGCGCAGGTCCGGGCCGGTCAGGGCGCGGACCAGGTGCGGCACCAGCAGCCCGACGAAGACGATCGGGCCGCACGCGGCGGTCGCCGCGCCGCAGAGCAGGGTGACAGCGACGATCACGGCGGCGCGGATCAGCGCCGGTCGGGCGCCGAGGGCTCGCGCGGCGTCATCGCCGAGCGCCAGCGCGTTCAGCGGACGGGCGGCACCGAGCGCGACCAGCAGCCCGATGAGGATGAACGGCAGCACCCGGGTCACCGTCGCGGAGTCCGCGCTGGCCAGTGAGCCGACCGTCCAGAAACGCAGCCGCTCCAGCGACGCGGCGTCCAGCAGCATCACCGCGCTCACGTAGGAGTAGAGGGTGGCGTTGAGTGCCGCCCCGGCCAGCGCGAGTCGGGCTGGGGTGGCACCGCGTCCGCCGCCGACGGCGTAGACGAGCGCGGTCACCGCCGCCGCGCCGAGCAGCGCGAACCAGACGTACCCGCCGACGGCGGTGACGCCTAGGAACGCGGCGGCGGTGGCGACGGCCGCGGACGCGCCGGCGTTGATGCCGAGCAGCCCGGGGTCGGCGAGTGGGTTGCGGGTGAGGGCCTGCATGACCGCGCCCGCCACACCGAGGGCGGTGCCGGCGAGCAGCCCGAGCAGGGTGCGGGGTAGACGCATCCGGTGCACCACTGCGTACTCGGTGGCGTCGCGGTGCAGCAACCCGGACCAGACGTCGGCGAGCGGCATGGCCTTCGCGCCGACCGCGATGCTGAGCACCACGATCACCGCGAGCAGTGCCACGGCGGTGACCAGGCCGGCGGCGCGGGCCGCCCGACGGCCACGCCGGCTCGGGGGTGCTGCCGTTTCCCTGGCCGGCACGGGTGGTGCCGCTCGGGTGACGGTGGGTGTGGCGTCCAGTGTGGGCTCCGGGGTGGTGGCGACACGGCGTACCGCTGTTGACAATGACCGAGGTTAGGCTAACCTAACCCCGCTGCCCTGGTCGACCCCGGCCAACCCTTGATCGAAAGACAACACCATGCCCGATGCCCTGTCCGCCCGCCGCCTCTCCCGCCGTGGCCTGCTGGCCGCCGGTGGCGCTGCCACGCTGGCCACCCTGCTCGCCGCCTGTGGCAAGGACGACGCCGCGAAACCCGCCGCCGGCAACGGAAGTGGCCCCTGGTCGTTCACCGACGATCGCGGCACGAGGGTCGAGGCGGCAGCCCGTCCGGCCCGCGTGGTGGCCTTCACCGGTGTGGCGG
Organism: Micromonospora sp. 050-3; assembly: GCF_046549335.1. Classification (NCBI taxonomy): domain Bacteria; kingdom Bacillati; phylum Actinomycetota; class Actinomycetes; order Micromonosporales; family Micromonosporaceae; genus Micromonospora; species Micromonospora sp. 050-3. The sequence continues at coordinate 1,979,234 of NZ_JAJPVX010000001.1, forward strand.
CGGCCCTGATCGATTTCGGTCTCGACAAGCAGCTCGTGGGTGTGTTCGGTGAGACCAAGCGTGCCGACGGCGCGGCCGACCCGCAGGCCGGCGACCTGAACGTCGAGGGCGTCGAGATTCTCGGCAACGTGTGGGGCGAGTTCAGCCTGGAGAAGTACGCGGCGCTGCGCCCCGAACTGCTGGTCACCCACATGTACGACCCGGACGCGCTCTGGTACGTGCCGGACGAGAGCAAGGCCAAGATCCTTCCGCTGGCGCCCAGTGTGGCGATCACCACCGCCCGGGTGCCGATGACCAAGCCCATCGAGCGGTACGCGGCACTGGCCGAGTCGCTCGGCGCGGACCTGTCCGCGAAGAAGGTCACCGACGGAAAGGCCCGCTTCGACGCCGCCGCCGAGGCGGTCCGGCAGGCGGTCAAGGCCAACCCCGGGATCAAGGTTATGGCCTGCTCCGGCAGCCCCGACCTCTTCTACGTCTCCAACCCGAAGGTCAGCACCGACCTGATGTACTTCGCCGAGTTGGGCGTCGACATCGTGGTCCCCACCAAGCTCGAAGCCGGCGACTACTTCGAGGCGCTGAGCTGGGAGAGCGCCGGCAAGTTCCCCGCCGACCTGATCCTGCTGGACAACCGCAGCACCGCCTTGCAGGCCAAGGACCTCACGGCCAAGCCGACCTGGCAGCAACTGCCGGCGGTCACTGCCAACCAGGTGAGCCCGTGGGACGCGGTTCCCCGCTTCTCGTACGCCGGCTCCGCGCCGCTGCTGGAGAACCTCGCCACCGCCATCCGGAACGCGAAGAAGGTCAGCTGACGAACACCACATCCCGAGGCGCGCCGCCGCGCCTGGGGTGGGTTTCGGCTGCCCTCGTCGAGAACGTGGAAGGACTACCAGTGACCGTGCCGACGTACCCCGTCGAGACCACCACGCCGCCACCGGCGTCAACCGCCGCGCGGGCCCAACTGCTGCATGGCGGCTCGGTCGAGCAGTACCGCCGGACGATCGCCGACGGCGTCGACCGGGTCGCCCGCCGAGTTGCCACAGTGGACCGTCCCGGCACCGGAATCACGCCGGCCGAGCTGGCCCCCCTGGTCGACCGGGTGGACCTGGACCGTCCGCTGGGCGACGCCGGCGCGGCCCTCGACGAGCTGGAGAACGTCTACCTGCGCGACGCCGTCTGGTTCCACCACCCCCGCTACCTGGCGCACCTCAACTGCCCGGTGGCCATCCCGGCGCTGCTCGGTGAGGCGGTGCTCACCGCAGTGAACTCCTCACTGGACACCTGGGACCAGAGCGCCGGGGCCACCCTCATCGAGCGCCGGCTGATCGACTGGACGGCCGAACGGATCGGCCTCGGCCCGCACGCGGATGGCATCTTCACCAGCGGCGGCAGCCAGTCCAACCTCCAGGCGCTGCTGCTGGCCCGGGAGGAGGCGTGTGCCGACGCCATCGACCCGGCGGCGCGCGCCGAGCTGCTGCCCCGGCTGCGGGTCATCACCTCTGCCGCCGGTCACTTCAGCGTGCAGAAGTCGGCCAAGCTGCTCGGTCTCGCCCCGGACGCGGTGATCGCGGTGGCCACCGACACCCGCCGGCGGATCAGCGCGGCGGCCGTCCGCGAGGAGATCGTGCGGTGCCGCCAGGCCGGGCTGGTGGTGATGGCCGTCGTCGGCACCGCCGGCACCACCGACTTCGGCTCGATCGACCCGCTCACCGAACTGGCCGGGATCTGCGCGGCAGCCGGTGTCTGGCTGCACGTGGACGCCGCGTACGGCTGCGGTCTGCTCGTCTCGCCGACCCGCCGGCACCTGCTCGACGGCATCGAGCGGGCCGACTCGGTCACCGTCGACTTCCACAAGTCGTTCTTCCAGCCGGTCAGCTCCAGCGCGCTGCTGGTCCGCGACCGGCGGACGCTGCGGCACGTCACCTACCACGCCGACTACCTCAACCCGGCCCGGATGGTGGAGCAGCGCATCCCCAACCAGGTCGACAAGAGCCTGCAGACCACCCGCCGTTTCGACGCGCTGAAGCTCTGGCTCACCCTGCGGGTGATGGGCCCGGACGCGCTCGGCGGGCTCTTCGACGAGGTCGTCGACCGGGCCGCCGACGCCTGGCAACTGGTCAGCGAGGACCCGCGCTTCGAGGTGGTGACGCGCTCGGAGCTGAGCACAGTGGTGTTCCGCTACCTGCCCACCGGCCCCGGCCGGGAGTTGGCCGACGCCGCCAACCTGCACGCCCGGGAGGCTCTCGCGGCGTCCGGTCTCGCCGTGGTCGCCGGGACCCGGGTGGACGGCCGGCACTTCCTGAAGTTCACACTGCTCAACCCGGAGACCACAGTCGATGACGTCGGGTACGTGCTCGACCTGATCGCCACCCACGCCGGCCAGTACGTGCACGACCACGTCGCCGTCGACCTGACCTGCCCCGTCGGCTGACGCCGATGAACCTGCCCCGTCGGCTGACGCCGTGACCACGAACCCGCGCCTGGAGACCCCGATGTCCACCCACGACTTCATCGCCATCGGGTTGGGCCCGTACAACCTGGGCCTGGCCTGCCTCACCGCGCCGATCGACGAACTCGACGGTGTGTTCCTGGAGGCCCGGCCGAGCCTCGCCTGGCACCCCGGCATGCTGCTGGAGTCGGCCCGGTTGCAGACCCCGTTCATCGCCGATCTGGTCAGCCTCGCCGACCCGACGTCGCCGTATTCTTTCCTGAACTACCTCAAGGAGATCGGCCGGCTCTACCCGTTCTACATCCGGGAGAGCTTCTACCCCCTGCGCAGTGAGTACGACGCGTACTGCCGGTGGGCGGCGGCGAAACTGCCGAACCTGCGCTTCGGTCAGACAGTGACCACTGTGGAGTACGACACCGCCGACGAGCGGTACGTGGTGCGGGCCAGCACCGGCACGGGGGAGAGCGTGGAGTACCGGGCCCGGCACCTGGTGCTCGGCACCGGCACCCCGCCGCACCTGCCCCCGGCAGTGGCCAACCTGCCCGGCGACGCCGTGCACAACTCCCACTACCTGGAGCACCGCACGGCGCTGCGTAAAAAGCGCAGCATCACAGTGGTGGGCAGCGGGCAGAGCGCCGCCGAGATCTACCACGACCTGCTCGGCGACATCGACCGGTACGGCTACCAGCTCAACTGGGTGACCCGGTCGCCGCGGTTCTTCCCGCTCGAATACACCAAGCTGACGCTGGAGATGACCTCACCGGACTACGTGGACTACTTCCACGCGCTGCCCGAGGCGACCCGCTACCGGCTGGAGTCCGAGCAGAAGGGCCTGTTCAAGGGAATCAACGCCGACCTGATCAACGACATCTTCGACCTGCTCTACGCGCACAGCGTGGACGGGCCGGTGAACACCCGACTGCTCACCAACACCGAGCTGGTCAGCGCCGACCACCAGGACGGGCAGTACACGCTGGGGTTGCGTCAGGTCGAGCAGGAGCGCGACTTCGCCCTGCGTACCGAGGGGTTGGTGCTGGCCACCGGCTACCACTACCGGGTGCCGGAGTTCCTCACGCCGGTGCGGGACCGGATTCGCTGGGACGCGCACGGCCGCTTCGACGTGGCCCGCAACTACAGCATCGACCACAGCGGCCGGGGCATCTTCCTGCAGAACGCGGGCACCCACACGCACAGCATCACCTCACCGGACCTGGGCATGGGCGCCTACCGCAACTCCTGGATCATCAGCGAGCTGCTCGGCCGGGAGCACTACCCGATCGAGAAGAGCATCACCTTTCAGGAGTTCGGGGCGTTGTCGTGACCGCCGTCTTCACCCGCGTCGACGAGGGGCTCGGTGAGTTCGCCCTGCGGCCGCTCGACCTGGACGCCGACGCGGCGCTGCTGCACACCTGGGTGACCCACCCGAAGGCGGCGTTCTGGATGATGCAGGACGCCGACCTGGCCCAGGTCACCGAGGAGTACCGGCGGATCGTCGAGCACCCGCACCACGACGCGTACCTCGGCCTGTGGCGGGGGAGTCCCGCGTTCCTGGCGGAGCGCTACGACCCGGCCCACGTCGAGCTGGTCGGCCTGTACGACCACCAGCCCGGTGACGTGGGCATGCACTTCCTCTGCGCGCCGGTCGGCGCGCCCGTGCACGGCTTCACCCGGGCGGTGATCGGCACCGTCATGGCGTGGCTCTTCGACGACCCGACGACCCGGCGGGTCGTTGTCGAACCGGACGTGCGCAACACCGCAGTGCACGCGCTGAACGCCGCCGTCGGCTTCACTGTCGTCGGCCCGATCGCCAAGCCCGAGAAGGACGCGCTGCTCAGCGTCTGCACCCGAGCCCAGTTCCAGGCCGCCGCCGACCGCGCCACCGCCGCTGCCACCCGAACCGAAGGAGCCCCGGCGTGACCACCACCGCCGTCCCCACCCACCCGCCCGTCGCCACCGCGCACAACGCCTCCGGCGACCCGGTCGGGCACCTCACCCCGCAGCGCTGGGCCCGGGCCAACCGGCTGCTGGTCCGCAAGGCGCTCGCCGAGTTCACCCACGAGCGGCTGCTCAGCCCGGAATCCGTGTCCGGCCCCGACGACCGGCAGTGGTACGAGATCCGCAGCGACGACGGCACCGTCACCTACCGGTTCGCGGCGCGGGTGCTCGCCCTGGCGCACTGGCAGATCGACGCGGACAGCATCACCCGACACCGCGACGGCACCTCCCTGGCCCCGGACGCGGTGGACCTCATCGTCGAACTGCGCGACACCCTCGGACTCTCCGCGCGGGTGCTCCCGGTCTACCTGGAGGAGATCACCTCAACGCTGGCGGGTACTGCGTACAAGCTGGCCCAGACCGCGCCGAGCGCCGCCGAGCTGGCCGAGGCGGACTTCCAGACCATCGAGACCTCGATGACCGAGGGCCACCCCTGCTTCGTGGCGAACAACGGCCGGCTCGGTTTCGGCGTCGACGAGTACCACCGGTACGCCCCGGAGGCCGCCGCGCCGGTGCGGCTGGAGTGGCTGGCCGCGCACCGGGACCACTCGACGTTCAGCAGCGCCGCCGACCTCGACTACGACACGCTCATCGAGAGCGAGTTGGACGCCGAGACCCGGGCCCGGTTCGCCGCCACGATGGCCGATCTCGGGCTGGACCTCGCCGACTACCACTTGATCCCGGCGCACCCGTGGCAGTGGTGGAACAAGCTGGCGGTCACCTTCGCCGGGGAGCTGGCCGAGCGGCGGCTGGTGCACCTTGGCCCCGGGCCCGACGTGTACCTCGCCCAGCAGTCCATCCGCACCTTCTTCAACGTCAGCGAGCCGGGACGCCACTACGTCAAGACGGCGCTGTCGGTGCTGAACATGGGCTTCATGCGGGGGTTGTCGGCCGCGTACATGGCGGCCACCCCGGCGATCAACGACTGGCTGGCCGACCTGATCGCCTCCGACGAGGTGCTGACCGGCACCGGCCTGACCGTCATCCGCGAGCGGGCCGCTGTGGGTTACCGGCACCGCCAGTACGAGGCGGCGACCGAGCGCACTTCCCCGTACCGCAAGATGTTGGCCGCCCTGTGGCGGGAGAGCCCGGTGCCCGATCTGGCGCCGGGGCAGCGACTGTCCACCATGGCCGCGCTGGTGCACGTCGACGACGAGGGCGGCTCACTGGCGGCGGCGCTGATCGCCCGGTCCGGCCTGGCGCCCGAGGTGTGGCTGCGCCGCTACCTGGACGCCTACCTGACCCCGCTGCTGCACAGCTTCTACGCCCACGACCTGGCCTTCATGCCGCACGGCGAGAACGTCATCCTGGTCCTCGACGAGCAGGACACCGTCCAGCGGGTGATCTTCAAGGACATCGCCGAGGAGATCGCGGTGATGAGCGACAGGGTCGAGCTGCCGGCGGCGGTGGAGCGGATCCGCGTCGAGGTGCCCGACGACACCAAGCTGCTGAGCATCTTCACCGACGTGGTGGACTGCTTCCTGCGGCACCTCAACGCGGTCCTGGTCGAGGCCGGTGTGCTCGCCGAGGACGACTTCTGGCGCACTGTCGCGGCCTGTGCCACCGACTACTTCGACCGGGTGCCGCACCTGGCCGAGCGGGTCCGCCACTACGACCTGTTCGCCCCGGAATTCACGTTGTCCTGCCTCAACCGGCTGCAACTGCGCAACAACCAGCAGATGATCGACCTGGCCGACCCGTCGGCGGCGCTCCAGTTCGTCGGCACCCTCACCAACCCGCTCGCCGCCCACGCTCCGGCCAGGTGACAGCTGTCGCGTTTGGTCAGCGCGCACACCAACGGGTGCAATAGGCGGATGGGAGTTCTGAGTACCGCTAGCCTGTTCGCCGCCACAGTGACCACCGGCCTGACCGCCGGGCTGTTCGCCGCCTTCGCGTACGCGGTCATGCCGGGTCTGGCCCGCACCGACGACCGGACGTTGGTGCTCGCCATGCGGCGGATCAACGAGTCGATCCTCAACGGTTGGTTCGCTGTGTGCTTCGGCGGCGCGCTGCTGTTCACGCTGCTGGCGGCGGCGCTGCACTTGGGGGACGGGCGTCGGGCGGTGCTGCCGTGGATCGTCGCCGGGCTTCTGCTGTACCTGGTGGTGCTCGGCGTCACCGCCGTGGTCAACGTGCCGCTCAACAACGTGCTGGCCCGAGCCGGCGACGTCGACGACGCCAGCGACCTCGCGGCGCTGCGGGCGCGCTTCGAGGTCACCTGGGTACGCGGCAACGTGGTCCGCGCCGTCGCGTCGACCGGCGCCTTCGGGTTGCTGGCGTGGGCGCTGGTGGCCGAGGGCCGGCTTCCCGGCTGAGGCCGGCGGATGACCGACTGGGCCTGCGTTGGCTCAGTCGGTCGGCTCTGCCGTGCCGGCCCGCTGGAACGCGCGGGCCAGCTGGGCGAGGTCGAAGCCCTCGAAGTGCTGGAGGAACCGGCGGCGTACGGCGGCCAGGTGACTGGGCCAGGACTCCTCCAGGCGGGCGAAGCCCGCGTCGGTGAGGACAGCGTTCCAGCCGCGCGCGTCCTCCTCGCACCGTTCCCGCCGGACCAGGCCCTGCGTCTCCAGCCGGATGATCGTGCGGGTCATGCCGCTGAGCGAGAGGTGGCAGAGCGCGGCGAGCTCGTTCATGCGCATCCGCCGGTCCGGTGTCTCGGAGAGGTTCATCAACGCGGTGTACTCGGTGAGCGGTAGCTGACGGTCACCGACCATGTCCGCGTCGATCGCCCGGGGCAGGACGTGCATCACCTGGCCCAGGGCGCGGACCAGTGCTTCCTCGTCCGGGGTGAGGGGTTGCGGAGTCGCTGCGGAGGGGTTGGGCATCCTCTTATCATACTTGTTTGACTGAGCAAATGCTTACCCTCCGTGTGACCACGCCCATAGGCCATATGCTTGCTTGACCAATCAAGCACCGGATAGCTTTCCCGTCGTCAGGCAAGGACCTCTGAAAGGCGCCACACATGACCAGGATCGGGATCATCCTCGGAAGCACCCGCCCGGGGCGTAACGGCGAGGCCGTCGCCCGCTGGGTGCTCGACATCGCCAAGCAGCGCACCGACGCGGAGTACGAGCTGATCGACCTGCTCGACTACCAGCTGCCGCACCTCGACGAGGCGTACCCGCCCTCGATGGGCCAGTACACCCAGCCGCACACCAAGCGGTGGGCCGAGACGATCGCGTCGTTCGACGGGTTCATCATGGTCACCCCCGAGTACAACCACTCGACCTCGGGTGCCCTGAAGAACGCGATCGACTTCCTCTACGCCGAGTGGAACAACAAGGCCGTCGGCTTCGTCAGCTACGGCTCGGTCGGCGGAACGCGCGCCGTGGAGCACCTGCGTCTGATCTCGGGTGAGCTCCAGATGGCCGACGTGCGTTCGCAGGTCGCGCTGTCGCTCTTCACCGACTTCGAGAACTTCAGCGTCTTCAAGCCCAACCAGTTCCACCAGGACTCGCTGACCGCCACGCTCGACCAGGTCGTCGCCTGGAGCACGGCGCTCGCTCCGCTGCGCAAGGGCTGAGCTCAGCGACTTCGGAAACGGCCGCGGGGGATCCCGCGGCCGTTTCCGGACGCTCAGGCACGCTCCGCGTCGGCGAACAGGTCCAGCGAGAGCTGCCACAGTCGCGCCGCCGCCGCCGGGTCGATCGCGTGGTCGGCGACGCCGCGCAGCGGGTCCGCCGGGTCGTGGCGCACCGCCTGCTCGCAGTCCTCGAAGTACCGGCCGCCGATGCCCTCCAGCTGCGGCCCGGCGGCGAGCAGCACGGAGGTCGCGGCCCCCTGCTGCGGGGTCTTGAAGTCGAACGCCGGAAGCTGCGCGTAGTCCTCCTCGGTGAGGTGCCGTCCCAGGTTGGTGGCGACCGCACCCGGGTTGGCCACGTTGACGGTGATGCCGTCGCCGGCCCAGCGCCGGTTCGCCTCCACCGCGAACAGCGCGGTGGCGGTCTTCGACTCGCCGTAGGCGAGGAGACGGTCATAGGGGCGTTCCCGGAAGTTCACGTCCTCGAAGACCATCGGGGCCTGAACGTGGGCGATGGAACTCAGCGACACCACGCGGGCCCGACCGGCCTCGGCGAGTGCCCGGTGCAGCCCGTTGGCGAGTGCGAAGTGGCCGAGGTGGTTGGTGGCCAACTGCAACTCCCAACCCTCCGCGGTGCGCATCTCCGGGGTCGCCGACACTCCGGCGTTGTTGACCAGGATGTGCAGGGGCCCGTCCCAGGCGGCCACGAACGCGGCGACCGACAGCTGGTCGGACAGGTCCAACGGCATGACCCGGAGCAGCCGGTTCGCGGCCCCGCCGCCGATCTCCCGTGCGGTCCGTTCTCCGGCCCGCGCGTCCCGTACCGCCAGTGTCACCTCGGCGCCCGCCATGGCGAGCGCCCGGGCGGTCTCCACCCCGATGCCCGACGAGGCGCCGGTGACGATGGCGCGCCGCCCGGTCAGGTCGACACCGGCCACGACGTCGGCGGCGGTGGACCGGGCGTCGAACGGCGTGCTGACGCGTGATTCCGACATGATCGACTTCCTTTGGTGGGTGTCCTAGCGTGGCCGTGCCGGCTCGCCGTACGGGCGTACTGTGTGCCGGCACCGCCCTTCGCACCGATCGTGCGCGGAGGTCTGCGCAGACGGCCAACACGCTCTTCCTGGCGTGGCTACAGTCTGTTCCTGTGGCCACGCCTGAGCTGCGACAACTGCGGTACTTCCTGGTCCTCGCAGAGGAGCTGAGCTTCACCCGGGCCGCCGCCCGCCTGATGATCGCCCAGCAGTCGCTGTCGCAGCAGATCACCGCCCTGGAACGCGCCCTCGGGGCGACACTGTTCGACCGCGACAGCCGCGGCACCACCCTCACCGCCGTCGGCGCCCTGTTCGTGCCCGAGGCGCGCGCCGTGACCGACCGCGCCGAGCAGGCCGTCGCCGTCGTGGGACGGGCCCTGCGGGGTGAGGTCGGCACCCTCCGGCTCGCCTTCCTGACCACCGTCGCCAACCACCTGCTTCCCCCGGTGGTCCGGGCAGTCCGCCACCACCTCCCCGACCTGCGCCTGACCACCGAGACCACCAGCATCGCGCCCCTGGTGCAGGGCGTCCTCGACGGGCGGTTCGACGTCGCCTTCACCCGGACCCCGCTCGTGCCCGGCCTGGAGTCCAGGAGGCTGACGACCGAACCGGTCTGCGCGGTGCTGCCCGAGGGCCACCCGCTCGCCGGGCGCGCCCAGCTGACGCTCGCCGACCTGGCGAACGAACCGTGGGTCATGACGCCGCGCAGCTCCTGGGAGCCCTGGCACCGCGCCTTCGACGACCAGTTCCGGGAAGCGGGCTTCGTACCGACAGTCGTTCAGGAGGAGGCCGGCGTGCAGAGCCTCCTCGGCCTGGTCGCCGCCGGACTCGGCGTCACCCGACTCGCCTGCTCGGCGGCGAGTCTTCGCCGCACCGGCGTGGTGTTCGTCCCGCTGGCCGGCGCCTCCGCGTACACCGAGATGGTGTGGTTGGCGGGCAACGCCGCGCCCGGGCTGCACCGGTTCCTGGAGGTGGTCACGGAGCTTGCGGCGACGACCGACCTCACCAGCACCGGCTGACGGTGAGCCGGCCGGCCTCAGCGCGTCGCGAGGTGGTGGGTGGTGCCGTCGGCGACGGCGCGGAGCTTGTCGGGGTTGGCGACGTTGTGGATGGTGGTGATGCGACTGTCGGCGTCGATGTCGAAGGAGACTGTGGCGATCACCCGGCCCGCACCGCTGAACACCAGCCCCGGCCCCCCGTTGATCTCGACCTGGGCGGCGTGCATGTCGTGCGGCGCAACGCCCTGGTAGGTGACGGTGCCGATGGCCGCGAACCACGCGGCGACAGTTTCCGCACCCCTGATGGGACGCAGCGCCTGGCGGACCTTACCGCCACCGTCGGTCCACAACGTGACGTCCGGGGACAGCAACTCCAGCAGAGTGTTGATGTCGCCGCCGGTCGACGCGGCGAGGAATCGCTCGGTGACTCCGCGCTGCTGCGACCGGTCCGCTGTGAAACGTGGCCGCTGGCCCCGCACGTGCTCGCGAGCACGGTGGGCGGTCTGACGGACCGCGGCCTCGGAGCGCTCCACCGCCGCCGCGATCTCCGCGTGGCTGAAGTCGAAGACCTCCCGCAGGACGAACACGGCACGCTCGAGCGGGCTGAGCGTCTCCAGCACCACCAGCATCGCCATCGACACCGACTCGGCGTCGGTGACGGCGTCGGCGGCGTCCCCATCGGTCAGGACGGGTTCGGGCAACCACGGCCCCGGATAGGTCTCGCGGTGGTGGCGGGCCGAGCGCAGGCGCTGCAACGCGAGGTTCGACACGATGCGGGCGAGGTACGCCTTGGGATCGACGACCTGGGAGCGGTCCGCCGAGGACCAACTGATCCAGGCGTCCTGCACCGCGTCCTCGGCATCTGCCGCGCTGCCGAGGATCCGGTAGGCCACCGAGAACAGCAGGTTGCGATAACTGTGGAACATCTGCTCGTCGGCGTCCGGCGGGTGCGTCACCGGGCGTCCCGCAGGCGGGTGAAGCGGCCGCCGCGCGGCCAGAACGCGCCGGAGGAGGGCAACCAGGACATGCGACGGTAAGTCGGCCAGGGCGAAGCGCTCACGGTCTCCTTGTACCAGACCGCCATCCGCCCGGTCAGACACCCGCGGCGAGGGCTGTCGTCGGGTCTGGTGAACTGCACTACCGCGTCGTTTCGGCCCAGGCTCACCGGCGTGTGGTAGTAACCGAACCGGAACGGCCGGGGCTGCCTGCCCCGCAGCGCGCGGGCGATCGACACCGCCGCGTGCACGCCGGTCGGCATGCCGCTCTGGCAGGTGCCGTGCAGCACCCCGTAACCCTGCCGGATCGCCGCCGCATCGCCGATCGCGTACACCTCGGGGTGCGACACCGACCGCAACGCGGCGTCGGTGACGACGCGACCGCGTTCGTCGACGGTCAGCCCGGCGGCGGCCGCCAGCGGCGCCACCCGGGTGCCACAGGTCCAGAGGACGACGTCAGCCGCCACGGTCCGCGCACCGGCCAGCTCGACCCCGTCGGGCCGGACCCTGGTGACCGCCGCCCCGGTGATCACCTGGACGCCGAGGCGGGTCAGCGCGGCCCGCAGATACGCCCGGGCCTTCGGGTTCATGCTCGCCCCCGGGTCCCGCTGGCCCACCAGCGTGACACCGACATGCGGGTGTCGTTCCGCGATCTCCGCGGCCGCCTCGACCCCGGTCAACCCGCTGCCGACCACGACGACAGTGCCGGCGCCGAGCCGTGCCAACCGGTCCGCCAGCGTGGTCGCGCCGCTCGGACCGTCCAGCGTGTACGCGTGCTCCTCGACGCCCGGGACCGCCGCTGTATCCGTCACACTGCCCAACGCGTAGACCAGGGTGTCGTAGCGCAGCACCCGGCTGTCGTCGACGCGGACGGTCTTCGCGTGGGCGTCCACCGCCGTCACCCAGCCGCGCACGAACTGCGCACCCGTCCCCGCCAGCAGGTGGGGGATGTTCAGCTCGGCGAGCCGCTGACCGGTCGCCGTCATGTGCAGCCGGAGGCGCTCGGTGAACCGCTCCTGCACGTTGACCACTGTCACCTGCACGCCGGCCCGCCTGGTCCGTGCCGCGACCTGGGTCGCCGTGGCCATGCCCGCGTAGCCCGCGCCGAGGATCAGCACGCGGTGCGTGCCCGACGGGACCTGTCGATGCGCTGTGCTCATTGTTTCGCCTCTCTGATCGGACTGACGACCACGAGATGCGTGTCGCTCATTGCTTCGTGACATCGCAGCGGTGTGACGCCCGCCACGGCCAGCGTCGCAGGGGCGCGTTCACTACCCTTGGCGCGATGAGCCGATCCGCCGCCGCTGGTCGGGCTCCGCTCTGGCGGGACCGCACCTTCGGCACGTACTGGGTCGCCCAGTCGCTCTCGGCGGCCGGCGACTCGTTCGCCTACCTGGCGGTGCCGCTGCTGGTGCTCCAGGCGACCGGGTCGGTGGCGCAGATGGGCCTGCTCACCGCCGTCGCGGGCGCGGCGTCCGTCGTCGCCGGGATCTTCGGTGGGGTGCTGGTCGACAGGTACGACCGCCGCACCCTGATGATCGTGGCGGATCTGACCCGACTGGTGCTCTACGCCCTCGTGCCACTGGCGTGGCTGGCCGGCCCGCAGGTCTGGCTGCTCTTCGTCGTGCTGCCCATCTGCGAGGCGGCCGGCATGCTGTTCCAGGTCGCCGCGGTGACAGCGGTCCGCAACCTCGTCGACTCCGACCGGATCACCGAGGCCAACGGCCGGTTGCAGGCGACGTACGCGGCGGCGGCCGTCCTCGGGCCGCTGCTCGCCGGTGTGGTGGCGGCCCGCTTCGGCCCGGCCACCGCCATCGCCGTCAACGCGGCGAGCTTCGCGCTCTCGGCGGCCGGCCTGTGGCTGATCCGACTACGCCCCGTCCAGGTGGACGAGGGGGTGGCCCGGCAGCGCCCGCTGACCGAGTTCCTGGCCGGGGCGCGGTTCCTCTGGCGACAGCCCGTGCTGCGCGCGCTGACCGTCCTGTTGTCGGTCTTCATTTTTCTCACCTACGGCTTCGTCGACGTGCTGATCTACCACGTCACGCACGACCTCGGCGGCTCCGAGGGCACCGTCGGCACGGTGCTCGGCCTGGCGGCGTTGGGCACGGTCGCCGGCGCGCTGCTGGTGGCGCCGCTGCGCCGCCGTCGCGGCTTCGGTGCCACCTGGATCGGCGCGCACGCGATCTGCGGTTTTGCCGTGGCCGGGGTCGGCATCGCCACCACAGTGCCCGCGGTCACCACGCTGACCGCTGTGTACCTGTGCTGTCTGAGCATCGGCGGGATCTGCTCGATGTCCCTGCGCCAGGAGATCACCCCCGATCACCTGCTGGGCCGGGTCACGTCGGCGTTCTGGAGCACGCACTACGCCCTCGGTCCGGCCGGCGCTGTTGTGCTGACCTGGGCCGCCGGCCGCTACGGTGCTGCGGCGGTCACGCTCGTGGCGGGCGCGGGGTGCCTGCTGGTCGCGGTCGGCGGCCTCTTCACCCCGATCCGCCGGGCCGGCGCGGAGCCGGCCGCCGGGCAGCCCGGACTGCGCCCGGCCCCCGCCGGCGGCTGACCCCTTCCTGGTCGATCATGGAGTTATGGTGGGCGCGTTGTGCAGTCATGCCCCTTTTGCGCGCCACCATAAGTCCATGATCGACGCGAGCGGGGGCGGGGAGTCCTAGAACTCCTGGTACATCACGTGCAGGCCGACCCGGCCCGCGGTGGGGTGACGGAACGCGCCCGGCACGGTGCCGACGACCTCGAAGCCCTCCCGCCGGTACAGCCGCACCGCCGAGTTGTTGCTCTCCACCACGGCGTTGAACTGCATGCCGGCGTACCCCTGCCGGCGGGCCCAGGCCAGGGCGTCACGACACAGCGCGGTGCCCACGCCCCGGCCCCGCGCCTCGGTGGCGACCATGAAGCTGGCGGTGGACACGTGCGCGCCCGGCCCGGGCCGGTTGGTGCCCATCTTCGCGGTGCCGAGCACCCGCTCGCCGTCGACCGCCACGACGGTCCGCCCCGGCGCCGCCTCGACCCACATGCCGTACGACTGCTCGGCGGTCATCGCCGGGTCGTAGGGGAACGTCTCCTGTGCCCGGATCACCTCCTCGATGATCGGCCACACCTGCGACCAGTCCCGGTCGACGAACTCCCGAATCAGCACCCGGGGAGGTTAGGCCCCGGCCGGAGCCCCGGACAATCGGTTATCCGCTGGTGCATCTGCGCGGCCTACCCGGTGCGAAGCATGGATCGTGACGAGACGTCACGGATCCGGTCGCTTCGACGAAAGGCCCGCTGATGAAGATCGCACGAATCGCCGCCCGGATGGCGGTGGGCGCCGTGGCCACCGCGCTGGCCACCACCGCAGTCGCCGTACCGGCAGCTCAGGCCACCAGCAAGCCCAAGCCGCTCGGCACGACGTCACTCGCCCAGGTGCTGACCCGCGACAGCAGCGGCTTCGACCGCAACTCGCGTGACTTCGACGTGCTGACGGCGGCCGTGCTGGCAGTGCTGGAGGCCAAGCCGAACTCTCCGGTCAAGGTGCTCACCGACGGCACCGTGGCGCTGACCGCGTTCATCCCCACCGACGCCGCCTTCCAGCAGTTGGTCCGCGAGATCACGCAGGCCCGGAAGCTGCCGAGTGAGAGCGCCGCCTTCACCGCCGTGGCCGGGCTGGGCATCGACACCGTCGAGTCGGTGCTGCTCTACCACGTGGTCCCGGGCGCCACCATCGATCGCAAGACGGCGGTCCGGGCCGACGGCACGGACCTGACCACCGCGCTCGGCTCGTCCGTCGAGGTCGACGTGCGCACCTACCTGTACTTCTTCCGCCAGGTGCGGCTGGTCGACGCCGACACCGACGACCGTGACGCGCGGGTCGTCTCCTACGACGTCAACAAGGGCAACCGGCAGATCGCGCACGCCGTGGACCGGGTGCTGCGCCCGATCGACCTGCCCTGACCGCGGGCGGGTGGCGTCCGACCACACGGCGGACGCCACCCGCGCCGGGCCGTCAACCCGAGGCGAGCGCGGCGAGTTCCTCGTCGAGCAGGGCCGCCAGCCGGGCGTACCGGCCGGGATGGCTGCGCGCGGTCATCCCACGGCTGGGCATCTCCACAGTCATCAGCAGGTACAGGTGCAACCGGTAGAGGCCGAGCCGGCGGCGTGCTGGAGCGTTCAGCACCAACGGTTCGGGTGCGCCGGCCTGGTAGCCGCGCAGCAGGGGGTGCTCCGGCTCGTCCTCGACGCGTCGGAAGAGCAGCGGCGAGACCAGGTCCAGCAGTGGGTCGCCGTAAAGGAACCGCTCGCCGTCCACCAGGCCACGCAGCCGCAACCGGCCGTCCCCGTCGGGTGCCGCCAGCACGTTGCCGTCCCAGCAGTCGAAGTGCAGCAGCGCCGGCCGGCGCACCTCGTCGAGCACGTCGGCGTGCCGCCCCACCAGCGCGCGCAGGCGCTCCGGGGTCACCGGCAGTCTGACGTCCCAGTCGATCGCGTCGGCCAGGAGCGCGTCGAGCATCGCCGTGAACGCCGCCCGCCAGGTCGGCCCGCCGGCCCGGTCGTCGTCGTACCCGAACCGCTCACCGGTCACCCGGTGCAACGCGGCGAGAGCCACCCCGAGGTCGTAGCGCGCCGGGCCGTCGTCGACCACGACACCGGCCTCCGCCAGGCCGGACAGTGACCGGCCGGGCAGCATCGCGGTGACCAACCACTCGCCGTACGCCGGGTCGGCGCCGCGCCAGAGCACCGGGGGGACGGGCACCTGCGGCGCCCGCTGCGCGACGAGCCGAAAGTATCGTTCCTCGGCAGCGCAGAGCCCGCGCTCGTAGCGCAGCAGCGGCGTTCCGGCCGGCGGAGCCAGCTTCAGCACCACCCGACGGTCGTCGTCGAGCAGCGCCCACCAGACCGTCGCGTACCCGCCGCCGGCCAGTGGACCGGCGTCCCGGACCCGGGTGTGTGGACCGAACGACGCACCGACCAGGAACGCCACATCGGCGCGCGTGAGGGGCCGCTGGGTCGGGCTGGCGCCGGTCACGACGTGGCGTCACCTCGCCGCGCGCGTGGCGCGGAACCCGCAGTAGCGCGGGTGGACAGTGGGACGGGACCGGCGGTGTCACGGCGGACCAGCTCGGCGGGGAGCACCTCGACCCGGGGCGTCGGGGCGCCGACGCCGAGCACCAGGGACATCGCCCGCACACCCATGTCGACCAGGGGCAGTCGCACGGTGGTCAGTGCCGGGGTCACGTCCCGGGCGATCGGCATGTCGTCGAAACCCAGCACCGAGATCTGCTGCGGCACGGCCAACCCACGCGCGCGCAGGGTGGCGAGCGCGCCGATGGCCATCGAGTCGTTGAGCGCCACGATCGCTGTCAGCTCCGGGTCGGCGTCGAGGAGTCGGGCGGTGGCCTCGGCGCCACCGTCGCGGTCGAACTCCGCGTACCGGATGCGCTGTTCGGGTAGCTCGCGGCCCTGCTCGGTGAGGGCCTGCCGGAGGCCGGCGAGCCGGTCGGTGGTGGTGGTCAGGATGCGCGGGCCGGCGACCACGCCGATCGCCCGGTGCCCCAGGCCGCACAGCTCCTGCCCGGCGAGATAGCCGCCGGTCCGGTTGTCCGGCATCACCGCGTCGCCGGAATGCTCGTGCCGGCCGATCACCGCCACCCGCCCGCCGGTGGCCTCGTACGCGGCGAGCTTCTCGTTGAGTTGCCGGGTGAACGCCTCGTCGTGGTAGCCCGAGCCGGCCAGGATCAGCGCCGCCACCTGGTGGCCGCGCAGCAGCTCCACGTACTCCAACTCGCGGTCCGGGTCCCGGTAGCTGTTGCAGATCATCAGCAGCCGGCCCTGGTCGGTGGCGACCCGCTGCAGCCCTCGGGTGATCTCGGCGAAGTACGGGTCGGAGACGTCGTGCACGATGACGCCGACCGCGCTGCGGTGCGAGCGGGCCAGCAGTTGGGCGTGCGCGTTCGGCACGTACTGCAACTCGGCGACGGCGGCGAGCACCCGTTCGCGCAGCTCGTCGGTGACCGGCTTGCTGCTGCCGTTGATGACGCGGGAGGCGGTGGCGGGCGAGACGCCCGCTCGGCGGGCCACATCGGACAGGGTCGCCATTGCCCGCCCCCTCGATCTGTTGACGGCGTTTCGTCGTGCCGGCTAGCGTCACCGTACCGCAGAGAAAGCCCTTTCCCGCAGGGAGGCCCGGCCGTGTCCGATCGCTTCGCGGTACTTCAACTTGACGACCTTCCCGCCCGCCGCTGCTCGTGTGGGACCACCCGCCGGGGTTTCATCGCCGAGAGCGAGGGCCAGGCCAGCGTGCACCTGCTCCAGGTGCAGGACGCGGTGACCCACCACCACCGGATCGCCACCGAGTACTACGTCGTACTCGCCGGCGAGGGCGAGATCGAGTTGGACGGCGTCCGTCACCCCGCCCGGCCGATGTCCGCGTTCCTGATCAAGCCGGGGTGCCGGCACCGGGCCATCGGCGACCTCACAGTGCTGCTGGTGTCCCTGCCGGCCGCGGACGACACCGACGAGTACTTCGATGCGTGATCGCCCGGCGCCGCTGCCCGGCGGGGTCGGGGTGTCCCGGCTGCGCGTCTACGACACAGTGGCCCCGGACGGCCTGGTCGGCGGCACCCCGCACGTGCACCTGTGCTGCACCGAGGGGTACGTGGTGACCGACGGCGAGGGCGTGGTGCAGACCCTGACCACGGCCGGCTACCGGGAGACGCCGCTGCGGCCGGGGGTGGTGGTCTGGTTCGAGCCGGGCACCGTGCACCGCCTGGTCAACGGGGGCGGGCTGAACATCGTGGTGCTCATGCAGAACAGCGGCCTGCCCGAGGCCGGCGACGCGGTGCTGACCTTCCCGCCCGAGGTGCTGGCCGACCCGGCCGCGTACGCCACGGCGGCGGCGTTGCCCGACGGGGGAGCGCCGGGCGCGGACGTGCTCGCCGCGTACCGCCGTCGGGATCTGGCGGTGACCGGCTTTTTGGCGCTGCGGTCCGGCGGTCCGGCGGCGCTGGCCGCCTTCCACGCCGCCGCGATCGTCCTGCGCCAACCGTTGCTGGCGCGGTGGCGGCAGCGGTGGGAGGCCGGCGCCGGCCGCGCCGCCGCCGACACCGCCGCCCAGCTCGACGCCCTGGAGCGGGGGGATCCCGGCCACCTGGGGGACGCCGGGGTGTACGCGGTGAACGAGCCGGTCGAGCGGGGCCGGCTGGGTATGTGCGGCCTCCTCGACACCTATCCGGCGGCCGGCTGACAGTCCCTTCGGGACAGCTGTCGGGCTGCCGGGGCATCGGCGGAAACAGATCGAGGAAAGGCCTTGCCCGGCGTGAGGGGGCCGCCTACGCTCCAGGAAAGCGTTTGCCTGATCCGCCGACCGGCCCGGTCCATGGGTGCCGTGCCGGGCCCCCGAGGAGGTTCCGCGTGACCGAGAACTCTTTGGACACGGCGGGCCGGCAGGCCGCTGCCGGGCCCGGCAGCGGTGGTGCGGCGGACGGCGTCGACGGCACGATTCCGTCCACTGTGGCAAAGCCGCCGCCCAGCGGCGGCCGTCCACCACGTCCCACGCTCGGTCGCCGGGCGGTGGTCTTCGCCGACTCGCTCTGGCGCCCGGCGCTGGTGCTCGCTGTCTTCTTCGCCGCCTGGTGGTTCGTGGCGGCCCGGGAGTACGTCCCGAACTACCTGGTGCCCACTCCCGGCCAGGTCTGGGAGACGATGACCACCCAGTGGTCCGAGCTGGCCCGGCACACACTGGTCACCCTCTACGAGACGGTGCTCGGCTTCGTGCTGGCCGCCGCGTTGGGTCTGGTCACCGCTGTCGCCATCGCCTACTCCCGCACCCTGGACAAGGCGCTCTACCCGATCGTCCTGTTCGCGCAGGTCATCCCGAAGATCGCCATCGCGCCGCTGCTGGTGGTCTGGTTCGGCCTCGGTCTCACCCCGAAGATCATCCTGGCGGTGCTCATCGCGTTCTTCCCGGTGGTCATCTCCGGCGTGGCCGGGCTGCGCTCCACCGACCCGGAACTGCTCGACCTCGCCGCCACGATGGGCGCCGGGCCGTGGCGCACCTTCCGCAAGATCCGCTTCCCGAACGCGTTGCCGCACCTGATGGCCGGCCTGAAGGTGGCCGTCACCCTCGCCGTGGTCGGTGCCGTGGTCGGCGAGTTCGTCGGCGCCAGCGAAGGGCTCGGCTACGTCCTGTTGCTGGCCAACGGCAACCTCGACGCCCCGCTGCTGTTCGCCGACCTGATCCTGATGTCCGCCATCGGCATCGTCCTGTTCGTCCTGGTCGAGATCGCCGAGGCACTGCTCATTCCGTGGCACGCCAGCCGCCGGGCCGGCGTGTCCCTCACCACCTCCTGACCGACCCCATCACGGAGGCACCGATGAAACGCACCGCCACCACCATCCTGGCCACCGCCGCCCTGCTCCTCGCCGCTACCGGCTGCGGTGGCGACGACAACGCCGGCAGCACCAACGCCGACGGCAGCAAGCAGGTCACCCTCACCCTCAACTGGGTGCCCTACGGCGAGCACGCGCCCTTCTACTACGGCCTGCAGAAGGGCTACTACTCCGCCGAGGGCATCGACCTGAAGATCCTGCCCGGCAACGGCTCGGGCAACACCGTCAAGCAGGTCGCCCAGAAGCAGACCGACTTCGGCTGGGCGGACAGCCCGGTGCTGCTGAAGTCGGTGGCCAGCGGCATGCCGGTGCGCAGCCTCGGCGCGTACCTGGAGAAGGGACCCTCCTCGGTGGAGTTCTTCACCGAGGAGAACATCAAGACCCCGGCCGACCTCAAGGGCAAGACCGTCGGCGGCACCCCCGGCGACGCCCTCTACGCCACCTTCCCGGCCTGGCTGGAGAAGAACGGCCTCAAGAAGGACGACGTCAAGGTGGTCAACGTCGACGCCGCCGGCAAGATCGCCGCCCTGGCCGAGGGCAAGGTCGACGCCATCATGGGCTTCTTCCACGACCAGGCGCCCACCATCGAGAGCAAGACCGGCAAGAAGGTCGACGTGCTGCTCTTCGCCGACTTCGGGATGAACCTGCTCGGCACCGGCCTGATCGCCAACACCCAGACCCTGCAGAAGGACCCGGAGCTGGTCCGCAAGTTCGTCCGGGCCACCCAGAAGTCCTGGGCCGACGCCGCCCGGGACCCGGCTGGCGCGGTGAGCGCGATGACCGCTCTGGCCGAGAACGAGCCGGCGCCCGAGGTGCTCACCAAGCAGCTCACACTCAACATGCCGCTGATCGGCGCGGACGGCCCGCCCGGGGTGAACACCGAGGCCCAGTGGACCGAGACCATCGACCTGATGTCCCGCTACGCCGAGCTGAAGGATCCGGGAGCGCCCAGCGCGTACTGGGACTCCTCGTACGCGGCGCAGGGGTGACCCGGTGACCGCCGCGCCGGCAGCCACCGGCACCGCCATCGGGATGTCCGGGCTGACCGTCCGGTTCACCACCCGGCGGTCGCAGACCACAGCGTTGGACGACGTGTCGCTGGACATCGAACCGGGCGAGTTCGTCTCGATCGTCGGCCCGTCCGGCTGCGGCAAGTCCACCCTCCTGAAGATCGTCGCGGGGTTGGTCAAGCCGACCAGCGGCGAGGTGTCGTTGCTGGAGCGCCCGGTGCGCGGCCCGCAAAAGGAGATCGGCTTCGTCTTCCAGAAGGCCGCGCTGCTGGAGTGGCGCGGTGCCCGAGCCAACATCCTGCTCCAAGCCGAGATGCGCGGCATGGACCGGGCGCAGGCCGCCCGCCGCGCCGACGAGCTGATCGAGATGACCGGCCTGACCGGCTTCGAGAAGGCGTTGCCACACGAGCTGTCCGGCGGCATGCAGCAGCGGGTGGCGCTCTGCCGCGCGCTGCTGCACTCTCCGCCGGTGCTGCTGATGGACGAACCGTTCGGCGCCCTGGACGCGTTGACCCGCGAGCAGATGAACGCCGAACTGCACCGGATCTGGCGGGAGACCGGGACCACTGTGGTGCTGGTCACCCACTCCATCGCCGAGGCGGTCTTCCTCGGCACCCGGGTCGTGGTGATGAGTCCCCGGCCCGGTCGCATCATCCGCACCTTCCCGGTCGAGTTGCCGGCGCACCGCGACTACGCGCAGGTGATGTCGGATCCCCGCTTCGACCGGCTCGCCACCGACCTGCGTGGGTTGCTCGGCAGCGCGGCCGCCAACCACTGAGCGCGGATCGGCACGACCAGCACGACGGAAGGAACACCATGACCCGCAGGTCGATCGGCATCATCGTCAACGGCGTGACCGGACGGATGGGCTACCGGCAGCATCTCGTCCGGTCGCTGCTGGCCATCCGCGAATCCGGTGGTGTGGCGTTGGCCGACGGCACCACCATCTGGCCGGAACCGGTCCTGGTCGGGCGTAACGAGACGAAGCTCCGGGAGCTCGCCGAGCGGCACGGGCTGACCGACTGGACCACCGACCTGACCTCGGCGCTGGCCCGCGACGACGTCGAGATCTACTTCGACGCGCAGGTCACCCAGCAGCGGGAGAAGGCGATCCGGCAGGCCATCGAGGCCGGCAAGCACATCTACACGGAGAAGCCCCTGGCCGAGGACACCGCGGCCGCGCTCGACCTGGCCCGGGCGGCGGACGCGGCCGGTGTCCGCACCGGTGTCGTGCAGGACAAGCTATTCCTGCCCGGTCTGCGCAAGCTCAAGCGCCTCATCGACGGTGGCTTCTTCGGCCGGATCCTCTCGGTGCGCGGCGAGTTCGGGTACTGGGTCTTCGAGGGCGACTGGCAGCCCGCTCAGCGGCCGTCGTGGAACTACCGGACCGAGGACGGCGGCGGCATCGTGGTCGACATGTTCCCGCACTGGCAC
Source organism: Micromonospora sp. 050-3 (assembly GCF_046549335.1). Lineage (NCBI taxonomy): Bacteria > Bacillati > Actinomycetota > Actinomycetes > Micromonosporales > Micromonosporaceae > Micromonospora > Micromonospora sp. 050-3. Next base: position 2,001,042 of record NZ_JAJPVX010000001.1, read on the forward strand.
TACGTGCTGGAGGAGCTGTTCGGCCGGGTCACGGCCGTCTCCTGCGTGACCGCCACCCACGTGCCCGATCGGGTCGACGAGGCCGGTCACGCGTATGCGGCCACTGCCGACGACGCCGCGTACGCCACCTTCGAACTCGATGGCGGCGTGATCGCGCAGATCAACTCGTCCTGGGCCGTGCGGGTGTACCGCGACGAACTGGTGGAGTTCCAGGTCGACGGCACGGAGGGCAGCGCGATCGCCGGCCTGCGCAACTGCCGGGTGCAGCACCGGGCGGTCACCCCGAAGCCGGTGTGGAACCCGGACCTGCCGGCCACCGAGGACTTCCGCGCCCAGTGGGCCGAGGTGCCCGACAACGAGGAGTTCGACAACGGCTTCAAGGTGCAGTGGGAGGCGTACCTGCGGCACGTGGTGGCCGGCGAGCCGTTCCGGTGGGACTTCCTGGCCGGCGCGCGCGGCGTGCAGCTCGCCGAGCTGGGGCTGCGCTCTGCCCGCGAGGGTGGCCGCATCGAGGTGCCGGAGCTTCACTCATGAGTGCCGAGGTGGTGTTGCCGGGTGGACGGCGGCACCGGCTCGCCGGGGGAGGCGGCTTCGCCCGACCGGACGCGCCGGCGACCAGCCGCATCGCGTACGCCGCCGCGCACGTGGTCGCCGACCCGGGCGCGGAGAACGTGCCGGGTGCCCCGGCGGCGGTGGACTGGGACACCACCCTCGCCTTCCGGCGGCACCTCTGGTCGTACGGGCTGGGGGTCGCCGAGGCGATGGACACCGCCCAGCGGGGGATGGGGCTGGACTACCCGGCCACCCGGGAGCTGATCCGGCGCAGCGCTGCCGAGGCCCGCGCGGTGGGCGGGCGGATCGTCGCCGGGATCGGCACCGACCAACTGCCGGTCGGCCCGGCCACACTGGCGGCGGTCACCGCCGCGTACGCCGAGCAGCTCGACGACGTCCGCGCCGCCGGGGCCCGACCGGTGCTGATGTGCAGCCGGCACCTGGCCGCCGCCGCGCGCGGCCCGGAGGACTACCTGCGGGTGTACGACGAGCTGCTGGGCGCCGCCGACGAACCGGTGGTGCTGCACTGGCTGGGCCCGATGTTCGACCCGGCGTTGACCGGTTACTGGGGTGCTGTCGACCTGGACCTGGCCGCCGACACTGTGATTGAGCTGATCAAGGCGCGTCAGTCCAAGGTGGACGGCATCAAGGTGTCGTTGCTGGACGCCGACCGGGAGGTCGCGTTGCGCCGCCGCCTGCCGGCCGGGGTGCGCCTCTACACCGGTGACGACTTCCACTACCCGGAGCTGATCCGGGGTGACGAGGTGGGTCATTCCGACGCGCTGCTCGGGGTGTTCGCGGCCATCGCGCCGGCCGCCGCCGCCGCGCTGGCCGCCCTGGACCGGGGGGACCTGACGGCGTACGACGAGATCTTCGGGCCCACAGTGCCGCTGGCCCGGCACCTGTTCGCGGCGCCGACCTGGCACTACAAGACGGGGATCGTGTTCCTGGCCTGGTTGGCTGGGCACCAGGACCATTTCACGATGGTCGGCGGCGCCCAGTCCGGCCGGTCCCCGGCGCACCTGGCCAGCCTGCTCACCCTGGCCGACGCGGCCGGGCTGCTGCCCGACGCCGACCTGGCCGCCGCCCGCGCCCGGGCCTTCTTCACTGTGGCGGGGGTGCAGCAATGAGCCTCGCGCGCTTCTCGTTCAACCAGGCAACCGCCCAGCGCTGGCCGCTGCCCGAGGTGGTGGCCGGGTGCGTGGCGGCCGGCGTGCCGGGCATCGGCCTGTGGCGCGAGCCGGTGGCCGCGTACGGGTTGGCCCGCTCGGCGAAACTGGTCCGCGACGCCGGCCTCACCGTCACGTCGCTGTGCCGGGGCGGGTTCTTCTCCGCCGACGACTGGCGCGCGGAGAACCTGCGGGCCATCGAGGAGGCCGCTGCCCTCGGGGCCCCGGAACTGGTGCTGGTCTCCGGTGGGTTGCCGGCCGGCAGCCGGGACGTCGACGGCGCGCGGCGTCAGGTCGCCGACGCGATCGGCGAGCTGGCCCCGCACGCCGAGGCCGCCGGCGTACGGCTGGCCATCGAGCCGCTGCACCCGATGTTCGCCGCCGACCGGTGCGTGATCGCCACCCTCGGCCAGGCGCTGGACATCGCCGAGCGGTTCGACCCGGCGGTGGTCGGTGTTGTCGTCGACGCGTACCACATCTGGTGGGACGACACCGTGTACGCGCAGATCGCGCGGGCTGCCACCCGGATCGCCGCGTTCCAGGTCTGCGACTGGGTGACCCCGCTGCCGGAGGGGGTGCTGCTCGGCCGGGCGCTGCCCGGCGACGGCTGCATCGAGCTGCGTCGGCTGCGCGAGGCGGTGGACGCGGCCGGCTACGTCGGCCCGATCGAGGTGGAGGTCTTCTCCGCCGAGGTGTGGGCGCGCCCGGGCGCGGAGGTGCTCGACGCGGCGATCGCCGGCTACCTGCGCCACGTTGTCTGACATCCCCGATCGGCGGTGGCCGGCGGCGGTCGGCGCCTGGCTGGGCATCGGCACCGCACCCGCCACGCTGGTGCTCGGCGCGGCGATGGCCGCCCGCCACGGCGGCGCGGTGCCGGTGGCCGGGCTGCTGGTCGGCGGGGCGCTGATGGCGGCCCTGCTCTGGGGGCAGGGTCGGATCGGGCTGCGCCGACCGCTCGGCGACGGCGGGACGCTGACAGCGGTGCTGCCCGCGTACCTGGGGGACACCTCGCGGCTACTGCTGGCGGCGGTGCTGGCCGTGTCGATGGTCGGCTGGAACGGGTTCAACGTCGGGCTCGGAGGGGCCTCGCTGGCCGCGCTGACCCACCTGCCGGGCTGGGCCGGGCCGGTGCTGCTGGAGATGGCGGTCCTCGCCGTCTCCTGGGCGCCGGCCCGGCTCGGCAACCGGGTCGCGGTGGTCACCACGCTCAGCGCGGTGGTGCTGGTCGGCTGGTGCCTGACGGTGCTGCCACCGCCCGGCGCGCCGGTCCGCCTCGCCGGCGGTGGGCTCGCCGATGCCGCCGCGCTGATCGGGTACGCGGCAGTGTTCGCGCTGCGGGCACCGGACTTCAGCGTGGGCCTTTCCCGAAGGCGTGACCTGGCCTGGTGCGTGGGGCTGCTGATCGGGCCGGCGCTGCTCGGGGTGCTCGCCGGGGCCGGCCTGTGGCTGCGCACCGGCTCGGCCGACGTGGTCGCGTTGCTCGCCGCCGGCTCGGGGCTGGCCGCGTACGCGAATCTGTTCGTCGCGGTGGCGGTCTTCGCGGCCGCGCTGACCACCACGTACTCCGGTTCGCTGGCGTTGCGCGGCCTGGCGCCGCGTCTGCCGGCGCGGGCGGCGATGCTGCTCGTCGCGGTGCTCGGCGGGATCCTGGCGGTGGCGCGGTTCGACCGTCTGGTGCTGCCCTGGCTGACCCTGCTGGCCGCCGCGTTGCCGGTGCTGGTGGTGCCGATGGCAGTGGAAGCCGCGGCCCGTCGGCGCGGTCGGGCCCCGCGTACCGTGCCCGCCTGGTGCTGGGTGCCGCCGGCGCTGCTCGCGGTGGCCTGCACGCTCGCCGGGGTGGGCGTCGCCCCGCTGCTCGGGTTGGCCGTCGCCGGAGTGCTCACCCTGCTGTGGCGGCGCCTGAATTCCACATGCCAATAACCCCGAATCAGTCGTGCGGTCTACCTCCACTCGCCTTCCCACGCGTACAAGTCTGCCGTCGTGGCGTACTCGCGCAGCGCCGCAATCTTCCCATCCCGTACGGTGGCGATCGTCAATCCCTCGAAGGACCGATCCTCGTTCTCCTCGCGGTGCTCGAAGCGCCACTCAGCCACGGTCGTGTCGCCAGCGGTGAACTCGTTCGTGATGACCCAGTTCAGAACACGGCTGCCCTGGCCGAACCACTTGTCCGCCCACTCTCGGATGCGCTCCTGCCCGTGGTACACGGGTCCGTAGCTTTCGGTCACGACGGCATCAGGTGTGACCGTTGCGACGATGCTCTCCGTATCGTTGCTGTTCCAGGCGTTGATGTAGTCGGTGAGGGCGCTCATGCCCTCGACCCTACTGGCGTTGGACATAAGAAAAACGCCATGGCGTTCAAAGACCGGTGTCCGGTATTGGTGCGCCCAAGCGGTCGGTTTCTACCCAACCGTTGTCGGCTACGTTCTTATCTTCCATCCGGTCCAGAGCAGTGGCCATCCTCGATGACGCGCGGGAAATTCTTCGATCAGACTACAGAGGTTGAAAGGCCGAGGTTCGACTTCGGCCGCTCGGTCGGATCAACGCTCCGGATGCCCTGATCCAGCCAAGAGGCGGTCGCCCAGCTCGGAGCGGCGGTAGAGCACCGAACGGCCGTGGCGGCCACTGACCAGGAGCCCGCCTGCGCGGAGAGCGCGTAGGTGCTGGTTCACCGCGGTGGTAGTGACGCCCAGACGGGTCGCGAGTTCGGTGGAAGACGCGGGGGTGTCCAGGCGGGCGAGCAGGCCGGCTCGGTGGGCGCCGAGCAGGGCTCCCAGGGCTCCCGGGGCGGGCAGGGGCTCGGGCTGCCACAGGGTGCCGGAACCCCGGGCCAGATAGATGATCATCGGAGGCTGGTCGGGGGAGATGGGGGCCGCCACTGCCGGGGTCCACATGGTGGGGACCAGGGTGAGGCCGCCCAGGGTCGGGCGGGTGTAGTGGACATTGGAGTGCAGGTGTACCTCCACGGTGTCACCGGTCATGGTGACCCGTTCGGACAGGCCGGCGAACATCGTGGCCAGGCCATGCTGGGCGATCTCGCGGCCGCGGTGCGTGACGTCGCCCTCCAGCAGGGCGCGCATCCGGGGCCAGTGGGCGGCGAAGCACCGGTCCCAGTAGCCGGCCAGGGCGGTGACCACGCGGGAGAGCGCGCCCGGCTCGCGTAGTGGTGGGGGGATGCGCTCGTCGGCGCGGTAGAGCAGGCGCAGGTCTCGGCGGACCACGTCGGGTGGGGTGGCCGCGATGGTGGCGAGTTCGTCCTCGATGCGGGTCAGCGGTGAGCGTGGTTGCGGGGTCAGGAAGTCGGGGGTCCACAGTCGCTCGTCGATGAGGGCCAGCAGCATTTCGGTGTCGAGGGCGTCGCGGGCTTGCTGCATGCGGCGGATCCACGGTAGGTGGATCGGGAAGCGGCCCGGATCGCGCCAGCTTCGCAGCGACAGAATCAGTTCGTTGAGGGGCGAGACAGCGAACCGGACGCTCGCCAAGTCAGGGCCGACGAGTCTGTATCGCACTGGCATGAAGTAGAACGCTACATCAATCGTGTCCTCCGGCCGGGGCGGGTGAACTCTGCCCGTGCCTTTGAAACGAGTTTTGATCTGGGCCACTGCGGCTACCTCGACAGCCAAGGGGGTGATGTTCAGCGTCAGCGTGCTGTTTTTCACCACGGTGGCCGGAATCAGCCCGGCAACCGTCGGGGTGGGCCTCACCATCGCCGGGGCCGTGGGAGTGGTGACGGCGTTCGCGTCGGGGCGGCTCTGCGACCGGTTCGGGCCGCGGCGGGTGCTGATCGTCGCGGCCACGGCACAAGGTGGTGCGCTCGCGGCGTACTGCCTGACCCGCGACGCCGGCACGTTCGTGCTGGTCGCCTGCGTGGCGGTCGGCGCCGAGAGCGTGGAGCGGACCGCCCACGTCGCGCTGCTGGCTCGAGCGTTCACTGGCCCGGCCCGGGTGGGGGTGCGGGCCTGGCTGCGGGTCGTGGACAACGTGTCCATCGCGGCTGGGTCCGGATTGGCCGCCGTGGCGCTGGTGGTGGGTAGCCGATCCGCCTATCTGGCGGCGGTGCTGGCGGCGGCCGTACTCACGTTGGTCGCTCTTGTGCCTCTGCGGGCTCTGCCCGTTCTCGTAGGGGGCGGTGGTGACCGGCTGGCGGAAGGCGGCCGGTCACCGCTGGGCGATCGCCGGTATCTGACCGCGACCGCGCTGCACGCCGTGGTAAGTGTGCAGGCCTTGCTGCTCACCGTCGGGATGCCGCTGTGGGTTACCGGCCATACCGCTGCGCCGGACGTGACTGTCGCGGTGCTGTTGTTGCTGAACACCGGCTTGGTCTCGGTCCTCCAGGTCTGGTCGACCCGGTTGGTCGGCGACGTGCCATCGGCCGGGCGGGCGGTCTTTCACGGTACGGCCCTGCTGCTGGCGGCTTGCCTCTGCTACGCGGCCGCCGGATACCCGAGCGGAGCCGGGTTCGCCGTCGCGTTGCTGGTGGCGGCGGTCGTGGCGCACAGTCTCGGCGAGATCTTCTCCGAGGCCGGCGGCTGGGAACTGGCCTTCGAGTGGGCCGATCCGGCCAACTCCGGCGCCTACCAGGGCGTCAGCCAGGCAGGAGTGGGCATCGGCCTGGCTGTGGCGCCGGTCGTCGTCACGTCGGCAGCGGTCGGACTCGGGCCACCGGGGTGGCTGCTGCTCGGCAGCATGTTCCTGGCTGCAGGCGCTGGAACCCGGGCGCTGAGCACTCGTCGGCGGGTGCCGCAACTCGCGCTGAGCGCGGAGGAAAGGTCAGCTCGCCCCGATGGTGAGGACAATCTTGCCGGTCACCCGGCCGGTCTCGCTTACGGAGCGGACCACTAACTACAGAGGTCGAAAGGCCGAGGTTCGAGCTATCTCGGTGGTTCGGGTTCGAGGGTCATGCCGGTGCTGGCGAGGAAGCCGGCGAGGAGATCGGTCTGTTGCTGACAAGCGCGTAGCCGGCGTTTGACCAGTTGCGCGAGGTGGTTGACGCCGCGGGCGGCGGTGTTGGTCAGGCCACGTTTCATCCAGCGCCAGACGCCTTCGGTGGGGTTGAGGCCTGGTGCGTAGGCGGGTAACCGGATCACGGTCAGCCACGGCCGGGCGGCGATCAGGGCGTGCATGCGGTGGCTGACGTGGGTGTTCAGCTTCCAAAGCCTGACCACACCTCCGCCGTCATCGGTGAAGCCCCTGTAGATGACCGTGGCGTCTGCCGCCCGGCGAAACGCCTCGGCCAAGATCGCGAACGGCGGCTGCCGTACTAGGCCGCAGCGGGGATGGTGGCGTCGATGAGGTGCGGGCCCGGCTGGTTCAATGCCGCGGAGAACTGCTCCGCGAGTTGCTCGGCGGTGGTGGCGCGGGTGGCGGGCATCCCGAACGCGTTCGCCAGCCCGACGAAGTCGATCTGAGGGTTGGTCAGGTCGAACAGGGGATTGCTGTCGGGGTTGGCCGAGCCCGGCTCCTTGCTGAAGTATCCCCACTCCTGGCGCAGGATCGCGTACCCGTGGTTGTTGAGGATCACGTTGGTGATGTTCAACCGCTCGCGTACCTGGGTCCAGAGCGCGGTGGCGGTGTACATGACGCAGCCGTCGGCCACCAGCGCCACCACCGGCCGGTCGGGTGCGGCGACCGCGGCGCCGACGGCCAGAGGCAGGCCGTCGCCCATGGCGCCACCGGTCTGCATCAGCACGTCGTGTCGGGGAGCCCCGGCGGCGGCGGCGGCGAGGGCGAGGCCGGAGCTCACGGACTCGTCGATGATGATGGCCCGTTCGGGTAGCAGCGCCGCGATGACGTCGGCCCAGTTCTGCACTGTGAGTGCGCCAGTGGGAAGTGCCGGTCGGTGCGGGTCGCTGACCTGGGCCGCCGCGTCCGGTGCCACCAGGTCGGCGAGTCGGACCAGCGCGGCGACCGCGTCCTGACCGACCTCGGCCAGGACGTGCGTCTGCGCGCCCTCAGGCACGAGGAGGCTCGGCTGGTCGGGGTAGGCGAAGAACGAGACCGGTGCCTTGGTGCCCGCGACGATGACGTGCCGCGCTCCGTGCAGTTGGTCGAGCACCTGGTCGGGATAGAAGCCGAGCCGGGGGAACGCGGGTAGGCCCGCCCCTCGTTCGACCCTGTTGGAGTAGAGCTCCTGGAAGACCCGTGCACCGGTCGCCGCGGCGATGCGGCCCGCTGCCAGCAGGCCCGCCTCCCGCAGGGCCGGTCCGCCGATCACCAGTGCTGTCGTCTCGCCGCTCCGAAGAGCCTCCGCGACCTGCGTGATCGTCTCCTGCTCGACGGTCGGCGCCGGCCGGGACCGCACGGGAGCGCCGGCCGCACCTCCGTCGGACCAGGACACGTCCGCCGGCATGATCACGGTGGCGATCTGTCCGGGTGGCTCCAGGACGGCGGCGAGTGCGGCTGCGGCGTCCGGGCCGGCGCCGGCTGCGTCCTCAGGGCGGCGGACGGGGCCGCGCAGCCATCCCGCCAGCGCGGCGATGTCGGAGTTCAACGGTGGGTCGAAGGCGGTGTGGAACGTCGCGTGGTCTCCGACGATGTTCACCACCGGCGAGTTGGCGCGGCGGCTGTTGTGCAGGTTCGTCAGGCCGTACGCGAGACCGGGCCCGAGATGCAGCAGCGTCGCGGCGGGCTTGCCAGCGATCCGGGCGTAACCGTCGGCCGCACCGCTGACCACGCCCTCGAAGAGAGCGAGTACGCCGTGCAGCTCGGGAACCGACTCCAGCGCTCCGACCAGGTGCAGCTCGGTGGTGCCGGGGTTCGTGAAGAGCACCTCGACCCCGCCGTCGACAAGCGTCCGCAGCAGTGCCTCAGCGCCGTTCACACACGTCACCCCATCACCGGTCAGATCAGCAGCGATTCGATACTAAACTCGCATTCCGGACTCGTGCTGCTAGGTTCAGCGAAGTAGCCCGGTAGGTGAAGAGGAGGGCCGATGGGACGGGGATGGGCCGAACGTCGCTACCAGGCCCGGTGCCTGGAGATCAGTATCGATCGCTCCTTCGAGGAATTTCGGCAGCAGTATGAGCAGGCCGTCCCGGCCTACGACGCGACGGCGTTCAATGCGCTGGTAGCCCGCAACGCCCCCTGGGACGACGTCCTCGCCCTCATGCGCCAGCGCGCGCCGCACGCCTTCCTCATCTACTGGAGCAGCGGCGACCTGCGACCGATGATGAACCTCGCGGGCGACCCCAGGCACTGCGTCGAATACCTGATGGGCAACCACACCACGGCTGAGCGGATGTTCCGCCACGACCCGGCGGTCATGCTGTACGCGCCGCTGCGCACGTTGATCAGCGACGGTCCCGAGGGTGGAGCACGGTTCATCATCGAGCAACCCAGCCACGCGTTCGGCTCGTTGGGAGTGGACGCCATCCACGAGGTGGGCCTGGAACTCGACAGTGAGGTCGCCGCCCTCCTGGCGTACCTCGAGGTGCCCGTGCCGGCGGGCCTGTCCGACTAGGGCATCGATTCGGTTCGAGGTCACCCTGACCACGCCTGAGCGGCCGTCAGGTGCTCGGGCTGGCCCTGGCCGGGGTTCTGGCATGGTCTGGAAAAAGTGATCTAGGCGCGGCCGGCAGAACGTGATCTTATACGCACCGGCGATCCGTAACACCGTGCAAACCATCGATTAACCATCGGCGGCTTAGGTGGGGGAGCGCTCCCATGAGCGGGTCGCGATCGATGCAAAGCTCCACAAGGGAGCAACCGAAAGGAGCCTCGTGGCTACAGGCACGAGCGGAAACAGGCTGCGAAGACTGGCGCTACCTACGCTGGTCATCGCCCTGATCACCGGTACCACCGGTGTCGCGGGAACGGCGTCGGCGGCACCTGCGGGGTCGTCGGGTAACGGCAGCGGCGCCGGCTACTTCACCGCGGGGTCCGACCGGAAGGTCACCCTGACCGACGGGGCCGACCGTCGACCCGGCGGCAACCGTGCGGCCACGCCGAAGGCAGCCGTCGACGAGACCGGCTCCGGCATGTACGTCGTCGAGTTGGCCGAGGACCCGTTGACCACGTACACCGGTGGGGTGTCCGGTCTGGCGCGGACCCGCCCGGCGGCGGGCGGCCGGCTGGACGTGACGTCGACGCCGGCGCAGGCGTACCGCCGGCACCTCGACGCGCAGCGCGGCGCCGTCACCGCCGCGGCCGGGGTCACTGTCAACGCCGTCTACACCGCAGCCTTCAACGGGTTCTCGGCGAAGCTGACCACCCAGCAGGCGAGCACGTTGCGGGCGGACAAGCGCGTCCGCGCCGTCACCGCCTCGCGGGCCCTCGGCACCCCCTCGGCGCCGCCCACCGCGACCACGGCGACCGCCGCCAACCCGACGCCCGCCACCCCGAGTGGCGCGGAGCAGTCGGCGCCGACGGACCGCACCGGCCGGCCGGCCAAGCCCGGCCCCGGCACGGGCGCGGGCATGGTGATCGGCGTCCTGGACACCGGCATCTGGCCGGAGAGCGCGTCGTTCGCCAAGAAGATGCCCGCTCCCGCGAGCTGGCACGGCACCTGCCAGACCGGCGTGGCCTTCGTGGCCGAGCACTGCAACGGCAAGATCGTCGGTGCCCGCTACTTCGCCGACTCGTGGCTCGCCGGCGGTGGTTCGGTGCCCGAGGGTGAGTTCCTGTCCCCCCGCGACGCGTCCGGGCACGGCACCCACACCGCCTCCACGGCGGCCGGCCTACCGATCTCGAACGTCACGATCGACGGTCGCGGCTTCGGTCCCGTCTCCGGGGTGGCGCCGGATGCTCAGATCGCCGTCTACAAGGTGCTCTGGGGTGGCATGGGCTACGACGCCGACATCATCGCCGGCATCGACGCGGCCGTCGCCGACGGCGTGCAGGTGCTGAACTTCTCGATCGGCTCGCAGCTCGGCGACTGGGAGGCCAACACCCCCATCGGCGTGGCGTTCCTCAACGCCTCGCTGGCCGGGGTCTTCGTGGCGGCGTCGGCCGGCAACACCGGCATCGTGAGTGGAGCGATCAGCAACGCCGCACCCTGGGTGACAACTGTCGGCGCGGCGGTGACCAAGCTCGACGAGGCCACCGCCAAGCTGGGCGACGGCACGAAGCTGGTCGGCGGCTCGCTGGACGCGCTGCCCGGCGGAGGCGCACGGCCGCTGGTGTTCGGTGAACAGGCCGGCTCGCCGGATCTGGGCGCTGTCTACTGCGAGCCCGGCAGCCTGGACCCTGCCAAGATCAAGGGCAAGGTGGTCGCCTGCGCGCTGTCCGACATGTTCGGCTCCGCCGCCGAGATCAAGGCCAAGGGCGGGGCGGCGATGGTGGTCTTCGACCCGGTCGGCAACTACCGGATCAACTCCATCTTCAACTTCCCGGTGGTCTACCTGCCGACCGAGAAGCAGGCCGGCACGCTGTTCAACTACCTGATGCGCCACCCCACCGACGCGACAGTGTCGTTGCGCACCGGCGGTGACGGCTCCAGTGTCCCGGGCATACCGAGCGTGGCGGACTTCTCCTCCACCGGCCCGGACAAGGTGACCCTCGGCGTCTTCAAGCCGGACCTGGTCGCGCCCGGTTCGAACATCATCGCCGCGGTCTCACCGGCGGGCAACTTCGGGCGACAGTACGACGCGTACTCCGGCACCTCGATGGCCTCGCCGTACGTGGCCGGAGCGGCGGCGATCCTGCGCGCCACGCACCCGGACTGGTCACCCGGCGCGGTCGCCTCGGCCCTGCGCACCACCGCCACCGACACCGTCGGCACCAGCAGTCCGCTCGACCAGGGCAGCGGATTCATCAATCTGCCCCGAGCCACCGACCCGGGACTGGTCATCGAACCCACGGCGGCGGAACTGATCGAGTTCAGCGAGACGGCCGAACCCGACGGCAAGGCACTCAACCTGCCGGCCATCTCCTTGCGTGAGTACGACGGCACCCGCCCGGTGACCCTCACCCGCACCCTGACCAATGTGGGCAAGGCGCGGGAGACCTACCGTTCGTCGGTGTCCGGTCTGCCCGGCATGAAGGTCACCGTGTCACCGACATCGGTGACCCTGGCGCCCGGCAAGTCCGCGACGGTCACCATCACGCTGCGTCGGGGCAGCGCGCCCTGGGACCGGTACGTGACCGGGTCGATCACCTGGCAGGGTAAGGCGCACAGCGCCCGGATCCCGGTCGCCGCCCGTCCGTGGGGCATCTCGGCCCGGCCGTACGCGGACGACGGCGAGGAGTTCGCCCGTATGACAAACGGCGCTTTCGGCATGGTCCAGCCGGGCTTCACCGGATCACTCGTCGGTCGCAGCACCGGTTACACCCCGATGCGGCGCACGTCGTACTCGATGCCGGCCGGCGTCTACGGCGGCGTGTTCGACCCGAGCGCCACTGGCGTGAAGAAGGTCGACTTCACGGTGCCGGCGAACACCGCCGGCATTGTCGTCGAGGCCAACACCGCCGATCCGAACACGAACCTCGATCTCTACCTGTACAAGGGCGACACCCTCATCTACAGCAGTGACAGGTTCTGGACCAGCGCCGAGCAGGCGTACAAGTTCCTGCCCGAGCCGGGGCGCTACACCGCGTACGTGTTCGCACAGTACCCCGGTGGTCCCGTCGTCGACTTCGAGCTGGGCCACGCCATCATCGGCCGCAACGCCACGTATTCGGGTGCCACCCTCACGCTGCCCTCCACCTCGGAGCGCGGTCAGGGCTTCAACTTCACGCTGAAGCCGAACAAACCGCTGGCCGAGGGCGACTTCTGGGCGTACACCGAGTACCGCACCAACGGCACTGTGGTCCCCGGCAACCTCGTCTACACCCAACAGAGTTCCTGGCAGTAACCGTTCAGCCGGGTGTGGGGCGGTGCCGACGTGCACCGCCCCACGCCGAGCACCACCGGTCAGGTTGTGACGCCGGCCGGCCGCGGAGGCGGTAGGGCAGGCGTCCACTGATGGGCCACGGTCGCAGGTCAATGAAACAAGTAGCCGATGTGAGTGCGTGGAGCCCTTGTCATGGCGCCGTTGCGCCGAGCCAATTGTCGATGAGTGGCATCGCATCGCCGAGGGTTTTGGTGATGTGATGTGCTCCGCTGAGCTGGGCTGCGGAATGGGTGGTGGTCAGTGCGACCACGGTCATCCGCGCCGCGCGAGCTGCTTCAATTCCGGCCGGGGCGTCTTCGATGACCAGGCAACGCTCTGGCGGGGTTCCCAGCAGGTCGGCTGCACGGAGGTAGCCTTCCGGGTCTGGTTTTCCGAAAGCGACCTGCGTGCTGTCCACAAGGACCAGGGGATCAGGTAGGCCGCCTGCTCGCAGTCGTTGCCGCACGGTAGGGGCTCGGCCGGAGGTCACCACGCCCCATCGCTGGTTCCGGATGACCTTCAGCACGCTCGGGGCGTCTGGGTACACCGGGAAGGCGTCGCCTTCGTCTGCCATGAAGTCGCGTACCAGTCGGTATTCGGCTTCAGCATCGAGTTGTGGAGCGACGACTGTGATTGTGTCGATAGGACGGCGGCCGTGGGTGTGAGCCCAGACGATCGCTGGCTCCAAGCTGTGGTGCAGCGCCCAGCGGCCCCAGATACGGCGATATGCGGCGTAGGAGTCGACCAGAACGCCGTCGACGTCGAACAGCACGGCAGTGCCGCTTTCGGCGTCTCCGCTGATGCGAGCGAGGGAAGGCACGGTTACGGAGCCCCGTCTGCCGTTTGGGTCGTGCGGTGCATCTGCTCGATGACGTTCACGGTCTGCGCCGTGAGTTCGTGGATGAGCTGGCCTGCTGGCCGGACGTCCCGGACGAGGTCGACCGATTGGCCGGCGTAGAGGGCCATCTCCTCCAGGTCGCCGGTCATGCCGGGTAAAGGCATCAGATCCTCGTACCGGTAATGGGCCTGGCCTGCGCTGTCGATGGCTACGACGTCGCCTTCGTCTGGGCGTCCTGGCGCTGGGGGCGAACCGGCTAGTTCCCAACGCTGCATGGTCGGATTCCGCAATGCGCGGTGCGCGGCGTCGGGCCATCCGCCATCGAAGCAGTGGGTGTGGACGGCGTCCTCGGCAGTGGCAGTGACGAGGCGTCGCCGATACAGCTGGTGGGTGAAAGCTTCAGTGGTCGCAAGGAAACGCGTGCCCAGCCACGCGCCCTGTGCGCCCAAGGTCAGAACGGCGGCGAGGCCGCGGCCGTCGCTGATGCCGCCGGCGGCCATGACCGGAATTGGGCCCACCGCGTCGACAACGGCCGGCACCAGAACCATGGTGGCGGTCGTGCCGCGAACATGGCCGCCGGCCTCCCAGCCCTGCGCCACGATGACGTCGACGCCGCAGCCGGCGGCGTGCACAGCCTCCCTCACGCTACCGACGGTGTGCATATGCAGCGCACCGGCATCACGGATCCGATGGCTGACGGGTTTTGGATCACCCCAGAAAGTGGATATGACCGGTACGGCCTCGTCCAGGCATACCGCCAGCGTGTCAATGACGGGAAAATCCAGCACCAGATTCACCCCGAACGGCCGTGAAGTCCGCCGCCGAACGTGGCGGATGCTGAGGCGCGCGCGTTCGGGACTCTGCCAGGTCGACGCCAGCATGCCGAGCCCACCGGCTCCGGCCACCGCCGCAGCCAGTTCGGGCGCCGCCGCGGAGCCTATCGGCGCCTGCACCACCGGCACGTCGATACCCAGTCGCTCGCAGAGTGCGTTCCGCAACTTGAACGTCATGTATGCCCGACCCTCCGCGCTTCGGAAACCGAATCGATGACGAGAGGTACTGTATCGAAAAAAGAAGCACCAGGAGAAGTGGGGCGAGCCGATGGCAGCGCCGAGGCCGGGAAGCCCGGTTCGCGGGTCGAGCACCGGGCGGCCCTTGATGGCGGCACTCGATCTTTTCGGACGTCGATGGAGCCTGCGCATCGTCTGGGAGTTGCAGGGCGGCGCCCTTGGCTTCCGCGCACTGCAGCAACACTGCGACAACATGTCGTCCAGCGTCTTGCGGCAGAGGTTGACCGAGCTGATGGAGGCACGCATCGTCATGCAGGAACCGGACGCCGCCTATGCCCTCACCCAGTTCGGACAGGGTGCCTACCGAGCCCTGCGCCCCCTCGTCAGGTGGTCGGATGACTGGGCTCGCGCCCTCACCGACGACGACCCGGCCACCGAGGCGGAAGCCCCGACATGACCGGGAGCAACGGGAACGACGTGACGATCGTCGACGCCTGCACTCGCCGCCGGGAAGGTGGCAGCCCTACCGCCGTGCTGATCGATGACATCACGCTCAGCGACAGCACTCGGCGCGCGATCGTCCGGCACGCCGGCACCTCGCACGCGGCGTTCGTCGACGCCGACGCGGGAACCACGCCCACAGTGCGGTTCTTCACCGCACACGGTGAGCTCACCAACTGCGGACACGGCACAATCGCCGCCCAGGCGGTCCTGTTGCACCGTCGCGGGATCAGGGAATATCGCTCACGTCAGCGGACCGGTGGCCGCACCTTCGACACCACCGCGATCCAGCGCGACGACGGCATCGAGGTCTGGTTCCACCAGGGCCCGGTGGAGCTTCAGGGCTGCACTGCCGCAGAACGAGACAACCTCCTCGCCGCCCTGGGCATCAGATCGAACGACATTGCCACCGGCGACGCCCCTTGTATCGCCTCACCGGGAACACCACGCCTGCTCGTACCGGTCAAAACGCTGTCGGCCCTGCTCTCGATACGGCCTGACCCACATCGACTCGCAGCCGAATGCCGTCGTCTCGGCTATCTCGGCTGCTTCGTCTACACGCTCTCCCCGACCCGCGACGCAGCCGCCGCGCGCATGTTCGCACCGGCGATCGGAGTCAGCGAGGACGTCGTCAACGCCAACAGCACAGGCTGCCTCGCCGCACACCTGTTCGCGACCCACGGACACAGCAACATCGAAGTCGAGCAGGGGCACACTGCAGGCCGCCCCTCGTCGGTCTTCGCCACCGCCACCGCCACCACCGAAGGAATTTCCACCAGGGTCGGCGGAATGGCCACAATCCGATCCAGTCCCACCGGCACGGCAAACGGAGAAGCACCGTAGGTCGCCGGTCGAGCGGCACCTGAGCTGTCACGCCATCAGGGGCGCTTCCAGGTCGCGGCGGGTGAGGGCGGCGCGGAGTTGTAGCGCCTCGGCCGCCAGATTCTCACGACCGCCCTGCTCCCGGTCGATGGCACAGACCACTGTCTCCACCTGAGCGCCGATGGATCGTAGCTGCGCACACGATGCCAGCAGTGCTCCTCCCGTGGTGACGACGTCCTCGACCAGTACGACACGCCGCCCGTCTACCGGACCGCCCTCGGCGGCCTTGTTGGTGCCGTACTCCTTGGCGTGCTTCCGCACGAAGACCGTGGGCAGCCCCGTGAGCTGTGACATCACCGTGGCGAGAGGGATGCCGCCCATCTCCATTCCCGCCAGCACATCGCACTCCGGCAGCATGGCCACCATCGCTTCGGCGACCTCGCGCAACAGATCCGGCTGCCCCTCGAACAGGTACTTGTCGAAGTACTCCTCGCTGACCTGCCCGGACCGCAGACGGAAACGTCCGGTGAGATGGCAGGTGTCGTAGACGCGGCGCGCGAGCGGGTGAGTCACCTGCTCAGCCTCGCATCTCGCCTGGATAAAGCAATCGATGTTCTCGACGGCAAACCCACCGTCCCTTGAGCGCGCGGCTGCGACGCGGCACGCCCTGACGAGCGGCGGCGGGCGGGGTGGACCCCCGCCCGCCGTCGCCCGACGGTCAGGTGACCGTGATGGTCAGGTTGAGCGAGCGGGTCTCCCCGCTGGTGTAGGTGACCGTCACCCGGGCGGTGAAGGTCCCCTTGCGGGGGTAGCTGTGGGTCGTCGACCGTAGTGTCGCTCCGTGCGTGATGGCGCTGTTGTCGCCGAAGTCCCACGCGTAGTCGGTGATGCTCTGCCCGGACGGCGCCGTCGCCGTGGCGGTGAGCGTGGTGGTCAGCGGTGCGGCGCCGCCGGTCGGGTTGGCGGCCAGGGACAACGTTCCGCCCGGCTCCTGTTTGACCCCGGCGCCGTTGAACCGTAGCCAGTCCAGGGCGAGCAGATCCGGCGTGCCGTTGACCTGGGCGGCGTTGACGAACTTCGCGTACAGGGTGGTCGTGCCGGTGGGCTTGTTGGTCAGCGTGACGGTGGGGGAGACCAGGTTGTCCCAGCCGCCGGTGGAGCCGATGGTGGCCGAGCCGATCAGCGTGCCGGTGGGCGAGCCGGTCCGCAATTCGATGGTGCCGCCGAGCCCGCCGTTGGTCACCCCGAGCGTCACCGAGCCGACGTTGCGCAGGTCGGCCGGCCCGAACGCCACCCAGTCGTTGTGGTCGACCTCGCCGAGCCGTTTGCCGGCGCGGGCGGTGGCCCGGTCGTTGACAGTGACGCCGGACTGGGCGCTGAAGTGCTCGGCCTCCTTGCTCTTGGGCTGCAACTGGACGCGGGTCGAGCCGGTCAGCGCCGGTACGCCACCGGCCGCGCCGCCGTCGGTGTACTGCGCGGTGATCAGGGTGTAGAGGTTCTGCCCCGGCCCGTGGCCGTCACCGGCGTCCGCCTCGGTGGCGAGCAGACCGGAGCAGCCGGTGTAGACGTCCAGCGGGTGGGCGTGCGAGTCGTGGCCGAGTTGCGTCTGCACTGTCACCTTGGCGCAGTCGATGGTGCTCTCCTCCGGGTCGGTGACAGTCACCGTGTAGGGGATCTTGTCCCCGAAGTCGAAGAACCCGCCGTCGGGCACGGTGATGGTCACCGTCGGTCGGGTGTTGCCGACCACCACGTCGGTGACCGCGGTGGCCGTCAACCCGTTGCCGCTGTTGCGCACTGTCAACCGGGCGGTGTGCTTCCCGGCCGTCGAGTAGGTGTGGCTCGGGTTGGCCGCTGTGGAGTCGGTGCTGCCGTCGTTGGTGAAGTCCCAGGCGTAGCTGAGCGCCGACCCGTCACCGGCGGACGACCCGGCCGAGGAGAACGTCACAGCGAGCGGCGTACGTCCGCTGTCCGGGGTGGCGGCGATCTTCGCTGTCGGTGGCCGCCCGTTGGCGACGTAGTCGATCCGGTAGATGCCCGCGCCGGCGTTGCTGCCGCCGCGACCGCTGCCGGTGCCCTCGCCGAAGTCGATGACGTAGAGCGAACCGTCCGGGCCGAACTCCGCCTCGAAGGGCTGGATCCAGCTCATGTTGCCGAAGATTCCGTTGATCGACTGGAGGTCACCGACGGCGGTCGGGCCGAAGCGCGCGTTGCTGAAGGTCTGCGCCGTCTTGTGGATCGACAGCGTCTTGAACCACCTGCGGGTCAGCTCGTAGGTGATCCACTTGCCCTCGAAGTACTCGGGGAACTTCGTGGTGCGGGTGTTGGCCGGGTCGTAGTCGTAGACCGGGCCGCTCATCGGCCCGCCACCGCCGGTGCCCAGCTCGGGGAACTGGGTGGAAGCGGAGTACGCGTACCAAACCAGCGCGGACTTCGCCGCCGGCAGGGTGGTCAGGCCGGTGTTGTTGGGTGAGTTGTTCACCGGTGCGGCGCAGTTGAACTTTGCCCCCGAGGTGCTGGTGGCGAAGTTGTAGTCGTTGAACGGGATGTTGTTGCCCACGCAGTACGGCCATCCGAAGTTGCCGGCGCTGGTGATCCGGTTGAACTCGACAGTCCCCTCCGGACCACGGTTGGGGTCGGCGGCGCGGGCGTCCGGGCCGTAGTCGGCCACCAGCACCGCGTTGGTTTGCGGCTCGACGGTGATCCGGAACGGGTTGCGCATGCCCATCGCGTAGATCTCCGGCCGGGTCCTCGCGGTGCCGGCCGGGAAGAGGTTCCCGCTGGGCACTGTGTACGTACCGTCGGATTGTGGGGTGATCCGCAGGATCTTGCCACGCAGGTCGTTGGTGTTGCCGGCGGTGCCCTGGGCGTCCCAGGCGGCGCGGCCGGCGCGTTCGTCGACGGGCGTGTAACCGCTGGAGGCGAAGGGGTCGGTGTTGTCACCGATCGCCGCGTAGAGCCGTCCGGTGGCGTCCATGGCCAGCGACCCGCCCATGTGCGAGTTGGCCCGGCCCTCACCCCGGTAGGTGGGAATGGTCAGCAGGCGTTTCTCCGAGGAGAGCGCGACGCTGTTGTTGGCGACAGTGAACCGGGACAGGTTCAGCTGTTTGAGGGTCTTGTCCGACCAGAGCAGGTAGATCCAGCCGTTGCTGGCGAAGTTGCGGTCCAGGGTCATCCCGAGCAGCCCGTCGGACTGGTCGGTCATCGCCGAGGTGTACGCGAAGTCCAGCAGCGTGGTGACCTGGAGGGTGTCGGAGTTGACCACCTTCAGCGCGCCGGTGCGCTGGATGTAGTAGACCTTCCGGTCCGGGCCGACGGCCAGCTCGAAGGGGTCAGCCAGGTTCTCGGTGACCAGCCCCATCCGTTCGAAGTTGCTGGTCTTGGTGGCCGAGCAGTCGCCGGCGACCGCGCCGGCCGCCCACTCGATGCCGTAGCGCAGGTGTTCCAGAAATGTCGGGGTGCTGAACTGGGAGCTGGCGTGCCCACCGGCGGTGAACCAGGACCGGCCGCCGTCGTAGCGCTGGCACCAGGAGTACGCGTGGTCGACGCCCTCGTCCAGGCCGTTGATCCCGTCGCGCACCTTGATCTGGGCGAGGGTGTGCACGTTCCCGGTCGGGTTGGTCCGCCAGTTGTACCACTCCTCGCTCTGCTCCCAGAGCTCCGGCAGGTTGCGCGTCGAGGGGTGCGCCCGGTCGAGCACCTTGACTCGGCCGGGGAAGGTGCCGCCGGTGGACGAGAAGTCGGGGTGGTAATCGAAGATCGTGCCGACCAGGCCCTCGTACCACTGCCAGTCGCGTTCGCTGGCCGAGGCGGCGTGCAGGCCGGCCCAACCACCGCCGTTGCGAATGAACGTCTGCAACGCCGCCCGCTGGCTGGCGTTGAGCAGGTCACCCGAGGTCGGGAGCGAGTTGGTGTTGTTGAAGACCAGTGCGTCGAAGGTGGCGAGGTTGGCGTCGGTGAAGGCCGCCGCGTTGGTGGTGGCGACGACCTCGAAGTTGTGGGCGGCACCGAGCTGCTGGATCGCGGCGATGCCCGCCGGGATCGAGTCGTGGTAGAAATTCGTGATCTTGGAGAAGACCAACACCCGGAAGCGCGGGGCGGCCTCGGCGGGCAGGGCGGTGGTGGTGCTCACCACGGTGGCGATGGCGAGCAGGATCAGGCAGAACGCACGGAGGTGTCGGGGCATGGGGGCGCTCCCTGTCGGACGGTGAGGGGTCGGAAAGCGCTTTCTCGCTGCCCGCATCACGGTACTGACAGCCAGTGACGACCGTCAATAGCGTCCTGGTAAGCGGTTTCCCGCCCCCGCGGCGTCCGCGCGTCGGTGGGTCCCACGGGCCCATGGGTACGGCTTAAGATGTCCTCTGGATACGGCCGGTGACGCTACGGATGCGGCGTGTCCCGTCGACCTGGGAGGTCTCGTGACCGTGCCGTCCACGTCGGAATTGCCCGAGGGTCGTGGTGCCGACCGGATCGACACCAGCGTGGTCCACCCGGCCCGCCGCTACAACTACTGGTTGGGCGGCAAGGACAACTTCGCCGTCGACCGGCAGTCCGGCGACCAGATCGCTGCCGTCTACCCAGGGGTACGCACGCTTGCCCGGGAAAACCGGGCCTTCCTCGGCCGAGCGGTCCGGTTCCTCGCCGAGGAGGTCGGCATCCGGCAGTTCCTCGACATCGGCACCGGCATCCCGAGCGCCGACAACACCCACGAGGTGGCCCAGTCGGTCGCCCCCGACTCCCGGGTGGTCTACGTCGACAACGACCCGATGGTGCTGGTCCACGCCCGGGCGCTGCTGACCAGCGACCCGGCCGGCGCCACCGCCTATCTGGATGCCGACCTACGCGACCCCGAGAAGATCCTCGCCGACCCGCAGCTGCACGCCACGCTGGACCTGTCCCAACCGGTGGCCCTGGTGCTGATCGCCGTGACGCACTTCCTCACCGACGACGACCGCCCACACGAGCAGGTCGCCCGCCTCCTCGACGCGCTGCCGTCGGGCAGCTGGCTGGCGCTGACCCACTTCACCACCGACCACATCCCCGCCGAGATCGTCAGGCGGATGGAGGCCGAGTTCACTGCCGGCCGGATGAAGCAGGACGCCGTTCCCCGTGACCGCGCCGAGTTCGCCCGCTTCTTCACCGGCCTGGAGCTGGCCGAACCGGGCATCGCCCCGGTCACCGAGTGGCGGCCGCAGGTGCCACCGGAGCAGCGTCCGCCCCTGGCCGACGCCTCCATCTACGGCGCGGTGGCCCGCAAGCTCTGACCGCCTGGGCCGATCGAGGACGTCGCCGATGTGCGGATGGCCTGCCGAATGGCCTGCGCCGCGCGCAACCGCTCAGGTCGGTGAACGAATGTTTGCTTGGCGGGTGACCGAATACTTGTCGCGCATGTTCGACGGTTTCGAGGACGAGCGGGTCGATGTCGGGGAGGTGGAGCTCCGGGTCCGGCATGCGGGGCGCGGGCCTGCGGTCCTGCTCATTCACGGACATCCGCGGACGGGGTCGACGTGGCATTGGGTCGCGCCGCAGCTGGTTGATCGCGGGTTCACCGTCGTCTGCCCCGACATGCGCGGCTACGGGCAGTCCGGCAAGGCGCAAATTCTCGCTGATCACTCCCAGCAGTCCAAGCGGGTGGTCGCCGCGGACATGGTCCAGCTGATGGATGAACTGGGCCATCCGAGGTTCGCGACGGTCGGGCACGACCGTGGGTCGTACGTGGCGTTGCGCCTGGCGCTGGACCATCCGGATTCGGTCAGTCATCTGGTGGTCATCGACGGCGTGCCCATCAGTGAGGCTCTTGCCCGGTGCGATGCGAAGTTCGCCAGTGACTGGTACCACTGGTTCTTCTTCGCCCAGCCGGACAAGCCGGAGCGGGCCATCGCGGCCGACCCCGATGCCTGGTACGCCAGTAAGGCCCGGCCCGAGAGCATGGGAGCCGAGAACTACCAGGAGTTCCGGCAGGCCATCCACGATGCGGCCACCGTGCGGGCCATGCTGGAGGACTACCGAGCCGGCCTCGGCGTCGACCGGGCGCACGAAGAAGCCGACCGGCGTGACGGCCGCACTGTCCGCTGCCCAACTCTGTTGCTGTGGTCGACCCGGGACGACCTGGAAGACCTGTACGGCGATCCGCTAGCCATCTGGCGCCCGTGGGCTGCCGATCTACGCGGCCAATCGATCGAGTCCGGTCACCATGTCGCCGAGGAGAACCCGGACGCCCTGACCGCGGCGCTGCACCACTTTCTGTCCTGAAACCTCGGACTTTCGCGGTCGGGCAAACGGCTTCGGGTCGAAGCTGATGCCGCCCCGTTCGGCCATCCAAAGCACTCGATTGCCGTAACGCGGTGGTTGGCGCAGGTAGTCAAGGTGGCCTTTCGGAGACCGGACTCACTGTGCACATCCGTCGTCATGGAACGATTATCGCCACGCGCGTCGACAGCGCCAGATGTCATTCTGCGCGTGCGGGTTCCATCGGCCGGGTGAAGAAGCGGACGATGTCCTCCGCCGCGGTAGGGGACAGCATCATCGCCTGGACTCGTGCGGACATCTCGGCGATCGGGTGGATCCTGCTGAACATCGACTCTTCGTACGTCCGAATCGCCGAATTCGGGTCGGCGGGGTTGGCGGCGAGCCGGCTGGCGAGTTCTGCGGCGTCGAGCATGGCCTGGTTCGCGCCCTCGCCGACCGGTGGCATGAGGTGCGCGGCGTCGCCGACGAGGGTGACGCCCGGGCGGCTGGCCCATCGCGTACCGATGGGCATCGTCTCGATCAGGCGTGGCGTCGGCCCGCCGTCGGCGGCCTCGATGAGGGCGGTGAGGCGGGGGTTCCAACTAGCGAACAGATCCAGCAGGGCCTGCTTACTACGGTAGGTGTCGAGGGGCTGGTCCTCCGCGCGCAGCGAGATGCCGACCCGGAGGCTGCCGTCGCCGAGACGTTGCGCTGCCAGGATCTGGTTCACCCCGACACACCACAGGTTCCCCGGGCCGACCAACTCAGCGAGATCGGGATGCCGCTGGTCGACGTCCTCGACGTTCAGCTCCACGAGCGTTGCCACGTAGGACAGTTGAACGTCGACCAGCAGCGACCGGACGACTGAGCGCGCGCCGTCCGCGCCGATGAGGATGTCGCAGCTCGTCCGGTGGCCGTCCTGGAACGTCAGTTCCCAGCCCTCGTCAGGTCGTGGGGTCGCCGCGACAAGCCGGTGCCGCCAGGCAACCGTGTCGTCGGGGAGGGAGTCGAGCAGGAGATCACGCAGTGCGCTCCGGTCGATCTCGGGACGTCCGGAGAACGAGCCGGGTTGCGGCTCGTGGTGCACCAGGGTCCGTCCGGTCGGGTCGAGGATGCGATGTTCCTCGCCGTCCGGCCGCGCCTCAGACCGGAACCGGCCGGCGAGACCCGCCTCGGCCAGGGCCAGCTGCCCGGACTCCGGGTGCAGATCGAGGGCACCGCCCTGGGGCCGCGCGGATCGGCTTGCTTCCCGGTCGTACACCACCGCAGCGATCCCGTGCCGGTGCAGGATCCGTGCCAGCGTCAACCCGCCGAGTCCGCCACCGGCGATCGCAATTCGCGTTCTCACGCCGCTACCGTACACTGTATTGGTGGATACACCGTACGGTAGCGAGCCGCTGCCTGTTTGGGAGCGCCCCGAACCTCAACCGCGGGCGGTGCCGGTGCCGTTGAGCCGCGAGAAGATCGCCGCTACGGCGATCCGGCTTGCCGACGCGCACGGCCTCGACGGGCTGTCACTGCGCAAGATCGCCAAAGAGCTCGGTGTCGGTCCGATGCGGCTCTACGACTATGTCGTCAACAAGTCGGAGCTACTCGATCTGATGGTCGACGTCGTCTATGCCCGGATCGCTGAGGTAGGCCAGCGCTCCGGGTGGCGCGACACTGTGCTGGCCGTCGCCCACGCGACCCGCGCTGCCGCCCTTGACCACGAATGGTTCTCCGACGTGCTCGGCGGGCGGCCACACCTGGGACCACACGCACTCGCCGTGGGCGAAGCGACCGCCTCGGCGCTCAGTGCGGCCCCCGGCGTGCGTGACCTCGACGATCTCCAGCGAGCCGTCGGTGCCCTCAACGCCTTCATCATCGGATCGGTCCGCAGAGAGGTCACCGAACGACGCACCGCGCGTTCCACCGGCACCGATGAAGCCGCCTTCCAGGCCAGCCTCGGCCCCTACCTCACGCGCATGTTGAAAACCGGCAGGTACCCCACAGTTGCCCGGCTCGTCATCGACGGCGCCCACCTCAACGCCGAGGAGACCTTCGACCACAACCTGACCACCATCCTGGACGGCATCACCCGGCGACGCGCAACGTGATTCCGTAGCGCCGGCCGCCAGGAATTCTGGCCGTATCCAGACAACGGCGACGCGATTCCAGACAGGAGACCACGAGTGCACGTGAGCCTGGCGACGAGCGCCGGCAGGGCCGATCGGCCGAACGAGGACTTCGTCGGTGCGGTTCCCGACGCTGTCGTCCTCCTCGACGGTGCCGGCATTCCCGGCGCCGAATCCCTCTGCTTCCACGGAGTCGCCTGGTACACGCACCGCCTCGGCGGCGCGCTGCTCGGTCACCTGTCGCGCGGCGACGGGCGAGATCTCGCCACGATCCTCGCCACCGCCATCGGTGAGATCGCCGCCGAGCACGGCGACACCTGCGACATCGCGGACCCCAGCAGCCCCCAGGCCACCGTCGCGATGGTCCGCGCCCGCCAGGACCGCTTGGACTGGCTCCTGCTCGCGGACTCCTTCCTCCTCCTCGACCAG
Source organism: Micromonospora sp. 050-3 (assembly GCF_046549335.1). Classification (NCBI taxonomy): domain Bacteria; kingdom Bacillati; phylum Actinomycetota; class Actinomycetes; order Micromonosporales; family Micromonosporaceae; genus Micromonospora; species Micromonospora sp. 050-3. The sequence goes on from NZ_JAJPVX010000001.1 coordinate 2,025,507, forward strand.
GCTGACGCCGGCCCGCTGGTGATCACCGATGAACGCGAGACGACTGCCCGGCGCGAATGCTCCGCGCCGCTGGCCGGCATCGCTCAGGGAACACCGGAGTACGACCGGGTGCGAGCCTCCTGCGTCACCGCGCTGCGTGCCCGCCGGAACCAGCCGGGTGGGTACTGGATCGCCAAGGATGACCCGCGCGCGGCGCGGGAAGCGATCAACGGCAGCCGGTCCCTCGCCGACCTGTTCGGTGTCGCGTTGCTCAGCAACGGTGCCAGCCGCATCGTCAACCAGTACGGCCGGACCGACTGGTCGGGCGCGCTGGACCTGCTTCGCGCCAGTGGGCCGGCCGGCGTCATCGCCCACGTCCGGCAGGCCGAGGCAGGGGCCACCGGTGGCGCGGATGCGCACAGCCCGGACGACGCCACAGTGGCGCACTGGACGCACCTGCCGGATTGAGTATCTGCCCGCAGAGTGTCGATGATCCGATAGACGCCTCGATCGACGGGAATTTCCCTGGCAGAGGGGCGCTACTGTTCGGGACGCCCAGGAGGGTGAGGCCGAAACGGCTGTCCGGCCCACCGTGTCCACACTGTACCGATGCAACAATCGCTGCGAAATGGACTGATCAGCGCCTCACCGAAGAGAGCGGGCCAATGCACGGCGACCTGATAGCGCTTGAGTTGAAAGACGAGACGACGTTTGCCGCGCTGGCGATGGAAATCGACTCTGAGGAAGAGGTCTCTCTTCAATCGCTCAAAATCAAGCTCAGCGACGTGGCGGAACAGGTGGCGAAGGTCGCCGAGGAGTTGGTGGAACACGCCCGCAAGGCCGCCCCGACGGAGATCGAGGTCACCATGCGCGTCGGCTTCTCGATCACCAACGGCAAGGCGGTGGCGCTCCTCGTCGATGGAAAGGCCGAAGGAGCTGTGGAGCTGAAGTTGGCCTGGAAGGACCTCGCCGGTTGAGATGGCTGACGTCGAGGCCGGTCGGCATCTGTGGGCGGGGCTTGTCGGCGTTCACCAGGGAGCCGTGAAGCAGACCGGCTTCATGATCGGACCGCGGGCGGTCGCCACGGCCACCCACGGGCTGGACCGCTCCGGGCCGGTGAAGATCCGTCGCATTGGTCGGTCTGCCGACGCCGTCGACGAGCCGGCGACCATCCTGCTGTGGGACAAGCAGCGCGACCTCTGCCTGCTGACCATCGAGGACGCGGACGAGTTCTGGTTCATCCCGGACACCCGTCCCCCTGCTCTTGCCGCCGAGTACGTGGTCGTCAGCTGCGTCGACCGGCGCGCCGAGACGACGCTGGTCGTCAACGAGGGGCTCGTCGAGGACGACGGGATCGCCTGGCTCAAGCTCCGCTCCGGGCAGATCCAGCGGGGCTACAGCGGCGCACCGGTGCTCGACCGCGAGGACGGCCGGCTCGTCGGCATGGTCCGCGTGACACGGGGGCGGCAGACGGATCTGGGCGGACACGCCCTGCTGGGTACCGAGATCGTCCAGATCCGCACCTTGCTGGGCCTGGACACCGACGATCGCCGGATGCAGATCAGGCACGCCGCCAGCGGACTCACCTGGCCTCCGCGCAGCCTGATCCGCGGAGACGCGCCCTCGGAGCTGGTGCAACTCATCGGCAGGGAAGAGGAAATCGCCGCGCTGGACTCGCGCAACGGACCCCGCCACAGGCTCGTCGTCGGTGACGCACTCGCCGGTAAGTCGGCGCTGGCCGGCGTCTGGGTGCGCCTCGCGCACATCCCCGCCGGCGACACGGCGTACGTCGACGCGGCGTTGGCCCCTCCGGTCCCCGCGCAGCATCCCGTGGTGGGGATCGTTCTGCCGGTGCTCGGTGTGCACATCCCGCAGGACCCGTTCGGGAGCCGCTCCGACGAGGAAACGCTGGCGCTGGCCTGCTGGACGATCATGCGCGACCTGCGCGGAGGCCGGCTCGTCATCGACCTCCAGCACCAGGTCGTCGACGCCGCTGCCGACGCGGATCTCGCGGCGCTCATGAAGGCCGCCGAACGGATGAGCGCCACTGTCGTCCTCGTCGGACGGGACCTTGGCGACGATTTGTCCTGCGTCGGCCTCTCCACCGCCGTCAAAGTGGGGCCGATCGGTCGGACGGACGCGGCGACGCTCATTGCACACGCCACCCTCGGCCGAGTGTCCCGGGAGGAGGCCGAGAACGCGCTGGAGCTGATCGACCCGCGGTGCCTTCTCCCCGGAGAGATCCTGGCGGCCTGCCGACAGGACGAGGGCGGCGACGCGATCGACCTCGCCGTCGCCCTGTCGGAGCGATTCGACCTGCCCATCTTCGACCCCACCACAGCGCTCCCGGACGACCCGATCGTGGCCCTCGGCGACCCCGGGCTGACGGCCGCCGGTGTCGGACCCGGCCCAGACGGAGAGGCCTCCCACGACGTGCCGCCGCTCACCGGGGAGGATCTCGAACAGCAGGTGCTGACCTCCGCCCACGACCCGCTCGGCATCCGCGCACCCGCGGCGCCCCGCCGGGAACTGGCGCCCGGCGTGTTCAGCGCCGACGCCATCTGGCTCGACGAATGGCCGGGCACCGCCCCGTTCGTCTTCGAGGTGGACGCGCTGACCTCCGAACAGGGGCTCGCGATGCAGGACATCGCGCATCGCGTGTCCAGCCGATCGATGAGACCCGAATGGGTGGAGTCGCTCTACCGGCAGATTGTCGAGCTCGAGGGCCGGGGGAACGAACGCGGCCCGTCGACGCGGGTTCGCCTGCGGCTCTGGCGCAGCCAGATCCACGCGGGCGATGTGGCCGCCGCCAGCCGCACGTTCACCGAGATCGGCGGGGTGCGCACTGTCAACCGCATCGTCGAAACGGGGAGCCACTTCGAGCAGGTCCAGGACGCCCAGGTGCTCGTGCTGGCGTGGTGGCTGGGGGTAGGCACTGACGATGTCGTCGGCGCCGCGGTCGGGGCATGGATGAGCGCCGTCGTCGACGAGCACCTGTCCGGCCGTGCCGACGTGCGGATCGTGCTGCACGACGTGCTCCGCGCGATCACCGTGCGGCCGCTGCCCTCCCCGGACGGCCTGCGCGCCGTCGGGGAGTGGTGCCTGTCCCAGGTGGAGGACGACAGCTCCTTCCTGGCTGACCCGGGCACCTGGACGATGTACGTCTCGCTGATCGGTCGCGCCGGCGACTTCAGTGGCGACCCGACGCTCACGGAGGTCTTCCTCACCCGGGCGCTACGAGCGCTGACCCTGCACGTGGAGTTGCTCAGAACGCTCGCTCTGGCCGGGGACAGCCGTCCCCTCCTGGCCATCGCGAGGCAGCAGAGGCGGCTCCATCGGCTGGAGCGCAGCCGGCGCACCGGAGAACCCGGGCGTCTACAGCTCGCGCGGGACCTGCTGACGTGGACCGTGGAGAACGCCCCGACCGCCGACGCGTTCCTGAGTCTGCTCGTCGCCGATCCCACACTCAAGGTGACCCGGGAGGGGGACAACGCTGTCGACTCCGACCTGCCCGCGCACCGCTCCGCCGAGAGTCAACTCGCGCCGATCAAGCGCGCCTACCGTAGGTGGCGCAGGAGCCACCCGCAGGTCACTCCGCTCATCGTGGAGATCGAGTACCAGTTGGTGCGTACGGAGTGGGCGATCGCCGGCTCCCTGCTGAGGCAGGCGCGGGTGTCCGACGAGCGCTGGTTGAGCCGACCTATCCCGCACAAGCTGGCCGTGCTCGAACAGCTCGGCGAGGTACGCCGGAAGAGACTCGCCTCCCTGGCGAAACGATGCGGCGACTCCGTCGAAGCGATCGAGCGGGAGGCGCACAACGAGCTGCAGCTCCAGACGGCCCTCGCCATCGTGGCGCACACTCCCATCGACCTCCGCCCGGTCGACGAGATCCTGGCTCGCGGGCGGCGGGCCTTCCCGTCCAGCCCTCGGATGGCACACCTGCTCGCCGCACACCACCGGCACCGGCGGCAGTTCACCACTGCGGCGGCCGCCTACGTCGACGCCTACCGCCTCGCGCTCGGGGATCCGCTGTTGCGCATGCGTGCCGCAGTGGGCGCGTGCGAATCGCTGTCGCAGGCCTACGCGGCGGGGGAGTGCGCCCGAGATGAGCTGGTGGTGGCGGCGGCACGAGCCGAACTCCACGAGTCCACCGACTTCTCCGCGTCGATCGTCTGCGCCCTGGCGCGGCTCGAACTGCACGGCACCCTGTCGGAGGGTTACGGCAAGCTTGCCCACACGATCGCGCGGGTGGGGAGCTTCTCCAGTCTCGCCACCGACATGCGCTCCATCCGGGCCGAGATCGCGACCGCCGTCGGGCCGGAGAGCGCACCGTTGGTCGACAGGTTCCTGCACGACTTCACGGATGTGGGCCTGCTCGTCGCCCTCGGGGCGATGTTCGTCCGCTCCCACACGTTGTCGCCGAGCGCGGGGCTTGAGCGGCTCACGGCCGCGCTCGTCCTGCTGGACGGGGTGCGGATCATGGCGGGAACCGTCTGGAACGTGCCGTCGGTGAACTTCCAGCAGGGCCGCGCGCTGTTGGCCGCCTGCAAGCAGTTGCAGACGCCGAATCCGATCGGTTGGGACAAGGACCGCGAGCGATCCGACCTCGACCTGGCCTACGCGAAGTTCCAGTCCGCCGTCGATCTGTCGGTCGACTCGTTCCGCGAGATCGTGCTCGGCTTCATGCGTGAGACGGGGGAGCTGCGACAGAGGCTCGGTCGCCCGACCCCTCCGGCACCGTGATCGGCGCCGCGATGATCCGGCTGGGCACCACCGGCGCGTCCCGGCCGGTGCCCCGCCGGCTGTCACCGCCGGAGGATTCCTCGTGGTAGTCCTGCTCCACGTTGACCGACCAGACGTCGTGCGTACTCCCGGTGGCGATGTTCTCGGCGGTGAGCATCGCGGTCAGCATCGAGTGGTCCTGGTTGTTGTAGCGGTGCATGCCGTTGCGACCCACCGGGTGCACGTTCGGCACCGCCTCGCTCAGCCAGGCCCGGATCACGTCCACGTTGTGCTGGTAGCGCTCGTCGTACACCGGGTAGGCCTTGGGCATGCGCACGACGTAGCCGGCTTCCACCACGCCCTGTCGAACCAACCCCAACCGCTCCAGCTCCGCGGTGGCGAGGGCCACCAGGTCGGCATCCGGGGTACGCCACATCTCGTCGTCCTCGAACACGAAGTACTCCAGGCCGAGGCAGGTGCGGCCGTCCTTGACGAGGTACGGCGACCAGGAGCCGAAGTTCTGGATCCGGCCCACCAGTACCCCCGGGTCGTGCACGTAGATCCAGTTGTCCGGGAACGAGAACTCCGCCGGCACGACCAGGGCGACCGTCAGGAAGTCGCGGTAGCGCAGGTCGGCGGCGCAGGCCAGCACCTCCGGCGGCGCCGGCGGGTGGAGCGCGGTCACCAGCTCCGAGATCGGCATGGACGAGATCACGTGGTCGGCCGCTTCGGTACGCTGCCCGCCCGCGCCGTTGACAGTCACGCTGATCGCCCGCCGACGGGCCGGGTCGCGGTGCACGGCGGTGACCCAACTGCCGGTGGAGAGCTGCCCGCCCCGCTCGCGGACCTGCTCGGCGCAGCGCTCCCACATCATTCCGGGCCCGTACTTCGGGTACTGGAACTCCTCGATCAGGCTGGTCACGTCGGTACGCCGACGCCGGGGCAGCAGCGCATTGCGGATCGCCGTGCCCAGCGACAGGTTCTTGATCCGCTGCGCCGCCCAGTCGGCCTGCAACCGGTCCGCCGGCATACCCCAGACCTTCTCGGTGTACGTCTTGAAAAAGATCGAGTACAGCCGCCAGCCGAACCGGGCCGACACCCAGCCCTCGAAGTGTGACTGGTCCCGTGGCGGCCGCAGCCGGGCGCGGGCGTATGAGCCGAGGCAGCGGACGGCCTCCGGCAGACCCAGGTTGCGCAGCGCGTTCACGGCGCTGAGCGGGTAGTTGAACAGGGCGCCCCGGTAGAAGATGCGGCTCATCCGGGGTCGGGTCAGGAAGTCCTCGTCCGGCAGGATCTCGTGCCAGAACGCCTCCACCCGGGGCACCTTGGTGAAGAACCGGTGCCCGCCGATGTCGAACCGCCACCCGTCGCGCTCCACTGTCCGGCTGATCCCGCCGACGACCTCGTCGGCCTCGAACACCTGCACCGACCGGCCGTGCCGCAGCAGCTCGTACGCCGCGGTGAGCCCGGCCGGCCCCGCACCGATGACCACCGTGCCGTTCTGCTCGCTCATGCTGACGCGCTCCCTGCTCACCGCCATGGTTGAGGCACGGCGTCTACCCGCTCTGCGCAGAATGTCACACTTAGTGGTAGTCGGTCCCTGCTTCGGCGGGGCGCGCTGCGGCGTACCACGAGAAGAGCGACTCCCTCGCGCGGCCGGCCGACCGGGGGAGCGGGGAGGCGGGGCGGATGGACGGGTGGCGCAGCGGCGCGGCGACGCTGGCCGCCCGGGCGGTCGCGGCCGGCCGCGGCGGAGCGCGCCTGGCCCGCCGGGTGCCGGCGCCCTGGCCGTACGTCATCGGCCTGTTCCTCGGCGCGAAGCTGCTGCTCACAGTGCTCGGGCTCCTGGTCCTGCACGCCTGGGACGGCGTCCCCGGGGCCCCGCCGTCGGATGAGGCGTTGATGTGGGCGCAACAGCGGGAGATCTCCGGGCACCGGTGGATCTCCTTCTGGTTCGCCTGGGACTCGCTGCTGTACCTGCGGCTGAGCGAGCTGCCCCTGAGCGGGCCGTGGCGAGACTTCGGCTTTCCCCTGCTGTACCCCTTCCTGGCCCGGCCCCTCGGCGCGGTGCTCGGCGGCGACAACGCGCTGGCCCTGTTGCTGATCAGCAACGTCGCGTTCCTGCTGGCGCTCTGGTACGGCTACCGGCTGGCGGAACTGCTGCTCGGCGACGCGTACGCGGCCCGCCGGTTCACCCGGTACCTGGTGCTGCTGCCGACAGCGTTCCTGTTCCAGGCCGCGCTAACCGAGTCGCTCTTCGTCTGCCTCGCGTTGGCCACCTTTTACTACGCCGAGCGACACCGGTGGCTGCTGGTCGGCGTGATCGGCTACTTCCTGGCGATGAGTCGTTCCGTCGGCCTGCTCGTGGCGCTGCCGCTGGCCCTGGTGCTGCTCCGCCAGCACGACTGGCGGCTCGGGCCACGCGCCCTGCTCGGCTACCTCCGGATCGGCTGGCCGTTGCTGCTGCTCCCCGCCGGGTGGTTCACCTTCATGGCGTACTGCCGGTGGCGGGGCGGGGACTGGTTCGCCTACCAGCACGCCCAGCAGACCGGATGGGGCATCGAGGTGCAGAACCCCGTACCGGTGCTGCTCAACGGGTTGACCGGGGAGCCGCGTGACGCCGGTCGGGCGTGGTTCGCGGTGGCCGTTTTGGCCGTGCTGGTCGCAGGGTTCCGCCGCCGGGAGCTGGCCTATCTGGTGTACGGGGTCCTCATGGTGCTGGTGCCGCTGTCGATGGGCCCGCCGGTGTACAAGAGTCTGCTGCGCTATCTGCTCGCTGCCTTCCCTGTGGCGCTGGTGCTGGCCCGCTGGGCCCGCCACGCCAGCGTCGACGTGTGGCTGACCGCGACGCTCGCCGTGGTGCAGGGCGTGCTGTTCGTACTCTGGCTCACCTACTGGACCCACATGATCATCTGATTGGCGCTGCCGTCGGCCGGGCAACAGGTACCCGATGACCGAGCCACGGGTACGCCTCGACGACCTGGGCGCCTGGCTGATCAAGGGCAACGCGGACCTGGTCGACCTTGCCGCCCGTTTCGCCAGTTGGCCACTGGTGACGAGCTGGTGCGTGCGTCCCGGCTACCGGGCGCGGTTGATGTGCGCAGGGCAGCCGGTGGTCTTCTGGGCCAGCGGCAGCCGGGGCCGACTGCCGTACGGGGTGTGGGGCGTCGGGCGGGTCACCGGGGCGGCCGAGTCAGGCGCACCGGGGCAGCCGTGGTCGGTGCCGCTGGATCTGCCCATCCTCGCCGAACGGGACCGGGTGTCCCGGCTGCTGTTGCGCGCCGATGACCGGCTCGCCGCCCTGGAGGTGTTCCGTCAGCCGCAGGCCGCCAACCCCTCCTATCTGACAGTGGCCCAGTTCGCCGCCCTGCGGACCCACCTGCCGGCGTGAGCGCGAGGGCTGCCGTGCCCCGACCGAGGTGCCTGTGCGAGCCTGCTACCGACGTTGCAAGCGATGAGTGGAGGCCCGGTGTTCGCCCTGCCGCTGACCGAGGACGTCGAGCTGCGCCCGCTGAACCCGTGGCGCGCCGAGGAGTTCCTCGCCCACCTCGATCGGGCCCGCGAGCACATCCAGCCCTGGGTGTCGCCGTCCTTCGTCGCCACCGACCTGCCGTCGGCCCGTGCGGTGTTGCAGCGGTACGCCGACCTCTGGGCCAGTGACAGCGGTGGCATCTGGGGGCTGTGGTGGCAGGGCACCCTCGTCGGTGGGGTCATGTTCGTGTCGTTCGACCTGACCCGGGGCGTCTGCGAGGTCGGTTGCTGGGTGGAGCCGGCGGCGCAGGGCATAAGTCTGGTCGCCCCGGCGGTGCGTCGCATCGTCGACTGGGCGGTGCGCGAGCGCGGCATCCAGCGGGTGGAGTGGCGTACCAACGCCGACAACACCCGCAGCAAGGCCCTCGCCGACCGGCTCGGCCTGCGCCTCGACGGCACGCTGCGCCAGGTCAGCCCGGGTCCGCACGGTCGGATCGACCTTGAGGTCTGGTCGGTGCTGGCCGACGAGTGGTCTGCCGCGCCACGCACCGTCCACTGACGACAGCGAATAGTTGTCATACCCGCGCGGCACCATGCATCCATGGCCGTCCCCGCGCTCACCCCTCATTCCGACCCGCCGCGTACCGTGCCGCTGCGTGAGGCGCGCACCCGGTTCAGCCAGCTCGTCGCGCTGGCCGAGCTGACCGACGCGGTCACCGTCGTCACCCGCGACGGCGATCCCCGCCCGGTCGCCGCGATCGTCCCCGCCGCAGCCGCCCGCAGCGGCGCCCAGGCCCGCGCCGACGCCGACCGGCTCGCCACGGTCACCGCCGGCTGGGCCCGCCGCCTCGAGGAGCAGCACCGACGCAGCACACAGCGGCACGCCGCCGAGTTGGGCGCGGTCCGCGCGGCGCTGGCCGAGGTGTGGGCCGAGCTGGACAGCCGGGTCGTCCCGGGCAGCGACCCGACGCTGGCCCGGCTGCGCGCCGCACACGCCGACCTGCTCGCCGGCTGACCCGCGTCCGCGCTGGGTTGGCCGCACCAGCCGAGGCGTGCGCCGCGCCGCGTGTGCGGCGGTGTCGTGCCGCGCGGCGTGTCCGGCGGTGCCGGGTCCAGCCGGCGACGGTGTGGCTGACGTCGGGTCAGCCGGTGGCCGGGTACGCGTGGGTCTCGGTCGCCTTGACCGCCACCCAGACCCGCTGGCCAGGGATCAGCCGCAGCTGGGCAGCGGCGGCCGGCGTGACGTCGGCGGCCACCCCGATTGGCCCGTCCAGTTGCACCCGCACGTTGTCACCGTGGCGCTGGACGCCGGCCACGGTGCCCGCCCAGGTGTTCCGTGGGCTGCCCTCCGGCCGGGCCGGGTGCAGAGCCACCGAGGCCGGGCGGAACGCCACGAACGCTTCGCCGTCCAACCGGTCCGCGACAGTGAGGGTCAGCTCCGGCGACACCCGGACTGCGTGCCCGTCGGCGCGACCCCGGTACAAATTCAGCCCGACCAGCCGGGCGACGTAGTCGGTGCGGGGGCGGGCGGTGACGCTCGGTCCGTCGCCCTCCTGCACCACAGTGCCACCCTCGACGATGACCAGTCGGTCGGCCAACGCCAGCGCGTCCAGCGGGTCGTGGGTGACCAGCACCGTCGCGCCCGCATGCGCGGACAGGTGGCGGTGCAGCTCCGCGCGGGTGTCCAGCCGGGTCCGGGCGTCCAGCGCGGCGAGCGGCTCGTCCAGCAGCAGCAGCGACGGCGCCACGGCCAACGCGCGGGCCAGCGCCACCCGCTGCGCCTGACCGCCGGAGAGCTGCCGCGGCCGGCGCTGCGCCTGCGCGTCAAGCCCCACCCGGCCCAGCCAATCCCGGGCCGTGGCGCGGGCGGCCCGCCGGTCGATGCCGTGCCGGCGCGGCCCGAAGGCCACATTGTCCAGCGCGCTGAGGTGCGGAAAGAGCAGGTAGTCCTGGAAGACCACGCCGATCGACCGGCGTTCGGTGGGCACCCAGCCCCCGGTCGCCGGGCGGTCCAGGTCGACCTCGTCGAGGGTGACGTGCCCGTCGGTGAGGGGTTGCAGCCCAGCCAGCGCCCGCAGCGCGGTGGTCTTGCCGGCGCCGTTCGGGCCGAGCAGCGCCACCACCTCGCCCGATGCGACCCGCAGCGGCACGTCGAGCCGGAAGGCGCCCCGGTCGACGACGAGCCGCGCGTCGAGAAGCCGGTCGCTCATGCGGTGGTCATCCAACGGTCCCGCAGCGCCACCAGGATGCCCACCGACACGACGAGCAGCACCAGGCTGAGCACGATCGCGGACTCCAGGTCCGTCTCCAACGCCAGGTAGACGGCGAGCGGCATGGTCTGCGTCCGACCGGGGTAGTTGCCGGCGAAGGTGATGGTGGCACCGAACTCGCCGAGCGCCCGCGCCCAGCAGAGCACCGCCCCGGCGGCCAGACCGGGCGCCACCAGCGGCAGCGTGACGTGGGTGAAGGTGGTCCACCGGCTGGCACCCAACGTCGCCGCGGCCTCCTCGTAGCGGTGGTCGGCGGCACGTAGCGCACCCTCCACGGCGATCACCAGGAACGGCATGGCGACGAACGCCTCGGCCAGCACGACACCCGTGGTCGTGAATGGCAGGGTGATGCCGAACGTGGCGTCGAGCCAGCCGCCGAGCAGGCCACGCCGACCGAAGACCAGCAACAGCGCCACCCCACCGACCACCGGCGGCAGCACCAGCGGCACGGTGACCAGCGCGCGTACCAGCCGACGGCCGGGAAACTCGACCCGGGCCAGCGCCCAGGCCAGCGGCACCCCGAGCAGCAGACAGAGCGCGGTGGCCAGGGTGGCGGTCTGCACCGACAGCCGCAGGGCGGTCAACGCGCCCGGCTCGGTGAGCCGCTCCGGCAGGGTCGTCCACGGCGCCCGGACCAGCATCCCCGCCAACGGCAGGACGAGGAACAGCAACCCCAACCCGGCGGGGATCAGCAGCGCCAGAGGCACCCGCCCCCGCCGTCGAGGCGTGGCCGGACGCCCGAGGGGTGCGCGGTGGTCGTGGACCTGCCTCACGGAGCCTGGAACCCCGCCTCGGCGAGGACCGCCTGCGCCGGCGCCGAACGGACGTACGCGACGAAGGCCCGAGCGCCGTTCGGATTCGGCGCGTCCTTCAACGCGACGATCGGGTAGTCGTTGACCGCCCGTGCCGACTCGGGAAACTCCACGCCGGTCACGTCGGCGCTCGCTGCCCGCGTGTCAGTGCGGTAGACCAGCGCCGCGTCGACCTCGCCGAGCTTCACCTTGGCGAGCGCACCCTTGACGTCCCGCTCCAGGGTGACCGGCGTCAGCGCGACGCCGGCCGCGTCGAGGGCGGTGCGGGCCGCCGCGCCGCAGGGCACCTGACTGGCGCAGAGCGCCACCTTCACACCCGGTCTGGTCAGGTCGGCCAGGCCGACCACTGCCTTCGGGTTGCCCCGGGGCACCGCGATCACCAGCTGGTTGCGGGCGAAGACGCTCGGCGTGCCGTCGGCGTCGCCGGCCTCGATGACAGTGGTCATGTTCGCGGGGGCGGCTGAGGCGAACACATCCGCGGGCGCGCCCTGGGTGATCTGGTTGGCCAGGGCGGAACTGCCGGCGACGTTGAGGGTCACGCGACTGCCCGGGTTGGCTGCCTCGAAGTCCTTCCCGACGCGGGTGAACGACTCGGTCAGCGAGGCGGCCGCGAACACGGTCACCAGGCCCGTCACCCGCCCGTCCCCACCGCTGCCGGTTGCCTGGTCGTCGCCCGCGCCGCAGCCGGCCACCGCCAAGCCGGCCGCCACCAGTACGGCCACCGCCGCACGCCTGCTCCGCGCGTTCATCCGGCCGACCGTCCCCGCGTTCATCCGGCCGACCGCCCCCGCGTTCGTCCGCCCGACTGTCCCCGCGTTCATCCGGCCGACCGCCCTCGCGCCGGGGTGGGTGCGGCCCGTTCCACCACGACGGTGGTCGACTTGATCACCGCAACAGCCACCGAACCGACCCGCAGGTCGAGCTCGTCGACGGCCTCCCGGCTCATCAGCGACACGACCCGGAACGGGCCCGCCTGGATGTCCACCTGCGCCATCACCGTGTCCTTACGGACGTCGACGACGATGCCGCGCAACCGGTTGCGGGCCGAGGAGAACTCGGCACCCGCGTCCGGGTCGGCGGCCTGAGCGCGAGCGAACGCCGCCAGGTCGACGCCGTCGACGACCCGGTGGCCGTGCTCGTCGCGCCCGGCCGTCAGGCGCCCGGCGTCCACCCAGCGGCGAATGGTGTCGGCGCTGACGCCGAGCAGGTCGGCGGCCTCCCCGATCCGATATGTCGTCACCCGCTCACCTTAACTCCCGCATTTGCGAGCGCGAAAGCCCTACATGGGCAGCAACCGCGTGGAAAAGAGGGTGCCAAGGCCGGCAGCTGCGCCTTCCCGCGCTGCTTCCGGGTGTCTGCGGCCCGCTCCGACGCGCCCGCAAGATCGTGCTCGAACCGGGAAGTAGTGGTGTCGGTGTATCGATGAGGCCACTACATCCAGGTTCGAGCAGATCTTGGCGCGGGGCGCGGGGCGCGGGGCGCGGGGTGCCCCACACACCGCTCCCGGTTGGTCGGGCACGGTGTCCGTCGTCAAGATCCGCGCAATATCAGGGATGTTGCTGCCTCTCCCACGTCGGCGGCAGCAACATCCGGGAAGTTGCGCGGATGTTGGGGCGGCGGGCGAGCTCGCGCGAGTCCGCCCGCCGCGACGGTCAGCAGTTGCGGAGTTCGGGGGACTGGTTGAGCAGTTGGCCACGGGTCGACACGAAGCGGCGGTAGCGCTCGCTGTCCACGGCCGAAGGGCGGAACGCGGCGACGCGGTGGCAGTTCTGGAAGGCCAGGCGTACGCCGAAGTGCCGCTCCAGGCCGGCGCGGATCGCGTCGCTCGCCAGCGCGCGGAGCAGTTGACCCCGGTCGGCGTCGGTGGGCGGCGGGATGACGTTGTCGGCCAGGTCGGCGTCGCCGGCCTCCAGTTCGGCGACCACTCGGCTGACGGTGGCCCAGGCGTACGGCAGCGAGTCACGGACGCAGGCGATGAACGCCTCGTCGTCGATGGGGCCGCGTTCGGCGGCGTCGAGCAGGGCGGGCGGGACGGTGAGTGACATGGTTCTCCTCCGCTTCAGCTAATGATTACCGTTTTCAACAACGGCGTCGACTGAGCAGACCATGTCCCTTGGACGACGTCAACGATGTCCCGGCGCGCCACGCCGCGACCCACATGCACGGCACACCCGACAGAGAGCCCGCGAAGAAAGAGAGCCCGCGAAGAAAGAGAGCCCGCTGAGAGCGCGTGCGGACGAAGGCGCGGCGGCGTCAGGGTCGGCGGGGGTGGCCCTTGAGGTGCCGGCCCAACTCGCGGGCGATCTCCCGGTTGGCGTCGCGCTCGGCCAGCGTCTGCCGCTTGTCGTAGGAGCGCTTGCCCTTGGCCAGGGCCAATTCGACCTTGGCGAAGCCGTTCTCGAAGTACATCGACAGCGGGACGAGGGTCACCCCGCCCTCGCGGACCTTGTCCAGGATCCGGTCGATCTCGGCGCGGTGCAGCAGCAGCTTGCGGTTGCGGCGCGGGGCGTGGTTGGTCCACGTGCCGTAGGTGTACTCGGCGATGTGCAGGCCGTACAGCACGATCTCGCCGTCGCGCTCGTGCGCGAACGCGTCCACCAGCGAGGCCCGCCCCTCGCGTAGTGACTTCACCTCGGTGCCGACCAGCACGATGCCCGCCTCGTACGTGCGCAGCACCGTGTACTCGTGCTGTGCCTTCTTGTTCGAGGCGATCAACCGGCGGGCGGGTGGCTTGGACGGGGTCACCAGGCGACGATATCCGGCCGCCGGAGCAGTCGTACCGACCGGCTCAGTCGCGTGCCGGGTGCGCGGGGCGCAGTCGCGCGGTCAGGTCCCGTACCGCGTCCCCGAACGCCTCCTGCGACTCACACGGCCAGTGTCCGAGGATCGGTGGGGGAACGCTGTCGCTGGGCGCCGGCACCACGTCCTGCGGGTCGGTCAACCGCCGGTCCACGGTCGCCGACGGACCGGTCAGCGTCTCGGCATCCCCGGGGCGGTGGGAGGCGAAGATCCAGCCGCCGATCGGGTCGGTGTCGCGCCACAGGTTGATCCAGCGCCAGCCGATCCTTTCGCCGATCTCCCGCAGCGCCGGCTCGTCGGCGTACGCCGGGAACAGCCGCGAGTACAGCCGGCCCAGCGGTGACCCGTAGGTCAGCAGGGCGACCCGTTCGGTGATCCGGGTGGGCAGTTGCAGAACCGTCGCGGCAAGCAGCACCGAGCCGTGGCTGTGCCCGGCCAGCAGCACACCCTGCCCCTGTTCCACCAGGTAGGTGATCCGCTTGGCCAACTCCGGCACGGCCCGCTCGGCGTAGCAGGGCGGCGCGAACGGGTGCGCCGCCCGGGGCCAGAAGGTGCCCAGATCCCAGAGCACCCCCACGTACCGACGGAACTGCGCCGTCCGGTACGCGAAGATACCGCCCACCACCAGACCGAGCAGGATCGCGGCGATCACGTAGCTACCCGACCCGATCAGAAAGTTGACCATGCCTTCCGGCACTCCGAGGTAGCGCTGCGCCACGTCGCCGGGTAGGAGCTGGAGCAGGCCGAGCACGCTGGTGGCCAGTCCGAGCGCCGCCAGGCCGGCGTACACCACGGAGAGTGGTTCCAACCGTTCGGTGAAGCGGGCCCGGGCCACCGCCTGCTCGACCCGCCGTAGCCGGGCCGCCGCCCGCGGCGGCGCGTCCGGGAAGTCGGCGGCCACGATCGCCCGCGCGGCCCGCCGCCGCCCGCGCCGGGTCAGCCTGGTGACGAGGCCGGCCACCAGCAGCGCGGTCACCACGGCCAGGAAAAACCCGAAGATCGCCCATTTGTACGCGAGGGGAGGGCTGGTCTCCAGGCCGTCCGCTGTTGTCCCCTCGCGATCGAGCAGGTCCGCCACCCGGTAGACCAACTCGGCCGAGAACGCCACGGCGAGCCCGGCCGAGATCGTCATGAAGACCGGCGCTCCCAACGCGCGTAGGGGTGACCTGCTCCGCCCGTCGCCCCGCCGCCAGATCACCAGCACGGCGAGCACGGCCACCAGCACGGTCTGGCTGACGAACAACCAGGCCACTATCGCGCCGTAACCGGGCAGCGCACCACCTTGCGGCCACGGCGCCGGGCTGATGACGACGTGCACGATCACCAGCATCGTCAGACCGCAGGCGATGGTGCGCAGCCCGCGGAAGACGCCGTCCACCCGGGGCAACGGGTCGGTGCGGTCGATGCTCGGCACCAGGCTGACCAGGACCAGGCAGCTCAGCAGCACCGCCCCGGTGGCCGTCAGCAGGATCGCCATCACCCACGATCGGTGCTGGCTGGCTCGCGCGGCCAGCAGGCTGCCGCTCAGCGTGGCGAACGCCGCTGCGACGTGGACCGAGCGCAGCCGACCCACCAGCGGCTCGCCGTCCCACTGCCCGACGGCGCTCAACTGGTGTTTCGACGTCGGGGTCGACGGCGTCCGGAACGCGTCGAACGAATGGCCCGGGCGAGCGCCCAACCACCAGACGAGCCCGATGGCGGCGACCGGCACGAGCGCCAGCACACCCAGGCGCAGCCCGGTCGGGCGCCCGCCGAGCCAGGACAACCAGCTCCGGCCGGCCAGACACGACGGTGTGTCCATGCAGCGCCACGCGATCAGGTCCAGCGCCACCCCGACGATGGAGAGCACGTACAGCACTGTGAGAGTGAGGGCGAGCGCCCGGCACAGCGCCATGAAGCCGCGCTTCGAGACGGTGTTCGCCGGGCGCATCCAGAGCGCCACGTTGCAGAGCATGAACGGCAGCAGGAAGACCAGCGACAGCGTCCGCACGGCCGTACCTGACGGCAGGTCACTCCAGCGGTACGCCTCCAGCGTCACCCCGTCCGTTCCGGTGGAGTCCGGGTAGCCGGGGCGCGGTCGGTAGAAACCCCCGCTGCGGTCCCCGGCGACCTGGTGCACGTGCGGCCGGTCCAACACCTGGTCCGCGCCCGCGCCGGAGACACCGTGCACCCGCAGCTCCACGATCCCGCCCGACGTCGTCGGTCCGGTCGGTGTCGCGTCCGCCATGGGCCCCCCGAGGTGTGCGCGGCAACCGGGCGGGTCGTCGATGTCCGGCCACCCACGCGGCTCCCCGGCTTACCCGTTCCCGAGGCGGTCAACCGTGGGCCGGCCCCCGGCGATGGTGCGGTCGACCCTCGACAGGTGATTTCATGGCGCCATGGCGAACCCGGTGATCCTGACCGTCGACGACGACCCCGTGGTGTCCCGGGCGGTGGCCCGGGACATCCGGCGCCGCTACGGCGACCGCTACCGGGTGTTGCGGGCGTCCTCCGGGCCGGAGGCGCTGGACGCGTTGCGCGAGGTCAAACTGCGCGGCGAGCAGGTGGCGCTGTTGCTGGCCGACCACCGGATGCCGGAGATGACCGGGGTCGAGTTCCTGGAAGCGGCCATGGACATCTTCCCGGCCGCCCGCCGGGTGCTGCTCACCGCGTACGCGGACACCGACGCCGCGATCGAGGCCATCAACGTGGTCGACCTGGACCATTACCTGCTCAAGCCCTGGCACCCGCCGGAGGAGAAGCTGTACCCGGTGGTCGACGGGCTGCTGGAGGCGTGGGCGCTCACCCCGGACGCGGCCAGCGCGGAGATCCGGGTCGTCGGGCACCGCTGGTCGGCCCCGTCGTTCAAGGTCCGCGACTTCCTGGCCCGCAACCTGGTGCCGTACCGGTGGCTGTTGTCCGACGATCCGGAGGGCGTCCGGTTGCTCGACGCGGCCGGGGCCACCGAGGCGGACGTACCCCTGGTGGTGACGCCCGAGGGCAAGGCGTTGGTCGCCCCGAGCGAGGCCGAGCTGGCCGCGCTGGCCGGGTTGACGGTGGTGCCGGCGTGTGACTTCTACGACCTGGTGGTGATCGGCGGCGGGCCCGCCGGTCTCGGCTCGGCGGTGTACGGCGCGTCGGAGGGGCTGCGCACCGTGCTCGTGGAGCGGCGGGCGACCGGTGGTCAGGCCGGGCAGAGCAGCCGCATCGAGAACTACCTGGGTTTCCCGGACGGTGTCTCCGGCGCGCAGTTGACCGATCGGGCCCGGCGGCAGGCGGTCAAGTTCGGCGCCGAGCTGCTCAGCGCCCGGGAGGTGGTCGGTCTCAGCGAGGCCGGCGGCGCCCGGCTGCTGCGCTTCGGCGACGGCAGCGAGATCGCCGCGCACACAGTGGTGCTGGCTACCGGCGTGTCGTACCGGGTGCTCGACGCCCCGGGGCTGGCCGACTTCACCGGACGCGGGGTGTTCTACGGCGCCGCCGCCACCGAGGCGCCGAGCTGCGTCGAGCAGGACGTCTACATCGTCGGCGGGGCCAACTCCGCCGGCCAGGCGGCGGTCCACTTCTCCCGGTACGCGTCGAGGGTGCACCTGCTCATCCGTGGTGCGGACCTGACCGCCTCGATGTCGCGTTACCTGATCGACCAGCTGGAACGGATCGACCGGATCACAGTGCACCCGTACACCGCAGTGGTCGGCGGGGCGGGGGAGGGCCACCTGGAACGGCTCACCCTCTGCGACACGCGCACCGGGGAGGCGCGCTCGGTCGACACCTCCTGGCTGTTCATCTTCATCGGCGCGGAGCCCCGCACCGACTGGCTGGACGGGGTGCTGGTCCGCGACCAGCGTGGTTTCATCGTGACCGGTCCGGATCTGCTCGCCGGGGGGCGGCGGCCGGCCGGCTGGTCGCTGTCGCGCGACCCGTACCACTTGGAGACCAGCGTGCCGGGCGTGTTCGCCGCCGGGGACGTGCGGGCCGAGTCGGTCAAGCGGGTCGCCTCGGCCGTCGGCGAGGGTGCGATGGCAGTGTCGCTGGTGCACCGATACCTGGAGGCCCAATGAGCACGGATAGTGACCGGCTGACACCGGCGCAGTTGCGCACCCTGTTCCTGTTCGAGTCCCTCGACGAGGGGCAACTCGAGTGGCTGGCCGAGCGCGGCCGGGTCGAGCAGCGTGCCGGGGGCACCCTCGTGTACGCCGAGGGGGAGCCGGGGACCTGCTTCTTCGTGCTGGTGCGCGGGGCGGTGGCGCTGAGCCGCCAGGTGCGCGGCGACGACGTCGAGGTCAGCCGCACCGACCAGCGCGGCGTGTACGGCGGGGCGGTCCAGGCGTACCTGGGTGACCAGGTCGACCAGATCTACCGCAACAGCATGCGGGCGGTGGTCGACTCGGACTTCTTCGTGCTGCCGGCGGAGGACTTCGCGTACGCCCTGCGGTCCTGGTTCCCGATGCCCATCCATCTGTTGGAGGGGCTGTTCCTCGGCCTGCGGAACAGCCAGGTCATCGTCGGCGAACGGGAGCGGCTGTTGGCGCTCGGTTCGCTGTCGGCGGGGCTGACCCACGAGCTGAACAACCCGGCCGCGGCGGCGGTGCGGGCCACCTCGGTGCTGCGGGACCGTGTCGCCGGGATGCGGCACAAGCTCGCGATGGTCGCCGACGGCCGGCTCGACGGCAGGGCCCTCCATGGCCTCGTCGCGTTGCAGGAGGAGGCGGTCGCCCGGGTGGCCACCGCGCCGAAGTTGACCCCGATGGCCACCGCCGACGCCGAGGACACCCTCACCGACTGGCTGGAGGACCATGGCGTCGGCGGGGCCTGGGACCTGGCGCCGATCCTGGTCGGCGGTGGGCTCGACGCGGCCTGGTTGGCGCAGGTCAAGGCCGCGGTCGGTGCCGCGGACCTGGAGGCGGCGGTGCGTTGGCTCACCTACACCGTCGACACCGAGCTGCTGATGCGTGAGATCGGCGACGCGGTCACCCGGATCTCCGGGCTCGTGGACGCCGCCAAGCAGTACTCGCAGCTGGACCGCGCGCCGCACCGGGTGGTGGACGTGCACGACCTGCTCGACGCCACGCTGGTGATGTTCAAGGGCAAGATCCCCGCCGAGGTCAAGCTGGTCCGCGAGTACGACCGGGACCTCCCACCGGTCCCGGCGTACGCGGCCGAGCTGAACCAGGTGTGGACCAACCTGATCGACAACGCGTTGGGCGCGATGGGGGAGAAGGGCGTGCTGACGGTCCGCACCGGGCGGATCGGCGACCAGTTGGCGGTGGAGATCACCGATACCGGGCCGGGCATCCCGCCGGAGGTGCGTCCGCGCATCTTCGAGCCGTTCTTCACCACCAAGCCGGTCGGCGCGGGCACCGGCCTGGGGCTGGACATCTCCTACCGGATCGTGGTGCACAAACACCACGGCGACATCCGGGTGGAGACCGAGCCCGGCCGCACCACCTTCCGGGTCCTACTGCCCATCACCGAGGGCGCACCGGACTGAAGCCCCCGCGCACCCCGCGCCCCGGTGCCCTCCCCGCGCCGATCTTGCAGTTTCGGTCGTCGATATGCGCGGGGACGCCATTGATGCCGGGACAGTAATTGCAAGATCGCGGGGAGGGGTGGGGTGGGGCTGGTTAGGCGGGGTGGGTGGGGGTTAGGAAGTCGGCTAGTACTCGGGTGTGGGTGGAGAACGCCAGCTCGACCGGGTCGGTGAGCACCAGCCACTCCGTCGCCTCCTCGGTCGGCGCCGACGGTGGCAGGTCCTCGGCCGCCCGCTCGGGCAGCACTCCGAAGACCATCATCGTGCCGCCCGCCGGCGCCCCGTGCACCGCGAACAGGCGGGCGTCCTCGGCCGCCGCGATCAGGCCGGTCTCCTCCCGCAGCTCACGCACGAGTGCGTCGGACCACTCCTCGCCGTACTCGATGAAGCCGCCGGGCAGCGCGAGCAGGCCGCGGGCCGGCTCGATGTCCCGGCGGACCACCAC
This sequence comes from Micromonospora sp. 050-3, assembly GCF_046549335.1. NCBI lineage: Bacteria > Bacillati > Actinomycetota > Actinomycetes > Micromonosporales > Micromonosporaceae > Micromonospora > Micromonospora sp. 050-3. The sequence continues at coordinate 2,045,511 of NZ_JAJPVX010000001.1, forward strand.
CACTCCCAGGCCCTCGGCGGTGCGGACCGGCAGCACCGCGACCGCCACCGGCAGCGGGTTGCGCCAGACGGTCTCACCGCAGACCTCGCAGACTCGCGGCCATCCGGCGGCCGGCGGGTAGGCGGCGCCGCAGTAGGAGCAGTGCGAGTACGGCGTGCCGGTCATGCCGCAGCACGTTACTCCGATCCCCGCCCAGCCCGCCGCACCGCCGCCTCGTCGCGCGCTCAGGCTGCCGGGTCGCCCGTGTAGAAGGCGGTGGTGCGTTCGGCGGCGGCCTTCGCCTCGTCGGCGTCGGTGCCGGCGGCGATGCTCGCTTCGCACCACAGCTGGCTGCTCAGCTCCATGGCCCGTCGTCCCTCGGCGGAGGCGGTCCACTCGGCGCCCTGTTCCGGGGTGATCCCGCTGCCGTCGCCGGCCAGGTGCGAGGCGAGGCCGAGCAGCCCGAGGTCCCAGCCGACGCCGACCGCGCCCGGCCCGAACTGGGCCCACCGGTCCTGGTCGACGTGCGCGATGTGGTCCAGGTCGAGGCGGGCCCGCTCGTCGCCGACCGGGGTGACCCGCACCTCGATCCAGCTCACCTCGCCGCCCATTTCCCAGGTGGCGGCGAAGCGGTGCGGCGGCTCGCAGCTCTCGACGGTGCCGTGGGCGTTGCCCTGGAGCTGGTACGTGCCGCCCAGCCGCAGGTCGCCGGAGATCGGCAGGAACCAGCGCGGGATGCGCTCGGCGCTCGTGCACGCGTCCCACAGATCCTCGGCCGTCGCCTGGTAGGTCTGGCTGATCGTGGTGACCCGCGCCTCACCGGCCTCCAGGGTGCGGCTGCCGACCTTCCGCTGGACGGCGTTGATCTGCTCGGTGGCGTCGAACATCAGGTGTTCCTCTCGTCGGGTGGATCGGCGGGTCCGCGCAGCCGACGCTCACGTCGGCCGCGGGCCAGCTCGGTGGCGAGTGCCGCCAGGGGTGGGGCCCAGAACCGGCGGAAGTGCTCCAGCCAGCCGTCGACCTCTCGCAGTGGGCGTGGGTCGACCGCGTAGAGCCGCCGGGTGCCCTCCGGCCGCACTGTGGCGAAGCCGTTGTCGCGCAACACCTTGAGGTGCTGGGACACGGCGGGCTGGGAGATGCCGAACTCCTCGCGGATGGCCGCGCTGACCGCACCGGCGGTCTGCTCGCCGTCGGCGAGCAGCTCCAGGATGCGGCGCCGGACCGGATCGCCCAGCACGTCGAAGGCGTGCACGACGACAGTTGTATCACTGACGGCTTATTTAAGCCAGGTCTGATACTCCGATGAGCTTGTCCAGCCGGATCGGCAGCTCCCGGATCCGTACGCCGGTCGCGTGGTGCACGGCGTTGGCGACCGCCGCTGCGGCGCCGACGATGCCGATCTCGCCGATGCCCTTCACTCCGGCCGGGTTCAGCTCGTCGTCGCGTTCGTCCAGCCAGTACGCCTCAATGGACTCCACGTCCGCGCAGCCGGTGATGTGGTAGGTGGCCAGGTCGTGGTTGACCCAGTCGCCGTACCGCTCGTCGAGCAGGCCCTCCTCGTGCAGCGCCATCGACAGCCCCATCGTCATGCCGCCGATGAGCTGGCTGCGCGCCGTCTTGGGGTTCACCACCCGCCCCGCCGCGAAGACCCCGAGCATCCGGTTCAGCCGTACCTCGCCGGTGTCCGCGTCGACCCGCACCTCGACGAACTGCGCCCCGTACGCGTACCGGGGCAGCGCGGGCTGCCCGCCCACCTCCTCGGTGGTGTCCGCCTCGGCGGTCACCTCGCCGGTCGGCGGCCCGCCGTCGCGCAGCTTCTCGCGCAGCGCCTGTGCGGCGCGTATCACCGCCCAGCTCCAACTGGCGGTCCCCATCGAGCCGCCGGCCAGCGCCGCCGTCGGCAGCGCGCTGTCCCCGATGTGGATCTCCACTCGCTCCGGCGGCACCCCGAGCGCGTCGGCGGCCACCTGCCAGATCGCCGTCCGGGCGCCGGTGCCGATGTCGGTGGCGTTGATCTGGACCAGGAAGCTCCCGTCGGGTCGGGCGGTGGCCGTCGCCGTGGACGGCCGGGCCCGGGCCGGGTAGCTCGACCCGGCCACGCCCGTCCCGATCAGCCAGCGCCCGTCGCGCCGGGACCGGGGCGACGGATCACGGCCGGCCCAGCCGAACCGCTGTGCGCCCTCGCGCAGGCAGGCCACCAGGTTGCGGCTGGTGAACGGGCGCCCCTGGTCGGGGTCGACATCGGTGTCGTTGCGGATGCGCAGCTCCACCGGGTCCATGCCGAGGGCGATGGCCAGCTCGTCCACCGCGGACTCCAGGGCGTACGCGCCGGGGCACTCGCCCGGGGCGCGCATCCAGAACGGCGTGGGCACGTCGAGGCGGACCACCCGGTGCGTGGTGCGGCGGTGCGGTGCGGCGTACATGCTGCGGGTGTAGACGGCGGTCTGCTCGGCGAACTCCCGGACGGTGGAGGTCTGGCTGATCGCGTCATGGCAGATGGCGGTGAGCCGGCCGTCGGTGTCGGCGGCGAGGCGGACCCGCTGGATGGTGGGAGTGCGGTACCCGACCGGCCCGAACAGTTGCTGGCGGGTCAGCGCCAGTTTGACCGGGCGGTCCACGTGCCGGGCGGCGAGGGCGGCCAGCACCACCGAGGCCTTGGCGAACCCCTTGCTGCCGAAGCCGCCGCCGACGTGTTCGGCGACGACACGGATCGACTCCGGTGGCAGCTCGAACAGCTCGGCGAGGGTGGCGCGTACCGGCGTCGCGCCCTGGGTGGAGTCGTGCACCAGGAGCTGACCGTCGTGCCACTGCGCGGTGGTGGCGTGCGGTTCCATCGGGTTGTTGTGGTACGCCGGCGTCCGGTAGGTGACGTCCACCCGCACCGGGGCGGCCGCGTACCCGGCGTCGAAGTCGCCCTCGGCGGTGTCCGTCGGATAGCTGGGGTTGACCTGGTCCGGCTTGTACAGGCCGGGATGGTCGTCGGTGAGCACCGTGCTGTGCGGGCCGGTGTCGTAGTCGATCCGGACCAGCCGGGCGCCCTCGCGGGCCGCCTCCAGACTGGTGGCCACCACCACGGCGACGCACTGCCCCCGGTAGTGCACAGTCGGCTCCTGCAACAGCCGCAGCTCCGGCTGCGGGCCGGGGGCCATCCGGGGCGCGTTGCCGTGGTGCATCACGGCCAGCACGCCGGGCGAGGCCAGCGCCTCCGTCGTGTCGATCCGGGTGATCCGGCCCCGCACCACCGTCGACGGCACCGCCCAGCCGTAGCTGACCCCGTCCATCGGGTACTCCACCGCGTACCGGGCCGTGCCGGTGACCTTCGCCGGGCCCTCCAGCCGGGGGTACGCCCGCCCGACCGCCCCGGTGCTCACGACGACGCCAGTTCGGTGAGCGCCCGCACGGTGATGGCCCGGGTCAGTGGCAGCTTGAAGCCGTTGTGCCGTAACGGACGCGCCTCGGCCAGCTCGGCGTCGGCGGCCCGTGCCGCCAGCTCCGGGCTGAACGGACGACCACGCAGCTCCTCCTCGGCCCGGTACGCCCGCCACGGCCGGTGCGCCACCGCCCCGTACGCCAGCCGCACGTCGCGGACCACGTCCCCGTCGAGGTCCAGCATCGCGGCCACCGAGCCGGCGGCGAAGGCGAACGAGGCACGGTCGCGCACCTTGAGGTACGTCGAGCGGCGCGCGGCCGGTAGTGGCGGCAGCCGGACGGCGGTGATCAGCGCGCCCCGGGCCAGTGTGGTCTCCCGTTCCGGGTGGGTGCCGGGGGAGCGGTAGAACTCGGCGATCGGGATGTCGCGGGGGCCGTCGGCGTCGTGCACCTCCACCACAGTGTCGAGGGCGGCCAGCGCGACGGCCAGATCGGACGGGTGGGTGGCCACGCACTGCTCGGACCAGTCCAGCACCGCCAGGTCGCGGTTCTGGCCGTGCAGGGCGGCGCAACCGCTGCCCGGCTCCCGTTTGTTGCACGCCTTGCTCGTGTCCTGGTAGTAGACGCAGCGGGTGCGCTGCAACAGGTTGCCGCCGGTGGTGGCCATGTTGCGCAGCTGCCCGGAGGCGGCGGCGAGCAGGGCGCGGGCCAGCACCGGGTAGTCGCGGCGTACCACCGGGTGGGCCGCGAGGTCGCTGTTGCGGACCGTCGCGCCGATCCGCAGCCCACCGTCGGGCAGCTCCTCGACGGTGTCCAGCGGCAGCCGGGTCACGTCCACCAGCACGTCGGGGCGCTGCACCCCGAGCTTCATGAGGTCCACCAGGTTGGTTCCGCCGCCCAGGTAGGCGGCCTGCGGTTCGGCCGCCAGCACGGCGACCGCCTCGGCCACGTCGGCGGGCCGGTGGTAGCGGAACGCCCTCACGAGGACGCCGCCGTCTCGCGCACGGCCGCGACGATGTGCGGGTACGCGGCGCAGCGGCACAGGTTGCCGGCCATCCGCTCGCGGATCTCCGCGTCGGTCAGCTCGACGGGCGTGTTCAGGTCGCCGGTGACGGCGCTGGGCCAGCCCCGGGAGACCTCGTCGAGCATGCCACGGGCGGAGCAGAGCTGCCCGGGGGTGCAGTAGCCGCACTGGAACGCGTCGTGCGCGATGAAGGCGGCCTGCAACGGGGACAGCTCGTCCGGACCGGCCAGCCCCTCGACGGTCACCACCGACTGGCCGTCCACGGTGACCGCGAAGACCAGGCAGCTCTTCACCCGACGGCCGTCGAGCAGCACCGTGCAGGAGCCGCACTGGCCGTGGTCGCAGCCCTTCTTCGCCCCGGTCAGGTCGAGGTGCTCGCGCAGCGCGTCGAGCAGGGTGGTGCGGTTGTCCAGGGTCACCTCGCGGGACGCGCCGTTGACCTCGACCGTCACCCGGGACGAGTGGCGCTCGTCGATCGTCGTCGCGTTCTCCAGTCCGCCCTGCACCGGCCCAGACTAGCTTTGTCGGTATATCTCAGGGCGAATAACGCAAAGCCCTTCGTACGGGGGGTGACGACGGTGACCGCCGGACTGCTGCTCGCCGCCGGCGCCGGGCGGCGCTTCGGCCGGCCGAAGGCGCTGGTCGAGCTGGACGGCGAGCCGCTGGTGCGGCGCGCGATCCGGCTGCTCGGCGACGGCGGCTGCGCACCGGTGCACGTGGTGCTCGGCGCGGGCGCCGACGAGATGCCCGACCTGCCCGGCGCGGTGCCGGTCCGACACGATCGCTGGTCCGACGGGCTGGGCTCGTCGCTGCTGCGGGGCCTGGCCTCGCTGCCGGCCGCCGTGCCGGCCGCCGTCGTGGTCCTCGTCGACCAGCCGCTGCTCAGCCCGGACGCGGTGCGCCGGGTGCGCGCGGCGTACGCCGACGGCGCTGTCGTCGCTGTCGCCACCTACGCCGGCCGACCCGGGCACCCGATCCTGCTGACTCGACGAGCCTGGCCGCTGCTGAGCGGGTACGCCGTCGGCGACCGGGGCGCCCGCGACCTGCTGCGCGACCGTCCGGATCTGGTGGTCGAGGTGCCCTGTGACGACGTCGGCTCCCCGGTCGACGTGGACACCCCGGCCGACCTGCTCCGACTCCGCCCGGTCAGCGACGGGTCAGCCAGCGGGGCAGCCCCTCGCTGGTGACAGCGTGATAGGTGATCATGACGATGACGCCGATCAGGCCCAGCAGCGGGCTGACGAACCAGCCGAGCAGCCCGCTGAGCCCGTAGAGGATCAGGCCGGTGACCGGTCGCAGCCGCTGCGTTCGCACGTACTCGGGGCTGACCCGGCGCTCCAGCAGCGCCGGGTGGCGGTGCAGGTAGCCGAAGAACACCAGCCAGGGTGCCGACATCAGGGCCGCTGCCAGCGCGTACAGGGCGACGGCCGCGCGCTGGTCGTCGGTGTCGCCGTGGGTGAACGCGGACGCCAGCACCGCGGTGGGGAAGGGGATGATCACCGCGCCGAAGAGCACTCCGAGGTTGATCCAGCTCAGCGTGAGCGTGGTGCTGCGGATCAGCCGCAGCAGCGCGTGGTGGTTGAGCCAGAGCACCCCGATGTAGACGAAGGACACCACGAAGGCCAGGTAGGAAGCGCCCTCGCCGAGCAGGCCGGTGAGCAGCTCGCCCTCGTGGTATTCGGGCACCCGCAACTCGATCACCAGCAGCGTGATGACGATGGCGAAGACGCCGTCGCTGAAGGCCGTCATCCGGTCGGTGGCGGAGACTCGCCCCTGGGGATCGGGCTGCTCGACCTCGTCGGGTGCTGCGGACATTGCCGCAGGCTAGCCACCCGGCAACACGGTAGGTGGCGGTTTCGCCCGATCGGAACGGGAACGGCCGCCCGGGGTGTCGACACCCCGGGCGGCCGCTCGCACCGCCCCCGTTCAGGCCACCGGCGTCGCGGTGCCGGTGGCGCGGGCGAGCCGCTGGTGGGCACGGATCAACTCGGCGTAGCGCAGACCGCTGGCCTTCATCGTCCGGCGCTGGGTGGCGTAGTCGACGTGCACCAGCCCGAAGCGCTTGTCGTAGCCGTACGCCCACTCGAAGTTGTCCAGCAACGACCAGACGAAGTAGCCGTCCAGGGGGACCCCTCGGGCCACCGCCGACGCGCACGCCGCCAGGTGCTGCTCCAGGTGGTCGGTGCGTTCCTTGTCCTCCACAGTGCCGTCCGGGGTGACCTCGTCCGGCCACGCCGAGCCACTCTCGGTGACGATGATCCGGGCCGGCCGGTACTCCTCGTGCACGTCGACGAGCAGCCGCTCCAGGCCCGCCGGGTACATCTCCCAGCCCATCGCGGTCTCCACCGAGCCCGGCACCGGCACCTGCCGGACGTACGGGGCCGCGCCGGTCGGGTCGTCGACCACCAGCTGACGGAAGTAGTAGTTCACCCCGAGGAAGTCCGTCGGCGTGGCGATCACCGCCAGGTCGTCGCCGCGTACCGGCGGCTCGACCCCGTAGGTGGCGATCATGTCGGCGGGGTAGCCGCGCCCGTGGATGGGGTCCAGCCACCACCGGTTGACGTGCCCGTCGGCCCGGCGGGCCGCAGCGACGTCCTCGGGTCGGTCGGTCGCCGCCTCGATGGGGCTGAGGTTGAGCACCAGGCCCACCGAGGCCGGCCGGGCGGCGTTGGCGCGGATCGCCTGGGTGGCCAGACCGTGGCCGAGCAGCACGTGGTGCGAGGCGTGCACCGCGCGGGTGAGGTCGCGCTCGCCGGGGGCCATCCGCCCCTCCAGGTGCCCGATCCAGCACACGCAGAGCGGCTCGTTGACAGTGTTCCAGTCGGCGACCCGGTCACCGAGGCGGCCGGCGACCACCGCCGCGTAGTCGGCGAACGCCTCGGCGGTGGCGCGCTCCGGCCACCCGCCCCGGTCCTGAAGAACCTGCGGCAGATCCCAGTGGTAGAGCGTGACGAACGGCCGGATCCCGTCGGTGAGCAACGTGTCGACGAGCCGGTCGTAGAAATCCAGCCCGGCGGCGTTGACCCGCCCGACGCCGTCGGGCATCACCCGGGGCCAGGCCACCGAGAAACGGTACGCGTCCACGCCGAGTCGACGCGCCAGCGCCAGGTCCTCCGGCCACCGGTGGTAGTGGTCGCACGCCACCGCGCCGGTGTCGCCGTTGTCGACGTTGCCGGGGGTCGCCGAGAAGGTGTCCCAGATGGACGGCGCCCGGCCGTCGACGTCGACGGCCCCCTCGATCTGGTACGCCGCCGTGGCGACACCCCAGAGGAAGTCGGGTGGCAGCTTGGACAGGTCGGGCACGGGACGGTTCTCCTCTGGGGTTGGATGACTCACTTGACCGCGCCGGCGGTGAGGCCGGCGACGAAGTAGCGCTGTAGGGCCAGGAACCCGACGACGACCGGGATGCTGACCACCAGCGAGGCGGCCATGATCTGGTTCCAGTAGACGTTGAACTGGGTGGAGTAGCCCTGGAGGCCGACGGCCAGGGTGCGGCTACCCTCGTCGGTCATCACCGAGGCGAAGAGCACCTCACCCCACGCGGTCATGAACGCGTACACGGTGACCGCGACAACGCCGGGCACGGCGGCCGGCAGGATGACCTGGAACAGGGTGCGCAGCGGACCTGCGCCGTCGACCTGCGCCGCCTCGTCCAGACCCCGGGGGATCGAGTCGAAGTAGCCGACCAGCATCCAGATCGAGAACGGCAGCGAGAAGGTCAGGTACGTGATGATCAGGCCGGTACGGCTGGCGTACAGCTCGATGCCGGTGGCGTTGCCCAGGTTGACGTAGATGAGGAACAGCGGCAGCAGGAACAGGATGCCGGGGAACATCTGCGTGGACAGCACCGTCACCGAGAAGACACCCCGACCGCGGAACCGGTACCGGCTCACCGCGAACGCGGCGAAGATGGCCACCGCCACCGAGCAGATCGCCGCGATGCTGGACACCACCAGGCTGTTCACCAGGTACCGGGCCAGCGGCACTGTGCTCCACATGTCGATGAACGGTTGCAGGGTGGGCCGGCTGGGCCACCAGGTGAAGCCGTTCTGCACGTCCTGCAACGGCTTAGCCGCCGAGGTGACCATCACGTAGAGCGGGATGACGACGAAGAGGGTGAGCAGGGTCAGCACGATGCGCCGGCCCCAGCGCTCACCGGCGGTCTCACGCATGGTCGTCCCTCCGACGGTTGGTGATCAGCAGGTACGCGGCCGAGACGATCAGCAGGAACAGCAGCAGCGCCACCGACATCGCCGATCCGGAGCCGAAGTCCCAGGTCTTGAAGGAGCTGCGGTAGATGTGGATGGAGATCAGGTCGGCCTGCTCCGGCGCGGAGCCGCCGAACAGCACGAACGGGGTGTTGAAGTCGTTGAACGTCCACAGGAACAGCACCAGCAGCAGCACCAGGTTGACCGGCCGCAGCATCGGCAGGGTGACCGAGCGCAGCCGACGCCAGAACCCGGCGCCGTCGATCGCGGCGGCCTCGTACAGCTCGCCGGGCACGTTCTGCAACCCGGCCATCAGACACAGGAACGCGAACGGCCAGTTGCGCCAGACCGACACCACCAGCAGCGACCAGAAGCTGTTGTCGCCGATCAACCAGAACGGCCGTTCGTTCATCAGCCCGAGCTGGTCCACGAGCACGTGGTTGACCAGGCCGGTGTCGCGTTGCAGCAGGAAGCTCCAGGTGATCACGGCGGCGTAGACCGGCAGCGCGTACGGGGTGAGGAACAGCGCCCGCAGGATCGCGCGTCCACGGAACGGCCGTTGCAGGACGACCGCCGCCGAGATGCCGAGCAGCCAGGCGAACCCGACCGAGAGCAGGCTGTAGGCCAGGGTGACCCAGAACGAGTGCAGGAGTTCCTTGCCGGCGGCGCTGTTCAGGTCGAGCGTCGCCCGGTAGTTCTCCAGCCCGATGAAGGGCGCGGTGGACCAGTCGCGGATGTGGAACTGGGTCAGCTCCAGCAGGCTCATCCAGACCCCGACGACCATCGGGATCACGTGGATGGCGAGTTCCAGCACGACGGCCGGTGCGAGCAGCAGGTACGGCAGGAGCGAGCGGCGGGGGCCGCGGGGCCGGCGGGCCGGCCCCCGGGCCGGCGACCCGGCCCGGGGTTCGCGCCGGTCGGCGTCCGGCGCGGTGGTGCTGGTTGCCATCGGGGTCCTCTCGGAGGTGGTGGCCGTGGCCGGGCTCAGCGCCCGACCACGGCCACCGGTGACGCCTGGGTCAGCGCATCTTCTGCTGCGCGTCGGTCAGCTTGGCCTTCACCGACGCCTCGGTGACCGGCTTGCCGCTGGCCGCGTCGGCGAACAGCTCCTTCATCGCCGTGCCGACCAGGGTCTCGAAGGTGCTCTCGTCGGGCACCTGCGGCAGCGGGGCCGCGGTCGTGACCAGGGTCTCCTGGATGGTCTTCTGCTCGGTGGCGCTGAACGCCGGGTCGGAGGCCGCGGTCTTCACCGCCGGCAGCGAGCCGTACGTCTTGTTGAGGATCGTCTGCTCTTCGTCGCTGGTCATGAACTTGACGAAGCTCAGCGCGCCGTCCTTGTTCTTGGTGTGCTTGAAGACCGCCATGTTGATCCCGGCGACCATGCTGTTGACCTTCTTGCCGCCGGCCGGTGGGCTGGCCAGGAACGGCACCGGGGCCACCCCGTACGCGTCGGCCGGCATGTTCTGCGTCTTCAGGTTCGACCCGGCGGACTGCCACAGCAGCATGGCGGCCTTGCCGTTGGCGAAGTCGGAGACCGACTGGTTCTGCGCGTACTCGGCGTTGCTCGGGTTGGTGATCTTGTCGGCGGCCATGAAGTCGATGTACCGCTTGATCGCCGAGACGTTCTGCGGGGTGTCGAAGGTCGGCTTCCCGGCCGAGTCGAACCACTCGCCGCCGTACTGCTGGCTGAACGTGAAGGCGTGGTGGGCGTTCTCCGACGGGTTGGCACCCTCGATCGCCAGGCCCCACTTGCCGCCGGTGCTCAGCTTCTTGCCGTACTCGGCGAGTTGCTCCCAGGTGGTCGGCGGTGCGGTGATGCCAGCGTCGGCGAACGACTTCTTGTTGTAGTACAGGCTGTACGCCATGCTGTAGAGCGGCACGGCGGCCGGCGGCTTGCCGGGGGCGCCGGCGGCGGCGAGCGCGGCGGGCACGATCCGGTCCTTGCCGCCGACGGCCTGCAGGGTGGCGTCGTCGAACTCGACCAGCGCGCCGGTGGCCTGCAACGACGCCGACCAGGTGTTGCCGATGTTGACCACGTCCGGGCCCTTGCCGGAGGCGGCGGCGGCCAGCAGGCGGTTGAGCAGATCCGACCAGGGGACCACCTCGACGGTGACCTTGATTCCGGTCTGCTTCTCGAACTTGTCCAACTCCGGCTGGAGGGTGGTCTTGTCGGCCTCCAGGCTGGCGCCCTGGTTGCTGGCCCAGTAGGTGAGCGTCTTCGGCGACGCGGCGGAGTCGTCGCCGGAGCCTCCGCAGGCGGTCAGCGAGGCGGCCGCCAGTACGGCGGCGGTGAATATCCCGAGGTGTCGTCTCGACACGGGTCAGCCCTTCCGGTGCGTGGTGGGGGTCCGCCGGCCTTCGTCACCGATAGGGGTCGGGCGACGGGGGCCGGCTGCGGACAGGGTTCGGGGGTGCGCCGTCGGGGTCCGTCGGCGTTTCCCGGGAGTTACATCACGGCTTAATTTATGTCGTCATTAAAGTTGCTGGCCGGTGGGTCGTCAAGCACGAGGCGGTTACAGTCGCCTCGAACGGCCGACGGGAACGAGGTGACGAGTGGAGCTGGCGCGTGCCACCAACCGCAGCGTGCGGTTGCGCAACCGGTCCGCCCTGCTGACCAAGCTCTTCCTGGACGGCCCGCTCACCCGGCAGGACCTGGTGCGCAGCACCGGGCTGAGCCAACCCGCGGTCAGCAACGTGGTGGCCGACATGATCGACGAGGGGCTGGTCGCCGAGGCCGGCGCCGCCGAGTCCGACGGCGGCCGGCCCAGCATGCTGCTGCGGATCGCGCCCCGCTTCGCCTTCGTGATCGGCGTGGACGTCGGCGAGACCCGGGTCCGGGTGGAGTTGTTCGACTTCGCGATGACCCTGCTGGCCAGCGTCGAGTACCCGCTCGACCCGGCCCGCACCGAGCCCGACCTGGTGGCCGGGCACGTGCTGGCCGGCATCGACGCGGTCACCGGCCAGGCCGGGGTGACTCCCGGCGACGTGCTCGGCGTCGGCATCGGCGTCTCCGGCGTGGTCGAGCAGGGCACCGAGGCCGTCGTGCACGCCCAGGCCCTCGGCTGGGACCGGGTGCCGCTGGAGCGTCTGATCGGCGCCGGCACGGACCTGCCGCTGCACATCGACAACGGCGCGAAGACCCTGGGCCAGGCCGAGATGTGGTTCGGCGCCGGCCGGGGCGCCCGGCACGCCGTCTTCGCGCTTGTCGGGTCCGGGGTGGGCGCGTCGGTGGTGACCAACGGCGCCACCTACCGGGGCGCGTCCAGCAGCGCGGGGGAGTGGGGGCACACCACTCTGGTGTACGGCGGCCGGGTCTGCCGGTGCGGCGCGCGCGGTTGCCTGGAGGCGTACGTCGGGGCCGAGGCGATCATCGACCGCTACCGGGAGGCGCGGCGGGGTCGACCGGTGCCGGGCGAGGACGAGGAGTCCCAGATCGCCGCGCTGGTCGCCGCCGCCGAGACCTCGGCCACCGCCCGGCGGGTGCTGGAGGACACCGCCGGCTACCTCGGCGCCGGGGTGGCCAACCTGATCAACCTGTTCAACCCGGAGCGCGTGGTGCTCGGCGGCTGGGCGGCGATGGCCCTCGGCGACCTGCTGCCGGCCGTGCGCGAGGCCGCCGGTCGGCAGGCGCTGCGCCAGCCGTACGAGCAGGCGTCGATCGAGCTCTGCCGGCTCGGGGTGGACGCTGTGGCGTTGGGCGCGGCAACCCTCCCGATCGCCCGCTTCCTCACCGAGGGTGGCGTCCGCCGCTGAGCGGGGTCGACGTCAACGCCGCCGGCAAATTACGCAAAAAAGATCCTCGGGATAAATAACGAAGTTATAGATCGATGTCTTGACGCCGTCGCAATCTCGCCGCAACACTCCTACGAGAGCGCTCTCCCTCCCGCGACGCCGCATCGGCGGCACCACCCACGGCGCCACGGGGCGAGCCGATCCCATCCACGCGGCACCCCCCCGTACCCCCTATCGACAGGCGATGTCATGACATCTCGTGCAACATCCGTACGCCCGCGTCCTCGACGCGTCGTCCGGCACCTGCTGGTCGGGCTCACAGTGGCCCTGGTCGCGGCGCTCACCCCGACCGGTGCCACCACACCCGCACAGGCCGCCCCCACCCTGCTGTCCCAGGGTCGCCCGGCCACCGCCTCGTCCACCGAGAACGCCGGCACCCCGGCCTCCGCGGCCGTGGACGGCAACACCGGCACCCGCTGGGCCAGCACGTTCAGCGACCCCCAGTGGCTCCAGGTCGACCTGGGCGCCCGGGCCACCATCAGCCAGGTGAACCTGCTCTGGGAGGGCGCCTACGGCCGGGCCTTCCAGCTCCAGACCTCCGACGACGGCGCCACCTGGACGACGATCTACTCGACCACGACCGGCACCGGCGGCACCCAGAACCTCACCGTCACCGGCGCCGGCCGCTACGTTCGGATGAACGGCACCGCGCGGGGCACCGGCTATGGCTACTCGCTCTGGGAGTTCCAGGTGTACGGCGAGACCGGCGGCAGCACGCCGACCTGCGGCAGCACGAACGTCGCGCAGGGCAGCCCGGCGACCGCCTCGTCCAGCCAGGACGCCGGCCTCGCGGCATCCGCGGCGGTCGACGGCAACCCGGGCACCCGCTGGGCCAGCGCCGCCAGCGACCCGCAGTGGCTGCGCGTCGACCTCGGCAGCACCCGCACCATCTGCCGGGTGGTGCTCACCTGGGAGGCCGCGTACGCCCGGGCCTTCCAGCTCCAGACCTCGGCCGACGGGGCCACCTGGACGACGATCTATTCCACCACCACCGCCACCGGCGGCACGCAGTCCCTCACCGTCACCGGCAGCGGGCGCTACCTGCGGGTGTACGGCACCGCCCGGGGCACCGCCTACGGCTACTCGCTCTGGGAGCTGGCGGTGAACACCACCGGCGGCACCAGCGAGCCACCGGTCGGCACCACCGACCCGTACAACCCCAACCTCGGGCCGAACACCTTCGTCTTCGACCCGAGCACCCCGACGTCGACCATCCAGAGTCGACTGAACACCCTCTTCACCCAGCAGGAGACCAACCAGTTCGGCCCGCAGCGCTACGCGGTGCTGTTCAAGCCCGGCAACTACACCGCCGACGTCAACCTTGGCTTCTTCACCCAGGTTGCCGGCCTCGGCATGAGCCCGGACGACGTCAACCTCAACGGCCACGTCCGCACCGAGGCGTTCTGGTTCGGCGGCAACGCCACCCAGAACTTCTGGCGGGCCGCCGAGAACCTGTCGGTCACCCTGCCCGCCGGGCAGACCGTGGAGCGCTGGGCGGTGTCCCAGGCTGCGCCGTACCGGCGGATGCACCTGCGCGGCGCGCAGAACCAGATCCAGCTGTGGAACGGTGGTGACGGCTGGTCCAGCGGTGGCCTGATGGCCGACACCCGCATCGACGGCCTTGTCGTCTCCGGCTCGCAGCAGCAGTGGTACTCCCGCAACAGCGAGTTCGGCAACGGCTGGACCGGCTCGGTCTGGAACATGGTCTTCCAGGGTGTCAACGGCGCTCCCGCGCCGAGCTTCCCCAACCCGTCGCACACAGTCATCCCGCAGACCCCGCAGGTACGGGAGAAGCCGTTCCTCTACGTCGACGGCACCGGCGAGTACCGGGTCTTCGTGCCGGCACTGCGCACCAACTCGACCGGCACCAGCTGGTACAACAAGACCCCGGCCGGGTCGTCCATCTCGCTGTCGCAGTTCTTCGTGGTCCAGCCCGGCACCAGCGCCGCCACCATCAACGCGGCCCTCGCCCAAGGGCGGCACCTGCTCTTCACCCCGGGCGTGCACCACGTCACCGAGCCGATCCAGGTCAACCGGGCCGACACTGTCGTCCTCGGTCTCGGCCTGGCCACCATCCAGGCCGACAACGGCGCGGTGGGCATGCGGGTGGCCGATGTGGACGGCGTGAAGGTGGCCGGCATCATGTTCGAGGCCGGTACGACGAACTCGCCGGTGCTGATGGAGGTCGGGCCGTCCGGCTCGTCAGCGAGCCACGCCACGAACCCGACCTCGCTGCACGACGTGTTCTTCCGCATCGGCGGGCCGCACGTCGGCAGGGCCACCAACACGCTGACGGTCAACAGCGACAACGTGATCGGTGACCACATGTGGCTGTGGCGGGCCGATCACGCCGCCAGCGGCGTACCGACCGGGTGGACGCTGAACACCGCCGACACCGGGCTCACCGTCAACGGCGACAACGTCACCATGTACGGCCTCTTCGTCGAGCACTACCAGAAGTACCAGACCATCTGGAACGGCAACGGCGGGCGGACGTACTTCTACCAGAACGAGCTGCCCTACGACGTGCCGAACCAGGCGGCCTGGATGAACGGGTCGACCCGGGGCTACGCCGCGTACAAGGTCGCCGATTCGGTGACCAGTCACCAGGCGTTCGGGTTGGGTAGCTACAGCTACTTCAACGTCAACCCCGCGGTGGTCGAGGAACGGTCCTTCGAGGTGCCCACCAACCCGAACGTGCGCTTCACGAACATGGTCACCGTCTCGCTCGGTGGCGTCGGCACCATCAACCGGGTGATCAACAACGCCGGTGGCACAGCGAACGCGGCCAACCAGACGGTGTACTTGACCACCTACCCCTGACCGGGGCGCCCGCGGCGGCCCGGTCCTGCGTGACCGGGTCGGCCGGGTAGCACCCTGGGCCGTGGCCGGCCCGGTCCCGCCGAGACCGGGCCGGCCGCGGTCGTGCCGCTCAACCGGTGAGCACCTCGGCCGCCGCCCGTTCACCGGCGCGCACCGCGCCCTCCAGGTAGCCACTCCAGCGAGTGGCCGTCTCGGTTCCCGCCCAGTACACGCGCCCCACCGGCGCCCGTAGGTGCGGGCCGTACGTGCGCCACGTGCCCGGGGTGAGCGCACCGGAGAAGCAGCCCCGGGTCCACTCGTCGGCCGACCAGTCGTGCTCGACGAGATCCACCGGGTCCTCGGCGCGTGGCCCGACCACGCTGGCGAACGCCTCCAGCAGGCATTGCCGACGCCGCGCGGGGGACATGCGACGCAGCATGGCGGCGTCCGTGGAGTAGCTGAAGCCGGTCAGCACCCCGAGCGGCGCGGTCGGGGTGGAGTTGTCGACGGTCTCGGTGAGCGGACCGGCGCTGCTGGTGGCCACCCCGGAACGCCCGTCGGCACGCCAGAACGGCTCCGGGTAGACGGCGTGCACCTTCAGCGCCGAACCCATCGGCATGCGCTGCGTGAGCCCGTCCCGCAGCGCGGGCAGCGGCGGGTCGTACCGGATCCGGCCGGCCAGCGCCGGGGCCAGCGCGACCACCACGGCGTCGCCGTCGACGCGCCCGGTGTCGGTCCACGCCGTCGCGCCGTCGACTGTCTGTTCGATGGCCCGCACCGGCGCGGCCAGCGTCAGCGCGCCCGCCGGCAGGGCGGTGGCCATCCGTTCGGCCAGCGCCGGCGGACCGCCGACGATCCGGTCCTGCTGCGCGCCGCCGGCCATCCCCAGCAACGGCCCGATCCCGCCGGCGCTGCGCAGGTAGAACAGCAGGTGCAACAGGGACAACTCGTCCGCGCCGGTGGCCAGCAGCCCGCCGGCGAGCAGCCGCCCCAGGTAGTCGGCGGTGTCGTCGTCACCGGCCGTGGTGGCGAGCCACCCGCCGAGGGTCGTCCGGTCCCACAGTGCGGCCTCCGGCGTGGCCCAGGGTGCGGCCGGGTCCAGTCGTGCGGCGTACTCGTCGAGCAGGCCGAGCACCCGGCCCACCTGCTCCGGCGGCTCGGCCCGGCGCTCACCGGCCCAGAGCACTGTGGGCGCGCCGACCGATGCCGAGGCGAAGGTGGCCAGCCCGTGCTCGGCGACCAGCGCGTACATCCGGTCCTGGGTCGGACCGATCCACTGCGCCCCGAGGTCGAGTTGGGTGAGCTCGGGCAGCCACCGGGTCAGCACGCGACCGCCCACCCGGTCGCGGGCCTCCAGCACCCGCACCTGGGCGCCGGCGCGGCTCAGCGCCAGCGCGGCCGCGAGACCGGAGAAGCCGGCGCCGACCACTACCACCCGCAAGCCGTCGACCACACCGGGGTCTACCCACAACCGTCGCGGGCATGACTACCGGCTCCGGTCGCGCCACACACCGGGGCCGGGCCGGCCGCCGAGAAATTTCTGCCGGCCTGTCGATTCGGGCGGCGGCCGATCGTGTGGAGGATGAGAGGTCGGCGACGGGCCGGCCGCCCGTGAGGAGGAACGATGACGCGCTACCTGCTGAGCATCCACCAGCCGCAGGGTGAGCTGCCGCCGGAGCCGGAGTTCCTGGCCGGGGTGATGCGTCAGCTCGGCGAGCTGCGCGACGAGTTGGCGTCCACCGGGTCGTGGGTCTTCGGGCAGGGCCTGCACGGCCCGGAGACCGCCACCGTGCTGCGTCCCCGCGACGGCGAGGTGCTCATCACCGACGGACCGTTCGTGGAGGGCAAGGAGTACCTGGGCGGCATCACCATCATCGACGTGCCGGATCTGGACGCCGCCCTGCACTGGGGTCACCGCTACGCGCTGGCCACCACCCTGCCGATCGAGGTGCGCCCCTTCCAGGGTGGGGCTGGGAACTGACAGTGCCCGACGTGGAGGCGGTGTTCCGCGCGGAGTACGGCCGCGCGGTCGCCGTCCTGGTCCGCCTCCTCGGCGACATCGACCTCGCCGAGGAGGCCGTCCAGGAGGCCTTCGTCATCGCGGTGCGACGCTGGCCGCGCAGCGGCCTGCCGCCCAGCCCGGCCGGTTGGATCATCACCACCGCGCGCCACCGGGCCATCGACCGGCTGCGGCGGGAGGCCTCCCGGGCCGACCGGCACGCCCAGGCGGCCCTGCTGTACGCCGCCGACCCACCCGTGGAGGAGGGACCCGTGCGCGACGACCGGTTACGTCTGATCTTCACCTGCTGCCATCCGGCGCTCGCACCGAGCACCCGCGTCGCCCTCACCCTGCGGCTGCTCGGCGGCCTGAGCACCGCCGAGATAGCCCGCGCCTTCCTGGTGCCGGAGCTGACGATGGCGCAGCGGCTGGTCCGCGCCAAGTCGAAGATCCGCAACGCGGGGATCCCGTACCGGGTGCCCCGCGACGCCGACCTGCCCGACCGGCTGCACGGCGTCCTCGCGGTGCTCTACCTGATCTTCAACGAGGGCTACACGGCCAGCGCCGGCCCGCACCTGGTCCGCGCCGAGCTGTGCGTCGAGGCGATCCGGTTGACCAGGCTGCTGGTGGAGCTGATGCCGGACGAACCGGAGGCGCTCGGTCTGCTCGGCCTGATGCTGCTGACCGAAGCCCGCCGGGCGGCGCGGACCACCGCCGACGGCGACCTGGTGCCGCTGGCCGAGCAGGACCGGCGCCGGTGGGACACCACAGTGATCGCCGAAGGGCAGGCGCTGGTCCGCCGCTGCCTGCGCCGCGCCCGGCCCGGCCCGTACCAGATCCAGGCCGCGATCGCCGCTGTGCACAGCGTCGCGCGGCGCGCCGCCGACACCGACTGGGCCCAGATCCTTCAGCTGTACGACCAGCTCACCGTGGTCGCCCCCGGCCCGGTGGTGGCGCTGAACCGTGCCGTCGCGCTTGCCGAGGTGTCCGGTGCGGCGGCGGCGCTGACCGAGGTGGACAGCCTCGACCTGGTTGGCTTCCACGTCTACCACGTGGTCCGCGCCGACCTGCTGGCCCGGCTCGGCCGGGGCGGGGAGGCCGTCGAGGCGTACCGGACAGCCGTCGCACTGACGGACAACGCGGCCGAACGGGCCTTCCTCACCGCACGCGCGACGGCCCTGGCGACGCCCTGAGGGCGCGTTTGCCGCAGGGGCGGCCGGGAACCCGAGGCACCGCCGCAGCAGGGGATGGGGAGGGGCCATGGCGTACCGTCCGACCGTCGTCGACACCGCGCCCGACCTGTCCACCCTCACGCTCGGCGTGGAGGAGGAGTACCTGCTGCTCGACCCGGACAGCGGCCGGAATCTGCCGGTCGCCGACCAGGTGCTCGCCGCGCTGCGCGGCCCCGCTCGGGACCAGAGCCGCCAGGAGTTCCGGCACAGCATGGTGGAGATGGTCACCCCGGTCTGCGCCGACCTCACCGAACTGCGCGGGCACCTGGTGTCGCTGCGCCGCTCCGCCGCCGAGGCCGCCACGGCGGCCGGGGCCCGGCTGGTGGCGGTCGGCGCCACCCCGGTGGCCGAGCCGCACCGGACGGTCCCCGACGAACCGCGCTACCACGCGATGTCGCGCCGGTACGGGCCGGTGGCGCACGACCCGGCGGTGTGCGGCTGCCACGTGCACGTCGGGCTGCCCGACCGGGAAATGGCCGTGCAGGTCTGCAACCACCTGCGGGTGTGGCTGCCGGTGGTGCAGGCGATCACCACCAACTCGCCGCTGCACGACGGGTACGACACCGGGCACGCCAGCTGGCGCTCGATGCAGTTGGAACGCTGGCCCAGCATCGGACCGACGCCGTACTTCGACTCGGCCGCCGACTACGACCGCACCGTCGACGAGTTGATCGCCGCCGGCATCATGCTCGACGCGGCGATGGTCTACTGGTATGCCCGGCCGTCGTCGACGTACCCGACGGTGGAGGTGCGGGTCGGTGACGTCGGCACCGAGGTGGACGACGCGGTGCTGGTCGCCGCGCTGGTCCGATCCCTCGTGGCCACCCTCGCCGACGACGTACGCGCCGGGGTGACCGCCCCGAACGTCCGCGACTGCCTGGTCGCCGCGGCGCACTGGCGGGCCGCCCACGACGGTCTCGACGGCGAACTGATCGACCTGCGCGCCGGTGGCACCCGACCCGCCTGGGCGCTCGTCGACGAGCTGATGGCGGTGATCGCCCCGGCCCTGCTGCGCCACGGCGACCTCGGGTACGTGTTGGCGCAGCTCGCCCGGTTGCGCCGCGACGGCACCGGTGCCACCCGGCAGCGGCGGGTGCTGGAGCGTGCCGGGGATCTGCACGCGGTCCTCGGCGACCTGGTCGCCCGCACCGCCGCCGCCTGACACCCGTTACAACGCCGCCGGGGATCAGCGGATGTCGTGGGTCTGGAGCCACAGCTCCAGCAGACCGAGTTGCCACAGCTTGTTGCTGCCGGCCGCGGCCTCCGCCCGGTCCGGCTCGGCGAGCAGATGTGCCACGTACTCCGGGCGGAACAGCCCCCGCTCGCGCGCGGCCGGCGCCTGCAACGCCTCGGCGACCAGCTCGCGCACCGGACCGTCCACATTGCGCAGCGCCGGCACCGGGAAGTAGCCCTTCGGCCGGTCGACCACCTCGGCGGACAACACCTCCCGGGCGACCTCCTTGAGCACGCCCTTGCCACCCTGGGCGACCTTGTGCTCCGGCGGGCAGTGCGCGGCCAGGGTGACCAGGTCCTGGTCGAGGAAGGGCGTGCGCACCTCCAGACCCCACGCCATGCTCATGCTGTCCACCCGCTTGACCGGGTCGTCGGGCAGCATCAGGTGGGTGTCCAGGCGCAGCACGGCGTCCAACGCGGTCTGCGCCCCGGGCGCGGCGAGATGCCCGGTGAGCAGGTCCCGGCTGGCGTCGTGCTCCAGCGCGTACGCCGGGCCGACGATGCGGCGCAGCTCGTCATGGCCTCGGTCGAAGAACGCGGCGGCGAACGTCTCGGCGGCGCCGTGCCGGGGCGCCTCGATCAGTGGCTGGTGGTAGCCGTAGCCGGCGAACACCTCGTCGGCGCCCTGCCCCGACTGGGCCACCTTCACGTGCTGCGCCACCTGCTCGGAGAGCAGGTGGAAGGCGACCACGTCGTGGCTGCCCATCGGCTCGGTCATCGCCAGCACGGCCCGTCGGACGGCGGGCACCAGGTCGTCGTCGGCCAGTCGGATCCGATGGTGGTCGGTGTCGTACGCGCGGGCCACCAGATCGGAGTAGTGGAACTCGTCGCCGGACTCGCCGTCGCGGCTGTCGAAGCCGATGCTGAACGTCCGCAGGTGCTGCTGGCCGGCCTCGGCGAGCAGCGCCACGATCAGGCTGGAGTCCAGTCCGCCGGAGAGCAGCACCCCCACCGGCACGTCAGCGACCAGCCGCCGGCGTACCGCCGCGCGCAGCGCGTCGCCGATCGCGGCCCGCCAGTCGGCGGCGTCCATTCCCGCGTCGGCGGGCTCCCGCACGTAGTCGGGTCGCCAGTAGACCTCCTCGCGGCTGCTCCCGTCCGCCTCGATCACCCGCAGGGTGGCCGGCGGCAGCTTGCGCACGCCACGCAGCACGGTCCGCGGCGCGGGCACGATAGAGTGCCAGGACAGGTAGTGGTGCAGCGCCACCGGGTCGATGCCGGTGTCGACGTCACCGGCCCGCAGCAGCGCGGGCAGGGTGGAGGCGAACCGCAGCCGACCCGGTGTCTCGGCGAGGTAGAGCGGTTTGATGCCGAGCCGGTCGCGGGCCAGGATCAGCCGCCGCCGGACCCGGTCGACCAGCCCGATCGCGAACATGCCGACCAGGTGGTCGACGAAACGCTCACCCCAGTGGGCGTACGCCACCAGGATCACCTCGGTGTCGCTGGTGGAGTGGAAGGCGTACCCGGCTCGGCGTAGCTCCTCGCGCAGCTCCGGGTAGTTGTAGATGCAGCCGTTGAAGACCAACGCCAGGCCCAGGTCGTCGCGGACCATCGGCTGCCCGCCCGCGTCGGACAGGTCGATGATGGTGAGCCGGCGGTGCCCCAGGGTCACCCAACCGTCGGCGAACAGGCCCTCGTCGTCCGGGCCGCGTGAGCGCATCGCCTCGGTCATCCGGGTGACCGCTGCCGCGTCGGGCGTGCGGCCGTCGAATCGCGCCTCCCCGCTGATCCCGCACATCAGCCGGGCCTCCCGTCACCTCGCCCCCGACCGGTGCCGGCCGGTCCCGCCGACCGGACGGGGCCGCTGGCTACCCGTGCCGGCGGCGGGCAAACCCGTCAGCCGCGCAGGGTGCGCAGGATGCGTGCCAGCTCGGCGCGGTCGGTGTCATTGAGGTGACCGAAGAAGCGGTCGGCCTCGGCCCGGCGGGCGGCCCGGATGGCGGTGCTGACGCGGTCGCCCTCCTCGGTGAGCGCGACCAGTGTCGCCCGGCGGTCGGCCGGGTCGGGTCGGCGTTCGACCAGCCCCCGGGTCTGGAGGTCGTCGACGACCTCGGTCGCCGAGCGGGGCGCGATGCGCAGGTGCTCGGCGAGGGTGCCGGGGCGTACCTCGCCGTGCCGGGCCAGGACGCCGAGGGCCCGGGACTGGCTGGGGGTGACGTCCCAGGGCGCCAGTGAGTCCCGGGTCTGCCGGCGCAGACGGGACGCCACCGCCCAGAACGTCTCCGCCAGGCTCTCGTCGTCGGCGCTGTCGACGGTGTGCTCGGTCACCGGAATACGGTAGCAGGAGAAGTGGTTGTTCCCTCATGATGAGGTAACCTCAGCAATATTGTCGACGAAAGGTAGTGCCCCCTTGGAACCCACCCCGAAGGGCCGCGACCGCGGCCACCGCACCGTCAGCGCCGAAGAGAAGGCGCAGGCCCGTCAGGTGTCGCTGCGCCGCATCGGCCGTCTGTTCACCCCCCACCGGCCCGCGCTGGCCGCCGTCACCGCGATCATCGTGGTCTCCTCGATCGTCGCGATGGCCACACCGTTCCTGCTGCGTGCCGTGATCGACCGGGCCCTGCCACAGGGCGACGTGACGCTGCTGGTCTGGCTGGTCCTCGGCATGGTCGCCGTCGCGGCGGTGACCTCCGCCCTGGGCGTCGTACAGACCTGGATCTCCACCCAGGTCGGCCAGCGGGTCATGCACCGGCTGCGCACCGACGTCTTCAGCCACCTCCAGCGCCAGTCGCTCGGCTTCTTCACCCGCACCCGCACCGGCGAGGTGCAGTCCCGGATCACCAACGACATCGGCGGCATGCAGTCGGTGGTCACCTCCACCGCCACCGCCGTCGCCGCCAACCTCACCACGGTGGTCGCCACCACTGTCGCCATGGTCGCGCTCTCCTGGCAGCTCTCCCTGGTCTCGCTCGTGGTGCTGCCGCCGGCAATCTGGCTGACCCGGCGGGTCGCCCGGATGCGCCGCGAGATCACCGCCCAGCGGCAACGCGAACTCGCCGACCTCAACGTCACAGTCGAGGAAGGGCTCTCGATCAGTGGCATTCAGCTGGCCAAGACCCTCGGCACCGGCCCCGCGCTGATCGACCGCTTCACCGCCTCCTCGGCCCGCCTGGTCGACCTGGAGCTGCGCAGTGAGCTGGCCGGCCGCTGGCGGATGGCCTCGATGAGCATCATCTTCGCCGCCGTGCCGGCGGTCATCTACCTCGCCGCCGGGCTGCCCGGCACCGCCGGCACGCTGAGCATCGGCACGCTCGTCGCCTTCACGGCCCTGCAGGGCGGCCTGTTCCGGCCGCTGATGGGGCTGCTCAACGTGGGTGTCTCGCTCACCGCGTCACTGGCGCTCTTCGCCCGGATCTTCGAATACCTGGACCTGCCGGTCGACGTCGACGACCCCGCCGAGCCGGTCCGCGTCGAGCCCGCCCGGGTACGCGGCCACCTGCGCCTGGAGGATGTCACCTTCGGCTACCCGGGCAGCGACACCGCAGCCCTCGCCGGGATCACGCTCGACGTGCCCGCCGGCACCAGCCTCGCCCTGGTCGGCGAGACCGGCTCCGGCAAGAGCACCCTCGCCGGCCTGGTCAGCCGGCTGCACGACCCGACGGTCGGCCGGATCACCGTCGATGGCGTCGACCTGCGCGACCTGCGCCTGGCCGACCTGGCCGCGATCGTCGGCGTGGTCAGCCAGGAGACGTACCTGCTGCACACCACAGTCCGGGAGAACCTGCGCTACGCCCGGCCGGAGGCCACCGACTCCGAGATCGAGGACGCCACCCGCGCCGCCCAGATCCACGACCTGATCGCCGGGCTGCCCGACGGGTACGACACCATGGTCGGCTCCCGCGGCCACCGGTTCTCCGGGGGTGAGAAGCAGCGCCTGGCCATCGCCCGGACGCTGCTGCGCGACCCGCGCATCCTGGTCCTCGACGAGGCCACCAGCGCGCTGGACACCGAGACCGAACGCGCCGTACAGCGGGCCTTCGACGTGCTCGCCCAGGGGCGCACCACGATCACCATCGCGCACCGGCTCTCCACGGTCCGCGCCGCGGACCAGATCGCGGTGCTCGACCACGGTCGGATCGTCGAGGCCGGCACCCACGACAGCCTGCTGGACCGCAACGGCCGGTACGCCACGCTGGCGGCCTGAACCCCGGATCACAACCGTCTCGAAACAGTCCGGGAACTGTCTCGTTATGGCGCGGTCAGGTGGCGGTAGACGGTGGCCCGCGAGACACCCAGCGCGGCCGCGATGGCGTCCACCGAGTGGGTGCCCGCCGCGTGCATCCGCCGGGCCGCCTCGACCTGCTCCCGGCCCAGCGCGGGCGGCCGTCCCGGCCGCCGACGCCGGTCCGCCGCTCCCGCCGGAGTCGCGCTCCCCAGGGTCGCGTCCGCGTGCGTCCCGGCTGCGGCGTCCGTGTGCGTCCCGACTGCGCCGTCCGTGAGCGGGCCGGCCGCGGCGGCGGGCAGCGGGGCCAGCAGTCGGCGTACGCCGTCGAGCATGTCGGCGCGCAGCACCTCGTCGGGCACGTCGATGAAGAAGACGATGGGATCGCTGCACGCGCCCACCGCCTGCATCGCGAGGACCCGCTCGCGACGCCCCGCGTTCGGCCCGGCGATGAGGTCGTTGGCCCGCATCGCGATCTCCATCAGGCGGTGGTACGTGTCGCCCCGACCGATCAGCGCGATGTCGTGGAAGAGCATGCCGAGTGGCCGGCGATGGGCGAGCATGATGTCCACCCAGCCCTCCAGCACCGTCCACCGGGCCCGATCGCCGGGCTGTGTCTGGGCCGAGTCGAGCAGCGCCTCCAGGTCCGCCACCAACGGCTCGACCAGGGCGGCGAGTAGATGCTCCTTGGCCGGAAAGTGATACAGGATCGCGGTCTTGGTCAGCCGCAGCCGCTCGCCGATCTGGCGCAGCGAGGTGCGCTGGTAGCCGTGTTCGGCGAACAGGTCGAGCGCGGCGCGCAGGATCCGGGTGCGGGTGTCGTCCGCGGGATCGGCGGTCATGCCGGCCAGCCTAGCGACGTCCTGACCAGTGGGCACGATCACCGTTGATTCGACTGACCAGCGGTCAGTACAGTGGTGACGGTCGACGCAGCCAACGGCAGGAGGGGCGCCATGCCCGTCATCTCGATCGGCAATCTGGTCAAGACGTTCGGTGCCATCCGGGCACTCGACGGGCTGGACCTGCACGTCGAGCAGGGGGAGGTGCACGGCTTCCTCGGGCCCAACGGCTCCGGAAAGTCCACCACCATCCGGATCCTGCTCGGGTTGCTCCGCCGCGACTCCGGTGACGCCCAGGTGCTCGGCGCCGACCCGTGGCGCGACGCGGTCCGCCTGCACCGCCGACTGGCGTACGTGCCGGGCGACGTCAGCCTCTGGCCCAACCTCACCGGCGGGGAAGCCATCGACCTGCTCGGTCAACTGCGCGGCGGCCTCGACCGGCGCCGCCGCGACGAGCTGCTGCACCGCTTCGACCTGGACCCGACCCGCCGCTGCCGCACCTACTCCAAGGGCAACCGGCAGAAGGTGGCCATCGTCGCCGCCTTCTCCTCCCCGGTGGAGCTGTACGTGCTCGACGAGCCGACCTCCGGCCTCGACCCCCTCATGGAGGCGGTGTTCCAGGACGAGGTCCGGCGGGTCAAGCAGGCCGGCGCCACAGTGCTGCTCTCCAGCCACGTGCTCGCCGAGGTCGAGGCGCTCTGCGATCGGGTCAGCATCATCCGCGAGGGCCGCACCGTCGAATCCGGCACCCTCACCGAGCTGCGCCACCTCACCCGCACGGCGGTGACCGTCGAGACCGCCCGCCCGGTCACCGGCCTGGACGCGCTGCCCGGCGTGCACGACGTGCACGAGGTCGACGGCCGAATCCACCTGGAGGTCGACCCCGCCCACCTCGACGAGCTGCTCGGCCAGCTCATCCGTTTCGGCGTGCGCGCGCTGACCAGCACGCCACCCACCCTGGAGCAGCTCTTCCTACGCCACTACGGCGACGACCCCGCCGCCACTGCCACGGGCGCTCCCGCCGTCGCTGCTGCTCCGGTGGCTCCCGTCGCTGCTGCATCGGGCGCTCCCGCCGCTGCTGCCACGGGCGCTCCCGCTGCTGGCGCCTCGGACGTCGACGCGCAGGCTGACGCGCCGCAGGGCGGTGCCCGGTGAGCGCCCTCACCGGTACGACCCTTCTGGCCCGGCTCGTGCTGCGCCGCGACCGGATCCGCCTCGCCATCTGGATCCTCGGCACACCCCTGCTCGGCTACGCCCTCGCCGGCAGCGTCGCCGGCATCTATCCGGACCAGGAGACCCGGCAGGGCTACGCCACCACCTCGGCGTCCAGCCTGGTCGCCCGCGCCTTCAACGGCCCCATCCACGGCACCGACCTCGGTGCCGTGGTGGTCGCCGAGACGTACGTGACGCTGGCCCTGATCGTCGCGCTGCTGAGCACCTTCGCGGTGACCCGGCACACCCGCCAGAACGAGGAAACCGGGCGGGCCGAACTGCTCGGCGCCAACGTGGTCGGCCGGTACGCGCCACTCACCGCCGCGCTGCTCGTCATCGTCGCGGCGAACACAGTGGCCGCCGTGCTGCTCGCGGTCGCGCTGGTCGGCGCCGGTCTGCCGCTCGCCGGCTCCGTCGCGGCAGCGGCCGCGATCGGCGGCGTCGGTGTCGCCTTCACCGCGATCGCCGCGGTCACCGCCCAGCTCTCCGTCACGGCGCGCGGCGCCAACGCGCTCGCCGCCGCCACCGTCGGGCTCTCCTTCGTGCTGCGCGCCGCCGGAGACGTACTCGGCGAACAGAGCGCCGACGGCACCCGCGTGCGGAGCGCCTGGCCATCGTGGATCTCCCCCCTCGGCTGGGGCAACCAGGTGCGAGCCTTCGACGGTGAACGCTGGTGGGTGATCGCCCTGCCCGTCGCGCTGCTGCTCGCCGGCGTGGCGCTGGCGTACACCCTCGCTGAGCGACGCGACCAGGGCGCCGGGCTGATCGCCCCCCGACGCGGCCCGGCCACCGGCGCGCCACGGCTGCTCAGCCCCACCGGCTTGGCCTGGCGGATGCAGCGCGGCACGCTGCTCGGCTGGGCGGTCGGCGTGGCCGTGCTCGGCCTCTCCATGGGCGTCGCCGCCGACGAGTTCGACGACATGATCGACGCGAATCCAGCCGCTGCCGAAGCGATCAACGCGATGGGCGGCGGAGCCGACCTGATCAACGCGTACCTGGCCGCGATGCTCGGCCTCTTCGCCCTGACCATCGGCGCGTACGTCGTGCAGGCCCTGCTGCGCGTACGCGGCGACGAAGCCGACGGGGTGCTGGAGGCAACCCTCGCCACGGCGGTCAGCCGCACCCGTTGGCTCGGCACCCAGGTGCTCGCCGCGACACTCGGCGCGGTCGCGCTGCTGCTCCTCGCCGGCGTGACCACCGGCCTCGGCTACGGCATCGTCACCGGAGACCCGCTCGGCCAAGCCGTCGAGCTGGGCGGCGCCGCACTGCTGCGCCTGCCCGCACTGCTCGTGATCGCCGGGGTGGTGACCGCGATCTTCGGGCTGCTGCCCCGCTGGTCGGTGGTGCTGTCCTGGACGGCGCTGCTGGTCTTCCTGCTCCTCGGGCAGCTCGGCGCGGTGCTGGAGCTGCCGCAAGCCGCGCTCAACGTCTCGCCGTACACCCATGTGCCGGCCGTACCCGCTGTCGACCCGGCGGCGCTTCCCCTGGTGGTGCTGGCGGCGGTGGCAGCGGCCCTGCTCGCCGTCGGCGTGGCCGCCTTCCGCCACCGCGACGTCCCATCGTGAGCCGCAGTTCGGCGTCCCGATGATCGCTGGCAGTTGAGCAACTCGACACGCCGACGCCAGCCCTGCTGAGCTGCCACCGATCACCTGAACTAGCTGTACTGCCCAGGGAGGTTGGTTAGGCGGCTGATGGGTGGGCGTTTGCCGATCGCGGTGTGGGGCCTGTGATGGTTGTACTCGTGTATCCAGGCGGGTAGTGCGTTTCGGCGGGCTGACTCGCTGGAGTACATCCGTTTGAAGGCCCAGCCCTGGGCCATCGTGCGGTGGAAGCGTTCGATCTTGCCGTTGGTTTGTGGGCGGTAGGGGCGGGTGCGTTTGGCGGTGATGCCGAGTTCGGTGCAGGCGTCACGCCAGGCGTGGCTGCGGTAGCAGCTGCCGTTGTCGGAGAGCACCCGTTGGGTGACGACGCCGCGGTCGTGCAACCAGGCCACGGCTCTGCGCAGGACGCCGATGGCGGTGGTGGCGGTCTCGTCGTCGTGGATTTCGGCGTAGGCGACGCGGCTGTGGTCGTCGATGACGGTGTGGACGAAGGCGGTACCGATCTTCGGATTGTGGTGGCTGTTGCGCGGTTTGCCGGGGGTGGCCGCACGGTTCTTTTTGCCTTGAACGCGGCCGACGTAGCGCCAGCCACCGCCGTCGGGGATGTTCCCGAGCTTCTTGACGTCGACGTGCAACATCGCCCCCGGGGTCGGGTGCTCATAGCGACGCACGGACTCTCCGGTAATCCGATCGATGTGAGAGAGCCGATTGAGCCGGCACCGCGTCAGCACGGCATGCACCGTCGATGAGGCCATGCCGAGGCGGTCGGCGATCGCGACTGGCCCCAGGCGGTGTTTCCACCGCAGGTGCACGATCTTGCGGACAAGGGGTTGCGGTGTCTTCCTTGGCTGCGACGCGGGCCGCGACGAACGGTCCTGCATGCCGGCCTCGCCGGCCAATCGGTAACGCTCGGCCCATCGCTTCGCGGTCGGCCATGACACGTCGTAGCGCTCGGCCGCTCGCGCGATGGGCCAGCCCTGATCCACGACGAGTTTGGCCAGACGCAGCCGAGCACGGGGAGTCAACGCTGCGTTAGCGTGAGACACGAGGACCTCCTGGTCTGTGGTGTGGTCGCCTTCAGCAGCTCCACTCCACGACAGGAGGTCCTCCCCAATCAAGATCCATCAGGTCGTGTCGTCACACGACCTCAACCAACGTCCCTGGGCAGTACAACTAGCACACGCGGCTTCCGGCCGGGCGTTGTACACAGGTCGGCGGCTGTCCACAGAGGCCCGGCAGGTGCGGTTGCGGAGGGCTGGGCAAAGGCTTCACGGTTCCGTGCGTGAACTCGGTGCTTCGGGAACTCGTGGAGCTTGGCAGTGGGCTGGTGACGCTCGGGACGGCCGGGCAGGTGGTGCCGTCGTGGACGCTTCGGCAGGCTTGCCGTAACGGCGAGTTGGTACGGGTGCTGCCCGAGGTGATCGTGGCGGCGCACCTCGTCGGTGGGCGACCCGGCGCTCCAGTCCTGAGTCGACTCGACCCCGCCATGAGTCAGCGGGCGGCTCTCGCCTGGGCCGGCGGCTACGGCGCGCTCAGTCATCTCAGCGCGCTCGCCGTATGGGGATTGCGCCCCGGGGTGCTCGGTGAGCTCGTGCACCTGAGCGCGCCGGCGAATGCGAGCCTGCGCACCCGTCCCGGGGTGATCGTGCATCGGCGCCGCGACCTGACCATCGAAGCGCCGCAGGTGGTGGTCCGGCGGGGCCTGACGGTCACCCGCCTCGAGCAGGCCCTCGTCGACTCGTGGCCGACAACGCCGCCCGACGACCGGCAGGCGTTGGTGATCCGAGCGGTCAACGACTGGCTGACCACACCCGAACGGCTGTCGGCAGCACTGGAACGGGTGCCGAAGCTGGTCGACCGGGCGGCGTTCCGGCGCCTGCTGACGAAGCTTGCCGACGGCTGCCGCAGCCCGCTGGAAATCTGGGGGCACGAGCACGTCTTCACCGGTCCCGGGATGCCGGCGTTCCGCCGGCAGGTGCCGGTCCGTGTCGGGCGTCGCCTGATGTACCTCGACATGTTCGCCGAGCGGGAACGGGTCAACATCGAACTCGACGGAGCCACCACCCACGGCAGCCCGGGCCAGCGGGAAATCGACCTGCGCCGTGATGCCCTACTGGCGGCCGTCGGGATCCTGGTCGTCCGCTTCGCCCAGCGCCGCCTCGTGCACGACGTCGACGAGGTACGCCGGGAAACCCTTGCCATTTTGGCGACCCGCCGAACCTGACGCGGTGGGCACGTGCCGGCGAGGGTTGCCCGGGGCTGGCAGCCTCGAGCGGGTGAGCGACCTTCTGACGCAGCTTCCGGCGCTCCTCGGCGTCCTGGTTGGCACCGTGGGCACGATCCTCGCCACCTCCCTCGCCGACCGCGCCCGATGGCGTCGCAGCCAGAGCGTCCGCTGGGACGAGCGGCGGCTCGACGCGTACGTCGACTACGCGCACGCCCTGAAGGAGAGTCACGCTGTGGCGCTGCGACTCACGACCGAGCATCGGCCGGGATCGCGGAGCCACCCCATCGACCGCGAGGAAGGGCTGGTCCGGCTGGCCGAGGCGGACGCTCGGCGCACCATCGTCTGGGAGAACCTCCTGCTGCTCGGCGACGAGCCGACGGTCGCCGCCGCCGCCAGCTGGCGGGACGCGATCTGGCAGGTGGAACGGCTCGCACGGGGGATGGTCGAGCCGCCGTCGGACGTGGTGGAGATGCTGGCCCGCGTCGACGAGGCCCGCGACGGGTACTACCGGGCGGCCCGGCGCAGTCTGGGAGTGCGCGGGGGGTCGGTGGAGCAGTCCGCGACGCTGCGGAAGGCGTTGGTCGATCGGTTCGCCGGGACGCCGGAGGCGCCCGCCACCTGAGTGCTGCGGTGCCGGGCGCCGCCGCGAACGTTCCCATGGGACGGCGGCTGACGGGTACCGGACACTATCGACGGCCGTGCGAGCGGTTTGTCGCACGCTACCGCGACACTGAGGCTTCCTCGAACGAGGAGGTGCCTTGTGCCGTATGTCAGGTCACACACCAGGAAGGGTGGCGCGCGGGTTCGGGCGCACTACCGAAGGCGACGCAGTGGCAGCGTTCGGCGCAGATCGACGGTCCGCCGCGTGGCTAGTGGCCGCAGATCCGCCAACGGTTGGGCTCTGGTGTTGTGTGCCGTCGTCGGCTTCGTGCTCCTCCGCATGGTCATCGATTTCGTGCAACGGCATCCATACTGGTCCGCTCTCCTGGTGAGCCTCATCATCGCGGGGGCGACCGCGATGGGTTTCGTCGTGTCGAAGCAGCGTGCCCGCGAGCGGGCCGACCAAGTCCAGCGGGACAGGCTGATCGCGGTGACCGACACGATGAGCGGGCCCGAGTTCGAGCAGTGGTTCGCCCGGATCCTGGTCGCGTCCGGGTTTCGGAACGTGACGGTGTGCGGTGGCTCAGGCGACCGGGGAGCGGACGTCCTGGCGCTCGCCCCCGACGGCCGACGCGTCGTGGTGCAGTGCAAACGGCAGAGCCAAAACAACCGGGTCGGCAGTGCCGCGATCCAGCGGTTCGCCGGCACCTGCCGAGACATCCACGGTGGCGAGATCTGCATGCTCGTGACGAACAGCTTCTTCACCGCGGGCGACGGTATTCAGATAGCCCGGCAGCTCAACATCACGCTCGTCGACCGCGATGCGCTGGAAGTGTGGGCCTGGACGGGGAGACCAGCGCTAGGGTCCATCGCGGGAGGCGGATCGGATTGATGCGCCCGAAATGGTCAAGTCACCGCACGTCTCCGAGATGCTGATCCGGGTCACCACCGAGGCGCGCGACGGCTGGTAGGCGGCGCTCCTGTACAAGCTGAACGGTGCGGAGGTGCGGGTGAGCGACAACGAGTAGATCAAGTGTGAGGAGGCGTTCCGTCACCTGACGATCGTCGAGTGTCAGGGCCCTCGTGCATGGCCGATTTCCCGACAGCGTCCGCTGTCCCAACGGCGTACCGTCCGGGTCAAGCATGGGAGGAGTCGGATGAGTTTCCTGCAGCGGGCAGAACAGTCACCGGACACCGAGCGGATGTTCGATACGGACACAAAGGCGATGGGCTACCTGCCCAACTACACCAGGCTGTTCGCCCACAACCCGGCGGTGTATCTGGCATGGCAGCAGCTCAACGGTGCGGTGAAGGCCGGGATGGAACTGCGCCGCTACGAGTTGGCGACTCTCGCCGCAGCACGGGCTCTGAAATCCTCCTACTGCGGCCTGGCACATGGAAAGGTCCTACGCGATAAGTTCTTCGACGCGCCGACCGTCGCCGCCATCGCGTCAGACCACGGCAGCGCCGGTCTCTCCGCGCAGGAGGTCGCAGTCGTCAACTTCGCCGGAAAGGTCGCGGCCGATGCGAACTCCGTCACCGAGGCCGACGTCGCGGGCCTGCGCGGCCACGGTCTCGATGACACGGATATCTTCCGCGTGATTCTCGCCGTTGGTGCCAGATGCTTTTTCAGCACCGTCCTCAGCGCTGCCGGGGCTGAGCCCGATCCGCAGTACAACGAGAGCCTGGACGTGGATCTGCGGCGGGCGCTGAGCTTCGGCGGTTAGAGCCAGAGAGAACCCACCGGCCGGGCTGTCCCAGCACCAGCGGGCGAGCGCTGACTTGTCGTTCCCCAGCATCGGCGAGGAAAGCGGCGCATCCCGTGCACACGTGGAGCTTGCGCGACTGGCCACTGCTCTCAAACGCCGAGTGCTCGTTCTCGACAGCCCTCAACAACTACTCACCATCGAGTGATCTTGAAGGGGGAGATGGGACGGGGCGGGGACTTACTCGGGTTGGCGGGGCCGGGGCAGGGGTGCGAGGGGCAGGGGACCTGTTCGGGGGAACTCGGGGCGGAGGTGCCGACTCTGGTGAGGGGTTGGCGTGACGGTGGAGGAGTTCGGCGATCCATCTCGCTGCTTCTCGCTGCGCGGTGAGCATGTGGTCGCGGGCGTCGGCAAGGTCGTGGTCGTCCGCGTGACTATCCAGGATCGTCGCCCACTGGCGGCTGAGTTCCTCGGCGTACCGGGCCTTTCGGATCTGCTCGTCGAACTGGTATTCCAGCTTGACCAGGCGGTCGACGTGCGGCTGGAGCGCCGGCATGATCCGCTCGTCGAGTCGTACGGCGGCGTCGGGGCGGCAGGTGAGCGTGATGTCGCCCCGTTGGTAGTGCCACAGGGGATCATCGACGAGCGCCTGCTGCAACGCCACCTCCAGGTCACCGGCCCGGTGTGGGGGCAGGTCCCGGGCGGCGTCGGCGGCGAGCCGGGTCAGCCGCTGGATCGCGTTCGGTTGGAAGTACTGCACGTACCAGCTCAGCACCTCGGACCGCAGGGTGGCCGGTGACGACCAGGCGAACGTGGCGCGGATGTAGAACGAGTACACGTACCCGCGTGCCGGGACCGCGATCAGTCGGGGTGCGTCGCGTTGTTCGACGAGGGGACCGGACGGTGACGGCGCAGCAGCGGAGCCGACGGGCGCCTCGTCCTGGAGCGCGGCGACCAGCCGATCCCAGCTTCGCGCCCACCACCGCCAGCCGCGCACACTGGCGTCGCGAGCGATGGTCAACCCTCGTACGCCCCGGTGCCGCCACTGGTCCGCGGGCCTCGGCCTCCCGTCGGGGGCGTCAGTCATGGCACCCCTCCACTGTCACGGATCCGCGTTTCACGCTAACAACCGGTGACCGATATGCCTGCCGCCACGCCGGCACCGAGCAGACCGCATACCGACACGAACCAGACCATGCGCCGTCGACGGCGGGACGGCCGAGCCGGCACGACATCGCGACGTCGCCTGGTGATCGTCCGGGCGTCGCGTGGCGGACAGCCACGGACGACATCCTGCCCGGGTGCGCACACTGCCGACCGTCGTCGCGTACCGGCTGCTCGGGGGAGTCGGTGCCACGCTGTTGTCCTGCGCCGGCCTGGCCGCCGGTGCGCTCCCGGTCGGCGCGCACGCCGCCTGGTGGAGCGCGCTGCGGCAGCTCGCGGGGCCGGGTCTGCTCTGCGGGTACGCCGGCCTGACCCTGCTCGTCGCCGCCTGGTGGTGGGCGGGCCGGCACCCGCACGGAGCCGACGAGGTCGTCGACCGGCGCTCCGCCGCGCTCACCCTGCTCTGCTGGGCGGGGCCGTTGCTGGTGGCGCCGCCGCTGTTCAGCCGGGACGCGTACAGCTACCTGGCGCAGGGCGCGATGGTCCTCGCCGACATCGACGTCTACCGGCACGGGGTGGCCCAGTTGGGCGGCGCGTTGGCCGGTGAGGTGCCGCAGATGTGGCAGCAGACGCCCGCACCGTACGGGCCGGTGTTCCTCGCGGTGGCGGCCATGGTCACCGGGCTGACCGGCGGCAAGGTGGTGCTGGGCGTGCTCGGCCTGCGTCTGGTGGCGCTGGCCGGGGTGGCGCTGCTGGTGGCGTACCTGCCCCGGTTGGCTCGGCACTGCGGTGTCGACCCGGCGGCCGCGCTGTGGCTGGGCGTGCTCAACCCGCTCGTACCCCTGCACCTCGTCGCGGGTGCCCACAACGAGGCGGTGATGCTGGGGCTGCTGGTGGCCGGGCTGAGTCTCGCCTTCGAGCACCGCTACGGCGCGGCCACCGTGCTGGTCACCCTCGCCGCGCTGGTCAAGGTGCCGGCGGTGGTCGGGCTGCTGGTTGTCGTGTCGCTCGCCGCGCGCCACCGCGGGCTGCCGACCTCGGTGGCCCGCACCGCCGGGTTCGCGCTGGGCACCGCTGCCGTGGTCACCTGGGCCACCGGCATCGGGTACGGGTGGGTCGGCGCGCTCGGCACCCCGATGTACCGGCACAGTTGGTCGATCTCCAGTGCGCTGGGGCGGGTGGCGTTGCGCGCGGCCGGGCGCTTCGGCCTGCACCTGGGCGACGCCCCGATGCGGCTCTGCCTGGCGTTGGGCGTGGCCGCCGTACTGGCCGTGGCGGTCGGCGCGTGGTGGCATCGGCGGCGGCTCGGCCCGGCGTACGCGCTGGGCTTGGTGCTGGTGGCGGTGGCGTTGCTCGGCCCGGCGACCCGGCCCTGGTATGCGCTGTGGGGTCTGGTGCTGATCGCGGCGGCGGCGCACGGGCGGGCCCGGCCGGCGGCGGCGCTGGGCGCTGTGGTGCTCGCGTTCGTGGCGCTGCCCAGTGGCTTCGGACCGGACGCGGCGCAGGCGGTGCTGGCCGCCGCCGGGGTGCTGGTGGGATTGGTCGCTGTCGGATCGCTGCGCCTGCTGGTGCCGTCCGCCCCGGTGGAGGTGGCCCAATGAACGCGGGTCGGCGGCAGGTGCTGACGGTGCTCGTCCTGGTCGCCGTGCTCGCGGTGGCGATAGCGGTGCTGCCCGGGCATCGGGGCTGGTTCGACGTCGGTGTCTACCACGGAGCGGTCGGGCACTGGGTAAGCGGCGGCGACCTGTACGAGTGGACCACCGCCAACGGGTACGGCTTCACCTATCCGCCGTTCGCCGCGGTGAGCATGCTGCCGATGGCGGCGCTGGCCTGGTACCCGACGATCGCGGCGAACCTGCTGCTCACCGCGTTGGCCGTCGCGTTTCTGCTGCACCTGCTGGTGGACCCGTTGGCCCGGCGGCACGGGTGGACCCGCTGGTACGCGCTCACATTGGCCTGCTGTCTGCTGGCCGGGCTCAACCCGGTGCGCGACACCGTCAGTTTCGGGCAGGTCAACCTGTTGCTGGTGGCGCTGGTCTATCTGGACCTGTGGTTGCTGGAGCGAGGCAGTCGACTGGCGGGCGTGGGGATGGGGCTGGCCGCCGCCGTCAAGCTCACCCCGGCGATCTTCATCGGGTATCTGCTGGTGACCGGGCGTTGGCGGGCCGCGGCCACGGCCATCGGCACCGCTGTCAGCGCGACAGCGGTCGCGGCGGTGATCGCGCCGCAGGCCAGCCGCACGTTCTTCGCCGAGGCGCTGTGGGACACCGACCGGGTAGGTGAGTTGGCGTACGTGTCGAACCAGTCGCTGCTGGGCCTGGTCGCCCGACTCGATCCGGCGCACCCGGACCGGCGACTGTGGCTGGTGCTGGTCGTCGCCGTGCTGGCGGTGTGGGCGCTACGGGTAGGCCGGGCCGCGCGCGACGGTGACGAACGGGCCGGCTTCGCGCTGACCGGCGTCGCCGCGTGCCTGGTCAGCCCGGTCACCTGGGTGCACCACCTGGTGTGGCTGGTACCGGGGCTGGTGGTGCTCGCCGCGTCCACGCTGCCGTGGCCTCCGGTCGACGCGACGGCCCGTCGTCGGGCGTGGGTCGGTGCGGGCGGCTACGTCGTGCTGTGCAGCGGGCTGGTCTGGGTCTTCGCCAACGGGTCGGACGGGCCGTGGGGGTTCGTGGGCGCCAACGCGTACGTCTGGGTCAGCATCGGAATGCTCGCGTTACTCCCGGTGGGTGACGGCGGTCGGGAAGCACGAGCTGCGATGAGCGTGATGACTGTGCGGCATCACGATGACTGTGCGGCATCGCGCTCAGGAGCAACACGGCCTCGGCCCGCGCTGTGTGGGTGCTCAGTTCCCGACAGTGGCGGCCGCATCGGGCGACGGTGACGGTGACGGTGACGCTCGGGTGACGGGACCTTCGCGATCCTCGTGCCGGGCCGGGCACTGTGCACCGGCGCGGGCAGCGGGGAGGCCGTGCGGTGGACTTCGTCGACGGGGTGCTGGTGCGGTTGGCCGATCCGGGCACCCGCGCCGCGCTCTTCGATGACGCGTCGCTCGCGCACCTGGTCGAGGCCGCGTACGACACCGAGGCGATGCCGGTCGGGCCGCCGTACGCCGCGGTCTTCGACGAACTGACCCTCGGCTTCGCCGCCGCGCCGGTCACTGTGGCCGAGGGGGAGTGGCTGGGCTCCGGCGGCACCACCCGCACCGAACTACGCGTACGCCTGCACGGCCTCGGCGGCTCGGCGCTGCGCATCGACGCCCTGTGGCGGGGCAGCCTGGTGGTGCGGACCAGCGCCGCCCGGGACCGGGTCGAGGACCTCGACGTGGCGGTGCCCGCCTTCGACGTGGACCCGCAGATCGTCGCCGACCTGGGTGCGTTGCCGACCGATCCGGCCCAGCTGGAAGCCGAACGGCGCACCCGGCTGGTGACCCGGCTCCGGGCGGGGCTGCACCAGCCGGCCGCCTTCACCGACGCCCACCTGGACCGGCTGCTCGCCGGTGTCGGCGCCGCGAACGCCGGCGACCTGGTGACCCGGATGCGCGGGCAGGCCGCCGGGGCAACCGTGAAGCTGCGCTACGCCGCCCCGCCGGCCGCCCCGCCGACCCCACGCCCGCTGCCGTTCGCCGCCGCCGTGCTGATCCGCGACCGGGGCTTCTCCCTGGCCGACCTGCTGGTCGAGACCCGCCTGGTGCGGGCCCGCGCGGAGGAGCTCGGGCTGGACGTGCCCGCACCGGACGACGTGCGACGGCGGCACCGGGTGGTCGCCGTCTGGGTGGTCCCCATCGAGACGTTCGACGACGACGGCTGGCCCGGCGGTGACACCGGCACCGACGCGCAGAAGCGGGCCGCCCGGTTCGCCCGGGCCGGCCAGTGGCTCGCCCGCAGCGGTATAGGGCTGGCCGCCCTGAATTCCTGAGCCACACAACGACCGCGGCGGCGGGGAGCCGCCTGATGACCCCAGCAGCAACTTCGTCCGGGAGGACCCGTGGCACCGACAGCAGCATTCCCGTACATCGAGGTCCGGATCGTGCCGCCACCGGCGCCGCTGGCTCAGCGCTCACCGGGCGTCATCGCGGTCGTGGGCAAGGCACCGGCCACGGCCGACGGCGGTTCCGCGCCGGCGAACACCCCGGTGCGGATCGAGACCCTCGACGACGCGGTCACCAACTTCGCCCGCCGACAGGCCGGCAACGTGGTCCGCAACGCCCTCTACAACTCCCTTGAGCTGGCGTTCCTTCAGGATCCGCGCCCGGCGAAGGTGTACGGGGTCAAGGTCGCCGGCGACGACTACGCGGCCGCCCTGAGCGGCCTGGAGGCCGCCGACGACGTGACGATGGTGTCGCTGGCCAACGAGTCGGGTGTCGGCAACCCGGCCGGTGCCGGCGCGCCCACCGGGCTGCACGCGCTCAAGGCGCACGTGGAGACGATGTCCGCGGCCGGGCAGCGGCGGATCGGCTTCGCCATGGTCAATCCGGCCACCGAGAAGGGCCCCACCTACGTCGCGGACATCACCACGGCCGCGAACCCGCTCAAGAGCAGCACCAGCCGGATGGTGATGATCGCCGCCCGGGGCGCGGACGGCGACACGGCCACCGCCGCGATGGCCGCCGTGGCCGGTCTGCCGGTGCACCACAGCATCGTGCTGAAGAAGATCCGCGGGGTCGCCATCCCGGTGGCCAAGCAGTACAGCCCGGCGGAGATCAAGGGGCTCTCCGAGGCCAACTTGACGCCGATCATCGACCCGACACTGATCACCGGGGAGAGCCTGCACTTCGCCGACGGGCGGCTGTTCACCTCCGACGCGAGCCTGCTGCACGTCGACCTGGTGCGCACCCTCGACCAGATCGAGTTCATGCTGCGCGCCGGCCTGATCGGCCTGGTCGGTGACGCACGGATCACCAAGCCGGGCATGACGCTGCTGAAGACCCAGGTCGACGGCATCCTCGGCCCGCTCAAGCGGCAGGCGGTGATCGACGACTACCGCATCGAGATCCCGGTGCTGGACATCCTCGCCATCCCCGAGGTCGCGCGTACCGCCACTGACACCTCGATCGTCACCGCCGCCCGGGCCGACCGCACCGTCGACCTGGTCGTCACCGTCACCTACGGCCCGGCCGTGAGCCGCCTGCTGGTCACGCTCGTGGCCAAGTTCTGACCCGGAGGAACCAGACCATGGAGTGGAAGACCCGCCTCGCGGTGCAGTACACAAAGGGCACCGAGACGGTGCTGATCAGCCCGATCGACTCGTTCAGCCCGTCCTTCTCGCTCAACATCGAGGCGCTGCACTCGTGCGAGGTGACCCACCTGGGCGCCATCCACGCCCCCGTCTCGATGAACTTCACGATGACAGTCAAGGCGATCGGAGACGTCGCCGGCCGGCTCACCAAGCTGGCCCTGGACGGCGAGCTGTTCGACATCGCGCTGCTCGAGCACACCGGCGACGACTGGTCGTTCTCGTCGTTCGTGCTGCGGGACTGCCTGATCACCAGCGCCACACCGACCACCGCCACCATCTCCGGCGCACCGGCGGCGACCTTCAGCGGCTTCAGCCTGGCCGCCTCGGTCGACCCGAAGACCGGCGACCCGTCCGTCCTGCCCTGACCCGACGACGACTGACCGGAGGTAGCAGATGGCGACCGGTGCTGGCCGTGCCGCCCGGGTCACCCGTACCGGGCTGGCCCTGGTGCACGCGGGTGAGGTGGTGCTGCCGGCGGCCGGTAGCGAGGCGGAGGCCGAGCAGGTGGCCGAGGACGACCGCGCAGTCATCGCGTACCACTTCCCGGTGGAGATCGAGGTGGTCGCGGTCGGCGGCGCGGTCGACGCCGACGCGCTCGCCGACCTCGCGCTGGCCCGCCTCGCCGAGCACCTGGACGGGCGGTACTGACGGTGGCCATCTCGGTGCACGTTCCGGTGCGGATCCGGGTGGACGCCCGGTCGCTGGCCGAACG
This sequence comes from Micromonospora sp. 050-3, assembly GCF_046549335.1. NCBI lineage: Bacteria > Bacillati > Actinomycetota > Actinomycetes > Micromonosporales > Micromonosporaceae > Micromonospora > Micromonospora sp. 050-3. The sequence continues at coordinate 2,084,550 of NZ_JAJPVX010000001.1, forward strand.
CCCGGAGGCGGTGACCGACGCGCTCGGCGCGGCGCTGGCCCGCGCCCTGGAACGCTCCCGCTGCGAGGTGGTCGCACCCCACGGCGGCTACCTGGAGGTACGCCCCAACGCGCCGACCTTCCTCTGGACCGGCGCGGACGGAGCGCGGGTGTCCCCGGACGACCGGCGGGCCGTCGAGGCCCGGCTGCGCCGACGAATCGACGAGGTGGTGACCGCCGCGCGGCTGGATCCAGGGCTGCCGCCCGGGGTCGCCGTGCCGCTGAGCGAGCCGGCCGAGGAGCTGTTCGACAGGCAGCGGATGCGCCACCTGCTGGCCGTCTACCGGGTGCCGTCCTACGACGACGGTGGGGACGCCGCCGAGGTGCCGGTGGACGGCGACGAGCCGCCCCGGGTAACTCACCAGTGGCTGCTGCGGCCGGTCACCTACCTCGTCGGCCACTTCGCCGAACTGGCCCGGGAGGCGGTACGCCAGCACGGTGGCCTGCCGTCGGGCACTCCGCAGGGAGTCATCGCCCGGGTGATCGACCCCACCGGCCGGCAGGTGTGGCTGGTCATGGTGACCACCACGCCGCTGTCGTACCTGACCTTCGACACGTTCGGCGAGACGGTGTTCCGGGCCACCCCGCAGCCGCACTTCGAGGTGGAGGCGCGGGTGCCCAGCCCGCAGCCCGGAACTGTGGAGCGCCGGCCGGTCACCGACCGGGCCGGGCTGGTAGCCATGGTGGACGGTGAGCTCGGCGACGACATCCGACAGCGGCTGCGCATCGCCCAGCCGCGCGGCGAGACGACGAGCGTCGAGGAGTACCGCACGCAGATCGAGCGGGCCGTCGACGTGGAGGTGACCCGGCGGGTCGACGGGATCCTCGCCTCGGTGGGCGGGGCGCTGCCGACCAGCCTGGTGGTGGTCCGCGTCGGCGGGGTGTCGCTGCTGCTGGTGGGCACCGAGGAGACCGACGCCACGCTGCACTGGACCGGTACGGCCAACCTGTTGCCGATCAGCGTCGAGCAGCGTCCGGCGACGGCACCGGACCCGAACGCGCCACCCGGCGGTGGCATCGGTACCGGCACAGGCAGCGGCACTGGCAGCGGTTCCGGCGCGGGCAGTGGGTCGGGCGGTGGCACCGGCAGCGGCCCGGGAGGCACCGGCGTCGGCGGCCCGGGCACCGGCGGTGCCGCCAATGGCAGCGGCGGGGACGGCACCGGGAGCGCCCGGCGGGGCGGGTTCGTCTTCGACCCGAGCAGCCCCAGCGCCCCGCCCGGCGTCGAGGGTCGACGGTTTCCCGCCGTCGCCGGCGAACACTCCGAGCTGCGGGCCTGCGCACCGTTCGACGGCGAGCCGGAGCTGGCCGCGCTCGGCCCGGACGGCGACGAGCTGCGCCGACTAATGGACGACATCACGTTCCGGTTGCAGATGGGCGATCCGTGCCGCTACCCGGCGAACTTCTGCCTCCAGGCCGCCGCCATGCTGCGCGGCCGGGCCGCCGCGATCAGCCTGCTGGTCGGCTCGACCGAGCGGGAGGCGTTCACCCGACCAGTGCCGGAGGGCAGCGGCCGGCTCGGTCCGCTGGACTTCCGGCCGGTCGCCTCACCCGCCGTGCAGTTCCTGCGGCACCTGGCCGGGGTGGTGCCCCGACTGGACCGCCTCGCCCAGTTGGTGATGGGCCGCTACAGCCAGCCCGAGCACTTCGCCCGGATCCAGGGCGGGTGGATCGACACGTCCGCGTCCTGGAACCTGCACTTCGTCCAGGCGTTCAGCCCCGCCGTCAAGGGCGCCGTCGGGCAGCTGTTCATGGTCGGCAACCAGGCCATGCTGGTGCAGCTGCTGCTCAGCTCGCGGGCCGGCATCGACGCGCGGATCGCCCACTTCGACAGGTACGCGCCGATCTTCGAGCGGCTGATCGTCTCCCAGCTCAGCGACTACGCCGAGCTTCAGGGGCTGCGCGAGCGGTTGCGCCGCCACGAGGCCGCCCGCTGGGTGTCCGCGCACACCGACATCGGCGGCGGCACCCTCGCCACGGTGAGCATGGCCAACCCGTCCACCGCCTGGTACGGGGCGGCCCGGGCCATCTCCAGCGCCTTCCTCGCCAGCGAGGCCGCCCTGAGCAGCCCCGGCGCCGCCGGCGAGATCGTCGAACGGGACGGCACCACGCGGATCCGCGACTCACACGCCGTGCTCTGGACCCTCGCCGAGATCGAACAGGCGCTGGTCATCCAACGCGGCGAGGCCGAGGGCATCGACCCGCTGGTCAAACAGATCACCGACCTGCCCGACGTGCTGGCCCGCTTCGCCGGCAACCGGTCCGCGATCCGCGACGAGTTGTGGCGGGTGTTGCAGGACATGCGGCGCAACAACACCGAGATGCTCGGCCGCGCCCGCACCGACGCCCGGTTCGCCTTCCGGTCCAGCCGGATCAGCGAACACATCCCGTCGGCCACCATCCCCCGTGGACGCTTCGCGCTCCAGGGCATCCACCTGGTCACCCACCAGCAGATCGGCGAGTTCTTCGGCGGCAACCTCTACTACGCCACAGGTATCGACGACCTGTTCGGCACCGAACTGGGCCGCGAGGCGCTCAGCGCGTTCGCCGTCATGGTGGGGATCATCGCGCTGTCGCTGCTCTGCCCGCCGCTGGGCTTCGTGGTCGGGGTCGCCGTCGCCGCCGTGGACGTGGCACACGCCCACCAGCGCGAGCGCCTCTACGCCTCGATGCTCGACCCGGAACTGGTGCTCACCCGCACCGAGGTCGAGGTCGAGCTGTTCGCCGCGTACCTCGGGTTGGCGTTGTCGCTGATCCCGGAGGCCGGCACCATCGGTGGCGCGGCCGTGCGCGGCGGCCGGGTCGCGCTGCGCTTCGGCGTCCGCGCCGGGCTGCGCGCCGCCCGGGGGTACGTGGTGCGCCGCGTCACCCGGCAGATCATCGAGGCCGCGTCCCGTGACCTGCTCCAGGGGTTCCTCACCGAGATCCTGCTCAACGAGGTGCTGGAACGGGTCGTGCAGAAGCTGATGGAGCCGGTGCTCGCGTACGTGGAGCGCGAGGCGATGCTCAGCGGCGCGGTCGGTGGCCCGGAGGGCGCCCGGTTCATCCTCATGGTGCTCGACTCCCCGGCCGGTGGCGCCGCCGCCGGCCCGCGCGTCCCGGTGGTGCGGCCGTGACCGGGCCGCGCCGGTTCCGCGCCGGTCGATTCCTCGACGCCGCCGCCGTGCACGCCGCCGCCGACGCCAACCCTCGGCTGCGACAGTTCATCCGGACCGTGGCCGCGCACAGCGAGGCCGGCGAGGTGCGCTCCCGGCGACTGCTGGAACACCTCATCCGCCGCGTCGTCGACGACGTCGGCGACCTGCACCTGGGCAACGCGCTGAACCGGCTGGAACGCATCGCCGTGCTGCGGGACAACATCGCCGCGATCCTCGACCACGTGCTGGAGGGCGGCACCCTGCCCGAGGGGGTGCGGGTGGCCACTCTCGGCGAGTACTTCGACCAGCTCAACACCGAGATGCGCGAGCTGAGCCGACCCCGCGACGGCATCGTGGGAGACGCGCCGCTGCGGCTGGCCGACGACTCCGCCGCGTACGCCGACTCGCTGCTGCGCGAGTTCGACGCCGGCGGCGGCGCGGCCGGCCGGCACGTCGAGCCCGCCGCGATCGTCGGCGACGCGTTCCGGGCCATGCCGGCAGACCGGCAGGCCGCGTTGCGTCGCGCCGCCGAGCTGGAACCGGCAGCGCTCTGGCGCGCGGTGGCCGCCGAGGGCGAGGGCGGCAAGCGGGCCGCCGTCGCCGACCTGGAGACCCGCCTCGGTGGCCGGCTCAGCCCCGACGAGGTGACCCGGCTGCGCGCCGCCGTCGACGACCTGGGTCGGGCTCGGTCCCGCGGTCTGCAGATGAGCGAGGCCCGGCTCGCCGACGCCCTCGCCCGGATCGGCGACCCGGACCTGCGGGCGGTCGTCGCCGGCGGCGACGTCTGGCTCACCCAACAGCTCGCCGTGCACAACCCGGAGGCCCTGACCACCCTGTGGCGGCGCTTCCGCGACCGGGGCGGACGCGCCGACGACGGGCCCGGCTTCCGTGCCTACCTGCGCCACGACATGGTCACCTACGGGCGGGGCGTGCTCGGCGAGTACAGCGCGGCGTTCTCGCTGAGCAGCATCGAGCTGTTCCTGAAGGGACCGGACGCCAACGTCAAGGTCGCCGGCACCGACCTGGTCGGCATCGGCCACGACGGCTGGGTGTGGCTCATCGACGACAAGTCGCACCGGGCCGCCAGCGTCGGCGGGGTCAGCGCGCTCACCGACAACCTGGTGACCAACCTGCGCCGCGACGCGGCCGACTTCCGTGACGCCATCGCGCGGCTGCACCGCGACGATCCCGGCTTCACCCCCGACCCGCGCATCCTCGACGCCATCTCCCGGATGGAGGACGCCGCCGCCGAGATCGAGCGGATCAACCGGCGTGGCTCCGCGTCCACCCGGCCCGCGCGGATCAGCGCCGCACTGGAGGCTCGCCGCCTGCGGCTGCGGGTCACCAGCGCCGCCGGCGAGGTCCGCGAGATCACCCAGGCGCTGCGCGACCTGGGCCTGGCCGTCGAACCCACCGGTACGCCGGTGCCGCTGCCACCCACCGGAGGGCGCTGAGCATGGCCATCACCAGCAGCTTCATGCGGTACGGCACGGTGCCGTCCGCGATCATCAGCGACGGGATCCTGCCCATCCCGCTCTGGGCGGTCACCGCCATCTCGCTGTCCGAGACGTACCACCTGCCGCCGATCGGCTCCACCGCGCACAAGGCCATCGTGGCCACCCACGACGACACCATCACCCTGACCGGGGTGCTGGTCGGCGCGGAACGCTACGCGTGGAAGTTCGCCCTGGAGACGATGGCCGAGGCGAGCAAACGCGGCACCGCCCTCGCGGCGTACTCCGGGGGGAAGTTCGGCGGGCTGATCCTGGTCACCTCGATGACCATCCGCACCGACATGCAGGTGCAGTCGCTGACCTTCAACGCCTCGGCCGCCCGTCGCGACGTCCTGGACACCACCATCACCCTCGTCCACGTGCCCCGTCCCAGCCTGCTCGGCAAGCTGCTCGACGTGGCCAGCATCGGAGTCGGCGCCCTCGCCGACGGGTTGGGAAATTGATGCCACAGTTCCCGATCGATCGTTACCTGCTGCCGGAGACACCCGTCGAGGTGCCCGAAGGGTTCACCGAGGTGCGGCAGAGCCTCACCGCCGGCCTCCCGCACCGCGTCGAGCTGGGCGCCGGTGTGCACGCGGTGCTGATCCTGCCCACCGGCCTGGCCCGGCAGTGGCTGCACACCGACCCGCTCGCCGTGGTCAGCAGCTCCGCCGACGACCTGGCACCCCGGCCCGCGCCGCCGGAGGCTCCCCGGCCGCCCGCCCTGGTCGGCCGGGTGCCACTGCGCCTCGTGGTCCGCCAGGGCACCCGGATCCTCGGCTCGGTGCCGCTCGCCGCCGGTCTGCGCCGGGTCTGCCCGGACGCCGGTCTGTCGGCCGACGCCGGTGCCGGAGCCCCGGTCACCGTGGAGCTGCTGGTGCTGACCTGGCTGCTGCACGCCGGGACGGTCCGCGGCTCCGGCGACTACGGCTCGTCCATCGCGCTGGCCTGGCGTCGGGCCGACCGCGCCGTGGACCAGTTCGGGCCACCGCCGATCAACGAGTTCGTCTGGCGTCGCCGCCCACCCGCGCAGCGCGTCGAATCCGAGCTGGGCCCCGCCCGGCTGCGCTACCGCTACCTGCTCGACAAGAAGCTGCGGAGGGTGCTGCGATGACGCTCACGCCGTTCCAGACCGGCCAGGTGCGCCAGGGCGCGGTCGGCAACGACGCCGGCTGGACCCTGACGTTTCACCGGGAGACCCCGACCGGGCTCAGCCAGGACGCCACGCTCACCCTGTCCAGCGCCGACTACTACGCGGCCATCGACGCCGCGCTGCCCGACGGGCTGGGCCCCGGCGCGTACACGATCACCGTGCAGGGGCTGATCGACGAGCACTTCGCCGCGCTGCGCACCGCTGAGGGGCAACCGCCGCTGGTGGCGAAGCTGCACCTGTACTGGCGCGATGCGAACACGTCCGTCGGCGCGTTCTTCACCAACCTGGTCGGCGTCAACGCCGGCCCGACCCCGGCCGAGCTGACCCAGGCGCTTGTCGCCGTGCTGCGGGTGACCAAGGTGCGCCGGCTCACCGGCGAGCGGACCTACGACACCGAGTTGACCCTCGTCGAGCAGGCGTACGCCCGGCTCGGGCAACGGGTCGCGGAGCGGTTCGAGGCGGCCACCTTCACCGCCGCGATCCGGGCCGTCGCCGAGCGGACCACTGTCGACATCGCGACCTGGGGTGCCAACCCGGACGGCACGATGACCCGGGGTGCCACCGAGGCGGCCGGCGACGAGCGGGTGGCCTTCGGCGCGGGCCTGCTCTACCGCGCCGCGGTGGAGCGGATCGGCGGCGCGTTGCAGCAGTCGCTCAACGCGTACGGGCGGGGGATGCTGCTGATCCGCGACGGCACCGTGCACGTCGGCAAGCGGCCGATCCCGTACCCGGAGGGGGAGCCGAAGCCACTCACCCTCGCCACCGGCCTGCTGGCCTGCACCGAGAACGGCAGCCAGGACACCGACCCGTACGCGGCCACCGAGTCCGGCGGCACCGCGGCCCCGCGCCGTCGGGCGTGGACGCTGACCCTCAAGGGCCGCCCCGACCTGAAGCCCGGCGACCTGGTGTGCTTCGACCCGCCGGCGGTGGACGAGGCCACCACGCTGGGCAGTGTCGGCGCGGCGCTGCTCGGCTCGTTCGCGGCGCCGTTCGCCCCGTCGACCGGGGAGTTGGGCGCGGGGGCGAAGCTGCTCTACCTCAGCGCAGCCCGGCACACAGTGTCGCGTACCGCCGGTTTCGTCACTGTGGTGCAGGGCGTCGAGGTCACCTCGGGCGCCCAGGCGTGGGACAGCTGGAGCGACGCCTCCGGGGTGGGCACCGCCGAGCCGGCCGGCCCGGCATCGTCGCCCGGGGTGGCCGCCGCCGAGGCGGTGCGTCGCGCGGCCCGCGCCGCTCGGGGTGAGACGCGCGGCCTGGAGATCGGCGAGGTACGCGCGGCGGCCACCAACGCCAGTGGCGCTGTCGAGCCACCGGCGCAGACCGAGACGGTGTGGGAGGGGCTGGCCCGCCCGGACGGTCGCCCCAACGGCGCCCGCCGCCTGCCGGTACGCCGGGAGCAGCCCGCGCCGCTGCCCGGGGTGACCTACCTGACCCCGTTCGCCTGGGGTGGTTGCGGGCTCATCCTGCCCCGTTACCCGGGCACCCGTGTGGCGATGGCCTACCGCAACGGCGCGCCCGACGACCCGGTGGAGGTGGGCGCGCTCTGGCCGACCGGGCACGCCCCGGTGTCGCAGCCGGGGGACTGGTGGCTGTCCCTGCCGGTCGGGGTTGCCAGCAACAGCCGCTCGTCGATCGGCGACTCGGTGGTGCCTGCCGACCACGACGGCAAGGTGGCGCACGACCTGACCGACGGCGACGGCAACCGGGTCATCGAGCTGGGGGAGTTGACAGTGCGGGTGGGCCGGGCCCAGTTGCAGGGTCGCGGTCAGCGCCCGGCCCGCGCCGGGGAGGCCGACAGCATCACCATCGAGCACGCCGCCGGTGGGTCGTCGATCGTGATGAAGCAGGACGGCTCGATCACCATCACCGCCACCCAGATCGACCTGGACGCTGGCAACGGCGCGGTGAACATCAGCGGCGGCACCGTCAACATCGCCGCCGACGACGTCGACGTCCAGGTCAGCAACGCGATGAACGTCCACTGAGGAGAGAGCGACATGGCTTTCGTGCTCACCACGTCGAGCGACGTGCACTGCCCCAACCAGGGGAAGGTCACCCCGGCCGGGCAGAGCAAGCTGACCGTCGACCACGTCGCGGTGACCCGGCTGGACGGGATCAGCGGCAAGTCGGTGGCCGGGTGCACCATCACCACCAGCAACTCCACCAAGCAGTGCAGCACGGTGACCACGGCGACCGGCGCTGCCAGCAAGCTCACCGTCGGCGGGTCCGGGGTGGCCCTGGACTCGCTCAGCGGCGCCACCGACGGCTCCAGCCCCGGCCTGTCGGCCAGCGCCGGGCAGAGCAAGCTGAAGGCGGTCTGAGGTGGACCGGACCGAGCGCGAACGACAGGCTGCCCAGCGCCGCTACCTCGGCTGGGGCCTCGCCTTCGAAACCACAATGCCCGGCGTGGACCTGGCCCGCGACGTTGTCTTCGACGACGGCCCGAACGGTCGGGTGCTGGCCCTCGTCGCCGGCACCGAGAACGTGGCACAGAGCCTCGCCGTGGCGCTGACCACGCTGCGCGGCTCGAACGTCTTCGACGCCACATTCGGCTTCGACGGCCTCAACGCCCTCGCCGAGCAGATCGAGCCGAACCTGATCCGCGAACAGGTGCGCATCGGCATCATCACCCTGCTCGACCGTGACCCCCGGGTCCGCAAGATCGTCGACGTCAACCTCGACGACGGGCGGCTGGGCGTCGGTGCGACCGGCGCCGACGACGCCGCCGGGGCGGCGCTGCGCTCGTCTCGCACCCTCCAGGTGCAGGTCCAGTTCGAAACCATCACCGACGACCGGCTCTCGGTGCATCTCGGGGAGCTGCCCAGTGTCTGATCCCACCCTCCCGGCCGAGCTGGCCGACGTCCTGGCCGTCGACGCCGCCGCGCTGCGGGCCACCGGTTCGACCGGCTTCGGCATCGTCGAGACCGGCTTCGTGCCGAAGTCCTTCGCCCGGCTGCTCGCCGAGAAGCTGGCCACCGCCCGGCTGCTCTTCGGCGACGACGTCGATCTCACCAGTGGCGCCGTGCTGCGCAAGGTCCTCGAACTGGCCGCACTGGAGGACGCCCGGCTGTGGGCGGCGCTCGGCGCGGTCTACGACAACTCGTACGTCGTGTCGGCGACCGCCGACGCGCTGACCCGCCTCGGCGAGGAACTCGGCATCCCCCGGCCCTGTCTGTCGGCCCGGGGGACCGTGAAGCTGAAGCTGAAGGCGGCGCTGCCCACCGGCCGCACCCAGCTCACGCTGCCTCGGGGCGCCCGACTGTCCACACCGGGGGGGCACCACGTGGCCCTGGACGAGACTGTGGTGCTCTCCGCCGCCGTCGGCGAACGGGTGCCGGCCGTCGCCGCGTTCTACCCCGGCGCGGCGCACAACCTCGACCCGACTCAGGCCAGCCAGAAGATCGACAGGTGGAACCGGGCCGACACCCTGCTGGCCGACCTGGACGACGCCGAGCAGGCCGCCGGCGCCGAGTTGGTGGAGATCACCCACACCGTCGCGCTGACCGGGGGCGAACAGCAGGTCTCCGACGCCCGCTACCGGCAGTTGCTGCTGGCCGCCCCGCGCTCGATCTGGACCGCCGAGGCGATCGGCCTGGCCGTGGCGACAGTGCCCGGCGTACGCCAGGTGCAGGTCTTCGACGGTCGGGGCGGGTTGGACCTCAACCAGTCCATCTTCGGCAACTTCAACTTCATCGAACGGGTCTTCAGCACCGAACGTGACCTGGGCAGCCCGTACTACGTGACGGTGCTGGTGGCGCCCACCGCCGCGGCTATCTGGGACGGCCCGGACGGGTTGCACGCCGCCGTCGAGTCGGTCATCGAGGACCTGCGCCCGGTGGGCATCTTCGCCTCGGTGGACCGGGCCGACGAGGTGGGCATCGGCGTCGAGGCCGACCTGGTGATCCGGGGCCTGCCGCTGCCCACCGGATCCCGGGAGACGGTGAACGCCTCCACCGCCGCCACCGAGCTGCGGGCCCGGCTGCACGCCCGACTGCGCCGCTACGTCGACGAGCTGCCCTTCGGTGAGCCGGTCCGCGCCGCCGAGGTGATCTGGACGCTGATGAACGAGCCGGGCGTCGCGGACGTCCGCGACCTGCGGCTGGTCCGCTTCCCGGCCGACTCGGCGGTGGTGGTGACCGGCAGCGCGCCCACCGGCGACGGGGTGCAGCGGCTGCCGGTCGGCGACAACGCGGTGCTCGCCGCGAACCAGGTGCCCGTCTACGTCGACCGGGACGAACCCCGGCCGTTCCGGATCGTCTGAGCGGGGGCATGGTGACCGACATCCGGGTGCCGGTGGACGGGGCCGACCCGTCCGTCGAACGTAACCTCGTCGACCAGTTGGAGGGCCCGTACTCGGGCACCGTCCGGCGGGTGGTGGTGCCGATCTCCGCCGGCGGCGCGGCCGCGGTGGACTGGACCAGCCGACACCCGCTGCTCACCGTGGTGCTGCGCCGGGACCTGGCCGAGGAGACCGTCCGGGTGACGGTCACCGTCGACCCGGGCGGGACCGGCGAGCGGGTGCTGGCGCCGGTGGTCTTCGCGCCCTGGTCGGCCGCCGGGGCGTCGGTGCCCGGGTACGTGCCGGACACCGCCGACGAGCCGCTGGTCGCGTCGTTCCCGGTCGCCGTGGCGGCTGAACGGTCCGTCGACGGTGGCGCCGCCACGGCGGTCACCGGTGCGGCGCTTCCCGGGCTGGTCGAGCTGGCAGTGCTGGAGGGCAACCTGGGCCGGTTGCTCTACCTGATGTCGTACGAGAAGCACCGGCTCCGCCGCGCGGCCCGGGAGGTGCACGCGTACCGGACCCTCGCGCACGCCCGGCGCGACGCGCTGGACCGGATCGGCGCGGACGTGGGGGTGGCCCGCTTCGTCGACGAGCTGGTGCACGAGCCGGCCAACGGCGAGGTGTACGCGCGCCGGCTGGCTCCGCCGGCCCGTGAGCCGGACGTCGCGTACGCCCACCGGCTCGGGCTCTACCGGCGGTTCCTGCTGCCCACCCCGGGCGCGGTACGCCACCTGCTCAACGGCCCGGGCGCGGACACCGACCCGAACGCCGGGCTCTTCGCCGACCTGCCCGGCGGCGCCCGGTTCACGGTGCGCGAGGACGACGACCGGTTCGCTGTGGCGATCCGACTGGTCGCCGTCGGCGATCCGCAGCACCGCACGAACTTCCTCGCCCAACTGCGCCGCGACCGCCTGGTGCTGCCCGCCAACACCCCGCCGAACAACACCACGCACGCGGGCCGGGCGTTGCCGGCCAGCCGGTTGACCGAGGTGACGGCGCTGCGGGCCAGTCTGCGTCAGTCGTACACCTTCGACAGCGCCCACGGCGTCGCGCCGCCGCTGGCCGCCGCCCTGGACCGCGCCGGGCGGGTCTGCCGGGCGCTCGGCTCGGCGATCGTGTGGCAGGTGACCCGGGCCCAGGACGACGCCGGTGGAAGCCGGTACGAGCTGGGTCTCGGCGTCGACGTCAGCTGGCCGACCCCCGCGCAGGCCACCGATCTGCGCAACCGGGTGCTGGACGCCGGCCGGGTGCCCACCGGCGACCGGACCGCCGAGGCGCTGATCGCGGCGGCCCGCGCCGCCGGTGTGCCGACGGTTGCCGCCGACGGCGAGCTGGCCTGGCTGTGGCGGGTGTGCGGCCTGCCGACCGTGCACCGGATCAGCACCACCCGGATGTACCTGTCCCACCTGCCCACCCGAGGGTTGGCGGTGACCGCGCCGCCGAGCGCGGCCCTCGGCGCGGACACGGCGGTGGAGGCGCAGTTCTACGCACCGGGTGACCCGGCCGGCAACGCGCTGCTGCTGGCCGGTCTGTCCGCCGCCGCGCGGGCCTGGACCGACGCCGGGGAGCCGGCCTGGGCGCCGCTGACCGACGCGGTGGCCCGGACCCGGTGGGCGGCGGTGCCGACCCGGCCGGCCGGACAGCCGGTGGACCAGGTGCTGGCCGCCGCCGGTCTGCCGGCGGTGCGGGACCCGGCACTGGTGGTGGCCGCCCTGAACCGGCTCCCCGACGAGCTGGTGGAGACCATCGAGCTGCCGGCGGCGTTGGCCGGCGCGCTGATCGCCGGTCAGCCGGCCGCCGGCGACCGACTGGCCCGGCTGGTCCGGTTGCTGCGCGACCAGCACCTCGCCGCCGCGCTGCCGCTGGTCGAGACCGGCAACCGGGTGCTGCTGGTGTGCAGTGTGATCGGCCTGCCCCAGGCCGGACTGAACCTCAGCGAGCGCCGGGCCACCGGGTTCCGCTGGTACACGGTCGGGCTCGGCGGCGGCACGGCGGAGATCAAGGCGGTCGGCGCGCGGACCACGCTGCGGCCCACCCACGCCGGGTTGGTCGCCATGGTGGCGCTCTCCTACGTGCGCACCGGCCTGACCGACCCGTACGAGTTCCGGGTGGAGCTGCCCGACGGGGTGACGTTGACGCTGGCGCAGTACGAGCGGCTGATGAACGCGTTGACGAGGGTCTGCCCGCTCGGAGTGGAGATCAACACGTTCGGCATCCGGCGCGACCACGTCGACCTCGACGACGACGGCACTGCCGAGCCGCTGCCCTCGGCGGTGGCCCGCACCTTCCGCACCTTCCAGCAGCGCCGGCACCGCGGCGTGTACGACCAGCTCTGAGAGGGACATCATCATGGCGAGCGAGATCAACTACGACGGGCTGACCGTCACCGAGCTCTACCGGATGTTCACCGAACACGGCATCCCGCAGTCGGACGCCAGCGTGCTGGTTTCGTCCTGGATCTACGAGAACGTGGGCAGCGCGAAGCGGGTGTTCAGCTACGCCGAGTCGTTCCCGGCGGTGGAGCCGGGCTGTGCGCCGCCGCCGTTCGCCCGCACCTTCGCCCACACCGACTGGGTCGACGGGGAGGACGTGGTGCAGGCCGGGCAGACCCCCGGCGAGCAGGGCTTCAACGAGCGGTTCCACCGGATCGAGCACGACCTGGACCACCTCGGCACCGACCTGGCCAAGGCGTTCTCCTGCATGGCGGCGATGCGGGTGAGCCTGCGCCGGCTGCTCGACGAGATTCGCGCGGAGATCAACCGATTGCACTCCACGGTGCACGAGAACAAGGTGACCCTCGGCCCGCACGCCATCGAGCAGATCCCCAACTACATCAGCACGCTGGACTTCGGGAAGTACATGGGAACCACGATGTTCCTGGACAAGAAGGTCAGCATCTGGCAGACCAAGGCCGGCACCATCGTGCTGCCCGCCGTGGAGACCCTCGGCGTGGACGTGGTCGCCGGCCCGAAGGTCAGGGGTGCCGCCTATCTGGAGCGGTATGCGGCTGAGAACGGGGATGTCCGGCAGCGCTTCCCACGCGAGGTGAAGTTGACGGAGTTCATCCGCAGCTTCGGCGATGACGAGCTGGCCGACGGCCGGACGGTCCGCGACGTGCTCAAGGTGCTGCCGGCCGAGACCGCCTATCCGACTGTGGACGCGATGTTCGGCGAGGTGAGCGAGCGGGAGGCGGTGATCGTCCGGACCACCGTCGGCGCGCAGTCGGCGGTCGCCGCCGCGCTCGGCATCGAGGCCGAGCTGGAGAACGTCGCCGACGCCGACATCGCCATGCTCGCCGGGGTGCCGACCAAGGCCCGTGCGGCGCTGACCCGCGCCGGGATCAGCACCCTCGGCAAGCTCGCCGACGCCCAGCCCGAGCAGGTGCTGGGCATCATGAAGGAGGCCGGGGTGCGCGCCGAGGTCGGCGACGCCGCCGAGTGGACGGCGTACGCCCGGACGCTGAGCAAGCTGCGCTGAACGGCCGGGACCGAGTCCGGCGAACGGTTGATCTACACCGTTCCCCGGGTCGGTGAGACGACACTGCGCTGGCGCGTCGACCGTCCACACCCGAGCGTGGAACTGCCACGGGGCGATCGGGTGCGAAAGGCGCGAGCATGGCTGTGCACGAGGTAACGCAGGACCTTCGCACCCGGGCAACCGAGACCGACGCGGGGCAGCCCGGCCGGTACGCGTTGCGGCTGCTCGGTGGGTTCGGGTTGGAACGCGACGGGCGGGCGGTGGCGGTGCCGCAGGGCGCCCGCCGACTGCTGGCCTACCTCGGCGTACGCCAGCGCTGTGCGCGGTCCGAGGCGGCCGGCACGCTCTGGCCCGGCTCGCACGAGGAGCGGGCCCGGGCCAACCTGCGCACCATGCTCTGGCGGCTGCACCGGGTCACCCCCGAACCGCTGGTGGAGGAGGACGACCGGCTGTCCCTGGCCGCCGGTGTGACCAGCGACGTGGCCACCCTGGGCGCCGCGGCCACCGCACTGCTGGCCGGGGGTGCGCCGGTCGCCCTCGCCCCCGGCGTGCCGGCCTTGGCGACCGGTGAGTTGTTGCCCGGCTGGTACGACGACTGGGTGCTGACCGAGCGGGAGCGGTTGCGCCAGACCCAGCTGTACGCGCTGGAGACGCTCGCCGAGTGGTTCACCACGCGGCGTCGGTTCGGCGAGGCGGTGCAGGTGGCGTTGACCGCCGTGCAGTTGGAGCCGCTGCGGGAGAGCGCCACCCGCGCGTTGATCGCCGTGCACCTGGCAGAGCGCAACATCAACGAGGCGGTACGACGCTTCGAGCTGTTCCGCGCCGACCTGGACCGGGAGCTGGGTGTCGCCCCGACACCCTGGCTGGAGCACCTCGTGCAGGCCGGCAAGTCCGGGTCCGCGCTCCCGTACCCCTGAGCGGCCGCGCCACCATCCCGACGTCCCACCCCGCGCGCCGGGCCTGACCGACCCCCAACGTCTCCCGCGCGTCCTTTGCTCTGCTTCAACCGGCGCAACAGATAAGCGCCGTAACTGTTGCGCGCGTTGAAGCAGAGCAAAGGTTGCGCACGAGGCGGGTTGGCCGCGACCGGCGGTACGGGTGGCACCACCCGCACCGCCGGTCGTCCAGATCAGTGCGTCGCGGGCGGGATGCTCTGCTCGTACTGGAAGACGTTGTGCGGGTCGTACTTCGCCTTGATCTTGCGCAGCCGGGGGAAGTTGCGCCCCCAGTAGGCCTTCTCCCACTCGGCCATGCCGATGTTCGGCACGTTCACGTAGGCGCCGTCCACGTAGGACCGCAGCGCCTGACTGAACTCGGCGATCCAGGTCTGGGCGATCGGGGTGACGGCATCGTCGCTGTCGGGCTCGCCGCGGGTGCCCCAGCCCACGCCGGGCTCGGAGTAGAAGAGCGCGTCGCGGTGCGGGAACGCCGCGCCGCCGAAGGGCTCCTGTCGTTGCGCGCCGCGGCCGAAGGCCTGGGTGAAGAAGTTGCTGTCGGGCGAGGGCGCCTTCTCCATGAACTCACGGACGATGCTGACCGCCTTCTCCGGGAACGGCTCGCGGGTGAACTGGGAGAAGAACTTCCATTTCGCCGGCTCGTCCTCGTTCGGGATCTGGAAGCCGGCGTAGACGTCGCCCCAGCCACCGATCTGCACTGTGACAGTGGGGTTGCCGATCGACAGGATCGGCGCCAGCAGCTTCCTGGCCTCTGCCTCGGACCCCTCGGCGAGCACCGCGAACAGCAGGATCTCGTCAGGGTGGACCTCGACCTGGCTGCCGAGGCGCGGGTCGGTGAAGGGCGCGACGCGCTGCCAGGCGCCGAAGACCTCGTGCAGGTCGCCGAGACCGGGCCAGGTCACCTGAAGGTAGGCGACGCTGGTGAGCGGAGCGACCTGATAGGTCAGGGAGGTGACGATCCCGAAGTTGCCGTTGCCCGCTCCGCGCAGCGCCCAGAGCAGGTCCGGGTAGTTCCACGGGTCCACCTCGAGCACCTTCGCCCCGTCGGCGCCCGCCGCGACGACGATCTCCACGCCGATCAGGTTGTCGCAGGCCATGCCGAGGTAGCGGGTGAGGAACCCGAAGCCGCCGCCGAGGGTGGCGCCGGAGAGGCCCACGGTCCCCTCCGTGCCGGTCGTCGCCGCGAGGTCGTGCTCCCCGAGGGCGGTCACCGCCTCCGACTGGGTGAGCCCCGCGCCGAGCTTCGCCACGCGAGCGGCGGTGTCGATGTGGACGTCCTTCAGCTCGCTGACGTCGATCACGATGCCGTTGTCGACGTTCGACCAACCTTCCAGGTTGTGCCGGCCACTGCGTACCCGCAGCGCGACGTTGTGCTGCCGCGCCCAGGTGAGCGCGTTGACCACGTCCTGGGTCTCCTGGGCGAAGACGATGACCAGCGGATAGTGCACGAACAGCTCGTCCCAGCCGAGGCTGGCCTCCGCGTAGTTGGGGCTCTGCGGGCGGACGATCCGGCCGGTCAGCTGTGCCGGCGGGAACGTCGTGTCGGAGGGCCACCCGGGACCGTCGGCCGCGATGGCCGAGCTGCCGGCGATCACGCTCGGGATGGCGACCGCTCCGGCGCCGACGGCCGTCGCCCTGAGCAGATCACGACGGGAAAGGTCGCGCATGGTCCGAATCCTCTCGATTGGTGACACGCCCGAAAGATGAACCGAGAGGGAACTTTCCTCTCATCTGACGCAAACCAACCGTAATGCCCGAAGCTTCCGGACAGATCTGAGAACTTGTCACGGAACCCGGTCGGGTGATCCGGACGGATCAGCTCGGGGCGGGCTGATCCAGGATGGCGCTGAACCGCTCCTCGGCAAGGTCCAGCTGGCCGAAGATGTGCCGCTTCACAGCGGGCGACAACGGGGTGTCCGGCCGGCCGATCAGGTCCCGGAACAGCGGCACCAGCGGGCGGTACTTCCGGGCCGACGAGATCACCTTCGGCCCGACCGTGTGGATCACGCCCACCCCGTTGTCGGTGAAGTCCGACACCTTGATCACCCGGGCCCAGGGCTCCCGGTCCAGACTGACCGCCAGATGCTCCCGGTACTGCGCGTTGCGGTCCCGCTCGGGGTCGTACACCGGATTGGTGACCGCGGCGACCAGGGTGGCCACCCGCGACCCGAACCGCGCGGCGAGCGCGGCCAGCGCGGCCCCGGTCGGGTCGGTGCCCGGGTCGCCGTCGGCCAGTTCGACCGGGTGGTCCTCCACGGCGTCGTGCAGCAGGCCGGCGACGATCACGTCCACGTCCCGCACCTGGTAGTGGTGCATCAACCGGATCGCCACCCGCAGGAGGTGGTTCAGGTACGGCTCGCGGACGCGTCGATCGTCACGGTGCAGTTCGGCGGCGAGGTCGAGCGCGGCGGTCAACCGCGCCCGGGCGGCGTCGTCGAACTGCTGGACCTCCAACCGGAAACGTTCCAGCAGGCCCGGTTCGCCGTGGATCTCGGTGATCGCGTGCATCGGCATGCTGCCCAGGTGCGGCGGGAAGTCCATGCGTCACTTATAGCCGATCTTCACCACATCGATGAGCCCGTACGTCGCCGACCCGACCGCGAGTTGCGGGCGCGCCGAGCCGTCAGACCGGCAGGCGGTCGGCGCCGGCTAGCGGGTCCACCAGGAGGGGGACCAGCGGCGCCGGCAGGACGGGGTTGCGGCGCAGGGTGGGCGTCCAGCCCGCGTCCGCGCCCAGGTCGGGGTCATGGGTCGCGTTGTACGCCGCCAGCAGATCGACCGGTCTTGCCGCGCCGCCGCCCTGGCGGACCCAGGAGCCTCGCTCGGTCAACGCGGTGCCACCCCAGTCGTAGAGCAGGTCCGCCGGGTCGACAGCCGCGTCCACTGTGAAGAAGTTGTTCTGCGCGTAGATCGCCGACTGGACACCGACGCCGAGCGCGTACTGGAAGTCGTCGCCACCGAGTCGGTAGTGGTTGTTGTAGACGTCGACCTGACCGAAACGCACCCGGGGCAGCCGTTGCAGGACGCCGTCGAAGAGGTTGTGGTGCACTGTGACCCTCAGCCGGCCCACATCCGGGCCGACGGTGTTGGACGAGCCAATCAACATCAGCTTGTCCCGATTCGTGAAGCGGTTCCAGGAGGCGGTGACCAGGCTGGCGGTGTGCGTCGCGTCCAGCGACCCGTCGTGCACCTGGTACGGCCGACCGAAGTACACCGGCTGGGCGCTGTCCGGGTTGTCGCCGTCGGTGAAGGTGTTGTGGTCGACCCAGACGTTCTCGCTGCGGCGTACGGAGATCTGGTCGTACTGGCTGTTCCAGTTGCCGGCCTCGCCGTCGGTCGGCGACCAGGCGGGGAAGCAGTCGCGGGCGTCGACGAGGGTCAGATTGCGGACGATGACGTTCGACGCGCGGTCGATCATGAGGGTGAGCCCGGTCAGTCGAGCGCCGCGCAGCCCGACGATGGTGGTGTTCGGCCCGACGTTGATCTGGGTCTGCCGGGTCTGGTTGATCACCGAGCGCGCCCGAGCCTCCTCCAGCGGCCCACTCGGTGGCACCCGTCCCCACACCGCCGGGTCGTACGCGGCCAGGTAGGCGTCCCACCGGTAGCCCGGGTCGGCCAGGTCGGCGCAGCTCAGCGGCGTGCCGTCGGGCCCTTCGAAGCCGTCGATGGCGCCGTCGACGTAGATGAGCTTCGGGGTGGCGTCGGTGGCGTTGCCGGCGTTGTCGCCGCCCAGCGCGGCGACCAGCTCGGTCCGGTCGTGGACCACCCGGGTCCGCTCGGGGGTGGCCGCCGAGCCGCCGGTGGTGCCGGGGCCGTCGGCCGCCCAACCGTCGCGCTCGGGCAGCGTCTGCCGGCCGAGGCGGTCGGCCAACCAGGAGAGCCGGTCGGCGGACGGAACGTCCGGACGGGCAGCGGCGGCGGCCGGGGTGGCGCCCAGGAGAAGGGCGACCACTGTGGCGCCGCCGAGGATTCTGCGCATCGACTCGCTCCATTCGTTTGTGGTGTGGGTGTCCGTCCCAGGTGGTGTCTGTCCGCCGTTAACCGGCCAGCTCGGCGCGGTACGCGCCGGACGCCCACGGCACTCCCAGCTCGCTCGGCAGCGCCCCCCGCTGGGCCGCCCGGCGCAACACGTCGACGACGCCTCGCAGGTGGCGGACCCGCTCCCCGCCCTCGCCGAGGGTGGTCACCAGCTCGCCGTCGAGCAGCCGGGGTTCCGGCGCGGGTTGCAACGCGTCCAGCAGTGCGGTGAACGGCGCGGTACGGGCCAGCGGCGCGATCAGTGGCACGCCCGACGGGTTCGCCCGGTGGGCGAGCAGGTTCTCCAGCAGCCCCAGCCGCCCCGGCACCCGGCGGGTCACCACGTCCCCGGGCAGCCGCAGCCGGTCGGTCGGGTACTCCAGCACCGCCTGGCCCGCCGTACCGGTCACCACCACCTCGCCCGCCACGAACTCCTCGGCGGCCAGGGTCACCGCCACCAGCACCGGCGGCCCGGCGCGGAACCGGACCCGCAGCACGGCGGTGTCCTCCACCTCGATCGGCCGGACCCGGTAGCGCTCCACCTCGATCGCGACCGGCCAGGGCGTCGCCCCGGCGAGCGCCTCGGCGATCGCCAGGCACTGCATCACCGCGTGCGCGAGCGGGTTGGCGAGCGCGCCGTCCAGCACCGGCCGACCGTCCAGACTCCGCCGACCGGCCCAGGGGGAGCGGGTGTAGTAGGCGTCCGGCCGAAGCCACGCGGCGATGGTGGAGATGCCGGTGACAGTGCCCAGCCGGCCGGCGGCAAGCGCGTCGGTCAGCGCGGTGAGGGCCGCCGAGCCGAGCGCCTGGAAGCCGACCTGGGCCACCCGGCCGGCGGCGGTGAGGGCCCAGGTCAACTCCTCGTGCTCGGCCAGCGACAGCACCGGCGGCTTCTCCAGGAGCAGATCGGCGCCGGTGGCCAGGGCGTCGCGGGCGATCGCCAGGTGGGTGTGTGGCGGCGTGCAGATCACCACCACCTCCGGTCGGGTGGCGGCGAGCATCGCCCGGTGGTCGGTGAAGACCGCCACCCCGGGCGGCACCGGGGCGGCCGGGTCGTCCTCCACCGGTCGGACGTCGACCAGGGCGGCCAACCGCAGCCGACCGGCGGCGTGCAGGGGCGCGATCACCCGCCGGTGCCAGCGACCGTGCCCGTTCGCCCCGATCACCGCCACCCGGGGCGGCGGGGTTGCCCCGCTCACCACCCACCGGTCCGGGTCGGCCCGGTCACCGGGCACCGGCCAGGGTGGCCTCGACGCCGTGCCGCTCCAACGCGGTCAGCCAGGCGATCACGTCGGCGCGGACCTCGTCGTCCTCGGCCACCTCCATCGGGATGACGTCGCGCAGCGCGAAGACCGCGTCGACAGCGCCCGCCGGGCTCTGCGCCCCGGCGTCCAGCGCGGCCCGGATCGGCCCGGCCAGTGGGTCCTGGAACGGCAACGGCCGGCCGTCGTCGGCGTACCCCAGCGCGAAGCGCAACCAGGACGCCACGACCAGCGCGCCCCAGCGTGCGGACCGCCCGGCCGCGCGCAGGTCGGCGATGGTGTGCAGGACGCGCTGCGGCAGCTTCTGGGAGCCGTCGATCGCCACCTGGAGGGTGCGGTGGTGGATCGCCGGGTTGCCGAACCGGGCGAGGGCCTGCTCGCCGTAGTCGACCACCCGCACCCCGTCCGGCGGGGTGAAGCTGGCCGCCACGTCCTCGGCGATCAGCCGGCGCAGCACGTCGCGCAGGTGCGGGATCTCCAGCGCGTCGGCGATCGTCTCCCGACCGGCCAACGCCCCGAGGTACGCGATGGCGGAGTGCACCCCGTTGAGGGCGCGCAGCTTCAACCGCTCCCACGGGCCGGCGTCGTCGGTGAGCACCGCCCCGGCGAACTCCCAACCGGGCCGGCCGCCGGGGAAATCGTCCTCGATCACCCACTGCGCGTACGGCTCGGCGGCCACCGCGGCCAGATCGGTCACGCCGAGCGCCCGCCGGGCCGCCTCGATCGTCTCCGGGGTGCTGGCCGGCACGATCCGGTCCACCATGGTGCCCGGGCAGGTGACGTTGCCGGCCACCCACTCGACCAGCCCGGCGGGCACCCCTCCGGCCCGGCCGACCGCCTGGTCGAGCATGCCGCGCAGTCGCCGACCGTTGGCCGGCAGGTTGTCGCAGCTCACCAGGGCCACCGGCCCGGCGTCCGCGGCGGCCCGGGCGGCCAGCCCGCGCAGCAGCAGCCCCGGCACCGTGCTCGGCGGTCCGCCGCCGGCCAGGTCCGCGGCGAGCGCCGAGTCCGGGGACAGCCGGCCTGTCACCGGGTCGAGTTGGTACGCCTTCTCGGTGACGGTCAGGGTCACCACGCGGACCGCCGGGTCGGCGAGCAGCGCCACCACGGCGTCCGGGTCGCTGGGCGCGTGCCGGACGCCGCTCAGGGCGCCGACCACCCGGGTGGAACTGCCGGCGGCGGAGAGGGCGCTGACGCTGAACAGGTTGTCCTGCGCGGCGATCGCCTCGACCACGGCGCTGCTGCGCGGGGCGACGGCCACGATGCCCCAGTCACCGCCGGCCGCGCCGACCGCCGCCTCGGTGAAGACGGCCTGGTGGGCCCGGTGGAACGCGCCCAACCCCAGGTGTACGACGCCGGTCGGCACCGTGCCCGGCCGGATCAGCGGGCGGGCCTCGGCGGGCAGCCGGCGCAGCATGCCCAGGCCGAGCCGGGAGGCCCCGACGGTCACCGCCATGCCGGGCCGTCCGGGAAGCGGAACTCCGCGATCGACGCGGGCTTCATGGTGGCGCTGTAACCGGCTCGTTCGGGCAGCAGGTAGCGGCCTCCGCGCGTCCGCACCGGATCGACGAAGTGTTCGTGCAGATGGTCGACGTACTCGATCATCCGGCCGTCCAGCCCGGTGCCCACCCGCAGGTAGTCGAAGATCGCCAGGTGTTGGACGTACTCGCAGAGGCCCACGCCGCCGGCGTGCGGGCAGACCGGCACGCCGAACTTGGCCGCCAGCAGCAGCTCGGCCAGGACCTCGTTGACGCCGCCGACCCGGCAGGCGTCGATCTGCATCACCCCGATCGCCTCGGCCTGGAGCAGCTGCTTGAAGATGACCCGGTTGGCAGCCACCTCACCGGTGGCCACCCGGCAGCGGCCGGCGGTCAACTCGGCCACCGCGCGGGCGATCCGGGCGTGCCCGAGGATGTCGTCGGCATGGGTGGGCTCCTCGATCCAGTACGGGTCCACCTCGGCCAGCGCCGCCATCGCGGTGATCGCCTCGTCGACGTCCCAGACCTGGTTGGCGTCCATCATCAGCAGCGCGTCCGGGCCGATCTCCTCCCGGATGATCCGGGCCCGCCGCAGATCGTCGGCGAGCGGGCCCCCGACCTTCATCTTCATCGCCCGCCAGCCGTCGGCGTACGCCTGCCGGGTCAGCGCCCGCACCTTGTCGTCGGGGTAGCCGAGCCACCCGACCGAGGTGGTGTACGACGGGAAACCGTCACGTTCGAGGGTGGCCAACCGGTCGGCCAGCCCGTCGCGCCCCTTGTCGAGGATGGCGGCGGCCTCGTCCGGGGTGATCGCGTCGGTGATGTGCCGGAAGTCAACGCTGGCCACCAGGTCGTCGGTGGGCAGGTCGGCGAGGAAGCGCCACATCGGCTTGCCGGCCAGTGTGGCCCGCAGGTCCCAGACCGCGTTGACCAGCGCGCCGGTCGCCATGTGGATGACGCCCTTCTCCGGGCCCAGCCAGCGCAGCTGCACGTCGGCGCTGAGCGAGCGCCAGAACGCGACCGGCTCGGCAGTGATCTCCTCGATGGTGCGTCCCCGCACGTGGTGGGCCAGGGCGCGCACCGCCGCGCAGGTGATCTCGTTGCCCCGGCCGTTGGTGAAGGTGAACCCGGCGCCGGTCGGGCCGGCGTCGGTGCCCAGCTCCACGTACGTCGCCGAGTAGTCACCCCGGTTGATCGCGTCGGAGCCGTCGCCCCGGGCTGCGGTGGGGAACCGCACGTCGTGCACCTCGACGGAGGTGATGGTGACGGTCATTGAGCCTGTCCTCCGAAGTTGAAGACCCGCTTGGGCAGCCGGTACGCCAGGTCGACGATGGTCTCGGCGGCCTCGTCCATCGGCAGCCGGTGCTCGGCGACGAGCCGGGCCAGGAAGCCGGCGTCCACCCGGCGGGCCACGTCGTGGCGTACCGGGATGGAGCAGAACGCCCGGGTGTCGTCGACGAACCCGGTGGTGTTGTAGAAGCCGGCGCTCTCGGTGACCGTCTCCCGGAAGCGGCGCAGCACCTCCGGGGAGTCCAGGAACCACCAGGGCGCGCCGAGCAGCAGCGCGGCGTAGCCGCCCGCGAGGGGCGCCAGCTCGCGGGTGAAGGTGTCCTCGTCGAGGGTGTAGAGCACCAGCCGCAGCCGGGGGTCGTTGCCGTAGCGCTCCAGCAGCGGAGCGAGCGCGTGCACGTACTCGGTGGCCTGCGGGATGTCGCCGCCGACGTCGCGGCCGTGCCGGGCGTGCAACCACCGGTTGTGGTTGCGCACCGAGCCGGGGTGCAGCTGCATGACCAGGCCGTCGTCGAGCGACATCCGGGCGAACTCCACGAGCATGTGCGCCCGGAACGCCTCCGCGTCGGCGGCGTCGGCCTCGCCGCGCCGGCCCCGGTCGTAGAGCCGCTCGGCCTCGGCCGGGGTCAGGTCCAGGGTGCGGGCGGTGGGGTGGCCGTGGTCGGAGGAGGTCGCGCCGGCGGCGATGAACGCGGCGCGTCGGGCCCGCAGCGCGGCCAGGTAGCCGGCGTACGTGCCGGTGTCCTCACCGGCCCGATCCCCGAGACGGTCCACATTGGTCGACCAGCCCTCGAACTCCATGTCCACCACGTCGTCCGGGCGGAACGTGGTGACCACCCGGCCGCCCGGCCCGCCCCACCCGTCGGCGGCGAGCTTGGCGTGCTGCGCGAGGTCGTCCAGCGGCGATTCGGTGGTGGCGAGGACCTCGATGTTGAACCGCTCGAACAGCGCCCGGGGCCGGAAGTCCGGCTCGGCGAGCCGAGCCGCGATCTCGTCGTAGAGGGCGTCGGCGGTGTTCGGGCGAAGCGGGGTCTGCACACCGAACACGGTGCGGAAGGTCTGCTCCAGCCAGAGACGCGACGGGGTGCCCCGGAACAGGTGCCAGTGCGCGGCGAAGCGTCGCCAGATCACCCGGCCGTCGGTCTCCACCGGGCTGCCGTCGCGGGTGGGCACTCCCAGATCCGCCGGAGGTACGCCCTGACTGAGCAGCATCCGGGTCAGGTAGTGGTCGGGCACTATGAGCAGCTGCGCCGGGTCCGGGAAAGGGCGGTCCTCGGCGAGCAGGGCCGGGTCGACGTGCCCGTGCGGCGAGATGATGGGTTGCTCCGCCGCCAGGGCGTACAGCTCCCGGGCCAGCGCGCGCTGGCCCGGTTCGGGCGGCAGGAGCAGGTCGGTGTGGTCGAACGTGGGCACGGGGTGGGGCTCCTCGTCTCCTGTATCAGCGGGGGGTGAGCAGGTCGGCGACGCGGACGGGTTGGCCGGTCTCGAAGGACCGGTTGGCGGCCAACCCGGTGAGCAGGGCCAACGCGCCGTCGTCGGCGGTCGCGGCACGGCCCAGCGGGTCGGGTTGACCGCCGAGGAGCACCCCGGTCATCCGGGCGTCCGCGCCGCCGTGCCCGTGCCGACTGCGGCCCTCCACCGGGATCTGCCGGGGCGGGGCCCAGAACGGGCGCACTGTCAGCGTCGCACCACCGCCCTCGGCCGGAGCCTCGGCGCCGTGCAGGGCGGCGCCCTTGACCGCGCCGGCGGTGCCCCGGTCGACGTGGTCGTTCTCGGCCACGTCCAGCTCCAGTCGGCCCCGGCTGCCGTTGATCATCACCCGGTAGCCCTCCCAGGGCGCGTACGCGGTGAGGTGGTAGGTCATGGTGGCGCCGGTGGAGTAGCGGGCGAGCACCGCCATGTCGTCCTCGATGCTCACCCCGGGCGCGAAGACGTTGCGGTCGCGCTGGTAGCCGTCCTCGGCCTCGGCGTCGAGGTACAGCTCTCGCAGCCGGGGGTGGGCGTCCAGCCGCAGCGCGAACGGGTCGTCGGCGGCGGTGGGGGAGCCGTGCGCCCGGTCGTAGTCGCGGGCGTAGCCGTGCCGGCGACCGTCCTCGCCGTAGAAGAAGAGGCGGCCGGCCGCGTACACCTCGACGGGCGTGGCGTCCAGCCACCAGTTGACCAGGTCGAAGTGGTGGCTGGCCTTGTGCACCATCAGCCCACCGGAGGTGGCCTTGTCGCGGTGCCAGCGGCGGAAGTAGTCGGCGCCGTGGCGGACGTCGAGCAGCCACTCGAAGTGCACCGAGCCGATCTCGCCGACCGCGCCCTCGGCGAGCAGCCGCCGAACCTGTTCGTGCAGCGGGTTGTAGCGGTAGTTGAACGCGACAGTCACCCGACCACCGGTCTCGGTCACCGTGTCCAGGATGCGCCGGCAACGTGCCACGTCCACTGTCATCGGTTTCTCGGTGACGACCTCCCGACCGGCGCGCAGCGCGGCCACCACGTACTCGTCGTGGGTGACGTCCACGCTGGTGACCAGGACGACGTCGACACGCTCGGAGTCCAGCATGGCCGTGAAGTCACCGGCCGGGTACGTGGGCACCGGGCGGTGACCCAGCTCGCCCAGCCAGCGGTTGTGCGCGTCCATCCGGGCCTGGTTGACGTCGGCGAAGGCGACCAGCTCGGTGGTGTCGGCGTGGTCGAGCACCAGCGCCCGGACGAACATCTCGGCCCTCGCGCCGGTGCCCACGACGGCGTACCGGACCCGTCCGGCGGCTCTCGGTGACATGCGGTCGCCTCCCGTGGTGCTGCAAAGGTTTGCAATGAAGTAATCACGATCGATCCGTTCGCGTCAACGACGACGGCGGGATCGGCGTCATTTGTCAGTGTTTGTGGGGCAGCAGGTCACCTAGGGGAGTGCGGGTGCAACGAAGCCGTAACCATTGACCGTTGACAGTGGCGCAACCGTTTGCATTAATGGGCCACACCTGCGTGACCGCCACCACATCGGACGAAGGGGCCGCCGTGCCAGTCACCATCCGGGACGTCGCCCGCGCGTCCGGTGTGCACATCTCCACCGTGTCCCGCACCTTCTCCGCTCCACACCTGGTCAACCCGGAGACCCGGGTCCGGGTGCTGGCCTGCGCGGAGGATCTGGGCTACCGGCCGAACCGTGCCGCCCGAGCCCTCATCACCGGGCGGACGCACAACATCGGGCTGATCATCGCGGACATCGCGAACCCGTTCTTCCCGCCGCTGATCAAGGCGGCGGAGAGTCAGGCCCGCCACCGCGACTACCACGTCTTCGTGGCCGACACCAACGAGGACCCGACCGCCGAGGAAGAGCTGGTCCACGCGCTGGCCAAGCAGGTGGACGGGGTGCTGCTGTGCAGCCCTCGGATGAGCAACAGCCTGATCGAGCAGCTCAGCCGCGAGGTGCCACTGGTCGTGGTGAACCGCCAGGTGACCGGCCTGCCCTGCGTACTGATGGACGTCGGGCAGGGCGCCCGCTCGGCGATCGAGCACCTGGTCGGCCTGGGGCACCGCAGCATCGCGCTGCTCGGTGGGCCGCGCAGCTCGTGGACCAACCGGGAGATGCGCCGTGCCGCCGGCGCGGCCGCCCGAGCCGGCGGCGCGGAGCTGACAGTGCTCGGCCCCAACGCGCCCACCGAGGTCGGCGGCTCCGCCGTCGCCGAGCAGGTGCGACGCAGCGGCGTGTCGGCAGTGCTCGCCTACAACGACCTGATGGCGATCGGCCTGATCGAGGGGCTGGACGCGCTCGGGGTCCGGGTGCCGCAGGAGGTGAGCGTCGTCGGGGTCGACGACATCACCCTGAGCCGGCTGACCCGCCCCAAACTGACGACGGTGGCCACACCCACCGGGGCCGCCGGCCGGACGGCCGTCGACATGCTGCTGCAACAGGACATCGAGTCACCGCGCGGTGCGCGGGGGTCCGGTGCCGGCACGGCGATCGGCGTCCGTCGTACCACCGCACAGGTAATGCTCCAGACCGACCTGGTCATCCGCGACTCGACCGGCCCGGGCCCGTACGCCCGACCGGCACGTCCCCTGGCCGCGCCGCGTGGCCCGGACCCGCATTGCCCTGCGGGCCCGGGCATCCCGACCGCGGCCACCGGTGACGCCGTCGCCTCCTAATGCCGAGGAGTGAGCGCACATGCACCCCGCAACGCCCCCCACCACTAACGCGCCTGCCGGGCGCAATCACCGTACCGCGCTGCCTCGGCGGCGCCTGCTGCGCGGCCTGCTCGCCGTGACGGTCGCCGCGCCGCTGATGTTCGGGGCCGCTGCCTGCGGAGACGACGGCGGCGGCGCCGCCGACCCGAACGCCCCGGTCAAGCTCTCCATCTTCTGGTGGGGCGGCGACGCCCGGGCCAAGCTGACCGAGGACGCCCTCGCGCTCTACACCAAGAAGCACCCGAACGTGACGTTCGAGAAGACCTGGCAGGCCAACCAGGGCTACTTCGACAAGCTGGCCACCCTCACCGCCGGCGGCAACCCGCCGGACCTGTTCCAGATCGACGACAACTACCTGGCCGAGTACGCGGCCCGCAACACCACGCTCGACCTGACCTCGTACCAGAAGTCCGGAAAGCTGGACACGTCCAAGTTCCCCGAGAGCCTCTGGCAGTACGGCGTGGTCGACGGCAAGCTCGCCGGTCTGGCCGCCGGGGAGAACACCCAGGGCCTGGTCTACAACAAGACGCTGCTGACCAAGCACAACCTGCCCGAGCCGACCACCGGGATGTCGTGGGAGGAGCACATCGCCTGGGCCGAGCAGGTCACCGCCAAGACCAAGGTGCCCGGCACCCAGGACCCGAGCGCCGACTACAAGGCGTTCTGGGTCTGGCTGCGCCAGCAGGGCAAGGACCTCTACAAGGGCAAGGAGCTGGGCTTCACCGCCGAGGACGTGACCAAGTGGTTCGACCTGTGGAAGGGCGCCCGGGACCGCAAGGCCACCCCGACCGCCGACGTCATCCACGAGGGCAACGCCACCGACATCACCAAGCAGTTGGTGGTCACCGGCAAGGCGGGCACCAGTTGGGTCTGGGCCAACCAGATGCCGGACCTGAAGAAGAACACCAAGGACGAGCTGGGCGTGATCGCCTACCCCGGTGACCCCAGCGCGCAGTGGGCCCGGGCCTCGATGTACTGGTCGGTGTTCAAGGGCAGCAAGAACAAGGACGTCGCGATCGATGTGATCAACTTCCTGAACAACGACGTGGAGGCGGTCAAGCTGCTCGGCACCGACCGCGGCCTGCCGTCCAACCTGGACCTGCGCCGGGTCGTCAGCGACGACACCACCGACCCGGCCATGAAGCAGTCGATCGCCGTCGAGGCGGAGCTGACCCAGAAGTTCGGCAAGTCGCCGCAGGTACCGATCAAGGGGCACAGCAAGGTGAAGTCCGAGCTGATCAAGGCCGCCGAGAACGCGCAGTACGGCCGGGCCACCTCCGCCGAGGCCGCCGCCCAGTTCATCGAGGCGAGCAAGTCCGCCATCGCCTGACCGCCCGCGAGGCGAGGAGAGGAGCTGTTCGTGGCGTTGACCACGGCGCCCGACCCGACCCGACGCGGCCCCGGATCCGACCGGGCCCACGCTGAGAGGCGTGGGCCCGGACGCTTCCGGAACAGCGAAGGTCTGGCGGGGTACGTCTTCCTGTCGCCGTGGCTCATCGGCCTGATGGGTATCACGGCAGTCCCCATGCTGCTGTCGCTCTACCTGAGCTTCACCAACTACGACATCCTCACCCCCTTCTCCGAGGTGCAGTGGGTGGGGCTGGCCAACTACGAACGGATGTTCACCGCCGACCCGTCGTACTGGCACGCGGTGCGGGTCACCCTGACCTTCGCGCTGATCGCCGTACCGCTGAAACTGGCCGCGGCGCTCGGCGTGGCGCTGCTGCTCAACCGCGCCTGGCGCGGCGTCGGGGTGTTCCGCGGGCTGTTCTACCTGCCGTCCCTGCTCGGCGGCAGCGTCGCGCTGGCCATCGTCTGGGTCAACATGTTCAACCGCGACGGCGCGTTCAACTCGCTGCTGAGCCTCATCGGCATCACCGGCAAACCGTGGGTCAACGACCCGGACTGGGCCCTCGAAACACTGATGGTGCTGGCCATCTGGCAGTTCGGCGCACCGATGGTGATCTTCCTGGCCGGGCTCAAGCAGGTGCCCACCGAGCTGTACGAGGCCGCGTCGGTCGACGGCGCCGGTCGGTTCCGCCAGTTCCGCAACGTCACACTGCCGATGCTCTCCCCGGTCATCTTCTTCAACCTGGTGCTGGAGACCATCAACGGCTTCCAGGGCTTCACCGCCGCGTTCGTGCTCAGCAACGGCACCGGTGGCCCTGTCGACTCCACCCTGATGTACACGCTGAACCTGTACATCACCGGCTTCACCGACCTCAACATGGGCTACGCCTCGGCGATGGCCTGGGTGTTCCTGCTCGCCATCGCGGTCATCACCGCGATCTTCTTCAGCACCGGACGGTTCTGGGTGCACTACTCCGACGGGGAGGACCGGTGATGGTGACGGTGACCCCGACGACAGCAGCGCCGACCACAGCGCCGCCGAACGCGCGCCGACGACCCGGCGGACGGCCCGTGCTGCGACTGCTGATCCTGGTGGCGATCGTCGCCGTGGTGCTCTACCCGCTGATCTGGATGGTGGGCACCTCGCTGAAGTCCCAGGAGGAGATCGTCAACAACGTCGGGCTGCTGCCGGAGCGGTTCACCCCGGGCAACTACACCGCCGGGTGGTCCAACTTCGACGTCAGCTTCGGCCGGTTCTTCCTCAACAGCGCCATGGTCAGCCTGCTCACCGTCATCGGCAACGGGCTCTCCTGCCTGCTGGCCGCCTACGCCTTCGCCCGGCTGCGGTTCCGGCTGCGCGGCATGTGGTTCGCCGTCATGATCGGCACGCTGCTGCTGCCCCAGCACGTGCTGATCGTGCCGCAGTACATCCTGTTCCGCACGCTCGGCCTGGTCGGCGGCGACTGGCCGTACCTGCCGCTGCTGATCCCGCAGTTCCTGGCCACCGAGGCGTTCTTCGTCTTCCTCATGGTGCAGTTCATGCGCGGTGTTCCCCGGGAGCTGGACGAGGCGGCCCGCATCGACGGCGCCGGCCCGTTCGGCATCTTCCGGCACATCATCCTGCCGCTGAGCCGCCCGGCGCTGGTCACCACGGCGATCTTCTCGTTCATCTGGACCTGGAACGATTTCTTCCGCCAACTGGTCTTCCTGTCCCAACTGGAGGACTACACAGTCCCGGTCGCGCTGACCCTGTTCATCGACTCGACCAGCCAGAGCGCGGTCGGCCCGATGTTCGCCATGTCGGTGCTGTCGCTGCTGCCGGTCTTCCTGTTCTTCGTCGCGTTCCAGCGGATGCTCGTCGAGGGGATCAACACCAGTGGCATCAAGGGCTGAACCGATTGACACCGGCGGGCGGCGGGACTGGCGCGACGTCGCCCGCGACGCCGCCGACCTCGCACTGCTGGGCATCCTGCTGACCCTCGCGGCGGTGCCCCTGCTCACCGCCGCTGCGGCGGCGGGCACGGCCAGCGCGGCGGTGCACGACTGGACGCGTACCGGCAGCTGGCCGTCGGCGCGCACGACGGTGCGCCGGTTCGGCCGCGCGGTGCTGCCCGGTGTGCCGGTCAGCCTGTTCGCGCTCGCCGGCGCGGCGCTGCTCGCCGCCGATCTGGCGGCGCTGGCCACCGGTCGGGTGCCGGGCGGCCCGGCGGCGCTGCTGGTGACGGCGCTGATCGCGGCCGGCCTGGCCGGGTACGCCGGACTGGTCGTCGTCGAGGTGGGCGGCAACGGGGGCGGGCGGTGGCGGGCCTCGGCCCGGTCCGCCGCCCGCGCCTGCCTCGACGCGCCCACCCGCTGGGCGGCGCTCACCGGGGTCGTCGCGCTGGCCGGGCTGCTCACGGTCCTGGTCACCCCTGTCGCGGTGCCGATCCTCGCCGGCTACACAGTGGCCGCCCTGCACGCCGTCACCGTCCGCCGGCCGGTGTCGGCCGCCGATCTCGGCCGCCGGGAGCTGCGGTGAGCGGGGAGCCGGTGCGGCTGACGGTCGGGGCCACGGCGGTGGCCGAGTACGTGCTCGACCCGGCGCTGGACGCGCGGCACGGGCCCCGACCGTACCTGCACCCGGTACGCACGCTCGGCGGGACTGTGGTCACCGACGCGCTCCCCGCCGACCACGTGTGGCACCTCGGCGCGTCCCTCGCGGTGCAGGACGTCGACGGCAGCAACCTTTGGGGCGGGCGCACCTATGTCCGCGACGTCGGCTACACCTGGCGGGACGACCACGGCGTCATCGCGCACACCGGCGAGGTCGAACGCTCCCCGGGCCGGTACGCGCACGACCTCCAGTGGCGCGACCGGGCCGGCGGGGTGCTGCTGACCGAGCGGAGGTGGCTCGCCGCGTCGGTGGTCGCGCCGGGCGCCTGGCGGCTCGAGCTGGAGTCCGTCCTCGTCGCCCCGGACGACCGGGAGATCCGGCTGGGCAGCCCGGCCACCAACGGCCGCCCGGGCGGGGCCGGCTACGGCGGGTTCTTCTGGCGGGCCGCCGCCGACGGCGAACCGGCGGTGTTCACCGCCGACGCGGCCGGGGAGGAGACGGTCAACGGCAGTGCGGCGCCGTGGCTCGCGCTGACCGGCGCCGGGTCGCGCGGCGGGGCGTACACACTGGTCTTCGCGGGGCTCGGCCGCGACGACAGGTGGTTCGTGCGGACCGGGATGTATCCGGGGGTCTGCGTGGCGTTCGCGTTCGACCGCCCGGCGGTGGTGCCGGCCGGTGGGAGCCGGCACGGCCGGTACCGGGTGTGGGTGGCCGACGGGACCCTCGACCGGGACGATGTCGCCGCCCTGGTCACGACGGTGCCGTGAACCCCGCGCGGTCCCGGGGTCAGCCGGACCGGTCGGTCAGCTCACGGATCGCCGCCTGGTACGCGGCCTGGGTGTGGTACGGCCAGTGCCCTTCGATCGGCGGCGGCACGGTGTCCGCCGGGTCGATGGTCAGGCTGCGGGGATCACGCAGCCGAGTGTCCACATCGACGCCGGGCGGTGCTCCGTGCGGGCCCGCAGGAAAGATCGGCCCGCCGATCGGGTCGGTGTCGCGCCACAGGTTGCGCCACCGCCACCCGATCCGCCCGCCCAGGTCGCGCAGGGTCCGCGGCCCGAGGTACGCCGGGTAGAGCCGCGAGTAGGTGCGTTGCAGCGGCGAGCCGTAGGTCAACAGGGAGACCCGGGCCAGCACGGACGGCGGTAGTTGCAGGATGGTGGCCGCGGCGAGCACCGACCCGTGGCTGTGTCCGGAGATGACCACCGGCCCCCGCGCGGTGAGCCCGGTGACCCGTTTCGCCAGCTCCGGAACGGCGCGGGCGGCGTAGCAGGGCGGCGCGAACGGGTGGACCGTCCGGGGCCAGAACGTGCCGAGGTCCCACAGCACCGCCACCACCCGCCGGGTCTGGGCCGATCGGTACGCGCGGAAGCCGAGGATCATGAGGCAGATCACCAGCAGGCTGATCACCC
Source organism: Micromonospora sp. 050-3 (assembly GCF_046549335.1). Taxonomy (NCBI): domain Bacteria; kingdom Bacillati; phylum Actinomycetota; class Actinomycetes; order Micromonosporales; family Micromonosporaceae; genus Micromonospora; species Micromonospora sp. 050-3. Next base: position 2,116,661 of record NZ_JAJPVX010000001.1, read on the forward strand.
AGACCCCGGCGTCGGTGACGTACGCGGCGAGCACGGCGGCGGCGCCACCGTGCCCGCCCAGGCGGTCCGCGAGCTGGGTGGGACCGACCCCGATCACGTCGAAGGCGACGGTGGCCAGCCCGAGCGACGCGATCAGCAGGAACGCGACAAGCACCGGGCCCAACTCCTCGGTGATCCGAGATCGGGCGATGATCTCCCGGACCAGGCGCAGCCGGTGCGCGTCCTCGGCCGGCACGTCGGGGTAGTCCCGCTCGATGATCCGCGCCGCCAGCCTCCGTCGCCGTCGCCGGCTCAGCAGGAGGGTCGCCGAGGTCACCGCCGCGCCGATCAGCAGCGCGGCGAGCCCGGCGAGCGCGGCCCACCAGTAGGCCACCGGCGGTTCCAGCGGGCCGACGATCGGCGGGTTGGGTCGGATCGGATCGGGGATGTCGCCGTGGTCGAGGGCGTCCGCGACGCGGTAGACCAGGGTCGCGGTGAAGGCGGCACCGACGCTCACCGCCGCGGCCGCCACGATCGGGGTGCCGAGCCCGCGCAGGAAGGGGCGTTCGTCGTCGCGGGCGGCACGCTGGCGGGTGTGCGTGACGAGCATGAGCACGACCAGTAGGACGCCCTGCGTGGCGACCACAGCGGCGGCGGCGCCCTCGTACCCGGGCAGCTTGCCCGATCCGGACGGTGTCGCGTCCGCGAGCGCGGCCGAGCCGAGGCAGCACACTGTCACCACCACGGTGGCCACCCAGAGGGGGCGCAGGAACCGTCGGGCCCCCGCCGGGCTGGCCGGCACGGGCAGGGCGAGCAGGGCCGCCCCGACCACGAGCAGCCCGACGGCGACGCCGAACAGCGCGGCGTGACCGGGCGCGCCCACCCCACCCGGTGAGATGCCGGCGAGCAGGGCGACGTTCAGCGTTCCGATGCCGAGCACCACGTGGAGCTGCCGCAGCCAACCCGTGGTCTGCTCGTCCTGCCAGAAGCCGGGGTCGGTGAGGCTCCCGGCCGGTTCACCGGGCAGGCGTTGCGCCGACGACGGGCCGAACCCCTCGAAGGTCCGCGCCGACCGGGTGCCGATGGCCCAGACGACCCGCAGCGCCAGCAGGGGAACGATCGACAGCAGGGCCAGCCGGGGCCCGGCCGGGAGGTTGTGCAGCCAGGCCAGGTAGGGGCGGCTGGCCCGGCACCCGGGGTACGGCACGCACTGCCAGCCGACCAGGTCCAGGGTGACGCCCACCGCCGCCAGCATGAACGTGACAGTGAGGGTACCGGCGAGCAACCGGCACAGCACGCCGAGCAGCCCCCACCGGTCGTGGCCCGGCGGCCGGAGCCAGATCGCCAGGTTGCTCAACATGAAGGGCAGCAGCAGCAACATCGAGGCCGTCCGTACCGCCGCGCCGGCGGTCAGCGAACCCCAGCGGTACGCCTCGACGGCGACCCCGTCGGTGGCCCCGCCGGCGGTGCCGCTGCCCGGCCAGGGCCGGAAGAAGCCCGCATGCGTGTTCCCGGCGACCCGGGTCACGATCGGGTGGTCGAGGATCCGTTCGGCGGTGACGCCGGAGATGCCGTGCACCCGCAACTCCACGGCGTCGCGCCCCGGCGTCTCGTCCACGCCGTCAGGGTCACAGACAATCCACCCGGGCGCTGCCGATACCGCAAACGTCAACGGGTCGGTAGGGCGGCGGTGACGCGGATGGCCTTGACGATCGCCGGGATGGAGCCGATCAACAGCACCAGCCCCCAGATGATCGCGATGATCGCGAAGACCAGCGCCGCCACGTCGTCGACGATGCTGACCAGGATCACCGGCACCAGGTTGTGCAGGAACTCCAGCACGACAGTGCACAGCAGGGTGGTGAGGATCAGCAGGACGAGGCCCTTGTTCTGCAGGAAGCGCGGCTGGGCCAGCACCAGCATCCCGGCCCACACCAGCTTGAGCAGCAGCACCAGCCCGAGCAGTACCGCCGCCTCGCCGACCGGGAAGAACCCCCACAGCGCCAGGTACGCCAGGGTGCCGAACGGGACGGCCAGGAACAGCGACACCATGATGGACAGCTCCACGAACGCGACGACCAGCGCGATCAGTCCGACGATGATCAGGATGATCGAGAAGATCAGGCTGGCGACGCCCTGCACCCGACCCTGGACGCGCTCGGGCAGCAGCAGGCCCAGGCAGAACAGTCCGGTGCTCCAGACCGCCACCGCGTCGATCAACGCCAGGTAGCCGGTGCCCCGGCCGGACGGTTCGCTGACCCCGGACACGTCGTCGATCTCCACGTCCAGCGCGCCGGCGCTGTCCGCGAGGGCCGCACCGGCGTCGGCGCCGCCGAGCAGCAGCCCGGCGCCGAGCTCCACCCCGATCGCCAGGACGATGGCGAGCATGGCCATCAGCAGGAACGGCTTGCGCAGGTCACCCACGGCGGCACCTTCCTCTCGGTCCAGGTCGGGTCAGGACGTGGCCACGACGACAGTGCAGCCGCCCAGGCCGGGGCAGACCAGGCCCACCTCGGTGGCCTGGTCGACGGCGATCTTCGCCACGGCGCCGGTGCCGTCCGCCGCCGGCTCGACCTCGTCGCGGATGGTGAGGTCGGCGTCGCCGGGCGCCGGGGCGACGACAATGAACCGCGCCGCACTGCGCAGCACCAGGGTGCGCAACCCGCCGGGGTCCGCGACCCGCACCACGCAGCTGCCGGAGAACTCCAGCCGGCCCGCCTCGTCGGCGCAGTCGGCGCTGACAGCCGCCGGATCCACCGAGGAACGCTCGCCGCCCAGCGCGCCCAACCGGTCGACGAACCCGTGCCGGGCCCCCGGATCACCCCGGTCGTCGCGGCCCGCGCCGACCGCGACCACGAAGAGCGCCACCAGCAGGACGGCGAGCAGCCCCAGCAGCGCCTTCTGCCGACCACTCATCGCGCCACGGCCTGCGCCACGATCTCGGTGAACCGGAACGTGTCCACCCCGGCGAAGTAGGAGTTGGTGCCCTGCGTCTTGCCGACCACCAGCAGCGTGACCTGGTGCGGGCCCTTAGTAAGGCGGACCGTGCCGACGTCCAGGAACTCCGTCTTCCGCACGGTCGGCGTGAAGCCGAGGAACGTGCCGCCGACCTGGTTGCCGTCGATGGCGAAGACGGTGTTGGCGTAGTCGGGGGCCGTGGTGCGTACCGCGGCGAACCGCCAGACGCCGTCGGCCGGGATCTGCACCGTCACAGTGACCTGATCGCCGATCGCCAGCCCGGTGAAGAACAGCTGCTTGTTCTCGGACCAGGTCACCTCGCAGCAGTTGGGCTGCGCGCCCACGGCCGCCTTGCTGTTCTGCGGCGATCTGATCACCGCGCCCTCCACCAGGCTCTCCGCCTCGACGGTGACCACCCGCGGCTCGCCGGGAGCCGGCTCGCCGTCGCGGGTCAGCAACACCACCCCCACGGCGACCACCACCAGCACCAACGCCGCGGCGGCGGCGATCCACAACCACGGGGTACGCCGTGGCGGCGCGACCGCCCGCACCTCGTACGTGACCCGGCCGCTGGATCGGGAACTCTCCTCCGGCGCGGTGTTCGCCGAGTACGCGAACCCGGTCATGTCGTAGCGCCGGGGCGGGGTGCCGGCCGGCACCGCGAGCTTGACCAGGAACGACACCGAGCCCTGCCCGGGCACCACCCGTTGGGGTTCGGCGACGGTGAACCACGCCCGTTGGGAGCCGTCACCGGGCGCCACGTCGAACACCACAGTGTCCGGCGCGTTGCCCGGGTTGGAGACGGTGAAGGTCAGCTCGCCGCTGTTGCGCGGGTCGACTGTGAACTGCTCGGCGGCGGCGACGACCGCCCACTCGGTGGTCATGACGACTCCTCCTCCAGGACGATCTCGACAGTGGCCGAGGCGGGTTTCTCCGCCTCGACGATGCGGGTGATCACGGCGAGCTGACCGGCGGCGGCGACCGGCACCCGCACCACGACGTGGAACGGCTGGTCGGCCGGTTCGTCCAAAGCGAAACCACTCAACCCGGTAGCCACCTCGAGAGCTCTTCGCATCCCGTACGGGGTGCCGCGCCAACGGGCCAGCAGGGCGGCGTTGGCCACCAGGTCGCGCAGCCGACCCACCGGCAACGGCAGCGGGGTGTCCGGCCGGGGCGAGGCCACCACGTGGTCCATCGCCACCCAGCGGGTCAACCGCACGACCAGCCCGTCCGGCGCCCGGTACGGGTCGAACAGCGCGTCCACCTCGGCGAGGATCGCCTCGTCCGGGGCGTGCAGCCCCTCCATCACGTCCAGCAGCGCCCAGAGCACGCTGCCCGGCACGCAGGCCCGCTGGTAGGCGGCGGGCAGCAGCCGTTCAATCGCCGAGCGTCGCATCCTGGCGCACCACCTCGATGTCGTGCTCGCCGGAGCAGAGCAGCCAGGTATCGGGAACTGTCACCACGTCGGCGGTGGCCTGGTTGGCGCTGGGCGTCCAGGTGACGGCGTCGGCACTGCGGTGCACGCCGCGTTCACCGCTGGCCAGGATCAACCGCTCCGCCGCGCCGGTGCCGACGGCCGCAGCGCCCCCGGCCGTCGGGCCGCTCACCGCGATGGCGTCGACCGGCACGAACCGGGTCCGGTCCCGCAACGGCAAGCCGCAGTTGACCGACACGGACTGCCACTGCGGCTGGGCGGCGAGGGTGTCCAGCCGCAGCACCCCGCCGCTCTGCGTGGCCGCCACCGCCTGCTGGCCGGCGAACGCGAGGTCCCGGCAGGTGCCGCCGACCCACCCGGCCTGCATCGACTGCCACTTCACGTCGGACTCGAACAGCCGGGTGCGGTGGCAGCCCTGGCCGGGCTTCCTCGGATCCGGTTCACCCGCGCCGCTCCACAGCAGGGTGGCCGGGCCGTCGTACTGCACGGCGAGGACCCGGTTGTCCACGTTGGCCAGACCGACGTGGCTGAAGCTTCCGGGTCGGCCGCCGCTGGTCGACAGGTACACCCCGAAGCTGGCCTGCGCCGCCACCGCCACGCCCGGCGCGCCCCGCTCGGAGACGAACGTGCGGACCGCGTAGAAGCCCCGGTCGGCGTCGGTCGGGTCGACCAGGATCTGCAACGGCACCGCCCCGGGCAGCAGCGACACCTCGTACAGGCCGGTGTCGGTGGCCACCAGCAGCGCGCCAGCGCCGTCACGGTCCAGCCAGGCCAGGTCGGAGATCCGCGAGTCCAGGTCGGTGAGCAGCGACCAGGTCTCGCCCAGGTCGGTGCTCAGGTGCACCCGGGAGCCGCCCGAGGCGCGCAGCGTCACCACGGCCACCGAGCCGGGACGCGCGACGATTCCCGGGCGCACCGGCGCGGGCGCCGGCGCCACCCGCTGCACCGTCTCGTCGTCGTCGAAGCGACCTGCCGGTTCCCAACCCGCGCCGCCGTTGCTGGAGCGGAACAACACCGAGCCGCGCCCCGCGTACCAGGTGCGTGGCTGGTACTGGTCCACGGCGAGGGCGCGGACGTTCGCGTCGGGCGCCTCGTCGACCACGAACCGCACCGACTCGACGTAGCGCACCCCCGGCTCGGCGTGCTCCAGCAGCCGGTACACGTTGGACGCCCGCAGCGGCTCGCCGAACGGCCAGCCGGTCGGGTTGAGCGCTGTGGGCAGCGGGCTCAACGTCTGGTGCAGCCGGTCGTGGATGCGGCGACGAACCGCGTCCACGTCCTCCTCGCGGCGGACCACCACCCGGGCCCGCACGGACACCGCCTTGAACCGCGCCCAGGTGGCCCGGGAGCGGATGCCGAGCATCCGGCGTTCCTCCAGGTCCGCCTCGACCCGGTGCCGCGCCTCGGGTACCTCGTGCTCCCGCAGCACCGCCACCGGCAGCCGACCGCCCGGCCGGGCCGCCTCCGGCACGTACGGCACCAGCACCACCTCGACCTCGCCCGGCCGGGCGAAGCTGTACACCGCCGCGCGGGTGAACGCCCGCGCCCGCGCCACCGCGCCGGAGCTTGTCGCGAGGACCTCGAAGTCGCGGGCGGTGACCGCCCTCTGCTGGGCGAAGAACTCGTACGGGCCGCGCAGCAGCACCGACTCCAGCGCCTCCATCTCCCGGCCGCCGGCCGCCGGGGCGGAGTTGTCCACGCGTATCCCCGGTAGTGGGTCGCGCAGGCTGGTCAGCGTGCCCGCCGCCACGTTGCCGGTGGGCCCGCCACCGGCGCGGTACCAGAGCCGGACCTGCCGTCCGGCCGGCGGGACCGCCGCGACGGTCACCGGCGGCACGGTGCTCGTCGGCGCTGTCGCGTCGGCCGTGACCTCGCCGCCCGGGCTCGCCCCGGAGGGGGGTCGCAGGTCGAGGGCCGGGGCGAAGATGACAGTGCCGGAGCAGCGGTCGACCAGGTACGCCTTGGCCTGCGGGCCGAGCCCGGCGAAGCTGTCCACCGGCCGCCAGATCTCGAACGTGCGACCGTCGTGCTCGCGGGCCGCCGCGCCCAGCTCGACGGTGCCGGCCGGCACCTCCACCCCGAGCAGCAGGTCCAGCGCCTCGGCGGTGTGCGTCAGTGGCGCGTGCGCCGCGCGCAGCACCTGCCCCGGCTGGCCGGTTCCCACCCCGAGCAGTTCCGCCTCGACCGGTTCGCAGTGGTGCATCCGCACGGTCACCGACGTCTCGTCGGCGGGCAGCAGCGTCGGCTCGGTGGTGACGAACAGGACCGGTCGGGGGTCCGCTCCCCGGGCCGCGGCGACCCGCAGCCCGGCCGGGATCCGGACCGCGCCGCGGTCGGTGCCGGTACGGGTGAAACGGACGTCCGCCCAGGCTGCTGTCGGCGCGTGCCGGGTGACCCCGAGCAGGTTCAGGAACGAGACGTACGCCTTCTCCGGCAACTGGTTCAACCGGTAGATCATCACCTCGGTGAGGTGCGCGAACGTCTCCACCAGCGCCATGCCGGGGTCGTGCGCTGACAGGTCGGTCCAGGCCGGGCAGGATTGCTGGATCCGTTCCCGGGCCTCGGTGACAAGGTCGAGGAAGCCGCGATCGTCCAGGTGCGGCACAGGCAGCGTCATGACGCTCCTCCCTGGGCGGGTTCGTCGACCGGGAGCAGGTCCACGGAGAAGACCAGTTGCCCGGGTGTCAGGCTGGCCCGCACCCGGTAGTCCAACCGGATCACCAACCGCCACGCGTCGTCCGGGTCCGGCCCGGCGTCCACGTCGATCACCTCGACCCGGGGCTCCCAACGGGCGATGGCCTGCCGGACGTAGTGGATGGCCAGACCGGCCGTGGTGTCGTCGTTGGGCGCGAAGACCAACCGGTGCAGCCGGGAGCCGTACCCGGGTCGCATCAGCCGTTCGCCCGGCGTCGTCGACAGGAGCAGGAACAAAGCCTGCCGTACGCTCTCGTCGCCCTCGGTCATCGCCAGGCCGCCGGCCGCGGTGAGCGCCAACCCGCCGGTACGGCCGGCATCGAAGCCGGCGCCGACGAAGCGGAAGGCCCTCATCGGTCCGCCCCCAGGAACCCCTGAGCGGGGTCGCGCACCGTGTGCTTGACCAGCCCCGGCGGTGTGCCGTTGGTGAACCCCTCCAGGTGCGACAGCACCACCCGGTGCCCGTCGACGCGGACCCACTCGCTGTAGCCGACCCGGACGGTCAGCGTCGTCGTGCACGGCTTGATGGTCGGTCCGTAGTTCGGGCAGGCGATGATTGTGCGTCCCTCCGGGTCGTCGTCGACGAGCACGGGCACACCGGTGACGGTCACCCACTGCCGCGAGGGTCGGTTCTCGACCCGGCCGTCGTGATCGCAGGTGATCACGGAGTCACTGTGGATCCAGCGCATCAGCCGCCTCCTTGGTGGTGGGCGCGGGCAAGCGAACGGGCCTGCTCCGCCGCGGTGGTCGGGTCCTCGGTCGAGTCGGCATGCAGGAAGTCCACGCTGCGGGCGCGCACCACAATGGCCCGGCCGGGTGCGGAGATCACCAGGTCGGACGCCGCGTGCAGGGTGGCCAGGTCGGGGGTCAATTCCAGGAAGCTGCCGCCCTCGGTGCCCAGCCGCAGGCTGCGCCGCACGTCGTCGACGACGATCGACTGCCCGCCGGCGGTGCGCATCGTCCAGCGGCGGGCCTTTCCGTCGTCGATGCCCGCGTCGTACGGCTCGACAGCGCCGAAGAGCGAACCGAGCACGATGCCCGAGGCCGGCTCGCCGGCCGGCAGCACCACCAGCACGGTGTCGCCCGGATCGGGCAGCGCCACCAGACCCTTTCCCGGCCCGGCGCCGGGGCAGAGCACGGCGAGCCAGCCGGCGTCCAGGTCCCCGTACGCCGGCAGGGTCAACCGCACCCGGCCCAGCCCGTCCGGGTCGGCGACGTCGGTGACGCTGCCGAGGGTGACCGCCGCGCCGCCGGTCGGGGTCGCCGGGGTGGCCGGCGGCACAGTGGAGAAACGGGTCAGGTGACCGTTGCCGTCGACTGTGTGCACCACCTCGGTCAGCACGTACGTCCCGGCGACCGGGTCGGGCACCCCGCCGAGGTCGACGCGGCGGCCCGGCCGTAGCGCCGGGTCGCCCTCGGCCACCCCCTCGGCCGTGGCCAGCGTCGCCGCCCGGGTGTCCAGGCGGGCCTGGGCCAGCGCCGCCAGCTCGTCGTCGCTGCGGCCGGGCTGGTCCACGGCGGTGCGAACGCCGTCGGCGCCCACGTCGGCCGGGTCCGGGCGGTCGTCGGCGGGTCGGCCGCAGCGCGCCTCGTCGACCTGCTGGCTGATCACCTCGGCCCGCTGCGGGTGCCAGCCCAGTGCCGCGCTGGCACCGCTGGCCTGGTCGGTGTTCGTGGACAACCGCACCGTGTGCACCCCCGCGCCGAGCGTCAACGCGACCGGCTCCCCGTAGCCGGCGAGGGTGACCAGCCGGACGCCGTCACCGTCGGCGGCCAGGTGCAGCCCGGCCCGGCCGGTCACCTCGCGCAGCAGCTCCAGATCGCTGTGCCGGTGCTGGAGCAGCCGCTCCAACCGAGGGCCGTCGACCTCGGCGGTCACCGCCAGCCCCACCGCGCCGCACAGCTCCCGAGCCAGCTCGGCGGCGGTCACCGAGGTGAAGACCCGTAACCCCTGCCGCTTGCGCAACCGGTGCAGCGGGTCGTACGCCCGCAGCCGCAGCACCGCCGCCCCGTCGGCGGCGTACTCCACCTCCACGCAGGTGACCTCACCGGTGAACAGGGCGTCTGCGTGGTCGGCGAGCCGAACGTCGAGCGCCGTGCCGGGGCGTACCGCCGGGTCGAACGCGCCGGTCCCGGCGGTGGTGGCGAGCACCAACTCGGCCTGCGTGGGCTGGTCGAGTCGGGCCGCCACCCGTAGCGAGCGGACCCGCTGACGAGCCGCGCCGACCAGCTCGACGCCGTCGAGTAGGACGATCAACGCCCGGGGCGCGACGCTGGTCACGGCGTACCCCCGGGGTTGCCGGACGCGCTCGGAGCCGCGCCGGTCGGGCCGGTCGCCGCGTTCCACGGCGCGCCGGCGACCGCAGTACCCAGGTACGACGCTCCCGCGCCCACCGCGCCGACCACCGCCTGCGCCAACCCGGTCACCGCACCGGTGCCGGCGGTCGGTGGGACGGCGAGGGTGGTGCCGGCCGGCACGGCGAGAGGATCGGTGATCCGGTTGTGTTCGGCCAGCAGCCGCCAGCGCAGCGGCGAGCCCAGCGCGTCGTTGGCCAGCAGGTCGAAACGCACGCCGGAGCGACCCGGCTCGGCCGCGCCGTCACCGGCGGCGATCACCGCGCTGCCCGGCGCGGCGGTCGGGGTGCTCGCGGCGGCCAACTCCTCGGCGAAGCCGGCCTCGGCCTGATCGGCCGTCTCCGCGGCGCGGACCAGCTTCAGCCGCAACCAGGACCGTCGCGGCGACCCGGTGCCGGTGAACGCGTCGAACCGTTCCGCCACCGCGATGATCACACCGGGCACGTTCCAGGTCTTGCCCCAGACCAACCGGACCAACGGCGGTCGCAGCCAACCATGCTCGGCGGTGGAGTTCTCCGCCAGCATCCACAGCGGACGGGTGAGCACCCGGACGTCGGCCGGACGCAGTTGCGCCTCCACGAAGTCGACGTCGAAGAGCAGGTCCAGCACCAGCTCGGTACGACCCCCGCCGGTGAAGACCAGCGGATCGTCGGCCAGACCGGACCCGGTGAGCTGCCCGCCGCCGGCGCCCCGCTGGCGTACGCCGGCGAGCCGGGTCACCTGCACGGTCTCCGGGTTGAGCAGGCAGTCCACCCGAACGCCTGAGGAGTCGATGAGGAAGGCGACACGTTCCATCAGTCACCCGCCTGTTCCCGGTCCAGCCGGGTCAGCTGGGCGGTGTCCACCGCCGCGCCGGCGACCGACCACAGCGCGGTGTCGTCGGGCAGCGCCGGCCACGGGTCGACGTTGCGCGCCGCGCTGGGCGGCGGCCTCTCGATTCCGGTCGTTTGTCCGCCGCCGGCCGTTCCTGTCCGGCCGTCGCGCAGCGCGACCGGTCGCCCGGGTTGTGCCGGTTCGCCGGGCAGGGCCAGCCAGGGTCCACCGTCCACGAGGCGGTCAACCTCGCCGCGTGCAGAGGTCGACGGGTCTCCGGCGCCCGTCGCCGTTGAGCCGGTCCAGGACGCGCCGACCCCGCCCCGGTTCGGCCCGTCCAGAGGGCGGTGCACTGCAACTGTGTCCCCTCGCGACGTCCGGGCCGCGCTCGGTGCAGCACCACGCGACTGCCCGCTCTGGTTCTCTCCGGGCCGGGCCTGGCCATCCGCCGAGTCACCCCGGAAACCGTCGCGACCATCCGAGAGCCGGTCGGCGGTGGGTCGTACGGGGGACGACTCCGGGGGTCGCCGGTGGTCGACCTCGCCGGACCACAGTTCGTCCAGGGGCGGCCGCGAGGTGGTTCGGGTGGCTTCGGCCTCCGACCGGTGCGGGCGGCCGCTCGGCGAACTGTGCGGCCCGAAGACCATGGAGCGGACCGGCTGCCGGGGCCCATCCGCTCGGCTCAGCCCGCCCGCGTCAATGGCCGTGGTGTCGAGGGCTGTCGTGTCGAGGCCTGTGGTGTCGAGGGCCGTGGCGTCGCCCCGGGCCGCCCGCCGTACCGGCGGCACCGCAGCGCCCGGCCCCGCCGGCCGGGTCGAACCGGTTGGCGGGGTCGACGTGTCCGGCCAGGTGGATCCGGCCGGGGGGGTGATCAGGTCCGAGCGGGACGAAGGCGTGCTGTCGCCGGATGGGTCGGCAGCACGGGTCCCCGTACCGTCGGGCTGGTTACCGGCCCGCGACGGGCGACCCGGCCCGCCGGTCCGGCTCTCGGGCCGCGACCTCGTCGGCTCCTCGTCCCCGCTCGCACCGGGACCGCCCACGTCGGCCTTGCTGCCGAACCTGCCGGACCTGCCGGACCTGGCGTCCGCGCCGTCGGCGTCGGCCCGACCGGTCGACTCGCCCTGCCCGTCGCTGCGGGCTGCGGCCTCGGCGTTGCCGGCCGGGGACGGGGCGAGGTCCAGGTCGTGCAGCAGACCGGGGGCGTGGGCGGCGACCAGGTCCAGCCAGTGCTGCGGAGGCTCCCCGAACCGGCGTGGTGTCGCCGCGGGCGTCTGCGGCGGTGGCGGAAGGTGGTCGGCGGGCTCGAACCGCCCGGCGAGGCGCTGCACCGCCCCGGCCGCCGAGCGCAGCCGGCCGGCCAGCCAGCTACGCGGGCGTCGGCGCGGTGGCACCGCCGGTCTCCAGCTCCAGGCCCTCGTAGCGCAGGGTCAGCGAGGCGATGGCGATCTCGTGGCTGAGCGTGTTGAGGTGCATCCCGCGCCACCGGGTGGGCCAGCAGTCGATCAGGTTCCAGCGCAGCACCTCGGCCGTCCCGACCGAGTCGAGCAGCACCACTGAGACGTTGCGCCGGTTGAGGGTGCCCTGGGCGGTGGCGTTCACCCAGTCCCACAGCTCCCGGGAGGCGGTGATGCCGAAGTGCAACGTCACCGGCTCGTACTCGGCCTGGCCGGGCACCATCCGCATCCGACCCAGGCCGTGCTCCCGGTACGGCTGCCCGGGGATGTTCACCTCCAACCCGGTCATCTCGGTGAAGTGGCCGTTGGTGACGCCGTTGATGAGCAATCGGAAGTTGTACGCCCGGTACGGGTCGACCGGGGCCCCGGGTTGCGGGGTGGCGGTGGTGGGCATGTCAGCCTCCGATCGTCTCGGTCTCGGTGCCGCCGGCCCACTGGCTCAGCTTGAACACCACGAATTCGGCGGGCTTGACGACCGCGATGCCGATGTGGGCGATCACCATGCCCGCGTCGCGGACGTCGGGCGGGTTGGTCTCCTCGTCGCACTTGACGAAGAACGCCTCCTCGGGGCTGCGCCCCAGCAGCGCGCCGTCGCGCCACACCCGGGTGAGGAACGCCCCGATGTCGCGCCGGATCGAACGCCAGAGGGTGAAGTCGTTGGGCTCGAACACCATCCACCGGGTGCCGTTGGCGATGGCCTGCTCGATGGCGATGCTGAGGCGTCGGACGTTGAGGTAGCGCCACTCGCTGGCCTCGGCGGCGAGCGTACGGGCGCCCCAGACGCGGATGCCCTCGCCAGCGAAGTAGCGGATCACGTTGACGCCCTTGGGGTTGAGCACGTCGTGTTCCGGCCGGGTGACCAGGTAGCCCAGGTCGACGGCGCCGCGCACCGGCTCGTTCGCCGGGGCCTTGTGCACCCCGCGCAGTGCGTCGGTGCGGGCCCAGATGCCGGCCAGGTGCCCGCTCGGCGGGGTGAGTTCCAACTCGCCGCTGATCGGGTCGCGGACCCGCAGCCAGGGGTAGTAGAAGGCGCCGAACTCGGACTGTCGCGGCCGGTAGGCGGCCCCCTCGTGGCCGCCGGAGCCGCCCGGTTGGGCCGGACCGCCGCCGGGACCGCCGCCCGTACCCTCGGCGGGCTTGGGGGGTTTGCCGGAGGACGGCGTGGCGACCCGGGTCAACGCGGCGATGTCGTCGATGTCCGGTGCCGGGTCGCAGATCGCGACCATGGTGCGGGTGCGCTCGGCCATGCTGAGCAGCGCCTCGTGGGACACCACGTCGTGGAAGCCGGGCGCGGCGATGATGGAGATCTCGTCGACGGCCTCCAGCAGTTGCAGACCGCCGCGCCGCTGTCCGGAGCCGGTGATCGCGCCGCCCTCACCGACGTTGACCACCCAACAGCGGGCGCCCCCGTTGTCCAGGAAGCCGAAGACCGCGCGGGCCAGCGGGGTGCTCTCCACCCGCTCCCCACCGGCGAAGAGCCGCAGGAACTCCGTCCAGTTGTTGACCGGCACCGCCTTGCCCAGGTGGGCGGAGCGGTCCGGGGCGACGCCGACGAAGGCGGCGATGCTGGTGCTCGCCGGCCCGATCGGTCGGGCGCCGCTGGGGACCTCCTCGACATAGATGCCGGGGGAGAAGTAACTGGGCATCGGTCCTCCTGTGCCTGTGGGTGTCAGTGGGTCGGTGGCGCGCAGACGATGACGATGTCGTCCCCGGCCGGGTCGACGTCGGCGGTGAGGACGAGCCCGCGTCCGGTCAGCCGCAGCCGGACCGGGCTCGGGTGCTCGGGGTCGTGCGGGACGCCGACGATCAGGAACCGGCCCTCGGTGTCGGTGCGGGTGGCGGACCCGGTGCCGGGCAGCTCGACCCGCATCGCGGCCAGTGGCTGCTCCTGGGGGCCGACCACCCGCCCACTGAGACTGCGCACGTCGAGTTGCCGCAACCGCAGCGGTTGCAGCACCGGCGGCGCGGCCGGAGTCGGGTGGTCCACCTGCGCCGCCACGTCGATCAGCAGCGCCGGCCGGGGTGCCGTACCGAATGCCGTCCACAGAGGTGGGTCGCCGGCCTCCAGCACGACGGGGTAGGTGCCGTCGCTGGTCGCGGCGGTGAGCACCCGGTCCAGCCGGGACAACCCGGCCGGTCCGGTGACGCAGAGCAGGTGGCGGACCGTGAACCGGTACGGTTCGCGGACCGCGCCGCTGGAGCGGGTCTGCCGGGCCGGGCGCAGCTCCATCGGCCAGAGGGTGAGCCCGTCGGCGTCGTCGCAGACGCGGGGCGGGCCGACCGGGACGGGTTCCCCCGCCGCGCTGGTCACCCAGGCGACCAGCTCGGCGGTGGCGGTCTCGATCGGTCCGCGCCCGTGGGTGGTCATCGCGGCGGCGTCCCCTGGATCCGGTACGCGATGGCCTCGTTCCACACGTGCGGGTAGACGCCGATCTCGAAGTACCGGGTGAAGCGGTTGATCGGCGCGTTGGTGTGGTCGTGGTAGAGCAGCCACACCGGCGCGATGGTGAACAGGACGTAGTTGGCCAGGACGAGGGGGATGTAGAGCGGCCCGAGCAGGCGACCCTGGAAGATGTGCACGTCCTCGTGCCGCTGGATGCCCGAGTTGGAGCCGGCGCAGACGGTGCCGATGGTGGTGGCGTAGCGGGGTGAGACCCCCTCCACCACGCTGACCCGACCGCTGTTCAGCGACGTGGGCCGGTCCAGCGAGTGCCCGAAGATCAGGTGCACGGTCAGGTAGATGGCGCCGACGACAGTGTTGAGCAGACTCCAGGTGTGGTCGACGACGAAGAGGAAGATGCCGCGGGCGTCCGAGGCGTACACCCCGGCGGAGGCCACCGACCAGCCGAAGACCGCGCCGATCACCAGGCCCACGACGGCGCCGATCAGCAGCCCGATCGGGCCACCGGCGAGGAAGCCGAGCAGGGCGCCGAAGCCGACCTGAACGGCTGCGCTGAGAATTCCGAAGACCATGACGGCACCCCTCAGACCCAGGAACGGAAGACTCGGGGCTCACGACCGCTCGCGACCTGGGTCGGCGTCGCCTGTCGGTTGCCGGGCGGGAACTGGTTGACGCCGAGCGCGGCGGAGAAGATGACCAGCGCGTTGAAGAACGCGATGACCCACTTCTCGCCGCCGGCTTCGTCGGCGAACGCCGCTGTCACGTAGGACAGCAGCAGCGCGATGGCGATGGCGATCCACTTGCGGAGCTTGTCGCCGCTCGGGCCGATCAGCCCGCCGATGACGTTGGTGGCCAGCAGGGTGGCGGCGCTCGCGCCGGCGATGCTCCCCAGGGCTGCCCAGGTGAAGAGATCGTTCATGACGATCCCCCTTCTGCGATGGTGCGACCGGGATGTGGTGGTGGTGAGGTCCGGCGCCCCCGCGGGGGACACCGGGGCCGGTCGCCGTCGTTTCGGGGGCGGCCGGGGCCGGGCGTGGCCGGCTGAGCCGGCCACCAGATGAATCAGCCGGGCCCCGGGGCGCCGGCGGGCGGGCCCGGCGGCGGGGTCGGACCGGGCGCAGCCGGCGCCGCGGGGTGACGGCGGCGAACCAGGAGTACGCCCACCGCGGCGAGCAGCAGCAGGAGGAGGACACCGCCGACGACCAGCAGCCAGGGGAACCCGCCGTCGTCCTCCTCGCCGGCGGCAACCGGCGAGGTGGACGGTCGAGGTGGCGCCTCGGCCACGGCCCGCAACTCGGCCGGCTTCTCCTGGTTGGGATCGACCTTCCAACTGACCGAGCGGCCATTGACGGTGCCATTGCTGTCGATCACCCGGCCGGGAAATGTCACCGAGATCTCGAACGACATGAGCTTGAGGAACGCCTGTTGGTTTTGCGGATTCTGCTCCGCAACCTTTCCGCCATATTTCTTGGGATCGAGCGGCAGCGTGAAGCGGTAGAGATCGCCGTCCCGAACCAGTTTCACGCTCTCGGTGTCGAAACCGGCCAGCGGCGCCTTGCGGTAACTGATCTGGGAGCCGTAGAAAGTGTCGTCCTGGTAAAGGGTTTCCTCGCCCGCCGGTAGGGCGGGGATGTTCTGCCGCAACTCCGCGAAGGCGACCGGGAGGTTCTTGTTACGGCCGCTCAGCACGGACTTCTGGGCCGTCAGCAGGAGCTGCCCGTCGACCGTGTCGTCGGCGTTGACGGTCAACCCCATGTTGAGTTGCATGCAGCCGCTCAGCGCGGCGAGAAGAAGGAGGCACACCGCGACGCGGAGTGCCCTACCGCGGTTGACTCTCCTGTTCATGGGCTCAGTGTGTGTGATCGATTTCACTATCAGCAGTCAGCGATCGGTCACAACGAAGTCGCCGATTGTACCGGCGAGCTGTCGCCTTTGATTAGCTCCGACGACGACCCGAATGACTATTCTGGAGGTTTGGGGCCACGACGGTTTCCCCGTCGGCCGTAGTCTGGTCCGATGAGAATTGTCGCGTGCGTCCTGCTGGTAGATCCCGACGGGCAGCTGCTGTTGCAACTGCGCGACGGCGACGCGCCGCACCATCCGAACGTGTGGGGGCTGCCCGGCGGCCACGGCGAGCCGGGGGAGACGCCGGAGCAGAGCGCCGAGCGGGAGCTGTTGGAGGAGACCGGCCTGCGGCCCGACGGGCCACTGCACCCGGTCGCCGTGCAGTCGCTGCCCGAGCTGGATCTGGTGAAGCACTACTTCCTCGGCAGCACCAGGGCCCAGCAGGAGGACGTGGTGCTCGGCGAGGGCGCGGCGATGCTCTTCGTTCCCGGCGCCGAGGTGCTCGACGGTCGTCCGTGGACGCCGGGCACCGTGGAGGTGTTGACCGAGTTCCTCGCCTCGGCGGAGTACGCCGCCCTGGCCACCGGCCGGATCGCCGGGCCGGCTCAGGCCGCCGGCGGTCGCCAGTCCGCGTAGCGGGCCATGCTGCGCAGGGCGACCCGGCCCGGGGTGACCCGCAACGCGACGGTCCGCATCGCGAAGGCAATCGGGTTGTGCAGCTGCTGTCCGAACCGCCCAGCGACGTAGGAGGCACGGGCAACGGACTGACTGCGTGGTCGACGCTGCTCGTCGTACGCGGCCAGGGCGGCCGGGACTCCCTCGGCGCCGCCGGCGCAGACCGCGCCGAGCACCACCGCGTCCTCGATCGCCTGCCCGGCGCCCTGCCCGAGGTTGGGTGTCATCGGATGGGCGGCGTCGCCGAGCAGCGCCACCCGCCCCCGCACGTACGAGGGCAGCGGCTCGGCCAGGTAGTGGATGTCGTTGCGCAGCACGACATCGGGTGGGGTTGCCGCGAGAAGCGCCGGGATGGGGTCGTGCCAGTCGCCGAAGCGCTCCCGCACGGCCGCCAGCTCGTCCGGGGCGTGGCCGCCGGGCGGGGCGTTCAGCGCGCCGTACCAGTAGAGCTGGCCGTCGCCGATCGGCACCATGCCGAACTCGGCTCCCGGCCCCCACGTGATGGCGGCCGGGATCGGATCGGGAAACGCGATGGCCGCCCGCCACGTCGTCGATCCGGCGTACACCGGGCCGGGGTGGTGCGGCCAGAGCTGGGCGCGGACCCGGCTGCGCAGGCCGTCGGCGCCGACCACCAGATCGGCGCTGAGGGTGTGCGCGCCGTCCGGCCCCTGATAGCGCACCTCGGCACGGTCCGGGCCCGACTCGACGTGCTGGACTGTGGCGTTTGTGTGCAGGGACGAGGCCGGCAGGGCCTCGCGCAGGGTGCGGTGCAGCGTGGCCCGGTGCACGCCGAGCGCAGTGGTGCCCAGCTGCCTGATCATCTCCGAGGCGTCCACCCGGGACAGCCACCGCCCGTGCCGGTTGCGGATCCCGCCGGGCGCCTCACCGTGTCCACCCCGGCGCAGGGCCGGGCCGAGGCCGAGAGCATCCACAGCACGCACGGCGTTGGCCATCAGGCTCAGGCCGGCGCCGACCTCGCGCATCTCGGGGGCGCGCTCCAGCACGGTGACCCGCCAGCCGTGCCGGTGCAGGGCGAGCGCCGCGCTCAACCCGCCGATGCCGGCGCCCACCACCACCGCGTGTGAGTCGTCCATGTCGATCCTCCTTCTACAGCTGTAGAAGAGCGATACTACCTCCGGACCCCGGAAAGGAGGAGTGCCATGACGGCGCGGGCGAACCGGATCGCGTCGCTGACCGACGCGGCCATCGAACTGATCGCCGACGGCGGCATGCGAGCCCTGACCCACCGGGCGGTCGACGGCCGCGCCGGAATGCCGCCGGGCACCACCTCCGCGTACCTGCGGACCCGACAGGCGCTGATCGAGGCGGTCGTCGGACGGCTCGCCGAACGGGACCGGGTCGACCTGGCCGCGTACGACCTGCCGACCGGCCCGCCACCCCCGACCCCTGCGCCCCGGCTCGACAGCGGCGACCTCGACGCGCTCGCCGCCGGCGTCGCCGAGGTGCTCGACCGCTGGTTGAGCACCGGGCGCAGCCGGAGCCTCGCCCGCTACGCCTGCCTGCTGGAGGCGGTGCACCGGCCCGAGCTGCGCGGCATCCTGCAACACGGCACCGGCCTGCGGGTGCAGGCCCGGGACCTGCTGACCCGGGCCGGAGCCACCGACCCCGACCGGCAGGGCGACCAGTTCGTCGCGTACGTGGACGGGCTGCTCTTCGACCGACTGGCCGGCGCGGGCGCGCTCAGCGCCCCACCGCCCGGCACCGCGGCCAGCCGCGACGACCTGAGCGCCGCCGTCCGTACGCTGCTGCGCGCCCTCACCGGAAGCTGACCCGACCGACGCCGTTCGACGAGCGCGCCGCAAGGGCCTGGTCGGGTGCGGGCCCGGCAGCGTGCGGGCCTGGTGGTGTGCGGGCACCCGGGCCGGGGGCGCAAAGCAGCCCGGTGATCAGGTCCGACGGGTGATGGGAGACGATCGCCTCGGGGATGCCGTGGCCCGCCGGCCTGGTGCCGTGGGCCGGTCCTTTGGAGCTGAATCGTTTACGACATCGAGCCTGATTCGTTTGGGGCATCAGCTCCAGAGGGGGAGCGGACAGCATGCTGCGGTGAGCCGGCGGCATGGTGTCGCGCTTTGGCGGTGCGCTGCCGTGAGCTGATGGAGGGTGTCGTGTAGTGCCTCGGTGCGGCGTGGCGCCGGTAGCTGGAGCGGGGCTGGCGGGCCGGCTCGCGTGGGTGGGAGAGGTTGGGTGATGGTGCGGTTCAGCGGTCTGCGGACGGCCGGCGGGCGGTTGCGGCACGGCTGGCGGCCGGTGCTGGAGGCGACAGTCGCGGCGACCGTGGCCTGGCTGCTGGCCACCCGGTTGCTCGGGCACCCGCAGCCCTTCTTCGCGCCGGCCGCCGCGCTGATCGTCCTCGGGCAGGCCCGGGGGCAGCGCATCCGCCGGGCCGTCGAGGTCATCCTCGGGGTCGCCGCCGGGGTGCTCGTCGCGGACCTGGTGGTGCAGGCGCTCGGCTCGGGCAGCACCTGGACGGTGTTCACCGTCATCCTGCTCACCGTCCTCCTCGCGGTGGCCTTCGGCGCCACCGGCGTGACGCTGGTGCAGGCGGCGGTCTCCGCGCTCTACCTGGTGGTGGTCGCACCGCCGGACGGCTCGTTGGTGCCGTTCCGCTTCGTCGACGCGCTGGTCGGCGGCGCGGTCGCCCTCGCGGCCAGCCTGCTGGTCGACGCCCGGCATCCCCTCGCGCCGCTGGTCGCCGAGGTGCGGCGGACCTTCGACGAGTTGGCCGGGCTGCTGGGCGGGATCGCCGACGCGCTGGACGACCGCGACGAGCCGGCGGCGGTCGCCGCGCTGAGGCAGGCGCGGGGGATGGACGCCCGGGTGGACGGGCTGCGCGACGGAGTGCTGGCCGCCGGTGAGGCGCTGCGGCTCAACGTCCGTCGACGCCGGCACATCGGTCGGCTGCGTTCGGTGGACGAGTCGATCCGGCAGATCGACTACGCGGTTCGTAACGTCCGGGTGCTGGCCCGTGCGGGCGTGACCCTCAGCCGGCTGCACACTCCGGCCCCGCCCGAGCTGGGCGCGGCCCTGCGGTCACTGGCCGAGGCGGTCCGTCAGGCCGGTGCCGCCCTCGCCGCCGACCTGAACGGGCAGGAGGAGGCCGCCGACCAGCACGCCACACTTGCCGACGAGTCGGCATTGGCCGCGGTGCACGCCGCCGGGCAGCTCTTCGGCCCCACGCAGACCCTCCCCCTAGCGATGATCATCGGTCAGGTCCGGGCCACCGCCATCGACCTGCTGCGCGGCGTCAACCCGGAGGACGACGCCGCCGTCCTCGCCCGCGTCGACGACGCCCTCGGCCTCCCGCCGGTCTGACCTGCGCACTGCTCAACTGTGGTTTGCTGCCCCTGAAGGGTGGGCCGTGAGCCAGTCGATGGCGGAATCTCGGATCGGGGCGGGGAGGTCGTGGCCGCCGGGGAACTCCTGGTAGGTCACGTCGTAGCCGAGGTCGTGCAGGTGGGGGACGAGGCGGCGGCTGCACACGTCGATGGGCAGCACCCGGTCGTCGACGCCGTGCGAGATGAAGATCCGTGGTCGGCCGTGGGTGACCGGTGGCGCGGCGAAACCGGGGGAGAAGGCCAGCACCGCGTCGACCAGATCGCCGTTCGCCAGGCCCAGCGACAGCGCGTACGAGGCGCCGTCGGAGAACCCACCGACCGTCACGTCGGACACCGGGTAGGTGTCGAAGACCGTCGCCAACAGCCCGTCGATGCGCCCCACGTCCGCCCCGAAGCCGCCGGCGATCAGGTCCCAACTGGCCGCCGACGAGTCCGGGGCGACCAGCAGCAGGTGCTGCGCGTCCGCGACCGGCAACAGCAGGTCCAGCCCTCGTCGCGCCGAACCGCCAGCACCGTGCAGGAGCAGCACCAACCGGTACGCCGAACCGTCGGCCGCCGGCTCCGGGGCGTACCCCAGGGCCAGCCGGTCACCGTCAGGGCCGGTCATCGGCACCAGCCCGGTGCGGCCCGGCCCCACCGGCGGGTGGCGGCGGGCGCTCAACCTGCCGTCCCGGGGGCTCGGCGCCGGGTCCCAGTGCGACGGCGCGGAGTCGGACACGGGTCGGCGCTCCTCGCGGTGGACGAAAGGTGCGACGCGGTTACCCGGCCCGTACGGGGTTAACCGTCAGCGTTCTCGACCGGGCGCCGACTCAGGCGCTGGCCCGCGCCACCAGGGCGGACGGGAAGAGGGTCACCGGAGCCGCCGGGCGCCCGTCCAGCAGGGCGGTGGCCGCGGCGACGGCGATCCGCCCCACCGGATGACTCGCCGTGGTCAAGGCCGGGGCGGTCATCCCGGCCAACGGAATGTCGTCGAAGCCGGCCACCGCGACGTCACCGGGCACCCGCGCGCCGGCGTCCCGCAGGCCCGCGATCACCCCGAGCGCGGTGTCGTCGCTGATCGCGTAGATCGCGTCGATGTCTGGCCAGCGGCGCAGCGCCTCGCCGGCCGCCGTCCGGCCGCGCGCCGCCCTGAAGTCCCCGGGGAGTATCCGCTCCGGTAGGCCGGCCTCGGCCATGAGTCGGCGGTACGTCTGCACCGGGCGTTGCGCGCAGGGCAGCCACCGGGGGCCGGTCACCATGGCGATCCGGCGGCGACCCGACGCGTACAGATGGCGCAGCACCTCCTCGGAGCCGGCGGCGTTGTCGACGTCGAACGACGGCACGGTCGCCGAGCCGACGCCGATCGAGACCACCCGACCGCGTAGCGACCGGGGCACCGCCGCCAGCAGCTCCTCGGTGGTGTTGACCAGGATCACCCCGCACACGCTGCGATCCCCGTCGAGTTGGTCGAGGCTGCGGGGGTCGCCGAACGGCAGCCAGTACAGCGCCACCCCGACACCGGCGGGCGTGCACACTCGGGCGGCAGCGCCGACCACCTGGTGCACGTACGGGTCGTCCAGCACCGCGGCGCTGGTGCCCAGAACGGCCACGACCAGGCGTACGCCGCCGCCCCGCACCAGCGCTCGGGCGGCCGGGTTGGGCACGTAGCCGAGCTGATCGACGGCTGCCGTGACCTGTTTCCGGGCGGCCGGTGAGGCGAACCCGGTGCCGGCGATCACCCGCGACGCAGTGGACCGGGACACCCCGGCGACCCGGGCCACGTCCTCGAGAGTGGCCGGTCGGTGTGCCGCTGTCGTCATCGTCGCCTCCTGCGGCGGCCCGTCCGGTCGGACCAACGCCTGCTCACATCATGCCCCGGCCGGACCAGCAGCGGTAAGGGGCGGTTGCCGGTTGTGGTGGTAGCGCTCTCAGGTGTGCGATCGTGCCAGGAGATCACCCCGAGAAAGAGGACCCACCCTCGTGAGCGCCCCCACCAGTCGACCGGTAGCCCCGGACATCGCATCGCCGACCCTGCGGACGGTGCGGCTCGCCCGCAACGGTGTCGCTGTCACCTTCACCCTCAACGGGCTGGCCGTCGGCAGCTGGTTCTCCCGCGTCCCGGCGGTCCGGGAGGCGTTGGACCTCTCCGCCGGCCGACTCGGGTTGCTGCTGCTGGCGATGAGCGTCGGCGCGTTGCTGGCCATGCCCACCTCCGGCCTGCTCGCCCAGCGATTCGGCGCGGCCCGCACCGTCACGATGGCCACCGTGCTGGTCGCTGTCGGCCTGACCGTGGCGGGGCTGGGTGCCACGATGACCGGTTCGTTCGCCATCGTCGCCCTGGGACTGGTCGCCCTCGGCTACGGCTCAGGCGCCTGCGACGTGGCGATGAACGTCGAGGGCGCGGCGGTCGAACGGCGGCTGGGCCGTACGATCATGCCCCGTTTCCACGCCGGGTGGAGCCTCGGTTCGGTGGCCGGAGCGGCGCTCGGCGCCGGGGCCGCCCGGTTCGACGTGTCGGTCGGCGCGCATCTCGTCGCGGTGGCGGTGGTCGTGTTGACCGGCACCGCGCTCGCTGCCCGGACGTTCCTGCCCGTGGGCAGCGATCACACCGGCGACCCGGCGGACGCCACCCCGGCCGCCCGTCGCCGGGCGCAACTTGCCGCCTGGCGGGAGCCGCGCACCCTGCTGATCGGGCTGTTCGTGCTGGTGGCGGCGTTCACCGAGGGCGCCGCCAACGACTGGTTGGCCGTGGCGTTCATCGATGGGCGGGATTTGAGCGAGGCCGCCGGCGCGGCGGTCTTCGCGGTCTTCGTGGTGGGCATGACCGTCGGCCGCACCGTCGGCACCATCGCACTGGACCGGTGGGGTCGGGTGCCGGTGCTCAGCGGCACCATCGGCCTCGCCGTGGTCGGCGCCGGCCTGGCCGTGCTGGCGGGCTCCGGGCCGGTGGCCGTCGTCGGCGTCGCGCTGTGGGGCCTGGGCGCGTCACTGGGTTTCCCGGTCGGGATGAGCGCGGCGGCCGACGACGAGGCACACGCGGCGGTGCGGGTGAGCGTGGTCGCGGTGATCGGCTACACCGCGTTCCTCGGTGGCCCGCCGTTGCTGGGGCTGGTCGGCGACGAGGTCGGCACCCTCCGCGCGCTGCTGGCGGTGCCGCTGCTGCTGCTGCCGACCCTGCTGCTGGTGCCGGTGCTGCGCCCGCCGCACTCCGCTGAGACTGCTCCGTCGGTAGGTAAAAACTAACCCACCTGGCCGTCGGGCGGCGGGCGCGGGCGCCGCGCAGGGCGAGGCCGTGGAAGCGGTCGCCCGCGCCCACGGACCACCTGGCGCAGAACATCGCCGCCGGAGCCCTACGTCTGACCCCGGAAGACCTGACCCGTCTCCATTGATCGCCACGCCGTCGCCGCTCAGGCCCGTACGACGTGCACGACGATCTCCTGACCGTCGCCCACGGTGCCGGAGAACCCCTCCGACAACGCGTCCACGACCGTCAGCTGGAGCGCGAGGGTCTCGTGCGCGATGAGCTTCTGATGCGCGGAGATCGCCGCCGCGACATCAGCGGGCGCGGCGATCGACACCGTGATCCGGTCGGCGACCTCGAAGTCAGCGTCGCGGCGGGCCTGTTGGATGATGCGGACGACGTCGCGTGCGACGCCCTCGGCTGCCAGTTCGGGGGTGATCTCGGTGTCCAACGCGATCGTCGCGCCGCGTTGGGACTCCACTACCCAACCGGTGCGCGGCACCTCCGTGATCAGAATGTCGTCCAGGCCCACCTCGACCTGCGCACCGTCGACCGACAGCGGGTACGTCCCGTTCGCCCGGACGCCGTCGACCAACTCCCGAGGGGCGACACCGGCGATGGCCTTCGCGACGTGCTGGGTGCGGTTGCCGAACCGGCGGCCCAGGGCCCGGAAGTTCGCTTTGACCTGGACGTCGATCACCCCGCTCTGCGGATCGAGCGGCTGGAGGACCTTGACGTTCAACTCGTCGCCGATGTCGTCCAGCAACGCCTGCGGGAGGACGGTCCCGGCCGGCAGCCCCACGAGCGCGCGGCTCAACGGCTGACGGATCCGCAGACTGCTCGCCTTCCGCGCGGACCGCCCCGCCTCGGCGAGCGCCCGCGCCGTGGCCACGTGGGCCGACAACGCGGTGCTGATCACTGTGGTGTCGGGTGTGGGCCAGGTCGCCAGGTGCACCGACTCCGGGGCCGACGCGGCACCCCGCCGGACGACCTGCTGCCACACCTCCTCCGTGACGAAGGGGACGAACGGCGCGAGCAGCCGCGTGAGGATGTCGAGGCATTCGTACAGGGTGGTGAGCGCGTCGGAGTCTCCCTCCCAGAAACGCTGCCGCGACCGCCGTACGTACCAGTTCGACAGGTCGTCGATGAAGTCGGCGAGCAGTCGACCGGCGCGCGCCGTGTCGTAGTTCTGGAGTCGCTCGTCGACGGCGGCGGCGAGGGCGTGGACCTCGCCGACGATCCACCGGTCCAGCACCGGTCGCTGGGCGACCGGCTGGGCCAGGTGCGGGGCCCACGTCGAGTTCGCCGCGTAGAGGGAGAAGAACGCCGCGGTGTTCCAGTAGGTCATCAACACCTTGCGGACGATCTCGTCGAGTGGGCCCGGCCCGATCCGGCGCGGCGACCACGGTGAGCCGGAGCAGGCCATGAACCAGCGCACCGCGTCGGCGCCGTGCGTGTCCATCAACGGGATCGGCAGCAGGATGTTGCCCAGGTGTTTGCTCATCTTGCGGCCGTCCTCGGCCAGGATGTGCCCGAGGCAGACGACGTTCGCGTACGGGGACCGGTCGAAGACCAGCGTGCCCACCGCCATCAGCGTGTAGAACCACCCCCGCGTCTGATCGATCGCCTCGCAGATGTACTGGGCCGGGTAGGTGCGCTCGAAGATCTCCCTGCTACCCGGCACGTGGGGGTAGCCCAACGACGCGAACGGCATCGCGCCGGAGTCGTACCAGGCGTCGATCACCTCGGGGACCCGGGTGGCGATCCGGCCGCAGTCCGGGCAGGCGAAGGTGATCTCGTCGACGTACGGGCGGTGCGGATCCAGCTCGGTCAGGTCGGCGCCGGCCAGCTCTCCCAACTCCGTACGGGAACCGACAGCTGTCACGTGGTTGTCCGGGCATCGCCACAGCGGCAGCGGGGTACCCCAGTACCGGGAGCGGGACACCGCCCAGTCGATGTTGTTCTTCAGCCAGTCGCCGTAGCGGCCGTGTTTGATGTGCTCCGGGAACCAGTTGGTGTTCTCGTTCTCCCGCGTCAGTTCGTCGCGGACCTCGGTCGTCCGGATGTACCAGGATGGCTGCGCGTAGTACATCAGCGGGGTGTGGCACCGCCAACAGTGCGGGTAGGGGTGCTCGAACGGTTCGTGCCGGAACAACCGGCCGGACGTCCTGAGACGGTCGATGAGCAACGCGTCCGCGTCCTTGAAGAACACCCCACCGACCAGGTCGATGCCGTCGTTGAACCGCCCGTTCGGGGCGACCGGGTTGACCAGCGGCAACCCGTAGGCGCGGCAGACGGCGAGGTCGTCCGCGCCGAAGGCCGGCGCCTGGTGCACCAGGCCGGTGCCGTCCTCGGTCGTGACGTACTCGGCGAGGACCACCCGGTGCGCGTCCGGGATGTCCACCAGGTCGAACGGCCGCTCGTACCGCAAACCCTCCAGGGCCGACCCCGGTACGGTCGCCAGGACTTCCGCGTCGTCGCCGAGGACCCGCCGGGTCAGCGGTTCGGCGACGACGAACGTGCCCTGCTCGGTGCGGGCGAGGGCGTACGTCACAGTGGGGTGTACGGCGACTGCGGTGTTGGACACCAGGGTCCACGGGGTGGTGGTCCAGATCAGCAGGTCGACGCCGCTGTGGCCGGCCACCTCCCCGCGCACCGGAAACCGCACGTACACGGAGGGGTCGGTGACGGTCTCGTACCCCTGCGCCACCTCGTGGTCGGAGAGGGTCGTGCCGTCGCGGGTGCAGTACGGCGCGACCCGGAAGTCCTCCACCAGGCGCCCACCGTCGTGGATCTGCTTCAGTGACCACCAGACGCTGTCCACGTACTCCGGGGACATGGTCTGGTACGGATGCTCGAGGTCGATCCAGTAACCCATACGTTCGCTGAGCTGGACGAACTCGTCCACGTGCCGCAGCACCGAGGTGCGGCACAGGGCGTTGAACTCCGCGACGCCCATCTTCTCGATGTCGGGCTTGCCGCTGAGCCCCAGTTCCTTCTCCACCGCGAGCTCGACCGGCAGGCCGTGGCAGTCCCACCCGGCACGGCGTGGCACCGAGAAGCCCCGCATCGTGCGGTATCGGGGAAAGAGGTCCTTGAAGACCCGCGCCTCGATGTGGTGGGTGCCCGGCGTGCCGTTGGCGGTCGGCGGCCCCTCGTAGAACACCCACGGAGGACCGTCGGCCGTCTGCTGCAGACTCCGGTTGAACACGTTGTTGGCCTGCCACCACTCGATGACCGCACGGTCCATCCCACCGAGGTCGATCTTGGTCGGTAGTGGCACGAATGGCGATTTCGTTGGACCGTCCGGCACCGACGTTCTCCCTACACTCCACATCCGCTCGCGCGGGCATCAGCTCACTGCCCACACGGGGACGAAGTGCCGGGCGTATGGCCAGGACTCCGCGGTACCACCCCGCTTGCGCCTCGATGGTGCGGGCGCCGCTCCATTTCACGACGTGACGTGCCGCGACGTCCGGTTCTACTGGGGCGGTCGAGCTGCCCGTTCTTCCGGAGGCTCCCCGGTGATGGCCGGATCGGTGCCGATGCCGCCCAGCATAGCTGTCCTGCGCGGAGCCAGTGGCCGGAGCGCTAGGCGTGCAGCCAGACGCGCAGGGGGCCGGTGGTGGTGAAGCCAGTGGAGAGCGTCGGCGTGAGGTCCGCTGTGGTTTCGTAGCCGACCAGCGGCGCGTCGGGCACGGTGGCGCACACCGCCCGCCAGATGTCCCGGGGGTTGTCGGTGCTGGTGAACAGGTTGGAGACGCCGTACGGGCCGTCGCCGCTGAGCACCGCCCCGCCGATGATCACACCCCGGTCGTCGTGGCGGGCGAGCACGCGTACCCGGGGGTCGGCCAGGAGCGCGGGCCGGAACAACTCCCCACCGCCGTGGGCCGCCGCCCAGGACGCCAGTTCGTCGGGTGTGGTGACCGGGGCCAGCGGTGTACCGACAGGAGGTGCCGACGGTGGCCGATGGATCCACTGCGCGTCGAAGAGCACCCGGAACCCGTACCCGGACAGGTCGAGGTCGGCGAAGCTGTCCTTCACCGACGCGCCGGGCCCCGCGTCGATCCGGGCCAGCAGGGCCTCGGCGTCGACGCCCGGCCGCACTGTGACCGCGTCCGGGTACCACTGTGGCGAACGGTGGGGGACCGACCAGGCGTCGGCGTCGGTACGGCCGGCCAGCCCGTGGCTGCCGCCGACGATGTCGCACCACTCGGCGTTGTTGCGGGCCGCCGCCACCCGCGTGTCCTCCAGCACGTCAGGCAGCCTAGGCGGCCCGAGGGTGCTGTCAGGGGGCGTAGACCAGGTCCATCGTGTCGGTGTGCCCGGACCAGCGCAGGTCGAGTCGCCAGCAACCGGCCTGCGGCAGGTCGATGATCGACGGACCGGGGCCGCCGGCGACCTCCCGGATCACCCGGGTGTCCGTGCCGTCCAGCCGCGCGGTGATCACCAGGGTTGCCGGTGCCGTCGGGTCGGGCGAGGTCGTGGCGGCGCGGGCCACCCAGAGGATCTTGTTGTTCGACCCGTCCGTCCGGACCTGCCGCAGGGGATGAGCGAACAGCACCGCCACGATGTCACCCTTCGCACCGAAGACGTGCGGAACCCGCGCGTCCCCGCTGAAGCCGGCGTCAGCCCAGTCGGGCAGCGGTCCCGTCTCGACCCGCGCCGCGCAGGCGGTCGCGGTGCTCGCCGTGGTGGCCGCACCCGCCGTCGGCGCCGCGCCGCTGGTGGTGGGCGTGCACCCCGCCAGCAGGACCACGGAGGATGCCAGCATCAACCTGCCCCAGGAACCCATCTCGCCCCTTCCGGTAAACGCCGAGGACTCGTCGCACCTTTCCGACACCGCCCAGGCTCCCCGGGTTCCTGGTGCTCTGACCGGGAACCCCTACCGGGTTGGCGGCGGCGAGGCCAGAGGGGAATTACGGGCGCATGTGAGGATGCCTACGTGGAACAGACACTGGGTCGGCGGGCGGCCTCGGACGCGGTCAGCGACCAGGGATGGCGGTATCTGCTGGGCGCGTTGCGCACGTCGGTCCCCGTCGGCTCATTGGTCCAGGCAACCGAGGTGGCGGCGCGTGTGGTGGCGGTGTGCGGTAGCGACGCCGATGGCCACCTGCGTGCTGATATCCGGCCAGACCGGGTCGTCCTAACCCTGCAGTCGGTGGATCAGGCGGCGCTCACCGCTTGCGATATCGACCTTGCGCATCGGCTTTCCGCCGCCATGCGGGACGTCGGGCTACGGACGGAGCCTGAGATTGGTACGGGAGCGCCGCGGTCGGTCCAGCTCGTGGAGATCGCCATCGACGCGCTCGACATCGCGGCGGTCCGGCCGTTCTGGAAGGCAGTGCTGGGCTACACGGACGAGGCGGGAGCCGACGGGCCCAAGGATCCGATCGTCGACCCGGTCGGGCAGGGTCCGGCGATGTGGTTTCAGCAGATGGATCAGCCACGCCCGGACCGGAATCGCATCCACTTCGACATCTGTGTCCCGCACGACGAGGCACCGCGGCGGATCGAAGCCGCGCTGACGGCCGGTGGCCGACTTGTATCGGCGTCCCATGCTCCCGCCTTCTGGGTTCTCGCCGATATCGAGGGCAACGAGGCATGTGTAACGACCTGGCAGGGCCGAGACGACTCGTAGACCGGGCTGACCGGCCAGGAACCACTGCTGCCCCTCGGGCGTACGTCAGAACATGGTCGCCGTTGGCGAAAATTCGCTGTCCGGTGGCCGGAGCGCAGTGATACACAACCGAGGTGCAGAGCATTTTGGAATTCCCCGAGGTCCTACGGCTGATCGACGACCGCTCGGCCGCGTTCCGCGCCGCGATCGCGTCCGCCCCCGACCTTGACGTCCAGGTCCCGACCTGCCCGGGCTGGACGCTGCGCGAACTGGCGCAGCACCTCGGCGACGGCCGCCGCCGCCAGGCCGGCATCATCGCGGCGGGCCCGGACGCTGAGCCCCCGGCGAGGACGGACCCGAAGGGCGCCCCGACCGCGCCCCGCGACCGCGAAGCCCTGGACGCCTGGCTCGCCGAGTCGACCGAGCTCATGCTCGACGCGATGCGCAAGGCCGGCCCGGACCGCGGCTGCTGGACCTGGTGGGGGCGCTCGCAGGCCCCGCAGACCAGCGGAGCCGTGGCCCGACACCAGATCCAGGAGTTGGCCGTCCACACCTACGACGTCCAGCTCACCCAGGGGGCCGCACAGCCGCTGCCGACGGACGTCGCGGTCGAGGGCGTCGACGAGTTCCTGACGACCGTCGCGGCGACGAGCGTCCCCTGGCCGTTCAAGCCGGCGACCATCGACCTGCACACGACCGAGGGCCGCTCCTGGCGCCTGACCCTCAACGCCGACGGCGTCCGCTGCGACGACCTCGCCGCCGACGCGGAGCCAGGCGACATGGCGATGCGAGGCGCAGCGAGCCAAATGGTCCTCTACTTCTACAAGCGAGTCCCGCTCGACGGCCTGGAAACCACCGGCGACGTCCAGCCGATGGAGCAGCTCGCAGATTGGGACCCGAACGCGTACTAGCCCAGTGAGCGCGCGATCTCGATCGCCTCGGTCCTGGTGAGGGTCCCCTCAAGCCGGTAGCTCACGTCGTTGTCCTGCCAGATCAGGGTCGAGCCGGCCAGCCGGGCGGTCTCCCTGCGGATCTCGCCCGCCCGGTCCACGTAGGACAGCGCGTGTGGGCCGTCGACCCAGACGGCGAAGTCGCCGTTGACCTGGACCCAGTTCGCGCCCGGCGGGGTGACCTCCTTGTGGAAGGCCAGGTCGAGGTGACCGTCGAACGCGTCGACGCGCAGCGCGCCCCCGTCGTAGAGCAGCGTCGCCACCCGGTACCGGCCCGTGGCGTCCGGGTCGGCGACCAGTACCTGCTCGGGCGGGCCCAGCATCGCCGGCAGTCGGATCGGAAACCGCACCGCCCGTTGCGCCTCGTCCAGGGCGACGGCCCGCTGCCCGGGCAACGGCGACGTGGTGCCGCCGGGCGGCGTCGGCATCGGGGCGGGTGAGGTGGCGATGCTGACCCCGGCGAAGCGCAGCAGCCCCGTGACGACGTCGGCGATGGCGGTCCGCGTCGGCGGCAACAGCGCCACCAGCAGGGCGACGAGCGCCGCTGCGGCGAGCGACCGCCACCGGCGCCGCCGGGGCGCGGGCGTGCCGAGTCGTACGCGGACGCGGGCGGTCACGTCGGGCGGATCGGGGGTGTCCAGCCAGGCGGACAGGTCGCGCAGTTCCCGTTCGAGGTCATCCATGCCCGACCTCCGCACCGTCGAGCAGGCCGCGAAGCTTCGCCAGAGCCCGGGACGTGCGCGATTTCACAGTGCCCCGGGGCCAGCCCAGAGCCGCGACTGTCTCCTCCTCGGTGAGATCGAGGAAGAACCGGCAGACGATCACCTCGCGGTCCCGTACCGGCAGTTGCCGCAGCGCCTGCACCAGCGACGCCCGGCGCTCCCCGGCGAGGACCGCGCCGACCGCGTCGTCCTCGGCGATCTCGGACGTCGGGTCCGCTGCCGCGGCCCGTAGGACGAGCCCGTCGCGCCGGCCCCGGGAGCGGTGCAGGTTGCGGGTCTCGTTCGCGACGATCGCGAGCAGCCACGACCGGAAGGACGCGTCACCCCGGTAACGGGACAGCTTCCGGTACGCCTTCACAAACGCCTCCTGGATGACGTCCTCGGAGTCCGAGCCGGCGCCGAGCAGCACCGCGGTCCGGTACGCGGACGCGGTGTGCCGGGCGACCAGGAGGTTGTACGCCTCCAGGTCACCTGCCCGAGCACGGGTGACGAGTGCCTCGTCGTCCAGGGGAGCCTCCGTTGGATCACACTCATGACACCGCCCGCCCGCCGCGGGTTCCATCCGGATCCCGACGCGGGTCAGCTCTCTCCCATCCGGCGTGCAGCGTATTGCCAGGAATCGGTGCTGCACTGGAGGGGCGTCGAGGAGAGGGGCGGGGCATGAGCTGGTTCAATCGGCGGTCACGGGGTGCCGAGGCGACCCCGACGAAGCTGGACCGGGAGGCGACCCGCGACGACCTCGCGGCGCTGGAGGCGTTCGTGGCCACCCGGCGCGGGGTGGAGTTCTACCTGGAACCGGAAACGACCGCGACGGACACCACAGTGATGGCGATCGCCCACGACGGCGAGTGGATCCGTCGTCGTACCGGAACGCCCCGCGCGGCCGGGGCCATCGCCCGCAAGCACGCGGTGCCGCTGTACGAGGCGGCGCGTACCGGCTACCCGGAACGGATGCGGACCTGGAGCCGGGCCCACCCGGAACGCCACGCCCGCTGAGACTCGACCGACAGCAGATCATGACGGGGGATGACTCCCTGTGGTGCGGGTCTGACTACGGTGTTGGCTGCTGGGGTGTCGGGTTGAGGCCAGCCGGTGCGGGCGCAGGCGTGCCCGCGTTGGTGACGACAGGCAGGGGGCCGCGGTGGAGATGGTCGAGCGGCTTGTTTCCCGGACTGATGCCGCCTACCAGCGGTGGTTGGCGTCGGTCACTGACGACGTCGTCGCCGATGGGGTGGTGATGTACTGCCGGGAATCCCTGCTGGAGCGCAACACGACCTACGGGATCGGTGAGTGGCTCACGGGCTACCTCATGATCGGCCAAGAAGGCGATCGGGGATTCTTTCTCAGGTGCGACGGTAGCGGGGGCCCGGTGTTCTGGACCGACCTGGGCGGTCTCGGCGAAGTCGACCTCGCTGTTGTTGCCCCCGTGTTCGAGGTGTGGCTGCGTTCCGGTATCGCCCTGCCCGCCGACCCGCAGCCGGACCTGCCGCCAACCGCCGACGTCTACCTGGACAAGGTTCCGGTCGACGCAGTTCAGCTGCTGGTACGGGCGAGGAAGCTGCTGGGTGTGGATTGGCGGTTCGGGGATCTCAGGGGCCTGCTCGCCGTCCAGCCGTTCCTGGCGGCGAGGTCAGCTCGTCTGTACGCGCTGCGCCGCGGCCTGGAACACGCCCCCGAGTTGCGGCCGTACCTGTTGTACGCCACCGACCACGGCCTGGAAGCGGTATGGCCGGCCGACAGCCCAGAAAGCCAGTGACTTGGCACAATCGAACCAAGGCCGAACCTGATCACGGCGGATCATATGGCGAGGTTCAGAACCGACACGTCGAGGCAGGGCGCGTGGCCGACGCCGAGGACAAGATCGAAGAGGCCATTCACACGGTTGGGCTCTCCACTCGTTCCAATCCACAGCCGCGGCGAACGTTGTGTGGGATCGTCGACCTGGATACCGTCCAGATCGCGGCGGTGTTGCGCGCCGCGCAGTAGGTCAGGCCGACAGACACTGCCCGCCAGGGGGCCACTCCACCGACCACCGAGCTCAACAGCCCGTCGTAGCGGCCAGAGGCAACCCCGCACGCCGATATCTCCGCAGGTCAATGTGGTGAGCGTGGCCGCTAGGCGGTGGGGTCCGCGTTGACCGGCGGCGCGGCGGTGTGGCAGCATTCGCGGCCTGACGGCAGTGAAGGAAGTCGGTGCGATTCCGACGCGGTCCCGCCACTGTCACCGGGGAGCGATCCCCCCTCGTGAGTCACGGCCGTGTGTCTGCGGTTGGAAGGCCGGGGGAGAGCGTCGATCCGGAAGCCAGGATACTTCGGCCGTCGGGACGTACCCCAGGGCGTGGACACCCGAGGAGGACCCGATGACGCACGGCGTCTCATTCATCGACGATCATCGTCGTATTGCGCTCCAGGCGCTGCGCTCCCAGGACACCGGCCACCGGCACCGCTGAGCTGATCGCCCGGCGCTGACCGGCCCCGACGCCCGCGTCGGTGCGCCGTTCGCGTGGGCCGTCGTACCGGCTGACGCCGTACCCATCCGCATCGCCCCGGTGTGCCCCCGTGAGGGCCCAGGGCGTCACTCTCCGGAGCCTGCCGTGCGCATCCTGCTGCTGTCCACCGCCGACACCGACCTGCTGGCCGCCCGCGCCAGCGGCGTCGACTACCGGTTGGCCAACCCCGCCCGGGTCACCGCCGAGGAGGTGCCCGCCCTGCTCGACGGGGTCGCCCTCGTCGTCGTACGCCTGCTCGGCGGTCGGCAGGCGTGGCCGGACGGCCTCGCCGCGGTGCTCGCCACCGGCGTGCCGACGGTGGTGCTCGGCGGCGAGGCGCTGCCCGACGCGGAGCTGATGGCCATCTCCACAGTGCCGTCCGGGGTCGTCACCCAGGCGCTGGCGTACCTGGTGGAGGGCGGCCCGGACAACCTGGGGCAGTTGGCCCGGTTCCTCTCCGACACGGTGCTGCTCACCGGCGAGGGGTTCGCCGCACCCACGCCCACCCCGGCGTACGGCGTGCACGGCGAACACCCCGCCGACCCGGACCGGCCCACAGTGGGAATCGTCTTCTACCGGGCGCACGCCCTCGCCGGCAACACCGACTTCGTCGACGTCCTCGCGGACGCGGTCCACAAAGCCGGCGGCAACCCGCTGCCGATCTTCTGCGGCTCGCTGCGCGGACTGACCACGGGCGCCGGCCCACTCGGGCTCTTCGCCCGCTGTGACGCGCTGCTGGTCACCGTGCTCGCGGCCGGCGGAGCGGTCGCCGCGGACGCCTCCGGTGGCGGCGACGAGGACGCCTGGGACGTCGGCGCCCTGGCCGCCCTGGACGTGCCGGTCATCCAGGCGCTCTGCCTCACCAGTACCCGCGCGCAGTGGGCCGACAGCGACGCCGGGATGTCCCCGCTGGACGCCGCCATGCAGGTGGCCATCCCCGAGTTCGACGGCCGGATCGTCACAGTGCCGTTCTCGTTCAAGCAGATCGACGCCGACGGGCTATCGGTCTACGCCGCCGACCCCGAGCGGGCTGCCCGGGTCGCCGGGATCGCGGTGCGCCATGCCCGGCTGCGGTACGTGCCGCACGCCGACAAGCGGGTCGCAGTGGTGCTCAGCTCGTACCCCACCAAGCACTCCCGGGTCGGTAACGCCGTCGG
The DNA here is from genome assembly GCF_046549335.1 of Micromonospora sp. 050-3. Lineage (NCBI taxonomy): Bacteria > Bacillati > Actinomycetota > Actinomycetes > Micromonosporales > Micromonosporaceae > Micromonospora > Micromonospora sp. 050-3. The sequence goes on from NZ_JAJPVX010000001.1 coordinate 2,150,783, forward strand.
GTTGGACACCCCGGCCTCGGCGGTCCGGCTGTTCGCCGCGCTGGCCGAGGCCGGCTACGACCTGGGTGACGCGCCACCGCCCGACGACGGCGACGCGCTGATCCACGCGCTGATCGCCGCCGGTGGTCACGACGTGGAGTGGCTCACCCCGGAGCAGTTGGCCGCCGCCGAGGCCCGGATACCGGGGCCGACGTACCGGCGCTGGTTCGACCAGGTCCCGGCCGAGCTGCGCGAGCGGATGCGGGAGCACTGGGGTGAGCCGCCGGGCGAGCTCTACACCGAAGGTGGCGACATCGTGCTCGCCGGGCTGCGCTTCGGCAACGTGGTGCTGCTGATCCAGCCGCCCCGTGGCTTCGGGGAGAACCCGATCGCCATCTACCACGACCCGGACCTGCCGCCCAGCCACCACTACCTGGCCGCGTACCGCTGGTTGACAGCGCCCGGCGCGGACGGTGGCTTCGGCGCGGACGCCGTGGTGCACCTGGGCAAGCACGGCACCCTGGAGTGGCTGCCCGGCAAGGGCCTCGGCCTGGCCGCCGACTGCGCGCCCGACGCGGTCCTCGGCGACCTGCCGCTGGTGTACCCGTTCATCGTCAACGACCCCGGCGAGGGCACCCAGGCCAAGCGGCGGGCACACGCCGTGGTCGTCGACCACCTGGTCCCGCCGATGGCCCGCGCCGAGACCTACGGCGACCTGGCCAAACTGGAGCAACTGCTCGACGAGTACGCCACGGTGCAGGCCCTCGACCCGGCCAAGGTGCCCACCGTGCGGGCCCAGATCTGGGACCTCGTGCGCGCCGCCGAGCTGCACCACGACCTGCACGCCGAGGCGATGCCCGACGCGGACGACTTCGACGAGTTCGTGCTGCACCTCGACGGGTACCTGTGTGAGGTCAAGGACGTGCAGATCCGCGACGGGCTGCACATCCTCGCCGACGCGCCCACCGGCGAACCACGGGTCAACCTCGTCCTCGCGGTGCTGCGCGCCCCGCAGATCTGGGGCGGCGCCCGCGCCCTGCCCGGCCTGCGACAGGCCCTCGCTGTCGCGTACTCCCTCGACGAGCAGGAGTTGCTCGCGTCGCCGGGACAGCGACTGGCGCTGCCTGCGGCGCTGACCGACGTGGTGGACGGGCCGGCCGGCACCGCCGCCGACGCGATCGACCTCATCGAGGCCCTCGCGCGGCGGCTGGTCATCGGCATGGAGACCCTGGACTGGGTCGTGGACGCGGTCGACGCCGTGGTGGCGGAGGTGACCGGCCAGTCGATCCCGGACGTCGCCGCGGTGCTGCACTTCGCCGCCACCGAGCTGGTGCCCCGACTGGACCGGACCACCGACGAGCTGACAAACACCCTCGGGGCGCTGGACGGCAGGTTCGTGCCGCCCGGCCCGTCCGGCTCACCCACCCGGGGCCTGGTCAACGTGCTGCCCACCGGCCGCAACTTCTACTCCGTCGACCCGAAGGCCATCCCCAGCCGCAATGCCTGGGATGTCGGGGTGGCCCTCGCCGACTCGCTGCTGGCCCGGCACCTCGCCGACACCGGCGGGTACCCCCGTTCGGTGGGGCTGACCGTCTGGGGCACCAGCGCGATGCGGACCCAGGGTGACGACATCGCCGAGGTGCTCGCGCTGCTGGGCTGCCGGCCGGTCTGGGACGACAGGTCCCGACGGGTCACCGGCATCGAGGTGGTGCCGACCGCCGAGCTGGGCCGCCCGCGCGTCGACGTCACAGTGCGCATCTCCGGCTTCTTCCGCGACGCGTTCCCGCACGTGGTGGCGCTGCTCGACGACGCCGTCCGGCGGGTCGCCGCGCTGGACGAGCCGGACGAGGAGAACTACCTGCGGGCGCACGTCACCGCCGACCTCGCCGAGCACGGCGACGAGCGGCGGGCAACCGCCCGGATCTTCGGCTCCAAGCCCGGCGCGTACGGCGCGGGCCTGCTGCCCCTGATCGACGCCCGGACCTGGCGCAGCGACGCCGACCTGGCCGAGGTGTACGCGGTGTGGGGCGGCTACGCGTACGGCCGGGGCCTGGACGGGCGGGAGGCGCGCGCCGACATGGAGCGCTCGTTCGCCCGGATCGCGGTGGCGGTGAAGAACCAGGACACCCGTGAGCACGACATCGTCGACTCCGACGACTATTTCCAGTACCACGGCGGAATGGTGGCGATGGTCCGCCACCTCACCGGCACGTCACCGCAGGCGTACGTGGGTGACTCGGCGATGCCGCACGACGTGCGCACCCGCACCCTGGGTGAGGAGACCCGCCGGGTGTTCCGGGCCCGGGTGGTCAACCCGAAGTGGATCGCCGCGATGCGCCGGCACGGCTACAAGGGCGCGTTCGAGCTGGCGGCCACAGTGGACTACCTGTTCGGCTACGACGCCACCGCCGGTGTGGTCGACGACTGGATGTACGAGCACCTGGCCGCCGCGTACCTCTTCGACGAGACCACTCGGGGGTTCCTGGAGCAGTCCAATCCGTGGGCGCTGCGCGGCATCACCGAGCGGCTGTTGGAGGCCGCCGACCGGGGTCTGTGGGCCAAGCCGGAGCCGGCCACCCTCGACCGGCTGCGGGACACGTACCTGGCCAGTGAGGGCGATCTGGAGGACCGGGTGTGAGCATTTATCCGTTCAGTGCGGTGCTCGGCATGGCCGACATGCGGTTGGCCCTGCTGCTCAACGCGGTTTCCCCGGCGATCGGCGGGGTGCTGGTCCGGGGTGAGAAGGGGACCGCCAAGTCCACCGCCGTGCGGGCTCTCGCCGCGCTGCTGCCTCCGGTGCGCCGGGCGACGGGCTGTCGTTTCGGCTGTGACCCGGCCGAGCCCGACCCGGCCTGCCCGGACGGCCCGCACCCGGCCGACGTCGCCGCCGAGACCCGTCCGGCCCGTCTCGTCGAGCTGCCGGTGGGCGCCGCCGAGGACCGGGTGGTCGGCGCACTGGATCTGGAGAAGGCCATCGGTGAGGGGGTACGCGCCTTCGAGCCGGGCCTGCTCGCCGCCGCGCACCGAGGCGTGCTCTACGTCGACGAGGTCAACCTGCTGCACGACCACCTCGTCGACCTGCTGCTCGACGCGGCGGCGATGGGTCGCAGCCACGTCGAGCGGGAGGGCGTCTCGGTCAGCCACGCGGCCCGGTTCCTGCTGGTCGGCACGATGAACCCGGAGGAGGGGGAGCTGCGCCCGCAGCTGCTCGACCGGTTCGGGCTCACAGTGGAGGTGGGTGCCAGCCGGGACCCGGAGATCCGGGTCGAGGTGGTCCGCCGTCGGCTGGCCGCCGACGCGGACCCGGTGGGCTTCGCCGCCCGCTGGGCCGACGCCGACGCGGAGATCGCCGGCCAGGTGGCCGCCGCCCGCCGCCGACTTCCCGGGGTACGACTGCCGGACGCCGCGTTGCGGCAGATCGCCGAGGTGTGTGCGGCGTTCGACGTGGACGGGATGCGCGCCGACATCGTCACCGCCCGGACCGCCCTCGCGCACGCCGCCTGGCACGGCCGGGACCGGGTCACCATCGACGATGTCCGGGTGGCCGCCCGGCTGGCCCTGCCGCACCGTCGCCGCCGCGATCCGTTCGACACCCCGGGGTTGGACGAGAAGCGCCTCGACGAGGCGTTGCAGCGCGCCCAGGACGCCCACCCCGACGACCCGGACGACGCCGGCCCCGACGACAGTGGCCCGGACGACCGCGACCCGGACGACCGCGACCCGGACGGCGGCGGCCCGCAGGGCGGTGGCCCGGCCGGTGGCGGCGGCCCGAGTGGCGGCGGCCCGAGTGGCGGCGGCCCGAGTGGCGGCGGCCCGCAGGGCGGCGACGGCGACGGCGTCGACCACTGTGAACCCGGGTCGCCCGAACACTCGTCGGTGCGGAACGACGCTGGCCCGAACGGGCGCACCGACGGCCCGGACGGGACCGACGGCTGGCCGCAGCACCAGCCGGGCGACCGGGGCGGCGACGGCCAGAGCTCGCGCCCGCACGGTGGCCGGAAATCGGCGACCGGTGACGACGACCCGACCCGCGGTGGAGAGTCCGAGCCGGTGGCCGTACCCCGGGGTGGGCTGAAGGCGCGGGTGCTCACCGCGCCCGGCCTGGGTGACGGGGTGCCGGGCCGACGGTCGCGGGCCCGCACCGGGCGGGGCCGCACCACCGGCGCCCGGGTGCCGGCGGGTCGGGTGAGCGCGCTGCACCTGCCGGCCACGATCCGCGCCGCCGCGCCGCACCAGGCGGCCCGGGGCCGGCTCACCGGTCCGCTGCGGCTGCGCCGGGACGACCTGCGCGAGGCGGTTCGCGAGGGGCGCGAGGGCAACCTGGTGCTGTTCGTGGTGGACGCGAGCGGCTCGATGGGCGCCCGACAGCGGATGACCACAGTGAAGGGCGCGGTGCTCGCCCTGCTCACCGACGCGTACCAGCGGCGGGACAAGGTCGCGGTGATCGCGTTCCGGGGTGCCGGCGCCCGGACCCTGCTGCCGGCGACGTCGTCGGTGCTGGCCGCCTCGACCCGGCTGGCCGAGCTGCCCACCGGTGGGCGTACGCCGCTGGCCGAGGGGCTGCTCGCCGCGGCGGACCTGTTGCGGGTGGAGCGCCTGCGCGACCCGAAGCGCCGCCCACTGGTCCTCATTGTCACCGACGGGAGAGCCACCGCAGGCACTCGTCCCCTCGATCGAGCGGCAGCAGCGGCGAAGGTCCTAGCGGCGACCGGCGCCCCCTGCGTAGTCGTGGACTGCGAATCCGGCCCCGTCCGCCTCAACCTGGCCGCCCGCCTGGCCACCCAGCTAAAGGCCCCCCGAACCCCCCTGGAAGCCCTCACCCACCCCCGCGATTTTGCACCTCCTGTCGCGGCATAAGGGACCAAAAGCACGTATGACCAACAGAATCCGCAAGATCGCGGGAGAGGCGGGCGCGGGAGTGCTCGCGGGACGGGGGACGGGCTGATGCCGCAGGGACAGCCGAGTTCGGTGCCTCTTGACGGGTTGACGACCCGGCAGCGGCGACACCGACCATTGCTGATCGTCCACACCGGACAAATGAAGGGGAAGTCGACGGCGGCCTTCGGGCTGGCATTGCGGGCCTGGACGGCCGGTCTGCCGGTCGGGGTGTTCCAGTTCGTCAAGAGCGCCAAGTGGCGGGTGGGGGAGGAGAACGCCTTCCGGGCGCTCGGCGAGGTGCACGAGCGCACCGGCCAGGGCGCGCCGGTGGCCTGGCACAAGATGGGCGAGGGCTGGTCCTGGATCCAGCGCGGCGGCGACGCCGACCACGCCGCCGACGCCCTGGAGGGCTGGCGGCAGATCCAGCGTGACCTGGCCGCCGAGCGCTACGGGCTGTACGTGCTGGACGAGTTCACGTACCCGATGAAGTGGGGCTGGGTGGACGTCGACGAGGTGGTCGCCACACTGGCCGACCGCCCCGGCTTCCAACACGTCGTGATCACCGGTCGGGACGCCGACCCGCGCCTGGTCGCCGCCGCCGACCTGGTCGCCGAGCTGACCAAGGTCAAGCACCCGATGGACGCCGGCCAGAAGGGCCAGAAGGGCATCGAGTGGTGAGCGCGCACTGGGCGCTGCCCCGGGTGGTGGTCGCCGCCCCGGCCAGCGGCCACGGCAAGACGACTGTGGCCACCGGGCTGCTCGCCGCGCTGCGCCGTCGGGGCCTGACGGTCAGCCCGCACAAGGTCGGCCCCGACTACATCGACCCCGGTTACCACGCTCTCGCCGCCGGGCGAGGAGGGCGCAACCTCGACCCGTTCCTGGTCGGGGCCGACCGGATCGCCCCCCTGCTGCGACATGGCGCGAGCGTTCCCACGCCCGCCGACATCGCCGTGGTCGAGGGCGTCATGGGCCTGCACGACGGCGCTGTGGGCCGTCGCGACTACGCCTCCACAGCGCACGTCGCCCGGCTGATCGAGGCACCCGTGCTGCTGGTGTTGGACACCACCGCGCAGGGCCGGTCGGCCGCCGCGCTCACCCTCGGCATGGCCGCGTTCGATCCGGCGGTACGGATCGGCGGGGTGATCCTCAACCGGGTCGGCTCGCCCCGACACGAGACGCTGCTGCGCGACGCCCTCGCCGAGGTGGGCGTACCGGTGCTCGGGGCCGTCACCCGCGCCGCCGAGGTGGCCGCGCCGGCCCGGCACCTCGGGTTGGTGCCGGTTGCCGAGCGGGCCTCCGAGTCCGTCGCTATCGTCACCGCGCTCGCCGAGCTGGTCGAAGCCACAGTGGACCTCGACGCCGTGCTCGACCTGGCCCGGAGCGCCCCGCCGCTGACCGCCCCGGCGTGGGACCCGGTCGCCGCCGTCGGCGGGCCGGCCGGCGTCGAGCGGCCACGGGTCGCCCTCGCCGGTGGTCCGGCCTTCACCTTCTCGTACGCGGAGACCGCCGAACTGCTCGCCGCGGCCGGCGCGGACGTCGTCACCGTCGACCCGCTACGCGACCCGGCGCTGCCCACCGGCACCCGGGCGGTGGTGATCGGCGGCGGCTTCCCCGAGGCGTACGCCCAGACACTGGCCGACAACACAGCGCTCCGCGCCGAGCTGGCCGACTTCGACGGGCCGATCGTGGCCGAGTGCGCCGGGCTGCTCTACCTCGGGCGGTCCCTGGACGGGGTGCCGATGTGCGGCCGACTGGACCTGACGGCCCGGATGACCGACCGGCTCACCCTCGGCTACCGGGAGGCCCTGGCCGTCAGCGACTCCCCGGTGGCGCGCGCCGGCGAGCCGGTACGCGGCCACGAGTTCCACCGCACCACCACCGACCCGGGGCACGGCGACGCGCCGGCGTGGCGCTGGAGCGACACCGAGCACGGCTTCGTCGCCGGCCGGGTGCACGCGTCCTACCTGCACACCCACTGGGCCGGTCACCCGGACGCGGCCCGTCGACTGGTCGAGGCGTGCCGATGAGCGCCGACGCCACGCTCACCGGGGTGGGCGTGGGCCCGGGCGACCCGGAACTGCTCACCGTCAAGGCGGTGCGGCTGCTGCGCGAGGCCGACCTGGTCTTCGTACCCGTGATGGCGGACCGCGTCGCGCCCACCGCGACCGCCGGTCCGACGCCGCCGGGTGGGGACGCCGGGCGGGCCGAGGCGACAGTGCGCTCCCACGTCGCGGCGGACCGGCTGCGCCGACTGCCGTTCGCGCTCGACGACCGGGGTGGGGTCACCGCGCGCCGGGTGGCGGCCTGGGACGACGCCGCCCGGGTGGTGGTCGAGGCGATCGACGCGGGCGCGCGGTCCCTCGCGTTCGCCACCATCGGCGACCCCAACGTCTACTCCACCTTCGGCTACCTGGCCCAGAGCGTCCGCGCGCTGCGCCCGGCAGTGCGGGTCGCGACAGTGCCCGGCGTCACCGCCATGCAGGAGCTGGCGGCCCGCAGTGGCACCCCGCTCTGTGAGGGACGCGAACCGCTCACCCTGCTGCCGGCCACCGCGGGCCTGGCGCTCTTCGCCGACGCCCTCGCCGGGCCGGGCACCGTCGTCGCCTACAAGGGCTGGCGGCGGCACCCGGAGTTTCTCGCCGAACTGCGCCGGCAGGGCCGCCTCGCCGACGCCGTGCTCGGACGCAGTCTGGGGCTGCCCGGCGAACGCATCGGGCCGGTCGACGACACCGAGCACGACCTGCCCTACCTGTCGACGCTGCTGGTTCCGGCCCGCCGCGAGCACCGAGGAGGAAAGCTGTGACCAGCGACGGCAAGGTGTGGTTCGTCGGAGCCGGCCCGGGTGCGGCGGACCTGTTGACAGTGCGGGCCGCCCGGGTGATCGCGGAGGCGGACATCGTGATCTGGGCGGCCAGCCTGGTACACGCCGACGTGCTCGACCACGCCCGCCCCGGCGCGGAGATCGTCGACTCGTCGCAACTGCCCATCGAGGGTGTGCTGCCGCTCTACCAGCGCGCCGCCGAGCACGGGCTGACAGTGGCACGGATCCATTCCGGAGACCCGGCGCTCTGGGGCGCGGTGCAGGAGCAACTGGACGTGTGCCGAGGGCTCGACCTGGCCGTCGAGATCGTGCCCGGGGTGTCCTCGTTCACCGCCGTCGCGGCGATCGTCGGACGGGAGCTGACAGTGCCCGAGGTGGCCCAGTCGGTCATCCTCACCCGCCTCGAAGGCGGCAAGACCCCGATGCCGCCCGGCGAGCGGGTCCGCGACTTCGCCCGGCACGGCACCACAATGGCGCTGTTCCTCTCCGCCGCCCGCTCCGGGCAGGTGCAGGCCGAGCTGCTGGCCGGCGGCTACCCGCAGGACACCCCGGCCGTGGTGGCGTACCAGGCGACCTGGCCTGACGAACTGGTGGTGCGCTGCACGGTCGGCACCCTGGAGGAGACGGTCAAGCAGCACAAGCTGTGGAAGCACACACTCTTCCTGGTCGGCCCTGCCCTGGCCGCCGAGGGCACCCGCTCGCACCTCTACCACCCCGGGCACTTCCACACCTTCCGGCGGGCCGAGCCGGCCGCCCGTGCCGAGCTGCGCCGCCAGGCCAATGCCCGCACCGGGGGGACAGCCACACCGGGGCACACACCATGACGTACGCCGAGCCGCCGCTGCGCGAACCGGACCTGCCGCGTACCGCGAAGGTCCGGCCCACAGCGCTGCGCACCGGCTGGACCACCGGCGCGTGCGCGACGGCGGCGGCCAAGGCCGCCGTCACCGCGCTGGTCACCGGCACCACCCAGCAGGAGGTGGAGATCGGCCTGCCCGCCGGACGCCGGGTGCGCTTCCCGGTCGAACGCTGCGAGGTGACCGGCACCCCACCGGTCCGGGCCGAAGCGGTGGTGGTCAAGGACGCCGGGGACGACCCGGACGTCACCCACGGCGCCGAGCTGACCGCCACCGTGGACTGGACCGACGTCCCCGGTCTGCGGCTCGCCGGTGGCGCTGGCGTCGGCACTGTCACCAAACCCGGCCTCGGGCTCGCGGTCGGCGGCCCGGCGATCAACGACACCCCCCGTCGGATGATCGGCGAGGCGGTGGCCGAGGTGGTCGACCTCGGCGAGGTCGGAGTCCGAGTGGTGATCAGCGTGCCCCGGGGCGAGATCATGGCCCGCAAGACCACCAACCGTCGGCTCGGCATCCTCGGCGGCATCTCGATCCTCGGCACCACCGGGATCGTCCGCCCCTTTTCCACCGCGTCGTGGCGGGCCAGTGTCGTGCAGGCCGTGCACGTGATGGCCGCCCAGGGCGAGCCGACAGTGGTGCTCTGCACCGGCGGGCGTACCGAACGGGCCGCCCGCGCGCTCCTGCCCGAGCTGCCCGAGGTCTGCTTCGTCGAGGTCGGCGACTTCACCGGGGCCGCGGTGACCGCCGCCGTGGGTGACGCCATGACGGGAGTGGTCTTCGTCGGCATGGCCGGCAAGCTCGCCAAACTCGCGGCCGGCATCCTGATGACCCACTACACCCGCTCCAAAGTGAACCTTTCCCTGCTCGGCGCGGTGACCGCCGAGGCGGGCGGCGACCCGTCGCTCGTCGCCGCCGTGACCGAGGCGAACACCGGGCGGCACGCGTACGAGCTGTGGGAGGCCGCCGGGCTGCTCGCCCCGGCCGGCGACCTGCTCTGCCAGCGGGTCCGCCAGGTGCTGCGGCGCTTCGCCGGGCCGACGGTCACAGTGGACGTCGCGATGGTCGACTTCGCCGGAGCACACGTCGTCGCCTCGTCCGGCCGGTGGCCCCGATGACGCGGATGGCGTCAGGTGCCTCGGTGACGCGGCTGGCCCCGGCGACTGCCGTGACAGTGGTCGGCCTGGACGCGGCGGGCGCGCCGCCGCACCCCGCGCTCGCACCGGTGCTGGCCACCGCCGGGCTGGTGGTCGGCGCCGCCCGGCACCTGGCCGCGGTGCCCGTACCGGCCGACACGGACACCATCACCCTCGGGCCGCTCGCCCCCGCCCTGCGCCGCCTCGCCGAGGCCGTCGACGCCGGAGTGCCGGCCGTGGTGCTGGCCAGCGGCGACCCCGGCCTGTTCGGCATCGTCCGGCGGCTGCGCGCGGCCGGGCTGCCGCTGCGGGTGATGCCGGCGGTGTCCAGTGTGGCTGCCGCGTTCGCCCGCGCCGGGCTGCCCTGGGACGGCGCCGTTGTGGTCACCGCGCACGGGCGCGACCCCCGAGCCGCAGTGAACGCCTGCCGGGCGCTGCCACTGGTCGCGGTGCTCACCGCGCCCGGCGCCGGCGCGGCCGAGCTGGGCGCCGGCCTGGTCGGCTGGTCCCGCCGCCTGCTGGTCGCCGAGCACCTGGGCACCGCCGCCGAACGGGTCCGCGCGGTGACCCCCGAGCAGGCCGCCGCCGAGACCTGGGCCGACCCGCACGTCCTGCTCACCCTCGCCGGCCCCGTACCCGCCGACGCCCCGTCCCATTGGGGCACGGCCGGCGGCATGCGCGCCGACAACCAGCCCGCCGCCGCGCCGGCCGGCGGCTGGGCGCTGCCGGAGAACCGGTACGCCCACCGCGACTCCATGATCACGAAGTCGGAGGTGCGCGCCCTCGTCGTCGCCCGGCTGCGCCCCCGACTGGGCCGGCTGATCTGGGACATCGGGGCGGGCAGCGGCTCGGTCGGCATCGAGTGCGCGCTGCTCGGCGCGGCGGTGCTCGCCGTCGAACAGGACCCCGAGGCCGGTGCCACGATCCGGGCCAACGCAGCCGTGCACGCCGTGCACATCCGGCTGGTCACCGGACGTGCCCCGGCGGCGCTGGCCGACCTCCCCGAGCCCGACGCGGTCTTCCTCGGCGGTGGCGGTGTCGACGTCCTCACCGCCGTGGTGGCCCGCCAACCCGAGCGGGTGGTGCTCACCCTGGCCGCACTGGACCGGGTCGCACCGGCCGTGGGTCTGCTGCGCGCCGCCGGCTACACGGTCGAGGGCAGCCAGCTCTCCGCCGCCCGCCTCGCCGACCTGCCCGGCGGGTCGATCCGTCTCGCGGCCACCAACCCGGTGGTCGTCCTCACCGGGGAGCGCCAGTGACCGACCAGAACCCGCCCGCCCGGATCGGCCTGGTGGCGGCCACCGCCGCCGGCCGCCGGCACGCCGACACCCTGGCCGCCGCCTGGCCGCACGCCCGCCTGGTCGAGGGGGAGACCGTCGCCGACGCGCTGCGGGCCGCCTGGGCCGGGTGTGACGCGGTGATCGCCTTCCTGGCCACCGGGGCGGTGGTGCGGATCGTCGCGCCGCTGCTCGACGACAAGCGCACCGACCCGGCGGTGGTGGTCGTCGACGAGGCGGCCCGGCACGCCGTGGCACTGCTCGGTGGGCACGCGGGCGGTGCCAACGCCCTCGCCGAGCAGGTCGCCGCCCTGCTGGATGCCCGACCGGTGATCACCACCGCCACCGACGCTGTCGACCTGCCGGGGCTGGACACCCTCGGCTGGCCCGTCCAGGGCGCGGTCGCCGCGGTGTCCCGGGCCATCCTGGACGGCGAGCCGGTCCGGCTGATCGCCGATGCCGACTGGCCGCTGCCCGCCCTGCCCCCGAACGTGCGCGCCGCCGACGAGGACCCGACGGACGACGGTTACCGGCTGTTGGTCACCGACCGGGTGGTGTCACCCGACGAGCGGACCGTCGTGCTGCGGCCGCCGTCGCTGGTCGCCGGCGTGGGCGCGAGCCGGGGCGTACCCGCCGCCGAGGTGGCGGAGCTGCTGCACCGGGTGCTGGCCGAGGCCGGCCTCGACCCGGCGAGCCTGCGCTGCCTGGCCACCGCCGACATCAAGGCCGACGAGGCGGGCATCCGCAGCACCGCCGACGTGCTCGGCGTACCCCTGGTGACCTGGCCGGCGACGCGGCTGGCGGCGGTCGACGTGCCGCACCCCAGCGAGGTGGTCCGCGCCGCGGTCGGCACGCCGAGCGTGGCGGAGGCCGCGGCCCTGCTCGGCCCGGACGGTCGGGCCGACGACGCGACGCTGCTGGTGGGGAAGACCGCGACGGCGATGGCCACAGTGGCGGTGGCCCGGCACGCGCCACGCGGCCGGCTGGCCGTCGTCGGCCTCGGGCCGGGCGCCGCCGACCTGCGCACCCCCCGCGCGCTGGCCGAGCTACGCCGCGCCGCCGTGGTGGTCGGCCTCGACCAGTACCTGGAGCAGGTCCGCGACGTGCTCCGCCCCGGCACCCGGGTGCTCTCCAGCGGGCTGGGCGCGGAGGAGGCGCGGGCACGCGCCGCCGTCGCCGAGGCCGCCGCCGGCCGGGCGGTCGCGCTGATCGGCTCCGGCGACGCCGGGGTGTACGCGATGGCCAGCCCCGCCCTGGAGTACGCAGACCAGCGCATCGACGTGGTGGGCGTGCCCGGCGTCACCGCCGCCCTCGCCGCCGGGGCGCTGCTCGGCGCGCCGCTCGGCCACGACCACGCCTACCTGAGCCTGTCTGATCTGCACACACCGTGGGAGGTCATCGAGCGGCGGGTGACAGCCGCCGCCGAGGGTGACTTCGTGACGCTCTTCTACAACCCGCGCAGCCGGGCCCGCGACTGGCAGCTCGGCAAGGCGCTCGGCATCCTCGCCGCGCACCGGTCACCGGACACCCCGGTGGGCGTGGTGCGCAACGCCAGCCGCCCCGGCGAACGGGTGCACCTCGCCACACTGGCCACACTCGACCCGGCCATCGTCGACATGTACAGCCTCGTGGTCGTCGGCAGCAGCGACACGCGGCTGGTCGCCGGCCGGATGGTCACACCTCGGGGGTACCGGTGGCGTTCGTGACGATTGACGCCTGCCAGGGCTGCGGCGCCTGCCTGCTCACCTGCCCCACGCACGCGATCCGTCCGGTCGCCGGTGGCCTCACGGTCCGGGCCGACCGGTGCACCGGCTGCCTGGAGTGCCTGGAGATCTGCCCGGTCGACGCGATCCGCGTCGTCGCTGACCCTGACGCGATCCGCGTCGTCGAGCCCGACCCCCGTGAAGGAGCCCGATGAGCCGGGTGGTGCACCCCATCGAGGCCGAGTCGTACCGCATCCTGCGCGAGCGCGTCGACCTGTCGCACCTGCCGCCGCTGAGCCGCGCGGTGACCGAGCGGGTGGTGCACGCCAGCGCCGACCTCGCGTACGTCGACGAGTTGGTCTGCGACGAGGCCGCCCTGGAGTCGGGGCTGGCGGCGCTGCGCGCCGGGGCGCCCGTGGTCACCGACGTGGCGATGGTCGCGGCCGGTATCACCCGGGCCGGCCTGGAGCTGGTCTGCCCGGTCGCCGAGCCGGCCGCCGCCGCCCTGGGCCGTTCGGCCGGGATCACCCGCTCGGCGGCGGCCGTCCGGATCGCCCTGGAACGGGTCGGACCCGCAGCGGTCTGGGTGGTCGGCTGCGCGCCCACCGCGCTCGTCGAACTACTCACAGTGGACGCCGCTCCGGCGCTGGTCGTCGGCCTGCCGGTCGGCTTCGTCGGTGCCGCCGAGTCGAAGGCGGCGCTGCGGGCCAGCGGCCTGCCCGCCGTGTCCAACGTGGGGGAGAAGGGTGGCTCGGCGGTCGCCGCCGCCGCCCTCAACGCCCTGCTCTACGTCGAGGAGAAGTCATGACCGGGTTGGTCATCGTCGGGCACGGCACGCGCAGCGCGGCCGGGGTCGACCAGTTCGCCGCTCTCGTCGAGCGGGTCCGTCGTCGCGGTGACGTCGGTGACGTCGAGGGCGGCTTCATCGAGCTGTCCCGCCCACCGCTGACCGACGCGGTCGGCGCGCTCGTCGCCAACGGGCACCGGGCGTTGGTGGCGCTGCCGCTGGTGCTCACCGGCGCCGGTCACGGCAAGGGCGACATCCCCGCCGCGATGGCCCGGGAACAGCAGCGCCACCCCGGGCTGAGTTACCGCTACGGCCGGCCGCTCGGCCCCCACCCGCTGCTGCACGAAGCCCTCGAACAGCGCATCGACGCCGCACTGTCCGGCACCGACCGGGCCGACACTGAGCTGGCCGGCGCCGACCGGGCCGACACGTGGGTGGCGTTGATCGGGCGCGGGTCGACCGACCCGGACGCCAACGCCGAGGTCGCCAAGGTCGCCCGGCTGCTCTGGGAGGGACGCGGCTACGCGGGTGTGGAGCCGGGGTTCATCTCCCTGGCACAGCCGTCGGTGCCGGCCGTGCTGGAGCGGCTGCGCCGCCTCGGCGCGCGGCGGATCGTGGTGGCGCCGTACTTCCTGTTCGCCGGGGTGCTGCCGGACCGGATCGTCGCCCAGTCGGCGGAGTTCGCCGCCGCCCACCCCGACCTGGACGTCCGGGTCGCCGAGGTGATCGGCGACTGTGACGCCCTCGCCGACCTCGTCCTGGAGCGGTACGCCGAGGCGCTGGGCGGGGACATCCGGATGAACTGCGACACCTGCGCGTACCGGGTGTTGATGCCGGGCTTCGCGGACAAGGTGGGTCGTCCGCAACGCCCGCACGACCACCCCGACGACCCGGTCGGCCACCACCATCACCATGACGGGCACGACCACCACGGGCACGCACACCACGGGCACGACGACGACCATGGCTCGGTCGCCATCGTCGGCGGCGGGCCGGGGCCCGACGACCTGATCACGGTACGCGCAAAGGCGTTGCTCGACGCGGCGGACGTCGTGGTGGTCGACCGACTCGCCCCGCAGGGGCTGCTCGCTGGGCTGCGCCCCGACGTGCTGGTGGTCGACGCCGCGAAGGTGCCCCGTGGCCCGTCGATGGCCCAGGAGGCGATCAACGAGGCGCTGGTGTCGCACGCCCGCGCCGGTCGCCGGGTGGTCCGGCTCAAGGGTGGTGACCCGTACGTCTTCGGGCGCGGCCACGAGGAGGTGCAGGCCTGCGTGGCGGCCGGTGTGCCGGTGACTGTGGTCCCCGGAGTGAGCAGCGCGCTCGCCGCACCGGCCCTCGCCGGTGTTCCGGTGACGCACCGGGGAGTGGCGCACGACGTCACTGTCGTGTCGGGGCATCTGCCGCCCGGGCACCCCGACTCGCTTGTCGACTGGGCGGCGCTGGCCCGGGCCCGGGGCACCGTCGTGCTGCTGATGGCCGTCGACACCATCGCCAAGATCGCGACCGTGCTGATCGAGCACGGTCGCGCCCCGGAGACCCCGGTGCTGGCCGTGCAGGACGCCGGGCTGCCCGACCAGCGATCGGTGCCCGCCCGGCTGGACGAGATCGGCGCCGTCGCCGCCCGGGAGGGCGTCGGCCCACCCGCCGTCTTCGTCCTCGGCCCGGTGGTGGCCCTCACCACCACCGGGCCGACGGGATGACGACTACTCGCTGCGGGCGGTCTCCGGCCCGGTGATGCGTTCCAGCAGTGGCAGGGTGGAGGCGATGACGCCGAGGCAGGCTGCCAACCCGACTACGACGATCACGTAGAAGCCCGGCTGCGGTGCGACGAGGGTGTAGTCCATCTGCGCCCGGAGGAACAGGTGGGCGGCGAGGAGGCCCATGCCGATGGCGACGGCGGCGACGGCGAGCATCGGCACGGCGCTCTCCAACGCCACCACCCGACGCAGGACCCGCACCGGAGCGCCGCTGAGGCGCAGCAGGCTGAACGGGCGTCGGCGTTCGGTGAGACCGCCGATGACGCTCACCGCGAGGCTGCACCCGCCGAGCGCGAGGCTGGCGATGATGATGACGTTGGCCAGCTGCTCCCAGCCGCGCAGCGTGTTCGCGAAGTCCGACTCGAAGTCGCCGGGCACGTTCGGCCCCACCCAGAAGGTCGGGAAGGCGACCTCCAGCACGGTGCGGGTGCGCTCGACGGCGGCGGCGGAGCCGTCCGTGCCGACGACCATCGCGCCGACCGGTAGCCGCTGGAGTTCGTCGAGGGTGAGCGAGGCGGCGGGCCAGACCGTCGCGGACGACGCCGATTCCCGCCAGCGGCTGAGGCCGTACGGCACCTCGATGACGCTCGCGTCGTCGGCGCACCGGCCGTACGCGCTCGGGAGGTCGGTGCACGCGATCACCCCGACCTCGCCGGAGTCGGTCACCACCGGGTTCTCGCGGATGGCGGTCGCGGAGCGCACCCCGGTGATCGCCCGCAACTCGGCGAGGACCGGCTCGGGCACCGACGCCGTCTCCTCGTCGAAGACGGTGGTCACCGTGCCCGCGTCGGTCGAGCCGGCGGGCGCCGGGCCGCGGTTGGCGACGATCGTGGTGATCACGCCGACGGACACGCTCGTGACGAAGAGCGCCAGCATGATGCCGCTGATCGCCCGGAAGCCGGCCTTCGGGTTGTCGGCGAGGCGGCGCGCGGCGATGAGCGTGGCCGGGCGGTTGGCGTACCGGGCCATCACCCGGGCGCCGACCATCGTCAACCACGGGCCGGCGAAGACCAGGCCGGCCATGATGAGCAGCAGGCCGGGCAGGAACACCGCGGCCTGGCCGTCGGACGTCTCGGGCCGGAAGCCGATGGCGAAGAACAGCACGGCGACGCCGAGCGCCATCGGGATCAGCCGGTACGCGCGCGGCGCCCGGGGAGTGACCCGTCGGGTGACGCCCAGCGGTGAGATCCGGACCCGGCGCAGCGAGACCTGCGCCGCCAGCGCCGCGCCGGCCGGGACGCCGAGCGCCACCAGCAGGACGTCCAGCACCCCCAGGGACATGTCGCTGGGGAAGAACGGCATGCCGGTGAACGGGATGCTCGCGAGCGGGTCGCGGAAGGCGTAGAACAGGCCGAAGCCGACGGCGGTGCCGGCGACGGCGGCGGCTGCCGCCTCCACGGCGGCGACCATCGAGATCTGCCGAGGCGTCGCGCCGACCAGGCGCATCGCGGCGAAACGCTGCTCCCGACGGGCGGCGCTGAGCCGGGTGGCAGTGCCGATGAAGATCAGCACCGGGAACAGCAACCCACCGGCGATCACGCCCAGGATGAGGTTCACAG
This sequence comes from Micromonospora sp. 050-3, assembly GCF_046549335.1. Classification (NCBI taxonomy): domain Bacteria; kingdom Bacillati; phylum Actinomycetota; class Actinomycetes; order Micromonosporales; family Micromonosporaceae; genus Micromonospora; species Micromonospora sp. 050-3. The sequence goes on from NZ_JAJPVX010000001.1 coordinate 2,167,534, forward strand.
TGGCCTCGGGGAGGGCTGGGGTCTCGCCGACGCTGGTGACCTTCTGCGCGTTGGGCAGTTTGGCGACCTGGTCGGGAGTGCCGCCGGCGATGACGAGCAGGGCGTCCGGCGAGGTCAGCGCGGCCGGGCCAACGGTGCCCAGGTCACGCCCCGGGTAGCGGTCCGCCAGTTGGTCGGCCGGGTGGGCGGCCAGCAGTTCGCGGAACGCGGGCGAGGCGTAGTACTCGCCGGGACCCGGGGTGGTGGGGATACCGACAGGGGTGGGCGCTGTCGAGCCGGTCGCCGCGACGTCGAGCCGGATGATCTGCTCACCGTGGAAGAAGTCCTGCCGGTTCGACCACCACAGCGGGTCGGCGTCGCCGGCCGAGGCGCTGGGATACATCGACGCGTACCGGGTGAGCTGGGAGTTGACAGCGTTGACCCCGGCGAGGGTGGTCAGCAGCAGCCCGCTGCCGATCGCGACGGCGGCGGCGATGACGATCAGGCGGGTGAGCGCCTCACGGCCGCCGGCCACGGCGAGGCGGAGCCCGAAGCGAATCACGAGGCGATCCGGTCCGGCGCGTTCACGCGCCCGTCGCGGACCATGACCTCGCGGTCGGCGTACGCCGCGATCCTCGGCTCGTGGGTCACCAGGATGACCGTGGTGCCCTGCTCGCGGGCGGCGCCGACCAGCAGGTCCATCACCTGCTCGCCGGTGAGCGAGTCGAGCGCGCCGGTCGGCTCGTCGGCGAAGAGCACCTGGGGCTCGGCGACCAGGCCGCGAGCCAGGGCCACCCGTTGCGCCTGCCCGCCGGAGAGCTCACCGGAGCGCCGCTGCTCCAGGCCGTCCAGCCCGAGGCGCGTGAACCAGGCTTCGGCCTTGGGAAGCGCCTGCTTGCGGTGTACGCCGCTGAGCAGCAGCGGCAGCGCGACGTTCTCCACAGCGGTCAGCTCGGGGACGAGTTGACCGAACTGGAACACGAAACCGAACCGGTCCCGGCGCAGGCTGCTGCGCTCGGTCTCGGCCATGGCGTGCACGCGGGCCCCGTCGAAGAGGATCTCGCCGGAGTCGGGCACCAGGATGCCGGCCAGGCAGTGCAACAGGGTGGACTTGCCCGAGCCGCTGGGGCCCATGACGGCGAGGATCTCGCCCGCCTCGACGGCGACGCTCGCGCCGCGAAGGGCGGGGGTCTGACCGAAGGAGAACTCCACGTCACGCGCTTCGATCACGGCGCTCACGGCCGTACCTCTTTCCGCAGGGCGTCCAGTCGGGCGCCGGTCATCTCGATCCACCGCAGGTCTGCCTCCAGGTGGTAGAGGCCGTGGTCGGCGAGCAGCGCGTCGACCAGGCTGCCGGCGCGCTTGATCTCGGTCAGCTCACGCATCCGGTGCAGGTGCGCGCTGCGCTGGGTGTCGAGGTACTCGGCGGCCGGCCGGTCCAGCATCAGCGCGAGCACGACCTTGGCGAAGAGCACCGTCTGCAGGTGTGGCTCCGGGTCGACCGGCTGGGTCAGCCACTGCTCGACCTCGGTCGCGCCGACGTCGGTGATGATGTAGCGCTTGCGGTCGGGGCCGGAGCCGGGGGCGACGTCGCTGATCACCACCTTGCCGTCGCGGGCCAGTCGGCTGAGGGTGGAGTAGACCTGGCCGAACGGCAGTGGCTTGCCCCGGCCGAAGAAGGCGTCGTAGTCGCGCTTCAGGTCGTAACCGTGGCTGGGTTCGCGTTCGAGGAGGCCGAGAAGGGTCAGTGGCACGCTCATGCCAGGAGACTACACCCAGGGTATACCTCGCGTATATACCCTCGGTGTGTTGTGGGTTGGCCCTGGTCCAGGCGTTGGTGGGGATGGAATCGGGCGCGGCGCGGCTGGTGTGCGGTCAGCCGGTCAGGGCGCGGGCCACTGCGTAGCCGGCGGTGGCAGCGGCGAGCCCGGCGGCCACGCTGCCGAGCACGTTGGCCAGCGCGAGGAGCCGATGGCCGCCCCTGGTCAGCCGCAGCGTCTCGTAGCTGAAGGTGGAGTAGGTGGTCAGCGCACCGCAGAAACCGGTGCCGAGCAACGCGCTGACCGCCGGGCCGGCCGGCCACCCGACCAGGACGCCGAGCAACAGCGACCCGACCACGTTGACGAGCAACGTGCCCCAGGGGAACGCCGAGCCGTGCCGGGACTGCACGGCCCGGTCGGTGAGATAGCGCAACGGCGCGCCGACGGCCGCGCCCAGGGCGATGAGCAGGACGGTCATCGGGCCGCCCGACGCAGCAGCCCGGCGGTGACGGCGTCGCCCAGGGCGACCGCGACGAGCGCCCCGAGCAGCGTCGCGGCGAGGTACGCCAGCGCGGTGCCCGGTGCGCCCGCGACGATCGCCTGCTGGACGTCGACCGCGTAGGTGGAGAAGGTGGTGAACCCGCCGAGCACCCCGACCCCGAGGAACGGGCGAGCCAGCGGAGGGCCACCGTCGAGGTGCCCGAGCACTGCCATCAGCACGCCGATCAGCAGGCAGCCGAACGTGTTGATGGTGAACGTGGCCCAACCGAAGCCGGTCGGAGGGTGCGGAACGGCGTGTTGCAGGCCGGCCCGGGCCAGCGCGCCGAGCACCCCGCCGGCCGCAATCGCGGCGAGGACCGTCGCGGGGCGCGCGGTCAGCTCGCTGCGGTCGGCGGGGACGCGCAGGTCGACGTCGGGGTCGGTACGCGGCTCGAACGGCTCTGGCACGACTCCTCAGCGTAGTGCCGGCGAGAGCCGCGTCAGCAAACTGCCGGCGACAGCGGCGTCAGCGCACCGCAGCGACGGCGGCGTCCGAGCCGCCTCGCCAGACCGTGCCGACCTCGCTGAAGCCGGCCGCGGTGAGCGCGGCAAGGTGCCAGGAGACCGGGGGGTTCCACTCGGGGCTGTGTCCGGTCGGGTAGATGGCGTGTCGCTGGGCGACCAGCGGGGCGAGCGCTGGGTCGGCGCCGGCCCGCTCCCACCAGTCCGACCAGGACAGCATCGAGCCGGCGGCGTACCGGGCGTTGCGCCGGTCCCGGGCCCGGTCCATCAGCCGCTTGGTCAGCTCCGGCAGTGTGTCGTCGGGCATGTGATCGGCGTTGACGAAGACGCCGCCCGGCCGCAGCACGTCGCGCAGCTCGGCGTAGAGCTGCCCGAGCCGCTCGGCCGGCAGCCAGTGCAGGGCGGTGGCGGTGAGCACTGCGTCGTACTCCTCGTGCGGCAGCGTGGAGCGCCACTCGGGGGTGCCGAGGTCGGCCGTGATGATGGTGGCCCGATCGGCCAGCGAGGCGTCGGCGATGGCGAGCAGCGCCGGGTCGAGGTCGACCAGTGTGGTCTCGGCGGCGGGAAAGCGCGCCAGCGTCCGCAGCGAGATGGTGCCGGTGCCGCCGGCCAGGTCGAGCACGCGCGGCGGCCGGCCGTCGAGGACCGCGTCGACGGTGTCGAGCATGGCGGTGAAGCGGTGTTCCCGGTCCGGGAGGTAGGCCTCCTGCTGACGGTCCCAGCTCTCCTGCCAGGCCCAGGGATCCACAATGTAAGGACTCATGGCGATCAGGCTAGTTACGGCACGAGCGGGTTGTCCAGACCTTGTTGCACATCTTTTGCAATTGCGAGAAGATGGCAGGGCGATGATCAGAGTGACGCCGGGTCGGGCATCCGCCCGGCCCGGCGTCCTCCTGCCGGCGAGGTCAGACCGGGGCGTCCACCAGGCTCGCGTCGGCCGGGGCCGGCTCGTCGCGGCGCGCGAGCCGCAGCGCGCCGAGGAGTACGACCAGGCCGATGACTGTGAGTGCGGCGCCGGCCCAGATCGGCGAGGTGTAGCCGAGTCCGGCGGCGATGGTCACCCCGCCGATCCACGCGCCCAACGCGTTGCCGAGGTTGAACGCGGCGATGTTCGCCCCGGACGCCAGGGTCGGCGCCTGGTGGGCGTACCGCATGATCCGCATTTGCAGCGGCGGCACTGTGGCGAAGCCGAACCCGCCCATCAGCACCAGCGCGACGATGGTCAGCAGCGGGTTCGTGGCGGTCAGCGCAAAGCCGACGAGCACCACGGTGAGCACCGCCAGGACGGTGACCAGCGTGCGCGACAGTGACCTGTCCGCCGCCCGGCCGCCGAGCAGGTTGCCCGCGAAGAGCCCCACGCCGAAGAGGACGAGCAGCCACGGCACCGTGCTGGTGGCGAAGCCGCTGACCTCGGTCAACGTGTAGGCGATGTAGGTGAACGCGCCGAACATCCCGCCGAAGCCCAGGACGGTGATCACCAGGGAGAGCCAGACCTGCGGGTGGGTGAAGGCGCGCAGCTCGCCGCGCAGCCCCCCGGCCGGGCGGTCGGCGTTGGCGGTGTCGCCCGCCGGGATCAGCAGGGCCAGCCCGATCAGAGCAACCACCCCGATGGCGGTGATCGCCCAGAACGTCGACCGCCAGCCGAAGTGCTGCCCGAGGAAGGTGCCGAAGGGCACGCCGAGCACGTTGGCGATGGTCAGGCCGGCGAACATCATGGCGATGGCGCCCGCCCGGCGGGCCGGTGCGACCAGGCCGGCGGCGACCACGGCACCGATCCCGAAGAACGCGCCGTGGCAGAGCGCGGCGACGATCCGGCCGGCCATCATCACGGCGTAGTCGCCGGCGACGGCGGAGAGCAGGTTGCCGATGATGAAGAGCACCATCAGGCCGAGCAGCACGGGTTTGCGCGGGAGGCGGGTGACCGCCGCGGTGAGGGCGACGCCGCCGACGGCCACGCTGAGCGCGTAGCCGGAGATCAGCCAGCCGGCCACCGGCTCGGTGACCGCGAAGTCGGCGGCCACCTCGGGCAACAGCCCCATGATCACGAATTCGGTGAGTCCGATGCCGAAGGCGCCGATGGCCAGAGCGATCAGGCCGGGCGGCAGGGACTTGTGGCGTACGGACATGGTCTTCCCATCGGGAGGGGTCAGATATACGGCGCGTGCAACTACACGCGCCAGCAACGAAATACTTGCACGCGCTTTATATCGGCGCAAGCGTGATAGCCTGGGGTCCGTTCAGATCACACCCAGGAGGCCGGCATGGGCATCGCCGACGACGCGGTCGAGATCCGCGCGCAGGGCTGGCGCACCCTCGCCGCCCTGCACGGGCTGATCGAGACATCCCTGGAGCGGGCCCTCCAGGCCGGCCACGACCTCTCCGTCGTCGAATACACGGTGCTCGACGCGCTCTCCCGGCAGGACGGCTGGCACATGCGGATGAGCCAGCTCGCCCGCGCCGCCGCGCTCTCCGGCAGCGCCACCACCCGGCTGGTCACCCGCCTCGAACAGCGGGGGCTGCTCACCCGCATCCTCTGCGCCGACGACCGGCGCGGCATCTACACCGAGCTGACCCCGGCCGGCTCCGAACTGCTCGCCCAGACCCGACCGACCCACGACCGGGTGCTCACCGACGCGCTCGCCCAGGCGGAGGCCACCCCGGAGCTGGCGCCGCTGGTCGACGCCCTGCACCGGCTGCCGGCCACGCGCTGACCGCCCCGCCGGCCCCGGCGACAGCGGGCGTACGGTACCCGCAGCCCCACCGGGACCGCCGCGCCAAGGAGGCAGCCGATGCAGGACCGCACCCCTCGTCCGGAGGAGCTGGAGCCGATCGAGCGCGCCGGCATCGACGAGCTGCGCGCCCTGCAACGTGACCGACTGCGCTGGTCGCTGCGGCACGCGTACGACAACGTGCCGCACTACCGCCGGGCGTTCGACGAGGCCGGCGTGCACCCCGACGACTGCCGGGATCTCGACGACCTGGCGCGCTTCCCGTTCACCGGGAAGGCGGAGCTGCGGGAGAACTACCCGTTCGGCATGTTCGCCGTACCCCGGGAGCGGGTCGCCCGCCTGCACGCCTCCTCCGGCACCACCGGCCGGCCGACAGTGGTCGGCTACACCCGCAACGACCTGCGCACCTGGGCGCGGCTGATGGCCCGGTCGATCCGCGCCTCCGGCGGCCGTCCCGGCGACCGGGTGCACGTCGCGTACGGCTACGGGCTCTTCACCGGCGGCCTGGGCGCGCACTACGGGGCCGAGGAGCTGGGCTGCACTGTCATCCCGGTCTCCGGTGGCATGACCGAGCGTCAGGTCATGCTGATCCGCGACTTCGAGCCCGAGGTCATCATGGTCACGCCCAGCTACCTGCTGGCCATCGTCGACGAGATGCGCCGCCAGGGCATCGACCCGCGCGCCACCTCACTGCAAGTGGGCATCTTCGGCGCCGAGCCGTGGACCGAGGACATGCGCCGCGAGATCGAGCAGCAGCTGGACATCCACGCCGTCGACATCTACGGGCTCTCCGAGGTGATGGGCCCCGGCGTGGCGACCGAGTGCGTCGAGACCAAGGACGGGCTGCACCTCTGGGAGGACCACTTCTACCCGGAGATCATCGACCCGGTCACCGGGGCGGTGCTGCCCGACGGTGAGCGGGGTGAGCTGGTGTTGACCTCCCTGACCAAGGAGGCGATGCCGGTCGTGCGCTACCGCACCCGCGACCTGACCCGGCTGCTGCCCGGCACCGCCCGGCCGATGCGCCGGATCGAGAAGATCACCGGCCGGACCGACGACATGATGATCCTGCGTGGGGTGAACATCTTCCCCACCCAGATCGAGGAGCTGATCCTGCGCACCCCGCAGCTCTCGCCGCACTTCCAGTGCGTCCTCGATCGGCACGGCCGGCTGGACACCCTGACGGTGCGGGTGGAGCGGCGGGCCGACGTCCACGTGGACGCCGCCGAGCGGGCCGGCGGCAGGCTGGTTCAACTGGTGAAGAACACCATCGGCGTGAGCGTGGCGGTCGACGTCCTCGCCCCCGACAGCGTGGAACGGTCGATGGGCAAGATGCGCCGCATCGTCGACCAGCGGCCTGCCTCGACCTCGCCGTCGACATAGGATCCTGCCCATGCGCGTGCTGGTCGTCTCCGCCCCGCTCGTCGGGCACGTCTTCCCGCTGGTGCCGCTCGCGGTCGCGCTCCGCGACGCCGGCCACGACGTGCTGGTGGCCACCGGCGGTGGTGCTCTGGCCGCCGCCGATGCCGGTCTGCCGGTGCACGATGTCGCGCCGGGCTTCGAATTCGGCCGGATCGCGCTGCGGGTCTTTCCCCGCCATCCGCTGATCGCGCGGGCGGAGATGGCCGGCACCGCCGGCACCCGGGGCGCCGGCCTGCTGTTCGGCGCGCTCAACGAAAAGCTCACCGACCCGGTGGTCGCGCTGGCCACCCAGTGGCGGCCGGATCTGGTGCTGTACGAGCCGTTCGCGGTCGCCGGTGCGGTGGCCGCCGCGCGGCTCGACGTGCCGGCCGTACGCCAGGAGAACGCCCTCTTCGACGGCCGGGACCTGGTCCGCGCCACCGTCGCCCGACTCGGCGCCGCGCTGCGCCGGCACGGCCTCACCGAGCTACCCGCGCCGGCCGCCGCCCTCGCCGTGGCCCCACCCAGCGTTGCCACCCAGGGCGGTTGGCCGATGCGCTACACGTCCTATGTCGGCGGCGGTGAGCTGCCGGCCTGGCTGCGCGAGCCGGGTGAGCGCCCCCGGATCCTGGTCACCCGCAGCACCCTGACCGGCCCCGGCGACCGGGGGCTGATGCCCGCCGTGGTGGCCGCCGCCGCCGAGGTGGACGCCGAGATCGTGCTGGTCCGCCCCGACGAGCGGTCGGCCCGCTCGTTGCCCGGCAACGTGCGGGTGGTCGACTGGATACCGCTCGACGAGGCGTTGCCGGCGAGCGCGGCGCTGGTGCACCACGGTGGTGCGGGCAGCGCCTTCGGCGCCCTCGCCGCCGGTCTGCCCCAGCTGGCCACCACTGGTCCGGGGGACCGGCGGCACAACGCCGAGCTGGTGGCCCGCCGGGGCGCCGGCCTGGCGCTGCGCCCCCGGGACATCACCGCGCGGGCGCTGACCCAACTGCTCACCGACGAGCGCCTGCGTACCGCCGCCGCGCAGGTCAGCCGCGAGATCGCCGCGATGCCGCCACCGACCGACCTGGTCGCGCGGCTGGCGGCACTGGTCTGACTCTTGATCCGCGAGTTCGGAGTTCAAGTCTCTGGGGGTGCACAGCCATCTAGGCCCTGACCAGCAAGAAGCTGGTCAGGGCCTAGATGGCTGCCTAGGTAATTTTGAACCCGCCTCGTCATAGGACCGAGCACGCTGTGCCATAGGCGGTCATCTGTCGGGTACTTGCTGCGGCGAGTTGGCCCAGCAGGTCCACGCCAGGTCCTATTCTTCCCTGATCACAAACGTTGTCCGGGCGGGGCGAAACGCCGGTCCAGGTCCGCTATTAAGTCCGTCGGCGGTCGAGGCTGCGGGGGTGGCAGAACCTGTTCGAGTACACCGATTAAGCGATCCGGAAGGTCAGCAGCTGCAACGTCTCGTCCGTCGGGGGACGGGTTTACCGGTGGACTTCGCCGGGCGATGGTGATGCTTGCCTCGGCTGTCGGTAATAGAGTGCCGGTCACCGCCCGTCGGGCCGTCACCTGCACCGATACCAACGCCAGCGCAACGCCAACGCCCGCCATCCCGACGTCTTTGCCGCCCCACGCCGCGAACACGCACATGCGGCGCAGCGAACGAAAACACCGCTGGGGCCCACCCAACAACGAAGGCGGCGTAACCAACCCCGCCCCGGATAATGGTCAGTCCTAGTTGAGCAGACGCTTTGGCCCACGGCCAACGTCACCTAGCCACCTCTCGGGTCGGTGGCCGGGTCGGCCATAGGTGTGCAGCTATCCATAGGGGGCGGGCGGCATCCAGGAGTGGTCAATATCATGTTCGTTCATGACAAGGTAGACCCGGGTGCGCTCAAGCCCAGTCAGTCGCTGAACGTACTCAATGCCGTTGAGATGATCAACTTCGTGCTGCAGGACACGAGCGAACAGTTCATCGGCGTTCGCAATGAACGCCCTGCCGTCGAGGGTCAGTGCACGGATCAGCAGGGTCTTCGGCCGGACCACTGGTGCGGCTGCACCGTCGACGCTCAGCGACAGACATCCTTCGGTGTATTCCCAGACTCCGGCGGATTTCAGTATCTCCGGGTTGATCAGCGTCGTCGGCGCGACCGCGCCCAGTTTATGGGTACACATCCGGACCGGCGCACCAACCTGGTTCGCGGCCAGACCGATGCCCTGGGCCTGATGCATCACCGAAGTCATGTGCAATCCGAGCTTGACTAATCCTCTGGTGATCAGCCGAACCGGCTCGACCGGCCGGTGAAGCACTGGCGTTCCGACAGGCACCACCCCTGGCATGGCGAGTTTACTGATTCGGTCGGCTGGCCACAGATCTCGTAGAAGCTGCTGGTCGAAGGCGGCGGCTTCGATTGTGCTCAAGGCCCGTGCCAAATTCTCATCGTTCGATAGATGAGCGAGCAACTTAGTCCGGGCCGCTAGCGAAAGTGGGTATCGGCGGCCACAAGAGCAGGCAGCATACGCCTCGACCGAGCCGCCATCTGGGCTCTTCATCACAATCTCGTTGATTGCTGCGCAGCGAAGATCGCCACTGCGGACCGAGCACGGTGCCGCTCCTTTTCGGGCCGATGACCTCGCCTTCCTCGCCGATCTATCATTCATTGCGGGCCTACCTGCTGCTCATCGTTGCCGTCCATAGGCGGACGCAGCGTGTCTAGTAGTCTCGCGGTGTCTACCGTAGTCCAGCCCAGCCGCTCGGCCTCGCGCCGGATCGTTGTACGGCCCTGCGCCCGCTGCAGGTCGTCGGCATACTGGTCGCTCTCGCGCATCAGGCGAACGCTCAATTCTTTCAGCCCGGATATCATCGCACCCAGCGAAGCATAAAAGTAGGTCGACGCTGATTCAGGGGAGAGCACCAGGCCAGCCAAGCCCGCGTGCAGCAGTTCTCGGCCATTGCTGTCGGCGAGAATCTCGCAGTAAATGTCGTGCCTGTGGTCACTGTTGACGAGGAACTGCGAGGCCGCCGGAATACCAAGGTCCAGCGCCGTGCGAACGATGAAGTGCAATCCTTCGTGTAGACCGTACCTGCTGTCCATTCGACATGAGAGTTCAAGGACTGCCAGGGCCTCCGGCGAAACAACGAAGCTCCTGTTAGCAATGAGAAATTCCGCTGCCGCAACCTGCCCATTGGTCGTAATCATTTCACCCCACTCCGCGAGGAGTGTAGCTGTGTGAGCTAGTCGTATCAGCGGCGGCAGTTGCTCCTCACGGTCGTCGACAATTGTCGTATCGGCACGAATTTCCTGTTGAAGGATCGCGGCCTGACGGTCAATCATCTCCTCGTATCCCGAGGCGCGGGACGCGAGAAATTCCAGCCGCTCCTCGTCACTGCTCAGCTCGTTGAACTCAGCAACCTGTCCTGAGGTTAGGAAGGTAAACAGCTTCGCACCGACCTGAGTTTCGAGCATGCCCCGGATGCGTGAACGCAATCTCTTCTTCTGCGCGACGGATGACCAGGACAAGCCGCATGCTTCGAGGTAGGCGTCATCCAACTGAACGCCGGTCTCCGGCCGCGGCAAGGGTTGCGGCGTCTCCTCACCGAACGGCAGGAGTTGCTCGATGAGCGCCCGATTCGACCACGCACTCTCGAGCAGCTTGAACAGCGCGGTGTACGCCTCCAGATCGGTGGCGAGAAGTGCTGTCAGTTCTGCGGCGATCCCGACCGATCCCCTTTCGGCAAGGAGGATTACCAGACGGGACCGCACGAACGCGGTGAAGCCGCCCAACATTGGAACGGCCAACTTGCCGGCAAGAGCCGGTTCAACCTCAGCAAGTGCGATGATCGCCTGTGCTCTGTCTTCCTCGGCGAGATCAGTGTCGCCAGCAATCCGGGACAGCAGATTAAGGCCGCCCCGCCCAGCGGTCCCCAATGCCTCCGTCAGTGCTTGACTTCCGGCATAGGAACTGCCCGCCTTGCGCGCCTCCCGCTCGAGGAGCTCAACTGCCGCCGCCTCCGCCTGCGGCAGGTCGCGTGCGGCCATCGCCGCAATCAGCTCTGCTTGGAAAGCGTGGTCCAGGTCTGGATCGTGTGCCAACTCCGTCAGCGTGGCCGAGTTCATCGACTGATCGCCGGCCTTGAGAAGGGCGCAGGCCACCCGGGTACGGATCCACGCCGGGGCGCCGGTGTCACCCACGACGCGGTTGGCCACATCCATGGCAACGCCAGCCTGGACAAGAGCGACAATCGGCCGGAGCTTCAGATCGACGGCAATTGCAGAGTCGACCAGATCTCGAAGCATCTCGACGCCGTCCACACCGAGTTCGATCACGGCCTCTGCCAACCGTCTGCGGTGCAACCAATCGATGTTACGGGCACTCAACATGTCCCGTGCGCGCTGTAGGACTACTGTCTCCCCGCTTCGAATGAGGCTCTCCAGGAGGGCGACCGCCGGCGCGCCGGTAACGCTGGGGTCCTCAAGGACGGTGACTCCGTCCAAGACGAGGTCGACCTCACCGATCGCCAACAACTCCGCCAGGAGCGCCGCTCGTAGATTCCACACGGTCAGAGGATCGGCGGCGAGGCTCCTGACCATGCTGATCGTTTGCGCACTTGCAATCCGTATGAGGGCTCGACCGGCCGCTGCCCGGATCGCAACGGACGCCGAGTGGTCCCGAAGCACGCTCTCAACCAGGTCCGCACCTGCCCGGATTTCGACCGGGATCGCCGCGAGGATCTGCCGGAGTTCACCAGACTGCCGTGCGTGCCGGACCGCGTGCGCGACTCTCTCCAACCCCTCCGGGTCCTCGGCCAACACAACCGCGTGGACCAGCCACGCACGGTATGTAGCCGGAACGCCGCGGTCTGCGATCGACTCACGTGCGACCCGAAGTCCCTGCATGTCGGATACCTCAGCGAGGCCTGCGGCAGCAAACAACCGAGTCCGACGCGGCAGGGTGGTGTCTGCTGCTATCGCCCGCGCCGCCGTCGCTGCCCCTGGAACGTTCGCGTTGACCAGTTCGCTGAGGTGCAATAGAGCCCGGTCCCGATCAAACGGGCGCCATGCGCGCGCTGCTCGAGAAACGCCCGCAACAACCCGCTCAGACAAGTCCGGCTCGATCCTGCCCAACGCTGCGACCACACACCTGCTAGCCAGAAACAATTGCTCGTGCCAACCATCGCCTTCGGTGTCAATAAAGAGTCGAACCAGGCGATTCGGGTCAGCCATCGCCGCCGCCGAGATCGGCCATATCTGGTCCCAGGATGGATCGAACCATCGATGCTCCTGGACCGCATCCCGGAGCCCGTCGTCGTCCAGCCTGGCCACATGAGCCGCCACGCAGTACTCACCGAGCACCGGGTGCGCAAACCTCAGCATAGCGCTTCCGCTGTCGGCGTCATGGACCATCAGTCCGTCGAACAGGTACTCCCAGCGCACTGGGGACGGATGCACTAATCCTCCCCGCTCGCGTGGCTGCAGCGCATTCCAGGCGGCCATTCGCGCCTCAGCGGCAAGTACGACACGTCGGTAGTCAGGGTGACTGGCCAGGCGATCGTCGAAGTCGGGTACCGGGAACCGGTCAACCCGCGATCGCCAGGTCCGGGTGAGAGTGCCGATGGCTTCTGTGAGTAGGCGTAAACGCAGCACCTTGTCCGGCGGATTGTCGGGATCCACCGCACGTCGGAAGGAATCCCTCCAGTGGCCTTGCAGAGCCGCGTCAACAACGGCTTCATAAAGTGTTGCGGCTGAGGTAGGTAGCGCGCTGACGTCGTCCCCTTCGGACACAAGCCGGCAGAGGAACGCAGCCAGAAGTGGGACGCGAGCCAAGCCACGCAACTCTGGGCGGTCCCTCAAGCCGCCCTCGAATCGCTCGGCGAGCCCAGGTCGCCGACCGAACCATGCCCGCGCGAAGGCGAATGTTTGACCCGGTGAAAACCCCACGACCTCGCCGCGGAAACAACCGGGGAGCTTCCCAGTGTCGTCGCGCAGTCGCGGCTGTGGCCTAGAGGTCACCACGACGCGATTGCCGCGTTCGGCAAGGTAGGTCAGCACTTTTATCACCCGCTCGCGTTCCCGGACACCGGCCTCGTCGAGTGCGTCGAGACATGTGACCAGGCGTCCATCGCCGTAGGCAAGCCGTACTACCGCCTCTACTCCTGCCCAGTCCCGATCGCTGTCGGGATCGGGATCCGCCGCAGCACGGAAGGTGTCTAGCAGTGCCTCGACTACGGCGTCTCGGGTGCAGCGGTCCGGCAAGGCGGCACCCAGCGCGGCGCAGTCCACAAGGATCGGAACCGATAGTGACAGTGCAACGCCCTCCGACTCTTCAAGCCGTTCAAGGCCGTGGCGAGCAAGGGCGTCAGCATGCGTATTGAGTAGATATGACTTCCCGACCCCCGGCATCCCGGACAGAACCACAGCAGACCAGCGAACACGCAACGGAGCCCACCGGAAGACTCCCTCGGTCTCCGATGACCCACTCTCGTCGGCGATGCTGGAACCGGACAATGTTTCTGAATCCCGGCCGACTCTGCGCTCGGCTCGCACCGACGGGATTTGGTGAACGTCGTTCGAGGCCCCGTCCAGCGGCACAATGACAGGTCGACGACGCACGGTGTCCCGGACGAGTTCGAGCATGGCCCGCATTGCCGCGCCGGGGTTCTGGATGCTGGTAGCGGATAGGCAGGCAAATTGCCATCGGCGGTCACTGCGATGAAATCGCGAGTTCGCAGCCCAGAGGTCAGGAAACCTGTCTCGAATTGTCCGCGCGCTGACAGCTACGCCACCCATAGGCAAACGCCCGGCACGTTGCGCTTTTGTGACACCGACCACATGTCCGGAAGTCAGGTCAAGCAGCGGGCCACCACTTAAGCCATCGTCGATTATTGAGTCCTTGACTTTAATCAACTCGAAGCCGGACTCGACAGTAGTGCTCTCGTAAAGCAGCCGCGCACTGTCGGCCGCTAATCCGCCGACGACACCGCGGCTATAGCCATCAGCAATCAACTCCTTGCCCTGGTGCCGTTCACCGAGAAGGACGCACGGGTGCCCGGCGGCCGAGTCGTCGAGTAGTCGCAACAGCGCCAGGTCGGGAAGGTGGCACGTGCCGTCGGCGCTGGAGCGCTCTGGATGGCACCACACCACCTCGATCGGCCCGAGCGGCTGACCTCCCCATCGTCCACGAACTTCTCCAGAGGCCTTAATAACAACATGGGCCGCAGTCAAAATTAAACGCTCGGCGACAAAGAAGCCCGTGCCGACTCCGATTTCGCGTGTGTTTAGTAGAAAAATAGTGCATTTACGCAGCAGATTCTCGACCGCTGTTGTCATGCCACCTCCGATGCCAGTCCGCCCCACTCGAGTGTGAGTTTCAGAGCGCCATTCGCTCCACCCTCGACAAAGAAGGCGGTGAGCTGTCCGCTCTTAGCGTCTACTCCAATGCTAAGTTCTACGGTGGCCTTCTGGGGGCGAATTTTCTCCATACTCGCACGCAGCATCAGTGCAATCTCTGTGGCGGTATCTACCAGATCCTTAAACTCGAGCCGAAAGGCCACGTCCGTAAAGCCGTCCGACTGTCCGAAGTGCCCCTCTTCTCCTGCATGTTCTGTACGCGGCGCCGGAATGAGGACCTCTCGACCACTCGGCAGAACAGTTGAAACCATTACAGTCATGCCATCTGATGGAAATGGGCTCATGCCAAGAGGCTAGCGGGGAGGCTCGCCCTCGAAACTCCTCCGTCCGGAGGAATTCTCTAGCCCAGCATGAGGGAGTGTGGCTCGCAATTAAAGCGGAGCTTGGTGCAATCAAATTTCCGATAGAAGTCCGTCATGTTCTTGACAAAGGATGCCATGAGGCGTTACGGGCAGGCAGCACGGCAGGGCGCGGCTTCGCATTGCGCAGGCGCGCCGGAAGCGTTTCGATGCCCTCCAGTCGCAACGCTGCACTGTTGGCGATGTCGGCCGGTCGGATCATCCTTGAGCGAATCGACCCCTACAAGGGAAATCTCAGCGCAGTGCTCGACGGCCCGACGACCGAACCCCTCGACCTGGACGCCAGTATCAACATCTGCGAGGTCGCCGGGCCGGTCGCAGCAGCCATGGACAGAGTCGCCCGGGTTCAACTCTGCAGCGCAGGCGCGCTCATGGCGTAGCCGAAGAGCCGACGGGAGTACAGGTCGATCACGGCAGCTTATAGGTAGAGCTTGCCCTAGTTGTGGCGACCTCGGTGATGATTCTTGGTGCGTCTCAACCTTGGCGTGTACCGAGACCCAGATAGACGGATCCGGTGGTGAGCGCATTGGTGTGTGTTCGACGGGTGCGCGGGCGCTTGGACGGACCCGTGGGCCGGTGGACTGACTGGGAAGCTGACTCGACTGACTCGACCATGATCATGCTCCCACCCCGCGTGGCCCCACCGGACGGGCGCTCGGCTGCGGCAGGATGACCGGATGCGACACGTCGTGCTGTTCCACTCCGTGTACGGGCTGCGGCCCGCCGTGCGCGCCGCCGCCGACCGGTTGCGCGCCGCCGGGCACCAGGTCAGCACCCCCGACCTGTACGGCGTCCCGGCCTCCGGCACCGTCGAGGAGGGCTTCGCGCTGCTCGACAAGATCGGCCAGGAGGTGGTTCTGGACCGGGCCCGCGACGCGCTGCGTGACCTGCCACCGGAGACGGTCCTCGGCGGCTTCTCGATGGGGGCCGGTGTGGCCGGGGCGCTGCTGGCCGAACGCCCCGACGCCGCCGGTCTGCTGTTGCTGCACGGCACCGGTGGCGCCCCGGACGCGGTCCGACCCGGGCTGCCGGTGCAGCTGCACCTCGCCGACCCGGACCCGTACGACGCGCCGGAAGAGGTCGACGAATGGCAGCAGGCCATCACCGAGGCCGGTGCCGACCTGACGGTCTTCCGCTATCCCGGCGTGGGTCATCTGTTCACCGACCCGGACCTGACCGAGCACTCCCCGGACGCCACCGCATCGTCCTGGCCGCGCATTCTGGCCTTCCTGGCCGCCCGCTGAGCGCCAAGCCCAGCCGCGGTCACTGGTTGCGATGCCTCCGTAGCGTGAGGACAGACTCTCGCTATCGAAGGGCGTGCCGGCGTGAACGAAACGGTCCTCAGCGTGATCGGTCTGATCCTGGTCGCGGTCTCGCTCTGCTTCTCGGCGATCCAGACGCGGTAGGTGGCGAGACAGAGCCGCATCAACAACCGCATCGGCTCGGCGAACGCGATCCTCGGGATCAACAACGTGGGTCAGGCGTGGCACGATCGAGTGCTCGAGGATCCGGCACTTCGGCCGTACTTCTTCGACGGGAAGCCCTGCACGCCCGACGACCCGGCGCGCCTGAAGGTGGTGACCCTGGCGGAACGTCTCGCGGACCTTCTCGAGTGCAACCTCCAGATGGCCCCGCTGCTGCCCGCCTTCACGTTCGCCCACACCTGGTATCTCTGGCCGGCCCACATGTTGCGGCAGAGCCCCGTGCTCGTCGAGGTGGTGGAGGACCACCCCGGCTGGTGGGAGGCGCTCGACGACCTTCAACAGCAGATTCGCTCCGGTGGACCGCTGACCCATCCACTCCTGCGCGCATCCCGGGCCCGGTGGCACCAGTCCCGTTCCCGCGTCGGAGGTGGCCTACGTCCTACGCGCGACGACGACGCTGCGACGGGGGCCCCGGCGGGCGGCGCAGCCGCGATTCCTCCGCAACGATGACCACTGGCCGTTGTCTGCGGTGCGCGACTGCGCCGCCCCCACGACGGCGCAAACGAACCCGGCACGCCCGGCGCCCCACCGCCTGACTCAGCGCGACCCGCCCGGTCAGGCGAGTCGCCGACCCGATCAGCCGGCGCTGGCGCCGATGCGTGGGGGCGTGGCGGTGCCGTGCACCCGCTTGGCGTGGCTGGCGTACAGCCGGGGCGCGATGATCGGCATGAGCAGTCGCGCCGGCAGCGGGGCGTGCGCCAGCACCGCCTTGACCACCTCCGGGTCGCCCTCGTACATGGCCAGGCCGAAGGCCAGCGGTAGCTGCTTCTTCGGGGACTTGCTCATGCCGTGCTCGCCGAGCTGCATCCACTCCCGGGCGGTGACGTGCCGTTGCGCCAGCGGCAGGATCTCGCTCTCCTCCAGGGCCATGTGCTCGATCAGCGCGGCGCGTAGCTGTTCCAGGGCGTCCGCGAGCTGCTCACCGCCGCGTGCGGTGCGGCGCCACTGGGGGAGGAGGGCGACCACCGTCGCGTGGGCGTCCTCGATGGCGTGGTGCTGCGCCTCCATGGTAGGGACGATCGCCGCGGCCTCCGCGCCTCCGCGCTCCAGCAGCCGGGGCCAGAGCAGCAGGTCCTCGCCCTCGTGGTGCAGGTGCAGGATGTGGCAGAGCATCTCGGCGTGGGCGCCGACGACCTCCGCGCGCGTGGCGTCGCCCGGGGTGACGTCGCGGACGAGCTGCGGCAGCAGGCTGAACTCGCGACGGAGCGCCGAGTGCGCCAGGTACATGTCGCGTACGTCGGCCATGGCTTCGCGGTGGTTCTGGTTCACGGTGACCTTTCCGAGGGGATCAACTGGCACAGATCTGTTGATCATGCTCGGTGCCACTTGGAATCGGCTTGGAATCCACCAACCGTGACGGTCAGCGGGCCATCGCCGCCGTGGCCTCGGCCAGCCAGTGCGGCGACTCCCACCGGCGGGCCACCCGCGCCGCGAGGGCGAAGTGCCGGGTCGCCTCCTCGGTGTGGCCCATCAGCCGGAACAGCTCACCGAGGGTCAGCGCGACCGGCCGCACCACCGCCGCGGTGGTGGAGAAACCGGCCAGTTGGTCGCGTACCGGGAGCAGCGCGTCGATCACGGGTCGGGCCAGGTCCCGTCGACCCAGCGCCACGACGACCATCCCACGTACGCTGAGCAGCGCCGATTCGAAGTAGTCCGGGCGGTAGGTGTGCCGCCCGACCGGCAT
Organism: Micromonospora sp. 050-3; assembly: GCF_046549335.1. Lineage (NCBI taxonomy): Bacteria > Bacillati > Actinomycetota > Actinomycetes > Micromonosporales > Micromonosporaceae > Micromonospora > Micromonospora sp. 050-3. The sequence goes on from NZ_JAJPVX010000001.1 coordinate 2,185,332, forward strand.
GGCCCGCGCCTCGTCCAGGCGTCCGCTTCCGATCAGCGCCAGCGCCAGCAGGTCGTCCACGATCGGGCCCAACGACCCCCGTATCCGCCGGGTCGCCTCCAGGTGCTCACCGAACCGCCCCTGGCTGATCAGCAGGGTGCCGGTGGAGAAGTAGTGGAACGCCTCGGCGTGCAGCGAACCCTGCCGCCGCATCTGCACCTCGACCTGGTCGTAGTGCCGCCGTGCGGCGGCGAAGTCGCCGGCGATGTGCGCGAGGGCGCCCAGCGAGCACAGGTTGATCGTCTGCGCCTCGTTCAGCTGGTACGTCTCGGCCAGCCACCCCTGCCGGGCGACACTGAGGCGCAGTTCGTCCGTCTCGTTGAGCGCGGCAGCGCAGTGGCCCAGCGCCTGCTCGGCGACCGAACGGTAGGTCACCAGCCCGTGCTCGTCGGCGAGGTCGCGCAGCTCGAGGGCGAAGGTCCGGCGGTCCGGCGCCTCTCGCTCGTAGCTCATGGTGCGCAGCCGCGCGGCCAGCCCGAGGGCGCGCAGCTCGGGGTCGCCCAGCCGCTGCGAGAGGGACAGCGCCTCCCGTCCGGCCGCCACGCCTCGCGGGTCGGACTCGCCGTCCAACTCCGTGGCCAGCGCCTCCAGTAGCCGGCAGCGGGCGACCGGGTCCAGGCCGTCGGCGCGCAGCAGCCGGGTGAGCAGCTCGACGACCCGGTGGTCCACCACGCCGTACTCGTGGGTCAGCCACGGGGTGGGGACTGTCCACGCGGTGAACGCAGCGACCAGGAGGTCGTCGCGGCCGGACGCCGCGGCGACGTCGACCGCCCGAGCGCGGGTCTGGCGGGCGGCGGCCACCGCTCCGGCCCGCGCCTGGGCGCGCAGCAGCCGCCCGAGCAGGTCGACCCGGAGCGCGTCGCGGTCCCCGGCAACCGTGGCGGCGGCCTCGACAGCGTTCCTGAGCAGTTCGATCGCGGCGTCGTACGCGTACCGCCGCTCGGCCAGCTCGGCGGCCCGGATGGCGTAGTCGACGGCGAGCGGCGCGGTGTCGGCCGACGCGGCGCGGGCGTACTGGTGGGCCAGGGCGGGGTAGTCCTCGGGCCGCAACCGGCGGGTGGCGGCGGCGATCCGCGCGTGCAGGCGGGTGCGGCGCAGCTGCGGCAGGTCGGTGTAGATGGTGTCGCAGACCAGGCCGTGCACGAACCGCACCCGCCCGGGCGCCGGTTCGGTGAGCAGCCCGGCGGTCAGCCCGGCCTCCAGCGCCCGCAGGACGGTGCCCTCGTCGGCGCCGGCGGCGTCGACGAGCGTTCGCACCTCGGCCTCCCGCCCCACGGCCGAGGCGAGACGCAGCACCGAGACGGTCGTCGACGGGAGGCGGGAGAGTCGTCGGCGCAGCACGTCGCGTACGCCCTCGGGCACGTCGGAGGTGGCCACGAGCGTGCCCTCGGCGGCGAGCAGTCGCGCCGACTCCCGAACGTAGAACGGGTTGCCGCCGGTCCGCTCGGCCAACGCGGCGACCGTGTCCGGGTCGACGGTGGTCCGGGCCAACGCGCCGAGCAGTCGTTCGACCTCGGACGTGCTCAGACCGCCCAACGGGATCCGCTGCGGTGACCGGCGGGCCAGGACGGCCATCGTGTCGGCGAGCCGCTCGGTGTTGTCGGCGGGCCGCAGCGCCGCGACGAACAGGACGGTGCCGGTGGTCATCTCGGTGACGCTCTGCAACAGCAGCAACGTCTCGGCGTCGGCGGCGTGCAGGTCGTCGAGGATCACGGTGACCGGTCTGCGGGCTGCGGCGGCGTCCAACCAGGCGCCGACGGCCCGGTGCAGCCGGAACCGGCCGGCGGTGACGTCGCCGCCGGGCTCGCCGTCGCCCCCGCTGAGCAGCGGGGCGAGCGCCGGCGCGAGGTCACCCGGGGGTGCCTGCTCGGCGAGTTGCCGCAGCGCCTCGACCCAGGCCCAGGCCGGCGGGGCGCCCTCGACCTCGGGGCAGCGGCCGACGGCGACCAGCCAGCCGTGCTCGGTGAGCTCGTCCCGGAAACGGGTGAGCAGGCTCGTCTTGCCGGCCCCGGCCTCACCGCTGAGCAGCGCGACGCGCGGCCCGCTCGCCACCGCCTCGGCGGCTGCCTGCCGGAGCGCCGCCAGCTCTGCCTCCCGGCCGACGAAGACCTCCTCCGACACCTGCCGCCGGGCGCGTACCGCTGTCGCCGGCGCCGGTGGCAGCAGGTCGAGTCGCTGTCCCAGGATGGCGGACTCCACCTCGACCAGCGCCGGGCCGGGGTCCAGTCCGAGCTGGTCCGCCAGGGTCTCCCGCGCCCGGCGCAGCGCGGCGAGCGCGTCACCCTGCCGACCGGTACGCCACAACGCCAGCGCCAGCAGCCGCCAGCTCTCCTCCCGCAGCGGCGCCTGCCGGGTCAACAGTTCTGCCTCCGGCACCGCCTCGGCCGCGTCGCCGCAGCGCACCGTCACGTCCAGCAGCAGTTCCCGGGCGCCGAGCCGCAGCTCCTCCAGCCGCAGCACCTCCGGCTGCGCCCACGGCTCACCGGCGAATTCGGCGTACGCCCGACCGCGCCACAGCTCGAGCCCGCCGCTGAGCAACTGACGTGCCCGGCCCGGGTCGGCGGGACCCACCGCACGCGCCTCGGCGAGCAGCGTCTCGAACCGACCGGCGTCGACGGCGTCGGCGGGCAGCCGCAGCGCGTAGCCCGGTGGCGCGGTGACCAGGACCCGGGCCGGCGCCCGGCGCTCGCGGGTCGGCTCCAGGAGGCGGCGCAGATGCGAGACATACGCCTGGAGGGAGGCGATCGCCCGTGGCGGCGCGTCCCCCCGCCACAGATCCTCGATCATCTGCCCGACGGAGACGACCTCACCGCGCGCCGCGAGCAGCCGCGCGAGCACGGCGCGTTGGCGGGGGCCGCCGAGGTCGACCGGCCCGCCTGTGTCGACCTCGACCTCAAGCGGCCCGAGCACCCGTAGCAGCATGACGGACCAATCCTAGTCACCGCTGGTGAGCGGCTCAGCCGCTCCCACTGGACACGGGCAGCCAGCTCACGGCAGGCGTGGACGGCGGCTCACCACCGCGGGGGGCACCGCCGGGTGTACCTCGTTCGATATCGTGGCGCCACCATCAAGATCGTCGAAGGGGGCGCCTGGCGATGACGACGACGGCCTTCGACGAATACGAGCGGTCGCGCTGGGCCGGGCGCGCGGGAGCGTACGACAGCAGCCTCGCCGCGCTCTGCGCGTACCCCGCACCAGCGTTGCTGGACGCCGCCAACGTCGGGGCGGGCACTCGGGTGCTCGACGCGGGCACCGGCTCCGGGACCGTGGCCACTGTGGCGTGCGGTCGCGGCGCCACAGTCGTCGCCGTCGACGCCGAGCCGAGCATGGTCGAGTTGGCGCGTGACCGCGTGCCGTCCGCCGACGAGGTCCGCCTCGCGGCGCTGCCGTACCTCCCGTTCGCCTCCCGGTCGTTCGACGCGGCCGTGGCGAACTTCGTGATCAATCACGTGGGCGATCCGCTGGCCGCGATCACCGAGCTGCGACGGGTCGTCCGGTCCGCTGGTCGGGTCGCGGTCACCGTCTGGCCGCACCCCGCGCCCGAGGCGCAGAGCCTCTGGGGCGAGGTCTTCGACGCGGCTGGGGTCGAACGTCGCGCCGCCGCCCCGACTGTGGACGCCGACCGGGACTTCCCGCGTACCCCCGACGGGTTGGCGGGCCTGCTCGACCGGGCCGGGCTCACCGACGTGCGCTGCGACACGATCACCTGGGCGCACCGCACCGACCCGGAGGCCTGGTGGAGCGGCCCCGCCAACGGCGTCAGCAAGCCAGGTCTGGTGCTGGAGACCCAGTCGGCTGCCATGATCACCCGCATTCGTGCCGCGTACGACGAGCTGACCGCCCGCTACCGTGGCCCCGACGGCCTGCTCGCGCTGCCCACCGCGGCGCTGCTGGCCTCGGCGTCCGTGCCGTAGCGGCCGGGGCGGCACCCGGCCCGCCTTCGATGAGGGGCACCAGGCGAGAATGCGGCGTGGAGTTTCTCTGTTACCACAGTGACCGGCCCGGCTCGGCGGCCTTGCGCGACGAGCTGTTGCCCGAGCACTGGTCCTACATGGATCGATACGCGGCGGAAATGATCGCCCGTGGCCCGACAGTCGTCGGCGACACGCCCACCGGCAGCGTGCACATCGTCGACCTGCCCGACCCGGCCGCCGCGCGGGCATTCGCCTTCGAGGAGCCGAACTACCAGGCCGGCGTGTACCGGGACGTGCTGCTGCGCCGGTGGCGCAACACGCTGGGCCGCACCATGTGGGACTTCCCTGGCGGCCGGACCGGCGGCAACCGTTATCTGGTGCTCGGCCTCGGCGCCGGGCAGGCCGCCGACCTGGCCGTGCCACCCGATCCGGACGAGTTGATCGCGTACGGGCCCCTGCTGGCCGACGACGGCGTCACCTGGCTCGGCACCGCCGCGCTGCTCCGGGCCCCGAACCCGGACGCGGCCCGCGCCGTCCTGACCGTGGACCGGTACGCCACCATCGAGGTGCACAACTGGCAGTTCGGCGGGCGAGAGTCCTGACCTGTCCTGAACCGCCCTGATGTCGACAGTCAGGCCGAGGCGGGCAGGCCGTCCAAGGGGCGGATCAACGGCGGGCGGGGTATCGCCCGCACCACGCCCGGTGGACTGCCGGCGTCGGCGAGTGTCCAGTGCCCGGCTGAACTCGCCGAGGTAGGGCGGACCGGGGCGGCGGGCCGTCCGACGTCCCGGGGCGAGCTACCGCCCGTAGCGCGCGGAGACACGGACGCCGCCGGAGCCGGCGTCGGCGGTACGTCGCCCGCCGAGGCGACGGCGCGGAGCCGGCGGGAGCCGGCAGTACGGTCGGCGGCGGGACGGGTGGCCATCGTCGGTGTGGGACTACTTCGCCTCAGCCCGGTCGGGCCGGTGGCATCGCCCGGCCCCGCCGAGGCCAGCGCCGCGAAGACGGCGTCGAGGCGGCCGGTCCGAGCGCCAACGGTGTCGAGGCGCACGATCTCGGCGTTCCTCGCCGCCGAGCCGATGACCGCACCAGCGCGGCCGGGCGGGTTGGCATCCCGGTGCGCGGTGTCGAGGTGCGGGACGCTGGCGGCCCGGCGTTGGAAGACGGCCCGCAGGGCGCGGGGCAACCGCTCGGCGGCTACCTGGCGCAGCGCGGGCGCGGTGAACGCGTACCCGGCGGCGTGGTGGGGGAGCAGCAGCCCGGCGGCGACCAGCTTGCGGAGCGCGGATGCGGACCGGCCGGGCGTCCAGCCGAGTGCCCGGTCCACGGCCGCGCCGGAGATCAGACCACCGAGGGTGCCGGCGGCCATCAGTACCGCCCGCCGCTCACCGTCGAGGTGGTCCAGCTCCGCGCCGACGGCCCGGCGCACCGCCTCGGGCAGCGCGAGCGCCGCCGGATCGGCGCCGTCCACCAGCGACGTGACGTACGCCGCCGCGTGCCCGGGCCGGCCTCCCACCAGCGGCAGCAGCCGGTCGACCAGGGCCACTGGCTGTCCGGCCCGGGTGAGCAGGTGTCGCAGCAGCCGTCCGGACTGCACCGTGGCCAGTGGTCCGATCGTCATCTGTCGGGCCGGACCGGGCCGGGTGTCGGCCCACTGCGGCTGGTGAACGGTGAGCAGGGCCAGCGGCAGGCCGCGTTCCGTCGCCGCGCCGAACAGCGCGTGCAGGAACCGGCTCACCGCGGGCGCGGCCCGGTCCAGGTCGTCGACGGCAACGATCAGCGGCCAGTGGGCGGCCAGCCGCAGCAGCACCTCCCGGAAGATCGCCGCGCCGGCGAGGGCGGCGGCCGAGCCGTCCGGGGTGGTCAGCATCCGCTGGAGCGCCGGGACCGCGGTGGCCACCCTGGTAGGCGGGAACAGCGGCGTCAGGGCCGCGACGAGCCGATCGTGGACCGCCGCCGGGCCGTCGCTGTGCCGGATCCCGGCGAGGCCGCGGAGCAGGTGCGCGACCGGCGCCAACACCTGATCGGGGTACGGCTGGCAGGTCGCCACACACCAGCGGACCGACAGGCCGTCCACCGTGGTCAGCCCGCGGGTCAGCTCGTGCAGCAGCCGGCTGCGGCCACTGCCGGTGGGGCCGACCAGGGAGATCCAGCGTGGCGTCCGGTCCCGGATGGCCGCGCCCAACTGGTCGCGGATGGTGGCCAGTTCGCGGCGTCGACCGATCAACGGGCCGTCGTGCCGGTCGGCGCCGGGGCGTACCGGACCGACGGCGTGCCAGACCGGCACCGGCGGCACCCGGCCGGCGACCGGCACCGGCGTCAGCTGACGTTGGGTGATGAGGCCGGCGGTGGCGCGTGCGGTGGCCGCGCAGAGTGCGACGGCACCGGGTGCGGCGTACTCCTGCAGGCGAGCCGCGGCGGTGATCACCGCGCCGCTGGCGACGCCGTGCCCGCCGGTGACGACGTCGCCCAGGTCGACCACGACCTCGCCGGTGGCGACACCGACCCGGACGCGCAGCTGGATGCCGTCGACCATGGGCCGTCGGTCCAGCGCGGCCTGGATCTCGAGCCCGGCGCGCACCGCCCGGTACGCGTCGAAGCCGTCCGAGTGCCGAGCGCCGAAGAGCGCCATCACGGCGTCGCCGATGTACTTCTCCACCACCCCCTGCCAGCGGTGCAGCACACCGGCGACGGTGTCGAAGTAGGCCCGCTGCAGCGCTCGGACGTCCTCCGGGTCGAGCCGGTCCACCAGGGCCGTGGAGCCGACGATGTCCGCGAAGAGGACGGTGACGATGCGCCGCTCCTGGGGTACCGGCCAGAGCGGGGTGACGGTCCGTTGCGCGTCGACGATGATGCTGGTGGTCATGGGTATCGCACCGGCCTTTCTCCCCGCTGTTGCCTGATCACCTCCGGAGATTGGCATTCCTGGGCCGACAGGGGATCTGCCGAACGACGTATGTCGGCCACCTGCAACCTTTAGTCGCAAAGTCGACGCGAGGAGTACCAGAAGCGGTAGGCGGCCGTAGAACGGTGTGGGGCCCTGTGATTAGGCTGCGTGCCATGGCCAGCGATGTGGACACCGCACCGCTCGTGGGCCGGGCCGAGCTGGTGCAGACGGTTCGGTCCGCGTTGCTCGGTGACGCCGCGCACGGGCAGACCGCAGCGGTCTTCCTGACCGGCGAGAGCGGTGTGGGAAAGACCCGGCTGTTGGGCGAGATCGGCAACCGCCTGCGGGAGCGAGGCGCCGTGGTGCTCACCGGCAGCTGCCTGGACATCGGCGACGCCTCCCCGCTGCACCCGCTGTTGCAGGCGCTGCGCCGGTTCGACGCCGAGGTGTCCACCTCGCCCGCCCGCACCTCCTCGGCGGTGCGGGGGCTGTTGCAGATGTTCGCCGACGAGACCGCCGGCCCGGACGGCGCCGGCGCGTTGCTGGAGCGGGTCTCCCGTGGCCTGCACCTGATCGCCGAGGGTCGCCCGCTGGTGCTGATCCTCGACGACCTCCAGTGGGTCGACCGCAGCACCCGGCAGCTCTTGCTCTACCTGCTCGCCGGCCTGGGTGATCTTCAGCTGTCGGTGCTGGCGGCGGTGCGTGCCGAGTCGTTGCAGGGCGCGCACCCGCTGCGCCGGGTGCTCACCGAGCTGCGTCGGCTCCGCACGGTGCGGGTGCTCGACCTGGCGCCGCTGGGTCGGGCCGACACCGAGACGCTCGCCGCCGCGGTGGTCGGCCGGCCGCTGACCGCCGACGCGGCCGAGCAGGTGTGGCAGCGCAGCGGTGGCAACCCGTTCGTCATCGAGGAGCTGGCCCGGGATCTGCGCGACGGCCGCGACGGCCTGTCCGAGACGCTGCGGGAGATCTTCCTCGACCGGGTCGACGCGCTGCCCCAGCACGCGCACGCCGTGGTGCACGCGGTCGCCGCCGGTGTCGAGCCGGTGCAGCACTGGCTGCTGGCCGAGGTGCTGCGGATGCCGGAGGACGAGCTGATCGCCGCAGCCCGGGCCGCGGTGGCGCACCGGCTGCTGGTCGGCGCCGACGAGGGCTACCGGCTGCGGCACCGCCTCGTGGCCGAGGTGCTGGCGCACGAGCTGCTGCCGGCCGAGCGCTCCGGGCTGCACCGCCGCTACGCCGAGGCGCTGACCACGGCGCCGGGTGAGCTGCACCAGGCCCGGCTGGCGCACCACTGGCGGCTGGCCGGCGAGCCGGCGCGCGCCCTGCCGGCGGCGGTGGCCGCCGCTCAGGAGGCCGAGCGGCTGCACGGTTACGCCGAGGCGCACCGGCACTGGTCGGCGGCGTTGCAGTTGGCCGCCGAGCCGGGCCCGCTGACGGTGGACCGGGTCGAGTTGCTCGAGAACGCCGCCGAGGCGGCCCACCACTGTGGGGAACACGCCCGCGCGTTGGCCCTGCTGGAGGAGTTGGCCACGCTGCGGGGTGGCGAGCCGAGCTGCGCGCTGCACATCCGCCGGGCCCGTTACCTGGCCGCCGCCGGTCGCTCCGCGCTGGCCGAGGAGGAATACCAGCGGGCGCTGAAGGCGGGGGACTGCTCCCCTCGGGACCGGGCGAGCGCCGCCGCCCGCCTGGCCGAGCTGCTGCTGCACCTGGGCCGCTACGCCGACGCCGGCGAGCGGGCCCGCGAGGCGCTGGCGTTGGCCGAGAACGTGGAGGGCTCCGCCACCGAGGTGGTGCTGGCCAGTTCGGCGTTGGGCTTCAGCGACGCCTGTCTGGAGGACCCGGACGCCGGTCTGGCGGTCATGCGCGACGCCCTCGACACCGCCGAGCGTGCCGGTCAGCCCGAGGACGTGGCCTGCGCGTACCTGCACCTGGCGGAGCTGCTGACCGGGCCGCTGAACGTTCTCGAAGAGGGCGTGGTGGTGGCCCGGCGGGGCGCCGAGCGGGTGGCCGAGCTGGGGCTGGGCCGCACCTGGGGCACCCGGCTGCTGGCCATCGCCATCAACGGGCTGTTCCGGGTGGGCCAGTGGGCCGAGGCGGAGAAGGTGGTGGCCGCGGCCCTGCGGCACCGACCGTCCGGTGCGGACGCCGTGGAGCTGCTGTTGGCCCGGTGCCGGCTGTCGGTGGGCTACGGCGACATCGAGGCCGCCGGTCGGGACCTCGACGCGGTGGCGACCCTCCTCGCCGGCGGCGGGGCGCGACACGTCATACCGCTGCTCACCCTGCGTTCCGGGCTGGCCATGTGGGAGGGTCGGCACGACGTGGCCCGCCAAGCGGTGCAGCGCGGCCTCACCGAGAGCCGTTCCGACGACGTGATGATCCTCTCCGCGCTGGTCTGGCACGGCCTGCGCGCCGAGGCGGAGGCGCACGCCAGCCGCACCGTGGAGGTCGACCCGACGGCGGTGCGCCGGCTGCGCGACGTGGCCGAGCGGGTGGCGCGCAAGAGCGCCGGTGCCGCCCGGCCGGTGCGCTCGGTGGTGGAGGGCTTCCTGGCGCTGTGCGCCGCCGAGGTGAGCCGCCTCGACGGCAGCGACCCGGAGCTGTGGGCCGCGTCGGCCGCCGAGTGGGATCGACGCAATCACCCCTACCCGGCGGCCTACTCGCGACTGCGGCAGGCCGAGGCGCTGCTGGCTCGGCGCAGCCGGGTGGCCACCGCCGGCAAGCTCCTGCGGGAGGCGTACCGGGTGGCGCAGGGGTTGGGCGCGGTACCGCTGACCTCGGAGATCCGCGAGCTGGCCGGGCGGGCCCGGGTGTCGCTGGACGAGCGCGACAGCACCACCGGCACCCGCAGCGTCCCGGTCGAGGCGTCCGACGACGAGTTGGCGGCGCTCACCGCCCGGGAGCGGGAAGTGCTCGCCCTGGTCGCCGAGGGGTTGACCAACAGGGAGATCGGGCAGCGGCTGTTCATCAGCGAGCGGACCATCGGGGTGCACGTGTCGCACATCTTCGACAAGCTCCAGGTCCGTACCCGCGTGCAGGCCAGCGCGATCCAGCTGCGCAACCAACGGGGCTGACCGACCCGATCACTGAAGTACGTATCCCGGCGCGTGTGCGCGCCGGGATACGTCGTTCTACTGATCCGGCGGGCCGGTGTCGGCTGAGAGGCTGGGCCGCGTCGACGACGGCACGGGGGATGCCGCCGACCACGATGGAGGAAAAATGATCGAACCGGTCTGGGGGCCCGTGCACCGGGACATCGTCGACCTGCTCGCCGATCATCCCGCGGACGTGCCGGCCGTGGTCGATCACCTGACCAAGCTCCAGGACATGCTGGTCCGGCTGCCACCGTTGGAAGCCAGTTGCCCGCTCGCCGACTTCAACAAGCTCTACCTGACCATCACCAGCAGCGTGCTGGACGGGCTGTACGACGACCGCTTCGTCGACCCGGTCTTCCTCTCCCGGCTCGACGTCGAGTTCGCCGCCCGGTACTTCGACGCGATGCGGCTGTGGACCGACTCCAGCCCCGGCACCCCGAAGGCGTGGTCGTGCCTCTTCGAGCGGATGCAGGGGCCGGATGCCCGCCCGCTGCCGTCGGCGGCGGCCGGGGTGAACGCGCACATCAACTTCGACCTGCCGTTCGCCCTGGTGACCACGTTCGACCACCTGGAGTCGGAGCCGGTCGACGGCAGCGACCAGCACCACGACTACCTCGAGATCAACAACATCTTCGCGGACAAGATCCCCGGCCTGCGCCGGGGCTACCTGGAGCGGTGGCAGCTGCTCATCGACATGCTCAACGGCGACATCGACGACTGGTACCAGGGGGAACTGGTCGAGTACACCCGCGATGTCGCCTGGCGTAACGCGCAGAAGATCTGGCGGTGCCGGCACGATCCGGACGCCCGCGAGTGTGAGCGCACGCGGTTGGACGACAACGCCGCGGCGCTCGGCCGGTTGCTGCTCTCGCCCCTCGGGGCGTTCCTGCAGTAGCCGGGACGGGGGGCCCCGCGCTCCGCCCCGTGGGGGGCGGCGGAGCGCGGGGGCGCGTCCCACCAGTTCCACCCCGCGTGGCAGCCCGAGGTCGGGTCGGTCACGCAGGGGACAGCCGGTCGGCTCGGGGGGTGTCGACCGTCTGCCACCGTCGGCCGGCCCGGGGGGTGTCGGCCGACGGTGGGGGAGCACCGAACGGGGGGTCACGTCGACGGCGTGCGGATCCGGGGGTGTCGGCGGGCTCGGATCGGGTACGCCCGCGCCATGACCGTCCTGGCCCGGCGTCGGCCCGCCGCCCGCCCCCGGCCCGCGCGGCCCGGCCCTCTTCGGCCGGGTGGCCCGGTGTCGCGACCCACCGCTCGGCCCGGCGCCCGATGACCGGCGTCGCGGCGCGGTTTCCGTTCCGATTCGATCCGGTGTTCCGCCCGGTGCTGGCCCTGCTGGGGGTCCGCCCGGCGACGGCCTGGGTCGCCGTCAGCGAACGGGACCTGACCATCCGGTACGGGCCGTGGCAGCTGCGGACCGACCGGGACAACGTCACCGCCGTCGAGGTGAGCGGACCGTACCGCTGGTGGCGGGCGATCGGCCCGCACCTGTCGCTGGCCGACGGCGGTGCGACCTTCGGCAGCAGCGCGGCCGGCGGGATCTGTCTGCGCTTCGGCGTACCGGTGCCGGCGCTGGTGCCCGGAGGGCGGCCCCGGCACCCGGCGGCCACGGTGACCGTCGCCGACCCACCCGCACTGGCCCGGCTGCTCGCCGTCCCGGACCTGTCCTGAGCAGGCCGAACAGGTGCCCGGTTCCGCCGATCGGGCGCCGGGGCACCGCCTACCGTCGGATCAGGACCTGTGAGGGTGGGACTGGCGATGGGTGACGAGCACAGGGCGAAACCACGACGCTGGAGCGGGCGCCGCCACGCGCCGAGCGGGCCGGATCCGGCGCTGCGGGCGGCCCGCGATCCGGCCCGCCCACACCGGGGCGGCCGGGAGGGCGTCGTGGTGCCCGAACGCGTGGCAACCCCGGCCCGCTCGGCGCCGCCGGCCAGCCCGCTGCGCCGGTGGCTCTTCCAGCACCAGGTGCAGCCGCCCGGCCCCGAGGCGACCGAGGGGCAGAACCGTCGGCACGCCTGGTGGCAGGTGATGTGCCTGACCGGCGTGGACTACTTCTCCACGCTGTCGTACCTGCCGGGCATCGCGGCGGTGGCGGCCGGGGCGCTCTCCCCGCTGGCGACCCTGTTGATCGTCGTGCTCACCCTGTTCGGCATGCTGCCGATGTACCGACGGGTGGCCCACGAGAGCCCGCACGGTCAAGGTTCGGTGGCGATGTTGGAGCGGTTGTTGCCGTTCTGGCGGGGCAAGATCTTCGTCCTCGTGCTGCTCGGCTTCGTGGCCACCTCCTGGATCATCACGATCACCCTCTCCTCGGCCGACGCCACAGTGCACCTGTTGGAGAACCCGTACCTGCCCGACGCCCTGCACGGGTCCCTCGTGCCGGTCGTGGTGACGGTGGTGCTGCTGCTCATCCTCGGCGGGGTGTTCCTGCTCGGATTCCGGGAGGCGGTGGTGGTGGCCATCCCGTTGGTCGCGGTCTTCCTGGTGCTCAACGCGGTGATCGTCGTGGTCGGGGTGGCCCGGATCGTCGAGGACCCTGGCATCGTGTCGAACTGGACGGCCGCGGTGACCTCGACCGGTGGCGGGCCGGGCCACGTGCTGCTCACCGCCGTGCTGGCGTTCCCGCTGCTGGTGCTGGGGCTGTCCGGTTTCGAGACCGGGGTCAGCATGATGCCCCTGGTGACGGCCGACGGCCCGGACAAGCAGGCCCGGCTCGCCGCCCGGATCCGCAACACGCGTCGGCTGCTCACCACCGCCGCGCTGATCATGTCGGTCTACCTGATCTCGACGACCTTCGTGACCACGGCGCTCATTCCGGCGGAGGAGTTCCGGCCGGGCGGCGGCGCGAACGGGCGGGCGCTGGCGTTCCTGGCGCACACCTACCTGGGGGAGGTGTTCGGCAGCGTCTACGACGTGAGCAGCGTGCTCATCCTCTGGTTCGCCGGCGCCTCGGCGATGGCTGGGCTGATCAACATCGTGCCCCGCTACCTGCCGTCGTACGGCATGGCACCGGAGTGGGCGCGGGCGGTACGCCCCGTGGTGATCGTCTACACCGTCGTCAGCGTCGCCATCACCATCGCCTTCCGCGCCGACGTCAACGCCCAGGCCGGGGCGTACGCCACCGGGATCCTGGCGATGATGGTCTCCGGGGCGGTGGCGGTGACGATCTCCGCGGCCCGTCACCACCGGCGCGGCTCGGCGATCGGCTTCACAGTGCTGACCCTGGTGCTGCTGTACGCGCTGCTGGAGAACGTCATCGAACAGCCGGACGGGATCACGATCTCCGCCCTGTTCATCCTCGGCATCATCGTGGTTTCGTTGGTCTCCCGGGTCACCCGGACCACCGAGCTGCGCGCCGAGCGGATCGAGTTCGACGAGGCGGCCCGTCGGTTCATCACCGAGTCGCTGGCGCACGATGGGCAGCTGCACCTGATCGCGAACAAGCGACAGAAGGGGTCGGTGAAGGAGTACACGCTCAAGGAGCGGGCGCAGCGCGGGATGAATCCGGTGCCCGGGGCCGCGGACGTACTGTTTCTGGAGATCGATGTGGTCGATCCGTCGGAGTTCAGTCAGGTGCTGCGCGTGCACGGGATCGAGGTGGGCGGCTTCCGGGTGCTGCGGGCCAACAGCCCGGCCGCGCCCAACGCGATCGCCGCGATCCTGCTGGCCCTGCGGGACGCCACCGGCGTCCGGCCGCACGCGCACTTCGAGTGGTCGGAGGGCAGCCCGATCGCGCACCTGGCGCGCTACCTCATCCTGGGTCGGGGGGACACCCCGCCGGTGGTGCGGGAGATCATCCGCCGGACCGAACGGGACCCGCTGCGTCGGCCCGGCATCCACGTCGGCGGGTGACATCGATGCCGGTCTGGCAGCTTTAAAGATGAAAGAGGGCACTATTCACGTTCACGCCTTCCTGTCCGTATTGCGGACCTATCGTGGCGTTTGGTAGCCGGCGAACACGTCGAGCCCCCCGCGCCCGAATCGGCGCGTGGTCACGTCACGTACGCAGGAAGGTAGGCACCGTTGATGTCCACGTACCGAGAGGGAGACGGCGCGACCCGACCCAGACGGCGGTCCCGATGGTTCTTAGCCAGCGGCTTGCTGGCGGGGAGCCTGGTCGTGGGAGCGGCCGGAGCGGCCGCCGCCGCCGACCGCGCCCTCGCCCTCCCCGGTCTGGCCCGGCTGACCCCGGCGGCCGACGACGACCGCCGCGACGGCGACCGACGGGCTCCACAACCCGGCCAGGACGACGCGGAGCGGGCCCGCCCGGCCACCCCGGGCACCGACAAGCGGGGCGTGGTGTCGGTGCCCTGCGACGCCGCGAAGCTGGTGGCGGCGCTGGTCACTGCCAACGCCGAGGGCGGCGGCGAACTCCGTCTCGCGCCCAAGTGCCGTTACACCCTCACCGAGGCGTTCCACGAGACCGACCAGTACGACGGCGGGATCCGTGACGCCCGGGAGGCCGCCGACGCGGCGGAGACCCCCGGTGACGCCGAGGCGCCGCCGCACAACCCGGCCGACGACACCGCCGGCCTGCCGGTGATCTACCAGCCGATCACGATCGACGGCGCGGGCGCCACCATCGCCCGGGCCGCCCAGGCCGCCTCGTTCCGCTTCTTCACAGTCCGCGACGGCGGCGAGCTGACCCTGCGCGACGTGGAACTGCACAACGGCCGCTCGGCCATCGAGGGCGGCAGCGTGCACGTGGTGCACGGCGCCACCGCCGTGGTGGAACGGGTCACCGTCACGCAGAGCACCTCACTGTCTCCCGAGGGGGGTGGCGGCGGCATCTTCAACGACGGCAACATGGTGGTCACCGACTGCACGTTCGTCGGCAACAGCGCCTCCGGCGCCGCGGGCAAGGGCGGGGGCCTGCTCAACGGTGGCGTGCTGACGCTGAAGCGCTCGGAGTTCCACCGCAACAGCGCCAACGCCTACGGCGGCGGGCTGGGCAACTACCGTGGTGCCGCCGACGTGGAAAGTGTCTCCTTCACCCAGAACAGCGCCGGCCAGGGTGGCGGGCTGGCCAGCTTCTCGGCCCGGACGAAGGTCTCCGACACCGAGCTGCTGAACAATACCGCGCAGGTCGGTGGCGGTGCCGCCAACTCCGACGCGGTGCTGGTGATGCGCACGATGACCATCCGCGGCAACACGTCCACGCTCAACGGCGGCGGCGTCTCGACCGTCAAGGGCCTGACGCCGATCGACGACAGCGTGATCGACGGCAACACCACGCACGGCCTCGGGGCCGGCATCTACGCCGAGAAGGCGAACCTGCTGGTCCGTGGCAGCGACGTGACAGGTAACGAGGCAGTCGGCGCCGCGTCCCAGGGCGGCGGCATCTACGCCAGCGCGGGCTCGGTGGCGATCTACACCAGCACGATCACCCACAACGCGTCGACGGTGAAGCCCGGCGGCATCTTCGGCATGCACGCCCAGGTCAAGATCGACGATGAGAGCGTGGTGGTCGAGAACGAGCCGACCAACTGCGAGGGCAGCCAGGTGCCGATCGCGCACTGCTTCCGCTGAGCGTCGACCCGCGCGCCTCATTCCGAGCGCATCCATCCTGAGTGCACCGCCCGCCCGGACGATCGTCCGGGCGGGCGGTGCACTGTCGTCACGTGACGCCCTGCCCCCGCCTGCGCCGATCTTGCAGCTTCCGTTGTCGATATGGGCTTATATGACCCTTGGATCGGGGCAGTAAGTGCAAGATCGCGGAGCAGTGCCGGATCGGGCTCGGCGATCATGGAACTATGGTGCCTGGTTCGGCGACTTACAGGCGCTTTGTCGCCCACCACGACTCCATGATCGGCGAGGCAATGCCGGCTGACGAACGGCCGTTCCGGCTAAGGCAACGGCATTGACCTGCTCTTCATCACCTCATCAAAGGGCCGGCGTCAACCCGTCGCGCGCAGCCGGCCGGAGAGGTCGCCGGCGAAGAAGTCGAGGAAGCCGTCCGGGTCGGGGCCGGCGTTCTGCAGGACGATGTGGTCGAAGCCGGCCTCGACGTACGACCGGACCTTGGTGACGTGCGGTTCCGGGTCCGGGCCGATGGCGAAGAGTTGCCGGATGTGCTTCTCCTCGACGTACGCGCTGGCCGCGTCGAAGTTGACCGGGTTCGGCAGTTCGCTCATCACCTTCCAGCCGGTGACCATCCATCGGCTCGTCCGCAACACCGCCTGCACCGCCTGTTGCTCGTCGGTGGCCCAGGCCAGTGGCACCTCGGCGTAGCGCGGGCCCGAACCCTGGGCGCGGCGGTAGTGCTCGACGATCGACGCGTCCGGCTCGGTGGCGAACAGGCCGTCGCCCAACTCGGCGGCGAGCCGCGCGGACGCCTCACCGCTGGCCGCCACAGCGATCACGGGCAGGGTTTCCGGCAGATCGAAGATCCGGGCGTCCTCCAGTTGCAGGTGCCGGCCCTCGTACGACTGGTAGCCGCCCTGCCAGAGCAGCCGGATGATCTCCAGCGCCTCGCGTAGTCGCTCGTGTCGGCCCCGCACGCTGGGGAAGCCCTGCCCGACCACGTGCTCGTTGAGCCGCTCGCCGGCGCCCACCCCGAGGGTGAACCGGCCGTCGGAGATCAGCGCCATGGTCGCCGCGGCCTGCGCGATGATCGCCGGGTGGTAGCGGACGGTCGGGCAGGTGACCCCGGTGGCCAGGCGCAGGGTGCTGGTCTTGGCCGCGATGGCGCCGAGCACGCTCCAGGTGAAGGACGAGTGCCCCTGTGCGTCCAGCCACGGGTGGAAGTGGTCGCTCATCTCGACGAAGTCGAAGCCTGCCCGCTCGGCCAGGACGGCCTGTCGGATGATCTCCTGCGGGCCGTACCCCTCCGCGGCCAACTTGTAGCCGATCTGCATGCCCACACTCCCGATCCCGTTCGCTGACTGGAGGCATCGGCCGTTCCCGGCCTTGGCGCTGACAAACGCCGTCAACCCGCAAACCAGCCTCCTAGGATGCCTTAGGTGGTGTGGGGTGCGCGACGTCAGACACGAAGAACTGCATCCAGCCACGGAACAGCGTCACCGCAGCAGCAGATCGATCACGCCCGTCAGGTCCTCTTCGCCACCGCCCTCCGCCAGACGGCGGCGCATCAGGTCGAAGTAGGGGCCGAGCAGTTCGGGGCTCACGCCCTGCTGCTCGGCGGTGCGCAGAAAGGTCGGTGTGCCGGCCACCTGCATGGCGAGAGGGGAGACGACCCCCGTGGTGTAGTCCCCGCTGCGCAGTTGGTCGGCGGTCTGGTGAACCGCCGGGATCATCGCGACGAGCCAGTCGGCGAGCAATGGGGCGAGCGCCGCCGGGTCGATGTCCTCCCGACGGATCAGGGCGAAGGCGTGCGCGGTCCCGGCGAACATCCCGTACATGGCGCTGAGGAGAGCCACGTCGTGCAGGGCTGCGAAGCCCGCGTCCTCGCCGACGTAGGTGGTGCCGGCCGGGACGCCCAGCGTCTCCTGGTGCCGGTCGAACAGCTCTCGCGAGCCGCTGTAGAAGACGTAGCCGCCGGCCTCCTTGGCGCCGATCATCGGCGGGACGGCCATGATTCCACCGTCCAGGTAGCGCGCGCCGCGTCGGCGGGCCCCTGCCGCGCGGGCGCGGGCCTGGGCAGGGGTGCTGGTGGTCAGGTTGACCAGATCCCGGCCCACCACGTCCACACCGGCCAGCACCTCGTCGACCGAGGTGTCGTCCAACAGGCAGATCACGACGAGGGTGCTCGCCGCGACCGCCTGGGCGGCGCTGTCCGCGACCCTTGCACCTTCGGGCGCGAGTGCTGCGGCGCGGGCCGGGGTGCGGTTCCAGACGGTGAGCGGATAGCCGGCGGCAAGCCAGGCGCGGGCCAGCGCGGTACCCATCGCGCCGAGTCCCAGCATCGTGACGGAGGGCTTCTCCACAGTGTTCGGTTCCATGCCGATTAGGCTGGTCATCGGCCCCCAGGCGATCAAGTACGCACTTCGGAGTGCGTGGTTACCCGGGGGTGAGCGAGCACGTCAAAGGGGTGGGCATGGCGACGTTGAACCGGCCGGGCACCGCGGACGGACACGCCTGCGGTATCGACACCGCGATGGAGGTCATCGGCGGCAAGTGGAAGGTGCTGATCCTCTGGGCGCTCCACGAGCACCCATTGCGTCGCTTCGGCGAGCTGCGTCGACTGCTTCCGGGGATCACCGAGAAGGTGCTGGCCTCCCACCTACGGGAGATGGAGGCGGACGGCGTCGTGCACCGCGTTTCCTACGACGAGGTGCCGCCCCGCGTCGAGTACTCGTTGACCGGGGACGGCACGCGCCTCAACGACGCCCTCGAGCCGCTGGCCGCCTGGGGACGCGACCGGTCGACAGTTCGACGGTTGGGGGAGGAGACGGGTTAGTGCTCCTGAGCGACCTCGTCGAAACCGCGCCGGCCCGCGCCCCACTGCGGGGCACGGGCCGGGGTACGTCTGTCGTCTACTTGGAAGGCTCCGGCAGCTTGCAGTCGACCTTCGGGTTGGCGCCGATGTAGTTCAACGGCCCGGCCACGATGGTGACCAGGATGGTGCCGGCCTCGGCGCAGTTGGTGTCGTCGCCGCTGTAGTAACCGCGCTGGCCACCGGCGATGGCGCCGATCACCAGCCAGATCACGACGATGACTCCGAGAATCGAGGTGCCGCGCATCGCTGCCTCCTGAGGTATGTGGTGGATCTGAGGTGCAGCCGTTGTACCCAATCGGGTCGCGCGGCTAACGGTCGCGTGCTACGACCCACCGCCGGATCCCCCATCCGGCCGATGCCGTCCGCCGTTGTGTACCGCCCGGGCATCCGCCGCCCGCACCGGGTAGTGCCTGTCGGCTATCGGATCGACGACCGACCTCGCCGTCATCAGGGTGAGTGGACGTAGAACTGCCTCACGGCCCCGCCGAGGAGGACTCATGGACGCCCCGACACCGCCCCTGTACATCGACCGCCCCGAGGACGTCGCGGTCGCGGCCCGCGCGCTTGCTGGCGGCGCGATCGTCGCGGCGGCGTTCGCCAACTTCTACGTCATCGTGACGCGTCCCGACGCGGCCACCGTACGTCGGGTCAACCTGGCCAAGGGCCGACCGGTCCACCAGGTCGGCAGCATCACCACAGCGATCGGCCGGATTCCCGGGATGTTCGACTGGACGCGGATCTCGCCGCGGCTGCCGGTCGGTCGGGTGCGGGCGCTGATGGACGCCCTCTACGGGGCCGGGCCGTTCGGCTTCCGCGGGCCGGCGGCGGATCGGCTCCCCGAGCACCTCACCCAGATCGACCAGGGGATGCGGACCACCCAGGTGATCGCACCGGGGCTGACCTGCCCGTCCAACGCCTTCTTCGAGCGGGCGCTCGCCGAGACCGGAACGGATCACCTCTACATCACCTCGGCGAACCGGTCCCGGCATCTCACCGGCGCGGCGGAGGAACCGGCGCACTGGAAGGCGGGCGCCCTCGCCGCCGACTTCGCCCACCTCGACGATCTGGTCGTGCTGGTCCACCGGGACGAGGCCGCGGCCCGCGCCGCGTACCCGGGCTACCTCACCACCTCGGTCACCCTGCTCTCGTTCCACGCGCCGGAGGGTGACCTCGAAGAACCGCCGGTGCTCACCGTGGACCGGCACGGATCGCTGCACCTGGACGACGTCCGCCGCGCCGCCGCGCCGCTCGGCCTGCAGGTGCGCCTGGCCGGAGGGGCCCGGGATCGATTGCAGGTCCGGGGGTACGCCGGGGCACTGGTGTGAGCGCCTACCGCATCGGCCTGGTGGTGCCCAGTTCCAACACCACAATGGAAACCGAGATACCGGCGATGCTGCGCCGCCGCGAGACCGTCGATCCGACGGTCCGTTTCACCACCCACGCCAGTCGGGTACGGCTGCGTCAGGTGACCGCCGACGAGTTGGCCCGGATGAACCGCTCCGCCCTGCGGTGTGCCGCCGAGCTGGCCGACGCCCGCTGCGACGTGCTCGCGTACGCCTGTCTGGTGGCGGTGATGTGCGAGGGCGCCGGCGCGCACGAGCGGGCCGAGCGGCGGTTGGGCCGCGCGGCCGGTCGCGCCGGGCACGACATGCCGGTGGTGACCAGTGCCGGTGCGTTGGTCGCCGGGCTGCGGGCGTTGGGTGCCCGCCGGGTGGCCCTGATCGCGCCGTACCTGCCGCCGTTGACCGCGACGGTTGCCGCCTACCTCGCGGCGTACGGCGTGCAGGTGTCCGATGCGGTGAGCCTCTGCGAGCCGGACAACGTGGCGGTCGGGCGCATCCCCGCGGCGCGGCTGGTCGAGCTGGCCGGTCGTCTGGACGTGACCGGGGTGGACGCTGTGGTCCTCTCCGCCTGCGTGCAGCTGCCGTCGTTGGCGGCGGTGCCGCAGGTGGAGGCCCGTCTCGGCCGCCCGGTGCTCACCGCGGCGACGGCGACAGTGCATCAACTGCTCACCGGTCTGGGTGTCGAGCCGTATGTGCCCGACGCCGGCCGGTTGCTGGCCGGCCCGATTCCGCGGTGAGTGGCGGGGTGGTTCAGTGCGGCGGTGAGGGCTTCTCCGGCGGCTTGCCGTGGCTACGCCGGAAGTCCGCGTAGGCCACGCCGACCAGGACCAGCAGCCCGCCGAGGGAGGCGAAGACCGGCGGCAGGTACAGCAGGCCGGGGGCGATGGTCAGCAGCGCCAGCACCCCGCCGGGCCGGGACCACGACACCCTGCTGAAAACCTCGTACTCGAACGCGGCCCGGCCGGCCAGGAACAGCGCCGGGCCGCCGAGGATCACCGCCAGCCAGGCCGGCGCCGTCCGCCCGGTCGGCTCGTGCAGCACCAGGTGGAAGCCGGCCGCCGTGGTGACCACACCGGCGATCATCACCAGATGGGTGTACGGGGCGCTGAACAGGAACTTGCTGGGCGACCGGGCCGCCTGGATGGCGGTGGGCAGCAGCTCGCCGGACTTGTGCACGTAGATCCGCCAGAGCAGCAGCGTGGTCAGGAACGCCACAGCGAAGGCCCCGATGTTCTCGGCCTCGTTGTGCTCCATGCTGAACATGGTGCCGATCGTCAGGATGGCGTCGCCGAGCGCGATGATGAAGAACTGCTGGTAGCGCTCGGAGAGATGCTCCGCGGTGACGTTGCGCTGCTTCTCGGGCACCACCCCGAGCCCGGGCACCGGGTACGCGAGGCGGAAGCCGATGTAGTCGATGGCGAGCGCGATGGCCCAACACGCGATCCGGGCGTCCCCGCTGACGAATGCGCCGATGAGCCACGGGATCGCCGACACCGCGAACCAGACGAAGATGCGGGCCGCCCGACGCTGGGTCTGCGGTTCGCGGCGTACCGCCGGCATCAGGAACAGTCCACGGCCCAGGTGGATCGCCACGTAGGTGCCGGCGAAGACGAGCCCCCGGTCGTTGAACGCCTCCGGGATCGCCGTGGTCATCAGCAGCGCTCCGAACATCACGGCGCTGATCAGCAGCTTGATCTCGGTGCGTTCGGGGTTGTACAGGTCGGTGACCAGCGTGGTGATCGTCCAGGTCCACCAGACGGCGGCCAGCATGATCAGTGCCTCGGCGGCTCGGTGCCAGTCGAGCTGCTCGACCATCCCCAGTGAGATGAGCGCCAGCGCGACCACGTACACCAGGTCGAAGAAGAGTTCGAGGAGGGTGACCCGGCGTGGCGCCTCCGGGTCGCGCACCGGCGGACCGCTGGCCCGTGGCGATCCGGGCTCCGGCGCGGCGAGGTGCACGGGATCTCCTGCGGAACCGCTCGACTCGACGGACCTGTCCGGTCCACCTGCACGGACGGTATCGAGCGGGCAAGCGCGGGACGCCGCGTTCGCCCGCTCTTCCCCCGACCGGGGTGTGCCGGGTGGTTACCCCGTCTGCGGGGACGTCGACGGAATTTCGCCGCCACGGGGGGCGGCAAGGGCGTCGACCAGGCGGCGGGCCGAGCCGGCCAGGTTCCATCGTTGGGCGAGCTCGAGCAGCCGGTCCGGGTCGACCGGCGCGCTCGGCAGCGCGGTGGGCAGCTCCGGCAGGGGCACGTCCAGGGCGACCCGGACCACTGTCGGCGCGACGCCCAGGTAGTCGCGTGCCGCGACCAGCTTGGCACGCAGGCCCGGTGCGAAGGACGAGTCGGAGTCGTCGAGCGCGGCCAGGATGCCGGCGATGCTGCCGTACCGCTCGATCAGCCGGGCGGCGGTCTTGTCGCCGACGCCGGCCACCCCGGGCAACCCGTCACTCGGGTCGCCGCGCAGCGCGGCGAAGTCGGCGTACCTGTCGGCCGGCACGCCGTAGCGGGCCCGCACGGCGGCGTCGTCGCAGTCGTCGAGCTTGGCGACGCCACGCCCGACGTAGAGCAGCCGGACCGGTCGGGCGTCGTCGACGAGTTGGAACAGGTCCCGGTCTCCGGAGACCACCTCGACCGGGCCCGGCTGGGTCACCGAGAGGGTGCCGAGCACGTCGTCCGCCTCGTAGCCGGTCGCGCCGACCGCGGTGATGCCCACCGCCGCGAGGACTTCCAGGATCATCGGCACCTGTGGGGAGAGGGTGTCCGGAACGATCTCGCCGCCCAGCGGGGCGACCCGGTGCGCCTTGTACGACGGCAGCAGGTCGACGCGCCACGCCGGGCGCCAGTCGTAGTCGAGCGCGCAGATCATCCGGTCGGCGCCCCGCACCCGGATCAGGGTGGCGAGCATGTCGAGGAAGCCGCGCACCGCGTTGACCGGGGTGCCGTCCTCGGCCTTGGCGACGGACTCCGGGATGCCGAAGTAGGCGCGGAAGTAGAGGCTGGCTGCGTCGATCAGCAGGATCGGGGGTCGGTGTGCCACGCCGGACAGCCTGGCACAACCGTCCGACGATCTGGCGTACGCCCGGCCGCCGGTGGTGTCAGCGTCGCTCGTCGGGCCGGTAGACGGTGTCCCGTCGGGCCAGGTGCTGCACGACGTAGCTGGTTACCAGCAGCAGGATGGCGACCACCACCTCGACCCAGGCCGCGACGCCGTCGGCGACGGTGAGGCCGATGATCAGCAGGACCAGGCCGACGAGTGCGAGGACCCCGGCCCACAGTTGGCGGCGACGGCGGGTCGCCGCCCGGCTCGCCTGGTTCCCTGCCACGTCGGCCCTCCCGGTCGGGGATGCCCGCGTGGGCGCCCCGATCCCAGGCTAGGGCCGTTGGGACGCGCCGGGTCGGAAAACGACGGTGCGGGCTGGTTGCCGCGCGCGCAGACTGCGTGGCCGTGCGGTCACCGACCTCCGACACCGACAGTTGACGCAGCGGGGTGGCCTGGCTGGTCGCCCTGGTCGTGGTCGGTGAGGTCGCGCAGGTGCCGGACGGGGGAGAGCAGCAGCACCACCGGCGCGCAGACCAGTGTCGCCGCGAAGACGAACAGGGTGGCGCGGGCACCCAGCGGCCCGGCCAGCGCGCCGGCGACCAGCCCGCCCACCGGGATCGCACCCCAGGACACGAACCGCACGGTCGCCATCACCCGGGAGAGCAGGTCGGGTGGGCTGGCGATCTGCCGGTAGGTTCGGGTGGTCACGCTGAGCACCACCGTCCCGAGGGAGAAGACGGTGCTGCCGGCGGCGAAGGCGGCGTACGCCAGCCACCCGGTGCCCCAGGGGATCAGGAACGCGCCGACGACAGTGGTGAATCCGGCGGCGACCAGGGCGCGGGCGGTGCCGATCCGTGTGGTGATTCGGGTGGTGAGCGCCGCCCCGACCAGCGCGCCGACCCCCTCGACGGCGAGCAGGACCCCGACCAGGCCGACCGGGGCGTGCAGCTCGCGGACCAGGTAGAGCGGGAACAGCGCGAACTGCGCGCCGCAGACGAAGTTCATCGCCGTCGCGGCCCACATGCTCGGTCCCATCACCGGGTGGTACGCGACGTAGCGCCAGCCCGCACGGATCAGCTCACCGATCGGCGGCCAACGGTCTGGCGCGTCGACGCGGGTGGCGGGCAGGGTGCGCAGCAGGGCAGCCGAGACGAGGTAGCTGGCCGAGTCGACGAGCAGGGTGGGCACCGCGCCGAGTGCCTGCACGGCGAGCCCACCGAGGGACGGGCCGCTGAGCAGGGTGGCGGCATGGGTGGCCGAGGTGAGGCTGTTGCGGGACTGCAGCTGCTCCCGTTCGACGATGCTGGGCAGGAAGGTCGAGTTGGCCACGTCGAAGAGCACGTTGGCGAAGCTGACCACGAGCGCGGTGAGCACCAGGTGGGCGACGGTGAGGTGGCCCCACCACCAGGTGAGTGGGATGGAGGCGACGGCGACGGCGCGGGCCAGGTCGGCGCCCACCTGGGCGCCGCGCAGCGGCAGGCGCTGCACGATGACACCGGCGGGCAGCCCGATCACGATCCAGGCGACGTAGCTGGCCGCGGCGATCACGCCGAGCTGGAAAGCGGAGGCGTCCAGGACGGTGAGCGCGGTCAGCGGCAGGGCCACCGCGCCGACCGCCGACCCGACCATGCTGGTCGTGCCGGCGGTCCACCAGCGCCAGAACACCCCGGCCCGTTCGTCGACGTGCATGTCGCCGTCCCCCGTTCGCCAAGCCAGTGCGTTCCAATCTGAAACGGACTATAGTCGGACGGGACCAATGGAGGTAGCCGGTGCGGCGAGAGGATCTTGCCGATGCGGACTGCGGCATCGCGCAGGCGCTCGGCGTACTGGGGGACTGGTGGACGTTCCTCATCGTCCGTGACGTCGCCGGCGGGACGACCCGCTTCGACGCGCTGCAACGTGAGCTGGGCGTCAGCCGTCGGGCGCTGACCGAGCGCCTCGGCGCGCTGGTAGAGCACGGCGTCCTGGAGCGCCGGGCGTACTCACGGCACCCGCCGCGCTACGACTACCTGCTCACCGGCAAGGGCGAAGGGCTGCTGCCGGTGCTGATCGCCCTACAGGACTGGGGGACGAGGCATCTGATGGGTGACGGTGAGCTGACCGCGACGGCCGACGCCGGGTCTGCCGAGGCGCGCCGGGCGCACGACCTGATCGGGCGGCGGTTGCCCGAGGTCGTCCTGCCGGCCGCCGACGGGCAACCGGTGTCGGTGGCCGCGACGGACGCGTGGACGGTCCTCTACCTGTTCCCCGGGGCGTACGCGCCGGGGACGCACGGCTAT
This sequence comes from Micromonospora sp. 050-3, assembly GCF_046549335.1. Taxonomy (NCBI): domain Bacteria; kingdom Bacillati; phylum Actinomycetota; class Actinomycetes; order Micromonosporales; family Micromonosporaceae; genus Micromonospora; species Micromonospora sp. 050-3. Next base: position 2,210,332 of record NZ_JAJPVX010000001.1, read on the forward strand.
CCACCCGGCTGGGCGGAGATTCCCGGCGCCCGGGGATGCACCCTGGAGTCGACCACCTACGCCAAGCGTCATCCGGACTTCGTCACCGCCGGTGTCCGGGTGTACGGCATCAGCACCCAACGGCCCGACCAGCTCGCCGACTTCGCCGCGTACGCCGAACTACCGTTTCCGCTGCTGTCCGATGAGGACGGTCGGCTGGGGGCGGGGCTGCTGCTGCCGGTGTTCCGCGCCGGCGGGCTGACCCGGTTCAAGCGGCTGACCTTGCTGGTCGACCCGAAGGCGGTCGTGCGGGCCGTGCAGTTCCCGGTCACCGACCCGGCCGGCTCGGTGCAGGAGATGCTCACAGTGGTCGGTGAGCACGCAGGGACCCCCGGCTGACGCCTTCGCGTCGACCGGGGGCCCCTGCGAGCCGGCTGGTCCGGGGATCCCGCTGGCGTGGCGTCAGGCCGGGAGCGTCCAGCGCTGGTTGGCGCCGGCGAAGCAGTCCCAGATCTGCAACCGGGTGCCGTCGGCGGAGCTGTTGTCGCTGGCGTCGAGGCACTTGTTCGACTGCGGGTTGCGCAGCGTGCCGTTGGACTGCGCCTGCCAGACCTGGGCGCCGCTGCCATTGCAGTCCCAGAGTTGGACCTTCGCGCCGTTGGCGGTGGAGCCGCTGGTGATGTCGGCGCACTTGCCGAGGGCGCGCAGCGTGCTGTCGCTGGCCACAGTCCAGGTCTGCGCGTTGGTGCCGTTGCAGCCCCAGAGCTGGACGGCGGCGCCGTTGGCGGTGCTCGCCGAGGCCACGTCGACGCACTTGCCGGCGATCCCGGTGATCTGGCCGGTGCGACCGGTCGGCGGCGGGGTGGTGCCGCCCATGATGGTGTCGTACATGGCGCTGAGCAGTGAGGTCGAGCCGCTGGTGTCCTGCGACAGCTCCCAGTTCATCACGCCGCCGGCGTTGGCGAGGGCCCACTGCGTCTTGCGCTTGACCGTCGGGATGCCGTTCCAGCACTGCTGGCTGCCGCCGATGGTGGCGCAGTCCCGGTTGGCGTTCGCCGGGTCGAGTCCGACCAGATACGAGTAGTTGTAGTAGACGGGGCGGCTGTAGAACGGGATGCCGAGGACGGCCTTGCTGGCCGGCAGACCGCGGGCCTTCCACAGGTTGATGCTGTTGATCGACCAGTCGTAGTTGGCGTGCGGGCTGCCGCCGTCGTACGCCATGATGTTGAGCCAGTCGACCTGGTTGAAAACTGCCGTCTGGACGCCCTGGACGCTGCCGCCCTCGGAAACCACGGCGGCGGTGAGCAGCTTGCCGCGACTGTGCAGGGCGCTGCTGAGCTGCGTCATGAGCGCCGTGTAGTTGTTGGCCGAGGCGCCCGGGTCGGGGTACTCCCAGTCCATGTCGACGCCGTCGAGGTTGTACTGGTTGACGAAGTTGATCAGGTTGTTGACGAAATTGGTGCGGCTGGTGGCGTTGGCGGCGAGCGTCTCGAAGGCGGAGTCGTTGCCGTCGTTCCAGCCGCCGACGGCGATGGAGACCTTGACGTTGTTGGCGTGCCCCTGTGAGACCAGCGAGGAGAGCCGGGCCCCGTCCACCCCTTGCAGCGTGCCGTTGCTGTTGGGCAGGACGAAGGCGTAGTTGATGTGGGTGAGCTTGTTGTACTGGATGGTGTTGATGTTGCCGGCCCAGGAGGGCATGTAGCCGACGCTCTTGAAGTTGTTCGGCAGCACCACGGCCTGCGCGGCGGTGGGAATGACGGTGAGGGTGGCGCCGGCTGTGGCCAGCGCGAGCAGGCCGGCGGCGAGGGCGCGGCGCAGTGGTGAGGACATCGGGGGCCTTCCCGTGGGCGGGGGACGACACCCGCCCACGCAGGGTTGTCGCGGGCGGGGGGTGCGGGGACGCAGGGACGGGTGGGCCTCGAGGCAGCCAAATCTTAAAGAGTGTTAACTGTCCGAGTCAATCAACATCGATGGATTCCCGGCGAGTCGGCGTGAATATGGGGTTTGCCCAAACGACCGTTAAGCTGACGGGGTGGGACTCGACGAGCTGTATCCGCCGGATCGGCTGATCGCCGCGCAGCGCGCGACGGCCGCCGCCGGCCTGGACGCCCTGCTGCTCACGCCCGGCTCCGACCTGCGGTATCTGACCGGGTACGACGCCCACGCGGGGGAGCGGTTGACCTGCCTGGTGCTGCCCGCCGAGGGCGAGCCGACCCTCGTCGTGCCCCGACTCGAGCGCCCGGCCGCCGAGGCGTCCCCCGCCCCCGCGACCGGCGTGCGCATCGTCGACCACGTCGACGGCAGCGACCCGTACCCCCTGGTCGTCGCCGCCCTCGACGGCCCGGTCGCGGCGGTCGGGCTCGCCGACCGGATGTGGGCCGAGCAGGTCCTCGGCCTGCGCGCGGCGCTGCCCGACGCCGCGCAACGGCTCGCCGGGGAGGTGCTGCGCGAGTTGCGGATCCGCAAGTCCCCGGCGGAGGTCGCGGCGCTCGCCGAGGCCGGCGCGGCGATCGACGAGGTGCACCTGCGGATGGGCGAGTGGCTGCGCCCCGGTCGCACCGAGGCCGAGGTCGCCGCCGACATCGCCGCGGCGATCCGCGTCGCCGGGCACGTCACCGTCGACTTCGTCATCGTGGCCGCCGGGCCCAACGGCGCCAGCCCGCACCACGGCACCTCCGACCGGCCGATCGGCGTCGGCGAGCCGGTGGTGGTCGACATCGGCGGCACCATGGCGTCGGGCTACCGCTCGGACTGCACCCGCACCTACCTGGCGGGCGGGTCGGCGCCGGCCGACTTCCTGGACTACTACGCGGTGCTGCGCGACGCCCAGCGCGCCGCCGTCGAGGCGGTGCGGCCCGGGATCACCGCCGCGGCGGCCGACGCCGCGGCGGCCGACGCCGCGGCCCGCGCGCCGATCGCCGCCGCCGGCTACGGTCCCGCGTTCCTGCACCGCACCGGCCACGGCATTGGCCTGGACGGGCACGAGGAGCCGTACCTGGTGGCCGGCAACGACCGACCCCTCGACGCCGGCATGGCGTTCTCCATCGAACCGGGCATCTACCTGGCGGGCCGGCACGGCGCCCGCATCGAGGACATCGTCGTCTGCACAACGGACGGCGTGCAACAGCTCAACACCACCCCCACGGAGCTCATCGCGCTATGACTGTCGACCGGATCCTCCCCACCGACGAGGCCCACGACCTGCTGGGTCTCGCCACCGAGCTCGCCGACGGCGAGCTCGCGCCGAAGGCCGCGGCCTTCGAGGAACGCGCCGAGTTCCCCCGCGAGGTGCTGCGCACGCTGGGCCGCGCCGGCCTGCTCGGCCTGCCCTACCCCGAGGAGTACGGCGGTGCGGCGCAGCCGTACGAGGTGTACCTGCAGGTGCTGGAGATCCTGGCCAGCCGCTGGCTCGCGGTCGCCGAGGCGGTCAGCGTGCACACCCTGTCGTGCTACCCGGTGGCGGCGTTCGGCAGCGACGAGCAGCGCAAGCTGCTGCCGGACATGCTCGGTGGCGAGTTGTTGGGCGCGTACTGCCTTTCCGAGCCGCAGGGTGGCTCGGACGCTGCGGCGCTGACCACCCGGGCGGATCGCGACGGCGACGCGTACCTGGTCTCCGGCACCAAGGCGTGGATCACCCACGCCCGCACGGCCGACTTCTACAACGTCTTCTGTCGCACCGGCGGGCCCGGTCCGAAGGGGATCTCCTGCCTGCTCGCCGACGCGGGCACGGCCGGCATCACCCCGCAGGCGACCGAGCGGACGATGGGGCTGCGCGCCTCCCCGGTGGCGCAGATCGCCTTCGACGACGCGCGGGTGCCGGCCGACCGGTTGATCGGCGGCGAGGGGATGGGCTTCACCATCGCCATGTCCGCGCTGGACTCCGGCCGGCTGGGCATCGCGGCGTGCGCGGTCGGGCTGGCCCAGGCCGCCCTGGACTACGCGGTCTCCTATGCCCGGGAGCGCCAGCAGTTCGGGCGCTCCATCATCGACTTCCAGGGGCTGGGGTTCCTCCTCGCCGACGCGGCCACCCAGATCTCCGCCGCCCGCGCGCTGACCCTGGCGGCGGCCCGGCTGCGCGACGCCGGCCGCCCATACGCGATCGAGGCGGCCAAGGCGAAGCTCTTCGCCACCGACATGGCGATGCGGGTGACCACCGACGCGGTGCAGGTGCTCGGCGGCGCGGGTTACGTGGCCGACCACCCGGTCGAGCGGTACATGCGTGAGGCGAAGGTGTTGCAGATCGTGGAGGGCACCAACCAGATCCAGCGGATGGTGATCTCCCGGGCGCTGGCCAAGGACTGACAACGGTACGTGGTGGTGGGGCTGCGGTGGGCGCGTCACGACCCATCGCGGCCCGCTACTCGGGTACCTCGTCGCCGCGCGACGGTTTTACCGGTAGGTTGCACGCCGTGGAGGAGATCGACCGCGCTATCGTCGCCGCGCTGACCGCCGACGGCCGTCTGTCGTACACCGACCTGGCCGAGCGGGTGGGGCTGTCGGTGTCCGCCGTGCACCAGCGGGTCCGCCGGCTGGAGCAGCGCGGGGTGATCAAGGGGTACGCCGCCCGAGTGTCGTTCGAGGCGCTGGAGCTGCCGCTGACCGCGTTCGTGGCGATCCGGCCGTTCGATCCGTCGCAGCCGGACGACGCCCCGGAGCGGCTGGCCCACCTGCCCGAGATCGACTCCTGCTACTCGGTGGCGGGGGAGGACTTCTACCTCCTGCTGGTGCGGGTGGCCAGCCCCACCGACCTGGAGCGGGTGCTCCAGGAGATCCGCACCTCGGCAAACGTCACGACCCGGACGACAGTGGTGTTGTCCACGCCGTACGAGAACCGGCCACCGAAGATCAGCGCTACGGCACCGAGTCGGTCGCGGTCCCGGGTGCCGGAGGAGCCGGCTGGTTCCACCGCAGGATGACCTGCCGGCCGTGTTCGTGACCGAGCGCGCTGACCGTGGCGGTCTCCAGGCGTAGCCGCCCACCGGCGGACGGGGGCAGGCCGATCCAGCGGGCACCGAGCACCCGCAGGCTGTGTGCGTGCCCGACCAGCGCTACGGTGCCACGGTCGAGCAGCGGTGTGACGCGGGCCAGCACCCGGTCGAGCCGTTCGCCCACCTGCGCGGGGGACTCCCCGCCGGGGCAGCCGTCGGTCCAGATGTTCCAGTGCGGATCGTCGTCGTGGATGTCGACGGTGGTGCGGCCCTCGTACTCGCCGTAGTTCCACTCGCTGAGGTCCTCGTCGACGGCGTCGACGGTGAGCCCGGCCAGCTGCGCGGTGCGCAGCGCCCGGGAGCGGGGGCTGGTCAGCACTGTGACGAAGCGCCGGCCGGCCAGGAACGCGGCCAGGGTGCGGGCCTGTCGCTCGCCGTCGGGGGTCAGCTCCAGGTCGGTGTACGAGGTGTGCCGCAGGCTGGCGCTCCAGGTGGTCTCGCCGTGCCGGATCAGCAGGAGCTCTCCCATGCGGTCAGTTAACCATCGCGGGGCGGGGCCGACAGGCGACCCTCCACTACCTATCTTCCTAGGATGCCTTACCGGGTGTGCCACCCGGCACCGCCGGTTTCGGCACCCGGAGACCGGGCAAGCGAGCGAGGACAACCGCCAGACCGAGGAGGCGCGATGAGCTTCACCGAGAAGGCAAAGAACAAGGTTGAGCAGATGGCCGGCGCCGCGAGGGAGCGCGTCGGCGACATGACCGACAACGAGCGGATGCGTGGCGAGGGCGCCAGCCAGCAGAGCGACGCGCGCGCCAAGCAGGCCGGTCAGAACGTCAAGGATGCTGGTCGCAACGTGAAGGACTCCTTCACGAAGTGACGTGAGCGGTCCACGGGTCCCCGGGCGCACCGTCGCCCGGGGACCCGCCGTGCCCCCTGCGCCGCGATCTCGCACTTACTGTTCCGACATAAGGGCTATTCAACCGATGTCGACAACGGGAAGTGCAAGATCGACGGGTTGGGGCTGAGCGCGCGGGGCAGTGAGGCACTTTCGCGTCTGCGATGATCTGCGACGTGATCCGACCCCGGCTCCGCCCATTGTGGTGTGGCGTACTGGTTGCGGCGGCCGTTGCCGGCAGTGTCGCGTGCACGGCGTCCCGGGTGCCGCCGCCGGAGCAGCCGGTCTTCGTCGGCTCGTCTGCATCTACGTCCGCGTCTGCGCCGTCGGCCACCGCATCGCCGGCGGTCCCGACGCCGACGGTTCCGGCTGTCCCGGGTGCGACGGGGGTGGTGAGCAGGGCGCCGGTGGTGGATCACGGCCCGCGCATCGGTGCCAAGGTCGCGCTGACCTTCGACGCGGACATGACCGACGGGATGCTGGCCAGCCTGCGGGCCGGCCGGGTGAAGTCGTACGCGAACCTGCGCATCCTCGACCTGCTGGAGCGTGAGCAGGTGCCGGCGACGTTCTTCCTGACCGGCAAGTGGGTGCAGCGGTATCCGGACGTGACCCGGCGGATCGCCGGCAATCCGCGCTTCGAGTTGGCCAATCACACCTACGGGCACGCGGCGTTCACCGCCGACTGTTACGACCTGCCGCGGTTGCCGGTCGACGAGCTGGCCGGTGATGTGGCGAAGACGTTCGAGGTGATTGCGCCGTACGGGGGTCGGCAGACCCGGTACTTCCGGTTCCCCGGGTTGTGCCACGACGCGGCGGCGTTGGACGCGTTGGCGCCGCTGGGTGTGACGGTGGTCGACGGGGACGTGGTCAGCGGCGATCCGTTCGCGACGGCGTGGAAGCCGTTGGTGCGGGCGGTGGTGGACCACGTTCGCCCCGGGTCGGTGGTGATCATGCATGTCACCGAGGCGAACGCGGCGATGACGGATGAGGCGTTGCCGCACATCCTGGCGGGGTTGCGGGAGCGAGGGCTGGTGCCGGCACCGTTGTCCGAGGTGTTGGCCGAGGGCTGAGGCTCAGCTCTCCCGCACGTCGTCGACGGTCAGGACGATCTTTCCGCGGCGGGATCCGTGCTCGGCCGTCTGGTGTGCGTCGGCCGCCTTCTCCAGCGGGAAGGTCGCTTCGATCGGCACCCTGAATCGACCCTCGGTGAACAGTTCGGCGGCGGCGGGCAGGCCGTGGCGGCCGTCGGGTTCGCCGGCCAGTTGCCCCATGGACAGGCGGACGCCGTGGGTGGGGGCGGTGAAGTCGGCCAGGGTGAGCACCGCTGTCGGGTCGCCGGTGAGGCGGAGCAGTTCGGGCAGGGACCCGGCGCCGGCGACGTCGAGGGCGCGGTCGATCCGGGTCACGCCCAGGGCGTCGAGGTGGTTGCTGAGGTCGGGGCCGTAGGTGACCGGTGTCGCCCCGAGTTGGCGGAGGAAATCGTGGTTGTCGGCGCGGGCGGTGCCGATGACGTGGACGCCGCGGGCGGCGGCGAGTTGGACGGCGGTGCTGCCGACGCCGCCGGCGGCGCCGTCGACGAGGAGCGTCATGCCGGGCCGTAGGTCCAGCAAATCGAGGGCCCGGGTGGCGGTTTCGATGCTGGTGCCCGCCGCGCCCGCCTGGGCCCACGGCATGGTGGTGGGTTTGTGCGCCCAGAGCTGCAGTACCGCGAACTGTGCGCTCGCGCCGCCGAGTCTGGCCAGCTCGACGATGCCGAAGACGTGGTCGCCGAGGGTCACGCCGTCGACGTCGTCGCCGATCTCGTCGACGACGCCGGCCGCGTCGACGCCGGGGACGTGTGGCAACGGTAGTTGGGCGCTCATCGGGGTGCGGCCGGCGCGGAGGCCGACGTCGACGGGCGAGACGCCGGCGGCCCGGACGCGGATGCGGATCTGGCCGGCCCGGGGCCGTGGTGCGTCGGCGGTGCCGAGGTGGAGTACCTCGGGGCCACCGAACCTGTCGTACTGCACGGCGAACATCAGGGGCTCCTCTGCCTGGGAAGACGGGGTGGTAGTCGTACCGTAGGTCGGAAACGGAGCAGCTGTTCCGCTGTGGGGTCAAGTGAGAGGGAGGCCGGTCGGAGATGTCTCAGATGCAGCGTGCCGATGCCCGGTTCAACCGTGATCGGGTGGTGGCGGCGGCACGGGAGGCGTTCGCGTCGGCGGGGCTCGAGGTGCCCATGCGGGAGGTGGCGCGACGGGCGGGGGTGGGTGTGGCGACCCTGTACCGGCACTTCCCGACACGTACGGAGTTGGTGGCGACGGTCCTGGCCGAGCGGGTGGACGACTGCGGTGTGCGGATGCGCCGCGCGCTCGACGATCCGGACCCGTGGCGGGCGCTGTCGGGGGTGGTGCGGGAGTTCGCTGAGCGGCAGATCCATGACCGGGCGCTCAACGAGGCGTTGTTGGGGCCGGGTGAGGTGAGTGTCGCGTTCCAGCAGGAGCGGCGGGAGCACGCGCAGGCGTTGAACGTGCTGGTCGGGCGGGCCCGGGCCGCGGGTGTGCTGCGCGACGGCGTTGGCGCGGACGACGTCCGGGCCGGTCTGCTGGCCATCGCGTCGCTTCGGCGGTTGCCGGCGACGACGAGTGCCCAGGTGATCGGTAGGGTCGCGGACCTCGTCCTCGCCGGTATCAGTGCCTGACTGGTGTGGGCTGTCGGCGGGGCGTACTGGTTCAGTTCGCGGACGGGCGGCAGGAGACGTTCGATCTCGTGGTGGGCGAGGTCGAGTTGGCCGGGCGATCAGGGCGCTACGCTCGTTCCGCTTCGAGGGATGTTCTCTCGTCGTCACCGCGGCGGGTGGACCGCCGGGTGTCGGTCACCAGCATCAGCACCAGGATGGCGATGGTGGTGACGAGCTGGACGGTCACCGGAAGAGTTACGCCGATGGCGACGGTGGCCAGCGCCGCCACCGCGGCGACGAGTCGGGCCAGGGGGATAGGCACGCGTAGGGCGCGGCGCACGGCGGCGATGCCGACCAGGTAGAGCGCGACGCCGCCGCCGAGGGCCAGGGCGGCGCCAGTGGTGGCCGGCTCGTCAGGTCGGGCGACGGCGGCATGCAGACCGGCGACCGTCGAGATGACGCCGAGCAGCAGCAGGAAGTGGGGGAACACGTAGGTACGGGCGGCCATCTGGCTGCGAGCGGCGGGTGCTGCGGCGGCCAGGGCGGCCGTGGCGGGTCGGGTGTCGGTGAAGTAGGTCCACCAGAGGGCGACGGGGACGGCGAGGGCGAGCACGATCGCGGCGGCCGTTGCTGCGGTGGGCTCGTCGGCGGGTACGCCCATGCCGATGGTGACGACGGATTCGCCGAGGGCGACGATGACGAGCAGTCCGTGTCGTTCGACGAAGTGCGCGGGGCGCAGGTGGAAGGCGTCGGGAACGCCGGTCCAGGACAGGCGGGGGAGCAGGTAGGGCAGGACGGACTGGGTGAACACGGCGGCGGCCCAGAGGGCGGGTACGGCGGGGCCGGTGAACGCGGCGGCAACGAGGACGAGGAGCGCGGCTGTGAGGTTGTAGGGGGCGAGTCGCAGTGCGCCGCTGCGGGCGTTGGTGTGCAGGAACAGGATGAGGTGGACGGCGACGACGGCGAGGTAGCCGACGGCGAAGAGCGCGCCGCCGCCGGTGAGAGCGTCGGGTAGGGCGACGGCGCTGAGCAGGAAGCCGGCCATGCCGGCGAAGAGCAGCAGTCTGGTGGCGTTCTGTCGGGGTGGCAGGTGGTTGTTGAGCCAGGCGTAGCCGGTGTAGAGGTACCAGAGCAGGCCGAGGATCAGGGCGCTGCGGCCGAATCCGGCCCAGTTGAGGTGGGTTTCGAGGGCGTGGGCCAGTTGGGTGACGGTGAGGACGAACACGACGTCGAAGAAGACTTCGTCGAGTGTGACCCGGTCGCCGGTGCCCGTGCCCGTGCTTGGGGCGGGCCGCGGCTGTCTCATGGTGGTGGACGCTAGCCGTCGGCGGTGTGTGGCGTTCCGGGGTTGGTGATTCTCCTGAAGGTGCGGTGGGTGGCAGCCGGTCGCGAGTCTGCCGGTGACGGGTTACGACGAAGCCCCCGGAGGGGAGGACTCCGGGGGCTTCGTCGTGGGTGGGTCAGTCGTCGCGGTGGTCGGCCCACCACTGCTGGCCGTCGGCGGGGAGGGTGTCGATCGGGTCGTAGTAGGCGTAGCGCTTGTTGAGCGCCTCCAGGTCGGCGGATTCGATGGAGGTGCGGTAGTTCTTCGTCCAGTAGGAGATGCCGCGCTCACGGTCGTAGTCGGTGAGCATGTGCACCCAGCGCTTACCGACGAAGGGGACGTCGCAGACGATGCGGGGGGTGGCGTAGCCGGGGAGGTAGCCCATGATGTCGTGCTGGAGTTGCTGGGCGTGCCAGACCGGGACCCGCCAGTGTTCGGCGTTGGGGATCATGTCGCACATGTAGAAGTAGTACGGCAGGATCCCGGCTTCGCCTTGGAGGGCGAAGCAGAGGTCGAGCAGTTCCGGGGTGGTGGCGTTGACGCCGCGCATGAGGACGCCCTGGTTGCGGACGTCGCGGACGCCGACGTCGAGGGCGGTCTGGGCGGCCTTGGCGACCAGTGGGGTGAGCGACTGGGCGTGGTTGACGTGGGTGTGGATGGCGAGGTTGACGCCGCGGCGGGCGGCGGTGCGGGCCACTCGCTCCAGGCCCTCGACGACGTCGGGTTGCAGCCAGTGTTGGGGTAGGCCCATGAGGGCCTTGGTGGCGAGCCGGATGTCGCGGACCGTCTGCAGTTCCAGCAGGCGCATGAGGTACGACTCGAGGTTGCGCCAGGGGACGTTGGCCACGTCGCCGCCGGAGACGACCACGTCGCGGACGCCGGGGTGGGCCTTGAGGTAGGCGATGTGGGCGTCGTAGCGGTCGACGGGCTTGAGGGTGAGTTTGAGTTTGTCGACGGCGGGGGTGGAGTTGCCGACGAGGTCCATCCGGGTGCAGTGCCCGCAGTACTGGGGGCAGGTGGAGAGCAGCTCGGCGAGGACCTTGGTGGGGTAGCGGTGGGTGAGCCCTTCGGCGACCCACATGTCGTGCTCGTGGAGGCTGTCGCGGCTGGCGTAGGGGTGTGAGGGCCAGTCGGTGCGTCGGTCGGAGGCGACCGGGATCATGTAGCGGCGGATGGGGTCGGCGAGCAGCGCCTCGGTGGTGAGGGTCGCGAACGGCACCATCGTGTTGATCATTTGTGGTGGCACCAGCATGGACATGGTGGCCAGGGCCAACTGGTCGGCCTCGAGGTCGGCGTAGAAGGTCTCGTCGATCAGGTCACCGAAGACGGCGCGGAGCTGCTTGATGTTCTTGACGCAGTTGACGCGCTGCCACTGGGCGGATTCCCACTGGTCGCGGGTGACGTGGCGCCAGCCGGGGAAGCGGGTCCAGTCGGGTTCGACCAGGGGGCGGCGGTGGTACTCGTAGGGCTGCCCGGCGGTCGGTACGGCGACCGGGGCGTGACGGGGTTGAGGGATGGTCTCAACCGGTTGGGTCTGGGTCACGGCCCCTCCTCGGTGTTACGGCTGATCATCGAAGCCCGAAGGCTACTGGAAAATATTCGGTACAGAAACTAGTCTGCCGTAAGTTTTCCCGTTACGCGAGCCTTGACCGGGGCTTCGGACGGCTGGCAGGGGGAGGTTGGCGTGACGTCACCGGTGGGACTGCACCGCGTCGTGCAACCGGCGGGGGTGCTGCCGCAGGCGGCCTGGCGCCTGGATACGTCGGCGGCGATCGCGCCGAACGAGGTGCGGATCCGGGTGCAGCGGCTCAACCTGGACGCGGCGAGCTTCCGGCAGTTGTCGGAGAAGCACGGCGGCAACGGTGACGCGGTCCGCGCCGAGGTGCTGGAGATCATCGCGACCCGGGGGAAGATGCAGAACCCGGTGACCGGGTCGGGCGGGATGTTGATCGGCACTGTCGAGGAGGCCGGTCGGCGGTCCCCGCTGGGGCTCCGGGCGGGGGAGCGGGTCGCCACCCTGGTGTCGTTGACGTTGACGCCCCTGGTGATCACCGACGGGTTGGCCCGTTGGGACGGGCGCAGCGAGCAGGTGCCCTGCGACGGGTGGGCGATCCTGTTCGCGCGCTCCATCGCCGCCGTGCTGCCCGACGACGAGGACCCGCAGTTGTCCCTCGCCGTGCTCGACGTGTGCGGGGCGCCCGCGTTGACCGCCCGGGTGGTGTCGCGCTACGTCGAGGAGCGTCGGCGTACCGGTGATCCGACGCCGGTGCGGGTCGCGGTGATCGGTGGGGCCGGTAAGAGCGGGTCGCTGTCCCTCGCGGCGGCGCGCCGGGCGGGCGCCGCGCGTACCGTCGGGGTGGTGCCGGTGGCGGCGGAGCGCGACGCGCTGACGGCCGCCGGTCTGGCGTCGGTGGTGGCGTTGGCCGACGCGCGCGACCCGGTGGGGTTGTCCACGGCGGTGACCACCGCCCTGGGCGCGCCGGCGGACGTGACGGTGGTCTGCGTGGACGTGCCGGGGTGTGAGCACGGGGCGGTACTGGCCACCGCTGACGGCGGCACGGTGATCTTCTTCTCGATGGCGACGAGCTTCTCCGCGGCCGCGTTGGGCGCGGAGGGGTTGGCGGCGGACGTGACGATGCTGGTGGGCAACGGGTACGTGCCGGGGCACGCGGAGTTGGCGCTGGGGCTGCTGCGGGCCGAGCCTGGGGTGCGTCAGCTGTTCGCGGCGCGGGTCGCGGCAGACTGAGGCCATGACGAACCCCTCGACGTTGTACCGCGGCGGCGTGTTGCACTGCCCCGCCGACCCGAGCGCCACCGCGCTGCTGGTGTCCGGTGGGCGGATTGTCTGGTTGGGGACCGACGGTGACGCGCCGCCGGCCGACCGGGTGGTGGACCTGGGCGGGGCGTTGGTGACGCCGGCGTTCGTCGACGCGCACGTGCACGCCACCGACACCGGGTTGGCGTTGTCGGGGCTGGAGCTGTCCGGGGTGCGTTCGGCGGGGCAGCTGCTCGACGCGGTGGCGGGGTTCGCGGCGGGTCTGCCGGCGGACGCGGTGGTGCTGGGGCACGGCTGGGACGAGTCCGGTTGGTCGGATCCGACGTTGCCGGACGCGGTGGCGCTGGACCGGGCGGCCGGTGGGCGGCGGGTGTACCTGTCGCAGGCGTCGATCCACTCGGCGTTGGTGTCGTCGGCGTTGCTGGCGGCCTGCCCGCAGGCGGTGCAGGCGCCCGGGTACGACGCGTCGGGCTGGTTGCGGCGCGACGCGCACCACGTGGTGCGGGCGGCCGCGCAGGCGTCGGTGAGTCGGGCGCAGCGGGTCGCGGCGCAGCGGGTGGCCCTCGCCCACGCGGCGTCGTTGGGGATCGCGGCGGTGCACGAGTGCGGTGGGCCGCAGATCTCCGACGAGGAGGACTTCACCGGTCTGCTGGGCATCTCCGGCGCGGGGTTGCCGGAGGTGTACGGGTACTGGGGTGAGTTGGGTGGCGCGGCGCGGGCCCGGGAGTTGGGCGCTGTCGGCGCCGGTGGGGACCTGTTCGCCGACGGGGCGTTGGGGTCGCGCACGGCGCACGTGTCGCAGCCGTACGGCGACGGTGACGGCTGCGGGCACGGGTACCTGTCGGTCGAGCAGGTGCGTGATCACCTGCTGGACTGCGCGGCGCACGGCATGCAGGGCGGGTTCCACGCCATCGGTGACGCGGCGATCGGCACCGTCCTCGACGGGTTCGCGGCGGCGGCGCGGACGGTGGGGCTGGAGCGGTTGCGGGCGGCCCGGCACCGCATCGAACACGCGGAGATCATGAGCAAGGCGTTGATCGCGCGGTTCGTGGAGTACGGGGTGGTGGCGAGCATGCAGCCGGCGTTCGACCGGTTGTGGGGTGGCGCGGGCCGGATGTACGAGACGCGGTTGGGGTTGGACCGGTCGTTGGAGTCGAACCCGATGGGTGCGATGCACTCGGTGGGGGTGGCGTTGGCGTTCGGGTCGGATTCGCCGGTGACGCCGCTGGACCCGTGGGGGTCGGTGCGGGCGGCGGTGGCGCACCACAACCCGGCGCAGCGGATGGGTGTGCGCTCGGCGTTCGCGGCGCACACCCGGGGCGGGTGGCGGGCGGTGCACCTGGACGTCGAGGGGGTCCTGGCGTTGGGTGCGCCGGCGACGTTCGCGGTGTGGTCGACGCCTGCGGGCGTGGAGCGGGGCCTGCCGGTGTTGCAGGCCGAGGACCCGGAGGCGCGGGGTCCGGACGACCCGACACCGCTGCCGGTGTGCGGGCGGCTGGTGCTGCGCGGTGAGGTCATCTACGAGGAAGGGTCGTCATGACCGGGAAGCTTGATCTTGATCCGGTGCTGGTGGCGCGGGCGCGGGAGTTGGCGCGTCGGGCCGGGCAGCCGGTGGTGGACCTGGCGCGCAGCCACACCACTGTGTCGGTGGAGCGGGCGGTCCTGCGGTTGGCCGGGGTGACCGGCGCCGACCCGGACGGCATTCCGTGGGTGAACCGGCTCGTCGACGCGGTCGCCGCGGACGTGGGGTTGGGTCACGGGGTGGCGGTGCCGGTGTTCGACGCCCTGGTCCGTGAGGGCAGCACCGACGTGACGTTGCTGGCGCAGAAGGCCGCGGCCGGGTCGGTGCGGTTCACCCAGCCCACCGGGCGGGCGGCCACGGCCGCCCGGTCGGCGGCGCGCAAGGCCGTCGGCGCGGGCATCCGCCGCATCGACCGGCGGCGCGCCGAGCGGGACCGGCTGGTGAAGCGCCACGGCGACCCGGCGCAGCGGCCGTGGATCTACCTGATCGTCGCCACCGGTGACATCTACGAGGACATTCCGCAGGCGCAGGCGGCGGCGCGCGCCGGCGCGGACGTGATCGCCGTGATCCGTTCCACCGGGCAGTCGTTGCTGGACTACGTGCCCGAGGGCGCGACCCGGGAAGGCTTCGCCGGCACGTACGCCACGCAGGAGAACTTCCGGCTGATGCGCGCGGCGTTGGACGAGTCGTCGAAGGAGGTGGGCCGCTACGTGCGGTTGACCAACTACGCGTCCGGGCTGTGCATGCCGGAGATGGCGGCCCTGGCCGGGTTGGAACGCCTCGACATGATGTTGAACGACTCGATGTACGGGATCCTGTTCCGCGACATCAACCCGGTGCGCACGTTCGTCGACCAGCGGTTCTCCCGGCAGGTGCACGCCCGCGCCGGGATCATCATCAACACCGGTGAGGACAACTACCTGACCACCGCCGACGCTGTCGACGAGGCGCACACGGTGACGGTGTCGCAGCTGCTCAACGAGTTCTTCGCGCACGAGGCGGGGTTGGCGGACTGGCAGTTGGGGTTGGGGCACGCGTTCGAGATCAACCCGGAGGTGCCGGAGTCGTTCCGGTTGGAGTTGGCGCACGCGTTGCTGGCCCGGGAGCTGTTCCCCGACGCGCCGTTGAAGTGGATGCCGCCGACGAAGCACATGACCGGTGACGTGTTCCGGGGCAACCTGCTCGACGGGTTCTTCAACCTGGCGGGCGCGCTGACCGGTCAGGGCGTCCTGCTGGTGGGGATGATGACCGAGGCGGTGGTGACGCCGTGGTTGTCCGACCGGGACATCGCCCTGCAGAACGTGCGCTACGTCCTCGGCGCGGCCGGTGCGCTGCACGAGGACTTCGTGCCCGCGCCGGGCGGGTTCATCCGCCGCCGCGCCAACCAGGTCCTCGGTGAGGCACTAGACCTGCTGGAACGCATCGGGGAGCAGACGCTGCTCACGGCGATCGCCGAGGGCACCTTCGGGATCATGAAGCGGCCCGCGGACCGCGGCAAGGGCCTGTCCGGGGTCGCCGCGCACGAGGCCGACTACTGCAACCCGGCCACCGACATCCTGGAGGCCGCCGCATGAGCGCGGTGCAGACCGGCAAGCAGATCGTGCGCCCGTATGGGGACACCACCGGTGACGGGATGGTGCAGGTGTCGTTCACCCTGCCGGTGACCCACGACAAGCGCGCCGAGGGCGCCGCGGTGCAGTTGGCCAACAAGATGGGCATCGACCCGGCGATGGTGGTGCACGCCAAGCCGATGGGCGACGGGTTCACGTTCTTCGTCGTCTACGGGCGGGTCAACCACCTGGTCGACCTCAACGCCGTGCAGGTGGTGGAACGTGACTTCGCGTTGCTGTCGGCGAAGGACGTCAACACGGTGATCAAGCAGCGGTTGCGGCGCAAGCTGTCAGTGGTCGGGGCGTGCATCGGCACCGACGCGCACACGGTGGGCATCGACGCGATCCTCAACGTCAAGGGCATCGCGGGGGAGAAGGGCCTGGAGTACTACCGGGAGTTGAAGGTCACCAACATGGGCGCGCAGGTCAGCGTGCCGGAGCTGGTGGAGACCGCCCGGGCGGAGAAGGCCGACGCGGTGCTCGTGTCGCAGGTGGTCACCCAACGCGACGCGCACCTGCACAACACCCGGGAGATGTCCGCCGCGTTCCGGGAGGCGATGCCGGCGGGGCGGCGTCCGCTGCTGATCGTCGGTGGTCCCCGCTTCGACGAGACGATGACCGACGAGTTGGGCGTGGACCGGATCTTCGGCCGGGGCACCACCCCCGGCGAGGTGGCCAGCTACCTCGTGCACGCCCTGATCACGCAACGGAAGGCGATGGCATGACCGACGCACGGCTCGGGTTGACGGTGACGCACCGGCGGTATGTGCCGTACTCGCACGCCCACTACGCCGGCAACCTCGTCGACGGGGCGTACGCGCTCGGGTTGTTCGGCGACGTCGCCACGGAGGTGTGCATCCGCACCGACGGCGACGAGGGCCTGTTCGCCGGGTACGCCGACGTGCGGTTCCACGCGCCCATCCATGCCGGGGACGTCATCGAGGTCACCGCGCAGGTGTCACGGGTGGGCACCCGCAGCCGCACCCTGGAACTGAGCTGCGCGGTGGTGTGCCGGGGCCGCCCGGACCGCTCCGCGTCCGCCGCGGAGGTCCTCGACCCGCCGATCGTGGCGGTCACCGCGACCGGCACCGTGGTCGTCCCCGCCGCCACAGTGAGTCGCGAGGAGTGAGCCGGGGTTGCGAGCCCCGCAGTCGCGAACAGGGAAACCACAGTGAGTCGCGAGGAGTGAGCCGGGGTTGCGAGCCCCGCAGTCGCGAACAGGGAAACTCGTGACCCTGGCGGTCTGCGCCGACGTCGGTTCCACGTACACGAAGGTGGCGGTGGTGGACCTGGCCGCCGGTGTGCTCGTCGGCGCGGCGGCCGCGCCCACCACTGTGGGCACCGACGTGCTGCACGGCCTGGACGCCGCCGTCGCGGCGGCCACCGCCGGGCTCGGGGTCGGCGACGTGCCCTGGTACGTGTGCTCGTCGGCCGGTGGTGGGCTGCGCCTGGCCGTGATCGGCTACGAGCCGCTGGTCACCGCGCAGGCCGGCCGGCGGGTCGGGTTGTCCGCCGGCGCGCACGTGGTGCACGTCGCGGCCGGTCGGCTCGGCGCCGCCGACCTGACGGCGTTGCGGGCGGCCCGCCCGGACGTGGTGCTGCTCGTGGGCGGCACCGACGGCGGCGACGCCGACACGATCACCCACAACGCCACCCGCCTGGCCCGGGCCCGGTGGCGCCGACCCGTGGTGTACGCGGGCAACGCCGACGTGCGCGAGCAACTGACCGGGCTGCTGCGCGACGCCGGAGTGCCGGTCACCGACGCCGACAACGTCCTGCCGCGCATCGGGGTGCTCGCCCCGGCGTCGGCGCGGGCGGCGATCCGCGCGGTGTTCCTGCGCCACGTCATCGGTGGTAAACGACTGTCGAGGGGCGCCCGGTTCGCGCGGCTGGTGCGGGCGGCCACCCCCGACGCGGTGCTCACCGGTGTGGAGGTGCTCGCCGACACCCTCGGTGGTGACCTCGCCGTGGTCGACGTGGGTGGGGCCACCACCGACGTGTACTCGGTGCTCACCCCCGACGAGCGGGCCACCGGGCCGGGCCGGGAGGTCGCCGGCAGCCTGTGGCGGGCCCGCACCGTGGAGGGCGATCTGGGCATGCGGTGGAGCGCCCCGGGGGTGGTGCGGGCCGCCGCCGAGGAGCGGCTGCTCGACGCCGGCGAGGCCGACGACCTGACCGCCGCCGCGGCCCGCCGGGCGGCCGACCCGGCTTTCCTGGCCGTCGACGACGTCGAGCGGGCCGTGGACCGGCGCATCGCCACCCTCGCCGCGACGGTGGCGCTGCGCCGGCACGCCCGGGGATCCGCCACCGGTGAGCGCTCCGGGCGGGACCTGCGCGACGTGCGGCTGCTGGTGGGCTCCGGTGGGGTGCTGCGGCACGCGCCGACCGGCACGGCCGGGCAGGTGCTGACGGCGGTCCTGGCCGACCACGCCGGCGGGTGGGCGCTGCCGCGTGCCGCCGCCGCGGTGGTCGACGTCGACTACGTGTTGGCCGCCGGAGGGCTGCTCGCCGAGGAGCACCGAGGCACCGCGCAGGCGCTGCTGCGTCACCATTTGCGTACGCATTGAGACTCGCCGACCCGACACGCCGTGTCGCAACACACGACAGGCCGGCCGTGGGTTGACAACCGACGGGGGTCGGCACGTACCGTCTTTGAGTCCTACCACGGGAAGCGGCTGTTGTTCGCTTCGTCCCTTCGTCCGCTGGCCGAGCGACATGTTTGAGCGTCATCGTCGCGGCGGCCAGG
This sequence comes from Micromonospora sp. 050-3, assembly GCF_046549335.1. NCBI lineage: Bacteria > Bacillati > Actinomycetota > Actinomycetes > Micromonosporales > Micromonosporaceae > Micromonospora > Micromonospora sp. 050-3. Next base: position 2,228,774 of record NZ_JAJPVX010000001.1, read on the forward strand.
TCCAGCGGGCGGGGGTCGGCGGGGCGGCGCGAACCGGCCGCGGTTACCGGTGTACGGGCAGGGTGAGGTGCACGGCCAGTAGACAACGGCCCGGCGGGGGCAGCCAGTCCACGTCCGGTCGGTCCGAAGGTCGTCGTGCCCCATCCTCGCCACACCGGCCGGGAAGGGCCTGGGAGCATCGGGGCGCGGCGCGAGCCGCGCCCCGATTTCATGTCCACCGGGTGGTTCCTGCCCCGACGGCCCGACGCGGCCGGTACACACGCCAGCCAGGTAACCTTCGCCCCGTGATCGAGGTGAAGCGGTGACGACCCTGGACCGGGATGAGACGCAGACCCCGGCGGCGCTGCCCCGGCCGGTCGTTCCCGGTCGGCCGCTGCCGCTGCGGGTCGCCGTACCCCTGGCCGTGGCCGCCGGGTTGGCCCTGCTGGTGGCGTTCCCCCCGTACGGGGTGTGGCCGCTCGCACCGGTCGGGGTGGCGTTGTTGGCCGCCGCCGCGCACCGGCGGCGGTTGCGCGCCGGCGCCGGCCTGGGCTTCCTGACCGGGGTGGCGTTCTTCGCCCCGCTGCTGGCCTGGACGAACCTGCATACCGGCTACCTGCCGTGGGTGCTGCTGTCGCTGCTGCAGGCCGGCTACCTGGCGCTGCTGGGCGCGGCCACCGCCTGGGTGTCACCGCTGGTCGACCGCGCCCGCTGGACGTGGCCGGCGCTGACCGGGCTGCTCTGGGTCGGGCAGGAAGCGCTGCGCGACCGCACCCCGTTCGGCGGGTTCCCGTGGGGGCGGCTGGCGTTCAGCCAGGACACCTCGCCGCTGCTGCGCCTGGCCGTGCTGGGCGGCGCCCCGCTGGTCACCTTCGCCGTGGCCCTCATCGGCGGGTTGCTGGTCACCGCCGTCTGGCGGGGCTGGGTCACCGCCCAGCGCCACGCACCCCCGCCCACCACCACGGCGCCCAGTGGCGCCGTGCCGGGCGCTGACGGCCCTCTGGACGGCCCGTCACACGCCGGGGCGACCGGGGCACGACGGTGGACGCCGGTGCTCGTACCGGCCGTCGTGGCCGTCGCGCTGACCGCCGGGGGTCTGCTGGTGCCGGTCGCCGCCGCAGGGTCCGGCGCAGGCGTCACCGTGGCGATCGTGCAGGGCAACGTGCCGCGGCTGGGCCTGGACTTCAACGCCCAACGGCAGGCGGTGCTCAACAACCACGTCGACGCCACCCTCGAGCTGGCCGGGCGGGTCGCCGCCGGGCAGCAGCGGCGACCCGACCTGGTGGTGTGGCCGGAGAACTCCAGCGACATCGACCCCTTGCGCAACCCCACCGCCGGTGCGCGGATCTCCCAGGCCGCCGACACCATCGGCGCGCCGATCCTGGTCGGCGCGGTGCTGCTGGGCCCCGGCGCCGGGCAGGTCCGCAACGCGGGCATCCTGTGGCGCCCCGGCACCGGCGCGGACCTCGACCAGCTGTACACGAAACGCCATCCGGTGCCGTTCGCCGAGTACGTGCCGCTGCGCGACGTGGCCCGGATGGTCAGCAAGCAGGTCGACCTGATCCGCAACGACTTCGTGCCCGGAAGCACCCCGGGCGTGGTACGCGCCGGCCCCGCCGTGCTCGGTGACGTGATCTGCTTCGAGGTCGCCTACGACGAGGTGGTCCGCGACACCGTCACCGGCGGCGCGCAACTGCTGGTGGTGCAGACCAACAACGCCACCTTCAACGTGGCGGAGGCCCGCCAGCAGATGGCCATGGTGCGGCTGCGGGCGGTGGAGCACGGGCGACCGGCGTTGATGGCCTCCACGGTCGGGGTGTCCGGGTTCGTCGCACCCGACGGGCGGGTAAGCGATGCCACCGGGTTCAACACCCGGGAGGTCGTGGTGCGGCAGTTGCGGCTCGACGACGGACGCACCCTCGCCACCCGCCTCGGCTGGTGGCCCGAGGTGGCGCTCGCCGCGCTGGCCGTGGCGGCCCTGGTCGGCGCGGCGGTGCTGCGCCGGCGGCAGCGGGTCAGGCCCGGATAGCAACAGCCGGTACGCCGGCGGGAGCGGAGGAACCGTGATCCAGGCGACCGATACGATCCGACGCGCGGACGAGGTGCCCGGGGTGGGCCGGGTGCTGGTGGTGATCCCCACCTACAACGAGGCCGACAACATCGCCGTGATCGTGGGCCGGGTTCGGCGCGCCGCCCCGGCGGTGCAGATCCTCATCGCCGACGACAACAGCCCCGACGGCACCGGCGCGATCGCCGACGCCCTCGCCGACGGTGACGCGCACGTGCAGGTGCTGCACCGCCAGGGCAAGCAGGGCCTCGGTGCGGCGTACCTGGCCGGTTTCGGGTGGGCACGCGAGCGGGGCTACCAGGCGGTCGTGGAGATGGACGCGGACGGCTCGCACGCCCCGGAGGACCTGCCGGCGCTGCTGGACGCCGCCCGTGACGCCGACGTGGTGATCGGGTCGCGGTGGACCAGCGGCGCGCGGGTGCTCAACTGGCCGCTGCGGCGGCTGTTGCTGTCGCGGGGCGGCAACCTGTACGCGCGCCTGGCGCTGGGCATGCCCGTCTCGGACGCCACCGGCGGGTACCGGGTGTACCGGATCAGCGCGTTGGACGCCATCGACCTGGATTCGGTGACCTCGCAGGGCTACTCGTTCCAGGTGGAGCTGTCGCGGCTGGCGCACCGGGCGGGTGTGCGGATCGTGGAGGTGCCGATCACCTTCGCCGAGCGGGAGCGCGGCGACAGCAAGATGAGCCCGAAGATCGTGGCCGAGGCGCTGTGGCGGATCACCGCCTGGGGGGTGCGTGACCGGCGCCAGGCGGTACGCCGGGGACTGCACGGCACCGCCACCGGTCAGGCACGGTGGCCGTGAGCGCGGCCGTGTCATGCTGGATGAGCGGAACACGTCCGTGGTGTCCGCAGGAATGGCGATGAGGTGAGATGCGCCGAGGACTGAGGTTCGTACCGTTGGCCCTGTTGCTGGCGGTGGTGCTGGAGCTGGCGGTGTTCGTCGGCGTGGGACGGGCGCTGGGGTTCGGCGCGGCGGTGTTGCTGGTGTTCGCCGCGTCCCTGCTGGGGTTGGTGCTGCTGCGCCGCGAGGGGATGCGCGCCTGGCGTGGTTTCCGCGCCGCCGCGGCTGCCGGGCAGCCCCCGGGTGGGCAGGTGACCGACGGGCTCGTCGGGTTGGCCGGCGCGCTGTTGCTGGCGGTGCCCGGCCTGGTCAGCGGGCTGGTCGGGTTGCTGCTGCTGGTGCCGCCGGCGCGTCGACTGGCCCGCGCCGGGGTGCGCCGCGCCACCGAGAGGCGGGTGTCGTCGATGGTCGCCGGTGACCTGTTCGGGCCCCGCACGGTGCGGGTGCGCCAAGGTGCGCCGCAACCGACCCCGCAACCGACTCCACAGCCGCAACAGCCGGTGGTGGTCGACGGCGGTCGCGCCATCGAGGGCGAAATCGTCGAACCCGGCCGGCACTGAGACCGGGCCACCACCGGGCACAGACAGACACGACGGCGCCCCCGGGAAAAACCCCGGGGGCGCCGTCGTCGTGCGCGTCGTGCGGCTCAGGCGCGGCCGCGGCGGGTCCGAACCTCCTGCAGGCGCTCCTCCAGGATGTCCTCCAGCTCGGCGATGGAACGCCGCTCCAGAAGCATGTCCCAGTGAGTACGCGGCGGCTTGGCCTTCTTCTGCTCCGGCTCGTTGCCGTCGACGAGTCGGGCGACGCTGCCGTCGAACTTGCATTCCCAGGTCATCGGGACCTCGGCGTCGACGGCGAACGGCACCTCGAACTGGTGGCCCTTGGCGCAGAGGTACTCGCGGGTCTGACGCGGCGCGAGCTCCGTGTTGCGGTCGGATTCATAGCTCACCGCGCCAAGGCGGCTTCCGCGCAGCATACGCTCGCCCATGATCGACTTCCCCTCGTTCGTGGTGCTGGTCTTCTGGGTGTAACGGTGCGTCCCCGTCGAGCCATTCCCGCCCGAGGGCGTGAGGCGTCCACGGGTGGGCCGGGACCAAGGGTAACCGGCCGGGACGGTCACCCGGTGAGGTGATCCCCAGGCGGGTCGGGACAACGGTGTGTGTCCGCCGCCACCGGGGTGGTTAACCGCCCGAGCCTACCGAAGGTTGCGCCGCGATCATCAGGTGGCGTCGCCGGGAGTGGCGGCGCCGAGGCGGGCCAGCGCCAACGCCAGGTCACTGACCTGGTCGCCGAGCTGCGCCACCCGCCGCTGAGCCAGGTCCCGGTCGGTCTCGGCGGCGTCGAGTCGTACCGTCAGGGTGCTGCGGTGACCCTCGGCGGTCGCCGCGGCCTGCCGGGCCACGGTCAGGTCGGCGGTGAGCGTGTCGCGCTGGGCGGCCAGGGCCGCCACCTCCGCGCGCAGCCGCGCGGCCAGCTCCGCGGCTTCCTGCCGGGCGTCGTCGGCCTGCCGGGCGGCGACCTCGGCGCGGTCGCGGGCCCGGTCGGCCTGCTCGCGCGCCCGGGCGGCGTCGGCGGCCTCGGCGCGGGTCCGCGCCGCGTCGGCGCGGGACTGCTCAATCTGACGCCGGACGTCCTGCACCTCGGCCTGCCACCGCCCGGCCCGTTCGGTCGCCTCGGCGGCGGCCCGGCTGGCCCGTTCGGACTCGGCGCGCAGCGCGTCACGTTCCACGCTCAGGTCGGCCACCCGCTGCCGTTCGGCGTCGCGCTCGGTGCGCAGGTCCCGCGCCTCGGTGCGGGCCTGGTCGCGGTCGCGCTCGGCCTGGGCGCGCAGCGCCTCGGCGGCGCTGGCGTCGTGGCGCGCCTTGTCGCGGGCGGCCTCGGCGTGCTGGGCCCGTTCGTCGGCGGCGGTGGCCTGCCGCTGCGCCAGCTCGGCGCGCTGGCGGGCGTCGTCGGCTTCGGCCCGGGCGTCGCGGGCCTGCTCGCGGGCGCGCGCCGCGTCGGCCGCCGCGGTCTCGGCGTCGTCGCGGGCCTCGTCGCGTTCGGTCTGCGCCGCCGCGACCTCGGTGGCGGCCTCCGCGCGGACCTGCGCGACCTGCCGCTGCACACCCACCGGGGACAACTCGGCGTGCAGCGACTCGGTCAACGTCTCGACGATCTGGTCGAGACGGTCCACCGCCTCCCAGGTGCGGGCCACCTGCCCGGGCAGACCGGGGGCGTTGCGGTGCCGCATCCGGCTGTTGCGGGAGGCGCGCTGGCAGGCGCCGTCGTTGTCGCGGCAGTAGCGAAACGGTCGGCCGGCGCCGACCCGTTGCGGCACCGGCGCTCCACAGTGGGCACAGGGGCGGGTCTCGGTGGTGTCGGGCTGGGCGTCCATCGAGGGCGAAGTCTAGTGCCGGCCGGTCAGCTCGTCGCCCGGGCCGTCGCGTCGAGGGTGTAGCGGCGTTGCAGCAGCAGCGCCGCGAGCATCGCCACCGCCGGCAGCAACCCGAAGCCGTAGCGGACCGCCGCGAGCGCGGCGTCCGGCTGCACCGGCGACTCACCGGCCGTCGAGGCCACGAAACCACCCACGGTCAGGCACAGCGCGTACGCGTACGGGCCCAGGGCCGCGCCGGTGGCCTCGGTGGCCGTCCACACCCCGGTGTAGGTGCCGGCCCCGGTGGCGCTGGCGTTGCTGGCGGCGCGGATCACGTCGGGCAGCATCGAGAACGGCAACAGTTGCATGCCGGCGAACGCCACCCCGAGCACCGCCACCGCGGCGACCAGCACCGGCAGGCCGGCCGGTCGGCCCACCGCCAGCACCAGGGAGCCGATCGCGAACGCGCCCTGCGCGCCGAGCAGCGCCCGTTGCTTGCCGACGCGTCGGGCCACCACCAGCCAGGCCGGGGTGACCAGCAGCGCCGGCGCCACGAACGCGGCCACCAGCACCGTGGTCAGGCCGGGGGCGCGCAGCTCGTACTCGGCGTAGTAGGGCACCCCGGCGAGCACCAGGTGGGTGGTGGTGGACATCGCCAGGTACGCGGCGACCAGCCACCGGAACTGCCTGTCGCGCAGCGCCGTGCGCAACGCCCGCCACCCGCCGTGCCCGGACGTGGTACTGGCCGGCGCGGACCCGCGCAGCCGGGCGATGCCGGCGACACCGACCAGCATGGCCACCAGCATCCCCACGGCCAGGACCACGCCCATCCGCTGGTAGCCGCCCCGCGTCGCGGCGTCGCCGCCGGTGAGCAGCGGGGCCAGCAGCCCGGAGACCAGGATGCCGAGGGTCAGCACCACCATCCGGAACGCCATCAGCCGGGTGCGTTCGTGGTAGCCGATGCGCAGGTCGGCCGGGGTGGACAGGTAGGGGACCTGGTAGGCGGCGAAGAGCAGGTTGCCGGCGATGAAGAACACCGCCACCCACGCCGCGGCCGCCGCGCCGGTCAGGCCGCCGGGCACCGCGAAGAGCGCGGCGAACGCGACAGGCAGGGCGCAGCCGAGCAGCAGCAGGCGACGACGGTCGCCGCGTCGGGTCTGCTCGACGTCGGCGCGGTGCCCCACCCACGGGTGCAGCAGCACGTCGGCGATCTTCGGCAGCAGCAGCGCCAGGCCGGCCAGCCACGGCCCGACGGCCAGCACGTCGGTGAGGAAGTAGAGCAGCAGCAGGCCGGGCACTGTCACCCAGACACCCATGCCGAGCGAGCCGGCAGCGAAGCCCGCCAGGGGGCCGCGCGGCAGCGTCGCGTCGGTGGCGGCCGCGGGCCGCCGGTCCAGCCCGGTCATCGCCGCATCCTCTCCGCAATCCAACGGTTGCTGGATTCTAGGGGCAGAATGGCGGCCATGACCATGCCCCGCCGCCGCCCGGGTCGGCCCCGCCGCGACGAGACCCGGCCGACCCGCGAGGTGGTGCTCACCGCGGCGACCGCGCTCTTCGCCGAGCGGGGCTTCGACGCCGTCGGGCTGCGGGAGGTCGCCGCCGCCGCCGGGGTCGACGTCGCCACTGTCGCGCACCACACGGGTACGAAGGCAGCGCTCTACGACGCGTGCTTCGCCCGGGTGTTCGCCGCCGAACGGGACGTGCTGACCGAGGCCGCCGAGCAGGCCCGCGCCGCTCTCGACGACGGTCCGGACGCGGCACGACGGGCCCTGCACGAGCTGGTCGACGTCTTCGTCGACTTCCTGGAGGACCGCCCCGAGACCACCTCCCTGTGGCTTCGCCGCTGGTTGGAGCCACAGCGGCACGCCGAGCTGGACCAGCGCTACGCCGACCCGTTGTACCGGCTGGTCGCGGAGTTGCTCACCGCCGCCGCGGCGACCGGCGTCCTCGCCGAGCCGACCCCGCACATCACGGTGCGGAGTCTGGTGTGGGCGACGCACGGGCACGTGGTGGCGCTGGCCGCGGGCGCGCCCGGCGCTCGGGAGCGGCGCGAGTTCCGGGCGTTCGTGCATCGCCTGCTCGACGGGCTGTACGGATCACCGAGCACTTGACGGGCCGCCGCCGCGCGACGATTATCCATCGGACGTTGGATTAATGGGGGCGGCAATGGGCGTACCACAGCGGGTGGCGGTGATCGGGGCCGGCGCCGCCGGGCTCGCCGCGGTCAAGGCACTACGCGACGCCGACGTGCCCACTGTGGGCTTCGAGGCCGCCGAGCAGGTCGGTGGCCTCTGGGTGTACGGGGCACCCGACTCGCCCGCGTACCGCACGCTGCACCTCAACACCAGCCGTGGTCGCACCCAGTTCGCCGACCACCCGATGCCGAGCGACTGGCCCGACTACCCCGACCACCGTCGTGTCGCCGGTTACCTCGCCGACTACGCCGAGCGCTTCGGGCTGGCCGACACCATCCGGCTGGGCCACACCGTCGAGCGGGTCACCCAGCATCCGGGCGGCACCTGGACGGTGGCCGCCAGCGGCCCGAGCGGCCCGGTCGAGGTCACCGTCGACGCCGTGGTCGTCGCCAACGGGCACAACCGGGTGCCCCGGCTGCCCGATCCCGGCTACCCCGGCGCCTGCACCGCCGAGCAGATCCACAGCCACGACTACCGGGGCCCGGAGCAGTTGGCCGGCAGGCGCGTCCTGGTCGTCGGCGGCGGCAACTCCGCGATGGACATCGCCGTCGACGCGTCGTACGCCGCCACCCGCACCCTGCTGTCGCTGCGCCGGGGCGTCTGGGTGGTGCCGAAGTACCTGCTGGGACGCCCCTCGGACACCCTCAACGGGGCGTTGGCCCGCCGGCTGCCGTGGCGTCTGCGCCAACGCATCAGCCAGACGATGCTCAGCGCCACCGTCGGCAACCCCGACCGCTATGGGCTGCCCGCACCGACGCACGGCTTCCTCCAGGACCATCCGACGCTCTCCGACGGGTTGCTGTCGCGGCTGACCCACGGTGACGTCGAGGCCCGACCCGGCGTCGCCGCCCTCGACGGTGACCGGGTGGAGTTCACCGACGGCCGCAGCGACAGCGTCGATCTGATCATCTGGTGCACCGGCTACCGGGTGGACGTCCCGTTCCTCGACCCGGCGCTGCTCGCCGGAGGCGCCGACACCCTGCCGTTGTACCGGCACGTGTTCCATCCCGACGCCCCCGGGCTGAGCTTCGTCGGGTTGATGCAGTCCACCGGTTCCGCGTTTCCCCTCGTCGAGGCGCAGGCCAAGCTGATCGCGGCGCACCTCGCCGGCCGGTACGCGCTGCCGGACCCGGACCGGCAGCGCGCCGTCTGCCGGGCCGAACTGCGGGCTGCGACCGCCCGCTGGGGTCAGCGCCGGCCGGCGATGCGGGTGGACTTCGACGTCTACCTGGCCGAGCTGGCCCGGGAGTTGACCGCCGGGATGCGCCGCGCCGGCTCCGGCACGGGGTCCTCGGTGGGGGCACCCCGGTGAGCGGTCGGTCCCTGGCCGGTCGGCGGGTGCTGGTCACCGGGGCGAGCGGCACCTTCGGCCGGCACCTCGGGGCCGCGCTGGGTGCGGCCGGCGCCCGGGTGGTAGGGCTCGACCTGCACGCCCGTCCTGACGACGACGTGCCGGTGCTGGGCTGCGACCTGACCGACCCGGACGCCGTGCCGGCGGCGGTGCGGGCCGCCGTCGACCGGCTCGGCGGGCTCGACCTGCTGATCAACAACGCCGGGGTCGGTGGTCCCGCGCCGGCCGAGTTGCCGCCCGACGAGGTGGTCCGCCGGCAACTGGAGGTCAACCTGCTCGCGGCCTGGCGTACCACCGCCGCCGCGCTGCCCTCGCTGCTCAGCGCACGCGGACGGGTGATCTTCGTGGCCAGCCGGATGGCGGTCCTGCCCCTCCCGCTCGCCGCCGCGTACGGGGTGAGCAAGCGGGCCCTGGTCGCCTACGCCGACGCGCTGCGCCACGAGGTGGGCACGCACGTCGGGGTGAGCGTCGTCTACCCCAGCATGGTCGCCTCACCGATCCACGACAGCACCGCCGAGGCCGGGCTGTCCCTGCGGGGGGTGTCCCGCCCCGAGCCCGTCGAAGGGGTGGTCGCGGCGATCCTGCGGACCGCCACCGCCCGGCGGGCGCCCCGCGATGTGGCCACCACGGCACGCGGCCGGTGGGAGATGGCCGTCGGCCGGCACGCGCCCGCGCTGGCCGACCGGCTGGTACGCCGTACCCTCGCCGCCCGGCTCGCCGCCGGTGACCTGGACGCCGCGCCGCTGGCCGCCGGGATGCTCGACCGCCACCGCGGACGCTGACCGCCCGGGTCAGGGCGTGGCGACGGCCGCGCGCGAGCGGTCGGCGGCGATGCGCACGGCCAGCGCCGCGAGCGCGGTACCGGTCACCCACCGCTGCACCCGCAGCCACACCGGCCGGCGGGCGAAGAACCCCGCCAGCGCGCCGGCGCTGAGCACGATCAGCGCGTTCACGCTCAGGGCCACGGCGATCTGGGTCAGACCGAGCAGCAGGCTCTGCGTGGCCAGGTGCCCCCGCGTCGGATCGATGAACTGCGGTAGCAGCGACACGTACAGGATCGCGATCTTCGGGTTCAGCAGGTTGGTGACCATGCCCATGGTGAACAGCCGTCGGGGCGGGTCCGGCGGCAGCGGCGCGGGCCGGAACGGCGAGTGCCCACCCGGACGCAGCGTCCGCCAGGCCAGCCAGAGCAGGTAGCCGGCGCCGGCCAGCTTCACCACCGCGTACAGCGTCGCACCAGGACGAAGACGGTGGCCAGGCCGGCGACCGCCGCCGCCAGGTAGACGCCGAAGCCCGCGGCCACCCCGAGCAGTGAGACCAGCCCGGCCCGGCGGCCCTGCGCCACCGAGCGCGACACCAGGTAGACCATGTTCGGGCCGGGCGTGAGCACCAGCCCCAACGCCACCAACGTGATGCCCAGCAGTGCGCCAGTACTCACCACGACGCTTCCCCCGTTCGGTAGTCCCCACACCGACCGTAATCGGGATGAACATCCCGACCCAGGGCCACCTGGCAGGCCGTGGCCTGCGATCCGAGGTGATCCACTCGCGTTCGGCGCAACTGCAGCACCGTCGGCGGGAATGCTCACCGTCGCGGGCGTGCTGACCCCTGGCAAGTGCGTGTCGCCGGCCGGAGGCGGCGCGTTACGGTGGCCAGGGAGGTGCCGCACGGTGACCGAGGCGTGGCAAGCGTCAGTGGAGGCGAAGATCCAGGATGCCGTTCAGCGCGGCGAGTTCGACGACCTGCCCGGCATGGGCAAGCCGATCCCCGGTCGGGGGGCGCCGTATGACGAGGCGTGGTGGATCAAGAGTTTCCTGGAGCGCGAGGCGCTCCCCAGTGATCTGCTCCTGCCCACGTCGCTGCAGCTGCGCCGACGCATCGATCAGGTCCCCGACGAGGTCCGCGACCTGCCCACCGAACAGTCCGTCCGCGACTTCGTCGGGCAGTTGAACGCGCAGATCGTGGCGTGGCTGCGCTCCCCCGACGACGGCCCCCGGGTCGCGGTGCGCCCCGTGAACACCGAGGACGTCCTCCGCCGCTGGCGCGCCGAACGTGCCCGCCGCAAGATCACCTCGACCGTCACTGAACCGGCGACCGTCGTGACGCCGTCGCGCCGTCGCCGCCGCAGCTGGTGGCCGCTGTGGCGCCGCCGTCGGGGCTGACCCCCGGGGTACTGCCACGGCAGACTGTGCCGATGCTGATCGAATCGCGGACGCCCGGTACGCCCTCGACGCCGGGTGTCGCCCTGCGTCAGTGGTGCGCCGACGACCTGAATGAGCTGGTGCGGGCGTACCGGGATCCGGTCCTGCGCCGCTGGACCAGAGCCCCGGTGACCACCGCCGCCGAGGCCCGACGGTGGCTGGAAGGCACACTGCGCGACTGGGCCGACGGCCGGCGGTACACCTTCGCCGTCGTCGAGGAGCAGGCCGACGGCGCTCGGCTGGTGGGCAACGTGGTGCTCAAGGGGGTCACGCCGGAGCGCCCGGCCCCGGAGGTGGGCTACTGGACGGCGTCGTGGGCACGCGGCCGCAGCGTCGCCCCTCGCGCGGTCACCACGCTGAGCCGCTGGGCGTTCGACAGGTTCCCCGAGGTGGCGCGTCTCGACCTGCTGCACCAGGTGGACAACGTGGCGTCCTGTCGGGTGGCGCAGAAGTGCGGCTTCGTGTTCCAGGAGACCCTGCCGGCCCGGCCGCCCTTCCCGCTCGACGGTCACCGCCACACGCTCGACGCCGGCTAGCCGGGCAGCACGCTCGACACCTCCCGCCGGCTGTCCGAAGCTGGTGCGAACGGATCCGAACAGGTCCGAACGCCTGCTCCCGGCCCCGACGCCGCGAACGCGGATACGGTCTGGGCCGAGCGCCCAGACGACCGCCGGCGCGGGAGGGACGGGCGAGGTGACCGAGCGCGCCGCGACGTACGCCGAGGTGTTCGCGGTGCGCGAGTACCGCCACCTGTTCGGGGCGTACCTGCTGTCCCTGGCCGGTGACCAGCTCACGGCCGTGACCGTGGCGTACCTCGTCTTCAGCGAAACCGGCTCGGCCGCGCTGGCGGCGGCCGCCTACGCCAGTTCCTACCTGGCCTGGCTCACCGGCGGACCGCTGCTGTCCGGTCTGGCCGACCGGTTCCCCCGGCGAAGCGTGATGATCGCCTGCGACCTTGGCCGCGCGGCGCTCATCCCGCTGGCGGCGCTGCCGGACCTTCCCGCGCCAGCCCTGGTGGTGCTCCTCTTCGTGGTCAATTTGATGCGACCACCGTTCGTGGCGGCGCGGGCGGCGTTGATGCCGGAAGTGCTCGACGGCGACCGCTACGCCGTGGCCAACGGCGTGGACAACATCTGTGCCCAGGTCGTGCAGGTGGTCGGCTTCGCCGTCGGGGGGAGTCTGGTGGCGCTGCTGTCACTGCGCGGTGCCCTGCTGGTGGATGCCGGCACGTTTCTGGTGTCGGCTCTCCTGATCGGAATCGGCGTGCGTTCCCGCCCCGCGCCTCGACCACAGTCGAGCCCGACCGGCCAGGGCCGGGCTGTCGGTCTGCGGGTGATCTTCGCAGATGCCCGGCTGCGGTCCTACGTCCTCGTCCTGTGGATGGCCAGCGCCTTCACCTATGCAGCCGAAGGGCTGATGGCACCACTGGCCCGCCAGTACGGCGGCGGCGCCGGCACCGTCGGCCTGTTGCTGGCGGCGGCACCGTTGGGGATGTCCATCGGCGGGGTCGCGCTCACCCGCTTCTGTCCACCGGCGGCCCGGCCACGGCTCATCCTGCCGCTGGCCGCGATGTCGGCCGGGGTGCTGACGGTGGCGTGGCTCGTCCCTCCGTTGTGGTTGATGCTCCTGCTGTTGGTGCTGGCCGGCGCGGCGAGCGCTTTCGCCATCCCGCTGAACGCGTTGTTCGGCCGGGCGGTGCCGACGCGGTACCGGGGGCGCGCGTTCGGGGTGGCCATCACCGGTCTCAGTGGGCTACAGGGGACGGCGATGGTCCTCGCAGGTCTGGCCGCCGACCGGTGGCCGGCCACCACGGTGATCGGGTTCAGCGGTTTGTCGGGCGCGGTGGCGGTTCTCGCCGTCGTGCCGCTGTGGCCACGGCGGCCCGACTCCGCACCTGCGATGTTCGAGTCCGCCGTCGAACAAGCCCGAACGACTCCGAACGCCGACATCCCTACCGCCGAAGCAGGCCGTGGCCGACGCTGAGGTCAGCTGGCGGGCACGGGGGCCGTCACCGAGGGGAGAGGAGAAGGGCATGCGCAGCGTTCGCAACCGCGGCATCAGCTGGACCTGACCCTGACGCTCCAACCGGGTGGTCGCCCGGGGGCAGGCGACCACCCGCCCCCTCGACGCTGGTGCGAGTCAGTCGACTGCGGCCTGCCAGCTCCAGGAGGTGCGCTTCGCCCGGCCGGGCAGCTCGCCGCGGCCGGTCATCCAGAGCAGCACCTCGGGCGCCGCGCCGGGCGGGGCGTCCGGGAAGAGTCGCCGCAGCACCAGCGCGCTCAGGCGCTGCGGCGGCTGCCACGGCACGCCGAGACCGAGGGTGATGTCGTGGGTGTGCAGCAGTGTCTCGGCCACGCCCATGGCGGCGAAGCCGGCCGGATCGCACGCACCGAAGTGCCAGGCCCGCGCGGCCGGTGGGGTGGCGTCGACGGCGGCGGCGAGCAGACCGCCGCAGGCCCGCACCACTGTGAGCACCTGCGCCGGGCTCGCGTCGGGGGAGACCCGCAGGTCGTACGGCAGATAGCCGTCATCCGGGCGGCCGGTGACCTGGCCCGCGTACGCGAGGAGGTCGTGCGCGATGTGCGCCGCGGTGGTCCAGCAGCTCCAGGTCAGCGAGCCGGCCGGCACCGACCAGTCGCGATCCCGGTGTGGCAGCAGCACCCGGGTCGTCTCGTCGGCTGCCTCCCGCAGGTCGGCGCCGGTCACCGCGGACATACGCCAACCCGCCGGACAGCGCCGGGCGTGGGATTCGCGTCGTGGGTAAAGACAGTCGAGGCGTGCAAGAATCCATCCTCGCACATGCGGGGAGGCGAGCGGAGTGTTGCCCAACCTGGTGGTGGACACGACGGTGCTGCCCCCGGCGGACCGGTTCGCGTTCTGGTATGCCCTGGTCGCTCAGGAGACCGCGCCCGCGCACATCAGCAGCGGCCACCTGGACAACTTCGTGGCCTACGCGCAGGCCATCGATCTCGGCCGCATTCGGATGACCTCGTTGCGCTACCCGTCGCTGGACTCGATCCGGCCCACCACACTGGTCCGCCGAGCCGAGGGGGACGTGTATCAACTCGCGCTACCACTGACGGGTCGCAGCACCCTGATCCAGGACCGCACCGAGTCCACGCTGGAGGCCGCGAACCATTTCACGCTCCTGGACACCGCGCGGCCGCACGTTGCCCGGCACCGCGCGGACGGCCCCGGTCCCGCCACCACGATCACCGTGCAGATACCGCACGCGGCGCTGCCCCTGGCGCCGGACCGGCTCCGCCGCTTGCTGGCCACGCCGATGCCGTCGCACCTCGGCGTCGGCGGGCTGTTGGCCCACCACCTGCGAAGCATCGCGGCGCACCCGGAGCAGTTCGAGCCGGCCCAGGCCGAGATCCTGGGCGGGGTGGCGGTGGACCTGCTCGCTGCCGCGCTCGCTCAGTACCTCGACATCGAGGACACCCTGTCACCGGAGGCGCGGCACACCGCGCTGCGGGCCCGGGTCGTCGATTTCATCGACCGCCACCTCGACAGTGACGAGCTCAGCCCTCGCAGCGTCGCCGCCGCCCACCACATCTCGCTGCGCTCGCTGCACCGCCTGTTCGAGGCGGAGGCGACGACGGTTGCCGAACTCATCCGCGCCAAGCGTCTGGAGCAGTGCCGGCGTGATCTCGGCAACCCGCTGCTGCGGCAGCCGATCCAGGTCATAGCCGCCCGTTGGGGTTTCCCGGACAAGGCCCACTTCAGCCGCCTCTTCCGTGCCCACTACGGACGTTCGCCGCAGGAATACCGCACGGGCGTCGCTCGCCAGGACCGGTGACCCGCGCGACCGACCGTTACCGCCGGCGGTCGGTCGGATCGTCGTCGACGAAGTCACGGATCGCGGCGCGGATGCTCTCGCCGTACGGGTCGTCCGGTAGCCGCACCAGGTGTTCGCGGGCTCGCGCGAGGTGCTCCCGGGCCGGGCCGACGTTGCCCAGGCGTCGGTGGCAGTCGGCCAGGTTGAGGTACAGCGACGGCAGGAACGCCTCAACCTGGAGTGCGGACAGATACCGCTGGGCGCGTTCATCGGTCAGGTCGGACACGGCGGCCAGGGCACGCTCGTCCCAAGCCAACTCCGCCTCAGTGGAGTCCTGAAGATCGGCGAGGTAGTGCGCCAGGGTGCAGCGGTGCAGGGCGTCACCGGTGGGGCCGAGTTCGTCCCACAAGGCGGTGAGCAGTTCACGGGCCTGGGCAGGTGCGCCACTCTGGCCGAGTTGTACTGCTTCGATGATGCGGGTCATGGTCGGGTCGGCGGTCGCCTGGTGGGTCATGTCGCCGATGGTCGGGCCTCAACCCGGTCGAGGGTCAAACTGCTCTCGGGCCCGTACAGCAACCCGCATTCAGAAAACCACACCTCCGACTCAGCTCCGCGCCGATGACCACCCGTCGGCGACGAACCGGGAGGCGTCGGCACCCTCGCCGGAGAAGAGCATGCCGTGCCGGTCCGCCGCTTCGACCCGGTCGACGTAGACGCCACGCCCCTGGCCGGAGCCGTCGGTGCTGCTGCTAAACCGCAGGTGGGTGGCCTGATCGGGCAGTGCCACCGTGACCTGCCACCACACCCGACCTCCGTAGCCGGTGACCGTGCCGTCGGCGCTCCACCGCCGGGCGGCGTCGCGGAGCTGCATCGTCGCCGGCGCCCAGGTCTGACCACCGTCGGTGGAAACCTCGAATCGCGCGCTGTCGAAGCGGGGCTCGGTGTCGTACCAGAGCAGGAAGCTCGCCGCCCCGCCACGGCCGGTCCGACGCAGCGGCGCCGTGAGCGTGCTCGTCGCGGAGTCGCGTGGGTCGGCCCGCCAGGCGCTGGCCGAGCGCGGCCGTACCGGCATCGCCTCTGCGAGGTCACGCGCGACGGCCCGTCGGGCGACGTTGTTGCTGCCCCAGCCCCGGTCCGGGTGCACCCGGTTGCTGAGCATGACGACGAACGAGTGGGAGAGCGGGTCGATGACGATCGACGTTCCGGTGAAGCCGGTGTGCCCGAAGGCCACCGGAGAGGAGAGCCCCATCATGTACCAGTGCTTGTTCAGCTCGAAGCCGAGCCCGCGGTCGCTCTCCGGGTAGGCCGACTCGAGCGGCGCGTTGTGATTGACCAGCATCGCGCGCACCGTTTCCGAGCGCAGGATCCGCCGGCCGCGGTATTCGCCGCCATTGAGCAGTGACTGGCAGAGCACGGCCAGGTCCGCGGCCGTGGAGAAGACCCCGGCGTGCCCGGCCACCCCGCCGAGCGACCACGCGTTCTCGTCGTGCACCTCACCCCACACCATGCCGCGTCCGGCGTACGGCTGGTATTCGGTCGCGGCGATCCGCGACCGCCGCTCCGGGCCCGGGTTGTAGCCCGTGTCGGTCATGCCCAGCGGCCCGGTCACGCCGTCGCGGACCAGGTCGGCCAACGGCCGACCGGTTACCCGCTCCAGCAGGACGCCCAGCGCGATCAGTCCCAGGTCGGAGTAGACGTACTGGCTACCGGGCGTTGCCCCGGTGGTGAGCGGCGTGGCGAGCGCGGCGGCGAATCGCTCGGCCGGTGTCGGGTACCTGCTCCAGAGTGGTGTGAACGCGGGCAGACCCGATGTGTGGGTGAGCAGCATCCGCACGGTGACCGCCGCCTTGCCGCCGGCAGCGAACTCCGGGACGTACCGGATGACCGGCGTGTCCAGCTCCACCCGCCCCCGCTCCACCTGCTGCATGGCGACGATCGTGGTGAACAGTTTCGACACCGACGCCAGGTCGAAGATGGTGTCGCGCCGGGTCGGGATCTGCTGGTCGGCGGGGAGTTCCACACCGACCAGGTCGGGCGGTGGCCCAACTGCCGAGTACTTCACCGCGCTGCCCACGGCGGCGTGCTCAACGATCACACCGTCCTTGGCGGCCAGGACCACCGCGCCGGCGTACGCCGGGTAGCCGGGGTGCTCCGGGGTCGGCTGGAGATACGCCGCCAGGTCGGCGGACAGGCGATCCACCTGGTTGGGGAGCAGTCCGACCTGGCGGGCGCTACCGCGCCGCAACGTGTCGTGACGGAACTGGATGTCAGCGGGGGTGACGCTCGGCGGACCGGACGTAGGTGTCGCGGCGACCGCCCCGCTGGTGGGCAGCACCGTGCCCAGGATCACCAGAGCCAGGCCGAGCGCGAGTGAGCGGAGCGGACGACGGGTCGACCTGGTCATGACCGCACTCCTCAGTAGAGCAGGTAGGGCCGGCGACGCCGGTTGAAGGTGGCCAACTCCTCGGCCCAGGCGCCGACGACGTCGTCCACGTCAGCTCCGGCATCGATCTGGGTCCGCAGTCGCGGCGACCCCGTGAGCTTGTCGATCCAGTACGGACGCACGGTGTCCCACGAGTCGCGTCGCCAGGCGAACGCCGGGTACCTGTGCGCCTCCACGAGCATGGCCACTCCGGTGCGGATCGGGTCGTACACCGCCGGGTCGACGACCTTGACCTCGACGCCGGCGCAGAGCTTGTTGAGCAGGTCCGGCTTCTGCCCAACCGCGGTCGGCGAGAAGTACGCCTCGCGGAACTCGACCCCGGGCAGGTTCCGGGCGTTGAGCCGGTCACCCCAGTGGTGGTCGAAGTCCGTCGCCAGCCCGCCGATCAGCTCGAACGGGCGGCACGTGCCGCGCCCCTCGGTGATCGAGGCGACACCCTCGAACAGCCCGGTGCCCGGGTAGACCAGAGCAGTGTCCGGGGTGGGCATGTTCGGGCTGGGCATCACCCAGGGCACGCCGGTGTCGGCGGCGAGAGCGTCGCGCTTCCAGTGCCGGCACCGCACCACATGCAGGTCGACCGGTCGTCCCGCCTCGGCCGGCAGGAACGTGTCGTTGAAGAACCGGGCCAGCTCTCCGACGGTCATCCCGTGCTGCTGGATGATCTCCTTGAGACCCACGCCCGAGGTGTACGGGCTGGTCATCATCGGCCCGTAGGCCCGCCCGCCGATCGGGTTGGGCCGGTCCAGCACGACGTAGCGTTTACCGACCCGGGCCGCGGCGACCATCGAGGTGTACATCGTCCAGATGTAGGTATAGAAGCGAACTCCGACGTCCTGGATGTCGAAGACCACCGTGTCCGCCCCGGCCTCGGTGACCATCGCTTCCCACCGGGCCTGCGAGGCGCCGTACGCGTCGTACACCGGGATGCCGGTGCGTGCGTCGACGCCGGTTCCCTCGCTGCCACCGGCCTGGGCGGAGCCGCGGAAGCCGTGCTCGGGGCCGAACGCCGCGACCAGTTGCACCCGACCGGAGCCGTGCATCAGGTCGACGAGATGCCGGTAGGACGCATCGACGCCGGTCGGGTTGGAGATGACGCCCACGCGCTGACCGGCGAGTTCGGCGAACCCGGACGACACCAACTCGTCGAGGCCAGTGCGGACTCGACGGTCACGGGAGTTGGCCGCCGCCGGTCCGACACCGAGCGTCCCCGCCCCCAGCGCGCCCGCACCGACCGCGCCGACCAGGAAATTCCTCCGCTGCATGCTTGCCTCCTACCAGCTCAGGCCGTGGCCGTAGGGGTAGAGCACGGAGCCCGCCCCCTCGGCCGTGGGGATTGTGACGGGCAGCCGTCCGCTCGGGGACAACTCGCCGTGCAGCGCGCGGACGAGGGCGTCCATCGCCGCGCGGGTGTACGAGTACGTCGCGAGGTAGGTGGTGACACCCGGCAGGTACGCGATGTCGTACGGGTCGCGGACGGCCACGACGACCACGGGTTTCCCGGCGCCGAGCAGCGCCGCGACGAGGCGCTGCTGGGTGGCTCGCGGGTCGGTGACGGCGGTGTCCCACGCCTTGTTCACGAGCACGACGGTGAGGTCGTGCTCGGCGGCCTGGCTCGCCGTGGCGGTGATCGTCGCGTCCGAGGGCAGCGTCGCCGGTCGGGCGGTGACGCGGGCACCACGCGTGGTGAATCCGGCGGCGACCGTCGCGATCGGGGCGAAGGCGGCGCTGTCCCAGCCGGTGATCAGGACCGACCGGTCGGCGTGGGGCAGGGGCAGCACTCCGGCATCGTTGCGGACGGCGGTGAGCGTCGGGTCGGTGACCTGGGTGACGGCGGCGAGGTGCTCCGGAGCGCCGACGGTCCGGACGGCCTTCTCGACGTCGACCAGCGGCGAGCGGGCGAGTCCCTGGCGATACTTCACGCCGAGGATGCGCCGGACCGATTCGTCGATCCGACGCTCGGTGAGCTCGCCGGTGGCGACAGCCCGCAGCACCGCGTCCCGCGCCAGCGCGAGATTCGGCGGCATCAGGAGCTGGTCGGCGCCGGCCTTGAGCGCCAGTACGGGCACCCGCTCGTCGCCGTACTTCGCCCGCACGCCAGCCATGTTCAGCGCGTCGGTGACGATGACGCCCCGGAAACCGAGCTCACCGCGCAGCACGCCGGTGAGGATCGTCGGCGACAAGGTCGCGGGGTCGCCGGACGGGTCGAGCGCCGGGACCACGATGTGCGCGGTCATGATCGTGTCGACACCGGCGCGGATGGCACGCCTGAACGGCGGCGCGTCGATCCGATCCCACTCGGCGCGGCTGTGGTTGATCACCGGGAGACCGGTGTGGCTGTCGGTGGCCGTGTCGCCGTGCCCGGGGAAGTGCTTCGCCACGGCGGTCACCCCGGCCCGGTCCTGGAAACCGGTGACCTGGGCGGCGGTCAGGTCGGCCACGAGGGTGGGGTCGGCGCCGAAGGACCGCACGCCGATCACCGGGTTGCCCGGGTTGACGTTGACGTCGGCGATCGGCGCGTACGGCTGTCGGATGCCAACGGCGCGCAGCTCGCGTCCGGTGACCTCCGCCGCCGTCCTGGCGGCCCGGGGCGACCGCCCCGCGCCCAGCGCCATCGACCCGGGGAACTGGGCGGCGGGGGAGGGCATTCGCACCACCGCGCCCTGTTCCTGGTCGGTGGAGATGAGCAGTGGCACCCTGCCCTTTGCCCCGTCACCACGGGCAGCCCTCTGCAGTCCATTCGAGAGGGTCGCGACCTGCCGGGGGCTGTCCAGATTGTGCGACCAGGAGAAGTAGCAGACGCCGCCCAGGTGGTACCGCTCGATCACCTCGGCCGGCGTCTCCACACCGAAGGCGGCGAGGTTCGCGGTCCGGTCCGCGGCGCTGGGGTCCGTGGCGTCACCGCCGTGGACGTAGGTGGCGAAGAGTTGTCCGACCTTCTGCTCCAGGGTCATGTGTCGCAGCGTCGACGTGACCCAGCCGTGCTCGGCGGTCGGAGGGCGCACCGGCGTGGCGGCCTGGGCAGGCAGGGAAGCGAGGGTGGCCGCCAGTGTGGCCGCCAGGGCGGTCGCGGTAACGAGTCGGGTCTGCATAGACGCCTCTCAGTCCGGGTGGCTGAAACTTAGCTACACGTCAGCCGCCCGTCAAGAAGACAACCTACGAATTGCCGCTGGCCGACACGGGCCGCCCCCGGGAGAGTGCGCGAACGCCGCGAAGGGACATTCGTTCTTAGAGTCAAAAAATTACAAAGCTTTGCTCGAATCTTGCAGAGCGCTGTTCGTGTTCGTAAACTGCCGTGGTGAGCGAGCACCCTTTGGTCCAGGCGAGCAATCTGACCAAGATCTATCCGCCACGCGGGTCCACAGCGGAGTTCCGTGCGGTCGACGGCATCGACTTCGCGCTTGAGCGGGGGGAGTCGTTCGGGCTCCTCGGCCCCAACGGCGCCGGCAAGTCCACCACCATGCGGATGATCGCCGCCACGTCGCCGATCAGCGGCGGCAGCCTGCGGGTGCTGGGCATGGACCCGATGAGACAGGGGCCGGAGATCCGGGCCCGGCTGGGCGTCGTCACGCAGGACGACTACCTGGACAACGAGCTCACCGTGCGGGAGAACCTGCACATCTACGGGCGATACTTCGGCCTGTCGCGGGCCGTCATCCGGGACCGCGCGACCCGACTGCTCGACTTCGCCCAGCTTCAGGAGAAAGCCGGCGACCAGGTCGAGACGCTCTCCGGCGGCATGCGGCGGCGGCTGACCATCGCCCGCTCCCTGATCAACGAACCGGACATCCTGCTGCTCGACGAGCCGACCACCGGCCTCGACCCGCAGGCCCGACACATCCTGTGGGACCGGCTCTTCCAGCTCAAGCAGCAGGGTGTCACGCTCATCCTCACCACGCACTACATGGACGAGGCCGAGCAGCTCTGCGACCGGATCATCGTGGTCGACCACGGCCGCATCGTCGCGCAGGGCTCACCCCAGGAACTGATCACCAGGTACGCCACGCGGGAGGTTCTCGAACTCCGCTTCCGCCTCGACGAACGCGACACCGCGGCGGAGAAACTGCGCACGTCGGTGCTGGCCACCGGCGGCAACGACGCCGAAGGCCGCGTCGAACTGCTCCCTGACCGGGTGCTCGTCTACGCCGCCGACGGCGAGGCGGCCCTCGCCGCGGTGCACGCCATGTCGCTCACGCCGCTCACCGCACTGGTCCGCCGCGCGACGTTGGAGGACGTGTTCCTCAAGCTCACCGGCCGATCGCTCATCGAGTAGCAGGAGAGCTCACTGGTGTTTCGTGTATTCAGGTACTGGTTGACACGCTACCGGCGTACCTGGCGGGGGTCGATCGTGATCAACGTGCTGAACCCGTTGCTGTTCCTCATCGGCATCGGCGCCGGGCTGGGCGCACTGGTCGACGACAACGCACCCGCCCAGATCGCCGGCGTCTCCTACGCGGCGTTCTTCGCCCCGGGCATGCTGGCGGCCGCCGCGATGCAGAACGCGTTCCTGGAAGGGGCCGCGGGGGTCGCCCGCGCTGCCGGCTTCGGGGCGTACCGCAGTGCCACACCGACGCCGCTGAGACCGGAGCAGCTCGCCGCCGGGCACCTGCTGTTCATCACCTTCCGGGTCCTCATCGCCAGCGGCGCCTTCATCGTGGTGATGGCCGCGTTCGGGTTGATCGGGGGATGGTGGGCCCTCGGCGCCCTGCTCGGGGCGACGCTGACCGGGGTCGCGTTCGCGGCACCCGCTGCCGCGTGGGCGGTCGGTGTCCGCAAGATGCGCCACATCGACACGGTATTCCGCTTCGTCATCATGCCGCTCTACATGTTCTCCGGCACGTTCTTCGCCGTCTCGCAGCTACCCGAGTGGATCCGACCGGTGTCCTACCTGCTACCGCTGTGGCACGGGGTGGAGCTGTGCCGCACCCTCAGCCTCGGCACGGCGACGATCACCGGCAGCTCCGTCCACATCGGCTACCTGCTGGCACTCGCGATCGGCGGCTTCCTGGTCGCTCGGGTCACCTACCGCCGACGGTTGCACCCGTGACGGCCCACGCCCAGAGCCCCGTGGAGGCACCATGACCACCGTCGCCGTACCCGCCTGGACGAGACGCCGGGCCCTGGCCCTCATCGAACGCAACTTCATGATCTACCGCCGGTCCGTCACGCCGCTGCTCAACGCGCTCGTCGAACCGATCCTGTACCTGCTGTCGATCGGCGTCGGCGTCGGGATGCTCGTCGGCACGGTCCCCGGCGTCGATGTCCCGTACGCCGCCTACGTGGCGCCGGCGATCCTGGCGACCACGGCCATGAATACGGCGTTCAACCAGACGAGCTTCGGTGTGTTCATCCGGATGAGGGTCGAGAAGACCTACGAGGCGATCCTGCCGACACCGCTCTCCGTCACCGACATCGCCGTCGGCGAGGTGACCAGCGCGATGATCAACGGGCTGCTGACGTCGATCGGATTCCTCACCCTGATGGCCGTCGGTGGGCTGGTCACGTCGGCCTGGGTGCTGCTGGCCCTACCGGCGTCGGTGCTGATCTCGTACGCGTTCGCGGCCGGCGGGCTGGCCGTCACGACGTACCTGCGCGACTTCCCCGACTTCCAGTACATCCAGCTCTTCATGCTGCCGATGTACCTGTTCGCGACGACGTTCTATCCCCTGTCGGTCTACCCGGAGGCGGTGCGGCCCCTGATCCAGGCGCTGCCGCTCTACCACAGCATCGAGCTGGTCCGGGAACCCGCGTTGGGCCACCTCGGCTGGGAGCTGCTGATCCCGGTCGCCTACCTCGTCGCGTTCGGCTCGATCGCGATGTACGTCGCCACCCGTCGAATGACCCGGGCGATGCTGCGCTGACGACCACCGCGGCCCGGGGCGCTGTCCTCGACCCGGTCGACTGTCAACTCACAGTGGAGAATCTGGTCGTCAAGCAACCCGCTGATCGTCACACCGATCTGTCTGCCTGGGCCAGTGCGGTGCCAAGTCCTCGGGCTCCAGCCGTGGTAAGCCCTTGTTCGGCGGAGGACCAGGCGTCGGCAGACTGTCGCGCAGCGTCGCGATCTGGCCCACCCCGGTGAGATCGAACAACCGCCGGATCCTGTCTGTCGGCCGACAGACGACCAGCGCGGAGCGGTTGGGGAGGCTGAGGTGCACCCGGGCCAGGAAATTGGGCAACGTGGAGCAGGCGAAGCTGACATCAACCAGGTCGACCACGACCTCGGTCGGCGCGATGGTGGAGAGGCGGTCGACCACCTCCGACAACGCCGCGTTGGCGTCCAGGTCGATCTCGCCGGCGAGGTGCACCAGAGCGGTGGGGACATCTGTGGCGGCTAGCACGGTGATGGAGAAGTGGTCGCCGATTACCTGGGCCATAGCTCACCTCAGCATGGTCTGACTCATGCCGGGGTCTAGGGCAACGACCCACAACGGACCGCCCTCGGATGCTACCGCCTAGAAGCTCACTGTGCGAAAGGTCAGGCAATCTCGGCGGTTGCCTCATCCTGCGACGCAGTCGACTCGCAGCTAGGATGAGCCAACCGGATCTGCGAGTCCTGCTGCCCCAGCCCTCGGCGGCGCCTCATTTGGAAGGTGCCGCCGTGTCGCATCCAACGTCCGTGAACTCCTGGTTGTCACCTCAGTGTCGGTTCGCCGATGGCAGTCGTGACCTCGGTGCGAGCCATGGCTGACCGCACCAGAGCCATCAGAGACCTCATCCTGCGGCAGCCCGACGGACCTGGCGGCAGCGATGGCCTGCTGCGCCGGGTCTGCGGCGCCGCCGCGCAGGAGCTGGCAGCGTTCGGGGCTGGGATCAGCGTGATGACCGAGGACGGGATCCGTGGCGCAGCGGCCGCGTCCGACTCGGTCAGCGAGCGTATCGAGGAGTTGCAGTTCATGATCGGTGAGGGGCCCTGCATCGACGCCTTCGCCAGCCGTCGGCCGGTGCTTGTTCCTGACCTGGGCAATCTCGTGGACAGCGCAGACGGTCGTTGGCCGTTCTACGCACCTGCCGCCCATGAGAGCGGTCTACGCGCGGTTTTCGCGTTCCCGCTGCAGATCGGCGCTGCCCGCCTGGGTGTCCTCGACGTGTTCCGTGACCGTGTCGGCCCACTGACCGGTGGGGAACTTGCGGATGCTCTCACCTTCGCCGACGTCACCGTCACCGTCCTCCTCGACCAACAGGCGCAGCGGGCCAACGGCGCCATCCCCGACATCGTCGATGACGGGGCCGATTACCGTGCGGAATTGTTTCAAGCCCAGGGGATGGTCATGGTGCAGCTTGGGATCACCCTTGGTGAGGCGATGGCGCGGATCCGCGCCTACGCGTACGCGGAGGATCGTCGCCTCAGCGATGTGACCCGAGAGATCGTCGCCCGCCGGCTGCGGTTCGACCGCGACGAGCGGTAACTCAGTTTCCTATGACCGCGCGCATGAGGGCCGGACGAGCCGGGAGGCAAGCATGACCATCGTTTCCGCCGAACGGATGGCAACGATCTTTGTCGAGGTGGCCGACACCCTGGTGGACGACTTTGACCTGATCGATTTCCTGCACATGCTGACCGACCGGGCGGCCGACCTGGTCGACGCGGCCGCAGTCGGGATCCTCCTGGCCGATCAGCACGGCCGGCTCGAGTTCATGGCAGGCTCCAACGAGAACGTCAAACTGGTGGAGCTGTTCCAGCTACAGAATCACGAGGGTCCATGCCTGGAAGCCTTTCAGACTGCGGTGCCCGTCATCAACGTCAACCTGGGCGAAGCAGGGGAGCGGTGGCCCCTGTTCGCGCCACGTGCCACCGCCGCCGGATTTCACTCGGTGCACGCGTTCCCGCTGCGACTGCGCAGCCAAGTGATCGGAGCGTTGAATGTCTTCGGTGGCACCAAGGGTGGCGCCTTCGAGGGCACCGACGTGCCGGTGATGCAGGCACTGGCGGATGTTGCGGCGATCGGTCTCTTGCAGGAACGCGCCATCCGGCGGGGCGAGCTCCTGACCGAGCAGTTGCACGGCGCGCTGAACAGCCGCATCGTCATCGAACAGGCCAAGGGAGCGGTGGCGCAAGCCGCTGGTATTGACGTCGACGAGGCGTTCGCCGTCATCCGCAGTTACGCCCGCCGTCACAACCGCAAACTGACCGACGTCGCCCACGCCTTCGTCACCGACCCGGCCATGCTGGCTCGTATCCTCTACGCCTGAAGGCCGCCCCCGCACGCATTACCGCTGGGAAACGATGGCCTCGAGCACCGAGCGGACGGGCGTCGGACGACGACCGATGAGGGTTTGCAGCGTCGGGTCGGTGACGGCGAACTCTCCCCGTCGCGCTGCGCGGTACATCCCGACGGTGAAGTCGGCGGCGGCTGCGGGCATGCCGTGCGCGACGGCATTGGCCTTCCACTCCTCGTCGCCGACGACCACCCGGGTGATGGAGCGGCCCGTAATGTCGGTGAGGATTCCGGCCACCGCTTCGAGGTCGAGTGCCTCCGCCGCGGTCAGCGCCGGCGTGATGCCGTCGAGCAGGCGTTCCTCGGCCAGGGCGATGGCTGCGGCCTCGGCCAGGTCGGCGTGCGCGGTCCAGGACACCGGGCCGTCCGCCGGCGCCACGAGTTGCCCGGTCTCCAGCGCGGCGCCGATGGAGAAGCTGAGGGCGTTCGCGTAGAACCCGTTGCGCAGGGCGGTGAAGGGAACCCCCAGTCCGGCCAGGTGCTCCTCGGTCGCGGCGTGCGTGGGTTGGGCGGCGAAGAGCGAGTCCCGGGAGGCGGCCTGGTGGCTGGTGTAGAGGATCCGTTTCGCTCCCGCGGCGCGGGCGGCGTCGATGGCGGCGCAGTTGGCGACGATCGCGCCGGGGCCGCGGATAGCGGCGGACACGATGAGGACCTTGTCAGCACCCTCGAAGGCGTGCCCCAGCGTGCCCGGGTCGGTGAAGTCCGCGGCGCGCACCCGCACACCCCGCTCGGCGAGGCCGGCGGCCCTGTCGACGTCGCGCACGCTCACGCCCACGGCCTCGGGCGGCAGCCGGTCGAGCAGCCGGTCGACGATCTGGGACCCGAGCTGACCAGTGGCACCGGTGACGACGATCATGTGAAAACTCCTTGTTATCGGCGATACGGCTTTTACGTTAACACCGATAATTCGTGGATAACAAGGCGCTGTTAGCATCGGTTCATGGTGAC
The DNA here is from genome assembly GCF_046549335.1 of Micromonospora sp. 050-3. Taxonomy (NCBI): domain Bacteria; kingdom Bacillati; phylum Actinomycetota; class Actinomycetes; order Micromonosporales; family Micromonosporaceae; genus Micromonospora; species Micromonospora sp. 050-3. Next base: position 2,255,153 of record NZ_JAJPVX010000001.1, read on the forward strand.
GACGCAGGACACCCGCGACGACGTCCGTGCGGGCATCGTCGCGGCGGCGACCCACCTGCTGCGCGAGAAGGGCGCGAACGCGGTGACGACGCGCGCCGTCGCTCAGGCCGCGGGCGTGCAGGCGCCGACCATCTATCGCTTGTTCGGCGACAAGGACGGCCTCATCGACGCCGTCGCCGAGCACGTCATGGCCGCCTACGTCAGCGGCAAATCCATCGCAGCGGACGTCCCGACGGGCGACCCGGTTGCGGACCTGCGCGCCGGGTGGCGCGCGCACGTGGAGTTCGGCCTGACAAACCCCGAGTTGTACGCGCTGATCGCCGCGCGGGGGAGCGGCGCACCCTCGCCGGCAACGGTCGCCGGCCTCGATGTGCTACGTCGTCGCGTCCGGCGCCTCGCCACAGCCAGCCTCCTTCGGGTCGACGAGGAGCACGCTCTCCTGATGATCCACTCGGCGGGCAACGGAGTTATCCTCACGCTGTTGGGAATGCCCGCCGAACAGCGCGACCACGGTCTGGGCGAGGCCATGCTCGATGCCGTCCTCACCAGCATCCTGGCGACGACTCCGGCAACACCCGACACCACAGCGAGCGCGGTCGCGGTGACCTTCGCGACGGTGCTGCCCGACCTCCCGGGGCTCACCGCCGCCGAACGCGCGCTGATGGCCGAGTGGCTCCACCGATCGCTGACTCACCCGACGCCGTGATCACCTGGCGAGGAAACGACTCGACGGGATCGCGCTTGCAGAGATAGTTTGCACTTGACCGCGACACCGCCCGAGGAGGTGAGACCCATGAACGTTGTAGCGATGTGGGTGCTCCCCCTTGCCGTCACGGTCGGGCGATTGACGTAGGTGTCGCCGGGAGCGCCCTGCCAACACGGCACTCCTGAGAGGCAACACCTATGCAACCTGCGCAATTCACCGCCGAGCCGCCGTCGACCGATCGCACGCCCCGCACGTACGACGTGATCATTGCCGGGTGCGGGCCGACCGGCGCGATGCTCGCCGCCGAACTGCGGCTGCACGACGTACGGGTCCTCGTTCTGGAGAAGGAGACCGAGCCGGCGTCAGCCGTCCGCATCGTCGGCCTGCACATCCGCAGTCTCGAGCTGATGGCGATGCGCGGACTGCTGGATCGCATCCTTCCGCACGGAAGACAGCGTCCGGCCGGCGCCTACTTCGCCGCCATCCCCAAACCCGCGCCCCAGGGCCTGGACTCCCGGTACGCCTATCTGCTGGGTATCCCGCAGCCGGTCATCGAACGTCTGCTCGAAGAACACGCCATCGAACTGGGCGCGCGGGTCCGGCGCGGTTGCGCGGTCGCCGGTCTCGAGCAGGACGACGAGGGTGTGACCGTCACACTGGCCGACGGGGAACAGCTGCGGTCGCGCTATCTCGTCGGCTGCGACGGCGGGCGCAGCACGGTGCGCAAACTGCTCGGCGTCGGCTTTCCCGGCGAGCCCGCCCGGACCGAGAGCCTGATGGGCGAGATGGAAGTGGGCGTCCCGCAGGAGGAGATCGCCGTCACGGTGGCCGCGGTCCGCGAGACCCAGCAGCGATTCTGGCTCCGACCCGCGGGCATCGGGGTCTACAGCGTCCTGGTGCCCGCCGCCGGGGTCAGCGACCGCGTCGAACCGCCCACACTCGAGGACTTCAAACACCAGTTGCGCGCCATCGCCGGGACCGACTTCGGCGTGCACTCCCCGCGCTGGTTGTCCTGCTTCGGCGATGCCACGCGGCTTGCCGAACGTTATCGGGTCGACCGGGTGCTGCTGGCCGGCGACGCGGCGCACATCCATCCGCCCATCGGCGGACAGGGCCTCAACCTGGGCGTCCAGGACGCATTCAACCTCGGCTGGAAACTGGCCGCGCGAATCCGCGGCTGGGCGCCGGACGCCCTGCTGGACACCTACCAGGCCGAACGCCGTCCGGTCGCCGAGGAGGTGCTGGACAACACCCGAGCCCAGACGGAACTGCTGTCCACCGAACCGGGCGCACAGGCCGTGCGCAGGCTGCTCACCGAGCTGATGGACTTCGACGAGGTGAACCTGCACCTGCTCGAGAAGATCACCGCCATCGGCATCCGCTACGACTTCGGCGCAGGCCCCGACCTGCTCGGTCGCCGCCTGCCCGACATGGACGTGAAACAGGGCCACCTCTACGGTCTGCTGCACCGCGGCCGCGGCCTGCTGCTGGACCGCGCCGAACGCCTCACCGTTGGCGGCTGGTCAGACCGGGTCGACTACCTCGCGGACCCCACTGCGGCAGTGGACGTTCCGGGTGTTCTGCTCCGCCCCGACGGCCACGTCGCCTGGATCGGTCAGGACCAGCGGGACCTGGACGACCACCTCTCCCGCTGGTTCGGCAAGCCCGCCCACTGATCTCGGCTCGTCAGGGCCTCGGTGAGAAGCAGTCGCCATGCTGGCAACGGCGACACCTACCGACGCGCCGGCAGGCGGCCAGGTCGCCGTCTGCCGGCGCGTCACCAGTGAGCCAGCAGTGGATCGATCACCTGTTGATGCTGGCAGACTGATCGCATGACAGGTCTGAGCGCCGAACTCTTGGTCGATGGTCGTGGCCCGCAGACCCCGGCGCTCGCCCCGAACGGGCGCCTGCTCTGCTACGTCCTGGTGCCCGTCAGCCGGACCGGTGACCACCTCGACACCGAACTCTGGCTCGTACACACCGATGGCGCCGTCGCGTCACGCCGGGCGACCGCCGACGCCGCGACCGAGTCGCAGCCGCGCTGGTCGGCCGACTCGGCGACACTGTTCTTTCTGTCCGACCGCGCCGACCGCGGTACCACGCAACTGCACGGGCTCACCCTCGCCGACGGCACGGTAACCACGTTGACCAGTTGGCGCGTCGGTGTTCTCGACCATCTGCCGCTCACCGACTCCAACCTGGTCGCTCTGCTCGCCGAGGACGAACCCACCGAGCAGGACACCCGCCGCGCCCGCGACCGTGACGACGCCATCGTCGTCGGCGAGCACGAACCACGTGCCCGGTTACGCCTGCTCGACCTGCCCACCGGCCGGGTCACCACCCCGGAGGTGTTCGGTGACCGGCACGTCGTGGAACTGCGGCAACGCCCCGACGGCGGCCCACTTGCCGTGCTGACGTGGGCCAGCGCCGACAATGATCAGGGCCCGCGCAGCGGCCAACTGCACCTGTTCGACCCCACGACCGGGACCGCGGAGAACCTCGGACCGGTGGAGGTCGACGCACGATCTCTGGCCTGGTGGCCGGGCGAGGACGGTTGGCACCTGAGTTATATCGCGCTCACCCCACCAGTTCTGCAGGCCGGCACCGCCGTGTTCGACCTGGCCGTGGACAGCGGCGTCGTGCGCAACCGCACCGCCGGCCTCTCGATGTGCCCTACCGAACTCTGCCAGACCGATGCCGCCCCGCTGGTGGTGTTCGCCGACGGCCTGAACACGACAGTGGCCCTGCTCGATCCCACCGACCTCACAACCCTGTCGCATCACCCCGGACGACTCGACAACCTCACCACCACCCCTGCCGCCGACGAGATCGCTGTGCTCACCGGCACCCGATATCAGCCCTCGAACGTTCACATCGGAGCGCCCACCGGCCCGCTGCGAAGAATCACCAACACCCGCCCGGAGCTGGACGGCGTCGCACTCGGCACGCAACAACCGCTGGACTACCGCGCCGCAGACGGCCTCGACCTGGACGGCTTGCTCGTACTGCCGGTCGGAAGAACCGCATTGGAAGGCCCATTTCCGCTGGTCACGATCGTGCACGGAGGCCCGTACGATCGCTATGCCGATCGTTGTCAGTTGTTCTGGTTCCCCAGCGCGCAGTGGCTGGCCGCCGCCGGCTACGCGGTGTTGCTACCCAACCCGCGCGGCGGCCAGGGCCATGGCCACCAGTTCGCCGCCAGCGTCGCCGGCCGGGTCGGCCAGCAGGAGTGGACCGACATCCTGACCGGCATCGACCTGCTCGTCGCCGAGGGCATCGCCGACCCCGACCGGCTGGGCATCGCCGGCTGGAGCCACGGCGGCTACATGTCCGCCTGGGCCATCGGCCAGACCGACCGCTTCCGTGCCGCGCTGGTCGGCGCCGGCATCATCGACTGGGGCATGCTCGCAGCGACCGGCGAGAACGGCGAATTCGAGGCCGCGCTCGGCGGCAGCACCGGCTGGTCCGGCATCGGCCCACACCCGCATGACGCGGTCAGCCCGATCTCCTTCGCGAGCCACATCCGCACGCCGGTGCTCATCTTGCACGGCGCCGAGGACACCAACGTTCCCCTCGGACAGGCCGAGTTCCTCCACCGGGCGCTGCGCCACTTCGACGTCGAGCACGAGTTCGTGATCTACCCGAGAGAGGGCCACTCGGTCCGGGAACGCAACCACCAACTCGACGTCCTGCGCCGGACCCGCTCCTGGTTTGATCGCTGGCTGCGGCCAGGACCGGCACGCGGATCAGAGGTCGTTGCCTCCCCTGGTCGTTGATGTAGCTGGCCGACCACGCGGTCTCATCGAGCCGCGCCAGCCGGTGGCTCACAAGTAGGGGCGTCATCGCTGCTCCCCGCCCACCAACTACCGGCTCGGTCTTCCGGTCAGACGCGGGTGGACCGTCAGCGCTGGGCTGTCTCGCCTCAACGGGTGTCGATGAAGGACGGCTCGGTTGTATTCTCCGGTCGAACGGGGAGGACAGATGTCAATGGACCAATCGATGGGCGGGGGGTTCGCCCGCATGCTGGCCGCGACCGTCGGTCCGCTGCGAGCCGCCGGTTCTGCACCAGAGGATGACGAGACCGCGCGCCGCCCGCGGGCGGGCGAGTTCAAGCCGGCGTTAGCTGAGAGGCAGACGCGGATGTCGCGGGGTTGCGTCGGGTGAACGGCTTCGAGGTCGATCCGGCGTTGCTGCGGTCCGGCGGGGACGCCGTGATCGACGTCGCCAAAGGGTTCATCGGTGACCTGGAGAGTTTCGAGTCGCAGATGCAGGGCTTCGGCGAGCCGTGGGGCGCCGACGACATCGGGTCGCTGATCGGCGTGGCGTACACCACTGTCGCGGCCTGGGTGCTCGACTGCATCGGCGAGTCGGCCGAGGAGATCGGGTCGGCGGGCAGCGACCTGACGCTGATGGCCGACAACTACGAGGCCGCCGAGCAGGACGCGGCCGGCATGATCCAGTCTCTCCGCGGACAACTGGACTGACGGCATGGGACTCCAACTGCCGGGGGAACTGATCACCGCGCTCAGCTGGCTCGGGTACACCTGGCCCGAGGCCGACGAGGAGAAGATCTTCGAAATGGGCCAGGCTTGGCTTGCCTTCGGCGGTACCGTCGGGGCCGCCGCGGGCCAAGCCGGGTCAGCCGCGACCGCAGTCTGGTCGCAGCACAGCGCCGAGTCGGTGCAGGCGTTCCAGAAGTGGTGGACGGACGCCGAGAGCGGGCCGGGCACCCTGCCGAGCTACTCCCAGGCGGCGATGCTGATCGGCACCGGTCTGATGATCTGCGCGGCGATCGTGCTGGCGCTGAAGATCCAGATAATCGTGCAGCTCGCGATTCTGGCGTTTCAGGTGGCGCAGGCCATCGCGACGGCGGTCGTCACCTTCGGCGCGTCACTTCTCGAGATTCCGATCTTCCAAATCATCATGCGGGAGATCGTTGGCCTGCTGATCGACCAGGTCCTCTCGGAGCTGATGGATGCCTAGCCACAAGCCGAAGAGCTCGAAGCCACGCGGCGACGTGCCGAAGGCGAAGGTCGGCAAGCTGGTGGGCAAGGCGGTCGAGGCCGCCGCCACGAAGCCGAAGAAGCGAGCCGAGCCGGTCACCCGCAACAACGACCTGCCCGAGTTCGTCCTCAAGATCAAGCGCAAGCCGTTCTACAAGAAGGGGCCCTTCGACCGCAAGGTCAGAGCGCTGCAAAAGCTCAGTGACGAGGGCAAGCTGTTCAAGCAGGCCAACCCCGTCGACAAGGACCCCGAGCTCACCAAGGCCTACCGCAAACGCGTCCGGGACGCAATTCTCGCCAAGTACTGGCCACCGGGCGGCAAAGCCACCGAGGAGGGCAAGGCCATGGCGAGGAAGCTTCAGGCCCGCCTGGACTCTCTCGATGTCGATCATGTGTGGGATCCGCAGTTAGGCGGGCCGGACACCGTCGATAATCTGAGGCTTCTGGATTCCGACACGAACCAGGACATGGGCAACGAGTTCTGGCAGATGATTCGGAAGCTGCCCGACGGAACGCCGATCCGAATAGAGGTGATCCCATGAATCCCGACTTACGGGAACTCATCGTGGAGCTGCGCGCCGATCTGGAGGCAGACCAGCCCGCGACGTTGCTGTGGGCGCAGATCAATCAGGGCGCGCCGGTCGACAAGATCTCCGACGATGTGCCGCAGCCGGTCCGGGACCTGCTGGAGGTCGCCGACGGCGTCCGGGCCGGCGACTTCGAACTGTGGGGCACCGTCCACCTCGACTACCGGCGGGACATGCTCGGCCACATGCCTGAGTTCACCGGAGTGGCCGACGAGCCCGCCGAGTGGTATTACCTCGGCGTCCTGGCCCGGGAACCGGTGCTGCTGCGGCGCGACACCGGGGCGGTCTGGTGGTGCCCGCAGACCAGCAGTGACCCGTTCTATGTGCGGGAGGAGTTCGAGGAGCTGATGCCGAACCTCGAATATTTCCTCGCCGGCTACGTGTTCGGTCCCCTGTACGTCGATGTCGCAGGCGACGACGAGTGGTGGGGTTTTCTCGACGAGCACGGGCTCACCACCGCGGACGAGGACGACGAGGAACCGGACGAGTGACAGTTACGTACGAGCAGCTCATCGACCTGTGGGGCGCCGACGGGGTGCTGCACTTCCCGGTCGACCGGTTCGACGACATCCTCGGCCCGATCCGGCCGGAGACCTTCCCACCCAACGGCGCCTTCCCGACGGACGTCCCGATCCTGTTCACCGTCGACGTCGCCGTCCAAGGCTTGGAGCTGTTCTCGAAGCTGCGGATCGAAGTCGGCGACGCAGGGCCGCGCACCTACCTCGTCCTGGGCAGCTCTCCCGAGGACAGCCAGATGCTGTTCTGCCTGGACACGCTGGCCGGCGGCGTCGAGTTGCTGGATCTGGAATCACCGAACTTCGAGCAGGTCAACACCACGTTCGCGGCGTTCGTCGAGTTCCTCTACCGCCTCGGGCAGCTGATCGCGAACGACCCGGGCGGCCGGGAGCGTGCGGCCCGCGCTGCAGCTATCCGCGCCGACCTGACGATGGTGGACCCGTCCGCATTCGCCGACCCGGAGGCGTGGTGGAGCCTGGCCTTCGGTCAACTGGAGTCCACCGCCCACTGACGACCGGCGAGGGGCGCGGACGGTCACAGCCCGCATGAATACCTGTCCGCCACGTCGTTCGAGACGAAAGCACCTCTTTTGACGGGCTCGTGGCCGACAGCGAAGGCCACCCACGTCCTGACCTCGCCACGAAGTCCGCCCGCTCATGGCGTCTCCTGCGTTGACACGAGAAACCGACGGCCTTGTGCCGATGGCGACAAGGCATCCGCGTATCTCGTGCTGAGCCCCCCGGCCACCTGACGACTGCGTGGCACCGCACCTGCTCAGGCGTCGCGCGCCATGTCCTTCGAGCCTTCCGGACCCTCCTGACGGGATTGCTGAATTGTTGTTAACGATAATTTGATAAATACCTGCCACAAAAGGGGCGAAACGTATGCGCACCATAATGACAGTTCCTGTGCGTAAGGAATCAGGATGTTGTGTTGACGACCCTGCACGGCTCTGGCGGCCAGCTCACGTGCTTACTCATCCGCTCCGAACGGAAGCGGTGACGTGACGGCACATCGGCTACGCCAGCGTGTTCACCGCAATGACCTTGGTGTGGTGGTTGGGCATCGCCATCGCCTGTGCCATCTGGGCCATCGACGTCGTCCTCGCCATCAAGGCGTACTGCTCACCGAACTCGGCGTCCGAGACAGCGCCGTACGCGCTCAGTCCACCTGCCGCCCGTAAGCCGCCCGTGCTGCGGCAACCTCTGCGGCCTGGCGGACACGCCACCTCCTCTGGGCCTCGCTGTTGCACACACGACACACCTTGCGGTAGCGGCCACTCGCGGGATCGATCTCACGCTCGTGCCCATGGCGGCAACGCGGCTGCTGGGTGCGCTTGCGGCAGTTTTCGGCGTGTGTCACCTGCTGCAGATGAGTGGGTTCGATGCAGTCCGGCACGCCACAAAGGTGGTGCACGTCCAAACTCGGGTCGTAGCCACCCACGAAGACAACGTAGGCCGTGATGTGGGCCCAAGCCCTCCCGGCGACCTTCTGGTACACGCCCCGCTGGCCACCGTAGCCGCAGACGATCAGGCAGCCGTCGTCTCGACGAACAGACCGATCGATGAGGTGCGCCCGCAGAGTCTCCTCCGTGAAATGTCGGGACAAGCCCTTCACCTGCGACAGCATCTCACCAGGCTAGGTCAGTGCTCCGACATCTTCGACCTGCTGGTGCCCCGACCCGGCGGGCGCTCTGCCTGAGCAGGGCCGTGGCGACGGATGCCCCATGGTCGGGGTTGAGGAGGACACCTAGGTGTTGCTGGTCAGGACGTTGGCGACGGCGCATAGTGGTGGGCAAGGTCGGTGGCGAGGGCGCGGAGGTGAGCCCTGGCTTCGGTGGGGCCGTGCACGGTGATGGCGCTCCCGAAGGGCAGTAGTGCTCGCACGTCCTCTAGATGCAGGAAGCGGATTGTTACCTTGCGGCCGGTGGCGGATTCCTCATGGTCGTCCCGGACGAGTTGTAGGCCAAAGATCCGTTGCGCTCGCTCGATCTGCGTCTGGTCGATGGTGGCGCTGACCTCTATCCCGTGGTTGTGTTCCCACTGAGCAGTGAGCGCTGCAGCGACGGTGGCCAGGGTCTGGCTCTCGCGGAGCCGTCGTGGCTGGTCGACTTCTTTCCACGTCGTGATCCGTTCGAGTCGGTACATCCGTGGCACTCGGGCACAGTCGGCGACGAGGTACCAGATGCCAGCCTTGGCGAACAGCCCGTAGGGATCCACGACCAGGTCGCGTGGGCATGACTCGCGCGGGCTGTCGTACTCGATCCGTAGCCGGCGGCCTCGCCGCACTGCGCCGATCAGCGAAGCCGGCGTCGTGCCGGAAGCTCGTGCCTGACGCCAGGGACGGCTGTCCACGTGCACTACGTCGGTGAGCGGCAGGAGCTCATGAACTCGACGTGGCTGTGTAGCGGCGATCTTGGAGAGCGCGCGCTGGCTTTCGACCGATGCGTTGAGCTCCGCGCGTTGCTTCTCATCCAGTCCAATGAGCGAGAGATGATCACGCTCGCCAGGCGTGAGTCGCGTGAGGTCGAGCCCGGACCCGGGCAGCATGGTCACGCCGCCGAGGCGGCCCCGGTGCGCGGTCACCGGAAGGCCAGCATCGCGGAGCCAGTTCAGGTCTCGGGTGATGGTTCGAAGGGAAACCCCGAGCGTCGAGGCAAGTTCCTGTGTGGTCGCGCCATCCCTCGATTCGAGGAGCAGCATCAGGGTGAAGAAGCGGTCCGGGGTCACCCACCAAGTTTTTCAAGAAATTGCGACACGATGCGGCGCATATCCCGGTCAGGCTGGTGGATGCGTACCTACGACCTGTGCGAAGGAACAACCATGACCAGATCCGTCGTGTCCATCGTCTATGTGAACGACGCTCCCGCCGCAGCTCGTTTCTACGGCGACCTCCTCGGCCTGAGCCCTTCGTTCGAGACTCCGGGATACATCACCTTCGCCCTCGGGCCAGGCGCTGACCTCGGTCTGTGGTCTGGCCAGTTCGAGGATCTGTCGCCGGACGTCCCGCGTACCAGTGAGGTTTGCCTGGCCATCGGCGGTGGACGACCCGACGAGGTCAACGCGATCTTCAAGCAGTGGCAGTACAAGGGGGTCACGATCCTGCACGAGCCGCACGATGCGGGGTTCGGGCTGACCTTCCTCGCAGCCGATCCTGACGGGAACCGTATCCGGGTCGCACCGAAGGGCTGAAAGGCCACAATGCGGCAGGCGCGCACGTCACGTGTCGCGCCTGCCGTAGAGGACCACGAGTGCCCCACGTCGACGGTGTACTTCTCGGAGGTGTACGTCTGCGGGCTACGGCGATCTTCTCGGGGGGTCATCTTGTGGGGCCGGCCACCGTGGCGCGCAACAGATCAGCTACTGACATCCAGTGAGAGATGCGCGCTGATAGTCAGGTGAGAGGTCTCAGCGCTCGAGCGGAGCGCTCCTGGTGCACCCGGTAGCGCAGGTGAAGCACCCGGTTGCCCTGAATCACCACGTCAGGGTCCTCCAACAGGTGCTGCGCCTGGACCGACCCGAAGTAGCGCTTGCCGGACCCGAACACGACGGGTACGACGTCCATGCGCACCTCGTCGACCAGGCCCGCGGCAAGCACCTGGCCACCGACGTCGCCAGCGGCGACCTCGACGATGCGGTCACCCGCGAGCTCCTGCGCCTTGGCCACGGCTGCCTCGACGCCGTCGACGAAGTGAAACGGCGCCTCTGGGTCCCACCCCTCGGGCTGCGGCCGGTGCGTCACGACGACCGCGTGGTCGACCCCGCCCGGAGGCTTCCCGTCCCAGCCGTCCGTCATGTCGAAGACGTGGCGGCCGGCGATCGTGACTCCGATCTGGTCCCAGTACGACCGGGTGTAGTCGTAGGACGTCTGCGACACCTTCAGCACTGCGCTCTCGTCCAAGGAGACGTCACCGCTGGACAGCCAGTCGAACAGCGGTCCGGGCTGGTCGTTCTCGTCCGCGATGAAGCCGTCCACCGACACCGAGCCGTACATGACCACCATGCCCACGGGGCTCTCCTCTGCTTGGGGGTGCCCCCAAGTTAGCGTGTCGTGAGCTGTCGCTCTTGTAAGAAATCAATCGGCTGGCAGCGGCCAGCCGTCCAGCACGTGGCCGGGATGTTCGCGCAGGAACCGCCGCCGGACTTCGAGGTACCGGGTCGGCGTGAGCCCGGTGAACGCCCGGAACTCGTGGCCGAAGTGGGCCTGGTCGAAATAGCCCGCGCCACCGGCGAGGTCGGCCCAGTCGATCGGATCGGCGGGGTCGATCGCGAACACGGTGGCGACGAAGCGGTAGGAGCGGGCCAGCCGCTTCGGCGTGACGCCGATGAGCTCCTTGAACCGCTGCGCCAGGTGAATGCTGCTGACACCGGCTGAAACCCTCCGGCCGAGAGCACCGTGTCACCGTACCCACGTCCCGCCACAGCAGAGCTGCCGTAGCGTCGCCGGGGTGGGTCTGCTGTTGGTGCTGCGCGCTCCGCTGCCGCGTCGGAAGAGCCTGGGTCGGGCTACCCGCGCGCAGCGGCGGGAGCGCTATCGCGCCGACGCCGAAGAGTGGGCCACGGCGCGGGAGCGCGGCTTGCTGCTCGACGTGCCGGTGGAGGAGTTGCTGCCGTTGCTGAACGCGGCCGGCGGTAACCGACTTCCGATTTTGGGTCAGCTCAACCCGTGGTCAGATGGCGTACTCGTTCATGAAGATCTGCCGCAGCTCGATGCTGACGTCGACCGTCTGGGGGCGACGGCTGCTGACGACGCGGAGCGTGGGCTGGTGGCGGAGCTGAAGGCGTTGCTGGCGCGTTGGCGTGACGAGCCTGGCCTGGCGCTGCACTGGTATGGCGACTGACGGAGATGCGAAGCTCGCGCAGAGCGAGCTGGGCGAAGCCCCGTCGGCGTCACCGACACACGTCCGGGTCGGAGACGCCGACGACCGTCTCAGGTGCGGATGCCGTAGTGCAGGGACGCCACACCGTTGCTGAAACGGCGCTCGCTCAGTAGCTCCAGGCCGAGGCGGGTGCCGCTGGGCAGCCCGGGCTTGCCTCCGCCGGTGAGGATGGGGTGGATTAGCAGGTGGCACTCGTCGACCAGCCCGGCCCGGAATGCCTGCGCCGCGAGCTGTGCGCCCCCGATGGTGAGGTCACCGGTGGCCGAGGCTTTCATGGCGCGTACCGAGGCGGGATCGAAGCTCCCTTCGAGCCGGGTCCTGGCAGTCGACGTCGAGTCCAGCGTGGTGGAGTAGACGACCTTGTCCGCTGCCTGCCAGACGTCGGCGAAGTCGGCCCTCAGCTTCGACCCCGCGGCCAGGGCGGAGTCGGTCTCCCAGACAGCCATCGACTCGTACAGGCGCCGACCGTAGAGGTAGGTGCTCATGGGCCGCATGAGATCGGTGATGAACGCGAAGTAATCGTCGCTGGGTGGGGTCCAGTCGAAGCGGCCGTGTTCGTCCTCGATGTATCCGTCGAGGGACACGTTGGTCACGTAGATCAGCTTGGCCATGGCGCTACACCTCGACGTCGACGGCGACGGGGTGAGCATCCCGCAGTGTGGCGTCCAGTTTGGAGAAGGCCTCGTTCCAACCCTGGTTGGCGGGAGCGGCCAGCTGCTCGCCGAGCCACTGACGGATCTCGAGTCGCGTCCGTCCATCGGCCTCGTCGTGGAACTCGACCCGCATCCTTGTTTCGTGCGGCTCGATGCCGTCCGGCAGTTGCCCGGTGACGTGCGCGATGCCGTCGAGCAGTTCGCCGTCGACGACGTCGGTGAGGTCGATGTGGACCTCGACGCGAAGGCCGGGTTGGGTCGGGAAGACCTCGGTCCACCGCTGGTAGCCGCCAGGGCGGACGTCGAATTCCATCTCCTCTCGGGGCAGTGAGTTGCCGATCGGTCCCCACCATGCCGCCAGGTGGTCCGGGTCGGTGAAAGCGCGGTAGACCAGCTCCCGTGGCGCGTCCACCACGCGTGAGATGACGATTGGCGGCCTGTCGCTGTCCATCAGTTCTCCTTGTCGTATGCCCTGGTCGGGGATTCCCTGTCGGAGGTCGCCGGGCCGTGGGCTGTTCGGTCTGTTGCGCGACCGGCGGCCTGCACGGCCGCGAGGTGGGCGTCGAGGCGGGTGAGGGACGTGTCCCAGATCCGCCGGTACCGCTCGATCCACTCGGCCGCTTCACGCAGCGGGGCGGCTTCGATGCGACTCATCCGCAGCTTCCCCGACCGGGTGCGTGAGATGAGCCCCGCGCGCTCAAGCGCCTTCAGGTGCCGCGACACCGCCGGCATCGAGATCGGAAGCGGAGCGGTGAGCTCGGTGACCGTGGCGTCGCGTTCGGCCAACTCGGCGAGAATCGCCCGTCGGGTCGGGTCGGCAAGCGCCGAGAACACCGCGCTGAGTTGATCGCTGCCAGACACCGGGGCCTCCTATCACTTAACCAACACGTTAAATGTAGTGCCGCACAAACGCGTGTCAACACACGCCGAGACATCGCAGTGACCTTCGCGGTGGACGCAGCACGTCGACCGAATCCTCGACCTAGCTGAGAAGCGCGCCAGTGACGTCGTCCGACTCCGCCACCGCGATCGACGCGGCGTGGAGTTACCGGTCCGACAGGCCCGCCCGACGTCCGGTGGTGATGGGGTAGTCGTCGCGTACGCGCGCTCGTGCCGGGGGCATGATCGACGCTCGGGCGGTGAGTAAGGTGTGCACGCCCAGGCCCAGCCGGGTCAGCGCGAGTGCGGCTGCCAGGACGACCACGACGCGAATACCGTGACCGACGTCCGGTGCCCACAGCTGGAGCTTGGCCAGCCCGGCGCCCTCCCAGAAGGCCGGCACCTGCCAGGCGACGCCGACGGCCACCAGCGCGCAGGCACCGATCCAGATGGTGGTGGCGGTGATCGTTCGGCCACGGGAACGGGCCGGCGGGGCGCAGTCACCCCGGCGCCTGCGGAGGACGCGAGCCCAGGACCAGGCCAGCAGGGTGAGCAGCACCGCGGCGACCCCGAGCAGGCCGACCAGAGCCCAGACCTGCATCGGGTCTTCGGTGGCGGTAGCGGGTGAGCCGCCGTGCAGGATGCGGGCGAGGTTGAACGCCCCGGCGCTGAGCGGCGCGTCCATGTGCAGGCCGTAGATGTTGGTCATGATGATCACGGCGAGGTTCGAGTCGGGTGCCAGCACGATGTGGGTGAAGAAGTCCGGGGTCGCGCCGGCGTGCCAGACGATGCGGGTGCCGACGCCGTCCAGGGTGCTGTTCTTCCAACCGAACCCGTAGGTGCCGTGACCGGTGGTCACGGTGCCGGTGTGCAGCTGTCGTGTGCTCTGCGGTCCGAGGATGTGGGTGTCACCGTAGCGGCCTCCGCTGAGCTGTGCGACGGCGTAGTGAGACAGGTCGTCGAGACTGGCGGCGAGGAAGCCGTAGGGCACTCCGGCGGTGTCGAACGGCGCGGCGAAGCGCTGCGGACGGCCGAAGTAGTACCGGTGTCCGGCCGGGATGCCGACGGCGCGGGCCTCGTCGGCGGTGGCCGCGGAGTGCGTCATTTGTAGCGGGTCCAGCACGTGACGGCGTAGGTAGCCGCCGAAGGTGTCGCCTGTGACGTTCTCGACGAGCGCGCCGAGGATCATGTAGTTGGCGTCGCTGTACTGATAGGTCCGTCCGACGGCGGCGGTGGGTCGCACGCTGGCCAGGTCCCGTACGGATCGGGCCAGCGCGCCGGGACGGTTGTCGTAGCGGTCGGTCAGGTCGGTGCTCCACACCTGTGGCAGGCCGCTGGTGTGGGTCAGCAGTTGGCGGACGGTGATCGTCCGGGCGGTGTCCGCGCCGCCCAGCCGCAGCCACGGGAGGTACGTGGACGCGGTGGTGTCGAGGTCGACCCGGCCGGCCTCGACCAGTTGCGCCACCGCCAGTGCGGTGAACGACTTGCTTGTGGACCCGAGCAGGAACGGGGTCTGCGGGGTGATCGGTCGGCCGTCACCGTCGACGCCCCAGGCGCCTCGCTGAAGGACCTCGTCGCCGCGAATGACCGCGTACGCCAGCCCGGGTGCCTTGATCTGCTTGAGGTACGTGCGCAGGTAGCGTTCGCCGGCGGCGAGGTCGTCGACAGCCGCGGGGCCGGCCGCGACCGGGGCGGCCAGCCCCGCGGCGGTCACCATCAGGCAGCCGGCCACGGCGATGAGCCGTCGGGTCCGCGTCAGCGCGTCAGTCCAGGTGCTCATGTGGCGCGTCCTCCCTGTCGGTGGGCCGTCAGCCGATCTGACTCAGCAGCTTCTCGAGCGCGGCCAGGCGCTGCCGAACCTCGCCGAGCTCGTCCCGCACGCCCTTGATCTCGTCGGCCGTGGCCTGGGCGCCGATGGCGCTGCGCTCGGCCAGCACCCGGTAGCCCTCCTCCCGAGCCGCCGCGTACCGGGCGCGGTAGATGCCGGTCCCGATGAGACCGGCGACCACGATCACCGCCGTCACGATCACCACCGCGGCGATGGTGGAGGTCTGCGCGATGTCCAATGCCACCTGATGGGTCATTGCTCACTTCTCCTGTTCTGCGGCCGGCCCCGAGCCGGTCAGGTTCTGTGCGGCCAGTGCGATCGCGTCCAGGTCCAGGGCCACGGTGAACGGCACCGCCTGGACGTACTTCACCGAGCTGCCGTCTGGTGCCGTCACCAGCTCGCCGGTCACCAGGCCGGCCGCTTCCAATTTCTGTAGGTGCATGTAGAGCAGCGGCCGGTTCATCTGCAGCTGGCGCGCCAACTCGCTGACGTAGGTCCGCTGCCGGGCCACGGCGGCCAGGATTCGCAGCCGGTGCGGGCTGGCCAGTGCAGCCAGCAGCGACACGAGTTCGTCACCGGTCGGCGAGGTGCCGCTCATCCTGGTTTCCCTTCTCAATGAAGGCGTCAGATTTCTCTGACACCCCCTGTCAGGCAAGTCTGACAGGGGAGGGTCGCAGGTGTCAACGGACGCCGTGGCGCGCGCCGATCACTGACCCCAGGGCGGTAGCCAGACCTCGATGTCCGGTGTCTGTGCTCGCCGGGAGGCGAGGTAGTCGCGCAGTGCCCGCAGCGCGGGGTGCGGGTTGTCGTCGCGCCAGATGAGTGACATGGGATAGATGGGCGCCGGCTCCCGCACCGGTACGCGCCGCAGGTCGTAGCTGTCCGGCCACAGGTACCGGGTGCGTTCCCCGGCGAGGGTCGCCAGCTGCGCGGAGTCGGCTATCTCGGCCAGCAGCGCCTCGTTGCCGAAGACCGGCCCGACGAGGTCGATGGTGAGGCCGAACGCGGCGGCGAGTTCGTCGTAGTAGTCGGCCCATTCGGTGCCGGGGGCCAGGCCGGGCATCCAGATCCGGTGCTCGGCGAGCTGCGCGGGCGTGACGGTGCGGGCGTTGGCGAGCGCGTGGCGGGGGCCGACGAGCAGCTCGTGGTGCTCGTCGATCACGCGGGTGGCTCTGATCGCGGCGGGCAGGTGACGGGGAGCGACGGTGACGGCGTGGAAGGTGGCGTCGACCGTCCCCGCCTCAACGGCGGCCATCGCGGCGTGGACGTCGGCGTCGAGGGTGACGACGTCCAGCTCGATGCGGGGATGCGCGCGGTGGAAGTCCTGCAACAGCACCGCCGGTGCGATCCGTCGGCTGTGCACGTCGACGCGCAGTGCCCGTCGGCCGGGGCGCACGGAGGCGTCGGCGCGCGCCTCGGCCCGGAGCAGTTCACGGGCGTGCGGCAGGAAGGTCTGACCGTCGACGGTGAGGTGGGTGCCGCGCGCGGTGCGGGTGAACAGCCGTACCCCGAGGTCCTTCTCCAGTGCGGCGATGCGCTTGGAGACGGCCTGCTGGGTGATCGACAGCGCGGCGGCGGCGTCCTGGAACTGGCCGGCGTCGACGGCGGCGACGAAGGTGCGGACGGCGTCGAGATTCACCCGGCAACCCTACTGACACAACGTCTGGTTGTGGCTCGCCGCTCACGCGGTTGTTTGATCCCGGGTGAGCGGGGTTGCTTTGATCCTCACGGTCAACGCCGAGTTGTTGAGGCGGGAGGTGTGGGCGTGTCCGCGAGGCGATCCCTGGGGCGGCGGTTCGGCTTGTTGTGGGCGTCGTACGCGGTCAGCGCCTACGGCTCCGGGCTGGGTTTCGGGGCGTTGCCGTTGATCGCCGTGCTGGTGTTGCAGGCCAGCCCCGCACAGGTGTCCGTGTTGGCCGCGCTGGGGCCGGCGGTGGGCGCGCTGATCGCGTTGCCGCTCGGGCCGTGGGTGGAGTTCCACCGCAAGCGGCGGGTGATGATCGCGATGGACCTGGCCCGGTTCGTGGTGCTGCTGACGATCCCCGTCGCGTACGCCCTCGGCCGGCTCAGCTTCGGGCAGTTGCTGGTCGTCTCGGCACTGGTCGCCACCGCCAAGATCGCCTTCAACGCGGCCAGCGGCGCCTTCCTCAAGGCCCTCGTCCGGCCGGACGACCTGCTGGTGGCGAACGCGCGGTTCGAGTCGACGACCTGGAGCGCGATCGCGCTCGGACCGCCGCTGGGCGGGGCGGCGGTGGGCCTGTTCGGGCCGGTCGTCACCATCGTGGCCGACGCGCTCAGCTACCTGCTCTCCGCGCTGGGCCTCACCGCCATTCGCGGGCACGAGGACCACCCGCGGCGCACCGGCGCAGGCCGGGTCCGGGCCGGTGAGCTGCTCGACGGCTGGCGGCACCTGCTCACCCACCCCGGCCTGCGGGCGCTCTACCTCAACCAGCTGCTCGTCGCGGGACTGATCATGGCCACCGAACCACTGCTGGCCGTGCTCCTGCTCGGCGAGCTGGGCTTTCCACCGTGGCAGTACGGCCTCGCCTTCGCCGTGCCCTGCGTCGGCGGCCTCATCGGGTCACGCCTGGCCCGTCGCGTGGTGGCACGCTACGGCCCGCATCGGATCATCCGCACAGTGGGCACGCTCCGCGCGATCTGGCTGATCGGCCTCGCCTTCGTCCAACCCGGCGTGCTCGGTCTCGCCACCGTGATCGCCATCGAGTTCGCGATCATCATCGGCATGAGCCTGTACAACCCGGTGCTCGCCACCTACCGCCTTCAGGAGATTCCGAAGGATCGCATCGTCCGTACCCTCTCTGCCTGGTCGATCGGCAGCAGCGCGACCATCGCCGCCCTCAGCGCGCTCGGCGGGCTGCTCGCGCGGGCCACCAGCCCTCGTACGGCGATCATGGTCGCGGGGCTGATGATCTTCGCGAGCCCGCTGCTGCTGCCCCGGCGCCCGGACGCCGATCGACCGGCACCGGAGCGCCCCGCACGGGTCTCTCTACTATCGCGTGATGTTCCAGCCGACCTACCCGATCCGGACCGCACGGCTCGCCCTGCGCCCGGTCACGATCGACGACCTCGACGATGTGTACGCGTTTCAGCGTCGACCCGACGTCGTGCGCTGGATGCTCGGCGCGGAGCCGCGTACCCGTGAGCAGTCGCGGGTGTCGGTGCTCGCCATGGCAGGCGAGGACGCGTGGCGCGCGGAGGGTGACTGCCTGACGGTGGCCGTGGTCGCCGACGCCGGGGTGATCGGGATCGTGGAGTTGGTGTGGCGCAGCCAGCCCGACCGTACCGCCGAGCTCGGGTTCGTCTTCCACCCCGACCACGGCGGTCGCGGGTTGGCGACGGAGGCCGCCACCGCGGTGCTGGCGTGGGGGTTTGCCGAGTTCGGGCTGCACCGCGTCTACGGCCGGTGCCACTGTCGTAACGCCGCGTCGGCTCGGATGATGGCGCGACTCGGCATGCGGCAGGAGGCCCGCCATGTCGAGAGTTACCTGTTCAAGGGGGAGTGGGCCGACCAGCTCGTCTTCGCGATCCTGGCGCACGAGTGGCGGGCCGGGAACCGCACGCCGCCGTCGTGATCGTCTGCCACGGCGACGTGCGGATCAGGTCGACACCTCAGGCTTGGCGGCCGAGCCACTCCCGGTAGGCAGTGGGCGCGATGACGGCGTCGTCCTTGGCGATGAGGACGTCGTTGGGGGCGGCGGCGAACATGCCGGCGCTGTCGTCGGTGGTGACGGTGCGCGTGTCACCGCGGGCGGCGAGGGTGATCCGCCCCAGCTCGTCGAGGGCGAAGACGTCGGGCCCGGCGACGTTGCGGATGCCCTGCAACGGCGCGCCCATGCTGACCTCGGCGACGGCCTGCGCCACGTCGGCCGCGGCGATGGGCTGGACGGGAGCGCTGGGCAGCCGGACGGTGCTGTCGTCGGCCGTCCACGACATGATCGCCTCGACGAACTCGAAGAACTGGGTGGCGCGGACGATCGAGTACGGAATCGGACCGGCCGTGAGGATGTCCTCCTGGAGGGCCTTGGCGCGGTAGTAGTCCAGGTCGGGCACCTTGTCGACGCCGACGATGGAGAGGATCACCGCGTGGCCGACGCCCGCGCGAGCGGCGGCCGCCAGCAGGTTGTCCATGGTCGTCTGGAAGAAGGCGGGCGAGGCCTCGTCGAAGGTCGGCGAGTTCGTCAGGTTGACGACGACCTCGGCGCCGGAGAGCCCGTCGGACAGGCCCTGCCCGGTGAGCAGGTCCACACCGGTGGACGGGGAGAGCGGCACCGCCTCATGCCCCGTGGCCTGCAAGATCTTGACGACCTGTGACCCGATAAGACCGGTTCCGCCCAGTACGGCGATCTTCATGCCCATGCACCTTCCCGTGACTGTGTGGTCCGACTGCTGAGGTTCAGCCGATACTCGGACCTTCCTTGTCCGGGAACTATACTCGGACATAATGAGTCCGGGTAATGGGGTGGCTAGGGTGAGGTCATGAAGATGTCCGGCGGGGTCGAGTGGGCGCTGCACTGCTGCGTGGTGCTCACGACCAGCCACACGCCCGTTCCGGCGGCCAAACTGGCGGAACTGCACGACGTCTCCAGCAGCTACCTCGCCAAGCAACTCCAGGCGCTGGCCCGCGCCGGCCTGATCCACTCCGTGCAGGGCAAGTCGGGCGGCTACGTGCTGACCCGCGCGCCGGAGAGCATCACCCTGCTCGACGTGGTCCGGGCCATCGACGGGCCCGGCCCGTCCTTCGTCTGCACGGAGATCCGCCAGCGCGGCCCCTTCGCGACCCCGGCCGACGCCTGCACCACGCCGTGTCCGGTGTCCCGCGCCATGTGGGCGGCCGAGGACGCGTGGCACCAGGCGCTCGCCGCGGTCACGATCGCCGATCTCGCCCGTGACGTCGACGCCACCTCCGGCCCCGAGGCGCTGGTCGGCATCCAGGCCTGGCTGACCGGCGGAGCCTGAACCGCACCGGCAGACCCGGGTGAACACGATCAGCCGGTGTGGCGTACCTCGGTGTCCCAGATCTGCGCCCACGGACGCCGCAGCCCCCGGCACACGTGGATCGGGCCGCCGTTCTCGTCGTTCTCCACCTCGACGCGCTGGTCCACCTGCCCGGCGAGCGTGCACTCCTCGAACCAGGCGTTCAGCTGGTCGGGGCGCTCCCAGCCGACAGCGATGACCACGTCCGCGTCGGCGGCCGGCCGACCGAAGTCGACCATGCTGTTGTGCCCGGAGTACGCCCGGGGCAGACCACGGGCCGGCCCGTAGCGGGCCACCGCACCGGCCTCGCCGTAGTTGCCGGTGAGGACGACCGCCCGCGAACGCTCCTGCGGCGGCAGTCCGCGATGGACGGCGGCGAGAGAGTCGGCGAACTCCGGCCAACCGATCGTCTCGCCGGCGTCGTAGTTGACATCGACCACGAAACCGGGCAGCCGGTCGGCCGGCAGCACCGGCAGCAGCAGCACGACGTTGGGCAGCAGGAACGGCACCACGCCCAACGCGAGCAACCCCCGACGCCACCAGAGCGACCCGCGCGAGGCCCACGCCACGGTGACCAGCGCGCCGGCGGCGGTGAGGACCAGCAACAGCGGCGCGTCGTAGTAACCCTTGCCGCCGGCGATCAACACGATGCCGACCACCACCAGCCACGTCCAGCCCACCGCCCGGTAGGCCCGCCAGGCCGGCCGGCGCAGCAGCGCGACGAGGCCGGCGATCCAGATCGGTACGGCGTACGGGCTGATGATGACGAAATGGAGGGTGAACGCCTCGAACCGACCACTGTAGGAGCTGTCGCCGTCGGAGATGGACCCGGCTACACCGAGCTGCGGGAAATCGTTGGTCGCCTGCCAGATCAGGTTCGGTGCGGCCAGCAGCACGGTGATCCCGGCCGCGGCGAGCACCCACCGGTCGCGCAGCAGCCGGCGCGGCCCGGCGATGAGCACCCCGGCGACCAGGCCGACGGCCAGCAGCGCCGGCAGCAGCTTGCTGAGCATGCCCACACCGAGCGCCAGCCCGATGCCCAGCGCCCAGCGGCTGTCACCGGTGCGGAGCAACCGCACCGCACACCACGCAGCGACCAACCAGACCAGAAGGTCGACGGTGGTGGTGCTGAGCAGGTGGCCACTGGCGAGCACGATGCCGGAGAGCGCGGCGAGCACCGCCGCGAAGAGCTGCGCGCCCCGGCCGGCGCCCAACTCCCGGGCGATGGCGGCGACCAGCAGCACCGCGCCGCCGGCCAGCAACGCCGACGGGGTACGCAGCACCACCAGGTTGCCCGGCGCGATCGTGTCGAGCAGCCGGGCCAGCGCCGGGACCAGTGGCCCCTGATCGACGTAGCCCCAGTCGAGGTGCCGGCCGGCGAGCAGGAAGTACAGCTCGTCGCGGTGGTAGCCGTAACGGCCCGCGAGTAGCAGGAGCGTCACTGTGGTAGCGGCGGCCACCAGCCACGGGCCACGCGTTCGCGCGCTCGGCTCCGGTGGCACCGCCGACGGCGGCGTCCGGGTCGGCCGCTGAGGTCGGTCGATCTCGATCGCGGGCTCGCTCACCCGCTCATGATGACCGGCGCAGTGGCCGCGCGGGTGCCCGTACGGCGTTCGGCACAGTCCCGAATGCGGGTGGTCGGGACGGGTGCGAAGATCGGCTTAGTCACTCGGACCGAAAGGACGATATGCGCTATCGCACTCTGGGCAGCACCGGAACCGTGGTGTCGACCCTGTGTCTGGGCACGATGACCTTCGGCGCGGAGACCGACGAGGCCGGCAGCTTCGCCCAACTGGACCGGTTCGTCGAGGCCGGTGGCACCTTCATCGACACCGCTGACGTCTACTCCACCGGCATCTCGGAGGACATCATCGGTCGCTGGTTGCGCAGCCGACCCGCCGTGCGTGACCGCCTGGTGATCGCCACCAAGGGGCGGTTCCCGATGGCTCCTGGGGCCAACGACGCCGGCCTGTCCCGGGTGCACCTCACCCGCGCCCTGGACGCCAGCCTGCGCCGACTGGGCGTCGAGGCCGTCGACCTGTACCAGGCGCACGCCTGGGATCCGCTGACCCCGCTGCCGGAGACGCTGCGGTTCTTCGACGACGCGGTCAGCGCCGGCAAGATCCGCTACGCGGGGGTCAGCAACTTCACCGGCTGGCAGTTGCAGAAGGCCGCCCTGCTCACCCAGCACCTCAACCTCACCCCGATCGTGACCCTGCAACCGCAGTACAACCTGCTGGCCCGGGAGATCGAGTTCGAGTTGGTGCCGGTCTGCGAGAACGAGGGCATCGGCATCCTGCCGTGGTCACCGCTGGGCGGCGGGTGGCTGACCGGCAAGTACCAGCGCGACAGCACGCCAACCGGCGCGACGCGGCTCGGCGAGAACCCGCAGCGCGGCGTCGAGGCGTACGCGGGTCGCAACGCCGAGGAACGCACCTGGCGGGTGCTCGACGCGGTCCGCCAGATCGCCGAGGACCGGGGCGTGTCCATGTCGGCGGTGTCGCTGGCCTGGCTGGCGGCCCGACCGGCGGTCACCTCGGTGATCCTCGGCGCGCGAACCACCGAGCAGCTCGACGACAACCTGACCGCCGCCGACCTGGTCCTTGACGCCGAGCAGATGCGGTTGCTGGACGAGGCGAGCGCCCCGCTGGTGGGCGACTACCCGTACGGCGGCGCGGGTGTGCGCCAGCGCGCCCGTGACCTGCCGACCGGGTCATGACCGCGTTCCCCGAGCCCACCAACCCGGCCGGCAGCCGCACCGAGGTCTTCCTGCGCTACCTGGACTACTTCCGGGAGTCCGTGGTGGACAAGGTGTCCGCGCTGGCCGAGCCGGAGCTGCGGCGCAGCCGGCTGCCGTCCGGGTGGACCCCACTGGAACTGCTCACACACCTGCGCCACGTCGAGCTGCGCTGGATCGAGTGGGGTTTCCAGGGCCGGGACGTCGCCGAGCCGTGGGGCGACCGCCGCGACGACCGCTGGTACGTCGGCCCCGACGAGACCCGCGCGGATCTGGTGGCGGCGCTGCGGGCGCAGGGCGCGCACACCACGGCGGTGGTGACGGCGCACGACCTGGCCGATATCGGTGCGCCGGGCCCGCGCTGGAGAGGCGCGGACCCGGCGTCGCTGGAGCGGGTGCTGTTCCACCTGGTGCAGGAGTATGCCCGCCACCTGGGTCACCTGGACGTGGTCGCCGAACTCGCGGGCGGCCCGACCGGAGAGTGAGGCCGCCGGCTCGATAATGGGCTGATGCCGCTGCTCGTCGCACCAGCCCTGCCCGCCGGGAGCCTCGCCGCCCAGGAGCAACCCCACCTTCCGGTACGCCCAGGGTTGGCCCTGCGGCCGTGGCGCGACGACGACGCCCCGGCCGTCCGGGCCGCCTTCGACTGTCCGGCGATCCAGCGATGGCACGTGCGCCGTCTCGACAGTGGCGATGAGGCGCTGGCGTGGACGGCGCAGTGGGCCCGCCGTTGGCACGACGAGACGGCCGCCAGTTGGGCCGTCGCCGACGCCGACGACCGGACCGTCGGTCAGATCGGGTTGCGTGGTGTGCTGTTGACCGAGGCGTCGGCGCAGCTGTCGTACTGGTTGTTGCCCGCCGCGCGTGGTCGGGGCATCGCCACCGAGGCGCTGGGGGCACTGACCCGGTGGAGTTTCACGCGGGCCGGTCTGCACCGACTGGCCCTGGAGCACTCGACGGTCAATGCGGCGTCGTGCCGGGTGGCCACGCGGGCCGGCTTTCCGGTGGAGGGTGTGCTCCGGGGGTCGGTTCGCCACGCCGACGGCTGGCACGACATGCACCTGCACGCACGGCTACGCACCGACGCCTGATCCGATCAGATGGGCGGCCCGGATGGTGTCGGCGTCGCGCCGTCGGCGTCGGCGCGTCGCATCGCCCGTGGCAGTCGCAGCGCGACGACGCCGGTGGCCACCAGGCCGCCGACGCCCGCGACCATCAGGGTCACCGGGGCGGAGGTGGCGTCCAGCAGGACACCGCCGGCGAGGTAGGACGTCGCGGCGGCGACCCCGATCGCGCCGTACAGATTGCCGAAGACCCTGCCGAGCATGCCCGCTGGCACCGTGCGTTGCAGCAGCGTGCTGGAGGCCACGTCCATGGCCGCCAACCCGAACCCACGGACGGCTTGCAGGCCGATCGCGGCGGCGACGGCCCAGGCGAGCCCGGTCAGCAGGTTGCCGACACTGCTGACGGCGAAGCCCGCGATCAGCAGCAGCGGCATCGACGCCCGGGTGCCCCACCTGGACAACATGGCGTAACCGGCCACCAGTCCGACACCGACCGCCCCCAGCAGCAGCCCGACAGCGGATTCACCGACGTGGAAGGTCTCCTGGGCCAGCAGCACCAGGGCCACGTCGTCGACCCCGTTGAAGGCGACCACCGCAGTGAAGCCAAGGAAGATCACCCGCACCGTCGGAACACTCAACAGATAACCGATGCCCGCTCTGGCCTGTCGCAGCAGGGACGGCTGGCGCCCGTCGCCGGTTGCCGCCGGAAGTGAGGGGAGCGTCGCGAGCAGCACGGCCGACACCAGGAACGACACGGCGTCGACGAGCAGCACACCACGCAAGCCGACCAACGGGAACAGGGCCGCGGCGAGCAGGGGACCGACCGCCTCTGCGGCATTGGAGCCGAACCCGAGGGTGGAGTTGGCGGTCTCCAGGTCACGGTCACCGACCAGTGCCGGCACCGCCGCCCGGGACGCCGGTTGGAAGAGCTGCGACGCTGTGGCCCGAACCGCGACGAGAGCCAGCAGCATCGGCAGCGAGGGCATTGTCAGCACGATGACCAGCAGGACCACAGCTTGGATGAGTTCGCAGACGACCATCAACCGTCGGAGATTGAGCCGATCAGCGAGGGCGCCGGTGAAGGGACCCAACAGGGATGGGGCGAAATCTCCGACAAGGAGCAGCAGCGCGACTGCCAGTCCCTTACCCGTCGTCTCGGCGACGTGGAAGATCAGCGCGACGAGGCTGAGTGAATCGCCCGCGTACGAGACGAGCCTCGCCGAGAAGAGGGCTCGAAATGGCCTGTTGCGGCGAAGCAGCTGGGTGGGACGCAACGGCGCAGCGTCTGCCGTGGCGGTGGCTGCGCCGGACATCTCGAACTTCCCCTGTCGCTGAGGGCTGCGGTGCGGCGTCGTGCTGCCGATACCCGGGACGGGTTAACCAGCCTGTGGGTGAAGGTAGCCATCGAAGCGTCGGTGAGCGCGGTATTTACGGTTGTCGGGGAGCTGCGGCTCGCGCCGGTGGTCCGGGGTGGGGGTCGCAGCTGGTGGTCGGCCGGCTGTCAGTAGGGGCAGGTACGCCCGTCGCGCATCATCTGCGCGTACTCGGCGCCGGTGATGCGCAGCCGGTCGGTCTTCGTGCCGTCCTTGGCCCGACAACCGTCGATCGGGTTGAGGTAGACCCCGGCGTAGGCCGAGTCGTCGGCGCGCCCGGTTACCTCGAACGGTTTGTCGCCGGGTGCCGAGATCATCATTGTCTGGCGTCGTCCGTCGGCGAGGTAGTCCAGCTCCAGTCGCCATCGGCAGTGCTGCTTCGCGCTGAGCGCTCGTACCTGGATGACGTTCTTCTCACCCTTGGGCGGGGTGATCTTGTGGGTGGAGAAGAACGGGGCACCGGCGTCCTCGCCATCCGGGTCGTCGACGAGCATGCGGGGATTTGGTCGATCCACATGTGTCACGAGGACGACCTTCTGGGAGGCGCCCTGGGAGCGGTTGGGCTCCCGGATCCCGGTGAGCGGGGGCGGCAGGGCTCGACGAGAACGGGCCGGAGGTCGACAGTCTCGGCGGCCTCGTCTCGGGTGCCGACGAGGGTGATCTCCCAGGTGCTCCGTTCGATGTCGACAGCGCCGGCCTCGACGGTCGGATCGTCCGGCCGCTTGGCGTCCAGGCGTGCCAGGTCGGCGCCGGCGGGGTAGACGTAGTCGAGCGCACCCTCCTGCGGGTAGGGAACGTGCTTCAGGTCCAGGACGACGACAGGCCCCCGCCCGGCCAGCTGCTCGGCCAGCTCGTTCGCGGGCTTCCACTGGTTGATCGCGCCGAGAACGACGGCGCCGAGCCAGGCGGCGCCGGCACCGACCACGATCGTCAGCAGCCAGGTGACGGGGCGTTTCCACCAGGCGACGGTTGCCGGCGCGGGGGCCGCCTTACGGCGACGTGGGCGCTTGTCACGCGGGCTCATGGACCGGAGTCTCCTGCGTATCGGTGGACGTGTCGGTGTCGAGGAGCCGACGGGCCAGCAGCACGGGCAGCGCGACGAGCCAACCCCAGGCCGCGCCGAACCGCAGCGAGGAGGTCAATTGCGCGCTCAGGGACTCCCAGGGCGCGCAGCCGGTGGGGGAGTCCGAGATGGCGCAGCCGACGAGGACATCGGACGTCGCGGTCAGCGCGCACGTCGACAGCGCGGCACGGGCGCAGATCCTCGATCAAACGTCGGATCTTGTTAGCCTGGAACGACGGTGGGAGCGTATTCGCGGCGAGGCCCTGCCCCGAGGGCGTTCGTTGGACCTTCTCAGAGAAGCGGCAGCATCATGGACATGACCGGCGCGCGGTGGCGGAAGAGCACGAAGAGCGGCGGCAACGGCGGTGACTGCGTCGAGGTTGCCGACAACCTTCCGGGCGTGGTCCTGGTCCGTGACACGAAGGACCGCGACGGCGGCACGCTGACGTTCAGCCCGCAGTCGTGGCGTGGCTTCGTCGCGATGGCCCGCGACACCGACTGACCGACCACTGCGTACAAAGGCTCCCGGCTGACGCCGGGAGCCTTTGTCGTGGGCCGGGTATGACGAGCGCCCACGGCGGGCGGGTGATTGAGGAAACCACCCGCACCGCCGTTTCTCGTCGAGGGTCGCCGGGGCTATCCGGCGACGAGTTGGGCGGACGCTTCGCGGACCGGGGTCGTGCCGGTCGGCCGGCGCAGTCGTAGCAGGGCGACGGTGCGGGCACCGAGCACGCCGAGGTTCATCGCCGCGGCGACCGCCGTCCAGGTCACCCACGCCACCGAGAAGTAGCCGAGTTGGACATAACTGATGTCACGCCCGCCTCCGTAGAGGAGGCCGATCAGATCGGGCAGCGCCACCAACAGGGCAAGAGGTACGAGTCGGGGCAGGAGTCGCACCGCTGCTCGCCATGCGGGCCGGGTGGCCTGCTGCGTCGCCCACGCTTGCGAGCGCCGCAGGTTACGGACGCCGAGGAACAGGCTCAACAGGGTCAGCCCGGCAAGCGTCAGGTCGATGACCAGTCGTATCGGGGTGCCATCGGACGGTGTGGCGCCTTCCACGAGGCTGGCCAGCCCGTTTGCCAGTTGATCGGTTCCCTCGTTGCCGATGCCGATGCCGCTGTTGCCGATGACCGCGATGCCGTAGCCGGACGGGAGCAGGAGCTGGCTGGAGGTGTAGGTGAACCACACACCGTTGTGGCGGACCCGACCTTCCTGATCGGTGTTCCAGCCCATCCCGTAGGTCCAGCGTGGGTCCGACGAGGTGTGCATTGCCGCGATACTCGCGGCCGAGACCAGGCGCGTGCCGTTGGCGGCCTGGCCCGCGTTGTTCTGGACGATCAGCCACTGCGCCATGTCCTGGGCCGTGGTGATGATGCCGTCGGAGCCCTCGACGAACCGCTTCGGCTCGCTGACGGGAATCGCCGCCCCGTATGCGTAGATGTGCCCCGCACGCACATCGTCGGGCAGATCGCGAGGGGTCAGGTCGATCGTGGTGCTCGCCCGCATGCCGAGCGGTTCCAACACCTGACGTCGCAGGTACTGCGCGAACGGCTCACCCGCGACGACCTCGACCAGCCGTGCGGCGAGGTGATAGTTCGTGTTCGTATAAATGTGCTTGGTGCCAGGTTCGACGGCGAGCGTCGCGGCGCGGGCCCGCACGACGGCATCCGCCAGCGAGTCCGGCTGCGGCAGGCTCTTCTCGGGAAGCGTCCGGTCGGAGATTCCGGAGGTCTGGTTCAACAACTGCCGGACGGTGATTCGCGCCCCCTGGGCAGCGGCGATCCGAAAGTCGGGTAGGTAGTCACGCACCGGGGCGTCCAACGTCACCTTCCCGGCCTCCACCAACTGCATCACCGCGAGCGCGGTGAACGACTTGCTGACCGACGCCGCCGGCATCGGCGTCGTCGCGGTCACCGCCGCACCGGACGAATCGCGGCCGTACCCGCCGACGTGAACCACCTGATCGCCCTTGGTGATCGTGACCGCGATGCCTGGATAACCCCCCTGGTCGGCGAAGTCGGTCACCAACCGCTCGACCGCCGCCAGATCCAGCTCGTCGCTCGCGAACGCTGGGCCGGGCGCGGCGAGCGCGACCAGCCCCACCGTCGCCGCAACCACCACAACACGCCACCACACTCTGACCTGCCGCACGTCGTACCCCGATCATCTCGTTGACGCCCGCCAGGTTAGGAATTCCGGCTCCTCCCACACAGGACCCGAACGACAGGCACCACCCCCGACCTTCGTCAGGTGCGACCGGACGTGGCGGCGGCTTCCACCACCGGCGTCCGTGTCCTGATCAACGGACGGCGGCGGGGTCGGCCGGTTGCGGTTGCGGGGTCGCCGGCCAGGTGAGACGGCGTACGCCGGGAACGAGCGCGGTGCCCGCGCAGGAGGCGAGTACCAGCAGGCCGGCGACGGCCAGCGGCACGGGTGCGCCGAACGCGTCGGCGGCCAACGGCGCCAGCGCGTAGCCCAGCGGCATGGCGCCCAGCGACACCAGCCAGTCGTACGAGGTGACCCGGGCCAGGACCTCCGGCGGGAAGTGGTGCTGCACGACGGTCTCCCACACCGGGTTGAGGTAGCCGAGGGCGGTCAGCGCCACCGCGTAGGCGGCGATCACCGCGGGGGCGGGCGCGGCGACGGCGAGCAGGAACAGCGGCGCGGCGTAGCAGGCCAGCCCAAGGTTGGCCAGCAGCACCGGCCGGTGCAGCCGGATCCGGCCGGCCAGCAGCGATCCGGTGAGCATCCCGATCGCGCCGGCCTGCAACAGCAGCACCCAGGTCGTCTCGCCGCCCAGGCGGTCGATGGCGACGGCCGGCCCGAGGGTCATCAGCACGGCGGCGGCGCCGTTCCACACGCCGTGCCCGAGCAGGCTGGTCCAAAACCAGTCGCGCGCGCGTACCTCGCCGAAGCCGTGTCGCAGGTCGGCGAGGACGGAACGGCGGGGCACCGGCACGTGGCGGACCCGCACCAGCGCGAGCAGCGCGGCGCTGAGCGCGAACGACGCGCCGTCCAGAATGAACGCCCAGCCCGGCCCGGCGGCCCAGATCAGCGCGCCGGCCAGCGCGGGACCGGCGAGGCGGCTGGTGTTGGCGGTGATCCCCATCAGGGCGTTGGCCCGCTGCCGGTTGGCCGGTTCGATGGTGCCGGCGACCAGCGGGGACGCGGTCGGAATGGCGAACGCCGAGGCGGTGCCGCCGAGTGCGGACGCCACCACCACTGTGGTCAGTGACGGGTCGCCGCCGAGCAACTCCACGCCGACCGCGAGCTGCGTCGCGCAGCGGACCAGGTCGGCCAGGAGGGCGACCCGGCGGGCGTCGAACCGGTCGGCCACCACACCGCCGAACGGCAGCAGGACCAGCCGGGGGACGACCGCCGCGGCGAGGACGACGGCCAGCGCGCCGGTGGAGCCGGTGGCCCGCAGCACCGCCAGCGCCAGTGCGGCGGGCACCACCGCGTCGCCGAGGGCGGAGATGGTGCGGCCCAGGAACAGCAGTCGGAAGGAGTGGTCGCGCAGTGGGTGAGCCATGACCACAACATACTTCGACGTCGAATATTTCGGCAATGAATATTTCGGTGCTGAGGTAAGCTGGCACGGTGACCACCACTCCGGACGCCGTCGACCGGCACATCGAGCGCTGGCTGCCCGTGGTGCCCGACCTCGACGCAGACGTCGAGGGGGCGGTGACCAGGATGATCCGACTGACCCGGCATCTGCGGGCCGTCAAGGAGCGGGTCCTGGTCGACCTCGACCTGCCGGCCCACGAGTACGACACCCTGCACGCCCTGGCCGGTCGCGGTGGCCGGGCCGCACCCTCCGACCTCGCCGCGGACCTCACGATGGCCCCCGCCTCGATCACCGCGCGGGTGGACGCGCTGCTGCGGCGGGGCTTCGTCCGCCGGATTCCGTCGACAGTCGACCGTCGACGCGTCGACGTGGAACTCACCGAGGCGGGTCAGGCCGCGTGGCGCGGGGCGATGGAGGTCCAGGGCGCCGAGGAGCACCGCCTGCTCGGTGCGCTCACCACGACCGAGCGGCGACACCTCTCCGACCTGCTACGCCGGGTGCTGCTCGTCGCCGAGCAGCCGCGGAGCGCGCCGCAGGCCGACTGAGCGGACTGCCGACCGACTGGGCGGGCTGGAAATCGCCTGGCGGTCCGCGTACCGCTGATGCGAGGGTGACCGGCGTGACTACGCATGCGCTGGCCGGGGCCCTGGCCGACGACGGACGGCGACGGATCTTCGCGGCGATCGTGCTGGGTGCGACAAGCGCGACCGAGGTCGCCGAGCGGACCGGCCTGCCGGCGCGGGGGGTGCTCACCGGGGTCCGCCGGCTCCACGACGCGGGCCTCGTCACCGGCGCGGACGGCGCGCTCGCGGCCGACGAGGCGTCGCTGCGGGCCACCGCGCGTGACAGCCGCCCGGCCGACGACGCCGAACCCGGTCTCGACCCGGTGCTGCGGACCTTCCTGCGCGCGGGCGCCCTGGTGGGCCTGCCGGCGCAGCGGGGCCGGCGGCGGGTCCTGCTCGCGCACATCGCCGAGCAGTCGTTCGCGCCGGGCACCCGTTATCCGGAGCGGGCCGTCGACGACGCGCTCAAGCCGTGGTGCGCCGCAGGAGGGTCGGATCACGCGACGCTGCGCCGGTATCTGATCGACGAGCAGTTGCTCACCCGCGAGCACGGCATCTACCAGCGGCTCTGATCGTCGGTCGCGCGAACCGTCTCGTTGCGGAGGATCTTGCTAGCCTCGGCGCATGACCTCCTGCACGCCCTCCGATGGCCCGCCGGACCTGTTGTTCCTGCTCTCCTGGGCGAGTCACGCGTTGCAGACCGAGCACGCCGCCGGGCTGGCCGAGCTGGGCATCTCGCCGCGGGCGCACTACGTGCTGGCGCAGGCCCACACCGGTGAGCTGACCCAGCGGGAGATCGGCGAGCGGTGCGGCGTGGACAAGACCACGATGGTCGTGACGCTCGACCAGCTGGAGCGGGCCGGGCTGGCCGAGCGCCGCCCGGTGCCGACGGACCGACGGGCCCGGATGGTCGCTGTGACTCCTGCGGGGGAGCAGGTGCTGCGGCAAGCGCAGCAGGTGGTCCGGCGCATCCAGGAGGACCTGCTGGCCACCCTGCCCGAGCAGGACCGGGAGGTGTTCCTGCGGGCTCTCCTGGGGCTGGTGGGCGGACCACTGGCCAACACCTCCCCGTACGCGCCGGGGGCCCGCTCCGGCTGTTAGTTCCGAGAAAGATAGTTCCGAACAAGACTATCTGTTACGGTCGTACTCGTTCGTTTCCCCTGAACGAGGAGCCGTCATGAGTGCTGCGACCGTCACGACCCCCGCCCTCTCACCACTGCGCCGCCGCGCCCTCGGCGTCGCCGCCGCCGTCGCGGCACCCCTGGCCATCTGGGTGATCGGCGCGCTGGCCGGAGTCGACTACACGGTCGAGAGCCCGGGCCAGCCCGCCACTGTGATCGGGGCCGGCGCGATCGTCATGATCGCCCTGGGAGCCGCCCTGCTCGGCTGGGCGGCTCTGGCGCTGCTGGAGCGGTTCGCCAGCCGGGTCGCCCGACCGGTCTGGATCTCGCTGGCCATCGTCGTGACGGTGCTGTCCTTCGTCCCGGTGCTCAGCGTCGAGGCCACCGGCGGCGCCAAGCTGGCCCTCGGCGCGACGCACGTGGCAGTGGCTGTCGCGTTGATCGCCCTGCTGCCCCGCCCCCGCCGATAAGCGGCTGACATTTTCCCGCCCACCTCGTGTCGCGCTGACCACGGGGTGGGCGAAATCCTCGGGAGTTGATGCGCCGAGGTTGCTAACATCGCCGTCATGGCACGAGGTATCTGGTCGCAGAAGGTTCGCTCCGCCCGCTGACGGCGGCGCCCTTCCTCTGCTGAATTCGCGCTCGCCGTCCCGGTTCCCGCCGGGCGGCCGTCAGCTGCTGCCCGGCTCCATCGCGAGCTGCGGAGCACCGTTGAACCTCACCCCGAACCCCGAAACCACGTCCCGGCCCGTCGAGGCCGGAAGCGCACACGTGCGCGCCACCGACGTCACAGTGACCCGCGGGTCCCGTCGCGTCCTGACCGACGTCTCGATCACCGTCTCCGCCCGGTCGCGGGTGGCCGTCGTCGGCGAGAACGGCCGCGGCAAGACGACACTGCTGCACGTCCTCGCCGGGCTGATCACGCCGGACGACGGCACCGTGCAGCGGGCCGGCACGATCGGTCTGGCCCGCCAGGAGCTGCCCGCCCGCGACGGCGAGACGGTCGGCACCCTCACGTCCGAGGCGCTGGCCGCGTCGCTCGCCGCCCTCGCCGCGCTGGACGAGGCGACCCTCGCGCTGGCCGCTGGCGATCGGAGCGCCGAGGACCGCTACGCCGCCGCGCTCGACGCGGCTACCCGGCTCGACGCGTGGGACGCCGAGCGCCGCGTCGACGTGGCGCTGGAGGCCCTCGACGCCTGCACCGACCGCGACCGTCCCCTGGCGACACTGTCGGTGGGGCAGCGCTACCGGGTGCGGCTGGCATGCCTGCTCGGCGCGCGCCACGACGTGCTGCTGCTCGACGAACCGACCAACCACCTCGACGCCGACGGCCTGGACTTCCTGACCCGCCGGCTCCGTGAGCACGACGGCGGTCTCGCGATCGTCAGCCACGACAGGGCGCTGTTGCGTGACGTCGCGGACCGGTTCCTCGACCTCGACCCCACCCACGACGCGAAGGCACGGCTCTACGCCGGTGGTTATGACGCCTGGCAGGACGCCCGGCGACGTGAGCGGGAGCACTGGGAGCAGGAGTACGAGCAGCAGCAGGCCGAGCGTCGACGACTCCAGGACGCGGTGTCGAAGGCCCGCGACCGGCTCTCCACCGGCTGGCGGCCCGACAAGGGGACCGGCAAGCACCAACGCCAGTCCCGCGCGCCGGGCGTCGTGCAGGCCCTGAATCGGCAGCAGGACGCGCTCCAGGCACACCGGATCGACGTACCGAAACCACCGCCGACGCTGCGGGTGCCGGACTTCGGCGTGCGGCAGGGCGCGCCGCAGGTACGGGCGCAGGGCGTCGCCGTCGACGGGCGGCTCGCCGGCCCGGTCGACCTCACCATCGACGGCGGTGAGCGGCTGCTCGTCACCGGGCCCAACGGCGCCGGGAAGTCCACACTGCTCGCGGTGCTCGCCGGGGCGCTCGAACCCACCGACGGATACGCCTGGACGGCGAGGGAGGCCCGGGTCGCCCGGCTCACCCAGGAGACCGCCGGGCAGGCCCCCGACCTCACCGCCGACGAGGTGTACGCCCGGCAGGTGGGACGACTGGTGTCGCGTGGGATGCTGCCCGCCGCCGAGGCCGTGTCGCTCGGATCGCTCGGGCTGCTGGACTCCGCCGCGACGCGTACGCCCGTCGGGCGGATGTCGCAGGGGCAGCAGCGCCGCCTCGACCTGGCGCTGGCGCTGGCCGGGCGGCCCACACTGATCCTCCTCGACGAGCCGACCAACCACCTGTCGTCGACCCTCGCTGACGAGCTGACCGCCGCGATCCGCGCGACGAGCGCCGCCGTCGTCGTCGCCACCCACGACCGGCAGTTGCTGCGGGACCTGGCCGGCTGGCCGCTGCTGCGCATCGGCGAGCCGGCGACACCGGGTACGCGCACCCGGGCGACCGGATAAAACCGTTGACCGGGCGGTGATGATCAACAGGTGACCATTACCGCCCGGTCCGCCTGGACGACCAACACCAGCCGGCCCGACCACCCCGACGCGGTGCTGCTGCTGCGTGAGTACATGACCGAGATGGTGGTTCGCTATCACCGTCGCCCGGCCCTGCCCGGCGAGGTCGACGCGGCCCTGGCCGAGTTGCCCAGCGACGACCTGGCCGCGCCGAGCGGGCTGCTCCTGCTCACCCATCGCGGCCCCGACCTGGCCGGCTGCGCAGGGCTGCGCTGGCACCCGGGCTGGGCCGAGCTGACCCGGGTGTTCATCCGCTCCGAGCATCGCGGCGCCGGTGGGGGCGCCGCGCTGCTGGCCGCCGTCGAGGAGCGGGCGCGCGCGGCCGGGGCGGACCGGATCCGGCTCGACACCCGGCACGACCTGGTCGAGGCCCGCGCCCTGTACGCCCGGCACGGCTACGCCGAGATCCCGGCGTACTCGCAGGGCCCCTACGCCGAACACTGGTTTGAAAAGCGGCTGTCCTGAGCAGTTGACGTCGGCGCGATGCGTACCGACCCGTTCCGCGAGATCGACCGGCTCGCCGAGCAGTTCGGTCGCCGAGCGCGCCAAGCCCCGCCGGGTGACCATCCAGGCCAACGGCGCCGCCCGCCGAGAGATCAACGCCTGATCCGACACGGTGACGGATGGGATCGGCGCGCCTGCACGCCGATCCCACCCGAGGCTGAGAGCCTTTTTCACATGGTGTTCTCCGACGCTCCGGTGCTCGCCCGCCCGTCCGCGCCACCGGCGCTGCCGAGCGGGCCGGTCGAGGTCACCGAGGCGTGGCTGCGTAACCGGCGGCTGTCCGAGCACACTCGCGACGCCTACCGACGTGACGTCACCGGCTGGCTCAACTGGTGCGCCGGGCGTGACCTGGACCCGCTGCGGGCCACGTTCCTGCACGTCAACGAGTACGCCCGCGCGCTGGAGAGCAGCGTCGGCGCGCGCAGCGGCCGCCCACTGACCCCGGCGACCGTCGCACGCCGACTCTCGGCGCTGTCCAGTTGGTACGACTTCCTGGTCAAACTGGGCGCAGTGCCGGCCAACCCGGTCTCCGGCGCCGACCGCCCCCGCGTCGACCGGGACCACTCCGCCACCGTCGGGCTTACCCCCGAGGAAGTGGACGCCCTGCTCAGCGCCGCCGACGCGGACACCGGCGCGACCGCCGTACGCAACCGGGCGGCGCTCGCGCTCCTCGCCGACCTGGGTCTGCGGGTCGGGGAGCTGATCTCGCTGGACCTGACCGACCTCGGCACCGAACGCGGTCACCGCAGCGTGCGCTTCGTCGGCAAGGGCGGCAAACAACGTCGCCGCGCCCTCACCCCCGGCACCGGGCACGCCCTGGACGCCTACCTGGCCCAGCGGGCCGCCGCCACCGGCGTGCCGGTGCCGCAGCTCACCGGCCCCTTGCTGGTCACCGCCAGCGGTGCCCGACTGGACCGGCACTCGGTGTTCCGGATGGTCCGTCGGCTGGCCCGCGCCGCCGGCATACCGGCCTGGGCGAAGCTGTCCCCACACTCGCTGCGGCACGCCTTCGCCACCACGGCCCGCTCGGAGGGCGTGCCGTTGGAGGACGTGCAGGACGCCATGGGGCACGCCGACCCGCGCACCACCCGCCGCTACGACCGGGACCGGCACAACCTCGACCGCGACCCGGCCTACGCGGTGTGGGCGGCCCGGTCACGTCGCCGCGGCTGAGTGCTACAGACCCGACACCGGGTTGTCGATCAGTCGAGGACCGCAGTGGCTTCGACCTCGACGAGGAGGTCAGGCTCGCCCAGGGCACTGACACCCAGCAGCGTGATGGGCTTGACCAGGTCAACTCCCAGCTTCGCACCCGCCCGGGCGACGCCTTCGCCCAACAGGGGCATCTTGTCGGGCGACCAGTCGACGACGTAGATGGTCAGTTTCGCCACGTCGCCGAAGGACCCACCGATCTCGGCCAGGGCGGTGCCAATGTTGAGATAGCTCTGCTCGACCTGGGCGGCGAGGTCTCCGTCGCCGACTTTGCGCCCTTCGGCGTCGCGGGCCACCTGACCGGCGAGGAAGACCAGCTTGGACCCGGTTGCGATCGACAACTGACGGTAGACGTCCGGCTTCGGTAGCCCGTCCGGATTGACGAGAGTGATGGCCATGCTGACTCCTTTTGTCGTTGCGCCGGGCCGTCTCAGCTCTGCGGGCGGGGGCAGATGCAGAACGGCTGCCCGATCGGGTCGAGAAACACCACCCACCGCTCACCACCGGGCTGGAAGGCCGGCTTCGACGCGCCCGCGGCGACGAACTTCTCCTCCGCCGTCGCCAGGTCGTCGACGTAGAGATCCAGGTGGTAGCGCTGGTCGCCAGCCGGGTCCGGCCAGGAGGGCGGTCGGTAACCCTCGACCAGCCCGAAGCCGATGGAGACGCCACCGGAGCTGATCATCGCGTACTCCGGTTGGCTGTGGGTGACCTCCCAGCCCAGCGCCTCGTGGTAGAACGCGGCGTGGCCGGCGGGATCGGAACTGTCGAGGTTGACCATCGCGAGGTCGGCAGAAGCTGTCACGTCGGCAGTATGCCGCCGAGGCCCGACAACTCCGGCCCTCCGACACTCGCCGCGGCCGAGTGTCGGGCCCCCGCCCTACGGTCGGCGGATGAGACACGGTCTGGAGATTTCCTGCGGCGGGGCATCGGTCGCGGTGTCCACCCTGGTCGAGTTGGGTGAGCTGGCCGAGCGCGCCGACTGGGACGGCGTGTTCCTGGAGGACTATCTGATCCACTATTCCGGCGACGAGCCGTTCACCTACGACCCGTGGCTGGTCCTCGCCGCGATCGCCGGGCGCACCGGCCGGGTACGACTGGGCACCACTGTCACCGCGCTGCCCCGGCGACGCCCGGCGAAGTTGGCGCGGGAGGTCCTCACCCTCGACCACCTCAGCGCGGGCCGGGCCACAGTGGCCGTCGGTGTCGGCGACCCCGGCGACCGGGGTCTGGCCGCCTTCGGTGAGCAGACCGAGGTGTCCGTGCGGGCCGCGATGCTCGACGAGGGTCTCGACCTGCTGACCGGGCTGCTCAGCGGTGAGCGGGTCAGCCACCAGGGCACCCACTACCGCGCCGACGGGGTGTCGCTGCGGCCCGCGTCGGTGCAGTCCCCGCGGGTGCCGGTCTGGGTCGGCGGGAGCACCCAGGCCGGGGCGGTGCGCCGCCGGGCCGCCCGCGCCGACGGCATCGTGCCGTACAAACTCACCGACACCGACGGGTGGTCCGACTTCACCCCCGACGAGGTACACGACCTGGCGAACGCCCTGCCATCGACGCGCGCCGACGGTCAGCCGTTCGACGTGGCGGTCGGCGGCCGGCGGCGCCGTTCCGACGAGCGCACCGAACGGGCCTACCTCGGTGAGCTGGCCGCCGCCGGCGCCACCTGGTGGCTGGAGTTCGTCCCGGCCGGCGACCCGGCGACGATGCGGGCAGCCGTTGCCCGAGGCCCTCTGCGCTGACCCGGGGTCAGGGGGTGTCGAGGGGCCAGAACGTCCTACGGGCCGTGCCGTCGCGGCAGATCAGCCCGGCGCCGACCCGTCGGCAGTCGGTCACACCTGCCGGGAGCACCGCGGACACCCGATGACCGTCGCGTCCCACCGTCGCAACGAGGGAGCGCCTGCCGTCCGCCGCCATGCCCAGCACCACCAAAGGTTCCGTGGCGACCCGTGGGCCCCCCACGGTGCGCCAGCGCGCCCCGGCCGGCCACGTCCACACCCGCGCACCGGTGCCCGCGTCGATAGCCCAGCGTCCGTGCTCGTCCTGACCGCAGATCAGGCCCTGGCAGGGCCGCAGCGTCAACTCACCCGGCTGCGCCGGCGCCCGCCAGCGCGGAACCAGCCCAGGTAGGTCGTAGCCGGTCAGCGCCACCGCGGCGCCGTTCGGGTGGCGCAGCACCAGGTGCGCGCCGACGACCTGCGGATTGTCCGGGCCGTAGTCGGCCGGCGGAAGCTGTCCCCGCCCACGTTCGGTGCCGTCACGGGCGTCGAGCAGCCGGACCAGCCCGTCGTCCTGCACCAGCAGCACCCTCCCGGGCAGGCCGGGCAGCGCCCGCAGCACCGCCGTGGAGGGCAGCGGGACCGACCACCGGGTCGCGCCGGTGGCCGGGTCGACGCCGTGCACAGTGCCCTCGACCCGCCGTCCCGGTTCGGCGGCGCTGCGCACCTCCCTCACCGCGACCGCCTCGTTCCCGGCCGCGTACACCCGCTCGGGTCGCCGCCACAACGGCTGGCCGGTACGCAACGACCTCGCCGTGGTCACCCGCGCCCCGAGCGCCTGGTCGCGCTCGACCAGCAGCAACAGGTCACCAGCGACCTCGGCGGACCACCCGGCGGCGGGCGGCACGGTGACCCGCCACCGCGGCGGTCCGTTCGGCGCAGCCGAGTCGTAGGCGCTCAGCGTCGGCGGGTTCGGGTCGGGGTCGACGACCAGCAGCAGCGGCCCCGCGCCGAGCACTGTCGCCCGGGCGGGCACCGCGGGCCCGACCTGCGGCGTCAGGCCCGCGGCCGGCGCGGCGCCGCCAAGCAGGACACAGGCCGCCACCAGTGCCGCCACCCGCCACCGGCGGGACACCTGCGGCGGTGGCCCGCGCCCCTCCAGGGGCGCGCCCCGGTCGTCACCCAGCTCGATCAGCACCGACATGCGCGCCCACCTGTCCGCTCGCGTCGGCCGGTCAGCAGAGCAGGTCGAGGTGGTGGTGGGCGTCCTCGGCGATCTCCTCGTGCCGCAGCCAGCGGCGCGCCCACAGCCGGGCGGCCAACTCCGCCTGCTCGTCCCCCCACGCGGCGTGCTCGACGAGCAACGCGGTGGTCAGCGCGTACGCCAGGCGCAACGCCAGACCGCGGGCGCCCGCGAGCACCGCCGACGCACCCGGGTCGACGGTCACCGCGGTGATGGTCTCCGCCAACTGGGCGGCGGCGGCGGCAAGGGTGTCGGCCAGCACCGGCGACAGCGGCCGCGCCAGGTCGACGGCGGCGGCCAGCCGGCTCAGCAGCGGCGCCCCGGCGTCCTCCCGGGTCAACGCGCGCAGCACGTCCAGGGCCAGCACATTGGTGGTGCCCTCCCAGATGGGCAGCACCTGGGCGTCGCGCAGCAGCCGGGGCACGCCGGTGTCCTCCACGTAGCCGGCCCCGCCGAAGCTCTCCACGTACTCGCTGGCGGAGCTGACGGCGAGCCGTCCGGTGGCCAACTTCGCCAACGGCGCCACGATGCGCAACTCCGCCGCGGCCTCCGGGTCGGCGCCGACCTCGACCCGCCCGAGCAGGGCGAAGGCGTGCCCGGCGAGGGCGAACGCGCCCGCCGCGTCGACCGCGAGGGTGCCCAGGGTGGCCCGGTGCAGGGGCGAGGACACCAACGGGCCGCCGGCGACGTGCCGCACCTCGGCGTACGCGCGGGCGTAGGCGAGACCCCGTCGCATCCCACCGGCCGCCGCCGCGGCGTTGTGCACCCGGGTCACCACGACCAGGGTCATCGCCCGGACCAGACCGGGCACCGCCGGGTCACCCAGCGGAAGGGCGTACGCGTCGCTCAGGCCGATCTCGGCGGTGGGCAGCGCCCGGGTGCCCAACTTGTCCTTGAGCCGGTGCACCGTGACACCCGGTGCGGGTGCGCCCGGCGCCGCGCCGTCGGCCAACGGTGAGTCGACCGCGTACCGGGGAACGAGGAACGGGGCGAGCACCCGGCTGCCCCGCCCGGCGCCCTCCGGCCGGGCCAGCGCCACCGCCATCGCCGCGTCGGCGGCGGAGCAAAACCACTTTTCCCCGGTCAGCCGCCACGAACCGTCCGCAGCGGGTCGGCCGAGCGTGCCGGAGCGGCCCAGATCGGAGCCACCCTGCGACTCGGTCATCCACTGCCCGCTGGTGATCGCCGTGGCCGGGTCCGTGGAGACCAGCCGGGGCAGCCACGCGTCGCGGACCGTGGCGTCGACGTCGGGCATGCTGAGCAGCGCCGCCGCCCCGTCGGCCATCGCCACCGGGCAGGAGAACGTCGCCGACTCCGGCCCGTACAGGTGCAGCAGGGCGTGTTGCACCACCCGCGCGGCGGCACCCCAGGTGCCCCGGGCGTCCGGCAGGTAGGGCAGCGCGACCACGGCGTGTCGGGCGGCGGCGGCGCGTTGCGCCTGCCAACCGGCGGAGGTGTCGATGCGGTCGATCCGGGCACCCCACGGGTCGTAGCGGACCAGCGTCGGCGGGTGCGCCTCCGCGTCGGCGTGCGCCGCACGCAGCGGGCCGGTGACGTCGGCGGCCAGGTCCGCGAGACGGCCCTTCGCGGCGGCGTGCCCGCCCGGGCCGAGGTGACGCTCCAGCCAGGACCGCAGCAGGCCATCGCCGGCGTACGGGTCGACGGGGGGTGGTACCGGCTGCACGAAGCGGCTCATCAATCGGCTCCTGGCAATGCTCGGGGGTGTGCGCCGACCGTAGACGATGCGGGGCCGCCGCGAACAGGGCACACCCGCCCATCGGGCGCACCCA
Source organism: Micromonospora sp. 050-3 (assembly GCF_046549335.1). Taxonomy (NCBI): domain Bacteria; kingdom Bacillati; phylum Actinomycetota; class Actinomycetes; order Micromonosporales; family Micromonosporaceae; genus Micromonospora; species Micromonospora sp. 050-3. The sequence goes on from NZ_JAJPVX010000001.1 coordinate 2,295,609, forward strand.
GTTTCCGGCTTGTCGCCCGTCGGCGCGAGCGTGTTCTCTACGGTCGGTAGTCGTGGGTGCGGGCCAGTCGTGGAGCCGACCGGCCCGGCGTCACCGCCCGATGCGCACCGGGTTGGCGTTCGCCGGGTTCGGTGTGGCGCTGTGCTGCGTGGGGGTGGCCGGGTTGGGTGCCTGGAACCTCCAGACCGTCCGGCAGGCCGCCGGCCCGATCCGGGAGACCGCCGACGATTTCTTCAGCGAGGTGGCCCTCGGCGACAGCGACCGGGCGTACGAGCGGCTCTGCGAGGACGCGCGCAGCCGGTGGAGCGCGATCGGCTTCACCAGTTGGGTGCGGACACCACCGATGGTCACCGACTACGAGATCACCGACGTGTCGGTCGCCACCCGCAGCGGACGACCGCACGGCACTGTGACAGTGAAGGTGACCCGCGACGGCGGGCTCAGCGAGGAACGTCGCCTGCCGGTGGTCCGTGAGGACGGGCACTGGCGGGTGTGCGGTGACCCCTTCTAGACCCCCGGTCGCCGCCCCGACACGCCCGCAGCTGCTGCGACCACGCGAGGGGGTGCAGCCGACCACCTCGACGGAACTCTTCTTCGACCTCGTCTTCATCTTCACCATCACCCAGTTGTCGCACTACCTGATCGCGCACCCGGACTGGCGGGGCGCCGGGCGTACCGGCCTGTTGCTGGCGCTGGTGTGGCTCGTCTGGGTCTACACCACCTGGCTGACCAACTGGCTGCAACCGGACCAGGGGCCGGTGCGCACGATGCTGATCGGGGTGGGGCTGGGCAGCCTGTTGTTGTCGGCGGCGATCCCGCAGGCGTTCGGCTCGACCGGCCTGCTCTTCGCGCTGGTCTACGTGATCGTGCAGGTGGGCCGCACCCTGTTCTCGTTGTGGGCGGTACAGGGCAGTCCGTGGTTGGTGGCCGGATTTCAGCAGTCGCTGCCGTGGATCGCCGGGACGTCGGTGCTCGTGGTCCTCGGTGGCCTGGCCGACGGCGCCGCCCGGGGCGCCCTGTGGGCGACGGTGATCGTCATCGAGGTGGTCGGCCTCTCGCTCGGCTATCCGCTGCCGCGACGGGGACGCAGCCGACCCGAGCGGTGGATGGTGGAGGGCGGGCACCTGGCCGAGCGGTGCGCGGCGTTCGTTCTGATCGCCCTGGGGGAGTCGATCCTGGTCACCGGCAGCACCCTCACGTCGCACGTGGACCTGGTGACGTCCGGGGCGTTCCTGCTGGCGTTCGGCGGTTCGGTGGCGCTGTGGTGGGTCTACTTCGCCCGCTCGGCCCCGGCCGCCACGGAGGTCATCGCCCACGCCGGGGAGCGCACCGGCGCGTTGAGCCGAGTCGCGTTCAACTTCCTGCACCCGGTGATCGTCGCCGGTGTCGTCGTCACGTCGGCGGCCGACGAGCGGTTGCTGCGGGAGCCCGGCGCCCCGGCCACCACTGTCGACGTGCTGCTCACCCTGGGTGGTCCCGCGCTGTTTTTGGCCGGGCACGCCGCCTACAAGGCGCTGTTGTGGCGGACCCTACCGATCAGCCGGGTCACGGCGGTGGTGGTCCTGCTGGCGCTGATGCCGGTCGGTGTGGTGCTGGGGGCGCCCGTCGCGGTGTGCGCCGCGGTGGCGTTGGCGGTGACGGTCGCCGTGATCCTGACCGACCGTTTCCGGGTACGGGCCCACTCCCGGCAGGCGTCCTGACCCTCCGGTCGCGTCGGGTCGGTTCTAGGACAACGGCACCGCTGGCGGCCCGGTGGGTGGTTAGCGTGGGTCACCGGCCCTCCGGGTGACCTTCCGCAGTGCTCGGACGAGCGGAGGCGACCCGATGACGACCGCGCAACAGACCTGGCCACAGCGATGGTTGGTGCTGGTCGCCGCCGCCGGCTACGGCAAGACCACCGCCCTGGAGACCATCGGCGGAGACGGCCCGACAACCTGTCACCGGGCGACCGACCTGATCGAAGCGGCCGCCCACGCCACCGGCCCGCCGACGACCACCCAGCCCCCGGAACGGGTCGCTGTGGACGAGGTGTCCGCGCTCGCCGAGGACGACCAACTGACCCTGGTGCGCCTGTTGTCCGCGCTGCCGGGTCAGCCGGCGGTGACGCTCGCGGCCCGGCAACCGCTCGCCGCCGCGACGCTGAGCGCCTGTGCCGTACCCGTCGTCGAGCGCGGGCCGGAGACGCTCGCCCTCAACCGGGACGCGGTCGCCCGGATCCTGCGCGACGAGCACGCGGTGCCCGACAGTGACCTGGCCTACCTGGTGTACGAGCTGACCGCCGGCTGGCCGGCGTGGGTGCACCTCGCCGGTGACGCCCTCGGCCGGCAGGGCGTCGGCCGGCGGGAGCTGCTCGCGGCCCTGACCGAGCCCGGCACCGCGGGCGGGCACTTCGCCCGCGACGAGGTCCTCGCCGACCTGCCACCGCCGGTGGCGCGGCTGCTCGGTCGCGTCCACGACCTCGACCCGATCAGCGCGCCGCTGTGTGCGGCCGTCGACGCCCACGCCACGGCCGAGGGCACCGTGGAGGCGCTGCGCTGGGCGACCCGCACCGGGCTGCTGGTCGCCCACCCCCGCCGGCACCCCGGTCGCACGCCGCCGACGTTGCAGCTGGTCCGGGTGCTCGCCGAGGTGTTGGCGCAGCAACCAGGCCGGCCCGAAGCCGCAGAACGCCGTCGGCTGGACGTCGCCGCCGACTGGTACCTCGCCAACGCGTACCCGCTGGCGGCGGCCCGAGCCCTGCACGACGCGGGTGACACCGCCAGGTGTGCCGACCTGATCGCGCGCCACGGCGGGGAGATGCTCGCCGCCGGCGGGGCGCCCGAGGTCACCGACCTGGTCACCGCGTTACCGCAGGCCGAGCAGAGCCCCGACATCCGGCTGATCCACGGTGAGGCGCTGCGAATGTCCGGCTCGGTGACCCAGGCGGCACGGGTCTTCGCCCCGCTGTTGGCGCAGGCCGACCAGGATCGTCGCTGGCCGGCACGATTGCTCTGGCGGGCGGCGATGGTGCCGTACCTGCGTGCCGACTACGCGGGCGCCCTGGCCTTGCTCGACCTGGTCGGTACACAGCCGACGGTCCTCCCGCCCGGCCCGGACGACGTGCTCGTGCTGGCCTGCCGCGCCAGCACCCTCGCCCAGCTCGGCCAGGTCGAGGACGCCACCACCACCGCGACCAGGGCGCTCGCCGCCGCGCAGCACCTCAACGAGGACGGCCCGTTGGCGGCGGCGCACATCGCTGCGGCACTGACCTCGTCCGGCACCCGCCGCGACGGGCACCTCGCCGAGGCCCTGGCCGCGGCGGAACGCGCGGGCGACCTGGTCCAGCAGGCGCGGGTCCTGGTCAACCAGGCGCACTGCCTGCTGCGGGAGGCCCGTTATCCGTCGGCGCTTGCCACCGCCGTGCGGGCCGTCCGCGCGGCGGAACTCGCCGGTCCGCCGGGTGTGCTGGTGACCGCGCTGCACAACGCCGGTGAGGCGCTGCTGCGGCTCGGACGCTACGAGGAGGCGACGCTGCACTTCAGCCGCTCCACCTCGGTCTCGCAACGGTTGGGGCTGCGCCGGGCGGCGGCCGGTGTCTACGGGATCGCCGAGGTCAGTCGCCGCCTCGACCGGCGGGAGGAGGCGTTGGCGGCCTTCGCCGAGGCGGTGGAGCTGGCCCGCGACGTGGGAGACCTCCAGGTGCTCATTCCGGCGCTGGTCGGCCTGGCGCGTCTGCGGTGCGAGGGCGTGGGCGCCGACCTCGTGGCCGCCCGCGCCGCCGCCGACGAGGCGCACCGTCTGGCACCGGCGTACCTGCTCTCGTCCGCGCTGGTCGCGACGGGCTGGGTGGCGTACGCCGAGGGTGATCTGGGGTTGGCCCGGCGGCGGGCGGCCGAAGCGGTCGGCGCGGCCCGGGCCGGCCGGCAGTCCGACGCGTTGGCGGAGGCGTTGGAGCTCACCGCCGCGGTCGCCGCCGAGCCGGCCGCGAGCCGCGCGGCGTTGCTGGAGGCCGCAGAGATCTGGCAGGCGGCCGGCGCGACCCCTGCCGCCCAGCAGACCGTCGTTCTGCTCGGCCGCATCCCGGGCGCCGACGGCGCACAGCGGTCGGCGGCGCAACTGGCCGCCGACCGGTTGGTGGCGCTCGGGGTCGAGACTGTCGACGGGCGGCAGTTGTCCGAGACCTCCGCCGGGAGCGGCGCCGTCGAGGTGCGGGTACTCGGCCGGTTCGAGGTCATCGTCGACGGGCGGGAGGTCCCGCTGCCGGCGTGGCGGTCCCGGCAGGCCCGTACGCTGCTGAAGATCCTCGTCGCCCGACGCGGCCGTGCCATCGGGCGGGCCGAACTGTGCGAGCTGTTGTGGCCCGACGACGAGCCGAGGCGCACCGCGCACCGCCTGTCGGTGCTGCTCTCCGCCGTGCGCACGGTGCTCGACCCGCCCCGCCGGTGGCCCGTCGACCGGTACGTCCGCGCCGACCTGACCGGCGTACGCGTCGACCTGACCCGGGTGGTCGTCGACGCTGAGCGCCTCCTCGCCGACGTGCCGCGGGCCGAGCGCCTCGGTCGCGACGGTGACCCGGCACGGGCCCGCGAACTGCTCGCCGAGGTGGACGCCGCCTACCGGGGCGACGCCTTCGCCGACGAGCCGTATGAAGATTGGGCCGACGGGCTACGCGAACAGACCCGCTCGGTGTGGTTGCGGGCGCTGCGCGAACTCGCCCGCCTGTACCGGCGCGACGGGCACGCCGACCGGGCCGCCACCACCCTGGTCCGGCTGCTCGACGCCGACTCCTACGACGAGTGGGCGCACCGCGCGCTGGTCGCGACGCTTGTCGGCGCCGGCCGGCACGGGGAGGCCCGCCGGGCGTTCGACAGGTGGTCCGGGGCGATGCGCGCGATCGACGCACCGCCCCCGGATCCGGGTGTGCTGCGCGGCCGGGCCGGTCAGCAGCTGTAGAAGTTCACGCTGCCCGCGTCGGTCTGCACGTACGAGTAGAAGATCGCGCCGAGGTCGACCTCGTCGTCCTCCGCGCAGGTGTCCTCCCCGGGCCCACCGTCGAGGGTGTCGCCGCCGGTGCCACCCGTGACGGTGTCGCCGGCCACCCCGATCAGCAGGTCGGCGCCGTGGGCGCCGGAGAGGACGTCGTTGCCTTCCAGGCCGGCGAGCAGGTCGGCGCCGCCGCCGCCGGCGATGAAGTCCCCGCAGCCCTCACCGTAGATGGTGTCGTCACCCCAGCCGCCGTGGATCGTGTCGACGCCACCGCCGCCGTAGATGGTGTCGTCGCCACCGAGCCCGTAGATCTCGTCGGGTCCGCCACCGCCGTAGATGATGTCGTCGCCGTCGGTGCCCATGATCGGGTCGCCGTCGGTGGTGGCGCACGGGTTCGCGTTCGGGTCGGCGTGCGCCGCGCCGCCGCCGACCAGACCGGCGCTGAGCAGTAGGGCGGCCATTACCGCCGCCACCGACGCTCGGGTACGCATGATGGAACCTCCTGTTCGTGGGCCCCGTCCGGAGCCCGGCGACGCCACGATGACGTCGCGCGCACTGTCGCAGCCACACGTCATCGTGGCGTCAGTACGACGCGCTGCTGACGCCCTCCTGACGACCGTGCGGAGCCTGATCCCACAGCCGTCGTCGACAGTCGACGAGGCAGTGCGGAGGGAAGATCCAATGAAGCGGAAACTGGCTGGTCTGGCAGTGCTGACCGGCATGGCGGCGGCCACGACGCTGCTCGCACCGGCGACCCCGGCGCAGGCGTCGGTCGGCCTGTACCGGGTCGCCGCCACCAGCGTCCTGGACGCGACGAACGCCAAGACGATGCCCATCTCCTGCAACGGCGCCGACCAGGTGGTCGGTGCCGGTGGGCGCATCAACGACGGTCAGGGCGACGTCCTGATGACCCGCGTGTACGCCGACGCCACCCTGCACACCGTGACCGTGCTGGGCGTGGAGGCCAACGCCACGAACGTGCCCTGGTCGGTGGACGCGTTCGCGGTCTGCGCACCGGCCGGGGCGGTGGCGGGCCTGCAACTGGTCACCACCACCTCGACGAACAACGCCCTCGACAAGGTGGGCATCACCGCCGTCTGCCCGGCGGGCAAGAAGACCTTCGGCGGCGGGTACCGGATCGACAACGCCAACGCCGCCGTGGCGATCGACGAGTTGGCGTTCACATCGGCGCTCGGCTCGGTGTCGAGCACGGCGTACGTGTTCGGCGCGCCGGGCAACTTCACCCTGCAGACCCAGGCGTTCTGCGCCAACCCGCTGCCGGCGATGGCGTTGACCGAGGCGACGAGCGCGTTCAACGCGAACGCGCCAAAGTCGGTGACCACGCCGGTCTGCGCGGCGGGGTCGCAGACCGCGGGGGTCGGTGCGGTGCTGACCGGGCTCACCGGGGCCGGTTCGGTGGCGACCCTGCTGCCCAGGGCGGCGCTGGACAGCGCGGAGTCGACCGGACGGGAGATCGTCGCGTTCGCCGCGGGGTGGAGCGTCAGGGCGCAGCAGATCTGCGTCGGCTGACCGACCCCGGAACAGGACCGGCCGTCCCCACCACGGGGGGCGGCCGGCCCTCGCGTGGACGCCTCAGTCGCGGGGGCCGAGGTCGCCGCTGCGGTAGTGCCGGCGGCAGAGCACCTGGTAGCGCACCTCGGCGGTGTCGACGGTGTCGCCGATGACGACCTGGGCGCCCTCACGGACGACCCGCCCGTCGACGACCCGGGCGTTGAGCAACCCTTCGCGGCCGCACCAGCAGAGCACCTCGACCTGGATGCGGGCCACCTCGTCGGCAAGCTCGAACAGGCGTTGCGCGGCGGGGAACAGCCGCGACCGGAAGTCGGTGGCCAGGCCGAACGCGAACACGTCGACGTCGTAGCTGTCGACCAGCTCGGCCATCTGCTCGACGTGCTCGACGGTGTAGAAACACGCCTCGTCGCAGATGAGGTAGTCCACGCGTACCCCGTCGGCCCACCGGCCGCGCACCAGGGCCCGCAGGTCCAGGTCGTCGGTGACCTCGATGGCCTCGTGGGCCAGGCCGATGCGGGTGGTGACCTGCGGTCCCAGCGACCGGTCGATGCGGGTGGTGACCAGCCCGCGGCGGCCCTGCCGGGCGTGGTTGTAGTTCATCTGCAACGCCATCGTGGACTTGCCGCAGTCCATCGGCCCCCAGAAGAACTTCAACGCCGCCGCGTGCACCGGACGCCCGTCGAGCCCGCGCGCGGCCGCGCACCCGGCCGGGGCGTGTGGCTGGCCGGGAAACGGGTGAGCCAGGCAGGTCGGGGCGGTGGCGGCGTCGTCGGTCACGGTCGGGCAGCCTAGCCCATTGACCGGCCCGGATCGGTCGGGCGAGGGACCCGTGCTCAGAGCACCCGGGGTGGGGTGTTGCCCGCGGCCACGATGGCACGGCGGATCGGCACGGCGGCGAGGAGCAGGAACCCGACCACGAAGAAGATCAGCAGTGAGACCAGACCCACCCGGTACGAGGCGGTGAGTTGGAACACCAGGCCGAAGGCGAGCGGGCCGAGCCAGCTGGTGCCCTTGTCGCTGATCTCGTAGAAGCCGTAGTACTCGCCTTCCTTGCCGGCCGGGATGAGCTGGCTGAACAGCGACCGGCTCAGCGCCTGGCTGCCGCCGAGGACCAGGCCGATGGCCGCGCCGAGGACCATGAACGGCACCGGCGCCTCGGCCGGCAGCCGGAACGCGCCGATGATCACACCGGTCCAGAGGACCAGGCTGAGCAGCACGGTCTTCCAGGCGCCGATGCGCTTGGCCAGCGCGCCGAGGCTCAACGCGCCCCCGAAGGCGAGGAACTGCACCAGCAGGATGGTGACGATCAGGGTGCTCTGGTCCAGCCGCAGCTCTTCGGTGCCGTACTGGCTGGCCAGGGTGATGACGGTCTGGATGCCGTCGTTGTAGACCAGGAACGAGAGCAGGAAGAACAGCGTCAACGGGTACGCCTTGATCTCCCGCAGGGTGCGGCCCAACTGCCGGAACCCGTCGGTGAGCACGTTGCCGCGCCGAGCCAGCGCCGCCGCCGCGCTGGGGCGTTCCCGCAGCCAGCGCAGCGGCACCAGGGTGAACACCGCCCACCACACCCCGGCGGAGACGATCGACCAACGGGCCAGGTCCAGGGTGCGCTGCGGGTTGTCGTCCTCGCTGAACAGGGTGACCGCGACCAGGTTGAACGCCAGCAGCAGGCCACCGCCCAGGTAGCCCAGCGCCCAGCCGCGGCTGGAGATGCCGTCGCGTTCGTCCGGGCCGCCGAGCTGCGGCAGGAACGAGTTGTACACCACGACGGCCGCGCCGAAGGAGATGTTGGCGACCAGGAAGAGTGCCCCGCCGAGCAGGTAACGGTCACCGGTGACGAAGATCATCGCGATGGTCGCGCCGGCGCCGGTGAAGGCGGCGCCGCCGAGCAGCCGCTTCTTGTGCGCCGACCGGTCGGCGATCGCCCCGATCACCGGCAGCACGAACACGGTGAGGAACACCGACAGCGAGATCAGATACGGGTAGTAGGACCCGGCCGCCACCCGGATGCCCAGCGGGTGCACGTACCCGTCGCAGGTGTCCGCTCCCAACTCGCACCCGGCGGCCAACTCGGCCACTGTGGTGATGAACGGGCCCAGGAACACAGTGATGACTGTGGTCTGGAACGCGGAGTTGGCCCAGTCGTAGATGTACCAGCCGCGCCGCTCCCGGCGGGTGCTCGCCGGAGGCGGGGTGTCGTCCACCGTGGGGGTCACGGTCTCGGCCATCGGGGGTCCTTCGATCCTCAGGCGGCCCAGTGGCCGCGGCTGCGGTAGACGTCGCGCAGCACGCCGACGTGATCGGTCATGATGCCATCCACGCCACGATCCAGTAACTCGTGCATCTGGGCCGGTTCGTCGATCGTCCAGACGTGCACCTGGAGGCCGATGCGGTGGCAGTAGTCGAGGAACCGGCGGTCCACCACCGGCACCCGCCCGTAGCGCGGCGGCACCTGCGCGGCGACCACCGACGGCGGCAGCCGCAGCGGACGCCCGTGCAGGGAGGCCAGCCGCAGCCGGGCGACGCCACGCATGCCCAGACTGGTGGCGACCCGCCCCTCGGTGAGCGCGCGCAGCCGGGTCAGCCGGGCGTCGCTGAACGAGGCGAGCAGCACCCGGTCGCCGGCGCCGGCCCGGGTCACTGTCGCGACCGTCGGCTCGACGCCGCCGTCGGCCTTCACGTCGATGTTGAAGCGGACCTGCGGCCACGCCCCCAACACCTCGTCGAGCCGGGGTACGACGGCAGCGCCGCCGACCCGTACCGAGGCGAGGTCCGCCCAGCTCATCTCGGCGATGCGCCCCGCCTCACCGGTGACCCGCCGCAGCGTCGGGTCGTGGAAGATCACCGCGACGCCGTCCGCTGTGGCGTGCACGTCGGTCTCCACGTACCGGTAGCCCAGCCCGATGGCCCGGGCGAACGCCTCGGTGGTGTTCTCGTCGCCCTCGGCGGCGCCGCCACGGTGGGCGAACGCCAGCGGCGCCGGCGCGTCGAGGTAGCCGAATCGGGTCAACACGCGACGCAGTATGCCTGCGGTTGGTGGCCGGCGGGTGGCCGGCCGGCGTCTGTCGCCCGCTCGCGCCGCCATCACGGCTCGTGACCGGCGTCAGGCCAGCCAGCTCATTGACCGGTCAGGACGGTGCCGGCCTGAACTCCCTTGGCCGCGACCTTACCGTCCGAGCGGTCCGTGTAGACAGGCCCGCGAGAGTCACCGCCGATGTGCACACCCCAGGGGTTCAGGCCAGCCAGCCGCCGGTCATCCGCGCCACTGCGGCGCCGTCGAGGTCGGCGAGCTTGACTCCGACGAACTGCCGGGCGCCGTCGGAGGTCTGCACCCGTACCGGCGGCGTCGGGTCGGTCAGCGTGGCGACCACGACCGCCGCGGCGTCGGCGGGGGACTGCGCGGCGGCGAACGCCTGCCCGGTGCGGGCCAGGTACGCGCGCAGCGCCGGCCCGTACACCCCGGCGGCGGTGCCGGCGGCGTCGGCGTCGATGCCGATATTGGCGACGAACTCGCTGGCCACCGCGCCCGGTTCGACGACGGTCACCCGTACGCCGGTGGTGGCGGCGAGCGGGGCGAGGGACTCCATGTATCCCTCGACGGCGAACTTCGCCGCGCAGTACGCCTCGTTGAACGGCTGCCCGACGATCCCACCGACGCTGGAGACGGTGACGAGCCGACCCCGGCTGGCCCGCAGGTGTGGCAGGGCGGCGCGGCTGACGTGCAGTACGCCGAAGAAGTTGACTTCCATGACCGCGCGAACGTCGTCGACGCTGTCCTGTTCCAGGGTGCCGACGTGACCGGCGCCGGCGTTGTTGACCACCGCGTCGAGCCGGCCGTACGTGCCGGCCACCTCCTCGACGCAGGCGGTCACGGAGTCCGGGTCGGTGACGTCGAGGCGGCGTACGTCTATCAGGTTGGCGACCCCGGCGGCGTCGGCGGCGGCGCGTAGCCGGTCGGAGCGGCCGAGGTCGCGCATGGTGGCGACGCTGCGCCAGCCGGCGCGGGCGCAGCCGAGCGCGATCTCCAAGCCGATGCCGGTGGACGTGCCGGTGATCAGCACCGTCTGCTCACTCATGATCTCCTCCTTCGTGGCGATTACTGCCCGGGCTGGCCGATCTCGGCGCCGTCCTCGGGCCGAGGCGAACGCCAGTGGCGCGGGCGCATCGAGGTAGCTCGCGCCACCGCGCTCACCGTCAGCCGCAGATCAGGTCGTCCAGCAGTGTCATCTGCCGCTCGATGATCGCCACCGCCGGGCCTTGGTCAGCCAGCTCGGTGGCCAGGTACAGAACCGTCGAGCGGCGCCCGTCCAGGCTGACCGCAGCGAGGGTGCTCATCCCAGGCATGGAGCCGACGTGCGCCCAGGAGCCGCCGCACCGGTTGGGTATCCACATGATGCCCAACCCGTAGCGGATGCCTGGCCGGATCCCGTGGAATCCGTCGGCCAGCACGGTCCGGTGCAGTTCAGCCACCTGTGCGGGCCGCAGGAGCTGACCGCGGCCGACCGCCTGCCAGAAGCGGGACAGGTCGGTGGGGGTGCTGACCAGGCCGCCAGCCGAGGCCGTCACCGTGGGATTGAAGACGGTCGTGTCGGCCCTCCGGGCACGAACTGCCGGTACCCGTTGGCGTGCGGCCGGCGACGAACAGCGGCGCGTGCCGCATCGCTGTCGCCACCTGCTGCGCCTCGGTGTAGTGGTCGAAACGGTGCGCCAGGAACTCGTCGGCCGATCGCGGGGCGGCGAGGTCGCCGGTGGCGTCGTAAAGGCCGCTGGTGTGCTGCAGGAGCTGGCGGACGCTGACGTACCGGCCGTCGTTGCCGTTGCCGGTGACGACCCCGGGCAGCCAGCGTTCGATCGGGTCGTCCAGTCGGATCCGGCCCTCGCCGACAAGTGATGAGGCGACGGTGCGACACGTGATCATTATCCCGGTTCCCGGTCTCAGGCCGAGTGGCGGCGGTGCGTCCGGGTGAGGTCGCTCGGGCGGCCGGGGTCGACGTGGCGGGGCAGGTCCGGCTCGTCGGGGCGCAGCGGGACGAGGGTGTCGGTGATCGCGTCGATGATCCGGTCGGTGGCGCGGCGGGCCGCGCCGGGGTTGGCGGCCGCCGTCTCACCCAGGTCGACGGGCGTGCCGAAGTGCACCCGGATCACCGGTCGACGCCACAGCGAGCGGGCGACGCCGCGCAGCATTCCGTGGGGCGCCTGGTAGGGCAGCACCTCGTGTGAGCCCCACTGGGCGACCGGGACGACCGGGGCGCCGCAGGCCAGGGCGAGTCGGGCGGCGCCGGTCTTGCCGCGTTCGGGCCACAGGCCGGGGTCCAGGCCGATGCGCCCCTCGGGGTAGATGAGGATCACCGAGCCACGGGCGACGGCCGTGGCGGCGTCGTCGAGGGCCCGATGCACGGCGCTGGTGCCCCGGTCGACCCGGATGTGCCCGGCATGGCGCATGGCGGCGCCGAACACCGGGACGCGGAACAGTCCGGCGGTCGCCATGATCCGCGGGGCGACGCCACGGGTGTGGCAGGCGGCGGCCATGACCACCGGGTCGAACGGGCTGATGTGGTTGGCGGCAAGCACCAGCGGGCCGCGACGCAGGTGCGCCGGGACGTCGCCGGTGACCTCGAGGCGGGCGAGCAGGCCGACCAGGCCCCGGGCCAGCAGCAGGGCTGCGCGCCAGATCAGCGGCGGCTGCCAGGCGGTGTGTGCGGTGTCCATCAGCGCGCCATCGTCGCACGCGTCGACGGGGCCGCGAGGGCGGGTCGGGGTGATCAGGGTCATTGGTCCCGGGAGGGTGCGGGCCGTCCAGCCTTCTACGACGAGCAGTAGTATTTACTACGTCTCGTAGTACGGATGGTTGGGGGTTTCAGGTGGACGCGTTGGACGTTGCCCGCTGGCAGTTCGGTGTCACCACCGTCTACCACTTTCTCTTCGTACCGCTGACCATCGGCCTCTCCGTGCTGGTGGCCATCCTCCAGACGATGTGGCACCGCACCGGCAACGAGCGCTACCTCAAGCTCACCAAGTTCTACGGCAAGCTGTTCCTGATCAACTTCGCCATGGGCGTGGTCACCGGCATCGTGCAGGAGTTCCAGTTCGGCATGAACTGGAGCGACTACTCCCGCTTCGTCGGCGACGTCTTCGGCGCACCCCTGGCCATCGAGGCACTCGTCGCCTTCTTCCTCGAATCCACATTCATCGGCCTGTGGATCTTCGGCTGGGACCGGCTGCCCAAGCGGGCGCACCTGGCCAGCATCTGGGCCGCCGCGATCGGCACCAACCTCAGCGCGTACTTCATCCTCGCCGCGAACTCGTTCATGCAGAACCCGGTCGGCTACCGGATCAACCCCGACAGCGGACGCGCCGAGCTGACCGACTTCCCGGCCGTGCTGACCAACAAGGTCGCCCTGATCACCTTCCCGCACACCCTGGCCGGCTCGTTCCTGGTCGCCGGGTCGCTGATCGTCGCGGTCGGCCTGTGGCACGTCATCCGCAACCGCGACTCCGCCGACACCGGCGCGTACCGCTTCGCCACCAAGTTCGGCTCCTGGGTGGTCCTGGTCGCCTCCGCGGCCGTGCTGTTCACCGGCGACATCCAGGGCAAGATCATGACGGACGTGCAGCCGATGAAGATGGCCGCCGCCGAGGGCCTCTACACCACCGAGAGCCCCGCCTCGTTCTCCGTGCTCACCATCGGCAGCCTGGACGGCAGCCGCGAGGTGTTCGCCATCAAGATCCCGTACCTGCTGTCGTACCTGGGCACCGGCGACCCGAACGGCACGGTGCACGGCATCAACGACCTACAGGCCCAGTACGCCACCCAGTACGGCGCGGGCAGCTACACCCCGATCATCCCGGTCACCTACTGGAGCTTCCGCTTCATGATCGCCTTCGGGATGGCGGCCGGCGCTATCGCCCTGCTGGTGCTCTGGAGCCAGCGCAAGGGCCGCACCCCGAGCAGCAAGTGGCTGCTGCGGGCCGGGCTGGCCATGCCGGTGCTGCCGTTGCTGGCCAACTCCTTCGGCTGGATCTTCACCGAGATGGGTCGCCAGCCGTGGATCGTCTTCGGCGAGATGCTCACCCGCAACGGGGTGTCCCGCAGCGTCTCGCTGGCCGAGGTGCTCACCTCGTTCACCGCCTTCACGCTGATCTACGCCACTCTCGCCGTGATCGAGGTCAAGCTGCTGCTGCGCTACGCCAAGGCCGGCGTGCCGGACGTCAGCGAGCAACCCCCCACCGACGACACCGACGACGCCGAGCGCCCGCTCGCCTTCGCCTACTGATCCCGGAGCCCATCGTGGAACTGACCACCATCTGGTTTCTCCTCGTCGCCGTGCTGTTCACCGGGTACTTCATCCTGGAGGGCTTCGACTTCGGCGTCGGCATGCTGCTGCCCGTGCTCGGCCGCGACGACCGGGAACGCCGCGTCCTGATCAACACCATCGGCCCGGTCTGGGACGGCAACGAGGTGTGGCTGATCACCGCCGGTGGCGCCATGTTCGCCGCGTTCCCCGAGTGGTACGCCACCCTCTTCTCCGGCTTCTACCTGCCGCTGCTGCTGATCCTGCTGGCCCTGATCGCCCGGGGGGTCGCCTTCGAGTACCGGCACAAGCGCCCCGAGGCGTCCTGGAAGCGCCGGTGGGACGCGGCGATCGTGGTCGGCTCGCTGCTGCCGGCGATCCTGTGGGGCGTCGCCTTCGCCAACATCCTGCGCGGCGTGCCACTGGACGCCGACCACGAGTACGTCGGTGGCCTGCTGAACCTGCTCAACCCGTACGCCCTGCTGGGCGGCGCGACCACCCTGGCGCTGTTCCTCACCCACGGCGCGGTGTTCCTCGCCCTGAAGACCACCGGCGACATCCGCGAGCGCGCGGGCGCGCTCGCCGTGCGCCTGGGCGTGGGCGCCGCCGTGCTCGCGGTCGGGTTCCTGACCTGGACGCTGACCATCCGCTCCAGCGCGGCCGCCGTCGTACTCGCCGTCGGCGCGGCCCTCGCCCTGCTCGGTGGGCTGGCCGCCGCCCGGGTACGCCGGGAGGGCTGGGCGTTCACCGGCACCGCCGTGGCGATCGGCCTGGCGGTGGCGACCCTGTTCGCGGCGCTGTTCCCGAACGTGCTGCCCTCCACCCTGGACGCGGCCGGCACGCTGACTGCCACCAACGCCGCATCCACCCCGTACACCCTGAAGATCATGACCTGGGTGGCGGTGATCTTCACTCCGGTGGTGCTGGCCTACCAGGGATGGACGTACTGGGTGTTCCGCAAGCGCATCGGCGTAGCCAACATCCCGCAGCACTAACCAGCGGGCCGCCCCCGTCGATCATGGACTTGTGGTGCCCAACGTGGGGCGTCGAGGGCGAATTGTCACCCACCACAACTCCATGATCGGCCGGGAGAGGGACGGTCGGTGGTCTGGCGGTATATCGGCTGTTGGCGCGGGACTGTCTCGCTACGGTGTGCCGATGCCCGCCACTGTGCACGTACGCGAACTCACCGCCGACGACCTCGACGCCGCCTGGGAGCTGGGCCGGTTCGCGTTCGGCTCCGACCCGCAGCGCCCGGCACCCGCGTCCGCGCCGGTGCCCGGCCTGACCCGTTACGGCGCGTTCGACGACGCCGGCCGGCTGGTCGGCAAGGCCGTCGACCTGCACCACGACCAGTGGTGGTCCGGGCGGGCGGTGCCGGCCGCCGACGTGGCCGGGGTGGCGGTCGCACCCGAGGCCCGCGGTCGTGGTGTGGCTCGCGCCCTGCTCACCGCCCTGCTACGCGGCGCCCGCGACCGTCAGGCGGCGATCAGCGCGCTCTACCCGACCGTCGCGGCTCCGTACCGGGCCTGCGGGTGGGAGACCGCCGG
This sequence comes from Micromonospora sp. 050-3, assembly GCF_046549335.1. Lineage (NCBI taxonomy): Bacteria > Bacillati > Actinomycetota > Actinomycetes > Micromonosporales > Micromonosporaceae > Micromonospora > Micromonospora sp. 050-3. The sequence goes on from NZ_JAJPVX010000001.1 coordinate 2,310,949, forward strand.
GGTGCTGCGCACCGTCGACCTGGCCACCGCCGCGCTGCCCCGACACCGGCCCGCGTCGCACCTCACCGTCCGGGCCGGCACACCCGCCGACCTGCCGGCCGTCGACGCCCTGTACGAGCAGGTCACCCGGCACCGCAACGGCATGCTGACCCGTCGGGGTGAGCTGTACGACGCCGCCGACCGCGGCCTGCCCGGCGACGGGGTCACCCTCGTCGAGGCCGACGGCGACCTGGTCGGCTACGCCACCTGGCAGCGGGGCCGCGGCTATGGGGCCGATTCCGTGCTCACCGTCGACGAGGCCCTGGCGGTCACCGCCGAGGCCGCCCGGGAACTCGTCGGGGTGCTCGGCAGTTGGGCCAGCGTCGCGCCGACCCTGCGGCTGTGCCCGCTCGACGGGGACGCGGTCAGCGCCCAACTGCCGTTGGAGTCGGCCCGCGAGCACGAGCGGGACCTGTGGATGCACCGGCCGGTGGACGTGGCGCGGGCGGTGAGCGCACGGGGGTGGCCCGCCCACGCCCGGGGCGCCGTCGACTTCCACCTCACCGACCCGCTCGCCGACTGGAACACCGGCACCTGGCGGTTGACTGTTGCCGACGGCGCCGCCGAGCTGACCCGCGTCGGTGCCGAGGCGGAGCTGCGGTTGGACGTCCGCGGTTTCGCGTTGCTGTACGCCGGGGCGGCGCAGGCCCGGTCGGTCGCGCAGGCCGGCCTGCTGCGCTGTGCCGGTGACGCCGACCCGGCCGCCCTGGACCTGCTGGGCGTCGGAGGCCCGGCGCAGTTGCTCGACTACTTCTGACCGACCGGGCCGGCACGTGGGCCGCCGACAGGCTGGTGCTGACCGACCGGACCCGCTGCGTGGGCCGCCGACAGGTTGGCAGGACCCGGTGCGCGGGCCGCTCACGCGCGGGCAGGACCGGGCCCGCCCACCGTCGTGCTCTTGTCCGTCAGGTCGGGGTCGCGGCCAGTTCGGCGTTGGCGCGCTGGGTGACCACTGTGAGCGCCCGGGCGGCGGCGCTCGCCTCGTCGGTGGGAATGTCCGCGTAGAGGCGCGCGCTGATGTTCGCCACGGCGGCGGCGATGCGGGCCTGTACGGCGTGACCGGCGTCGGTGAGCCGCAGCCGTGGCGCGTCGGCGTCGTGGTCGGCCTGGGCGAGGTTCGCGTCGACAAGGGTGGCGAGCACCCGTTGCACCTCCTGCTCGTCGACCTTGAGCGTGCTGGTGATCCGGTGCGTGAGGTGGGCGCGTTCGACCGCGCCGTTGGCGAGGACGTTGAGGGCGAGCAACTGGTTGAACTCGACGCCGAGGGGAGCGGTGGCCCGTTCGAGCAGGGCCCGGGTGGCGTAGTGGGCGTGGCCGATGACCTGGCCGTTGAGGGTGGGGACGGTGGACATGACGCCTCCTTCGATACGTTGGCTAAACCAACGTTGGCCGAGCCAACGTAGCACCCGATCGTGGGTCGCGCCAACGATTACTGGTAGGCTGCGCCGCATGGACAACGCGGCCCCGCAGTCGCCCGCCGGGCTCAGCACCACCCCGACCTGGCTGCTCAACCAGACCGCCAGCCACGCCGCCCGCCTGCTCAGCGAGGGCTTCGCCACGCACGACCTGCGCGGCTACCACTACCGGCTGCTCGCCACCCTGGCCGAGGACGGGCCCGCGAGCCAGGCCGACCTCGGCCGGCGCTGCGGCATCGACCGCAGCGACGTGGTGGCCGCCATCAACGACCTGGCCGGCCGAGGGCTCGTGGTGCGTGCCCCCGACCCGGCCGATCGCCGCCGCAACGTCATCAGCGCCACCGACGCCGGCGCCGACGAGGCCCGCCGGATGGGCGCGACCCTCGAGCGCGTCCAAGCCGACCTGCTCGCCCCGCTGTCCGCCACCGAGCGCGAGCAGCTGACGCGACTGCTCACCCGGCTGCTGCACCACCACAGCCGGCACTGACCCGCCTCAGCGGGCCTCGCGCAGCTCCGCCAGCCGGGCCTCGATCTCGGCCAGCTCGGCGCGCAGCTTCTCGGCCTGCTGCTCCGCCTCGGCCCGCTCGGTGCCGAGGATCTGCTCCACCGCCTCCTGCACCCCCGGCACGTCGACCAGGGCCACCATCTTCAACGCCTCCGCAGGCTTCACGACGTACGGCTTCGCCAGGGCCTTGCTGCCCTGCTGCGCGGCGACGGTCCACTCACCGTCGGCGTACGCCAGGGTCACGGTGAGACCCGCGAGGCCCTTCGGCTTGACGGCCTTGACCGCCCGCCGCGCCGGCGGCTTCTCCGTCTGCTCCACCTTCGGCTCCTCCTGTCGCTGCGCGGGCACCCGCGGCGTGTCCAACACGAACTCCGGAGCGGCCACCGCGGGCGCCTCGGGCTCGGGCTCCGGCTTCGGCTCCACCACCCGACGAGTGACGCCCTTGGGCGCCACGGCCAGGTCGGCGGGGGAGAACGGCAACTCGTCGCGACCGAAGCGCACCACCACGAACTCGTCGGACACCTCCGGGTCGGTCAGCTCGATCACCTGACCGACCTGACCGGCGATCTGCCCCGCCGCCGCGGTGAACACGACCCGCGGCTTACGCCCGGCCGCCAACGACTCCCGGATGCTCTGCACCTCGCTAGTGGACAAACCCTGGCCGGCATCCATCACAACCCTCTTCCGTACACCTGTTTGATTGCTGTCTTGATACCAGCCGACTGCGACACCCGCCGCACGGGGCTCACGCCCGCTCAGCCGCCCAGTGCCCGCAGCGCCCGGTCCGCGTGCTCGTTCATGCTGACCTCGCTATGGATCACCTCGATGACCCGCTGGTCAGTGCCGATGACGAAGGTCATCCGCTTCATGCTCAACGGCCCCAACGGCACCCGCCGCTTGACCCCGAACTGCTGCGCCACAGCGCCATCGGCGTCCGACAGCAGCGGATAGTCGAAGCCGTGCAGCTTCGAGAACTCGGCCTGCTTCGCCACCGGGTCGCGGCTGATGCCCACCCGCGTCGCGCCCAGCGCCGTGAACTCCGCCGCGAGGTCGCGGAAGTGGCAGCTCTCCGCCGTGCACCCCCGGGTCATCGCCGCAGGGTAGAAGAACAGCACCACAGGCCCGGCCGCCAGGAACTCCGACAGCCGCCGCGGCGTGCCCGTCTCATCCGGCAGCTCGAAATCCTGCACCACGTCGCCGACACCCACACCCGCCACCGCGCACCTCCATCGTCTGATCGACCGCGCGGTGAGCGTAAGCGATCACGCCCAGAGCGCTGCCACCTCGTCGGCCACCGCATCGGCCTGGGTCCGCCCGGCCCGCGCCGCGCCCGCCCGACGTGCCGGGTCCAGCACGTTGCGGCCGATCGCCGTACGCGCCGCCGCGTCCGGCGTGAGCACCACCACCCGCGACCCGGCCGCCCGCAACGCGTCCACCTGCGCCGACAGCCGTGGCATCGGCCCGAACGCCGCCGACGTCGGCGCGAGCACCAGCACACTGCGCGCGTCCGCCGCCAGGTCCGCGTTCACGCTCGAGCGCATCCCACCGTCGACGAAGCGGCGCGCGCCGATCGTCACCGGCGGCCACACCCCGGGCACCGCGCAACTCGCGCCCACAGCGTCCACCAGGGACACCCCGCTGTCGCAGTCGAACACCACGAACTCACCGGACGACGCGTCCACCGCCGTGATCAGCAGCCGCCGCTGCGGCCACTCCCGGTCCGGCAGACGGGCCTCGATCACCACCCGTCGCGACGCCTCCGACTGGGTACGCGCCGCCACCGCCATCGCCCCGATCCGGGCCCGCGAACGCACCGCGTCGCGGGTCCGCCCACCGGCCCAAATGAGCCGCGCCAGCGCCGCGAAGCCCAACCGTGCGGCCAGCTCACTCGACGGCGGCGCCAACTGCTCGGTGTAGAAACGCTCGACGGGCAACCCGGAGCACACCTGCGCGCCGACCATCGAACCCGCCGACGTGCCCACCACCAGGTCCGCCTCGGTGACCGGCACGCCCCGCTCGACCAACCCGGCCAGCAGCCCCAACTCCCAGGCAACCCCGGTCACCCCGCCACCGCCGAGCACCAACGCGCGCTGCATGTGACTCTCCTCTCGACGACCGACCCGCGCCGGTCACGGTAGCGTCGGCACGACCATCGCGCAGCCGTCAAACCCGCCGGGAGGCACCGTGGCACCCGTCACCGTCATCACCGGCGGCGGCCGGGGCATCGGCGCGGCCACCGCCCGCCGGCTCGCCACCGCCGGTCACCATGTCGCCCTGTGCTACCGCCGCGACGAGGCCGCCGCCACCGCCGTCCTGGCCGACCTGCGGGCCGCCGGCGCACAGGCCATCGCGGTACGCGCCGACACCACCGACCCCGAGCAGGTGCGCGCCCTGTTCGACGCGGCCGCTCAACTCGGCCCGCTCACCGGCCTGGTCAACAACGCCGGCGTCACCAGCCTGATCGGGCCCTTCACCGAGCTGCGCGTCGACGACCTGCGCCGGGTCGTCGACGTCAACCTCGTCGGCTACGTCCTCTGCGCCCAGCAGGCCGCCCGGCGGCTCACCGACGGCGGGGCGATCGTCAACGTCTCGTCGGCGGCCGCGACTCTCGGCAGCCCGGGGGAGTACGTGCACTACGCCGCCGTGAAGGCCGCCACCGACACCCTCACCGTCGGCCTGGCCAAGGAACTCGCCCCGAAGGGCATCCGGGTCAACGCCGTGGCCCCCGGCATCGTGCGCACCGACATCCACGCCGACTCCGGGGTGCCCGACCGCGCCGAGTCCGCCGTCGGTCGCATCCCGCTGGGCCGCGCCGGCGAACCCGACGAGATCGCCGCCGCCATCGCCTGGCTGCTCGGCCCGGAGGCCTCGTACGCCACCGGGACCGTGCTGCGCGTCTCCGGCGGTCTCTGACCAGGTGTCCGCGCGGTCGGAGACCGCCGGGCGTTCGCGCTGGTCGGAGACCGCCGGATCCGGCTCAGTGGGTGAACAGCTTCGCCGCGGTGATGACGGTCTGGGCGACCCCGTAGCCGAGCAGCGCCGCTACCACCAACCAGGAGATCCACAACCGGGTCTGCTGCCCGGATCGGCTGTCCTCACTCATCGCGTACCACTCCTCTGCGCCGTCGTGTCCTCGTCCACGTTCTGATCCTGATGGGCGTTCTGCTCCGTCGACGGTTCGTGGTAGCGCTGCGGCACCGGCCGCACCAGCAGGTTCGCCACGAAGCCCACGGCCAGCACAGCAACCATCGTGAACAGTGCCGGGCGGTACGCCGCGGCGGTGAGCGAGCCGGGCTCGCCCTGCGCGTCGAGGAACCCGTTGACGATCAGCGGGCCGGCGATCCCCGCCGCCGACCAGGCGGTCAGCAGCCGACCGTGGATCGCACCGACCTGGAAGGTGCCGAACAGGTCCCGCAGGTACGCCGGCACTGTCGCGAAGCCACCGCCGTAGAACGACAGGATCACGCAGGCCAACAGCACGAACAGGGCCGTCGAGGTCTGCCCGACGAGCGCCAGCAGCGCGTAGAGCACCATGCCGACACCCAGGTACACCAGATAGATCGGTTTGCGGCCGATGAGGTCCGAGGTGGACGACCACACGAACCGGCCGGCCATGTTGAACAGCGACAGCAGACCCACGAACCCGCCGGCCGCCGCGACGGTCACCGCCGAGGTGCCGTTGTCGCGGAAGAAGTCCTGGATCATCGGGCTGGCCTGTTCCAGGATGCCGATGCCGGCGGTCACGTTGCAGAACAGCACCACCCACAGCAGCCAGAACGAGCGGGTCTTCACCGCGTTCGCCGCCGACACGTTCGCGGTGGTGACCAGCGGCTTCGCCGCCACGCTGGTGGGGTCGAAGCCGGCCGGCCGCCAGTCCTGCGCCGGCACCCGCACGTTCGCCACCCCGAACATCATGATCACGAAGTAGCCCAGGCCGAGCGTCACGAACAGCCACACCAGGGCGCTGCCCGACGCCGTCGACCCCGCGTTGGCCGGGTCGTAGCCGGCGTCGTAGAACGACAGCAGTTGCCGCGACAGGGGAGAGGCGACCATCGCCCCACCACCGAATCCCATGATCGCCAGTCCGGTGGCCAGGCCCGGCCGGTCCGGGAACCACTTGATCAGGGTGGAGACGGGGGAGATGTAGCCGATTCCCAGCCCGATGCCGCCGAGCAGCCCGTAGCCCAGATACAGCAGCCACAGCTGCTTCGTGGCGATGCCCAGCGAGCCCACCAGGAAACCCGCCGCCCAGAAACAGGCCGAGACGAACATCGCCTTACGCGGTCCGTTCGCCTCCACCCAGGTCCCGGCGACCGCGGCGGACAACCCGAGCATCACGATCGCGATGCTGAAGATCACCCCGATCGCCGTCTGGCTGGTGTCGAAGTGGGCGATCAGGGAGTTCTTGTAGACGCTGGTCGCGTAGACCTGACCGATGCAGAGGTGGATGGCCAACGCCGCCGGGGGGATGAGCCACCGGCTGTAGCCGGGCGGCGCGACGGTGTGCCGACGATCGAGTGCGGAAAGCATGCGCTGCTTCCTCTCCGACGAGGACGAGAAACGTCGCACCCAACGTGCCCACACCACTCGTCAGCGGCAAACCTCACCGTCGCCGGACGGTCGTTCCGCTGAGCTGAGCGGTCAGTCAGCGTCCGCGCGCGGCGCGCGACCGTTGGAGGCCGGCGCGCGGCGGGCCTCCAACGGCGGCGCCGGCTCAGGCCGCGACCGCCGCCTCGGCGACCCGCTCGGCGTCGGGGCGCAGTTGTGGGGTGGCGAGGGAGATGGCCAGGTTGACGATCGCGAAGACGGCGGCGATCAACAGGCCCCGGTGGAACCCGTCGACCAGCGCCTGCTGCTGACCGGCGCCGCGACTGAGCGCGTCGGTGACGTGGGTGACCGACAGCGTGGTGACGATGGCCAACCCCAGCGCGCCGCCGACCTGGTACACGGCGGTGACCACACCGGACGCGGCGCCGGCCTCATGGTGCTCGACGTCGGAGATCGCGGAGATCTGGGCGGGTACGCCCAGCGTGGTGATGCCCAGACCGAACAGCAGCAGGCCGGGCAGCAGCTCGCTGGTGTAGGAACCGGTGGCGCTCGCCCCGCTGAGCAGCAGCAGACCGATCACGCTGAGCAGCGCGCCGATGATCTGCAGGGTGCGGGTGCCCAGCCGGTGCACCAGCTGGGTGGCGAGGGCAGCGCCGGCGATGGCCGTCGCGCCCATCGGCAGGAACTGCAGGCCGGCGGTCAGCGGCGAGGCGCCGCGTACCTGCTGCAGGTAGATCGCGGTGAGGAAGAACATCGACAGGAACGCGGCGCCGTTGAGCGCCAACGCCCCACTGGAGACACTCAGCGCCCGGGAGCGGAACAGCCGCAGCGGCACCAGTGGCGCGGCCGAGCGCGCCTCGACGCCGACGAAGACAGCGAGCAGCGCGACCCCACCGATGAGGGTGGCGAGCACCTGCGCCGAGCCCCACCCGGCCGACTCGGCCCGGACCACGCCGAACACGACGGCGAGCAGACCGGTGGTGCCGAGGACCGCGCCGAGCGCGTCGAAGGTCCGGGGGCCGGGCTGGGAGTGCCGCACGGCGGCCACGAAGGTCGGCACGATCGCCACGAGGGCGATGACGATGGGTACGTTGACGAAGAAGACCCACCGCCAGCTCAGCGCGTCGACGAGCAGGCCGCCGGCCACCACGCCCAGGGTGCCGCCGAGCCCGGCGAGGGCGCCCCAGATGCCCATGGCGATGTTGCGTTCCCGCCCATGCGCGAACGTGACGGTGAGGATGGCCAACGCCGCGGGGGAGAGCAACGCGCCGCCCAGGCCCTGCACGGCGCGCGCGGCGATCAGCAGGCCGGGCGAGGTCGCGAGTCCGGCGAGCAGGGACATCGCCCCGAACAGCACCAGACCGACGATGAAGATCCGGCGGGCGCCGAGCAGGTCGGCGGCGCGACCGCCGAGCAGCAGGAAACCACCGAAGAGCAGGGTGTACGCGCTGATCACCCATTGCAGGTCGTCAGCGGTGAAGCTCAGGTCGGTCTGGATGTTGGGCAGCGCCACGTTCACGATCGTCACGTCGAGAATGACGATGAACTGCGCCACCGACAGCACCGCCAGAGTTGCCCAGGGACTACGTCGCATGCCTATCCCATCGGAGAAAGGACGTCGCACGACGCGGTATACGCCGTACACCTACAACGTAGACTGCCATGTGTACGTAGTACACTGGCCTGGTGGTCAGTACGAGCAAGGACACCCCGCAGCGTCTCGACCCCACCGCGATCGTCGCGAGCGCACTGCGCATCGCCGACGCCGAGGGCCTGTCCGCGATCACCATCCGCCGGCTGGCCCAGGAACACGGCGTCACCCCGATGGCGCTCTACCGGCACTTCCGGGACAAGGGCGACCTGCTCGACGCGCTCGCCGCGCGAATGCTCGCCGACATCCATTTGCCCGAGCCGACCACCGAGCCCTGGGACGAGCAGGTCCGCGCCATCCTGGCCGCCTGCCTCGCCGCGCTACGCCCACACCCCACCGTCGCCGGGCTCGTCCCCACCCGCATCCTGCTGTCCGAGCCGGGCCTGATCCTGGTGGAGCGCATCCTCGCCCTGCTCCACGGGGCGGGCTACCCGCCGGAGCAGGCCACCGAGATCGGCAGCCAGGCCCTCTGCTCCCTGGTGACCCTCGTCGCCACCGAACCAGGCGCCATGGGGAGCACCGACCCGGACACCCGCGACGGCGCCATCCGCGCCAAGCGGGCGGCGCTGCAGGCGTTGGCACCTAAGCGTTTTCCGCACATCCTCGCCGCCGCCGACGCGCTCACGCTCTGCGGCGACCGGGAGGGTTACTACGACCTGGGCCTCGAGTTCGCCGTCGCCGGCATCCGCGGCATCCGCCCGGCGACCCGCACCACCGGATGACTCCACCCGCACCGCTCGCGAGCGGTGCGGGTGGGACCGGTCCACGAGGTGATAGCCCTGTTCCGGCCCGGGCCCGCCGCTACCGCAGATCCGGCAGGTGCCAGCCGCCGGCCAGCGCGTCGGCGTCCGCCGGACCCCAGCTGCCCTTCTCGTACGACTGCACCGCCGTCGGCAGATCCAGGATCGGCTCGACGATCCGCCACTCCTGCTCGATCGTCTCGGCACGCGCGAAACGCAGGTGCTGCCCGTCCATCGCGTCGTCGAGCAGCCGCTCGTACGCCTCCTGCCGACGACCGAGTGCGGAGCCGAAGTCGACGGACAGGTCCACCGGACGGCTCGCCACCTCGGCACCCGGGCTCTTCGCCTGGATCGACATCGTGATGCCGTCACCACGACCGAGGCGGAAACGCAGCAGGTTCGCGGCCCTCGCCGTGCCCCGCTCGGCGGGGATCAGCGAGCGCTGCGGCTGCTTGAACTCGACCACGACCTCCGTCGCCGTTCCCGGCAGCGACTTGCCGGTGCGCAGATAGAACGGCACACCCGCCCACCGGGGGGAGTCGACCGTCAAGCGGGTCGCCACGAACGTCTCCGTGTTCGAGGCCGCCGCCACGCCCGGCTCGTCGCGGTAGCCGGCGTACTGCCCCCGGACGGTGGAGTCCGGCGACAGCGGCGCGATCTGCCGCAGCACCGCGGCCTCCGCCTCCCGGAACGCCGTGGTGTCCTCGCTGGCGGGCGCCTCCATCGCGATGAGCGCGACGACCTGAAGGATGTGGTTCTGCAGCACGTCCCGGGTCGCGCCCACAGTGTCGTAGAAACCGGCCCGGCCCTGCGTGCCGAAACCCTCGGCGAGGGTCACCTGGATGTTGTCGATGTGCTCGTTGTTCCACAGCGGCTCGAACAGCCGGTTGGCGAACCGGAAGGCGTAGAGGCCCTCGACGGCTTCCTTGCCGAGGTAGTGGTCGATGCGGAACACCCGCTCAGGCGCGAAGGCCGCGCCCAGTGTGCGATCCAGCTCGCGGGAGGACTCCAGGTCACGCCCGAACGGCTTCTCCACGATCACCCGACCCCGGTCGGCCAGCCCCACGGCCGCCAGGCCCTCGACGACGGAGCCGAACACCGCCGGAGGGATCGCCAGGTAGAAGACCGGCCGCTCGGCGTCGCGCAGTCGCTCAGCCAGCCGCTGGTACGTCGTCGGGTCCGCGTAGTTGCCGGAGATCATCGAAAGGTTGTCCGCCAGCCGGTCGAAGGTCTCGTCGTCGATCTCGTCATTGGCCTCGGTGACCGACTTGCGGGCCGTGGTGACCAGCTGCTGATCATCCCAGGGGGAGCGGGCCACGCCGATCACCGGAACGTCGAGGCGCTCGCGTCGGGTCAACTCGTACAGCGCCGGAAACAGCTTCTTCGAGACGAGGTCTCCCGTGACGCCGAACAGCACTACCGCGTCTGAGCGCATGTGCATGGCACTTCCCATTCGATCATCCGAACCTGATCTTCCGAACGGACAACGGCACGACCCACTCCGAGAATTCCCCAGCGTGCGGCGTACGTGAGGTCGGCGACAACACTGTCTCGACGAGCCCTTATGTTAAGGAAGGTTTACAGTACAGGCGGAACGCCGGTAGCCTGCGACTCTAATCGACGAAGGTCGATCACGACGAGGCCTGGAGGTACCGTGCGTCGCCGAAACACCACCACACGGCTGCTGGCCATAGCCGCACTCGCGCTACCCATCATCCTGCCCGCCACGCCCGCCACCGCCGCGGCACCCACCGCACCAGCCCGGCACCTCAGCGACGTCATCCCCGCACCGGTCGAAACCCACCCCGACGCGCACAGCACCTTCCGGATCACCCCCCTGACCGTCATCCGCACCACCCCCGGCTCGGCCGCCGCCTGGCGCATCGGCCACCAACTCGCCACCACACTGCGACCCGCCACCGGCCACCCCCTGCCCGTCCTGCCCGTCCGCTCCACCCCGCTACCCGAGATCGCCCTGCTCATCGGGGGCGCCGACGACCGCATCGGCCAACAGGGCTACCAACTCGACGTCACCCGCCGCGGCGTCACGATCCGCGCCAACACCCCCGCCGGGCTGTTCGCCGGCACCCAGACCCTGCGCCAACTGCTCCCCGCCGAGATCGAGGCCCCCGACCGGCAGCGGACCACCTGGACAGTCCCCGGCGGACGAATCGTCGACTACCCACGCTTCGCCTACCGCGGCGCGATGCTCGACCTCGCCCGCCACTTCCACACCGTCGACGACATCACCGCCTACGTGGACCTGCTCAGCCAGTACAAGATCAACTACCTGCACCTGCACCTGACCGACGACCAGGGCTGGCGCATCCAGATCGACTCCTGGCCCCGCCTCACCACCGTCGGCGGCGGACCCGGCACCGGAGTCGACGGCGTCGGCCCCGGATACCTCACCAAGGCCGACTACAAGGCCGTCGTCGCCTACGCCGCCGCACGACACATCACGATCATCCCCGAGATCGACATGCCCGGTCACACCAACGCCGCCCAGTCGACGTACCCCGAACTCAACTGCGACGGCGTCGCACCGGCACCGCGCACCGACATGGCGGTCGGGTACAGCTCCCTCTGCATCAACGACGAGCTCACCTACCGCTTCGTCGAGGACGTCATCCGCGAACTAGCCGCCATCACCCCCGGACCATTCCTGCACATCGGCGGCGACGAAGCCCACGCGACCACCGACGAGGACTACCGCACCTTCATGAACCGGGTCCTGCCCCTGGTCGCGAAGTACGGCAAGCGCGCCTCCGGATGGAACGAGATCACCCAGGCCGACCTGTCCACCGACGTGGTCGCCCAGTTCTGGGGAACCGGCACCACCAACGCCAGCCTCGCCGCGGCCGCCGCGCGCGGCAACAAGATCATCATGTCGCCGGCGAACAAGTCCTACCTCGACATGAAATACGACGCCAACACCCGCCTCGGCCTGCGCTGGGCCGGCCTGATCGAGGTGTCCGACGCCTACGGCTGGGACCCCGCCACCCGCGTCACCGGCGTCGGCGAGAACGCCATCCTCGGCGTCGAAGCCCCACTGTGGTCCGAAACGCTGCGCACCCTGGACGACATCGAATACATGGCCTTCCCCCGCCTACCCGCGATCGCCGAACTCGGCTGGTCCACCTCCGCCAGCCACGACTGGGAATCGTTCCGAACCCGACTGGGGGAGCAGGCACCCCGCTGGCGACTGCAACAGGTCAACTTCCACCCGTCCCCGCAGGTGCCCTGGATCTGACCCGTACCCCGGGCACCCGCTGTTCGTGGGCACCGGCCGACCGGCCGGTGCCCACGCCCAACCTCGCCGGTCATGAGATGTTGGAGCACACCCGACCCATCTTCAGCTAGGACCTCCTCCATGAATCTGGCCTACGACCACTCAGCGGAAACCGGAGCGGCGGTGGTGTGCCTACCCATGTTCCGCATGAGCCGCGCCGCCACGGCCGCCGCCCTCAGCCCCGCCCTCGCGGGCACCGGCCTGCGGGAGATCTACCTGGACCTGCCCGGTCACGGAGACACCCCCGTGAACTGCCCACCCACCTCCCAGGCGGTGCTGGACACCGTCTGCGCCTGGCTCGACCACCACCTCGACGCGCCAGTTCTGCTCGCCGGCGGCTCCTACGGCGCGTACCTGGCCGCCGGCATCGCACGCCAACGACCCGACCTCGTCCGCGGCCTGCTCCTCATCTGTCCCGGCGTCACCATCGCCCGACACAGCCGGGACCTGCCCGACGAACCACCGCTCGAAGCGCCCACCGGCTGGCTCGACGCCGCCCCCACCGCCCTGCACGCACACCTCGACGCCGCCCTGGGCCACCGCACCCCAGCCGTCGTCGCGACGGTGCTCGCCGCACTGAACTCCGGTGGCCCCGGCGACCCGACATTCCAGCAGGACTTGCAGAGCGGCCCCGGCTACGCGCTACCCGACGAGACCACCGAGGTCATCTTCGACGGCCCGGTCAGCGTGATCACCGGCCGACAGGACCGAATCGTCGGGTACGCCGACCAGTTCCGCGCCATGCGCCACTACCCGCGCGGCACCTACACCGTGATCGACGCAGCCGGGCACTACCTGCCGTACGAACAACCCACCCTGCTGCGATCACTCACTCAGGACTGGCTGCACCGCACGCGCGACTGAGAGGTGCCAGTGGGGGAGAAGGCCCAGCTAACGGTAGGTCAGGACGCCCAGGGACCTCGTGGTACGTCGCCCCCTTAATGATCAAGTCAGCAGCGTGACAGGCATCGGAGACGTGGTGCGGTCAGAAGCGTCTGATGCGTACCCGGTCCGGGCGTGGGATGTCGGCGAGCTGAACGTGTCGCGCAAGGTGCACCGTCATATGTTTTCCGTGCAGTGGTGTCAGGTCGAGTCCCGGCACCGAGTCGCTGATCCTGAGATCCTTCAGCTCGGCCAGGCTGGCGAGCGGAGTGAGGTCAATCAACTGTTCCCTGTTGCCGATGGTTAGCCTGTCAAGGCGGGGAAGCCCGGCCAAGGGACTCAGGTCCGTGACGGGTGTCAGATCGATCCCGAGCTCGGTCAAGGTCTCGATCGAGGCGAGCGCGGTCAGGTCCGTCAGCCATGTGCAGGTGCTCAGCAACAGGTATGTGACCTTGTTCAGTTGACGGAGTCGATTAGCCAGCTCAGGGATTCCCCCGGAAGGCGCCTCCCGGGTGTACAGGGCCAGCTCTGTCAGGTTCTGTAGAGGATCGAGCATCGCCGGATCCCAGGCTGGGCCAGGACTAATATTCAGGTATGTCAGTGCGGCGAGGTCAGCCAGGAGATCTCCGCGAACCTGCACTCCGCTTAGGGTGAGCTCTTCTAGCTGCGTCATCTGGGCGAGGGCGGTGAGATCCTGGTCGGGGGCAAGGCCCCACAAGGTCAGGTCGGCAAGTTCGGGCAGCGCTTGCAGTGTTGAGAGGTTCAACCGTTGCTCGTTGACGTCCAGCTCGATGGTGCGCAGGTCGAGATGCTTGACCAGATGCTCCAGGGCGCCATCGAACCCATGTGGGGTGAGATGAACCTCGGTCAGGTGCGGCACGTCCGTCAGTTGAGCCAGGTCCACCTTCTGGTCGCTGCGGATGATCGTCTTGGCGAGATGACGCAGCCGGGGCAGCGCGGGGAGGAGGGCTGCGTGACGGATCGTCGCCTCGCCACCGTCAAGAGGTGCGTCAGCGAGAACTCGGTCGGCATAGTCGGTGGGGTCGAAGTACTCCCACGCCGTGATGAGCTGGTGCTGGACGCGAGGGCGGGGGTCGGTGCCGTAGCGGGCAAGGGTGGCAAGGGCGTCGGGCCCGTTCACCAGAGCGACGGCCCGGATGGTGGCTGCGGCCTGGGCCTCACTTAACGTGCTGAGATCGGCGGGCAGCTCTGCGAGCAGTGGTTCTCCGACAGCGGCCAGAGACCGGGCTTCGGCAACGGATCGCGGCAGCAGCTCGCGCAAATGTGCGCGGATCCGGATAAGTATCTCCGGCTCGACCGCAGGCGCGGTTTCCAGGCATGCCGCGGCGAGTAGCCGCAGCCTCCGGGCCTGTTTCGGACGCTCACCGGCAAGTGTGAGCAGGCCGCTCAGGAGTTGCATGCGGACAGGGGCGTTGGCATGACCGGCGGCCAGGATGATGGTCTCGCGCCAGGTATCGAGATGGGCGTGCTCGAGAAGGGCGCCGGTGTGTCCTTGGTCGGCGGCCTCACGGGCAGCCAGGTACTCCTGGAACGTGCGGTGGACGAAGTCGATGCGGTCGGGCACCGGCTCACGCAGCACGCCGCTGCGTTGGATCATGTGCTCGAGGACGGCGGCAACGGGAGCGGTGATGTGCCGGATCCCGGCCAGCCGATGGTCGAAGCGCTGTGTCGCTTCGGCGCGGGTGAGTTCGGTGCGGCTGTTCTGGGTCATCCACCAGGCGACTTCTTGAAGGAGTTGGGCTTGGTCGCGGCTGGTCAGCTCCGGCAGTTCGGTGGGGACGCCACGTTGGGAGTCGCGGCGGTGCAGCAGCATGTCGATGGCGGCCTGGTAGATGTCCATCCGGTTGCGGGGCAGGTTGCTGTCACGGTCCAGGTTCAGCGCGCACAGCATCGCGCAGAGCAGCGGGCTTCCTGCGAGGTTCTGCAGGTGGGCGCTGCCGTCGAGTTGGGCCAGCAGCCGTTGTTCGTAGCCGGGCAACAGATGGGGTTCGCAGGGCAGGTCGGCGGCACGACGGACGGCTTCGTGCCAGTGCCGGATCAACGCCTTGACGTCGGCCGGTCCCATCCGCTCCAGGAACACCGAGGTGAACCCTTCGGTGTCCAGCCAGCGGACGGACGCGGCGGCCGGCCGGGAGGTGACCACGACCCGTAGGTCGGGGTAGGCGGCCAGCAGGCCGTCCAGCCAGTCGCGGACCGTCCTCCGTTGGGCTTCGGGTACCTCGTCAACGCCATCGACGCACAGGATCGCCCCGGTGCCGAGTTGGCGGTGCACCCAGCCGGGCGGCATCAGCCCGGCGATCGTGGCGGCGATCAGGTCGAGGAAACGTTCCGGGGGAGGCAACGGCTGGGTGACGTGGTCACGCAGCCGGATCAGGAACGGGGTGCGCCCATTCCAGGTGGCGAGTTCTCCGGTGAAACCCTGCCGGGCCGCGGTGACCGCGATCCATTGCATCAGAGTGGTCTTGCCGGAGCCGGCGTCACCACGGAGCAAAACCCGCGCGGCGTCGCCAAGGGCCTGCTCGGTCCGCACCGAAGCGCTGTCACCACCGCTGTCCGCACGCAGCAGGCCGGGATCCCAGCGGGATCTACCGCGTCGCAGGCTGCGGGTGTTGCCGCCGGTGACGGCGAGGCTGATGTACGCGATGCTCAGCGGAGTTCGCAGCCGGTAGCGGTGCACGTCAACGCCGAACAATTCCAAATGGTCCAGCACGGTGAGCAGGTGGGACAGGTACCGGCCTCGGAACTGGGCGTCGTGACTGGTCCCGCTAGGGGCGTCCAGGCTGGTCACCGGTAGCCGTGCCAGAACCTGGGTGAGGCTGTCGGCCACCGTGGACAGCCGTTCCAAGGTCTGTACGGTGGCGCGCCCCTGGAACGGGGGGAGTTGCACGACCAGCTGGGTCAGGCAGGTGCAGCACTCGTCGAGGACTCCGCCGTACAGATGAGCGGCCGTCTCGCTCAGCCCTGCCCGCTCGGGAACGTCGGGTAGTTGGCGACGCAGTCGGGTGGCCATCAGCGCGGGGTCGACATTGTCGGCGAACACCGCAGCATCGGACAGATCTGCCTCCCGCAGCGTGTCGGCCACCGCGTTCAGGGCGGCGGCGACCTCGTTGTCGGGCAGCGCCTGCTCACCACGGCGGACTAACGGCTGCAAGCGTTCGTAGACGGTATCGACGATGTCGTCCAACCGCCGGCCCGCCCGGCGCAAGCCGAGGTCATCGGCGATCCCCGAGCCAATCAGCTCGATGAGCGGCGTTTCACGTTCTCGTTGTTCCCGGCGGCGTCCCAACCACCGTTTCACCGCCGGTGTCACCACCGAGCCCGCCAGGCGCAGCAACGCCGTCTCGACCATCCCCACGCCGCGTCTCCTCCTGGTCTCCTGCGAGATCTGACTGGTGCGCATGCTGGTAGCTGACGGAACGCCTCCTCCAGGTGTCGAACAGCGACCACCGATCAAGTTACGTCGCGGGTGGGATTCGTGGCTGTCCCATGTCCAGTCGGTGTTCTGACTACATTCGATAATGAACATTATGTAAAGTAGCGCCTTCCGGGGGTCCCCTCGCCGCCTCCCGACAGGGATCAGTCGCGCGTCAGGCCCGGCGGACACGC
This sequence comes from Micromonospora sp. 050-3, assembly GCF_046549335.1. Lineage (NCBI taxonomy): Bacteria > Bacillati > Actinomycetota > Actinomycetes > Micromonosporales > Micromonosporaceae > Micromonospora > Micromonospora sp. 050-3. The sequence goes on from NZ_JAJPVX010000001.1 coordinate 2,327,648, forward strand.
GTCCTCGTCCGGCCCGACGAGGCGCGCATTGACCAGCGGGTTGCGTCGCAGAGCCGTCAGTACGGCGACGCTGGCGCCGATGTCGGTCCAGGTGTCGTCCCACAGGGCCGAGACGAGCCAGGAGCGATCCGCCGGAAAGAACAGGTCAGGCAGCGCCCCGTCGCCATCGCGCATGTGACCGACGCGCCAGGCGAGGGCCTGTTCCGGCCCGGCCTCGACCAACACGTAGGGCCAGTCCCAGTAGAGGGACACTCTCGGGGCGTACGGGAAGACGACGTCGTGGGCGCCGGTGTCGAGAAAGCCCAGCCACCAGGGCTGATCCGGCGTGCACGACACCAACTCGTCGATCACCGCACGTTCGTGGGTGTCGAAGCCGACCCCGGCGGGCGGGTGGAAGGTGCCGTACGCCTCGAACACCGGCGGGATCGCCGTGGTGACCGAGAAACCCTGCGTGGTGCGCCCGGCGAGCCAACCGACGTCGCCGGCCGTGCCGATCCGCCAGGTGCGCCCGTCCTTGCTGACGTCCATGCCGCGCACGATACGTGCTTCTCGATCGGCTCCAGCCGTACGCGCGGCGGTCCGGGATGGGCCCTCTCCCCCTTGTCCACCGCTTCCCGGATACGCGAAAATGCTGCATAATATCCCTTATGCATGACAAACAGGACGAATCGCTCGCGGTGCTGATCGAGGAGTTCCTGACCGCGCGGGCCACCCGCAAGCCCTCCCCGCACACCCTGGCCGCGTACCGCAGAGATCTGCACACGGTCGCGGCTCTGGTCGCGGACGATGCCACCCCTCCCCTACCCCTGGACGCACTGTCGATCACCGACCTCTCCCCCCGGGTGATGCGCGCGGCCTTCGCCCGGTTCGCCGCCCCCCGGGCGCCCGCGTCGGTGCACCGGGCCTGGTCCACCTGGAACACCTTCTTCACGTTCCTGGTCGCTGACGGGTTCGTGGCGGGCAACCCGATGCCGGCCGTCGGGCGGCCTCGGGCGCTACTCCCCCAGCCGAAGCCGCTGCGCGGCGCGGACACCCCCGAGGTGCTGCTCGCGTCCGCCGCGCGCGACGACGGTCGGCAACGTGACCCGTGGCCGGAACGGGACGTCGCGGTGTTGGCGGTGGCGCTCTGCGCCGGGCTGCGCCTGTCGGAGCTGCTGGCGTTGCGCGTCGACTCGCTCGGCGGCCGGCCCGGTGAGCGGCGCGTCGAGGTGGCGGGCAAGGGCGGGCGGCCTCGGGTGGTGCCGATCGAGGCGGATCTGGACCGGGTGCTGCGGGACTACCTGGACAGTCGGGTGCGGCGCTTCGGTTCGCGGTCGGTACGCCCCGATTCCCCGTTTCTGGTGGATCGGCGGGGTGAGCCGTTGCGCCGTGGTGGCCTCCAGTATCTGGTCGAGTCGTGTTACCGGCGGGCCGGCATCGGCGACCGGGTGCCGCGGGGTGCGCGGCTGCACGCGCTGCGGCACACCTTCGCGACCCGGTTGGCGGAGGACGGTGCGAGCGCGGCGGAGATCATGCGGTTGTTGGGGCACGCGTCGTTGGCGTCGTCGCAGACGTACATCGAGGTGACGGCCGGGCAGCAGCGCGACGCGGTCCGCGCCAACAGGACCAACCGCGCGCTGGCGGGTCTGGTGCCGCCCCGGTGAGCGTGGTCAGTGTGCGCGGTGGCCGGTGCTGTCTGCGGTGACGGGCAGGGGGCCGAGGACGGCGTTGATGATGTGGATGCGGGCGTTGGTGGCCTGGTAGTCGGCGCAGACCGTGTCGGCGCGGTCGCCGAGGCGGGCGGTGGGCCCGGTGCGGGTGACGGTGACGGTGACACCGTCGAGGGTGGTGGCGGTGCCGGCGGCGGCGAGGTCGGCGATCGGGTGGGCTCCGGTGATGAGGTGGGCTTTCAGCAGGGTACGGAGCTGGTCGGCGTGGTGGGTCATGAGGTCGTCCCAGTTGTCCTCGGAGAACGTGGCGGCGAAGGCGTCGTCGGAGGGCGCCAGGAGGGTGACGCCGGTGCCGGCGGGCAGGTCGGTGAGGACGCCGCTGGTGCGCAGTGCCGCTTCGAACGTGGTGAGGGTGGGGATCCAGCGCAGCGCCTGGTCGACGGGTTGGCCGGCGAGGAAGCTCGGGTTGCCGGGTTCGGTGCCGGTGGGCAGGGCGGCACAGAGTGGCCCGGTGACCTGGGGTGCGGTGGCCGCCGCTGCGGCGTTCGTGCGGGGAGCTGCGGGGCTGGCGGTGCAGGCGGCCAGCAGCAGGGTCGGCAGGAGCAGGCCGAGCGTCCGTCGGACGCGCCGAGCGCCGTGCGGTCCGCGGGATCGTCGGGGTTGTCGCGGTGGGGTGGCGGGGTGCGACACGGCGGCCTCCACGCGTGCGGGGTTGCTGGTGAGGTGCCGGCGGCGCGGGTGTCGGGCCCGCGCCGCCGGCGTGACGGCTCGCTAGTTGTCGGTCACAGTGCCGCGCACTGGGTGGTGCGCGGGCCGTGCACGGTGTTGGCGATGCCGAGGTTGGTTGGGGCGGGGTTGTTGCCGGTGCAGTTGAGCGGGCCGCGGATGGTGGTGCCGGCCAGCACGGGTGCGTCGGTGCCGGTGGTGTTGCCGGAGAGGTTGACCGGGCCGGCGATCGTGACGTCGATGATGGAGATCGCGTCGGTGGTGCTGGTGATCTGCAGAGGCCCGTTGACAGTGGTGTCGGCGAGGAGGACGCCGGCGGCGCGGGTGGCGCTGACTGGTCCACTGATGGTCGTTGCGGTCGTGACGAGTGCCGCGCCGGCCCGGACGGTGACCGGGCCGTTGATGGTGGCGTCGTCGGCGCAGGTGAAGCCGGTGACGGTCAGGGGTCCGTTGCGGCGGCCGGTGAGGGTGGGATAGACGCGTTCGCCGTCGGTCAGCTTCTCCACGCCCTTGGCGTCGAGCAGCAGCGGGATCAGGCCGCGTTCGGGCTGGTTGAGGGGTACGTAGTAGCCGTCGCCGGTCTTGATGACTTTCCAGCCGTGGGCGGCGATGCGCTGGGCGACGGTGGTGCCGACGCCACCGGGTCCGTCGGTGCGGGCGCCGTTGTACTGCGCGTCGGTGAGTTTGTAGGCGCACGGCGCGTTGTCGAGGATCAGGTCGGCGGGGGGCGCGTCCAGCGGCGGTGGGCTGTCGCCGGGGTGCGGTGCCGGGTGGGCGGGGATGGGGCGGGAACCGCGGAAGACCAGCCTGCCGGTGTTGGCGGCTTGGGATTCGATGGCGTCGCTGCGGGCTGTCAGGATGTCGGCGCGGTCGGCGCGGTGGTAGTCGAGGAACTGCTGGAACGTCCACAGGGCGGAGTAGGTCTTGCGGCGTCGGTTGTTGGCGGTGTTGCCCTCGTCAGGGCGGGTCTGCCCGCCGGAGCTGCGTAGTTCCAGCAGGGAGTTGGTGACGTTCTTGAGGCCGAGGGTGTTGCGCAGGATGGTTTCCTCGCTGAGGCCGACGTTGCCGCCGCCTTCGCAGCCGTAGGGGCAGGCCCACCAGCCGGCTTCGGCGCCCTTGGCGTACATGTGGCCTTCGATCATGTCCTGGGACTGGTCGAAGATGGGTTGGGCGACGTTCTGGTGCCGTGGGGGCAGCATCGGTAGGTCGCCGGCGCGGGAGTTGCCGAACTCGTGGCCGTCGTAGCCGGCGACGGGTCGGTAGTCGCGGACCATTCTGATGTACGCGGTGGTTTCCGGCTGGCGGATCAGCGAGTAGTCGCGGTTGAGGTCCTGGCCGGTGGAGTTGCCGCGGGTGTTGTTGGCGCGGCCGTCTCCGTTGATGGTGGGGACGATCAGGACGGTGGTGTTGCTGAGCAGGTCGGTGATGCGGGGGTCGGTGCTGAAGGCGAGTTGGCGGGCCATGATGAGGCAGGCCTCGCGGTCGCCGGGTTCGTTGCCGTGCACGTTGCAGTTGATGGCCACGGGTGCGGTGGCGGCGACGGCTTCCGGTGTGGCCGCCGGGGTGGGGTGACCGATGACCATCATATTGATGGGTCGGTTCTGGACGGTGCGGCCGAGTTCGACGACGCGGACGCGGTCGCTGAGGGCGTCGATGGCGGCGGTGTAGGCGTACTCGTCGGTGTCGCTGGTGTACTGCGCGGCGTGGGTGGTCTCCCAGCCGGTGCGCAGTTGCTCGCCGGGGGTCGCGGGGTTGCCCCAGGGCGCGGTGGTGGTGGCGGTGACCGGGTCGGAGTAGGGCTGTTCGGTGGTGCCGGTACGGGCACGTACGCGCCATTGAAAGGTGTCGCCGGGGTTGTAGCCGGCGTCGGCAAAGGTGGGCGCGTGTTGGTTGATCTGGCGGTTGGGTCGCCAGATGCCGACGATGGTGGGTACGCCGGTGGGGGTGTTGTCGGCGTCGACGGGGGTTCGTTCGATCTGGTAATCGGTGGCGCCGTCGACGGGTTGCCAGGCGAGGGTGGTGTATCCGTCGGCCTGGTGGGCGGTGAGGGCGGTGACCTGCTCGGGTGGTGCGGCGTTGGCGGGGGTGGGTGCTGCGGTGGTGAGGGTGATGGCGATGAGGGTGGACACGGCGATGAGGGTGGGTCGCTGGCGTCTCATGTGGCCTCCGACGAGTTGATCGTGGCGCGTGTCGACCAGCATGATCGTCGAAGTCCGTCGATGCAATGATCTTGAGGGAATCTTGCGACTCGGTGGTCCGCTCCCCCGCCGACCCTTGATCGTCGGCTGTCAGGTAGGCGCGGTGTCCGGGGCACGGTGATGCCCCGCTTCTTCAGGAAGCCGAGGGCGGCGTCAGGCGGCGCGGTCAGCGGGCGTGGCGCAGGGCCCAGTCGAGGGCGACGTCGGCGATGCGCTGCCAGCCCTGCTGGGCGGGCAGCAGGTGCGCGTACCCCTCGAAGAGCTCGACCTCGGTGATGGTGTCGCCCTTGTAGTGCGCGGCGTTGGCGCGTTGCACGCTGGGCGGCATGATGTGGTCCTCCGAGCCGGAGATGAACAGCAGCGGCGCGCGCTGGTCGTTGTGGTAGTTGACCGCGATGTCCTGGGGGCCGGGCAGCAGGTTGGCCAGGACGCTGTCCCAGAGGATGCCGCCGGCGGCGGGGATGGCGTAGCGCTCGTACAGGGCGCGGGCGGTTTGCTCGTCGAAGGTGTTGGTGAACGCGTAGTTCCACTGCTCGAAGGTGAACCCGACGGCGCGGTGCCGGTTGGCGGGGTTGCGCAGCACTGGGAAGGTGGAGCGCAGCTGCGAGAAGGGGATGTTCTTGACGCCTTCGGTGGGTGCCGAGTTGAGCACGACCGCCGAGGCGCCGTAGCCGCGGTCGAGTAGCACCTGGGTGAACGCCCCGCCGGCGGAGTGGCCCATGAGGATGGGTGGCGTGGGCAGTGCGTCGACCACCGCGGACAGGTGCGCGATGATCTGTGGCGCGGTCAGCGTCTCCAGCGGGCTGGGGTCGGCGTTGATCGCCTCGACCTCGCCTTCCAGCCCCGGGTACGTGGGCGTGAGCACCCGAAAGCCCCTGTCCTGGTAGTGGGTGACCCAGTGTTCCCAGCTGCGGGGGGTGACCCAGAATCCGTGGATGAGGACGATCGTGTCCGGCGTGTCGCTCATGGTCAGCTCCCTGCGGTGTCGGGGGTGGCGATGGCGCGACAGCGTGGTGCCGGCGAGCCCACCCTAGACATTCGTGAGCCGCGATGCGGCCGGTTGGGCGATGATGCTCAGCCGAGGTCGACCAGCAGGGGGCGGTGGTCGGAGATGGTGGACGCCGGCGCGGTGACCGCGCGTACGGGTGGGAGCTGGTCGAGGGCGTGCCGGTCGGCGAGGATGTGGTCGAGTTGGACGCGGGGCTGCCCGGACGGGTAGGTGGGGCGTCGGCCCAGGGGTTGCCACCCGGAGATGAGCCGGGCCGCGCCGGCGGGCAGGTTGAGGTCGCCGAGCAGGACGCGGGGGCCCGGTAGCGCGCGCAGGGCGCGGACGGTCTGACGTAGTTGGCGGGCGTTCCAGCCGGGCACGAAGGACAGGTGGGTCGCGGCGACGGTGAGCGGGCCGTGCGGGGTGTCCAGGACGGCGGCGAGGACCACGCGGGGTTCGTCGTGCAGCAGGATGAGACCGCCGCGAGGGCCGGGCACGTAGACCGGTGAGCGCACCGGCGCCGGCTTGAGTCGGGTGACCTGCCAGCTGCGTACGGGGTATCGGCTGATCAGCCCGATGCCGTAGCAGGGTTCACCGTGGCCGTCGTCGTCGTGGCGCAGAGGGCGGAACTGTTCGCCGGGCGTACCGACGACGGCGGCGGCGAAGCGGTGATGCGGTGCGTCGAGGGCGCGGGCGGCGATGGCGGTGAGGTCCAGGTTGCCGCTGCGGCGTTGGTCGCGGTCGACCTCCTGCAGGGCGAGCACGTCGGCGTCGAGGGCACCGATGGCGGCGGCGAGTCGGTCGGAGTCGACGAGCCCGTCGGTGAGGGACCGTCCGTGCAGCATGTTGAAGGTGGCCAGGCGCACTCCTGCACCTTACGTGCCCGTGGCATGGTTGCCGGGTGGTGAAGGTCTTGCTGTGTTCGGTGCTGGTGTTCGTGGCGGTCGGCGCGTTGGGGGTGTGGTTGCGGCGTACGCGGGGTCGGTGACCGGGTGAGGCTGGCCACTCGGGTGCCGGTGAGGCGCGTCGGGTGGGGAGAATTGCCGCCCGTGGACGCCGTGACGCTGAGTACCCTGCTGGCCGCCGCCGCGATGGCCGGGTGGGTCGATGCCGTGGTCGGTGGTGGTGGTCTGTTGCTGCTGCCGGCGTTGCTGGTGGCCGCCCCGGGGTTGCCGGTGGCCACCGCGCTGGGCACGAACAAGTTGGCCGCGATCTTCGGGACGGCCACGGCGGCGGCGACGTACGCCCGTAGGACGACTGTCGACTGGCGGGTGGCGGGCCCGGCGGCGGGGTTCGCGGTGCTCAGCGCGGGCGTCGGCGCGGCGCTGGCCGGGGCGGTGCCGGCGTCGGCGTACCGGCCGGTTGTGCTGGTGGTGCTGGTGTCCGTGGCGGTGTTCGTGCTGCTGCGTCCCCGGATGGGGGTGGTGGCGGCGCCGGCGAAGCGCACTCCGGTGCGGGTGGCGGCGGTGATCGCGGTGGCCGGGGTGGGTATCGCCCTGTACGACGGGTTGATCGGCCCGGGCACCGGCACGTTCCTGGTGTTGGCGTTCACCGCCCTGGTGGGCGCGGACTTCGTACACGGCTCGGCGATGGCGAAGGTCGTCAACGCGGGGACGAACCTGGGCGCGCTGGTGGTGTTCGGGGTGACCGGGCACGTGTGGTGGCTGCTGGGCGCGGGCATGGCGGTGTGCAACATCGCCGGCGCGGTGCTGGGAGCGCGGATGGCGTTGCGCCGCGGCTCCGGCTTCGTGCGGGTGGTGTTGCTGGTGGTGGTGGTGGCGTTGGTCGCGAAGCTGGGCCACGACCAGTGGGTGAGCTAGCCGCGGCGGCTGGGTGAGTCGAAGCGCCCGGCGCGGATCTCGCGCAGCGCCCGGCGGCGGGTGTCGCCGCGCAGGGTGTCGACGTAGAGCCGCCCGCCCAGGTGGTCGGTCTCGTGTTGCAGGGCCCGGGCCAGGAACCCGCTGCCGGCGATCGTCAACGGCTCACCGTGCTGGTCGACGCCGTGGGCGGTGGCGTGCAGGGCCCGCACGGTCGGGAAGTACAGCCCGGGGATGGACAGGCAGCCCTCCTCGTCGTCCTGGAGCTCGTCGGACAGCTCCAGGGTGGGGTTGATGAGGTGGCCGCAGTGCCCGTCGGCGTCGTAGACGAACACCTGGGCGCTGACGCCGATCTGTGGTGCGGCGACGCCGGCGCGGCCGGGGGCACCGAGCAGGGTGTCCATCAGGTCGGTGACGAGGGCGCGCAGTTCGGCGTCGAAGGTGGTGACCGGTTCGCATCCGGTGCGCAGGACAGGGTCGCCGATGATCCGGATGGGCCGCATGGTCATGAGGTTCAGCGTATCGCCGTCCGGTGCTGCGGTCAGCGCCCGGCCAGGGTGGCGCGGATCGGGGTGGTCTTCGCGGCGGCCTCGGCGACCTCGGCGCGTGCGTCGCTGTCCCAGGTGATGCCGCCGCCGGCCCAGGTGTGCAGCCGCTGGCCGTCGGCGGCGGCGGTGCGGATGGTCAGGCCCAGGTCGACGTGGCCGGGGGCGACCCAGCCCAGCGCGCCCATGCTGGCGCCCCGGCCGACCGGTTCGAGGGCGCTGATCTGGGTCAGGGCGGCGAGTTTCGGGGCGCCGGTGACGGAGCCGCCGGGGCAGGTGGCGCGCAGCAGGTCGGCGAGGCCGAGGCCGTCGGCGGCGGCGGCGCGGACTGTCGACTCGGCCTGCCACAGGTCGCACCAGCGGCGCACGGCGAACAGCTCGTCGACGGTGACGGTGCCGGTGCGGGCGATGCGGGCGAGGTCGTTGCGTTCCAGGTCGACGATCATGATGTGTTCGGCGCGTTCCTTCGCGCTGGCGAGCAGCTCGGCGCGGCCGGTGGCGGTGGCCGGGCGGGTGCCCTTGATCGGTCGGGTGATCACCTGACCGTCGGTGACCTCGACGAGGGTTTCCGGGGAGGCGCAGCCGATGGCCCAGCCGTCGCCGGTGAGGACGCCGCCGTAGCGGGCGCCGGGGAGCGCGCCGAGGCGGCTCAGGGCGGGCAACGGGTCGCCGGTGTAGGGGGCGGCGGCGTGACCGACGATGTTGCTCTGGTAGACGTCGCCGCGGCCGATGGCGGCGCGGACCGCGTCGACGGCGGCGGCGTGCTCACCGGGGGTCCAGCTCTCGACCCACTCGCCGAGCCACCACGGCGGCCCTGCGCCGGGCCGGGCGACCCGGGTGGGGCCGTGCTGGTAGACGACGACGGCGAGGTCGGGCAGGACCGGCGCGGGTTCGGGCGCCCCGGTGCCGGCGCCGGCCAGCAGCGCCCCGGCGCCGGCGGACAGGTACAGCGCCGCGCCGCAGACCCCGGTGCCGTGCGGGGCGGTGGCGGGCCGGGTCAGGTCGTGCAGGGGCAGGCCGTGCGCGGCGAGGAACTCCTCGGCGAGGGCCGCGGGGTCGCCGCCGTCGCCGCGAGACCAGTGCAGGCGGGCGCGTTCGGTCAGCGCACCGCGGCACGCGGCCGGCGCGCCAGGCGCATCGACCAATGCGGCCGGGCCGCTGTCCTCGGTGCACACCCTTGGGAGCGTTTCCACGCCGTACGGTCCAACCTTCCTCATCCGTTCAGTGGATTTCCCGTGCACCAGGCGGGCACCTGCTCGATGCTGGACACTTTCGCTTGGTACTGTGCGTCACTGGTCATGTGAACCATGACACAGTGCCCCCACAGTCCGGAGAACCCGATGTGCCAGCACCAACCGACCTGCCCCTCCGCTGAAGCCACCGACCGGGAAGCCGCGCGGGTCCTTGCCTGCTTCCGTGAGCAGGGCTGGAGCCTGCTCTGCAACGGTGTCATCGTCTTCGAGGACACCGGCGAGCTGCTTCCCGACGGCAGCAGCATCGCACCGCACCGCGGCCCCGCCCGCCACGCCCTCGTGGCCTGACCGACCACTCAGCGTCACCGTTTCGCCGCCGTCGACCCAGGCTAGTCCCCCGGTAAGGGACGTCCCCGCCCAGGTCGCAGCGGCTGCCGGGGCAGGCCGTACCGCCCGCCCCGGCGCGCCGTCGTCAGTCTCGACCGGCTGCGGCGTTGTCAGTCCTCGAACGCCTCCGGCGACGGGCACGAGCAGACCAGGTTCCGGTCGCCGTACGCGCCGTCGATGCGCCGCACCGGCGGCCAGTACTTGCCGGCCCGGTCCACCCCGGCCGGGTACGCGCCCACCGAGCGCGGGTAGGCGTGCGACCACTCGTCGCCGCTGACCATCGCCGCGGTGTGCGGCGCGTTGGCCAGGGGGTTGTCTCCCGCCGGCCACGCCCCGGAACCCACCTGCTCGATCTCCGCGCGGATCGCGATCATCGCGTCGCAGAACCGGTCCAGCTCGGCCAGGTCCTCGCTCTCGGTCGGCTCCACCATCAGCGTCCCCGCCACCGGGAACGACATCGTGGGCGCGTGGAAGCCGTAGTCGATCAGCCGCTTCGCCACGTCGTCGACGCTCACCCCGGTCGCCTTCGTCAACGGCCGCAGGTCGAGGATGCACTCGTGCGCCACCAGGCCCTTGTTGCCGGCGTACAGCACCGGGAAGTGCCCCCGCAGCCGCGCCGCCACGTAGTTCGCCGCGAGCACCGCCACACCGGTGGCCCGGGTCAGCCCCTCGGCGCCCATCATCCGCAGGTACGCCCACGGGATCGGCAGGATCCCCGCCGACCCGTACTTCGCCGCCGAGATCGCCGGCGTGGCGTCCGCGTGCGCGCCCAGCGGGTCACCGGGCAGGAACGGCGCCAGGTGCGCGCGGACGGCCACCGGGCCCACCCCGGGGCCACCGCCGCCGTGCGGGATGCAGAACGTCTTGTGCAGGTTCAGGTGCGACACGTCCGCGCCGAACTTGCCGGGCTTGGCGAACCCGACCAGGGCGTTGAGGTTCGCCCCGTCGACGTACACCTGCCCGCCGGCGTCGTGGACCTTCGCGCACAGCGACGCGATGCCCGTCTCGTACACGCCGTGCGTCGACGGGTACGTCACCATGATCGCGGCGAGCGCGTCGCGATGCTTGTCGATCTTCGCGTCCAGGTCGACGAGGTCGACGTTGCCGTCGTCGTCGCAGGCCACCACCACGACCCGCATGCCGGCCATCACCGCCGACGCCGCGTTCGTGCCGTGCGCCGACGACGGGATCAGGCACACGTCGCGGTGCGTCTCACCGCGCGACGCGTGGTACGAGCGGATCGCCAGCAACCCGGCCAGTTCACCCTGCGAACCGGCGTTGGGCTGCACGCTCACCGCGTCGTAGCCGGTCACCTCGGCCAGCCACGACTCCAGCTGACCGATCATCTCCCGGTACCCGACGGTCTGCGCGTCCGGCGCGAACGGGTGGATGTTCGCGAACTCCGCCCAGCTGACCGGCTCCATCTCGGTGGTCGCGTTCAGCTTCATCGTGCACGACCCGAGCGGGATCATGCCCCGGTCCAGGGCGTAGTCGAAGTCCGACAGCCGCCGCAGGTAGCGCAGCATCGCCGTCTCCGAGTGGTGGCTGCGGAACACCGGGTGGGTGAGGAAGTCGCTGCCGCGCGCCAGGTCGACCGGCAGGGCTTCGTCCACGTGGCCGTCGAACGCGGGCACCCCGAACGCCTCCCACACCTGCGTCAGGTGCGCGTCGGTGGTGGTCTCGTCGCAGGACACCCCCACCCGGTCGGCGTCGACCAGCCGCAGGTTGACACCACGGTCCGCGGCGGCGGCCACCACCTCGTCCGCCGCGCCCGGCACGGTCGCGGTGACGGTGTCGAAGAACGCGACGTCCGCGACGTCCACCCCACCGGCGCGCAACCCGGCCGCGAGCCGCGCCGCCATCCGGTGGGTACGCGTCGCGATGTCACGCAGCCCGTCCGGGCCGTGGTAGACGGCGTACATGCCGGCCATCACGGCGAGCAGCACCTGCGCGGTGCAGATGTTGCTGGTCGCCTTCTCCCGCCGGATGTGCTGCTCACGGGTCTGCAACGCCAACCGGTAGGCCGGGTTGCCGTCCGCGTCGCGCGACACCCCGACCAGGCGTCCGGGCAGCATCCGCTCCAGGCCCGAGCGCACCGCGAGGTAACCGGCGTGCGGCCCACCGAAGCCCATCGGTACGCCGAAACGCTGGGTGGTGCCGGCGGCGATGTCCGCGCCGATCTCCCCCGGTGCACGCAGCAGCGTCAACGCCAGCAGGTCCGCCGCGACGGTGACGAGGGCGCCGACGGCGTGCGCCGCCTCCACGAGGCTGGCGTGGTCACGCACCGCCCCGGAGGCCCCCGGGTACTGAAGGTGCAGACCGAAGAACTCCGCCGGCAACTCGTCGCGCTGCACGTCGAGGACCCGCACGTCGATGCCGAGCGGCTCGGCCCGGCTGGTGATCACCGCGATGGTCTGCGGCAGGGCGTCGGCGTCGACGACGTACACGCCGCTCTTGCTCTTGGAGGCCCGCCTGGCCAGGGTCATCGCCTCCGCCGCCGCGGTGCCCTCGTCGAGCATCGAGGCGTTCGCGGTGGCCAGGCCGGTCAGGTCGGTGACCATGGTCTGGAAGTTCAGCAGTGCCTCCAGCCGGCCCTGGCTGATCTCCGGCTGGTACGGCGTGTACGCCGTGTACCAGGCCGGGTCCTCCAGCACGTTGCGGCGGATCACCGCCGGGGTGTGCGTGCCGTGGTACCCCAACCCGATCATGGAGACGGCGACGGTGTTACGCGCCGCGAGGGCCCGCAGCTCGGCGATCGTCTCGGCCTCGGTGGCCGGGTCGGGCAGGTCGAGGGTGCCGTGCCAGCGGATCACCTCGGGGATCGCGGCGTCCATCAGCTCGTCGATCGAGTCGTGCCCGACGACCTCCAGCATCCGACGCTCATCGTCGGGGCCGGGACCGATGTGACGGGTGGCGAACTGCTCTACGGTCATAGGGGCACTCCCGGGGCGAGGTCGACGTGTCGGCCTCCCCCTCTGTCGCACCCACAAGGGGCGCTCCACAGTGCCTGCCCACGAGGTCCTTTTGCCTGAGAGGTTCCGGGGAGGATTTGCCCCTTCGGCGCCGCCCTGCGTGCTGTCGGGCGGTCTCTCCCACGTGGGTGTTACCGGCGTGCTCAACGCTACCAGCGTTGGTGTTTCCGGCGGATGTCCTACCCCCCGGGCCTCGAGGGCCCTGCTGTCACACAGTGAGCGGCGCCGCGGCGCCGACCCGCGCGGCCAGTTGGGGCAGCAGCGCACCCAACGGCGCGTCGACGCACACGGTGGCGTGGCTGTCACCGCGGGTCGGCCCCTGGTTGACGATCGCGACCGGGATGCCCCGTTTCGCCGCCCGAATCACGAACCGGCGCCCCGACATCACCGTCAACGACGACCCGAGCACCAGCAACGACCGGGCCTGCTCCACGGCCGCGAAACACCGCGTCACCCGCTGCGGCGGCACCGTCTCACCGAAGAACACCACGTCCGGTTTCAGCATCCCGGTGCCGCAGATCCCGCAGTCCACCGGCCGAAACGCCGCCACCTGCTCATCGGGGAGATCAACATCACCGTCCGGGTTGACGGCGGCGACGCGGGCCACGAACTCCGGGTTGGCCTCGCGCAGCCGCCGGTGCAGCTCCTCCCGGGAGGTCAGGTTGCCGCAGTCCAGGCAGGTCACCTCGTCGAGGCGGCCGTGCAGCTCGATCACCGACGGGCTGCCGGCCGCACCGTGCAGACCGTCGACGTTCTGCGTGATCACCGTGTCGACCAGCCCGGCGTGTTGCAGCCCGGCCACCGCCCGGTGCCCGGCGTTGGGCGCCGCGCCCGCGATCAACCGCCAGCCCAGGTGGCTCCGCGCCCAGTAACGCCGCCGGGCCAGGGGATCGCGGGTGAACGCCTGGTAGGTCATCGGCGTGTGCCGCCGCGCCACCCCGCTGGGCCCCCGGTAGTCCGGAATTCCCGACTCGGTGGACAGGCCGGCGCCGCTGAGCACCACCACCCCACCACCGGCCACCAGCGAGGTCAACGCGTCGAAGCTCTCTATCACCTCTCCATGCTGCCTCAACCGATCCGCTAACGCCGAGCCCCGCGTCGGGTGGGCGGCCCCACCCGACGAGCAGTGGCATCGGCGGCGCAGACGACGGCTACACCGCGACGACGTCGGCGACGACGCAGGCGATGTTGTCCGGCGCCCCCTGCGCCCGCGCCAGGTCGATCAGCTCCCGCACCGTGTCCTCGGGATCGTCCGTCGCCGCCAACGTCACCCCCAGGGCGGCCCGGTCGACGACAGCGGACAGCCCGTCGGAGCACAACAGGTACCGGTCACCGGGCAGCGCGGTCCGCAGCGCCAGATCCGCCTCGACCTGCCGGCCGCCACCGAGGGCGCGCACCAGCACCGCCCGCTGCGGATGCGTCGCGGCCTGGTCCCGGTCGAGCCGGCCCTGATCGACCTGGGCCTGCACCCAGGTGTGATCCTGCGTGAGCAGCGACAGCTCACCGCCGCGCAGCAGGTAGGCCCGGGTGTCACCGACGTGCACCAGCGCCAGCCGGGAACCGCTGAGCAGCAGCGCGGTCAGCGTGGTGACCGGCTGGTCGGTGTCGGTGGCCAACCCGTGCACGGCGCGGTCGGCGTCACTCACCGCGCCGGCCAGCATCGTCAGCAGGTCGGCGGCCGGCACGTCGGTGAGCGCCAACGGCTTCAGGGCGTCGACGGCGGCGGCGCTGGCGGCCGCGCCGCCGGGCCCCCGCATACCGTCGGCCACGGCCAGCAACCGCAAGCTGGCGTACGCGGTGTCCTCGTTGCTGTCGCGCACCAGCCCGCTGTCACAACCGGCGGCGCAGCGGACGGCAACTGTGGGATTCGGGTCGGACATGGTGGCGCCCCCTTCAGACAGGTGATCCACGAGGAGGGTGGCGAGCCGGGCGCGCGCCGCGGTGTCGGCGCTGACCTGCCGCCAGTACGCGGTGACCGCCTCAGCCGCCGCCGCGGGCTCCAGGCCACACACCACCCGGATCGTCGCCAGCGGCATGCCGAGCCGCCGCAACTGGGCGACTAGCCGAGCCACCGGCACCTGAGCCGGGTCGTAGAGCCGATAACCGGACTCCGGATCGACAGCGGCCGGCACCAGAAGCCCCACCTGGTCGTACAGGCGCAACGCCTTCGGCGTCAGCCTCGCCGCCCGGGCGAACGCCCCGATGGTCATCAGCCCCACGTCGCCATCCTCCTCGCGCCGGTCACGGCGACCGGCACCCACCAGGCTCAGGGTTACCCGAAGGTCAAGGTCAAGCCGGTGGTCCCGCGCCCACACCCGCAGCGCCGGTAGGTTGGGCGCATGCGCGTCGTCATCGCCGGAGGCCACGGCAAGATCGCCCTACTGTTGCAACGCCACCTCGTCGGGCGCGGCGACACCGCCGTCGGCCTCATCCGCAACCCCGACCAGGCCGCGACGCTACGCGCCGCCGGCGCCACCCCCGTCGTCTGCGACCTGGAACACACCCCGCTCGCGCAACTGGCCGACCACCTCGACGGCGCCGACGCGGTGGTCTTCGCCGCGGGCGCCGGCCCCGGCAGCGGCGCCGCCCGCAAGGACACCGTCGACCGGGCCGCCGCCGCGCTGCTCGCCGACGCCGCCACCCGCGCCGGCGTCCACCGCTACCTGCTCGTCTCCTCCATGGGCGTGGACACACCACCCGCCCCCGGCAGCGACGACGTGTGGGCGGCGTACCTGCGCGCCAAACGCGCCGCCGAGGACGACCTGCGCGGGCGCGACCTGGCCTGGACGGTGCTGCGACCCGGCCGGCTCACCGACGACCCACCCACCGGGCGGGTCACCCTCACCCCATACGCCGGCAGTGGCGCGATCAGTCGCACCGACGTCGCCCACGTCCTCGCCGCCCTGCTCGACGAACCGCGCACCACCGGCGCGACACTGGAACTCGTCGACGGGCCCACCCCGATAGCCGAGGCCATCCGCGCCGCCGCCAGCTGACCGACCCGCAGCGCCGAGGAGAACCCCATGGACCCGCAACCACTCGACTACCGCTTCACCGCGCCCATCGAGAAGGACGGCGCGTTCGCCACCTACGTGACAGTGCCCGACTCCGCGAACCTGCTCGGCACCCGACGCGCCGTCAAGGTCACCGGCACCATCGACGGGCACCCGTTCAACGCCACCCTCATGCCCTCCGGCGCCGGCCCCCACTGGCTGCCCATCCGCGCCGCCCTCTGCAAGGCCATCGGTAAGAGCGCCGCCGGCACCGAGGTCACCTTCCACCTCGAACAACGGCTCAGCTGACCACCCGCCCCGCCGACGGCCGCCCTCACCCGCCCGGAAGGTGCGCGGCGACCAACACCGGCCCGCCGGGGACCGTCGGAAAACGCCGGACGTCACCCAACCCCGCCCCCGCCAGCACCTGCGCCATCCGGTCCGCGTCGAAGGCGTTGCCGCCGTTGCGCACGGCGTTCCACCGGTCGACGGCCGCCCGCAACGGGTCCCCCGCCGGCGGATTGGTGCCCGCCACCAGCCAGCCACCGGGTCGCAGCGCCTGCACCAGCCGGGGCAGCGCGAGCACCAACGTCTCCTGGGGAAGAAACGGCGCCGGCACCCAGACCAGGTCGTACCCGCCCGGCTCGGCCACCTCCGCGACGTCCTGACGGCGCACACTGATCCGATCCGCGACATCGCCCGCCTCGGCCAACTCCCCGCGGGCCAGGTCCAACGCCCGTTGCAGCACGTCGATACCCACCACCGACACCCGGGGCAACGCGCGGGCCAGGGCGACAGCCAACGCCGCCACACCGGTGCCCACGTCCAACACCCGGGCGTCCGCCGAGTCCAAACGCTGCGCCAGCCCCGGCAACTCGGGAACCACCCGCGCCGCCAACGCCCGACCCGTCGCCGCCGACGCCCGACCCTGATGCAGCAACACCTCGTCGTCCACCTGCGCCCAGCCGGCCCCACCCCCACCGGAAGGCTCCTGCGCCGCCGCGGCGACCGCCTGCCGCAGCGAACTCAACCGCGCCTGCACCGCGCTGCGCCCGGTCGGCCCGTCGGCAGGAACCAGAGTCGGGTGCGCGACCGGCACCCCACCCTCCCAGGACAGCAGACCAGCGGCCTCCAGCACCGCGCTGCGGTGCGGCGACGCCGCGAGGACCTCGGCCAGCGGGGCCGACAGGGCGTCACTCATGGTGCCGACCGCAGCCGCCAGCGCCCACGCCGACGCCTCCAACGCCGCAAGGGGGTCCGCAGACCCGCCGGACGGGGACGGTGATACCGACACGACGGCGCCTCTCCCGGGGGCGGGCCACCGGTCAGCCCCGCCTGACCCCTCCGACTATGCCACCGCCGCCAGCGCGCCGGGTGGGGTCCCCGTTAGCGAACCCCACCCCGGCGAGCACTCAGCGCTGCTGGTGCCGCGGCAACGCCGACTGGCCCACCACACCACCCACGAACGGCGCCCCCGGCGTCTCCGCCGCGATCCGATCCATCGTGCGCGCCAACTGCTCACTGCCGTCGTCGAGATGCCGCGCCGCCGCCTGCATGTGCGACACCATCATCTCGCCGAAGATCCGCAACGCCTCCCGGGTCGCCACCGTGTCGTCGAAGCTCGACCCCGCCGCGCTGCGGTACTCCGCCACCGCCCGCTCCGCCTCCTGCTTCGCCTCCGCCTCCGCCGCGTGCAGGTAACTCTCGTACTGCACCCGGGCGTACTCGGCGACCCGACGCGCGTAGTCATGCGCCTGCGCGATGATCTGCTCGGCCTCCCGCTGCGCCGCCGACAGCAGATTCACCTCCCGCGCCGCCGGGACCTTCGCCGCCGCCCCCGTACTCGGAATCACCCCGTGCCGGTGCAACTCCACCCGGTCGGTCAGCCGCTCGTTCTCCGCCCGCAACGTCGCGATCTGCGTCGCCAACAGGTCCAACTCGTCAGCGACCTGCACCCGGAACCGGTCCACGTCAGCGTTGTCGTAACCCCGCCGAGCGAACGACGCCGCCCCGAACTCCCACCGCCGAACCCGATCGGCGGTCATCCGCACCTGCACACCGCCGGAAACCTGCACCCCGTCATACCGACTGATCGGCGTCGCACTCACCTGTGCAGACCTCCGTTCGCGACTGCGGGGCCCGCAAGCCCACTCCTCGCGCTCACCTGTGCCCACCTCCCGAAGTATCACCCGCAGCCGGCTGCTGCACCGCCGTCCGCCACGCCGGGCCGTACCACTGCGCACCCAGGCCCTCGTGATGCACCTGACCCGCGTGGTAACCCGCCTGAACCAACGTCCGCACCGCGTGCGACACCATCTCGTCCGACCCACACACGAACACGTGCCGGGACCGCCAGTCACCGTCGGCCAACGCCCGGTCCACCGCCTGCACGAACTCACCCGGCCGGTGCACGTCGGCACCCACCACGTACGTCACCGTCAACCACGGATGCGACGACGCCAACTTGTCGATCGCGTCGCTGTCGTAGAACTCGCTACGGGACCGGGCCCCCACGTACAGGTCCACCCGCCGGCGGGAACCCTCCGCGGCCACCTGCTCCACCAACGCCTTCACCGGCGCCCACCCGGTGCCCGCGACCAACAGCAACAGGTCACTGGAGCCCGCCGACCACAACCCCAGCCGGTCCCCCACCGGCGCCGCCAGGTGGATCCGATCCCCCACCGCCGACCCGTACACCAGCCGCGACGACACCGCACCACCCGGCGCGGCCCGCACATGCAACTCCAACGTGCCGTCCGCGCGCGGCGCGTTCGCCGGCGAGTAGTACCGCCACGACCGCACCGACGGGTGCGACACCCCGATCGACTGACCCGGCGTGAACGGCAACAGATACTGCGGACGCACCGTCAACACCGCCACGTCGAACGCCCGCCGCTCATGCGCCACGATCTCCGCCACCCACCACGGCGGATTGACCGCCTCAGCGGCCTGCGCGGCCTCCATCATCACCTGGGCGACCAGCCCGTACGCGGCCGTCCAGTCCGCAGCCAACTCGTCGGTCCACTGCTCGGCGAGGAAATGCTGCAACGTCGCCACCAGCGCCTCACCGACCGCCGGGTAGTGCTCCGCGCGAACCGCGAACTTGCGGTGATCCGCGCCGAGATCCTGCAGGAAACCGACCAACCGATCCACCTGGTCCACGTTGGACACGATGTGACCCAACGCGGTCACGAGGCGGTCCCGCTGACCGGCCATGTTCGTGGGGAACATCTGCCGCGTCTCGGGATGAGCGAGGAACAACGTCGAGTAGAAGTAGAGCGGGACCTGGTCGCCGTGACCAGCGACCACCGACCAGCTCTGCTTGAGGCGAGCCGCGTCCACGCTCAGGCGCCCGACCTGTTCCCGGCAGACACCACCTGGCCCTGCACCTGCCCCAGCACTGTCTGCACATCGGCGAGGATGTCCGCCGGCACACCCAACTCGGCCAGCGTCACGGTCAGGTACTCGCCCACCTTCACGTAGTGCGCCACCGGGATGTTCAACGGCTGGTGCGCCTCGGCCAACCCACGGCCGGTGTACTCGTTCGGACCACCCAGCACCACGGTCAACATCATCGCCAGGTGCCGCCGCTGACTCGCCATGTCCACATCGGCGAAGTACGCCGCCGACACCGGGTCCGCGAGCACCTTGTCGTAGAACAGCTCAACCGCCGCCTTGACCGAACTGGCACCGCCAATGCGGTCGTAGTGCGAGGCGGGAGCGTTCTCTTCCGTAACCGTCACGGTCGTTCCTTCCGGGGGGTGAAGGGTCCAGAACCGTGAGGGACCATAGCGTGTCAACCGCCCCCGGTCAGCGCCCCCGTATCGGATTACCGACAACACGCCGCCACGGTGCGTCACCACTACCGATGGGTATCTCCACAATGGGCCACCGACACGACACCCACGGTATCCACAGTGGACCAACACGGCCGATGACGCCCTACCCCCGTCACCGACGGTCGCGAGAAAACAACCGGAAAAAATCCGAGAGACCGAACGGTCAGCCGGCGCGCCGCCGCGCCCGCCGCGCCGCCAACTCGTCACCCACCGGATCGGGCCCCGACGCCACCGCCGGCTCCGCCGGGCCGCTCATCGCCGGCTCCGCCGGCAGATGCGACAACGACCCCTGGATCTCCTTGAAGGCCCCACCGATCGCGATGCCGAAGACCCCCTGGCCACCCTGCAACAGGTCGACCACCTCCTCCGGAGACCGGCACTCGTACACCGTCGTCCCATCAGAGATCAGCGTGATCCCCGCCAGATCCTCCACACCACGCGACCGCAACGCCTCGATCGCCTTACGGATGTTCTGCAGGGACACCCCCGCATCCAACAACCGCTTCACAACCTTCAACACCACCAGGTCCCGGAACGAATACAACCGCTGCGTCCCCGAACCCGAGGCGTCCCGAACGCTCGGCACCACCAGCGTCGTCCGCGCCCAATAATCCAACTGCCGGTAACTGATGCCCACCGCGTGGCAGGCCGTCACACCCCGGTAGCCAACCGAACCGTCACCCTCAGTCGCCACACCTGGCGACGAGGCACCCGACTCGTCGAACCCTGCACCCGGATCGGAATCCCGCGGCTCGTGCATCCGGACAACCTCCCCGTCAGTGTGGCGACGCATCGTTTCCGGGACGCGCACCCCTCGACATGGAAACCCTATCGCCACCGTCAGGGGTAACCACGGAGGAACCGACGCGACACGCCGCGCAGCCACCGAGAAAGATCACCAACCGGGCCCAGGCACACCTCAGCCCGCGAAATCCTCCGGACGCACCTGCTCCAGGAACTCGCGGAACTTCTCCACCTCGTCCTCCTGCTCATCAGGGATAACGATCCCCGCCTCGCTGAGGACCTGCTCCGCACAACGAATCGGCGCACCGACCCGCAACGCCAACGCGATCGAATCGCTCGGCCGCGCCGACACCCGCACCCCATCGCCGATCAACAGATCCGCGTAGAAGACGTTCTCCTTCAGCTCGGTGATCTCCACCGCCTGCAAGGGCGCCTTCAACGCCGCCAACACGTCCCGCAGAAGATCATGCGTCAACGGCCGGGCCGGCTTGACCCCCTGCTGCTCATAAGCGATAGCCGTGGCCTCGACCGCGCCGATCCAGATCGGCAGATAGCGGTCCCCCTCGACCTCCCTGAGCAGGACGATCGGCTGGTTGCTGGGCAGCTCCACCCGAACTCCGACCACGCTCAGCTCGCGCACCGCCGCCTCCGTGTCGTTGTCACCTACGCCGCACCGCGCCCTTCCCTGCACGGTACACGGACCGCAACACGGCCGTCCCATGCGCTACAGCACCACGTCCGCGCCGAAAAGGGGTTACCCCGGCAAGCCTACGGCACGCTTCCCGGAAGAGATCTTTCCGCTCAGCCGCCACCCACCGGGCACCCTCACCGACCCAACGTCGACCGCAGACCCACCCGCACCAACGCCGCGTGCAACTGCTCCGACAACGCCACCAACTCCCGCGCCGTCTCCGCCGCCCGCGCCCGCGCCGCCGGATCACTCTGCCGCGCCAACGGCGCCACCAACTGCGCGAACAAACCGACCTCCCGGTCCGCCGCCGTCCGATAACCCCGCAGGTGCCGCGGCTCCAACCCGTACGCCGCCAACCCCGCCACCGCCGACGCGATGATCAACGCATCCGCGTCATACCACCCCGGCGGATCCGACACCAGCACACCGAGCCGCTCCAACTCCACCAACGTCGACTCGTCGACGCCACTGCGCGCCACCAGATCCGCCCGGCCGAGCCGCACCTGCGACGACTCGGCCGGCTCCGCCAACTCACGACCCGGCACCGCACCATCAGGACCAACCGCCACCAACGCCGGCCGCGACCGCCCCGACTGCTCACCGGACGAATCCCACTGGGCCAACTGCTCCCGGATCACCCGCAACGGCAGGTACTTGTCCCGCTGCGCGGTCAACACGAACCGCAACCGCGCCACATCGTCCCAGCTGTACTTCCGGTAACCCGCCGCCGTCCGCTGCGGCTCGACCAAACCCTCGGCCTCAAGAAACCGCAGCTTCGAAATCGTGGTATCCGGAAAATCCACCCGCAACTGCCCAAGCACCTCACCGATGCTCATCAGCGGCTCAGACCGAGCCGCCCCGGGTGACATGGAGGCCGCAGGCTCGTTCACCCCCGGCCGGCCTCCTCCTCCGGGCGCGGACCGGCGATGAACACCACCCGGAACTTACCGATCTGGACCTCGTCACCATTGCTCAACGTGGCCGCCTCAACCCGCTCACGATTGACGTACGTGCCATTCAGGCTGCCCACGTCCCGCACCGTGAACGTCCCACCATCACGGTGGAACTCCGCGTGCCGACGCGACACCGTCACGTCATCCAGGAAGATGTCACTGTCCGGGTGCCGGCCACTGGTCGTCACATCGTGGTCCAACAGGAACCGGGCACCCGCATTCGGGCCTCGACGAACCACCAGCAGCGCCATACCCGGCGGCAACGAACCGGACATCCGGCTCGGCACCACATCGGTATCCGGCCCCTCCAGCACTTCGTCGAGCGAACCGAGATTGAGCGTCGAAGTGACGTCGAGTGGGGGGAACTCGTCGTCTGGCCGCGTCATGGGACCACCTCACGGATCTGTTCGGTCGGCGTCGGGTAATGGCGGGTCTGGCCGCCGGGCACTTGAACACCCGGCGGCTGGCTCCCCGTGCCCGGGAAGGCAATTCCGCAACGCTCAACTATTGGGTTCTCGGTCGACTGGGCGAGCCTAGCCAGCGCCGAAATGCAGGGCAACCGGACGCGCGCAGACATCCCACGCACCGGATCAAGCACACTCAGCCTTCGGTGATCTTCTGATACGCGGCCGCCGTCAGCAACCCATCCGTCGCAGTCGGATCATTCGGCGTGATCTCCACCAACCAACCCTCACCGTACGGATCAGTGTTGATCAGCTCAGGCGTGTCAGCCAACGCGTCGTTGCGCGCCGCCACCGTACCGGCCACCGGCGCGTAGATCTCCGACACGCTCTTTGTCGACTCGATCTCACCCAACGAGTCACCGGCCGCGACCACCGCACCCGCCTCGGGCAACTGCACGTACACGATGTCGCCGAGCGCGTCCTGCGCGAAGTGGGTGATGCCGACCCGGACCGAAGCCGTGCCGTCACCCGCCACCCACTCATGCTCGGCGGTGTATCGCAGATCCTCGGGAATCACCAGACGCGTCCTTCATCCATCGGTGCCCCGGACCACCCGGGTCCGGCGCGGCCGCGCCGGTCAGGAGACCGGACGGGCGTGTTCCAACTTGATCGGCACGTGCAGCGCCGAAACCTCGGCAACCTCACGCTCCCCAAACGTCACGTTACCGCCGTCACCCCGGACCGACGCCACCACCCCACCAGGAATGTTCAACGCCGTCCGCATCGTCGCCGGATCACCGATCACCGTGATCGTGTACGGCCCCGACAACCGACGCCCCTCCACCATCAACGACCCGTTGTCCCCATCGAGGAAGTACGTCGACGCGATGATCCGCACCGTCGCCCGATCCCCACCAGAGATCTGCATCGCCTCGGCGCCCGCACCACGCAGCTCCTGCACCGCGTCCAACACCCGGTTCGCCGAGATCGGCTTCACCCCGGCATCGAACTGCACAGTCAACCCCGGGCCCACCGCCGGCAACGTCCCCGCCAGGATGCCCAACTCGTCCGCCCGCCGCGTCGCCTCGTCCAACGCCGCCTGACGACCCTGCTCACCCGAGCGCAACTGCCGCTGACTGTCCTCCAGAGCCCGGATGTCCTGCTGGAGACGATTCTCCCGCGCATCCAGGTCCGACAGGATCCGGACCAGGTCCTCCTGCCGGGTCGCCCCCAGCGTCGGGTCCGTCGACGTCGTCTTCAACTGCACGACCAACGTGAACCCCAGCAACGCCAACAACGCGGCGATCATCACCCCGGCCGTACTCCACCGGGACCGACCAGCCACCACCGGCGCCGCCGACTCCCCCACCGGCTCCGCCAAGCCGTCGGAACCCGCGACCGGCTCCCCCGACCGCGACACCGCGCTCAGGTCCACCGTCGCACCATCGTCGACCGGCTCCACACCCGGCTCCGCAGCAGGCTCGTCATCCGACGGCTGCGCCGGCTCCTGCGGCGCCAACGGACTCAACTCATCCGGATCCGGCGCATCAGGCCGCGGATCCGGCTCACCCGCCGGCCCACCCGGCCGCACCGGACCCGCCGGCTGCGGCCACCCGGTCCCCGTGTCGGTCTGCTCGTCACTCATCGCAACCCAACCTACGCCCGGAACAGGTGCCGACGGATCGCCGCCACGTTGCCGAAGATACGCACACCCAACACGACGACCACACCGGTGGACAACTGCCCACCCACCCCCAACTGGTCACCCAGATACACGATCAGACCAGCGACCAGCACGTTCGAAATGAACGACACCACGAACTGCTTGTCGTCGAAGATGCGGTCCAACCGGGCCCGCACCCCACCGAACACCGCGTCCAACGCGGCCACCACAGCGATCGGCAGGTACGGCTGCAACGCCGCCGGCACCGTGGGATCAAGCCACACGCCCAGCACCACACCGGCGAGCAACGCCAACACCGCGATCATCGGCCACCTCCGGAGGGGCTAACAGTGGTCGTCGGACCGGACGACCCGGGACTGCCGGACCGGACACCCGACGCGGAAGGGCTCGGACTGACCGACGGCTTGGCGTAGCGTAGCTGCGGCTCCGGCGCCGCCGGCAGGGTGAGGTCGTCCGCCTCCCGCACACCGAACGACAACCCTGTCCCCTGCGCGACCTTCCGCATCAGCGCCGCGTTCCGGCTGTCCTCGAAATTGCGCCGCATCGAACCCGGCCCGATCGCCGACACCTCGTACGGCCCGGTCACCGGCCGGAAATCCACGAGCATCGCCTCACCCGCCGACCGGATCGTCGACGTCGACGTCAACCGCTGCCCGTTGATGGCGATCGCCTCCGCGCCAGCACTCCACAACGCGTTCGCCACCCCCTGCAGGTCGCTGTAGAGCACCCGCGGCGGCCCAGCGCCGGCACCGGTGACCGCGTCCGCCTTGTCCGGCGCGTCCGCCAACCGCACCACCACACCGTCACCGCGCACCCGACCCAGCCCGGTACTCGCCTCCAGGTTGCGCAACCGGGCGGCGGCCGACCCGCTCAACGCCGCGTCCCGCTGCCGACTGACCTCCTCGCGCAGCTGATCCGCCCGCGTGGACAACCGATCGGTCTGGCTCTCCCGCTCCTTGATCTGCGCCACCAGACCCGAGCGCGCCTGGCTCCGGCCCGGCTCGTCCGCCATCGTCTGCCGGTACGCGACAGCGAACAGGAAACCGAGCATCACCACCACGACCAGGCTCACCGACCGCGCCGGCAAGGCCCGCCACCCGCGCGCCGGAGCGGACTCCGACGAGCGCCGACGGGCGGCAGCCGCGTCCGCGTACCCCGGATCCAGCGGGTTGCGGAACAGCTCGGTGAGGAAGTCCGGCGCGTACACCCGGTCCTGGCCGGGTTTCCCCAGCCGCGGCGCGCTCACGCCGCCGCTCCCGGGCCGCGCGCCGCGCGCACCAGCCGGGCCGCCTGCACGACGTACATCCCGCCGGCCACCCAGTAGAGCACCAGCCCCCACCAGGCCAACGCCCAACCGATGGCGCTCGCCGCCGTCGCCACGTCGGTCGCCGCGCTGGCCAGCAGCAGCACCGGGAACGCAGCGAGCAGCAGGAACGTGGCGGTCTTGCCCACGTAGTGCACCGGCGGCGGCCCGTACCCGTAGCGACGCAGCACCGCCAGCGAGGCGAGTAGAAGCACCTCACGGGCCAGCAGCGCCGCGGTGAACTGCCACGGCACCACCTCCCGCACGGTGAAGGCGACCAGGGTGGCGAGGATGTAGAGCCGGTCGGCGAACGGGTCGAGCAGCTCGCCCAGGCGGCTCACCTGGTGCAGGCGGCGGGCGATCCAGCCGTCGACCCAGTCGGTGGTGCCGCCGATGGCCAGCACCACGACCGCCGCCACGTCGGCCCGCGCCACCAGGAACAGGTAGAGGAAGAGCGGCACGCCCAGCAGTCGCCCGAAGCTGATCAGGTTGGGCAGGGTGAGCACCTGGTTGCCGGGAGTCTCGTCACCGGTGTCCCGCGGTTGCTCTGCCCGAGCTGGCCGACGCGACACCGATCCTCCTGTACGGCACGCGGGCCCCCGGCCGACGCCGGGCGCGGCTGAGGGTCGTACGCGCTGTCGGGCCGACCAGTGCCGGCTCTCCCCTGCGGCCCCGGGCGGGGCCCCTTCCCCTGATGCGGCCCGCGATCTCGTTGATCGCGGGCCGGGTAGGTGCGCTGCCACTATATCGGGCTTCCTCTCCCTGGCCGGGCGCCGCCGCCGGGCTGTCGGTGCGGCTGTGCCGCACTGTGGCGTGGATCACCACGCGTAAAGCGTCCTAGGATACTAGTGGAAGACGGGGATGACGCTCAGGCCGTCTGCACGGCGGGATCGGTCTGCTGCTCGGGCACCGAGGTCGCCGCCCGAGCGAACCCGGCCAGCGCCAACAGCAGCTCGTGCTGCATCCGCGCCGGCATCCGGTCCAGTACCGCCTGTAGCGCGCGCTGCCGCCGCTCGGCCAGCTCCCCCAACAGGGTCTGCGCCGCGGCGGTCGGCACCAACCGCACCTCCCGCCGGTCACGGGGATCGGCCACCCGACGCAACAGCCCGGTCGCCTCCAGCCGGTCACACAGACGGCTCGCCGACGAGGGCACCACGTCCAGCAGCTCCGCCAAGCCGTTTACGTTGGTCTCCGGTCGACTGCTGATCAGCGTGAGCACCCTCAGCTGGGTGGGCGGCACCTGGTGCCGCGACGCGGCCGACTCCAGTACGGCGATCAGCGTCCCGGCGG
This sequence comes from Micromonospora sp. 050-3, assembly GCF_046549335.1. NCBI lineage: Bacteria > Bacillati > Actinomycetota > Actinomycetes > Micromonosporales > Micromonosporaceae > Micromonospora > Micromonospora sp. 050-3. Next base: position 2,354,024 of record NZ_JAJPVX010000001.1, read on the forward strand.
CCGCGTCGATCGCCGCGGCGAGATCCGCAGGTCGCTCCACCTGATGTCCCCTGCCGTCGTCGCGCTGGTGCCCGCCCGGCAACGCGGCGGCGAATCTCACCCCGTGCCCCGTTCGCGCGGACCGTGCCAGTCCAGACAGACCACGACGGCGTCGTCGCGCAGATCGGAATCCGCGTGATAGGCGTGCAGTTCGCGCATCACCGTACCAACCGCCTCGGCCGGTGGCTGCAGCCGCGTGGCGCGCAGGGAACGCGCCATCACCCGCTGCCCGTACGGCTCCTGACCCGGCGGCTCGGCGGCCCACACCCCGTCGCTGACCACGAAGAGCCGGTCACCGGGAGCGAGCTGCACCTCCTGAAGCTCGTAGCGGGTCTCGGCGAACATGCCCAGCGGCAGCTGCTGATCCAGCTTCATCGGCTCGACCGTGGACCCGCGCATCCGCAGCAGATGGGGCGAGCCCGCGTCGACCGCCCGCACCTGGCCGAGGCGAGTGTCCACCTCCAACAGCAGGGTGGCCACGTACCGGGCGCCCCGGTGTTGGTAGAAGACCGTGTCCGAGGCCAGCTCGGCCTGTTCCACGAGGCCGCCACCGGAGCGCCGCGCGTTGCGCATCGCGTTGACAGTGACGGCTGTCAACAGGGACGCCGCCAAGCCACTGCCCTCGCCGTTGAGCACCGTCACGGTGAGACGGTCGCCGTCCAACGACCAGTCGAAGTGGTCGCCGCCCACCGTGTACGCCGGTTCGAGCTGACCAGCCAGATCGAACGCGTGGTGGGACACACCACGACCGGGCAGCAGGTCCCACTGCATCTCGGCGGCCATCGTCAGTCGCTCCCGGCGACGGGCCCGCCGGTAACGGTCGGTCTCCCGGTCCGCCGCGCGCATCGCCACCGCCAGGGTGCCGGCGATGTCCGTCGCCCGACCGGTGACCGCCGCGTTCGGTACGGTCGGAAGCTCGATCAGCAGCACACCCAGTCGCTCCCCCCACACCGTCAACGGCAGGTAGAGCCGGCAGGGGCCCTCACCGTCGCGTACCGGCTGCTGGCTGCTGAAGCAGCGCTGCGCCATGGTGTGGCAGGCCAGGAACCCGCCCGCCGGCAGGTCCGGGTCCAGCACCGGCCAGAGGCCGCTGATCCGGTAGTCGGCGACGAAGACGTCCGTGCGCAGCGCGCCCATTGCCGACCGGATCGCCCGGTCCGCCGCCTCCGCCAACTGGTCGGGCGGGGCCTCGCGCAACGCGCGCGACACCACGTCCGGCGCGTCTACCATCGTCGTCCTCCCCCGAAGCTTGCTATAGGGCAAGCATCATACGGACGCTCCCGGACCGACGATCGGCGCGGTCAGTCACCCGGGCGGGCCGCGAGTACACCGTGGAACGCGTCGGGCACCCGTGCCGGCGCGCCTTCCGGCCGCCACTCGGCGACCGGGACGATCCCGTCCGCCGTCGGCGCCCACCGACCGAGCAGAGGCGCGAACGCCGCCGGTGGACGCATCCGGAACTGCGGTCCCATCATGGCCAGCGCCTGCGGGTGGCCGGCCAGCTCCTCGGTGTCGAAGTCCAGAGCGAGCAGACTGCCCGGCGCCGCGGCAGCGTACAGCTCGTCCAGGGTGCGGGTCAGCGTGGCGTCGTCGAGGAACGCGGCCAGGCCGAGGAAGACCACCCCGACCGGCCGCCGACCCCAGCCCGGCACGAAACGGTGCAGCTGAGCCGGGTCGACAGTGCCGATGTCGGTCGCGTCGCCGAAGCCGTAGCCGGCCCTGTCGCTGCCGGCGAGGATGCTCTGTCCCAGTCGGATGGTGACCGGGTCGACATCGGTGTAGAGCACTGTCGCGTCGGTGGCGACCTCGTGCACGTTGCCCATCGTCGGCACCCCGGCGCCGAACACCAGGAACCCGTCCACGCCGTGGGCGGCCATCGCCCGCACCGCCCGGCCCAGGAACGCCCGCAGCTCACGGAACACCGGCGCGCACGGCCCGTACGCCTGCTCGAACGCGTTGGCGGCGGCCACGTCCACGGGAAAGTGGTGCTGCCCGCCGAGCCAAAAATCGATCATGCGAGCGGTGCTCGGCTGGTCTGGTTCACCCATCGGCGGCGCTCCCTCCCCGGTCGTCGCCAGCGTACCGACCGGGACGCGCTCAGCGGTATCGCGGCGCGAGGGCGTCCGGGCCCGCGATACTGGCCGCGAGCGGAGGTGGGCGGTGAACTCGGCGAACAACGCGGCGGTGGTGGTCGGCGTCGACGGCTCGGAGTCGGCGCTGCGCGCCGTGCGTCTCGCCGCGACCGAGGCGGCGCGCCGGCACCGACCGCTGCGGGTCGTGCACGGCTTCATCTGGCCGCTGCTGCACGTACCGGTCTCCCCCGCCCCGGACGCGCCACCCGGCGGTGGGCTGCGCCACCGGGCCGAGGAACTCGTCGAGGCCGCGGTGCGCGAAGCCGAGGCGACAGTGCCCGGCTTGTCGATCTCCGGCGAGATCATCGACGGGGAGGCCGCCGCGGTGCTGGTGGGCGAGTCCCCCACCGCCGCGCTCATCGTGCTCGGCGACCGCGGGCTGGGTGGGTTCTCCGCGCTGCTGGTCGGCTCGGTCGCGGTGCAGGTCGCCGCGTACGCCGACTGCCCGGTGCTGGTCGCGCGCGGCACGCAACGACCCGACGAGCCGGTGCTGGTCGCCGTGGACGGCTCGGACGCCTCCCGGCGCGCGGCGGACTTCGCCGCCGAGACCGCCGTGTCGCTCGGCGTGCCGCTGGTGGCGCTGCACGCCTACCGACACCCCGGCAGCAGCGGCCCGGGCGACATGCAACCCCTGGTGTACGACGAGGCGAAGCTGCGCGGCGAGCAGGAGCGGATGCTCGCCGGGTGGCTGACCGGGCTCACCGAGGACCACAGGGGTCTGCGGTTGACCTGCCAGGTGGTGCATGGCCGACCCGGCAGTGTGCTCGCCGAGGCGTCCCGCTCCGCCCAACTGGCGGTCGTCGGCGGGCGCGGGCGCGGCGAGGTGACCGGGTTGCTGCTGGGGTCGGTGAGCCAGTCGATGCTGCACCACGCGCAGTGCCCTGTCGTCGTGGTCCGCGCGCCCCAGTAGCGCGCCGGGGTTGGCCCGCCGCCAGACGGGTAGACGGCCGCGGTACGCCCAGCGGACGGTGGGCAGCACCAGGTGCCCAGACCGACGAAGGAGGCACAGATGCCAGGACCACGGCCGGGCAGTAACGCGTACGACAAGCAGCGCGCGCGGTTGCGCAACGCGATCGACGACTCCGGGCGCCGAGTACCCGACGGCAAGGCCAACCAGGTCGCGAACCGGATCCTCCAGGAGGATCGCGGTCAACGAGGCGTGGTGCGCGGTGAGCGGACGTACGGCCCGAAGAGCGAGCGCGAACCGGGCGACCCGAAGTGAGGAGGGTCGACGTGGCCGACGGCGCGATCGCGGGCGCCGTCGGCAGCACCGCGCTGAACGTGGTCAGCTACCTCGACATGGCGCTACGGGGACGACCGGAGAGCGACGTCCCCCAGGAGACCGTCGACCGGCTGGCCGGGATCGCGCACGTGGACCTCGGGAACGGGGCCCGGGCGGCCAACCGCCGCTCGGGCCTCGGGCCGCTGATCGGTTACGGGCTCGGCGTCGCCGCGGGCGTCGGGTTCGCGCTCTACGCCGGTGGTCGACGCCAGCCGTTGCCGGTGGCCACCAGCCTGCTCGGCGCGGGCGTGATGACCATGACCGACGGGTCGATCACCGTGCTCGGGATCAGCGACCCGCGTACGTGGCGGCGCTCCGACTGGATCTCCGACATCATCCCGCACCTCGCGTACGGACTGGCGGCCGCCGCCACCTGGAACAGGTTGCGGCGGCCGCCAGCCCGCGGTCGTTAGCTCACCGGTCAGCGGGTGTCGCTGTCGTCCTCGGCCACCGGCTCACCGGCCGGGCCGTACGGCGACACCTGCCCCTTGGGCACCGGTCGACCCTCGTCGCCGCGCGACGTGCCACGGTTGGCCGGATGCCCGCCCGGGGCGGGGCCCTTGTTGTCCTGGCTGGTCGCGCCCAGCGCGTTGCGGCGCAACTCCTGCTGCTGCGGGTTCGTCACGGGGTGTCTCCCTCCGGTACGGGGGCGGCATCGACCGCCTCCACGCCTCGGCATACCCGCCCGCCCCGGTGGCATTCCGGCCACGGTCGGCGGTGCGACGGCTAGCGGGTCCTCAACTGGGTAACCCGACCGGGTGGGCAATGACCGAAGTGTGGTGCGGGTGCTGCTGGACCGGCGTGGCCGCACGTACGCGGAGGAGGCCGGCATCCGGCTCTCCGACCGGCCGGGGCCGCTGTATCAGCTGCTGGTGCTGACCACGCTGCTGAGCACCCGGATCCGCGCGTGCGTGGGGGTGGACGCCGCGCGGGAGCTGTTCGCCGCCGGCTACCGCACCCCACAGGCCATGGAGGCGGCCAGTTGGCAGGAGCGCGTCGACGCGCTGGGCCGGGGCCACTACCGCCGCTACGACGAACGGACCGCCACCATGCTCGGCACCGGTGCCCGGCTGTGCCTGGACCGCTGGCACGGTGACCTGCGACGCCTGCACCGGGAGGCCCAGGGCGATCCGGCCGGGCTGCGGCGGCGGCTCACCGAATTCCCCGGCATCGGCCCCACCGGCGCGGACATCTACCTGCGCGAGGCGCAGACGGTCTGGTCGGACGTGCGCCCGTACGCCGACCGTCGGGCCCTGGCCGGGGCGAAGCGGCTGGGCCTGCCCGGGTCCCCGGACCGACTCGCCGGTCTCGTCGACGAACCGGACTTCGGCCGACTCGCGTCAGCGCTGGTTCGGGTGGCGCTGGGTGAGGAGTCCGCCGGTGAGGTCACCCGCGTCGCCGCCCGCTGAGGCTCTCACTTGACCGTCTTGTCCCCGGGGCGGGTCAGGTGCCACACCAGCAGCGCGGCGAGCAACGCCAGGACGACCACCCCGCCGGAGATGCCACGGCCCTCCTCGGGGCTGCGGCCGGCGCTGCCGAAGTAGATCACCGCGAGGCCGGCCAGCACCGTGACGAACGTACGCAACCCTCGGTCCTTCACGTCTGGCACGGTAGGCGGGCCGCGGTTCCCGCTTTGGCGATTTGGACCTTTTGTTACCCTTCTGGGTGAACGGTCAGCGCTCGGTGACGAACCCGCACAGCCGCACCCGGCGCACCGCCCGGTCGGCGACCTCCACCACCTCCAGGGTCAGCCCGGGCAGCCGCACCGTCTCACCCGGGGAGTCCGGCAGGTGCCGCAGTCGGGCCAGCACCAGACCAGCCACCGTCGTGTAGTCCCGGGACAGCGGAAAGCTCAGCCGCACCCCCAGGTCGGGCAGGTCGTGCAGCGGGAAGTCACCGGGCACCAGCAGCGACCCGCCCGGTTCCCGGATGACCCCGCGCACGTCGCGGTCGGTCTCGTCGTACAACTCGCCGACCACCTCGGCCAGCAGGTCCTCCATGGTGACCATGCCGTCGATGCCCCCGTGCTCGTCGACCACCAGCGCCAGTTGCTGATGCTCCTGGCGCAGTTGACGCATCGCGTCGGCGACCGGCAGGGTCACCGGCAGCAGCAGCGGCGCCCGGACCCGCTCGCCCACCGGGGCGGTGCCGGCCCGCACCAGGTCACGGATGTGCACCACCCCGAGCACCTCGTCCAGGCCGCCGGGGCCGGTGACGGGAGCGCGGGACCGCCCGGCGGCGGCGAGCCACCGGACCCCCTCGTCGGCGGCCAGGCCGGCCGGCAGCGTGGTCACCTCTCGCCGGGCCACCAGGATCTCCCGCAGCGTCCGGCCGGCGATGTCGAACGCGCCGGTCAGGATCTCCCGCTGCTGGGCCGACAGGCCGCGCTGGCTGGCCAGCATCTCCCGCAGCTCCTCCTCGGTCATCTCCTCCCGGTTGGCCCGCGGGTCACCCCCGGCGAGCCGCACGACAGCGTCGGTGGCCCGACTGAGCAGCCACACCGCCGGCCGCGACACCCGGGCCAACAGATCCAACGGGGCGGCGCTCAGCAGCGCCCAACGCTCGGCCCGCTGCATGGCCAGCCGCTTCGGGGCCAACTCCCCGAGCACCAGCGTGACGAACGTCAGCAGCACGGTCACCAGCAGCACCGCGGCGGGACGCGCCGCCCCGCCGAGGAAGCCCAACGGCCCGACCAGCGGCCCGGCCAACGACACCGCGGCCGCCGCCGAGGCCAGGAACCCCGCCAGGGTGATGCCGAGCTGGATCGTGGCCAGGTAGCGGTTCGGGTCGCGGGACAACTGCACCAACCGCTCGCCGGCGCGGCTGCGCCGGCCCAGCCGCCGCAACTGCCCCTCCCGCAGGGTCACCAGCGCCATCTCGCTGCCGGAGAGCGTGGCGTTGACCAGCACCAACACGGCCACCAACGCCAACTGCCCGAGCTGACCGCCCATCGCGCACCCCCGTCCGCCGTCTGAGGTCACTCAACCGCAGCGGGGGGCACCGCGGGCCCGGTTTGCGACCGCGCCCCCGCTCAGTCGACCTCCAGGTCGTCCAGCGAGATGGCGTGGGTCATCAGCCACCGGGCCAGTGCCGACATCCCGAACAGCCACAGCGGCACCGACTCGGTGGGGCCGTTGGTGGCGTAGATGGCGAAGCGCAGGTCCGGCGCGCGGTACGCCTCGATCCGCCACCGGTGCTGGCGGTCCCGCCAGACCGCCGAAGGGTCCATGGCGTCACCGTAGGTGACCGTCGCCGAGCTCGGGGCCGGTTGGCCCGGCACCACCGGCTCAGCCCGGCACCACAGTCGTTCCAAGCACGCCACGAGCGATCGACACCAGCAGGGCGATCCCGAACCCGGCGAGCACCAGCCAGCCGACGCCACGCCACCCGGAGGCACGGTCGAGCACCGGCGGCGACGGCGGCCTCCACAGCTCCCGGTAGGTCCACGCCAGCACACCCGCCCCGAACGGGATCAGCCCGACCCAGAACCAGAACCACCGGGTGCCCGCCAGCGGCGGCGCGCCACCGATCAACCGGCCCAGCCAGATCAGGGTCAGCACACCGGCGAGCAGACCGGCGGTGCCCGCGATCCGGTGCGCGAGGGCGCCGTCGGCCTGCCACGGGTCGGCCGCGGCAGCGAGCCGCGCGTCCTGCCCGGCGTTCGTCGACAGGTCCGGCTCACCCGGGTACGAGGCCGAGACGGGCGGGTCGACGAAGGCGTACCGGGTCTGGCCGTTCGGCACGGTCCACGCCAGGATCGCGCCGTCGGCCGCGTACCGGAGATCCGGTCGACTGCCCCAGTACGCGTCGTCGTCGGCCCAGCCCTGCGCCCGTTGGAAGGTCACCACCCTGCCGGCCGCGAGATCCCGGTCGAGTTGGGCCTGCGTCGACTCGCGCGGTTCGACCCACCACGCCAGAGGCGCCCACAGCACCCACAGCACCGGCAGCGCCCAGCGCAGCACCACCGGGACGACCGCACGCCACCGGCCGCCGGAGGACCGCGACCGGGTGGGGATCGTCTCGACCATCAGATCACCGTCGCACCCCGGCGCAATGCTGTCAGCCCCGGATCGGCCGCGAGTGACGGCCGTACGGCGGGTCAACGGCCCGGTTGATCCTGGTCGGTCGGGACGATGGCGCGTTGGACGCAGTCGCGGAGCAGAGCGCGACGTTGACCGTGGACGTCATCGGCTTCCTGGTTGCTGGCCGCGTAGACATTGCTGACCGGCGACCAGGCCATGGACATGGCGATGACCAGGGCCATGATGTCGAACGGGTCACCGGCGCGCACCCGCCCGGCGGCCTGCGCCTCGGCGATGGCCGTGAGCTTGCGATCGTCGTAGTGCTGGTGGGTCTCGACGAGGTGCCCGGCAGGCCGGCGCTCCAGTCGTGTCCAGGTCGCGAGCCGGATGAGGTCGGGGCGGCGCAGGTATTCGTCATAGAGGCGGACGGCCCAGTCCGCGAGGTCGTCGGCGTCGATCGGCACGACGTTCGTGATGCGCTCCAGTGAGCTGAGAAAGATCGCGTCGAAGAGTCGTTCCTTGTCGCCGAAGTAGGCGTAGAGCTGCGCCTTGTTGGTGCGCGCTGCGGTCACTATGCGTTCGACCCGCGCTCCGGCGATGCCGTGCTGGGCGAACTCCTCGGTGGCGGCGTCGAGGATGCGCTGGTAGGTCGCGGCGCCTCGCGAGGTCAGGGGCTGCTCCGGCATACCCGCACTCTAGCAAACAGAACGGTTGGTTTGCGGTGCACCGCAGTCGGGTCTACGGTGAAACAGACCGAACAGTTTGTTTAAGGAGCTCACCGATGCGGACGACCACCGGATGGCAGGCGACCAGCCCCACGACGCTGCGGCGGACGTCGCTGCAACGCCGCGACCTGCGCCCCGACGACCTTGCGGTACGGGTCGAGCACTGCGGCGTGTGCCACAGCGACCTGCACGCCCTGAACGACCACGACCAGCGCGCGGACGCGCCCCTGGTGCCCGGTCACGAGTTCACCGGCGTGGTGACCGAGACAGGCCCCGAGGTGACCGCCTTCACGGTCGGCGATCGCGTCGCCGTGGGCAACATCGTCGACTCCTGCGGCGGGTGCGCGATGTGCGCGGCGGGACAGGAGAACTTCTGCCACTCCTTCCCGACCCTCACCTACGGCGGCACCGACCGGCAGGACGGTTCGACCACCCTGGGCGGCTTCTCCCGCGACTACGTCGTCCGCGACGCCTTCGCCTACCCGCTGCCCGCCGGCCTCGACCCGGTCGCGGCCGCCCCGCTGCTGTGCGCCGGCGTGACCGTCTGGGAACCGCTGCGCGCCCTCGGGGTGGGCCCCAACAGTCGTGTCGCCGTGGCCGGGCTCGGCGGCCTGGGCCACCTCGCGGTCAAGATGGCCGTCGCACTCGGTGCCACCACCACCGTCATCAGCCGCACGCGAGACAAGCGCGACGACGCCCGCCGGCTCGGCGCACACGACCTCATCGCCTCCACCGACACCCGGCAGATGGCGACGGCACGAGACACCTTCGACATCGTCATCGACACCATCTCGGCACCGCATGACCTCGCCCCCTATCTGAAGCTGGTGGCGATCGACGGCACCCTCAGCCTGCTCGGGTTCCTGGGCCCGGTCACCGTGCAGGCCACCGACCTGCTTGTCGGCCGCAAGAAGCTCAGCTCCGCCGGCAGCGGAGGCCGTCGCTCGACAGCCGAGATGCTCCAGTTCTGCGCCGACCACGGCATCGCCGCGGACGTCGAGGTGCTCCCGTCGGCGCAGGTGGAGACGGCACTCGACCGCCTCCGGCGCAACGACGTCCGCTACCGCTTCGTGCTCGACATGTCCGACCTCGACTGACACAGCGATTGGCCGGGTCGCGGCGCTCAGGTGACGACGATGCGGGCGTCGTCGGGCAGCCGACGGGTCGCGCCCCGCCGGTCCAGCAACTCCAGCAGGGGCACCGCCACCCGGCGGGTGGTGTCCAACGCCTGCCGGGCCGCGGAGAGGGTGAACGGCTGCGGCAACCCGGCCAACACGCGGACCGCGTCGTCGAGCGCGTCGGGCAGCAGCACCACGTTGTCGGCCAGCCGCAGCAGAGCGCCGGCCCGCACCGCCGCGCCGATCTCCCGGGGGCCCAGGCCGAGGTCGACGAGGCGGTCCGCCTCGGGGGCCCGGAACGGCCGGTCGCCGTACTCGGCGCGGACCCGCTGCACAGCCCGGGCCACCGGTTCAGGCAGCGCGTTGGCGCTCGCCGCCCCGACCCGACCTGCGTGGATCCGCAGCGGCGGCCGGACCAACGCCTCGACCAGCACCCGGTCGGGCAGGTCAAGGCGCTGACGCAGCGCGTCCACCGGCATCCCAGGCTCCAACGGGTGCTCCCGCGCGTGCCGGGCGACCTCCTCGGTCAGCCGCTCACCGAGCCACCGCCAGTGCGCGGGGTCGGCCAGCCAGTCACCGGCCACCGGCTCGGCGTACACCGGCACACCCATCCGGATCAACGCGCCGGCCCGGATGAGCCGGCGACGGCGCAGCTCCCCCGCCAGGTCGGGCCGACCGTCCAACTCGGTGAGGACCTGGGCGCGGGCGGCGGCCGCGCCCCGTCGGCCCAGCGGTGGGGGTGCCACGTCCAGCACCCGCACCCCGCCGCTGACGTGATGGCGGCCCGGGTCCCGCAGCAGCGCCCGGTCACCCACCAGCAACGGCAGCGGGCGGGCCAGCCGCAGCCGGACAGTGTCCGGGCCGAGCGGGCGCACCCGTACCGGCACCGCCGCCGACCCGACGTGCAGGGTGAGGGTGGCCGGCAGGTCGGCGGCCGGGTCGCCGGCGAGCCGGACGTCGACCAGGTCGGTGTGGTGAAACCGGCCCGGGGTGAGCAACGCGTCGCCCCGGCCGAGCCGGTCGCGGGGCGTACCGCGCAGGTTGACCGCCACCCGGGCGACCGCCGCCGCCTCCGGGCGGGCCTCGCCCAGGGAGTGCAGGCCACGGACCCGGACCGGTGCGTCGGCGCCGGCCAGCTCCAGTTCGTCGCCCACCCGCAGCCGCCCGGCGCCGAGAGTGCCGGTGACGACTGTGCCACTGCCCCGCACCGTGAAGCTGCGGTCCACCCACAGCCGGACCGGGTCGTCCAGCACCGGCGCGGGCAGTTGGGCGGCGAGCCGGTCCAGGGCCGCCCGCAACTGCGGCAGGCCGGCGCCGGTCAGGCCACTGACCGCCACCGCCGGCACCGCGCCGAGGCTGGTCGCGGCGATCTCGGCGCGGGCACGGGCCGTCGCCGGCCCCGGATCGGCCAGGTCCGCGCGGGTCACCGCCAGCAGGCCGTACGCGACACCGAGCGCATCGAGCGCGGCCAGGTGCTCGGCGGACTGCGGCATCCAGCCCTCGTCGGCGGCCACCACGATCAGCGCCGCCGGGACCGGGCCGACGCCGGCGAGCATGTTCGGCACGAACCGCTCGTGCCCGGGTACGTCGACGAAGGCGACGGTGCCGCCGGACGGCAGCGTCGTCCAGGCGAAACCCAGGTCGATGGTCATCCCCCGGCGGCGTTCCTCAGCCCAGCGGTCGGGTTCCATTCCGGTCAACGCCCGGACCAGTGTCGACTTGCCGTGGTCGACGTGCCCGGCGGTCGCGACGACGAACACGCTCAGTCGTCCCCGGGTACACGCAGCACGGCCGCGCGGACGGCCTCGTCGGCGTCGGCGGGCACACAGCGCAGGTCGAGCAGCAGCCGCCCGCGCACCACCCGACCCAGGACCGGCGGGTCTCCGACGCGCAGCGGCGCCGCGTACCGCTCGGGCAGGCTCAACGCCCACGAGCCCAGCTCCACCCCGGGGGCGCCGCCCCCGCCGACCACCGCGACGGCCGGCACCACCTCCGCCTTGCGGCCGTCCACGCCGAGCCGGTCGCGCAGCCGCTCCACCCGTTCGCGCAGGGCACCCGGGTCGGCGTGCAGCGCCGTCCGGGTCGGGGTGTCCGGTTGGTGCAGGGTGGCGGCCAGCGCGGCCAGGGTGAGCTTGTCCACCCGCAGCGCCCGGGCCAGTGGGTGGCGACGCAACCGGTCGATCACCTCGACGTCACCCAGCAGCAGCCCCGCCTGCGGCCCACCGAGCAGCTTGTCGCCGCTGGCGGTGACCAGCGCGGCCCCGGCACGCAGGGTGCTGGCCGCGTCCGGTTCGTCGGGCAGCAGCGGGTCCGCGTCGAGCAGCCCGGAGCCGATGTCCGCGACCACCGGCACCCCGAGCGTGGCCAGTTGCCGTACGCCGACGGCGGAGGTGAAGCCGGTGACCTGGAAGTTCGACGGGTGCACCTTGAGCACGAAGCCGGTCTGCGGGCCGAGCGCGGCGGCGTAGTCCGCGAGGGTGGTGCGGTTGGTGGTGCCCACCTCGCGCAGCCGCGCGCCGGTGCTCTCCAGCAGGTCGGGCAGGCGGAAGCCGTCGCCGATCTCGACCAGTTCGCCCCTGCTGACCACGATCTCCCGGCCGGCGGCCATCGCGGTGGCGGCCAGCACCAACGCGGCGGCGCCGTTGTTGACCACGTGCACGGCGCCGGCGTCGGGCACGGCGGCGGCCAGCGCGTCGAGCGCGCCCCGGCCGCGGCGGGCCCGTCGGCCGGTGGCCAGGTCCAACTCGACGTCGGTGTGCCCGGCGGCGGCCACCACCGCGGCGACCGCGGCGGACGACAACGGCGCCCGACCCAGGTTGGTGTGCAGCACGACACCGGTGGCGTTGAGCACCACCCGGGGGCGGGGCGTGGGCAACGCGGCGACCGCCGCGTCGCGTACCTCGTCGGGGTTGAGCTCACCGCGGCGGGCGCGGCCCTGCGCGTGGGAGACGATCGCCTTGACCTGCTCCCGGCCGAGGGTCGCGGTGGCGGCGGCCAGCACCGGGTCGGCGAGCAGCGTGTCCGTACGGGGCACCCGGCGTCGCGGGTCCACCGGGCCGTCGCCCATCACGTCATCTCCTGCAAGCGGTGTGGCGGAGACGGACGGGAATCGAACCCGCCTGGCCCGGGTCCCGGACCACTCCGGTTTTGAAGACCGGGAGGGGCACCAGCCGCCTGAACGCCTCCACCGGACATTCGATCACACCGCGGGCGGGACCGCCCGGTCAGCTGGAAGTTCCATGCCGGTTCGCCGCGCCTCGACCCGTTCGCGCTGCGGCACCACTGTGTAGCGGGGGTCGCGGGCCGAGGCGACGCCGCCGTAGAAGATGCCGAACCGGGTCAGCACCGACGCGGCCAGCAGCGCGGTCCCCGAGAGCGCCCCGACCACCCGGCTGCGCCGGCCCAGCAGCGCACCCGCCACCCCGCCGGCGGTCAGCAACCGCCCGGCGCGCAGCAGCCGACCTGGCCGATCCAACCGGTAGGGCTCGCTGAGCAGGCCGAGGCGGGTCTCCACCCGATGCGCGCCGTACAGCTCCAGGGCCGCGCCGGCCACCGCCATCCGGCGGGCCGGTCCGGCCTGGGCCGGCGGCGCGGCGAGCAGACCCACGCCGGCGCCGCTGGCCAGCGCGCTGCCCGCGAAGATCACCGGCAGCTCGGGGTACGCCTCATGCCAGGACGGCACCGCCGTGTCGGCCAGCAACACCCCGGTGTACGTGGCCAGCGCCGGCGCGGTGCCGGCGGCGAGCAGCCCCGCGGCGTGCCCGATCGGCGGCAACGCCCGGCCGGCCAGCCCGAGCAGACCGTGCCGGGGCAGCACACCGGCCGCCTCGGCGATCGCGGCGACGCCCGCCGCCGGCCCGTACGCGGTGAGGATCCAGGTACCCATCGACATCGGCGAGGTCGGTTTGGCCACCCGCAGCATGTGGTGGAACCGGGCCGGCCGGCCCAGGTCCTTCACCAGGAAGACGGCGCTGGCACTGACGGCGGCCAACGCGCTGACCCGACCGGCACGCCGCAACGCGGGCCGCCCGGTGAGCTGCCCGCCCGCGGCAAGCAGCGACGAGCCGGCGGCCAGCCCGCCGGTGAACAGGTACGCCGCGACGTCCCACTTCCAGACCGGCCCCTTGAGAACGGGCCGACCGTAGTAGGACGTGAACTCGGCCTCCGGCACCCGCAGTTCCTCACCGCCGCCGCGCCGCCTGCCCCGCCGGCCCTGCCGGACCCCGGCTTCGGTGCTCCGCCGCGCCGTCAGGTCGCCCCGGCGGCTGCTGGCGGCCTCGTTACCGCCGGCCGTGCCCCTGTCGGTCGGGTGGTCGCCACCGCTCGTGGCCTGCGCACCGCTCGCGGTGCTGGGTCGCTCGTCGCTCACCCGGGGCTGGTCGCCGCTCTCGGCGGCGAGCCGCTCCCGGAAGCGACGGAACCGGTCGCCCACGGGGCCCGGTGGGGTCATGAGGAACCTCCGACGAACGCGGCGACGGTCGCCGCCGCCATGGCGAGAGCCGCGAGGCCGGCACGCTTCCACATCTTCGGCAGGTCACGGGTGGTCACGACCGGGTCGGGCGGCAACCCGTACACCTCGGGTTCGTCCAGGAGCAGGAAGAACGCCCCGTCACCACCCACGCCGTCGTTCGGGTCGTGCCCGTACAGGCGGGCCTCGGGGACCCCCCTGTCGTGCAGTGTCGCCACCCGGGCGGCAGCCCGTTCACGCAGCTCCCCCAGGGGCCCGTACTGGATCGACTCGGTCGGACACGCCTGCGCGCACGCCGGCGTCATCCCCGCGCCCAACCGGTCGTAGCACAGCGTGCACTTCCACGCCCGGCCGTCGTCCTTACGCTGATCGATCACCCCGTACGGACACGCCGAGATGCAGTACCCACACCCGTTGCAGATGTCCTCCTGCACCACCACGGTGCCGAACTCCGTGCGGAACAGAGAACCTGTCGGGCAGACGTCCAGGCAGGCCGCGTGGGTGCAGTGCTTGCAGACGTCCGACATCATCAGCCACCGGAAATCCGTGCGCTCCTCGACGCCCGTGCCCCGGCCCGGTGGCTGGGCCCCCGGCATCCCCAGGAACTGCGGTCCCGCGTCGACCGGCCGGACCGGGCCGACGTCGACCGGCGCGCCGAGAACGTCGGCCGGTGCGGCGCCATGCCCGGCCGGGCGGGGCTGCTCGATGAACGCGACGTGTCGCCACGAGTTCGCTGTCAACGCGCCGGTGTTGTCGTACGACATGCCGAGCAGATCCAGGCCGCTCTCCGGAACGCCGTTCCACTCCTTGCAGGCCACCTCGCACGCCTTGCAACCGATGCAGACGCTGGTGTCGGTGAAGAACCCCATCCGCGGCGGCGCGTTCTCATAGCCGGCGTCGGGTGCCGGGTCCAGCGGACCGTACAGACTGTTCGGGTCAGGAAGCACCGTGCTCCTTCCCCTCATTGTCGATGGTCACGGCCGGCGCGTGCTGGCCCGGGACGATCCCGGCACGCCGCTGGTAGTCGGCCACCAGCTCGAGCAACGCCGGGCCGATGGGACGACGGCCCGGCCGCACGTCGCAGGTGCCGACCTTGCTCTCCTGGATCAGCACGTTCGGGTCCAGGCTGATACCGAACAGGTCGTTGGCCGAGTCGCCGGTGACCAGGCCCTCGAAACCGAAGTGATACGGCAACCACACCTGGTGGATGATCCGACCGTCCACCCGCAACGGGGTGAGCCGGTCAGTCACCAGCACCTTCGCCTCGATCACCGCACGGCCGCTGACCAGGTGCGCCCACCCCAGATGCGTCAGCCCGACCTCACCGGCCAGGGCCGGGGACACCTCGACGAACATCTCCGGTTGCAGCTCGGCCAGCGGTGACACCGTCCGGCTCATCGCACCGGCGGTGTGGTGCTCGGTGAGCCGGCTGACAGTAAACACATACGGGAACACCTGACCGTGCTCCTGCGGCGGGCTCGGGTTCACCGAGTTCACCGGGTGCGCGTACATCTTGCGGGTCGGGTTGGCCTGCTGACCGTAGAGCGGATTACGCACCGGCGACTCCACCGGCTCGTAGTGCGTCGGCAGCGGCCCGTCCAGGACACCGCTGGGCGCGTACAGCCAGCCCTTGCCGTCGCCCTGCATGACGAACGGGTCGTCGCCCGCGATGCCCTCCGGCCCGGACGCGCCGGCTGGCGGCCGGTACGACGGTGGTTTGGTCTTCTCGAAGTCCGGCACGTCGTAACCGGTCCACTCGGCCTTCTCCGCGTCCCACCACACGTAACGCTTGCGCTCACTCCACGGGTTGCCGTCCGGGTCGGCGGACGCGCGGTTGTAGAGGATGCGCCGGTTCGCCGGCCACGCCCAACCCCACTCGGCGGCCACCCAGTCCTGCTCGTGCCGGGACTTGCGCCGGGCCGCCTGGTTCACCCCGTCCGCATACACCCCGCTGTAGATCCAACAACCGATCGCTGTGGAGCCGTCCGCGCGGGCCTCGGCGAAACCGGACAGCGGGCGGCCGGTCGCCACGTCGTACCCGTTGATCTCGCGCAGCACCGCCTCGGCGCTCGGCTCCGCGTGCGGACCATGCGTAAGGTAGTCCCAGGTGAGGTCGAGCAGCGCCCGGTCGCGCGGCAGCGGCGAGTCGGCCAGCTTCTCCCGCAGTTTGCGACCCAGGTGATAGAAGAACCACAGCTCGGAGCGGGCGTCGCCCGGCGGCTCGACCGCCTTCTCGCGCCACTGCAACAGGCGCTGCGTCTGGGTGAACGTGCCCTCCTTCTCCACATGCGACGCTGCGGGCAGGAAGAACACCTCCGTACGGCACTCCTCCGGCACGATTTCCCCGTTGGCGACCTCGGGTCCGTTCTGCCAGAACGTCGCGCTCTCGATCATGAACAGGTCCCGGACCACCAACCAGTCGAGGTTGGCCATCCCGAGCCGCTGCGCCCGGCCGTGCGCCGAACCGACCGCCGGGTTCTGCCCGAGCAGGAAGTACCCCTTGATCTTCCCATCGATCATGTTGAGCACCTGCTGGTACGTGCCGTGATCACCGGTCAGCCGGGGCAGGTAGCCATAGCAGAAGTCGTTCTCCGGCGTCGCCGCGTCACCCCAGTACGCCTTGAGCAGGCTGGCGGCGAACGACCGCGCGTTACCCCAGAACCCCTTCTGCCCCGGGTGACGGATGCTGTCCACCCACTCGTCGAAGCTCGGGTGCTCGGCGTGGTGCGGCATCGGCAGATAACCGGGCAGCAGGTTGAACAACGTCGGGATGTCGGTCGAGCCCTGGATGCTGGCGTGCCCGCGCAGCGCCATCACTCCGCCACCCGGGCGACCCATGTTGCCCAGCAACAGCTGGATGATCGCACCGGTGCGGATGTACTGCACACCCACACTGTGCTGCGTCCACCCGACCGAGTAGATCAGCATGCCGGTGCGGTCCCGACCGGAGTTCGCCGTCCACGCCCGCGCCAACTCCAGGAACTGCGCCTGCGAAATGCCGCAGACCCGCTCCACCATCTCCGGGGTGTAGCGGGCGAAGTGTCGCTTGAGGATTTGGTAGACGCAGCGCGGGTGCTGCAACGTCTCGTCGCGCCGGGTCTGCCCGCCCACCTGCGCGCCGTGCGACTCGTGCGCCAAGCCCGCGGCGCTGTCCCGCTCCTGAGCGGTGTGCCCACTACCCGACGAATCCTCGTGCCCCTCGTACTGCCAACTGTCCTGCACGTAGGTGTTGGTCTCCGGGTCGAAGCCGGAGAAGAAGCCGTCGCCGTCCTCGGTGTCGGTGAACTCCTCGCTGACGATCGTCGCCGCGTTGGTGTACGAGAGCACGTACTCCCGGAAGTCCAACTCGTTGTCCAGGATGTAGCGCACCACCCCACCGAGCAACGCGATGTCCGTGCCCGCCCGGATCGGCAGGTACTCATCCGCGACCGCACTCGTCCGCGTGAACCGCGGGTCGACGTGGAAGACCTTCGCCCCCCGACGCTTGGCCTCCATCACCCACTGGAAACCCACCGGGTGCGCCTCAGCCATGTTCGAACCCTGGATGACGATCACGTCAGCGTTGGCGATGTCCTGCTGGAAATCCGTCGCACCGCCACGACCGAAGCTGGCCCCCAGACCGGGGACGGTGGCGGAGTGTCAAATACGGGCCTGGTTCTCGATCTGGAGCGCCCCCATCGCGGTGAACAACTTCTTGATGAGGTAGTTCTCCTCGTTGTCCAACGTCGCCCCACCCAGGCTGGAGATACCCAGCGTCCGGTTGAGCGGCCGGCCCTGCGTGTCGACGTCCTCCCAGGTCTGCTCGCGGGCGGCGAGGATCCGGTCGGCGATCATGTCGAGCGCGGTGTCGAGCTCCAGATCCTCCCACTGCGTCGCGTACGGCCGGCGATAGCGGACCGTGGTCTGCCGCAGCGGACTGGTCACCAGGCTCTTGCTCGCCGAACCCTTCGGGCAGAGCCGACCCCGCGAGATCGGGCTGTCCGGATCACCCTCGATCTGACTGACCTGCCCGTCCTTCACGAACACCCGCTGACCACAACCCACAGCGCAGTACGGGCAGACCGAACGGGCGACGCTGTCGGCGGTCTCGGTGCGGGCGGTGAGCGCACGAGACCCGTCGGACTTCGCCGCGGCGCCCCGGCCCAGCGGGTCCGTGCCGGTGAGCTGGCGGTAGACCGGCCAACCCTCGATAAAGGTCCGTAGACCCAACCCCGACACCCCCTCCCACGCGAGCGACCCTCTGAACATAGGTCAACTGAGACAGGTTCGCGAACCGGGGATGCAGACAGCGCCGCCCCCGGCCGGTAGGACGGGGGCGGCGCTGGTGTCGGTGTGCAGGTCGCCTCTCGGCGAGTGGCACGACGCGGCTCCAGCCGAACGGTATTCCGCGAAGGCGATATTAGGTGAGGCCCGGGGACACTGAGTCACACCGACACCCCCCACAACCAGCCCGCACCTCACGTTGTTCCCCAGCCCGCCCTGACCCGCCCTGCCCACCGTTTCGATCGCCCCGCCGCACCGCCGCACCGCCGCCCCGCCGCACCGCCGCCCCGCCGCACCGCCGCCCCGCCGCACCGCCGCCCCGCCGGGCCGGGTGCCGTCAGGCTCATCGCTGCACCGCCGGTCGCCTTACGACCACGACACGACACCCGCCATCGCGCCGCGATTCGGCCATGCCCCGCGAGATCTTGGACAGTTTCCGTTCGTGCGGAACGGAAAGTGTCCAAGATCTGCAGGCAGCCACCGACCGGAACGCGGCATCCGCTTGCGGCGGGCACCCGGCGGCGCGGCATCCGCTTCCGGCACCCGGCGTCGCCGCATCCGCGACCAGCAGCCAGCGGCCAGCGGCTATGTGCCGGCCGCACGGACACGGAAACGCCGCTGGCCGGCACCCCGGTGTTGCGGGTGCCGGCCAGCGGTCGGTGTCGTGCGGGTGGTGTGGGTCAGCTGTTCCAGTGCTGGGCGACGAGGTCGGTGGCCTGCTGCTCCCACTGGGCGTAGGCGTCCGGGTAGGCCGACACCTGCACGGTCTGCGCGGCGTCGGTCAGGGGCATGTCCTGCCACCCGTCGACCTGCTTGAGGCCCTTGAGGAACGCGGTGGTGGAGTACTCAGGGTTGGTGATTTGCTCCGGCGTGCCCCAACCCGAGCTCGGGCGCTGTTGGAACAGGCCCAGCGAGTCGTGGTCGTTCATGTCGCCCAGGTGGCCGAGGTTCTCCAGCTTGGACTCCTGCAGGCTCGTCGCGATCGAGATGACCGCGGCCCGCTCGGGCAGGCCGGCCTTCTTCGTGGCGGCGATGATCGCCTTCACGTTCGCGGTCTGCTCGTCGTTGAGGCTGATGTGGGACTGGTCGCCCTGCGGCTTCGGCGCCGACTGCTGCACGGCCACGGCGACGGGCTTGGCGTCCACGGCCGGGGTAGCGGCGTGGGCGGCGATCGGACCGGCGAACACACCACCGGCGAACGCGAGACCAGCAACAGACAGCATGCTCTTACGGAAGATCGTGTTCATGGGGGTAGCTCCTTCGGGGGTAGAACACCCGCACACACCGATCGGGGGAACGGCAGTCACGGGTGTGAGCACCTCGTCCGGCGCTGCACTAACAGGGGGAAAGTCTGGGGGGTGACGCCTGTCGGGCGTCGGGTCGGCGGCCTGGCGAGCGGGGGCTCGTGGCGCCGGGTCCATGTGTAACGACCGGGGGGCCGGGGTCATTCCGGGGGTGGCCCATCCGTTGGCACCCTCGTCGGGGCGGTGCCCGTCGGTCGTTCGTGGGGACTGTAACGACCGGGTGCTGGCTGGCATTCCCACCTGCGCGACCAGCCCCCAGCGCTCGGGCGGCGGGTCGGTGGTACTGCGATCGTCAGGGTATGTAACGACCCCGACCCCGCCAGGATTCCAGCCTGAGGGTGCGCCCGGTCACCGGCCCAATCGACACCCCAGCGGACAAACCGCCCACACGGCCCCGCCAGCACGGCCCCACCCACCCCAGACGGGGCCGATCCACTCGGGTTCACGGAAGTCGGGGCATCCCGGAGCCCCGGACACCCCGACATCAAGGAACCCGAGTCAATCGGGACCGACCGAACGCACCAGCCCAGACAAACCGGACAGACGTCGCCGCCGGTCGGGGACATGCCGGCGCGCCTGGAGCAGCGCTCTGGGATCGACCTGAGCGACACCGGCTCTGGTGGGCGTTACCCTGACACCATGCAGGCCGTCTCCCCCACTACGACCGGCGTGGCCTTTCTGGCCCGCCCGGGTCGCCCCGCTGTGGTGGCGCGGACGCTCGCCGAGCTGGCCGGCCCCACCCGAGGTGTGGTGGAGCTGCCGGTACGGCTGATGTGGAACGCCGAGCGCACCTTCGACCTCGGCGACCCCGACCAGCTGCTCTGGATGTACGAGAACGTGCTGCGCGAAACCACCCGGGCCGAGGATCTGCGGGCTCTGATCAACGGGCGGACGCTGCGTCGGGTATGGCGACTGCTCAACCTGCCTCGGGGCGTACGCCAGGCGTGGGAGAGCCGCCACCGCGGCCTGCGCTCGGCGTGACCGAACCACATCTACACGGTTTCTACCGGGAGGTGGCCCGGGTGGCGCTGGCCGCCGCCGGGCCGTACCGGTTCGTTCTGGGTGGTGGGGTGGCGTGGGCGGCGCACGGGTTGGTCGCCCGACCGACGGAGGACGTCGACCTCTTCGCGGACGTGGAGGGCGCTGCGGCGGCGGCGTCGGCCGGGGTGCGGGTGGCCCTGGAGCGGGCCGGGTTCATCGTCAGCGACGCCGACCCGGACAGTGAGCTGGCCGAGTTGTTCGACGGGTACGAGCAGGACATGAAGGATTTCGTGGTGAGCCGCGACGGACGGCAGATCCGGCTCAGCCTCGCCCGATTGGACCGCCAGCAGAGCCCTGTGGTGATGGACCTCGGCCCGGTGATGGACGTCCGTGACCTGGTGGCGAACAAGATCGCCGCGTTGGTCAACCGGCGGGAGGTCCGCGACTTCATCGACGTGGCGGCGGCCCTCGACCACTACGACGTGACCGAGTTGTTGGTGCTGGCACGGCAGGTCGACCCCGCGCTGGACCCGGACGACGTGCGCGCCGCCGGCCGCTACCTGGACCGGCTCTCCGACCAGCGTTTCGGCAGGTACGGCCTGGGGGCCGCCGACGTCGTGAAGATCCGACAACGCTTCGCCGCCTGGCCCCGCTGACCGGGTGGGCGCCACCAGCGGACGCCCACCCGGTCAGCGGGTCACTTGGTCGGTCGACCGCCAGTGACCCCCAGGATCTCGCCCGTCACGTAGCTGGACTCCTGCGAGGCGAAGAAGACGTACGCGGGCGCCAGCTCAGCCGGTTGCCCGGGACGACCCTCCGGGGTGTCGGTGCCGAACTGCTTCACCTTCTCCTCCGGCATGGTGGACGGGATCAGCGGCGTCCACACCGGGCCCGGTGCGACAGCGTTGACCCGGATCCCCTGCTCGGCCAGGTCGGCGGCGAGGGCCTTGGTGAAGTTGGCGATCCCCGCCTTGGTGGTGGCGTAGTCCAGCAGTTGCGGCGACGGGTCGAACGCCTGGATCGACGACGTGTTGATGATCGCCGACCCCTCGGCCAGGTGCGGAATGGCTGCCCTGCAGAGCCAGAACATCGCGTACAGGTTGGTCTTGAACACCCGGTCGAACTGCTCGGTGCTGATGCCGAGGATCCCCTTGTCCTGCGACATCTGGTACGCCGCGTTGTTGACCAGGACGTCGAGGCCGCCCAGGTCGCGCACCGCCCGATCGACAAGCTCCTGGCAGTGCGCCTCGTCGGTGATGTCGCCGCGTACCGCGACGCCCCGCCGGCCGGCGGCCTCGACCAGCCGGATGGTCTCCCGGGCGTCGGCGTCCTCCTCCTCACCGAGGTAGGAGATGAGCACGTCCGCACCCTCCCGGGCGAAGGCGATCGCTACCGCCCGGCCGATCCCCGAGTCACCGCCGGTGATCAGCGCCCGCTTGCCGTCGAGCTTGCCGCTGCCCCGATACGACTCCTCCCCGTGGTCCGGCTTCGGGGTCATCTCCCCGGTCGAGCCGGGCGCTGACTGCTGCTGTGCGGGCTGACCGGACTGCTGGCCGTACTGGCTGGTCGGGTCCTGCTGGGTGTGCTGGTCCTCGCTCACCGATATCTCCTCGCTGCGCGCGGGAAGCCGGGCTCTCCCGCGAATGTTGTCACCGGCCGCCCTACCCTGCGTCCGCCTGCGGAAACCGCTGCAACGATCGGGGCTGCCGTGGCAGGAGTGCCAGGTGCTGGTTATGGTGCGCAAGGCGCTCACGAGGCGCGTCCACCCCCATGGAAAGGCACGTCATGACCTCTCCCTCCGGCCCGTCGCGCCGCCAGGTGCTCGTCGCCGCGGCGGCCGCGGCGACCACCCCGCTGATCGCCGCCGCGCCCGCGCAGGCGGCCGGCCCGGCCCGGCCGCGCACCTGGGACCTCACCCTCCTGGGTACGTCGGACACGCACGGCAACGTCTACAACTGGGACTACTACCGCGACGCCGAGTACGACGACAGCAAGCAGAACGACATCGGCGTCGCCAAGCTGGCGACCCTGATCAACCAGATCCGTCGGGAGCGGCGCGGCAAGGCGACGCTGGTGCTCGACGCCGGCGACACGATCCAGGGCACGCCCCTCGCGACGTACTACGCCAAGCAGGAGCCGATCACCGCCACCGGTGAGAAGCACCCGATGGCACGGGCCATGAACGTCATCGACTACGACGCGGTGACCCTGGGCAACCACGAGTTCAACTACGGCCTGCCGTTGTTGGACCTGTGGATCCGTCAGCTCGGCTTCCCGGCGCTCGCCGCGAACGCCGTCAACGCGAGGACCGGCAAGCCGGCCTTCCTGCCGTACGTCATCAAGAAGGTCTCCCTCGGTTTCGCCGCGCCGACCCTGCGGGTCGGCATCCTCGGGTTGACCAACCCCGGTGTGGCCATCTGGGACAAGGGCAACGTCGAGGGCAAGCTGCGCTTCGACGACATGATCGCGACCGCCGCGAAGTGGGTGCCGATCATGCGGGCCCGCGGCGCGGACCTCGTGCTGATCTCGGCGCACGGCGGGGACAGCGGCACCTCCAGCTACGGCCCCGAGCTGCCGAACGAGAACCCGGTGGCGCTGATCGCCCAGCAGGTCCCCGGGATCGACGCGATCCTCTTCGGTCACGCGCACAACGAGGTGGTCGAGCGGTTCGTCACCAACGAGCGCACCGGCACGCAGGTGCTGCTCTCTGAGCCGTCGAAGTGGGGCCAGCGGCTCACCCGGATGGACTTCACCCTCACCCGTGAACGTGGCCGGTGGACGATCACCAAGAAGGCCGCCACCATGCTGAACACCAACACTGTGGTCGAGGACCCGAAGGTGCTCGCCGCCGTGCGGGCCCAACACCAGAAGACCGTGGCGTACGTCAACCAGGTCGTCGCCACGTCCACAGTGGAGTTGTCGGCGGCGGAGTCGCGGTACAAGGACACGCCGATCCTGGACTTCATCAACCACGTCCAGACCGAGGTGGTCGGCGCGGCGCTGGCCGGCACCGCGTACGCGGACCTGCCGGTGCTGTCGATCGCGGCGCCGTTCAGCCGGACCGCGGTCTTCCCCGCCGGCGAGGTGAAGATCCGCGACGTGGCCGGCCTGTATGTGTACGACAACACCCTCGAGGCGGTAGTGCTCAGCGGGGCCGAGGTGCGCGCGTACCTGGAGTACTCGGCGAAGTTCTTCCGCACCCTCGCGCCGGGCGCCCCGGTCGACCCGGAGCAGATCACTGACCCGGCCGTGCCGGACTACAACTACGACGTCTTCTCCGGCCTGGACTACGACATCGACATCTCCAAGCCGGTCGGGCAGCGGATCACCCGTCTGGTGCTGGCCGACACCGACACTCCGGTGGCCGACAACGCCCAGTTCGTGGTGGCGGTGAACAACTACCGGCGCAGCGGCGGTGGCAACTTCCCCGGCATCGTGAAGACCCAGGTCTACAACGCGCAGCAGGAGATCCGTCAGCTGCTCATCGACTGGGCGCAGGCCAAGGGGACCATCGACCCGGCCGACTTCTTCCAGCCCAACTGGCAGTTGGTGCGCGAGGGCGTGCCGGTCTTCTGACCGAACCGCATCACGAACGGGCCGTGGGTGGCGACACCCGCGGCCCGTCGCGCGTTCTCAGCCCTGCACGTTCCAGCGGATCGGGTCCTCGGACTCCTCCGGCCGGTCGCGCCCGGGATCGGTCTCGGTCAGGGCAATCCGCTCGTCGGGACGGACGGCGGGCGGCAACTCTCCGAACCGCGCGTGGCGCAGAAACGCGTACTCGTCGTCGGTGAACGGCTGCTCGGTCATCAGCGCCTCCTCCTGCTCCGCTTCCGATTGTCCGGCGGCCGGGCCGGTCAGCACCAGTAGCTGCGCACACACGCTGTAAGGCGTCCTAGGATCCTGGGTGAGCGGTGGTGGCCTGGCGCGACGTGCTGGAGAACCGGTCGAGCACCGCGAGGGCGGCCCGGATCGGGCGACGGCGCAGCATCTCGTCGAAGCTCGCCCGCCCCTGGCAGAACTGCACGAACATCCGCCAGCCCGGCGGGGTCGCCAACAGGGCGTGGAACACGTCCGGGCGGCGGGTGAACACGTCGAGCAGCCGGAACCCCGCCCGCATCTCCGGCAGCAGACGCTCGGCCACCGCCCGCTCGTACCCGGCCAGGTCACCGCCCGCTACCGCAGCCCCGGCCAGCTCGCCGGAGCGCAACGCGAAGCTGATGCCCTCCCGGCTCCACGGCTCCAGCAGCCCCGCCGCATCCCCCACGACCAGCACCCGGCCGTTGCGCAACGGCGAATCCTCCGCCCGGCAACGGGTCAGGTGACCGGAGTCGTGCTCCGCCGGCAACCCGGTCAGACCCAACCGGTCGACAAACCGCCGCAGATAGTCGCGGGTCCCCTCCCCCGCACCCCGCGCAGCGATCACGCCGACGGTCAGCCGGTCACCCTTGGGAAACACCCACGCGTACGAGCCCGGCATGTCGCCCCAGTCCAGCAGCAGCCGACCCCGCCACCGCTCCTGCTCGGCGGGCGGCACCGGAATCTCCAGCTCCAGACCCAGATCCACCTGCCGGTACCGAACCCCGACGTGCCGGCCGGTCACCCCCGACGAGCCGTCCGCCCCGATCACGGCACGAGCCGCGATCGTCGTACCGTCGGCCAGCCGCAGGCGTACCCCCTCGGGGTCCTGCTCGATCGCGCGGACCGCGACCCGCTCCCGCAGCTGCGCGCCGGCGGCGACCGCCGCCGCGCGCAGCCGGTCGTCGAACTCCTCGCGGCGCACCATCGTCACCACCGGACTGCCATTGCGGCGGGTGAACTCCCGACGGCCGTCGCGGGTGAACGTCACCCGGTCCACCCGGTCGTGCGCGGGCACCTCGATCCGATCCTGAACGGCCGCCAGCGAGGTGCCGATCAGGCCACCGCCGCAGGTCTTGTACCGCGGGTGCACGGCTCGCTCGACGACAAGGGTGGAGATGCCCGCACGGGCAGCGGCGTGTGCCGCGGACAGCCCCGCGGGGCCAGCGCCGACGACGACGAGATCCCAAACGATCACGGAAGCAGCCTAGGGCACCGCCCCGGCCCGACCGCCGGACCCGCCCGCCGTCGCGACCGCCCGATCGGGTGTGCATCTTCGGGCACCGAGGGGGTAACCGGCGCACGGCAACCGCCACCGCAGTGGCGGACGAGCACAAGGAGGAACCATGCAGCAGGTGCAACTGTCGGAGGCCGAGCAACGGGTGTACCAGGCGGTCACCACCCTCGAGGCACGCGGGCAGGTGCCCTACCCGGACCTGATCGCCGAGGAATCCGGGCTCACCCAGGAGCAGGTGGGCAGCCCCCTGCACCTGCTCACCGAGAAGGGCCTGCTGCACCGCGAGGACTCACCGATGGCCGGCCTCGACTTCGGTCCCCGGTTCTGCGCCCGCCAGATGGCGTGACCCGCGGAACCAACCGGCACGGTTCGCCCCCCGAAGACCCGGGTAGCGGTCAACCATGCACGACCGAGGGTCGACGGGGGGCACGATGAGCGCGGCACAGACGCCGCAGCCGGTTTCCGCGGCCGAGAACCGACGACGCTGGCAGGCGGTCGGCGTCGGACTCGTCGCCGCCTTCATGACGCTGCTCGACGTGAGCATCGTCAACGTGGCGGTGCCGTCCATCGACCGGGCGCTGCACGCGTCGTCGAGCGACCTGCAGTGGATCCTGTCCGGCTACGCGCTCACCTTCGGCCTGGCACTGGTGCCCGCCGGCCGCTTCGGCGACGCCCGCGGTCGACGCAACGCGTTCGTCTTCGGCATCGCGCTGTTCACCATCACCAGCGCGCTCGCCGGCCTCGCCACCTCCCCGACCTGGCTGGTCATCGCCCGTCTGCTGCAAGGCGCCGCCGCCGGCATCGTCAACCCCCAGGTCATCGGGCTGATCCAGCAACTGTTCCGCGGGCCCGAACGCGCCCGCCCGTTCGGGCTGCTCGGCGCCACCATCGGCATCTCCACCGCCGTCGGGCCGCTGCTCGGCGGGCTGCTCATCGCCATCGGCGGCGAGGAACACGGCTGGCGATGGGTCTTCTTCGTCAACGTGCCGGTCGGTGTCCTCGCGGTGATCCTCGGCTGGCGGCTGCTGCCCGGCCGCGCCACCGGCCAACGCGGCTGGCATCGACTCGACCCCATCGGCGTCCTGCTGCTCGGCATCGGTGTGGTCCTGGTCCTGCTGCCACTGGTGCAGGAGCAGCAGTGGAAGACCCCGTGGAAGTGGGCGCTCATCCCGGCCGGCCTGGCGGTGCTGGTCGCCTTCGGGCTCTGGGAACGCCGATACGGACGCCACCACCAACCCCTGTTCGACCTTCGACTGTTCAGCTTCCAGTCGTACACGCTGGGCTCGATCCTGGCGCTCGTCTACTTCGGCGGCTTCACCGCGATCTTCTTCATCTTCACCCTGTTCCTTCAAATGGGGCTCAACTACAGCGCCCTCGTCGCCGGCCTGGCCATCACCCCCTTCGCCCTGGGCTCCGCAGCCGCCGCCGTACTCGGTGGCCGCATCGTCAACCGCTTCGGCCGACCACTGGTCGCCATCGGACTGCTCACAGTGGTCGTCGGACTGGCCGCCACAGTGATCGCACTGCACCTCTTCCCCGACGCCCCGGCGCCCTGGGTCACCACCGGCCCGCTGCTCGTCGCCGGCATCGGCAGCGGGCTGGTGATCGCCCCCAACCAGACGATCACCCTCTCCGAGGTGCCGGTCGATCAGGCGGGCAGCGGCGCGGGCATGCTCCAGACCGGCCAGCGGATCGGCGCCGCCGCCGGCATCGCCGCCGTCGGCTCGCTGTTCTTCTCCACGCTGGCCGACAGCCGCGGCGACTGGACCACCGCCTTCGAACAGTCCCTCATGCTCGCCACCGGCATCATCGCGCTCGCGCTGATCGCCGCGCTGATCGACATCTGGCACACCCACAACCACAGGAGCTGACCGGGGTACGCCGCTGGCCGGCACCCCGGTGTTGGGGGTGCCGGCCAGCGGTCGGTGTCGTGCTGCGGTGCTGCGGTGCTGCGGTGCTGCGGTGCTGCGGTGCTGCGGTGCTGCGTGCTTATCGTGTGGGTCAGCTGTTCCAGTGCTGGGCGACGAGGTCGGTGGCCTGCTGCTCCCACTGGGCGTAGGCGTCCGGGTAGGCCGACACCTGCACGGTCTGCGCCGCGTCGGTCAGCGGCATGTCCTGCCAACCATCAACCTGCTTCAGACCCTTCAGGAACGCGGTCGTCGAGTAGGCGGGGTCGGTGATCTGCTCCGGCGTACCCCAACCACTGGACGGGCGCTGCTGGAACAGGCCCAGCGAGTCGTGGTCGTTCATGTCGCCCAGGTGGCCGAGGTTCTCCAGCTTGGACTCCTGCAGGCTCGTCGCGATCGAGATGACCGCGGCCCGCTCGGGCAGGCCGGCCTTCTTCGTGGCGGCGATGATCGCCTTGGCGTTCGCGGTCTGCTCGTCGTTGAGGCTGATGTGGGACTGGTCGCCCTGCGGCTTCGGCGCCGACTGCTGCGCGGCCACGGCGACGGGCTTGGCGTCCACGGCCGGGGTGGCGGCGTGGGCGGCGATCGGACCGGCGAACACACCACCGGCGAACGCGAGACCAGCAACAGACAGCATGCTCTTACGGAAGATCGTGTTCATGGGGGGAGCTCCTTCGGGGGTAGGACACCCAACCGCCAAGGGGGGCGGCGGCAGGGTGTGAGCACCTCGTCCGGCGCTGCACATACAGGGGAAAGTCTGAGGGGTTGACGCCTGTCGGGCGTCGGGTCGGCGGCCTGGCGAGCGGAGGGCTCGTGGCGCCGGGTCCATCTGTAACGACCGGGGGGCCGGGGTCATTCCGGGGTTGGCCCATCCGTTGGCACCCTCGTCGGGGCGGTGCCCGTCGGTCGTTCGTGGGTACTGTAACGACCGGGTGCTGGCTGGCATTCCCACCTGCGCGACCAGCCCTCAGCGCTCGGGCGGCGGGTCGGTGGTACTGCGATCGTCAGGGTATGTAACGACCCCGACCCCGCCAGGATTCCAGCCTCAGGGTGCGCCCGGTCACGAGCCCAATCGACACCTCAGCGGACAAACCGCCCACACGGCCCCGCCAGCACGGCCCCAGACGGGGCTGATCCACTCGGGTTAACGAAAGTCGGGGCATCCCGGAGCCCCGGACACCCCGACATCAAGGAACCCGAGTCAATCGGGACACGGAGGCTGAACAGGCTGGCGCCCGTCGGAATGTTCCGACGGGCGCCAGCTTCAGTGCAATCCGGGCGCAGCCCGGTGGTGTGGATTAGTGCGCCGCACCACCGAAGCGCTGGCGGCGACGCCAGGCCAGGGTCAGCAGCAGCATCACCGCTCCGGCGCCGACCAGGCCGCCGCCGAGCTTCATGGGCGTGCCGAGGCTGTCACCCGTGACCGGCAGCGGCTGCTTCTTGTGCAGCACGCGCAGCTCGGTGCTGGCGGTACGGCCGGACTCCCGGCCCGTGGCGGTGAAGGTCAGCAGACCCGTCACCGACGGCTTGTAGTTCTTGGTGAAGCGGCCCTGACCGTCGGTGTACGCCGTGAAGCTCAGGGGCGCGCTCGCCTGGTAGGCCACCGGAGCCATGGCCACGGTGCTGCCATCGCTGCGGCGAGCCGGAGCCGCACCGCCGGCCGGAGCGGCCTGCGGAGTGACAGTCACGTTGATGTCGACGGTCTCGTTCGGGCCGAAGTTGGTACCGGTCAGCACCACCGTCTCGCCGAGGTAGATCGTCGGCCGGTTGACGGTCAGCGACGCGGCGGTCGGCGGGTACGGCGGCGGTTGCGGCGGGTCGGTGGTCGCGCTGGGCGTCGGCTGCGGCTGTGCCGCCCCCGCTGCCGTCGGCACGGCCACCACGGCCAGGCCGACCGTGAGCGCCATGATGATGCGGGATAGCCGCATGATTGGTTCCCTCCTACTGATCACAGCTTGGTGCGGAATGAACTTGGGTGGTCCAGGGGCTGGCGGTGGGGGTCAGCCACAGCTCGGCCTGTCCGACGCCGGTCTTGGCCGTCAGCACGGTGACCTCCAGCGCCCGCTCGACGCCGGGGCCGACGTCGACGCTGGCCGTCGCCACTTGACGGCGGCGTTCAGTGCCGCTGCCAAGTGCCGTCTCGGCCCCATCCAGCCGGGCCTCCAGCACCGCTCCACCAGCCGGACTGAAGACCGACACCAACGTGCGGGCGGTGTACGGATCGCCAGCCAGGCCGAGGCCGAGCACGGATTCGCTAAGTCCGGACTTCGGCGCCGTTGAGCGCAGGGTCACCCGCAGCCGGAGCTCACGGCGGCCGTCCGACCGGCATTCGCCGACCGTGAGGTTCGCCGTCGGCCGCAGGTAGTAGCCGAGCTTCGCGCCGCTGCCGTCGTTGAGGAACACGCCGACGGTCGGCACGGTGTCCTGTTCCGGAAGCGTCCCGGCCATCCGGCTCTCGCCGAATGTCCGCTGTTCCTCAGGTCGGGCACTCCAGAACAATATCCGTCGTTCGGTGATAGCACGGTCAAATGCGGACAACAACACCCGCGGGTTGACATTCTTCTTGAAGAAGGCGTCGAAGACCGAGGCAGCCGACGCCGCGAAGAAACGGTCCTGCTCTTTGACGCCGAGCCGCTGGTAGCTGTCGTTCAGCAGGGTCTGCACGACCTTCTCGCTGGCGAGCGGCACCCCGCCGGGCACCAGGACCGGACCGGTCGCCTTGAGCAGGTACGACAGCACCACCGGGTCGACGGCGAGCACGCCGTCGACAGTGGTGCCGGTCTTGCGGCGGAACATCTCGCGGTAGAGCGCGGCGGCGGTCGGGAAGTGCGGGGACAGGTTGACGTCGGCGGGGTAGATGCCGGGCAGGTCGGTCCAGAGCGCCCGGGTCTCGGCGGGCACCTTCAACGCCGGTGTGAACTGGCCGAGCGAGGCGCTGCTGCCCTGCTCGCCCATCTTCACCGCGCCGTCCTTCGCCTCCATCATCGCGTAGGCGCCGAACATGCCGCCGGTGGCGCGCAACTCGGCGAGGTTCTGCGAGACCAGCAGGTACCGCCGCGGGCCGTTCGCGCCGAGCAGCGGCGGCAGCAGGCGGGCAGCCTGGTCGGCGGCCGTGGTGAGGCTGGCCAGTCGGTCGATTTCGCCACGCAGGTCGGTCAGCGCCTGTCGGACCTGGCTGACCAGGCGGTCGGCGGGCACCGCCGCAAGATTCTGGCGCGTCCGTCGCACCGACACGTCCGCCCGGGACAGCTCGCCGGAGACGGCGGTGAGCCGGGCAAGGTCCAGTCGACCACCGGCCGGCACCAGGCTGGTCAGATCCGTCCGGAGCAGAGTCGGGAATGCCTGCCGGGCCAGCTCGTCGATGGCGACAGCGATCTGCTGGACGGCGTCGAGGTCGTCGCCGGCCATCGGCGTGTGCCGGCCGAGTTGCCAGCCCGGGTCCGCCGTCGCGGCTCGGGCCGCGCGCGACTGCTCCTGAAGGGCGGCGAGAGTCCGCAGTGCACGGTCAGTGTCGCCACCGACCACCTGGGCGCTCAACTCCCGGGCCAGGCCAGCGGCGTTGAGCAGGTGAGCGCGCGCCTGCCACCCACGGAAGCCGACCCACCCACCGGCAGCCAGCAGGAGCGAGCCGACCACCAAGGCGCTGAGCAGGGCCCGTCGCAGTCGGGCTCGCCGACGACGCCGGGACCGGCTTCTCCGCCGGATCGGTCGTTCGCTCTCCGTCACTCCGCACTCCCGTTCGCTGAACCGGACAGAAGGTCAATTTCCCTGACGTTTTTAGCACACGCCAGGAAACTTCGTACTGTTCTTGCATTTACGACTTTTTAGGCGAGATTCCCTCGCGATTGTGGGAGGACTTCGCAATTCGCCCGGCTGCCTCGTGCAGCAGCCGCTCGATCTGGTCAACGCCGAAGGGCAATGACATCTCCCGCAGGTACGCGGCCCGACCCCGGCGACCCATCTCCGTGCGGCTCGGTGGAGGAATGGTGGCGGCCAACCAGAACCGGTCGGCCAACGCCGCCCAGTCCTCCGGCGGGCAGGACAGCCCAGCCCGAGCCCGTTCGACCAGCTCGGCCGTGTCCCCGCCGGCCGACGCGATCACCGGCGCGGCACAGGAGAGTGCGGCCTGGAGCTTGCCGGGCACGGTGCCGCGCAGCTCCGGAAGATCGCGCAACATGACCAGTTGGTAGTCGGCAGCGGCGTACAGCTCGGGCATGTCGATCGGCGAGCGTCGCTCCAGGAAGCGGACGTTCTCCGCGCCCAGCTCGGCGGCAAGCCCCCGCACCTGCCGCTCGGCCGCGCCCGAACCGACCAGGACCAGGTCCATCGTCCGGTCCAGTGCCGCGGCCGCCCGGACCGCGGTCTCCAGCCCCTGCCGCGCCCCGATGGTCCCGGCGTGCATCACCACGCACCGGCCGTCCCGGCGAACCAACTGACGGGCCGCCGCGCCCGGCGTCGCCGGGTAGAAGATCCGCTCGTCGGTCCAGTTCAGCACCAACCGAACCCGGGCCGGGTCCGCGCCGGCGGCCACCACCAGGTCCCGCATCGACGGCGCGGCGACCGCGATCCGCGCCGCGGTCCGGTAGATCCGGGTCATCGCGCTGCCCATCCGCGCCGCCCAACGCCCCTCGCCCGCCTCCTCTGCGCCGTCCCGGGTCCAGACGTCCTGTACGTGCAGCACCGCCGGCACCTGCCCGAGCAACCGGAGCACGCCGGCGGCGGCGAAGGTCGTCGCCGGCAGTTGGAAGACGTAGAGCGCGTCCACGCCACCGAGGAACCGGCGCGCGGCCAGCGTCGCACTGCCGGCGAAGGAGAGATAGCTGGCCATCCGGCCGCCGACGGAGGCGGCGCCCCCCGGGTACCGGGGTACCCGTCGGACGCTCAGCCGTTCGCTGTGCGTCTCGTGGTGCCAGCGCTGCCGCCAGCCGGGATAGACGTGACCGCCGGGATAGTCCGGGAAACCGGTGAGCACCCGAACCTCGTGCCCACGTGCGGCCAACTCCTCGGCGAGGCTCCCGGGGATGAACGCCGGCTCGGGCGGAAAGTGGTACGACAGGATGCCGATCTTCACCGGTACGCTCCCGTCCGGCAGAGATCGCCGAAGGCCGGCGCGGCACCACGACCGGCCGGCGTGCGGCCCGCGTACGATGCCGACAACCCCTCCCCGCGCGGCCACCGGCGTCGACGCACCACTCTCACGGTGCGAGCGCCCGTGTCCGCACCGATGAGAGGGGCACCGATGGCTGATCGCGTGTTGTTCGTCTGCCACGCCAACCTGTGCCGGTCGCCGATGGCCGAGTACCTGGCCCGCCGGCTGCTGGCCGACCGACCCGTCGAGGTGGCCAGCGCCGGCACCGACGCGGTCGACGGGCTGGCCATGCATCCGTACGCCATGGAGGTCGCGACCGAGAGCGGCACGGACCCGGCGGAGTTCCGGACCCGGGTGTTGCGAGCCGAGTACCTGGCCGACGCGACGCTCGTGCTGACCGCGACCCGACGCCAACGCTCGGTCTGCACCTCGTTGGCGCCGGGAGCGCTGCACCGGACGTTCACACTGCGCCAGTTCGGCCGGCTGGCCGCGGCGGCCGAGCCGCCCGCCGACTCGGCCGACGACTCGTTGCGGGCGGCGATCGCAGCCGCTGCCCAAGCCCGGGGACGGCTGCAACCCGCCGGCCCGGACGCGGACGACCTCCGCGACCCGATCGGCGGGACCGCTGCCGACTTCCGACGCTGCGCCGAGGAGATCGAACGGTCGCTGCGACCCCTCGCCGCTCTCATCGGGGCAGCCGGGTGAGTTCCTGGGTGTGGTCGGCGACTCCGTTGACGCCGTCGGTGGTCGCGCTGTGCCGGCCGGACGCGGCCCGGTCGGCCGGCACCGACGCCGTGGACGTCGAGGCGACCACCCGGTAGGCCTCGTACTGGTACGCCTCGGCCTTCGCCACCTTGGCCATGTTCAGCACGCAGCCGAGCAGCCGGACCGAGACCGAGTGCAGTGCACGGGCCGCCGCGGCGACCTGGGTCCGCGAGGTACGGCCCTGCTGCGTCACCAGCAGCGCACCGTCGGCCTGCACGGCCACCACCACGCCGTCGGTCACCGCGAGCAGGGGTGCCGTGTCGATGATCACGATGTCCGCCGACTCACGCAGCGCCAGCAGCAGGTCCGACATGGCCTTGGAGCCGAGCAGCTCGCTCGGGTTCGGCGGGGCCGAGCCGCTGGGCAGCACCAGCAGCGACTTGTCGCCCCAGCGCTGCACGACGTCACCCACCTTCACGTCGCCGACCAGCACGTCGGTGAGGCCGACACCAGCGTCCAGGCCCAGGTAGTCGTCGACTTTCGGGCGGCGTAGGTCCGCGTCAACGAGCAGCACCCGCCACCCTGCCTCGGCCAACGCGATGGCCAGGTTGCAGGAGAGCGTGGTCTTGCCCTCCCCCTGCAGGGCGCTGGTCACGGCGATGACCCGGGCCGGCTCGTGGACGTCCACGAAGCGCAGGTTCGTCCGCAGCTTGCGAACCGCCTCGGCGCGCGCCGAGGTCGCGGCGTCGCCCACGATCAGCGGTGCGGTGCGGGCGCTGGCCTCGAACGGAATCTCACCGAGCAGTGGGCTTCCGGTGGCGCGTTGCAGGCCGGCGGCGTCGCGTAGCCGCACGTCGGCGATGCCGCGCAGGATCGCCAGGCCGACGCCGAGAAGCAGGCCGACCAGGCCACCGAGGGTGAGGTTGCGAACCGGCAGAGGCGAGACGGGGCTGGCGGTCACCCGTGGGCCACTGACCACTTCAATCTTGATGGGCGTCTTGCCCTCGGGCGCTGCCTCGACCTTCTGCACGAGTTCGACGAACTTCGCGGCGAGGATCTCCGCGACGCGCAGCGCGCGGGTCTGGTCGGTGTCGTTGATCGACGCCCGCAGCAGAACAGTGCCCGTCTCGGTGGAGGTGCTCACCATGCGCTGCACCTCGTCCGCGGTGAGGCCCAACTGGGAATCGGTCACCACGCTCTGCGCCAGCCGGTCGCTGCTGAGCAGGTCGGCGTACGACTTGACACGCTGCTGAAGGAAGAGTCCGCCCTGGTAGGCGTCGCTGATGCCCGAGTTGGGGGCGGTGACGAAGAAGGTCACCGAGGCGACGTAGCGGGGTTGGGCCCGTACGGTCACGAACGCCGAGACGCCGAGCGCCACCATGACCGTCATCAGCGGGATCCACCAGTGCCGACGCACGTGGCGCAATTGGCGGAGCAGGTCCATCAGGAGCGCCTCCGTGCCGGTCCGGTTACGCCAAAGAACTTCACGAAAACCCCCAAGGTCGTCTCTAAACTCGTGAAACCATTAAAGCGGTTCATGCGGCTTATGTCCGGAGTTACGCCTTTTCCGACGGCGAGATGTGCGCCCGCATGACCAACCCGACAAACGCCCATTCGGCAGCGGCGACAACGGGGAAAAAAAGTCGAAGGCCGATCGGACGGCGTCCGATCGGCCCAGCGGTCGCCGGCGACCGCGCCGCCGGATAGGGTCGACAGGGTGTGCCGGGAAGTCTGGTCGGCGAGTGGATTCCCGCCGTCCCGACTCCTGTAGGTGAGCCCGAAGTTGACCTCCCCCACCCCACCAACCGGCCCGCGTCCGCCAAAGATCCGACTGTTCTCCCGATCGTCCTGGCCGCAGGCCCGGCACCTGGCCGACGTGCTGCGTACCGAAACCGTCGGTGGCGCGCTGCTGCTGGCCGGCGCTCTGATCGCGCTGATCTGGGCCAACTCCCCGTGGTCCGACTCGTACACCCGGCTCGGCGACGTGGTGCCCTGGCCCGGCGCGCCCTGGCACCTCGACCTGAACCTGGCCGCCTGGGCGGCCGACGGCCTGCTGGCAATCTTCTTCTTCGTGGTGGGCCTGGAGCTCAAACGGGAGTTCGTCGCCGGTGACCTCCGCGACCCCCGCCGGGCCGCGCTGCCGATGGCGGCCGCGCTCGGCGGGATGCTGCTGCCGGCGCTGATCTACGTGGCGGTGGTACTGGGCGGGGGCGGGGAGGGCCTGCGCGGGTGGGCCATCCCGACCGCCACCGACATCGCATTCGCGCTCGCCGTGCTCGCGGTGGTCAGCTCACATCTGCCCCAGGGCCTACGCGCATTCCTGCTCACCCTCGCGGTGGTCGACGACCTGTTCGCGATCACCATCATCGCGATCTTCTACACCGCCGACTTCCAACCCGTACCGCTGCTGGCCGCGTTGGCGCCGATCGCGCTCTTCGCGCTGCTGGTCCAGCGGGGGCGCACCTGGTGGTGGGCGCTCATCCCCCTCGCGATCGCCGCCTGGACACTGATGCACGCCTCGGGCGTGCACGCCACGGTCGCCGGTGTCCTACTCGGCTTCACGGTCCCGGTGCTCGCCCGCCGACCGGTCGGCGGCGACCAGCCAGCCACCGCCAACACGCAGGCGGGCGAGGGCGGGCTCGCCGCCCGCCTGGAGCACCGCTGGCGGCCGGTGTCAGCCGGCTTCGCGGTGCCGATCTTCGCGCTCTTCGCCGCCGGGGTCACCCTACGCGGCACCGACCTGGGCGCCCTGCTGAGCGACCCGATGGTGATCGCCATCGTCGCCGCCCTGGTCTTCGGCAAGAGCATCGGCATCTTCGGCTCGACGTACCTGCTAGCCCGGTTCACCCGCGCCGAACTGGACGAGGACATCACCTGGGCC
This sequence comes from Micromonospora sp. 050-3, assembly GCF_046549335.1. Taxonomy (NCBI): domain Bacteria; kingdom Bacillati; phylum Actinomycetota; class Actinomycetes; order Micromonosporales; family Micromonosporaceae; genus Micromonospora; species Micromonospora sp. 050-3. Next base: position 2,390,032 of record NZ_JAJPVX010000001.1, read on the forward strand.
GACCTGCTCGGGATCGCCCTGCTGGCCGGCGTCGGCTTCACCGTCTCACTGCTCATCGGCGACCTGGCGTTCGGCGCGGGCAGCACCGCCGACGACCGGGTCAAGGCAGCCGTGCTGCTCGGCTCGGTGATCTCCGCCGGGCTGGCCGCCACAGTGCTCAGCCGCCGCAACGCGGCGTACCGGAGGGTGGCGGAGCGGGAACGGCTCGACGCCGACGGGGACGGCGTACCCGACGTCTACCAACACCCCGACGCCCGCTGAACGCGCCGGCGCGACCCGGGCGAACGCGAAGCGCCGAGGGGCCGCGCGGCGCGCGCGGGTTCGCCGTCTTGCGGCGCCGCCGCACCGACCGCGCGGGCTCGCGCTCAGTGCCGACGGTCGGCGGGCGGCAGGTCCTCGGTCTCCTCGACCAGCGCCTCGGCCGCCGGCCCGGTGAGGTCGTCGCCCGGCACCGCCACCGCCTCGACGCGATCCTGCTCATCAGGCTTCCCGCCGGGCGGCGGCTCCGGGGCGGTGCCATCGCCGGCAAAGCCGTACTCGTTCGGTTCGTCATGCCGGCTCATGTGGTCATCCTCCCGCTTTTCCCGTTTCACCTGTCGAGGCCAACGGTAGGTGGTGATCGTCCTCGGCGCAGCGCGCCAGGGATTGTCGGCCGGACCATGGTGGTGGGCGGCTGAGCGCCGCCCCGAGCAGCTGACGCAGGGCGATGATCGCCACAGCGCCCGCCAGGCCGTTCCAACCCGGCTCGCCAGCGAGCCGGAGCAGGCCGGCCGCGGTGAGCAGGTCCAGCAGCACCCGGACACCGCTGCGCAGCGCCCCGGTGGTGAGCGTGGTGAACACCCCGGCGACCAGCGCCAGGGCGGTCACCGCCGTGACCAGGGCACCCATCACGGTCGGCGCTCCCCCTCGGCCACCTGACCCTGCTCCTGACGGATCTCGCGGCCCAGGAAGTAGTTCAACGCCGTTCGGATCGTCGCGATGGCCGCCAGTTGGCCGATCTGCGTGAACGACGGGGACACCGCAGTGCGCAGCACGTCGGCCGCCAGCTGGAACTCCAGGCCGAGAGTCAGAAAGCGGCCCAGCGAGAGCCGGATCGACGTGAAGCGGGCGGCGCTGCGGTGTCGCAGCCCATCGACCACGAACCGCACCGCCGCCCACACCGCGCCAACGAAGATCACCAGCGCGCCGGCCACCTCCACCACGGCAACCAGCACCTGGTCGCCCTGGCGCAACAACTCGGCCGGCTCCACCCCGGGCCGTTACCCGCCCTCCGGGCAGCTAGTCGGCGCTCAGGTCAGCTCGTTCACCGCTTCCAGGATCAGCCAGAGACCGGAGATGGCGAAGAGGATCGCGGCGCCGTACTTGATGGTCTTCTCCGGCAGCCGCCGACCGAGCATCCGGCCGACCAGGATGGCCAGCGCGTCCGCGGCCACCATGCCGATGGTGGAGCCGAGCCAGGTGCCGAACCAGCCGTACTTGGTGGCGAGCGTGATCGTGGCGAGCATCGTCTTGTCGCCCAGCTCGGCGAGGAAGAACGCCACCGACACCGCCACGATCGCGGTCTTGCTGGTCTTCTCCGCCTTGCGCTTCTCCTCCTCGGTGAGCTTGTCCCCGCGTAGCGTCCACGCACCGAACCCGAGGAACGCCACGCCGGCAACCAGGGAGATCCACTCAGTCGGCAGCACAGCCCCGAGACCCACGCCGATGGCGACCGACGCCAGGTGCACCACAGCTGTGGCGACCGTGATGCCGATCAGCACCGGGATCGGTTTGAACCGCGTGGCGAAGGTCAGCGCCATCAGCTGGGACTTGTCCCCCAGCTCGGCGACGAAGATGACGCCGAAGCTGACGACCAGCGCGGCGAAAAATCCCTCCATGACGTCCTTCCCGTTCACGCCGGGAGGAGGTACAGGGGCGCCCTCGACCCGGCTGCAACAGCCTGAGTCGAAGGTCTCGCCCGCCCCGAGAAAACCGGGGCCGCGTGGCCGGATGCGGAACGCACCAGTATGTCGACCACGACATTGGGGGCTACTCCCCTTCGCGTGATCAGCCTATCGGATCACCGCCCGGCCCGGTCGAGCCGGGTGAACAGGCTCACCGCGCCCGCGCCAGCGTGACGCCGAAGAGCGTGTCCGGATCGGTCCAGAACTCCGCGGTGGCGAAGCCGGCAGTGGCCAACTCCGCGGCGATCCCCTCCCGGCGGAACTTCGCCGAGACCTCGGTACGCAGTTCCTCCCCCGCCGCGAAATCGACAGTCAGACCCAGCACCCGCACGCTCATCGGCCGGGTCGCCCGCAACCGCATCTCGATCCACTCGTGGTCGGGATCCCACACGGCGACGTGCGCGAACGCCGCCGGGTCGAAATCGGCGCCCAACTCCCGATTGATCACGTGCAGCACGTTGCGGTTGAACTCGGCGGTGACCCCGGCGGCGTCGTCGTAGGCCGGCACGATCACCGACGGGTCCTTCACCAGGTCCGTACCGAGCAACAACCAGTCGCCGACCTCCAGCGCGGCGCGCATCGCCGTCAGGAACTCGGCCCGCTCAGCGGGCAACAGGTTGCCGATGGTGCCCCCGAGGAACACCACCAACCGCCGGCCGCCGGTGGGCAGCCGGTCCAGTTGCCGGGTGAAGTCCCCCACGATGCCCCGCACCCGCAGACGGGGATAGTCGGCCGCGATCTGGGCGGTGGAACCGCGCAGCGCACTGACCGACACGTCGAGCGGCACGAACGTGCCCAGCCCACCCCGGCGGGTGAAGGCGTCCAACAGCAGCCGGGTCTTCTCCGACGAACCGGAGCCCAACTCGATCAGCGTCTTGGCCCCGGTCAGCGCCGCGATGTCGGGAGCGCGTGCGGCCAGCACGGCCCGCTCGGCCCGGGTCGGGTAGTACTCGGGCAGTCGGGTGATCTCCTCGAAGAGTTCGCTGCCCCGAGCGTCGTAGAACCACTTCGGCGGCAGCCACTTCCGCCCGGCGCTCAGCCCCGCCCGGACGTCGTCGCGCAGGCCACGCTCCAGGTCACCCTCTTCGAGGTAGATCTCCAGGGGTTCCGCGGTCATCGGTTCGCTCCTCTGTTCAATCAACCGTTGCGTGCCTGCCCGGCGCGGCTCACCGGGGTCGGCAGTGGACGTACCAGCACCTCGCCCGCGGTGGCGACGACGAGGTGCCCCTCCGGCACCGACCGCCACCCGGGATCGTCGTCGTGTGGCTCGGAGGCGAGCAGCACCGAACCCGGCGTCTCGCGGACCGACAACGCGTGCCCCGCCACGCTGGCCACCACCCGGTGCCCGTCGGACAGCAGCAGGTTGAGCCGCGACCCGGGGGCGGCGGCGGCGACGTCGGTCACCGTCCGCCCGACCGCCTCGACCGGATCGACGCCAGCACGCAACCGATGCCGCACCAGCGCCCAGAGCAGCGCCGAGTCGGTGGTGGCGTCCAGGGTGAGCAGGTCACGCACCGGAAGACCGGCGGCGAGCGGCACCACGGCGTCCGGCCAGCCGCGGACCAGACCGTTGTGGCTGAACAGCCACCGCCCCTCGGCGAAGGGCGCCGCCGCGCCGTCGAGCACCGCCATCCCGACAGTGGCCGAACGCACCGCCGCCACCACCGCCGCGCTGCGGGTCACCGCCGCCAGTTCGGCGATGGTCGGATCACTCCAGATCGGCTGCGCCCGCCGGTACCGCACCGGCTCACCCTCGCCCGGGTACCAACCGACACCGAACCCGTCGGCGTTGATCGTGCCGCCGCCGCGCATGTCGCGGGGCGCCCAGGACTGCCGCACCAGCGAGTGCGGAGGGTCGAACAACAGCTCGGCCAGGGTGACCGGCGGCCCCAGGTAGGCCAGGTGGCGACACATCAGCGCCCCCGGCCCGCCGCCGGGCCGCCGGTCGTGCGGCGACTCACCGGTACGACTCGCCCGGTCGCGCGTCCCGCGCGCAGCGGAAACCGCTGAAGATCTGCCGGCGGATCGGGTAGTCCCAGTTACGGAAGGTGCCCCGGCAGGCAGAGCGGTCGGTGCCGAACGAGCCACCGCGCAGCACCCGGTGGTCGCCGCCGAAGAAGACCTCCGAGTATTCGCGATAGGGGAACGCGGCGAACCCCGGATGCCCGCCGAACGTTGTCGAGGTCCACTCCCAGACGTCACCGATGAGCTGGTGCACACCCAACGGCGAGGCACCGGCCGGGTACGCGCCCACCGGCGCCGGCCGCAGATGGCGCTGGTCGAGGTTGGCGTGCGCCTCGGTCGGGTCGTCGTCCCCCCACGGGTACCGACGCGACCGCCCGGTCGTCGGATCCCACCGGGCCGCCTTCTCCCACTCCGCCTCGGTCGGCAGCCGCTTGCCGGCCCACGCCGCGTACGCCTGCGCCTCGTACCAGCACACGTGCACCACCGGCTCGTCGGCACGCACCCGCGCCCACTGACCGAAGCGCCGGTACGACCAACCGTCGCCGTCCGGACGCCAGTGCATCGGCGCGCTGAGCTGCTCCCGAACCCGATGCTCCCAGCCCGCCGGGCTCCACCAGCGCTCATCGGTGTAACCGCCGTCGGCGATGAAGGCCGCGTACTGGCCGTTCGTCACCGGGGCGGCGTCGATGACGTACGCCGGGAGGTCGACCCGGTGCGCCGGACGTTCGTTGTCCAACGCCCACGGATCGGTGTCGGTGCCCATGGTGAACTCGCCGGCCGGCACCAGCACCTCCGCGCCCAACCGGACCGACGGCTCGGGCGGCGCCGGGGCGCGCAGCACCGCCGGCCCCGAGCGCAGCTGATGGGTGGCGAGCATGGTCTCGTCGTGCTGCTGCTCGTGCTGCACGATCATGCCGAAGGCGAACCCGTCGGCGACCAGCGGCCGCTCGGTGAAGGCCACCGCGTCGAGCAGGTCGTACACCTTGTCCCGAACGGTCGCCAGGTAGGCGCGCGCCTCCGCAGGCGGCAACAGCGGCAGCGCCGGGCGGTCCCGGCGCGGCTGCTTGAACGCGTCGTACAACTCGTCGATGTCACACCGGACCGGCTCCCGGCCCCCGACGTCCCGGACCAACCAGAGCTCCTCCTGGTTACCGACATGGGCAAGGTCCCAGACCAGCGGCGACATCAGCGGTGAGTGCTGGCGCGTCAGGTCGGCGTCGTCGACCACCTCGGTCAGCAACGCGGAGCGGGACCGGGCCCGCGCCAACTCCACAGCGATGCGGTCGCGCAACTGCTCCCCGTCGAGCCGCCCCGTCTGCGGAACTCGCAACCCCGGCTCACTCCTCGCGCTCACCGAGCCGCCTTCCGTTCGCGACTGCGAGGCTCGCAACCCCGGCTCACTCCTCGCGCTCACCGAGCCGCCTTCCGTTCGCGACTGCGAGGCTCGCAACCCCGGCTCACTCCTCGCGCTCACTGGTCTCTCCTCTCTGCGGCGGCCAGCCGCTGGCGTACCCCTCGCTGGATCTCGTCGTGGGTGCTGGCCGGCAGCTCCAGTCGGGGCAGCGTGGTCAGGGCCAGGTCGAGCAGGGCCGCCGCGGCGGCGGCCAGCGCCGGGTCGGCCAGGCCGTGCCGGGCGGCGGCCGACCAGCGGTGCGCCACCGGCGTGGCGATCGTGTACGCCTCGCGCACGGTGCCCGGGTCGCCGAACAGGGCGGTCAGCACCGCCAGTGGGAGCCGCCAGTCGCGATCGGGTTGGGCGTCCAGGTAGCGCAGCTCCAGGTAGCCGCGCGGCCGCACCGGCGGAAAGAGGGTGCTGACGTGGTAGTCGAGGTCATCGGTGGTGGGCTGTTGTGGCAGCGCCCCGTCGAGCCAGTCGGCGAAGGTCACCCCGGGCGGCGCGGCCCAGTCGGCGCCGTGCCGGCGCAGACAGAGCAGCGGCGCGGCGAGCACGTAGCTGACCCAGGCGTCGGTCGGATCGTCTCCGGCCCGCGTGGGCGACCAGACCGGGCGGGTCCGAGCCGGGTCGATGGCCAGCCAGGCGGCCATCCGGGCGGAGGCCCAACCGGTGCGCCGCCCGGCGTGTCGAGCGGCGGAGGCGAACGCCGCGAGCAGTGGGGGCCCGACCGCGTGGGCTGCGGCCCAGCGGTCGGCGATCTGGTCCGACTCACCGGCGTCGAGGCAGATCTGCAGGCCGGCCGTGCTGTACATCATCGTGCGGCCGGCCGGGCCGTGGCGGTCGAAGGCTCCGCGCATCGCGCGGTAGCGGGGGGTTTCCACCACCGGGCGGGGCCGTCGGTGGGGGTCGATGCCGCTGCGGCCGAGGATCAGCCCGGCGGCGGCCAGCAGGTCGGTGACCTGGGCGATGTCGGCTTCGGTGGCGCGGATCAACGCGGCGACCGAGGGGCGGGGCGGGGTGGAGATCTCCAACTGGCCACCCGGCTCCAGGGTGACCATGCCGCCGTGTCGCAGCGGCTCGGCTGGGCTGGTGGCATCCAGCGTGGCGGGGCTGTGCCGCCCCAGCGCCGCCCGCAGCCGCGTCGCGTCGACGGGGCGGGCGGGATCGGCGGCGTCGTGCACGGTCCATTCCAATTCGACGCCGGTGTGGGTGGGTGGGCCGGTCTTGAAGCAGATCCGGGCGAGGTGTCGAACTGCGGCTGCGGACTCGCGCAGGATGGCGCTGCGGTCCAGGTCGGATGACGTTACCAAGGGTCGGGCTCCCTTCTCCCGTGCGCCGGGTCCGGCACACTGTGCCACCGTAAACCCACCCACCGACACCGTCGGGGCGCGTGCACGGCACCACCAACTTCTGTCTAACAGAGGAATTTCCGGAGCAGGGCGGAACCAAACCGCTCCAAGGCCGACCGGTCAGCCGCCGGCGGGGTGGCCCGGTCGCGAGGGTGACGGCGCTGCCTTCGCCGATTTGGACGGCTTGCCCTTCGCCGACTCGGAGGGCGTGACCTTCGCCGGCTCGGACGGCTTCTTCTCGGGCACCAGCCGCTGGCAGTACGCCTCGACCTCGGCGGGGCCACCGGCGGCTGTCACCAGCTTCTGGAAGGCCGGCGTGCGTAGCGCCTTCTCCCGCTGCTCGGGCTTCTTGGCCTGCCACGCGCGGCACAGGCCGTGCACCTGGCCGACGGCAGCGGGGCTGGCCGGCGGCGTGGCGGTGACTGGCGACGGCGCGCCGGGCGATGGGGTGCCGGGCGACGGGGTGCCCGGGCCCACCGACCGACCGGGCTCGGCCGACCGGGGTGTGCCGTCGTGGTGCGGCGAGGGTGACGGGTGCAACGGTGCCGGTGCGACCGGGTCCGGCGCTCGGTCCCGGGTGACCGCGGCGAAGGCGGCCCCCGCGGTGGCGGTAGCTGCCACCGCGCCGATCCAGGCCACCGCGCCGGTGGTCAACCGGCGACGGTGTGGCCGCTGCGGCACGGCCGCCGCCGGGTTGGCGCGGGCGGCCCGGAACGCGGCCACCGCGGCCTCCTCCCCGCCCAACTCGCCCGGGCGGGCGGGGGCGGACGCTGCGGCGAGCAACGCGGCCACCGGCTCGACCGCGGGCACGTTCGGAGCGCTCAGGTGCACCTCGGGTGAGGACGCGCCCGCTTCCGTGGGCGAGGTGGGGTGACCCTGATTCAGCGTGGCGTCCGCCCGGGCGTGGGCCGAGTCGAGCAGCCGCTCGGTGTCGGCATGGTCGGCCCGCCGGAACGGGTTCATCGGGAGTCCCCTCACGTCAGCCGTCCGCCGGTTCGACGTGCGATGCCCGCAGGGCGGGGCCGTTCCCCGCACGCGGCGGTGGCACCCCCTCGACCCCGACCGACGACTCGGTCAGGCTCTGCCGCTCCAGCAGAACCGCGAGCCGGCGCAGGCCGCGGTGAGCGGCGGTCCGCACGGCACCGGCCCGACGGCCCAGCACCCGGCCGGCGGATCCCGCGTCCAGCCCGATCACGGCCCGCAGCAGGACGGCTTCGGCCTCCCGGGGCGGGAGGGTGGCGATCAGCGCGAGGGCGGTCTCGGTACCGATCGTCTCGCTGGCTCGCTCGGCGGTGTCCGCGTCGCTGGCGAGCTCGACGAGCGCCTGCACCGGGACCGGGAGCGAGGGGCGGCGGCGCATCCGGCGCAGGTGGTCCATGGCCCGGTTACGGGCGATGGTGACCGCCCAGGCGCGGAACTCGCCCCCGGTGAAGCCGGGCAGGTCACGGGAGATCTGGAGCCAGGCCTCGGAGGCGACGTCCTCGGCGTCGGCCCCGACGAGCGCGGTCAGGTACCGCAGCAGCCCGGGCTGGAGGCTGCGGTAGAGGAAGCGGAACGCCTCCTCGTCTCCGGCCTGCGCGGCGCTCACCACCTTCGACAGGTCGGCGGTCATGCGCGGCCCACGCGTCGTTCGGGGCGTGCCGGCCCGACCAACCGGGCTGGCGCACGCCACGCGGCATGAGTCGTCCGCCCGATCAGCACCCGCACCGCACCGCCCTCCACCGCTCTGATTGTGCCCGCGACCACGATTGTCGGGGCGGCGGGTCCGGGGCCAACGCCAGGGTGGTCGATCGGCGCGCTGCCCGCCGAGGTAGCCGGAAGGGCACGAGCCGGGCTAACGCTAAGAGGGGGCTCACGACGCGACAAGTCGGCGTCGTGTCACGGAAGAGTGACAATTATCAACTCGGCCCGGCGGCGCGTCGTCGTAACGGCCGGTGCGCGGCAGACGCCAACCACGTCTGAAGGCGGTTTCTTGCCACCATCGACGACCGGACGACGGAAATAGTCGCTTTTTGTGACACTACAAATCCGCAGCGTCACAGAGGTTGAGCGTCCACACAGGTCAGGCCGGATCAGCCAGTCTTTACGGGCCGCCCGGTGGCCCTGCCACGGCGCGCCGCCCGTCGCCGCTCTAGGTACGGTAATGCGGTGTTGTCATCGGAGGTCGTGCTCAGCGGTCGCTACCGCTTGGACGAACGTGTCGCCACGGGCGGCATGGGCGACGTTTGGCGTGCCTCCGACCTGATCCTCGGCCGGCAGGTCGCGGTCAAGGTTCTGCTGCCGGCGCTGGTCTCCGATCCCGACTTCATCGCCCGGTTCCGCGCGGAAGCCCGGATCATGGCGGCGCTGCGGCACCCCGGCATCGTGCAGGTCTTCGACTGCGGCGCGGACGACCTCCCCGACGGCGGGCGGGCGGACTACCTCGTCATGGAGTTCGTCGCCGGCGAGCCGTTGGCCAAGCGGATCGAGGCGGCCGGGCGGCTCGACGTGGCCGAGACGATGTCGATCGTGGCCCAGGCGGCCGCAGCGCTCAACGCGGCGCATCGCGGCGGCATCGTGCACCGCGACGTGAAGCCCAGCAACCTGCTGGTGCAGGAGGACGGCACTGTCGTCCTGGTGGACTTCGGCGTGGCCCGCTCCACCGACATCACCAGCATCACCAGCACCAACGCGGTGCCGGGCACCGCCCTCTACATGGCTCCCGAGCAGGCCGCCGGTCGCCCGGTCAGCGGTGCCACCGACATCTACGCGCTGGGCGCGGTCACCTACTGCTGCCTCACCGGCAGTCCGCCGTTCACCGGCGACAATCCCCTCCAGGTCGCCGTGCGGCACCTGGACGACGAGCCGCCGGAGCTGCCGCACGACATTCCGGAGGCTGTCCGCGCCCTGGTGTCGCGGGCCCTGGCCAAGGATCCGCTGGAGCGGTTCACCAGCGGAGCGGCGATGGCCGAGGCTGCTCGGACGGCGGTCACCGGCGGCGAGCCGCCGACGGCGATGGCCGGGCCGGTCGCGCTGCGTGACGCTGGGCCATACACCCGCACGGACGTGCCGGCCGGCGCCGCGGTGGCAGACAGGCGCCAGCGACGGCGGGGTCCGCTGGTCGGCGCGGCGGCGGCCATGCTGGTCGCGCTGGTCGGGCTCGGCGCGGCACTGGCCGCGACGCGCAACGCCAGCGATGACCCGGCGGTCAATCTGCCGACCACCTCGCCGACGGTGGCGCCGAGCGGCCCCGTCGACCTGCCGGCGGCGAACGAGCAGATCACCAGCGTCGAGCCGGGCCGGCCGAACCGGCCGAACGCCCCCGGCAACTCTCCGTCGGCCTCGATCTCCGCCACGCCGAGCCTGGAACCCAGCCAGACGGTCGGCCCACCGACGCCAACTGTGGGCGTCACCACGGCCCCGCCGACCAGCGCGGCGCCCACGACGGGTGCGCCGCCGACGACCGCCCCGCCGCCGTCTGATCCACCCCCCACATCCACCGCGCCGGTCGATCCGGAGGTCCCGGCGGGCGGTTGAGCCGACCGCTATCACCGACCCCCGGCAGTCCCACCAGCACCGATATCCCCAAAACGGACTTACGACGCCGAAGACGCCTCTAGGCTCTCAGCAGGTCATTTACACCATCTGCTGCGGGAGCCTGGGTGAGCGCTGAAAAGCTGGTCGTGATCGGTCAGGGTTACGTCGGACTGCCGCTGGCCATGCGGGCCGTCGAGGCGGGGCTCGACGTGGTCGGTCTGGACGTCGACGCCGACCGGGTGAAGCGTCTCGCCTCCGGCGAGTCGTTCGTCGAGGACATCCCGGCCGACCGGCTCGGCCGAGCGTTGGGCAGCGGCCGCTACCACCCCAGCACTGAGTACACCGACGCTGACGGGTTCGACATCTGCGTCATCACGGTGCCGACCCCGCTGCGCGACGGGACCCCGGACCTGAGCTTCGTCGAGCAGGCCGGCATCGGTATCGGCCCGTACGTGCGCCCGGGCTGCACGGTGATCCTGGAATCGACCACGTACCCGGGCACCACCGAGGAGCTGCTGCGCCCGCTGTTGGAGTCGGCCAGCGGGCTGACCAGCCCCGGCGACTTCCACCTCGGCTACAGCCCGGAGCGGATCGACCCGGGCAACCCGACCTGGCGACTGGAGAACACCCCGAAGGTGGTCTCCGGTGTGGACCCGGCGTCGCTGGTCCGGGTGGACGAGTTCTACCAGCGCCTCGTGGAACGCACCGTACCGGTGGACTCCACCCGCGTCGCCGAGCTGACCAAGCTGATCGAGAACACTTTCCGCCAGGTCAACATCGCGCTGATCAACGAGCTGACCATGCTCTCGCACCACCTCGACATCGACGTCTGGCAGGCGATCGACGCCGCCTCGACCAAACCGTTCGGCTTCCTGCCGTTCCGGCCCGGCCCCGGCGTCGGCGGGCACTGCCTGCCGATCGACCCGTGCTACCTGTCCTGGCAGGTCAAGCGACGTCTCGGTCGGCAGTTCCGCTTCATCGAGCTGGCCAACGACGTCAACCACGAGATGCCCGAACACGTCACGCAGCGGATCATGGGAGGCCTGAACCGGGACGGCCGGGCCGTCAGCGGCGCCCGACTGCTGCTACTCGGTCTGGCGTACAAGAAGAACACCGGCGACATGCGCGACTCCCCCGCCGTGGACGTGGCCCGCCGGTTGCAGGCCCTCGGCGCCGAGGTGCACGCCGTCGAGCCGTACGCCGAGGCGCACCAGATCCCCGCCGGGGTCACAGTGGTCGGGCTCACCGAGCGGGAGGTGCGCGCGGCCGACGCGGTGGTGGTGGTCACCGACCACGACACCTTCGACTACGACCTCGTGGTCAAGCACGCCCGCTACGTCTTCGACACCCGCAACCGGTGCGTCGGCCCGATGGTCGAGCGCCTCTAGACCCGGCACCGCTGGCCGGTCCCGCCGCCGGGGAAGATGGCGGGACCGGCCGGCGGATGTCCGTCTGCCAGCAGGGACGTGACCCGGCAGGGTCACTGGTCGGCGAGCGCCTCGACGACCGGGCGGGACAGCGCCCGGCGGGCCGGCAGCACCGAGGCGAGCAGGGCGGCGAGCACCGCGACGCCGAGGATCAGACCGAGCTGGCCGAGCGGCAGCACGACGTGGAAGTCACCGCCGAGGCGGTCCAGCAGGGCCATCGCGGACGCGCTGACTCCGGTGCCGAGCCCGACTCCGAGCACCGCGCCGACCAGCGCCATCAGCACCGCCTCGACGGCGAGCACCGCCCGCATCCGTCCTCGGGTGAGCCCGACCGCCCGCAGCACGGCGTTCTCCCTGGTCCGTTCGACCACCGACAGGCTCAGGGTGTTCGCCACGCCGACCAGGGCGATCATCACGGCCAGGCCGAGCAGCGCGGTGACGAAGGCGAGCAGCATGTCCACAGTGCCGGTGAGCATCTTCTTGTACGCGCCCTGGTCCATCAGGTTCACCGTCGGGTAGCGGCCCAGCACCGTGGTGATCGCGTCGCTGGCGCGCTCGGGGCTCACCCCGGCGGCGGGGTCGATTTCGGCCAGGTAGCCGCGCTGGGCGGGGAAGAGCGCGGCGAAGTCCTGGTCGGACAAGTCGATGACGTGACCCGTGGGCGCGTCGCGGCCGGGGGTGTCGTCGGTGACCACTGCGGCCACCCGGAACGACCTGCCCCCGACGGTCACCGGGGAGCCGACCTGCCAGCCGCGGGCCCGAGCCAACTCGCTGTGAACCAGCACCTGCCCCGGCCCGACCCGCTCGGCGTCGCCGGCCAGCACCCCGCTCAGCGTCCGGCCGACCAGCGCCGGGTGGGCCGCGCGGATCTCGACGTCGTCGACGATAGTGCTGCGCTGCTCGTGCACCACACCCAGCTCGGGGCGGGAGGCGAGCTCACCGACGAGCGCTGCCGGCAGATCCTGACCGATTCCGCTGACCACGAAGTCAGTTCCGATCTGGGCGTCCACGCTGCGTTCGATGCCGTCCTTGGTGCTGCGCGCGCCGACCATGAACGCCGAAACGAGTCCGATACCGATCACCAGCGCGGTGGCCGTCGCGGCGACCCGCCGTGGGTTGCGCACCGTGTTGTTGACCGCCAGCTCTCCGATGGTGCCGAGCACGCGACGTACCGGCCAGCCGAACACCCGGGCCAGCGCCGGGACGAGTACCGGCCCGAACAGCACGATCCCGAAGAAGGTGAGCACCCCTCCGACCGCCACCAGTAGCAGCTGACCGGCGCTGGCGGCACCGGCCAGCGCGGCCACACCGACCGCGAGGACCACCGCGCCGACGCTCAGCCGAACCCGACCAGCACCCCGGCTGGGCTGCACCGCGGCGTCGGTGAGCGCGGCCACCGGGGCGATCCGCGTCCCCCGCCAGGCCGGCAGCAGGGCGGCGCACACGGTGAGCCCGGTGCCCAGCAGCAGGCCGGTGAGCACTGTCGAACCGGTAACGGACAGGCCACCGGTGACCGGCACGTCCAGTCGGGGCAGCAGCAGCCGCAACCCGGCGGCGAGGGCCACCCCGAGCAGCACCCCGAGCGCGGAGGCGACCAGCCCCAGCACGGCCGACTCCAGCAGTGTGGACCGGAAGACCTGCCCCCGGGTGGCGCCGATCAGGCGCAGCAGCGCGGTCCGCCGGGTGCGCTGGGCCAGCACGATCGCGAAGGTGTTGGCGATCACGAAGCCGGCCACCACTATCGCGACCCCCACGAAGATCAACAACAGCATGCGGAACTGGTCCACGTTGCGGACCGCGTCCTCCACGGCCTCGTCGAGGATCTGCTGGCGACTCTTCACTGTGGCATCGGCGCCGGACACGGCGCGCACCTGCTCGGTCAGCGCCGCGACGTCGACGCCCGGTCGGGCCGCCACCATGATCCGGCCGTAGCCCCGTTCCCCGGTGAGGGCCAACGCGTCCGGCCCGACCAGGCCGACGAACGGACCGCCGACGTCGCGGGCGGTGCCGGCCACGTCGACGGTGCCGACCAGTGTGTACGGGCGGGCCGCCCCGCCGGTGGCGCCGATCCGGACCGCCGCGCCGAGCCCGAAGCCCTGCTCGGCCGCCGTCGGCGCGTCGAGCACCATCTCCCCGGCCCGGTCAGGCAACCGGCCGGCCACCACGTCGTACGAGCGCAGCGCGTCCTCGGTGGGAATGGCGACGAGCATGGTGAAGCCGAGCACCGGCCGACCGTCGGCGCCGACGATCCCGGCGGTGTTTGTCAGCTCACCGGAGGCGGCGGCCACCCCATCGACCGCCCGCACCCGGTCGACCAGTGCCGGGGGCAACACCTCGCGGCCGGCCGAGTAGACGCCCAGGTCGGTGTGGCGGTCGAAGGTGCCGGCCCGCTCGTACGCCCCGGAACGCATCCCGTCGACGAAGATCATCGTGCCGGCGACGAACGCGACGCCGAGCACGACGGCGAGCGCCGAGAGCAGCATGCGCAGCGCCTCGGCGCGCAGCGAACGCAGGGTCAGGCGGATCATGCGGGGCTCCCGGTGCAGGTGGCGGATCGGACCCCTCCGACGCTATGGCCGGCACCGGTCTGCCGATCTCCACCTGCGCGCTCGACCTGCGTGCGCCCCGGGTCGCGGTACGCCCGCCGGCAGCTACGACCCAGGTCGTACGCGGTGTCATCCGCCGGGCGTGACCAGCCCGCTCTCGTACGCCAGGACCACCGCCTGGACCCGGTCGCGCAGCTGGAGCTTCGCCAGGATCCGCCCGACGTGGGTCTTCACCGTCGCCTCGGCCACGTGCACCCGGGCGGCGATCTCCGCGTTGGACAGCCCCTGGGCGACCAGCAGCAGCACCTCCCGTTCCCGTTCGGTGAGCTGCGCGAGTCGAGGGTCGGCGCTCGGGGCAGCGCCGAGCTGACCGGCGAACCGGTCCAGCAGGCGCCGGGTGATCGACGGAGCCACCACCGAGTCGCCCTGGGCCACCACCCGGATCGCCGCCAACAGTTCCTCCGGCGGGACGTTCTTGAGCAGGAATCCACTCGCCCCGGCCTGGAGCGCCGCGAACGCGTCCGCCTCGGTGTCGAAGGTGGTCAGCACCAGCACCCGGGGCCCGCCCGCGGGCCGCTCGGCGCAGAGTCGACGGGTCGCCTCCACCCCGTCCATTGTGGGCATTCGAATGTCCATCACGACCACGTCGGCCTCGGTGCGGGCGAGCACCCGCAGGGCGTCCGCGCCGTCGATCGCCTCCCCGACGACCTCCAGGTCGGGCTGGGATTCCAGCACCATCCGGAACCCGGCGCGAACCAGCGCCTGGTCATCCACGATCACTACCCGGACCGTCATGCCGCGATCACCTCCGTTGCCGGCTCTGACGGTAGCGGCAGCTGAACCTCGACCTGCCAGCCCCCGGTCAGCCGTGGGCCGGCGGTGAGGCTGCCGTCGTACACCGTCACCCGCTCCCGCATGCCGAGCAGGCCGTGACCGCCGGACGGCGCAGGGCTGACCAGCGGGCGGCCGCGACCGTCGTCGACCACCCGGACCACGACGGCCTCGGCGGTGTACGACAGGACGACCTCGACGCCGGCGCCGACGCCGGCGTGCTTGAGCGCGTTGGTCAGCGCCTCCTGCACCACCCGGTAGACGGTCAGCTCCAGGCCCGGCGGCAGGGCCGGTGGCGCACCGGTGACGGTGCTGCGGACGTGCAGACCGGCGTCGTCGAACCGGGCCAGCAGGTCGGGCAGCTCGGCCAGCGCGAGGCGTCGGTGCTCGGGGTCGGCCGCCACCGCCAGACCGTCGGCCCCGTCCGAGTCGGCCGGGCCGGCGTCGCGCAGTACGCCGACCAGGCGGCGCATCTCCTCCAGCGCCTGCCGGCCGGTGTCCGCGACCACCTTCACCGCGGTGCGCGCCTGGGCGGGGTCACGGTCGAGCATGAACCGGGCCCCGTCCGCCTGGACGATCATCACGGCCATGCTGTGCGCGACGACGTCGTGCAGCTCACGAGCGATCCGGGTGCGCTCCTCGGCGACCGCCGCCCGGGACTCGGCCTCCCGCTCGCGTTCCAGGGTGGTGGCCCGCTCCTCCAGGCTGAGCACGTAGAGCCGGCGGGTCCGCACGTTCAGCGCGACCAACCACACCGCGCCGGTGACCAGCGCGTACCACAGCGCGGTCGCCCACCACTGGATGACGTTGGGGGTCTGTGCGGCGGCCAGCAGCACGCCGACGGCCGCGACCGCGCCGGCCAGGACGCCGTCGCGCAGCCGCCGGCCGTACTTCACCACGCTGTAGAGCGCGATCAGGACGGCCACGTCGTAGATGAGCGGACCCCAGCGGGCGATCACCTGGACCAGGGCGAGAACCGCGACCGCCACCGTCACCGCGCTCGGGCGGGTGCGGCGGAACAGCAACGCCACCGCCATCCCCATGCCGACCGCCGTGGCCGCCCAACCGCCCGGCTGGTTCACCGCCGCGGCCAGGGAGACGAGGACCACCAGCGCGGCGACGGCAACGTCGAAGGCGACGCCGCGCAGCGGGCGACCGAACACTGTGCGTCTCACGGTCACCCAGCGTACGTGTCGCGACGCTCGGCCCCCGCGCCCCGCGCCCGGGGTCAGCCGCCGAGGACCTGGCGCATGCGGTCGATCTCGACGGTCTGCTCGGTGGCGACGGAGTTGGCGAACTCGTTGAGCGTCAGGTCGGAGCCGACAGTGAGCAGGTTGGTGGCCATCTCGATCGCGCCCTGGTGGTGCTCGGTCATCATGCGGACGAAGAGCCTGTCGAAGTCAGCGCCACGGGTCGCGGCGAGTTGGCGCATCGCCTCCGGCGACTGCATGCCGCGCATGGTGCCGTGGTCGTGCCCCTGCACCTCCGCCGGGAGGCCACGGGTCTGCAGCCAGCCGCGCATCATGCCCATCTCCGGCCCCTGGCTGGCCCGGATGCGCTCGGCGATGGCGCGGACGTCGGGGTCGGCGGCCCGGTCGGGGGCGAGCTCCGCCATCGCCAGGGCCTGCGCGTGGTGCGGGATCATCATCCGGACGAACCAGACGTCCAGCGAGTTGTGCGGGGCGGGACCGGCGTCGCGGACCTCGTGCGCCGGGCGGGTGGCCGCCGTCTCGCCCGGACGGCCGGGCGCGATGACGGTCAGGTCGGTGGGGACGGGGCTGGCCGTCGGCGACGCGGCGGAGGTGGCGGGCGCGGAGACCGGCTGCGGCGCGCTCGTACCGGTGTCGCCGTCGAGGCGGATCACCATGAACACCACCAGCGGCAACGCGAGAGCCAGTGTGACGACCGTCAGGATGCGTGCGCGCCGGTTGGTCATGGGCCACTCCCTGCAGTCGAGGTCACCGCGATGTTATCTATTGAAGAACCCGCTTTCATGTGATCCAGCTCACATCGACGTTCTTCGTCGGACGGTAACGTGTCAACCATCGTCTCCCCCTTGCGAAGGGCCCCCGCCGATGATCAGATTCCACAAGCCACGGTTACGACAACTGCGTGTCGTGGCGCTCGCCACGACCGGCCTCCTCGTCGCCAGCGCCCTCGTCGCCCCGGCGAGCAACGCCCAGACGGTGTCGCAGGCGGCCCCGGCCCCCGCGCTCACCAACACGATCCCCGGCGTCGACCAGATCGTGAGCAGCCCCAACCTGCGCCAGATCGCCAACGTGCCCAAGGTCGCTCCACTGGACGCGACGAACAGCGACATCGCCTTCCAGGGCAAGTACGCGTTCGCCGGCAACTACAACGGCTTCGTCATCTACGACATCTCGCGGCCCAGCGCCCCGACGGTCAAGGCCCGGGTGCTCTGCCCGGGGTCGCAGAACGACATCTCCGTCCACGGTGACCTGCTGTTCCTCTCCACCGACTCGTCCCGCAGCGACGACTCCTGCAACAGCACCACGCAGGGAGCGGACGTGAAGGGCTCGTGGGAGGGCATCAAGGTCTTCGACATCAAGGACAAGGCCAACCCGCGCTACATCAAGTCCGTCGAGACGGCGTGCGGCTCCCACACCCACACCCTGGTGCCGGGCAAGGACCGCAAGGCCGTCTACCTGTACGTCTCGTCGTACAGCCCGCGGGCCGAATTCCCGGACTGCCAGCCGCCGCACGACTCCATCTCCATCATCAAGGTGCCGGTGAAGAAGCCGACCGACGCGGCAGTGGTCGCGACGCCGAACCTCTTCCCGGACGGCGGCTTCCCCGGCAGCCAGACCGGCTCGGCGACCACCGGTTGCCACGACATCACCGCCTACCCCTCGAAGGACCTGGCCGCCGGCGCCTGCATGGGTGACGGCATCCTGCTCGACATCAAGAACCGCGAGGCCCCCCGGGTCATCAACCGGGTCCGGGACGAGGTCAACTTCGCGTTCTGGCACTCGGCCACCTTCAACAACGCCGGCACCAAGGTGATCTTCACCGACGAGCTGGGTGGTGGCGGGGCGGCGACCTGCAACGAGACCGTCGGCCCGAACCGCGGCGCGGACGCCATCTACGACATCGCCGGCCGCGGCAACGCCCGGACGATGACCTTCCGCAGCTACTACAAGATCCCCCGGGCGAACGCCGACACCGAGAACTGCGTGGCGCACAACGGCTCGCTGATCCCGGTGCTCGGCAAGGACATCATGGTCCAGGCGTGGTACCAGGGTGGCATCTCGGTGTTCGACTTCACCGACTCGGCCAACCCGAAGGAGATCGCCTTCTGGGAGCGCGGCCCGCTCTCGGCCGACACGTTCGTCGGCGGCGGCACCTGGTCCGCGTACTACTACAACGGCCACATCTACTCGAACGACATGGTGAAGGGTCTGGACGTCCTGGAGCTGAACGACTGGCGTACCTGGTCGGCCAAGCTGACCCGCTACCAGGAGCTCAACGTGCAGACCCAGCCCAGCTACCTGGGCTGGTAGGCGCCGCGCACCACACCGGGCCCGGTCCCCGATCGTCGGGGGCCGGGCCCGGCCACGTCCGGGAGAGCCGACCCGTCAGCTCATCGGCAGTCGGTAGCGCCGCTCGCCCGCACCGGTCGCGGTGACCAGCCGGACCTCGCCGCTGCGCAGGCCGTACGTGACGGACCAGCGGGTGTGCCCCTGACGGACGGTGGCGAGCAGCCGGTGCGCCGCGGCGACGTCCAGCACCCCGCCGGCGTCGGTCAGCGCGGCGGCGATCTGCCCGTACCGGCGGTCCGCACGCCGCCGCTGCTCGGGCACCCCGACGACCGGCACGTTCGTCAGTGCCTGCCAGCCGCCCGCGCCCCGTTCCACCCGCAGCTCACCATCGACGAACTCGATCACCGCTGACGCTCCGGTCGCGTCGGCCAGCAGGTAGTGCAATGGCGGCCCGCCGTCGAAGTCGAGGTTGTGCCCGGTGAAGACGGCGATCGCCTCGTCGACGGTGGCGGCCCGGTCCAGCACCAGCCGCAGGATCCGGACCGAGCCGACGGTGGGTTTGCCCGGCACGGGGCGGGCCGTGGCCGCGTCGTCGGCGGCCAGCCCCACCGCGAGGCCCCGCTCGTTCATCCCGTCGAAGGGCAGCAGCGGCGCGTTGAGCAGCCGACGGTCACCGGCCGGGTCCGCACCGACCCCGAGGTAGGAGATGTCGACAAGCGAGAGGGACGCGTACCCGTCCGGCGGGTCGGTCCGCAGCACCAGCGCCGGGTTGGCGTCCCAGTCGAAGTTGCGGGCGAACACCGGCCGGTCGGGGTCGCCCGCGGCGACGAACAGCGAGCACCCGAACGGGCTGGGTGGCGGCGCGTCGGTGCCCACCGTCGGGTCGTACGCCCCGACGTAGGTCATCTCGTACAGCGGCAGGTCGTCCACCCGGCGCAGGCTGGCCATGGTCCGCTCGGCCTGCTCCGGGTCCTGGCGGGAGGCGGCCGGGGTGGCCGACGGCGGGCCGACGCGCGACGGCTCCGGCGGCCCCGGCGGCTCTGACGGGGCACAGGAGGTCAGGGCAAGCAGGAGGGCCGTCGCGGCGGCCGGCAGGGTCATGCGCATATCCATAGGACGCGATGGGGCCGATCGACGGTTGCTCGCCTGCGCCGCCCGGTGCGGCTGGTGGCGTCACCTGTCGGCCCGCTCCACGGCGAACATGAAGCAGCCGTACACCACGTTGCGGCTGTGCAGCTGGTGCACCGCCGCGTCGGCGAACAGCTCGCTGATCACCGCCTCCGGGTCCGTGCCGTCGTGCAGCCGGCCACCGTGGATCCGACCCTGCCGGTCGTACGCCCGCAGCACCTGGGTTCGCCCCCGGCCAGGCGGGTGGGTAGCCGCCCGCGTCGACCGGACCCGGTCAGGCGACGGCGTGCGCGAAGATCGGGCCGACCTCCCGGTACGGACCGGTGGCGACCGGTGGCGCGTAGCCGAAGAGCGACGGCTCCCCCCTCTGGCGTTGCCGGACGTGACGGGCCCGGATCGGGTGTGACAACGAGTTCTCGGGCGAAACCGTGGGGCCCGTCACCAGGACGGGGGTTGCGAAACGGCTGGCCAGGCCCTGTGCCAACGTGAACAGACGTGACAGTTGCCGCCCCGCCCGAACCGACCACGCGCTGGCGACCCCACCCGCTGGACCTGGTGGCGGCCGTCCTCGCCGTGGTCGGCGCGGCCTGCGCGCTGAGCGGGCTGCTCCCCCGCGCGGAGACCACCGCCACCCTGCACCGGATCCTGCCGCTGCTGCTCTTTCTCGGCACCGTGATCGTGCTCGCCGAGCTGACCGCCGTGGCCGGTGTCTTCGACGTGCTGGCCAGCCGACTGGCCATCGCCTCCCGGGGCAGTTGGGCAGCGCTGTTCCTGCTCTGCGGCGGCCTCGCCACGCTCACCACCCTCGTGCTCAACCTCGACACCACCGCTGTGCTGCTCACCCCCGTGCTGCTCGCGCTGGCCCGGAACCTGCGGATCCCCGCCGCCCCGCTCGCCGTCACCACGGTCTGGCTGGCGAACACCGCGAGCCTGCTGCTGCCGGTGTCCAACCTGACCAACCTGCTCGCCGCCGACCGGGTCGGGCTGGCACCCCTGGCGTACGCGGCTCGGATGGCGTTGCCGCAATTAGCCGCCGTGGCGGTCACCATGGCCCTGCTCTGGTTCGGGTGGTGGCGGAGGGAGCGGCCCCTCGGTGGGCGTTTCGTCCCGCCGACCCGGCACGTGCCGGCCGACCCGGTGCTGCACCGTACGGCGCTCGCCGGTTGCCTGATCTTCGTCGCCGGCATCCTCGCCGGCGTGGAGATCGAGATCGCCTCCACCGTCGGGCTCGCGCTGGTACTGGTCGGCTTTCTGGTCCGCTCCCCCGCCACGCTGCGCCCGGGGCTGGTCCCGGTGCGCCTGCTGTTCTTCGTCACCGGCCTGTTCCTGGTGGTGCAGACCCTCGGCCGGCACGGGCTGGACGACCTGGTCGGTGCCCTGGTCGGCGCCGACGGTGGCGCGCTGGGCGCCCTGCGCGCCGGTGGCACCGGAGCGCTGCTCGCCAACGCGGTGAACAACCTGCCCGCCTACCTGGCCGGCGAGTCGGTGCTGCCGACCGGTGACCACACCCGCCTGCTGGCCCTGCTGATCGGCACCAACGTCGGCCCGCTGGCCGCTCCCTGGGCGTCACTGGCCACTTTGCTGTGGTTCGAGCGCTGCCGGGCGGCCGGGGTGGCGGTGCCGCTGACCCGGTTCGTGCTGACCAGCACCCTGCTCGCGGTCACCGCCACGCTCGCCGCGGTCGGCGCGCTGCTACTGGTGAGCTGAGCAGCACGTGCTCCAGGAGCCGGCCATACGCCGCCGAGCCACACACCGGTCGAAGGAATTTCGGACTTCTGCGAGTTTGAACCCTCCACGTCGTGTTATGGCCAAGCTGGGGTAGATGACCGCTTATGCTGGCCAAGACACCGATATGAGCAGGGGAGAACCAATGACTTCGCATCGCGAGCTGGACACCGCAGAGACGACCGTCCCGGACTATCGGCCGCCGACGATCCAACGCCTGGGCACGCTCGCCGAACTGACCAAGGGCGGCACGGTGGGCCCCGACGACGGCCTGGGCGGCGGGGGCGACGGCTCACTCTGACCGGCCTTGCCAGTGGGATCACCGCCGATGCTGGCGATCCGTCGGGCCCAGCGTCGATTCGGCCGTCGGGTGATTTTCGCCGACCTCGACCTCGACGTCCCGGTGGGTGCCCGGCTCTTTCTGGGCGGCAGCAACGGATCCGGCAAGACCACTCTGCTGCGGTGCCTGTCCGGCACGCTGACTCTCAGCGCCGGGCAGGCCACCGTCGGCGGCCACCCGGTCGGCTCGCTGCCCGCTCGCCGCCTGACCGGCGTCTGCCTCGCCCCGGAGCAGGGCCTGTACGAGAAGCTGTCGGCACGGGAGAACCTGGCTCTCATCGCCCGGCTCCGGCTGCCGCGCCGAGCCGTCGGCCCGGCCGTCGCCACCATGGAGCAGGAGCTCGACCTGACCGGCTACGCCACCCTGCCGATGGAACGCTGCTCGGCGGGGATGCGGGCACGAGTGAGCATCGCGCGATCCCTCGTGGCCGGGCCCGCCCTGCTGCTGCTCGACGAGCCGGGCCGGTCACTTGACGACCGGGCACGGCTACTGCTGTGGGAGGCGCTGGGCCGACGACCCGAGATGACCTGCGTGATCGCGTCACACGACGCCGACGACCGGCGCCGGTGCGATTCCGCCGTGACACTCGCGGTGGCGCCATGACGCCGACGGCCCCGGCCGCGATTGCCAGCCGCGCCACCGACCGTCGGGCCGGCAGGGCGGGCCGGGCCAGCGCGCTCGGCATGGTCCTCTCCCTGATTCGCCGCGACCTCGGCGACCCTCGGCAGTTCCGGCTACCGCTCCTGCTGGACCTGGCGTTCGGGGTGGTGAACCTGGTCGTCTTCCTGTTCATCTCGCGGGTGTTGACCCCGTCCGTCGGCACCGACCTCGCCCGCTCGCCCAGCTACTTCGACTTCGTGGCGGTCGGCATCACCTTCCTGCTCGTCCTTCAGGCGGCCAGCACACAGTTGACCAGTCGGGTGATCCGGGAACAGCGCAATGGGACGCTGGAACTGCTGGCCGCCCAACCCGTCCCGGTCTGGGCGCTCGCCATCGGAACCGCCGGCTACCCGTTCCTGTTCGTCCTGCTGCGCTCCGGCGTCTACCTGACGATCCTCGGCACCGTGCTCGGCCTGCGCACCGAGCACGCCGACTGGTGGGGCGTGCTGGTGGTGCTGGTCGCCGGCAGCGCCGCCATGATGGGCGTCGGCATCGCCCTGGCCGCGTTCACCATCGCGGTCGGGCACGGCGACGGTGCCGCTCGACTCTTCGTCGTCGGGCTCGCCTTCGTGTCCGGCACGTACTTTCCGGTCTCCGAGCTACCCGGCCCACTGCCCGCGCTGACCGTCGTGCTGCCCAGCCGGATCGCCCTGGACGGGCTGCGCTCCGCGCTGGCCGGCGGCGAGTGGGCCGCGACGGCCGGCGCGCTGCTCGCGACCACCGTGCTGTTGCTGCCGGCGGCGAGTTGGGCGTTCGGTCGGGCGCTACGGATCGCCGCCCGCCGCGGCACCCTGAAGCGGGATTGAGGTGACCGTGCTCCGCCCGACCCCTTTCGACATCTGCACCGGAACGGTGCTGGGCGTCGACGCGCCAGCACCGCGCCGGCCCCTGCCGAGCGGTCTGCCCGACCCACTCGGCGCGCTCGACGCCGCGATGCTCGCCGGCCTGTCCCGGCCGCCGTGCGTTGTCAGCTTCTCCGGCGGGTTGGACTCGTCGCTGGTCCTGGCGGTGGCCGTCCGGGCCGCTCGCCGGGAAGGGCTGCCGGACCCGGTGCCGGTCACCTGGCGGTTCACCGGGGCGCCCCGGGCCGACGAGTCGGACTGGCAGGAGCGGGTGATCCGAGCGTTGCGGGTCGGCGAGTCGTGGCAGATCCTCCGGGCCGAAGACGAGCTGGATCTGGTCGGGCCGGTGGCCCGCCGGCTGTTGCGCCGGTACGGGGTGGTCCATCCGGTCAACCTGCACCTGCACCTACCTCTCGCCGAACTGGCCACCGGCGGCTCGCTGCTCACCGGCGGGGGCGGCGACCAGGTCCTGGCCGGGTGGCGCCGCCCACCGGCAGCCTCGCTCCGTGCCCGCCTGGGGTGGCTACGGCACGCGGCGCGTACCAGGCGGCGGCCGACCGAGGTGTTCGGCTGGCTGCGTCCGGAGGTGGCCCGGAGCGTGCACCGGGCGTCCCGCGCGGAGGAGCGCGCCGAGCCGCGCCGGCTGCGGCAGCGGATCTACTGGCACACCCGGCGCCGAGATCTGCTGATGACCTGCTCGGCGCTGGCCGCCCTGGCCGCCGATCATCAGGCCACGGCGATTCAACCGCTACTCGACGAGCGATTCTTGGCCGCACTGGCGCTGCACGCCGGCGATCGCCGCGGTGTCAGCCGGGATGAGCTGCTCGCGGAGATCGTCCGGGATCTCCTGCCGGCCGTGGTCATCGCGCCGCGCCGGAAGGCCCGGTTCCGTGAGGTGTTCCTCCGGGAGCCGACGCGGGAGTTCGTGCGCTCCTGGGACGGCACCGGCGCCGACACCGATCTGGTGGACCCGGACACGCTGCGCGCCCTGTGGTCCCGCTGGCCGATCCCCGGGGGTACCGCCAGCCTGGTGCAACAGCTCTGGCTGGCCGCGAACCCGGGCGGCGCCACCGAGCCGGCCAACCCCACCCGGCTGACCGGTTCACTGACCCGGCCGGTCCATCCGGCGGGTCCCGACATCGACGTGGAGGTCAGGTCGTGACGCAGCAGGAGATCGTGCACCGGGTCGACCTGGATCGGGTCGCCTGGCGGGTGGCCGGCGACGAGGTGGTGGTGCTGGACACCGGAAACTCCGTCTACTTCGGTTTGGCGTCCTCCGGCGCGCTGCTCTGGCAGCGGCTGGTGGCCGGTGCCACCAGCACCGAGCTGGTCACCATGCTGGTTGATGCCACAGCTGTGGACCGGGAACGGGCCGATGCCGACGTGGCCGCCTTCCTGGATGACCTGCGCGGGCACGGGCTGCTGCTTCAGCGCGCCTGACCGGGCCCCGCCAGCCAGTGCTCGGGCGTCGGACGGCGCAGGATCTCCGTCATCTCCTCCCGCTCGGCGTCGGTCTCGCCGTCCAGCCAGGCGTGGGCGTGGAAGCCGGTGCTGGGCGGTGTCACTCCGATCACCACGGCGCGGCGGATCCGCTGACCGGCGTACCAGCGTTGCAGCACGAGCGACCGTTGCAGGCAGTTGGCGTCAGTGCGGCGCAGCACGCCCAGCACGACCTGGCGGTGGGCCCCCGCGCCCGGCGGTGCGGCCGGCAGCCGAACGGACGCCAGATCGCGCCGGGTGAGCTGGCGACGAACCGAGCGCACCGCGAGGCCCGTCCACAGTGCGGTCCGCACCGCCGGCAGCCCGCCTCGCCGGACCAGGCGCACCAGAGCGCGCAGCGCCGATCCTGTCCGGCCGGCCGCCGTGGCTGCCCCGGCGTCAGCCACCGTCGCTCCCCCGCTGCCGAAGGCGCTCCGCGTCGCGCAGCTCGGCCACCGCGGCCGGGAGCCGCCCTGCCTTGCGGGCCAGCCGGGCCAGGTACGCCACCAGCAGCCCGATCGGGCCGTGGCGGGCCACCCGGCTGCCGTGCCGCATCGACGCCGACGTCGGAAACAGTCGCGGACCGAGGTGGCGCATCCGACCGCGCAGGGTGGGCAACTCGGCGAGCTGGGCCATCACCACAGCCTCGGGTGATGCTCGGTGGGCCCGCAGCCACAGCGCCGCCGGGCTGACCCCGGGCAGGCCCAGTGCCACACCCAGCGCCGCGCCGGCCGGCGCCAGGCTCAGGCCGAGCGCGAACGACGGGACGGCGCCGGTCCCTGCGGCCAGGGTGGCCGCGGCCCGCCAGACGTCGGCGGGAAAGACGTCCAAGGCCCGCAACAGATCAGTACGTGGCCGGTCGGACCGCCCCGGCGCGGCGGCGTGCAGCGCCACCAGCAGTGCGGCGCCCGCCTCGTCCGGTACGACGACGGTGCCGCCGGCCAACGCGATGCGCTCTGCCGAGCCGGCCAGTACGGTCCACAGCGCCTCGGCGTCGGCCACTCCGTGAAACCCCCGGTGCAGATCGACGGTGAGCGGCAGAGCGCCGGGCAGCCGCCAGGGTTGCTCGTACCACTGCGACCGGCGGTCGGGGCGTCCCTCCGGGAATGCGCTGCGGCAGCCCAGATCGGCGAGCGCCCGCTGGGCCCGATCGAACGTCGCGGGGGCGACGAGTAGGTCGACGTCGGTGTAGACCCGGTGCCGCTCCTGGCCCAGCCGGTGGGCCAGGCCGGAGCCCTTGAGCAGGATGGCTTCAACGCCCCGCTCGGCCAGCGCCGCGCTCACGGTCACGGCGGCCGCGTCGAGGTTCAGGCAGCGGATCGCCTGCGGCAGCCCGGTCACCGGGGCGCCCCCACGGTCTGGCCAGCGAGAATGGTGTCGGCGAGCAGCCGATGGGTGTCATCGAGAGCGGCCCAGTCGCGCGGGCGGGTCAGGTCCCACGCCGGCAGGGCAGCGATCGACAGCAGCGCGGCTGGATCGGAGCGCAACTGACCGAAGGACCGTTGCCCGGCAAGCCGGGCCAGCAGGGTGGTCCCGGACAGTCGGGTCAGGGTGACCGCTCCACCCCAGCGCAGGAAAAGCCAGCCGCCCAGTGGAACGCGGGGCTGGATCGGGGGCAGCCCGACGCGCAGCCGGTCGCCGGCCCGGACCGGCCAGGTGGGCAGCGCCGCGCCCGGCACGGGCTGCCGCAGGTCGACGCAACGGGGTCCGGCGAACGCTTCGGCGCCGTCGACGACCAGGATGTCGTCGGTCAGGATCGGCACGCCCCGGGCGGCCAGGGCGGCGAGCAGGCTGCTCTTGCCCGCGGTACGCGGGCCAAGCAGCGCCCAGGCCCGCCCGGCGAGCACGAACGCTCCGCTGTGGAACGTTTCCCGCCCGGCCCACCGGTTGACGGTCGTCGCCACCGGCGCGAGGTACGGGTGGGCCAACACGTCCGGGGTGAGCGCAGGGCCATAAAAGGTGGCGGTGCCCCCCAGCCGGTCGAGGGCGAGGGTCCGCCCGTCAGCGAGGACCCGGGTGCCCCGTCGGTCGTCGAGCGGCACCGGCGGCGGTGGCGGCGCGTCGAGTTGGCGGATCCGCACGGTGGGCCACCCGAGCGCGGCATCCTCGGCCGGCAACAGCTCGGACACCTTGTCCAGGCCGTGCACCCTCAGCCCGTAGACGCCTCGTCCGGGTGTCGACATGGTCTCCCCGCTCATCGACTGCTCAACGATCATGGACAGCGGCACGGTGCGGGTGGCGCTCGTGATGACGCGCCACCCGCACCCTAAAACGACGAGCGTCAGCGCAGAGTGCCGCTGTCGACGCTCAACCTGCGCGACTCCGCCAGCCGCTTGGCGTCCGCCGCCCGCTGCTTCGTCGCCTTGGCACCCTTCGCCGAGGGAGCCACTCTCGGGACCGTTCCCCCGCCGATCGCGTCCACGTCGTACGCCACCCACCACGATCCGGGTGTGTCGACCGCGAAGCTCAACGCGATGTGGATCGACGCACCCGGCGCCAGACCACCCAGGTCGAACGGAATCGTCAGCGTCGTGCCCAGCCCACCACCTGGCGGGGCGGTCGCCGGTGAATCCATGGACAGATTCCGGGACAGGAGCGTCCGACCGTCACTGATGATGATCGGCGTGGTCGGGTTGACCGGGTTGACCAGCCGGAGGTTGGAGTGCACCACCGGCGACGGAGCACCGGGGTACGGCGCCCCGTTCTCCGCGCTCAGTGAGGTGATCCGAATCCGGGCCTGAGTGATGGCGGCGTTGGACCGGTTGGTCAGCGTCCGCCGGATCACCAGGCTGTTCGGCGTGCGGACCCGGTTGGGAGCAGCCGACACGGCCACGTTCGGGTCGAACAACGTCGACTGGAGGGAGGCGTTCTGCTGGTAGGTGCCGAGCGTGTTCTGTGGCGACGGGCTGCCAAGCGTGGACGGGACCCCGTTGATCGGCCCGAGCACGGTGGCGACCAGCCGGAAGTCGGCCACGTTGTTGGCGGTGTCCTGGAGGTTGCTGGCGACCCGGAGCCGGTTCCAGGAGTGGGGAACGAACGGCGGTGCGTTGAAGGCCGGCAGTGGCGGGCCCTCGGAGAAGCCCGGCGTCGAGCCCGCCCGGTCGGTGACCGTGCTCGCCGCGTCCGGCGCGACCAGCCGCAGCCCGCCCTGGCCGAGGCTGGGGACGATGAGGTCGGGTTGGATGTTGTTCAGCGAATAGTTGGCTGCCGCGATCAGATAGCCCCGTCGGGGCGCCAACGGCCGCGCCGAGCCCGGGATGGTAATGGACAAGCCGCCCGGCGCCTCGACCCTGAAACCGGCAATCGGCAGGTTGATCGAGGTGCTGTTGACCACCGAGACGAACTGGTCGCTGAGGCCGCTGATGCCGGACTGTGCGAACTGGTCGATGACCACCTGTCGGGGCGCCGCCGAGACCTCGATAATGACCTCGTTGGACACCGCTTCACCCAGCGGAGCGGTCCCGTCGTACTGCGCCCGGAATCGATTGTGCCCGAACGCCGGCACGTATAGATCGAAGGAAGCCGTGTTGAGCACCACGGGGAAGGTACCGAGCGGGGTCTCCACCCCGTTGGGCAGCTCGTCGATGAGGGTGACGCTCCCCTCGGCGACGCCGGGGCCGACGATGACCTCGAAGTGCACCGGGGTGCCGAAGGTGGTGACGTTCGTCGACGCGGTCAGGATGGCCACGCTGGCCGCCTGGACCAGGATGCGGATCGCCCGGGTGGCAGTTTGGCCGTTGGCGTCGGTCACCCGGACCGTCGCCGGGTAGGCACCCACCTGGGTCGGCCGGCCGGACAGCAGACCGCTGGCCGAGTCGAGGGTCAACCCGGGCGGCAGTGCGCCGGTGGCCAGCGACCAGGTGAACGGCGCGGTGCCGCCGATCACGTTGAGCTGCTCCGCGTAGGGAGCGCCGACCTCGCCCAGCGGTGGCGGCGGGAAGCTCAGGACGGGCGCCTTGTTGACCACCAAACTGATCAGGCGGGTGCCGGTCTGGCCGTTCGAGTCGTTCACGCGGATCACCACGGGATAGACCCCTGCGGTGGTCGGGACGCCCGAGATACCGTTGGTGACCGGGTTGAGCAGGAGACCGGGCGGCAGAGTGCCCGAGTCGACGCTCCAGACATACGGTGGGACCCCGTGGGTGACGTTCAGGGTGGCGACGTACGCGATCCCGACGGTCGCCTGGTCCGGGTGATCGAACAGCAGCGTGGGCGACAGGTTCGCGGTCACCGGGTCCGACAGGGCGGAGTCGGGACCGGTGCCCTCGGCGGTGCGGGCGGCCACCGTGAACCGGTAGGTGGTGGTGGGAACCAGCCCGGTCACGGTGTTGTTGGTGGACGGCCCGAACGTCTGCGCGGGCTGACGGATTCCGCCGACCCAGGGTGTGACGATGTAGTTGGTGATCGGTGAGCCGCCGTTGGGGCCGGGGGTCCAGCTCAGCAGGGCGGTGGCGGTGTCGGCGGTGACCGCGATGACGGTGGGCGCGCCCGGCAACGCCATGATCTTGGCGGCCTTGGAGCGCTTGCTGGCCGGGCCGGTGCCCTCCGCGTTCTTCGCCGCGACGGTGAAGGTATAGGTGCCCTTGGCGGTCAGACCCTCGATCTTCTGGCTGGTCTTCGACGCGTCGAAGGTCACCGCCTTCGCCTTCTTGCCATCGCGGTACGGCGTGACCACGTAGCCGGTGAGGGCCGAGCCGCGGTCAGCGGGCGCCTTCCAGTTCACCGTCGCCGTGCCGGCGCGCCAGGAGGCGGTAGGGGCGGGCGGGGCCGCCGGTGGCTGCGCCGGGGCGGCCGCCTCGGCGATCCGCTCCATGGCGACGGCCGGCGCTGCCACCGGTGCCGACGCGGGTGTGGGGGCACGACTGGAGGCGCGGGCCGAGGCCGTGGTGGGGGCGACTAGCAGGCTGACGAACAGCGCCAGGATGGCGGCGCATGCCGTGACGGCCCGTGGACGGGCACGGATCACTGGGGACATGGATGTTTTCTCCCTCTCCCGAGGATGAGGACCACAGCGGACGGGGAGAGGAAGACAGGCGACCGACTGATCGTGCGTGGCGGCCACGCGCCTGCTACCCCCGGCCGCAGGGCGACTGGCGGAAATCGGACCGTCACGCACGGAACGGCGTTCACGTGTTGAGTGACGGACCTCTATCCACTCCTACCAGTTTTCCCAGTTCAGGCGATATTCAGGTGCGGAAAGTGTCCTGCCATGGGCAGAGCCTGTCCGGATCCCGACTGCCGTCGCGTCCTTCGTGCGTCCGACGCGACGGCAGGTCCACCACCGCCACGTCGACAGCCTCTTCGACGGTCGCGCCCTCCTGGTCCAGGGTGAGACCCGACTCCTTGAGGGCGACACAAACCGTCAGTGCCGGGCCGGGCGCGGGCCGACCAGCCGGCGGACCATCGGCGCGGCGTTCCACTTGGCCGCGCCGACCAGGTCGCGGGCGTGCTCCAGGACCGTGTAGTCGGGTCGGCTCAGCCCGTCGGCGATGGCCCGGTCCAGGTCGTTGCCGCAGCGGCTGAGCACGGTGTCGAAGTCTCGACGGACCGGCTCCTGGAGGTCGTAGCCGAACGAGCGGTGCAGCCGGGCGAAGAGCGGCTTGTAGAGCCGGACCCGCTCGTGCAACCCCGTCGAGTACGACATCGGGTTCTTCGGACGGCGGAGGATGTAGTCGGGCAGCACGTCGGCGAACGCCCGCCGGACGGTCCACTTCTCCTGCCCGTGGCGTAGCTTCAGATCCACCGGCAACCGCATCGCCAGCTCCACCACGCTGAGGTCGAGGAACGGCACCCGGGCCTCCACGCCGTGCGCCATGGCGGCCCGGTCGACCCGCTGCAACTCGGTGCGGCACAGGTTGCGGATCCGGTGCAGGAACAGTCGGCGGGCCGCCGCCGGGGCGACCTGGTGGTACATCGGGTACCCGCCGAACAGCTCGTCGGAGCCGTCGCCGGTCAGCACCACCTTGATGCCCAGGTCGCGGAGCCGCCGGAAGATCGGCACCGAGACGACCGCGTTGATGATGTCGCCGTACTCGGTCAGCTCGGAGATCCGGATGGCCTCGCGGACGTCGGCGAGCCGGATGTCACGCGGTCGCAGCTCGACCACCACGTGCGGCACGTCGAGGTCGGCGGCGAGCCGACGCGCGTACGCCACGTCGGGGCTGTCTGCCACGCCGACGGTCACCGCTACGCAGTCCGGGTGGATGTCGCGCACCTGCCGCAGGGTCAACGAGCTGTCCAGCCCTCCGGAGAGCACCACCCCGACGGTCAGGTCGGTCTCCACCCGCATCCGGATCGCGTCGCTGAGCGCAGCGCGGACCAGCAGCGCGGCCTCGTCCGGGTCGTCGACGACCGGCAGGCCATCGCCGATGGTGAGCAGGTCGACGTACGGGCTCAGTCGCACGTGCCCGTCCGCCTCCGCCCACCCGTGGTGCCCGGGCGGCACCTCGGCGATCGGGGCACCGTGCCCGACGAGCGCCTTGACCTCGGAGGCGAGGTGCAGGCAGCCGGGTCGACGGGACCAGTACAGCGGCTTGACGCCGAGCGGGTCGCGGGCCAGATATGCCCGGCCGGTGGCCCGTTCGACGACCACGAAGGCGTACTCACCGCGCAGCCGGGTCACCGCCGCCTCGCCCCACTGCTGAAACGCCGCGAGCAGCACCTCGGTGTCGCTCTCGGTGCGGAAGGCCTGACCCAGGCGGGTCAGCTGCGCCCGCAACTCCCGGTAGTTGAAGATCTCGCCGTTGAAGCAGAGCAGCCAACGCTCGTCGGTCGACGTCCACGGTTGCACCGCCCGGTCCCGGTCGACGACCCGCAGCCGGCGGGTGCCGGCGAGCAGCCCGCTCTCGGAGCGGGTCTCGGTGACCTCACCGCGTGGGGCCAGGGCGGCGAGCATTCGCCGGAAGGTAGCCGGGTCGGCCTCGGGGCCGATGCTCAACGCGATGCCGCACACCGGCTCAGGCCCCCATCTCGGCCTCGTACGCCCGGCGTAGGCGACGCCGGGCGGTGGGCGCGAGACACAGGTGCCAGGCCTGCCCCTCGTTGATCACGTTCAGCTCACCGGCCTCCTGCCGGCTCAGCAGCAGCTCCGCGAGGGCGTCCCGGGCGCCGAAACGCTCGAACCAGGCCAGCTCGACGTCGGCCGAGTAGCCGAGGCAGTGCCCGCTGGGCAGCATCGCCGCGTAGCCCAGGCGGCGCAGCCGGTACTGGTGCTCGGCGCTGCGGACCAGGCTGGTCACCCAGAGCGGCGGGGTGGCCGGGGGCGCGACGGCGGTGAACTCCCGGCCGATGTCGTTGAGCAGCGCCACCACCTCGCGTCGGGCGCGGCGGAACAGCAACCCCGCGGTGCGCGGGGTGGCGTCGGGTCGCAGCCGGCGACGCAGCCCGCGGGCGGCCCGGCCCAGCATGGTGGCGGGCTGCTCCTGGTAGCGGAAGCGCAGCAGGTCGCGGCGGCGCAGCCACTCCAGGTCGACCAGCTCGGCGCTGCCGTTGACCTGGTCGTCGGTGACGAAGGTCGGCGCGTCCTGCCACCACAGCACGTCGATGCGGGAAAGCAGGTAGATCCGGACCAGTGCCTTGAGGTCACCCGCCGAGGTGCGGTCGTTCGGTTGGTAGCGGGCCATCTCCAGCAGCAGCGTCTCGCGCGCGCCGATCAGCCCCTGCGGGGTGGCGTCGAGGACGGCGGCGAGCGACGGCTCCCGCAGCCGCTCGTCGATGAGCACCTGCCGGGCCCGGGTGCTCGCCGCGTCGGCCAGGGCGCCGACCTCGACCAGCAGTTCGGCGACGGCGGCCCGGTAGGCGGGCAGGTCGGGGGCAGGGGCGGGAACGCGGCGGGGGGTAGCGCCGGAGGGTCGACGGCGGGCCGGAGCGGTGGGCGACGGAGGCGAACCGGGCTGCTGTCCCGGGCTACGGCTGGGCACTCGCATGACGGGTCCCTCTCTCCGGTCACGGCACTGGGTGGTTCGCCCTGAAACACACCGTAATCATCGGGACCGGAACGGACCGAACATTCCTCCTATCTCCCCCCGAACGGAGCGTCGACGACGCACCCGCCCGGGGTGTGACCGTCCGTCAGTCGCCGTCCGCCGGCACCAGGGCCTGCACCTCGGCGTACGACGGCAGTCCCGCCGGTGCGGTGAGCCCGCCGTCGCGCACCCCGTCGGCGGCGGCGACTACGGCGGCCAGCGCGGCCCGGAACAGCAGCGAGCCGGTGCTGACCCGGGCCACCCCGGTGCCGCCCAACTCGGCCAGTCCTGGGCCGCCCGGCTGGTACAGCGCGTTCACCGGAGCGTCGATCCCCTCGGTGAGGATGCGCAGGGTGACCAGGTCGACAGTCCCGGGCACGAAGATCCCGTCGGCTCCGGCCACCCGGTAGGCACGAGCGCGAGCGAGGGTGCGCCGCAGCGGGTCGTCCACCCCGAGCCACCAGGTGTCGGTGCGGGCGTTGACGAACAGCTCCGGCACAGCCGCCTTCACGGCCGCGACCTTGGCAGCGGTGACCTCGGTGTCGGCGAGGGTGCCGTCGGCGCGCCCGTCCTCCAGGTTGATCCCGACCACGCCGAGTCCGGCCAACTCCGCCACGTACTCGGCGACCTCCGCCGGGTCGTCGCTGAACCCGGCCTCCACGTCCACTGTGAGCAGCACCGGCAGCCGGGCCAGCCGGCGGGCCAGGGCGAGGGTCTCCGTTGCGGTGGCCGCCGCGCCGTCGGGAAGGCCGGCGGTCGCGGCGACCCCGAGGCTGGTGGTGCCGATGGCCGGATGTCCACGCGCGGCGAGCGCCGCCACCGAGGCGTGGTCCCACGCGTTGGGCAACAGCAGGGGACGCCCGGCGCGGTGCAGGGCGTGGAACGCGGCACGACGGTCGATCATCGGACGCTCACCTCCAGAGTTGTCGGCACCCGCAGGGTCGGGTGCGGCTCGTGGCGCACCGGGGTCGGGCCGCGCCGGCAGCGCTCCCGCAGCACGTCGAGCACCCCGCTGGCCAAGGCCAGGGCGTGCCGGTCGCCGGGGCAACCCCGCTCCCCCGTCCCGAAGGTCAACAGCCCAGCGCCGTGCCGACCGGGCTGGAACGTCGCGGGTTCGGTGAACGCCTGCGGGTCACGGTTGGCCGCGTCGAAGCGCAGCAGCACCGGGCTGCCCGCCGGCAGATCCCGCCCGCCCAGCCGTAGCCGGTCGACGGTGACCCGTCGGGTGGCCCGGACCGGCGGGTCGAGGCGCAGCACCTCGGCCAGCAGGTCGGCGGTCCGTGCCGTGGCCGCCGTTCGCGGGGTGGCCGGGGGCAGCAGGTGGTGGGCAGCGGCGCCGATCAGGCCGGCAGTGGCGTCGCACGCCTGAACCAGCAGCCCGATCAGGTTCGCCAGTACCTCCGGCGGGCCCGGCGGCGCGAGCGCCAGCAGCGCCGCCACCGCCCGGTCGGCCGGCGCTGTCAACGCCGGGTCCACCCCCGGGTGGTACGCCGCCGCGGCGACAGCGACCGCCGTCCCGGCGGCTGCCGGATCAGCGAAACCGAGGCGATCGGCCAACGCCCGCAGCGGCACCGGCCGGGCCAACTCCCGCATCACGTCGACGCGATCGCCGACGCGGTCGAGAACGGCCCGGGTCAGCCGCGCCGCGTCGTGGCGCAGATCGTCCGGGGCCAGCGCGGCCAGCGCGCTCACTGCGACCGCCCGACGGTCGGCGTGCCGTCGTGGTGGACTGAACCGGCTGACAGTGGCGCGCAGCCAGGCGAGGGTGCCGGGCGGACCGGGATCGACGGCCGGCACCTGGAACGCCGGGTCGGTCAGTGCCGCCCGCACGTCAGCGTGCCGGGTCACCCACCAACCGCGTTCCGGTTCGAACGAGGGCGGCCCACACGCCGGTGTTCCCGGGGCGGGCGCAATGTGTGGCCAGTTGTCAGTCACCGCCCGACCGTAGGGCGCAAACCGTTCGCCCCGCACCGAACGATCCCGGCGCGGTCACCTGCGGTCGCCCGTCAGGCGCGGCCGCTCGTGGGCGGCGGGGCTGCCGGCGGGTCGAGGGCGTGTTCGGAGATGGCCAGCGCCGCGGCCAGGCCAGGTCGGCCGGTGGGAGTGAGACGGACGGCACGGCCGGTGCCCTGGCTGATCCAGCCCAGGTCAGTGAAGCGGCGGCAGAGCGCCGCGCCGAGCGCTCCGGCCAGGTGCGGGCGGCGTTC
The DNA here is from genome assembly GCF_046549335.1 of Micromonospora sp. 050-3. Classification (NCBI taxonomy): domain Bacteria; kingdom Bacillati; phylum Actinomycetota; class Actinomycetes; order Micromonosporales; family Micromonosporaceae; genus Micromonospora; species Micromonospora sp. 050-3. Next base: position 2,424,850 of record NZ_JAJPVX010000001.1, read on the forward strand.
GGTCCAGTCCAGGCAGTCGCGGACCACCGGGCGACGGGCGGCGCGCAGCACGTCAACGGGTACGCCCAACCCGGCCGCCCAGGCCCACCCGTCGGGTGTGAGCGCCAGCCCGCTGGCCCGGTCGAGCCGCCGCTCGGCCAGCAGCGCGTCGTACATCAGCACGCCCAGCCGCCCGGCGAGGTGGTCGTAGCAGGTCCTGGCGTACGCCAGGGAGGCGGTGGCGGTCGTCGCGCGCAACGACCCGGTCGGGGTGGATGTGGCCGGGGCGTGCCCGGCCAGGTCCTCGATGAGCTGGGCAACGGACGGCCCGGCCAGCCGCAGGTAGCGGTGACGGCCCTGCCGTTCCTCGACGAGCAGGCCACCGCGGACGAGTCGGGTGAGGTGGTCGCTGGCCGTCGACGGCGCGACACCGGCGCGCCGGGCCAGCTCACCGGCGGTCCACGCCCGCCCGTCGAGAAGCGCCAGGCACATTCCGGCGCGGGTGCCGTCGGCCAGCAGGGCCGCCAGCTCGGCCATCCCCCGACCGTCGGTGCCAACGCTCATCGCCCCAGTCTAGGAAGGCTGGTGACGCACCGATGAACAGCGACCCGGGGGCCTCCGTCACGTTGACGAAGACCCCCGGGGCTGGTGGTGCCGAGGATCAGGCCGGTGGCGTCGGGATGAGGTGCGCGGTGAAGCTGACCGCCGACGGGCTCACCTTCGCTGCCGCCATCCCGCCGGGAGCGGCGAACCGCCGGTCCAGCGCAATGGTGGTGTTGTTCCGGTTGCGGTAAACCACCACGAAGCCGGTCCCGCCGCTGTTCTGGATCGGCGCGATCGTGGGATCGGTGGCGGCGGTAGCGGCGGTCGGGTCGCCAGGGTTCTCGTACAGGCGCAACCAGTCACCCCAGGTGCCCGAGCCCTGCTCAGTCTCGTACACCCGGTACATCTCGTTGTCGGACCCGCGGGCGACGACAACGATCCGGCCCAACGCCGGGTCGAGGATCGCGGCCGGGGAACCGGCAGCGGTGAACGTGCCCACCGTCTGCCAGGTGACCGGCCAGGCCCCACCCAGCTCCTGCTTCTTCATGACCAGCGAACCGTCGGCCGCACGCGCCACCACGGCGGTGCGCGGACCCTGGATGAGGAAGGCAGCCGGCACGCCGGTCACATTTCCGCCCAGATCCGTCCACCCGGTGAGGGCGCCATCGGTCGAGTAGACCGCGGTCTTGATGGTGCCGGTGCTGGTGGTGGCGACCAACTGAACCCCGTTGCCCAGCGCGACAGTGGTAAGGCCACCGGCGAGGTCGACGTCACCCAGGCTCTTCCACGATGCGGTCGCCCCGGTCTGACGGTAGTGCCAGAGGCGACCGTCGGCGTCCACCGCGAAGATCACGCTGCTGCCGTTGGCGAGAGTGACCGCGACCGGCGGGGCTGCCATGGTTCCGCCGTAGTTCCCGGTGGTGCCCCAGGTCGCGGCGTTTGCCACCGTCTGGGCACCGGCCCAGACCGTACCCGTGGTGTGCAGGGCGCTGATCTGCATCTGCTTGCTGGCGCCCAGCACGTTGAGTGCGGGCTGTCCGGTGAACGCCTCCGCGCCGAACTGGGGGATGTGCTGGACGCTGGCGAAGTCGTCGGGGTTCGCCTGGTGGACGACCCGCACCTGCCCGGTGTTGTCAGTGTGCGCGTAAACGATGGTCCCGAGCGCGCTGCCGTCGCTCGGCTCTCCCTGCCTCGCCACCGACCGAGAGAAGGATTGCACCGGCAGGAACGGAAGCGGGTCGGCGAACCAGCCCTGCAGGTCGACCAGGATGTGCGCAGTACCGCCGCTGACGTTCTTGATCCGAACTTTCCCCTCGGTGCCCAGCTTGGTCACCACGAGGCTCGATCGGGTGATGTTGCTCCCTGCGGGGAAGTCGGCAGTCGAGGTGGGGTTCGGAGTGCCGTCAAGCGGCGTGACGGTGAGATACCCGGCGGCCGCTGGACCGACCACGTGCACGTTGAGGACGGCGGCGGCGATGCCCCGAGTCGGCAGGCCGTTGGTGCCGCCCACCGCGACGTCGACGGAGCCGCCCGCGGGCACCGCTTGGGCGCCGGTGGGCAAGCGGCTGTCGTACAGCCTCGTCGCCGGGATCGGACGCAGACCCGCGCCGGTGGTCGGGCTGCTGGTCCAGTACCCCTGGACCGTGATGGCGACGTGCACGGCGGGCCCGCGAGCCTCCAGTTGCACGTTACGGCTGCCATCGGAGTTGAGCTTGACCGCCATCACCATGGACGTGGTGGCCTTGACGTAGTCGATGCCGACCTTCGCGGTCGCGCTCGACCCGACCGTCACCCAACCGTTGCCGGTCGAACCTGTCACGACCACGTCGAGCAGGACCGCCTTCGCGGTGCTGGGCACCAGCCCGCCACCGGAAAGGTTGGCAGTGCGGGTCCCGCTGGTGGGTAGGGTGCCGGTGGCGATCCCCAGCCCTACTCGGCTGTCGACCACGCGCGTGTGGTTCACCGGCACGAAGCCAGAGCCGACGCTGCCCGTGGCGGTGGTGTAGTAGCCCGCCACGTCCACTTTGATGTGCAGACTGCCGGTCAGGTTGTAAACCGCAATCTTGCCGTTCGCGCCCGGCTTGACCACCGACGAGTTGGTGATCACCTCGCCAGCGGCGGCATTCAGCTCCGAGGTCGTCCGGGTCGTCTGGTCCGGGTAGACAGACAGGAACGTGTTCGCGGTCGGGCTGATCGCCGTCACGTCCACCATCAGCGCGCTGACACCCGTGGCCGGAACGCCGCCGATCCCCAGGGCAGTGAATGAGGTGACCGATCCGGCGCCTCGGGTGCCGGTGGTGCTGCCGACACCCGTGCGGGTGTCGAGCAGGGCGACGGTGTCGATCGGTACGTAGTCACCACCCCTGCCCGCGGCGTCGGCATGGGCTGGGGTCGGTGAGACAACCATTGCCAGCACGACACCAAGGGCAGCTAATCCACTACCGACACGGGCGCGCAAACGTGAGGTTAACAATTCTTGCATGCAAATTCCTTCTAGAGGAGGCAACTGCGGAGGTGGTCGGAAACCGCTGATTGCAGAAACTCTCGGACGCTCGGGGGCCTCCGTCGCGTGGACGAAGACCCCCGGGGCTGGTGGTGCCGAGGATCAGGCCGGTGGCGTCGGGATGAGGTGCGCGGTGAAGCTGACCGCCGACGGGCTCACCTTCGCTGCCGCCATCCCGCCGGGGGCGGCGAACCGCCGGTCCAGCGCGATGGTGGTGTTGTTCCGGTTGCGGTAAACCACCACGAAGCCGGTCCCGCCGGAGTTCTGGATCGGCGCGATCGTGGGATCGGTGGCGGCGGTAGCGGCGGTCGGGTCGCCAGGGTTCTCGTACAGGCGCAACCAGTCACCCCAGGTGCCCGAGCCCTGCTCGGTCTCGTACACCCGGTACATCTCGTTGTCAGACCCGCGGGCGACGACAACGATCCGGCCCAACGCCGGGTCGACAATCGCGGCCGGGGAACCGGCAGCGGTGAACGTGCCCACCGTCTGCCAAGTGGCCGGCCAGACGCCACCCAGCTCCTGCTTCTTCATGACCAGCGAACCGTCGGCCGCACGCGCCACCACGGCGGTGCGCGGACCCTGGATGAGGAAGGCAGCCGGCACGCCAGTCACGTTCCCGCCCAGGTCGGCCCAGGCGCTGAGGGTGCCGTCGGTGGAGTAGAGCGCGGTCTTGATGGTGCCGGTCATGGTGGTGGCGACCAACTGAACTTCAGTGCCGACCGCCACAGTGGCGAGGCCACCGGCGAGGTCGACGTCACCCAGGCTCGTCCACGACGCGGTCGTTCCGGTCTGACGGTAGTGCCAGAGGCGGCCGTCGACGTCCACACCGAAGATCACGCTCGTGCCGTTGGTGAGGGTGACCGCGACCGGCGGGGCCGCCATGGTCGCGCCCAGGTTTCCGGTGGTCGCCCAGGTCGCGGCGTTCGCCGCCGTTTGGGCACCGGCCCAGACCGTGCCCGTGGTGTGCAGGGCGCTGACCTGCACCTGCTTGGTGGCGCCCAACACGTTGAGCGCGGGTCGCCCGGTGAACGCCTCCGCGCCGAACAGCGGGATGTGCTGGACGCTGCTGAAATCGTCCGGGTTCTGCTGGTGGACGACCCGTACCTGCCCGGTGTTGTCGGTGTGCGCGTAGACGATTACTCCGAGCGAACTGCCGTCGCTCGGCTCCCCCTGCAACGCCGTCGAGCGGGAGAAGGACTCCGTCGGCAGGAACGGAAGCGGGTCGGCGTACCAGCCCTGCAGGTCGACGACGATGTGCACCGTACCGCCGCTGCTGTTCTTGATCCGGACCTTGCCCTCGGTGCCCAGCTTGGTCACCACGAGGCTGGACCGGGCGACGTGCGCGGCGGGGAAGTTCGTCGTCGACGCGGTGTTCTCGACGCCGCCCAGGGGCGTGACGTTGAAGAACCCGTCGACCGTCGAGCCGACCGCGTGCACATTGAGGACGGCCGCGGCGATGCCACGGGTCGGCAGGCCGTTGGTGCCCGCGACCGCGACATCGACGGTGCCGCCGGAGGGCACCGGCTGGGCGCCACTGGGGAAACGGCTGTCGTACAGGGTGGTCGCCGGAACCATGCGCAGGCCGGCGCCGGTGGTCGGGCTGCCGGTCCAGTAACCCTGGACCGTGATGGCGACATGCACGGCCGAACCGCGGTTCTCCACCACCACGGAGCCGCCGGCACCGGGGTTCAGCTTGACGACCATCCCCAACGAGGTGGCGCCCTTGGCGTAGTCGATGCCGGTCTCCGCGGTCGCGCTCGACCCGACGGTCATCCAGCCGTTGCCGGTCGCGCCGATCACCACGACGTCCAGCATGACCGCCGTCGCGGAACTGGGCACCAGCCCACCGCCGGAGATGTTGGCGGTACGCGTTCCACGGGTCGGCATCGTGCCGGCGGTGATCCCCTGTCCAGTCCGGGTGTCGACCACCCGGGTGTGGTTCACCGGTACGAAGCCGGAGCCGGCGCTGCCGGTGGCGGTGGTGAAGTAACCCACCACGTCCACTCTGATGTGGACGTTGCCGCCCGCGTTGCGTACCGCGAGCTTGCCGTTGGTGCCGGGCTTGACCACCGCCGAGTTGCTCATGACTTCACCGACCGAGGCGTTCATGGCCGAAGCCTTCGGGTCCGTCAAGTCCGGGTAGATGGTCAGGAACGTGTTGGCAGTCGGGTAGATCGCCGTCACGTCGACCATCAACGCGCTGACCCCACTGCTAGGGATACCGGCGATGCCGACGGCGTTGAAGGTGGTGACTGACTTGGCGCCCCGAACGCCGGTCGTGCCGCCGGTGCCATCCCGGGTGTCCAGGAGGGCGATGCTGTCAATCGGTACGAAGTCACCACCCCTGCCGGCAGCGTCCGCGCTGACAGCGGTTGGCGCACCGGCGATCAGTCCGGCGGACAGAAGAGCAACGAGTGACGACGCGATCAACTTCTCGGGTCGCAGCCATTCTCGGATCCGATGGAACAAATCCTCATCCTCATCTCTAATCAAAGACTTTGACGACAGATCGGCAACGACGATCTCGACTAGCCATTCCGTCAGGCAAAGAACATCAGGTCAGGACTCCCGGAAACCTCGCGTTCCGCCAGCAACGGCGATGGCTCAGCCGGCGAGATACCGACTTCGGCCCAATAGACGCGACCAGCGACGACGTAATCGGTGTCCCGATCGTGCCGGAGAAGGAACATCGTCAGATCAGGCCACGCCTTCCCCAGGCGCGCCTCCTCGGCGGCCTTCTGGTCGGGCGTTGCCCTTCGAAGATCGAAATCGCGATACACGTCCGACACACACGTGCGCGATACGTCATGGAACACCAGATCCAGGACCCGGAGGTCGTCGATCTCAGGGTCGCCGACGAGGCCTCGAAGGTGCAACCTGCTGTGGCCCACAGCTATCGACCACGGTTTCACAAGCCCTTCGATTCGCAGGGGCAAATTTGCTCGAACGAGCCGCTGCTCAGCCAACTTTCCTCCAATCACCGAACCGACGGTTGTATCGGAAGAAGTTAACCTTGTCCATCATGCCCGCAGCGTCAACCTGAAGCAGTTCCCACTGCGTGTCAAGCCGTAACCCTTCCTTTGTGGCGCGTGCATTCGCGAGGGCCTTGCCAACACCGCCGTTGCCGCCAGGAAGGCCGTCGAGCATAAAGGAAACCTCCCCCTCACCGCGCGAGGCACGGCCAATCGCGGAAGTAACTTCGTCACGCCAGGTAGCACTGCGCGCACCCAATAGATGCCGGGCCCCCACTTGATCGGCGAAGTCCTTCAACCCGAAGTCACGCCGCCCGAGAGCCACGTGGTCCAAGGGTCCGATAAAGTCGCCGCAGTTGTGCACCAGGATCGGCAGGTCGACTGCAACCACGTAGTACGTGTGGAGGGCGTCGACCGTGAGGTTGTATACCTGGCGCTGTTCGGTCCACTTGCGAGTGGCAACCACAGACGCTGGCCGGTGGTCAGCCGTCTCGAAGACAGAGCCGCTGACCAGATCCTGCGCCTCGACCCAACGGCTCTGATCGGCGACCCAGAACGGGTGACCGCCCGTAGCGGTCAGCCTCTCCGTTCGATCGCCCTTCTTGCCGTCAGAGTCGACAGTGATCTCGACGAGGTCCTTGGTGCCCGCACCAAGGATGAGTGCGGTAACCGCACGTTCCTCGGTACGTCCGGTCGTGGGGTCGGTCGCGAGGACCCTGTCCCCGACCCGCACCTCGTCGATGCGCTTGGAACTGCCGTCCGCCATCAGAACCCGGGTCTCGCCGGTGAAGCTGTTGGGGCACTTGCCGAGCAGGCCCCGACCAATGCTGCGGGCCTCGCCCATGCCCGCGTTCAGCGCCTTGCTGCCCGCAGACCGGAGACCGCCGCCCAGCCCTCGGATGCCGGCACCCAGCGCCTGGCCGCCGATGGAGCCGAGCGCACCTCCACCGGCACCGAACAGACCGCCCATGGCGGTGGCGCCGGCGAGGTCCCAGCCGCGCTTGCCGTCCATGTAGCCGGTGACCGCCGAGCCGACCGCCCCGGCGAGCGCCCCGCAGGCCACCGCCCCGACACCGGTCCAGCCGATGGCCGCACCGCAGCCCAGGCCGACGACCGCACCCACGGCGAAGCCGACGATCTCGGCGGAGTGCTCGTCAACGAACTGGGTCGTCTTGTCCCAGATCTTGTCGGCAGTCTCGACCAACGGCGCCAGCCGTTGCGTCGCCGCCAAGAGCAGGTCTTCTTGGAACTTCTTCGGGTCCTTGATGGCCGTTGTGACCAGCGCGACGACGCTTGCCGGTGCCTTGAACCCGGTCGACACCACCTCCTTCAGTTTCAGCAATGGCTTGGTGAGGGCTTGGACCACCGGCAGCTTGGTGAACTGGACGGCCTTCTTGATGGCGCTCTTCGCGGCGGCGGTTACCGCGACCTTGGCCCGATAGATCTGTTGGGCTACCGCCCTCGCCTGTTGCTTCGCCCAGTCCTTGGCGCGGCCAATCTGATCACCGGCGTATTTGAGCGCGTTGCCGACAGCATTTATGGCACTCTTCGCCTTGTTGACAATGAAGTTCGCGGCATTGGAAAGGACGTTTCCCACCGCCCTGACGGCGGACTTGGCGAAGTCCCAGGTAGCGGCCGCCCAGCTCTTGGTCGTGTTCCACGCTGCCGCCCCCCAGCCGGAGACGGTACTGACGGCACTGGAGGCGACATTCTTCACGAAGTTCCCAGCGCGCTTCATCCAGCGCGGCAGGTGCCCGTCCGGGTCGTCGAAGTCCAGCGGGGCGCCAGCACCATAGGTGTAGCGGTTGGCCAGGATCGAGTCGCCGGTGGTGTAGTCGAGGCTGTCCCGCGAGGTGAACGTGCCAGTGCCGGGCTGGTACCAGCGAGCTCCCATGTCGACCTGCCCGGTGGCCGGGTCGGTCCAGTCCCCCTGGAAGCCCAACCGGCCGGTATTGCCGGTGCTGGTCACCTTCTTGCCGAACGGGTCGTACGCGGTGGAGTCGTTGAGGGTGGACAGTTGCGTGTCGGCCGGGTTGAAGGCCGCCACCACGTCGCCGTGAGCGTCGGTCAGCGACAGCCGCTTGTCGGCGCCCTGGGCGGTGGCGAGCAGTTCGTCGCTCGGGCCGCGGCCGTAGTACTCGTACCCGTCGTGCACCACCTCGTCGCCCAGACCGGCGTAGACGAACGAGTTCCCGGTGCGAGACGCCACCCGGTCCAGGCCGTCGTAGGTGTAGGTCTGGTCCTGCGCCCCGGTGAGCCGGTCGAAGGCGTCGAACGAGAACTGCTCGGCCAGGCCCGAGCTGGTACGGGTCCGCAGGGTGCCCCGCGGGGTGTACGCGTAGGTGTAGTCGCCGTCGGAGAGCAGCCGGTTGCGTTCGTCGAAGGTCGCGGACTTCGACCCGGCCCGAACCCGGTTGCCGCTGGCGTCCCAGGCGTACGTGACGGTCCCGGCCGGGCTGGTCCAGGAGATCAGCCGGCCGGCCTTGTCGTAGTCGTAGGTGTTGTTGCCGGCCCCGGCGGTGCCGGTGGTGTTCTTGCTGGTGAGGTGGCCGTTGAGGTCGAAGCCGTAGGCGACCGAGGCCACCGTCTGACCACCCGCGTTGCGCAGCACATCGCTGGCAACCCGCCCGTAGTCGTCGTACCCGAAGGTGCGGACGCGGCCGGCGCCGTAGTCGACGGTCTTGACGTCACCGGCGGCGTCGTAGCCCAGCTTCTGCTGCTGGCCGGTGATGCTGTCGGTGAGCGTGTCGAGGCGACCCTTGACGTAGCCGAAGGTGGCCGTGCCGGTCAGGTCGGTGCGGCTGGTCACCTGGCCGTCGTCGTTGTAGTCGAAGCTCGCCGTGCCGGACGGGCCGGCGGTGGACAGCAGCCCACCCCTGTCGTTCCAGTTGTACGTGTTGCTGCCACCGGGGGCGTTGACGCTGGTCAACCGTCCGCCCTGGTCGTAGTCCAGGGTCCGGGTCGCGGTCGGGGTGTCGCCCCCGGAACCGGTCTCCACCGTCAGTCGACCGGCCGCGTCGAACGTCCGCGTGCGGCTCACCCCACCCGGGGCGCTGAGTCGCACCGCGTTGCCGTCAGCGTCGTACGCGGCCGTCCAGGTGCGGTCCGCGGCGGCCGGGTGGCTCGCCGTGGACGGCTCGATCGCCGACTCCGGCAGGCCCAACGTGTTGTAGGTGTAGATGGTGGAGTTGTTGCGACCGTCGGTGTAGCGGGTTCGGTTACCGGCCGCGTCGTACCCGAAGGTGGTGGTGATCGCCTCGGCGTCGGTCGGCTCGACCTGCTTGACGAGCTGGTCCGCCGCGTCGTACTCGTAGGTGGTGACGGTGTTGTAGGGGTCCTTCGACGAGGTCATGTTGCCGGCCACGTCGTAGCCGTAGCTCTGGGTGCGCAGGACCGTGCCGTCGGCCTTGAGGTTCATGGTGTTGACCCGGTTGCCGAACTGGTCGTACCCGATCCGGGTGGTACGGCCGAGGCCGTCGGAGACCCGGACCTGCCGGCCGGCGAAGTCGTACCCGAAGATCGTGGCCTCGCCGGTCGGGGCGGTGCTGCGGGTGATGTCACCTGCCCCGTTGAAGGTGTTGACAGTGGTCGCCCCGGTCGGGGACGCCGACGAGGTCAGGTTGCCCGCGTCGTCGTAGGCGAGCTTGCTGACCAGGTTGCGGGTGGTCGGCCGACGCTCGACGACGGTCTGGGTGACCTGCCGGTCGAGGTCGTCGTAGGTCGACTCGACCCGGGCGCCGGTCGGGCCGGTGACCGAGAGAACCTCACCGGTGCGGGTGTAGGTGTAGCGGGTGAGCGCGCGGTCGTCGTTGGTCTTCGACGGTTCGTCCCGCACGGTCAGGCGGTTGAGCTGGTCGTAGGCGTAGCTGGTGATACCGGCCGGGTCGGTCTCCTCCAACACGTTGCCCAGGGCGTCGTAGCGGCGCTTGTGCTCGGGAGTGACCGTCTGGGACACCCCGGGTGCCTGGTACGTCGGCGCGAGGCTACGCACCACCCGCCCCAGCTTGTCGTACTCGGAGGTGGAGATCCGCCCGAGCGGGTCCTTGACCGCGACCTGCTCGTCGAAGGTGTTGTAGCCGACCGAGCTGGTCGGGTTGGTGGAGACGGCCGCGTTACCGTCGCTCTCGGCCAGCACGGTCGGGCCGCTCTGCCCGATCTGCCGGCCGAGTTCGTCGTACCGGAAGGTGCTGGTGTACTTCGCCTTGTCGGCGCCGGAGACGTTGCCGCGCGGGTCGGTGACCGAGGTGCGCAGGCCGCGCCTGTCGTACGTGTAGCTGGTCACCCTGGTTTCGCTGCCGGCGGTGACCTTCTCGGTTGTCACGTTGCCGGCGTCGTCGTAGATGTAGTCGACGACCTCGGAGGTGGCCAGCACCTCCCAGTTCAGGTTCGACGGGTTGCCGGTCCGGACCGTCTGGGTGACGTTACCGTTCAGGTCGTAGGTGAAGGTGTTGGTGCGGCGCAGCCCGCTGGGGTCGAGCACGGTGCTCTTCACCTTGCCGGTCTTGTCCGGCGTGTGGTCGGTGATCTGGGTGCCGTTGGCCCCGACCTTGCGGGTGACGTTGCCGGCACCGTCGTAGGTGTTCTCCTCCACGACGTAGTCCCGCTTGGAACCGTCGGGGTTGCGGAAGTCCTTGAGGGTGATCTTCTGGAGCAGGTCGTCGCGGTAGTACTGATACTCCAGTCGCCGGCCCATGGCGTCGGTGTCGCTGGCCAGCCTCCCGGCGAAGTCGTACGAGTAGGAGTGCAGGACCAGGTAGTCGCCGGTGCCCGTGCCGGGGGTGCCGGCCGGGTCGCTGCGCCAGTCCCGCAGTCGCACCTCGGCCACCTTGTTCTGTGCGGTGTACGCCCAGTCGTAGCGGTTGCCGTTGGCGTCGGTCATTGTCGTCTTGTTGCCGAACCGGTCGTAGCCGTAGCTGGTCTCGTTGCCCTCGGGGTCGACGACCCGGACCGGCCGGCCCTCGTCGTCGTACTCGGTGCTGGTGACCCGCTCGGGGTCACCGCCGAGCAGGTCGGAGACAGTGACCTTGGTGGGGCTGCCGTCCGCGTCGTACTCGTTGACGGTCCGGCTCTGGTGCTGCTTGCCGGCGACGACGTCGGTGGTGACCGGGCCGGTGACGGTGGCGACCCGCGAGTGCCCGTCGTAGGTGATCGTCGTGGTGACGCCCGAGGGATAGGTGTCGGAGATGACCTTCTCGGTGATCCGCCGGCCGAGCGCGTCGTAGGTGTACTCGGTCACCAGCCCGGACGGCTCGGTCACCTTGTGCAGGTCACCGTTGGCGTAGTACGCGTAGCGGGTCACCTTGGCGCGCCCGTCGGAGCTGGTGGCCAGCATCCCGGGCGGGATGATGCCGTTGATGCCGACTTCGCCGCCGGTGGTGTAGGTGTGGTTGACCGTGCTGCCGTCGGGGTTGCCCTGGCTGAGGAGCTGTCCGGTGGGGTGGTACGAGAAGGTGGTCCGGTAGGTGTTGTCGGTAGGGCCGCTGGAGCGGCCGTCGCGCTGCTCGACGGCCAGGTCGATGCGTGGGTCGAACTGGTCGGTGATGGTCGTCGAGTAGGTGTAGTAGTTCGTGAAGCACTGCGTGGGCGTACGGCAACTCTTGCGGGTGGCGAGACGACCCCTGCTGTCGTACGTCATCTCGACCGTGTCACCGTTTTCGTTGGTGACCTTGCTCTGCTGGCCGTCCTCGTTGTAGGAGAACGAGCGGATTGCCATGCCGTCCAACGGGTGGCGCACGAAGATCGGCCCACCGGCGTCGCCGGGAATCACAGTGCAGAAGGCCGGGTCGTTCGGGTCGGGCTGGGTGCAGACCTCGGTCGGCGGTGGGCTCGGCGTCGGGCTGGTTTGCCCGGGCCGGTCCTCCTCGCGGGTCTCCAGTCCGAGCGGGGTGCCGGAGCGCAGCAGACGACCGGCCAGCGCGTCGTACTCGTACAGGTAGGGGCGGTTGGCCGGGTCGAGGACCTGGACGCTGCGCCGCAGATCCGTGTCGCCGCCGTAGACGGTGGGCTGGCCCACCTTCCAGGTGCCGCCGTTGTCGTCGGTGTACTCCTTGACCCGGTCGGTGGCCGTGTCGTACTCGACCTCGGTGGCGACCCGGCCGCTGGGCAGGGTGACCCGGGTCAGCTGTTGGGCGGCCGGTTTGGCGTACCGGAAGTGCGCCTTGGCCGTGTCCGGGCCGATCGGGTGGGAGTAGACGGCGACCTCGTCGATGGTGCCGGCGAAGTAACGCTGTGCGGTGCTGCCCCAGCCCGGCCACGAAGTGGGTGAGGTCGCCGAGGCGAGACCGACCTGGTTGAAGGTCAGCAGCGAGTGCTCGATCGGCTGCCCGGTCTGCCCGGCCGGATTGGTGACCTTCTCACCGTCGAGGTACATGGTCTGGGTGTTGGCCATCGCGGACAGCACCACGTGGTGCCACTTGTTGTCGTTGACGGTGCTGGCCGAGGTGATCGGTGCGATCGTGCCGTTGGCGAACTGGCCGCGCAGCTTGCCGTCGGTGCCGGTGTAGAGCAGGGGCGCGCCGCTGGTGGCGGCGGTGCCGACGGCCTTGTCCTGGTAGCCGATGAGCGGGCCGCCGGTCTGGGTCAGGCCGATCTTGAACCACAGCTCGACGGAGACGTCGCGGCTCTTCTTCACCAGGCCCTTGGGCAGTTCCAGGTACGCCGAGGTGCCGTTGAAGGCGGCGGCGGTGCCGTTGGTGCCCTCCACCACACCGGGCTGGCCCAGGGTGACGTTGTTGCGGTAGGTGCCGGCGTCCTTGCCCAGGTTGATCGCCACGTCGCTGGCCGCGCCGGTGCCCTCGGCCTCGCCGAGGTGGTAGTAGGAGTCGGGCTTCGCGTCGAGAACGGCGGTGCGGTAGTGCGAACCGGCCGCGTAGGCGTAGTTGGTGCAGGCGGACTCCGGGCCGCAGACAGTGGTCAGCAGGTCACCGTTGTAGGTGTACCTCCAGGTCAGTGCCGCGCCGTTGACCTTGTCGGTGCTGACCGTCTCGATGTGGTTGCCGTTCCACGTGAAGATCAGCGACCGGCCGGCCGTGTTGCTCTGGCTGTTGGAGACCTGGGCCCGAGCGAGTTTGCCGGTCATCGGGTCGAGGGTCAGATTCACTGAGCGCCCGGATTTGTCGCTGATCTTCTGGAGCTTGTAGAGCAGCGAGAACTGGTACGTGCTGCCGGAGCGGTCGACCAGCTTCCAGTTGCTGCTGTCGACGGTGAGCTTTGCGACCCGGCCCGGCGGCGGCGCGTACGTGCCGTCCGGGTTCTTGCCGAACCGCACCTCCTGGCCGTCCGGGTAGCGGACCACCACGTTGCCGGTGCCGTCGTTGTCGGGGACCAGCGTCATGTCGTACCGGCTCGACCAGCCGGCACCGAAGACGCCGGACGTGCGGGGGTCGAGGCTGTTGTAGGTGCGGACGAGGTTCAGCTCCGGCCCGACGGTCACCACAGTGGCGTCCACCGCGGAGGTGGCGAAGTTGCCGGTCTGCGCGTCGAACTCGCGGCCCTGCTCGGCGTTGGGTGAGGTGGCGATCCGGGACAGCAGGTCCGGTTGCGGCACCGACGTGAGCATCGTCGAGTACGGCGAGATGACCTCGTTGGCGCTGTCCTTGACGAAGGACCGCCACAGGTAGCTCTTGCCCCAGACCATTCGGCCTGCGGGCACCACCCAGGACTGCTTGGCCTGGTAGCCGGAGTTGGTGCAGTTGGTCGCCGCGCCGGCGTCGGTGCGGTCGCAGATCTCGAACTTGAACGACAGGGTGGCGCCGGGTGCCGCGTCGGTGTCCACGGCCCGGGCCCAGAGCAACGGGGTGAGCGTGGGTGCCTGGTAGCCGTTCTCCGGGTAGAGCTCCTGCACCACCGGCGGCACGTCGAACACCTGGAGCACGATCCGACCGGGTGGCACCTGGTGGTCGGTGAAGACCGCCCCACCGGTACGCACCATTGTGAAGTCGAGGAAGTAGTTGCCGGGCTCCAACCGCTTGACTGTCGCGTCGAGGGTGACCTTCGCGCCACGGGCGAGCGTGGTGGGCAGATTTGCCGCCCGCTGCTGGGTCACCGCGGCGCCGGTCTGCGCGTTGTAGACCCGGTAGGCGAGGTAGTAGTTGGCCGGCGTCCAGGCCTCGGCGCCGAGGTTGGTGACGGTCACCTTCACCTTGCCGTCCTGGTTACGCAGGACTGCCGGCTCCGGGGTCGGCTTCGGGATCGCGTACCCGGCGTTGTACGGGCTGTGCGTGACGTAGAGCGCCGGCGGGTTGGCCGTGTCCGTTCCGGCGAACTTCTTCCACGCCGAGGTGTCGGTGGTGGACGCCCGCAGCGAGAGACCGTTGTTGGCCTGCTGGCCGTTGGCCCACCGCTGCACCAGGTTACGGCCGGCGACACCGAGGTCGAACATCTCACCGGCCGCCGGGCAGGCGGACTGGGACTGACCGAAAGCAACGTGCCCATGGGCGAACGAGCGGCTGACCAGCGCGCCACCCACCGACGGGCCCGGGTACGAGTAGCCGGCGCCGGCCGACCACGACCCGGTGACCGGGTGGACGGTGACCGCGCGCGCCTTGCAGGAGGCCGCGTCGAAGTTGACAGCGGAGAGCGCCGCGCCGTGGATGGTGTGGTTCTGGAGTCGGCTCACAAGGTTGCCGAACTTGAGGTAGGCCGCCGCGTTGCTATCACCGGAGCGACCGACGAGCAACTCGTCCTTACCCTCGACCGAGCGGCCGCCGTGCACGTACATGCTGCTGTCGGCGTTGACCGCGTCGACCGGCGGACCGACGGTCGGGTCGACCTCGACCGGGTACTGCCGGGCGGGGTCAGCCAACCAGGCCCGGTCGGGAGTGACCTTCAGCGCCGTCTGCCCACCCGTGGTGACCAGCTCGTACGCGACCTTTGTGGAGGTGGCGGGAGCGGCCTTGGCCGAGCCGGCGTCCACCATGTAACCCGGCGGGATGATTCCGCGCTGCTGCCCGTTCCGGTCACTGAGGACGACCTGGCCGTCGACCAGCTTCGCGGTGAGGTTGCGCAGGTTCAGCGGGAACACGTACGACGTGGGCGCCTCGACCGAGTGCAGGACCAGGGTTTCCTTCACGCCACCGGCTCGGGGCTCCAGGCGCAGGTCGACGTCGGGGCGTACGCCGGGGTAGGTGACGGCGGTGCCGTCCACCCGGCCGGGCGCGTTGGTCGCCTCGGCCAGACCGAAGCCGAACTCGGTGTCACCGTCGAAGCTCAGCCGGGCCACCTGGTTCGCGGCGCCGTTCCCGGCGAGGCGCAGCCCGACCGAGTCCGCGGTGGTCCCCCACCCGTCGGCGGCGGGCACCAGGGTGTGGTCGATGGGCGCCCAGGTGCCGTCCGGCTTGCGGTAGTTGATGGGGGCGGAGGAAAACTCGGTGGTCTGGGTGCCGTCGGCGTTGTCGAAGACCCGCTGGTCGGCACCGCGCTCGGCAGGTCGTTCCCGGCTGGTGCGCTTGTCGAAGCCGCGGGTGTCGTCGACGGGTGCGGTGGCCACTGACGCCTTGTTGCGTCCGGGGGCGGGCTTGTCGGCGAGCTTGTGCGGTGGGTACTGCCCGCGTAGCGACTTCGGAAGGTCACGGTTGGGTCGTCCGGACGTGACGTGCGCCTTGCCCGCCGCCGAGCCCCATGCCTGCTTCGGCTTCGCGCCGCCACCCCGCCCGGTGGAGGCGACACCGTCGCGGTCCCGGGCGCCGCCCGCCGGCAACGCGGTCACCCCGCTGCCACCCAGGTTGAGCATCAGCACGCCGGCCAGGGCCGCCGCCAGGAGGGACCGGGTGGTGCCGGAGCCGAACACCGAGCGTTGCCGGGGTAGCCGACCACGCAGATCGGTCAGCCGACCACGCGGGTCGGGCAGACGCCGAATGCTGAAGGACATGGTTGGTCACCCCTGGATCGAGGACGGGCGGAGAGGCGGGGACAGGCGTGCGTGGGCCGCGAGACCTGCGAAGGCCCCACGAAGCCGGGTCTGCGATCGCCGATACCCCTTTAGGGGCACGGCGGTACGGCGTCGACTTATCGGTCGACGAAAATCTCAGGAGATACGAAGAGGCAGCTCGGGTGGACGGAATTCACGCCGGAACGGGTCGCCCAACAACACAAACATCGCCTCGGCACGGCAAAATGCCGCCAAGTCAGCGGTCACAGCTTCACACCCCCGTGTGCTGCTACTCATCGATATGCCGCTGTAGGTTGCAGCACGGTCAATCGGCTGTCAAGCCACGGCGGCCACGGGCGTGCGGATCAGCACTGCGACCTGGGAGGATTACTTTCCGTCAAGACACAGGGCGTTTGATCACTTAGGTCCGTTTGCTACTCGCACCGACGCCGCCTCCCCGTCCATCGTGGACGCCGTCAGACTCCACGAGCCGGGCCGCACCTCCGTCCGTCGAACGCCCTCGGCAGCCGATCCACGGCCGTCCATGACGACCGCATCCATGGCGAATGAATGCAAGCGCCGAACAAGGTACGCAGCTCGCGAACTAGCCGGAAATCGAATTCACTTAGATCCATAATTGTCAATTTAGTTATTATTGATGCGGTAACGCGAACGGGACGAGCCGCATCGGCTTGCCTGCTGCTCTACTCTGAAGGGAGCCGCGGCGCCACTTCGGCAAGTCGAGGCCTCAGCGCCTGCACCCCGGGCGGATAGAAGCAACCGCATGATCTGGACGAAGTTCAGAAGCGACCGCACCCCTCGCCGACTCCGCGCCGTGTCCGAGCTGCGGTTTCCTGCCAGCGGGCGCGAGCACCTACGAAATCGGTATCCCCACCTCAGTGACGGTGACATCGTTCTCGTCGAGACCGCGACCCGGCAGTGGTTCCGGATCATCGCCCGCCAGCCCAACGCGAAGCTGTCGATGCCCTCGGTGGTCGTGAACGATCTGTGGCAGGAGTTGACCCTGCATTCGCGGGACTACGCGACGTTCTGCGACACAGCGTTCGGGCGCTCCCCGCAGCCTGAGCCAAGGTCCGCGACAGGCGGCAACACGACCGACGACAATCGACGGTCCCTGCTGCTCACCACGCTGAGCCACGGCCGCCGGGACGAAGCTTGCGGTCCGAACGGCCTTCCGCTGCTGTTCCGGGTGGACCAGGAACTGCACATCCACGATGGCAATCGCTACCTGGCCGACTGCGGAGGCCGAGGCGAATGCTTCCCGGTTTCCGGCCGGGTCTGCCTGCAACACCTCGCAGGGCCGGGCAAGCGACCCAAACCACCCGGCATTCGCGGCGATCTGCCCTTCAACGACGGCCGTCACGGCTACGCCGGCGGTGCAGGCGGCGGCGGTGGCGGCGAGTTCAGCGGCGGGGGCGATGGCGGAGGCGGCGATGGCGGTGGGGGCGGCAACTGAGGCCCGGCCCGGCCACCTGGGACGGTCGGCACTGCCTAGTACTCCAGCCGGGACGTAGTTCGTTGACGGTCAGCGCGATCAGCCCGGTCGGGTCGGGACGGCTGCGGTGGTTGGTCGCGGCGGCGAGGAAGGCGTGGGCGAGGATCGCCAGGGTGGTCCATCGGTGCCAGGACGTCCAGCGGCGGTTCTGGTGCTGGACCAGGCCGGATCCGGTCTTCGCGGCTTGGAACGACTCTTCGATTTCCCAGCGGCGGCCGGCTACCAAGACGAGGTTGCGGAGCGGGACGGGTTCGGGTGACCAGCAGCGGTAGAAGGCCAGCTCACCATTGCGGCGGTTACGGCGAATCAGCAGCCAGTGGTGCCCGCCGTGGGCGTCGGGGGCGTGCGGCAGTGCGGTGAAGGACCAGTCGTAGTAGCGGTGTCCCTTCGCGCCTCGACCCGCGGACACCCGCTGCCAGGCGGTGGCAGGAAGACCGGCGGCGAGGGCGTCAACGCGGTAGATGCGCACCTGCTCAGGGACACCGGCCTCGGCGCGGCGTTCGGCGTCGTCGCACCAGGACTTCGGCAGGTAGAGCGCCGTGTCGAGCATCGCGTGACCAGCGTCGGTGGCGTAGACGAGGTGCACGGCGACCTGACAGTTCTCGATCTTCCCGGCGGTGCCCGAATACTGCCGCTGGACGCCGACGGTGTGCCGGCCCTTCTTCAGATCGCCCGTCTCGTCGATGACCAGTACCGCCGCGGCATCACCGAGGTGGTCGCCGACGAACTCGCGGACATCGGCGCGGACATCGGCATCGTCCCACTTGACCCGGGTCAGCAGCTCCTGCATCCCGTCCGGACCCGTGTTACCGGCATGCTCCGCGATCGCGTCTACCCTGTAGCCGGCAGCCACCGCCGCGTCATGGTCAGTCCACACAACCATCCATGCTCGATGGTGGCTGCGCCCGCTCCGGCCCCGGATGAGCCCTCCCCCGGATCAGACCAACTCCTCTGGCTGGAGTACGAGCTGATCGCAGCCGGCGCCACACCAGGCCCGCCGAGATACTCGCCGCAACGCCGATGACGACGCAGTTCAATAGACGGGCGGCCGCTGGGACGGAACTTCGGACGGGACTGAGGCCATCTTCAGGCCCCGCTGCGCGCACTCTCGGTTCGGTCAACAAAGTTCTGGAATGCTCCTCATCAATGATGAGGAGAAAGCGTCGTCCTCGTCTCGTCCCCGCCGTACTCGCCGCCCAGGCCCCCCGAGCCATCGGCCAGAAACGCCGAGCGACGTCGCCACGAAACATGCCGCCCAGCATGTCCCGAAGCAGCGGTTCCGAGATGGTGCCAATCTCGTAGCCCATCCAGGCGTACTGCAACAGCAGGTTGGTGTAGACGTGCTGCCGCTTGGCGGTGTCATCGGGCAAGTCCAGCGGACCCCAGCAGGGCAGGTAAAGAGGTAGATCATCGAGTTGCATCCGGATCAGATCCGCGTGGAAACCGCGGATGGCCTGGATCCGTTCCGCTCTGGTCTGGCGGGCCTGGAGCAGCAGCGACGCCGCTACGCCTCCGAGCGCAAGTGCCGACAAGACCGCCGACGTGGCTCCGTAGGTCTGGCCGATATCACTCAACCGGCCCCAGTCTTCCGCCTCTCCCAGGCTCACAGCTCGCAATGCGATGGGCGACAGGATCACCAGCCCCACCACGACAAGGACTACAGCGACTGCGGCCGACGCTTGGCCGACGCGACGGGCCAGGCTCCGCCCTCCTATCGCCGGGCCTGGCACCGAAGCGCTACCGACACTGCGTCCGTCTGCACGGTCCTGGGCCCTGGTGCTTCGATGCATCCCGGCATTCTGCCGTCCCGTGCTGCTCGCCTGCTGACCCATGACGATGGCTGGGATGTGCGCCCCAGTGCTGCTGTCGTGCCACCAGCGGAAACGGCACGAAGGCTCCGACCACGATCTCCGGCTGGGGTACTAGCGGGCGTGGCGTTCTGCGGCCGCATGCCACCAGGCGGGCGGGCTAGGGTCGGTGACCGTCGCGCTCGGCTGGTCAGGGTGCAGGCCGAGTCCACGTAGTGCGGCAGCCTCGACACGAATGCCAACCCAGCCGTGCCATCGACCGTCATCGCCGACGCCACAGGCCAGATTGACGGAGATCGCGTTCGCCTCGAAGGGCATCCAGTCGATGCCCCGATCACGTAGTCAAGCGCGTACGGCGGCCATCGGCTGCGGGCAACCCCGGGTGTTCGCATAGGCCGCGATGGTGACCCACTCAGTTTTCAGAGCGTCCATGGCGACCATGATCCCTGATGTCACCCGGCTCCGGAAGTGGGATCCTGGCCCGTGTCGGCGATGCCCACCAACCAACTCACGGCAGGCGGTGGCGGTCATCGTCGCCGCCGCCGGCCCGCCGTCGCACGGACGGCCTCCCGGCAGGCGGCGACCACATCGGCGTCGAGGTCAACGGCGTGCCGAGCCAGGTACTCGGCCGGCATCGACACCTTCCGTTCCTCGGATGCGACTCGCTCAACCCAGCCGCCCCGGAGCACGTGCGGCGTGAGCACCTGATCCGCGCTGTCCACGTCCTCAAGGAGCTTCGGCAGGTCGATCCGGTCCTGTTTCCCGCTGCGGAGCCCTGCGAAGATCGTCTCGTACGGTCCGCCCTCGAAACCGACTGTCGACGAGACAGCCAGCAGAACCCGCCCATCGGCCGGCGGGCCGACAGCAGGTGGGACATCGCCGGCCTGGACGACGTGGAACGGGAGCTGGGCGAACCACCCGTGCGCCGACCACAGAACGAAAGTCCTCGCTCGCGGGCTGACATGGACCCGCCACGCGCCGCCGTCGACGCCCGTCCAGTCCGGCCACCGGCGGCAGAAGTAGTCGCTGGAACCACTCGCCCATCGTCGACCCAGGCCCGACTCCCGCAGACACCTGAGGTGGCACTGGCCGGACCGGTCGTCAGTGCCGGACCGGTCAGGGCCGAGAGAGTACGGAGCCAGATAGAAATCCTGACCCACCAGACCAAGGGACAGTCGGCCGCAGAAGCAGCATCGTTCGGGGATACCCGCGTCGCGGAACTGAACGTCGTGGGAGCCGATGTCCCGCACCCTGATCCCCCCGCTCGGACAATGCGGCGCTGACCCTAGCGGAGCCGGGTCAGCGCGGTCACCGACCGGTCCGTGCCGTCGTAGCTGCGCGCGGCGTCGAAGTCGCCCGTCGGGCGCTGCCCACCGGCGACGGCACGAGCCAACCGCAGGTCCGCGTTGCGGAACCGCAGGGCCAGGCTCAGGTGCGGCACCCATGCGTCGGGCGCATGCCACGGGCGGTGTCCGTCGGCCTCGGCGAGAACGTCCCAGACGGCTGCGTGCAGCGCGGTGAGCGTCGGAGTGGGTCGGACGAGCCAGACCAACGGAGCGCTGCCGTCGAGGACGACGACCCGGTCGAGCGTCACCGGCACCGGCAGCGCAGCGTCGAACAGTTCGGCCAAGCGGTGCTCGACCCCCGGCGGGAGCTCGTCGACGGCGGCGAGGGTGAGGTGCGGCCGGTTGGTCGGGTGGATGTTGCGGGCCAGGCTGGGCAAACCGGCGGCGGCCAGACGGACCCAGACCGCCCGGACCGCGACCTCCAGGCCGGGCGAGCAGACCAGTTCTACCGTACGCACGCGCCCACGCTAGCCGACGGACACGCTGGTGAAGGTGGTCAGAGCCAGCCGTTGTCCCGGGCGGTGCGCACCGCCTCGGTCCGGTCGGCGGCGCCGAGCTTCTGCACGGCGGCGGAGAGGTGGTTGCGCACGGTTCCGGTGGACAGGTGCACCCGACGGGCGATCACCGCGACGGGGGCACCGACCTCCGCCAGCCGGAGCGTCTCCAGTTCCCGAGGGGTCAGCGGGCACGGGGGCAGGGTCAGCGCGTCGGCGGCAAGCGTTGGGTCGACGTACCGACCTCCGGAGTGCACCCGGCGGATCACGTCGGCGAGCGCCCCACCCGGCGAGCCCTTGGGCAGGAACCCCCGGGCGCCGGCGGTTAACGCCTGGCGCAGGTGCCCGGGACGACCGTGCCCGGTCAGCACGACCACCGCGCAGTCGGGTCGGACCCGGGTCAGCTCGGCGGCTACCGCGATGCCGTCCAGGCCGGGCATCTCCAGGTCCACCACTGCCACGTCCGGGCAGTGCGCCAGCGCCGCGGTGACGGCTGTCTTTCCATCGGCGGCATGGGCCACCACCTCGATGTCCGGTTCCAGGCCGAGCAGCGCGCCGACGGCGACCCGGATCAAATCCTCGTCGTCGGCGAGCAGGACGCGGATCACGACGGCGCCGGCACTGTGGCTTCGAGGGTGAAGATCGCGCCCTCCCGGCGTACCCGCAACTCGCCGCCGGCGGCGGCGAGTCGGTCGGCCAGCCCGCGCAGGCCGTGGCTGTGCGCGTCCGGGCCACTGTCGTCGGCGCCGTCGTTGGCCACCGTCATCCTGGCCACGTCATCCTCCCGATCGATGTGGATCCGGCACCAGTCGGCCCGGCTGTGCCGCAACACGTTGGTGCTCGCCTCGCGCAGCACCGCCGCCAGTTCGATGGCGGCGGGCTGCGGCAGGTCCGCCGGCAGTGGCAGGACCGTGCACCGCACCCCGCAGGAGCGCAGCACCCCGACCACCGCGGTGAGTTGTTCGTCGAGGTCGACGGCCCGATAGCCGTGCACGGTCTCCCGTACCTCGCTCAGCGCGGAGGCGGCCAACCGTTGCACCTCGGCGGCTTCGCGCCCGGCCCGTTCCGGGTCGACCGGGGCGAGTCGGGCGGCGAGTTCGGCCTTCAACGCGATCACCGTGAGGTGGTGTCCCAGCACGTCGTGCACGTCGCGGGCGAAGCGCAGCCGCTCCTCGGCGGCGGCCAGCCGCGCCTGGGCGGCCTGGCCCTGCCGGGCCTCCACGAGCAGGTCCCAGAACCAGACCTGGAACCCGTTGACGGCGGCCACGGCCACGCCGATCCCACCTGTCACGGCGAGGTGGCGCGGGATGGAACCGCCGGTCCACCAGGCCACCGCGACCGCCACCGCCAGGACGCCGACCGCGACCGCCAGCGCGGCCCGCCAGCGCACCAGCAGCGGCGTCATGCCGATCAGCGCCGCACCGAGCCAGGCCCAGGTCGGCCACCTGCCGGCCGCCACGGGGCCCACCAGAGGAACGGTCAGCACCGCCACCCCGACCAGGCTCAGCTCGGCCCGACGCCGCCAGCGCGGGTCGAGCCACGGCGTCACGGCCGCGTACAGGACGACGGTCTGGGCGATCACGAAGGCGAGGATGCCGACCGCGCCGAGGGTCACCCGGCCCGGGTCGGGCTCGTGGGTCAGGCCGACCGCGGGTAGCAGGACGCTCGCCCACACGCCGGTGGCCAGCGACACCAGCGTTGCCCGCCGGGCGCGGCGCAGCCGACGGTCCGCCCGGGGAGTCACCGCCTCGCTCGCCACGCCCCGATCCTAGGGCCGCCCGGCGCACGGTCCACCCGTGCGAACTGTCACGGTCGGGCCGTGCGGTCCGCACGGTTTTCCCGTGACGAACGGGTCTGCCGGGCACACCGGGGATACCGGCAGGGTCAAGGCATGGAAAACAACCAGATGTACGCGGACAGCCTCACCGCCGTACCGTCGCCCGCGCCCCTGCCCACCGACGAGCCGGCACCCTCGGCCGCGACACCTACCACCGCGACACCGGCCGCCGCGACACCGGTCAGCAGTAGCCGGCGGCTGCTGTGGCATCTGGGCGAGATGGCCCTGGCGATGGTCGCCGGGATGCTGCTGCTCGGGCCGTTGTGGGAGCTGGCAGGCACCGCTCTGGGGGTCGGCGACGCGCTGGCCCGGCCGGAGGTCGCCGCACTGGTGATGGCCACGAACATGACCGTCGGCATGACTGTGGGGATGCGCTACCGGGCGCACCGCTGGCACGCGGTCGGTGAGATGGCCGCCGCGATGTACGTCCCGTTCCTGCTGCTGTTCGTGCCGTTTCGGGTCGGGCTGATCGACGCCGACGCGCTGCTGCTCGGCGGTCACCTGCTGATGATTCCCGCGATGGTGCTGGTGGCGGTCCGGCACCGACACGAGGCGTCCGCGCCGGTACGCCGACACCGGGTCGTGGTGGCGCTCGCCCACCACTGGCCGGCCGGGTTGGCGCTGCTGCTGACCGTGGACATGTGGGTCGACCCGGGCGTGCTCAGCCCGTGGACGATGCTGGTGCTGCCCGGCGGCTACCTGGTGATCGGCATGGCCCGCCGCACGCTGGGCGGGCGGGGCGTGCTCGCCGCCCAACTCGCCGGTTTGGCCATCTGGGTCGCCCTGACGCTGGTCGCGGTGCTGGCCGGCGGGCGGACCGCCGACTGGCTGGTGGCGTTCGGGTGGTTGGCGCACGCGGGCTGGGACGTAGTGCACCACCGCAACCGCCGGGTGGTGCCGCGCGGCTACGCCGAGTTCTGCGTGGTGCTCGACGTGGCCCTCGCCGCGGTGATGGTGCTGGCCATCCTGACCACCGACGCCTGACCGAGGCCGCCGCCGGGATCTTGGAACAGCCGCAGCACGAGCCCGAAGACAGCTCTTGTGGCGGTCGCCGCAACGGCCCGGACGGCGTGATGAAAGGCTTGGCACATGAGTTCCGCACCTGCACAGCACGACGCACCGATCGACGCCACCCCCGACGGCACCGACGAGGTGAGCGCCTTCACCGAGCTCGGGCTCCGCGCCGAGCTGCTGGGCGCCCTCGCCGCCCTCGGGTACGAGGAGCCGACCCCCATCCAGCGGGAGGCTATCCCACCGCTGCTGGAGGGTCGCGACCTGCTGGGTCAGGCGGCCACCGGCACCGGCAAGACGGCTGCGTTCGCGCTGCCACTGCTGAACCTCATGGCGGCACACCGCCAAGGGGGCGACCCGGTGGCGCTGGTGCTGGTGCCGACCCGGGAGCTGGCGGTGCAGGTCTCCGAGGCGTTCCACCGCTACGGCAAGGACCTGGGCGCGCGGGTGCTGCCGATCTACGGCGGGCAGCCGATCGGGCGGCAGCTGCGGGCACTGGAATACGGTGTCGACGTGGTGGTGGCCACCCCGGGGCGGGCCCTCGATCACATCGCCCGGGGCACCCTGCGCCTCGGTGGGTTGACCACGGTGGTGCTCGACGAGGCCGACGAGATGCTCGACATGGGCTTCGCCGAGGACATCGAGGCGATCCTGGAGCACGCTCCGGCAGAGCGTCAGACTGTGCTCTTCTCGGCCACCATGCCGTCGCGCATCGACGGGATGGCCCGCCAGCACCTGCGGGAACCGGTGCGGATCGAGATCGGCCGCGAGCAGACGGTAGCGGGTGAGGCGCCCCGGGTGCGGCAGAGCGCGTACATCGTGACCCGGGCGCACAAGCCGGCCGCGCTGGGTCGGGTGTTGGACGTGGAGTCCCCGACCGCGGCGATCGTGTTCTGCCGCAGCCGGGAAGAGGTCGACCGGTTGACCGAGACGATGAACGGTCGGGGCTACCGCTCCGAGGCGCTGCACGGCGGAATGAGCCAGGAGCAGCGCGACCGGGTCATGGGCCGGCTGCGGGCGGGCACCGCCGACCTGCTGGTGGCCACCGACGTGGCGGCCCGTGGGCTGGACGTCGAGCAGCTGACGCACGTCGTCAACTACGACGTGCCGTCCGCCCCGGAGTCGTACGTGCACCGGATCGGTCGGGTGGGTCGGGCTGGCCGCGAGGGCGTGGCGATCACCCTCGCCGAGCCGCGTGAGCACCGGATGCTCAAGACCATCGAGCGGGTGACCGGCCAACGGATCAGCATCGACAAGATCCCCACCGTGGCCGACATGCGTACCCGGCGGCTGGAGCTGACCCAGGCGGCCCTGCGGGAGAGCCTGCTGGAGGACGACCTGGACCCGTTCCGGGTGATCGTGGAGACCCTGACCGACGAGTTCGACCTGATGGAGGTCGCCCTCGCCGCCGTGAAGCTGGCTCACGAGGTGACGTCGCCGGGCTCCGACGACGAGGAGGAGATCCCGCAGGTTCCGGTCCGTGGGCCGCGCGAGGGTCGGCCGGAGACCGGCGGCCGTGGCGGCGACCGGCGGGGCGGGGGCCGGCCGCGCTCTGGCGGTGGCAACACCGTCCAGGTCTTCGTCGGCCTGGGCCGACGCGCCGGGGTCCGCCCGCAGGATCTGGTCGGCGCGATCACCGGGGAGACCGGCATCCGCGGCCGGGACATCGGCTCGATCGAGATCGCCGACCGGTTCTCCCTGGTGGAGGTGCCGCAGGGGGTGGCCGACGAGGTTATCTCCGGGCTGCGGCAGAGCACGATCAAGGGCCGCAAGGCCACCGTCCGCCGCGACCGCGGCGGCGACGAGCGCTGAGCACGCCGTCGGCGACCGCCGGAGTACGGCGGTCGCCGACGCGGGTCAGAGGGCGTACGGGCCGAAACGGCCCCAGGCCACCACTGCGGCGAGGACGAGCAGCACCGCGCAGGCGATCGCCCCCTGGATCTCGGTGCGACGCCCGTCCTGGGTGGTCTGCTGCTTGCGGTCACGCAGGTGCACCAGGATGCCGCCGATCATGACGATGACCAACCCGACGGCGGCGAGCGGGGTGAGCACCGTGGCGATGCCGGTGACCGCGGGCAGCACGAGCCCGGCGGCGGCCAGCAGCTCGACCGCGCCGAGCGCCTTGACCTGCGACGGCGGGACCGGGTCCACCCACCGCATCACGTCGCGCAACTTCTCCTTGGGCTGGCTCAGCTTGGCCAGCCCGACGCCGGCGAAGACGGCGGCGAGCAGGATCTGAATGATCCAGAGCACCACGTTCACGGGGGTTCCTCCAGGGGGCCCGCCTCGCGGCGGAGAGGTGGTTGACGGTGCAGACGAGACAGTAGACCTCCCCCCGCGTACCGAAAGGGCCCCCGCCGTCACAAGACGGCGGGGGCCCGGACGGTCGGAGCGTCAGACCGCGAAGAGCGCCGGACCATCCAGCGTCTTCACGTCGGCTGGGCGCAGCGCCAATGCGAGCACGTCGGCCACGTCGGCCAGGGTGTGCACTGTCAACGCCTCGCGCACCTCGGCCGGCAGGTCGTCCAGGTCGGGCTCGTTGCGCGCCGGGATGATGACCTCGGTGAGGCCGGCCCGGTGCGCGGCGAGCAGCTTCTGCTTCACCCCACCGATCGGCAGCACCCGACCGGAGAGCGTCACCTCACCGGTCATCCCGAACTCGGGGCGGACCGGGCGACCGGTGACCAGCGACGCAAGGGCCGTGACCATGGTGATGCCGGCGCTGGGACCGTCCTTGGGCACCGCACCCGCCGGGAAGTGGACGTGGATCCGACGTCCCGCCAGGGCGTTCGGGTCGATGCCGAACCGCCGCCCGTTGGAGCGCAGGTAGGAGAGCGCAATCTGCGCCGACTCCTTCATCACGTCACCGAGCTGGCCGGTCAGGGTCAGCCCCGGCTCGCCCTCCATGCTGGTCGCCTCGATGAAGAGCACGTCCCCACCGGCGCCCGTGACGGCCAGGCCGGTGGCCACGCCGGGCACTGCGGTGCGCTCGGCCGATTCCGGGGTAAACTTCGGCCGACCCAGGTAGCCGGTGAGGTTGTCGGTGCCCACGCGTGCCGGCGTCGGGTCCGTCGCCAGCGTCACCGCCACCTTGCGCAGGATCTTGGCCAGGGCCCGCTCGAGCTGCCGGACGCCGGCCTCCCGGGTGTACTCCCCCGCGATCAGCGCGAGAGCCTCGTCGGCGACGCTGACCTCGTCGACGGTCAGCCCGGCCCGCTCCCGCTGTCGGGGCAGCAGGTGGTCGCGGGCGATGGCGACCTTCTCGTCCTCGGTGTACCCGTCCAGGGTGACCAGCTCCATCCGGTCCAGCAGGGGGCCGGGGATGGACTCCACCACGTTGGCGGTGGCCAGGAAGAGCACGTCGGACAGGTCGAGGTCGACCTCCAGGTAGTGGTCCCGGAAGGTGTGGTTCTGGGCCGGGTCGAGCACCTCCAGCAGGGCGGCGGCCGGGTCTCCGGCGTAGCCGGCGGCCAGCTTGTCCACCTCGTCGAGGAGCACGACCGGGTTCATCGAACCCGCCTCGCGCAACGCGCGGACGATCCGACCGGGCAGCGCCCCCACGTAGGTGCGCCGGTGCCCCCGGATCTCCGCCTCGTCGCGGACGCCGCCGAGCGAAACCCGGACGAAGTTACGCCCGAGCGCCCGCGCCACGGACTCGCCGAGGCTGGTCTTGCCCACCCCGGGAGGGCCGGCGAGGGCGAGCACAGCGCCGGAGCCGCGACCGCCGACCACACCGAGGTTGCGCTCGGCACGCCGGTTGCGCACCGCCAGGTACTCCAGGATGCGGTCCTTCACGTCGGCCAGGCCGGCGTGGTCGGCGTCGAGCACCGCCCGGGCCGCGGCCAGGTCCGTGTTGTCCTCGGTACGCGTGCCCCACGGCATCTCGAGCACGGTGTCCAGCCAGGTACGGATCCAGCCCGCCTCCGGGGAGGCGTCGCTGGCCCGCTCCAGCTTGCCGACCTCGCGCATGGCCGCCTCGCGTACCTTGTCCGGCAGCTCGGCGGACTCGACCCGGGACCGGTAGTCGGCGGAGCCGTCCGGCTCGTCCTCGCCCAGTTCCTTGCGGATCGCGGCCAGCTGCTGGCGCAGCAGGAACTCGCGCTGGGACTTCTCCAGTCCCTCGCGGACGTCACTGTTGATCTGCTCGGTGACCTCCTGCTCGGCCAGGTAGTCCTTCACCCAGCCGACCAGCAGGTCCAGCCGGGCGGTGACGTCCGGCGCGGCGAGCAGCTCGTTCTTCTGCTCCAGCGTCAGCCAGGGCGCGTAACCGGCCGAGTCGGCCAGCTCGGAGAGGTCGGTCATCCGCTCCACAGCGTCGATGACCTGCCAGGCGCCCCGCTGCTGGAGCACGGAGGTCACCAGGGCGCGGTACTCGCGGGCGAGTTCCCGGGCCCGACCGGCGTGGGCGGGTTCGTCGAGTTCGGTCGCCTCGACCCAGAGGGCGGCGCCGGGGCCGGGGACGCCGGAGCCGATCCGGGCCCGGGACAGGCCACGGATGACGGCGGCGGGCTCACCCTCGGGCAGCCGGCCGACCTTCTCGATGGTGGCGACCACGCCCACCGGGCCGTACTCGCCGTCGATGCGCGGCACGGCCAGCAGCTTGCGGTCGCCGGTCGCCCGCGCCGCGTCGATCGCGGCCTGGGTGGTGGGGTCGAGGGTCACCGGGATGACCATGCCGGGCAGCAGCACGGCGTCGGTCAGGGGAAGTACCGGAAGAGTTGCCATCGAACACCTGCTATCGCGTTGAGTTGAGCGTGTCTCACTCAAGTAACAAAGCGTTCCCCTTGTTCCGACCTGTGACCCAGACCACTCTTCCGCCCGGTCCGTCGGGTCGCCCGGGACCGGCGGGCGACCCGACGATGCACCTCAGGTGAGCTTGCTCTTCACCGTGTTCACCACCGAGCCGGCCACCCCCGGGTTGGTGCCGTACAGCCGAGGATCACCCGGAGGCAGCACCGGTTCCGGCGCGTTCGCCCGCGGGTTGTCGTCGTACCGGAACTCGCCCTTGCCGTCCGGCGAGGGCCCGGACGCCCAGCGACCCTGGGCGGCGTCGGTGCCCGAGGAGAAACCCAGGTAGGTGTAGCCGTACTCCGCGGTGAGCTCACCCGAATCCGGGAACGCCTCCGGCACCGGCATCTCCTCCAGCCCGTCCTCCTTGAGCTGCTCGATCGCCGCCAGCCACATGTTCTGGTGCATCGTGTCGCGGGCCAGCAGGAAGCGCAGCATCTGCTTGACGCCCGGGTCGTCGGTCATGTGGAACAACCGGGCGACCTGGAGCCGACCCTGCGCTTCGGCGGTGACGTTGAGCTGGAAATCGGCCAACAGATTGCCGCTGGCGGTGATGAACGCGCCGTTCCAGGGCACCCCATTGGAGTCGGTGGGCAGGGCCCCACCGCCGCCGTGGATGAAGTGCGCGGGGTTCTCGCCGGCGTAGGTCGCGGCGCCTCCGGGGTCCTCCGCGATCCCCTCGGTCAGCGACAGCGGCGCGTTGTCCAACAGCCGGGTGATCATCGTGACGATCATCTCGACATGGCCCATCTCCTCCGTGCCGACGTCGAGCAGCAGGTCCTTGTACTTGCCGGGCAGTCGGCAGTTCCAACCCTGGAAGAGATACTGGTTGGCGACCGTCATCTCGCCCCACTTGCCGCCCAACACCTCCTGCAAACGGCGGGCGAACGCCGCGTCCGGGCCGTCCGGCTTGGCTTCGAACTGCAGATCCTTGACGTGGCTGAACATCCAACCTCCTCGGTACCGGAAACAGGTAACGAGGCCGTTCCCGCCCCGATGACCCGGGCGGGCCAACCGGTGTCCCGCCCGGGTCAGCGCACCGGGCGAGCCATCGGCAGCAGCACCTCCAACGCCACTCCACGGGGCCGTAGCCGGTGTGCCCGCACCGCTCCCCCGTCCGTCGCGACGAGCTGCCGCGCGATCCACAGGCCCAGACCGGACATCCCGACGGCCGGCGCCGTACGCCGTAGCGCGACCAGCAGGGCCTCGTCGACCCGACCCTCGTCGGTGACCAGGATGCTCAGGCTGGGGCCGCGCACTGTGGCGTAGAGCCCGACCTGTCCGTCCGGCGGCCCGTGCCGCAACGCGTTCTGCACCAGGTTGACCAGTACCTGTCGGGTTCGTCCGGCCGGCACCGGGCAGGAGGCCGCCCCCCGGGTGACCCGCGCCCGCCGACGGCCGACCGGCACCAACGCGGCGGCCTCCCGCAGGATGCCCGACAGCGCGACGGCCGGCTCCGGCTGCGGAGTCGGCGTCAGCACGCCGGTGCCGGCGGTCGCGTCGCGCAGCAGGCTCTGGAGATGGGCAGCCTGGTCGCGGGCCAGCTCACTGAGCGCCCGCCGGTCGTCCCCGGTCAACTCGCGGCGCTCGTCGGCCAGCGCGCGGGTCAGCGAGGTCAGGGTGCTGATCGGCGTCCGGAACTCGTGGCACAACACCCGCAGCAGCAACTCCGAATCGGCCGCCGGCGGCCGCCTCTCGCCCGGTGTCGGCTCAATGGGGCGCAACCCTCGCAGCAGGTCCCGCAAACCGTGCCGTACGCGCATCCACCCGACTCCTCTCGTTCGGTGCGAACCCGCATGATCGGTACCCGCTGGGGAACGGCGCAGACATGCTGGGAGCCTCCACCTTGCGACTCGTCGTCGTGGACGATCACCCCCTTTTCGTCCGCGGCCTCGAGTTGCTGCTCCCGATCACCACCAACGGTCGCGCCGAGGTGGTCGCCTCGACCGGCGACGCCGCCGCGGCGGCGGCCCTGGTCAACAACTGCCGCCCCGACCTGGCCCTGGTCGACCTGCACATGCCGCCGCCCGGCGGCATCCGGGCGGTGGCCGCGATCCGGCGGACCACCCCGCGGGTACGGGTGGTCGCGATGTCCGGTTCCGCCGACCCCGGGCCAGCGGTGGAGGCGCTGCGGGCCGGCGCGGAGGGGTTCCTGCCCAAGACCAGCGAACCGGAGGAACTGCTGCCCCCGCTGCTGGCCATCCTCGACGGCTGGGCGGTGCTGCCGGCCGAACTGCTGCGCGCCATGCTGCGGCCCACGCGCTCCGCGCCCGTCGACCTGGACGGCGAGGAACAGCGGCTGTTGCGGGCGATCGCCGCCGGCCGCAGCACCGTCGACATCGCCGAAGAACTGCACGTCTCCGAACGGACGGTGAAACGGATGACCGCCGCGTTGCTGCGCAAGTTGCGGGTCTCGAACCGGGCCGAGGCGGCTGCCATCGCCGGTCACAGCGGCATCCTCGGAGAATGAGGCCCCGCCACCGAACCGATTCACGGTTTTGCTCGGTAACGGAATCGCGACGCGCCGAATGAATGGAAGGCATATTGTTGCGGATTACCGGGGTGATAGGTCAGACTTTGGACACATCCCGCCGCACACAGGGAGTAATCGGCAATGGCGAGAAAAGTAATCACGGTCCTGACCGACGACCTCGACGGTGGGAAGGCCGACCGGACGGTTGAGTTCAGTCTCGACGGCGTGGCCTACACGATCGATGTCTCCGACGAGAATGCCGGCGTCCTGCGCAAGACGCTCGATCCGTACATCAATGCGGGTCGGCGGATCGGGCGCGGCCCGGTGGAGAGCGCCCGTTCAGTCCGGCGGCCGGGGCGACCCGCCGGCGCGGGAATGGATCGGGAGCAGAACCGGGCCATCCGGGAATGGGCCGTCAAGAACGGCTACAAGATTTCCGAGCGCGGCCGGATCCCGGTTGAGGTCGTCGAGGCGTACAAGAGCCGCTGACGCGACTCGACGGGGCCCCGCCGGAAACGGCGGGGCCCCGTCGTTTGTCCGGGCGCCCGAAGCGAAGCGGCGGCCGGCCACCCCGGGTTGTCGCCCCGGGTGGCCGGCCGCCGTTGTACGTCAGCTCAGTTGACGTCGATGCGCACCGAGTCGAAGGCGGGGGTCTGGTTGGCCCGCTCCATCATCGGCAGGCGGTGCGAGCCGTCACCGGCCCAGACGGAGCACTGGGCGGTACCGGACTCCGGCAGGCCCGGAATCTGGATCGTCACCTCGTCGGGCTGGGCGCCGCCGCGACCGTCCTCGGTCGCGACGAAGAAGGCGGGCACCTCCTGCGGCTCCGGCGGAGCGGTCAGGCTGTCCAGCATCCGGCAGGCGGTGTGGAAGTGACCGCGGACCAGGCCCTGGTCGTTGAGGAGCGAGCTCTCCACGTAGTAGCCACCCTGACCGGCGGCCAGGAAGCGGTCCCGGACCAGGTTGCGGGTGCTGACGCGCAGGGTGAAGGCCTGGTTCTGGCCGACCTGCTCGGGGAACTGGGTGATCAGCAGCGACGGGTTGTTGGCCGCCGCCCCGACCTCACCGAACTCGGTGCTGACGCAGCGGTCGCCTCTCTGAAAGCCGTCGTGCGGCTGGAGCCGACTCTCGTCGCAGTCGTTGGCGAGCACGCCGAGCCCGGCGCCGGGCTCGGTGCCACCGCCGTTGTTGCCGCCACCGCCGTTGTTGCCGCCGCTGGGAGTGGTGGTGGGCGTGGTGCCGCCACCGTTGTTGCCGCCCGTGCCGCCGGTGGGCTGCACCTGGCACTCGGCGAGCTGCGCGAGGCCCTGCGGCCGGGGTCCGACCCGGTCGATGGCGGTCGTGATCCGGTCCAGCACGGCGCGGCGCTTGCCGGCCAACGGCTGGAGGATCGCGCTGCGGATGAACGCCTCACCCTTGTTGCCCTCGGCGGCAAGTCGGCGGTCCGCCTCGGCGATCTGGGTCTGCAGCTGGGCGAGGTTGCGGTCCACCTCGGCCCGCGCCCGGTTCGGCACCTGCGGCAGTTTGGCCGCCACGTCCGGACAGGCGATGGCCGTGCCGGTGCCCACAGTGCCGTCCTTGCCGTCCTCGCACTCGGGGACCGACTGCTGTCCGTCACCCCAGTGATTACGCACCCACCGACCGTTCTGCCAGGTCCGGCTGGTCGAGCCGCCGCCAGTCGGCGCGGTCGCACCCGGGCTCGGCTCCACGCACTGCCCGGAAGCCGGACGTGGCTTATTTGTCCGCCGGTCCTGGGCCGACGAAATCTGAGTCACGGCGACAACTCCGCCGAAGACCGCGAGCGTGCCGACAACTGCCAGCAGACGCTTGCTCCGCGCGTTGCCGGAAGGCCGGCGCGCCCGAGTGGACCTGCGCATCGAATTGCTCTCCTTCTCGATCCGGTAGTGGATTTCTGCCCTCGGCGGACCGACGGATGTGAGTTGGCACGCCGCGGTGGCGACCCACCGTGACCTACCCGGTAATGCGTCGATGGCCGACGATGCCCTTTCCGCACCGTCTCCCGCGCCCGGTGGACGCGGATGGGGAGATCCTGTTCATTCGCGCAGGAGTACGGGGCGGCGGCCGGGAAGGTTCAACAGACGCACAGGAAATTGCCGCGACCCGACACGGAGCCGGTGCGGAGCAGGGATCAGCAGGTGAAACGGGCGCTGGTCAGTCGGCGCAGAGGTGGTCGAAGGCGAAGCCGCCGACCAGTTCGTGGCGGCGCTGGCTCAGCGCGGCGATCTGCGCGGTCCACTCGGCGCGCGACGGCAGGTCGGCGACGGAGTTGTCCCGCAGTCGTTCCCCCACGGCGACGGCGGCGAGATCCTCGGCCAGCCGGGCCGCGTCGATGCCGCAGGAGAATCGGTGTTCGGTCACCGAGACCTGCTCGATGAGGCACGCGTCGGGGCGTACCTGCACCCAACTCCACCCCTGTGCCGGCCCGTCCACCCAGCGGACGTGCAGCCCTCGCACGATCGGGTCGGCCACCTGCCCGGCCACGTACGCCTCGACCGCCGCCGCGCGGGTCAGCGCGCCGAGGTCGTTGACCGGCCCGGTACGCCCGTCCGGCAGCCGGCCCAGGATGTCCCGGAAGCCCACCGGCGCCGGCTCGGTCCCGGCGGCGGTGGACCCGCCCGCGGCGTAGGCGCGCGCGTCGATCACGTACTCGACCAGGCGGAGGCCATGCTCGGCGGCGTTCAAGGTGGGCGACCCGATCCGCAGCACGGGCAGGTCGACGGCTGCGCTCACCGCGTCCTTGAGTCGCTCCAACCGCTGCTCCGCCGAGCCGGCGGACGGCACAGGGCCGATCTGCACGGCGACGACCGGGCGGCCGGTGTCGGCGGCGTAGACCACGAAGTCGAAGCTGGCGCGGCTCGCCGAGGTCCACTGGCTGCCGGTGACACCGGGTGGGCGGCCCTGAACCAGGTCGCTGAGCCGGCGTGCCGCCAGGACCCGGTGACCGGCGCGGCTGAGCAGCGCGTCGCTACCCGCCTCGGCGGGCATCGCCCGCAGCCAGCCGCGGTCGTTGCTCCCGGTGCTCGTCATCTGCCTGATCCATCCGCCGGTCGGTCGAGCCGGGCCGAGTCTAGGTGGTCGATCATGGGCCACCGACTTCTCATGTGACGGGGATCACAGCAGCGTCGACGTTCCAGGGATGGCCGCCGGGTGTATCCAGCGACCGCCGGTACCGGACCGGCCCGGAGGTGACCATGTCGCGACAGCAGTTCGGCTTCCTCGCCGGGTTCCTCGCCGTGGCGGTCTGGGCGCTCGCCGGCGTCGGCGTGGCCGCCCTCGCCGTGCTCGCCGGCCTGCTCGGCTGGCTGGTCGTCCGGGTGCTCGACGGCGACCTCGCGGTGACCGGTCTCGGCGACCGCCGCGCCGACGCTCGGCGGCGTCGATGACCACCCGCCCATCCGCGGGGACGAACCCCAGCACCGGCCTGGCCGCCGGGACGACCGGTCCCGAGCGCCGCCCGGTCGACACCGCGGACGTCGCGCGGATCGCGGTGCGGGCGGCCAGCCTCGTGCCGGGCGTGTCCGTCGTCCGCCCGGCAGCGGTCCGCCTGGACGACCGGTCCGTCGCACTCGACCTGCACCTGATCACCTGGTACGGGCACAGCGTGCCGACGATCGCCGAAACGGTCCGGGCGGTGGTCACCGACCGGGTGGCCGCCCAGACCGGGCTCAGCGTGGCGGTGGTGACCGTCACCGTGGACGACCTGCTCGTCCCCGGCGTCGACTCCTCCGGCGCCGGCACCGCCACAGTGGAGGACGGCTGAGATGCGCACCGCCAACCGGGTCGCCTCGTTGATGCTGGCCACCGCCCTGCTTCTCGGCGGCGCGGCGGCGGCCGTCCAGGCGTTGCTGCTCGCCCTGCACCGACCGACGCCGCTCGACACCACCGGCTGGCTCGACGCGCTGAGCGGCACCCGCTGGCGTGACCCCACCGTCCGGGCCGTGGCCGGCGGGGCGCTCCTGCTGGGCCTGGCCATCCTCGTCGCCCAGCTGCGCCGCTGGACGCCGGTGCGCCTGCGCGCCGACGAGCGCGACGGCTGGTATCTGCACCGGCGCTGTGTGGAACGGCGGCTCGCTGACGCCGCCGGCGCGGTGCCGGGCGTCCGCCGCGCCCGGGTCCGGGTCCGACGACGCGGCGGCCAATGGCGCCCCCGGGTGCGCGCGACCGGCGACCCGGCGGCCCGGGCGGAGATCGAGTTCGCCGTGCACCAGGAGTTGCGCCACCTCACCGCGCCCCGCCCGGCCCGGATCGACGTCCGGCTGCTGCCTCGGCGACGGCCGGCGTGACAAACGCCGGGCACCGACTGCTGTGGACCATCATCGCGCTGCTGCTGGTGGCGGGCGGCGCTGCGGCGCTGACGGCCAGCCTCGGAACGTTGCCCGGCGCTGACCCGGCGGCGGTGCTGCTCAGCGGCGAGCTGGTCGACCGGTGGCGACTGGCCGCGCCGTGGAGCACCCTGGCCGCGGCCGTCGCCGGAGCGCTGTTCGCGCTGGCCGGGCAACGCCTGCTGGCCCGGGAGCTGCGGGGCCCGGACGGCACGCTGCGCGGCACCCTGAGCCACCCCGGACGCCGGCCGGGCCGCACCCGGCTGGCCACCGACGTTCTCGCCGACGCGCTGGTACGCGATCTGACCGGCAACCCCGGGGTACGCCGGGCCCGGGTGGTGCTCACCGGCGCGCCACCGCACCCCGACGTGTGGATCCGGGTGGACCTCACCTCCGACGCGCCGGCCGCCGGCGTACGCGAGCACGTTCGCGCCGCGGTCCGCCGATTCGCGGTGACGACCGGCTGCCAGCCCGCGCACCTCGACGTGACCGCCCGCATCGAGCCCGGCCACCCCTGACCCGCCGCCGACCCGACGGGCATGATCGGTGTCGGCGAACGGAGGTACGCGGGTGCGGGTGGTGTCGCTGGTGCCGTCCCTGACCGAGGCGGTGGCGCTGACCCTGCCGGGGGCGCTGGTCGGGGCCACCGACTGGTGCAGCCACCCGGCCGGGCTCGACGTGGCCCGGGTCGGCGGCAGCAAGTACCCCGATCTGGACCGGGTGCGCGCGCTGCGGCCGGACCTGGTGCTGCTGAACGTGGAGGAGAACCGCCGGGCCGACGCGGAGGCGCTGCGGGCGGCCGGCGTACCGGTGCGGGTCACCTATCCGCGGACCGTTCCTGGCGCGTTGACCGAGCTGGGCGACCTGCTGACCGAACTGGGTGCGCCGGCCGAGCCGGCCTGGCTGCGGGACGCCCGGCGGGCGTGGGCCACGCCACCCCGGTTCACGACGACCCGCCGCGCGGTGGTGCCGGTCTGGCGTCGGCCGTGGGTGGTGCTCGGCGGCGACACGTTCGCCGGTGACGTGCTGCGCCGCCTCGGCGTGCTGAACACCTACGACGAGCACCCCGAACGCTATCCCCGCCCGACCCTCAGCGAGCTACGCGAACGAGAGCCCGACCTGGTGGTGCTGCCCGACGAGCCGTACCGGTTCACCGCCGACGACGGGCCCGAGGCGTTCCCCGGCCTACCCTGCGCACTGCTCTCCGGGCGGCACCTCACCTGGTACGGCCCGTCCCTGGCCGAGGCACCGGCGCTGCTCGCCGACCAGCTGTCCCGGCCGGTGCGGGTCGGCTGACCCCGGACGCCGCCCGGCGGCTCAGCTGTCGGTTCGGCGGCGGGCGGCCAGGGTGCTGGCGCCGATGGAGACCGCCAGGGTCAGCAGCACCACGGCCAGGGTCAACCAGACCGGCAGCTTGCCGACCGGCGTCTCGGCGAGGATCAGCTTCAGCCCGGCGAAGGCCAGTAGCAGCGCGAGCCCGTACCGCAGGTAGCCGAAGTGCCGCAGCAGGCCGGCGAGGCAGAAGTAGAGACTGCGCAACCCCAGGACGGCGAACGCGGTGGCCGTCCAGACCAGGAAGGTGTTGGTGGTGATGGCGAGGATCGCCGCCACCGAGTCGATGGCGAAGACCACGTCGGTGGCCTCGATGGCGACGAGCGCCACCAGCAGCAACGTCGCCACCCGCCGGTCGGCCACCCGGGCGGTGAACCGGTCGCCGTGGTAGCGGGCGTCGGTGGACACCAGCCGCCGGAACAGCCGGACCACGACGTTGCGCTCCGGGTCGACGTCCGGCTTTCCGCGTACGGCCAGGCGCCAGCCGGTCCAGATCAGGAACGCGCCCAGCACGAACCCGGCCCAGGCGAGCCGGTCCAGCAGCTCGGCGCCGGCGAAGATGAACAACAGCCGGAAGACGAGCGCCCCCACGACACCCCAGAACAGCACCTTGTGCTGGTAGCCCGGCGGCACCTGGAAGTAGCCGAAGAGCAGCGCGAAGACGAACACGTTGTCCACCGAGAGCGCCTTCTCCAGCAGGTAGCCGGAGAAGTACGCGATGGCCGGGTCACCGCCGAGGCCCCACCAGACGACCAGTCCGAACAGCAGACCCGCGCCGATCCAGATGGCGCTCCACAGCAGCGCCTCGCGGAGCTCGATGACGTGGTTGTCCCGGTGCAGGAGCACATCCACGGCGAGCAGCACCGCGATCACCGCGCCGACCGCCGCCCACGCCCACAGCGGGACCGCGACCGTCGCCTCAGCCACCGACGCCCTCCGCATCGACCACTGTGCACCGCCCGTCACCAGGCCGGCCGGCCCTTTCCGAGCCTAGGTGAACACCCCACCCGGTATCGGGCGGTCCAACAAAGTGGGGTCGGGCCCCGCAACGGCGACCTGGCAGCTACCAGTGGGCGGCGAGCGGCGCTTCCGGAGCCGAGGGGGTCAAAGGTCCCGAGCGGTTGCGGTCTGTCGACCCTGCCGCCGAAAACGCCGTGGGCGTCCACTGGAGATGCCACCGGGAAGCGCGGTGCGAAGCTGAGAAGGGACGTGGAGACCATGATCGCGACGATCGAGCGGGTCACCGCCGAGAACACCGCTCCGATGGCCGGCACCGCTCACGAGCGGGCCATCCGGTACATCCTGGCCGGCACCCGGCTGGCACTCGGCTGGATCTTCCTCTGGGCCTTCATCGACAAGGTGTTCGGCCTCGGGATGGCCACCGAGTCGAAGAACGCCTGGATCAACGGGGGTAGCCCCACCAAGGGATTCCTGGCCTTCGGCGTGACCGGCCCGTTCAAGGATCTCTACGCCGGGATCGCCGGTGCCGCCTGGGCGGACTGGCTCTTCATGGCCGGCCTGGCCGGGATCGGTGTCGCGCTGCTGCTCGGCATCGGCATGCGGGTCGCCGCCGTGGCCGGTGGGCTGCTGCTGGTCATGATGTGGACCGCCGTCCTGCCTCCGGAAAACAACCCCTTCATGGACGACCACCTGATCTACGCGGCGGTGCTGGCGGTCCTGGCGCTGGCCAACGCCGGCGACACCTGGGGCCTGGGCCGGGTGTGGGCGAAGCTGCCGATCGTCCGGCGGACGCCCTGGCTGCGGTGAGCACCGCGCACCCCCTCGGCGGGCGTCACCAGCACCGGTGACGCCCGCCAGGGCGTCGTTCCACCGTCCGGACCCGGAGCGCCATCGGGACCGCCGGCGCACGACCGGCGTGTGGGGCTGCGGAGCAGGTTGCGGGTCCGCCGCACATCGGTGAGGGGTGATCCGGCAGGATCGACGGTGACCGGACACATCACCCAACACGGCAGGAGATCCCCGCATGACCCAGGCAGCAGGCGCCCAGTCGGGCAAGCCCGAGGTTGGTCCGATCGAGGGTGCACCGCCGGCCGACCTCGTGATCGAGGACATCACCGTGGGCGACGGCCCGCAGGCCGAGCCGGGCCAGCTGGTCAGCGTGCACTACGTCGGCGTGTCGCACTCCACCGGCGGCGAGTTCGACTCGTCGTGGAACCGCGGCGAGGCGTTCGACTTTCCGCTCGGCGGCGGTCAGGTCATCGCCGGCTGGGACCAGGGCGTCGCCGGCATGCGCGTCGGCGGTCGCCGCCGCCTGATCATCCCGCCGCACCTGGGGTACGGCGACCGGGGTGCCGGCGGCGTCATCAAGCCGGGCGAGACGCTGGTCTTCGTCGTCGACCTGCTCGGCGTTCGCTGACCGATTGTCGGGGTCGCCGGCTCACGCCGGCGGCCCCGTGCCCGGTGCGACGGTGGCGGCCCACCTCGTCGACCAGCGTCAGGCGGCCAGTTGCAGGTCCGTGGTCGCGACCACCGGGCGACGCGCGGCCTCGATCGGCGAGGCCAGCTCCAGAATCGGCATCACGCGGTGCAGCCCGCTGACGCGCAGCACCCGGGCCACCACCGGGCTCGGGTCGACCAGGACCAGCTCGCCACCGCAGGCCCGCACGCGCAGATGCGCCGCGAGAAGCGTGCGAACGCCGGCGGCGGAGAGCAGCCGCAGCCCGGACAACTCCAGTTGAAGCACCGGGCGGGCCGGCGCGGACCACAGCGCGGACCGGAACGCGGCCACCGTGGCGATGTCGATCTCGCCGGCCACCCGCACGAGGACCATCTGGTCACCCACGCTGACCTGCACGTCCAGCCGGTCGCTGTGCTCTTCCATGCCCAGAAATCTAGCCGGCACCACCGACACTTTCGCCCCTCCACGGAGTGATTCCGGGTACGCCCAGGGGCATACCCCGAGGTACCCCGCCTCCCTCTCGGGGTGGAGTCAGGGGCCCGGGCGGCGCGCCGCGCGGTCCCGGAACCCGGGGGTCGGCCGGCATTCGGGTGGAGAATAGGTCGATGCTGATCCCCCGGCCCCGGCCGCCCCGGCTGATCCGCCCCGTCCGCGAACCGGCGACGAGCCCTCCGGCGCTGGCCGGGGCGTGGGCCCCCACCGACCGCCGGCTCGATGAGGCCGAGTTGCTACCCCTCCCCGCGGGAGCCGTCGGCCCCGAGGACGTGCTGGTCGACGGCGCCGGGCGGGTGATCAGTGGCGACGAGGACGGTCGGCTCTGGTGGTGGCCGGTCGACGCGCTGGCCGGCACCCCGCCTCAACTGCTGGCCGAGACCGGGGGCCGTCCGCTCGGCATCGAGCTGGACCCGTCCGGCGAGGCCCTGGTGGTCTGCGACGCGTACCGCGGGTTGCTGCGGGTCACGCCCGACGGCGCGGTACGGGAACTGACCGGAACGGCACCTCCGGTGCACCTGGCCAACAACGCGACGGTGGGCCGTGACGGCACCATCTACTTCACCGACAGCTCCGACAGGTTTCCGGTCTCGCACTGGAAGCGGGACCTGCTGGAGCACCGCCCCAACGGTCGGGTGCTGGCCCACCATCCGGGCAGCGGCCGCACCGAGGTGGTGACCGACGGGCTGTACTTCCCCAATGGGATCGCGCTGACCCCGGACGAGTCGGCGCTGATGCTCGTGGAGACCAGCACCCACCGCCTGCTGCGGGTCGAGCTGAGCGGCGGTGTGCGGGTCCTCGCCGACCTGCCCGCGTACCCGGACAATCTCGCCTCGGTGGGTGACGGGACGTACTGGATCGCGCTGCCCAGCCCTCGGGTGCCGATCGCCGAACGGCTGCTGCCCCATCCGCGGCTGCGCCAGATCGCCGCCCTGCTGCCCGACGCGATGCAGCCGCAGCCACGCCGCTACGGGCTGGTCGCGTTGGTCGACGACGCGGGAACGGTCCGCCGGACGCTGCACGGCCCGAACGGGCACTACTCGATGATCACCGGGGTACGCCAGCACGGCGACCACCTCTGGCTGGGCAGCCTGACCGGGTCCGGGGTGGCCCGCGTACCCCTGGCGTGATGGGCGGCGACAGGGCCGGTCCGCCGTCATGGCGGGCCGGCCCTGTCCTGCCGTAGGTGGTGTCTCAGCGGCCGCTGACCGAGGGCGCCGGTGCGGGCGATCCGCCGGCCACCGCGCCCGGGTGCGCAGGGGCGACCGGCGCGGGCTTGAGCCCGGGCGGCACCGGCAGGGCGCTGCCCCGGGCGAACTCGTCCCAGCTCACGTTCCACGCGGTCCAGCCGTTGCCCGGCTGTAGCTCCACCTCGGTGCCCTTGACGGTGACCAGGTCACCAACCTGCGTCACCCCCATCAACCAGTCGGCCGCGGTGGCGGAGACGTTCGCGCAACCGTGCGAGACGTTGGTGTTGCCCTGGTCCCCCTCCGACCACGGGGCGGAGTGGATGAACTCGCCGCCCCAGGTGTAGCGCTGGGCGTCGTCGACGTCGACCACGTAACCACCGTCCGGCTCACCCCGGGTGTCGAAGGTGACCCGCTCGTGCTTCTCCATGATCACCATCTTGCCGCTGGAGCTCGGCGTGCTCGACTTACCCAGGCTCACCGGGATCCGGCGGACCTGCTTGCCGTCACGCAGCACCGTCATCTGCTTGGTGGCGTTGTCGATCTCCAGCGAGACCTGCCGTCCGATCTTGGAGGTCGCGGTCCGCTCGGCGTCGCCGACCAGTTTCTTTCCGATCGGCAGACCCTCCAGACCGGCCCGGACACTGACGGTGGTCCCCGGCTTCCAGAAATCGGGAGCCCGGTAATAGACCTGACTTCCATCCTCAAGCCACGACCAGGCACCCGGTTGCGGTGGATTGGTCTTTACGAACAACCGCCGCTGGACATCCGCTCTGGCCTCTTTCGGAATTCCTGGGTCGAACGCCACAGTTACCGGCATCGCCGTGCCGTACGTCCGATTGCCATTGAAATAGAGGGTGCTGGTGATCTGCGGTCTGGTCGATTTGGCCATCGTCGTGAACGTGGTGGTGCGGGTGGTGGTGGCACCGGAGTCACCCGTCGCTGTCACCTCGGCGGTGTAGGTCCGTCGCGGTTGCAGCGGGGCGCTCGGCACCCAGCCGGAGCCGTCCTCGCGAGGCTCAGCGTTGACCTGCTTGCCCTTGTCGTCGGTCAGGCGTACGCCGGTGACCCGCCCGCCCTTGACCACGGTGCCCACCTCGGCGCTGACCGGTACGTCCCGGGCCTTGTCCCCCGGTGTCACAGCGAGCTCCGGTGGGGCGGCGTGCTTCTTGGCCGAGCCGGTCGCCGAACCCCGGTCGGCGGTGCACGCACCCAGGACGAGTGGTGCGGCTGCGATGGTTACCGCCAACAGCGTCAATCGCCGCCTAGACGTCATGTTCAGTCCCCCCGTTTTCGACTTCCCTCCGCCACATTCTTGCTCGCTTGAGCGGACCATTCGCGGCATTTCGAAATAATCGGCAGCGCATTTATCGACGCATTTTCCGACAATGCTCCGCTTGGCCGGAACAGGGGTTCAACCGACCCGTGTCATGCGCTTTGCTCCGCTTGAGCGAGGCAACGTCGACTGTCCGGATGGCGGTGGGGGCACCGTCGACCCGCTTCATGATCGACTCAGCTTCAAGGAAGTCGCGGTATCCCGGTCGTCCTGACACCGCGACTTTCATGAACCCTCGGGCCCGGGGGATGCGGATCGCGCGGCGCGGTAGGCGCGGGAAGTAGAAGGCCACGCCCGGCGGCGCACCTCGTGGGCGGACTTTTGTCAGTTGAAGCGAAACTTCCGGCGAACGCGACAAAGCTTTGCCTTCGTCCGGAGGCAAGGGTAGGGTCTCGATCTAGATAGAGGGTTGCCCATTCGTCGATCAACTTGCCGCCACCTCTGCCGGGTCGCCGCGTTCCGCTCCCGATGGGTCCGGGCCGCACCCGCGCCGTCCCTCACCGTCCAGCCGGAGCCCGCCTCCGGCCGGTTCGGCGCGCCCGGCGGACGGCAGTCAGGTCGACCGCCGCCGACGGCGTACCAGCCGTCAGGAAGGGACCACCACCATGGATCAACAACTCAACCGACCGGGGCCGACACCGGCGTCCGAGCCGGTCAGCCGGCGTGGAGTGCTGCGCGCCGCGACCGTCTCCGCGGCCGCCGTCGGCGCCGCCGGTCTGCTCGGCGGCACTGCCGTCGCCGCGCCCGCCGCATCCACCGGGCAGGCCCAGGGCCGCCGTCGGGTGCCGGTGGACCGGATCAGCATTCAGCTCTACACGCTGCGCGATCAGCTCGCCGCCGACCTGCCCGGCACCCTGGACGCGCTGCGTCGGATCGGCTACCGGCGAGTGGAGCACGCCGGCTTCGTCGGACGCACCGCCGCACAGTTCCGGGCCGCGCTCGACGAGGCCGGGCTGCGTTCCACCTCCGGTCACGTCGGCATCCCGCAGCCGTTCGACGCCGCCACCTGGGAGCAGGCCCTCGCCGACGCCAACGTGGTGGGCTGCAAGAAGATCGTCCACCCGTACTTCGGTCGGGACGCGAGCGGTCAGCCAATCCGGGACCCCGCCGTCTACCGGGCCCTGGCCCGGGACCTGAACCGCGCCGGTC
The DNA here is from genome assembly GCF_046549335.1 of Micromonospora sp. 050-3. Classification (NCBI taxonomy): domain Bacteria; kingdom Bacillati; phylum Actinomycetota; class Actinomycetes; order Micromonosporales; family Micromonosporaceae; genus Micromonospora; species Micromonospora sp. 050-3. Next base: position 2,468,246 of record NZ_JAJPVX010000001.1, read on the forward strand.
GGCTCGCCGAACGCGCGGGGCTCGACTTCGGCTACCACAACCACCAGCTCGAGTTCGTGCCGCTGACCGGCGGCTCGACCGGGTTCGACATCCTCAGCTCGCAGACCGATTCCCGGCTGGTCCACTTCGAGCTCGACCTCTACTGGACCTGGCGGGGCGCCCACGACCCGGTCGACGTGATCCGGGCCAACCGCGGTCGGATCCGCCAGGTGCACGTCAAGGACCTCGACGTCGAGGGTGGCTTCGCCGACCTCGGTGACGGCGTCATCGATTTCGGCCGCATCTTCGCCCACGAGCGTGAGGCCGGCATCGAGGAATACATCGTGGAGCGTGACGACGCGGGCACCGCGCCGCGCTCCCCCGCCGACGCCCTGGACACCGCTCGCGTCGGCTTCGACTATCTCGCTTCACTTCGGTACTGAAACCACCCCGGGGGACTCACCTGATGAACAGGACCGCATTAGCGTCCGCCCTGCTACTGGTGACGGCCGGCCTGGCCGTACCACCGTCGGCAGCGGCCGCAGCGCCGGCCGCGCCGCCGGACAGCAGCTTCCAGAAAGTGACACTGAACGACTTCCCGGGCGAGCCGATGAGCCTCGCCGTCCTGCCCGACCTGCGGGTGCTGCACACCTCCCGCACCGGTGAGGTCCGCATCCACGACCCGCGCACCGGGCTGAACACCCTCGCCGCCGACATCCCGGTGTACGAGCACGACGAGGAGGGTTTGCAGGGGGTCGCCATCGACCCGAACTTCGCCCAGAACAAGTGGGTGTACCTCTACTACTCGCCGCCGATGGACACCCCGGTGGACGACCCGGCGACCCCTGGCGTCAACGAGGGGGACGCGCCGGAAACCGGCACCGAGGCGGACTGGCAGCGGTTCAAGGGCGCGCTGCGGCTGTCCCGGTTCAAGCTGGACGGGACGAAGCTGAACCTCGCCAGCGAGCAGCAGATCATCGACGTGCCCACCGACCGGGGCATCTGCTGCCACGTCGGCGGCCAGATCGACTTCGACAGCAAGGGCAACCTGTACCTGTCGACCGGTGACGACACCAACCCGTTCGCCTCCGACGGTTACATCCCGATCGACGAGCGGGCCGACCGCCACCCGGCGTACGACGCCCAGCGCACCTCGGCCAACACCAACGACCTGCGCGGCAAGCTGCTGCGTATCAAGGTGAAGGCCGGTGGTGGTTACACGGTGCCGGCTGGCAACCTGTTCAAGGCCGGCACGGCGCAGACCCGCCCGGAGATCTACGCGATGGGGTTGCGCAACGCGTTCCGGTTCGCCGTCGACCGGCGCACCGACAACGTGTACGTGGGTGACTACTCCCCGGACGCCTCCAACCCGAACCCGGAGCGCGGGCCGGCCGGGCACGGCCGGTGGATGCTCGTCGACAAGCCGGCGAACTACGGCTGGCCGTACTGCGTGACGCCGACGATCGCCTACCGCGACTACGACTTCGCCACCGGCGAGTCCGGTGCCAAGTTCAACTGCAAGCGCCCGGTCAACGACTCACCGCACAACACGGGCAAGCGCGTGCTGCCGCCGGTCGAGCAGCCGGAGGTCTGGTACGCGGCCGCCCCCTCGGCCGAGTTCCCGCAGCTGGGCACCGGCGGCATCTCTCCGATGGGTGGCCCGGCGTACGAGTACGACGGAACCAGCACGTCGCGCACCCGCTGGCCGGCCTACTACGACGGGGTGCCGCTGTTCTACGAGTGGTCCCGCGACTACATCAAGGAGTTCCGCCTCGACTCCGACGGCGACGTCACGGACATCCGTCCGGTAGCGCCGTCGCTCGTGGTGGACAACCCGATGGACATGGAGTTCGGCCCGGACGGCGCGCTCTACGTCCTGGAGTACGGCGACGGTTACTTCGCCGAGAACCCGGACGCGCAGCTGTCCCGGATCGACTTCGTCCGGGGCAACCGGACGCCGATCCCGAAGATCAGCGGCACCCCGACCGTCGGGCAGGCCCCGCTGACCGTCGCGTTCTCCAGCGCCGGCACGACCGACCCGGACGGTGACAAGCTCAGCTACGCGTGGGACTTCAACGCGGACGGCTCGGTGGACAGCACCGCTCCGAACGCGAGCTGGACGTTCCCGGAGAACGGCTCGTACACGCCGACGTTGAAGGTCACCGACCGCACCGGACGGTCTGCCTCGGCGTCCCTCCCGCTGGTGGTCGGGCCGACCGCGCCGATCGTCGAGTTCGTCGCCCCGGTGGCCGGACAGCCGTTCCAGTTCGGGCAGACGGTCGCGTACGAGGTGAAGGTCACCGACGACCTGCCGGTGGACTGCTCCCGGGTGAAGGTCACCTACGTGCTCGGGCACGATGAGCACGGGCACCCGCTCTCCACCTCGACGGGTTGCTCCGGGACCATTCCCACCTTCCTGGACGGTGGGCACAGCGGCGCGGACAACCTGACCGCGGTGTTCGTCGCGGAGTACACCGACGCGCCGACCGACCCGGGCGTACCCGCCCAGTCCGCTTCGGCGACGGTGGTGCTGGACCCGACCCCGGTGGCCGGTCTGGCCGGCTGATCAGTTAACCGAGACAGTGGCGGCGGCCGGATCCTTCCGGCCGCCGCCACACGTCGTTCAGCGCCGATCTCGGACCGGGCCGGTCAGCTCCAGTCGCTGTCGACGTGGTTGTCCCGCCACCGTCCGCCCACCGGCGGGGTGTCCAGTCGCATCCCCTGCTCGGCGTTGCCGGCCAGGTCGTTGTCCTCGACCCGGCAGTCCACACAACTGCCCCGCTCGGTGATCCACAGCCCGTGCGTCTGGGTCGGGTTGTCGTGGTTGTCCCAGACCCGGTTGCCCCGGATGGTGGCCGAGTCGAACGGGGCGTCGATGGTGATGCCGGCCCGCAGCTTCGGTGCGGCGGCCAGTTCGTAGCCGCATCCCGGCGGTGGCACGTTCCCGCTCCACGCGGTGAACGCGTCCGGGCGGACCGGGGCGAGGGTGAGTTCGTCGCCGGTGTTGGAGGCCACCATGGCGACGGCCTTCCCGACCCGCAGGACCTTGCCCCGGTGCCCGTCGTGCGGCCAGTTGGCCGACCGGTCCACCAGGCACCGCTCGCTGTAGCGGACGGCGTCGCCCACGCCCTCGGTGCCCTCGCCGTACTGCCGCCCATTGTTGCGGATCCGGTTGTTGAGCAGCACCGCGTCGGTCATCTGGTGGTCGATCCGGACCGCGTCGAGGCCGTTGCCCCAGAACTCGTTGCTCTCGATCACCACGTCCCGGATCGAGCCCCGGTAGCCGCGCCCGAGGTCGTGCGCGTGATAGCCGTGCCGGCCGTTGCCGCTGATCCGGTTGCCTCGGACGGTGTACGGGCCGGGGCTGTTGCCGAGGCTGACCCCGTCGCACATGTTGCCGTCGATGACGCAGTCGGTGAGCAGCCCGCCCCGGCCGGCCACCGACGAGGTGCCCTGCGCCGACACGTCGAACCCGGTCTCCAGGTTCCCGGTCATGGTGCAGGCGGAGACGATCAGGCCGTCGGCGCCCCAGTCGGAGATGCCGAAGCGGTTGCCCTGACTGTGGCAGCCGATGATGCGGTAGCCGCGCGGCGGCATCCAGTAGTCCTTCTGCAACTCCAGGAAGATGCCGTTGGTGCCGTTGGCCAGGGCGGTGCAGTTGGCGATGGTCAGCCGCTCCACCGCTCCCCAGCCGCCGATGCCGATTCCGATGCCGGCGCCGCCCATCTGCTCGCCGTTGTCCAGTCGGCCACAGCCGACCACCACCACGCCGTCGATCAGGGAGTCCTGGAGGAAGTCGCAGCCCAGCCCGGTGGCGGCGGTGTGGTGGATGTAGAGGTTGCGGAAGACGCCCCGCACCACGTACTGGAGGCCGAGGCCCTTGGCCAGGTAGTTGTACTCGGCCATGGCGACGCCGGAGCCGTCGATCTGAAAGTCGGAGAAGGTGCAGTCGGCGATGTGCCGGTCCCGGTCGGCGCCGTGCTGCACAGTGGTCCAGAAAGCCAACGGGGTGGGGTCGGCCCGGTTGCCCTCGTTGCTGAGCATGAACCGGGTCGCCGCCGGGCCGGCCCCGATCAGCGACACACCGCTGCGCCACACAGTGCCCGCGTCCCGGATCGAGTAGATGCCCGGCGGGCAGTAGATGACCCGGGCCCGCCCGTCCGAGGCGTACCCGTCGCCGAGGCGGTCCACGAGGGCCGCCAGCGCCGGCTGGTCGTTGGTAGCGCCGTCACCGGTGAGCCCGTACTCCAACGCGTCGCAGTACAGCGGCGCGCCGGCCGAGGCGGGCCGTCGTACCCGGACCGAGTTCAGTAGCAGCTCGTTCGCCACGGCCACGGTCGGGCTCCCTTCGACGCGTTCGGTGCGCTCCGGCGGGGCCGACTTCCCGGTGAGGCCGCAGGGAAACCCCGGGCCGATGACACCGCCGGGGAGGCCCGGCCCGATGACACCGCCGGGGAGGCCCGGACGTGCGTCGGCCCCGGCGCCGCACGGGCGGCGCCGGGGCCGAGGGGGTACGCGTCAGACGGCGGCGATCAGCAGCGCCGGTCGCTCCACGCAGTCGGCGACGTGCCGCAGGAAGCCGCCGGCCACCCCGCCGTCGCAGACCCGGTGGTCGAAGGTGAGGCTGAGCTGGGTCACCTTGCGGACGGCGAGCTGCCCGTCGACCACCCACGGCTTGTCCACGATCCGCCCGACCCCGAGCAGAGCCGCCTCGGGGTGGTTGATGATCGGCGTGGAGCCGTCGACGCCGAACACCCCGTAGTTGTTCAGCGTGAAGGTGCCACCGGTCAGCCGGGCCGGGGGCAGGCTGCCGGCCCGCGCGGCGGCGGTGGTCGACGCCAGTTCGGCGGCCAGCTCGGCGGTGGTGAGCCGCTGGGCGTCGCGCAGCACCGGCACCAGCAGTCCCCGGTCGGTCTGCGCGGCAATGCCGAGGTGCACCCCGGCGGACTGGACGATGCGCTGCGCCTCGGTGTCGACCCGGGCGTTGAGCTGCGGGAACCGGCGCAGACCACTGAGGCAGATCCGGGCCAGCAGGGCCAGGATGCTCACCGGCGCGTCGGGCGTCGCCGCGTTGATCGCGGCGCGGGTCTCCAGCAGCCCGGTGGCGTCCACGTCGACCCAGATGGTCACTTCCGGGATCTCCCGCCGGCTGCGGGAGAGCTTGTCGGCGATCACCTTGCGGACGCCGGTCAGCGGGACGATCACGTCGCCGTCCCCGACCGGGGCCGACCCGACCTGCGGGTCCGGCACGGCGGCGAGCCGGGCGGCGGGCGCGGTCAGCGCGGCCTCCACGTCGGCGCGGCGGATCACGCCTCCGGGTCCGGTGCCCCGCACCGTGTCGAGGTCGACTCCGTGCTCGCGGGCCAGCCGCCGCACGATCGGCGAGATGACCAGGGCGGCGACCGGTGGTGCCGGGTCACCGGACGCGGCAGCCGCGCCGGACGCGCCACCGGAAGCGGTCGGGCCGGCGTCGAGCGGTTCGGGGGCCACCGCCAGTCGAGGCCGACGCCGACGACGGGTGGCAGTGCCGTGGCCGGTGCCGTACCCGATCAGCACGTTGCCGGAGCCGGCCCGCTCCTCCTCGCGGTAGGTGGCGTGCCCAGCGGGCTCGTCGCCCCCGTCCAGCGGCGCGATGGTGATCAACGGCTGGCCGACCGGGCGTACCTCACCGGCCGCGCCGTGCAGGGTGACCACCCGGCCGGCGTACGGGCAGGGCACGTCGACGACGGCCTTGGCGGTCTCCACCTCGACCACGCTCTGGTCGACGGTGACCACGTCACCCACGGCGACCCGCCACTCGACGATCTCGGCCTCGCTGAGCCCCTCGCCCAGGTCGGGCAGGAGGAAGACCTGCGTCCGTTCGACGATGGTCATGCCGCCGCCCAACGCGCGTCCGGCTTGTCGTCCCACTGGAGGCGGGCCACCGCGTCGAGCACCCGGTCCACGCCGGGCAGGTGGGTGTGCTCCAGCATCGGCGCCGGGTACGGGATGTCCAGCCCGGCGACCCGCAGCACCGGGGCGTGCAGCGCGTGGAAGCAGCGCTCCTGCACCCGGGCGGCGATCTCCGCGCCGACGCCAGCGAAGCCGGGCGCCTCCTGGATCACCACGCACCGGCCGGTACGCCGGACCGAGGCGGTGATGGTCTCGTCGTCGAACGGCACGATGGTGCGCACATCGACGACCTCCAGGTCCCACCCCTCCTCCCGGGCGGCCTCGGCGGCCTCCAGCGCGACCGGCACCGCCGGCCCGTACGCCACCAGTGTGGCGTCGCGTCCGGGCCGACGCACGACGGCCCGGCCGAACGGCTCGTTGCGGGTCGGCAGAGACGCCTCGGCGCTGGCGAAATAGAGCTTCTTGGGCTCCATGAAGACCACCGGGTCGGGGTCCTCGATCGCCTCACGCAGCAGCGAGTACGCGTCGTCGACGGTCGCCGGGGTGACGACCTTCAGCCCGGGGGTGTGCGCGTAGTACGCCTCGGACGAGTCGCAGTGGTGTTCGACGCCGCCGATCCCGCCCGCGTACGGCACGCGGATGACGATCGGCACGCTCAGCGCGCCCCGGGTGCGGTTGCGCAGCTTCGCCACGTGCGAGGCGATCTGCTCGAAGGCCGGGTACGCGAACGCGTCGAACTGCATCTCGACCACCGGGCGCAGGCCGGACATGGCCATGCCGACGGCGAAGCCGACGATGCCGGCCTCGGCGAGGGGGGTGTCGAAGCAGCGCTTCTCGCCGAAGCGGGCCTGGAGGCCGTCGGTGATCCGGAAGACGCCACCGAGCGCGCCGACGTCCTCACCGAAGACGACGACCCGGTCGTCGGCGGCGAGCGCGTCGGCGAGCGCGGTGTTGAGCGCCTTCGCCATGGTGGTGGCCATCAGGCGTCACCCTCCTCGGCATGGGCGGCGGCCAGCTCGGCGCGGACCTGCTCACGCTGTTCGATCAGCTGTGGGGTGGGCTCGGCGTAGACGTGGTCGAAGAGGCTCAGCGGGTCGACACTGGGCTGCTCGTTCATCCGGGTCCGCAGGTCCGCCGCGTACGCCTCGGCCTGCTCGGCGATCTCGGCGACCGCCGCGTCGTCGAGCACGCCGCGGGCGCGCAGGTAGGTCTCCAGCCGGGCGACCGGGTCCCGGTCCCGCCAGGCGTCGACCTCGGCGCCGTCGCGATAGCGACTGGCGTCGTCGGCGTTGGTGTGCGGCTCCATCCGGTAGGTGTGCGCCTCGACCAGGAACGGCCCCTTGCCGGCCCGGGCGTGGGCGACCGCGCGGGTGAGCACGGCGAGCACAGCGACCGGGTCGTTGCCGTCGACCTGCTCGCTGGGTACGCCGTAGCCGACGCCCTTGTAGGCCAGCGACGGCGCAGCGGTCTGCCGCGACAGCGGGACGCTGATGGCGTACTTGTTGTTCTGCACGAAGTAGACGACCGGCGCCTTGAACACGGCGGCGAAGTTGATCCCCTCGTGGAAGTCGCCCTCGCTGGTGGCGCCGTCGCCGATGAAGGCCAGCGCCACCGTGTCGCGACCCTGGTACGCCTCGCCGTACGCCAGCCCGGCGGCGTGCACGCACTGGGTGGCGAGGGGGGTGCACTGCGGTGCGGTGTGCACAGCGGTGGGGTCGTAGCCGCAGTGCCAGTCGCCACGCAGCAAAGTGAGCACCTCGACCGGGTCGATGCCTCGGGCAACCAGCGCCATCGACTCGCGGTACGTGGGGAAGACCCAGTCGGTGTCGCGGACCGCGAGCACCGCGCCGACCTGGCAGGCCTCCTGGCCTCGCGAGGACGGGTAGACGGCGAGTCGGCCCTGCTTGGTCAGGGCGGTCGCCTGGGTGTCGAAGCGGCGGCCGAGCACCATCCGCCGGTACAGCTCGCGCAGCACCTCGGCGGGTGGTTCGGGGTAGTCGGCGCGGGCGGGCAGGGGCGTGCCGTTCTCGGCGAGCAGGCGGACGGGCTCGGCGTCCGGTAGCAACGAGCGCGCCGGGTCGGGCGGGGTGACCGTTCGACGGGTGCGCGGGGATGCCCTGCGGACCGCCTGGGGAGTGGTCGTCACGGCGGAACCTCCTGGGACGTGTGGTGAGCCTATGCTTCCGCTTGTGGATGATTGACTCAAGATCGACACGGAAGGCGGGACGGTTGGCATGCGGAGGGCCCATCAGTGAGCCAGGAGACCGCCGACGAAGCGAGCCGGGGCGCGGGATCGGGACGATCGGCCCGAGCGTTGGACGAGGTCGACCGGCGGATCCTCGACGAGCTGGTCCGCGACGGCCGAACCTCGGTGCGCACCCTCGCCGAGCGCATCCACATCTCCCGCACCAACGCGTACGCGCGGGTGGAGCGGTTGCTCCGCGACGGGGTGATCACCGGGTTCCGGGCCCAGGTGGCGCCCGAGGCGGCCGGGCTGGGCACGTCGGCGTACATCGCCCTGACCATCGAGCAGAACACCTGGCGGGAAGTGTCGGCCGAGCTGGCCCAGGTGCGCTACATCGAGCACGCCGCGCTGCTCGGCGGCGACCACGACGTGCTCGCGCTGGTACGGGCGCCGGACAACGCCGCGCTGCGCGACGTGGTGCTGGGCCGGGTGCAGAGCATTCCCGGGGTGCTGTCCACCCGCACCTGGCTGGTCTTCGAGGAGTTCGACGGGGTGGGCAGCCCCTGGGCGTGACCGGCAGCGGCTCAGCGCTCCGGCGGGGCCTCCAGCCCGTCGCGGTCGGCCAACTCCAGCAGCGGTTCCAGCGAGTGCCGGTCACCGTCCAGCCCGGCGTGCGGGTCGCCGCGCTCGGCGAACCGAGCCGGCATGCTGAGCACGTCGAAGTCCTCCGGTCGGACCTGGTCCAGCTCCGACCAGTCCAGCGGCGCGGAGACCAGCGCTGCCGGCGTCGGCCGGATCGAGTACGCCGAGGTCACCGTGTGGTCCCGGGCCATCTGGTTGTAGTCGACGAAGACCGGCCGGTCCCGTTGCTCGCGCCACCAGGTGGTGGTGACCAGGTCCGGCAGCCGGCGCTGCATCTCCCGGCCCAGCGCGAGCACCGCCCGACGGCAGTCGCCGAAACTCCACAGCGGCTCGATCGATATGTAGACGTGCAACCCCCGACCGCCGGTGGTCTTCGGGTAGCCGGTCATGCCCAGCTCGGCGAGGAACGCCCGCACCTCGTGCGCCACTGGCACCACCTGCTCGAAGCCGACGCCGGGCATCGGGTCCAGGTCGATGCGCAACTGGTCGGGGCGTTCCACGTCGGCGGCGGTGACCGGCCACGGGTGGAACCGCAGGGTGCCCAGGTTGGCCGCCCAGATGACCACTGCCAACTCGCTCGGCGCGACCTCGTCGGCGGTACGGCCACTGGGGAAGGTGATGTGCGCCGTCCGCACCCACTCGGGCGCGCCGGCCGGCAGGCGCTTCTGGTAGAACGCGTCGCCCCGGTTGGTCTGCCGGGTGGCGATCGTCGCGCCCTCGAAGACGCCACGGGGCCAGCGTTCCAGCATTGTCGGCCGATCCCGTAGCGCCCGCAGGATGCCCTCGCCGACCGCCAGGAAATAGTGGACGACGTCCAGCTTGGTCAGCCCACGCTCCGGAAAATACGGCTTGTCGGGGCTGGAGACGCGGACCAGCCGCTCCCCCACCTGGATCTCCTCCGCCGCCGTGGCCACGCCCTGAGGGTACGACGCACGAGCGCGCCGTACACCGACCGAGCGGACACTGGCGCGCCGCCGACGGAGCTGCCCTAGCACGGCAGCGATGACGCGCTGAGTCAGGTGAGCAGCAGCACGCCGACCACGATCAGTGGCAGCCCGACGAAGAGAAATATGCCGACCCCGGTGAGCACGCGCCCACCGTCGGCCGTCTCCCGCTCTGGCCCGGCACCGAAGGTGGCACGCGGGCCGAGCATGCCGATCCGACTCAGCGTCAGGTCGCCCGTCACGCCGAGTAGCCCGCCCACCACAACCAACCCGATGCCCAGCCGGGCGGCGTAGTCACCGCCAGCGACCGCCACCCAGATCATTGCCGCAACCGCGACAACCGCCCCGACCACCACGAACAACAGGAGCGCTTCCCGCAGACCTCGCAAGACTGTCATCGTCGACCCCCGTCGGCTGTCCGGCGCACATTGTTTCGCATCACCAGGTCGCGGCGCTGCCCCGAAACCGACAGCGGAGACCGGATACGGTTACCGGCGGCGGCGCCCGGGTAGGGGGGCCGCATGGCGGAACTGGCAACCCTCTGGATCGTCCGGCACGGCGAGAGCACCGCGAACGTCGCGGCGACGCAGGCCGAGGCGTCGGGCGCGGAACTGATCGACCTCACCCACCGCGACGCCGACGTGCCGCTGTCCGCGACCGGCGAGGAGCAGGCTCGGGCGACCGGCCGTTGGCTGGCCGAGCTGCCGGACGCGAAGCGCCCGGATGTGGCGGTGGTGTCGCCGTACCTGCGCGCGGTGCAGACCTCGCGGCTGGCGCTGGCCGGCACCGGCATTCCCGTCCACCGCGACGAGCGGCTGCGCGACCGGGAGCTGGGCATCCTCGACGGGCTGACCGGGCACGGGGTGCGCCGGCGCTACCCGGACGAGGCCGAGCGTCGGGAGCGGTTGGGCAAGTTCTACTACCGGCCGCCGGGCGGTGAGTCCTGGACGGACGTGGCGTTGCGGCTGCGGACGCTGCTGGGCGACCTGCGCCGGGACCACGAGGGTTGCCGGGTGCTGCTCTTCGGCCACGACGCGCTGGTCTTCCTGCTTCGCTATTTGCTGGAGGGGTTGACCGAGGACGAGCTGATGGCGCTCACCCGGCAGGACGTGATCGCCAACTGTTCGATCACCGAGTGGTCGGCGGACGGCGACGACCGCCTGGCCCTCACCGCCTTCAACAATGTCGCGCATCTGCGTCAGCAGGGCGCCCAGCCGACCAGGGAGGACGAGATCCATGCCGAGCCGGTCTGAGGTGAAGGTGATCACCCCGGCGTTGCTGCGGGACTGGGCGCTGCCGGTGCCGGTCGGTGGAAAGGAGAGCCGGGGCACCGTGCTGGTGGTCGGCGGTTCCCGCTTCACGCCGGGCGCGGTGCTGCTCGCCGGGGTGGCCGCGTTGCGCGCCGGTGCCGGGGTGCTCCAGCTCGCCGCCGCCGAGTCCACCGCCGCCGCGCTGAGCATCCAGGTGCCCGAGGCGCTGGTGGTCGGTCTGCCGGAGACCTCCGACGGCGCGGTGGCCGCCGACCGGGACGGCCAGCTCGGCGAGCTGGTCACGCAGGCCGACGTGGTGGCCATCGGCCCCGGCCTGAAGGCGATCGACGAGACCAACCGCCTGCTGAGCCTGGTCCTGGAGGCGGCCCGTCCGGACACGTCGCTGGTGCTCGACGCGTACGCCCTCGGTGCGCTCAGCCACGCACCGGACCTGCTGGTCGGCTCGGGTCGACCCGTGGTGCTCACCCCCAACGTCACCGAGGCCGGGCACCTGCTCGGGCGGGACCCGGGCGACGACCTGGACGCCGAGGCGGCCGAGTTGGCCGCCCGGTACGAGGCGGTCGTGTCGCTGTACGGGCACGTGGCCGCCCCGGACGGGCGGGGTTGGCGGGAGGAGAGCGGCGACGCCGGGTTGGGCACCTCCGGCAGCGGGGACGTGCTCGCCGGGTTGCTGGCGGGGCTGTTGTCCCGGGGTGCCGACCCGGCGCAGGCGGCCTGCTGGGGCTCGTTCGCGCATTCGGTGAGCGGTCAGCGGCTGATCCCCCGCTACGGCCGGATCGGCTTTCTGGCTCGGGAGTTGCTCGACGAGATCCCCCGCACCCTGGCCATGGTCTGATCGGACCCAGGCCCCTTCGTCGAACCTCGGCAGAGCTTCGCTGGAGGGCGGCCCGAACGGCCGGTAACGGCCCGGTAGGATCCTCCCGGGCCGTTACTGGCGCGTGGGGATGGAGAACCATCGGGGAGCGGCCTCGTCACGTGGACGTTTGCCGAGCGCCTGGGCCTTCCCGCACGTCTGTTGGAGGTCGCATGTCCCGCAACGCCGAATCCACCGCATTCCGGAGTGCCCTTGAGGTGATCCGGGCTGTCGAGCCGCGGGTCGCCGACGCCATCGGCGCCGAGCTGACCGACCAGCGGGAGTCGCTCAAGCTGATCGCCAGCGAGAACTACGCCTCACCGGCGACCCTGCTGGCCATGGGCAACTGGTTCAGCGACAAGTACGCCGAGGGCACCGTCGGCCGCCGCTTCTACGCCGGCTGCCAGAACGTCGACACCGTCGAGGCGCTCGCCGCCGAGCACGCTCGGGAGCTGTTCGGCGCCGCGCACGCGTACGTACAGCCGCACTCGGGCATCGACGCCAACCTGGTCGCCTTCTGGGCCGTCCTGGCCGACCGGGTGGAGTCCCCCGCCCTCAAGAAGGCCCAGGTCCGCCAGGTCAACGACCTCAGCGAGGCCGACTGGTTCGCGCTGCGCCGGGAGCTGGGCAACCAGCGGATGCTCGGCATGTCGCTGGACGCCGGCGGCCACCTCACCCACGGTTTCCGGCCGAACATCTCCGGCAAGATGTTCGACCAGCGCAGCTACGGCACCGACCCGACGACCGGCCTGATCGACTACGACCGGGTGGCCGAGGCCGCCCGTGAGTTCAAGCCGCTGATCCTGGTGGGCGGCTACTCGGCGTACCCCCGGAAGGTGAACTTCCGGATCCTGCGCGAGATCGCCGACTCGGTCGGCGCCACCTTCATGGTCGACATGGCGCACTTCGCGGGCCTGGTGGCCGGCAAAGTGTTCACCGGCGACTTCGACCCGGTGCCGCACGCGCACATCGTCACGACCACCACGCACAAGTCGTTGCGCGGCCCGCGCGGCGGCATGGTGCTCTGCCAGCCGGAGCTGGCCGACCAGGTGGACCGGGGCTGCCCGATGGTGCTCGGCGGCCCGCTGCCGCACGTGATGGCCGCCAAGGCCGTCGCGCTCGCGGAGGCCCGCCGTCCCGACTTCGCCGACTACGCCCAGCGGATCGTCGACAACGCCCAGGCGCTCGCCGAGGGGCTGCTGAGCCGGGGCGCCACGCTGGTCACCGGCGGCACCGACAACCACCTGGTGCTCATCGACGTGTCCGGCTACGGGCTCACCGGCCGGCAGGCCGAGCAGGCGCTCCTCGACTCGGGCATCGTCACCAACCGCAACTCGGTCCCGCAGGACCCGAACGGCGCCTGGTACACCTCCGGCATCCGGATCGGCACCCCGGCGCTGACCACCCGGGGCCTGGGCACCGCCGAGATGGACCAGACCGCCGAGCTGATCCACACCGTGCTGACCCAGACCACCGCCGGCGCCAACGCCGACGGCACCCCGTCGAAGGCGAAGTACACGCTGGACGCCGGACTGGCCGACAAGGTCGCCCGCCAGGCCACCGACCTGCTTGCCACGTACCCCCTCTACCCCGGCGTCGACCTGAGCTGAGCCGACCGACTCGCGTCGATCATGGAGTTGTGGTGCCCGAATCAGGGTGGTCGGCGACTTTTGTCCACCACCACAACTCCATGATCGACGCGGACAGGCCGGCGGCCCTCAGGCCATCGGGCGCTTCAGGTGATAGCGGTGGACTTCGGTGCTGCCCTGGACGTTGTTGACGTCCTCGGCGGCGGAGACCAGCTCCCACCCCTCCCGGCCGGCGCGGTTGAGGTGCGCGATGGCGGTGTCGCCGTAGGCGGTGATGTCCTTGCGGGACCCGTCCGGCGCGTACCAGACGAACGAGACGTGAAAATTGCGGCCCTGTCCCTGATAGCGACGGACGAGCAGGGCGTACTCCCAGGCAACCATGCGGCTTATTATGACCGTCCAACCAGGACGGCGGCACGCGGGTCGTCGCGCATTGCCATCCGATGAACGCGGTGTGTCAACCCGCCCGGCGAGCCAATTCGTCGGTGATCAGCGCCGTGAGGCGATCCAGCCCGACGTCGATCTGCTCCGGTGTGACAGCGCTGACCGACAACCGCAACGCGCACACCGGCGCGGTGTCGTCGTAGAAGTGCGCCATTGGCGTCCACAACACCCCGTAGTCGCGCGCCGAGCGGTCCAGCAACGCGTCGTCGACCGGGAACGGCACTGTCACCACCACGAAGAAGCCGCCGGCCGGCACCGTCCACCGCACCGCCGGCCCGTCCGGCTGGTCCGGCTGATCGGGGAAGCGCCGGGTGAGGCCGGCCACCAGGTGGCGCAGATTCCGGGTGTACGCGGACCGCTCCCGGGTGTTCGCGGCCACCAGGCTGCATCCGTGCTCCAATAGCCGGCCGCCGATAACCGCCTGCGCGATCGGCGACGTGTTCACAGTGACCATGCTCTTGATCATGGCGAGCTGGTCGGCGAGCGGGCCGACCCGCCCGTCCGGGCCGGCCACCCGCTGGTCGGCGACGACGTACCCGACCCGTGCGCCGGGGAGCACGGTCTTGGCGAACGAGCCGAGATAGACGACCCGCCGCCCGGTGTCCAACGCCTTGAGAGTGGGCGGGCGCGGCCCGTCTTCGCTGTGGAACAGGCCGTACGGGTTGTCCTCCAGCAGCAGCAGATCCTCCCGCGCGGCCAGGTCCAGCAGCCGTTGCCGGTGGGTGGCATCGATGCTGACCCCGGAGGGGTTGGCGAAGTCCGGCATCACGTAGCAGGCGCGCGGCCGCAGCCCCGCCGCCCGGGCCCGGTGTACCTGGGCGGCCAGGTCGGCGAGGTCGACCCCGGTCGGCCCACCAGCGACCGGCCACACCGGCAGGTCCACCAGCCGGGCCGCCCCGGTCAGCCCGACGTAGGTCGGGGCGACCGCGAGCAGCACATCGGTCGGCCCGGCCCGCAGCGCCCGCAGCACCAGGAACATCGCCTCCTGGCAGCCGACGGTCACCACGATGCCCTCCGGGTCGACGGTGATCCCCTCGTCGACCGCGAGGTTGCGGGCGATCAGGTGGTGCACGATGCCCTTGGTCCGGCCGTACTGGAGCAGCAGCCGGCGGGCCTGCTCGGGTCGGTGCCCCAGGTCGTCGACGAGGTGCCGGTGGAAGGTGTCCAGGTGCCGGTGCACCGCCGCGAGGTCGAAGAACTCCTCGTACGGCCGGCCGGCCGCGAGGGACACCGCCGCCGGGTAGCGCTCGGACACCTCGTTGAGAAAGTTCATCGAGGTCAGCGCCGGATCGCCCAGCGCGGGGTGCAGGTCGGCGACGGTCAGGTCGACCGGTTCGGCGGCGCTCATCCCTCACCCCACCCCGAGGGTGCGCAGCTCGCCGGCCGCCACCACGTCGGCGCAGCCCGCCAGGGTGAGCGCGTCGGTCAACTCGGCGACGAGCAACCCCAACGCGTTCCGGGCGGCCGCTTCGCCACCGACGGCCAGCGCCCAGAGCAGCGGCCGGCCGACCAGCACCCCGGCCGCACCCAACGCCAGCGCCCGCAACACGTCGGTGCCGCACCGGATGCCGCTGTCCAGCAGCACCTGGCAGCCGTCCCCGACCACGTCGACGACCTCCGGCAGCATGGTGACGCTCGCCGGTGAGCCGTCCAGTTGCCGCCCGCCGTGGTTGGAGACGACCACAGCGTCCGCGCCGACCCGTACCGCCTCGGTCGCGTCGCGCGGGTCCAGCAGCCCCTTGACCACCAGCGGCAGGTCGACCTGCTCGCGCAGCCACGCCAGGTCCGCCCAGCGCAGCGCCGGCGCGAACGACGCGGCGGTGTGCGCGGCGATCGCGGACACCCCGGGGGCACCGGAGTGCGCCAGCGCGTCGCGACCGTCGGGGAGGTTCGCGGCGACCACCTCGGCCGGCAGCCGGAACGCGTTGCGCAGGTCCCGGGGACGTCGGCCGAGCACCGGGACGTCCACGGTGACCACCAGCGCCCGGCACCCGGCCTCGACGACCCGGTCCAGCAGGTCGCGGACGAGCGCCCGGTCGCGCAGCCAGTAGAGCTGGAACCAGACGTCCGCGCCCGCCGCGGTGACCTGTTCGATGGGGGTGCTGCCCAGCGTGCTGGCCAGGTACGGGATCCCAGCCGTGCCAGCCGCCGCCGCCAGACCCAACTCCCCGTCCGGGTGCACCAGCCGCTGGTACGCCATCGGCGCCACCCCGACCGGCATGGCGTACCAACGGCCGAGCAGATGGGTGCCGAGGTCGACGGTGTCCACCCCGCGCAGCACCCGGGGCAGCACCGCGACCCGGTCCAGCGCGTGACGGTTCGCGGCGAGGGTCACCTCCGCCGCGCTGCCGCCGGCCAGGTAGTCCCATACGTCCGGCGGCAGCACGGCCCGGGCCCGCTCGGCGTAGTCGGCGAGCGACACGGCCGGCGGGTCGGCCAACACCCGCTCACCCATCGCCCGCCGCCGGGCCCGTCGCGGCTCCCGGCTCGGCCGGGCCGGCCAGGTCGTCGGCCTCGCCCGCCCCGGCCGGCAGCCCGAAGCGCTCGCGGAGGAAGGCCGCAGCGCTATCCTGCGCGCGCCGTCCGTCGGCGAAGGTGCCCGGCATGGCGAAAAACCCGTGGATCATGCCCGGGTAGTGCGCCAACCGGGTGGATACGCCAGCGTCGCGCAGCCGCTCGGCGTACCGCTGCCCCTCGGCGCACAGGGGATCCAGTTCGGCGGTGATCACCAGCGCCGGCGGCAACCCGGACAGGTCGTCGGCGAGCAGCGGCGAGGCCAGCGGATCCTTGGCGTGCGCCGGGTCGGCCAGGTAGTGCGTCCGGTACCAGGCGACCGATCGGCGGTTGAACAGCGCCGGGTCGTCGTCCCCGGCCGGTTCGCCGCTCTGGTCGGTGTTCGGGTAGACCAGCAGCTGCGCGGCGAGCGGCGGCCCGTCCGTACGGCTGAGCAGGGTCACCGCGGCGGCCAGGTTGCCGCCGGCGCTGTCGCCTCCCACCGCCACCCGGGTCGGGTCCACGCCCAGCTCGTCGGCGTGCCGGGCGATCCACGAGGTGGCAGCGTGGCAGTCGTGCACCGCCGCTGGGAAGGGGTGCTCCGGGGCGAGGCGGTAGCCGACGGTGATCACCTGACAGGGCACCGCGTTGGCCAGGCGCCGGCAGATGCCGTCGGCGGTGTCGACGCTGCCGAGCGTCCACCCGCCGCCGAAGAAGTACAGCAGGGTGGGCAGCGGACCCGACCCGGTCGGCCGGTACACCCGCAGCGGCAGCTCCCCGGCGGGGCCGGGGATCCGCGTGTCGCGTACCTCGGTCACCGGCTCGACCGCGCCGCTGCCGGCGCGGATCGCGGCCAGGTCCGCGGCGCGCGCCTCGGACAGGGTCTGCGCGTACAGCGGCGGGGTGCCGGCCGCGGCACGGGCCGCCCGGTAGGCCGCCACCTCCGGGTGCACTGCCATGTCGCTCCTATCCACCGGTGCTGACCAGCAACGTGTCGATGCCGCGCAGGAACAGGCTGCCGCTGTACGTGGGCGTCTCGGTGACCGTCAGCGCGGGGAACCGGGCGAACAGCCGGGGCAGCGCGAGGCGGCCCTCCAACCGCGACACCGCCGCGCCGAGGCAGAAGTGCGGGCCCACCCCGAAGGCCAGCGACGGAGGGCCGGAACGGGTCGGGTCGAAGGTGTCCGGGGCCGGGAAGCGGGCCGGGTCGCGGTTGGCCGCTCCGATCATGATCAGCACGTTGTCGTCAGTGGCGACCGGTACGCCGTGCAGCACTGTGTCGGCCGGCGCGGCACGGGCCAGGAAGTGCACGGGGCTCGCCAACCGCAGCACCTCGTCGACGCAGCCCTGCGCGAGCGTGGCGTCGGTGGGCAGCGCCGCGACGGTCTGCGGGTGGGCCAGCAGCAACGGTAGTCCGTTGCTGAACATGTAGACGGTGGTGACGAAGCTGGCGTTGAACAGCACGATCAGGTTGCTGACCAACTCCTCCTCGGTCAGCTCCACCTCCCCGGAGTCGAGCGCCTCGACCAGCGCGCTGAGCAGGTCGTCCCCGGGCACCCGGCGGCGGTGCCCGAGCAGCTCCCGGTAGAAGGCCCGCAACTCCCGCGCGGCGGTGTTGGCCGCGGCCAGCCGCTGCGGCGTCTTCCCGGCCACGTCCAGGAACTCGTCGATCCACTCCACCCGCTCGCGGTACCACGGCAACTCGGCGGCCGGGATGCCGATGAACTCGGCCATCACCAGGGCCGGGATCGGGTACGCGAAGTCGGCCACGAAGTCGACGACGCTCTCCCCGGCGTCCGCCATCCGGTCCAGCAGCTCGTCGACCACCCGCAGGATCACCGGTTCCAGCGCGCCGAGCCGGCGCGGCGTGAAGGTACGGGAGAAGACGTGTCGCATCCGGGTGTGATCGGGCGGGTTGACGAACATCATCGAGGTCTGGAAAGTCCGCAGGATCTCCTGCTCCTCCCAGCCCGGCGGCGGCTGTTTCGTCCACTCCGGATCGCGCAGCAACCCGTCGACGAGGTCGTAGCCGACAGCGACGGCGGCCACCGTCCGGTGCTCGGCGCGCGCCGGCACCGCGCTGATCGGGCCGAGCCGGTGCAGGTCCGCGTACCACGGGTACGGGTCCTGTCTGCCCTCCTCGCTGTACAGGCCGGTGAGTATCTCGTCCACGTCCACGGCCAACTCCTCCGCCAGGATGTCGGTGACCGGGGGCAGCGGGGATCCCCCGCCGCCCCCGGCCGATGTCACAGGTCGAGCAGCCGCAGCGGCACGGCGTTTGCCAGTGCCTGGTTACCGGCGTCGTTCGGGTGGATGTGGTCCCCCGAGTCGTACGCGGGCAGCAGCTGGCTGGGCCGTGCCGGGTCGCGCAGCACCCGGTCGAAGTCGAGCAGCCCGTCGAACTCCCGACTGCCGCGCAGGTACGCGTTCACCGCCTGGCGGGTGGCCTCCTTCTGCGCCGTCCACACGCCCGGCGCGCCGTGCCCCTCGTACGGCGTCAGCGTGGCCACCAGGCTGGTCAGCCCGCGCTGCTGGAGCTGCTGGTTGATCTGCCGCAGCGTGCCGATGATCGCCTCGGGTGAGTCGTTCGACATCCAGATGTCGTTGATGCCCAGGTGGGTGACGACGGTACGCACCCCGGTCTGGGGAAAGACGTCCTCGTTGAGCCGTGCCGCCGCGTTCGGGCCGAGCTGGTAGTAGCCCGGGTAGTTGCCGTCGCCCGGCTCGGTGCCCTCGTGGTTGAGCCGGTTGCCGGCCAGGCTCAGGTTGAGCACGCCCGGGGTGCGCTTGTCCGGCCGGTCGGCGAGCAGCCGGTCTGAGAGCAGGTCGGGCCAGCGCCGGTTGGCGTTGACGGTGCTGCCGTTGCCGTCACCGATGGAATCGCTGAGCACCACCAGTGCGCCGGGGCTGCCCTTGCGCTGCACGTCGACGCCGGAGAGGAAGAACCAGCAGCAGGTGGGACGGGTGGTGAACCCGGTGCCCTCGGCCGCCCCGGTCAGGTCCCCGGCGCCGATGAAGTTGGCCTGCTGGGACTGCCCGTGGAACGTGGTCGGGCCGGTCGGCGTCGGGAAGTGCACTGTGACCACCAGGTCGCTGTCGTCAGCGACCGGGAAGGCCAACGGGTCGCTGAGCAGTTCGGCGCCCCGATTCATGGTCGCCGTGGTGGCACCGGTGAAGGTCAACGGACGCACCGACGCCGCGTCGATGTCGGAGAGGTCGTCGGGAGTCGCGGTGTTCGGTCGGGCCACTGTGGCGCGCCCGACCTTGACCGCCTGCTCGCCGTAGAGGTTGCTCAGGCGGACCCGCAGCGCCGGGCCGCCCACCGACACGTGCACGATCATCCGGACGCTCTGGTCGTTGAGGCCAGTGTTGGTCAACCCGACCGAGTTGCCCCGGGTGACCGCGGTGGCCCAACTGCCCGCCCAGTCGGCGCGGTCGGGTCGGCTGGCGACGGTGCCGGACGGACCGGCGCTGGCGACGACGGCGGGTGCGCCGGCGACCAACAGCGCGGCCGCAGCGGCGATGACAGGCCATCTCTTCGGGGTTGCCGTTGCCATGGAACCTCCATCGTGTGGCAGCCCAGGGCCGTCCGCTGACGGCGCCCGCCTGGACGATGGTCCAGAAACCTAGCCGCCGCCGCTGACGGGCGTCAATCAACCTGATCGACGCGATCAAATGTCCGGCGGGCCGCTCGGACCGCCCTTCGGCACGGTTCCGACCAGCCGTTTCCCGCCTAGGCTTCCAGGCGGCGGCGGTGCGGTCGCCCAAGCGCGCCACCGTCGCGTCGTCACCGGGAGCTGCCCGGGGACCGCCGCTTTCTCGGATGGGGGCTGCCGGATGACTGACGGACCCGGGCACACCACTACCTACGTGCACAGTGTGTTGGACCTCTTCGCCGAATTCGGCGACCGGGAGGCGTTGGTCGGCGCCGATCGGCGACTCACCTACACCGAGGCCGCCGCGCGGGTCCGGGCGATGGCCGCGACGTTGACCCGGCACGGCGTACGGCCCGGGTCGGCGGTGCTGGTGACCGTCGCGAACGCGGTGGAGGGTCCACTGCTGCAACTCGCCCTGCACCTGCTCGGCTGCCGGACGATGTGGGTCGCCCCGGTGACCGCGCGCCGGGAGGTCGACGAGTTCATCCGGTTGGCCCGCCCGGACGCCCTTGTCTACGACGCCCGGGACCGGGCCAGTCTGGGCCCGGAGCTGGCCGCCGCGCTGCCCGACACACCGGTCTGCTGTCTGGGCGCGGGCGGCGCCGGCCCCGACCTCACCGCCGACACCGACGCCGACGTGGCGGAGCTGCCGGCGTCAGTGCCAGCGCCCGAGTCGTTCCTGCAGACCAGCGGCACCACCGGCAGCCCCAAGCTGGTGCACCACCGGGAGAGCTTCTACGCCCAGATCCTCACCCTGGCCGCCGACTTCCGCGCCGCCGGGTTCCCGCTGCTGCGGCACCTGTCGCACTCGCCGATGTGGCTGGCCAGCGGGCAGATCACCACGCTGTTCAACCTGTTCACCGGCGGGGTGCTGTTCCTGCGCGACGACTGGGACCCGGTGGCCTTCGTGAACACCGTGCAGCGGGAGCGGATCAACTCGACCTTCGTCACCCCGCCGATGCTCTACGAGGTGTTGGACCACCCGGCGCTGGTCGGCGCGGACTTCTCCGCCATGTTCATGTTCAACGTGGGCGCCGGGCCCGCCGCGCCAGCCCGGCTGCGCCAGGCCATCGCGCGGTTCGGCCCGGTGCTGCGCATCGTGTATGGCCTCAGCGAGGCGGTCGTGATCACCGCGCTGCCCGGGTTGACCGACGATCCGGAGCACCCGGAGCGGTTGGGCTCCTGCGGGCGGCCCTACGGCGACGTCCGCATCGAGATCCGCGGCGACGACGGCACCGTGCTCCCGACCGGCCGCGACGGCGTGGTGTGGGTGCACACCCGGCTGAGCTTCGCCGGCTACCACGGCCAGCCGGAGCTGACCGCGCAGACGCTCGTGGACGGCTGGGTGCGAACCCGCGACATCGGTCACCTCGACGACGACGGCTACCTCTACCTGGTCGACCGGGCAGACGACGCGATCCTCACGAAACGACGGAGCTGGCCGATCTTCTGCCGCCCCATCGAGGACGTGCTGGCCGGGCACCCGCGGGTACGGGCCGCCGCCGTGATCGGCGTACCGGACGAGACGGCCGGTGAGGTCCCGTACGCGTACGTGGTGCTCGCCCCGGACGCGACGGTCGCCGGGGCGGAGCTGATCGACCTGGTGACCGCCGAACTCAACGAGATGTGGGCGCCGGCCGCTGTGGAATTCGTCGACCAGTTGCCGGTGAACCGGTCGATGAAGGTGGACAAGCGGGCGCTGCGCGCCCAATACGCGGGCCGTCGGGCGGCGGCGGTCGGGGCGTGACCCCCCGCCGACAGCTGGTCGTCCTGGTCAGCGCCGACCTGATCTCCAATCTGGGCACCCGCATCTCGGTGGTGACCATTCCGTGGCTGGTGCTGGTCACCACCGGCAGCCCCACCAAGATGGGCCTTGTCGCGTTCGCCGAGACCCTGCCGTACCTGCTGTCCAGCGCGTTGGGCACGCCCTGGGCGGACCGGATCGGCCTGCGCCGTACCTCAATCCTCTGCGACGCGGGTAGCGCGGTAGTGATGGTCGTCGTGGCGCTGACCCCGTGGTTGGGCTTCGTCCCGCTGGTGGCGCTCGTCGCGGTGGCCGGCGCGCTGCGGGGCATCGGGGACCGGGTGAAGCACGTGATGTTCCGCCCGGTCGCGGAGGCCGCCGGAGTGCCGCTGATCCGGCTGACCTCCGCGTACGACGGGCTCAGCCGGGTGGTGACCCTGTTCGGCGTCGCCGTGGGCGGTCTGCTGATCGCCGCGTTCGGGGTGACCGAGGCAATCCTCATCGACGCGGCCAGTTTCGGCGTCTGCGCACTGCTCATCGGCGTCCTGGTCCGCCCGCCGGCCACCCCGACGCAACCCGCCCAGCCGGAGAGCTATCTGCGCGCCCTGCGGGGTGGCTTCAGCTACCTGGGCCGGGACCGGCCGCTGCTCGGCATGCTCGCCGTCATCTCGGCGCTGAACATGGTGGCCAACGCCAGCGTTGCCGTCTACATCCCGGTCTGGGTCGCCCGGGAGCTGTCCGGCCCGAGCGGTCTCGGCCTGGTGCTGGCGGCGTTCTCGGCGGGCGCGCTGCTGGGCAACCTGGTCTTCACGACGCTCGGGCCCCGCCTGCCCCGGCGACTGACGTTCCTGGTCGGCGCGCTGGTCGCCGGCACGCCCCGGCTGGTGGCGCTGGCGATCAGCGACGAACTGCCGGTGGTGCTCGTGGTGACGTTCCTGTCCGGAATCGGCATCGCGGCGATCAACCCGCTGCTCGGGGTGGCGCTCTACGAGCGGGTGCCGCCGGAGTTGCAGACCCGGGTGATCGGCATCGCCGGTTCGTTGGCGTTCGTCGGGTTGCCGGTCGGCGGGCTGCTCGGCGGCTGGTCGGTGGACGCTCTGGGATTCACCCCGGCCCTGCTGACCATGGCAGCGGCGTGCCTGGTGGTCACCGCGTATCCGCTGGTGGCCCGCTCGTCCGAGTCGAAGACGCAGACGCAGTCCACCCCCGCCGTCACGCCCTGACGCGACACGCGGGCTGCCGGCCATGCCAGAAGACTCGGGCGGAACTCCTCGCGAGCAGAGCGTGGCCCGCTGAGCGCGTACCGTCTGTGCATGGCCAGCTGGGACGACGTCCGTCGGATCGCGCTCGCGCTGCCGGAGGCCACCGAGCGGCCCTCGTACGATGGGCTGCCGGCCTGGCGGGTGCGCGACAAACCATTCGTCTGGGAGCGACCGCTGCGGCAGGCCGACCTCGACGCCCTCGGTGCCGCCGCGCCCGACGGCCCGCTCCTCGGCGTACGAGTGGCCGACCTCGGCGTCAAGGACGCACTGCTCGCCGACGACCCGTCGGTCTACCTCACCACCCCGCACTTCGACGGCTACCCGGCGGTGCTGGTCCGACTCGACCGGATCAACCCGTCCGAGCTGATCGAGGTCATCACCGAGGCGTGGTACGCACGCGCCCCGAAGCGGCTCGCCGCCACCCACCGCACCGAACAGGGACCGACCGACGCCTAGCAGCGCCCGGCGGCAGCCGGGGTGGCGTGTTCGGTACGGCAGCGCAGTCGCGCAGTGCGACAGCCCACGTTGTTCGTCGGACGTTCGGCTGCTGGCCGCGCGGGCGTCGACCGGGGACGGCTAGCGTCGACCGTCGTCACCGCACCTGGAGGCCGCCGCGTATGACGTCGTCACCCACCCGCCGCCGCACCGCCGAGGTCACCGCCGTGCGCCGGATCGGCGACAGCGCGCCGCACAGCGCGTTCACCGACCTCGTCCGGTACGCCGGAAGCTGGTTCTGCGCCTTCCGGGAGGCCCGCACCCACCTCAGCGACGACGGCGTGATCCGGGTGCTGACCTCGACCGACGGCCGGTCCTGGACCTCCGCGACAGTCATCGCGCAGGCCGGCACCGACCTGCGCGACCCGCGCTTCGTCGCGCGACCCGACGGGCGGCTGCAACTACTGGCAGCGGCCGCCACCGGCGAGGCCACCAAGACGTTCCAGACGGTGACCTGGCTGTCCACCGACGGGCACACCTGGGGCGATCCGAACCCGGTGGGCGAGCCAGGCGTCTGGGTGTGGCGGGCCGCCTGGCACGACGACGCGATGTACGGCGTCGGCTACGCCACCCGGGAGCCGAGGTTCGCCCGGCTCTACCGCAGCACGGACGGTGTGGACCTGCGGCCCTGGGTGCCGACGCTGTTCGAGGACGGGTACCCCAACGAGTCCGGCCTGGTCTTCGCCCCGGACGGCACCGCCCTCTGCCTGCTGAGGCGGGATGCGGCCACCGCGAGCGCGCAGCTCGGCAGGGCCGTGCCGCCGTACCGGGACTGGACCTGGACCGACCTGGGTGTCCAGGTGGGCGGGCCGACGCTGCTCCGACTGCCCGACGGGCTGCTGCTGGCCGGGGTGCGGCTGCACGACGGCGAGGTCCGTACCGCGATCTGCGTCGTGGACCCGGACCGGGGCGAGCTGACCGAGTTGGTCGCGCTGCCGTCCGGCGGAGACACCAGCTACCCCGGCCTGGTCTGGCACGACGACCTGCTGTGGGTGAGCTACTACTCGTCGCACGAGGGGCGGACCTGTGTCTACCTGGCCGAGGTCAGCCTGACCGGCTGAGCCTGGCCCGGCAGCCCGGCGGTCGGCTAGCGTGCCGGCATGCCATCGACGTTCACCGAATCGACGGATCCGCACTGTCTGCGCCCCGGGGAGGCCGACGAACTGCTGCGCGGGCACCCGTGGCGGCGGTTCGTGGCGCTCGGCGACAGCGTCGTGGAGGGCATGTGTGAGCCGACACCGGGCTACCCGGACGTGCAGTGGGTCGACCGGGTCGCCGCCGAGCTGACCGCCGTGCGCCCCGAGCTGGCGTACCGGAATCTGGGTCGACGCGGGCTGCGCGCGCACCAGGTGCGGGCCACCCAGCTCGCCCCGGCGCTGGCCTTCGCCCCGGACCTCGCGCTGGTCGTCTGCGGCGGCAACGACGCCTTTCACCCGGCGTACGACGCGGAGGCGGTGGACGCCGAGCTGACCGCGATGATCACCGCGCTGCGCGACGTGGGCGCCGACGTGATCACAGTGGGCATGTTCGACGTCTCGCACAGCCCGGCGGTGCCCGAGCACCTCCGGCCCGGCCTGGGCGAACGGATGCGCCGTCTGTCGGCGCACACCGCAGGCCTGGCCGAGCGCCTGAACACGATCCACGTGCACCTGACCGACCACCCTCTGACGGCCGACCCCACCCTCTACAGCACCGACGGCCGCCACGGCAGCGCCCGCAGCGACGCCATAGCAACAGCCCAAACCCTCCGCACCCTCTCCCGCCGGCACCCCGGCCCTGTTGATCATGAAGTTATTGCCACGACACGCCGCCGCGATGGGCAATAACTTCATGATCAACGAGCGCAGGGCAGGGGTCGAGCGGGTTCAGTCGGTCAGGAGGATTCCGGTCAGGAGGACGCCGTGGGCCAGGTTGAGGATCCCGTCGCACCCGGGGTAGCCGACCCTCGCCAGGCCGCCGGAGGCGTGGCGACCGAACAGGTACGGGGCCAGGGAGTACGGGACGTCGGCGGTGACCGTCTCACCCGTCTCGATCTGGACGAAGTCCATCGACACCCGGTCGGTGGGCAGGTACTCCTGGAGGATGGCGCCGCCCTGGTCGACGGCGGCCCGCACACCGTCGGCCCAGTCCGCCGCGCTCAGCTCCGGGCCGAGCAGCACGCCGTGCCCGGCCGAACCGTCGGCCGGCTTCGCCACCAGCGTGGCCTGCTCGGCGATGGCCCGGTCGAGCACCGCGGCGGTCAACGGCACCGTGTACGGCACGTGCCGGCGGATCAGTGCCTGGTCGTCGGCGGGCAGCCCGTCCACGTCCTCCCACAGCCAACCGAACGTGGTCTTGTTACCGAGCAGCCAGGCAGCCGCCGACACGAACATCGGTAGGGTGCCGGCGGCGAGGGCCACGGCCACCGCGTCCAGGCCAGCGGTCGGGGTGACCCGGTTGGGCACGAACAACCGGAACAACGCGTCGACCGGCGCGCCGTCGACGACCAGGCGGTTGTCGGCGTCCACTGTGGCGGTGGCGACCGGGGCGATGACCAGGTCGATGCCGAAGTCCCGGGCCCGCACGGCGAGGGGGTCGAGGATCCGGATGAACGTCTGCGGGTCGTCGAGGCCCGGGTAGTCGCCGTCGAAGTCCATCAGCAACGCCACCCGGGTGCCCTCGGGCAGCCGCAGCTCCTCGCGGATCGCCACGAACCGCTGGTCCAGCAGCGACGGCGCGGCCCGCACCGGCAGGTCGTCGAGAATGCCGTGCTCCCGGTAGAGGCCCGCGTACCGCTGGATGACGGTGTCGGCGTCGAACCCGCCGCCGAGGCTGCTGTCGATGTTGTACTCGACGAACTTCGGCACCCCGGCGGAGAAGATCACGTCCGGGCGGTACGCGGCCAGCAGCGCCTCGGTCAGCGGCTCGGCCTCGTCCAGCAGCCGGGTCTCCCCCGCTGGTACGCCGAGCAGCCGGCGCAGCTCACCGGCGGTGCCGGCCCGCCGACGGCAGGCGTCGAGGATGAGCTGGGCCAGCCGGTCGCAGACCTCGTTGAGTTCCCGCCAGGCGTCGGCGGTGAGCACCGGGGGTCGGGCCAACCGCCACTGCTTGTTGTAGGTGGCCCGGCCGTGGAAGACCTGCTCCCAGGCCGCCGCCCCGCTGGCCACCATGGCCCGACGGGCCGGTTCCGGAAGGTCGGTCCAGGCCCGGTCGGCCGCCGGCCACGGATAGTTCGGGTCGATCATGATCCGTCCTTCAGTGTCAGGTGGATGGCGGTGGCAAGCTGGTCCCGGCCGGGCTGGACGGCCCGGTCCAGTGCGGGGGCGAACGGCAGCACCGCACCGTCCGGGCGAGTGACCCGGCGCGGCGGGGCGAGCAGCCGGACCCGCTCCACCACGCTCGCGATGATCTCGGCGGCCATCCCGCAGGAACGGTTACCGTCGTCGAGCACCACGAGGCGTCCGGTCCGGGTCACCGACTCGGTGAGACCGTCGATGTCGAACGGGTACAGGGTGCGTGGGTCGAACACCTCCACCGAGACCTGGTCGGCCAACTCCTCGGCGACGGCGAGCGCGTCGTGCACCAGGTGCCCGATCGCTACCACCGTCACGTCGTCGCCGAAGCGGTGGATCCGTCCCCGGCCCAGCGGCACCGGCGCGAGGTCGTCGACGTCGTCACGCACGTCCATGGCGCCGGCCGGCGCGAACACCACCACCGGGTCGTCGTGGCGGATCGCGGTGACCAGCAGCCCGTACGCGTCGGCCGGGGTGGCCGGCACGACGGTGACCACGCCGACATGGGCGAAGAGGCTGTACGGGTGGTCGGAGTGCTGCCCGGCCCACCCGGTACGCGAGCCGGAGCCGGGCACCAGGTAGGTGACGGGAACACTGCACTGCCCACCGGTCATCAGCGGGAACTTGTGCGCGTGGTTGACGATCTGCTCGAAGACCAGGAACAGCAGCGACGGGATCTGGAACTCGATCACCGGTCGCAGCCCGGCCAGCGCCGCCCCGGTGGCGAAGCTGGTGAACGCCTGCTCCGACAGGGGGGTGTCGCGAACCCGTTCGGTCCCGAACCGCTTGGCCAGCCCGGTGGTCACCAGCGACGCACCGACCTGGACGTCCTCGCCGAGCAGGAACACCGCCTCGTCGCGGGCCAACTCGTCGGCGAGGGCCCGGGTCAGCGCCCGGCGGTACGACAGTCGGGGCACCTCAGCCACCTCCGGTGCGCACGGTCATTCAGCCACCTCCGGTGCGGGCGGTCAGGCCGCTGGCGTACAGGTAGGTCAACGCGTCGGCCGGGTCGGGTTCCGGGCTGCCCAGGGCGAACCGCACCGCCGCGTCGAGGGTCGCCTCGACCTCGGCGTCCACGGCGGTCCGGTCGGTGTCGGGAAGGCGTTCGCCCTGGATGCGCACCGGGTCCCGGGCCCGACCACGGGTCACCTCGTCGGGTGGCCGGTAGCCGTCGAGGCGTACCGCGTGTTCGAAGGTGTGGTGGACGTCGAAGCGGTAGGTCCGGGCCTCGATCAGCTCGGGGCCGCCGCCGGCGCGCATCCGGTCGACGGCGGCGGACGCGGCGACGCGTACCGTCTCGGGGTCCTGGCCGTCGACCTGCACGGCCGGGATGCCGAACGCGGCGGCCCGGCCGGCGATGCTGCCGGCCACCGCGCCGGCGACCGGCATGGTGGTGGCGTAACCGTTGTTCTCGCAGACGAACAGCACCGGCACCCGCCAGAGCGCCGCCAGGTTGAATGCCTCCAGCAGCATCCCCTCGTTGACAGCGCCGTCGCCGAAGAAGCTCACCCCGACGGTGTCGCGGCCCTGGCGGCGGTGGGCCCAGACCGCGCCCGTGATGATCGCCCCGGAGGCGCCGACGATCGCGTTGGCGCCGAGCACGCCGATGCTCAGGTCGGCGGCGTGCATCGAACCACCCCGGCCGGCGTTGAGGCCGGTGATCCGGCCGCACAGCTCGGCGAGCATCCGGGCCGGGTCGGCACCGCGGGCCAGGACGTGCCCGTGCCCGCGGTGGGTGCCGGCGAGCACGTCGTCGGCGTCCAGCGCGGCGCAGACGCCGGCGGCGATCCCCTCCTGACCGAGGTACGGGTGGATGCCGCCGACGATCTGCCCGCCGTGGACCAGCTCCACCGCCCGTTCCTCGAACCGGCGGATCAGCCGGACCGTGCGGTAGAGCCGGACCGGGTCGGCGTCGGTCACGCAGGCCCCTTGATGGCGGCCAGGATGTCGTCCCAGAGGCGGGCCCGGGCAGCGAGAGCGGTGTTGACAGTCTCGGCGCACTCCTGCCACTTGCTGTCGTCGTCGCCGCACAGGTCGGCGAGCATCTGCATGGCCATCGGGGTGTGCTGTTCGCCGTCGACCTCGATGTGCCGCTCCAGGTAGTCGACGAAGGTGTGCAGCCTGTTGCTGTGCTCGTTGACCGAGACGACCTGGGTGAACATGTCCGGGATCAGGTCCTCCCGGCCGAACGCGAAGGCCGCCGCCTGGCAGTGCACCGGGGTGGACTCGATGATCTGCCAGGTGGTCGCGGCGAACCTCGCCGACGCGGCCGGCACCCCGGCCTCGGCGAGCGCCTCGGTGACCGGCCGGCCGGCGCGCAGCAGGTCGATGAGGGCGTTCACCGCAGTGGTGTCCGCGCCGGCCTCGGCCATGCCCTGCACGTACAGCTCGAAGTGGCTGATGTAGCCGCCGCCCAGCTCGTCGCTCTCCTCGACCATGACGATGTCGTTGATGAGGCGGCGGCTGCCGGTCGGGCCGGTCGGGATCCACGGCACGCTGACGCAGGTCAGTTGCCGTTGCAGCGACTTCAGCAGGGACATGAAGTCCCAGACCGCGAAGACGTGGTGCTGCATGAAGGTGACCAGCGCCTCGTGGGTGTCGAGGTTGGCGTAGAGCGGGTGCTTGACCACGACGTCGCGCCGGTCGGTCACCGCCCGCTCCAACCGCTCGATGCCCGGGTGCGTCTTACCCCAGTCGTACCGTGACATGTCAGCCTCCCTGCTGGGCGCGGTGGCGCCAGATGATCGGGCAGTAGTCGGGGTCCGCGTAGTCCGGCCGCCCGTCGTGGGTGCGGCGGACCAGCACGTCGTGGTTGTACGCGGCGAGCGTGCCGTCGGAGAGCGGATACTCCCGCCAGGCGTTGTCGCCGTCCTGCAGGTGCAGCGAGATCGCCTGTCGGGGGCGACCGCTGACGTTGGGTCCACTGCCGTGATAGGTGCGGCAGTGGTGGAAGCTCACATGTCCCTTGGGGATCACCATCGGGATCTTGCGGATCTCCGCGCCGTTGTACGCGGCGTTCTCGGCCAGCATCTCCTCCAGCTGGCTGCGGTCCCGGTCGGCGAAGTGCCGCACCACCGTGTCGTCAGCGCCGATCTCCTTCCACCGGTGCGAGCCGTCGACCATGGTGATGGTGCCCATCTCCTCCCCGCAGTCGTGGAAGGGGATGAAGGCGGTGAGCATCTTCTCCGACGACGAGGACGCCCAGTAGTGCTTGTCGAAGTGCCAGGGCACGATGTTGCTCGGCTCGCCGGAGATCGGCGGCTTGTAGATCAGCGTGGACTGGAAGACCCGGATCTCGTCGGCCTGGGCCAGCCGGGCGGCTACCGCGCCGAGCAGCGGCTTGCGCAGGATCGCGCCGAGCCCGTCGTGTTCGTGGTGGACATAGTCGTTGTGCCGCTGCACCGGGCCCAAGGACTGCTCCCAGTAGGCCAGCTTCGGTGGGCGTACCGGCAGCCGGCGGTCCCGCTCCCCGTCGTAGTAGCGCTGCGTGGCGGCGGCGAGGGCGTCCACCTCGTCGTCGGTGAACACCTTCCCCGACAGGTACCAGCCGTGCTCGGCGTAGTGCCGCACGTCGTCGTCGGACGGCAGCAGCGCCCGCTCCTCGGCGGTCAAGCTCACGCCCCCACCCCCTGTGGTGTGGCCGCCACGGCGGCCAACTCCCGCTCCTTGGCCTCGTAGAGCGCCTTGATGTTGCCGCTGCCGAAGCCCCGCGCGCCGCGCCGCTCGATCAGCTCCAGGAAGAGCGTCCGACGCACGTGCATCGACTCGGCGAAGATCTGCAACAGCTGACCGTCGTGGTCGGAGTCGACAAGCACACCCAGCTCGCGCAGCCGGTGCAGCGGAGCGTCGATCCGACCGACCCGCGCCTCCAGAGCGTCGTAGTAGCTGGCGGGGGTGCCGGCGAAGCGCACTCCGCGCCGCCCCAACGCCTCCACCGCGCCGACGATGTCGTCGGTGCGCAGCCCCAGGTGCTGCACTCCCCCACCGGCGTGCTGGTCGAGGAACGCGTCGATCTGCCCGGGCCGCCGCGTGCGGTCCGGTTCGAGCAGCACCACGGTGACCCGCCTGGACGGGCTCTGCACCACCTTGGAGTTCATCCCCTGCCCGTCGACCTCGATGTGCTCCTCGAAGATCTGCGCGAAGTCGAACAGCGCCTCGAAGTGCCGGACCGTCTCCTCGAGCTGGCCGGGCGGCACGCAGACCGCCAGGTGGTCGATCTCGGCGAGCACCGGCGGGTGACCGTCCGTCGTGGACGCCGCCGCGGTGATGGCGCCGGGCAGGAATCCGCCCCCCTCGCCCCGGCGCTGCACCAGCCGGTGCCGCACGTCGGCGAAGCCGTCCACCTCGGCGATCACCACCTCGGCGTCCGCGCCGGTGTGGGTGGTCGGCGGCGTCACCCCGGTCGCGCCCCGACCCACCAGCTCGGCGTACGCGGCCGACACGTCGTCGACCTCGACCGCGACGACCCCGATGCCGTCGCCGTGGCGTTGCACGTACCGCGCCGCCGGATGCTCGGCGCTCAACCCGGAGGTGAGCAGCAACCGGATGTCACCGTGGCAGAGCAGCAGCGAGCGCTGCCCCGCCAGCCCGGTCTCCGGACCACCCTGGCCGCAGATCTCGAAGCCGACGGCGGTGCTGAAGTAGAAGGCCGCCTGTCGGGCGTCCCCCACGTAGAGTTCGATGTGGTCGATACCACGGATGTCCATGTCCCCTGAAACCCTTCCCACCCGATTCCCCCTGTGTTGCCGTCCGGGCACACCCCGCCCGGAATGCCGCCTCGATCACCCCCTCGGCTCGGCGACGCGTGCCAGCAGCAGGCTCACGTTCTGGCCGCCGAACCCGAACGAGTTGGTGACCGCGTACTCCAGGTCTGCCTTGCGGGGCGTGCCACGGATGTGGTCCGCCGGGCAGGCCGGATCCGGATCGTCGAGGTGGTACGTCGGCGGGAGCAGCCCCCGACCGAGCGCCAGCGCGGTGGCCGCCGCCTCCAGCACCCCGGAGGCCCCCAACAGGTGACCGCTGAGGGCCTTGGTGGAGCTGACCGGCACACCGCCGACGCCGAAGACGTCGGCCAGGGCGGTGGTCTCCGCGATGTCACCGAGCTTCGTGCCGGTGCCGTGCGCGTTGACGTAGCCGACCACCGCCGCCGGCACACCGGCGCTGCGCAGCGCCCGGCGGATGCACGCCGCCGCGCCGGCGCCGTCCGGGCGCGGGGCGGTCGGGTGGTACGCGTCCGTCGTCGCGCCGTGGCCGGCCACCTCGGCGTACCCGACGGCGCCGCGCGCCGCGGCGTGCTCGGCGCGTTCCAGCACCAGCAACGCGGCCCCCTCGGACAGGACGAACCCGCTGCGGGAGGTATCGAACGGTCGACTCGCCCGGCCCGGGTCGGTGCCGGCGCGCGCCAACGCCCGCGCGTTGCCGAAGGTGTCGGC
The DNA here is from genome assembly GCF_046549335.1 of Micromonospora sp. 050-3. Taxonomy (NCBI): domain Bacteria; kingdom Bacillati; phylum Actinomycetota; class Actinomycetes; order Micromonosporales; family Micromonosporaceae; genus Micromonospora; species Micromonospora sp. 050-3. The sequence continues at coordinate 2,500,399 of NZ_JAJPVX010000001.1, forward strand.
GAAAGTCGGGAAGAGCGGCGCCTCGCTGGCCCCGCAGAGCACCACGTCGACCTCTCCGGTCGCGATGAGCCGCACCCCGTCGGCGATTGCCTGGGCGCCGGAGGCGCAGGCGGTGCCGACCGACGAGCTGTAGCCCCGGATACCGTGCGCGATGGCGATCCGCGCCGCCGGCATGTTCGGCAGGATCCCGGTGAGCAGGTACGGGCTGACCGCAGCACGACCCCGGGCCGCCCGGGCCAGCACCTGCGACTCCAGAGTGGCCATCCCGCCGACCCCACCGACGATCACACCTATCCGGTCGGGGTCGACGTCGCGACCCACCTCGATGCCGGCGTCGGCGAGAGCGTCGGCGGCGGCGAGCAGAGCGAGGACGACGATCCGGTCCAGTACCCGGGTCTCCGGCCCGGACGCGACGGTGCGCGGGTCGATGTCGGGCAGCAGGCCGGCGACGTCCAGTGACGCGCTCGCCGGGTGCCCCTCGGGCGGGCGGGTCAGCCCGGACCGGCCGCTGGTCAGCGCGTCGAAGGTCTCCTCGACGCCCCGCCCGACCGGGGTGAACAGACCCATCCCCGTGATCAACGCGCTCACGCCGCCGCTCCGCTTCGCTCCACGGCGGTGTGAGACTCATCGCTGCTGAGCCGCCTGATTCGCTCGCTGCGCTCGCTCATGAACTGGCCTCGGTGAGGTAGCGCTCGCGCAAGACCACCTTGCGGACCTTGCCAGTCACCGTGACCGGGATGTCGGCGGAGCGCACCGGCACGACCCGGCGCAGTGTGGCGCCGACGTCCGGGCCGAGGGCGGCCCGGACCCGCTCGGTGCGGTCCTCGGCCTCGTCGGCGCCGGCGGCCAACTCCAGCAGCACGTCGGTGACGACCGCGCCGGCCTCGGCGACGATCACCACAGTGCAGTCGGTGACGTCCGGGCAGGCGGCGAGGATGCGCTCCTCGGACAGCGCTGTGTAGAAGCGCCGCCCGTCACCGGCGTCGACCGAGTCCACCGCCCGGTCCAGGTGGTAGTAGCGGCCGTCGGCGTCGGCGCGGACCAGGTCACCGGTCAGGTACCAGCCCCGCTGGCGGAAGCGGTAGGTGGTGACCGAGTCGTTCCAGTAGCCCCGGAACAGCGACGGCGAGTCGATGCCCAGGAAACCCACCTCGCCGACCGGCACCGGTTCGCCGTCGGCGTCGAGCACCGCGACCTTGGCGAACTGGTACGGGCGGCCGATGCAGCGGCCGTACCGGTCGGTGTCGGCGCGGTGGGTGATGTGGAACATCGAGTGCCCCATCTCGCTGGAGCCCAGCCCGTCGATGAAGACCGAGCCGGGCACCTTCGCCACCCCGTCGCGGGTGACGGTGTCGTGCCAACCGACCGCGACGAGGCGGCGGATGTGCGGCTCGTGCGAGGCGTCGCCGGTGTTGAACCACAGCCGCACCGAGTCCAGGTCGTACCCGGACAGGTCGAAGCGGGCCAGCTCCGCCCAGGTGACCGAGAAGCCGAAGACCCCGTCGGGGCGCCAGCGTTGGATGGCGTCCAGCACCTGCGCGCCGCCCTGCTCGGAGAGCAGGAACATCTGCGCGCGGTTGCCCAGCGCCTGGTTGACCATCAGCACGGTGGCGGTGTGCGGTGCGGGCAGCGCGTTGAGGATCCGGGTGGTGCCCTGCGCCTGCGGCATGGTGAGCAGGTGTCGGGTGGCCGCGAACAGGCTGGCGTGCGAGTGCAGCACCGCCTTGGGCACCCCGGTCGTTCCGGAGGTGTGGGTGATCACGATCGGGTCGTCCGGGTGGTGCCGGTAGTGCGCCGGGGCCGCGGCAGGGTTGCCCGTGCCGGCCTGCGCGGGGGTGCCGAGCAGGGGTACGCCCAGGTCGTGCCCGGCCAGCAACGCGGTGTGCGCGTCGTCGGCCAGCACACCGACGCCCCGCAGGCGGCGGATGTACTCGGCGGCGATCTCCGGGCGGAGTTTGCCGTTCATCAGCGCCGGGATCGCCCCGAGCCGGGCGAGCGCCAGGAAACTGAGCACCATGTCGGCGGCGGCGGTGGCCCAGACGGCGACCGGGTCGCGGGGGCGTACCCCTTGTTCGTGCAGCCAGGCGGCGCGGGCGGCGACCCGCTCGTCGAGCCGCCCCAGCGTCAGTGGCGTCTCGGCGGGGTGCCCGTCGACGGCGGTGTCGAAGGTCAGGCCGGGCCCGTCCGGGTCGGCGCCGTGCGCCAGTACCCGGGTCAGGACGTTGCCCGCACCCAGCTCGGTGTCGGCGGCCAGCGCGCCGCGCAGTCCCCGTGTCCTCATGGTCGTGCTCCTCCCCCCAGCAGCACCGCGACCGCCTCGGTCGGCTTGTCGGGTGCCTGTTCGATCAGGATCAGCAACACCTCGTCGGCGTCGCCGTCGTCGCGCAGCAGGTCGGCCTCGTCGACGCCGTCGGTGTACGGGTCGCCGGTCGGGCTGAGGCAGACCACCGGGCCGCGCAGGTCCCAGCGGGCCGCGATGTGCCCGGCGACGCTGTTGGGCACGGACTGGAAGAAGAACAGTGGGCCGATCCGCCCGCCGGCCTCGACTGTCGCCCGTACGTGCCGGGCGCTGGCGTGATCACCGCTGGCGCTGACCAGCACGATCCCCGTCCGCACCCCGGCGGGCACTCCCGCCGACCCGTACCCCCGCCGTAGACACCGCTCGGCGACGGCAACCACCACCGGCGCGAAGTCCGAGTGCACAAACCCCGGCACCCCCGCGACCGTGCCGTCAACGTCCCCACCCTCAGGCCAAAAGGCCCAAGCCCTCTCCCCGGCCCTCTCCCCCGGTGATCTTGCGGTTTCGGTCGTCGGTTTGGGTGATTGGTCGGATTCGTCGGGGCAGAAAGTGCACGATCGCGGGGAGTGGGGGGCGGTCATCCGACGCCGACCAGGAGAGCGGTGTTGGCGCCGCCGAAGGCGGCGTTGAGGGTCAGGGCGTGGGTGGCTTCCGTCTTGTGGGGACGGTTCGTCACCACGTTCAGGGGGCAGGAGTCGTCTCGGCCCAGCCAGCCGGCGTTGACCGGCAGTTCGCCGTGGCGCAGCGCGAGCGCGGTGACCACCAGCTCGAGCAACCCGGACGCCTCCAGCGCGTGCCCGTGCACCGACTTCGTGGAGCTGACCGGGACCCGGTTGGCATGCCCGCCGAGGGCCCGGCGCAGGGCGGCCGCCTCGGCGGTGTCGCTCTGCGCGGTACCGGTGGCGTTGGCGTTGACGTAGCCGACGGACTGCGGTGGCAGCCCGGCCCGGCGCAGCGCGCCGTCGACCGCGCGGGCCAGCCCGGTGCCGCCGGGCTCCGGCTGGCAGGGATGGAACGCGTCACCGCCCCGCCCCCAACCGGCCACGGTGGCCACCGGATCGACACCGCGTCGTCGGCCGGTGCTCGATTCCAGCACCACCGCGGCCACGCCGTCGCCCAGCAGCAACCCCCGGCGGCCAGCGCTGAATGGGCGGACCGCCCCGTCGACCGCGAGGGCGCGACCGGCGTCGAAGAGCGCGAACTGGTCCGGTTCCACCAGGTAGCCGGCCGCTACCACCACACGCTCGACGTCACCCCGGGTGATCCGGGCGGCGGCGTCGGCCACCGCCGTGCTCGCCGACACGCAGGCGCTGGTGTAGACCCGGGTGTGACCCGACAGTCCACATCGGGTGGCGAGCTGACCGGCGAGCACGGCCGGCGTCGGGCCCACGGCCGGGCCGCCGTGCACGGCGAGCAGCAGGGTGCAGCCGGCGCGCTGCGCGCGGTCCAGACCGGCCGCCCGACAGGCCGCGTCGATCGCGGCGGCCAGCTCGTCGGGAAGCGTACCGACCTCGGACAGGGTGGCTGCCACGGTGACCCGGCGGGCGGCGGTGTCGAATCGGCCCACCGGTCCGAACGCCGGCACCCCGGCCAGCACACCGGCAAGCTGCGCTTCGGCGCCCCGCCCCAGGGCGCTGACCGCGTGCACACCGGTGAGCTGGGCGACCCGCGCCTCAACCATCTGCGGAGGCGGTCAGCGACGCCCGGAACACCAGCAGGGCGTCGTCGACGGTGCGGATGCCGGCCAGCTCGTCGTCGGTGATGTCGAGCCGGCGTTCGTAGCGCTGCTCGACGAGGTGCACCAGCCAGGCAAGCTCCATCGAGCCGATCCGGTCGGACACGTCAGCAGCCGGTTTCGCGGTGAGTTCGGCGAGCATGGTCATCAGGTCAGCTCGCCCCAGATCGGGCTGACCGCTCATCAGGCTTTGTCGCTCGTCGCCTCGGTGACGCGATTGGCGACCATTGTGGTGAACTCGCCGACCGTCATGAGGGCAAGCTGCTCCGACTCGTCGTCGGCGAACGTCAGGCCGTACCGGTCCTCGACCCGGACGGACAGGTCGGCCAGGGCGAGAGACTCCAGGTCGACGCCGGAGGGGCCGAGCGTGGTGTCGTCGTCGAGTCCCTCGACGTCGTAGTTCATGTCGGCGAGCTGCTCGACGACGAAGGCGCGGACCTCGGCTCTCATGGATAACCTCTCTGTGTGGCTCAGCTGACGGCGTCCGGTCGGGACACCGCCTACGTGTGGGTCGGTCGGGACACCGGCGGTCAGCCGGATCCGGCCGCTGTGCTGTTGCGGCGGGCGGGTGCCCTGCTGCTCGGTCGCCCGGAGACCGAGCTGGTGCTGACGCACGACCGCGAAGGACGGCCGGTCGTGCGGGTCGACGAGGTGACCGGGTCGGTCGAGCTGGCGGTCAGCGTCAGCCGCACCGCCGGGCTGGTGGTGGTCGCCGCCCGTCGGGCCGGCGCGGTAGGGGTGGACGTGGAGCGGATCCGTCCGCTGCCGGCGCTCGCGCTGGCCCGCCGCTGGTTCCCGCCCGCCGAGCTGGCCTGGTTGGGCAATCGGCCCGAGGCCGGCCGGACGGTGGACTTCCTGCGGCTGTGGACCGCCAAGGAAGCTGTCGGTAAGGCGCTCGGGCGGGGGTTGCGCAACGGCGGGCTGCGCCGGTTGATGCCGGTGCCGGGGCTGCCGTTGCGACCGGTGCCCGGCGCCGAGCCCCTGTGGGTCGGTCACCCGCAGTTGGGCGGGGGCCTCGTCCTGGCGGTCGCCGCGCGGGCGAGCGCGCAGGTCGACGTCGAGGTGGTGCAGCGGCCCGGTCACGGGGTGACCGCCGAGCGCAGCGCGTCGGTCGAGCGGACCAGCTTGCCGGTGGTGGTACGGGGCAACTGATCGAGCAGGTGCAGCGCTCGGGGCCGTTTGTAGCCGGCCAACCGCTCGGCGAGGAGCTTGTCCAGCGTCTCCTCTGACAGCGGGCCGTCGGGTTGGACGTAGGCGGTGATGCCGTCGTCCCAGACCACCACCGCGGCGGCCACCCCGGTCAACTCGGCGACTGTGGCCTCCACCTCGGTCAGGTCGACCTTCATTCCGCCGACGGAGACCTGCGAGTCGAGTCGACCTCGCACCGTGACCAGGCCGGTGTCCTGATCGACGGTGCCGGCATCACGGGTGTGCAGCCAACCGTCGGACCAGCGGGTCGGGTCGCTCGGTCCGACGTACGGCGAGGCCGGGCAGGACACCCACAGCTCACCGCCGGACTCGCGGACGTCGATGCCGGGCGCCGGGGCGATCGACGGTCGGTGCGCGCCGTGCAGGTCGGTGCCGATCACCCCGACCTCGGTCATCCCGTACATGTTGCCCAGGGGCACCCCGTACCGGTCGGTGAACGCCCGGGCGACGGCGGCCGGCACCAGCTCGCCTCCGGTGGTCATCCGGCGCAGCTGCGGGAGCGGACCGGTCGGGCGGGTGGAGGCGAGCAGTCCGATGTGGAACGGCACTCCGAGCACGGTGGCCGGTGTGGTGCCGGCACTGATCGCGGCCAGCACGGCGTCGCCGCTGAGCCGCTCCGGCGGAACCAGCTCGACCCCGGCGTGCAGCCCGTAGAGCAGGCCGCCGACCAGGCCGAGCACGTGCACCATCGAGGGCAGCAGGATGATCCGCTCGCCGGGCAGCGCGACCCCGTCGATCCGGGTGTAGCGGTGCACCTCGGCGACCAGGTCGGCGGCGGTGCGGCCGATCACCTTGGACGGGCCGGTGGAGCCGGAGCTGAGCTGGATCACGGCGTGGCCGCTGACCGCCGGACGGTCGGCGTACCGGGTGACGCCCTCGGTGACGTCGACGAAGATCTTCAGCGCGCCGCCACCGGTCCGCAACGGGGCGACCACCACCTGCGGGGTCAGCCGGGCAAGCGCCCGGTCCACCTCGTGGTCGGTGAGCCGGTGGTCGAGCAGGATCGCCTGTCCCCCGGCGCGCCAGGTGGCCAGCAGGTTCACCACGTACGCCAGGGACGGCGGCAACCGCAGCGCCGCGGCGCCACCGGGGCGCAGTCCGGCGGCGGTGAGCCGGTCCTGCGCGGCGGTGACCAGCCGGTGCAGGGTGGCCCGGTCGACGGGCTCGGGCAGACGGAGACAAACGTCGGTCGGGTGGCCGGCAAACAGGACTTCGTCCACCCATCCCGGGTCGGTCGCCGTAGGATCTTCTGCCGTCATTGCCGTTCACCGCCCAGCATGAAAGAGGGCGAATCCGCCCATCACGTACGCTTGTTGGGGTGCTGCGGGGAACCATACGACGCCCACAGGGCCATTGCTAGATGCGAATGGATGGATCAAAAGAAGCGGCCAGCCGGATTGCCGACAGCCCGTTCGGCCGACAGGATCGGGCGGGAGATCTGGCAGAGCGTCACCGAGGCATGACGCCTCGTACAAGCGTCGCATGGCCCCAACCGGACGGCCGATGGCGTCGCGGTCGCCGGGTGAGCCCGACGATCCTCGGGCGCTAGCTCGGTTTGATGCTGGCGAGTTGGACGAGCAGCTGAACCAGCCGGTATGCCTCGGCGACGTCGGCGGCGTGGAAGGCGACCGTCCGGCCGCCGCCGACGCGGGTCACACCCGGCACCAGCGTGGCGAGGTCGACCATGTACGGGCCGTACAGGTCGACCTCGACGTCCAACGGCCCGGCCATCGCCTCCGGGGGGATCGAGGCGCGCCGGGCGATCGCGTCGGCGGCAGCGCGGCGCAGCCGATCCCGTGCCTCCTGCGGATGCAGCGCCACCGCGGCGGCCTGCCCCAGGGTCTGCTTGACGGCGACGGTGACTGCCGAGGGCACCAGCTCACTGAATTCGGCGCAGGCGGTGTCGTCTCCGCTGAGCAGGACGACGGGCGCGTCCAGGTGCCCCGCCATGGCGACGTTGAGGCCGATCTCGCCCAACGATCGGCCGGCCACCCGCACGTCGAGGACGGCGTCACTCATCGTGTGGGCCAGCACGGCTGGCCCGGCACCGGCTCGAGCGTGATAGCCGATGAGCAGAACGGCATCCGTGTGCTCGTCCAGCCCCGCGAGCATGCCCAGCGGGCGGGGTTTGCCTCGCACGAGGCGAGCACGCCGGTCGAGGTCCTCCGGCAGGATGTTCCGAAACGTCCCGTGCGCGTCGGCGACCCACACCACAGCGTCGGGCTCGGCATCGAGGACCCCGGCGATCACCGCGTTCGCCTCGGCCGTCATCAACGCCCGGCCGCGCTCGTAGTCGTACCGATCCGGATTCGTCTCGGTGGGGTGCACGATCCCCGAGATGCCTTCCAGGTCTACCGAGATCAGCACCTTCATGGCTCCAGGACCCTACGCGCTCCCGAGACAATGTCGACCCCCGCGCGGCGCAGCCCGTCCCACAGGGCCGATCTCGCAGTTTCGGTCGTCGTCGGGAAGGAAGCCGTCGATCATGGAGTTGTGGTGCCTGGATCGTCGCGGTAAGGGGCACTTGTCCCCCGCCACAACTCCATGATCGACGGCGGGGCGGGGCGGGGGCGGCGCGGTTCGTCAGGCTAGGGCCGGGGTTTGGGCGTGGATGTGGAAGCGCAGCGAGCGGGCGTCGGTGAAGCACTCCCGCATCGGGCGCACCAGGTCCCGGTGCTCCGGGCTGCGTTCCCACTCTTCGAAGTCGGCCAGGCTCGCCCACTCACTGGTGATCAACCACTGCTCCGGGTCGGTCGACGACCGGCACACCTGGTCGACCAGGTGCCCCGGCACACCGCCGGCGACCAGGTGCCGCACCTCCTCGTACGCGGCGAGGAACTGCTCGGTGCGCGGCACCGGCACCCGTACCAGAAAGACCACCCGGGCTCGTTTGTCGCTCATGACGCCTCTCCCCTCATCGGCGCGGCCCCGCGCAGGACCAGCGCGCTGTTGAACCCGTCGAAGCCCCGCGCGCAGATCAGGGCGAGTCGGCTGCGCGGTCGCCGGTGCTCCCGCAGGAAGTCCAGCTCGCACCCCTCGGCCACCTCGTCCGGACCCGCCGACGCTGGCAACGTGTCGTGGGCGAAGGCGAGCAGCGCGGTGGCCACGTCCAACGCCGAACCGCCCTGGTACGCCCGACCGGTCAGCGGTTTCTGCGTGGTCACCGGGGGCGGCCGGTCGGCGAACACGGCACGCAGCGCCTCGGCCTCGCTGCGGTCGTAGCGGGGCACACCCAGCGCGTCGGGCAGCACCACGTCGATTCCGGCCGCGGCGACGCCCGCCCGGTCCAGGGCCAGGCGCATCGCCCGCGCGTACTGAGCCGGGTCGCCGGTGCTCTCCGCCGTGGTGTGCGCGGCGTCGTGGGTGGAGCCCCAGCCGCTCACCTCGCCGTAGACCCGGGCGCCCCGGGCCAGGGCGTGCCCCAGCTCCTCCACCACGAACACCGCTCCACCCTCGGCCGGCAGGTAGCCGCTGGCAGTGGCGTCGAACGGCCGGTACGCCCGCTCCGGGTCGGCGACGTCACTGAGCAGCCCCGAGCGCAGTTGGCAGGCCAGCGCGTACGGGCTCAACGGGCACTCGGTGGCCCCGGCGATCACGACCGGGGTGCCCCGGCGCACCGCGCGGGCGGCGTGCGCCAGGCTGTCCAGCCCGCCGGCCGACTCCGCGACCAGCACTCCGCTCGGACCCTTGAACTGGTGGTGGATGGAGAGCTGCCCGACGCTGGCCGCGTAGAACCAGGCGATCGACTGGTACGCCCCGACCGTCCGGGACGTGCCACCCCACAGCCGTTGCAGCTCCCGCTGACCGAACAGGTTGCCCCCGGACGAGCTGGCCAGAGTCACCGCGTAGCCGTACGGGTCGGGGGCCCGCTCGGGCAGGCCGGCGTCGGCCAGCGCCAGCCGGGTGGCGGCGAAACCGAGGTGCGTCCACCTGTCGGTCTGCACCAGTTGTCGACTGTCGGCGTAGGAGTCGGCGGTGAAGCCGGGCACCTCCCCGCCGAAGCGGGTCGGATAGCCCGCCGGGTCGAACAACGTGATCGGGCCGGTCCGGCGGGTGCCGGCGAGGACCGTGCGCCAGTGCGCGTCCGCGCCGATGCCGCTCGGTGCGACCACCCCGATGCCGGTCACCACCGCCCGGGCCGTCGCGCCGCCACTGTGCGGAGCGGCGCTCACGCCAGCACTCCGCTTCGCTCCGCGCCGGCGCGAGACGCCACGCTGCTGTGCCTGATGGCTCGCTCGCTACGCTCACTCACGTCGCCACCGCGCCGAGCATCCGACGGAAGACCATCGCCGACTGGAAACCGCCGAACCCGCTGCCCACCGAGAGGGCCACGTCCACCGGCACCTCCCGCGCCTCGTTGGGTACGTAGTCCAGGTCGCACTCGGGGTCCCGGGTGCTCCAGTTCGCCGTCGGCGGCACCACACCGAACTCGATGGCGAGGGCGCACGCGGCCATCTCGATCGACCCGATCGCGCCGAGCGAGTGCCCGACCATCGACTTGATCGAGCTGATGGGTATCCGGTAGGCGGCCTGGCCCAGCGCCCGCTTGAACGCGGCCGTCTCGTGTCGGTCGTTCTGCCGGGTGCCCGAGCCGTGCGCGCTGATGTAGGAGACCTGCTCGGGCAGGATCCGGCCCTGCCGGAGCGCGTCGGTGACGGCGAGGCCCATTTCCAGCCCGTCCGGCCGTAGCCCGGTCATGTGGAAGCCGTTGCTGCGGCTGGCGTAGCCGGCCACCTCGCAGTAGATGTGCGCTCCCCGCCGCCGGGCGTGCCCGGCCTCCTCCAGCACCAGCACCGCCCCGCCCTCGGCCAGCACGAACCCGTGCCGGTCGGCGTCGAACGGGCGGGAGGCGTGTGCCGGGTCGTCGTTGTCCGGGCTGGTCGCCTTGATCGCGTCGAACGAGGCGACAGTGACCGGCGAGATCGGCGAGTCGGACGCGCCGGCCAGCATCACGTCCGCCTCACCGTCCACAATCATCTGGTGGGCGTACCCGATGGCGTCGATGCCGGAGGTGCAGCCGGTGGACACCACCTGCGCCGGGCCGTGCAACCCGTGCCGGCAGGCCACGTCCGCCGCGAGGCTGCTGGGCACCAGCGCCTGATAGAGGTACGGGCCACCGCGCGCCCCGTCCACCAGCCAACGCCGGCCGTGCTCGCTCACTGTGACGTACTCCTGCTCCAACGCCATCGTGCCGCCCACCGCCGTGCCCAACACCACCCCGGCCCGGTCCCGCTCCGCGTCGGTGAGCACCAACTGGGCGTCGGCCACCGCCTCGGCGGAGCAGGCCAGCGCGAACTGCACGTACCGGTCGGCCCGCCGCAGTTCGGCCTCGCTCAGCCCCGCCGCGACCGGGTCGAAGTCGCACTCCGCCGCGATCTGCGACCGGAACGCCGACGGGTCGAAGAAACTGATCCGACGGGTGGCGGTCCGCCCCTCGGTGATGGTCTTCCAGAAGCGGTCCCGGCTGGCGCCGCCCGGGGCGACCACCCCAATCCCGGTCACCACCGTGCGGCGCCCCGTCATGACCCGCCCCGCTGTTCGACAAGCTCGGTGTCGACGTGACCCAGTTCGGGCCGGGGGGCGAGCGGGCCCAGGTGGAAGACCACCTCGGCCGGTTCGACGCCGGTGTTGCGCAGGCGGTGCCGCACGTTCACCGGTACGAAAAGCCCTTCGCCGGCGGCCAGCAGCGTCGGCTGGTCGTCCAGGTCCACGGTGATCGCGCCCCGGACCAGGTACAGGAACTCCTCGCTGTACGGGTGGTAGTGCTCGGCGATCCGCTCCCCCGGCTCGAGCGTGGCCACCCCGAGGAAACCCGAGGTGCTGCCGACGGTGCGAGGGCCGAGCAGCACCCGCAGCTCACCGCCGCGCCGGCGGTCGGCGGGTACGTCCCGGGCGGCGATCGGGCGGGTGCTCAGGTCACTCATCGTCGGCCTCCGTCGGTGCGTCGCTGGCGGTCGGGCTGCCCTGGTCGGCGCGCTGCCAGGCGGTCCGCTCCACCCGGTCCTTGATCACCGCGAGTTGGATCACGCTGTTGGTGTTGATCCGCTCGGTCATCGCGGCGTTGTCGACCGGCGCTGTCGGCTTCATCGCGAAGTCCTGCGTCCAGGTCATCCGGGTGCCACCGGCCTCCTCGGTGTAGCGCCAGTGGATGCGCATGTACTCGAACGGTCCGGTCTCCACCCGGTGCGCCCGGACCTGCCTGCTCACCGGGTCGGCGGTGCGCTCGCTGACCCAGCTCCAGGACACCCCGTTCTCGTCGGGGTACATGGTGAGGCGGAACCGCACCGTGTGCCCTTCGCGGTGCAGGATCTCCACCACGGCGTACTCGGTGAACAGCTCGGTCCAGTTCGCCACGTCGTTGGTGACCTCCCAGACCAGCCCCAGCGGCGCGTCGATGACCACGCTGTTCTCGGTGTGCCCGGGCGGGTCGGCGCGGCGGGCGACCAGGTCGGCCACCGCCGGGATGCTCAACTGCCCGGCCTGCTCGGGGATGCTCACCTGCCAGCGGTCGGCGACGACCGCCGACAGTTCCAGCAGGGCGAGCGAGTCCATGCCCAGCTCCTCCAGCGACGCGGCGGGCGCCCGGGCCGCGGCGTCGGCGTCCAGCCCGCAGTGCGCCACCAGGATGTCGGTGATCTCGGCGGTCATCGGTCGACCATGGGTGACGGTCATCAGGTCCTCCTGTGGGTTGCGTCGGGATCTGCGGCGGGCGCGGTGCGCGGTGCGGGGGTGGCCGCCGGCCCCCGCACGGGGGCGGCGAGCAGACGGTCGACAAGGCCGGTGGTGTAACGGCCCTTGCGGAATGCGGCGTCGTCGAGCACCCGCCGGACGAACGGGATGGTGGTGTGCACGCCCGGACCGGCGATGTCGAACTCGTCCAGGGCACGTTCCAGCCGGTTGAGGGCCAACTCCCGGTCGGGCGCCCAGACGATCACCTTGGCCAGCAGTGAGTCGTACCAGGGGCCGACCACGTAACCGGCGCTGGCGTGGGTGTCCACCCGGGTGAACGGGCCGCCGGGTGGGGTGAACCGCTCCAACCGGCCGGGGGTGGGGGCGAAGCCGCGCGCGGGGTCCTCGGTGTTGACCCGACACTCCACCGCGACGCCGTGCAGGCGGATCTCCTCCTGCCGCCACCGCAGCGGCACCCCGGCGGCGATGTGCAACTGCTCGTGCACCAGGTCGATGCCGGTGACCATCTCGGTCACCGGATGCTCCACCTGGATCCGGCAGTTGATCTCCAGGAAGTGGAACTTCTCCTCGGCGTCGACCAGGAACTCCAACGTGCCGGCACCGACGAAACCGACCTGGAGCGCACCCCGCAGGGCGGTCTCGGCGATGGTGTCGAGAACGGCGGCGGGCAGCGCCGGAGCGGGCGCCTCCTCGAGGAGTTTCTGGTGCCGGCGCTGCACCGAGCAGTCCCGGGTGCCCAGGTGCACCCCGTTGCCGTGGGCGTCGCAGAGCACCTGCACCTCGACGTGCCGGGCCTCGGTGAGGTAGCGCTCGACGTATACCCGGTCGTCGCCGAAGGCGGCCTGCGCGGCGGCCCGGGTCCGGGTGTACGCCTGGCGCAGCTCCCCCGGGGTGTGCACCACTGTCATCCCCCGGCCCCCGCCCCCGGCGGCGGCCTTCACGATCACCGGGTAGCCGACGGCCTCGGCCACCTCTGCCGCCGCGGCGGCGGTCGGCACCGGCGCGACACTGCCCGGCGACAGCGGCAGGCCGGCGCGGCTCATCAGCGCCCGTGCCGAGGACTTGTCGGCCAGCGCGGCCATCACCGCCGGTGGCGGGCCGATGAACGTCAGCCCGTTGTCGGCGCAGATCTCGGCGAAGTCGGCGTCCTCGGAGAGGAAGCCGTAGCCGGGGTGCACGGCCTGCGCGCCCACCTGCCGGGCCGCCTCCACGATGGCGGCGGCATTGAGGTAGCTGCGTCGACTCGACGCCGGTCCGATCCGGACGGCCTGGTCGGCGAGGCGGACCACCGCAGAGTCGGCGTCGGCGGCGGAGTAGACCACCGCCGTTCGCACGCCGAGCTCCTTGCAGGCGCGCAGCACCCGCAGCGCGATCTCGCCCCGGTTGGCGATCAGCACGGTCTCGAACATGGTCAACCACTCCGCGCCGTCATGCCGGGTCCAGTTCGACGAGCGGCTGGTCGTACTCGACCGGCTGGCCGTCCTCGACGAGGATCGCGGCCACCCGGCCGGCCCGGTCGGCGGTCACCTCGTTCATCAGTTTCATCGCCTCGACGATGGCGACCGGCTGGCCCGGGCGGACCAGGTCGCCCACCGCGACGAACGGCCGCGCGCCGGGCTCCGGCGCACGGTAGAAGGTGCCGACGATCGGTGCCCGCACCGCGGCGCGCCCGGGCACCGGTGGCCGGAGCACCGCGGGTGCGGCGCCGGGCGCCGGCACGACCGCCGGTGCCGCCTCGACCCGGGGCAGGGGTACGTCCGGTCGGGTCGCGTCCTCGGGGTGCCACTCGACCTCCAGCACCGCCGGCCCGCTGCGCAGCCGGATCCGGCGCACCGGCCCGGCCAGCTCGGCAATCAGGTGTTGCGCCTGCCGGCGCAGCCCGGCCAGTGCCTCCTCGCCGTCCACCCCCAGGTCGTCGGACGCGTCGACTGTCGACAGCGCGCGATCGCCGGCGGTCATCGCAGGCCCGCCCGAGCGCCGACGCGGTTCGCGCCGAACCGTCGGAAACGTTGCCGGCGCAGGCGGACCAGCATGGCCGGCGGCACGTCCAGCAGCGGCAGGAGGTTGGCCAGCAGAGCGGCGCGCAACCGGTGGGCGGTCTCCGCCGGGTCGTCGTGCGCGGCACTCGACGGCTCCGAGACGACCTCGTCGACCACCCCGAGCCGGCGCAGGTCGGGCGCTGTCAGTCGCAACGCGCGGGCGGCCTGCGGCGCCGCGGAACGGTCCGGCCAGAGGATCGCCGCACACCCCTCGGGGCTGATCACCGAGTAGACGGCGTTCTCCAGCATCAGCACCCGGTCGGCCACCGCCAGCGCCAGCGCGCCGCCGCTGCCCCCCTCACCGGTGATCACCGCGAGCACGGGTGTGGGCAGCACGGTGAGGGTGAGGATGTTCTCGGCGATGGCAGCCGCCTGGCCCTGCTCCTCGGCGCTCACCCCGGGATCGGCGCCGGGGGTGTCCACCAGGGTGACCACGGGCAGGCCGAGCCGGGCCGCGAGGCGCATGAGCCGCAGCGCCTTGCGGTGCCCGGCCGGGCTGGCCATGCCGAAGTTGCGGGCGACCAGCTCGGCGGTGGTGTGCCCCTTCTGGTGACCGATGACCATCACGTGCCGGCCGGCCAACCGGGCCACCCCACCCACGATGGCCGGGCAGTCCGCGCCGAGCCGGTCGCCGTGCAGCTCCAGAAACCCGTCGAAGACCGAGTCCAGGTAGTCCAGAGTGGTGGGTCGCCCCGGGTGCCGCGCCATCCGGACGGTGTCCCACGCGTCGCGTACCGCCGGGGTGTCCCCCGCTCCCGGGGTGCCGGCGTCTCCCTCGGCCGCCGGGTCCGCCAGCGCCGCGCCGTCGTCGGCGAGGCGCTCGCGGCGCGACGCCGGCTCCTGCCGGGGTACGGGCGAATGCGCCGGACGGCCGGCGCGGGTCGCGGCGAGCAGCGCCATCAGCCGCCCGCGCAGCGACCGGCGCTGCACCACCATGTCGACCTGCCCGTGTCGGAGCAGGAAATCGGCGGTCTGGAAGCCCTCCGGCAGGGCCCGCCCGGTGATCTGACGGATCACCCGGGGGCCGGCGAAGCCCATCCGCGCGCCACTCTCGGCGAGCACCAGATCGGTGTTGGTGGCGAACGAGGCGGCCACCCCGCCGTAGGTCGGGTCGGTGAGGACGCTCACGGTGAGCAGCCCCGCCTCGCGTAGCGCGGCGATGGCCTGGCTGACGGTCGCCATCTGCATCAACGACAGCGCGCCCTCCTGCATCCGCGCCCCGCCGGAGGCGGTGATCAGGACGAGCGGGGTGCGGTCGTCCAGCGCCCGTTCGGCGGTCCGGGTGATCAGCTCACCCACCGCGCAGCCCAGGCTGCCGCCGAGGAAGCGGAAGTCCATCACCGCCAGTGCCACCGGGTGCCCGCCGATGGTGGCCGTGGCGCAGACGACCCCCTCGGCCAGACCCGTGCTGGCCCGCGCCCCGGTGAGCCGGCGCGGGTACGGCAGCACGTCGACGAAGTCGAGCGGGTCCGCCTCCGGCAGCAGGTCGGGCAGCAGGCGCTGCGAATCCGGGTCGACCAGTTGGCGCAGGCGTTCCGGCGCGCCGAGTCGGGCATGTTCGCCGCACTCCGGGCAGACGTCGAGGTTGCGGCGCAGCCGTTTGCGGTAGAGCAGGCTGGCGCAGCCCGCGCAGCGAGACCAGAGCTGCTCTTCGCGCGGCGCGGTGGCCGTCACGACCGCCGCCCGGCGTCCGGGGCGTCGAACCGGTAGAAACACCGCGCCATGGCGTCGCGCGGCGAGCGCCAGGTCGACAGGTACGGCGACACGTACGGGCGTAGACGGTCGCTGACCCGGATGAACTCGGGGTGGTCACGAGCGGCCTCCACCGCGCCCTCCGCCGGCTGCGCGGTCTCGAGCAGGTGGACGTAGAGATCGTGTAGTCGGTACAGCGAGCGGTGCCGGACACCGACCAGGCGCGGCAGCTCCGTAGCGTCCGACTCGGCGAAGATCTCGGCGACCCGCTCCTCGGCGGTCGGATCCACCTTCGCGACGATCAGCGATCGGTCCATACTGGGCCTCCCCCCACAGCGTCCGGCCGGCGACGGGTGGCCCCCGGACGCACTGGACGACTGCCGACACGATGCGCCGATCCTCGTCACGGCGGCGTCACCGCGCCGGGTCGGCCAGCGACGGATGGTGGTGACGCTGCGTTGACGCAACCTGTGTATCAGCTATGCGCCCGGTGTACGGCGAGCGCTAATGTTTATGCAGTTCAGAACCGATCTCGGGTTGACTGTCACTAACAGAAGGTCCACGCTGGCGTTGACGCAACGTGACCACTATTGATAATCTTCAGCGTGGTCAGCCCGGCGGCCTCGGCGGGCGGGTCCGCGCCCGGCCACGCCGCGATCGGCGGGGTCGACAGTGGCGTCGAGGGCAACCGATCCGGGACACAGCAGACAGTCGGGACGAGCGTTCCGCAGGGGGTGCCGCCGTGGCCGCTGATCCGTCCGTGCCGACCGCCGGAGACCCGCCCGAGGAGGGCGTCTCACTGCACCTGCTCGGCGGCTTCCGACTCCTTCGCGAGGCGGTGCCTGTCGTGGTGCCGCGCGGGCTGCAACGGGTGATCGCGCTGATCGGGCTCCGCCCCGGCGCCACCCGCAGCCAGCTCGCCGGGCTGCTCTGGCCCGACGTGTCGGAGGAACGGGCGCTGTCCTCCCTGCGTACCGCCCTGTGGCGGCTGCGACAGGACCCGTGCTGCCCGATGACAGTGGCCAGCGACACCGTACGCCTCGGCTCGGCGGTCCGGCTCGACGTGGACGACCTGGTCGGCACCGCGGCCCGGGTCCGGGACGGCGACGACCCGCGCACCGCGGCCGGGGCGCTCGCCGCCGGGCGGCACGACCTCCTGCCCGGCTGGTACGACGACTGGGTGCTGCTGGACCGGGAACGCCTGCGCCAACTCCGCCTGCACATGCTGGAACAGGTGGCCGGGCACCACCTGGCCGCGGGGCGGCACGGCGAGGCCCTCGAAGCCGCGTTGGAGGCGATGGCCGCCGAGCCGTTACGGGAGACACCACACCGACTGGTCGTCCGCATCCACCTGGCCGAGGGCAACGCCTTCGAAGCCGTGCACGCCTTCTACGTCTACCGGGACCTGCTGCGCCGGGAGCTGCGGCTGGAGCCGAGCCCCGCCATGTCCGCCCTGCTCGACGACACCCTCGCCCCGATCCGCCAGGCCAGCCGCGAGGCCATTACCGACCGCCCGTCACCGGCCGCTCGGCGTACGTGACGGTGATGTGACAGGTGCTGCGGCACGGTGGGCGCACAGTGCACGTGGCACCGATCCCCGAGGGTTCGGGCAGGCCACCGGCGGAAGGGGTCCCATGAGTCGTCTACTGATCGTCAGCCGGATCATCCCGGGAGCGGAGGGTCGCGTCGCGCAGATCTTCGCCGAGTCCGACGCCACCGAACTCCCCAGCCTGACCGGTGTCACGCACCGATCCCTGTACTGCCTGCACGACCTGTGCGTACACCTGCTGGAGACCTCCGACGACGTCGACCCGGACGCCCTCGCGGCGGCGCGCAACCACCCGCTCTTCCAGCAGGTCAACGAGCGGCTCTCCGCGCACACGTCGCCGTACCTGCCGACCTGGCGTTCCCCCCGGGACGCGATCGCCGGCTGCTTCTACCGCTGGGACGCAGCCGAGGTGCCGACGGCACGCCCGACCAGCACCGACGTGCCCACGACGCGCCCCACCAGCACCGAGGCGCCCGCTCCGCGCCCGGCCAGCACCGAGGCGCCCGCCGCGCACCCGGCCGGCTGACATGCTCGCCGCGCCGCCGCACGTCCTGATCATCGGCGCGGGCACGGGCGGGCTGTGCCTGGCGCACGGCCTGCGCCGCGCCGGGATCAGCGTCGCCGTCTACGAACGACACCGCGACCGCGCCGAAGGGCTGCTCGGCTACCGGGTCGGCATCGGCCCCACCGGTAGCCGGGCGCTGCGGGAGTGCCTGCCCCCGGAGCTGTTCGCCACCTTCCTGGCCACCTGCGCCCGGCCGCCGCACTACTTCAACGTCGTCACCCAGGGGCTGCGCCAGACCGCGTCGTTCGCGCTGCGGCCGAGCGCCGACCCGGTACGCACCGAACACTCCGTGGCCCGGATGGTGCTGCGCCAGGTGCTGCTGACCGGCCTGGAGGACGTGGTGCACTTCGACAAGACCTTCACAAGGTACGAGCAACGCGACGACGGCACTGTCACCGCGCACTTCGCCGACGGCACCAGCGCCACCGGCGACCTGCTGGTGGCGGCCGACGGCACCCATTCCGCCGTACGCCGCCAGTACCTGCCGCACGCCGTCACCCGCGACGCCGGGACGATCAACATCGCCACCCGGATCCCGCTGACCCCGCACACCAGCGGCCTCATTCCGGAGCGGGTCCAGCAGGGCATCTCGCTGATCTTCGGTGTCGGCGGGATGATGGGCGTGCTGCACGTCATGGAGTTCAAGTGGGACGCCCAACGCGCCATCAAGCCCGGCGTCAGCGAGCCAGACGCCGCCCTGCTCCGAGGCTGGCCCGGCCTGGCCCACGACACCACCACCGACAACATCAACCTGATCATCTGGAGTGCGGCCAACCGGTTCCCGGCCGACATCATGGAACGCCGCGGCGAGGACCTGGTGCAGGTCGCCCTCGACCTCACCTCGAACTGGCACCCGCACCTACGGGAACTGCTCGCCCACGCGGACCCGGCCAGCGCACTGCCGATCAAAGTGTCCACGTCCGAGCCGGTGCCGCCCTGGAAGAGCAGCACCGTCACCATGCTCGGCGACGCCATCCACACCATGACCCCGGGTCGGGGCGTTGGCGCGAACACCGCGCTGCGCGACGCCCGCCTGCTCTGCGCACAGCTCAGCCGCGCCACCGCCGGCGACAAGACGCTTCTCCAGGCGGTCGCCGACTACGAGGCCGTGATGGCGCCGTACGGCTTCGCCCGGGTCGCCGAATCGTTGAACCGCAGCGGCACCAGCGGTGATGACCGGATGTACCGACCGGTGGTGGGTCGGCTCGCGCTGCTCGGCGCGCGCGGCTACTTCGGAGTGACCAGCCGGGTACCACGGCTCCGTCGCCGGTTCGTTGACGACTTCCACACCTACGAGGGCGACCGGGACTGAACCCCGCATCGCCCGACCCGGGCTCGGCTTCCCACGCCGAACCCGGGTCTCATCGTGTCCGGAGCGTTCTGCCGACCGATCCATGCCCGGCCCGGTCTCATCGGGTCCGGTTTGGCGTGATCGGGCGACGCTGTGTCACCCGGCAGGCACCGGCTGAGGTGGCTGTCCCACCCGCACCGCCGACGGCCGATCCTGCCTGTCGTCGGCAATACGCGTGTGCGAAGCTGCGGCGAGTTTTTCTCGTGACTTTTCCAACGAGCTGAGAGGGAGGTTCGCCGTGGCGTGGTCTTTCGGACACTCGCTGATAGTGGTACTGGCACTGTTGCTGGGCCTGGCCGCCGGGTGGCTGTTGCGCGGCCGGCGGGGCGTACAGGGCAATTCGATTGTGGATGGTGACCCCGTCGCCGGCCTGGCCGTGATCAACACGCCCACGCCGGCTGCCACCACCGACGAGGCCCGGCCTGCGGCCGCCGTCGACCCGGCACCGACCGCGGTCGCCGACGAGCCGGTACCGGTCGACACGGTCAGCGCGCCCGGCGCGCTGACCGAACCGGACGGTCCCACCCCGGTGCCCGTGCCGGCCGACGCTCCGAGCACCGTCGACCCGGCGGACATGGCGCTGACCGAGGACCCGCCGCCGGTACCGGCCACCGAGCAGTCCGACGCCGCTGAGCTGCGGCAGGAGCCGGCAGTGGAATCGGCCCCCGAGCCGGTCACTGTCGACGAGCAGCCCGCCCCGGCGGCCGTGGTCGCTCCCCGCCAGCCCGCGGACGATCTCCCGTCCGCCGACACGGCACCGCTCGACACGACGCCGGTCGACGATGCGCCGGGAGCGGCCACCCCGGCCGACACCACGCCCGCCGACACGACGCCGGTCGACGATGCGCCGGTTTCCGTCGGCCCGGCCGACGACGTGGAGACCACGGCGACGGCGGCCGACGCCACGCCGGCAGAGGCGTTGACGACAGCAGGTACGTCCGATGCCGAGCCGGTGCACGCCGATTCCGTGAACGCCGAGCCTGCGGAGGCCGCCGCGGAGGCCGAGCGGTCGACGGTGGCCACGCCACCGGTCCGACCGGTCAGCACCGCTACCCCTCCGGTTCGTTCGGCCGCCGACACGGCGATCGGCAGCGTCGACGCCGACCCGACGGGCCCGGCCGACGACTTCCGCCGGATCCAGGGGGTCGGGCCGAAGATGGCGGCCGCGTTGCAGGACGCGGGCGTGCGCACGTACGGCCAGCTCGGCGAGTTGGATGAACCGGCACTGCGTGACCTGATCCGGGCCGCCGGCCTGCGCGCCGCACCGGGGCTGGCCAGCTGGCCGCAGCAGGCCCGCGTGCTCGCCGGCGCCGGCGACCAGATGGCCTCGGTGCTGCCGAACGGCAACCAGGCCTGACCGCCTACGGCCGAGCCCCCGGCAGCCGTTCATCGCGACGGCGCGCCGGGGGCTCGACCGTAGGTGCCGGGGATGCTCCGCCGCCCGGTGATCGACTCGGTATTCAGGAAACCGCGCGATCCACTCGACCGGGACACCCCGACCTCCCGAAACCCGAGTCGATCACGCCGGGGGCGCGGGGGGGGGCGGGTGACGTCCGACTCAGGCGCGCAGGTCGGCCGCGAGGTCGCCGATCGACGCCATCGCGTACCGCTGCATTCCTGGACCGAAGGTGATGCGGGTGGCGCCCTGCCGGCCCAGCTCAGCCACGGACTCCCGGTCCGGTCCGGCGGCCATGTTGATCGGCCCGGAGATGCCCTCCCGCAGCCTTGGGAGCACCTGCGACGGCGCCAGGATCGGGTAGACGCAGTCGGCGCCGGCCGCCACGTAGAGACGGGCGCGTTCCACAGCGTCGGCCGGGTCACCCGTTCCTACCAGGAAGGTGTCGACTCGGGCGTTGATGAAGAGGGCGTCGCCTGCCTCTGCGCGCACCTCGGCCAGCCAGTCGGCGTGCCGCCGGGGGTCCTTGAGGGTGGCGGACCCCTCCGAGTCTTCCAGGTTGCAGCCGACGGCGCCGGCCTCCAACAGCCGTCCGACCAGCTCGCGGGGCGCGAGGCCGTAACCGCCCTCGACGTCGGCGGAGACGGGGACGGACACGGCGCGGACGATGCGCGCGACCGCCGCGAACATCTCGTCCGGCGGGGTCGCCCCGTCCTCGTATCCGAGCGAGGCGGCGACACCCGCGCTCGGGGTCGCGAGCGCCGGGTAACCGGCGTCGGCCAGCACCCGGGCGCTGCCCGCGTCCCAGGGGCCCGGCAGGACGAGCGGGTCACCGGCGGCTCGGTCGTGGTGCAGGGCACGGAAGGTGGAGGCTGTCATCGTTGTGGTCTCCCGACGGGGCTGCGGAGGGGCGGGGCTCAGGCGGTGTATCCGCCGTTGGAGTCAAGCACGGCACCGGTGATGTACGAGGCCGCGGGGCTGGCCAGAAACGCGATGGCCGCGGCGGTCTCGGCGGGGTCGCTGACCCGTTGGATCGCGAGGCTGGACACCATGCCCTTGAGCATCTCCGGGGAGGGCGGCTCCATTCCGGTCGGCATCAGCCCGGCCTGCACCATGTTGACGGTGATGCCGCGCGGCGCCAGGTCGCGGGCGACGCCCCGGGTGTAGCCGACCAGCCCGGCCTTGGTCGCGGCGTAGTCGGCGAGACCGGGCACCCCGACGCGGGTGCCGATTCCCGAACCGATGTTGACGATCCGGCCGTTGTCGCGCAGCACCTTCGCCGCCGCGCGGATGATCGCAATGACGCCGGTGTAGTTGGTGGCGTGCATGCGGTCCAGGGTGGCCACGTCGACGTCCGGGTCGTCGACCGTCCTGCCCTGCTCCAGGGAGATCGCGGCGTTGTTGACCAGGATGTCCAGACCGCCGAGCTGGGTGACAACGTCGTTGATCAGCTGCGGTGCGCGGGAGCTGTCCGCCTGGTCGTTCTGCAGGGCGAGGGCGCGCACCCCCCTCCTCACCAGCTCCTCGACCACGGCGGCGGCCTTGTCGGCGGAGCCGACGTAGGTGATGGCGACGTCCGCACCGGCGTCGGCCAGAGCGCGGGCCGTGGCCGCGCCGAGACCGCGGGAACCGCCGGTGACGAGGGCGACCTTGCCGACAAGAGGCTGCGTCATGGGTGGTCCTCCAGGTTGCCTGGTTATTGACTGATCGGTCCACCATACGTTTGGTGGACCGTGCGGTCAACAATTGCTACGCTGGTCACATGGCCAGGCCACGGCAGTTCGACGAGGAGCAGGTGATCCGCGCCGTCCGGGACCAGTTCTGGGATGCCGGCTACGCGGCGACCTCGCTGGAGGACCTGGTGCGCGTCAGCGGGCTGGGCAAGGGCAGCCTCTACGGCGCCTTCGGCGACAAACACCGACTGTTCCTGCGGGCGTTGCGGGAATACACCGACACCAGCGGCGGCTACCTGCGCGAGATGCTCACGTCCGCTCCCCGTGCCCTGGACGCGCTGCGCGCGTTCGTCATGGCGCCGGTGAACGATCCGGGCGGAGCTACCGCCCGGCGCGGCTGCCTCATGGCCAACAGCACGTACGAACTCGCCACCAGCGACCCCGACGTTCTCGCCGAGGCGCGACGCACCTACGAGGCGACGACCGCCCTGGTCGCCGAGAGCGTGGGGCGGGCCCAGGACGAGGGCGACCTGCCGCGCGACGTCGACCCGGTCGAGACGGCGCGGGCGCTGCTCGCGGCACAGCAGGGCCTGGTGTTCATGGGGCGGACGGGGCTGGACATCGACACCCTGACCGCGACGGCCCGCACCCTCGCCGCCAAGCTCCTACCGGATGCCTGACACCCCGCGACCAGGGGCAGCGATTATTTGATCTTGCGGGTGGACCGGACCACGATGCTCTCGTACTCCGGGTGCTTGATCACCCAGTCGGAGAGGAACGGGCAGATCGGCACGACGGTCCGGCCCTTGCTCCGCGCGTCGTCCAGCACGGCCCGCGCCAGCGTCGACCCGAGGCCCTTGCCCTCGTACGCCGGGTCGACCTCGGTGTGGGTGTAGGCGATGATCGAGCCGGTCAGCTGGTAGGTGACGGACCCGACGACAGCGCCCGCCTCGTCGCGCGCCTCGAAACGCTCCCGCGCCGGCGCGTCTGTCACTGTGAACTGCACCCGACCATCCAACCACCCGGCCCGGCGGCGCCACCCGCGAGGCCGGCAGGGGACGCGACCCCCACGCGCATTGTCTCGGCCGAAACGGGAAACGCAACGCCGCCGGGCACCGGGAAACGCACCATCGCCGGGCACCACCGCGGGAGGAGACACGCCACCATGACGAACCCATCGACGGACGGCGGCTTCGCCGTCGTCGAGATGTTCACGTCCCAGGGCTGCAACAGTTGCCCTCCCGCGGAGGAGTTGCTGAGCGAGATCGAGCGCGACGCACGGGAACGGGGCCAGAACGTCTTCGCCCTCGGGTTCCACGTCGACTACTGGGACGACCTGGGCTGGCCCGACCAGTTCGCGGACGCGTCGTACACCGCGCGGCAGGAGGCGTACGCCCGCGCGCTCGGTACCCGAGGTCTCTACACCCCGCAGATGGTCGTCAACGGCACCGTCGAGTTCGTCGGTTCCGATCGCCGACGGGCGGCCGCCGCGATCATGTCCGCCATGGCCTCGACGGCCACCACACCACTGGCGCTCTCCATCGCCAACCTCGACAACGACCGGGTGATGGTGGACTACCGGGCCGACCAGCCGCCGGGGCGCGCGGTGCTGCACGTGGCAGTCGTGGAGCGGGACCTGACCAGCGAGATCGCCCGGGGGGAGAACGCCGGGCGGACGCTGCGGCAGGACAATGTCGTGCGCGCCTTCCGGTCGGTGGGCCTGGACGCCGAGCGGGGGCAGGTGGAACTGGCAACACCGCCTGGCCTCGACCCAGGGAGCGCCAGCGTGGTCGGCTACGTCCAGGAGGGCGGCGAACGGGCGATCGTCGGCGCCACGGCCATCGAGCTGTCCACCGCGTAATCTCGGCGCATGCGGATGGTGCGCGGTGCGAGGAGGTTCGGTGGCTGACGCGGACGACGTACGCCGGGTGGCGCTGGCCCTGCCGCACACGGCGGAGATCGCCAGTGACGGCTTCGACTTCCGGGTGGCCGACAAGGGCTTCGTCTGGTCCTATCCGGAGCGGATACCGGGCAAGCCGCGGGTGATCCGGCTCGACGTCGCGGTGCTGTTCGTCGGCGACGAGGCCGAGAAACAGGCTCTCCTGCTCGGGGAGCCCGAGGTCTTCTTCACAGCGCCCGGTTACGACGGCCTGCCCCTGGTGCTGCTGCGCCTGGCGGCGGTCGACCTGGACCGGCTGACCGAGCTGGTGACCGACGCGTGGCGGATGCGCGTGCCGGACTCGCTGGTGAGCGACCGTGCGGGCGAGCCGCTGGGCAGCCGTGCGGGTGAACCGCTGGGCGACCGTGCGAGCGCCGGCAAATAGCGACATCAGCACGCAACGGGTTGGACACATTGACGGGGATCTCGGTGCTCGTTTACCGTTGCCGAGAGAGCGCTCTCTCACCTGACCTTCCCCCCAATTCAGACGCATAGCGCTGGACCCGGCAAGGGCCGCACCCGGCGCGCGCGATGGAGGCACGATGAAACCTCCCGTCCCCCACCGCCGATGGGCCCTGGCCGCCGCCACCGCGCTGGCCCTGGTCGTCGGCGGCCTCGCCATCCCCGTCACCCGCGCGGCCGAAGCCGCACCCGTCGGCGCCGGCAGCTACACCACCACCCCGGTCGGCCCGCTCCCCAGTGGCTGCGGCGCGATGTCCAGCAACCCCCGGCAGTTCGCCACCGCCAACGCGCCCGCCGGGCCGATCCCCACCAACGACTGGTGGTCCTCACTGCTGTGGAAGCGCACCGACTGCTCCTTCAGTGAGCCGCTGCACGCCCACCCGATCTCGTACGACACCTTCGGCGACGGGCTCGGCTTCTCCGCCAACTCCACGCCCGCCATCAGCGGCACCGCCACCGGTGTCGGTGAGTTCCACTACCCGTACGTGCAGGACATCCGAGTCGGTGTGGCCGGGCTCAGCGCACCCCTGGTGAAGGTCGACGGCTGGACGGACTGGACGGTCAGCCCGCACTGGAGCGACGGCACGCGCACCATGCGCGCGACCATCGGCCACGGTCTGCCCTTCGCGTACTTCCAGACCACCGGCGGGAACGCGCAGATCAGCACCGCCGGCACCCCCGACGTCTGGTCCAACAGTGGCGCCACCATCGGTTTCCGGGTCAACGGCCACGACTACGTCGGGTTCGCGCCCAGCGGCGCCAGCTGGACCGTGGCGTCCGGCCGGATCTCGTCCACCCTGGCCGGTCGCGGCTACTTCTCCGTCGCCCTGCTGCCGCCGACGTCCAGCGCGGCCGAGCGCGCCGCGCTGGCCGCGACCTACGGTCAGTACGCGCACGCCCACGTGACCGGCACCCAGGTGTCGTACGCCTACAACCCCGCGACCAGCGGCCTGACCACCACGTATGCGTTCACCACGACCGCCCGGGAGGGCACCGCCACGCAGACAGTGGTCAGCCTCTACCCACACCAGTGGAAGTCGCTGAGCGGTTCCACAGCTATCACGCCGACCTACCCGTCGGCGCGCGGCCGAATGAAGGTGCTCACCGGCGTCAACCAGTTCCGCACCGCCATGAAGTTCCAGGGCATCCTGCCGGAACTGCCGGCCGTCGGCGACGGCAGCGGTGGTGACCTGTCGACGCTCACCGGGCACCTGACCGCCACCCGCGCCAACCCGATGGACCAACGCGGCAACGACACGTACTGGACCGGCAAGGGGCTCGGCCGGGCCGCGCGGATCGCCGAAATCGCCGACCAGGTCAACGACACCACGACGCGCGACAGCGCGCTGAACGCGATCCGTAGCACGCTCACCGACTGGTTCACCGCGTCCAGCGGCAAGACCAGCCGGGTCTTCTACTACGACAACAACTGGGGCACCCTGATCGGCTACCCGGCGTCGTACGGGTCCGACCAGGAGCTCAACGACCACCACTTCCACTACGGCTACTACATCGCGGCCGCCGCGACCCTGGCGAAGTTCGACCCGACCTGGGCGGCCACCAGCCGCTACGGCGGGATGGTCGACCTGCTGATCCGGGACGCCAACAACTACCGCCGCGGCGACACCCAGTTCCCGTACCTGCGGGACTTCGACATCTACGCCGGGCACGACTGGGCGTCCGGGCACGGCTCGTTCGGCTCCGGCAACAACCAGGAGTCCTCGTCGGAGGGGATGAACTTCGCGAGCGCCCTGATCCAGTGGGGGCAGACGACGGGTAATACCGCCATCCGTGACGCGGGCGTCTTCCTCTACACCACGCAGGCCGCGGCGATCCAGGAGTACTGGTTCGACGTCAGTGACCAGAACTTCCCCGCCGCCTTCGGGCACTCGACGGTCGGCATGGTCTGGGGTGACGGCGGCGCATACGCCACCTGGTTCAGCGGTGAGCCGGAGATGATCCAGGGCATCAACCTGCTCCCGGTCACCGGCGGGCACCTCTACCTGGGCAACAACCCGGCGTACGTGCGGACCAACTACGCCGAACTCGTCCGCAACAACGGCGGACAACCGACGGTGTGGCAGGACATCCTCTGGCAGTTCCAGGCCCTCGGCGATCCCGACGCGGCGCTGGCGAACCTCCGCGCGAACCCGGGCTACACCCCGGAGGAGGGCGAGAGTCGGGCACACACGTTCCACTGGATCCGTAACCTCGCCGCCCTCGGCAATGTCGACACGACGGTGACCGGAAACCATCCGCTGTCCGCGGTCTTCTCCCGCAACGGGGCCCGCACCTACGTGGCGTCGAACCCGACGGCGACGCCGATCACTGTGACGTTCTCCAACGGCACCACGCTCAGCGTGGGAGCCGGAAAGACGGCCACCACCGGGGCGTACACCTGGAGTGGCGGCAACGCGGCTGGCGGTGTCCCTCCGACGACGCCGACGGATCCCCCGCCGACGACCGACCCGCCGACCACCCCGGGCAACCCGACGCGGTACCTGCTGCCCGGGGGCGGGTTGGGCGCCGCCGGTAGCGCGGCCACGACGACGGTCGCGGCGGCAAACGGAAACCACGACGGTACGCCCACCAACGCCCAGGTTTTCACGGCGACCGGCCTCAACCTCGCCTACGCCGGCGGCCAGACGGCGTTCGACCTGTTCGTGGACGCCGGGACGGCGGTCGGCAACGGCGTGCAGGTGCGGATCTCCTACGACCTCACCGGCAACGGCAGTTGGGAGCGGGTGGAGACGCTGCGCTACTTCGCCACCGACCCGGTCACCGGCTACGAGCACTACACCCAGAACGCCGGCCTGTCCTCGGCCACCGGCACCCTGGGCGCGCTGAGCAACGGCACGGTCCGGGTGGAGGTCTGGTCGGCGATCGGCAACAACCCGACCACCGTGGGCATCGGCAACCAGTCGGTGCTGCGGCTTCCGTACTCCTGATCGACAGGTTCGAGCACGACACGACGCCGGCCGGTGTGGAGGAGCAGGATCGCTCCTCCACACCGGCCGGACTGTGCGGTCGGTCAGTCGTGCTCAGGAAGCGGTGCAGGTGGGCGTGATGCCGGCCCCACTGCCAGTGCCCTGGAAGCCGAACTCGGTGACCTGACCCGCTCCGAGGCGGCCGTTGTAGTCCACGTTGGCGAACCGCACCGTGCCGGTCGAGCCACTGGCCGTCGCGCTCCAGGTGTTGGTGACACTCGCACCACTGGCAAGGGTGACACCGACGTTCCACCCGCTCGTGCCGGCGGAGCCGGCGGTCACCTTCACTGTGGCCACGAACCCGCCGTTCCACGAGTTGAGTGACACCGATGCCGAGCAACCACCCGTTCCCGGCGGCGGGGTGGTGGGCGGGTCGGTCGGCGGGTCGGTCGGCGGGTCGGTCGGCGGGTCGGTCGGGATGGCGGGGCCGGCGTTGAGGGCGTTCAGAACGCTGGTGTACGCGGCCTTCTTGTTGCCGTTGCAGTCGAACAGCAGCGCGTTGTCCGATCCACGCCACGAGTCGCAGTCCCGTACTCCCCAGGTGGTGATGCCGGTGCAGCGGGAGACGTTCATGCAGGCGCGGGTGACGGCGCCGAAGATGTTGGCCTGGTTGCCGCCGGTCATCACGTCCAGCTCGGTGATCTGCACATCCACACCGAGATCGGCGAACCGCTGCAGGTTCGCCTGGTAGTCACCGGCCAGCGAGGTGCCCAGGTGCGACTGGAAGCCCACGCAGTCGATCGGCACGCCACGGGACTTGAAGTCCCGCACCATGTTGTAGATGCCCGTCGACTTCGCGTTGATCCCGTCGGTGTTGTAGTCGTTGTAACACAACTTCGCACCCGGATCCGCTGCCCGCGCCGCCCGGAACGCCGCCTCGATCCAGTCATTACCGGTGCGCTGCAGGTTCGAGTCCCGACGCCCACCGCCACCACCGTCGGCGAACGCCTCGTTCACCACATCCCAGGCATAGATCTTCCCCCGGAAATGCGTGGCGACCTGGGTGACGTGGTTGATCATCGCGCTGCGCAACGCGCTGCCCGACATGCCCTGCGCCCAACCCGGCTCCTGCTGGTGCCACAACAACGCATGGCCCCGCACACTCATGCCGTTGGCCTGCGCGTGACTGACCAGACGATCACCACCGGTGTAGCTGAACCGACCCTGCTGCGGCTCGGTGGCGTCCCACTTCATCTCGTTCTCGGCCACGACACTGTTGAACTCACGGTTCAGAATCGTCGTGTAGGCGCTGGTGGACAGCTTGCCCGTCGCGACGGCCGCGCCGAAGTAGCGACCCTTCTCGGCCGCCGAGGCCCGGAGGGTCGTGCCGGCGCTGGCCGTGGAGGTCAGGGTCATCGTCATAGCGGCGGCGAGAGCGCCGGTGACGGCGACGGTCACCACCGCTCGCAAGGCTCTTCTGTGATTCATGCGGATTCCTTCTCTGTGGTGGTGCGGCGATGGAGGCGCAGCGCCCGAATCTGCTCCTGCGACGTCGGCGACGGCAGCACCAATCGCCGTCGCGGCAGCAGTGCGGGGAATCCTGACCCGACGTCCGGCATGCCCTGGGCGGACGTCGCGCTCCGAGGGGCCACAGCAGGTTCGCCCGGTGAACCACAGGTGCGGCCGCCCTCAACCATCGACTGTGAGCGATAACATGCCGTTCGTCAAGTCGTAACCAACCACGCCGGGGCACCTGTCGCTCCGTCGCAGTGGTGGGGCACGTCGCCGTGCTGCCGGAGCCGCGCCGAGCACGGCCCCGGCAGCACCCGTCACTGGAACGAGGCGTCGTCGACGAGGAGGCTGTCGGTGCCCTCGGCCGTCTCCACGTAGAAGGCGGCACTGGACAACGTGCCGCTCCACGACACGGTCGCGGTGCCGGTGAGCAGGGTCCAGCCGTTGACGGTCACGCCCACCGCCGGCGTCAGTTGGAGGTAGTTCGTCGTGCCGTTCGCGGTCAGCGACAGTGTCGCCTTCGCCGACGGGGTGCCGCTCTGTGCTCGTACCCAGACGTTTGTGGTGTAGCTCTTGCCGTTGGTGAGCTTGGCGGTCACGTCCTGACTGGGGCCGTTCCAGGCGCCGGTCCGGCCAGTGATCGACAGCGACCCGCTGCCGCCGTGCGCGACCGCGGTGATCCTGGCGAGGGTGCCGCTGCCGTGCACACCCCAGCCCGTCGTGCCGTTCTCCACGTCGCCGTTGGTGAGCAGGTTGGTGGCGCTGCCGCCGCCGGTGCCGCTGAACTGCCACCAGTTGATGTTGAACAGGTTGCCGCTGCCGCCGGCGAAGCGCAGGTAGAGATCACGGGTGCCGGTCGCTCCGCTGACCGCGCAGGTGCTGGTGGTCCAGGTCTGCCAGCCGCCGGTGCCGCCCACTGTGCAGGTGCCCACGGTCGGACCACTGGCACTGTCCAGGCGTACCTCGATCCGGCCGCCGCTGGTGGCCGACGCGACCCGGGCGCTGAACGAGGTAGCACCCGCGCCGAACGCGACGCCCTTGACCTTGATGTAGTCGCCGTTCTCGATCCAACCGACGTTCATCCCGCCCTCGCTGGACGCCTCGGTCTCGATCCCCGAGCCCCACGCGATCGTCTCGGCTTCCTGCCGCACATACGGGTTCAGCGTGCCCACCTGCGGGGCACCCGTGCTCGTCATCGTGATCGTCGGGAACAGGCCACTGCTGGTGTAACTGAACTTCTCCACAGCGACCGAACGGGTGTAACCACCGCCACCGGGCAGCGCACCGTTGTGATAGAAGAAATACGAACCACCCTGGAAATCGATCACACCCGCGTGATTGGTGAAGCTGGCGCCCTGCCGTGGCATGATCGTTCCCCGATAGGTCCACGGCCCCGTCGGTCCGGTCGCCGTGGAATACGCGATGAACTCGGAGCAGCATTCCGCCGCGAACACGTTGTAGTACAACCCGTTGCGCTTGAACACCCACGGGCCCTCCTCGTACAGCGTCGGCCGACTCGCATTGCCGTTACGGGTACCGAACCCCGCCGTCGTGAGGGGAATACGGGTCGCGCTGCCGGAGAACGAGATCATGTCCGGGTTCAATTTCACGTACCACAGACCAGGGTTACCCCAGTACAGATACGCCTGCCCGTCGTCGTCGATAAACGCGTGCGGGTCGATTTCGTTGTTTCCGACCAGTGGTCGACCGAGCGCGTCGCGGAACGGCCCGGTCGGGCTGTCGGCCACCCCGACGCCGATGACCATCTGCCCGTTGGAGCGCTGGCGCACCGGCACGTACCAGTAGAACTTTCCGTTACGCGGAACTACCTGCCCGGCCCACGCGTTGGCGTCCGCCCACGCGAACGTCACCAGATTCATCGGCGATCCGTGGTCGGTCCAGTTCACCATGTCGGCGGACGAGTACACCCGCCACTCACGCATGGTGAAGTAGGTGGACCCGTCCTCGTCATGTCCGGCGTAGAGGTAGACCCGGCCGTTGTGCACCATTGGCGCCGGGTCGGCGGTGTAGATGTTCTGGACGATGGGGTTGTCGGCCCTGGCCGTGCCCGGGACCAGTGCGAGGACACAGGCCATGCTCGCCAGCCAGGCGATGGCGCGCCTGGCCCGGTGGCCGATCCGGGTTGTGGTTCGGTCTTCCACTTTCACGATTACTCCTACAGAGAGTGCGCCGTGCGCGATGTCTGACTGGGCGGGCCACCGCAGTGGCTGGCAGCCGGTCGAACCGGCTTTGCCGTTCCCGGCAACAGCACGGCCGGCGGCCGTGTTAGCGCTAACAGCCTTTCCTGAATGCCTCCTCCCCCATCTGACCTGGATTTATGTGAGGTGCGAGATGACCGTCGTAACCACATCGCAGCATTGATGTATTGACGTTGACATCGAAGATTTACGATGCACCGTACTGAGCGGCCGGACGGGCGTCAACGGACGGAAGCTCATCGACATCCGTCACCCACTGTCACGCTCCGGTGATCGCAAACCCGGTGGATGTCCGTTTCGGACCATAGCTGCCACCAGGCCCGGCGGCACCGGGCCAGGTCGTCCCAGGGATAGGTCGACGAGGCGCCCCGGGGGTTGCGGGCGTGTTAACGACGAACTATGTTAGCGATCACATCGATGTGCCGCGATAAGCGCAGGGGTGGGCACCCGGCGTCCACGGCGACCCACGTCCCACCCACCACAGCGCACCCGGCGTCGGCGGCCCATTGCCGCCGACCACCCACCGCCATCGATGGCGGCCCCGACGTACCCGGCCACCTGGAGGTTCCCCCATGCCACCACCCCCGCCCCTCAGCCGCCGCCACCTGCTTCAGGCAGCCGGAGCCACAGTGGTGGTCTCCGCGACTGGCGCCGCCATCCTTCCCGGGAGCGCGTCCGCCGCCGTCGTGCCCCCGGCCCGGTCCGACATCGGCGTCTCGGCGTACGCATTCGACCCGGGTCAGGTTCGACTCAGCTCCGGCCGTTGGATGGACAACCAGACCCGGACGCTCAACTATCTGCGGTTCGTCGACGTCGACCGGATGCTCTACAACTTCCGCGCCAACCACCGGCTGTCCACGAACGGCGCCGCCACCAACGGCGGCTGGGACGCGCCGAACTTCCCGTTCCGGACCCACATGCAGGGCCACTTCCTGAGCGCGTGGGCGTACGCGTACGCGGTGCTGGGCGACACCACCTGCCGGGACAAGGCCAACTACATGGTGGCCGAGTTGGCCAAGTGCCAGGCCAACAACTCCGCCGCCGGGTTCGGCGCGGGTTACCTCTCCGGCTTCCCGGAGTCCGACTTCACCGCGCTCGAGGCACGGACGCTGTCCAACGGCAACGTGCCCTACTACTGCATCCACAAGACCCTCGCCGGTCTGCTCGACGTCTGGCGCTACATCGGAAACACCCAGGCCCGTACGGTGCTGCTGTCCCTCGCCGGCTGGGTCGACACCCGGACCAGCCGGCTGAGCTCCGGCCAGATGCAGTCGATGCTGGGCACCGAGTTCGGGGGCATGAACGACGTGCTCGCCGACATCTACCAGCAGACCGGCGACAGCCGGTGGCTCGCCACCGCGCAGCGGTTCGACCACGCCGCCGTGTTCGACCCGCTGGCCAACAACCAGGACCAGCTCAACGGCCGGCACGCCAACACGCAGGTGCCCAAGTGGATCGGTGCGGCCCGGGAGTTCAAGGCCACCGGGACCACCCGTTACCGGAACATCGCCAGCAACGCGTGGAACATCACCGTCGGCGCGCACACCTACGTCATCGGCGGCAACAGCCAGGCGGAGCACTTCCGGCCGCCCAACGCGATCGCCGGCTACCTCAGCAACGACACCTGCGAGCAGTGCAACACGTTCAACATGCTCAAGCTGACCCGGGAGCTGTGGCTGCTCGACCCGAACCGGGCGGACTACTTCGACTTCTACGAGCGCGCGCTGATCAACCACCTGATCGGCGGGCAGAACCCGGCCGACAGCCACGGCCACATCACCTACTTCACCCCGTTGCGGCCGGGCGGACGTCGCGGTGTGGGCCCGGCGTGGGGTGGCGGTACCTGGAGCACCGACTACAACTCGTTCTGGTGCTGCCAGGGCACGGGCCTGGAGATCAACACGAGGTTGATGGACTCCATCTACTTCTACAACGGCACCACACTGAGCGTGAACCTGTTCACGCCGTCGGTGCTGAGCTGGACGCAGCGCGGCATCACCGTCACCCAGACCACCAGCTTCCCGGTCAGTGACACCAGCACGCTGACCCTGTCCGGCTCGATGAGCGGGTCGTGGAGCATCCGGGTGCGGATCCCGTCCTGGACCAGCGGCGCGACGATCGCCGTCAACGGCACTGTGGAGAACGTCACCACCACACCGGGCAGCTACGCCACTGTCACGCGTACCTGGGCCGCTGGCGACACCATCACCGTGCGGCTGCCGATGCAGGTCGCCGTCAAGGCCGCCAACGACAACGCCAACGTCGGCGCGGTCACGTACGGCCCCTCGGTGCTGGCCGGCAACTACGGCAACACTGCCCTGAGCACCCTGCCCACCCTCACCGTCTCCTCGATCACCCGGACCAGCACCAGCTCGCTCGCGTTCACCGCCAGCGCCAACGGGTCCACTGTGAACCTCGCCCCCTTCTACGACGCCCACGGCTACAACTACACGGTCTACTGGAACACCAGCGGCAGCGGCGGCCCCACCGGCAGCTACCGCCTGGTCAATGTCGGCACCGGGCTGGTCCTCGGTGTTCAGAACATGTCCACCGCCGACGGTGGTCTGGCCGTGCAGTGGGGCGACAGCGGCACCGCTGACCACAACTGGGTGGTCATCACCGACGGCAACGCGGTCCGGTTCCGCAACGTCAACAGCGGCAAGGTCCTGGGCGTGGAGAACATGTCCACCGCCGACAACGCCCGGGTCATGCAGTGGGCCGACAACGGCACCGCCGATCATCGGTGGATCCTCGTGGACAACGGCGACGGCACCTACAAGATCCGCAACGTCAACAGCAACAAGCTGCTCGGAATCCTGAACGGGTCGACCGCCTGGGGAGCGCAGGCCGTGCAGGATCCGGACAACGGCAGCGCGGACAACCGGTGGAGGCTGGTCCGCAACGCCTGATCTCCGCCCCGCTCGACGGGCGCACCGGCGCGGTCACCCGAAGGCCGCGCCGGTGACGCCGAGCGGGCGCCCGCCAGCGGTCGTACAGTGGGGAGGGTCCTGGCCCCAGTGAACGTGGCGGACGTGTCGGCTCGTGCCGCTTCCGCCCGGAAGGAGCACAGTGAACCGCCCCCTCCGCACCACGCTCGGCGGCGCGTTGACCGCCGCCATGCTGGCCACCGTCGCCGTCGCACCGGCGCAGGCGCACCCCGCAGGGCGGCCGCCGGCCGTCCTCGCCCTCCCCGACGGGTTCCAGCCCGAGGGCATCGCCACCGCCGGCCGGTACGCCTACTTCGGTTCCCGCGCCACCGGTGCCATCCAGCGCGTCGACCTGGTCACCGGCCGGGGCACGACGATCGGCGCGGCCACCGGCACGCCGTCGCTCGGCCTCAAGGTCGACCCGCGTGGCCGGCTCTTCGTCTCCGGTGGCACGGCCGGCGACGCCCGCGTGCTCGACACCCGCACCGGTGAGGTGCTGGCCCGCTACCAGTTCGCCACCGCCCCGACGTTCGTCAACGACGTCGTGCTGACCCGCGACGCGGCATACTTCACCGACTCGAACCGGCCGGTCCTCTACCGGCTGCCGCTCGGTCGCGGCGGGGCGCTGCCGCCCGCCGACGCGTTCACCACGATCACGCTGACCGGCGCGTACGAGCAGGTCGGCACCGGGGTTAACCTCAACGGCATCGCCACCACACCGGACGGCCGGGCGCTGATCGTCGTCCAGTCCACCACCGGCACGCTGTACCGGGTCGACCCGGCGACCGGCGCGAGCACCGTCGTGGACGTGCCGGGCCACACCTTCACCAACGGCGATGGACTGTTGCTGCTCGGCCGCACCCTCTACGTCGTGCAGAACCGCCTCAACCAGATAGCGGTGGTCCGGCTGAACCACTCCGGTACCGCCGGAGCGCTCACCGGCACCATCACCGATCCGAACTTCGACGTGCCCACCACAGTGGCCAAGGCGTTGGGCCGGCTGTACCTGCCCAACGCCCGGTTCACCACGCCGCCGACCCCCACCACGCCGTACACGGCCGTCGCGGTCCGCGCCCACTGAGCGACCCGAGGGGGTACGCGCCGCGCGCGTGCCCCCTCGGCCCACCGCTCTGGATCCCGATCGCCGATTCGGCCGCCAGTAGGATCACCGGCACCTCGGCGATGACTGTCGCCTCGTGCACCCCGGAGTCCGTGTGGCCGCCCGTCCGTACCGGTTCCTGCGCCGAACCCTGGCCGTGGGCTGCCTACTCGCCGCCGCCGCACTCCCGGCCAACCGGCCGACCACATCGCCGGTCGCCGGGGCCGCCGCGCAGCCCACTGTCCTACGGATGCTCCAGCTGAACCTCTGCAACAGTGGCCGCGCCGGCTGCTACACCGGCCGAGCGATGGCCAGGGCCGCCGAGGTGATCACCATCGAGGCACCCGACCTGGTCACCCTCAACGAGATCTGCGAGCCTGACGTGTCCGCCCTGCACGGCGTGTTCCAAGCCGTCCACCCTGGGCGGACCGTCGTGGCCGCGTTTCAGGCCGCCGGCGACCGTCCGAGCGGCGACGACACCCGCTGCCGCAACGGCCAACGGTTCGGCATCGGCCTGCTGACCCATGTGCGGACGCCGGCCACCCCGAACACCGTGTACGCCGGAACCCATCCGACGCAGGACCTCGCGGACCCCGAGGAACGAGCCTGGCTCTGCGTCGACGTCGACGGCACCCTGCTCGCCTGCACCACGCACCTGTCGGCCACCGGCTACCGTGTCGCGCTCACCCAGTGCGACCACCTGGTCGACACCATCCTGCCGACGATCAGCCGCAACGCCGGGTACGAGCCCACCGTGCTGGCCGGCGACCTCAACCTGCGCGCCGGCCACGACCCCGACGTGCGGTCCTGCACTCCGCCGGGCCATCAGCGGATCGACGACGGCCAACTGCAACACGTCACGGCCACCACCGACGTCACGCTCTGCTGTCGCAGCCTGGTGCCCATGCACGGGGCGACCGACCACCCGGGGCTGCTGGTCACCCTCACCATCGACCGCGGCCGACCCGGTCGGCGGCCGGCCTGATCCGCCTCCGTACCCGGGCACGGAGGCGGCCTGACCCGCGAGGCCGCCAGCAACGAGGCGCAAGCCGGCCGCACGGTGTCAGCGCGGCGGCGTGTCCCGGCGCGACGGGAACGGAGTGCCGGGCTGGCCGAGGGTGGAGCGAGCACGCAACCCGACCGGGTCGGGAGCAGCGGTGGGCACCGGGGCCGCCGGCTCCGAGAGCCGCCGCCCGTCCAGGTACGCGGCAGCGGCCCGGTCGTCGTCGGTCGGAGCGGCGAGCAGCGCGTAGAGCAGACCGACCACCCCGAAGACCACCGCCAGCACGATCGGCACCAACAGGGTGCTCACCCCGGCGCCGGTCACCTCACCCGCCCGTTCGTGGCGGTGCACCGACAGGGCGCTCATGCCGGTGAAGTGCATCCCGTTGACGGCGATCCCCATGACCAGCGCGGAGGCGAAGATCGCCAACCCCCGCCGGACGGTCATCGCGAGCCACAGCGCGACGGTGGACGCCACCACGGCGATGACCACCGAGAGCACGACCCGGACCGTGTCGTAGCCGAGGCTGCCGTTGAGGCGCATGGCGGCCATGCCGGTGTAGTGCATGGAGGCCACGCCGGCGCCGGTGAAGACGCCGCCAGCGATCAGTCGTACCGGATTCAGCCGGCCGGTGCCCACGATGGCCAGGCCGATACCGACCGCCACCACGGCGATGGCCGTGCTGGCCGCGGTCAGCGGCACGTCGTAGCGGATTCGGGTGTTCTCGACGGCGAAGCCGAGCATGGCCATGAAGTGCATCGCCCAGATGGCGGTGCCGCCCAACGCCCAGGCCGACAGGAGACCCCACCACGCCCGCTGACCGTTCGTCCGGGCCGTACGGATGCGCCCGGCGCAGACCAGACCGAGGATCGAACCGAGCACGGACAGCGCGTAACTCAGCGCGGGCGTGATCCAACCGTACTCAAAGTGATTGATCTCCGCCACGGCGGCTTTCTCCCCATTCGTTACCGACGCGTCAACAAGACGCCTCGGCAATGATCAGGGGTGCTGTGATCAGGCGCAACAGTGCCCCCCGGGCTATCCGAGGGGTGCGGTTGCGGTGACCGTCCGCTGCGTCGATTCGACGACGATAATGACTGAGCGTGATTATCAGGCTGACGTGTGGTATGCGAGAACGCCCCGATTGACGGCCGCTATAGCCTGTCGAGCGGTGGACCGCAGCTCCGTTGTGGCACCGCCGGAGTCGGCAATCTGACCCAGCAGGTCGACGACCTGTCGGGCCCACCGGACGAAGTCACCAGCGGGCATCTCACCATCGATCTCGTGCCCGCTGCCGAGCACCTTGGCCAGCGCCTCGCCCCGGGCCCACCGGTAAACGGGCCAGGCGAAACCGAGATCCGGCTCCCGGGTCGCGGTCAGCCCCCGCGCCGCCTCGTCGGCCTCGATCTCCCCCCACAGCTTCAGCGTCTCGTCCACCGCGTCGGCCACCGGCCCGCGCGGCAGCGACGCCCGCTCGTCGACATCGC
Source organism: Micromonospora sp. 050-3 (assembly GCF_046549335.1). Classification (NCBI taxonomy): domain Bacteria; kingdom Bacillati; phylum Actinomycetota; class Actinomycetes; order Micromonosporales; family Micromonosporaceae; genus Micromonospora; species Micromonospora sp. 050-3. The sequence goes on from NZ_JAJPVX010000001.1 coordinate 2,538,172, forward strand.
GGCGCGCCTCGAACACCACCACGGACACCGCGGCGGCCAACTCGGCCGGGGACAACCCGTTCCACACCCCCCGGCGCAGGCACTCGGCGACCAGCAGGTCCGCCTCGGTCCAGATCCGGCCCAGCATCCGACCGGCGTCGGTGACCGCGCCGTCGGGGGCGAGGTAGCCACGCTCGGTCAACAGCGCCACGATCCGGTCGAACGTCCGCGCGAGGGATCCCGTACGACCACTGACGCGCTCGCGCAGCTCCTCGGTGTCGCGCTCCAGCCGCCGACGCCGCTCCGCCCAGCGGGCGTGGTCCTCCCGCTCGGGGCAGACGTGGCAGGGGTGGTGGCGAAGCTCGGTGCGGAGCTGGGTGATCCGGTGGTCCTCGCCGGTCACCTGCCGGGAACGGCCCCCACGTCGGCCACCGTGCCGGTCCAGGCCGGTGCCGCTGACCTCGGCGGCTAGATCCCGCCGCGCGCCCGGGGACCGGTGGTTGAAGTGCTTGGGCACCCGGATGCGGGCCAACACCTCGGCCGGAGTGGTGAAGTCGCCGGGGCTGACCCGCCCGGCCCAACGGTCCTGGGTGAGCACCAGTGGCCGGGGCTCACCGAACCCGCCGGTCGCCGGGTCCAGCACCACGGCCAGCCCGGCCCGCCGGCCCGACGGCACCCGGATCACGTCGCCCACCCGCAGCCGCTCCAACGAGGCCACCGCGGCCGCCTTGCGCTGGGTCTGCCCCTGCCGGGCGATCGCCTTCTCCCGGTCGGCGATCGCCACCCGCAGTGCGAAGTACTCGTCGAAGTCGCCGTGGTGGCAGGCGGCCTCCGCGCCGTACGCCTCGATGGTCTCGGTGTTGCGCTGCACCTGCCGGGCCAGGCCGACCACCGACCGGTCCGCCTGGAACTGGGCGAACGAGGACTCCAGCAGGGCCCGGGCCGGCTCCACGCCGACAGTGCCGACCAGGTTCACCGCCATGTTGTACGACGGCCGGAAGCTGGAGCGCAGCGGGTAGGTGCGGGTGGACGCGAGCCCGGCCACGTGCCGGGGATCGGTCTCCGGGGACCACACCACGACGGCGTGCCCCTCCACGTCGATGCCTCGGCGGCCGGCGCGCCCGGTGAGCTGGGTGTACTCCCCCGGGGTCAGGTCGACGTGCGCCTCGCCGTTGTACTTGACCAGCCGTTCCAGCACCACGCACCGGGCCGGCATGTTGATGCCCAACGCCAGCGTCTCGGTGGCGAAGACCGCCTTGACCAGGCCCCGGACGAACAGTTCCTCGACGATCTCCTTGAACACCGGCAGCATGCCGGCGTGGTGGGAGGCCAGGCCGCGTTCCAGGCCGTCCAGCCACTCCCAGTAGCCCAGGACCGACAGGTCCTCGCCGGGGATGGCGGTGACCCGGGACTCGACGACCCGGCGGATCTCGGCCCGCTCCTCCGCTGAGGTGAGCCGCAGCCCGGCGGCGAGACACTGCTGCACCGCGGCGGCGCAACCGGCCCGGCTGAAGATGAACAGGATCGCCGGCAGCAGACCCTCCCGGTCCAGCCGGTCGACGATGTCCGGGCGCAACGGACCCCGCCAGCGCGGGCCACGCCGGCCGGCACCGGGCCCCGCGCTGCGCCCCTCGCCCAACTCCAGCCGCCGCGCGGTCTCCCGGGTGTAGCGCAGCAACTCCGGGTGCACGTCGTGCTTGCGGGCGGCGTCGGCGTCGTGGAACAGGTCGAACATCCGCTTGCCGACCAGCATGTGCTGCCACAACGGCACCGGCCGGTGCTCGCTGACCACCACTGCGGTCTCGCCTCGTACGGTGACCAGCCAGTCGGCGAACTCCTCGGCGTTGGAGACGGTCGCCGACAACGAGATCAGGGTGACCGAGGCGGGCAGGTGAATGATCACCTCTTCCCACACCCCACCGCGGAACCGGTCGGCCAGGTAGTGCACCTCGTCCATCACCACGTACGCGAGGCCCTGGAGGGTGCTGGAGCCCGCGTAGAGCATGTTGCGCAGCACCTCGGTGGTCATCACCACCACCGGCGCGTCGCCGTTGATCGCGTTGTCGCCGGTCAGCAGGCCGACCTGCTCGGCGCCGTACCGGGCGACCAGATCGTGGTACTTCTGGTTGGACAACGCCTTGATCGGCGTGGTGTAGAAGCACTTGCGCCGAGTCGGCGGGGTCGTCGCGTCGACGGCGGGCACCGGGTCGTCGGGCCGCCCCCGCAGCGCCAGGTGGACGGCGAACTCCCCGACCACCGTCTTACCGGCGCCGGTGGGAGCGCAGACCAGCACACCACTGCCCCGCTCCAGCGACTGACACGCCTCCCGCTGGAAGTCGTCGAGGTCGAACCCCAACTCCAGGGCGAACTCGTCCAGCGCCGGAAACTGTGCGGCTTGTGCGGCCTTGCGGCGCGCCGCTGCGTACCGCTCGGCGGGGCTCGACATGGCACCAAGATTAGTGCGTGCCGAGTCATGTCACCCCACAAGGCCGTCCGGAGGCGCGGTCGGGGGCGGTCGGTAGGGTGCACGGCGTGCCGGACCATGCCGAACCGCCCCAGACCAGTCCGCCGGGCACCGCCGAGGCGCCCGCCGCCCGCCGGGCGTCCCGACGCCCTGTCAAGGCGGTGCTCTTCGACTTCCACGGCACCCTGGCACAGGTGGAGGACCCCCAGCGGTGGGTGCTGGAGGCCGCGGCGACGTGCGGCGTGACCCTGGACCGGGTCCGCGCCACCTCGCTGGCCGACCGACTGCTGACCGCCGGCCGCGCCGGCGGGCCACTGCCGGCGCGGGTGCCGCCCCGACTCGCCGAACTGTGGGCCGACCGGGACCTCTACGAACACGCCCACCGGGGCGCGTACACCGGGCTGGCCGAGACCGTCGATGCCGGCATCGAGGGCTTCGCCGACGCGCTCTACGAGCGGCTGCTGACCGCCGAGGGCTGGCTGCCGTACGCCGACACCGCCCCCACTCTCACCGCGCTGCGCGACGCCGGGGTGCCGGTGGCGGTGGTCAGCAACATCGGCTTCGACCTGCGGCCACACTTCGACACCTGGGGGCTGACCGACCTGGTCGGCGCGTTCGTGCTCTCGTACGAGGTGGGGCGCTGCAAACCCGACCCGGCGATCTTCTGGCGTGCCTGCGGCATGCTCGGCGTCGACCCGGAGCAGACCCTGATGGTCGGTGACACCCCGGCGGACGCGGGCGCGGTGGCCGCCGGCTGCCCGGTGCTGGTGCTCCCGGCAGCCGACCCGGGCCGGGAAAACGGGCTGGGCGCGGTGCTCGACCTCGCCCTGCCAGGCTGACCGACGGTTGGGGTGCCGTCAGTCGGGGATGTGAATCACCGGCAGCTCACCGTCGCCGTACCGGTCCTCCGCGGTGAGGATCGAGGCGTCGTGTTCGAGGACGGCCAGCGCTGTGCTGGCCAGATCGGCACGTCCCGTCACCGTCCGCCAGAAGCTGAGTTCGTGCCAGGAGTGCCCTTCGGTCGAGAGCACCTCGCAGGCGTCCAGGCCCAACAGCCGGTGCAATGTCGCCCGTTCCTTCGGGTCGCTGACGATGGCCAGCGCCTCCGCCGCGGTCACGGCGGTGACGCCAAACCTGTTGCGATCCTGGATGACCTCGTGCAGCGGCTCCCCGACATGCACCGACCCCGCCAGGTACGCCAGCAGCGCCGACCGGTCCAGCACGAGCCGGACCGGGCGGTCGTCCTCGGGGCTCACGCCGCCGGTTGTTCGAGCGTGCCGGCGGCGGCGTCCAGCGCGTGCTGGCGGGCCCGCTCGCGAAGGGCGTTGCGGCGCTCCGGCGACCAGTCGGCCTCCACGGCAGCCCGGCGGGCGCGCGACTCGGCCACGCCCTGCTCGGTGATCGGGATGCCCTGGTGAGCCAGCTCCGCGTCCAGGGCGTCCAGCCGCATCCGGTCACGGACAGCCTGGGTGATGTAGGCGCTGGCGTTGGACTCGCGCTCCAGACGCTCAGCCACGTCGGTTGGCACGGAGATCGATAGCTTCCGCATCGCGCTGGTCATACCAGGGACCGTACGCCGGTAGCACCACGTTGGCGAACACTTACGGCCGTGTCGGCAGGTGGATACCGCCGCCAGGTAGCCGGAGCTGAGCGCCTACCGTCGTGCCCGTGACGGACACCCTGCTGCCCACGCCACTGTCGGGCGAGACACGACCGGCCCGGCGCGGTGGCGTCGTCGCGGTGGGGCTGGTGCTCGGTGGGGCCCTGTCGGTGCAGTTCGGCGCCGCCGTCGCCGCGTTGCTCTTCCCACGTACCGGGGTGGCCGGCGCGGTGACCCTGCGGCTGACCATCGCGGCGGTGCTGCTGCTCATCGTCTGCCGGCCCCGACTGCGCGGACACGACCGGTCGGCCTGGCTCGCGGCCGGAGCGTTCGGGCTGGCGCTGGCCGGCATGAACTCGCTGTTCTACCAGGCCATCGAACGCATCCCGCTGGGCCCGGCGGTGACGCTCGAGGTGCTCGGCCCGTTGGCGCTGTCGGTGTTCTCCGCCCGCCGACTGGCCAGTTGGGGCTGGGCGGGGCTCGCGCTGGCCGGGGTGGCGCTGCTCGGGCAGGGCGGCTTCGACCGGCTGAACCCGGTCGGCGTGGCGTTCGCGTTCGGCGCGGGCGCCATGTGGGCCGCGTACATCGTGCTGAGCGCCCGGGTCGGCGACCGCTTCCCCGGCGCGGACGGGCTGGCCCTGGCGCTGACCCTCGCCGCGCTGGTCACCCTGCCGCTGGGCATCATCGACGGCGGCGCGGCGCTGCTCGACCCGCCGGTGCTGGCACTCGGCACCGCCCTCGCGGTGCTCGCCTCCGGGCTGCCCTACACCCTGGAACTGCTGGCGCTACGGCGGATGCCCACCGCCACCTTCGCGGTGCTGATGAGCCTCGGCCCAGCCGTCGCCACGCTCGCCGGGTGGCTGGTGCTGCGGCAGGCGCTGACAGTGCTGGAATGCGCCGCCATCGTGCTGGTCATCGCCGCGAGCATCGGCGCGGTACGGGTCAACGCAGCAGCCGCAGGGCGCCTGGAACCGCGCTGATCGTCACCGGCAGCTTCAGGGAACGTTCCCCGTCGGCGTACGAGGTGATGCCCTCGGCGGCCAACTCCACCGTGCGGGCCCGGAAGCTTTGCACCAGCGGGTGGCTGACGTGGGTGCCCTGGTAGATGCGCGGCTTCACCCGAACCAGCGTCCGCCGGTTGACCCGACCCGCCACCACCACGTCGAGCAGTCCGTCGGTCGGGTCCGCGTCGGGGCAGATCCGCATCCCACCGCCGTACGTGGGGCAGTTGCCCACCGCCACCAGCACCGCGTCCAGGTCGTGCGACACCCCGTCGAGGCGCAGCGTGTAGCGGCGTGGGCGCAGCCGGGCCAGCTCGACCAGGATCGCCAGGTCGTACCGGCGCGGGCCGCGTGGCCAGCGCATCCGGTTGGCCCGCTCGTTGACGATCGCGTCGAACCCGGCCGCGAGGACCGCCCCGTACCAGCGCTCGACGCCGTCGAACCCGACCATCCGGGCCAGGTCGACCGGTTGGCTGCGGCCGACGCGCAGCGCCTCGGCGATCACCGCCGCCGCCGCGAGGGGGTCGGCCGGGAAGCCGGTGTCCAGGGCGAAGTCGTTGCCGGTGCCGGCCGGGATCGGGCCGAACGGCACGGCGGTCCCGGCGACCGCCTGCAACGCCCGGTGCACGGTGCCGTCCCCACCGACCGCCACCAACGCGCCAGCGCCCTCGGCGATGGCGGCCCGGCACGCCGCCTCCGCCTCGGCGGGGCTGGACGCCGGCAGCAACCGGATCGGCCGCCCGGCGGCGGCCAAGCCGTCCAGCAGCCGGGGCAGTAGCGCCCGGTGCCGTCCGCGACCGGCGGTCGGGTTGGCGAGCACGGCGACCGGGCCGGGCAGGTGATCGTCTGCGGTCACGGGCAGCACCGTACCGGTCGGACACCCGCCGTTCGCAGGGGCAGGTGCCGTCACCATCAGTTCCGCTGCCGGCGCGCGTGAGGTGACGCGACGACGCCGCCCCCGGGAAACGGGGACGGCGTCGGTGGACCGGTCGGCGCGGGGCCGTCAGGTCATGTCGTCGTAGCGGCGTTCGATCGGCGCCGGTGGGGCAACCGGTTCGGGTACCCCGATCGGAGCGGTCGAGTCGACCCGCTGCCCGGCCACGACCGGATCCGCGTCGAACTCCAACGGCGACACCTCGTCGTCGTCGATGCCGGCGTAGACCTCCTTGCCCCGCCCACGCCGCCGATCGTTGATGAACGCGACGCCGACCGCGGCGAAGTAGAGCGCGGACAGGCAGAGCGCCAACGCGGTCATCCCGAACGGATCAGGGGTGGGAGTGACCACTGCGGAGAAGGCGAAGAACACGAAGATCGCCACCCGCCACCAGCTGAGGAGCCGTTTCGCGCTGGCCAGGCCGACGAAGTTGAGCATCAGCACGATCAGCGGGAACTCGAACGCCACCCCGAACAGCAGGATCAGGTTGGTGACGAACGAGATGTACCGCGTGACTTCCAGATTCGTCGAGATGTCATCGCCGGACACGTTCAGCAGGAACTCGAGGCCCTTGGTGGTGACGAAGAAGGCCAGCACCGCGCCGGCCGCGAACAGCGGCGCGGCCAGAGCGGTGAAGATGTACGCGTAGCGCCGCTCGTGCCGGTGCAGACCCGGCGCGATGAACGCCCACAGCTGATAGAGCCAGATGGGCGCCGCGATGACCAGGCCCACCCAGAGACCGATCTTCAGGTTCAGCAGGAAGACGTCCGCGACACCGAGCTGGACGAACTTGCACTTGCCCGAGACCGGATCGATCGAGGCCGGGAGGTCGCAGTACGGCTTCGACAACAGGATCCGGACCGGCGTCGCCAGCCAGATGCCGACGCCGAAGCCGATCATGATCGCCAGCGACGCGCGGAACAGGCGGTTGCGCAGTTCGCGGACGTGCTCGATGAGCGTCATCGAGCCGTCGGCGGCCCGCTCGAACGCCTTTGGGGCGCGTTTACGCAGTGCGAAGGCCACTGTGGTGGGGCCCTTCGGTCAGTTGTCGCGGACGCGGTGCACCGGGTCGACGACCGGCTGCTGCGTCGGCGCCTGCTGGTACGGGGCCTGCTGCGGCTGGCCAGCGTACGGCGCCTGCTGCCCGGCGTGCGGCGGCAGCGGCTGGTAGCCGGCCTGCGCGTCGGCCTTCTCGGCGAGGTCGCGGTCGTCGTCCTGCAGGCTCTTGGTCTCGGCCTTGATGATCCGCAGCGACCGACCCAGCGAACGGGCCGCGTCGGGGAGCCGCTTCGCACCGAAGAGCAGGATCAGCACAACCACGAGAACAGCGATGTGCCACGGCTTGAGGGCACCCATGAGAAGCTCCAGTCGCTCTGTGTCCGGGGGGTGGTACGCAGCCCATCGTACGTGCGGATCGGCTGCCCGCCACCCGCCGGGTGGTGGTGGTCTGGGCAGGAGGGTGAAGTCTTGACCAACCCGCGATGATCCGTCAACCACCGCCGGGTGCGTACTCGGTCAGCCGCGCTTGGCCTTGATCACCGCGAGTCGCTGGGATGCGGTGTCGAGCCGCCGCTGGATTTCCTCGGCACGCTGTTGCAGCGCCTCGGCGGTTTCCCGCAGCGCCTCGGCCTCGGCGGCCCGCCGCTGCAACGCCACGGCGGCCCGTTGTAGTCGGGGCAGCCGGGCCAGCACCGGGCGCACGGCCAACGCGAGCGCCACGAGGGGTAGCAGCACCACCGCGAGCACGATCCAGATCAGCACGGCGGTCAGCCTACTGGGTGCGGCCAGCCACCGCCGGGTCACCCGACGGCGCGCGCTCCCGGTCGACCTCGGGCGGCCGGGGCACGGCCGTGGGCGCGGGAACGGCGTACGCGTCCAGCGCGGCGGCCGCAGTCGCCCGCACCTGCTCGGCCAACTCGACCGGGGCGACCACAGCCACCTCCGGGCCGAGGCCCAGCACGAACCGGCGGGCCCACCCCAGGTCGGTGACTCGTAGGGAGACGAGCCACTGGTCACCGTCGCCGGCCTCCACCCGCTCGCACGGGTAGTACTCGGTGATCCAGCGCTCGCCCCGACCGATGCGCAGGGTGATCAGCGGCAGGTCGGCCGAGGGGCGGAACACCCCCTCGGTGAGGTCGTGCGGGACGGCCTGCGGCGGCACCGTGGCCGGCTCGTCCAACTCGGTGACCGCGTCGATCCGGTCGGCGCGGAACAGCCGGACGGCCTCCGCACGCCGACACCACGCCTCCACGTACGCCCGGCCGCCGACCATCAGCATCCGCAGCGGGTCGATGACGCGCTCGGTGGTCTCGTCCCGGGCAGCCGTGTAGTAGGTGATCCGCAGAGCCTTGCCGCCTTCCACGGCGGCACGCAGCGCCTCGGCCCGCGGGGTATCTCCGGGCAACCGGACCGCGACCGGCGCGCCCACCAGGTCGCCCGCGGCCTCGATCTTGGCGAGGGCGCGTTCGACGGCCTCCCGGTTGGCCACCCCGGGCGTCTCGGCCAGCATCCGCAGGGCCACCACCAGTGCCAGGGCCTCGTCGGGGGTCAGCCGCAACGGCCGGTCGATGCCGGCGTCGTAGGTGATGGTCACCCGGTCACCGTCGAACGCCATGTCGATCAGGTCACCGGGGCCGTACCCGGGGAGCCCGCACACCCAGAGCAGCTCCAGGTCCTCCCGGAGCTGGCGCTCGGTAACGCCCAGGTCACCGGCCGCCTCGGCGATCTCGATGCCGGGCCGGGCCAGCAGGTAGGGCACCAGGTTGAGCAGTCGGGCCAACCGGTCGGCGGACGCGCGGGAACCGTTGCGGGCGGCCGGGCGGGTCACCGGGCGCCCCCGCTGACGGCCAGCTCGTCGTGACGCACGGCGATCTCCTTGAGTCGTTGGATGACCGCCTCGCGGACCTCCGGTGGGTCGAGGACCCGCACGTCCGGGCCGTAGCCGACCAGATGACCGGCCAGCCCGTCCGGGTCCGCGTACGGCAGGACCAGCCGGTCGCCGTCCGGCCCGGCGGTCACCTCCAGCGCCCAGCGGCGCAGCCCGGCGGCCCGCCCGGGCGCGGCCAGCACGGTGGCCCGACCGGTGCGCTCCACCGGACCCGACCAGCGGGCGACGTGGCTGATCAGGTCGACGTTGGCCGGCGGCTCGTACGCGCCGGGGGCGCCGGTCACCCGGACCGCGCCGACGACCCGGGACAGCCGGAAGCAGCGGGTCGCCTCCCGGTCCTGGTCGTGGCCGACCACATACCACCGGCCGCGCCAGCAGACCACGCCCCACGGTTGCAGCCGGCGCCGGCTGGGCGCGTCGCGGTCGGGCACCCGGTAGTCGAACCCCACCTCGCGGCGGTCCCGGGCGGCGGCGGTCAGCGGCGCGAACGCCGGGTCGACGGTGACCATCGGCTCCAGGCCGAGGGTGGCCTGCGGGTCCACGTCCACCCCGGCGGCGCGCAGCTTGGCCAGCCCCGACGACGCGGCGGCGGCCAACCCGGCGTGCTGCCACAGCCGGGCGGCGATGCCGACAGCGGCGGCCTCGTCCGGTTCGAGCAGGATGTCGGGCAGCGCGTATTCGCGGTGGGCGATCCGGTAGCCGGGCTCGGCGTCGAAGGCGCTCGCCGTGCCGGTCTCCAGTGGCACACCCAACTCGCGCAGCTCGGCCTTGTCCCGTTCGAACTTGCGCTGGAACGCCTCGTGGTCGCGCGCGTCGTCCGGATCGTGCTCGTAACCGGGCACGGTCGCGGCGATCTGCGCGGCGGTCAGGAACCGTCGCGTGGACAGCAGGCAGATCACCAGGTTGACCAGGCGTTCGGTGCGGGTCCGCGACACGCGGTAGACGCTAGCAGCCGACCCGCCCAGACCGTGCACCCACGCGGGCGTGCCGCACACTTGTTCGGATCGGGCCTCCCCCGGCGCGTCGCCGTCTGCGGTCATAGGGTGATTCTCATGTCGCAAGCGGACGTCAGGCCCGAGAGCGAGAGCGTCGGCACCGTCGTCGTCGCCGGCGCCGCCAACCTCGCCATCGCGATCGCCAAGCTGATCGCCGGGGTGATCTCCGGGTCCGCCGCGATGCTCTCCGAGGCGGCGCACTCGGTCGCCGACACCACCACCGAGGTACTGCTCTTCCAGGCGCTGCGCCGCGGCGCCCGCCCGGCCGACCAGCGACACCCCTTCGGGTACGGCAAGGAAAGCTACGTCTGGGCGTTCTTCGCGGCCATGTTCACGTTCGTCGCCGGCGCCGGTTTCGCCGTCACCCACGGCGTCACCACGATCCTTGTGCACAAGCACAGCGGCGACTACCTGATCTCGTACATCGTGCTCGGGGTGTCGTTCGTCATCGAGTCGATCTCACTGGCCCGGGCGGTGCGGCAGGTCCGCCGCGAGTCGCGACGCTGGCGGACCACGCCTCGGCGGTTTCTGCGGCTGACCGCCGACACCACCGTCAAGGCGGTCTTCCTGGAAGACAGCGCGGCCCTCATCGGCCTGGTGCTGGCCGGGCTCGGCGTCGGCCTGTCGCACGCGACCGGCGACGAGGTGTGGGACGGCGTCGCGTCGATCCTGATCGGGCTCCTGCTGCTGACGGTCGCCGGGGTCCTCGCCGGCAACAACCTGTCGCTGCTGGTCGGCCGGGCCGTGCCGGAGCGGCTGCGCCACGAGATCGAGCAGGAGTTGGCCGGGCTGCCCGAGGTGGAGCGCATCGACACCCTGTTGACCATGCAGCTCGGCCCGCAGGACATCCTGGTCGCCGCGAAGGTCGACTTCCGCGACGAGGCCACCGGCGCGCAGATCGAGGCCACCGCCGACGAGGCGGAGCTGCGGCTCACCGACAGGTACCCGGAGATCCGATTCGTCTTCCTCGACCCGACCCGTTCGATGCCCGGCGCCACCGGCAACGCCCGGCACACCCAGGCTGGGCCGAGCCCCGACGCCGGCGGGCCCGAACCGACCTGACGCACACCCGGGCGCGGGCCGCCGGGCCCGCGCGGCTAGCGTGCCCGTCATGGTGCGATGGCGTACGGGGACGGTGGCGACGCTGCGACGGCAGTGGACCGGGGCGGTGGAGCTGGACGTCGACCTGCCCGACGGCACCCGGATGCGGGCGCTGGCCTACCCGGAGCTGGTTGGCACACCCGAACCCGGCGACCGGGTGCTGCTCAACGCCGGCGCGCTGCTGATGGGGTTGGGCACCGGCGGGTACGCCCTGGTGGTCGCCCTGCCGGACCGGCTGCCGCCGGACCCGCCGGACGTCGCCGACACCCGCGACGCCGGGCACCTGGTCAAGGCCCGCTACACGCCGTTGCAGCCGATCCTCCTCGGCGTCGACGAGGAGGCGTCCCCGCACCGCGACGTGCTGGCCGACGCGGACGACCTGGGCGGCCTGCCGGTGGTCACCGCCGACCTGCACTCGGCGCTCCCGGCGATCCTGGCCGGCATCCGGGCCGACGCCCCGCAGGCGCGGGTGGCGTACCTGCTCACCGACGGTGGTGCGCTGCCCGCCTGGTTCTCCCGCACCCTCGCCGGGCTGCGGGCCGAACTGGCCGGCACGATCACCGTCGGGCAGGCGTTCGGCGGCGATCTGGAGGCCACCACCCTGCACGGCGGTCTTCTCGCCGCCCGGTACGTACTCGAAGCGGACGTGGCGATCGTGGCGCAGGGGCCGGGCAACCTCGGCACCGGCACCCGGTGGGGCTTCTCCGGCGTCGCCGTCGGCGAGGCCGTCAACGCGATCGCCACGCTGGGCGGAAAGCCGGTCGGCTCGTTGCGCATATCCGACGCCGACCCGCGCCCCCGACACCGGGGCGTGTCACACCACAGCCTCACCGCGTACGGCCGGGTGGCGCTCGCCCCGGCGGAGCTGGTGGTGCCCGAGGACCTGCCGCCGTCGCTCGCGACCGAGGTGCACGCGGCGCTGGCGCCCCTGGCGGCCCGGCACCGGATCGTCGTGGTTCCCACCGACGGTCTGGACGCCGCGCTGCGGTCCAGCGCCGTGCCGCTGTCCACCATGGGCCGTGGCCTCGACGCCGACCGCGCGTACTTCCTGGCGGCAGCCGCCGCCGGCCGCCACGCCGCAACCCTGATCCCCTAAACCCCCGGCGGGGGTAGGGCACGTGGGGGCGGGGTGGGTTAGGCCAGGAAGATCAGGGCTAGCCAACCGCCCACGATGAGCACCAGCGCCAGGGCCAGCACCCAGGTCGGCACCGTGTAGTCACCGCGCCGGTTGCGGTCGATCTCGGCGCGGATCTTCTCCCGCCGGCGCTCGATCCAGTTCTGCCGCTCGGCGCCGCGCTCGGAGCGGTCGGAAGGTCCAGAAGTCGTCATGGCGCGCTCAGCTTAACCGCTCAGCGCATCGGGCTGACCGGCCCCGTCGGCGTAGCGCACCGCCGGGGCCGGCAACCGGTCACATGCTGGCGATCAACCGCTCCACCCGCTCGTCGTACGCCCGGAACGGGTCCTTGCACAGCACGGTGCGCTGCGCCTGGTCGTTGAGCTTCAGGTGCACCCAGTCGACGGTGAAGTCCCGGCGCTTCTCCTGGGCGTGCCGGATGAACTCGCCCCGCAACCGGGCCCGGGTGGTCTGCGGCGGGGTTTCCTTGGCCTCGAAGATCTCCGGGTCGGTGGTCACCCGGTCGACGTCGCCGCGGCGCTCCAGGAGCCCGTAGAGACCCCGGCCACGGCGCACGTCGTGGTAGGCCAGATCCATCTGCGCCACCCGGGGGTGCGACAGCGGCAGGTCGTGCTTGCGCTGGTAGCGCTCGATCAGCCGCAGCTTGCTGACCCAGTCAATCTCCCGGGAGACCGGCTCCAGGTCGCCGCTCTCCACCGCGTTGAGCACCCGGCCCCACAGCTCGACGACCCGCTTGGCGGCCTGGTCGCCGCCGCGGCGCTCGACGAACTCGGTGGCCTTGGCGAGGTACTCCTGCTGGATGTCCAGTGCGCTGACCTCCTTGCCGTTGGCCAGCCGCACCTTGCGCCGTCCGGTGATGTCGTGCGACACCTCCCGGATGGCCCGGATCGGGTTCTCCAGGGACAGGTCGCGCATCACCACCCCGGCCTCGATCATCCGCAGCACGATGTCGGCGGTGCCGACCTTGAGCAGCGTGGTGACCTCGTTCATGTTGGAGTCACCGACGATCACGTGCAGCCGCCGGTAGCGCTCGGCGTCGGCGTGCGGTTCGTCGCGGGTGTTGATGATCGGGCGGCTGCGGGTGGTCGCCGAGGAGACGCCCTCCCAGATGTGCTCGGCCCGCTGCGAGAGGCAGTAGACCGCGCCGCGCGGGGTTTGCAGCACCTTGCCGGCCCCGCAGATCAACTGCCGGGTGACCAGGAACGGGATGAGCACGTCGGCGAGCCGGCCGAACTCGCCGTGCCGGGAGACCAGATAGTTCTCGTGGCAGCCGTACGAGTTGCCGGCCGAATCGGTGTTGTTCTTGAACAGGTAGATCTCACCCGCGATGCCCTCGTCGTGCAGCCGCTTCTCCGCGTCGACGAGCAAGCCCTCCAGGATCCGCTCGCCGGCCCGGTCGTGGGCGACGAGATCGGTCACCGAGTCGCACTCCGGTGTCGCGTACTCCGGATGCGACCCGACGTCCAGGTAGAGCCGGGCCCCATTGCGCAGGAAGACGTTGCTCGACCGACCCCAGGAGACCACGCGACGGAACAGATACCGCGCGACCTCGTCCGGGGACAGCCGCCGCTGCCCGCGATAGGTGCAGGTGACGCCGTACTCGGTCTCGAGGCCGAAGATTCGCCGCTCCATGGTGTGACATTAGCCGCCCGGAGGCCCGGTTCGTCACTGTCAGACCACAGGTCGTGCCCCGAGCGCGGTCACATACCGGTTGAGTGCGACATTCCGTCCGGACCGAGGCTCGCCACGAACCGCCGGCAGCTGTCGTACTCCGGAAGCAGGCCCCGCTCGCGGGCCTGGGCGAGGGTCGGCGCCGCGTCGTCGCGCGCGGACAGCAACGGAACGTCGGCGGGCCACTCGATGCCCAGTTCCTCGTCGAGCGGGTGCACCGCGTGCTCCCCGGTCGGGTTATAGGTGGCCGAGCAGAGATAGCTCAACGTCGCGTCGTCGGTCAACGCGCAGAACCCGTGCCCCAGCCCCTCGCTGAGGTAGACCGCCCGGCGGTCGGTGTCGTCCAGCCGGACGCCCTCCCAACGACCGAAGGTCGGCGAGCCCACCCGCAGGTCCACGATCACGTCGAGGACCGCGCCCCGCACACAGGTGACGTACTTGGCCTGCCCGGGCGGGACGTCGGCGAAGTGGACGCCGCGCACCACGCCCCGCGCGGAGACCGACAGGTTGGCCTGGGCCAGCCGCAGCGGATGCCCCACCACCTCGGCGAGCTTGTCGAAGCGGTACCACTCCATGAACATGCCGCGCGGGTCACCGTGCTGCTGAGGGCTGATCTCCCAGGCGCCCTCGATGCCCAGCTCCCGGATCTTCACCAGGAACCCCCGTCGGCGCCGGCCTGATCGCTGAGCAGACCGAGCAGGTAGTTGCCGTAACCGCTCTTGGTCAGCGGCTCGGCGAGCGCGCGCAGCTGCGCATCGTCGATCAGGCCCGCCCGCCAGGCGACCTCCTCGACGCAACCGATCTTGAGACCCTGCCGCTCCTCGACCACCCGGACGAACTCGGCTGCCTGCATCATCGAGGTGAACGTGCCGGTGTCCAGCCAGGCGGTGCCCCGATCCAGCACCGTCACCGCCAGCTCCCCGGTCTCCCGGTACACCTCGTTGACCGCCGTGATCTCCAGCTCGCCGCGGGCGCTCGGGGTGAGCTTGCGGGCGATGTCGACCACCCGGTTGTCGTAGAAATAGAGGCCGGGGACCGCGTAGCGGGACTTCGGCCGGGCCGGCTTCTCCTCGATCGAGAGCACCCGACCATCGGCGTCGAAGTCGACCACGCCGTACTCCTGCGGGTTGGCCACCTGGTAGGCGAAGACCCGCCCGCCGACCGGGTCACCGTGGTCGGCGAGCTGCCGACCCAGACCCACGCCGTGGAAGATGTTGTCGCCGAGGACCAACGCCACCGACTCGGTGCCGATGAAGTCCGCGCCCAGGATGAACGCCTGCGCGATGCCCTCCGGGCGCTCCTGGCTGACGTACTCCAGCCGCAGGCCGAACTGGCTGCCGTCGCCGAGCAGCCGACGGAACTGGTCCTGGTCGTCCGGAGTCGTGATCACCAGGATCTCCTGGACCCCGGACATCACCAGGGTGGAGAGCGGGTAATAGATCATCGGCTTGTCGAAGACCGGCATCAGCTGCTTCGAGACCGCCCGGGTGATCGGCCAGAGCCGGGACCCGGTGCCGCCGGCAAGTAGGATTCCGCGCACCGGGGAAGCCTAGCCGCACCCGGACACGTTGTGCGGGGGTTGTATACCCGGCGCCGCGTCGCCCGTCGCGTATACTTCCGGACCCGTGAGGATCCTCGTCACCGGCGGAGCCGGATTCATCGGGTCGGAGTACGTTCGCCTGCTACTGGGCAAGCCCCTCGGCAGTGCAGACGGCGTGCCGCCGCTCGAGCCGGCCGCGGTGACCGTGCTGGACAAACTGACCTACTCGGGCAACCTGGCCAACCTCGACCCCGTCCGCGACGACCCGCGACTGCGGTTCGTGCAGGGCGACATCTGCGACCCGGTCGTGGTTGACGAGGTGGTCGCCGAGCACGACGTGATCGTGCACTTCGCCGCCGAGTCACACGTCGACCGCTCGATCGCCGGCGCCGCGCCGTTCGTCACCACCAACGTGCTGGGCACCCAGACGCTGCTCGACGCGGCGCTGCGCCACGGCACCAGCCGGTTCGTGCACGTCTCCACCGACGAGGTCTACGGCTCGATCGACGAGGGCTCCTGGACCGAGATCTGGCCCCTCGCCCCCAACTCGCCGTACTCGGCGTCCAAGGCCGGCTCCGACCTGCTCGCGCTGTCGTACCACCGCACCCACGGCATGGACGTGGTCGTCACCCGCTGCTCCAACAACTACGGCCCGTACCAGTTCCCCGAGAAGGTCATCCCGCTGTTCGTCAGCAACCTGCTCGACGGCGGCACCGTCCCCCTCTACGGCGACGGCGGCAACATCCGGGACTGGCTGCACGTGCACGACCACTGCCGCGGCATCGCCCTGGTCCAGCAGAAGGGCCGCGCCGGCGAGGTCTACAACATCGGCGGCGGCACCGAGTTGACCAACAAGGAACTCACCGGCCTGCTCCTGGACGCCTGCGACGCCGGGTGGGACCGGGTCGTCCCGGTCACCGACCGCAAGGGCCACGACCGCCGGTACTCCCTCGACATCACCAAGATCAGCGAAGAGCTCGGCTACCACCCCAGCATCACCCTTGACCAGGGCCTCGCCGACACCGTCCGCTGGTACCGGGACAACCGCAGCTGGTGGGAACCCCTCAAGTCCGCGCCGACCGCATGACCCGACTCCTCGTCACCGGCGCGGGCGGGATGCTCGGCCGGGACCTGGTCACCGTGCTGGGGGCACGGCCCGACCTCAAGGTGACCGCCGCCACCCGCGCCGACCTGGACGTCACCGACCGCGCGGCGGTAGACGCCGCCGTCGCCGGGCACGACCTGGTGATCAACGCGGCCGCGTGGACCAACGTCGACGCCGCCGAGGCCGACGAGGCCGCGGCGACCGCCGTCAACGGCCACGCCGTGGCCAACCTGGCCGCGGCGTGCGCCACCGGCGGCACCCGGCTGATCCAGGTCTCCACCGACTACGTCCTCGCCGGCAACGCGGAAACCCCCTACCCGGAGGACGCGCCCACCGCGCCGGTCAACGCCTACGGCCGCGGCAAGCTGATCGGCGAACAGGCCGTCGCGCGGCTGCTACCCGACACCGGGTACGTCGTGCGCACCGCATGGCTGTACGGCGCGCACGGCCCGAACTTCGTGGCCACCATGCTCCGACTCGCCACCCAGCACGAACACCTCGACGTGGTCGACGACCAACACGGCCAACCCACCTGGTCCTACGCGCTCGCCGAGCGGCTCGTCGCGCTCGCCGACGCGGCGCTGGCCGGTCACGCGACGCCCGGCGTCTACCACGGCACCTGCGCCGGGCAGACGACCTGGTACGGGCTGGCCCGCGCCGCGTTCACGCTGGCCGGGCTGGACCCGGACCGGATCCGACCCACCACCAGCGACCGGTATCCGCGTCCCGCCCCCCGGCCTGCGTACAGTGTGCTAGGGCACAGCCGCTGGGCAGCCGTGGGTCTGCCCCCGCTTCCGGACTGGCACAGCGCCCTGGTTGACGCGTTCCACTCCCCCGCTCCACCCGCCCCGTGGAAGGTCGCATGAAGCTCACCCTCGTCACCGGCCTGACCGGCCTGCTGCTCCTCGGCACCATCGTCGAGCTGCTGCGCCGCCGTCAGCTGCGCGAGAAGTACGGCATGCTCTGGCTCGCCGTACTGGTCGTCGTGATCCCGCTGTCCCTGTTCCCCCGGCTGCTCGACAACGTCGCCGAACTCCTCGGCGTCGCCTCCGGTGTCAGCCTGGTGCTCTTCCTCGGCATCGTCTTCCTGCTGCTCGTGTGCGTGCACCTGAGCTGGGAGGTCAGCGCACTCGAAGAAGAGACCCGCACCCTGGCCGAGGACTTCGCCCTGCTCCGCGCGGAAATCGACGCGGACCGTGCGGCCCGTGACGAACTGGTGTCGACCGATGGTTAACGGCAAGCGCACACTGATCATCATTCCGGCCCTCAACGAGTCGGGTTCCATCGCCGACGTCGTCGGTGAGGTCCGCGGCGAACTGCCCGGCGTCGACGTGCTCGTCGTCGACGACGGCTCCACCGACCGCACCGCCGCCGTCGCCGCCGCCGCCGGCGCCCAGGTCGCCAAACTGCCGTACAACCTCGGCGTCGGTGGGGCCATGCGCCTCGGCTACCGCTACGCCCGCGACCACGACTACGACGTCGCCATCCAGATCGACGCCGACGGTCAGCACGACCCCCGGTACGTGCCGAAGCTCGTCGACCTCCTCGACGACAACGACCTCGTCATCGGCGCCCGCTTCGCCGGCGAGGGCGACTACATGGTCCGCGGCCCCCGCCGCTGGGCCATGGTGATGCTCTCCGCCGTGCTGTCCCGGGTCGCCCACACCAAGCTCACCGACACCACGTCCGGCTTCCGGGCCGCCAACCGGCGGGTCATCGAGATGTTCGCCACCTGGTACCCGGCCGAGTACCTCGGCGACACGGTGGAGACCCTGGTACACACCGCCCGTCGTGGATACCGCATCCGGCAGGTGCCGGTCGCCATGCGCAAACGGATGGCCGGCACGCCCAGCCACTCCCCCGCCCGCGCGATGATCTACCTCGGCCGCGCGTTCGCCGTCCTCACGCTGGCGCTCATTCGCCGGTGATCCAACGCCTGCTACGCCTGATCCCGCCCGGCACCATCGCTGTTGGTGCCGGGCTGGGCCTTCTTGGCCTCGCCTCCTACGTCCACCTCGCGGTCGCCGGCCACAGCCTCAGCAAGGCCGACTACTCGTCCCTGTCGGTGCTCTGGTCGATCGTGTTCACCCTCGGCATCGGCGTGTTCATGCCGATCGAGCAGGAGGTCGCCCGCGTCGTCGCCGCCCGGCACAGCCAGGGGCTGCCCCCAGGGCCGGTGCTGGCCCGCGGCGTCACCGTCGCCGCCGTGCTGCTCGCCGTGCTGGTGTTGGCCGTCACCATCGGCCGACAGCCACTCGCCGACAAACTCTTCGCCGGTGACGGCAACCTGGTCACCGTGCTGATCGGCGCACTCGCCGCGATGGCCGTCGCCTACGCCACCCGCGGCGTGCTCTCCGGCCTGCAACTGTTCCCCTGGTACGGCACCCAGCTCGGGATCGACGGCGGCCTGCGCATCGTCATGGTCGCCCTGCTCGGGCTGGCCGGAGTGGCCTCCCCCGTCTGGTACGGGCTGGTGCTCGTCGCCGCCCCGCTGGTCAGCGTCCTGCTCACCCTGCCGCCGGTGCTACGCGCCATCGGTGCAGGCCCGCCCGTCGCCTGGGCCACCCTGCTGCGCGGCCTCGGCCTGCTCACCGCCTCCAGCCTGCTCTCCCAGGTCGTTGTCAACATCGGCGTGATCAACGTGCAGCTGCTCGCCCCCTCCGACGCGGCAGCCGCCGGCGCGCTGCTCTCCGCCCTCGTGCTGGTCCGCATCCCCCTGTTCGTCTTCGGCTCCCTCCAGGCGTCACTGCTGCCCGGCCTGGCCACCACCGCCACCACCGGCGACCAGGCCGGCTTCCACAGCCTGCTGCGTCGGGCGCTCGGCATCGTCACCGCGCTCGGCCTCACCGGGGCCCTCGGCGCCGTGCTGCTCGGCCCGTGGCTGGTCGGCACACTCTTCGACGCACCCGGCGTCCTCGGCCACGGCGACTTCGCCTGGTTGGCGGCCGCCACGCTCGCCTACCTGTGGGCGATGGTGCTCGGCCAGGCCCTGCTCGCCCTCGACCGGCACCGCGCCCAGGCCCTCGCCTGGACCGTCGGCGTCGCCGCCCTGATCGCCGTGACGCTGATCCCGGCTCCGGTCACCCTGCGAGTCGAGTTGGCGTACACCATCGGCTCCGTCATCGTCGCCGCCACCATGGCGACACTGCTGCTGCGCGGCGGCATCCGCCGACCCACCACCCCCACCCGGCCGCTCGCCGAGGCCGTCGCCCCTGCCGCATCCGGAGGCCTCCGATGACCCGCCCACAGGTGACCGCCGTCATGCTCGCCTACGGCGCCGAGCCGTACCTGGTCAACGCCGCCCGAGCCGTCCTGGCCAGCACCGACGTCGACATCGAGCTCGTCGTCGTCGACAACGGTTGCACCGGCGACGGCATCGACATCGTCAAGGGCTTCCCCCAGGTCCGGGTGGTCCGCCCCGAACAGAACACCGGCTACTCCGGCGGCTGCCGGATCGGCGCCGCCGAGGCCACCGGAGACTGGCTCGCCTTCGTCAACTCCGACGCCATCGTCGCCCCCGACGCCCTCGCCAAGACGGTCACGGTCGCCGCCGAACCGGGCGTCGGCGCCGCCATGGCCTCCATCCGGCTCGCCGACACTCCCGAGCTGATCAACACCTCCGGCAACCCACTGCACTTCACCGGGCTGTCCTGGGCCGGCGGCAACGGCGAGCCAGCCACCGCCCACGCCGTACGCAGCAAGGTGCCGTCGCTCAGCGGCTGCTGCTTCGTGATCAGCCGCCAACGTTGGCAGGAACTCGACGGCTTCGCCGCCGAGTACTTCGCCTACCACGAGGACACCGAGCTGAGCCTGCGGCTCTGGCAACGCGGCCTGCGCCTGGAGTACGTACCCGACGCCGTCGTGCGCCACCACTACGAGTTCTCCCGCAACGACCTCAAGCTCTACCTGGTGGAACGGAACCGGCTCGTCACCCTGCTCACCGCGTACCAGACCCGGACGCTGGTGGTGCTCGCCCCGATGCTGCTGCTCACCGAAGCCGCCATGCTCGCCGCCGCGCTCGCCGGCGGTTGGACCCGGCAGAAGACCCGCGGCTGGGGTTGGCTGTGGCGCAACCGGTCCTGGGTCGGCGCCCGCCGCCGTCAACTCCAGGCCGAACGCACAGTGCCCGACGGGGTGATCGCCGAGCTGATGACCGCCCGGGTCGCCCCCTCGAACGTCGACTCGCCGCCCGGCATGGGCGTGTTCAACGCCGTCGCCGCCGGCTACTGGGCCCTCGCCCGGCCCCTGCTCCAGCGCCGCTGACCCTCGACAGACAACAGCGCCGGGGCCCGCGTGTGCGGGCCCCGGCGCTGTCTCGTCACCTGATCAGCTGTCGGGTTGACCCGGCCGGTCCTCCAGGTCAGCGGACCCCGCAGAGCTGGTCGGCTTTCCGGCCTTTTCGGTCGGCACGCTCGGCGTGTCCGGCCGGTCGCTGGTCGGCGGCGCGGACTCCCCGTCCAACAGCGCGGTCAGCGCAGCCCCGGTGATCCGCCGAAACGTCCGGCCGACCCGCTGCCGGTCCAGCACCGCCACCTCGAGCTGGTTAGCGGCGATCGTCCGGGCGGCGCCACCCTCACCACCGACAGTGCTCAGCGCCTGCACCGCGACCTGGACCGCCTCCCCGAGCGACATTTCCGGCCGGTGGTTGGACTTCAGCACGCCGGTGATGGCCTCAGCCTGACCACCCATCGCCATCCGCCCAGGCTCGTCGTTGACCGAACCGTCGTAGGTGAGCCGGTACAGCTCGTCGTCAGCGGCAGTGGCCCCGACCTCCGCCACGCAGATCTCCACCTCGAACGGCTTCGACTGCTCGGTGAAGATCGCGCCAAGGGTCTGCGCGAACGCGTTGGCCAGGGCCCGACCGGTGACGTCCCGGCGGTCGTAGCTGAGCCCGTTCAGGTCGGCCATCCGCACGCCGGCCCGCCGGAGGTTCTCGAACTCGTTGTAACGGCCGACCGCGGCGAAGCCGATCCGGTCGTAGATCTCACTGACCTTGTGCAGGGCGCTGGAGAGGTTCTCCGCGACGAAGAGCACCCCGCCGGAGTAGCTCAGGACCACCGCGCTACGCCCGCGAGCAATGCCCTTACGGGCCAACTCGGAGCGGTCACGCATGATCTGTTCGGGCGAGGCGTAGAACTGCATGGCCACGGCGGCGGTTCTCCTAACGGCACTGTGCTGACGACTGCTGGCTGGTGGGGGTGGTCGGGCGGAACTAGCCGCCCGGGTTTTCCATCCGGCCGGCGACCACGCCCTCGGCGATCGTCGCCGTCTCGGCGTCGGTGAGCCGGTAGGTGCCCTCGGCAGTAGCGGTCATCACCACGGGGTAGATCCGCCGGGTCAGGTCGGGCCCGCCGGTCGCAGTGTCGTCATCGGCCGCGTCGTAGAGCGCCTCGACCGCCAGCCGCGTCGCGTCCTCGACGGACAGCCCGACCCGGTACCGCTTCTTCAACGCGGACTTGGCGAACAACGACCCGGACCCGATCGCGTCGTAGCCGGTCTCCTCGTACGGGCCACCGGTCACATCGAAGCTGAAGATCCGACCGGCCCGCGCCGGGTCGGCGGCGGCCAGGTCGAACCCCGCGAAGAGCGGCACCACTGCCAACCCCTGCATGGCCGCCCCCAGATTGCCCCGGATCATCGAGGCCAACCGGTTGGCCTTACCGTCCAACGAGAGCATCGCGCCCTCGATCTTCTCGTAGTGCTCCAGCTCCACCTGGAACAGTCGCATCAGCTCGATGCCGATACCGGCGGTGCCCGCTATGCCGACCAGCGAGTACGCGTCGGCGGGATGCACCTTCTCGATGTCGCGCTGGGCGATCAGGTTGCCCATGGTGGCCCGTCGGTCGCCCGCCATCACCACACCGTCGGCGGCCGCGATGGCCACGATGGTGGTCGCGTGCGGCGCCAGGTCGGCGGCCATGCCCGGCGGCAGCGGTCGCCGACCGGGCAACATCTCGGGGGCCACCCGACTCAGGAACGTCGTGAAGGAGGACGTCCCCGCGTTGGTGAACACATCTGGTAGACGCCCGGATGGATCAAAGCCCGCTGCCACGTGGTTCCTCTCAGGTACGTGATCGCCCTGGCCAGCCTCATGGGACTGTCACGGAACTGGCCAAGACCACCGTTGCAGTTGAAGCAGAGTATCCCGCGCACCCATCCGGTGCGATGATCGTGGTCCAGATGTTGCGGGTCGGCGCGGCCACAGATCGCGCAGAGCCCGCCCTGCTCGGCCAGGAGCTCCTGAAACTCTTTCTCACCCACGCCGTAGCGCTGCCGCAGGTGGTACTCGCGGTTACCCCCGTAAAGCCGCTCTTTCGTCTCTCTGGTCTTCGTGTTGTGGCAGGGCTTGCAGTAGCTGGCATATCCGGAGCTGTCCGCCCGGTTACGGGGAAAGGCATCTAACGGCTTGTCCGTATCGCAGGCCGAGCAATACTTGTGCCCCTCCGGCACGGCTCGACCTGCGCGCACCTCACGGTCGAACTTGGCCCTCACCCGACGCGCGTAACTTGCCTTGGACCGCTCGTTGAAGCAGAGCTTGCAGTAGCTGCCCCGCCCACCCGGCCTTTTGGAATTCGCACAGAACTGATCGAGCGCCTTCCATTCGCCGCAGTCTCGGCAGCAACGAAGGCCGTCCCGATCATCGCTTGCTTTAGGCAT
Source organism: Micromonospora sp. 050-3 (assembly GCF_046549335.1). Lineage (NCBI taxonomy): Bacteria > Bacillati > Actinomycetota > Actinomycetes > Micromonosporales > Micromonosporaceae > Micromonospora > Micromonospora sp. 050-3. The sequence continues at coordinate 2,561,241 of NZ_JAJPVX010000001.1, forward strand.
GTCCGAATTAACCCTATATGTTTACTGACCTCCTTTTTGTACGTAACCCCTCACAAATTCCTCTGCGTTTTCTTCGAGGACGGAGTCGATCTCGTCGAGGAGGTCGTCGACGTCCTCGGTGATCTCGGCGTGCCGCTCGGCCACCTCGGGGTTGGCCTCGGTGGTGACGTCCTCGATTTCCTCGCCCTGACGGGACTTGCCGGACTGCGACTGGCCGCCGCTGTCATGAGTGGCCACTGCTGCCTCCTCCACGATCGTCTGCGATGAACTTACCTCGCGCGGGCGACGAAAAGCCCGCCGCGCGCCGGCTTGCGGCACGCGACGGGCTGACGAATCCGGAATCAGCCCCCGGTCAACGTCTCGAGCAGGTCCTTGGCGCTGGCGCAGCGGTCGAACAGGGCACCGACGTGCGCGCGGGTGCCCCGCTCCGGCTCCATCATCGGGACCCGGACCAGCGACTCCCGGCCCACGTCGAAGATCACCGAATCCCAGCTCGCGGCGACCACCTCGGAGGCGTACTGGGCGAGGCATCGACCGCGGAAGTAGGCCCGGGTGTCCTCCGGCGGCTCGGTCATCGCGCTGCGCGTCTCGTCGTCGGTGAGCAGCGTCTTCATGGCCCCCCGGCTGACCAGGCGGTGGTAGAGGCCCTTCTCCGGCCGGACGTCGGAGTACTGAAGGTCGACGAGCTGGAGCTTGTGCGAGCCCCAAGCGAGCTTCTCCCGCTCCCGGTAGCCCTCCAGCAGCCGCAGCTTGGCGACCCAGTCCAACTCGTCGGCGCAGAGCATCGGATCGCGACCCAGCCGGTCCAGGACGCTCTCCCAGCGGTCGAGCACGTCGACGGTCTGCTCGTCGGCGTCGGTGCCGTACCGATCGTCGACAAAGGACCGGACCCGCTCCAGGTAGGCCCATTGCAGGTCCAGCGCGGTGAGCCGGCGGCCGTCGCGCAGTCGCATCCGGTGCGTCAGGGAGGGGTCGTGGCTGACGGCGCGCAGCTCGCTGACCGGGTCGGCGATCCCGAGGTCGGCCCCGAGCGCCTTCTCCTCGATCATGGTGAGGATCAAGGCGGTGGTGCCGACCTTGAGGTAGGTGGAGATCTCGGAGAGGTTGGCGTCGCCGATGATGACGTGCAGCCGGCGGTACTTGTCGGCGTCGGCGTGCGGCTCGTCGCGGGTGTTGATGATCGGACGCTTGAGCGTGGTCTCCAGGCCAACCTCGACCTCGAAGAAGTCGGCGCGTTGGGAGATCTGGAAGCCGCTCTGGCCGCCGTCCTGGCCGATGCCGACCCGGCCGGCGCCGCAGACGATCTGCCGGGTGACGAAGAACGGCGTCAGGTACGCCACGATGTCCGCGAACGGCGTCTGCCGGCGCATCAGATAGTTTTCGTGGGCGCCGTAGCTGGCGCCCTTGTTGTCGGTGTTGTTCTTGTAGAGGTGGATCGGCTGGGTGCCCGGGATGGTGGCGGCCCGGCGGGACGCCTCGGCCATCACCCGCTCGCCGGCCTTGTCCCAGCGCACGATGTCCCGGGGGGTGGTGACCTCCGGGGTGGAGTATTCGGGGTGGGCGTGGTCGACGTAGAGGCGTGCGCCGTTGGTGAGTATCACGTTGGCCAAGCCGAGGTCTTCGTCCGCGAGGGCCTCGGCGGGGTCGTACGCGGCGCCGGAGTAGGTGAAGCCGCGGGCGTCGCGCAGCGGCGACTCTTCCTCGTAGTCCCACCGGGCCCGGCCGCCCCGGTTGAGCTCCGGACGTGCCCCATAGGCGTTCACCACCTGCGATGAGGTGACCATCGGGTTGGCTCCGGCCTGCCCGGGCACGGAGATGCCGTACTCGACCTCGGTGCCCATGATTCGCCGTACGCTCATGCCGCGCCCCGCTTCAGCTCGCTGACGTACCGGTCGACGCCCATCGCCGGCCGGCGCGTTACCGCTCGATCGGCCCTGTACTCCAGCCTAGTCCGAATCCGACAGCAACGCCCGCACCGGGCGTGGTCGGCCGGTCGGCCGATCAGCGCAGATCCGTCGCCGGTGTCTGCTCGGCGATCGCGGGCGTCGGCTCGTCGGGCTCGTTCAGTGGGCGCATCGAGACCCGCCAGGCGAGGACGCCGAGCAGGGTCAGGCCGAGCACGCTCGCCAGCAGGGGCGTGATCGAGCCCAGTGGTGGGTGCCAGTCGCCGGCGAAGGGGTTGAAGGTGCGGAAGGTCAGGTATCTGGGCAGCCCGTCCTGCCACCGCACCATGGTCAGGATCAGCGTGAAGAGTTGGATCGGCAGGAGCAGGATGACGCTGAGTCGGACCAGGGTGCGGCTGCGGGTGGCGTCGAGCCCTCGTTCCTCCCAGACGTACGCGGCGAACAGCATCGCCCCGCCGAGCATCGGCAGCATGTAGCGGCCCTGGGTGACGAACCCGGTCTGCTTGACCAGGGCCACCTGCATCACGGACGGCACGACGGTGCCGGCGACGACCAGGACGAGCAGCCGCCAACGGTCGACCAACCGGCCGAAGACGAACGCCCCGATCAGCAGCGTCGCGGCGACGAACTGCCAGGTCAGGTAGATCGGCGCGGGCATCCGGGTGTCCAGCCATGACGTCACTCCGACCATCTGGTCGAGGTAGCTGCGCCACCGGTCGGCCTCGGCGAGGGCGGCCTGGCCGTAGGTGTACACGTGGCCGCCGTACTTGCCAAGGTCGGAGGACTTCATCACGACGCCCCAGCCGACCGCGGTGAGGGCCGCGACGGCGATGCCGCCAACCCACCACCAGACGGCCTTCTCGCGCACCAGCCGGCCGACGTTGCTCTGCCGCCAGGGGAAGGCGAAGGCGACGAACGCCGCGGCCAGCCAGAGCGGCCCGGTCTGCCGCAGCATCGCGAGCAGCAGGCCGCTGATGCCGGCCAGGATGAGCAGCCCGTGGTGCGGCTTCGGTCGGCGGTCCAGGAACAGCGGGATGGTCGCCGCGAAGAACGCCACCCCGGCGGCGATCTCCACGCCGTTGGGGTTGACGGCGCTGGCCATCTGGGCGGCCATCGGGGTGACGGCGACCAGGAGGCCGGCGACCATCAGACGACGCCGGGACCAGTTCACCGCCACGACGAAGGCGCTGGCCAGCAGCGCGGCGGCGATGCCGGCGCTGATGAACCGGGCGAGCAGCACCCCGGACCAGCCCGGCCAGAGGTCGAGCGGCCAACCCACCAGGGCGTAGTAGACGGGGTGGTAGCGACCGGCGCCGGTGCCGGCGCGTACGGGGGTGTCGTCGCTGCCCGGTGGGACCGCGCAGGCGGCGGAGACGGCCGGCTTGAACTGCCAGCACTGCTCCCTGACCAGGCCGGCGGGCACGTCCTGGAAGGCTCCGGAGCCCTTCTTGGCGGCTGCCGGCGGCGGGGCGATCTCCCCCGCCGCCACACCGGCGGCGCGGATGATGTGTTCCCGCTCGTCCGGTGTGCCGTCATAGGGGGCGGCGACCGACCAGGCCCCGATGGTCAGCAGGAAGCCGACGAACGCCAGGATCCAGACCCGGCGGGCGCCGGCGACGGCGCGGTCGCCGTCGCCGGCCGCAGGTTGTTCGGTCATCGCGGTTCTCTGCGCTGCCTTTCAGGGGGCGTGGATCGGATCAGGGCCCGGTACCGGTCAGTCCGGCGTCGACTGGATGTCCAGGGTGAGCGCGGAGATCAGCATGTGGATGCCGGTCAGCAGCGGCCCGACGCAGAGCAGGACGCTGCCGGTGGTGGCGACCGGTGGGCCGAGCGTCTCGGCCAGCACCCAGATCCCCCAGCCGCCGCCGAACAGGATGAGGAACAGGCCGGTGAAGAAGAGCAGCGCGACGGCGGAGAACGAGGCGAGCACGTGCTTGAGCAGCATCCGCCGCCAGAAGCCGCGGAACAGGAGGCTGGCGATGCGGGGGGCCACCCGGTGGATGCGCATCGTCGACACCTCCTCGCCGTAGCTGGCGGGGATCGGCACGTCCTTGGCTCGGGCGTTGGCGATGTTGAGCCAGATCAGGAGGTCGTTCTCGAATTCGTAGCCGCGGGCCACGGCGGCGACGTTGAGCCGCAGCAGGGCCGAGCGGGACACCGCGGTGTAGCCGTTCTGCGGGTCGAAGAGGTTCCAGTAGCCGCTGGCGACCTTTGTCGCGAACGACAGGGCGACGCTCCCCAGCATCCGTACGGCCGGCATGTCGGCGAACGACGTGCGGGAGAAGAAGCGGTTCGCCTTGGTGAACTCGTAGCCGTCGTCGCAGATCGGGTCGAGCAGCGCCGGCAGGTAGGCCGGGTCCATCTGGGCGTCACCGGCCATCACGACGTTGATGTCGGCGCCCAGGGCGAGGGCCCGCTCGTGCCCGTCCATGATCGAACCACCGACGCCGGTGTTCTTCACGTGGTCGATGACGACGACCCGCGGGTCGCCCACCGCGCGGGCACGCTCGGAGGTGTCGTCGGTGGAGCAGTCGTTGATCACCACGATGAGGTCCACGAAGTCGGGCATCGTGGTGATCGTCTTGCCGATGAGCCGGCTCTCGTTGTAGGCCGGGACGACGGCGGCGACCTTCTGACCCTTGTACATGCTCAGCCGACCAGGGCGGTGTCGCGGATCTGGAGGCACACCTCGAGCGCGGCCAAGCCGTCTTCGCCGCTGACCACGGGTCGGCGACGGTTGACGACGCAGTCGGCGAAGTGCCGAAGCTCGTGCATCAGCGGCTCGCCGTGCTGCGAGAGGAAGGGGATCTCGACCCGCCCGCTCTGCCGGTAGCGCACGCCGCCGTCGGAGAGGAACTCGGAGTGCTCGATCCGGTGCACCTCGACCTGCTGGCGCAGCAGGTCGGCGATGACGCAGTCATCGCGCTGGGTGAGGGTGACGCGGCGGATCTTTTGCTGGCTGACTCGGCTCGCCGTGATGTTGGCGATCATGCCGTTCTCGAACATGAGCAGGGCGAAGGCCAGGTCCTGCTCGGCGGAGCGGACGATCCGGGTCGCCGCGCGGTGCGCGACGATCTCCGAGCCGGCCACCGTCCGTGCCAGGTCGACGTCGTGGATCATCAGGTCCAGCAGGACGTCGGCGAGGGCGCGGTTGGAGAACGGACCGACCCGGGTGATCTCCAACGACAGTGGGTCGTCCACCAGTTGGAGGAGCTCCGTGACCGCCGGGTTGAAGCGCTCGACGTGGCCGACCATCAACACGCGTTCGTGCTTCTCCGCGAGGTCGATGAGGTGCCGCGCGTCGGCGACGGAGGTCGCGATGGGCTTCTCGACGAGCAGGTCGCGGCCGCTGCGCAGGATACGCGCGCCCAGTTCGCCGTGCGTCTCGCTCGGGGTCGCCAGGATGGCCGCGTCCACGCCGGCCAGCGCCTCGTCGAGGTCCGTCGTGTACTCCGCACCGATGGCCTTGGCCAGGGTGGCGGCCCGCTGGGGGTCGGGGTCGCAGACCGTGGTGACGGTGACGTCCGGCGTGGCGCGGGCCACGCGACCGTGGTTCGCGCCCATGATGCCCGCGCCGATGATTGCCAAATTAGGCATTGAACGCACCTCGTACGGCCTCGATCACCTGGTCGACGTCGTCGTCGGCCAGGTGCTGGTGAACAGGAAGGGAGAGCGCCTCTTCGGCGGTGCGAAGGGCACGAGGGGTCTCGTCCGTGCCGATCTGGGGGTGACCCACGTAGCAGTCGTAGTGGTGCATGAGGCGGGGGTAGTACAGACCGTAGCCGATCTCCCGCTCGTCAAGCCGCTTGCCGAGGTCGTCGCGGCTCAGCGGCGCGTCGGCGCCGATGCGCACTGTGTACTGGTGCCAGACGTGGCTTCGCCCAGCCGGCACCGACGGGGTGGTCAGCCCGGGCAGGTCGGCGAGGCCGGCGCTCAGCCTCGCGGCGTTCGCGGCCCGGCGGGCCGTGGTCTCGGCCAGCCGGCCGACCTGCGGTACGGCGATGGCCGCCTGGAGGTCGGTCAGTCGCCAGTTGTGGCCCGGCGCCTCGTACTGGTAGCGCACCCGCATGCCCTGGTTGCGCAGCAGCCGGAGCCGGTCGGCGATGGCGTCGTCGGAGGTGGTGATCAGGCCGCCTTCGCCGCACTGCAGGTTCTTCGTGGCGTACATGGAGAAGCAGCCGACGCCGAACGAGCCGACCGCCCGGTCGCCGACGCGGGCGCCGTGCGCCTGGGCGGCGTCCTCGACGATCGCGAGCCCGGCGGCGTCGGCGATCGCGGTGAGGGCCGTCATGTCGGCGGGCAGGCCGTAGAGGTGCACCGGGAGGATGGCCTTGGTCCGTGCGTTGACCAGCGCCTGGACCGAGTCCGGGTCGATGGTGAAATCGTCACGGATGTCGGCGAAGCGGACCGTCGCTCCGGATTCGAGAATCGCGTTCAGGGTCGCCGCGAAGCTGAAGGGAGTGGTGATCACCTCGTCGCCGGGCTGCAGACCGAGCGCTTCGAGAGCGGCCACCAGGGCAACTGTGCCGTTGCTGACGGCCACGGCGTGGGGGACGCCGCAGAGTTCCGCGAAGGACCGCTCCAGTTCGGCGACCATCGGTCCCTGGGCCAGCCTGCCGGACCGCAGAACCGACAGGACCGCGGCCTCTTCCTCGGGGCCGATGACCACCGAGGTGATGGGAATAGACATGGGGGTTATCTCCTGAGAGGTTCAGCGGCCTTCGAGTACGCCGGCGGGCAACTGCTCGTCGCCGCGGGCGACCACCTCGCCGTTGCGGTTGACCCAGCCGAGATGCCGGGCCGGGTTGCCGGCCACGAGTTGGTACGGCTGCACATCCCGCGTGACGACGGCACCCGCGGCCACGAGGGCGAACTCCCCGATCTCGGTGCCGCAGACGATCGTGGCGTTGGCGCCGATCGAGGCGCCCGTGCGGACCAGGGTCGGCGTGACCTTCCAGTCCGGGTTCTGGGCGCGCGGGTTGAGGTCGTTGGTGAAGACCGCACTCGGGCCGACGAACACCTCGTCCTCGAGCGTGACACCGTGGTAGACCGAGACGTTGTTCTGCACCTTGACGCGGTCACCGATGGTGACCCCGGCGTCGACGAACACGTTGCGGCCGAGCGTGCAGTCGGCGCCGATGCGGGCGGTCGACCGGACATGCGTCAGATGCCAGATCCGAGTCCCGGCTCCGACCTCGGCCCCGGCTTCCACCTCGGCTGTCGGGTGGACGGAGACGCTCGGCATGTCGGTCACTGAACACCTTCGGGGGGTCTCGGGGCGATCGCGGGACGGGGAGACGATAGCGTGCTCCACCGTGACGACACATGGCGGGTCCGCATCCAAGGGTCAGCGATGAAGGCGGCGGCCTCGGCGACGCTCGCCGGGCTGACACGCCGCAGCGAGGTGCGGTTTCTGATCGTCGGTGGTCTCAGCGCGATCACCGACACCAGCGCGCTCTACCTGTTCCACGGTGTGCTGGGGGTGTGGCTGCCGTTCGCCACGGTGCTCGCCTTCGCCGTGGCGTTCGTGGTCAACTTCGGGCTCAACCGCGCATGGTCGTTCGGCTCGACCGGCGACGTCGGCGGTCAGGCCTGGCGGTATCTGCTGCTGGTGATAGTCAACCTGGCTCTCACTGTCGCCCTCGTGCAGGGGTTGACCTGGGCCGGCCTTCCGTACCTGGTCGCGAAGGTGCTCACCACCGGGGGCCTGGCGGTGCTGAATCTCTTCGTCTCCCGCAAGTGGATCTTCACCGACGGTCAGAGCTGACCCGCGCGCGACAGCCCGCCGGACGCCGGCGGAACGACAACCGGGGCGGCGCGTCGAAACGCGTCGCCCCGGTTGAACGCTGGCCCTACAGGTACTGGCCGGTGTTGCTGGCGGTCTCGATGGACCGGCCGGCCTCGGCGCCCTTACCGCCGGAGACGAGCGTGCGGATGTAGACGATCCGCTCGCCCTTCTTGCCGGAGATGCGCGCCCAGTCGTCGGGGTTTGTGGTGTTGGGGAGGTCTTCGTTCTCGCGGAACTCGTCGACGCAGGCGTCGAGCAGGTGCTGGAGGCGCAGCCCCTTACGGCCCGAGGTGAGGAACTCCTTGATGGCCATCTTCTTGCTCCGGTCGACGATGTTCTGGATCATCGCGCCGGAGTTGAAGTCCTTGAAGTAGAGGACTTCCTTGTCACCGTTGGCGTAGGTGACCTCGAGGAATCGATTCTCCTCGGTTTCCGAGTACATCCGCAGCACCACGGCGTCGATCATCGCCGCGACGGTCGCCTGGGGGTCGGTGCCGTGTTCGGCCAGGTCGTCCGGGTGCAGGGGCAGCCCGGAGAGGATGTACTTGGAGAAGATGTCCTTGGCCGCCTCGGCGTCCGGTCGCTCGATCTTGATCTTCACGTCGAGGCGACCGGGGCGCAGGATCGCGGGGTCGATCATGTCTTCCCGGTTGGAGGCGCCGATGACGATGACGTTCTCCAGCCCCTCCACGCCGTCGATCTCGCTGAGCAGCTGCGGAACGATGGTGTTCTCCACGTCGGAGGAGACACCGGAGCCGCGGGTCCGGAAGATCGAGTCCATCTCGTCGAAGAACACGATCACCGGCGTGCCCTCGCCGGCCTTCTCCCGGGCTCGCTGGAAGATCAGCCGGATGTGCCGCTCGGTCTCACCGACGTACTTGTTGAGCAGCTCCGGGCCCTTGATGTTGAGGAAGAAGCTGGTGTGCTTCTCCTTGCCCTGCCGCTCGGCGATCTTCTTGGCCAGCGAGTTGGCCACCGCCTTGGCGATGAGCGTCTTGCCGCAGCCGGGCGGGCCGTAGAGCAGGATGCCCTTGGGTGGGCGGAGCTGGTGCTCACGGAACAGGTCCGCGTGCAGGAACGGCAACTCCACAGCGTCACGGATCTGCTCGATCTGCGACTGGAGGCCACCGATGTCGCCGTAGTCGACGTCGGGCACCTCCTCCAGGACCAGCTCCTCGACCTCACTCTTCGGGATCCGCTCGTACGCGTACGCCGAGCGGGGCTCGATCATGAGCGAGTCGCCGGCCCGGATCGCCGAGCCGATGAGTGTCTCGGCGAGGTGCACGATGCGCTCCTCGTCGGAGTGGGAGACCACCAGCGCCCGGTCGCCCGGCCCGCCGTTCGGCCCCTCCAGGATCTCCTTGAGCATCACCACTTCGCCAACCCGCTCGTAACCGAACGCGTCGACGATGTTGAGCGCGTCGTTGAGCAGGACCTCCTGGCCGCGCCGCAGGTCACCCACGTCGAGCGAGGGCGAGACCGCGACCCGCAGTTTGCGGCCACCGGTGAAGACGTCCACCGTGCCGTCCTCGTGCTTGGCCAGGAAGACTCCGTAACCGCTCGGCGGTTGCGCGAGCCGGTCGATCTCCTCCTTGAGCGTCACGATCTGCGTGCGAGCTTCCTTGAGGGTGCTCACCAGCCGGTCGTTGTTCTCGGTCAGCCGCGCCAACTGTGCCTGGGTGGCCGCCAGCCGCTCTTCGAGCTGCCGGACGTGTCGGGGGCTCTCGGTCAACTTGCGCCGCACCAGGGCGAGTTCCTCTTGCAGGAACGCGACCTGCGTGGAGAGATCGTGGGCTTCCTTCTCCCACCGTGCGGCGCGCGAGTCCGCGTCGTCGCTACGTGCTGCCACGTCCCACCTCCCCGGGGGGCTTGAACGTTCTGCCCTAACACTAGCCGCTATGAGGCCGATTCGGTCCCACGCAACACCCTCGTCACCGAACCTTGATCGCCAAGGGTGGCCTGACGGGCCGTTACCGGCGTTCGGGTACCGTCGGAGCGTGGCACGGGAGAACATGGGGGGTGCACAGGTGGCCGAGGTCGCGACCGACGAATTGCAGGTCTGGGTCGACCAGGACCTCTGCACGGGCGACGGGCTCTGCGTGCAGTACGCGCCGGAGGTTTTCGAGTTCGACATCGACGGCCTGGCCTACGTCAAGGGCGTCGACGGTGAGCTGCGGATGGCGCCGGGCAGCCGGGTCGACGTCCCCGCGCACCTGCGACTCGAGGTGATCGACTCCGCGAAGGAGTGCCCGGGCGACTGCATCCACGTGGTGCGCGGCGACGGCGTCGAGGTCGCCGGCCCGGACGCCGAGGAAGACTGACCCACCGCCCGGGCCGCGCCGCCCGGCCGGGTCCAGAACGGGGTACGCCTCAGAGCATCGGACGGCCGACCACCGAGGCGACCAACCGCGCGAACTCCTCCAACCGGGCGATCTGCCCGGCCCCGCCGTCGTCGAGGGTCTTGCCGAAGCGCAGCGCGTCGTGCCGGGGTGTGCCGGCCATCTCCTCGCTCGGCGGTGCCTCGTCCAACGAGGTGAGCAGCAGGTAGACGTCGATGCTGTCGACCCGGATCTCGCCGCTCTCGGCACGGTTGAGCCGCCGCCGGCAGCCCACCTCGGTGACGGTGGAGACCGGCACCACACGCAGCGACGAGGTCATGGAGCCCGGCGGGCCCTCCTCCGGCGGCACGTCCTCGCCGTGCCAGAGGATGAGCCGGCTGCCGTCGCAGACCACTACCTCCTGCCACACCCCGTTGACCTCGTTGACGAAGCGTTCCAGGGTGAAGCCGAGCACCGACGCGCCGCGCAGCACGCCGCCGAGCGCCTCCAGGGCAACGTCCGGGTCACGCAGGTAGGCCCGCGCCGCCGACTCCAGATCCTGGTAGGGCGACCAGTCGGGAAAGACCGCGGGGAGGTCTCCACCGCCGTAGCCCGGTCGGCTCATGCCAGCGTCTCCCCCTGCTCGGCGCTGCCGACACCCAGCTCGTTGGTCACGGCCTGTCCATCTCCCCCGCACCGTTGGGTTGCGCGCCGGCCGCCTGCGCGGCAGCGGCCTGTCGGGCGGCCTCCGCCTCGCGCAGGTCCTGGCGGCGCTGCGCGTACGCCTCGATGCCCTTGCTGGGCTTGCGCCGGCGCGGCGGAGCGGTGACCCCCGGGGCCAGCTTGCGCGCGGAGACCAGGAAGGCGGTGTGCGCGATCATCCGGTGGTCCGGGCGGACGGCGAGGCCCTCGGCGTGCCAGTCGCGCACCAGGGACTCCCAGGCCCGCGGCTCGGTCCACCCGCCGCGCTCGCGCAGCGCCTCCACCAGCTCGGAGAGCTGCGGCGTGGTGGCGACGTAGCCGATGAACACCCCACCGGGCACCAGCGCCCGCTCGACCATGTCGAGGGTCTCCCAGGGGGTCAGCATGTCCAGGATGATCCGGTCGAAGCCGGTCTCCTGGCACTGCGCGACGTCGCCGACGTGCAGGTTCCACGAGGGGTGCGGCCCGTTGAAGAACGCCTCGACGTTGCGCTTGGCGATCTGGGCGAAGTCGTCGCGCAGTTCGAACGAGTGCAGCTCGCCCTCGGTGCCGACGGCGCGCAGCAGGGAGCAGCTCAGCGCGCCGGAGCCGGCGCCGGCCTCGAGGACCTTCGCGCCGGGGAAGATGTCGCCCATCGCGACGATCTGCGCGGAGTCCTTGGGGTAGATCACCTGTGCGCCGCGCGGCATGGACAGCACGTAGTCCGACAGGAGTGGCCGCAGGGCCAGGAACGCGGTGCCGCCGCCGGAGGTGGTCACCACGCTGCCATCAGGGAGCCCGATCAGCGCGTCGTGCGCCAGGATGCCGCGGTGGGTGTGGAACTCCTTGCCGGGCTCCAGCGTCACTGTGTGCATCCGCCCCTTGGGGTCGGTCAGCTGGACCCGGTCGCCGGGCCGGAACGGCCCGCGGTGCACGGGTGTCAGCGCCGGGTTGGCGGGGTCGGCGGCGACGGTGGAGGGAGTTGCGGTCACGGTGTCATCTTCCGGTTGGGTTCGAGGAGCTGTGCCAGGTCCGCGATGTGCAGAATGCCGACGACATCTTCGCCTGACGTCACCACGTACTGTGCGCCCGGGTAGGTCTGTACGGCCTCCATCACCCGCTCGCCGTCCCACCCGATCGACAACGTGGGAAGTGTGCCCAGCGACCGGGCGACGGCGTCCACCGCCAACCACGGTCGGCGCTCGACCGGCACCGCGTCGGCGGCGACCGGGTCGACCAGCGCCACCGGTCGACCGGTGGAGTCGGTGACCAGCAGCGCGGCGCCGGGCTGCTCGCTCTCGGCGCGTCGGCGCTGGGCCTCGGCCAGCGGCGTACCGGTGGCCACCGGCCAGACCGGACGGGCCAGCCGGGCGAGGTCGATCAGCGGGAACCGGCGGCTGACCCGGGCGGCCCGGATCGACTGCCCGGCGCCACGCCAGAGGGTGACGGCGACCAGCAGCATCAGCGGCAGCGCCAGCGGCGCCAGCCGCCGCTCGACGGTCAGCAGCAGGACCAGGGCTGCGGTGCCGACGGCGACGACCCGGCCCGCCCACCCGGCGACCTCGGTGCCGAGGTGCCGGTCACGGGTCAGCCCCCACACGGCGGCGCGCAGCGCCCGGCCGCCGTCGAGCGGCAGCCCGGGCAGGCTGTTGAACAGCGCCACGATGACGTTGCTGACCGCGAGCTGGAAGGCGAGCTGGTGCGCCACGGTCCCCTCGGGCAGGGCGAGCGTGGCGGCTACCGCCAGGACGCCGAGCACCGCGGAGACCGCCGGGCCGGCCAGCGAGACCAGCAGGTCGACGCGGGGCGACGGGGCGTCCCGGTCCATCTCGGTGTAACCGCCGAGCAGTTCCAGGGTGATCCCGCGCACACCGATGCCGTACCGCCGGGCGGTGAGCGCGTGGCCCAGCTCGTGCAGCAGCACCGAGCCGAGCAGCGACACGACGAACCCGAAGCCGATCAGGTATCCGCTGAGCTGCGGCAGGTCCAGTTGTCGGCGGGCGAACTCGCCGTACAGCACCGCGATGAGCACCGCGAGCAGGACCATGGAGCCGTTGAGGTGCAGCGGCACCCCGAACACCCGGCCGACGTTCAGGCCGAGGCGTCGGTCTGGTCGGCGCGGCGGCCTGGTTGTCTGCTCCATCGCCACGATGCTACGGACCGTCGCTGTGTGGGGCGGGCGGCGGTCGGTGTCACACCGGTGCCCTAACCTTTGCCGACATGACGGCGGAATCGGTCACCACCTCCCAGCCCTCCCCCGCGGCGCAGGCGCCGCCGACGGTGCGGGCCTCGCTGTCCCCGTCGCGGGCGGCGGATTTCAAGACCTGCCCGCTGCTCTACCGGTTCCGCAGCATCGACCGGCTGCCCGAGCGCACCACCATCGAGCAGGCCCGGGGCACGTTGGTGCACGCGGTGCTGGAGCGCCTGTTCGACCTGCCGGCCACCGGCCGCACGCCGGAGGCGGCCGGCGACCTGGTGGCCCCCCAGTGGGACCGGCTGGTCACCGAGCAGCCGGAGCTGGCCGGGATCTTCGACGGCGCGGAGCCGGCCGGCCCGGTGGAGTTCCTCCGCTCCGCCGCCGGGCTGTTGCAGGGTTACTTCGCGGTGGAGGACCCGACCCGACTGGAGCCGGCCGAACGCGAGAGCCTGATCTCCGCCGTCGTCGACGAGGAGTTGCTGATCCGGGGCTACCTCGACCGGCTCGACGTCGCGCCGGACGGCGCGCTGCGGGTGGTCGACTACAAGACCGGCGGTGCTCCGCGGGAGGCGTTCGAGGCACGGGCGCTGTTCCAGCTGAAGTTCTACGCCCTGGTGCTGTGGCGCACCCGCGGGGTGGTCCCCCGGGTGCTGCGGCTGCTCTACCTGCGCGACGCCGAGGTGCTGGATTACACCCCGGACGCCGACGAGCTGGTCCGCTTCGAGCGCACCGTGGTGGCGCTGTGGCGGGCGATCGAGCAGGCCACCGCCCGGCAGGATTTCCGGCCCCGGCCGAGCCGGCTCTGCGACTGGTGCAGCCACCAGGCGCTCTGTCCCAGCTTCGGCGGCACCCCGCCGCCGTTCCCGGTCGCCGCGGCGAGCGCCGACCCGCTGCGCGACTCCCGGGCCACCCCGGTGGCGCCGGGCGCCGACGAGTGACGGCCTCCTGACCGACGCGTACGCCCGGCGCGGCGATTCAGGCCGCCGGGGCCGCCTGCCGCACGCCGCCGCCGAAGACCCGACCGCAGCGGTGCCGCCGCGGTCGGGACAGGGCGACCGGCCGGCCTCTACGGTGATCCGCGACGCACCGGCTCCGGTGCGCAAGGATGACCGGTGCGCGTCACGACGTCGGCGGACGGGAGATGACATGAGCGATCAGGTGCCCTCGGCGCGGCCGGTGCGGATCCTGCTCGCCGACGACCAGCCGCTGCTGCGGACCGGGTTCCGGATGGTACTGGGCGCCGAGAGCGACCTGGACGTGGTGGCGGAGGCCGGTGACGGCGTGGAGGCGGTGGAGCTGTCCCGCCGGCTGCTGCCCGACGTCGTGCTGATGGACATCCGGATGCCCCGGATGGACGGGGTGGCGGCGACCCGGGCGATCGTCGACGCCCGACTGCCGGTACGGGTGTTGGTGCTCACCACCTTCGACCTGGACGAGTACGTGGTGGGCGCGTTGCGGGCCGGCGCCAGCGGGTTCCTGGCCAAGGACGTGCCGGCCGAGGACCTGATCGCGGCGATCCGCACGGTCGCCGGCGGTGACGCGGTGGTGTCACCTCGGATCCTGCGGCGACTGCTGGACCGCTTCGCCGAACTGCTGCCCGACCCGGCGGCGACGCCGTCGGCGACGCTCAAAGCGCTCACCGACCGGGAGCGCGAGGTGCTCGTGCAGGTCGCCCGGGGGCTGTCCAACGCCGAGATCGCGACGGTCCTGTCGGTGAGCGAAACCACCATCAAGACGCACGTCGGGCATGTGCTGACCAAGCTGCGGCTACGCGACCGGGTGCAGGCGGTGGTGCTGGCGTACGAGTCGGGGCTGGTCCGCCCCCGGGCGTAGTTCCGCCGGCCCGGGTACCTCACTCGGCGTACTCGAAGATCCCTCCGTGGGGGGACGGCTGTCGTTGCCGTCGTCACCTACCGTGACCGGAGACGGCTCGGTTCGGTTGACCCTCCTGTGGCGTCAGGTGCAAGTGTCGGTGCTGCCGCCCGCCACAGTGGGAGAAAACGGTCGACCGGCCGTCGACTCAGGGGCAACCCTGATGCGGCATGGGGGTGCACCCGCAGCGGGAAATCCGCGCCGGGTCCCCCCAGGGTCGGACGGGGTGGGCGTACTCAGCACCGATGATTGAACAGTCGCGCCGGACCATCGGGGGGCGGCGTGCATTTTCGGACAGACGGAAGAGGTAGATGACGTGACCGCGACGGTAGGCCAGCAGGCGCAGGCCGCGGCCCGGGCGAACGACGTGTGGAAGGTGTACGGCAGCGGCGAGGCTCAGGTCATCGCGCTGCGGGGGGTCAGCGCGGAGTTCGAACGTGGCCGCTTCACCGCGATCATGGGCCCGTCGGGTTCCGGTAAGTCGACGCTGATGCACTGCCTGGCCGGCCTGGACTCGGTGACCCGGGGGACGGTGTCGATCGGTGAGACGACGGTCACCGGGCTGGGCGACGCGGGGCTGACGAAGCTGCGGCGCGACAAGGTGGGTTTCATCTTCCAGCAGTTCAACCTGCTGCCGACGCTGACCGCCAAGGAGAACATCCTGCTGCCGCTGTCGATCGCCGGGCGCAAGCCGGACCCGGCCTGGTACGACACGGTGATCGAGACGGTCGGTCTGAAGGACCGGCTGGACCACCGGCCGGCGCAGCTCTCCGGTGGGCAGCAGCAGCGGGTGGCGTGCGCCCGGGCGCTGGTCTCCCGCCCCGACGTGATCTTCGCGGACGAGCCGACCGGCAACCTGGACTCGCGCTCCGGCGCGGAGGTGCTCAACTTCCTGCGTAACTCGGTGCGGGAGCACGGCCAGACCATCGTGATGGTGACCCACGACCCGACGGCCGCCGCGTACGCCGATCGGGTGGTCTTCCTCGCCGACGGCGAGATCGTCTCGGAGCTGATCGAGCCGACCGCCGAGACGGTGCTGGACACCATGAAGAAGCTGGACACTGCGGCCGAGGTGGGCAACTGATGTTCCGCGCGACGCTGAAGAGTCTGCTGGCCCGTAAGGTCCGGCTGATCCTGTCCGGCCTGGCGGTGGTGCTCGGGGTGATGTTCGTCTCCGGCGCGTTCGTGCTCACCGACACTCTGGGTCGCTCCTTTGACTCGGTCTTCGCCGACGGTTTCTCCGAGATCGACGTGAACGTCGCGGCGAAGCCGAAGGTTCAGGTCAACGAGATGGAGGGCGAGCAGACCGTCGCCCCGCTGCCGGCCGCTCTGGTGGACCGGGTGAAGCAGGTACCGGGGGCGGCCTCGGCGACCGGCGTGGTCAACGCCGACGGTGCCCGGGTGATCGGCAGCAACGGCAAGGTCGTCACCTCGTTCGGCCCGCCGCAGTTGGGCGAGAACTGGACCGGCGAGAGCGAGCTGCTGAAGCTGCGTGAGGGGCGCGCGCCGCAGGCCGAGGACGAGATCGTCATCAACAAGGCGTTGGCCACGGCCGCGAAGGTGCAGGTCGGCCAGAAGGTCGGCGTGCTGACCGCGTTCGAGTCGAAGAAGCGGGACTTCACACTGGTCGGCGTCTTCGGTTACAGCGGTGACCGGGATTCGATCGGCGGGGTCAACGAGGTCTTCTTCACCACGCCGGTGGCGCAGCGGCTGATGCTGGGCGAGCCGGACGTGTTCAGCAGCATCACCGTGCAGGCCGCAGGCGGGGTCTCCGATGAGAAGCTGCGCGACGACGTGGCCCGCACCCTGGGCGCGGACTTCGAGGTGAAGACTGGCGAGCAGGTGGCCGCGGACGCCTCGGCCAGCCTGAAGGAGGGCCTGTCCTTCTTCAACAAGATCCTGCTCGGCTTCGCCGCTGTGGCGCTGCTGGTGGGCACCTTCCTGATCCTCAACACCTTCTCGATCATCGTGGCGCAGCGGACCCGGGAGTTGGCGCTGATGCGCGCCATCGGGGCCAGCGGCCGGCAGATCATCGGCTCGGTGGTGCTGGAGGCCATCGCGGTGGGCCTGATCGCGTCGGTGCTCGGCCTCGCCGCCGGCATCGGGGTGGGCGCGCTGCTGGCGTTCCTGTTCGGCAAGCTCGCCGGTGGGCTCACCCTGGCCGGAATCGGCGTGCCAGCGGCTGCGGTGATCGGTTCGTTCGCCGTCGGTCTGGTGATCACCGTGGTGGCGGCGTTGCTGCCGGCGCTGCGGGCGTCCCGGATCCCGCCGATCGCTGCCATGCAGGACGTGGCCACCCCGGACCGACCCTTGACCAAGATCACGGTGGCCGGGTCGCTGGTCACCGGCATCGGCGCGGTGCTGCTGTTCCTCGGGCTCAGCGGCAACGCCCGCGGTCAGACCCTGGCCACGATCCTCGGTGGGGTGCTGTTCGCCTTCATCGGCGTGGCGCTGCTGACCCCGCTGATCAGCCGGCCGGTGGTGAGCCTGCTCGGCGCGATCTTCTCCTGGTCGGTGCCGGGCAAGCTGGGCCGGCTCAACTCCGGGCGCAACCCACGTCGTACCGCGATCACTGCCGCCGCCCTGATGGTCGGCATCGCGCTGGTCACCGGCGTCACGGTCATCCTCGATTCGGCCAAGGGCAGCATCAGCGCGCTCGCCCAGGACACCATCAAGGCCGAGTTGGTGATCGCCGGCCAGCAGGGCGGCCCGCGTCCGCCGACCTTCGACCCGGGGGTGCTGGACAAGGCCAAGGCCCTGCCCGGTGTGCGGATGGTCGACGGCGAGTACGGCGACATGGGTCGGATCGACGGCGAGGGCACCTGGGTCGCGGCGAGCAGCGACATCGCGTCGCTGCGGCAGATCTTCGGCGCGAAGCCGACCGCCGGTGACATCGACCGGCTCGGGCCGACCCAGATGCTCGCCAGCTCGGACACTGCCACGTCCCGTGGCTGGTCGGTGGGCTCCACTGTGAATGTGCAGCTGACCCGGGGCGAGGCACGCACCTACACGATCAGCGGCATCTACGAGTCGTCGCAGCTGACCAACCCGGTGACGCTGCCAGCGACCGCGGCGAAGGACTTCGCCATCCCGCAGCCCATCCAGGGCTTCATCCAACTGGATCCGGGCACCCGGGTGTCCGACGTCCAGCCGCAGGTGGAGGCGTTGCTCGCGGACAGCCCCGAGGTGTCGGTGGCTGACCGGGACGCGTTCATCAAACAGCAGACCAGTTCGCTCGACGGGCTGCTCACGATGATCCAGATCCTGCTCGCGCTGGCCATCGTGATCGCCGTTCTGGGCATCATCAACACCCTGGCCCTGTCGGTGCTGGAGCGGACCCGCGAGTTGGGTCTGCTGCGGGCGATCGGCCTGCGCCGGTCGCAGACCATGGGCATGATCACCGTGGAGGCGGTGGTGATCTCGGTGTTCGGCGCGCTGCTCGGCGTGGCGGTGGGCACCGGCCTCGGCGCCGCGGTGGTCGAGGCCCTCAAGGACGAGGGCATCACCGACCTGATCCTGCCCTGGGGGCAGATGGGTGTCTTCCTCGGTCTCGCCGCCATCATCGGCGTGGTGGCCGCGGTGCTCCCGGCCATCCGGGCAGCCCGGATCAACGTCCTGGGCGCCATCGCCCACGACTGATCGGCACGAGAAGGGGGCCCTGCTGACGCCAGCGCGTCAGCAGGGCCCTCTTCTCGTGTTCAGGCCGCGGCCCGATCGGTCAGCAGCGCCGCGAGCAGCGCCAGGTCCACGCCGGTCAGGCTCTCCACCTGGTGTACGCCGACAGTGCTCGGCAGCGCCACCTCCGCCGGTACGGCGAGCACCGCCGCGCCCGAGGCCAGCGCGCTGGCCACCCCGGTCGGTGAGTCCTCGATCGCCACGCACCGCTCGATCGGCACACCCAGCAGCCGGGCGGCGGTCAGGTAGGGCTCGGGGTGCGGCTTGGCCGCCACCACCTCGTCGCCGGCGACCACAGTGTCGAAGTTGTCCCGACCGAGGGTGTCCAGGGCGATCTCGACCAGCGCCCGGGGGCTGGAGGTGACCAGCGCGGTGGGGATCTCCGCCGCGCGGACCGCGCGCAACAGGTCGAACGCCCCCGGCCGCCAGCGCAGACCGGTGCGGAACAGCTCCAGGATCCGGGCGTTGATCCACGCTGCGCTGATCTCCGGATCCCGTTCGGGCTGCCCCAGGTCGTCGTGCAGGATGCGCATCGACTCGGCCATGGCGGTGCCGATGATCGACTGGCGGGCGTCGACGGAGAGTTCCCCGCCGTACTCCTTCGCGAGTTCCTGCAACGCGACGTCCCACAGCTTCTCGCTGTCGACCAGCGTGCCGTCCATGTCGAAGAGCACAGCGGCGGGGTGATGGCTGCTCAGCGGAACCTCCAGGGTCGTGACCGACACCGGCGATCCTGCCAGCACCTCCCGTGGCAGGTGGCGGCAACGGGCACCAGGGTGATCCGGGCAACCCCGTTCAGCCCAGGTCGCACTCCTTCAGCGAACCCTCGTAACCCCTGAAGAACATGTCGGTGCGCTGCTCGGCGGTGCCGTGCGCCCCTTCCGCGAACCACGGCTGGTCCGGGTCGTCGCCGACCGCCGCCACCCCCTCTCGGAACTCGTCCAGGTCGCCCTCGGCGAGGGTCAGGGCGCCCGAGCGCACCGAGTCGCCGAGGTACGCCCCGGCCATGCAGTCGGCCTGCAACTCCTGCTGGATGGTGAAGCTGTAGTTGATGCCGAGTCGCACCTGGATGGCGTGCGCGTACTCGTGCCCCAGCAGGTAGAACACGAACGCGTCGCCGACCTGGCGGAACGCCGCCACCGACCAGGCGACGTCGTAGGCGATGAAGTCGCCCTGCGAGCAGTAGACGGCGTTGTTGCGGGGCAACGGCTGGCCGCCGCAGGACACCTCGCCCTCGCGCTGGTACGGGGTGATCCGCCGGATCGGTCGGAACCGCTGCCCGGATTCCTTGAACTGGGCCGCCCAGTACCGCTCGGCGACCGCCTGCGCGTCGGCGACGTCCTGCTCGAACTCGGCGACGCTGGTGGTGCTGTCGGCCCGGGTGGTGCTCGGCCCCGGTGCGGCTGCCGACGGGTTCGCCCCGGGGCGCTCGGCCTCCGGCTCGGCCAGCCCACCGCCGGCGCAGGCGAGGGAGACCAGTGCGGCGATCAGCAGACCCGCCAGCGGGCCCCGCGCGTCGCGGCCGAACCGTGCTCCCACTGCGCCTCCCCAGACATCGGTGCTCGCGCTGCGATGTACCCCGACGATACGACCGCCACGCCCATCACCGATTCACGCACGAGGTGGCCGGACGGTTCACGCCCGGTCGCGAGGGGCGCCGCTGCGGGGGCCGCCACAATGCTCCGGGGCGGGTGTCGCCGTCCAGGGAGGAGGGCCGTGGTGCACGAGCTTGGCAGTCGCAGCCGACGTCAACCGGCGCCGGCACACATCCTGTGGCGGTCACTGCGCTACCCGTACGAGGCCGGCAGCCGGCCCTGGTTGGAGTTGCGCGACGACGAGGTACCGCCCCGGGTGCTGGCGGGCTACGCGCCGATGCTGCTCGTCTGGTCGTCGCTGTGGCCGCACCGACCGTTGGACCGGATTCGCTTCGACCTGACCCCCGGGCTGCCCGGCGGGGACTGCACCCTGCGCTGGACGCTCACCACCGACGGGGAACTGCCGAGCGAGAGCACCCTCGGCCACCTACGCCACCGCCTCAACTACCTGATCAACGGCCGGCTGCGCCGCTCGTACGGCCAGTAGGGTCGCTCACCCGCCCGACTCCCGGCCGCGCTGCCAGGTGTCGCCCTGGTCGCCGTGCCGCTCGGCCTCGTAGCGCTGCTGCCGTGCCCGAGCGTCCCGCCCAGCCCGAGGGTCGTCGCCCCCAACCTCACGGATCCGCCCCCGCCGCGCCACGACGCCAAACGCCACACCCGCCACCACAACGAAAGCCCCGACCACCACCCACACCACAGTCATCCCGCCAACCTAGGTCCCACCCACCACCCCGAACCTCGGTGATCATGAAGTTAGCGGCATCCCACTCGGCGTGTCGTGACGCCAACTTCATGATCACCGGTTCGGGTGGGGGGTGTGGGTGTCCGGGTGGGGGGGTTGGGTTCGACGTCTTCTGTGGGGGCGCCGGGGTGGCGTCCCGCAGGAGGAGGGGGAGAACCGTGAAGTACATGATTTTGCTCTACGGGTCGCAGCAGGACTATGACGTGCTGTCGGGGCGGGCTTCCGACCGGCCGGCGATGTCGGCCGAGCAGATCGCGGCGATGCACCAGCACATGGAGACCTTCCACCAGGCGCTGGTCGAGTCCGGCGAGTTGGTCGACGCCCGGGGCCTGAGCGAGCCGGTGCACGCCCGCCGGGTGCAGGTGCGCGAGGGAGCACCAGTGGTCACCGACGGCCCGTACCCGGAGACGCAGGAGGTCCTCGCCGGTTACACCATCGTGGAGTGCGCCAGCTTCGACCGGGCCACCGAGATCGCGGCCGGCCTGGTCGACCCGGACGCCCCCGGTGGTTACGTGGACGTGCGGCCGGTGCTCGACGGTGTCGAGGACCTGGCCGGCTGACCCGGTGCCGGAGACTCCCGCCGAGGACCTGCTGCGCGAGCTGGCGCCGCAGGTCCTCGGCGCGCTGGTTCGCCGCTACGGGCACTTCGACACGGCCGAGGACGCGGTGCAGGAGGCGCTGATCGCGGCGGCGCAGGGTTGGCCGCGCGACGGCGTACCGGACAATCCGCGGGGCTGGCTGATCACCGTGGCGTCCCGCCGGCTGACCGACCTGCTGCGTCGCGAGCAGGCCCGGATGCGGCGGGAGGACACGGTGGCCCGGTGGGTGCTGCCGGAGCAGTGGCGCGCCCCCGCCGCCGACCGTCCGCCGACGGACACCGACGACACGCTCATCCTGCTGTTCCTGTGCTGCCACCCGTCGCTGTCGGCGGCGTCGCAGATAGCGCTCACCCTGCGGGCGGTGGGCGGGCTGAGCACCGCCGAGGTGGCGCGGGCGTTCCTGGTGCCGGAGGCGACGATGACCCGGCGGATCAGTCGGGGCAAGCAGCGGATCCGCGACAGTGGGCTGCGGTTCGCGCCGCCCACCGGCCCGGAGCGCGCCGACCGGCTCGCCGCCGTGCTGCACGTGCTCTACCTGATCTTCACGGAGGGGTACGCCCGCACGGCCGGGCCAGGGTTGCTGCGCGCCGACCTGACCGCCGAGGCGATCCGGCTGACCCGTCTGGTGCGCCGGCTGGTGCCCGAGGACCCCGAGGTCACCGGGCTGCTCGCGTTGATGCTGCTCACCGACGCCCGCGCGCCGGCCCGGATCGGCCCGCACGGTGAGCTGGTGCCGATGGCCGAGCAGGACCGCTCCCGGTGGCGGGCCGACCAGATCGCCGAGGGGATCGAGCTGATCACCGGGGCGCTGCCGCGCGGGGTGGTCGGGGCGTACCAGCTCCAAGCGGCCATCGCGGCCGTGCACGACGAGGCGCCCAGCGCGGCGGCCACCGACTGGGCGCAGATCACCGCCCTGTACGAGGTGCTCCTCGGGATGTCCGACAACCCGGTGGTGGCGCTCAACCACGCAGTGGCGGTGGCGATGAGCCGGGGCGCCCCGGCCGGGTTGGCGCTGCTCGCCGACCTGGCCGACGACCTCCGCCTCGCCGACGACCCTCGACTGCCGGCCGCCCGCGCCCACCTGTGGGAGCGGGAGGGTGAGCGGGTCGCGGCGCGGGAGGCGTACCGGATGGCGGCGGCGCGCTCGACGAACCTGGCGCAGCAGCGCTACCTGAACGCCCGCGCGGAGCGTCTCGCGGGCGACCCGCCGCCCACCGGCTGAACCGGCGGGCGGTGCGGGGTCACGGGATGAGCCGGCGGGCCGTGCGGGTCACGGGCTGGCGGCCAGGAAGACGAAGGCGGCCATCAGCACCAGGTGTACGCCGCCCTGCAACACGTTGGCCCGGCCGGGCACCACGGTGAGGACGGCGGTCACGGCGGTGAGCGCCAGCAGGGCGAGCTGGGTGCCGCCGAGGCCGAGCAGAAGCGGGCCGTCCAGCCAGATCGAGGCGATCGCGATGGCCGGGATGGTCAGACCGATGCTGGCCATCGCGGAGCCGAGCGCGAGGTTCAGGCTGGTCTGGACGCGGTCGCGGCGGGCGGCGCGGGCGGCGGCCAGGGTCTCCGGCAGCAGCACCAGCAGGGCGATGATCACGCCGACGAACGCGTGCGGCAGGTTCGCCGCCGCGACCCCGGCCTCGATGGTCGGGGAGACCGTCTTGGCGTCGCCGACCACTGCAACCAGCGCCACCAGGAGCAGGCCCAGGCTGACCATCGCCGCGCGGGTCGTGGGCGGCTTGGCGTGCTCCTCCGTCTCGATGACCTGGCCCCGGCTGTCGACCGGCAGGAAGTAGTCGCGGTGCCGGCCGGTCTGCACGAGCACGAACAGCCCGTAGAGCGCCAGCGAGGCGACGGCGGCGAAGGCGAGCTGGGCCGGGCTGAACTCCGGGCCGGGCCGGGCCGTGGTGAAGGTCGGGATGACCAGGCTCAGGGTGGCCAGGGTGATCACGGTGGCCAGGGCCCCGCCGGTGCCTTCCGGGTTGAACACCGCGACGCGACGGCGCAGCGCCCCGAGCAGCAGGGACAGGCCGAGTATCCCGTTACACGTGATCATGACTGCGGCGAAGACGGTGTCGCGGGCGAGCGACTGGGTCTTCTCCGGCCCGCTGATCATGAGCGTGACGATCAGGGCCACCTCGATCACGGTGACCGCGACGGCGAGCACGAGGGACCCGTACGGCTCCCCCACTCGGTGGGCGACCACCTCAGCGTGGTGCACGGCCGCGAGCACCGCGCCGCCCAGCAGCACCGCGACAACCACGATGACGGGCCCAGGCAGGCTCCGCCCCCAGGTGACCATCAATATCAGGACGGCGAGCACAGGTACGACGAACGTCCAGTCGGTCAGGCGGGAGCGAAGGAGGGCGGCCATGCCATAGAGAGTGCCAGGTCAAGTGATCATGTGCCCACCATCGACGCGGCGACATGCGGCCGTCCGTGGCCTTCACCACGCCAACCCGTAACCCATAGGTTACGCTTTCCGGGTGAACGAGGTGGCCACCGCGATCGCTGACCCGGTACGACGGCACATCCTGACCCTGCTGCGCGACGAGCCGCTGTCCGCGGGTGACATCGCCCAGCGATTCGTGATCAGCCGACCCGCGATCAGCCGCCACCTGCGGCTGCTGCGCGAGAGCGGTCTGGTGCACGACGAGATGGTCGGCCGACAGAGGATCTACCGACTCGATCCGCGTCCGCTCGCCCCGCTGGTCGACTGGCTCGCCGCGCTCGCGGCCACCGACCGGTGGGAGCGGCACCTCGACGCATTGGAGACCGAGGTCTATCGCACCCGCCGAGAGCGCCGCAGCCGCGGTCCGGCGGAGCACCGAAGGGAGAACACGGCATGACCCGCACACCCGCCGGACGCCTGTTTTACACCGACACCGGCCACGACCTCGTCCTCACCCGAACCTTCCGCGCCCCGGCGGAAGACGTCTGGGCCAGCCTGACCGAGCCGGAGCGTACGGCCCGCTGGTTCGGCCCGTGGGAGGGCGACGCCGGGCCCGGACGGACCATCCGGGTCCAGATGGCGTACGAGGAGCAGCAGCCCTGGTGCGAGGTGCGCATCGACGCGTGCGAACCGCAGCAGCGCCTCGCCGTGTCGATGATCGACAGCTACGGGACCTGGCTGCTGGAGATGGTGCTGACCGAGACCGACGGCTGCACCGAGCTGCGGTTCGTGCAACACCTCACCAGCATCGAGGGCATCGCCGAGGTCGGCGCCGGCTGGGAGTACTACCTGGACATGCTGGTCGCCTCCCGGGACGGCTCGCCCCGCCCGGAGTTCGACGACTACCACCCGGCGATGCAGCCCTACTACCAGGGGCTGGTCGCCTCGGCCGGCTAGGTGTCGAGGGCCCGCCGCAGTTTGGCGAACTCGGCGGTCAACGCCGGCAGCGGGAAGTGCGCGTTCAGGCCGCTGGGGTTCGGCAGCACCCAGACCCGGGCCGGCCCCAGCCGGTCCGGTCGCGGGCCCAGCCCGGCCTTCGGTCGGACGAAGGCGATCCGGTACGCGCTCACCCCGAGGATCGCCACCCAGCGCGGCCGGTAACGCTCGGACTTCACCGCCAACCCGGTCACCCCGGCCACCAATTCCTCCGGGGTCAGCTCGGCGGCGCGGGCGGTGGCCCTGTTGCTCAGGCTGGTGATGCCCAGACCCTGCCGCAGCAGCTCGTCGCGTTCCCACGAGTGCAGCTGGCGATCGGTGAAGCCGGCCCCGTGCAGGGCCGGCCAGAATCGGCTGCCCCGGCGGGCGAACGGCTCCCCCACGGCAGCCGAGTAGAGGCCCGGGTTGTAGCCGCAGAACAGCACGCGCAACCCGGGCCCGATGATGTCCGGCAGGCCCCGGCCCGCCGCCGCCGCCACCTCCTGCGGGGTCGGCCGTCGCGGCGGCCCCGCACGCTCGGCGTCCATCACACCGATCCTGCCGTATGCCCCGGTGCCGGACCCGGCGGACGGCTTGACACCCTCAACGGATGCAGTCAACCGACCACCTCGCCGCCAGCCGTTACGCGCGGATGCGCTGGAACACTCCGCTCTCGCCGGAGCACGCCGCGTTGCTGCTGCAACGGCTCGACGTCCGCCCCGGCGCGCGTGTGCTCGACCTCGGCTGCGGCTGGGGTGAGCTGCTGCTGCGGGCGGTCGCCGCCGGCGGTGTATCCGGCCCGGTCGCGACGCGGGGCGTCGGCGTCGACACCGACGAGGCCGCGCTCGCCCGAGGGCGGCGGCTGGCCGCCGGGCGGTCGCTGAACCGGCACGTCGCCTTCGTGATGGGGGAAGCGGCGGCCTGGCAGGAGCCGGCCGACCGGGTCCTCTGCATCGGCTCGGCGCACGCCTTCGGCGGCACCGGGGCCGCCCTCGACGCCCTCGCCACAGTGGTCCGCCCCGGTGGGCGGCTGCTGTTCGGTGACGCGTACTGGGAACGGTCTCCCACGGCGGAGATCGCCGAGGTCTTCGGCCCGGAGGTCCCGACCCTTCCCGGGCTGGTCGAGGCCGCCCGCGAGCGGGGCTGGCGATTGCTGCACCTGAGCACCGCCGACCAGCGGGAGTGGGACGACTTCGAGTCCACCTGGCTCGCCGGCCGGCAGGAGTGGCTGCTGGCGTACCCGGAGGATCCCCGTGCGGCCGAGGTCCGCGCGGAGCTCGACGATCGGTTGCGCCAGTACGTCGGCGGTTACCGGGGTGTCCTCGGCCTCGGCTACCTCGTCCTCGGCCGCTGACCGTCCATCCTTGACGCCGCTGGCTAGGCTGCGCGTGGTGAGCGCCGGATCTCGTCTCGCCCTGCCCTGGCGGATCCTCGTCGTGGCCGCCGCCGCGGTGCTGGTGTGGCTGTTCCTGGGCGTCCTGCTCGATCGTGACTACGACCGGCCCACCCATGCGGTCGGGGCGGTCCTCAGCACAGTTGTCGTCGTACCCCTGGTGATCCTCGCCCGTCGCGTCCTGGACCGACGGCCGTGGGCAGGCCTCGGGTTGCCGTCGCTGCGCGCCGGCTGGCGGCGTCTGCTGTTCGGCGCGGCCTGCTGGCTCGTCCCCGCCGCGGTGGGGTTCGCGCTCTGCCTCGGCGTCGGTTGGGTCGAGATCAGTGTCCGGACGTCGGTCGGGGACGTGCTGCGGGTGGCGGCGCTGCTGGTCGTGCTGGTCTTCCTGAAGGAGGCGCTGCCGGAGGAGCTGCTCTTCCGCGGGTACCTGCAACACAACCTCGCCACCCGGCTGCCCGCCTGGCAGGCGGTCATCGGTCAGGCAGTGCTGTTCACAGTGTTCGGGTTCCTCACCGGGGCGGCCAGATCCGTCGACCGGCTGGCGCTCTTCCTCGTCTTCGCGCTGCTGTTGGGCGCCTTCCGCGCCGCCACCGGCGACATCTGGGCCGGCATCGGCCTGCACGTCGCGTTCCAGACGGTCGCTCAGTTGTTCGGCGACGTCGGGGCGGTCTTCGACGTGGTCGGCGCGGACGTCCTGGGCGTGGTGGCCATGGGGGCCATTCCGTTCTCGGTCAGCTGGTTGGTCCTGCGTCACCACTACCGGGACCGCCTGAACTGGCGCGCCCTCGCACCGGACCCGGTGTGCCAGAGCGGCTGAGCCTGAGCGTTTGGCCCACCGGCCCCACCGGCGTGGGGAAGAGTGGCGGGCGAGAGCTGTCGTCGACGAGCGAGCGACGGCGCGGCGTCGTGCGGAGGTTTTCGGATGAGCGAGACGTCTTCGGCCAAGCCCGCCCGCAACGTCGTCCTGGTCCACGGCGCGTACGCCGACGGGTCGTCCTGGTCCGACGTCATCCCGCTGCTACAGCGGGCCGGGCTGGCGGTCACCGCGGTGCAGAACCCGCTGACCTCCCTGGCCGACGACGTCGCGGCCACCAACCGCGCCCTCGACCGTCAGGACGGCCCGACGGTGCTGGTGGGCCACTCCTGGGCCGGCACGATCATCAGTGAGGCCGGCAACCACCCGAGGGTCACCGCTCTGGTGTACGTCGCGGCCCGCGCGCCGGACGCCGGCGAGGATTACAACGCGCTCGCGGCGAAATATCCCACGCCGCCGGCGAACGCCGGCCTTGTGCATCACGACGGGTTCGCGCAGCTCAGCGAGGGCGCGTTCCTGGCCGACTTCGCCGGGGGGATCGAGGAGTCCCGCGCCCGCGCCCTGTACGCGGTGCAGGGCCCGATCGCCAAGGACCTCTTCCAGGGCCGCACGACGACTGCTGCCTGGCGGGACCGGCAGTGCTATTACTCGATCTCCACGCAGGACCGCACCACCGCGCCGGAGCTGGAGCGGTTTCTGGCCGATCGGATGCACGCGACGACCATCGAGGTCGAATCATCGCATCTCGCCATGGTCACTCACCCGGACACGATTGCCGACCTCATTCTGATGGCGACCCGGGGCACCCGCGGCCCCGCGTAGGGCCGTTCTCCCACAGACCCTGGTCCATCCCAGGGTTCCCGTCGTAGTAGTCGATCTTCATCGGTGGCATACCACCGACCATACGTCATACGTCTCACCTCCACGCCACCGCCGGCCGTGCACGGGCGCACTCGGACCGGAGCACGTGGGCTTGACGGGGCGTAGACATCGGAGGTTTACTGCGTCAACGATGCCAGTCGATGAATTCTGACCGTCCAATGTGGGTGGTCTGCATCATCGGCTGGTTTCACCGGCCCACCCCCGCACCCCCACCACTCCGCACCACCTCAGCCGAGCATCGGCGGCCCGGCTTCCGCACCACCGCCATCGCGGCCTCCGGCCTGCCTGTGTGCACAGCCTGAGGTCGACGCTCAGCAGAGGAGCAAGACCATGCGTTCCCGTCCCCGCCTGTTGGCACTCGTCACCGGCCTGGCCGTCATGCTGGCCGGCCTGGTCACCCTGCCGACCCCCGCCTCGGCGGCACCCCTGACCAAGGTCCTGGTGTTCAGTAAGACCGCCGGCTTCCGGCACTCGTCCATCCCCAACGGGATCGCCGCGATCCAGCAGCTCGGCTCCGCCAACGGCTTCACAGTGACCTCGACCGAGGACGCCACCCAGTTCACCACCTCCAACCTGGCCCAGTACCAGGCGGTGGTCTTCATGTCGACGACCGGCGACGTCCTCAACGCCAGCCAGCAGACCGCGTTCGAGTCGTACATCGCCGCCGGTGGTGGCTACGTCGGCGTGCACGCCGCGGCCGACACCGAGTACAGCTGGCCGTGGTACGGCTCGCTGGTCGGAGCGTGGTTCGACTCGCACCCGGCGATCCAGACGGCGACCGTGAAGATCGAGGACCAGACCAACCCGTCGACCGCCCACCTCGGCACCACCTGGGTCCGCTCCGACGAGTGGTACAACTACCGCACCAACCCCCGGTCCAGCGCGCGGGTGCTGGCCAGCCTCGACGAGTCGTCCTACAGCGGCGGCAACATGAGCGGCGACCACCCGATCACCTGGTGCAAGGCGTACGGCGGCGGGCGTGCCTGGTACACGGGCCTCGGGCACACCGAGGCGTCGTACACCGACCCGAACTTCACCCGGATGCTGCTCGGCGGCCTCCAGGTCGCTGCGGGCTCCGTGACTGCCGACTGCTCGCCGCGCACGACGACCCCGCCGCCCACCGCCAGCGGTTCCACCCTGCGGGCGCGCGCCAACAACCAGTACGTCAGCGCGCCCAACGCCACCACCGCGCTGATCGCCAACAAGACCTCCGTCGGCACCAGCGAGCGGTTTGACCTGGTCAACCTCGCCAACGGCAACGTGGCGGTGCGCGCCAAGAGCAACGGGCAGTTCGTCGCGGCCGAGAACGCCGGGGCCGCCGCGCTGATCGCCAACCGGGCCACCGCCGGCGCCTGGGAGACGTTCCAGCTGGTCCGCAACTCCGACGGCACGGTGAGCCTGCGGGCCACTGTGAACAACCGCTACGTCGCCGCCGACAACGGGGGCGCTTCACCGCTGATCGCCAACCGGACCTCCATCGGTCAGTGGGAGAAGTTCGACCTGGTCACCACCAACTGACCTGGTCCCCCCGCTCGTTCTCCACCACCCCCACCTGGTCGTGGCGCGCCCCCGCGCGCCCGTCCACAGGTCGTCGAGAAAGGACGATCATGCTCTCGTACCCCCGGCGCTGGCCCCGGGCCCTCCTTGCGGCGGTCACCACCGTCGCGAGCGTGGCCCTGGCTGTGGCCGCACCGTCCACCGCGCAGGCGGCGGTCATCCCCGCCTCGGACTATCAGCAGGTCAAGCTCGCCACCGGCTCGGGCGAGCTCGGTGAGGCCATGTCCCTGGCTGTCCTGCCCAACCGCTCGGTGCTGCACACCGCCCGCAACGGCGTCCTGCGGGTGACCGACGTGGCCGGCAACACGAAGGTTTCCGGCACCCTGTCGGTCTACACCCACGACGAGGAGGGGTTGCAGGGCGTCGCCGTCGACCCCAACTTCGCCAGCAACCGGTGGATCTACCTGTACTACTCCCCCACGCTGAGCACCCCGTCCGGGGACGCCCCGACCACCGGCTCTCAGTCGGACTGGGACCGGTGGAAGGGGCACCTGCGGTTGTCGCGGTTCACCCTCAACAGCGACGACACGCTCAACCTGGGTACCGAGAAGATCGTGCTCCAGGTCGCCAACGACCGTGGGCAGTGCTGTCACGTCGGCGGTGACCTGGACTTCGACGCCGCCGGCAACCTGTACCTGACCACCGGCGACGACACCAACCCGTTCGAGTCGTCCGGCTACGCGCCACTTGACGAACGGACCAACCGCAACCCGCAGTTCGACGCCCAGCGCTCGGCGGGCAACACGAACGACCTGCGGGGCAAGGTGTTGCGGATCAAGCCGCAGGCGGACGGCACGTACACGATCCCGTCGGGCAACCTGTTCGCGCCCGGCACGTCGGGCACCCGCCCGGAGATCTACGCCATGGGCCTGCGCAACCCGTTCCGGATGAGCGTCGACAAGGCGACCGGTGTCGTCTACCTCGGCGACTACGGCCCCGACTCCGGGTCCACGAACTCGAGCCGTGGCCCCTCCGGTCAGGTCGAGTTCAACCGCATCGCGGCACCCGGCAACTACGGCTGGCCGTACTGCACCGGCAGCAACACCAGCACGGAAACATACAATGAATACACCTTCCCGTCCGGGCCGTCGCAGTCCAAGTACAACTGCACCGGCGGGCCGACCAACAACTCGTTCCGCAACAGCGGGCTCGGCACGTTGCCCGCGGCGAAGCCGGCCTGGATCAAGTACGCGGGCGACTCCGGCTCGCCGTCGGAGTTCGGCAGCGGCTCGGAGTCCCCGATGGGCGGGCCGGTCTACCGGTACGACGCCTCGCTCAACTCCAGCATCAAGTTCCCGTCCTCGCTGAACGGTCAGTTCTTCGCCGGTGAGTACGGACGCCGCTGGATCAAGGCCATCGCTGTCAACTCGGACGGCTCGCGCGGGGAGATCTCCAACTTCCCGTGGACCGGCACCCAGGTCATGGACATGGCCTTCGGCCCGGACGGCGCCCTGTACGTGCTGGACTACGGCACCGGCTCGAACAACCAGGCGCTCTTCCGGATCGAGTACATCGGCGGCGGCAACCGCAGCCCGATCGCGGTCGCCTCGGCGAACCCCACGTCGGGGGCCAACCCGTTGACCGTCAACTTCTCGTCGGCCGGCAGCTCCGACCCCGAGGGCGGCGCGCTCAGCTACCTGTGGACCTTCGGCGACGGCACCACGTCGACGGCGGCCAACCCCACCAAGACGTACACCACGAACGGCAGCTACAGCCCCACTTTGAAGGTCACCGACCCGACCGGCCTGTCCGGCACGGCGAGCCTGATCGTCACCGTGGGCAACACCGCACCGACGGTGTCGCTCACCTCGCCCACCGACGGACAGCTGTTCACCTTCGGTGACACGGTGCCGTACCAGATCTCGGTGAGCGACCCGCAGGACGGCACGATCGACTGCTCCAAGGTGAGCCTGACGTACGCGCTGGGCCACGACAGTCACGCCCACCAGATCACCTCGAAGACCGGGTGCAGCGGCACGATCACCGTCCCGACCGACGGTGAGCACGACGCGGCGGCCAACATCTACGGGGTCTTCGACGCCGCGTACACCGACAACGGTGGGCTCACCACGCACAGCATCAAGACGCTGCAACCGAAACACCGCCAGGGTGAGCATTTCAGCGCCCAGTCCGGTGTCCAGGCCACCGACCACACCAACGCCGAGGGCGGTCGCACGGCCGGGTTCATCGAGAACAACGACTGGATCTCCTACCAGCCGTACAACCTCTCCAACGCGAACCGGTTCACCGCGCGGGTCTCCTCGGCCGGCGCCGGCGGCACCATCGAGGTACGCGCCGGGTCCGCCACCGGCACCCTGCTGGGAACCGCCACGGTGCCGGTGACCGGTGACTGGGAGACCTTCGTCGACGTCTCCACCGCCATCAGCAACCCGCCCGCCTCGACGACCACGCTGTACCTGGTCTTCAAGGGCGGCTCGGGCAACCTGTTCGACGTCGACGCGTTCACCTTCACCACCGGCACCAGCAGCGGCACCCCGGTGACCACCCTGCGGGCGCAGGTCAACAACCAGTACGTGTCAGCGGTCGGCAGCACCGCGCTGATCGCCAACAAGGCCAGCGTCGGCACGACCGAGCAGTTCGACCGGGTGGACGCCGGCAACGGCAACATCGCCCTGCGGTCCCGCGCCAACGGGCTGTACGTCTGCGCCGACAACGCCGGCGCCAACCCGTTGATCGCGAACCGCACCACGATCGGACCGTGGGAGACGTTCCAGATCATCAACAACTCCGACGGGACAGTCGGTCTGCGGGCTCTGGCCAACAACCAGATCGTGGCCGCCGAGAACGCCGGGGCCGGATCACTGATCGCCAACCGGACGTCGGTCGGGTCCTGGGAGAGGTTCGTCCTGACCACCGGCTGACGCGCACGTGGTGGGCCCGGCCTCGGCGGTGACCAGGCCGGGCCCTACCGTGTGAAGTAGGCGGCGCTCTGCTGGTCCGCCGGGTAGTAGGACTCCACAGCGATCTCCTCGATGCTGATGTCCATCGGGGTGCCGAACGTGGTGATGGTCGAGAACAGCCGCAGCTCGCGTCCACCGATCCGCAGGATCATCGGGATCACCACGTCGGCGTCGACCCGTTCGGCCGGCGGCTCCTCGGGCAGCGGATTCAGCAGCTCTTCGTAGAGCGCCGCGAGTTCCGCGTCGGGGGCTGCGGCGAGCTGGCGCGAGATCCGACTGCGGAACACCGCCCGCACGTCCGCCAGGTTGACGACCAGGGGGGCGAGCCCGCGCGGGTGCAGGCCCAGCCGAACCAGGTTCACCGGCGGCCGCAACAGCTCGGGCGCCGCGTACGCGAAGAACGGGTCGACCGCGCGGTTGGTCAGCACGATGTTCCACCGGCGGTCGAAGACCAGCGCCGGATACGGCTCGTGCGCCTGGAGCACCCTGCGGACCGCGTCGAGGGCACCCGACAGGGCGACGTCGTCGAGCGGGCGCTGCGCGTACCGGGGCGCGAAGCCGGCGGCGAGCAACAGCTGGTTGCGATCACGCAGCGGCACGTGGAGCTGGTCGGCGAGCCGGAGGATCATGTCGGCGCTCGGCGTGGACCTGCCGGTCTCGACCAGGCTGACGTGCCGAGCCGAGACGTCCGCGGCGATCGCCAGGTCGAGTTGGCTGAGCCCTCGGCGCTTACGCCACTGCCGCAGGAGTTCCCCGACCGCATACACGATCATGAGCCTACTCATCGTCGCCCGGAACGCCATGAAGTGCGATGTCATCGACAGGCACCCGGGCCGGGGAAACACTTGCAGCTATGACCACCGAGAACAAGAGCATCGTCGGACGTGCGTTGGCGGGGCTGGTCGACACCGGCGACGTCGAGACGCTCGCCTCGTACCTGAGCGAGGACTTCACCCATCACCGGTCGGATTCGACGACCTCGACCAGGGCGCAGTGGCTCGCCGCGGTCCGCGCCGCGCTGGGCCCGACCGCCGGCATGCGGGTCGACATCCTGCACCTGCTGGCCGACGGTGACCACGTCGTGGTGCACTCGCGGCGCCGGCTTCCCGGTGCGGGGCCGGAAATCGTGGTGGTCGACGTCCTGCGGATCGCCGACGGCTTCATCGCGGAGGTGTGGGAAGTCATCGAACCAGCGGCCCGCGCCGCCGCCAACACCGCGTGGTGGGACGCGCGTGCCTAGATCGGGAAGCGGCCGTGGCGCCAGTGCCAGTGGCCGCCGGCCCGCAGGTGGTCGATGATCGCGCGCTGGAGCGCGGTGCGGCGCGGCAGCTCGTCGAGCGGCGTGGTCAGGGTCCGGAACCCGAAGCGCAGCACCTCGATGTCGGCGTCCGGCCCCGCCGACTCGTCGTAGGGCTCCAGCTCGAACCGGCGCTGGAACCGCGCGATGTTGGAGTCCTCGGGAAGGTACTCCCGCAGCTGCGGGTCGAGCAGCCACGAGGCGCAGGAGAACGCGGTGTAGCGCTCGTCGGGGAAATGTCGGGGGAAGAACGCGCGGGCCTCGTCGAGGGACGCCGCTACCGCCTCCGGGGTCAACGGCCCCGAATCGGGGACGTGCAGGCCGATGGCGCCGTCGCCACGCTGGTGCTGTAGCCGGCCCAGCTCGTAGACGCTGCCGCGCCAGTGCAGCGTCAGCCAGCTCTGCATGATCGGCCAGCCCTCGCCGCGCATCCGTCGGTCGACGGCGAGGTTGCGGCCCAGGTCGGCCAGGGTCACCCAGGTTACGGCCTCGGGGACGCCGTGGTCGCTGTGGTACCCGCGCACCACGTCGACCAGGGCCAGGTACGCGTACACGTAGAGGTGCCGCCACGCGGGCCCGCGCTCTCGCGGCAACTCCGGGCCGGGCGAGAGCCACTCGTAGCCCGCGAGGTCGGCGCGGACCAGGGCGATCGAGCGGTCGAGCAGCCAGCGCAGCTCCGGGGTCCAGAACGGAGAGTCCGGGTCGGGCCAGCCCGCCATGACCTCGGCGGCGTCGTCCGGCGGCACGGCGAGCCGGTCGAGGATCGCGGGCGCGTCGGCCTTGGCGGGCAACGGGGCTGACGGCTTGTCACCGGCGAGCCGGTGCAGGCGGTCGACCTCCTCGACGGGCACCCCGAGCCGGGCGGCGATGTCGTCCAGATCCACGTCGACGACCCTACCGGCCGGCGGGCTTCTCAGGAGTCCGCCGGCACCCCGGCATCGAGCTGCCCGATCATCGGCGCGAGAAGGTCGTTGAGCTCCCGGGCCAGCACCGCCACGGCCCGGCGCGCCGCCACGGCGACCTCGTCGTCCGGACCCTCGGGCGTCGGCGGCAGGTCGTCGAGCGGCACCGGCGCCTCCACCTGGAGCAACGCGCGCAGATGCGGGCGGCGCGTCTGGTCCTGCTCGGTGGGCGTGGTGAACTGGCCGAACATCTGGGGCCAGTTCTGCCAACCACGGTCGCGCTGCCACTGCTTGGTCCAGGTCAGCTCGGCCGGCCAGCGGGACGCCACTGCCACCGCGCAGACCAGGCTGCCGTCCCACGGGCTGCGCGCGCAGGTCGCCGAGATGATCCGCCGGTGCCAGCGGACGAAGCCCGGCGACAGCTCGGTGGCCAGCCGCCAGGCGGTCACCGCGAACGCCACGGGCGCGAAGTCACCCCAGGTGTCGGCGAACTCGTCGATCCGACGAAACACCTCGGCCTCGTACCGGCCGCGCCCGTCGGTGCCGTGCTCGCGGTCGAACTGCTCGTCCAGCCAGAAGGCGCGCGGCTCCGGCATCCTCAACCCCGTTTCACAGCGATGGCGATCCGTACCTCGAACCTATGCCAATGTCGGGGTTGCGGACGCCATCCTCGCCCGTTGTCAACCTGCGCTGCGGTGAGGTGGCGGCAACCCGCTCAGCCGACGAAGACGCAGAAGGGGTGCCCGGCCAGGTCGGCGTACACCCGGAGAGGCTCGTCCGGGTCGTCGATGCGGTCGTACAACTGCCGGCCGCCGAGGCGCAGCACGCGCTCATGCTGGACCAGCAACTCCTCGACGGACTCCACGGTCAGGTCCAGGTGCAGCAGCTGGGGCACGGTGTTCGTTGGCCACGTCGCCTCCGGCAGAACAGCTTGGGCACGCTCTCCTGGTCGACCATGGTCGATCACCTCCGGGTGCCATTCTGGTCCGAACCGCGCCGTTGCCGCAGCCGCAGCGTCTTGACAAAGGGCGGGTTCCAGAGTGGACGATGCACTGTGAGAATTCTTGTGGTGGGTGGCAGTGGCCTGATCGGCGCTCACGTCGTGGACGTTCTTCGGGAGCGTGGCCATGCCGCGACCACTGTGGCGCGTACGGCCCAGCCGGGTGTCGACCATCTGCTCGATGTCGGGTCCGCCTCGATCGAGGAACTGCGGCCGTTGCTCGCCGGTCACGACGGCGTCGTGTACGCCACCCGCACCGAGGAGCAACGGCCGCTGCCCAAGCCGATCTACCCCGAGTTCCGCCGTGACAACGTCGACCCGGTGGTACGCCTGTTCACCGCCGCCCGCCTCGAAGGTCTCACCCGGGGCGTCGTGATGGGCTCCTACTACACCTACTTCGACCGGCTCCACCCGCAGTGGCGCCTCGCCGAACGGCACACGTACATCCGGTGCCGTCTGGAGCAGGCCCGGGAGGGGCGGGCAGCCGCCGGCGAGGGCCTGCCGATCGCCGTACTCGAACTGCCCTTCGTCTTCGGACGGGCCGGCGACCGACTGCCCAACTGGGCCGGTCCGCTGGACCGGTGGGCCCGCTCGCGTACCCCGCTGGTCGCCCCGACCGGCGGAAGCGCCGCGGCCTCCGCCCGCAGCGTGGCCGAGGTCGCGGTCGACGCCCTGGAGCAGGCCAGCGGCGCGGACCTTCCGGTCGCCGACGAGAACCTCACCTGGACCGACATGATCGGGCGCATCGCCGACGCGGTGGGCCGACCCCGCCGGGTCAGCCGCCTGCCGGCCGGCGCGGCGCGCGCCGCGCTGCGACTCGGCGGCGCGGCGCAGGCCCTCGGCCGCAAGGAGTCGGGGGTGAACCCCAGCTACCTCGCCGACCTCCTGCTCACCGACCTGTTCATCGAACCGACGAGCGGTCGACCGCTCGACCCGGCCCTACGCGAAACCTTCCCGATCGGCGCCGCCTGACCCCCCTTGGCGTCGATCGTCGGGTTGTGGGGCCTGCCGGGCGGCGATCTCGACGAACTCGTGCACCAGAGGTGAGCGGTTGTCCTCGGCCCAGGCCAGGCACACCTGGTTGTGGCCGAGGTCGGCGACGGGCACGTGGCTGACGTCGGGTCTCGTGTAGAACGTCGCCGTCGACAGCGGCAGGATCACCATCCCGGCGTACGCGGCGACATGCTCCAGCTTCTCCTCCACGGAGTTCAGCTCGGGGCGAGGGCGGGGGTCGGGCTCCGTCGGGCGGTTCGGCAGGTCCCGCCACTCCGGCACCGCGTCCGGGTCCTGCAAGAGCCGTTCCTCGAACAACTCGGCGAGGTCGACCGACTCCTTGCCGGCCAGGCGGTGATCGGTGGGCAGGACGACGACGCGGGGTTCGGTGAACAGTGGGCGCAGGCGCAGGCCACGCTGGTCGACCGGGAGCCGCACGTAGCTGACGTCCGCGCGCCCCGCGCGGACGATCTCGGCCTGGTCGTTCCAGGACGTACGGACGACGTTGACGGCCAGGTCGGGGTGCCGCTGGCCGATGACGCGGGCCTCGGCGGTGACGAGTACGCCGGGCATGAACGCGATGGTGAACGTCGGCCTGCCGTGCGCGGCCCGTTGCACCCGCCGCCGTAGGGCCTCGGCCGAGGCGAGCAGCGGACGGGCGTCGGTCAACAGTTGGCGGCCGGCGTCGGTCAGCACGGTGGAGCGGCGGTCCCGGATGAAGAGCTCGGCGCGCAGTTCGTGCTCGAAGGCCCGGATCTGGCGCGACAGGACCGGCTGGGCGATGTGCAACCGCGCGGCGGCCCGACCGAAGTGCAGCTCCTCCGCGACCGCCACGAAGTAGCGGAGCTTGCGCAGATCGACGTCCATCCTGCCCCCGTCCGGTTTCCGCTCCGGGCGGTTCCACGATACCCGCCGGGTATGCCTGGGGTGATGTTCAACGGGCATCACAGGAGGTGAAAGAGGTCTTGGACGCGGGCGTTCCCGGCGGAGCACGGTGGTAACCGTTCCCACCACACCATCCGGAAGGACACGATCATGACCCTCATCGACCAGCGCGTCGTCGTACTCGGCGGAACCTCGGGGATCGGCCTCGCCACCGCCGCCCGCGCCGCCCGTGAGGGCGCCCAGGTCGTGGTCGCCTCCAGCAACCAGCGCAGCGTGGACCGCGCCCTCACGACCCTGCCGACCACGACCCAGGGGTACGTCGCCAACCTCACCGACCCCGACGCCGTGTCCCGGCTGTTCCACGATCTCGGGTCGTTCGACCACCTCGTCTACACCGCCGGCGAACCCCTCGCGCTGATGTCCGTCGACGCCCTCGACCTCGCCGCCGCCCGGGCCGCCTTCGACCTGCGCTACTTCGGCTCCCTGTCGGCGGTCAACGCGGCACTGCCGCACCTGCGCCCCGGTGGGTCGGTCACCCTCACCACCGGCACCGCCAACCACCGGCCCAGCGCCGGCTGGTCCGTCGCGGCCAGCATCACCGGGGCGATCGACGCGCTGGTCCGCGCGCTCGCCGTCGAACTCGCGCCGATCCGGGTCAACGCCGTCTCGGCCGGCGTGATCCGCTCACCGCTCTGGGACTCACTGCCGACCGAAACCCGAGAGCAGATGTACGCGCAGCTCAGCGAGTCGCTTCCGCTCGGCCGGGTGGGCGAGCCCGAGGAGGTCGCCGAGGCGTTCGTCTACCTCCTGCGGGCGACCTACGCCACCGGCACGGTGGTGACCGTGGACGGCGGCACCCTGATCTCCTGAGCCCTTCTGCTCCTGCTGGCGGCTGGGGTGCTCCAAGATCCGCACTACTTCAGGGATGTAGTGGTCTCCGCCACCCGCGAGGCCCCTACATCCCTGAAGTTGCGGGTGGATCGGGCTGCGGCGGCCGTCAGCGGAGCTGTTCGGCCAGGCCGACGATGATGCCCTCGGGTCCGCGGACGTAGCAGAGCCGGTAGACGTCCTCGTACCGCTCCAACTCCCCGACGAGTTCGGCGCCGTGGCCTCGCAGCCGGGTGATCACGTCCTCGATGTCGTCGACGGCGAACATGATTCGTCGAATGCCCAGCGTGTTCGCCGGCGCGTCCTTCGGGTCCGCACTGATCGCCGCCGGTCGGTGGAACATCGCCAGCTCGACCTTGCCGTGGCCATCCGGGGTCCGCAGCATCGCGACCTCCTGCCGGACGTCGTCGATCCCGATGACACGCTCCACCCACCGCCCCTCGACCGGCCCTCGCCCCTCCAACTCCATACCGAGTTCGACGAAGAACGCGATGACCGCGTCGAGGTCCTCGACAACGATGAGGACGTTGTCCATCCGCTGGATCGCCATGCTGGATCTCCCTGCTCTGGTGCGGTCACAGTGACCGCATCCTCCCCTCGAAGACGGAGCCACCCGGCCGTTCTCGACATCTAGAGCTTCGCGTGGCGGCCCCGCTAGCCGTCGGCGAGCCTTAAGCGAGGGGCGTTCAGCTGTCCGGCGTCCCGAGGATCAGGGTGAGCCCTTCGTCAGCCGCCAGCACCGCACCGCCGAACTCCACCTGAGCGGCGGCCACCGCGGCCGCCCGGTCGTTGCCGGGCCAAAAATGGGTGAGCATCAGGCGGCGGGCACCCGCGCGGTGAGCCCACAGACCGGCCTCGGTGGAGGTCAACAGGTTACGGGTGGGACGGCTGGACTCGCCGTCGTAGTCCGTCGCCTCGACGATGAACAGGTCGGCGCCACGGCCCAACTCGGCCAACGCGGGAGTCGGCCCCGTGTCCCCGGAGTAGGCCACGGCAATCCCGTCTGCCTGAATCCGGATGCCGGCGTTGGGCACGAAGTGCGGCAGAGACAGCCCGGTGAGGTCGAACGGCCCGACCCGGTAGCTGCCGGGTAGTGGGTGCACATCGAAAACCGCGTGCAGGTCGACATCGGGCTCCAAGCCGCCGAGCCGGTCGAGCACGCCGGGCGGGCAGTACAACGGCAGCCGTGGTCCGCCCGGCTGACCGTAGAACCGCATCCTGAACAGACCGTGCAGGTCGACGCAGTGATCCGGGTGCTCATGGGTGATGACGACGGCGTCCACCGCACCATCAGGCCACTGCTTGAGCAACCGCGGCAGCGTGGCGTAGCCCAGGTCGAGCACCAGGCGGTAGCCGTCCCAGTCCACCGCGAATCCGCTACAGGCGCGGCCTGGCTCGGGAAAGGCACCAGAACTGCCGAGCACGGTGACCTGTCGCATCCATTCAGCTTCTCACCTGGCCGGGCTCGGCCGAATGGCGTGGCAGGAGTGTCCGGCCTCGTGCAACCCAGTCGCCACCCGGCTAGTCACATAAGCCCTGGGTTCGAGATCCGGCTGGCCGAAGCCTCACCTGCCAGTTGTGGGCAACGTGGTCGATGACAACCGCATCGAGGTAAACGCCGACAGGTGGGGGCTCGCTGCCGCGCGGAAGCGTGGTTATCTCGATCAGGGCGAGCGCACCGGGCTGACCGTCGATCTCGGCGAAGACGCCGAACGGCATTGTCGCGAGCACGCGCGCTCGGACTCGCGCCCCCACGGGCAGTAACGACGTGGTTTCCGACCATGAGCTCTTCGCTCGTTCGGCTCTGCCGTCGAGCAAGCTCCACGCGTCGGGGCTCATGGCCAAACATCCTCGCATGATCAGTGCGGAAGGAGGCCTGTGCCCACTTTGACGGACCGTTTGGTACGCCTGCCGACCAGCCGTACCGCTGGTCGGGGACGGGTCGGGGACGGTCTGTGGACCAGCGTGCCGTGGAGTGTGCCGAACCGGTGGGAGTAAGAGGCGGCGCGGGGAGACCGCACGCGTGGCACGCGACCGGTGCCCTGAGTAGACCCCACCGGACCCGGCACCCTTCAGTGAGCTGGTGGGGAGGTCCGCTAGCTGCGAGATCCTTGCGTCAGTCGTCTTCGGTGACCGTGAAGGGCGCGTAGCCCTCCCCCACCTCCGTCACCTCAAGGTCGCTGAAGACGAGAGTGATGGCGTGAGCGTTCATCTTCAAGTGCACCTCGTGAAAGGGAATGCCGATCTTGTCAGCCCACGACCGCGCACGCTCGGAGTCCGCCACCACCTTGGCACCTGGGTAGAGCGGCTGCCAGCGCACTGCCCACACGAAGCCGTCCAGGTCCGGGCCGATCTCCCGGTCGGTCAGTCGATCGTCGAGCGAGCGACGCCAGGTATCGGGACTCACCGCCGTCTGCACTTCAGCTGCGACGCAGTACGTGAAGAGGTAGCGGAGGTGGGCAGGTGGGATGCCGGTACGCGGATCTGCGGTGACGTAAACGACGATCTCGTAATCGCGAATGTAGTCGGTGTAGCCGTGGTGCACGACCGCACCGTCGAAGATGTCATCCAACGCCTGGCTGAGCTGGCCAATCTCCACGCCCCGTTCTATCACCCTCCGGAAACCCGATCCACAACGCTTTAAGACGCTGATTGCGGCAGATCGTGCGACTGAGCTGCTAGAGCGGTCTCACAGTCGGTTGCGGCCTGCTGATCGTCGCGCTCTTGGTCCTCGTCGACCTGCGCCTCAGGTTGCCAGCGTCCGCTGCTGTTCGGCGGCTTGGCTGCTCCGATGGCTGCTCGACCGAAGTGCCGCCCAGCCAGGGGCCGACGGGGGTTTGTGCGGTAAAGGTTCAGTCAAGCGCC
The DNA here is from genome assembly GCF_046549335.1 of Micromonospora sp. 050-3. Classification (NCBI taxonomy): domain Bacteria; kingdom Bacillati; phylum Actinomycetota; class Actinomycetes; order Micromonosporales; family Micromonosporaceae; genus Micromonospora; species Micromonospora sp. 050-3. The sequence goes on from NZ_JAJPVX010000001.1 coordinate 2,602,373, forward strand.
CTGTACTCAGCCCGCGTTTCAGCAAGTTCCGGGTGCTGGATCCAGTACCTCTCCCCGTAGATCTTCAGCATCGCCCAGTGCCATGCTTCGTCATGGAAGACGAGTCCTCGGTACGGGGCATCGCTGGCCTCGAAGGGGTAGTGCTGCACGGCCGCCGTCTCGGCCTGGGTTGCGCTGAGACCCCCGTAACGCTGCATCACCCACGCGAAGCGTCGGCGCTCGTCGTGCAGGTACTGCACATACTCGTCCTCGCTCCAGTCCGCCCAGTCCGCCATGTCTTTAGCCTCGGATCCCGATACCGCGGTCTTTGAGCGATAGCCCAAGCTTGAGCCGCTCTTGGGTGACACTCCGGTTGCTATCGCCGTTGCTGTCAATCATCGGGGACTACGCAGGGCAGCTATCACCGACCTCGCAAGGCCTCGTCCAATGCCTAGATCAACTGTGATGCCACGTTCTGGCCGCCGCACGCAGCACTGCCGCCTCAGCACGGGCAGCCTCTGCTTCCATGCAAGCAAGGGCTCGGTCTTGCGGGAAGGGCATGACGTGGGCCAGTTCATCCAGGACCCCAGCCATCGCTTCGCGCCACACGGCAAATTCGAAGGGATCAGCAGAATCAGCCGGGCGCTGCGACCGCACGGTGCGAAGCTGGCGCAGGGCGGCCTTCAGTACAGGCTCGACACCCATCACGCAGTCTTCTCTCGCCTCCGCCACGACAGCGACCCCGCAAGGTCTTACCAACTACAGTGACACGATGCCCTGGCTCGATGGCTATCCGCTGTCGCGGGGCGGCCGGAGATGCTGGCTCATCCGCTCCTGCCGATGATCCGGCCGGGGTCTTGTGCTTGGATCCGGACGGGGCCGCGGGAAGGGCGCTCACCGCTGCCAGTGGTAGGGCGTCGTCGTCGACACCTTGATCAGACCGTAGCGTTCAAGGATCGGGCGTGAGTACTCGGTCGAGTCGCTGTTGATGAGTGTCTTGCCCATGCGGAGTGCTGAGCGGGCCCGCGCCGCGGTCAACGCGCGGTAGATCCCACGGCCGCGCCACTCCGCGCGGGTCGCGCCGCCCCAGATCCCGGCGAAGTCGGTCCCACGCACCGGCTCCAGCCGACCGGCACTGATGATCCGTCCCTCCGCCTCGGCAACCCACAACTCCATCCCGTCATCGCGGGCCAGGCGGCGCAGGAGGGCGTTCGCCATGTCATCGCTAACCGGGTTCTCAAAGGCTTCGTCCTGCATCGCACTCATCGCACGGACGTCCGCCTCCTCGCTGACCCGACGCAGTGTCACGCCTTCGGACAGCGGAACGTCAACGGCTAGTAGCCGCGCCTCGCCAATCATGATCGACTCAGGCTCATCCGCGGTGAACCCATTCACCAGCAACGCCTCGTGCAACCCCGGCGCATGGTCGTGCCCACGCGTCTTCCACTTGACCCGCCCGATCTCGGAGTCTGCCTGGTAGTGAGCGAGCGCCTCTGGGACGAGCCGACGAACCGTATCGGCGTCCGCCCCGCCGAGATCGCGGTAGGTGACGAAACCGCGACCGCCCGCGAAGGTCACGAGACGCAGTGGCCCGAGTCGGGTGACTGAGACCGCGCTCGGCGTCTCGGCGTCAGTCCGAAGCTGTTCGTCGTAGGCCGCAAGCAGTCGAGCCAAGTTGATCATGGTCGTAGGCTGCAACAACGGGGGCCGGAGACGCAACCGCTTTTCGAGTCCACGACCTCAGGTGCAGGTCAGTGCACCTGCACCCGTCACTTGGCGTTGAAGTAGTTGGCCTCCGGGTGGTGGACCACTATCGCGTCGGTGGCCTGCTCCGGCATCAGCTGAAACTCCTCGGACAACTCGACCCCGATCCGGTCCGCGCCGAGCAGATCCATGATCTTCGCCCGGTCCTCCAGGTCGGGGCAGGCCGGGTAGCCGAACGCGTACCGGCAGCCCCGGTAGTCGTTGTGCAGGATGCCGGCCAGGTCCGCCGGGTCGTCGTGCCCCAGCGGGCGACCGTCGGGCAGGGTCATCTCGGCGCGGATGCGCTGGTGCCAGTATTCGGCGAGCGCCTCGGTGAGCTGCACGGAGAGCCCGTGCACCTCCAGATAGTCGCGGTACTCGTTGCGGGCGAACAGCTTCGCCGCGTACTCGCTGACCGGCTGGCCGACGGTGACCAGTTGCAACGCGACCACATCGAGCTGGTCGCCCTGGGGCCGGAAGAAGTCCGCCAGGCAGAGCCGCCGCTCCTGCCGCTGCCGAGGGAAGGAGAACCGGGCGCGCTCCGCGTGCCCGTTCTCGTCGAGCACCACCAGGTCATTGCCTTCGGAGTACGCGGGGAAGTAGCCGTACACCACTGCTGCCTCGAGGACCTGGTCGGCGATCAGCCGGTCCAGCCAGTACCGCAGCCGCGGCCGACCCTCGGTTTCGACAAGCTCCTCGTAGGAGGGTCCGCCGCCGCCCCGGGCACCGCGTAGCCCCCACTGCCCGGAGAAGGTGGCCCGCTCGTCGAGCAGCGCAGCGTAGTCGGCCATCGGCACGCCCTTGACGACCCGGGTGCCGAAGAACGGCGGGGCGGGCACCGCCACGTCGGCGGCCACGTCGGAGCGGACCGACGAGTCGTGCAACTCCGGCAGCGACGTGGTGACCATCGAGCGCTGCCGTTCCCGGCGCGCCCGCCGGGCCGCGAGAGCCGCCTCCCGCTCCGGGTCGACGACCGGGGCGCCGCCACGCTTGGCGGTCATCACCCGGTCCATCAGGGACAGACCCTCGAACGCGTCCCGCGCGTAGTGCACCTGCCCGGGGAACGTCGACCGCAGGTCGTCCTCGACGTACGCGCGGGTCAGCGCCGCCCCACCCAGCAGGACCGGCCAGCGCTCCGCGACCCCGCGCGTGGCCATCTCGGCCAGGTTCTCCTTCATGATGACAGTGCTCTTGACCAGCAGCCCGGACATGCCGATCGCGTCGGCGCGGTGCTGCTCGGCGGCGTCCAGGATGGCGCTGATCGGCTGCTTGATGCCGATGTTCACCACCTCGTAGCCGTTGTTGGACAGGATGATGTCGACCAGGTTCTTGCCGATGTCGTGCACGTCGCCGCGCACTGTGGCGAGCACGATGCGGCCCTTGCCGCCGTCCTCGATGGTCTCCATGTGTGGTTCCAGGTAGGCCACCGCGGTCTTCATCACCTCGGCGGACTGGAGCACGAACGGCAGCTGCATCTGGCCGGAGCCGAACAGCTCGCCGACCACCTTCATGCCGTCCAGCAGGATGTCGTTGATGATTGACAACGGGGACCGGCCGCCGGCCATCGCCTCGTCCAGGTCGGCCTCCAGGCCGTTGCGCTCACCGTCGATGATCCGCCGCTTGAGCCGCTCGTCCAGCGGCAGCGCCGCCAACTCCTGGGCGCGGGTGGCCCGGGCGCTGGTCACGTCGACGCCCTCGAAGAGCTCCAGGAAACGCTGCACCGGGTCGTACCCCTCGCGACGCCGGTCGTACACGAGGTCCAGGGCGACTTCGCGCTGCTCGTCGGGGATCTTCGACATCGGCAGGATCTTGCTGGCGTGCACGATCGCCGAGGTCAGGCCGGCCTCCACACACTCGTGCAGGAACACCGAGTTGAGCACCTGCCGGGCCGCCGGGTTGAGCCCGAACGAGATGTTCGAGATGCCCAGTGTGAAGTTCACACCGGGGTAGCGGCGGGAGATCTCCCGGATCGCCTCGATCGTCTCGATGCCGTCGCGGCGGGTCTCCTCCTGGCCGGTGGCGATCGGGAAGGTCAGCGCGTCGATGAGGATGTCGGAGCGGTCCACGCCCCACCGGCCGGTCAGGTCGTCGATCAGCCGCGCCGCGACCCGGACCTTCCACTCCTGGGTACGAGCCTGGCCCTCCTCGTCGATGAGCAGCGCCACCACGGCCGCGCCGTGCTCACGGACGATCGGCATCACCCGCGCGTAGCGGGATTCGGGGCCGTCGCCGTCCTCGAAGTTCACCGAGTTGACCACACAGCGGCCGCCGAGCATCTCCAAGCCGGCCTCCACCACGTTCGGCTCCGTGGAGTCCAACATGATCGGCAGGGTGGACGCGGTGGCGAAGCGGCCGGCCAGCTCACGCATGTCCTGCGTGCCGTCGCGGCCGACGTAGTCCACGCACAGGTCGAGCAGGTGCGAGCCGTCGCGCGCCTGACTGCGGGCGATCTCCACACAGGCCCGCCAGTCGCCGGCGAGCATCGCGTCCCGGAATGCCTTCGAGCCGTTGGCGTTGGTCCGCTCCCCCACCATCAGCACCGACGCGTCCTGGGCGAACGGCACCGGGTGGTAGACCGAGGAGACGCCCGCCTCGTGCCGGGGCTCGCGGGCCGGGGCGGTGACGCCGTGCAGCCGCTCGGACAGCACCCGGATGTGCTCCGGGGTGGTGCCGCAGCACCCGCCGACCAGCCCCACGCCGTACTCGGTGATGAACCGTTCCAGGGCCTCGCCCAGCTCCACGGGAGTCAGCGGGAAATACGCCCCGTCGGCGGTCAGCACCGGCAGGCCGGCGTTCGGCATCACCGACAGCGGGATGCGGGAGTGCTGCGACAGGTACCGCAGGTGCTCGCTCATTTCAGCCGGGCCGGTCGAGCAGTTGAGCCCGATCAGGTCCACGCCGAGCGGCTCGATCGCGGCGAGGGCCGCACCAATCTCGCTGCCGACCAGCATGGTGCCGGTGGTCTCCACCGCCACGTGACAGATGATCGGCACCGACTGGCCCAGCTCGGCCATCGCCCGCTTCGACCCGACCACTGCCGCCTTGACCTGGAGCAGGTCCTGGCAGGTCTCGATGATCAGCGCGTCCGCGCCGCCGACGATCAGACCCGCGGCGTTCTCCTGGTAGGCGTCGCGCAGGGTCGCGTAGGCGGCGTGCCCGAGGGTGGGTAGCTTGGTGCCCGGCCCGATCGAGCCGAGCACGAACCGGGGCCGCTGCGGGGTGCTGGCCGCGTCGGCGGCCTCCCGGGCGATCCGGGCGCCCGCCTCGGACAACTCGCGGATGCGGTGCGGGATGTCGTACTCGGCGAGGTTGGCGAGGTTGGCGCCGAAGGTGTTGGTCTCCACGCAGTCGGCACCGACGGCCAGATAGGCGTCGTGCACCCCCCGCACCACGTCCGGACGGGTGACGTTGAGGATCTCGTTGCACCCCTCAAGCCCGTCGAAGTCGTCGAGCGTGAGGTCCGCGGCCTGAAGCATCGTGCCCATCGCGCCGTCGGCGATGAGAATGCGATCAGCCAGCACATCCATCAATGAAGTCCGCACCCGTTCAGGTTAGTGCGATTCGGCCGGACTCCACGACCATCCTCGAGCGATCCCCTATTGTGTCACGGGGATCACCCTGTCTGGTTCGTTCGGGTATGACCTGCTGCCGGAGCGGCCGACCGGCGCGGCCGACGGGCCGCACCCTCGCCCTGCACGTAGGCTGACGGACGTGAAGGACAACAGGGACGCCGCCGTGCCACACGGTATGACGACCGGGCGCGGTCCCGGCGCCAGCCGCGACGAGCAGGGTGAGGTGACGGCGTGACCGAGTTCGACGGACTGCCGGTGCTGCGGTCCCCGGTGGCGATCGCCGCGTTCGAGGGCTGGAATGACGCCGCCGACGCGTCCACCGCCGCGGTCGAGCACCTGGAGCAGGTTTGGAACGCCCGGCAGATCGCCGAGCTGGATCCGGAGGACTTCTACGACTTCCAGGTCAGCCGGCCCACCATCACCATGGCCGACGGGGAGACCCGACGGGTGGAGTGGCCGACGACCCGGTTCATGGTGGCCAGCCCGGAGGGCACCGACCGTGACGTGGTGCTGATCCGCGGCATCGAGCCGAGCATGCGCTGGCGGACGTTCTGCGAGCAGGTGCTGGAGATCTGCCACAGCCTGGAGGTGGAACGGGTGGTGCTGCTCGGCGCGTTGCTGGCCGACGTGCCGTACACCCGGCCGCTGCCGATCAGCGGCAGCGCCTCCGACGCTCAGGCCGCGGAGCGTTACCAGCTCACCCCCACCCGGTACGACGGTCCGACCGGCATCGTCGGCGTGCTGCACGACGCCTGCACCCGCGCCGAGGTGGACGCCGTCTCGTTCTGGGTGCACGTGCCGCACTACGCCAACAACCCGCCCTGCCCGAAGGCCACCCTCGCCCTGCTGCACCGGGTGGAGGAGGTCGTCGACCTGCCGGTGCCGATGGCCGACCTGGCCGAGGAGTCCGCCGAGTGGGAGCAGCGGGTGCGCAGCGCCGCCGAGCAGGACGCCGAGCTGGGCGAGTACGTCCGCGAACTGGAAGAACGGGTCGGCGACGAGGGAATCACGCCGTTGACCGGTGACGAGATCGCCCAGGAGTTCGAGAAGTACCTGCGCCGCCGGGGCGGTTCGGCCGGCCCCACCGCCGGCTCCTGGTAACACTGTCTCGCTGCGGGCCTTCGGACCTTTTGTGGTTCGAGGGCCCGTTTTCGCGTGTCCGGGGTAGCGCCGTCACAACCACTGGGGCATCCTAGGAACCTAGATGTGATCAAGGAGGCGGGTGTGCAGATCAATCCCGGGGCCGCCGAGTTCCCGCACCGACAGATCGCCGCGCAGCTCAAGGCCCAGGTCCGCCGTGGCGACTGGGGGCCGGGCGAACGGCTACCGTCCATCCCGGCCATCGCCGAGATGTTCGGCGTCGCCAAGCAGACAGTGCAACGCGCCGTCGACCAGCTGCGGGTCGAGGGCATCCTGATCACCAAACCCGGCTCCGGTACGTACGTCCGGGGCACCCGCCGCCGCCTCAACCGCCTCTCCCGAGGCCGGTACGGCGGCTTTCGCGGCTACCACACCGACCTGGCCGCCCGATACCGTCAGCAGCTCGTCTCCGTGGGGCTCGCCCCCGCCCCCGCCGAGGTGGCCGACGCCTTCGGCGTGGCCGACGGCACCAGCCTGCTCTGCCGCCGGCACCTCGTCCGCACCGACGACTCCCCCGTGGAGGTGGGCGCCTCCTGGTTCCTCCCCCGCGACACGGACGGCACCTCTCTGGAGCGCACCGAAGCCTTCGGTCGACCGCTCTACCAGGAGGCCGAGGAAGCCACCGGACGGCGGTACGTCTCGGCCACCGACACGATCAGCGCCCGCCAGCCGAGCCGGGAGGAGGCCGAGACCCTCCAGATCCGGCCGGACACCCCGGTGCTGCATCTGCTGCACGTCGCGTACGACGCGCACCGCAAGCCGATCGAGGTGTCCCAGGCGACCTGGCCGGGCCCGATGACCACCCTCACCGAGGAGTACAAGATCCCGGGCCCGACCCCCGACCCGGAACCCGACCCCGGTCTGGTCCTGGGCTAACGGGCACCCCGCCCCGGCGATCTTGCGCTTTCGGTAGTACTAATGCCGACTTTGCGCCTTTCGCCGGGACAGAAACTGCAAGATCGCGGGGCGCGGGGCGCGGGGCGCGGGGCGCGGGGCGCGGGGCGCGGGGCGCGGGGCGCGGGGCGCGGGGCGCGGGGCGCGGGGCGCGGGGTGGGCCCTGAGAACTCCGTGCCGACACCGTTGCAGCTATACACTCAGTATATATACTGCGGGTGTATCGGTGGCCGGGCGGCTCGGTTCCGGCGTCGAGCAACCCAGGGGAGGACCAATGCCAACCGTGAAACCTGTTGGTACACGGGGGATAACGCGCCGTGGCCTTGTCGGAGCCGCGCTGGCGGTCGGGGTCGGCGTACCGATGGGCGTTGCCGGCCGCGCCACGGCGGCCGCCGCCGATTCGGGTCCGGTCCGGCTCACTCTCCCCCGGCCGACCGGGCCGTACCGCGTGGGTGTGGTGCCGCTGCACCTGGTCGACCGGTCGCGGCTGGAGCCGCTGGCCGGGCCGGGGCGGTATCGGGAACTGATGGTCAGCGTCTGGTATCCCGCCCGGAACGAGCGGCGCTACCCGCGCTCGCCGTGGATGACAGCTGCCTCGATGCGCATGCTGCTGGACTCCGCCGGCTTCGACCCCCACGCCGCGCTGGCACCCTTGACGGCCGGGCACGAGGGCGCCCCGGTGCGGCATTCCGGTCGACGGATGCCGGTGGTGCTGTACTCGCACGGTGCCGGCAGCCACCGTTCGGACACCACCATCGTGGTGCAGGAACTCGCCAGCCACGGGTACGTGGTCGTCACTGTGGACCACACGTACGACGGGTTCGGCGAATTCCCCGACGGCCGGGTCACCGTCCAGGAAGAAGACTTTGATTCCACCCCGTGGACCTACACCCGGGACGTCCGGTTCGTCCTCGACCAGATCGCCGACCTCGCCACCGGGGGCAACCCCGACGTCGACCACGCGCCGCTGCCGGCCGGGCTGGGAGCCGCCCTCGACCTGAGCCGGATCGGCATGTTCGGCTGGTCGAAGGGTGGCACCGCGACGGCCCTGACCATGGGCACCGACCGGCGGATCCGAGCCGGGCTGAGCCTGGACGCCCCGATGCAGTCCCAGCCGCTGCCCACCGTCGACCTGTACCGGCCGTTCATGCTGATGACGGCGGAGTTCACCCGGGCCGCGGAGCCCGCCGTCGCCGAGTTCTTCACGCACCTACGCGGATGGCGACTCAACGTGCAGGCCGACGAAGCGGTCCACTCGTCCTACGGCGACAACCAGTGGCTCGTGCCGCAACTGGCACGGCTCATCGGGATGAGCGACGAGGAGCTCGCCGGCTGGGTCGGCGTGCTCGACCCCGCCCGCGCGGTCCGCATCGGGCAGGCGTACCCGCTGGCGTTCTTCGACCTGCACCTGCGGCACCGGGGCGGCCACCTACTGAGCGGCCCGAGCCGGTCCTTCCCCGAGGTGAGGTTCATTCCGTGACCGGATCGAGGGCGCGCCCCGACCCCGACCTGGGCTGAGCCGTTTGATCGACTCGGCTTTCTGGAAATCGGTGCGTCGCACGCGTCGGGACACCGCGACTTCCTGAAAACCGAGTCGATCAACGCGGGCGCACGGCACCACGCACGTGGCCTCAGAGGCGGATGCCCAGGAGGGCGTCGACAGTGTTCGCGAAGAGGGCGGGCGCTTCGGGGTCGTCGGTGGCGCCGGCGAGGGTGGCCTCGGCCCAGCGGTCGGCTGCGGCCAGCGCTCCGGGGGTGTCCAGGTCGTCGGCCAGGCGGGCGCGTACCTCGGCCAACAGCTCAGCCCCGGACGGCCCGGCGGGCGCGGCGGCGGCCCGCCGCCAACGGTCCAGGCGCTCGTGCGCGGCGGTGAGCAGTTCGTCGGTCCAGGTGCGGTCGCTGCGGTAGTGCCCGGAGATCAGCGCCAGCCGGATCGCCATCGGGTCGACCTTGTCGGCGCGCAGCCGGGAGACGAAGACCAGGTTGCCGCGGGACTTGGACATCTTCTCGCCGTCCAGACCGATCATGCCGGCGTGGACGTAGTGCTCGGCGAACGGTGCCTGGCCGGTGAGCCGCTCGGCGTGCGCGGCGGAGGCCTCGTGGTGCGGGAACAGCAGGTCGTTGCCGCCGCCCTGCACGTCGATCCGGTCGCCGAGCAGGTTGAGCGCGATCACGGCGCACTCGATGTGCCAACCGGGGCGGCCCGGGCCCATTTCGCCGCCCGGCCAGGACGGCTCGCCCTCGCGGGCGCCGCGCCACAGCAGCGGGTCCAGTGGGTCGCGCTTGCCGGCCCGGTCGGGGTCGCCGCCGCGCTCGGGGAAGATCTCCAGCATCTGCTCGCGGGTCAGGTTCGACTCGTAGCCGAAGCGGGGCGTGGCGGAGATGTCGAAGTAGACGTCGCCGGTGCCGTCGTCGAGCCGGTACGCGGCGCCGTCCTTGAGCAGCACCTCGACCTTGTCGGCGATGTCCGGGATCGACTCGACAGCGCCCACGTAGTGCGCCGGCGGGATGATCCGCAGCGCCTCCATGTCCTCCCGGAACAGCGCCGTCTCGCGCATCGCAAGGACCACCCAGTCCTCGCCGTCGCGGGCGGCCCGCTCCAGCAGTGGGTCGTCGATGTCGGTGACGTTCTGCACGTAGCGCACCGGGCGGCCGGCGTCGCGCCACATCCGCTGCACCAGGTCGAACGTGATCATGGTGGCGGCGTGGCCGAGGTGGGTGGCGTCGTACGGGGTGATGCCGCAGACGTACATGCTTCCCGCGTCGGTCGGCTCACTCGGGTGGACACCCTGCCGCGCCGAGTCGTACAACGCCAGTGGCTCGCCCCTGCCCGGCAGCCGTGGCACCTCGTGTCCCGCCCAAGACTCCATGGGATCAGCCTAGCCAGCCCTGCGACAACGCCGGAGCACCCCACGGGTGATCAAGATGACAGCGGGTCACATGGGCGGCCAGGGCATCGCCGGCCAGTCCTCCGGAGGCTGGGGGAAGCAGCCGGTCTCGCGCAGCCGGTCGACCCGGGCGCCCACCTCGGCCACCTCGCTGATCGTCAGATGGTCGGCCAGCTCCGCCCCGAGCGCACCGGCGACCTGCCCGGCCAGCGCGTCGAGCATCTCCACGGCGTCCGTGGGCAGCCGCTTACCGGCCCAACCCCAGAGCACCGTGCGCAGCTTGTCCTCCACGTGGAAGCTCACCCCGTGGTCCACGCCGTAGATCCGGTCGTCGGCACCGACGAGCACGTGACCGCCCTTGCGGTCGGCGTTGTTGAGCACCGCGTCGAGCACCGCGAGCCGGGCCAGCCGTGGGTCGTCGGCGTGGGCGAGGGCGTACGCGGCGCCGTCGTCGTCCCGGGCGGCGGCGATCGGGATCCAGCGCGGCGGCAACTCCCCGGCGGGCAGGAAACCGACGAGCGGTTCGGCGTCCTCCGGCTCGTCGATCCACAGCTGGCAGGAGCCGGGGCCGAACGGGCCGTCCCGCAGCACTGTGGGCGGCACCAGGTCCCATCCGGTGGCCCGGGAGACCAGGTACGCCGAGACCTCCCGACCGGCCAGGGTGCCGTCGGGGAAGTCCCAGAGGGGGCGCTCGCCCCGGACCGGCTTGTAGACGCAGCGGGCGGTCAGCCCGTCCAGGGTCAGGATGCCGCGCAGCGTCGTGTTCGACGCGTCGACCAGCCGACCCTCCAGGTCAAGGACGCCGTCACGCAGCAGCCGCAGCGCGGCGTCGCCGTCCTGGCGAGGCTGGAGGCCGGACGAGGTCACCGGTGATAACCGTTGTGCCGCGGGCAGAGGTGCCCGGCGGGGTCCAACGGTTGGCCGCAGAGCGGGCACGGTGGCCGGCCCGCGTTGACCACTCGCCGGGCCCGCTCGATGAACTGGCGGGTCGCCTGCGGGGTGAGCCGGACCCGGAGTCGATCCAGGTCCTCGTCCGGCTCTTCGTCCTCGTCGTCGTCCTCGTCGTCGTCCTCGTCGCCGAGCTCGACCTCGGGCTCCACCTCGCCCGCGGCGATCGCCTCGATCACCACGGTCGCGGTGTCCACGTCGAAGGCCAGCCCGAGCGTCCCGACCCGGAACTCCTCGTCGACGGGAGTGTCCAGCGGCTCGTTGTCGCCGATCACCGGCGCCAGCTCGGGCAGGTCCACCCCGAAGCGACGCTGCGCCTCGGTGAGCAGCTCCTCCAGCTTCTCGGCGAGCAGGGACACCTGGACCTTCTCCAGCGCGACGCTGACCAGCCTGCCGCCGCCGCGGGCCTGCAGGAAGAACGTGCGCTCCCCCGGCGGCCCGACAGTCCCGGCGACGAACCGCTCCGGCGGTTCGAAGGCGTGCACCTGGTGGGTCATACCCACGACCCTATCCGGCCCGCCTTGGCATCGCGCACCCCACCGACGCGAATCGCCCCAGCGGCGGCGCGCCCGGCGTACCAGGGGCTAAACCCGGGCGTGGCGGCCTTTCCGGGGTGAGCTGACACCCCGGCCGGGGGTGGTGTCGTGACGCGCCTCACCGCGAGGCACCCGCCCCACCGCCGACGGCCGCGTCCGAGTCGGTCACGCGGTTCGCACGGCGACGCCGCTTGGCCGGCGGCGGCACCAGCGCCGCCAGGTCGCCACCGGTGTCGTTGAGCCGCACCAGAAACGGACGCAGCGGCGTGAACCGGATCGCCGTCACCGACGCCGGGTCGGCCACGATCCGCTGAAAGGCATCCAGGTGTACGCCGAGCGCGTCCGCCACGATGGCCTTGATCACATCGCCGTGGCTGCACGCCAACCAGACCGCCTCGGGCCCGTGCTCGGCGTTCACCCGGGCGTCCCAGGAACGCACCGCCGCCACTGCCCGCGCCGCCATCGCCGCCATCGCCTCCCCGCCCGGGAAGACCGCCGCGCTGGGGTGCTGCTGGACCACCGGCCAGAGCGGCTCCTTGGCGAGCTTCTTCAGCGGCTGCCCCTCCCAGCTGCCGTAGTCGCACTCGATCAGCCCGTCCTCGACCACCGGGGCGGCCTGCGGGAGCGCCAACTCCAGGGTCTGCCGGCAGCGGATGAGCGGGCTGGTCACCACGGCGGCCAGCGGCACCGCCCGCAACCGCTCGCCGACCGCGGTGGCCTGGGCGCGCCCGGTGTCGTCCAACTCGACAGGTTGCCGACCGGCCAGACCGCCATCGGCGTTCGCCGTGGTTCGGCCGTGTCGCAGAAGAAGAAGGGTCGCCACGGAGACCACCCTATGACCTGGCCCCCAGGCCGGGCCGTCGCGGGCGGCGACCCGACGACTGCGGCCCCCGGCTACGCCTGCGGGCGGAGCCGGGGGCCGTCGACAGATCGGTCAGGTGGCGTCGATGGTGCCGGTCAGCAGCAGGGCCAGGACCAGGGTGCCCAGCGCGACCCGGTACAGCACGAAGACGTACAGGGTGTGGTGGGCGACGTAACGCAGCAACCAGGCGATGGCCGCGTACCCGATGCCGAACGCGATGAGGGTGGCCACGATCGTCTGGGCCACGGTGGGCACGGACGTGCCCGGGGCGGACGGTTCGAAGACGTCGCCGAGACTGAACACGCCGGACATCACCACCGCCGGGATGGCCAGCAGGAACGAGTACCGTGCCGCCGCCTCCCGGGTCAGGTTGAGCAACAGGCCGGCGGTGAGCGTGCCGCCGGAGCGGGACACCCCGGGGACCAGCGCCATGGCCTGGGCGAAGCCCATCACGATGCCGTCCTTCATCCGGAAGTTTTCCAGGGTGCGGGTCTGCCGCCCCCAGTACTCGGCGAAGGCCAGCACGAAGGCGAACACGATCAGCGTGGTCGCCACCACCCACAGGTTGCGCCCGGCGGTCTTGATCTGGTCCTTGAACACGAAACCGAACAGCCCGATCGGGATCGAGCCGACGATCACGTACCAGCCCATCCGGTAGTCGAGGCTGGAGCGGACCGACTTGTCCCGGATGCCCACCAGCCAGGTCCGGGTGATCCGCCAGATGTCCTTGGCGAAGTAGATCAGCACGGCCGCTTCGGTGCCGAGCTGGGTGACCGCGGTGAACGACGCGCCGGCGTCCCGGTCGAAGAAGATCGCCGAGGTGATCCGCAGATGCCCCGACGAGCTGACCGGAAGGAACTCGGTCAGTCCCTGGACGATGCCCAGGACGATGGCCTCGACCCAGGTCACTCGCCGACTCCCGAGAGGTCGAGAGCCTCGGCGACGGTCCGCAGGGTCTGCACGCCGCTGTCCCGGTCGGCCACGAAGAGGGTCACCGACAGCGTGGTGACGCCGGCCGCGGCGTACTCCCGCATCCGCTCGGCGATGCGCTCCTTCGGGCCGAGCAGCGAGGTGCGGTCGATGAACTCCATGGGTACGGCGGCGGCCGCGTCGCGCTGCCGCTTGGCCAGGTACAGGTCCTGCACCTCGCGGGCGGCGTCGCCGTAGCCCATCCGGGTGGCGAGCTGGTTGTAGAAGTTCTGCTGCCGGCTGCCCATGCCGCCCACGTAGAGCGCGGCGTACCAGCGGACGAGTTCGGCGCAGGAGGCCACGTCGTCGCCGATCACCACGGGCACCGACGGCACCACGTCGAACCCGGCCAACTCCTTGCCGACCTTGGCCCGCCCGGCGCGCACCGAGGCCAGCTGCTCCTCGGCGAACTCCGGGGCGTAGAACACTGCCAGCCAGCCGTCGGCGATCTCGCCGGCCAGCTCCAGGTTCTTCGGGCCGACAGCGGCCAGGTAGATCGGTATGTGCTCGCGGGGTGGGTGGAAGCCCAGACGCAGGGCCTTGCCCGGGCCGTCCGGCAGCGGCAGCGTGTAGTGCTCGCCGTCGTACGCCACCTCCTTGCGGGCGATGGCCAGCTTGACGATGTCGACGAACTCGCGGGTCCGGGCGAGCGGCTTGGCGAAACGCACGCCGTGCCAGCCCTCGGAGACCTGCGGGCCGGAGACACCCAGGCCGAGCCGGAAGCGGCCGCCGGAGAGCGCGTCGATTGTGGCGGCGGTCATGGCGGTGGCCGCCGGCGTACGGGCGGGGATCTGCATCACCGCGGCGCCGACGTCGATCCGTTCGGTCTGCCCGGCCATCCAGGCGAGCATGCTGGGCGAGTCGGAGCCGTATGCCTCCGCCGCCCACACCACCGAATAGCCCAGCCGGTCCGCCTCCTGGGCCAGCGCCAGGTGGTCGGCCGGTGTGCTCCACGCCGTCTGGTATCCGAGACTGAGCCCGAGTCGCACTGGTCCTCCCCCATCCGTGGCACAGGTCGCCCCAGGTTACGCAATGCCGATAACGGACTCGATCACCGGCTCGACACCTTTGGTCCCCCCTCCATCGGGGCAGCCCGGGGCGGCGGAACCGGCAGAACCGGCAGAGATACGGGAGCGAGGATATCGGTGGCGGCAGGTTCGAAATAAGGTTCACCCATGCAACAGCGACCGCTCGGCCGAAGCGGGCTGGCGGTTTCGCGGCTCGCGCTCGGCACCATGACCTGGGGCCGGGACACCGACGCCGACGATGCGGCCGCTCAGCTGAAGAGTTACCTCGACGCGGGCGGCAACCTGATCGACACCGCCGACGTGTACGGCGACGGCGACGCCGAGTCGGTGATCGGCTCGCTGCTGGGTTCCCTCGTGCCCCGCGAAGATCTGCTGATCGCCACCAAGGCCGGTTTGCGCCCCGGCAGTGGCCGCCGTCGGGACGGCTCCCGGGGGCACCTGCTGCGCACGTTGGACGCGTCGCTGCGCCGGCTCGGCACCGACCACGTCGACCTGTTCCAGGTGCACGGGTACGACCCGGACACCCCGCTGGAGGAAACCTTGGCCGCCCTGGACCACGCGGTGGCCAGCGGTAGGGTCCGCTACGTCGGCGTGTCGAACTTCTCCGGCTGGCAGACCGCGCGGGCCGCCGCCTGGCAGACCGCCTGGCCGGGGCGGGCGCCGGTGGTCGCGTCCCAGGTGGAGTACTCGCTGCTGGAGCGCGGTGTGGAGCGGGAGGTGCTGCCCGCGTGCGACGCGCTCGGCCTCGGCGTGCTGCCCTGGTCGCCGCTGGGCCGGGGCGTGCTCACCGGCAAGTACCGGCACGGCCGTCCGGCCGACTCCCGGGCCGCGTCGCCGCACTTCGAACGGTTCGTCTCGACGTACCTGGAACCGCGCTGCTCCAGCATCGTGGAGGCGGTGGCGACAGCGGCCGGTGGGCTGGGGGTGTCGCCGCTGGAGGTGGCGTTGGCCTGGATCCGGGACCGGCCTGGCGTGACCGCGCCGATCCTCGGTGCCCGCACGGTCGGGCAGCTGCTCGGCGCGCTCGCAGTGGAACGGATCACCCTGCCCGAGGAGATCACCACCGCGCTGGACGACGTGTCCGCGGTGCCGGTCGGCTACCCCGAACGCGACGGCTGACCGGCCGGCCGGGCACGGCTGACAAGCACGCCGGCCTGCTGCTGACCCGCCGGCTGGGTCACGGCGTCGGGCGCTGCCCGGGAAGGTCGTGGATGGCGGTCAGGAAGCGCGACTGGTCGTCGCGCAGCGCGGGCTGGGTGAGCCGGACCCACGAACCGTCGTCGAAGACGATGGTGGAGGTGAGCTGCACCATCCCGCTCGCCCCACGCTCGGAGTCGACCCGGGCCACCCGGTCGCGTCGCACACTCCACAGCACCCGCGGTTGACGGCGGTCGGGCCGGTCGGCGTCCGGGCGGGGGCCCATCCGCAGCAGGTGCAGGTGAGTGTCGGTCACCGCCAACGGGGTGCCGCTGTAGCGTTCCAGGAAGAGCAGCAGGCTGCCGGCGAGGGTGGCGAGGTCGCCGCTGAACACGTACCGGCGGCGGTAGGCGATCTCGGCGAGCTGCTCGGCCAGCGGACGGTACAGGCTCAGCCGGAACAGCGCGCGGAACGCCTCCTGCTCCTCGGTGAGCGGAATCGGCTCCCGCTGGGCGGGTTGGTGGGGCAGGCCCGGCTCCGGCGCGGCCAACTCCGGCACCCCGGCGGCGATGGCGCCGGCCTTTCCCGGCAGCAGCAGCACACCCGCGGCCAGCCGCACCGGCGCCAGCACCGCGTCGACCCAGACCACCGGGTTGACGATGTTGAGCAGCCCGAACAGCACCTTCGGGTCGAGCGCGTCGGCCAACTCGGCGCCGACCTCGTCGGCGAGCTGCCGACCGGCCTGGTGGGTCTGCGACAGGCGCACCGGCCCGAGCCCCACGTAGCGGAGATCCTGCCCGGCCAGCAGCGGCGCCACCAGGGCGCGCTCCGGCTCGTCGCTGGTGCGGAGTTCGTCCCGCAGCTCGCGGGCCCTGTCCCGGGCCGCCCGCGCGCCGCCGAGCACCGCGTCGGTGAACCGGCCCAGCCGACCCCGCTCGCCTGACATCACCCGTCGCCTCCTTAGCGGCCCGCCGGCTGACCTGCCGGCGGCTGCCCGAAGACATTCTGGTCGATCCAGTCCGCGCCGCCCTGCACCGCCTGGTCGATCTGGTCGCCGACCTGTTCGCTGCCCGGCACGGAGAGCCCGCTGGTCAACGCCACAGTCCCCCAGGTGACACCGTGGACGACGGAGTTCGGCACGTTCCACGGCAGGTGGGTCGCCCAGTCCCGGGCGATCACCCGGGCCCCGTCGGCAACCCCGTGCGCCCGCAGCGCGGCGGCCCGGTCGAGGGCGCCCATGTCGAACGGGGAACCGGACTTGCCCAGCTTGTAGGTGCCCTTGGAGGGGTCGAGGAACTTGTGGTGCCACTTGTCGAGCTTGCCGGCGGCGCGGCGCTTGTCGGCGTACTTCTTGCCGGTGCGCAGCGCCTTCTGCATGTCGACCAGCTTGTCCAGGTGGGTGCGCAGCTTGCGCAGGTACAGCAGGACCCGTTGCAGCAGCCGGATGACCTTCTGCAGGTGCACAGCGAGCGGCCGGATGACCTTCAACATCCGGGTGACCACGATCAGGCCCCTGGTGACGGCCACGCCCACGCCGGCGGCCCAGGACGCGCCCATGGTCACCGGCGCCATCAGCAACGCCGTCACCAGCGTCACCAGGAGGAAGTTCACGAACTCCACGCAGAGGTCCACCAGCACGTCGTGCACGGTCTGCAGACCGTCGGCGACGCTGCGCAGGTACTCCGCGGTCGCGGCGAACTGCTCGGCGACGTCAAGCAGCTGCTGCTCCACCTCGGCCAACCGCTGGCCGTACGCCACACCGGACGGTGAGCGCCAGCCGGCCTGAGCGGACTCCCGGGTGCCGCGGTGCCCCTGGGCCAGGTCGCGCACCTGCGCGGCCAGCGCGTCCCACTCGGCGGCCTTCGCGCGCAGCACGGCGGGCTCGCCGTCGACCAGGTCGACGAGTTGAATCAGTGGCCACGCCAGGGTCCGGCAGACACTGTTGACGGCGTCCTGCACCCCGGAGAGCGCGCTGTCCAGGCCGTTCCACAGTTGGACGGCGCTGCCGGCCGGGCCGCTCATCCGGGCAACCCCGACTGGATGGCCTTGAACCCGGCGTCGAGGTCCCGTTCGTTGTGCTCGTACGCCTCGGCCGTGTCGCCCAGCGCCGTGGCGACCCGGCCGAACGCGGCGTTCGCGGCGGCGAACAACTCCTTGCCGCCGGTGACCTGCTCGGCGTACTTGTCACGGAGCATGTCGCTGGCGAACGGCAGGTGGCCGAAGGCGTCCGACGGCACGTCGCCAGCCGAGACGATCTGCCCCTCCAGCGCGGCCAGCGAGCTGGCGACCTGCTTGGCGGCTGTCTCCAGTCGACGGACCGCCTGCACGTCGACATCGATATCCGGTGGCATGCCGTTCCTCCCCCATGAGTCGAGCGCACCGACGATACGATCTCCCGGCCGCCGGGCACCACCCGGTCGCATGATTCACGGGGAGGAATCTCATGACGGACCCGACGTCCGCGTTCGACGCGCTCGCCGGGCGGATCGCCGACATCGAACGCCGCTTCGCGGGCCTCCGCGACGACCTGGCCGAGCTGTCCGGCACTGCGGCCGACGAGAGCGGGCTGGTCTCGGCGACCGTCGACGCCACCGGCGCGCTGATCGGCCTCACCCTCGCGCCCGCCGCCCTGCGCATCGGCACGGAGGGGGTGGCCGAGCTGGTGCTCGACGCGTACCGGCGGGCTCGCGAGGTCGCCTCCGGGCACGTCGACGAGCACACCGAGGGGTTGGACGTCGCGCTCGGCGCGGGGCTCGGCGACCTGTTCGGCACACCGGGGGACTTCTCGGCGCTGGGCCGGCTGGAGGAGACAGTGGCCAAGCTCGGGCGGCTGGACGACCGCCTGCCGGGCGCGCCGGCGTGACGTCGCCGACCTGGCCGGAGATCGCCGCTCGACTGCGGGACACCGTCGCCCGCTGCGACCGGGACACCGACCTGGAGCTCTCCGCCGGTCCGCGCGGGATCCGGCTGCTGGTGCGCCGCCAGGTGGTGCGGGTGATCTGCCCCGGCCACGACGAGGCACGCCTTGCCGCGCTCGGCTGGCACCGCCCGACCGGCGACGAGGGCTGGTGGTACGAGGCGGCGCGCACTCCGGAGCAGGTGGAGCAGCTCAGTGTGTTCGTGACCCGTACCGCCGCAGAGGTGTTGACCGACGAGCCCGGCACGCTCTCCTGCCGGGCGCTGCCGCCGGCCGCGCGCCCTGGCCCGGCGGCGGTGCCGGCCGCGCGCCCTGGAGCGACTGTGCCGGCTGCTCAACCTGGACCGGCGGTGCCCGCTGTGGACGCGGAGCCGGCGGTGGTGGCGGTGCTCGCGGCGGCTGTCGACCGGCGTGACCTGCCCGGCTACCTCGGAGTGCTGGCCGGGGCCACTGTGTGCGTCCCCCTCTCCCGGGAACCGGCGCCGGATGCCGACTTCCCGTGGACGGTAGTCGGCGACGCGACCGGCGCGCCGCTGCTGCCGGTCTTCACCTCGCCGGGAGCCCTCGCCGCGTTCACCGGGGACGGGGTGCCGTTCGTCGCGCTGCCCTGCGCCGAACTGTTCGAGGACTGGCCGGACCCGTCCTGGGGGCTGGCGGTCGACCCGGGCAGCGCCCGGGCGGTCGCCCTGGCCGCGCCAGCCCTCGCCGCCCTGCTGTCAGCAAACCTTCCCACCCCCTGACCCACAGCCCCGTCCCACCGCCCGTCGATCATGGAGTTGTGGCGCCCGATATGACGAAATAACAAACCGTTTGTCGCCCACCACAACTCCATGATCGACGGGTTAAACGGAATGACGTGCACGGGCGGCGGAGAGGGCTCACTGATCTAGCGCGTCGATCTTGCAGTTTCTGTTGCCGTTACGGCGGGTATGACTGTTTTGTCGCGACAGGAAGTGCAAGATCGGCGCGGGCGAGGGGGTCGGGCGGGCGCGGGGGCGCGGGTGGGTGGCGCGTTCGGTGGTGGCGTCGTTGGTCACTCCGGAGGGGGTGGCGAACGGCCGCTGGGCTGGGCAGCATGGAGGGCATGGACTACGAGTACGCGCCACTGCGGCTGCCGCCGAACGTCGACCGGTTGACCGCCGCGGCGCAGTTGGCGATCCAGGCGGAGTTCTCTGGTTGGGAGTTGGCCCGGGTGCGGCTGTACCGGGACGGCACGCGGCAGGTAGTGCTGCGTCGTCGGCGGGTCAACCAGCCGCAGCCGGGTCTGTCGTACTGACGACCGGGCGGTGCCGCCCGAGGCCGGAGTCGGCCCCGGGCGGCACCCGGCCTAGTGCTGGTGCCCGGCGTGGTCGTGGTCGTCGTCGAGCTCCAGGAACGGGTGCTCGTCGAGCCGACCGACCAGCCGGTCGTCGGCAGCCGGCTGGAACGGGCCGACCGCGTCGTCGTCGTCGAACGACTCCAGATCGACCGGGGTGCCCACCTCGCTGACCATGACCACCCCGTCGAGCGGTTCCAACTCGGGGACGTCCAACGCGCCGAGCGAGCCGTCACCGCTCTGCAGCAGCTCCAGCACCGCCTCGCCGACGCCCTCCACCGGCGCCGGCTCGTCGTCCTCCGGAGTGCCCTCGCGGCGGGCCGCCTCGGCCACCCGCAGCAGCGCGGCGACGCTCGGCACCCGGTAGTCACGACGCTGACGCACCGAGATCACCCGGGGGTGCGGGTCGCTGGCCTCGGCTCCCTCGCCGCCGCCGAAACGCTCGTCGGCCTCGTCCGGGTCGATCGAGTCGACATCCCACGGCGTCACCTCGCCGAAGGCGTCGAGCAGTCGCTCGTCGTACGCGAAGGAAGCGTTGTTCAACGCCACGTACGCCTGCCAGACGTCGTCGTCGTCGACGCGGCCCTGCGCGGCGCGTACGGCGGCCAGGTGGTGGCGGGCCGCTTCGATCACCCGCTCGAGAGCGGCGTCCAGCTCACCATGCTGGTCGGTCATGTGGGGCAGTCCCTTCACGATGGGGAGGTTGCGCGCCGGCGGCTACCGCCGGACACGACTAGCAGGTGCGGAGGAACCGGTCGAGAACCCGCACGCCGAACTGTAGTCCGTCGACCGGAACGCGCTCGTCGATGCCGTGGAACAACGCGGAGAAGTTCAGGTCGGCGGGCAGCCGCAGCGGGGCGAACCCGAAGCAGCGGATGCCGAGCTGCGAGAACGCCTTGGCGTCGGTGCCACCGGAGAGCATGTACGGGACGGGCCGCGCCCCCGGGTCCTCCGCGCGCAGGGCCGCCGACATGGCCTCGACCAGGTCACCGTCGAAGGTGGTCTCCAACGCCGGCTGCCGCTGGACGTACTCGATCGCGATGTCCGGGCCGACCAGCTCGCGCAGCTGTCGCTCCAGCAGCTCGGACTGGCCGGGCAGGCTGCGGCAGTCGATGGTGGCGGTGGCCCGGCCGGGGATGACGTTGTCCTTGTAGCCGGCGCTCAACCGGGTCGGATTGGCGGTGTTGCGGATGGTCGCGCCGATGATGTTGGCGATGGGGCCGAGTTTCGCGATGGCCGTCTCCGGGTCGTCCGGGTCCAACTCGATGCCGAGCAGGTCGGAGACCTCGGTCAGGAAGGCCCGCACGGTGTCGGTGACCACCACCGGGAAGCGGTGCCGGCCGATCCGGGCGACCGCCTCGGCGAGCGCGGTGACGGCGTTGTCGTCGTGCATCATCGAGCCGTGCCCGGGGCGGCCCTTGGCGTGCAGCCGCAGCCAGTCGATGCCCTTCTCGGCGGTCTCGATGAGGTAGAGCCGCTGGCTGTCGTTGACCGAGTAGGAGAAGCCACCGACCTCACCGATCGCCTCGGTGCAGCCGTCGAAGAGGCCCCGGTGGTTGTCGACCAGGAAACGCGCGCCGTAGTCGCTGCCCGCCTCCTCGTCGGCGGTGTACGCCAGCACGATGTCGCGCGGGGGTCGCACGCCGGTGCGCTGCCAGTGCCGCACCACGGCGAGCACCATCGCGTCGAAGTCCTTCATGTCGATCGCGCCCCGGCCCCAGAGGTAGCCGTCGCGCAGCTCGCCGGAGAACGGGTCCACCGACCACTCGTCGGCGTCGGCGGGCACCACGTCCAGGTGGCCGTGCACCAGCAGCGCGCCCCGGCTCGGGTCGGTGCCCGGGATGCGGGCCACCACGTTCGCCCGGCCCGGCGCGGACTCGTGCAGGACGGACTCCACGCCCACCTCGGCGAGCTTCTCCGCCACGTACTCGGCCGCGCGGCGCTCGCCGACGCTGGTGTCGTTGTCACCCGTGTTGGTGGTGTCGATGCGCAGCAGGTCGCGGCAGAGGTCCACGACCTCTGCGGTGGGGTCGGGTCGGGCGGAGGCGGCATCGCTCGTCATCGCCTCTTCATACCAGCCCGGGCTGCTCGACAGGCCGGCGCGGGGGGACGCATCGACGGGTCGGTTTCGCCGCGGCCGCGTTCGGGTACCGCGGCCCACGACCGTACGTCCCTGCCGGAGCTTCCGCCCGCCAGTCGAGGAGGGCACCATGTCCGCTGTTCCCCTGCCGCCGCTGCCGCCCGCGCCCGCACCCGAGGAGGGCTACCGACCCGCCGGTCGCAGCATCGCCGACATCGTCGACCGGGAGCACAAGCAACTGCTGGCGCTGCTGGACCAGCTCACCGGCCCGGGCACCACGCCGCAGGAGGGGCTGGCGGTGCTCACCGCCGCGCTCTCGCGGCACCTGTCCGCCGAGGAGCAGTACCTGCTGCCGGCGGTCCGCGCGGCGCTGCCGGCGGCCACCGAGCGGGTGGACGCGGAGATCAACGCCGACGCGGCCCTGCTGAGCGCTCTGAAGGGACTGACGGACGAGGCGCTGACCGAGGTCGCCGAGCGGGTCCGCCGGCACGTCGACGGGGTGGGCACGCTGGTCACCGAGCTGCGTGCCGTCGCGACCGAGGAGGAGCTGATCCGGCTCGGCAACCGCTTGGAGATCGCCGAGGAGGCCGCGCCGACCCGGCCGCACCCGGGCACGCCGGCCACCCCTCCGTGGAACCGGATCGTGGAGCCGGCGGTCGGGGTGGTGGACAAGGTCCTCGACGCGGTGACCCGCCGGCCGACGTACCTGGCGGACCTGCCGGAGCCACCGCGCGACCGGTGACCGGCGACCGCCGGCAATGCATTCATTATCACCGATCCGCTTGGGCTATTCCGCCAGCAGACGCGTAGTCCTACCGTCACCCTATGAACCTGGAGCTGCGTCACCTGCGGGTGGTCTGCGCAATCGCGGAGACGGGAAGTGTGACGAAGGCGGCCTCGGCGCTCGGCCTGGCCCAACCAGCGCTCACCGCCCAGCTCCAACGCATCGAACGGACGCTGGGCGGCCCGCTGTTCGACCGGGACCGGCGCGGGGCTCGGCCCACCGCGCTCGGTGAGCTGGTGCTGGCCCGCGCCCGGGTGCTGCTGCCGGCGATGAAGGGCCTGCAGGACGAGGCCGCCCGGCTGGCGGGGGCGGGCGACACGTTGTCGTCCTACCGCTTCGGTGGGGTGAACAGCCCGATCCTGGGTCGGCTGGTGCACCGGTTGGCGGCCGAGCAACCACCCGCCCAGATCACCACGTACGCGTCCTGGTCGGTCGACGAGTTGGCGCAGTTGGTGGCCGGCGGTCGACTGGACTTCGCGCTGGCCGGCGTGTGCGGTGACGCCAGCCCGTCGGCCGGGTTCGGGTTGAGCTGGCAGGAGGTGGCCGTCGACCCGGTGCTGGTGCTGCTGCCGGAGACCCATCCCCTCGCGGCGCAGGACGAGGTACGCCTGGCCGAGCTGCGCCACGAGCAGTGGGTCGCCGCGCCGGGCGACGGCTGCTTCGCCGACTGCTTCGCCGCCGCCTGCGCCCGCGCCGGCTTCACCCCCCGCAAGGTGTACGAGACCGACATCCGCGGCTGCGTCGACCTGGTGGAGGCCGGCGTGGCGGTGGCCCTGTGCCAGGCGACGTTCCGCCCGGTGAGCGGTCTGGTCACCCGTCAACTCGCCGGGACGCCGCTGCGCTGGCGGCTGCTGCTCGGCTGGCATCCGGACTCCCCCGCCGCCCAGGGCGCGGAGCTGGTGCTGGAGACGGCCAAGGCGGCGTACGTCGACTCGTTGGCGCCGCATCCGGCGTACCTGGCCTGGCTGCCCCGTAACCCGGGCTTCGGCGTCCGGCAGCCCACCGGGGTCCGGCCGGGCTGAGCTGCCGGTATTCCCGGCCGTTGGCGGTGCGAACCGCCGTGGGCCGGGTATCTGGCGGACATGACCGACCTCTACCCGCCCGCCGACGACCGCGAACTGCTGCGCCAGGCGGCTGCCGCGCACACCGCCGCCACCCGCGAGGTGGAGGCGTTCCTGCGCCGGCTGCCGACGGTGCCCGACCCGGCCGACGTGACCGAGTACGCGAACCTGCTCACCCGGGAGGACCAGACCCGCGGCGACCGGGACGCCGCCGCCGACGCGGCGGGCCTGACCATCGCAAGCCTGGAGCCCGACCAGGGCCAGTAGCGCGCCGCGACGGTGCCGTCCCGGGTTCGGGACGGCACCGTCGCGGGTGAACCTCGTTCAGAGTTCGACGAGCGGGTCGTGACCCAGGTCCAGCAGGGAGTGCCGCCAGCTGTCGTCGGCGTTGCCGCGCGACGGCTTGGCGTCCATCAGCTCGCGGATCCGCTCGACCGCCTCCCGCATCACCTCGATGTCCTCCGGGGTGAGGTCCACCTTGCGTTTGTTGAGCACCTTGAGGATCTCCCGGCCGGGCTGGGGCAGGTCGAGGTTCGGGTTCGGGCTGAACGACTCCTCTCCCGAACCCCGGGTCAGCAGCCAGGTTCGCAGCTGCTCCGACGGGACGTTGACCTCGGCGTGGAAGTCCTCCCAGAGCACTTCCACCTCGGGGTCGAGCCGCGCTTCGCGTACCATCAGGTCTCCTCTCCGGGCGGCGGCCCGGACGTCTCCGGGTCGTCCTTTTCGGTCTTCGGATGCAGGCCCTCCGCGGGCACCCGCGTGCGGCGGGGGTTGGCGGTGGGCGGCGCCAGGATCGGGTCGGGATGGTCGTCCTCGTCCCGGGGTTTCGCGGACTCCGCAGGCTGGTGCGGGTCCTCGTGGTCGTCCCTTCGCGCCGACCCGCTCATCGCGGGTGTGTTGTCGTGGCGGCGGTGTACCCCCGCTCGCCCGCGGTCACGTCGAAGGTGAGCGCGCCGTCGCGGACGTCCACAGTGACCTTCTGTCCCGGTGAGATCGCCGACTCCAGCAGCATCCGGGACAGGTGGTTGTCCACCTCCCGCTGGATCACCCGGCGCAGCGGGCGGGCGCCGAACTCCGGCTGGTACCCGTGCTCGGCGAGCCAGTCGATGCCGGCGGTGGTGAACTCGACCTGGAGGTCCTGGGCGTGCATCCGGCGGCGGGTCTCCTCCAGCAGCAGCGCGGTGATGTCGCGCAGCTGCTCGGCCTCGAGCCGGCGGAAGATGATGACCTCGTCGATGCGGTTGAGGAACTCCGGGCGGAAGTTCTCCTGGAGGCGGCGCATGAGCCGTTCCCGCAGCTCGTTGCTCTCCTGCTCGCTGCCCACGTCCCCGGTGCCGAAGCCGACCGAGCGCTGGGCGCCGGTGATCAGCTCGGAGCCGAGGTTGCTCGTCATGATCAGGACGGTGTTCTTGAAGTTCACAGTGCGACCCTGGCTGTCGGTGAGCCGCCCGTCGTCGAGCACCTGGAGCAGGATGTTGAAGACGTCCGGGTGGGCCTTCTCGATCTCGTCGAGCAGCACCACCGCGTACGGGCGGCGACGCACCGCCTCGGTGAGCTGACCGGCCTCCTCGTAACCGACGTATCCGGGCGGAGCGCCAACCAGCCGGCTGACAGTGTGCCGTTCCTGGAACTCGCTCATGTCCACCCGGACCATCCGGTCCGCCTCGCCGAACAACGCCTCGGCCAGGGCCCGCGCCAACTCGGTCTTGCCGACGCCGGTCGGGCCGAGGAACAGGAAGCTGCCCATCGGTCGCTCCGGGTCGGCCAGCCCGGCCCGGGAACGGCGCACGGCCTCGGCGACCGCGGTGACCGCGTCGTCCTGACCGACCACCTTCTGGTGCAGATGACCCTCCAGGCGCAGCAGCCGGTCGCGCTCCTCCTCGGTGAGCTGGCTGACCGGAATGCCGGTGGCCCGGGAGACCACCTCGGCGATCTCCTTGGGGCCCACCTCGGGCACCTGGGAGCCGGACGAGCCGTCCTCGCCGTTCGCGCGTCGGATGTCCTCCTCCAACTCGGAGATCCGGTCCCGCAGCGCGGAGGCCCGCTCGTACTGCTCGTCGGTGACGGCCTGTTCCTTGTCCCGGCGTACCTCGTCGAGTTCCTGCTCCAGCTCGCGCACGTCGGACGCGGGGGTGCGGGTCCGCAACCGCACCCGGGCGCCGGCCTGGTCGATGAGGTCGATCGCCTTGTCCGGCAGGAACCGGTCGGTGACGTACCTGTCGGACAGCTCGGCGGCCGAGACCAGCGCCTCGTCGGAGAAGCGCACCTGGTGGTGGGCCTCGTACCGGTCGCGCAGCCCGCGCAGGATGGCGATGGTGTCGTCGACGCTGGGCTCGGGCACCAGCACCGGCTGGAAGCGCCGGGCCAGGGCGGCGTCCTTCTCGATGCTCTTGCGATACTCGTCCAGCGTCGTCGCGCCGATCACCCGTAGCTCGCCCCGGGCGAGGGCGGGTTTGAGCATGTTGGACGCGTCCATTCCGCCCTCGCTGCCGGCGCCACCGGCTCCGACCAGGGTGTGGATCTCGTCCATGAAGATGATCAGCTCGTCCCGGTGCGCCCGGATCTCGTCGATCACCTTCTTCAGCCGCTCCTCGAAGTCGCCCCGGTAGCGGGTGCCGGCGACCAGGCCGGCCAGGTCGAGCTGGACGACCCGCTTGCCGAGCAGGGTCTGCGGTACGTCGCCGTCGCAGATCCGTTCGGCCAGCCCCTCGACAATGGCAGTCTTGCCGACGCCGGCCTCGCCGATCAGCACCGGGTTGTTCTTGGTCCGCCGGGACAGGATCTCGATGGCCTGTTCGATCTCGTCGGCCCGGCCGACCACCGGGTCGATCTGATCGTTGCGGGCCAGGTCGGTCAGGTCCTGCCCGTACTGGTCCAGGGTGGGGGTGCCGCGGTCCGGCTTCGGCCCGGTCATCGGCCCGCGCTCGGCGTTGGCGGCCTGCAACGACTCGGGTTGGATCCGGCCGGCGGCCAGCATCCGCCCGGCCGGCGACTCCGGGTTGAGCGGCAGCGCCATCAGGATGTGCTCGGGGCCGATGTAGTTGGCGCCCATCGCCCGGGACAGCTGATGGGCGTCGAGCAGCGCCCGCTTGGCGGCGGGGGTCAACGACAGGTTGGGCGGCACCTCCCCGCGCGGCGCACCGTCGCCCTTGCCACCGAGGGCGTTGAGCAGGGTGTCCGGGTCGGCGCCGGCCCGGCGTACCAGGTCACGCAGCGGTTCGCGTTGCAGCGCCGCCCAGAGCAGGTGGTCGGTGTCCAGGTCACTGCTCTGCCGTTGCGCGGCCCGCCGGGCCGCGTCGGCCAGCATCTCCCGGGCGTCGGCCGTCATCAGTCGGGTGATGTCGACCCGGTGCGGCGGTCGGCGCCCTCCCTCGCCCCGGCCGAAGTACCTGGCCAGGAATTCGTCCCACGGGTCGGAGCCGATGTCACCGGGTCCCATCATGTCTGTCCTCCGCAGTAGGGCTCGGCACGGTCGGCAGGGGCTACCCGGCGCGCGCCCCGACAAACGCCGCAGGTGGCGGAGGACCGGCATTCCGGGAGTGGCGTCGGGTCAGGGCCGGCCGATGGTGGCAGGCTGACGGGATGGATGAGACCCCGCTGCTGATCGTGGATGGCGCCAACGTGGTGGGCTCGCGCCCGAACGGCTGGTGGCGTGACCGTGCCGGGGCCGCGGCCCGGTTGCGCGACTCGCTCGCCCCGGTGGCGAGCGTCGGGTTGCCGGCCCGGCTGACCGCCCCGGTGGAGGTGGTCCTGGTGGTCGAGGGGGCCGCGCGGGACGTGCCGGGCACCGAGGGCGTCCGGGTGGTCTCCGCCGCCGGCTCCGGCGACGACACTGTGGTCGAGTTGGTGGAGGGCGCGCCGCGGCGTCGGCGGCTGGTGGTCACCGCCGACCGGGAGCTGCGCGGGCGGGTGACCGCGCTGGGCGCCGAGGTGTACGGCCCGCGCTGGCTCCGGGAGAACCCGACCAGCAACTGAGAAATCTTCGCACTGGGACTCCCACAGATCGGACTCCCGGCACTTCCGTGGGCCTTCCGGACAGGCGGGCAGGAACACCGACAGGGCGGATGTTCTTTAGGAACCGCCGATAGGCTCTAATGGAGATCTCCCCGCCCCCAGGAGGTTCCGCCGTGGCGAGCGTCGCCGAGCTGAAGGCTGCCATCGATGTCGCCCTCCAACAGATCGGGGACGGGCAGACAGCCGTGCAGGCGGCCGGCGAGAAACTGTCCGAGGCACAGCAGACCCTGGCCGGGGCGCTGGAGGGCAGCGGGCACGAGACGGTGGAGGCGGCCCAGGCGTCGCTGACCCAGGCCAGCCAGGAGCTGGAGGAGTGTCTCGCCGCGACACTTGTCGCGGTGGAGCAGGCGCAGCTCTACGTCTCCACCCTGTAGGCCGCCATGTCCATCATCGAAGATGTCGGCGGGCAGGTCCGTGCCGCCACCGAGGAGTTCCCGGTGGCCCTGCTCGGGCAGGCGCTGGAGAAGTTCGGCCTGGCCGCGGAGCGCCTGCGCTGGGTCCGACAGGAGTCGGCCAACCCGATGGGGGTGCCCGAGCTGTCCGCCGCCACCGAGCACGCCGAGAGCGCCGGCTACGCGCTGCGGGTGGCACAGGAACAGCTGTCGGCCTACCTGACGGCGATCGGGCTCGGCGCGGACGGCGCCCCGGCGCCCCGCCCGGAGCAACGCGCTCCCCGACACGACACGCCACCGGCGGGCGGGCCCACAGCAGTCGCGCCGGAGCCGGCCGAGCAGGTGCGAATGCGCCGCTGGTGGTCGGTGCGGGTGGCCGAGCTGACCGGCGGGCGCGAGGGCACCGACGACGAGCCCGACGAGCGGGTGCACGACTCCCAGGAGTTGCTGCGCCGGGTGGTGGGTGGTGTCCGCTCCGGCGACCGGGACCGGCTCCGCAAGGAGCTACGCCGGGCCCCGGCCGACGTGGGGTTGGGCATGGCCGCGCTGGCGCCGCCGCTGCTGCGCGAGCTGGCCGGTGAGCTGCTCGGGCACCCGCCGCGCGCCACCGACCTCGGGCGGCTGCGCGGCGAGTTGGACGGGCGGGTTCGCGACCTGCTGCCCGGGCTGCCGCCGCCGGTGCTGGAGACGCTGCTGACCCGGATGTGCCGGATGCCGCCGCCGCGCGCCTCCGGGGAGCCACCGCACGCCGCCGACTCCGCGGTGACCGCCGGGGTGGCGACCGGGCTGCTCCTCGCCCGCCTCGGCCGGGACCTACCGGCCGGCGGCGCGAGAGAACCGGCGGGCGCCAGAGAGCCGGCGGGCGCCGGACAACCGGGCGGCGCGGGGCAACCGGCACGGGCCCAACCGGCCGGCGCGCAGCAACCGAGTGGGACCGGGCGGCCGGGCGCGGTTCCCCGCGCCGGCGGTGCGGTGCAGCGGCCGGGCAGCGCCGCCGCGCAGCGCTCCGGTGGCCTGCCGCCGCGCGCGGATGGGCCGCCGCCGCGCCCCGGTGGGCTGCTCCCGCGCTCGGGCAGCCCCTGGCGGGACGCGCCGACGCGTCGGGGCTCCGATGGCTGACCGGCGCGGTCAGCTGGCCAGCCGGGTCCGGGACACCCTCGCCGAGGCGTTGGGCGCCACCCGTACCCGGCTGTCCGCCGCCCAGGCCGACCTGACCGCGGGGCGGGAACGACTGGCCCGCGTGCAGCGGGCGGCGGCCGCCGTACCGGCGCGGGTGGGCGCCCAACGGGACCGCCGCATCGCCGAGATCGACGACCGCTACTCCACCCGGATCGCCGAGCTGGCCCGGCGGGCTGCCGACGCGGCACGCCAGGAGGCACCCGGCTGCGCGGGAGCCAACTGGGCCGGATGGACGCCGACGCCCGCCCGCCGGGCTGAGCCGCCCGGCGCGCTGCGGGTCGGCACGGTCCGGATCGACGGCGTCGACAGGGTGCCCGCGCTGGTGCCGCTGCTCGACGCCGGGCACGTCCACCTGTCCGGAGACGACCGCGCCGGCTGCGACGCAGTGGTGTCCGCGTTGCTGCTGCGGGCCGTCGGCCGCGCCGACCCCGGGGCGGTACGACTGATCGGGTACGACCCGGATCAGCTCGGCGGCGGACTGGCCGGGTTCGCTCCGTTGGGCACGGCGGGGCTGCTCACCTTCGTCGGCCCGGGCGGGCTGGGCGCGCTGCTCGACGACCTGGTGGAGCAGATCCGCCGGATCAACGAGACGGTCCTCGCCGGCGAGTACGCGTCGCTGCGCGAACTGGCGGCGGCGACCGGCCGGCGACCCGAGCCGTGGCGGGTGGCGGTGCTGCTCGGTGGTGAGGAGCTGAACCGGCACGAGCGCGGGCAACTGGACCGGGTGGTGCGGGCGGGCGCGGCCTGCGGCGTACACCTGGTGGTGCACGGTGTGCCGTTGCCGGAGGACCCGACGGTGACCCGGGTGGTGGCCGGGGTGTCCGGCGCACGGATCGGCGGTTCGGCCGGGCTGCCGGTCCGGCTGGACCCACCGCCACCGGCGACGCTGGTCACCGAGACCTGCCGGGACGTCGCCGCCCGGGTGAACGCGGGCCCCCCGCCGACCCCCTTCACCGACCTGCTGCCCCCGCCCGAGCTGATGTGGCGGGAGGACTCCGCCGACGGGCTGATCGCGCCGATCGGTGAGGGCCCACAGGGCCGGCCGGTGCGGTTGACGCTGGGCGACTATCCACCGCACGCGCTGATCGGCGGGCCGTCCGGCACCGGCAAGACCAACCTGATCTTCGCGTGGATCGGTGCCCTTGCCGCCCGCTACTCCCCCGCCGAGCTGGAGTTCTACCTGCTGGACTTCAAGGAGGGGGTCTCCTTCGCGCGGTTCGCCCAGGGCCGGCGCGACCCGAGTTGGCTGCCGCACATGCGACTGGTCGGCATCAACGTCAACACCGACCGGGAGTTCGGGCTGGCGCTGCTGCGCTTCCTCACCGAGGAGTTGCGCCGACGCGCCGACGCGGCCAAGAAGCACGAGGTGACCAAGCTGGCCGAGCTGCGGGCGGTCGACCCGACCGGGCACTGGCCACGCATCGTCGCCGTGGTCGACGAGTTCCAGATGTTGCTGGCCGGCCGGGACGCGGTCGCCCGGGAGGCGGCCGACCTGCTGGAGGACCTGGCCCGGCGCGGCCGGTCCCAGGGCATCCACCTGGTCCTCGCCTCGCAGGACGTGCGAGGCATCGAGGCGCTGTGGGGCCGCCCCGCGCTGGTCGCCCAGTTCGCCCTGCGCATCGCGTTGCCCAAGGCGCTGCGCATCCTCGCCGAGCGCAACGACGCGGCGCAGTCGCTGCCGCGCTGGCACGCTGTCGTCAACGCCGAGTCCGGCATGGTGGAGGGCAACGAGGTCGCCCGTATCCCGTCGGCCAGCGAGTGGGAGACGTGGAGCGGGTTGCAACACCGGCTGTGGCGGATGCGCGCCCCCGACGCGGCGCCCGCCCGGCTTTTCGACGGCGACGCGATCCCCCGGCTCGCGGACGCCCCGGACTTCCGGGCGCTCGCCGTACCCCCGGACGGGACCGCGCCGCGCAACCCGGTGGCGCTGCTCGGCGAGATCATCGACGTGCAGTCCCGCTCGGCGTCGCTGCGGCTGCCGCGCGCCCCGGGCCGCAACCTCGCGGTGCTCGGGACCCGGGTCGACGAGGCGTGCGCGGTGCTGGACGCGGCGGCCCGGTCGCTGGCCCGCCAGCACACGCCGGGCACCGCCCGGTTCTCGATCGCCTGCCTCGACCCCGACGCCGACCCGATCGCCCGCGCCCTCTACGACGACCTGGCCGACGACGCCGCCTGGTACGACGAGGAGACCGTCGGCGAGCTGATGGCCGAGACGGCCGACGGGCTCAGCGGCCCGGGAAGCCCGCACTACCTGCTGCTGTTCGCGGTCGACGCGGCAGCGGGTGCGCTGGCCGCCCGTGCGGGTCGCCGTACCGGCCTGGAGCAGCTGCGCCGGATCATGCACGACGGGCCGGAACGACGCACGCACGTGCTGGCCTGGTGGCGGGGTGTGGCCCGGATGCGCGCCGATCTCGGTGGGCCGGCCGCCCGTACCGACCAGATCGGCGCCTGGGTGGCCCTGGACGCGCACGGCGGCGAGTTGGGCTCGTCGCTCTACCCAGGCACCGGTGGCCCGGACTGGTACCCCCGCCCCTGGCGAGGGCTCTTCTTCGACCGGGCGGTCCACCGCACCGGACAGGTGATCATCCCGTATGGACCCGCACGATGAACGAACCGGTGACCAGCGAGACGTACGCGGCGCAGCTGCGGCGGCTGGCCGACCTCACCGCGCGGGTGCGCGAGCAGCGCGCCGAGGCGCACACCTGGCACGAGCGGCAGTGCGCTGCCGCCGAGCGGGCCGTCGCCGACGCGGCCGAGCAGCTCCAGAACGCCGAGGAGGAGCTGGTCGCCGCCCGTGAGCAGCAGGAACGGGTCGACGCCGAGGTGGCCCACCTGTGGCAGCAGGTCCGGTCGCGCCTCGGCGCCCGCCGCCTCGGCGGCCCGCCCGCCCCGGCGAACGGCGTCGGGGCCACCGACCCGGTGCTGCTGCTCGCCAAGGCCCGTGACCTGCTCGACCGGGCCGGGCAACCGGGGGAGCTGCCGGGATCGGTCAACCCCCTGCTGGCGCTCTGCGGGGTGGCCGGCGCAGTGCTCGCGTACGCGCTGGGGGCCGGGGCGCGGGCGTTGGGGGTCGGGTACGGCGGCGACCTGGCGGTCGGGATGCCGGTGCTGGCGCTTGTGGTGACCCTGATCGGGCCGTTGGTCGGGCTGGCGCCGGCGCGCGTGTTGGCCGACCGGAGACACGCGGTGCTCGGCCCCCGGCCGATCATCGTGGTGCTCGGCGCGGGTCTGCTGACCACCGCGCTGCTGCTGGCACTCGGCCGCTGAGCCGGTCGGGGCGTCCACAGAGGGTTGTCGAGTAGCCGACCGCAGGCGCGGCGACAATCAGAGGGCGATCTTCGATACGGTACGTGAAATGGTCAGCTTCCTCATGAGTTACCGCTCCGACGACGATCACGCCGCCGCGCGCCTGCTCGATGACGCTCTGACCGCTCGATTTGGCAGCGAGAGCGTCGTTCGCGACGATCCCCGCGCGATCCCGCGCGTCGCCGAGCTCCGACGCCGCCTGTCCGCCTCGGCGGCGCTCATCGTCGTGATCGAACCGCTTCCACGCGGTGAGTCGGCGGGCCCCGTGAAGCGCCTACCGGGCTTCAGCCTCCGGACGATCGCCGCCGCCTTCGCTCAGCAGGTCCCGGTCATCCCGGTGCTTGTGGACAACGCCGAGCTGCCATCCGCGAGGCACCTGTCCGAAGCGCTCAAGCCGCTTGGCCACCAGCACTACCGGCGGATCCACACGGACAGCGTCCAGGCGGACATCGGGCACCTGGTCGACGACCTCGCGACGACCTTCAGCCCGGAGACCGCAACGGCCGGGCCGCCGATCCCTCTGATCCTCAGCGCGGAGCCGGTGCGATGGCTCATGCCGCCCCCCAGCCACGGGCCCTCGGCGGCGATCGTCTACTCGACCCGCCGGGGTGGTCTGGAGGCCGCCGACGGTGACCGGCCGATGTGGTGGCGGCAGCCCGGGTTCGTGGCCCGATACTCGACGCGCTACGAGGTGGACACCAGCGACCACTCGATCGTCGTCAACCTCCGGCTGCCGGCCAAGACCGGCGCGTACCACTTCGAGGCGTCGATCACCCTCGGCCTCCAGGTGACCGACCCGGCGCGGATCGTCCGACACGCAATCACGGACGCCGGGGTCCTGGTCCGCGAGTTCCTGCTGCACACCTGCCGGCTGATCACGTCGCGGTACACCATCGACGAGATTTCCCGGGCCGAGATCGCCGTCGACCGACAGCTTGCTGAAGACGCCTTCAAGCTCGGCGGCATCACCCTTCGGCAGAGCGACACCCGGCTGTCCCTCGACGAACGCACCCGCCGCTATCTGCGCGAGCGCGAGCCGAAGCGGCAACCAGGTGACCTGCGCGAACGCGCCGAGCACCGGCCGACGTGGCCGCGCAGGCTGAGCATTTCGGCAAACGACGAGGACTACGATGCGGCGCTCGGCGAGGACAGGGCGACACCGACGCTGAGCGGACGTTGGACCTCGCCCGAAATCACGGGAGGAGCCGGGCCCTGGGAGCGGGCGGGATCGACACCAGTGGCGAGACCTCGCTCCTCGGAGACTATTCCGACATCGGACCGGCAGCTGGTGGTCCGGGCTCCCACGCGAGTCCCGGCGGGTCGGGACTTGAGCGTCGAGGTGCGGCTCGTCTCCGAGGGACGATCTGTTCCTGCAGACGCCGTGTCGGCACGCATGCGGAGCTTTCTCGTCGCCGAGGCCGGCACACCGGTGACCGTGACCATCCACGCGCCCGCCGGCCTGCACGCCGAGGGCCCACTCCAGCAGACGGTGCGGGTCACGCCGAACGATGATCCCGATCCGATCCGGTTCGGTTTCGGGGCGCGTACCCCTGGTCTGTATCGCATCGACGTGACCGCCTGGGCCGGCGGCACGTTCCTCACCGAGGTGTCGGTGGAGGTCTCCGTCGCGGACGGTGGGCCGTTCCGCGACGGGCAACCGCAGACAGCGCCGATGGGCGCGCCGCAGGCGCGGCCGGGCGAGGTCACCATGGAGGTCCGGTTCGACGGCAGCCGGTACACCTTCCAGTTGCGGTCCGATGCGGCGCTGTTCGCGCCGGTCGTCGAGTCGGTCACGAACCCGCCGGACGCCGCCGTGGAGAACGCCATCCGGGAGATGCAGCAGTTGGCCGGCGGTGGTTCCCGCTACACCGCGAGGATGACCCGCGAGGTCATCCGGTCGGCGGGCATCCAGCTGTGGTCGGAGCTGGTGCCGGCCGACGTGCGGGACCAGTTCTGGCAGGTCGGCGGCGACATGAGCGCCTTCACGATCGCGACCGACCACGACGTGGTCCCGTGGGAACTGCTCTATCCGCTCAGCGCCCAGCGCGACGCCGGCTTCCTCGTCGAGCAGGTCCCCGTGGTACGCCGCACCTACGGTCAACGCCGCAACGCGACGGTCGGCCTGCGCAACCCGCGCTTCGTGGTGCCGACGAAGGCCCCCACCGGCGCGCACGAGGAGATCGCCACCATCCGCGCGATCCTCGGAGCGGCCGACAGCGAGCCCATCACCAGGGCCGACGACCTCCTCGCCCTGATCAATTCGGGGGCGCTCGGGGCGACCCACTTCGCCTGCCACAACACGTTCTCGTCGGACGGCTCGTTCATCGACATGGACGGCGGCCGGTTCAGGCCGACCCTGCTCGCCGAGGCCAGTATCCGGAAACTGCTGGCGGAGACCGGTCCCCTCGTGTTCATCAACGCGTGCCGCAGCGCGGGCGTGGCCCCGACGTACACGAAGATGCTCGGCTGGGCGCAGCAGTTCATGTCGTCCGGGGCCGGCGCTTTCGTCGGCACGCTCTGGGCGGTGCGCTCGGACAGCTCGGCGCGCTTCGCGACCGCGTTCTACCGGTCCCTCGCCGACGGCGCCACGCTCGGCGCGGCAGCCCTTGCCGCGCGTGTCGAGCAGCAGGACGACCCGCTCGACCCGACCTGGCTGGCCTACACCGTGTACGGCGACCCGTTCGCCACCGCCGCCGTCTGAGCGGGCGGCAACCCCACTCGTGCAGAAGGATGGTGCGGCATGGATGTGACCGACTACAGCGTGCCCGTCGAGGAACTGGTGGCGGCGGTGAAGAACGCGGTGAAGCAGGCCGGCATCTCCACGACCGACGAAGGCCGGGACCTGCGGGTCGACACGGTTCAACTGATCTTGAGCGCGGTCGTCACCACCAAGCTCGGCGGTGGCGTGGACTTCCGGGTCCCGGTGATCGGCTGGAAGGTCAAGGTCGGCGGCAGCCACGCCCGCCAGCGGACCCACACGATCGACATCACGCTCGTCGCCGAGGATCTCCAGGATCGGCACGAGCTGCGCCACAGCGCGGTCGAGGCGACCCTGGTGGACGCGATCACCACGATCCGCGCGGTGGTCGCCGCCGGCAACAGCGGTGATGACCCGCTGGTGTTGAAGGCCGGCACTGTGGAACTCGTCTTCGGCGTCACCGACCAGGGCACGATCTCGGTCGGCGCGGAGGGCGAGCTGACCGACGAGGTCACGAACACGCTCAGGATCGAGCTGGTCGTGGCCACCGCCGGCTAACTCAGGCCGGGACGAGCACGGCCTCGCGGAGCAGTCGGCGGGCCAGGGTGACCCGGTCGGCGTCGTCGGGCAGGCCGGGCAGGTCGCCGACCCGGGTGACGGTGCCGTCGAGCAGGGTGCGGGCGGCCGGCTCGCAGCTCGCCGGCAGGGTGATGGTGCGGTCGAAGAGCCGCAGCGCCACCGTGTCCGGGTCGTGCGGCACCAACTGCCAGCGCAGGCCGGGCCGCACTGTGACCCGGGAGTCGGCGTCCAGGGTGGCCAGCGCGTCGGCCTGGGCGAGCGGCCGGATCGGCGCCGGGCGGGCGGCCGGCCAGGCCCGCTGCCGCAGGCGCGCGGCGACAGCGCCCGGGTCGGCGCGCAGCAGCCAGTCCCGCAACGCCTCCACGGTCTCGGTCAGCTCCGGCTCGATGGCGTCCGGGTCGGCGACGTCGGTGCCGAACGGCAGGCTGGCCCGCAACCGCTGGTCCTCGGCGGCCAGCGCCAACAACTCCTCGACCAGGGCGTAGCGGGTGAGCGCGCGGATGCCCACGGTCAGGTGCAGCGAGCTGGCGTCCTGCGCCTGCGCGCTGTGCAGCCACCCCCGGGGCAGGTAGAGGGCGTCACCGGGGGCGAGCACCACGTCCAGCGCGGCCGGGCCCTGCGCGGTGGCACCGACCTCGTCGGCGCGCCCACCCCAGTGCTGCTTCTCCAGCGGGTCGGGCAGCACCGGTGGGTGGATCCGCCAGTGCTTGCGGCCGTCGACCTGGAGCACGAACACGTCGTGGGTGTCGTAGTGGGTGGCGAAGCCCTGGCTGCCGGCCGGGGTCAGGTAGGCGTTGATCTGCAACGGCTGGTTGAGCGCGAGGCCCAGGTCGCGGGCGAAGTCGACGAGCGGCGGCCAGATCCGGTGCAGACCCTGCAACACCAGGGTGGCCCCGGCCGCGTACTGCTCCAGGACCCGCTCGTCGAGCACCTGGTCGCCGATCTCGGCGCCCGCGCCGCCGCCGCCGGTCCAGCGCGACGCCGCGACCAACTGGCCGTCCCTGGCGACGCGCAGGAACGGGGTACGCAGACCGCGCCGGCTCAGCAGCTCGTCGGCGTCGGCGGGGCTGAGCAGGTCGGTGAAGCCGGCCTGGTCGGGCAGTTCGGCGGCACGGGACAGCAGCGGGGTGTGCCCCCAGTGCGCGGCGGCGAATTTGGCCGGTTCGACCGAGACGCAGCGGGCCAGCGCCGTGGTGGCCTCGGCGGACGGAATCGCCGGGCGGCCGTCGTGGCCGCCCGGCGGGTCGAGGTAGGTCATGGCGTGCCGCTACCGGGCGCTGCCGTCAGCGCCACCGTCCTGATGGCCCGGGGTGGCGCCACCGTCGGCGGGGCCTTCCGCGCCGCCATCGGCGCCACCGTCGTGCTGACCCGGGGTGGCACCGCCGTCGGCGGGGCCTTCCGCGCTGCCGTCAGCGCCACCGTCGTGCTGACCCGGGGTGGCACCGCCGTCGGCGGGGCCTTCCGCGCCGCCATCGGCGCCACCGTCGTGCTGACCGGGGGTCGCGCCGCCGTCGGCCGGACCCTCCGCGCCGCCGTCGCCGGTGGTCTGCATGTCGTCATCGTTGAGTGCCATCGGTACTCCCTCGGGTGTGCCGCCCCGCCGTACGCCGGGGTCCGTCGTGCTGCGGGTGGTACCCCACGCGCGATCTTCTCTAACCCTCACCGTAGACGCCGAACCGGGGCGACACGGGCAGTTCTCCGGGCAGCGCGGACGGCTGAGCCCGCCCGACACTGGGCCGGACGGGCTCGCGGTGTCAGGCCGTCACGGCATCATCGTCGCGAGGTCCTTGGGCATGGTGTCCTTCACGTCCTGCCACTCACCCTGGGTGACGTGGCGGCGCAGCGTGTCCAGCACCACCTGCGTCACCCGCTCCGGCCCACCCTCAGCGTCGTACGGGAAGCCCTGCCGGACCTCGTAGAGGAAGTCGTCACGGTTGAGCTTGATCGGCACGTCGGACGGCACCCAGCCGTCGAAGTAGATGCCCCGCACCAGCACCGGCAGCTGCTGGGCGAACTCCACGCTCTCGTCCACCGGCAGCCGGTCGCGCAGCAGGTGCAGCACAGTGCGCAGGGCCGCGTACGACTGGTTGCGCCGATCCTTCGGCCAGCCGTAGGCGTTCTCGATGTCCTTGAGAATGAGGTTCGTCTTGTCCAGCGAGGACTCGAACGCCGAGATCATCGAGTCAGCCATCGGTCGACCCCCGTTCCGTGGCGTCCCACCGTCGGTCGTCGGCGCGGCGCGGCGGCCCCACCGGGCCACGGCGGGCCCGCAACGGGCTGCCCTGCGGGGCGCGCCGGGCATTGTCGGCCGTGCCGACCACGTGCAGGACGGCACCACGCCGTCGATCCGTCACCAGTCGAACCGTCATCCCCGTCACCTCCGTGTCGTCTCCGGCTTCGGCCGTCCACGGGGCGGCCGAACCCACCGCGTCCACCCTCCCCGGAGGGCGGGTGAGGCGGCCCCACCCGGATCGGGTGAGGTCAGCCGGCGTCGAGGAGGCCCGCGAGGGTCTTCGCGTTGGTCTGCGCGTAATCGCGGTAGCAGTTGTTCATCAGCACGTGGGTCTGCCCGGCCTCGTCGGCCAGCTCGCGCAGCTTCGGCGCCCAGTCGGCCAACTCCCGCTTGGAGTAGTGGTAGCCGAACTTCTCGTGGATGTCCTTGCTGGTCCACTTGTCGCTGTGCCCGTGGAAGCGCACGACCGCGAGGTCCGCCGTGGCGGCCAGCACCGGGGGCAGCGACGAGCGGTGGCCCTGCGGCATGTCCACGCAGACGTACGGCAGTTTGTGCTCGCGCAGGAAGGCCAGGGTCTCGTCGGCGTTGTCGCCGTCGAACCAGGAGGCGTGCCGGAACTCGTACACCGGGCGCAGCGGCGCGCAGCGCTTCGCCACCTCCAGCAGGTACTGCTTGTTGGCCCGCTTGATGGTGAACCAGGGTGGGAACTGGAACAGCAGCGCGCCCAGCTTGCCGGCCTCGACCAGCGGGTCCAGCGCGGACAGGAAGCGCGTCCACACCTCCTCGTACGACTGCGCGGGCAGGTCGTCGGGGTAGACGTTCTTCTTGTCGGTCTCCGGGCGCAGGTCCTTGTAGAGGGCGCTGACCCGGGTGGGGTGCCCGGTCAGCAGGCTGAACGCCTTGATGTTGAAGGTGAAGCCGGCCGGGGTGCGCTCGACCCACAGCCGCGCGGTCGCCTCGGCGGGCGGCGAGTAGTAGGTGGCGTCCACCTCGACCAGCGGGAACTGCCGGGCGTAGTAGGCCAGCCGCTTCTCCGGGGTGTCGGCGGTCTGCGGGTACCACCCCGAGTCCAGCAGTGTGCGGTCGGTCCAAGACGCGGTGCCCACGAGGATGTCACCCATTGTGGAAGTCCATCGCGTCGCGGACCGACCGGCAACCGCTGGAGTGGCTCAGGCTGCCCGCCGCTCGCGAGTCTGCTTGCACGTCACACAGGTGGTGGCGGACGGGAAGATCTCCAGCCGCTCCACCGGGATCGCCGCCGAGCAGCCCTCGCACCAGCCGTAGGTGCCCTCCTCGAGCCGGCCGAGGGCGTGCTCGTACTGGGCGCGGCGGTCGAGGATGGTGCGCAACAGGGACTGGGCGGTGTCCCGCTCGGCCGTCTTCGTGCCGCTGTCGGCCTGGTCGTCGCCAGCGGTGTCGCCGACCTCCACCAGCCGCAGTACCTGGCTCTGGAGCACCGCGTGGTCGTACTCCGCGGTCAGCTCGTCGTAGCGCGCCTGGAGCGACTGTCGGATCTGATCGATCTCCGTCTGGGACCGGGTCGTACCGACCGTGTCGTGGACGAGCATCGCTGCCTGCCTTTCCTGGGCCTGTGGCTCAAGGTGAACCGGGTGCCGGCGGCGCGGGCCCCGGTCACGGTCGCGTTCGGTACGCGGGCGGTCACCCGCGCTCTGTGAGCCGGGCGAGTACCCGCCGGATCCGCCGTGCAAACCGACAAGTTTTCGGTTGTTGTCAGTCGTTGCCGCCGGGCTCCACGAGCGCCGGTCGGCGGGGGTCGTCGGCGCGTACCACGACGTCGGCGAAGCTCGCCGGGACGACCTCCTCGGCGTACCGGTCGAACGCCGGCAGCGCCCACTGCTGGGCCGGTTCGGTGCGCCGGCGCAGCGCTGCCGGGGACAGCTCCAGGTGGACTGTCACATCGAAGGGCAGGCCGCCGCCGAGCAGCAGCGAGCCGCTGACCAGGACGACGCCGCCGGGTGCCAGGTCGACGTAGCGGGCGCGGCTGGCCCGGTCGGCGTCGGCGTCCCAGAGCGACGGGAGCAGCCGGCCACTGCCGCCGGGACCGGCCGGGTCGAGTACCTCCCGGCGCAGCCCGGCCTCGTCGACCCAGGCCTCGTAGAAGGAGTCCGGGTTGGTGCGCCCCAACTCGAAGCGCAGCGACGCGGGGCGGAGGAAGTCGGTGGCGCGGACGTGCAGCACCGGGTGGCCCTGGGCGCGCAGCGGGTCGACCAGCGCCGCGGCCAGTTCGTCGGCGCCGGCGGCGGGGGCGCCGTCCACGGCCACCCGCAGGCGCGCGGGCCCGGCGGCGGCGCTCGCGGCGCGGGTCGCCGCGTCGACAAGCCGGCCGGTCAGCTCGGTGCGGAGCAGGTCGGGCGAGATGGGGCGGATGCGCACCGGACCATCCTGCCCCGCGCCGGGCGCGTCGGTGCCGCCGGTCAGCTGCTGCGGTCGATGGTGACCCGGGCGTCGTCGGCCAGCCGGTAGCCCACGCCGTAGACGGTGGTGACCAGCGGGACGTCCACGCCGACCTTGCCGCGCAGCCGACGCACGTGCACGTCGACGGTGCGTACGCCGGCGTGCTCGTAGCCCCAGACGGCGTTGAGCAGTTGCAGCCGGGTGAACACCCGGCGTGGGTGGGCGACCAGGTGCAGCAGCAGGTCGAACTCCAGCCGGGTCAGCGGCAGCGGTTCTTCGTCGCGCAGCACCGAGCGCGACGAGGCGAGGATGTGCAGGGCGGGAATTGTTGGGCTGATCGGGCGGGTCGCCGACCGGCTGGCGGGCGCCTGGTCGGGGCGGCGTTCGGCCGGGACCGAGCCGACGATCACGCCTTCACCCCGCTCCAGCATCTCGCGAGCGGCCTCCAACAGCCGACGTGCCGCCGGGGTCAGCGACTCCTCACAGGCCAGCGGGATGGACAGCGTCACGGTGAGCACGGGCGCGGCGGTGTTCGCCGGGCGACGCTGCCCGCCGGGAGGTCGACCGGGCACCGCGGGTTGGGACGTATGCCATCCGGCGCGCGACGAGGCGGGGCTGACCGACATGGTCCTCCTTGGGCTGGTCCGGGTATCTCCCCACGGCCCGGGATGCCGCTTCATCGATGCTTCCCGGCGCCTGGGCGAGGGTCAAGAGGCGGCTGCGTTGCATGAATGTGACAATTGACGAACACATCGGAGCCAGATGCTCGCTCTGCGTACGAGGCCTGATGATTACAGCAGAGTCGTCGAGATGCCCCGTTACGGGGGTCCCCGACCGGTTCACCAGGCGGTCACATCGCCGCCGGACCAGGGCTCAGCTGCTGTGATCCACGCTGATCGGGGCCTCGTCGGCCAGTCGGTAACCGACGCCGTAGACGGTGGTGACCACCTCCGAGCCGGCCAGCTTGGCGCGCAGCCGGCGGACGTGCACGTCCACCGTCCGGGCCACCGCGTGCTCGTAACCCCAGACGCTGGAGAGCAGTTGCAGGCGGGTGAAGACCCGGCGGGGCCGCTCGGCCAGGAACAGCAGCAGCTCGTACTCGATGCGGGTCAGCGCGATGACCCGGTCACCCTGGCGGACCATCCGCGAGCCGGCCAGGATGCGGACGTGGTCCGCCTCGGCGGGGCGCGGGGCCGGTCGCGGCCCCGACGCGGCGTCCTCCACGGCCCGCAGTTGACCCTCTCCCGATTCGGCCAGCTCGCCGAGCAGCTGCACCAGCCGGGCCAGCCGAGGGCTCAACGGCCCGGGGACGAGGTCGAGGGTGATGGTCAGGGTCGGGCCGGTGCGCGGACGGGCCGACGGACGCACGCCGGGGTGGCGGCGCGTGGGGATGGCGACGACGGACATGGTGCCTCCTGAGTGGCGGTACGCCCGCCACGCCGGGTGTGGCGTGACGGTCAGTGGCGCGCCCAGCCGGCGTTGACCGGGGACGCGAGGGGAGAGGGGTGATGCAGTGGGGTCGGGCCGAGGGCCGGCAGGCCGGCGATCCGCCAGGCCGCGAACCCACCGACCACATCGGTGGCCCGGTGCAGGCCGACGTCCTGCAACGCGGCGGCGGCCAGCGACGAGGTGTAGCCCTCCTGGCAGAGGATCATCACCGGCACGTCGTAGTCGACGGCCTGCGGCAGGCGGGCCGGGCAGCGGGGGTCGAAGCGCCACTCCAGCACGTTGCGCTCGACGATGAGCGAGCCCGGCACCACGCCGTGCGCGGCCCGCTGGGCGGCCGGGCGGATGTCGACCAGCAGCGCTCCGGTCCGGTACGCCAGGTGGGCCCGCTCCGGGTCCAGCCGGTGCAGCCGGGCCCGCGCGGCGGCCAGGATCTCGTCGATGCCCCGGGAGCCCGGTGGCGGCACGGGGGCGGGACAGTGCTCGGCGGTTATCTGCATTCTCGGGTTCCTTCCGGTGACAGGGGGTTCTCGGTGCGCGCGGCTACCAGGACCGGCCGGCCTCGGCGACCTCGGCGACTCGCAGCCGACCGTCGATGAGGTGATAGCGGGTCATCCGCAGCAGCGCCGGCCGGTAGACGTGCACGCTGACCGCCGGCGCCGAGCCCCGGTTGGTCACCTGGTGCACGTGCCGGGGGCCGAAGCGGCGGCCCGTGCCGGCCGGCAGCAGTCGGGGGCGTAGTCGACCGGCGCTGACCGTCTCCTCGGTGAGCGCGCCGCTGACCACCCGGAACGCTCCGGAGGAGCCGCCGTGGTCGTGCAGGTCGGTGCCCTGCCCGGGTAGCCAGCTCAGCGCCCACACCTCGTGCTCGTCACTGACGGCGAGGCGGGCGTACCAGCGCTCGGCGGGATCGAAGCGCAGCGCGACCGGCCAGCCGGCCGGGTCGGCCCACCCGGCGGCAACGGTGAGCAGGTCGGGCTCCGGACGGTGGTGCGTCATGGCGGTTCCTCGCGGGTCGTTCGGCGGGGTGCTCTCGTACTCTAGACGGCAAAGCCTATAGGTTTAGTAGGTAATTCCGCCTGTTGGGACACGAGTCACCCGCACGGGTGAATCAGCGCAGCACCGGCGGGTCCGCCCGGTAGCCCGGCAGCGAGGGCCACCGCACTGTCAACACCACCGACGCGCGCTCGGCGAACCAGGAGTGGTCGACCCCACGAGCCCACACCACGTAGTCGCCCGGCGCGGCCAGCCGTACCGTCCGGTCCGGCAACTCCACCCGGAAACACCCCTCGACGAGTACGAGCAGAGTGGTGCGCACCTCGCCGGTCGCCCACCGCGAACGGGCCTGCCCGGGCGGGTGCACGCCCCACTTCACCTCGACGTCGGTGCTGTGCCGGATCTCCCCCGGCGGCGCGAAGTGCCCGAGCAGCCAACCCGCGTTGGTGGCGCCGTCGACGCCGGCGTTGCCCACGTACACCGTCTCATCCATCGGACCTCCCCCAGCGCGCCGGCCGAGCAACCTATCAGGACCCTTGCGACTAATCTGGACCGGTGACCGAGGACCTCGACGCCGAGACGCTGGCGTTCGCACACCGGATGTTCGACCTGGCCCGAGCCGGCGCCACCGACGAGCTGGCGGCACAGATCGACGCCGGCCTGCCGGTCAACCTCACCAACGACAAGGGCGACACGCTGCTCATCCTGGC
The DNA here is from genome assembly GCF_046549335.1 of Micromonospora sp. 050-3. Taxonomy (NCBI): domain Bacteria; kingdom Bacillati; phylum Actinomycetota; class Actinomycetes; order Micromonosporales; family Micromonosporaceae; genus Micromonospora; species Micromonospora sp. 050-3. The sequence goes on from NZ_JAJPVX010000001.1 coordinate 2,646,194, forward strand.
CGCGTACCACTCCCACCCGGACACGGTGGCCGCCCTGCTCAGCCGCGGCGCCGACACCACCCGGTCCAACGACCGGGGCCAGACCGCGTTGGCCGCGGCGGTCTTCCGCAGCAGCACCGAGGCGGTCCGCGCGCTCCTCGCCGCCGGCGCGGACCCGGCACACGGCAACCCGTCGGCAATCGAGACCGCGAGCTTCTTCGACCTGCCGGAGATGACGGAGCTGCTGCGCGTCGGCTGACACCCGCACGGCCGGCCGGTATACAGGGTCGGTGGAAGATCCTCTGCCGGAGCAGATGCGGGCCGCCGGCACCGCGTTGCTGACCGCCCTCGACCCCGCCGCCCGTGAGAGCGCCATGCACTCCTTCGACGACGAGGCCGCCCGACGCTGGCTGGAGTACCGGCCTCGACCCCGACCGGGCGTCTGCCTCGCCGAGCTCGACGTCACCGCCCGCAAGGCCGCGCACCGATTGCTGGCCACCGCGCTCAGCCCCTCGGCGTACGCGCAGGCCATGGCGATCATCTCGCTGGAGGAGGTACTGGACCGGGCCGAGGGCTGGCAGCGCGGGCGGCACAGCGGCGACTACTGGGTGGCCGTGTTCGGCGACCCGGCGCGCGACGAGCGCTGGGCGTGGCGGCTCGAAGGGCACCACCTGTCGGTCAACATGACGGTGGTGGACGGTCAGGTCTCCCCCGCGCCGATCTTCTTCGGCGCCAACCCGGCCGCTGTCCGCTACGCCGGCCGTCCGGTCTCCCGCCCACTTGGTGTCGAGGAGGACCTGGCCCGCGCCCTGCTCGACGCGCTGGGCCCGGCCGAGCGGGCCGCCGCGATCATCGCCGACGAGGCGCCGGCGGACATCATCAGCGCCACCCGTGGGCGGGTCGACGCGCCGCTGGAACCACTCGGCGTACCGGCGGATCGACTGGGACCGACCGGCCGCGCGCTGCTCGACCAGGTGGTCGCCCTCTACCTCGACCGGCTGCCGCCCGAGCTGGCCATCCGGGAGGCGGCTCGACTGGACGCCGGCCCGCTGCACTTCGCCTGGGCCGGCCCGACCCACCCTGGGCGGCGGCACTACTACCGGGTGCAGGGCGACGACCTGCTGATCGAGTACGACAACACCACCGCGGACGGCAACCACGCGCACACAGTGCTGCGCCGCCCCGCCAGCGACTTCGGCGCCGACGTCCTAGCCACCCACCACCAATCCCACCCCCACTAACCCCACCAACCCCGCTCCCTGCTCCCCGCCCCTGTCGATCTTGCAGTTTGTGTGGTCGAGTTGCCCTGGTGAATGGCTTCGCGGGGGCCGAAAGTGCAAGATCGGCGGGGTGGGGGTGTCCGTCAGGGGCGGGTGGCCTCGATGAGGAAGCGTTGGGCGTGGGCTACGAAGGGGCCCTCGTTGACGATGCGGTGGTGCAGGTCGCGCAGTGGTGCGCGGTAGCGCTCAACAGTGAACCCGGGCACCGTCCAGATCACCTTGCGCAGGAACCAGACCACCGCCCCGATGTCGGCGAAGGTCGCCCGCAGGGTGGCCCGACGCAGATCCACCACCCGCAGGCCGGCGGCTTCGGCAGCGGCGACCGCGTGCTCGGGGTGCCGTTGGGTCGGCGGCGGCGACGGCCCCAGGATCGCCTCACTCAGCTCCCGCATGGTGCCGGCCCCGATCTGCTGCGACAGGAACGTCCCGCCCGGCCGCAGCACCCGCGCCGTCTGAACCCAGTCGGTACGTACCGGATGCCGACTGACCACCAGGTCGAACGAGGCGTCGCGAAACGGCAGCGGCCCGTCCGGCGCGACCGCGACCACCGACGCGCCGACCCGACGCAGGGTCCGTCGGGCGACCTCCACGTTCGGCGGCCACGCCTCGGTCGCCGTCAGCAGCTTCGGTGGACGCGGCACCCCGGCGAGCACCTCACCGCCACCGGTGTCGACGTCGAGGGCCGCGTCGGCGTGCGCCATCCGGTCGGCGACCAGCCGGGCGTAACCCCAGGGCGGACGCTCCTCGGTGGCCCGGCCGGCCAACCAGCCGAAGCCCCAACCATCGACAGGCTCTGCGGCGGCCTCCGCGATCAGGTCCTCGGCGTCACGCTCAGCAGTCATGCCGGTCAGCCTCGCGGCCGGTCACCTGGCCGGCAACTGATTTGCCGCCGCCCGGCCGGGGCGCGGGTGGTGGATCTCAGCCGAGGCCGAGCCCGTGCTCCTCGAGGGCGGCCTGGAGGATTCCGAGCGCCTTCGGACCCATGCCGTGCAGCTTGGCCAGATCCGCCCGCGGGACGCCCGCGAGCTGGCGCAGCGCGGTGTAGCCGGCGCCGTGCAGGGCCCGGGTGGCGGGCGCGCCGATCTTCGGCAGCGTGTCCAGAAAGGAGGTCATCCGGGGATGGTAGACGGACCAATCGCACGGATGCTGGCCCCGCGCACCAGGCCTGCCGGCCGCGCCCGGCTCGCCGGTCGAGCGAGCCCGTCCGGCAAGCCGGCTCAGGGCGAGCCCGTCCGGTGGGTGGGGTCAGGGACGAGCCCGGCGGGCGGGTCAGGGCGGGCCCGGCGGGTCAGGGGCGGGCGATCTCGCCGGTGGAGCCGGCGAGCGCGTCCAGGCCGCCGGCCTCGGCACGGCCGCTGTCGAACTGACGCATCAGCCGGGCGCCCAGGTGCACGCCGACTCCGCCGACGGCCAGCGCGACCAGCTCGGTGACCAGGACCGCGACCGACGCGCCGCGCTGCGGGGAGTGCGACCGGACCAGGCAGGTGAGCAGGAACATCGCGGCCATCACCGCGTTCACCAGGTTGAAGGCGACAGCGGTGCGGCGGGTACGGTCGCCCGGCACGTCCCACAGGTCGACCATGCCGGCCACGGCGGTCAGCGCGGCGGCGACGAGGGCGGCGACGCCGGTCCAGTAGCCGACCTCGCCGAGGAACGCGGGCCCGCCGATCACGTCGGTGAGGTCGAAGACGGTGGCGCTGACGAAGAGCCCGAGCGGAAACGTCACGAGCATCGGTTGGATCGGGTGCCCCTGCACCCGTAGCCGGCTCTGCATCGGTCCTCCCCCGGGTCGGCGCAGCTCACCCGACCAGAGTGCTACCCGGGGCCGGTAGAGGCGAAACGATGCCGCCCGACTCGCCGGCAGCAGGGAGAACGGGCACCCTTGCCGCCGCTCGCCGAGGCCGAGCGACCGGACCGACGCCTGATCGACTCGGCTTTCAGGAAGTCGGGGCGTCCGCCGGCCCGTAACGCCCCGAGTTCCAAGAACCCGAGTTGATCCTCGGACCAACACGGCCCGAGCCGCCGACGCGGCCCGAGCGGGCGACGCGGCCCAGCGGGCGACGCGGCCCAGCGGGCGACGCGGGCGGGGTCAGTTGTCGCGTTGGCGGGAGACCGTTCGGACCAGGCGCTCGGCCACCTCGCGCAGCGGGATGTCCAGCGACGAGGCGGCGGTGCGCAGCACGTCGAGGGCCTCGGCCGGCGAGCACCCGCGCTGCGTCATGATCACGCCGACGGCCTGGCCTACCACACCGTCCTGCAGGAGTGAGGCGTCCCGTTCACCGGCGAGGGTGAGCTGTCGGCCGCGGTCGCGGACGGCGGCGAGTAGCAGACCGGCGTGTTCGGCGAGCAGCATGGCGGTCAACTGGTGTTGCGGGGTCAGCAGGTCCGGCGCGGCGGCGTACAGGTTGATCGCCCCGATCACCTGGTCGTCGATGTCGACCGGCGCGGAGATCACCCCGCGTACGCCGAGGTGGCGGGCGTGCGCCGTCCAGGCCGGCCAGCGGGGCTCACCGGCCAGGTCGGCGGCGAGGATCATCTCGCGGCGGTGGACAGCGCTCATCGCCGGCGTGTCCGGCCCGTGTCGCAGGTCGTCCAGCCCGGCCAGCCCTTCGTCGGAGGCGGCCACCCCGGCCGGCTCGCCGGCCCGCAGGGCGGTGAACCCGCACCAGCGCACCCCGGCGACGGCGTCCCGGGTGACCCGGACCAGGGCCAATAGCGCCTCGTCAAAGTCGGTCAGGGCGATCAGCCCGGCGGTCAGCTCCCGTAACAGCGCGGCTGCTTCCAGGACGCCGAGAGTCTGCACCACCGGCATCCGCGTGTCGAGGTTCACCGGTTCGCAGCCTCCGTGCCGTCGCGCGCCTGTCCGGCAAGCATCGTCACCTGTGTCATCGTCTGCTCTCTCCCGACTCGACCGACCAGCCCTACTACCCTGGGAAACCTGGGTCGAAACGGCGTAAATCCGGGCCCCGGTCGCACGCGGAGGCGCGATCGGGGCCCGGACGGTCGATTCGTCAGCGCGAGGCGCCGCTGAGCCGCCGCCCGATCGACGCGATCAGTCGGTCGAGCTCGGACCCGAACGGGTTGTCGTGCACCAGGTACGTCCAGGTGGCGGTGGGCCGGACCAGGGTGCCGTCGTCGGGCTGCCAGTCCTCATCGAATTCGGTCTCGGTGAAGGTGGCGATGGTACGGGCCTCGATCTCCGGGATCAGGTCGTTGAACGCCGGCACCGCGGCCCGGTGGAACTCGTCCAGCGGGTCGAGCCGGCCCAGCGCGCGCAGGTGCACGCCCTCGCGGACCTCCGACAGCTCGGCCAGGTGCTCGGCCCAGAGCCGGTCCAGGTGGTAGAGCGCGATCGACCGGGCGGCACGGGCGAGCAGGTCCTCGTCCATCTCGCCGGCCTTCTCGGGCTCCTTCTCCAGCAGCATCACCGCGGCCACGTCGCTGGTGAGCAGCCGCTCCCGGCGGGCGGCGAGGGCCTTGCGCTGCTGCTCGATCACCACGCTGTAGCGCCAGGTGTTGCGGTGGATCTCGTGGTTGACGCCCTCGGCGACCCGCTGGGCGTGCTCCACCGCGTAGTCGACCTGCTCATCGGTCACCAGACCGTCGGCGTTCATCCGCGGCGACGCCGGCACCGAGTCGGCGGCGTGCCGGACGACGAGGTCGTCCTCCAGGCTGACGAGGAAGACCGAGCCACCCGGGTCGCCCTGTCGGCCGGCCCGACCACGCAGCTGGTCGTCCACCCGGCGGCTGTCGTGCCGGCCGCTGCCGATCACGTAGAGCCCGCCCAGCTCGGCGACCCGCTCCTGGTCGGTCTGGTCGCTGCCGCCGAGGCGGATGTCGACGCCCCGGCCCGCCATCTGGGTGGAGACGGTCACCGCGCCGTGTGCGCCGGCCTCGGCGATGATCGCCGCCTCTTCGTCGTCGTTCTTGGCGTTCAGCACGACGCAGGGCACCCCGGCGGCGTTCAGCCCGGCGGCCAACCCCTCGGACTCCTTGACGTCCAGGGTGCCGACCAGCACCGGCCGCCCCTTGGCGTGCCAGCGCTGGATCTCGTCGATCAGCGCCTCGTCCTTCTCTGCCCGGGTGGCGTAGATGCGGTCCGGCTCGTCCTCGCGGATGCACGGGGTGTTCGGCGGGATCACCGCGACCTCGAGGTCGAAGAACTCCCGCAACTGGTCGCCGACCAGCACCGCGGTGGCGGTCATCCCGCAGACCTTCGGGTAGAGCGCGATGTACGCCTGCATGGCGATGGTGCCGAGCACCTCGCCCTCGGCGGTGGCGTCCAGCCCCTCCTTGGCCTCGACCGCGGCCTGGAGACCGTCCGGCCAGCGGCGGCGCTGGGCCACCCGGCCGCGCATCTCGTCGACCAGCTCGACCGAGCCGTCCCGGACGATGTAATCCACGTCACGGTGCAGCAGCGCGTGCGCGTGCAGCGCCACGTTGACGGCGGAGAGCTGCGCGACGTGCTCCTCGTCGTACAGGTCGATGCCGAGCTTGGTCTCGATGGCGGCCAGGCCGGCGGAGGTGAACGCCACGCTCCGCCCGTCCTCGGCGACCGTGTAGTGCTTGCCCTTGCGCAGGCCACGCACCAGCGCGGCGGCGGCGTGCACCGGGTCCTGCTCGCCCGGCACCGCGCCGGCCAGGACCATCGGCACCCGGGCCTCGTCGATCATGATCGAGTCGGCCTCGTCGACGATGGCGGTGGTCAGCGCCGGCTGCACCCGGTCTTCCACGTCGGTGACCAACTGGTCGCGCAGGTAGTCGAAGCCCGCCTCGCTGACCGAGACGTAGGTGACGTCGCAGCCGTACGCGTCGCGCCGCTCCTGCGGGGTGGATGCCTCGTTGACCCAGCCGACGGTGAGGCCGAGCAGGGTGTAGACCGGCTCCATCCACTGGGCGTCGCGGCGGGCCAGGTAGTCGTTGATGGTGAGCACGTGCACCGGGCCGTTGCCGAGCCGGACGTGCCCGTACGCGGCGATCGTGGCGGTCAGTGTCTTACCCTCACCGGTGGCCATCTCGGCGACCTTGCCGGAGAGCAGCGACATCGCGCCGAGCAGCTGCACGTCGTACGGCCGCTGGTCGAGGCCACGGCGGGCGGCCTCGCGGCCGACGGCGCAGATCTCCTCGTAACCGGCGGCGGCGCCCGCGGCCGCGGTCAGCTCGGCGTCGTCGAGCGCGGTGAGGTCAGCCTCGCGCGCCTCGATCGCCGGGAGCAGTTTCTCCAGCGGAGCAAGATCCACGGTCGAGCCGGGGCGCTGGAGGAACCGCCGGAACTTGCTCTTGAACCGTTGCGACACACCCATGAGCGGCAACGGTACGCGATTCCGGGCGGCGCGCGCGGCCCGGCCGCCCGGCAAGTCGGCCTTCCTGGGGCGCAGTCAGCCGACCAGCAGCTGATGGCTGGCGAGTTCCCGGTACAGCGGGTCGGTGGCGGTCAGTTCGGCGTGGGTGCCCACGGCCACCACCCGGCCGCCGTCGAGGACGACGATCTGGTCGGCGTCGACCACTGTCGCGAGCCGGTGCGCCACGATCAACAGGGTCCGGCGGACGGCCACGGCGTCGATGGCGCGGCGCAGTGCGACCTCGTTGCGGGAGTCGAGGTTGCTGGTCGGCTCGTCGAGCAGCAGCACCGGCGGGCCGGCGAGCAGCGCGCGGGCGATGGCCAGCCGCTGTCGCTCACCTCCGGAGAGCAGCACGCCGCCCTCCCCCACCTGTACGTCGAGGCCCAGCGGGGTGCGCTGCGCCAGGTGGCCCAGGTTGACCTCGTCCAGGACGTCGCGCAAGCGGTCGTCGGTGGCGTCCGGGGTGGTGATCAGCAGGTTCTCCCGCAGCGTGCCGGCCAGCACGGGGGCCTCCTGCTCGACGTAGCCGAGCCGGGCCCGCAGCGCGTCGCGGGGCAGGTCCCGTATGTCGGTGCCGTCGAGTCGGACCGCGCCGGCGCTCACCTCGTAGAAGCGCTCGACCAGGGCCAGCAGTGTGGACTTGCCGGCGCCGGACGGGCCGACCAGGGCGGTCCGGGTGCCGGCGGAAACCGCGAAGCTGACCTCGTGCAGCACCGGTTCGCCACCCGGGTAGCCGAAGCCCACCCGGTCGAACTCGATCATCGGGGTCGACCGGCGCGGGGTCGCCGTCGCGACGGCCGGCGCCGGGCGGTCGTCCGCGCCCTCGGCGGGCACGGCCAGGATCTCCTCGATCCGCTGGAGAGCGCCCAGGCCCGACTGCAACTGGGTGTACGCCCGCAGCACCTGACCCAGCGGCAGCGCCAGCAGGAACAGGTACATGACGAACGCGACAAGGTCGCCGACGGAGATCGCCCCGGCGGCGACCCGCGCCCCGCCGATGCCGAGCACCAGCAGGAACGCGCCCTGCACGGTGACCGAGCCGATCGGGCCGACCAACGCCTGCACCCGGGCCACCCGCAGCCCCGCCTCGTACGCCTCCCGGGCGCTGCCGGTGACGGCGTCCGTCTCCCGGGTCTCCGCGCGGCTGGCCCGGATGGTCCGGGCCGCCGAGATGGCCCGCTCCACCGCCGAGGTCATCTCGCCGATCCGCTCCTGGGCGACCCGGGCCAGCGCCCGGACCCGGCGGGCGAAGGTGGCGGCGAAGACCAGCCCCAGCGCCACCCCGAGCAGGGTGACGCCGAACAGCAGCGGATCGAGCAGCACCATGGCCGTGCCGGCGCCGACCACCGTCACCGCCCCGGTGACCGTCTCGAAGAGCCCGGAGGTGACTACCGCCCGCAGCAGTGTGGTGTCCGAGCCGACCCGGGAGAGCAGGTCGCCGGTACGTCGGCGGTCGTACTCGGCGATGGGCAGCCGCAGCAGGTGACCGGCGAGCCGGCGCCGGGTGCCCAGCACCACTCCCTCGGCGGTGCGTTGCAGCAGGTAGTCGCGCAGCCCGCCGATCGCCGCCCCGAGCACCACGAGGGCCACCAGCACCGCCACCAGCCGGGACACCCCCTGCTCGGCGCCGATCCGCTCGAGCACCGACCGGGTGAGCAGCGGCTGCGCGAGCGACGCCGCCGAGCCGATCAGCGACAGCGCCCCTACCACAACCAGGGTGCCGCGGTGCTCCCGCAGGTACGGCAGCAACGCGGCCAGGCCGACCGACCGGCCCGTCGGGCTGCCGTCGACCGGCCGGTCGGTCGAGGTGTCGCCGGGAACCGGCCGGTCCTGCACGGTGCTCATGTCGCGAACGGTAGTCGGCCCCGGCACGCGGCGAAGGCGGGTCAGGCGGCGAGCACCACCTGAAGCTCCTGGCGGCGACGGTCGGCCAGGTCGGTGAGGAGGGCGGGCGCCTCGTCGAACGGCACCACCGCCGAGACGAGGTGCTTACGGATCGCGTCGCCGTACGTCCTGAGCAGGTCGACGGTCTCGGCGGAGAGCCGTTCGCGGTCCCAGGTGGGCGCGAGCCCGCGTGGCACCCGGCCGATCTGGGCGCAGCGCAGCGACAGACCGTTGTGGTGGAACTCCTCACCGAGGCGGACCTCGTCCGCGCCGCCCTGGTAGAAGGCGAGGTCGATGACGGTGCCCTGGGGCCGCAGCAGCCGCAGGGCGAGGTGCAGCGCCCACGCCTGCCCCCGACACTGGAACACCACGTCGGCGCCCCGGTCGCCGGCGGTGTGCGCCCAGCGGGTCTTGAGCACCACCGCCGGGTCGTCCGCGTCGGGGTCGAGGGTTTCCAGACCGAGCGCCTCGGCGACCTGGCGGCGTTGCGGGGTGGGGTCGAGCACCACCACCGACGCGGCGCCGTTGCGACGGGCGAACAACGCCGTCAGCAGCGCCACGACACCGGCGCCGACGACGGCCACCCGTCGGCCGCGCACCCCGTCGCCGAGCGCCCGGACGTCGGTGCCGTGCAGGTCGGCGGCGGCGTGCAGCAGACCGTTGGCGCAGATCGGGCCCATGTGCGCGACGTAGACGCCGAGAAGCGGGTCCAGGTCGTCGGGCAGCGCCACGAACCGTTCGGCGACGGGGTCGGCCAGCCAGCCGGTGCGGTGCCCGTACGTCATCGCGCCGACAGTGCCCACCTCGATGGCCGGGGTCTCGCTCTCCACCACCCGGCCCACCTGCATGTAGCCGAGTCGGGTGACCGGGTAGGGCGTGCTGGCCGCGCCCGGCTGGAACAGGCCCAGGTCGGCGTTCCAGGTGACGTTCAGGTAGGGGTTCGTGCCCTTGACGTAGCTCAGCTCGGTGCCGGCGGACACACCGCTGAACAGCGTCTCGACCCGGAACGTGCCGGGGCGCAGCGGGGCGGCGTCCTGCTCGACCAGGTCGACCCGGCCGGGGCCGGTGACCACCACGACCTTGTCACGCATCGACGGTCACCCCGGTGGCGAGCACCGCCGGGGCGGTCGCGCTGGCGAGCCGCACTGTGGTGCCGGTACGGGCCGAGTCGGCCACCGCGAGGGCCAGGCGCTGGGTCGCGAGGGCCTCGGCGTACGGGACGCGCACGTCGTCGCCGATGCCGCGGACGGCGTCGACGAAGGCGCGGTCCACCGCCACCCGGGCGGCTTCCGGGTCGGCCGGGACGTGTCGTTCGCCGTCGGCGTCGCGGATCGACAGCCCCTCCTCGGTGATGGCGAGGGCCAGCCCGTCGGCGAGGATCTCCAGGCCGGCGCGGTGCTTCCAGCCGAGGACGCAGGCGGCGCTGAGCGTGCCGACCGCGCCGTCGGCGAAGCGCAGCGCGGCGGTGGTCACCGAGTCGATGTCGGCGCCGTCGACCGGCGGTGGGGTGCCGTTGCCGTACGCGGTGACCTCGGTCACCTCGCCGGCCAGCACGCGGATCAGGTCGAGCACGTGGGCGGCCTGCTCGACCACCGGCCCGCCGGAGCGGTCCCGCCGCGACCACCACGCCACCGGGGGCACCTTGTCCAGCCAGGCGCCGCTGACCATCCGCACCGGACGGTCGGCGAGCAGGTCGCGGGCCTGGTCGAGCACGCTCAGGTAGCGCCAGTGGTGGCCGACGGCGGTGCGCAGCCCACGCCGCACGACCAGGTCGGCGATCCGCTCGGCGGTGTTCAGGTCGACAGCGACCGGCTTCTCCACGAACATCGGCACCCCGGCCTCGATCACCGCCTCCTCGGCGGGACCGTGCGCGAACGGTGGCACACAGACGTACACGGCGTCCAGATCGGCGGCGAGCAGCTCGGCGACGTCGGCGCAGGCCCGCCCGCCGTGCTGTGCGGCCAGCGCGGACGCCGCCTCCGGCGCCACGTCGGTGACCCCGACCAGCTCCACGTCGTCAAAGCCGGCCAGCACCCGGGCGTGACGTTGTGCCACTCCCCCGGCTCCGATCAGACCCACCCGGCATTCCCGCATTCGGCACCCCTTTGAAGACCTTTCATGAGCGATGGGAGCAGTCCCCCGGGGTGTGCGCAATCAAACGTTCATCCCCAGGGAACGCGGAGATGTCACCGTTGTGATCAAGCTGTTGCCGAGAAAGCGGTTAGCGCGTGATGAGGAATGGGAACAACCAATTTCGGTTTTTCCACGCACGAACGGAGGGGTGCCCGTGCGGGATACGACATCGAATGTGTCACCGGTGGTGGAGGCGTGGGCCACGTACCGGACGACAGCTGCGTCGGACTGGCCGACCCGTCGGCTGATGCGTGCCAAGGGTGAGACCCGGGTCAGCGTGGTGCTGCCGGCGCGCAACGAGGAGGCCACCGTCGGCGCGATCGTGTCGACCATCCGGGAACACCTGATGGATCGGGTGGCCCTGGTCGACGAGCTGATCGTTGTGGATTCCCGCTCGACGGACCGGACCGCGCAGGTGGCCCGCGCCGCCGGCGCGGAGGTGGTCAGTCAGGACGCGATGACCAGGGGGCTGCCCCGGCTCACCGGCAAGGGCGACGCGCTCTGGGCCGGGCTGGCCGCCGCCGAGGGAGACGTGGTGGCGTTCATCGACGCCGACCTGCGGGAGTTCCGGCCGCACTTCGTGAGCGGGCTGCTCGGCCCGCTGTTGACCGACCCGTCGGTCGACTTCGTGAAGGGCTTCTACCACCGGCCCCTGGTGGGCACCGCCAGCGTGGAGCAGGACGGCGGCGGCCGGGTGACCGAGTTGATGGCCCGTCCGTTGCTCAACCTCTTCTGGCCGGAGCTGGCCGGCTTCGTGCAGCCGCTCGCCGGCGAGTACGCGGCTCGCCGGGACGTGCTGTCCCAGGTGCCGTTCGTCTCCGGGTACGGAGTGGAGACGGCCATGATGATCGACCTGCTCGACCTGGTCGGCCTGGACGCGCTGGCGCAGGTCGACCTCGGTGAGCGCAAGCACCGCCACCAGGACACCGCCGCCCTGGGCCGGATGTCCGCGCAGATCATGTTGACCGCCTGGTCCCGGCTGCAACGTCGCGGCTGGGCGACCCCCGGTCTGGCGCCGGAGTCGTTGCTGACCCAGTTCCGTCGCGGTGGTTCGGACACTCTGCCGAACCTGGACCGCGAAATCGTGGTCAGCGACGTGTCAATCGAGGAGCGCCCGCCGTTGGCCGAGCTGCGCCACCGGGTGCCCCGCCGACGGGTGGCCGCCGCGTGAGCCCGACGAGCCTCACCGTGCTGATGAACGCCGGCCCGTGGCTGTCGGTGCCACCGCCCGGGTACGGCGGCATCGAGAACGTCATCGCCACGCTGGTGCCGGAGCTGCGGCGACTCGGCGTACGGGTGGTGCTCGCCTCGGTGGGCAGCAGCACCCTGCCGGTGGACGAGCAGATCTCGGTCTTCGCCGACGGGCAGTTCGCCGCGTTGCAGCGGCCGTACAACCAGGTCTGCGGGATCGCCCAGGCGCACCTGGCCGGGGTGGTCCGGGAGCTGCACTCCCGCGACGACATCGACCTGGTGCACGATCACGTCGAGGCGGTCGGTCTGGCGACCCTCGCCGCGATGGGGCCGGCCGGACCGCCGACCCTGCACACCCTGCACTGGGACCTGGCCAAGCACCCCGCTCTCTATGGCAGCCTGGACGGCGGCGACCGGGTCCGGGTCAACGGCGTCTCCGCGTCGCAGCTGGCCCGCGCCCCGCTGGCGCTGCGGGAGCACTCGGTGGGGCACGTGCACCTGTCCACGCCGCTCGCCGTCGACGCCGACCGGCAGCCCCGACCGGAGAAGGGCGAGCACCTGCTCATCCTGGGCCGGATCAACCCGGGCAAGGGCCAGGACGTGGGCGCCCGTCTCGCGCACCGGGTCGGCATTCCGTTGGTGCTGGCCGGGCCCGTGGGCCCGTACCATCGGCCGGCCGACCTGGCCGCGGCCGGCGACGAGGCCCGGCAGAACCCGGACGTGCGGTTCTTCCTCGACGAGGTGGCACCGCACGTCGACGGTGACCTGGTCCGCTGGGTCGGCACCGTGGCCGGCCAGGAGCGCGACGACCTGCTCGCCAGCGCCCGCGCGTCGCTGTTCCCGCTGCGGTGGGAGGAGCCGGGCGGCACTGCGGTCGTCGAGTCGCTCGCCCTGGGCACGCCGGTGGTGGCCACCGCCCGGGGTTGCCTGCCGGAGCTGATCGAGCACGGCCGGACCGGGCTGCTCACCACCGACGAGGAGGAACTGGACGACCTCATCCTCGCCGCCGAGTTGCTCGACCCCGACGAGTGCCGGCGGGTGGCCGCGCAGCGCTTCACGCCCGCGGTGATGGCGCAGCGTTACGTCGAGCTGTACGAGCGGGTCCGGCAGTCGGCGAGCGCGCCGAGGTTGCTGCCGGCCTGACCGACGGCGGGGCCGGCCGGTTTGCCGGTCGCGACAGCGGGTAGCCGACAGCGCTCATGCCCGCCGCGCGACGAGGAGCCGGGAATGGTCGGACCAATGGCGCACTCCCGGGCCCGACCCAACCCGGCCGACGGCAAACCGCCGGTCCGACGCGCGGCGGCCACGGCGGGGGTGTTGTTCCTGCTGGTCGGCGTGCTCGGCTTCGTGCCGGGGATCACCAGCGGCACGGACGCGCTGCGCTTCGCCGGCCACGACTCGGGCGCGTACCTGTTCGGCGTCTTCCAGGTGTCGGTGCTGCACAACCTGGTGCACCTGGCGTACGGGGTGGTGGGTCTGCTGTTGGCCCGGACGGTCACCGGCGCTCGGGCGTTCCTGATCGGCGGCGGCGCGGTCTACCTGGTGCTCTGGCTCTACGGGCTGGCGGTGGACCACGACACCGGGGCGAACGTGCTGCCGGTCAACGACGCCGACGGCTGGCTGCACCTGGGGCTCGGCGTCGGCATGATCGCGCTGGGCGTCCTGACCGGCCGGCCTCGCCGCTGACCGCCGATCCGGCCTGACTGGTCGACCCCGTCCCTGACCTGGGGTTGCGGGACGTGACCTGCCTCGCCCCGCCGTCGGCCCGGTTTGATCGGGAACCGCCTCGGGTAGTTGGCAGATCCCGACCCAGCAGCGAATTGAGGCGCCCGATGTCCAGCCGGATCACCTGCGAGGTGCGCACCACAGCACCGGTGGCGGTCGTTCGGCTCGCCGGCCCGCTGCACCTGGGCACGATGCGCTCGGTGCACCACGCGCTGACCGAGGCGCTGGTCGACCAGCCGGAGGCGCTGGTGGTCGACATGGCCGAGGTGAACGTCGAGGACCGGTTGGCGCTGTCCGTGTTCGCCGCGACCGCCCGCCGGGCCGAGGAGTGGCCGGCAGTGCCGGTGCTGCTCTGCTCCCCGTCGCCGATCGCCGCACGATGGCTGGCCGAGTCGACCACGTGCCGCGTCCTCCCGGTCTCCGCGGACTGCGCGGAGGCGACCCGGTTGGCCGGCACGACGTCCCCGTTGCGGATGCGGGCCCGGCTGGAGCCGGTGGCCGGGGCCTGCCGGCGGGCCCGGGAGCTGGTCACCGACGCGTGCGCGCGGTGGAACCTGCCCGACGCGTCCGGCCCGGCCGCGTTGGTGCTCAGCGAACTGGTCGGCAACGTGGTGCGCCACGCCGGCACGCCGATGCAGGTGACGGTGACCCTGCGCCGGCCGTATCTGCACCTGGCGGTGGTGGACGGCAGCAGCGCCCAGGCCCGGGCGCGCGGGACGGACCTGCACGCCGAGGGTGGGCGAGGGTTGATGCTGGTCCGGGAGCTGACCCAGCGGTGGGGCAGCGTGCCGGCCGGGCAGGGCAAAGCCGTTTGGGCGATGCTGCCGGCAACCTGAGTGTTCGAGGCGCTTGCGCCCGGTACCAGCGTTCTGACCGAAATTACCGCTCTGGCCTGGTTAAGTGGTGCGAGGGTCGGGTAGGCACGCCCGTCCTTTCTGCCGTCACGACGGGGTGAGCAGCCATGCCCAAGCGGGTAACCACGGAACCCGGTCGCGATCGGGGCCCGGCGATCCTGGCACCGGCCCGTTTCGGGGGGTTCCCGGGAGCGGTACGAGCGCCGGTCCCCGGCAACTCCCTGATCAAGTTCCTCGCCACTACCGACCACAAGCAGATCGGCCTGCTGTATCTGCTGACCTCCTTCGGGTTCTTCCTGCTGGCCGGGCTCCAGGCGATGCTGATGCGCGCCGAGCTGGCCCGCCCGGGGATGCAGTTCCTCTCCTCCGAGCAGTACAACCAGCTCTTCACCTCGCACGGCGCGGTGATGCTGCTGCTGTTCGCCACGCCCGGCGCGTTCGGGTTCGCCAACTACATCGTGCCGATCCAGATCGGCGCACCGGACGTGTCGTTCCCCCGCCTCAACGCGCTCGCCTACTGGCTGTACCTCTTCGGCGGCCTCATGGTGGTCGGCGGCTTCCTCGCCCCGGGTGGCTCGGCGGACTTCGGCTGGACGGCGTACAGCCCGCTCAGCAGCGTCGAGAACAGCCCCGGCGTGGGCGCGAACATGTGGGTGCTCGGGCTGGTCGTCTCCGGGCTCGGCACCATCCTCGGCGCGGTCAACCTGATCACCACGATCCTCACCCTGCGCGCGCCCGGCATGACCATGTTCCGGATGCCGATCTTCACCTGGAACATGCTGTTCACCAGCGTGCTGGTGATCCTGGTCTTCCCACTGCTGGCCGCCGCGCTGCTGGCGCTCTCCGCCGACCGGTTGCTCAACGCTCACGTGTACGACGCGGCCACCGGCGGCCCGATGCTCTGGCAGCACCTGTTTTGGTTCTTCGGCCATCCCGAGGTCTACATCATCGCGTTGCCGTTCTTCGGGATCATCACCGAGATCATTCCGGTCTTCTCCCGCAAGCCGCTGTTCGGCTACACCGGGATCGTGCTGGCCACCATCGCCATCACCGTGCTGTCCATGACGGTCTGGGCGCACCACATGTTCGCCACCGGCCAGGTGCTGCTGCCGTTCTTCAGCATCCTGAGCTACCTGATCGCGGTGCCCACAGGTGTGAAGTTCTTCAACTGGATCGGCACCATGTGGAAGGGCCAGCTCACCTTCGAGACGCCGATGCTGTTCGCCATCGGATTCCTGGTCACCTTCCTGCTCGGCGGCCTCACCGGCGTCCTGCTGGCCAGCCCGCCGGTCGACTGGCACACCCACGACAGCTACTTCGTGGTGGCGCACTTCCACTACGTGGTGTTCGGCACCGTGGTCTTCGCCCTCTTCGGCGGCTACTACTTCTGGTGGCCAAAGATGACCGGGCGACTGCTCGACGAGCGGCTCGGCAAGGCGCACTTCTGGACCATGTTCATCGGCTTCCACGGCACCTTCCTGGTGCACCACTGGCTGGGCGCCGAGGGCATGCCCCGCCGGTACGCCGACTACCTGCCCACCGACGGTTTCACCACCCTGAACACGATCTCCAGCATCTTCGCGTTCATCCTCGGCCTGTCCACCCTCTTCTTCATCTACAACGCCTGGAAGTCCTGGCGGTACGGGGCGGTGGTGACTGTGGACGACCCGTGGGGCTTCGGCAACTCCCTCGAATGGGCCACCAGCTGCCCACCGCCGCTGCGCAACTTCGACCGGATGCCCCGGATCCGATCCGAGCGCCCCGCGTTCGACCTGAAGTACGGCCCGCTCGTCGCCGACCTGGGCCGCGACCTGCCGCAGCGCACCACCAAGCCGCCGCAGCAGTTCGCCGAGGAGCTGCGGACGGAGCACCACGTCCCGGAGTCGCCGTCCGCCGAGGGCGCGCACGGCGCCCGCGACGCTGTCGACTACCAGCCGGCGCCGCGCTCCGGCGCCCGGCCGGTGGACGTGCCGGAGCCCGAGGGCGTCCGCCGGCCGAGCTTCGAGCAGTCCGACCCGCCGAAGGACGCCGAGGACGCGCCGAAGCCGCACGAGCGCTGGCGGCACCCGCACAGCGACGGCAACCCCGAAGAGCACTGACCAGGGGTACGCGCAGAAGGGCCGACACCCGGCGGGTGTCGGCCCTTCGTTCGTCAGTGTGCGGTCAGTCCCGGGCCGGCGCCAGGCCGGCGGCGGTGAGCGAACGGCGTACCGCGGGCTGGACCCGGGTCAGCCGCAGCGGCACCCCGGTCCGCTCCGCCGCGTCCCGACCGGCCATCAGCGCGGCGATCCCACCGGCGTCGAAGCCACCCGCGCCGACCAGGTCGACGACCACCTCGCTGGGCTGTCCGGTGACCGCCTCCAGCATGGCCCGGCGCAGCTGGTCCGCGCCGTCGCGGTCGATCTCGCCGCCGACCTCGACCACCACCGAGTCGCCGTCCTGCTTGACCGAGATCCGGGTCTTGCCCGGGTCGGGTTCGGCGGCGCCGTTCTGCCACGGCGGCGGCGCGTCGGCGAGCATCGCCTGGCGCAGCCAGGTGAGCGCCCGCGACAGCAGCCGGGACACGTGCATCTGCGAGATGCCGAACCGGGCGGCGATCTCCGCCTGGGTCTGGTTGCCGTAGAAGCGCATCGCGAGGATCCGTCGCTCACGCCAGGGCAGTCGGTGCAGCAGACCACTCACCGTCACCCGGTCGTCGACCGACTCCAACGCGTTGTCGGACTCGCCGACCAGGTCTCCGAACTCGGCGGAGCTCTCCCCACCCACCGGCGCGTTCAGCGAGGCCGGGCTGTAGCCGGCCGCCGACTCCAGGGCGGCGAGGATCTCCTCCTCCGGGGTCTCCAGCCGGGCCGACAGCTCGGCCACCGACGGGGCCCGGGACAACTCGCTGGTGAGCGCGGCGGTGGCCTGCCCCACCTCGAGGATCAGGTCCCGCAACCGGCGGGGCACGTGTACGCCCCAGGTACGGTCCCGGAAGTGCCGTTTGATCTCGCCCACGATGGTGATCGCGGCGTACGCGGTGAACGAGCCCCGTTCCGGGTCATAGCGGTCGACGGCGTTGACCAGCCCCAGCCGGGCCACCTGCTCCAGGTCCTCCAGCGGCTCCCCCCGCCCCCGGTACCGGCGGGCCAGCCGGCCGGCGAACGGCAGCGCGAATCGCACCAGGTCGTCCCGGGCCTCCCCCCGCCGCTCCGGCGGCAGCCCGGCGATCCGGGCCGCGTACGCCATCGCCGCCGCGTCAAGGTCCTCCAGACCTCGATCGGTGGGTGGTGGTGTGGTCGTGGTCGTGCTCGTCTGTCCGAACATCCGCGCCTCCCTCAGGAAGGTCCCCCGCCCGGATCGGGAAACCGGTCGTGCGCGTGGTCGAGCCACGCACCGGGCCGGAAAGTGGGTCAGTGACTGGGATGCCAGCGGGCGACACCGCCTCTACGCAGCGCAATCAGGCCGTCGCAGCCAGCGATGTTCCCGCTCCGTAGGTACTCAATCACGGGACCCCGGGTTCGCGAGGATGTTTCGGCGTGCTCCGTCTCAGGAGACCAACAACCCCTGGTGGCCGCCGCTGTCGCTGAGCACGGCCAGTGCCTCGGCGACCCCCAGCGGGGGCGGCGTGGGCAGGTCGTACGGCTGAGCGCGCAGCACCTCGGTGGCCCGGCGGGTGGGCACCGAGGTGACCGGGTAGCCCCGGGCGGTGGTGCGGTCCAGCGCCCGACGCCGCCGGCCGAACCCGGCGACGGCCAACCACTGCGGCAGCCCGGCCAGCGCTGGCGAGCGCACCCCGGGCGGCTCGGGCAACACGTCCACCGAGCTGAACGCCTCGCTGCCGGCGAGCCACCACTCGGCCTCGTCGACGCTGCGGCGGGTGGCGTTCTCACACCAGTACGGCACCAGCCCCGCCCGCACCACCTGCCACGGGTCGAGCAGGCGACCGCATTCCACCACCAACCGGTCACCGGTCTTGCCGGCCCGCCGCAGCCACCGCCGGTACAGGTCGGCCACGGCCGCGCTCAGCGCCGCCGGCCGGGGCACCAACACCCGGTGCAGCGGGTGCTGGTGGCGGGTGGACCAGTCCCGCGTGGCCAACTCGAAGCCCGAGTCGACGCCGTGCTCGGCGTACGCCGACGGTACTGACACCTCCGGCGGCTCCCACCGGGTCGCGTCGCCGCCGGCGGAGCGCAGCACCTGCCGCAACGCGTGGCTGTCCGGGTGGAAGTCCACCGGGTCCAGCCCGCTGCCCGGGCAGCCGACCTGGAAGCTGTGCCCCGGTCCGCGCTCCAGCACCGGCCAGGTGCGCGCGTCGTGGACCAGCAGCACGGGGGCACCCGGCACCAGCCGGTCGGCCAGGAACTGCGCGTACGCGGCCGGTAGGGCCCTCCACGCGGCTGTCAGCGACACGGTCGCCCCCGTCAGCGCGCCACGGCTGGCCGGGCAGTGCACCTGGCGCAGGTGCAGGTCGGCGTTGCCGGCGAGCAACCGGGTGGCGAGTGCCGCGCCGTGCTCCGCGGCGTCCGCCGGGCGGTCCACCCCGCCGTCGGACCAGTGCACTGTCATCTCGAAGCCCGCCGGAAGCCACGGCACGCCGAGGGCCACCGCGAGGTGCGCTGCCGCGCCGTGCGGAGAGCCGATCAGCACCCCGGGGTAGCGCCGGCGGGGGTACTGGTCGACGAACCAGCGGGCCACCCGAGCGGCGTCCACCTCGTCGATCTGGGCCACTGTGAGCGCGACCCGGCCGGCGGCGCGGGTGACAGCGGCACGGCGTACCGGCTCGGGGGCGCCGGGGAACCGCGACGTCGGTCCGGTGTGACCGAGGTCGGCGCAGTCGTCTCCGCGCAGTGCCCGGGCGGTGGCGGCGACCAGCACCCGGGCGGAGCTGCCCGCGGCCACGACCCGGTCGCCGGCGAGACCGGCGCCATCGGCCGTGAGCCCCTTGTGCACCTTGTGCACCGGCCCCACCTTGCCTCGTTCGCTCACCACGCGGCCCGGCTTCCCGTCCCGATGGGGTTCAAACGGGGCATCACCCACCCGGCGGCACATTTCGCTGGTCAGCGGGGTGCCCCGGTCATCACCGGCGTTCGGCGGCTCGGGTTTCGCCAGGGCCAGGACGGGCACTTCCGGGGCCATGCGCACCGACGACACCAGCGAGCCCGCCGCCGCCACGATCACCCCGTACGAGGACGGACCGCTGCTGGTCCGCGGCGACTTCGCGTTGGTCACCCCGGACGGTGAGCGCATCGACGCGCGGCGGGGCACTGTGGCGTTGTGCCGGTGCGGCAAGTCGGCGCTCAAGCCGTTCTGCGACGGCACCCACAAGGCGATCAACTTCCGCGCGGGCACCACCCGCGAGGGCTGACCCCACGTCGCCACGCCACGCAGCGAGAGCGCGCCTCGGATCAGACGAGCGCGGGCGGGGCCACTTCGGGTGACGCGACGAGCGAGACCTTCGGCGGCAGGGCCGGCGGGGCGGGTGTCCGCAGCGAACTGCGGCCGGCGGCCCAGCTGTCCAGCAGGTGAGCCGCGAACAACCGGTCCACAGCGAGCCCGGCTGCGGCACCGAAGAGCACGTCGGCGGCGAGGGCCGGCTCGACGCGGACCAGGCCGCCGCACAGGTCGTGGGCGGCGATCTGCTCGTGCACCGCGTCGGCCTCGACGTGCTCGTCGTAGAAACGGGTGGCCACCTCGTCGAAGCCGAGCCGGCGCAGCCCGTTGCCGTAGCGACGGTTCGGCAGCGAGGAGGTCATCTCGAACGCGGCCAGGTGCCCGAGCAGCGCGCCGCGCAGCCGTCGGTGCAGCCCGAACAGCGACATCAGGTTGTTGGTCGCCAACGTCACCGCCGGTGCCACGTCAATGTGGGCGCCGTAGCCGGTGTCCAGGCCCAACCGGTCGAGGGTGCTTCGGAACAGCTCGGCGTGCATGCGGTCCAGCCGCCCGTTGCCGTACTCGTCGGTCTGGATCTCCACGAGCGCGGCCTTGGCCGGGCCACCGAGGCGGGGCAGCGCCCAGCTGTGCGGGTCCGCCTCCCGCAGGTGGTAGACGGAGCGGTGGGTGACGAACTCGCGGAACTGGGTGAGGTCGGCGCGGCGTTGCAGTGTCGCGGCCAGCGACGGCCCGTCGTCGGCCCCGACCAGCTCGGCCAGGCCGGCCGCCACGCCGGCGGCGGGCACCGACGGCGCGCCGACCAGCCGACGCAGCGCCGCCTCGAAGACCCGTTCGCAGCGGGCGCGCAGCGCCAGCAGTGTCGGCTGCCACTCCCACGACTCGTCCACTCCGAGCCAACCCCGGTAGTGCAGCTCGTAGCAGAGGAACAGCGTCAGCTGAAGGTCCTCGTCGGTGATCGGGTCCGCCGGGTCGAGGTCGACGCCGAGATCGGCCGGCAGGTCGCGCGGTGGGCGCCGCAGAGCCTCGACGACCGCTGCGGAGAGCGGACCCCGCGCCGTCGGCAGTGTCGCGGGACCGTAGCGGCGGTCGGCGGGCTCGGACATGGGACCTCCAGCGTCGTCGGGCCGCTACTGATGCCCTGGTCCGGGGTGGCTAAACGAGATCGTCGGCGTTCGCGGTGACCTCCACCTGCTCGCGGACCTTCCGGGCCGGAGCGCCCTCGGCGT
The DNA here is from genome assembly GCF_046549335.1 of Micromonospora sp. 050-3. Classification (NCBI taxonomy): domain Bacteria; kingdom Bacillati; phylum Actinomycetota; class Actinomycetes; order Micromonosporales; family Micromonosporaceae; genus Micromonospora; species Micromonospora sp. 050-3. The sequence continues at coordinate 2,667,181 of NZ_JAJPVX010000001.1, forward strand.
ACAGGCCGCGCAGGTCGGCGAAGGCGGGCTCCGGCGGCGCCAGCGACACCGCCGGGTCGACGACCGCCTCCAGTACGCAGGGGCGGTCCGCGGCGAGGGCCTCGTCCCAGGCAGCGCCGACCAGCTCCGGGCGGTCCACCCGCACTCCGTGCAGCCCCAGCAGCCGCGCCCACCCGGCGTACGGCACGTCGGGGCGGCGGTGGGTCGGGTCGGACAACGGTCGTCGCCCGCCACCCATGCCGTTCTGGTCCCGGTTGTTGAGCACCAGCACGACCAGCCGCGGGTCACGCCACTGCTGCCAGAGGTGCGAGACGGTGATCAGTTCGGCGAGCCCGTTGAGCTGCATCGCCCCGTCACCGAGCAGCGCGACCACCGGCTGGTCGGGGGCGGCGAGCTTGGCCGCCACGGCGTACGGCAGCGCGCAGCCCATCGAGCCGAGGGTGCCGCACAGCTGCGCGTTGACCCCCGGTGGCAGGGTCAGGTGCCGGGCGTACCAGTAGAGGACCGAGCCGACGTCGACGGCGACCGCGCCGGTGCCGGGCATCCGGGCGGACAACTCCTGAAGGACGAGCTGCGGGTTGACCGGGTCCGCGGCGGCGGCGGCCCGCTCGGCGGCGACCTCCCGCCAGCGGTCCACCGAACTCTCCACAGTGGCGCGCCACTGCTGTTCGGGCCGGCCGCGCAATCGGCTCAGCAGCGCCCGGAGCGTCTCGGCGGCATCGCCGACCAGCGGCACGTCGGCCGGGTACCGGGTGCCGATCCGCCGGCCGTCGATGTCGATCTGCACCGTGCGCGCCTGCTCGGGCATCGGGAAGTAGTCGGTCCACGGGTCGTTGGTGCCGACCATCAGCAGCGTGTCGCAACCACCCATCAGCTCGGCCGCCGCCGGGGTGCCGACCTCGCCGAGCACCCCGGTGTGGAACGGTAGCCGCTCGTCGAGCACCGGCTTGCCGAGCAGCGAGGTGGCCACCCCGGCGCCCAGCCGGTCGGCGATCTCGATGATCTCGGCGGCCGCGTCGCGACCACCCTGGCCCACCAGGATCGCGGTCCGCTGGCCGCCGGTGAGCAGCTGCGCGGCGGCGTCCAGGTCCGCCTCGTGCGGCAGGACCCGGGCCAGCGGTTCGCCGGGGGTCGCCGTGATCACCCCGGCGCCGTACGACTGCAGGTCGGGCACCAGCGCCTCCTGCAACTGTCGCGGCAGCACCACGCACGTCGGGCTGCGGGTGGCCGCCGCCGTCCGGAACGCCTGGTCCAGCAGCGCCCCCACCTCATCGGGGCTGCGGCCGTACCGGACGAACTGGTTGCACACGTCCCCGAAGAGCCGGCTCAGCCCGATCTCCTGGTGCGCGCCGCCGAGTGGCCCGGAGATGTCCTCCCCGACGATGGCCACCACCGGCTTGCTGTCCAGCTTGGCGTCGTAGAGGCCGTTGAGCAGCTGGACGGCGCTGGGCCCCTGGGTGGCGAGGCAGACCCCGATGCCGCCGGTGAACTTGGCGTGCCCGGTGGCCATGAACGAGGCGGTCTCCTCGTGTCGGGCCGGGATGAACGCCGGCTCGCCGCCCGTGCGGTCCAACGCGTCGACCAGTGGAGCGATCGCCTCGCCCGGGTACCCGAAGGCGCGGGGTACCCGCCAGGCCAGCAGCCGCTCCACCACGACGTCCGCGACCGTTCGGTCAACCATTGCCGCGCCCCGGTGTGCTGGGGTCGACGTAACGCAGTACCGCGCCGACGCCGTCGGTCAGGTCGGGCGCCTCGTCGGCGCCGAGCACTGTCAGTGCCGCGTCGGTGCCGACGAGCGCTCGGACCAGCGCCGCGTCGGCGCGTACCCGCTGCGGGTCGGCCACCGACATGGCGGCCAGCTGCCCCGGGTCGACGGCGATCTCGGTGGGTTCGGCGCCGATCCACAACTCACCGTTGGCCGACGGATCATCCACGATGATCATCATGTCCACCTGGTTGCGTTGCAGGGCCGAGACGACCGCGTCGAGGCCGCCGCCCACGTCCTCCTGCACGCCGAACTTGTCCAGCGCGTCGCTGATCCGCTGGTCGGCGATCTCCGCGATGGTCTGCACGGTGAGGTCGTCCAGCATCGTCTGGTCGGCGCCGCCGGCCCGCGACCCGGCATCGGTGCGGACCACCAGGTCCTGCCAGCGCTCCGGCATCTGGGCGGCGATCATTCCGGTGGCCCGGACGTCACCGGCGACCACCACCACGTCCGCGCCGACCCGGTCGGCCAGCTGCACTGTCGCCGCTGTGACGTCGCCGGCGTTCTGGTGCCACGCCTCCATGGCCGCCCGTTGGTAGCGCGACTGGGACCAGCCGCCGGGCTTCGCCCGCCGAAGCGGGTACTCGTCCCGGCCGGCGACGTGCGCTCGCCGGGGCACCCCGCCGGCGCTGACCGCCATCGCGTCGGCGCCGAGCCGGTCGGCGACCACACGCACCCAGGCCACCTGTTCGCCGCGCTGGGCGAGCAGCGGCATCACGTGCGGCAACGGGCCGACGTTGGCCAGGTCCCGCAGTGGCGGCGCGGACAGGTACTCGGACAGCACCACGTGGCCGTGACTGGCGAAGAGCGCCAGGCCGTAGTCCCCGACCATCGGATCGTGACCCCGGACCACCCGGTCCAGCGCGGCGATGTTCGCCTCGTCCGCACCCTGTTCGGCCAGGCTGCGTTCCAGGGCGCGCCAGCGCAGGTCCAACGCGGGTTTGGCGTCCTCCGTGTCCGCGGAGGCGTCCAGATACACCGAGCACCACGGCCCGGGACGGTCGTAGAGCGGGCGCAGGAAGGACAGCTGCATGCTCGACCCCTTTCCAGCTCGGCCCCCCGCTTACCCGGGTCGCCGGGGATGTCACCTCGCGGCCGTGAGCCCGTGACCAGGTTTCATTCACGTCGTTCAACCGAGGACGTCGATACGATCTGTGAACACAAGCGGACTCTCGGTGGTGGAAATGGACAGCGGACTCGATACCCGACGGATCGCGCACCCGACGGAACGGATCGTCACCGGGCGGCTGATCCGCCTGCTCGACGGCTACACCCGTGAGGTACGCATCGGTCAGCCGGTGTTGGTGGCGGTGCTCGCCGCCGCGGCCTTCGCCCGGTTGCCCGCCCTGCTGCTGCGCTCGCTCTTCTCGTTCGGTGGTGGCGGCACCCGCCGTCGCTGGAAGGAGCTGAAGCAGGGCCCGGAATACCTGGTCACCCCGGTGCGGCTACGCAACACCGCCGGCCAGCTCTGCGAGGTGGAGCTGCACGGTCACCTGCCGCAGAGCGCCCTGCACCCGGCCGACCAGGTGCAACTGACCCTGCGCCCGCAACGCGACCCGGAGCTGCCGCCCCGGATCGAGCGGATCGTCAACCTCACCACCGGGCAGTTGCTGACCCCGCGTACGGCGACCCTCTGGTCGCATCTCGGGCCGCCACTGCTGTTGCAGGCGTTCCTGGGCACGCTGCTGCTGGCCGGCATCGCGGCCTGCTCCGCGCTGACCTGACCGGTCCGGCGGGCGGGCGGGCCGCTCGGCGGCTCAGCTCAGCGGGTGGGGTCCGCGGGCGGGTCGGCGGCTCAGCCGACCGGAACGGCCTCGCGGGCCGTTTGCCGGTCGACGCCGAGCATGCCCCGGCGGCGGGCCCAGCGCTCGAAGGCGAGGGTGGCGAACGGCGGCACCGCGCTGGCCAGGGCCACCGCCGTAGCCAGCAGGCTCCACCGGTGCAGCCGGGCCACGGCCAGCACCAGCAGGACGTACGCGACGAACAGGCCGCCGTGGATCGGACCGAAGATCTTGACGCCCAGCTCGTTGTCCGGCGGACCGTACTTGACCAGCATGCCGACCAGCAGGGCCAGCCAGGAGCAGGCCTCGGCGATCGCCGCCGCGACGAACAGCCGGGTCACCTTCTCGCGCATCCGCACGCCACCACCTCTCGGGCCGCAATGCTATCGGTCTGCTCCGGCTGGGCTAACGGGGCGGGCAGTTGGGTAGGAAAGGGTCCTCGGGTCTTCCCCCGCCCGCCGATCACGTGCGAGGTTAGGGGGACCAGCGGTGACAGGGTGGTGACCATGGGCGAGGACGTCGGCGTACGAACCTTCAGTCGAGAGGATCGCGCCCGCTATCGCGACAAGGTCCGCCGCTGCCTCGATGTCTTCGCCGAGATGCTGCGCGAGTCCCGCTTCGACCTCGACCGGCCGATGACCGGCGTGGAGATCGAGCTGAACCTGGTCGACGAGGCGTCGAATCCGGCGATGCGCAACGCGGACGTGCTGGCGGCCATCGCCGACCCGAGCTTCCAGACCGAGCTGGGCCAGTTCAACGTCGAGATCAACGTGCCGCCGCGCCGGCTGACCGGCACCGGCACTGCCGACTTCGAGGAGTACGTGCGGGCCAGCCTCAACGCCGCCGAGGTGAAGGCCCGGGCGATCGGCGCGCACATGGTCATGATCGGCATCCTGCCGACGCTTCGTCCCGAGCACCTGACCGCCGAGACGCTGTCGGCCAACCCCCGTTACAAGCTGCTCAACGAGCAGATCTTCGCGGCCCGTGGTGAGGATCTGCCGATCGCCATCAGCGGGGTGGAACGGTTGGCGGTCACCGCCGACACGATCACCCCGGAGGCGGCCTGCACCAGCACCCAGTTCCACCTCCAGGTCAGCCCGGCCCAGTTCGCCGACTACTGGAACGCCGCCCAGGCGGTGGCCGGCATCCAGGTCGCGGTCGGCGCGAACTCGCCGCTGTTCTTCGGCCGGGAGCTGTGGCGCGAGACCCGGATTCCGCTGTTCCAGCAGGCCACCGACACCCGGTCGGAGGAGATCAAAGCCCAGGGGGTGCGCCCCCGGGTCTGGTTCGGCGAACGCTGGATCACCAGCGTTTTCGACCTTTTCGAGGAGAACGTGCGCTACTTCCCGGCGTTGTTGCCGGTCTGCGATCCGGAGGACCCGGCGCAGGCACTCGCGGCCGGTGAGGTCCCCAATCTGGCCGAGTTGCGCCTGCACAATGGCACCGTCTACCGGTGGAACCGCCCGGTGTACGACGTGTCGCGGGGCCGCCCGCACCTGCGGGTGGAAAACCGGGTGCTGCCGGCCGGTCCGACAGTGTTGGACACCATCGCCAACGGCGCCTTCTACTTCGGTTTGGTGCGCGCCCTCGCTGAGTCGGACCGGCCACTGTGGTCACAGATGTCGTTCAGCGCCGCCGAGGAGAACTTCACCAGCTGCGCCCGGCACGGCATCGACGCGCAGGTCTACTGGCCCGGTCTCGGCTACCTGCCCGTCACCGAGTTGGTGTTGCGCCGGTTGCTGCCGATGGCGCATCACGGCCTGGACCGGTGGGGGCTCGACCCCACCGAACGGGACCGGTTGCTCGGCATCATCGAGCAGCGCTGCCTGACCAGCCGCAACGGCGCGACCTGGCAGGTGGAGACGCTGCACCGGTTGGAGTCGGCCGACCACCTGGACCGGCCGGAAGCGCTGCGCGAGGTGGTCCGCCACTACGTCGACCTGATGCACAGCAACCGGCCGGTGCACGAGTGGCCGATCCCGTAAGCCCTCGTGTGCCCCGCTGGACCCCCGACCGGGTCCCGACCCAGCGGCCCGCGGTGGTGCGAAGCGAGGCCGCTCGATTCGCTGCCGGCAGGAACGTTTCTCGGTCGAGACGCCCCGCGGCGCCGACCGCTCGGCGCGCCTGTCGTTGATGATGGGTGCCATGACGTCAGTGGGCGCACAGCGGGCGCGGGATGTGAACGGCGCGACGCACACTGCGGTGGAGCAGCGGCTGATCGAGTCCGTCGCCCGCGGTGAGGTGCTCGACTTGGCCGGCGACGGGCCGGCCGACGAGGAAGCGATGCGCTCCTGGGGCGACGACCACGCGATCTCGGCCTCGGTCATCCGTGAGCTGATGCGCGGCCGGCTGGTCAGCGAGCCCGACCCGCATGGCCTGCGGCTGCGCGGGGCCCGGATCGTCGGCCAGATCGACCTGGAGAACGTCATCAGTGACCTGGCACTGGAGTTGCGCGACTGCCTGCTGCCCGACGGCGTGAACCTTCGCAACGCCCGCCTGTCGGCGGTCGCCCTGAGCGGGTGCCGCATCGAGCAGGCGCCCGGCTCGGCGGACGCGGCACTGGAGGCCACGCGCTGTGCGGCCTGGGCGCTCTCGCTCGAGTGGAGCACGGTGAGCGCCGACACCGTCGCCGCCACGATTCGTCTCGCTGCCGCCCGCGTCGGCACACTGGACTGCCGCGGAGCGCGGTGGAAGAACAGCACCGGACCGGCCCTGGATGCCGACGGCCTCACCGTCGACCAGAGCGTGTTCCTGAATGACGGCTTCACCGCCACCAGCCCCAGCGCGCGCGGCACGATCCGGCTGCTCGGCGCCCACATCGGCGGCCAGCTCAACTTCGGTGGGGCACGGCTGGAAAACACCGTCGGCCCGGCGCTCAACGCCGACAATCTTCGAGCCGACCAGGACGTGCTGCTCTGGAACGGCTTCAGCGCCAGCAGCGCCAGCCAGCAGGGCACGATCCGGCTCATCGGCGCGCACATCGGGTCGCTGAGCGCGGGCGGTGCGCGGCTCACGAACACCGCCGGACCGGTCCTCGACGCCGACGGCCTCACCGTCGACCGGGACCTGGCCCTGGATCGTGGCTTCACCGCCCGCAGCGCCAGTGAGTGGGGCGGCGTCGGCCTGGCCGGCGCCCACATTGGTGGGCTTCTGGCCTGCGGTGGGGCGCAACTGGAGAACACAGTTGGTCCCGCCCTCGACCTGAACGGCCTTCGGGTCGACCAGGACGTGCTCCTGGATGATGGGTTCAGTGCCACCACCGGCGGTGACGAGGTGGTGGTGCTGGTGCTGGCCGGAACCAGGGTCGGTGGGGCACTCCGCCTCGAGACCGATCGGGTGGCCCGTACGGCACCGGGCCCGGGACCGCTTGTCGAGGTGGAGGGGCTCACCTACAGCGGGCAGCCGCGGCCGGCGTCACTGCGCCGCTGGCTGACCCTGCTGCGCGAGGACACGCCCCGTTACAGCGCCCAGCCCTACCAGCAGCTCGCCGCCGCCTACCGGGCCGCCGGCCATGACCGCGACGCCCGCACCATCCTCATCGCCCAACGCCGTGACCAGCTCCAGCGCGCCGGGCTGAGCGCCGCCCAACGCGCCTGGGGTCGCCTCATCGGGATCACCCTCGGCTACGGCTACCAGCCCTGGCGAGCCCTGCTCCTGCTCCTCGCCACACTGGCGGTCGCCGTCGCGCTCAGCGTCGTCGGCGGCCACCATGGCGGCCTCGCGCAGAAGGGGGTGGCCAGCGGAGCTGCCGCCGCCTGCACGAGCATCGACCAGATCGGTGTCGGCCTCGACCTCGGCGCCCCACTGTTCAAGACCGGTGCCCGGGATCGCTGCCAACCGACCGACACCGGTGCCGGTCGGACCCTCACCGTCGCCGGCTGGATCCTGCAACTGCTCGCCTGGAGCTTCGCCACCCTCTTCATCGCCGGCTTCACCAGCGCGGTCCGCAAGACTTGAGCCCACGCTGACCTGCTCCGCGCCGGTTGCGGCGGGGGCGGTGCTCAGCCTCGCGGGGTGGGGACACCGAAGAGGTCGATGATGCCGCCGGGCAGCTGGGCGAGCAGGTCGTGTCGCTCGTCGTCATTCAGCGCCTCGGCAACGGTCCGCAGCACCGCCTGGGCGTGTTGACGCACCTGGTCCGCGTTCGCGACCTGTTCGCGGTCGCCGACGTGCTTCAGGAACTCACCAATGTCCCACCGGCGGCCCTGCGGATTACGGGTGACCGACGTGTCCAGCCGATCCGGTAGTTGCGCCGCCAGGTTGTCCGCCTCCTGTCCGGCGAGCCGTTCGCCGAGCACCGACAGGACTGCCTGTATGGAACGCACCGCTTCGTTCTCACCGAGGCCCGCGCGCTGTCGTACCGTGGCGATCATCTGCTCGTACTCCATTGCCCCGCTCCTTCGGTCTCGTCGGCATGCCGTGAGGCCTGCCTGCGGACGAACGGGGCGAGTTCCCAGGCTCCCTGACCACAAACGGGGCCGCGCGCGGATCCGGACTCCCCGCCATCGGCGGGTGGGGCCTCACAAAACGTGCCAGTCACGTCACTCGGGTCGCCAGCTGAGCCAGGTCGCGCCCTATGTCGTCCTTTGTGGACACCCATGCGGATCGATGGCTGTCGTAGGCTGTGGCAGCTCGCACATCGTCTGATCACGATGAGGGGACGCCGGTGACCACTTCTGGAACAGACCCAGCCACGATCCAGGGGCCCGCGCGGGTGCCCCTGTCCCGTCGACACATGCTGCGGATGGGAGCGGCGGCGGCCGGTGGCGCTGTGCTCGTCGGCACGGCGGAGGCCGCGTCCGCGCAGGCCGCGCCGGTTGGTGCGAAGCGCGTCCTGCGGGCACCGGCGCTGGCACCCGGTGACCGGGTCCGGGTCGTTTCGCCCGGCAGCACGCCCGACCCCACGAACATGGCCCGCGGCATCGAGATCCTGCGCAGCTGGGGCCTGGAGGTCGAGCTGGGCACGCACGTCTTCACCAAGTACGGCTATCTGGCCGGCACCGACGCGCAGCGGCTGGCCGACCTGAACGCCGCCCTGACCGACCCGGGCATCCGTGCCGTCTTCGCCGCCAGAGGCGGTTACGGCACCCAGCGGATCGTCGACCAGATCGACGCCTCCGTTCTGCGCCGGGACCCCCGGGTGGTCGTCGGCTTCAGCGACATCACCAGCATCCACGGCAAGCTCTGGCGCGACACCGGCCTGGTCACCTTCTACGGCCCGATGGTCAACTGGAGTGACGCCCGCACCGGCCCCGAGTCGGCCGAGGCGCTCCGCAGGGCGGTGATGACCACCGCGCCCGTCACCATCTCCCGTGACCCGGCCGAGACAGCCGCTTCCGTGGTGGTGCCGGGGCGCGCATCGGGGCCCCTGCTCGGCGGCTGCCTGACGCTGATCTCCACCTCGCTCGGCGCGGAGGACTCCCCAAAGTTCGACGGCGCGATCCTCTTCTTCGAGGACGTGGACGAGGCGCCGTACAGCATCGACAGCATGCTGACCGAGCTGCGCCGGGTGGGCGTGCTGTCCAGGGTCGCCGGGGTGGTCATCGGCCAGATCACCAACAGTGTCGGTGAACCGGGCGAGTGGGACGCGGCGGCGGTGCTCAAGGACCGCCTGTACGACCTTGGCGTGCCGGTACTGGGCGGGTTACGGCTGGGGCACGGCAACGGGCAGCTCACCGTTCCGCTGGGCTCGCGCGCCACGATCGACGCCACAGCCGGGACCCTGACGGTGGAGCCTGGGGTCCGCCCGCGCTAGTGCTCAGACCTGCGGTGTCGGGTCCCAGGGGGACGGGTCGTCGCGCAACCGGCTGTACAGGTAGCCGTCGCGCCACCGGCCAGCCCGAAACTCGCTGGCCCGCACGACGCCCTCAAGCTGGAAACCGGCCTTCTCCAGCGCCCGTTGCTCGGCGACGTTCTCCGGGTGCGTGCCGGCCTGGATGCGCTGGGCCGGGCTGTGGTGGAAAAGGTAGTCGCAGAGCAACGCCTGGGCGCGCCAGCCGACGCCCCTCCCCCGCCACTGCGGCAGCAGGGCGATGCCGATCTCCCAGTACGACGCCCGGCCGGCGTAACGCCCAGCGGTGTAGCTGACGACGCCGGCAGCGGCCTGCTCCTGCTCGACCTCCACGACGAGCCGTCCGTCGTCCTCGCCGAGGTAGCCGTCGACGGCGAACCGCCGCGCCGGCACCCCGGCGTCCCGGAAGCCGGCCCAGTCCAGACCGATCAGGCCCGGCTCGGTGCAGAACCGCCGCAACATCGCCAGGTCGGGCTCGGCAACCGGCCGTAGCCGGACAGTGAGATCAACCGAGACAGACATCGAACTGCCACCACTTTCCATGGCGACACGCTAGCTGCCGGACAACGGGAGACGTGCTCGGAGCTTTCGTCGCATGCACGTGCGGCGACCCGCGGTGGTGGCCGAGGGGTGGCCGCCAGTCAGACCTTGAGCAGCACCTTCGTACAGTCGTCCTGCTTCTTCTGGAAGATCTTGTAGCCCTTCGGGGCGTCGCGCAGCGACATGCGGTGGCTGACGATGAAACTTGGGTCGATCTCGCCGCGCTGGATGCGCTCCAGTAGCGGCCGGGTGTAGCGCTGGACGTGGCACTGACCGGTCCGCATGATCAGCGAGCGGTTCATGAACGCGCCCATCGGGAATTTGTCCACGAAGCCGCCGTACGCGCCGACGACCGAGACCACCCCGCCGGAGCGACAGGCCAGGATCGCCTGCCGCAGCGCGAACGGCCGTTCCGTCTCGACCCGCGCGACCTGCTTCGCCCGGTCGTAGGCGTACATGGCGGCGTTGCCGTGGTGGCCCTCCAGGCCCACTGCGTCGATGCACGCGTCGGGGCCCCGACCGGCGGTCATCTCGTTGAGGGTGTCCAGCACGTCGGCTTCCTCGTAGTTGATCGTCTCGACGTCGATGTGCTCCTTGGCCAGCCGCAGCCGGTACGGGAACCGGTCGATGACAATCACCCGTTCCGCGCCGAGCAACCGGGCGCTGGCCGCGGCGAGCAACCCGACCGGCCCGGCGCCCCAGACGGCGATCACCTGCCCCGGTTTGATGTCGCACATCTCGGCGCCCATGTAGCCGGTCGGGAACACGTCGGCCAGCATGACCGCCTGGTCGTCACTGATCTCGTCGGGCACCTTGACCGGGCCGACGTCGGCGAACGGAACCCGGGCGTACTCGGCCTGGCCGCCGGCGTACCCGCCGAGCAGGTGCGAGTAGCCGAAGATGCCGGCCGGCGAGTGCCCCAGGATCTTCTCGGCGATGCCGGCGTTCGGGTTGGAGTTCTCGCAGACCGAGTAGAGGCCGCGCTGGCAGGACGAGCAGTGCCCGCAGGCGATGGGGAACGGCACCACCACCCGGTCGCCCGGCTTGAGGTTGCGCACCTGCGGGCCCACCTCGACCACCTCGCCCATGAACTCGTGGCCGAGGATGTCGCCCTTGCGCATGGCGGGGATGTAGCCGTGGTAGAGGTGCAGGTCGGAGCCGCAGATCGCTGTGGTGCTGATCCTGACGATCGCGTCCCGGGCATTCATGATCTTGGGGTCGGGTACGTCGATGACCTTGACGCTGTCGGTGCCCATCCAGGCGGTGGCCTTCATTCTCGGTCCCTTTCGGAGAGCTCGGGCGGTCAGCGTCGGGACGCCGGCAGCGGCTGGGCGGGTCGCTGCATGGCCTGTTGGCGTACGGAGATGCCGTTGGGGCTGCCCTCGGAGCGGACGACCTCGCCGGTCTCCAGGACCTGCTTGAATCGGCGCAGGTCGTCGCGGACCTGTTGCTCGGGTTCCTCGCCGAAGAGCTTCGCCACCACTCGGCCGAGCGCGCCGGCCGGCGGCGCGTAGCGCAGCTCCACCCGTACCTCGGTTCCCCGGTCGCCGGGTGCGGGCACGAACCGGACCCGCCCGGCGTTGGGCACCCGGGTGCCCGGCAGCGAACGCCAGGTGATCAACTTGTTCGGCTGGTCGTCGATGATCTCGGCGTCCCACTCGACGCGGCGCCCGGCCGGACCACGGGCGATCCAGTGCGAACGGCGCAGATCGTCGACGCGGACGGACTCCAGGTGCGCCATGAACCGGGGCAGGTTCTCCATGTCCCGCCAGAACCGGTACGCCTCGGCGGGCGACCGGTTCACCGTCACCGCGATCTGCATCCGGATCACCCGGGCGCGGGCCCGTCGAGCCCGGCCGACGCGTGCAGCGGCGAGCACGTCGACGGCGGTGATGCCGGCGATGGCGAGGGTGGTCAGCGCGACCCGGTGGCGGCGTTCACCGCCGCGGTCGGCGAGGGCCCGCCCGAGCAGTGTGAGGTCCATGGCGTCGCCGACCACCCGACTCCAGGCCCAGCCGGCCGGGCGGCGGCCGCTGAGCAGGCCGGCGGCGCTGCCCAGCTCGCGTAGGCCGATGGCCGGGAGCACCGCCCGCGCGGCGGGGATGTCGTCCACTCCCGTCATCCGCGCGACGGGTCCGGGCGCGACCAGCGCGCCCACTCCCAGGGCCAGGCTCAGCAGACCGAGCGCGCTCGGCAGCGTCGCCGGCACCGGCCCGTCCAGCTCCGGCAGGAGCACACTGTCGACACGACTCATGTCCGGTCCCTTCCGGTGGGCGCCGCCGCCGGTCCGCCGGCGGAGGCGGCGGTGGTCCCGCCCCCGTGACGCTATGTCGTACCCGTGCCGCATGCGCCGGGTTCGGGGCAGAACGTCCGATGCGGTCGGTGTGGGCCGGAACGCTCGTGGTGGACTTCAACCTCGGCTGACCCGGATTCTGGCCGGACACCGGAACCTTCTCCCCGGCCCGTTGGTGGGAGTGGTGGAGAAGGGGGGTGACGGTGTCCGACGGCGATCTGATCTCCGAGCTCTACGCCGGCTGTTTCCGACGCCTGGTCGTCCAGCTGTACGCGGTGACCGGCGACCTGACCGAGGCGCAGGAGGCGGTCCAGGAGGCGTTCACCCGGGCGCTGATGGCGCCGGGGCGGTTCGCCGGGCTGGAGAACCCGGAGGCCTGGTTGCGTCGGGTCGCTGTGAACTGGGCCCGCAGCCGGTTCCGCCGCCGTCGGATGCTCGACGGGCTGCTGCGCCGCATCGGTCCGCCGCCGGCCGTCGCCGACCACTCCCCGGAGCACCTCGCCCTGCTCGCGGCGCTGCGCGTGCTGCCGGAGGGGCAGCGACACGCGCTCGCCCTGCACTACCTCGTCGACCTGCCGGTGGACGAGGTCGCCGCGACGCTGGGCGTGTCGTCCGGGACGGTGAAGTCCCGGATGTCGCGGGGCCGGGTCGCTCTGGCGGCGTTGCTCGCCGACACCGACGCTACGGAAACCGGGAGGATCGATGTCCGGTCGTGAATTCTCCGGCTTCGACGTGGACACCGTCACCGAGGCCGTCTCGCAGCCGCCCCTGAACGAGCTGCGCACCACCGCCCGCTCCCGTCGGCACCGGTCCGTCGCGACGGTGACGATCGCACTTGTCGCACTGGCCGGGCTGGCGGTCGTACCGCTGCTGGCAGAGCCGGACCGGGCCGCGCCGGCCGACCCGCCGACACCGTCGGGTGCGCAGTTCAGCCAGTTCACGCTGACCGGGCAGGACTCCGGGGTCGACGTGCGGCAGGACGGCTGCGTCGTGCGCTTCGCCTACACCGACGACGGCGGCCGCAGCTGGTCGGACTGGGACGCGGCGCGCTTCGAGGGCACCCGATGTGCGGCCGGCATCGCCGCCGGGACGCCGGGCAGCGGCACTGACTTCTTCGTACTCGGTGAGCGGTCCTACCTGGCCACCGACTCGGGGCTGGCGAAAATCTCCACCGACTACGGCCGCACCTGGCGGGACGCGGCTTCCGCGATCGTGGCCGTACCCACGTTCCCGGCGACGGCCCGACCGGTCCTCTGCGGGTTCGGCTGTAGGCCGGTGTTGGAGCCGCTGGCGGTGGACCCGTCGAACGGAACCGTGTACCGGCTCACCGCCACGGCGCCCTCGTGGCGTGCGCTGTACAGCCTCTACCCGGCAGCGGACGGCAGCATCTGGGCCACGTACCGGATGGCGAGCGCCCAGGGTTCGACAGTCGCCCGCAGCGCCGACCGGGGCGCCACCTGGACCACCTGGGAGGTGGGCGACGGCGGGGATGTGATCGCGGCGGTCGGCATCGACGACCAGGAAGGGTACGTGCTGACCGAACCGACCACGGCGGGTGGCGGGGCGCGGCTGCTGCGGACCACCGACGGCGCGAAGACCTGGACGGACACCGGCGCCGAGCTGTCGGATCAGCTCCACTACGACCTCACTGTGGGGTCGGACGGGTCCCTGCTGGCGATAACGCCCGGTGCGGGCACCGAACCCGACCGCCGCGCGCGCCTGCTGGTCAGCCGGGACGACGGGAAGCGATTCACTGTCGCCCGGGAGTACGGCCGGCTCGTTGGTGCGGTCAGTGTCGCGCCCGGCTACGCCTGGCTCTTCGGGCGTGACGACGGGTCGACGGAGGAGCCGGACCACGTCCTGGTCACCACGGACGCGACCACCTGGACCCGCTTCTCGCTCGCACCCTGAACAAGGTGCGCCGTCCGGCGTTAGGAGTGCGCGGCACCGGGTAGCCGGCATGCGCTCTTACCAGCGCCCGAGGAGGTGGGATGTCGGCGACCAGCGCCTTCTTCGAGCGGTTGACGGTCGCTGGCCAGGATCCGCGGTTCAGCAAGGTCTGTGGCAGCGTGCGATTCGACATCCGCGACGACGGCCACCTGGAGCAGTGGCTGCTGGACATCGATCATGGTCGGATGCGGGTGACCCGAAGCGGTGGCCCCGCCACCACCGTGATCCAGGTGTCCGCGCAGCTTGCGGAGGCGATGGCGCGGGGCGAGGTGAACGGGCTGGCGGCGATCACCCGGGGCGAGATCATGGTCGACGGTGACCTCGCCCTGGCGTTGCGCATCGGGCGGCTGTTTCCGCGAGAGCCCGGACGGCTTCAGCGCGACAACCCCGACAGCGGGACGTGACCGATGAGGGATATCGCGGGCACCGCAGCGTGCATCGATGGCAACACGTTCATGGTGTCCGACGCCAGCGGCGACGTGCAGTCCTCCCCGAGCACCCCGGTCGGCCTCTTCGCCGCCGACACGCGTTTCCTGTCCCGCTGGCGGCTCACCGTCAACGGCGAGTGCATGACAGCGCTGTCGGTGGACGACAGCCAGTACTTCGAGGTCACGTTCTTCGTGGTGCCGGGCGCGGCGGTGGACTACGTGCAGGCCGACGTGTCGGCCATCCGGCGTCGGCGCATCGGCCCGGACCTCACCGAGTCGCTGACGATCTTCAACTACGGCGAGCGGGACATGACGCTCGACGTACGTCTGGAGGTGGCCGCCGACTTCGCCGACATCTTCGAGATCAAGTTCGACAACGGCGACAAGACCGGCGAGCACTACACGCGCGTCGGCCCGAACGAGTTGCGGCTGGGCTACCGGCGCGGCACCTACCGACGTGAGGTCGTCGTGTCGGCGAGTGAGCCCGCGGAGTTCGACCCGGGCGGCCTCCGCTTCGCGGTCCGGCTGCGCCCCGAGCAGCAGTGGTCGACCCGCTTGCAGGCCGTCATGCTGGCGTTGCGCCCGGACGGCGTCGACCTGCGCGCCGCCCTGCGCGCCCAACGGCCGGACGACTCCACTCTGCCGGCGAGCGTGCAGGCGTGGGTCGCTGCGGCCCCGACCCTGGACACCGACAGCGTCGGCCTCCAGCAGGTCTACCACCGCAGCCTGGTGGACCTGGCGGCGCTGCGCTTCGCCCCGCTCTCGCTCAGCGGCGCGAGCGTGCCCGCGGCCGGGTTGCCCTGGTTCATGACCCTGTTCGGCCGCGACAGCCTGTTGACCTGCTTGCAGACCCTGCCCGTCACCCCGTCGCTGACCCCACCGACACTGCGGATCCTCGCGTCGCTGCAGGGCGTCCGGACCGACGACGTGCTGGAGGAGGACCCGGGCCGGATCCTGCACGAGCTGCGCTACGGGGAGTCGGCAGCGTTCGAGGAGCAGCCGCACTCCCCGTACTACGGCACTGTGGACGCCTCACCGCTGTTCGTGGTGCTGCTCGACGAGTACGAGCGGTGGAGCGGCGACACCGCGCTGGTGATGGAGTTGGAGCAGGAGGCACGCGCGGCCCTGGCCTGGATCGACAGGTACGCGGACCTGACCTCCACCGGCTACGTCTGGTACCAGCGGCGCAACCGTGCCACCGGGCTGGACAACCAGTGCTGGAAGGACTCCTGGGACAGCATCTCCTACGCCGACGGCCGGCTGCCGGGCTTCCCGAGGGCCACCTGCGAAACCCAGGGGTACGCCTACGACGCGAAGATCCGAGGAGCACGACTGGCCCGTACCTTCTGGGGTGATCCTGCCTTCGCCGATCGGCTGGAAAGCGAGGCGGCGGCCCTGTACGACAGGTTCAACCGGGACTTCTGGCTGGAGGACCGCGGCTTCTACGCCCTCGCGCTCGACCACGACGGCACCCCCGTGGACAGCCTGTCCTCCAACATCGGGCATCTGTTGTGGAGCGGCATCGTGCCACCGGAGCGGGCTCCCCGGGTGGTCGAGCACCTGATGGGTCCGGCGCTGTTCTCCGGTTGGGGGGTGCGGACGTTCGCCGAGGGGCAGCGCCGCTACAACCCGCTCGGCTACCACAACGGCACGGTCTGGCCGTTCGACAACTCGTTCATCGCCTGGGGTCTGCGCCGCTACGGGTTCAGCAACGAGGCGGCCCGCATCGCCGAGGGCATCCTCTCCGCCGCCACCTACTTCGAGGGTCGGCTACCCGAGGCGTTCGGCGGGTTCGACCGCGAGACCACCCGGTTCCCGATCCGGTATCCGACGGCGGGCAGTCCGCAGGCGTGGTCCAGCGGCGCCTCCATGCTGCTGATCCGCACCATGCTCGGTATCAACCCGCACGAGGACCACCTGGCCGTGGACCCGGCGCTGCCCACCACCTTCGGGCGGATCGCGCTCCTGGACATCCCCGGCCGCTGGGGCAAGCGCGACGCGTTCGCCCGGCAACGCCCCGACCAGCGCTAGTGCTGTGACCCTCAGCTCACGGCGAAGCCGCCGTGAGCGCGTGCCTCCCTCAGCCAGTCGAGCCAGGCCACCCACAGCTCGTCGGTCTCCCACTCGGCGCGCGGGCTCGTCGGCGACGCCTCGTAGAGAATCAACGCCTGCTCGATCTCGGTCCGGCCCACCACCCAGGGGCCGTTGCTCGTCAACTTGAACTCGGGGATCCCCACCTTGCCCGGGCTGGTCTGCGTGGACGCCGCCCGTTCGGCCTCCTTGTAGGCGTCGCGTCGGCGCTGATCGTTGCGCCAGTCGTCGACGCTGTCGAACGGCCAGTCCGGAAAGGGCTGTGGCGTTGCCTGGTAGGTCATGCCGGCCCACCGCATGCGTTCCCGACAGAACGCCATGCCGGCGATGTTCAGGTCGAACTGGTAGGCGGCGGCGAGCGACGAGTACTCGTCGTAGCACTGTGGCCAGTTGCCGCACGACCCGTTCAGATCCATGCACGCTTCGGCGTGGGCGCGCGCGGTAGCGGCGGGTTCGGGCAGATCAACGTGTTCGAAGCTGTAGCCCATCGGACCCCCGACCGCCGGCAGAGCAGGAGCTTGGCATTCTGCCCGACGCCGACGAGCGACGCCCTCCGCGCGTACCCCGGTCAGGGCTCAACCCGCGGCAGGCTCAGGCGCTGCGGAAGGTGCGCCGGTACGCGTCCGGGGGCACACCGACGGTGCGGTGGAAGTGCCGACGCAGCGTCGCGGCGGTGCCCATGCCGGCCGCCTCGGCGATGGCGTCGATGCTGTCGTCGGTGTTCTCCAACAGCTCCTGGGCGCGGCGGATCCGCTGCGTCGACAGCCACAGCAGTGGGGTGGTGCCGGTGACCGACCGGAAGTGGCGGGCCAGGTTGCGTGAGCTCATGTTCGCCTGCCGGGCCAGGTCCTCGACTGTCAGTGGCCGGTCCAGTCGGGCCAGCGTCCAGGGGAACAGCGTGGCGAGCGGGTGGTCCTCGCGGGCCGGCACCGGGGTGGTGACGTACTGGGCCTGACCGCCGGCGCGATGCGGTGGCACGACCAGGCGGCGGGCGACGGCGTTGGCGACGGTCGAGCCGTGGTCGCGTCGGATCAGGTGCAGGCACAGGTCGATCGCGGCGGCCTTGCCGGCGGAGGCGAGCACGGAGCCGTTGTCGACGTAGAGCACGTCCGGGTCGACCAGCACCCGGGGATAGCGGGCGGCCAGCGCCTCGGTGTGCGCCCAGTGCGTGGTGGCCCGCAGCCCGTCGAGCACCCCGGCGGCGGCCAGCACGAACGCGCCGGTGCACAGCGAGACCATCCGGGCGCCCGCCCGGTGGGCCACGCGGACCGCGTCGAGCAGGTCGGGGGGTACGTCCGCGTCGACGTCCCCGACCGACGGGATGATCACGGTGTCGGCGCGGGCGAGCCGGTCCAGCCCATCGTCGGGCGCCACCAGGAAACGGCCGATCCGGACCGGGCCGGGGCCGCAGATCGCCACGTCGTACCAGGGGTCGGCCAGGCCGGAGGGGTCGTGGGCGAAGACCTCGCAGGCCAGAGCCAGCTCGAAGTGCAGCATGCCGTCGGTGGCGGCGATCGCGACGAGAGTCATGTCCGAAACTGTACGGGGCTTGGCGTTCCCGACACTGGTCGGTCGCCGGCCGCTGCGGGAGGCTGGACCCAGTCGATCTTCGAGGGGGCAGCGATGGGCCACAACGTGGCGGTGTTCGGAGCGTACGGGCACACCGGACGGTTCGTGATGACGGAGCTACGCGAGCGCGGGTTCGACGCGCTGGCGGTGGGCCGCGACCCGGGCCAGTTGGCGGCGTTCGGGCTCACCTATCGGGTGGCGTCGGTCGACGATCCGGCCTCGCTCGACGCGGCGCTGACCGGCGTGGACGCGGTCATCAACTGCGCCGGTCCGTTCGCGTCGACAGCTCCCGGCGTGATCGAGGCCGCGCTGCGCGCCGGAATCCCGTACGTGGACGTGGCGGCCGAGATCGAGGCGAACCTCGACACGTTCGCGCACTTCGGCGAGCGCGCCCGGGCGGCCGGTGTCGCTGTGGTCCCGGCGATGGCCTTCTTCGGCGGGCTCGGTGACCTGCTCGCGACGACGGCGATGGGCGACTGGACGTCGGCCGACGAGGCGCACGTCGCGTACGGACTGAGCAGCTGGCACCCGACGGCCGGGACTGTCGCCGCCGGCGTCGTCTCCCGCGAGCGCCGCGCCGGCCGTCGGGTCCGCTACACCGGCGGCCGGCTGGAGTACCACTCCGGTGGGGAACTACCGAGGGTGGACTGGGACTTCCCTGCGCCGCTGGGCCGGCGCACCGTCCTCGGGGAGTTCACCATGGCCGACGTCGTCACCATCCCCCGTCACCTGGCCATCCCCGAGGTCCGCACCTACATGACCGTCGACGCCGCCACCGACCTGACCGCCGCGGCGGCGCCGGTCGCGGTCGACGGGCGGGGCCGGTCGGCGCAGACGTTCACCGTCGACGTCATCGTGCGTCGCGGCGACACGCGCCGCCGCGTCGTGGCCAGTGGCCGGGACATCTACGCCGTGAGCGCGCCCCTGGCCGTGGAGGCGGTCCGGCGTGTCCTCGATGGTCAGACCAGGACCAGCGGCGTCGCCTCCGCCGGCGAGATGTTCGACGCGCCCGACTTCCTGCGCGCGCTGTCGCCGGCCATCCGCGTCGAACCGGTCGGCGACTGAGGCCGAGAATTCGGCCACAATTCGTTAGGCAAAAGTCGTAATCATTGGGCCAGAACGGTGCGACGGGACTTAAAAGAAACTTAAGACTGTACGAGCGAAAAATTGTCATTCGGAGCCGCCGCGCTGGCTGCCAGGGCACTTGTCGACCGGCCTCCTTAATTCTTTCCCCACAAGTTGATGAAGGTCCCTGACGTGCACATACTCCTTCCGACAGGAGCTTTGTCGTCGACTCGAAGGAAACCACTGGTAATGCGGACTCCCCCCGCGCACGTCGCACCGCCGGATCGGGCGCGAAAGCGTCGTCGCGTCACTCGTATCACGCTCGCCTCCGCTGTCGTCGCCGCGCTGGCCGGCAGCGGCATCTACATCGCCGGCGCCCAGGCCGAAGAGGTCGCCGTGCCCGGCCGGGTGCAGGCAGAGGCCTTCGCGGCACAGTCCGGGGCGCAGACCGAGGGCACCGGCGACGCCGACGGCGGCCGGAACGTCGGCTGGCTGGCCAGCGGCGACTGGCTGCGCTTCGACGGTGTGTCGGTAACTGGCGTCGACCTGACGGCCCGGGTCGCCTCACACAACGCCGCCGGCGGCACTGTCGAGTTGCGCCTCGGCGCGCAGGACGGTCAACTGCTGGCCGGCTTCCCGATCGCCCAGACCGGCGGCTGGCAGAAATGGACGACCGTCACCGCGAAGGCATCCGCTGTGCCGGCCGGGGCGCAGACCGTCTTCGCGGTCATGAAGAGCGCCTCGAAGTCGGATTTCGTGAACCTGAACTGGTTCACGTTCGGCCCCGCGACGGGCACGTCGCCGAGCGCGTCGGCCACGCCGAGCACGTCGACCGCCCCGTCGGCCACGCCGAGTTCCACCGCGTCCGCGTCCGCGTCCCCGTCGACGTCCGTCCCGCCGAGCGCGCCGGCCGGCGGCTGGGTGCCCGTCGACCAGGCCAAGTGGAACAAGGAACTGGCTGCCTTCAACGCCATCAAGCCGAAGGCGGTGCCACCGGGCACCACCCGGGTGCCGGAGTTCCACACCGACTGCGGCGTCGCGAACTCCGCCCCGGACGACCCGATCGTCCTGCCGGGCCTCGCGGGCGCCTCGCACATGCACACCTTCTTCGGCCCGAAGATCGACGCCTTCACCACGACGGACAAGTTGTTCGCCGCGGCGAACACCTGCAACGCCCCCGGGGACAAGAGCGCCTACTGGACCCCGGAGCTGCGCAAGGACGGCAAGGCCGTGCCGATCAAGAGCATGCGCATCTACTACGGCTCGCGGGTCAAGGACCCGTCGACCGTCAAGCCCTTCCCGCCGGGCCTGGTGGTGGTCGAAGGCGACGCCAAGCGGCAGGTCGACACGCCGAAGAACGCCGGTAGCAACCAGTTCTGGTGCGCGGGCAGCGCCGAGGTCGGCCGCAGCGCCGACGGCAACTGGCCGAAGTGTGCCCCCGGCGGCAACCTGATCTTCCAGCTCGTGTTCAAGGACTGCTGGGACGGCAAGAACATCGACTCACCCGATCACAAGTCGCACATGGGCGACCCGGTGAACGGCGTCTGCACCGGTAAGTACCCGGTGGCCGTGCCGGATCTCTCCTTCATGGTCAACTACGAGTCGCTGGGCGGTGACGGCCTCAGCCTCTCCTCCGGCAAGCCGTCATCCATGCACGGCGACTTCATGAACGCCTGGGAGCCGGAGCGTCTCGGCGACCTGGTGAAGTCCTGCCTCAACCAGAACGCCAAGTGCGGCGTCGACACGACCTTCGCCGGCGGCTGACCACCGCCTCCGCTGTCGACGGACGGCCCCCACGCTCAGGCGTGGGGGCCGTCCGTCATCGCACCACGTTGGTCACAGGACCAGGTTGACGCCGAACGCCTTGCACGCGGTGGAGATGTCCTTGCCGGCCTTCTCGAAGACCGGATTGTCGGCGGCGGTCGCCGGGTCCGCCGCGGCCGCGGCCTTGGCCGCCTCGGCGCCGAACGTACGCAGGGCAGCGGCCAGCTTGCCGTCCCCGCTCGCGGCGACCGCTGTCACCTTCTTGTCCAGATCGCTCAGGATCTTCTGGTAGTCCGCGGCCGACGGCTCGCCGGCAGTGGCGACCTTCACCAGCTCCACCCTCATCTCGTCGCTGGCCTTCTTCGCCGATTCGCAGAGTTCCTTGTCGCTCGCGGTGCCCGCGGCGGGTGACGAGGCCGGAGGGGCGGCAGCGGAGGTGGCCACAGCGGACGGGGCTGCGGAGGTGGGAGCGGGCGTGGTGGATCCGGCGGTCGTCGCCTTGTCGGCGTCGCCGCAGGCGGCGAGGGCGGCCGAAACGGCAAGGATCAACATGGCGGAGGCAAGACGGGAAGATTTCACGGACGCGGACGATAGTCGAAGTCCCAACGATGATCAATTCGCTCGGTGCCCCGCCCGCTCTGGACTACTCCACAGTGTTTGGTCCTGGTGAAGCCACGTCACGGAGCGCGAGGATGGAGGTCGCCGTCAGTGCGACGGCCCGGTCCTCGTCGCGCGACAGGTCAGTGAGGGCGCGTACGGCGGCGCTTCCCGGGATGTCCGCCAACGCCTCGGTCAGCCGTCTCCGTGCAGACGGTGCGACGCCACTCCGCCCGAGGCAGGCCACGAGCCCTGTCGTGATCTGGTCTGCCAGCGCGGGATTGGCCGCCAGCAGGCTCAACGCGTCGGCGGCGTCGACGTCCCTGGTCTCTTCCAAGACCATGCCGACCAACGTGGGTAGCGCGTCCGCCACTCCGCGTGCCCCGAGCGCCAGAGCCGCGTACCCGCGGACCACGGGATCGGGGTGCGCGAGGGCGTCCCGCAGCACGTCGGTCGCCGCAGCGTGCGGAATCTCGGCGACGGACTGGACGGCACGCTTGCGTACCTCGGCTTCTGGTGAGCCGAGGCCCTCGGCCAGCGGCGCCACCCCGCCGTCGCCGGACTGCGCCAGCGCCCAGCGCAGGGCTCCGGCGACGTTCGGGTCCGACTCGCTCAGCACCGCCTCGACAAGTGCCTCCACCGGCACCGGACCCTCACCGACCGAGGACAGGGCGGCGCGCTGGCGGGTGCCCGCGCTCTCCGACCCCAGTGCCCGCAGGAGCGTGACGACCTGAAGGACGTCCTCCCAGTCGGTGGGGTCCGCGGCACCGATCTGGTGGAGTCGGGTGAGCAGCTCCATCTCGTCCGCGATGCGGAGTCGCGTCCGCCGGATGAGGTCGTCGACGAGTTCGGCGGGTGTGAAGCCGGGATCGTCGAGCGCGCGGCGCACGTCGCGTAGCGACAGGCCCAACGACCGCAGGCTCTCGACGTGGAAGATCAGCCGGATGTCCTCGCTGGTGTACTCGCGATAGCCGGAACCGGTGCGACCAGTGGGCCGGATCAGCCCGAGCGCGTCGTAATGCCTGAGCATGCGGGCGCTGACGCCGGACCGTCGCGCCACCTCACCGATCAACACCTGGCGTCATCCCTTCTCTCCCGTCGAGCCGAGGGCGACGACACGCTTCGCGGCCTCGATCGCGAACTCGAAACCGGCATCCGGATCCCGCATCAGCCGCTGCGTGGCGACCGCGTGCGCGCGTACGCGCGGGTCGGGATCCGCCATCGCGGCGCGCAGGATCGGCATGACCACCTCGCCGAGCGCTATGAGCGCCCGGCTGAGGCTCAACTGCATCTCCCGCCCGCCCCGCCCGAACTGTGTCGACAACACCACGGCCAACTCGGGCTCTCCGCCGGGGGGTACGAGCACAACCGCTGCGCGCCAGGCGCTTCGCGCCACCTCGTCGTCGGCGTCGGTCAGCAGCGCCCGAGTGATCGCCGGCCAGGCTCGCCGGTCCCCGATCTTGGACAGCGTGTGCAACGCCTGACTTCGGGCCTGCGCACGCTCCGAGCGGAGCTCGTCGGTGAGCTTCGCGACGGTCAGTTCGGTTGGGTGGCGCAGGAGTGCCCAGGTGAGCATCTCACGTACGGAGAACTCGGGCTCGACCGCGCAGCGCTCGATGAGCGTGTCGATGAGCTGCGGGTCAGGGGTCGTGCCGACAGTCAGTGCCGCGCGCAGCCGCACCGACGAATCGCTGTTCTCCAGCCCGCGGAGGACCCTCATCGCGTTCATGTCCTGTTTCGGCGTGGTCATCGGAATCACCCCTTCCGCCTCAGTGAAGACCTTGTCACGGTGTCAAGGTCAACCCGTCAGTGTTGTTGGTCGCGGTGGCGAAGGAGCAGGGGCGTGTCACCGTCGCCCAATGGCCACCGCACGGCAATCACCTATGTGGACGGCGGGCTGGTAGGAAGAGACGAGATGCCTCACCCCAGGGAGATGATCGTGGCACGTTCCCACCTGTCCCGCCGTTCGCTGTTGACCGCCGGTGGCGCCGCCGCCGTGGCGCTCGGCGCGGCCGCAGCCAGCCCGTCCGCCGCCACCGCCGCGCCCGCCGACAACCCCGTCGACACGCCGACCGAGGCGCTGCGTCGGCTACAGGCCGGCAACCGGCGGTTCACCTCCGGCCACGGCCGGCACCCGCACCAGGGCCTGACCGACCTGCACCGACTCGCCGCCGGCCAGCACCCGTTCGCCATCACCGTCGGCTGCGCGGACTCCCGGGTGGCCCCCGAGGTGCTCTTCGACCAGGGGCTGGGTGACCTGTTCGACAACCGGGTGGCCGGCAACATCGTCGACGACCTGCTGCTCGGCAGCGTCGAGTTCGCCGTGGAGGAGTTCGGCAGCCTGCTGATCGTCGTCCTCGGCCACGAACGCTGCGGCGCGATCACCGCCACCATCGACGCCATCCATACCGGCGGTACGGCGCCCGGGCACATCGGAACCATCGTGGACGCCCTGCGCCCGGTTGTCGAGCCGGTGCTGGACCAGCCCGGCGACCCGGTCGAGAACGGGGTGCGCGCCAACATCGCCGCCCAGGTGCGGGCGCTCAGCGCCCGCAGCACCATCATCGCCGACAAGGTGCACGAGGGCGCGCTGCGCGTGGTGGGCGCCCGCTACGACCTGGACAACGGGCGAGTTTCCCTGGTGGCCTGAGGCCGTCACCCGATCCTGGGCCACCCGGACCGCGGCGCTGGTCGGTCCTCCACTGCCGCCGACCAGCGCCGCCGTTGGCCTCGCGGCAGACGGGTACGGCGGTAGTAGGACCAACCGGCCAGCGGCAGCGCGACAGTCCAGGCCAGCAGGAGCGGGAGGCCGATCAGGACGCCGGTCGGGGTGAAGATGTCGTCCGCGCTGGATTTCCTCAGATCCGTGGCGAACTGCCAGGGCAGGGTCACCGAATACCCGATCATCAGGGCGGATCCCAGCACCGTTGGCGTCAGCGGCAACCACTGTGGCACCCGACGTCCGCGCAGCCACGGCACCCACCGGGGGAAGACAGCGCCCCAGTCCTGAATGAGCCCCAGCGCCAGTACGCCGCCGAGCCCGGCGAGCACGCACAGCAGACCCAGGTAGAACGCGCCGGCCGGCAGGCCCAGGAAACCGTCGACGGGGTGGTCCCCCACCCCGGGCCCGCGACCGTGGTACCACTCGCGGAACGGACCGGGATTGGCGAACAGCGGGATGCCGAGGATCCATGGCACGTGCAGCGGGATGAACCCCAGTACGGGGGCGATCCACGCCACGTGACCGGCTCGGCGGGCCCAGGGCGGCGGCGGTGGCGGGGCGGGCATTGTCGTCGTACGTGATGTTCGAGTCACGGCGTCGTCTCCATCAGCGGCGGGCGTTGGCACCTCTGAGATCACCGTGGCCGAACGGCGGGACGAGCGGATCGCCGCGCGGAGGGAATCGCCTCCCCCTGCCCGGGGATGGGGCCTTTTCATCACGACAGCCCGTGTGACGAAAACACTTCACGGCAGCGGGCCACGCTCCGGAGGCTGGACACCATGAATGTGACAGGGCTCGACCGACCGGGCGACGGCCACCCACAGCCCTCGCCCGAGGACACCCTCGCCCGCATCACCGCCGTGGACGCGCTGCGGGGAAGCGCGCTGCTGCTCATCCTGCTGGTGAACATCGCGTACTTCAGCTCCGGCTACGACTTCCACCTGGTCGACGATCCGACACGTGGCGCCGTCGACCTGCTGATCGCCGGCGCTGTGGAGCTGTTGTTCGCGATGAAGGCGTACCTGCTGTTCGCCTTTCTGTTCGGCTACAGCTTCACCCTGCAACTCGACTCCGCGGCTCGGCGCGGCGCGGCGATCCGCCCGGCGTTCCTGCGTCGGCTCTCCGGGTTGTTCGTCCTCGGTGTGCTGCACGCGGTGCTGCTGTTCCATGGCGACATCCTCACCACGTACGCGCTGCTCGGTCTCGTGCTGCTCGCGGTCCGGCGGATCGAGCCCCGCACCGCGCTGATCGCGGCGGCGTCCATCATCGGCGGCATCGCGGTGGTGGTCGGGATCGCCGCGGTCCTCGGTGCCTCGCTGGTTCCGGACGAGGCCATCGCGGTCAGCGCCGGTTCGCGTTCGACGCTGGCCCTGGGCGGCGGCCTCGGCGATGTCGTCCTGGAGCACCTGCGGTCGATGCCGGCGATGATCGGCGGTCTCGCCGTGCAGGGGCCCCTGGCGTTCGCGGCGTTCCTCGTCGGCCTCGCCGCCGGCAAGCACCGGCTGCTCGCCGCCGTGCCCGCCCACGAGGACCTGCTGCGCCGGTGCGAACGGGTGGGGTATCCGATCGGTCTGGCCGGCGCCGTCGTGTTCGCGGTCGGTGGTTCTACGGCGAACCTGACCGGACTGATGGTCAGCATCGTCACCGCGCCGTTCCTGGCTGCCGCCTACGCCGCGACCCTGCTGCGCCTGTTCACGCGGCGGCCGCGCGTCGCGGACGCGTTCGCGCCCGCTGGGCGGATGGCCCTGACGAACTACCTGGCCCAGTCGCTCGTGTGCGTGCTCGTCTTCACCGGCGTCGGGTGGGGCCTGGTCGGCCGCACCTCGCCGGCACAGACACTGCTGATCGCACTGGTGATCTTCGCCGGGCAACTGGTGGTCAGCTCGTGGTGGCTGCGGCGGTTCCGCTACGGCCCCGTCGAATGGGCGCTGCGCGCCTGGACCCACCGGGAACGCCGCCCCGACTAGGGTGCTGACATGGTCGATCGGCACCAGGTGATGAACTTCCGGGTCCGGGCCCAGCAGCTCGACCGGGACGAGGGCACACTCGCCGACACCGCCGTCCTGGACCTCGGGGTGCAGAACACCGGTCCGGACGGCGGCCGGTGGGCGCTGGCGGTTCGCGGGGTCGACGTGACCGCGCCGTCTAACACCGATCTGGTCCTGCTGTGGACCGTGCGGGGCGCTCCCCACCTCTACCGCCGGGCCGACGTTGCGAAGGTGGCGGCCGCCGTCGAACCCTTCTCCGAGGCCGACGCGGGCAAGCGCATCTACGACGCCGCGAAACCGTTGAAGGCCGCTGGCATCGACACCCTCGCGGCCCTTGACGAGATCGCCGAACGGATGCGGGCCATCGTCAGCACCCCGACGGTCAAGGGGGACGTGTCCGGCCGGCTGGCCACCATGCTGCCCGAGCCGTATCTGCGGTTCTGCCGGCCGTGCGACGCCACGCACGTCTACGAGATGCCGTTCCGGCTCGCCGCCGTGCGGGCCGGGCTGGAGTTGCAGCTCGACACCTCACCCCCGGTCCTGCGGCGCATCACCGGGTTCAGGAAAGCAGCCGCAACGGGCGACCGCTTCGACCTGATCCGCGCGTATCTTCGCCTGCTGGGTCCTGCCACCCCGAAACAGGTGGCCGACTATCTCGACGCCCCGGTGAAGGACGTGAAGGCGCGCTGGCCCGACGATGTCATCGAGGTGACGGTCGACCGCGAGGTGCGCTCACTGCTGGCCGCCGACGAGGAGGCGCTGGAGTCGGCCGACGCCAGGGTCACCCGTCTGCTCGGCCCGTTCGACCTGTTCCTCCAGGCCAAGGACCGGGCAACGCTGGTGCCGGACGCCGCCCGCACCAAGGAGCTGTGGCCGGTGCTGGGTCGCCCCGGCGCCGTCCTGGTCGACGGAGAGCTGGTTGGCACCTGGCGGCCCCGCAAGTCCGGCAGGACGTTCACGGTCGCCGTCCAGCCGTGGCACCGGCTGTCGGACGCCACGCGTAAGGCCATCACCGCGCAGGCAGAACACCTCGCCGCGTACCGCTCCGTCTCCCTCAGTGGCGTCGACTTCGGCAGCTAGTTCTCGAAGGCATTCACTCCACCGCCCAGGCGATGGCGGGCGGGTGCACCCGAGCGCAGATCGGCCCGCCGGCGGCATCGGTCAACCCAACCCGGCCGACCAGCGTCGCGTTGCCCTCGTGTGCGGCGCGCAGCAGCTCGGTCGGCACGTCGGTGAACATCAACTTCGCTCGTCGGAACATCGCGAAGCCGTCCTGGGTCACAGCCCCCCAGCTCAGGTAGAGAAACCGCGCCCCGGGGCGGCCGTGCACCCAGGGGCCACCGACGTCGAGCGCTCCGTCGATCTCGCGGCTGGACACCTCGAAGGACCAGGTGGCGCTGGCCGCGTCGGCCGGCACCTGATCGACCACCTCGGCCTTGCGCTGAACCCCGACGTGCACGTTGCCCCGCCGCAGCGCGTCGGCCCCCGCACCGGGACGCTGACCTGGGAAATCGGTGCCGTCGATCCTGATCCGCATGGCAGCGACTCTAGTTACCCGGCCGGCTGCTCGGCGGAGGTATCGTCCTCGCCGTACTCGCCGCGAATGGGCAGGTAGTAGGCGGGCAGGAACGCGGCGATGATGGCGACGCCGGCGATTGGCACGAACGCGCCGACGAGGATGCCGGAGCCGATCCAGACCAGCGCGAGCGCGAACCGGCGGCCGATGGCCCGCGCACCGAAGGGACCGAGGCCGGGGTCCAGCAGTTTGGCACGGCGCAGGTGCGCCCACACGATGTTGAAGAGAGCCGCCGCCGTCCACAGTGTGCCGCCGTAGACGACGACCGACGCACGCAGTCCCTGCTCCGCGCGCAACGCGTCGGCGAGCAGTGACGTGGAGAACGGCAGGAACGCGATGACCATCAGGAGCAACGTGTTGAGGAACAGGACCCACCGGTCGACGTGCCGGACGCGGTCGAACATGACGTGGTGATTCACCCACACCTGCCCGATGAGCAGGAAGCTCAGCGTGTACGCCAGATACGAGGGCCACAGCGCACCGAGCCCCTGGACGAGGCGCCCGAAGTCGTGGGGCGGTTGGATCTCCAGCACCAGGAGCGTCACGGCGATCGCGAAGACACCGTCGCTGAAGGCCAGCAACCGACCCGGGCTACGGGTCAGCCGCGAAGTTTCCCTTTTGGGAGGCACATAGCGAATTATGCAATAGGTCAGCTTTCGTCATTGGCGGCGCGACGCCAGAACTGACGTGGCGCGAAACCCTCACGTCGCAGCCAGTGCTCCGTGTAGACGATCCGCTCCGCCTCGACGACAACGAGCGTGTCCTCGGGCGGCTCGGACAGCGCCCGCCCCCGCTCGGCGTGCTCGTTCTCCCATCGCACCGCTGCCCAGTAGTGCGCGCGGTCCGGGTGCTCCGGAGCGAGCACCCGGGCCGTCCCGAACAGTTGGGCACCGCGGCTGCTGGCCAACCCGACCAGCGGCGCGAAGATGCCGATGGACACGCGCGGGTCGGCGGCGATGTTGCGGATCTTGGGCGATCGTGGCGCGGCGGTGAAGAGCACCGCGAAGCCGAGCGGGTAGTACCGCACCGGCGTGGCCAGCGGTCCGTCCGGACCCGTGGTCGCGAGCACGCACATGTTCTGCGACGACAACAGGTTGAGCAGGCGCTCTTCAAGCCGTTCGCGATCGAGCCGCCTCGCTGGCGTGGGCTCCGACAGCCACGGATTCGTCAGCGGCATACAACGTCCTCGATCATGGCGAGCACTCTAACCGCGCAGCCCACCGTCAAGATCGGCAGGGCGCACCCTACGCCGTCCTGCGCAGGTAGGACTCGGCCAACTGGCGAAGGCGCGTCCGGTCAAAGCTGTTTCCGTGGCCGGGATGGACGAGGGACACGTCGAGGTCGACGAGGACCTGCATGCTTCGCCGGTACGCGGCCACGTCGGAGTTCGGCAGATCGTCGATCAGGGCGCCCTCGTAGATGATGTCGCCCGAGTACAGGGTCCCGGTGTGCTCTTCCAACAGGGCGATGCTCCCCGGCGTGTGGCCGGGCAGGTGCAGCACGGTCAGCACCCGACCGCCCAGATCGACCCGGTCGCCGTCGTCGAGCAGACGGTGCAGGGTCATCGGTGCGACGCGGTAGGCAGCCGGGTCGTAGCCGGCATCGGGCAGGACGTCGATCATGAGCTCCGGGATGTCTTCTTCGGCAGCGTCGATGCCCAGCTTGTCGAAGAGTTCCGCGCCGTACAGGCTCGCCGGTACGCCCGCCGCCAAAATCCCGGCCTCTTCGGGGTGGGCAGCCCGGTCCACGAACTCCGACGCCCCACCGACGTGATCCAGGTGCGCGTGGGTGAGCACGACCATCGGATCGCGCTCGAACAAGCCCGGAATCGCCTGCCGCACGGCGACGACACCGAGCCCGGCGTCGATCACGACGTCCCGATCGTCGCCCCGCAACCACCAGAAGTTCGCCGACAGCAGTTCGTTGACGTGCGGCTCCGAGATCCGGACGACGCCGCCGTCCACGTCGGCCCGCGCAAACCAATCGACCATGCCCGAGAGTCTGCCAGCGCGGCGATGCCTCTTCTATGCCTGACCGACGGCCTGAGCAATGGCGAAGGTGTGCTGATACTCGCGCCAGTGGGCCAATTTGCCGTCCCGGGTCCGCAGCACCCCGATAAACGGCGCCGAGGCGGTCACCCCGGTCGCCGTATGGGTGCCGACCAGTTCGTATTCGACCACGATCACCTCGGGGTCAGCGGTCTCGTGCAGGACCACGTTGCGGCAGTCGTCGAATCTGCTGACGGCGTTGCGCACCCAACGGGATCGGGCGCTGCTGGAGATGATGTGGGAAGGCGGCCTGCGGCCGGGCGAGGTGCTGGGCCTGCGCCTGGGGGACATCTCGTACGGACGGCGCCGCATCGTGGTCCGGAATCGCACCGACCATCCCGCCGGCGTGCGGCAGAAGTCGCGTCGCGACCGTACCGTCGACCTGTTGGAGGGCCGTGCGCTGCCCGCCGTCAGCGACTACGTGTTGCACGAACGGCCTCCAGACGCGGAGACCGGCTACGTATTCCTCGTCGGCGGTCGAGGCCAGCGGCGCCACGAGCCGCTCAGCTACGACGGACTGGTTCGGATGTTCGCCCGTGCTGCCGGGCGGGCAGGTGTCCGCGACGCCTGGTTGACTCCGCACGCGTTGCGTCACACTCACGCCACCCGCATGTTCGAAGGCGGGATGCGGGATCTGACACTGATGACCCGGCTCGGCCACGCCTCCCCGGACTCCACCACATCCCCAGGCTCCAAGACCGGCTGCGCGTCGAAGAACAGCTCATCGCCGATGCTGCCGAACGTGGCTGGCCGCGTGAGGTCGAACGATACCGATGCGCATTCACAGCCTCCTCACCGACCTGAGCGAACCGCACGCTGAGCCTGAGCCGCGGGCCTCCGGCAGAGTCGAGCGGTAACCAGGCCCGATCCGCCCCGCGGCGGACGGCGATGGTGCGGATCATGAAAGATAGGACGATGGCGAGACTCGAAACTCCACGACTCGTGCTGCGCCGTTGGCGCGATGACGACATCATGCCCATGACGGCGATCAACGCGGATCCGGACGTGATGCGGTGGATCGGCAGCGGGACGCCTGCCGATCCAGAACGCACGGCGGCGGGAATCGCCGGCTGCGAAAGCGCCTGGGACGAACACGGGTTCGGGCTGTTCGCGGTCGAGGTCCGCCAGACCAGCGAACTGGCGGGTTTTGCCGGCTTGGCGATCCCAACCTTCCTGCCCGAGGTTATGCCCGCGGTCGAGATCGGTTGGCGGCTGGGCAGACCGTACTGGGGACAAGGCTTCGCCACCGAGGCCGCCCACGCAGCGCTGCACTTCGCGTTCGTCGATCGAGAACTCGATCGGATCCTCAGCATTCACCAGATCGGCAACGACGCATCTGAACGTGTCATGCAGAAACTCGGCATGCGGCTAGACCGCGAAACGATCGACCCCTCCTGCAACCGCCCGACCCGCGTTTATGCGATCACCCGCGATGAGTACAACCGCACTCGCGCCATACCGGCCTGACAGGGCACTCGACAGTTGTGAGGTGCCCCACAGGGTGCTTCAAATGTCCAGATAAACCCTCCACCGTCCAGGCCAGGCTGGGGAGAGTGAATCCGTCCGCTCCGGCAGGCGGGAACGCCCGATCCGCCAATCCGAACGAGTACGACATGAAAGACTCGCCCGGCTGGCGGAAGGGGCGCGGATGCAACCTACCTGGCTCGTAGCGCTCTCGTGGGCTTCGCTCGCGGTCGGTGTCGTCAGCTTCGCGGTCGTCCTGGCCGACACCTATCTGCGCGGACACCGTCAGCCGGTCCGGGTCATGGAGATCGTCTGGCTGGTGACCGTCCTCTACATCGGCCCTGCCGCCGTCCGCCTCTACTGGAACTGGGGCCGGCCCGAGTCGTTCTTCCGGCGGCGGCAGGAGGGTCAACCGCGGCGGCCCCGCCGGGGCATCGTCGTCACCCACGTGTCCCGCTGCGGCGCCCACTGCGCTCTCGGCTTCATCGTCGCCGAGGTCGCCCTGTACGCCGTGAGATTCGACCCGGCCGAGGACCCGCTGTGGGTCGACTACGCCGGCGACTACCTGATGGCGGTGACGATCGCCGTGCTCTTCCGGTACTTCGCCGGGCCGGGTCGCAGCCTGACGAAGGTCTGGCACGCACTGTCGAACGTCGGCAGGATCGAGCTGCTGACCATCACCGCGTTCGAGGTGGCGCTGTTCGTGTGGCTGACCCTCGCGCATCGCGTGGTCCTGCCGGAGCCACCCCTGCGACCCGACAGCCCCACGTTCTGGTTCGCCGGTCAGCTCGGGCTGATAGCCGGGTTCATCGCGGCCTGGCCGACCGCCTCCTGGCAGCTCGGCCGGGGGCTGAGTATCGAGCCGCGGCCACTCCCCTACGACTGAGCGGCCCGGCAACCCCGACAAAAAGCAAGCGGCAAGGAGATCGCTCTCCCTGCCACTTCTAACGTATACCGCACCTGGGGGCTTGCGGCAAGACCCCGGTCGTGGCGCAGAATCGGCGGCCGGACCAGCACAAACGAGGTAACGGGGGCGCGACGTGGGTGTGTTGTCGATGGACGGGGACCGCGGCGACCAGGCACCGCTGGTGGATCTTCGAGAGGTCGACGAGACGCAGGTGTCGGTCGTCGGCGGCAAGGCCGCGCACCTGGGCGCGCTGTCCCGGATCGACGGCATCCGGGTGCCGGCCGGGTTCTGCGTGACGACGGCCGCCTTCCGGCGGGTGATGGAGCAGGCGCCGTCGATCGACGGTTGGCTCGATCAGCTGTCGCGCCTGAGCCCGGATGACCGGGAGGCGATTCGCACGCTCAGCGCGGAGATCCGCCGTAGCGTCGAAGAGACAGCGATCCCGGGCGACCTGGCCGCCGCGATCACCGTCGCGCTCGCCCGGTTCGGCGAGCAGACCGCCTACGCCGTGCGCTCCAGCGCGACGGCGGAGGACACACCCACCGCGTCCTTCGCCGGCCAGCAGGACACCCACCTGAACGTGGTGGGGCCGGAGGCGATCCTGCGGCACGTCAGCCGGTGCTGGGCGTCGCTGTTCACCGAGCGGGCCGTCATCTACCGCCTGCGCAACGGCGTCGACCACCGCACCGTCCAGATGGCTGTCGTCGTACAGCAGATGGTTTTTCCGGATGCCTCCGGCATCCTGTTCACGGCGGACCCGGTGACGGGCAACCGGAAGGTCGCGACAGTGGACGCGAGCTTCGGCCTCGGCGAAGCCCTGGTGTCCGGCCTGGTGAACCCGGACGTCTTCACGGTGCGCGACGGTGAGGTCGTCGCCGGCACTGTCGCCGTGAAAGAGCGTGCCGTCGCCGCGCTGCCGGGCGGTGGGACGCGGGAGGTGGCGATCGACAGGCAGCGGCAGGAGCAGCCGGCGCTGACGCAGGCTCAGGTGCTGCGGCTCGTCCGGCTCGGGCGACGGATCGAAGCGCAATTCGGCCGTCCGCAGGACATCGAGTGGTGCCTGATCGACGACGAGTTCCAGATCGTGCAGAGCCGGCCGATCACCACGCTGTTCCCCATCCCGGCGGCCGACGACCAGGAGAACCACGTCTACCTCTCGGTCGGCCACCAGCAGATGATGACCGACGCGATGCGGCCGCTGGGGCTCTCCATGTGGCAGCTGACCGCCATGGCCCCGATGCTGGCGGCCGGCGGGAGGTTGTTCGTCGACGCCACCCGGCTGCTGGCCTCCCCCGCCAGCCGCGCCGGCTTCCTCACGATGGCGGGGCGCGACGATCCGCTGATGCGGGACGCGCTGGAGACCCTCCTCGACCGCCGGGACTTCCTTCCGACGCTCCCGGACCAGGGCGGTTCGGGTAGGCCGACGACCGGCGGCGCGTCCACCTCGGTCGACACCGACCCGGCCGTCGTCGCCGAACTGATCGAGCGCAGCGAGGCGTCCATCGCCGCCCTGCGGCGCGACATCGCGACGGTGACCGGTACGGCCCTGTTCGACTTCCTGCTGGAGGCCTTTCAGGAGCACAAGCGGGTCCTCGGTGATCCGCTGAACATGCAGGCGATCATGGCCGGCATGGAGGCCACCTGGTGGCTCAACGACCGGCTGCACGAGTGGCTGGGCGAGAAGAACGCCGCGGACACTCTCACGCTGTCCGCCCCCGGCAACGTCACGTCGGAGATGGGGCTGGCGCTGCTCGACGTCGCCGACGTGATCCGTCCGCATCCGGAGGTGGTGGCGTTCCTTCAGGACGTCGCGCACGACGACTTCCTCGACGAGTTGCCGAAGGTCGCGGGCGGGGCCGAGGCGCGGGCCGCCATCGAGGCGTACCTCGACCGGTACGGCATGCGCTGCGTCGGCGAGATCGACATCACCAGGCCGCGGTGGAGCGAACGCCCCGGCACGCTCGTGCCAGTGCTCCTGGACAACGTCAAGCTCTTCGAGCCGGGCGCGGCCCGCCGGCGCTTCGAGCAGGGCCGACAGCAGGCGCAGGAGCAGGCCCAGGAGGTGTTGACGCGCCTGCGGGCGCTGCCGGACGGGCAGCAGAAGGCCGACGAGACCGCGCGGATGATCGACCGGGTGCGGGCCTTCATCGGCTATCGGGAGTACCCGAAGTACGACATCATCAGCCGCTACTTCGCCTACAAGCAGGCTCTGCTGGCGGAGGCCGAACGCCTGGTGCGGGCCGGCGTGCTCAACGAGACCGAAGACGTCTTCTACCTCACGTTCCAGGAGTTCCACGCTGTCGCGCGCTCGCACCGGGTGGACGACGAGCTGATCCGGCGACGCCGGGAAGAGTTCCGGTCGTACCAGGCGCTCACCCCGCCCCGGGTGCTGACCTCCGACGGCGAGGTCATCACCGGCGCGTACCGACGCGACGACGTGCCGGCCGGCGCCCTGGCCGGTGTGCCGGTGTCCGCCGGGACGGTCGAAGGGCGCGCCCGCGTCATCCTGGACATGGCGCAGGCCGACCTCGAAGCGGGTGACATCCTCGTCACGGCCCACACGGACCCGAGCTGGACGCCCCTGTTCGTCGGCATCGCCGGCCTGGTGACGGAGGTCGGCGGGTTGATGACCCACGGCGCGGTGATCGCGAGGGAGTATGGCCTGCCGGCTGTCGTCAGCGTGCTCGACGCCACCCGGCTGATTCGCGACGGGCAGCGGATCCGCGTGCACGGCAGTGACGGGTACGTCGAGATCCTGCCCTGACCGACGGCACCCTCAGGAGGAACGACGATGGCGGTTTCGGTCCGACGGCTGGCGATCGTGGTGGTCACGGCGTCGACAGTGTTGTCGTTGGCGGGGTGCAGCGGCGGCGGCGAGGCGGGGACGACGACGCCGAGCCCGCAGGTGTCGCTCGCCCCGTCGCCAGCCGCCGATCAGGAGTTCCGGCGGCTGGAGGAGCAGTTCGGGTCGCGGCTGGGGATCTACGCCGTCGACACGGGCACCGGCCGCACCGTGGAATACCGCGCCGACGATCGGTTCGCGTACGCCTCGACGTGGAAGGCCCTCGCTGCCGCCGAGGTGCTCGACGGCACCACCGACGCGCAACTCGATCGGGTGGTGCGGTACTCGGCGCGGGACCTGGTGGCGCACTCCCCCGTCGCCGAGAAGCACGTCGGCGAGGGCATGAGCCTGCGCGCCCTCGCCGACGCCGCGGTGCGCTACAGCGACAACACGGCCGGCAACCTGCTGCTGCGCCACCTCGGCGGGCCGGCGGGGTTCGAGTCGAAGCTGCGCGCGCTCGGCGACACGGTCACCGACGTCGCCCGCTACGAGACCGCGCTGAACGAGGCAACACCCGGCGACAAGCGGGACACCAGCACCGCGCGGGCCCTGGTGCGCGACCTCCGGGCGTACACAGTGGGGGAAGCCCTGGAACCGGCGGACCGTGACGTGCTGCGCGGCTGGCTGCGGGGCAACACCACCGGCGCGGCGCTGGTCCGCGCCGGGGTGCCGGCCGGCTGGGTGGTCGGGGACAAGACCGGAACCGGCGGGTACGGCACCCGCAACGACATCGCGGTGCTCTGGCCGCCCAGTCGCGCCCCGATCGTGCTCGCGGTGCTGTCCAGCCGCGGCAAGAAGGACACCACGCCCGACGACGCCCTCATCGCCCAGGCCACCCGGGTGCTCGTCAACCAACTGTGAGCAGGAGTCGGTCAGGTCGCGCTGCGGTTGTCGTACGCCGTCTGGTGGTGGCGGATCTCGGCGTGGTGGTCGGCGGACCAGGCCGCCAGGGCCAGGACGGTGGAGAGCAGTGACCTGCCCAGGTCGGTGAGGGCGTATTCGACGCGGGGTGGCACCTCGGGGTACGACGTCCGGGTGACGAGGCCGGTGCGCTGGAGGTGTTTCAGGGTCAGCGTGAGCATGCGTTGGGAGATGCCGGGGATCGCGTCGCCCAGGTCCGAGTAGCGGACGGGGCCGTCGGCGAGCGTGCCGATGATCAGCACGCTCCACTTGTCGCCGACGAGGTCCAGGACCTCGCGGATGAAGTCGGCGTCCTCGTCGTTCCAGTGCGCGCAGGGCCCCGGAGCGTCCCGGACGTTCCCCCGGACGTTGGTGCGCCTGCGCCGAAGTTCTCCTGCACTCATCCCCGCCACCCCCTCCGCGCAGTCCGCGCTACGCACATGAATGTACCTTTTGTGGCCCTCCGATTCTGATGCATCATGGCGCTACGAACAAGAAGTAAGAATCAGTGAGGAGCATCATGAAGATCGAGTTCTGGTCGGACATCGTCTGCCCGTACTGCGGGCTGATGGACCACCGGCTCCACCAAGCCCTGGACCGGCTCCCGTACGGCGATCAGGTCCAGGTGATCCACCGGTCGTTCCAGCTACATCCCGACCTGCCCCGCGCAGGCGTCAGCCAGCGGGAGCTGATCACGATGGCGGGGGCTCCCGCGACGACCGTCGAGCGGGTCCTGCGGCCCATCGAGCAGGCGGCCGAGGCGGAGGGTTTGACGCCCTACCACGCTGTGGACCGCACGCTCGGGCCGACGGACTTCGCTCACGAACTGCTCGCGTACGCGACCGACCAGGGTCGCGGCGCCGAGATCTGGACGGCGATGTTCCGCGTGCACTTCGGGCAGGCCCGCAAGCTGTGGACCGTCGAGGAGGTCCTCGACTTCGCCGCCGAGGTGGGTCTGGACCGCGCCGGGGCCGCCGACGCCCTGCGAAGCCGCCGCTACCGGGCCCGCGTGGCGGCCGACCAGCGCGAGGCACAGCGCCTCGGGGCACGCGGCGCGCCGTTCCTCGTCTTCGACGGCCGCTTCGCCGTTCCCGGGGCGATCGGCCTCGACGACCTGCTCGCGGTCATCGACAAGGCGTGGGCCGAGAGCCACCCGACGCCGCAGCCGCTGCCGGTTGTCGGTGCGGCCGAGGGCATGTGCGCCCCGGACGGGTGCGTGGTGCCCGACCGCACCACCTGAGCCCGTCAGGCCGGGTGGTACTTCAGCAGGACGACACCGGAGGCGAAGGGTTCGGCGGACATCAGCTCCAGTCGTGCCGGCGGCTGACACCGTCGAACAGCCCGCTCGTATTTCTGCAGGTGGTCGTCGACCAGGAGCCCGTTCACTCGGCGTGCTGGCTACTGGCCGCCGCTGAGCGCGGCTCGGACGGGTTCGGCCCCCGGCGGTTCAACGACCTGCTCGGCGGCCTACCGGGCGTGAGCCCGAACGTGCTGAGCCAGCGGCTGCGCCAGTTGACCGAGCACGGCGTGGTGCACCGGCGGGACCTGGGCCCGCCGACGCGGGTCGACCTCTACGAGCTGACCAAATGGGGCCGCGCCCTGGAGCCGATCCTCCTTCAGTTCGGACGCTGGGGAAGCCAGTCCCCCCGACTCCCCGACGGCCCCCTCGGCGTCGACTCCCTGCTGCTCAGCATCAAGGCGGCGTTCGACCCGGCGCGAGCCCCGGCACTCGCCGGCAGCTACGCGTTCCACATCGACTCCGACACGTACCTCGCCGACGTCGCCGGCGAGACGGTGCAGCTCCGGCGTGGCACCGCGTCCGACCCCGACGCGGCCCTCACCACCGACATCGACACCCTCCGGGCCGTCTGTGGCCAGGAGATCACCATGGACGCGGCGCTGGAGTCGGGTGCGCTGCGGTTGAGCGGCGACGAGGACGCCAGGCGGCGCCTCACCGATCTGCTCCTGGCCCCGTTCGCCCCCGCACCCCGGCCCGCCACGCCCTGACGACCGGCCACCCGGCCCCCGCGGAGAAACGTCACCCTCGACGTGGGCTGATTCCCGCTACCGCCAGGTCGAGCAGTCGGGTCGCGGCGGCGGCGGGATCCCGGTGGTGCTCGGTTGCCAGGGCGATGCCGGTGATCAGCGCGAGCAGATCGGCGATGGTCACGTCTGGTGCCACCGCGCCGCCCTGCACGGCGCGACGGACGAGTGGGTCGCCCGCCTCGGTGAGCTGCGCGGAGGCGCAGTGCTCGTGCGCCTCGGTGGGGTTGGCCGTGCAGTCGCGGGTCAGCGCGATGGCCAGGCCCCTGATGGTGGCGACGTTGCCGTTGACTGCGGCGAGCCAGTCCAGCAGCGCGGCCCGCGCGTCGGCGGCGTCGGAAAGCTCCCGGGCGCGGGCGCCGAGGTTCTCGATCACGCCACGGAAGACGGCGTCCAGCAGCGCGTGGCGGCTGGGGAAGTGTCGGCGCACGGTGCCCGAGCCGACTCCGGCGATGCGGGCGATCTGCTCCAGGGACGCGTCGGCGCCGTGGGCGGCGATCTCCTGTTCAGCCACGGCCAGCAGACGCGCGTAGTTGCGCCGGGCATCCGCTCGCTGGCCGGACATGGCGTCACCTCACGGTTGCTAAGTGGCGGGGTCCGCCGTATCTTAGCGAAGCATAAACGGCGGATCCCGCCGTTTATGCTTCACCCCGTGACAGGAGACCCCTCATGCCTACCGAATCCGCACCCGTCCTGGTCACCGGCGCCACCGGAAGGCAGGGCGGCGCCACCGCTCGCGCCCTGCTCGCGGCCGGCGTACCCGTCCGGGCTCTGGTCCGTGATCCCGCGACCGACCGTGCGCGGGCCGTCCAGGCCCTCGGGGCCGAACTGGTCACCGGCGACCTCGACGATCGCGATTCGCTGGTCCGGGCCGCGCGCGGAGCACAGGCCGTCTTCTCGGTGCAGATGCCCGCGATGACTGGCAACAGCATCAACTTCGCCGGCGAATTGGCGCAGGCCGTCAACCTGATCGAAGCTGCGCTGGCCGCCGAGGTGCCGCAGTTCGTGCACACGTCTGTGAGCGGGGCCGGCCAGCACACCGAGGCGCCCGGCTGGGCCGAGGGTCGGTGGGCGGCCATGGAGCCCTACTACACCACCAAGGCCGGCATCCAGGAACGCGTACGCGAGGCGGGCTTCCCGCACTGGACGCTCATCAAGCCGGGCTTCTTCATGGACAACCTCCTGCCCTCGGCGGCCTACCTGCTCCCCCGGGGCGTCGCCGGCGGTCTGGCGACAGTCCTCAAGCCACAGACCTCACTTTCCCTCGTCGCGGTCGACGACATCGGCCGCGCAGCCGCCGCGGCCATCGCCGATCCCGATCGGTTCCACGGAGTCGAGCTGGAGCTGGCGAGCGACCACCTGACGATGACGGAGATCGCGAAGACGCTCTCCGACGCGCTGGGCGCCGAGCTGACCGCGCCGGACATGACCGAGGAGGAGGCGGTCGCCGCCGGGATGCCGGAGTGGGCCGGCATCTCCCACGATCTGATGAACGTCGCCGGCCAACCCGCTCGCCCGGAGTACGCGCGGGCCCTCGGCATCCCCCTCACGACCTTCGCGGAATGGACGCGCGAAGCTCTGCGCGAGTCGTCGCTGCGATAAGTGGCTGACGCCCACCCCCAGCCCGAGGCAGGATCCCATCGCGGCTCGCAGGCGTGGAAATGGCAGGTCTGGCAACCAACGCTGTGGCTCGTCGACTCCTGGCCTAATCTATGAGCGTCGATTGTTGTCGCCCTGGCCGCACGACTGGATCCGACCTGACCGGGGGCCGGCCGCCGGCGAGCCGAGTTCGAGGAGAGGAATCCCGATCGTGAACGTCGGTAACCGAATCCTTCCCATCCTGTTGACCGTCGTGCTCGCCACCGGCCTGTCCCTGGTCGGCGCCGGGCCAGCGGCGGCAGGGCAGACCAGCCTGCGGGCCGCCGACCCGAGCGTGATCCGCGTCGGCGGCACCTACATCTCCGTACAGTCGCTCAACGGCGGGATCGCCGTCCGGCAGGCGGCCTCCCCCGACGCGCTGGCCGCCGCACCCGCGCGGCAGGTGTGGACGGACAGCCGCAACCTCGGTGAGGTCTGGGCCCCGGAGATCGTCACCGACGGTGGCCGCTACTACATCTACTTCTCGGCCGGGCGCGGCACCGCACACCGCATGTACGCGATCCACTCGGCGTCGCCGGCCAGCGGATACACGGCCGAGAGGCAGCTCGCGCTGCCCGACGGAAAGTGGGCCATCGACGGCAGCTTGTTCACCTTCAACGGTCAGCGGTGGTTCGTCTGGTCCGGTTGGGCCGGCGACACCAACATTGAACAGAACATCTACCTCAGCCGCATGAGCGACCCGCTCACCCCAACCGGCAGCCGGTACGTCATCTCCCAACCACGCGAGAGCTGGGAGCGCGTCGTCGGCAACCCGTTCATCAACGAGTCCCCCGAGGCGATCAGGGACCCTAACGGGCAGTTGCACATCGTCTACTCCGCCAATGGCAGTTGGAGCGACCAGTACTGCCTCGCCGACCTGCGGCTGCGCGCCGGCGGCGACCCGACGTACGTGTGGGACTGGTACAAGTCGAACGGCTGCCTGTTCGGCTCGAACCGGGCCACCATGATGGCCGGCTGGGATCCCACCCTGCACGTCAACGGCCCCGGCCACCACAGCTTCGTGCTGCTCAACGGCGACATCGCCACCAGCCCACCCGCCGGGCCGAGGTTCCCACTGATGTACCACGGCGTGCCCAAGGGCACCGCGTACTCCTGGGCGAACCGCTACTGGTACACCGGCACCTTCTGCTGGTGGGGCAACACCACCTACCGCCGCGCCAACGTGCCCGGCCCGACGGCCGACACCGGGTTCAGCATCAAGTTCTTCGAGTGATCCGACGAGCATCCTGATCGTTTCGGGTCTGGTGAAGCCGGCGCGTCCCCGACTCGGGCACGATCAGACGGTGGCGGCTACCTGGCCCACCGGGAACCGCACGCCGGTGAGGTCTTCCGAGACGGCCCAGAGGCGTTGCTGCACGCTCACGTCGTAGGACTCGGGGCTGGAAGTGACAAGCCTCGGGTAGCCGCGCGCCTCGGCCACGCCGTCGGGGCCGTAGTACTGCCCGCCGAGGACGGACGGGTCGGTGGCGGCCCGCAGGGTGGGCAGCGCACCCGCCGTCGCGGGCTGGGTGATCACGGGGGCGAGCCAGGTGAGCGGTCGGCGGACGACCGCCGGGGCGTTGCGGGCCAGTTCGGTGTTGGAGATGCCGGGGTGTGCGGCCACCGCGACGGTGGTGCCGTGCGCGGCGAGCCGGCGCTGCAACTCGTAGGTGAACATCAGGTTGGCGAGCTTCGACTGGCCGTAGGCGGCGACCCGACCGTAGGACCGTTCCCATTGCAGGTCGTCGAAGTGGATGGCGGCGCGGATGCGGTGGCCGGTGCTGCTGACAGTGACCACCCGGGAGCCGGGCACGGGCAGCAGCAGGTCGAGCAGCAGGCCGGTGAGCGCGAAGTGGCCCAGGTGGTTGGTGCCGAACTGCATCTCGAAGCCGTCGCGGGTGGTCTGCCTCGGGGTGTACATCACGCCGGCGTTGTTGATCAGCAGGTCGATCCGCGGGTGGGTGGCGCGCAGGCCGGCCGCGGCGTCGCGTACCGATTCCAGCGAGGTCAGATCCAGTTCCCGTACGGAGACGTCGCCGTTGATCCGGGCGGCGGCAGCCTTGCCTTTCTGTGTGTCCCGCACGGCCAGCACGACCGACGCCCCGCGCTCGGCGAGCCGCCGGGCGGTCTCGAAACCCAGCCCGGTGTTGGCGCCGGTGACCACGGCGACCCGGCCGTCCTGGCGCGGAATCTGCTGCTCGGTCCACTTCATCTCAGGCTCCTTAGGTACCGCCGGTAACTTATGCCAAAACGGTAAGGTACCGCCGGTACGTTGTCAAGGGACCGCCGGTACCTAAGCTAGGGTTGGCGACATGACGTTCCAGCGGGCGCGCAGCGAGGAGCAGCGTGAGGTCCGGCGCCGGGCCATCCTGGAGACCACCTCGGCGATGCTCGACGAGATGCCGGTGGCCGAGGTGACCCTGAACGAGCTGAGCCGGCGGGTCGGCCTGGCCAAGACGGCGGTGCTGCGCTATTTCGAGTCCCGCGAGGCGGTGCTGCTCGACCTGATGGACGACCGGACGACGACCTGGCTGGCCGAGCTGGACCAGGACTTGGCCCACGGTGTCGACCTGGGCCGGCCGGCGATGGAACGGGCGGAGCAGACGGCCGACGTGCTCAGCCGGTCGCTCGCCGCCCAGACGGTGCTCTGCGATCTCTTCGGCGCGCAGGGCGGGGTGCTCGAGCACAACGTCTCGGTCGAGGCGGTCCGCCGGCACAAGCGGGCCTCACTGGGCAACCTCGCGGTGATGGCCGACCTCGTCCGGCGGCACCTACCGGAGGTCGGCGACAACGCCGAGCTGTTCTGCCTGAACGCCCTGATCCTGGGTGGCGCGCTGTCCGCCTACACCTCGCCGCCGCCGAGCCTGCTCGCCGTCTACGAGTCAGAGCCGGCGCTCGCGGTCCACCATGTCGACCTACGGACAGCCCTGCGGGTCGCGATCATCACGTCGCTCGTGGGCATACTGCCGCGCTCCTGATCCCGGCGGGAAATCGGTGGTCATGAGCTTGTGTGCGGTCTACCGTTGCCCGCCGTGCTCTCAAACGAACAGATAATCGGACAGGCCCTGGACCGGATCGAGGCCGGGTATGTCTTTCCGGAGAAGGTCGCTGACATCGACGCCGCGATCCGGCGCCGTCTCGCGGCAGGCGAGTACGACAATCTGGACGGGCCGGCGCTCTGCGAGACGGTGACCGTCCACCTCCAGGAGGTGTGCCCGGACAGGCATCTGCGGCTGCTGTGGTCGGACCAGCCGCAGTCGCTGGATCCAGCCGCCGAAGACGGCGGGCGCGCCGCGTTCCTCGCGCTGCTCAGGGCGGAGAACCAGGGGATCCGGCGGGTCGAGCACCTGGACGGCAACGTCGGGCTCATCGACGTGCGGCGCATCGCGTACGCCGACGAGGGCGCCGCCGCGATCGGCGCGGCCATGCAACTGGTCGCCCTCAGCTCCGCGCTCGTCCTGGACCTGCGCGCGTGCTCCGGCGGAACACCGGAGGGAGCCGCGATGTGGTGCAGCTACTTCTTCCGCGACGACCAGGTGCACCTCAACGACTTCTACGAGCGGTCCACCGGCGCCACCCGCCAGTTCTGGACGACCGCGCACCTGCCCGCGCCGCGCTACACGGACCGCCCGGTCTATGTGCTCACCAGCGCGGCGACGTTCTCCGGCGGCGAGGACGTGGCGTACACCCTTCAGGCGCACGGTCGGGCCGCCGTCATCGGTGAGACGACGCGCGGCGGCGCGCACCCGACGGCCCGCCACCCGGTCACCGAACACATCCTCGTGACAGTGCCGACCGCCCGCACCATCAACAGCGTCACCGGCACCAACTGGGAAGGCGTCGGAGTGGTCCCCGACGTACCCGTCCCGGCAGACCAGGCACTCGACACGGCCCTCAAGGCCGTCCTGGCCGGATAGGCGCGGCGGCGGCCGTTGCGAACCGCGACGGTGGCCCCCGTTCCGTCTTGCCGGCGGTGGCGAAGATCGACTCGGGTTTCGTGAAGTCGGGGTGTCCTTAGACCCCGGACACCCCGACTTCCGTGAACGCGAGTGGATCACCAGGTCGTGCTGGCGGTGCCGCCGCCAGCACGGGGTTGTCCCCCGGTGGCACCATCGTTCTGATGAACGTGCGTCGCTTGGCGGCCATCGACATGTACGGCAGCCGAGGAACCACCCGCCGGCGGCGGATCATTCTGGCCGAGTTCCTCGTCGGCGTGGTTCTCATGGTGACGTGGGGCATCTGGCTGCTGACGTCGTCGAGCGGCCTCAGCACCCGAGCGATCGGCCTGTGGCTGACCGGCGCAGGTCTCAACTACGCACCGCTGTCCCTGTACGCGCTGGCGCTGATGCGACCCGGTGCCCTCGAAGCCGAACTGGCAGGCGCCGACATCGACCGGGAACTGCGCCGGTACACAGTGCTGCAGCTCTGGGTGTTCGTGCCGCTCTCGCTCGTCGTTCTCGCCGTCCGCGACGCACTCGCCCGGCGTAAGGCTCGAACGACAACTCCTTGACCACCTGACGTGCCTGATCGACGCGCCCGTCATCACACAGGTTTGGCCGACGACAACTTCGAGCACAACCAACAGGGTCAGGTCCGGTTGCCACTCAGGAGTGAGCCCAGTGAAACGACCGACTCTCGGCGTACTCCTCATAGTCCTGGGCACCATCATCGGGTACGTGCTCGCCAGCACCGTCGGTGAGCGCTATCCAGACGCGTTCGTGGGCGCATCCGCCGTGATCATCATCCTGGTCCTGACTGCCGTGCTCGTGCACCTGCTGCGCCGCAAGCGACAGCAGAGGGACTGAGGGAACCGCGGACCGGACGGTCAGGGCCGAC
Organism: Micromonospora sp. 050-3; assembly: GCF_046549335.1. Lineage (NCBI taxonomy): Bacteria > Bacillati > Actinomycetota > Actinomycetes > Micromonosporales > Micromonosporaceae > Micromonospora > Micromonospora sp. 050-3. Next base: position 2,711,779 of record NZ_JAJPVX010000001.1, read on the forward strand.
GAAAGCCCTGGTAGGCCTGCCAACAGCCCCAGCCGAACGCGGCGAAGCAGGCGACCCGCGCCGCCAGCAGTATCGGCAGGCCCAACCGGCCCTGATCGGTGAGCCAGTCGTACAGTCCCCAGAAGAGGGCCGTGAACATGATCGCCGCAATCACGGCGACGGCCAAGCCGCTCACCACCTGCGCCCAGCGGCGGCTCGGCAGGACCTGAGCCGAGTCGCGGTCGCCGTCGAGCGGGCGCCCGCCGTCATCGACCCCCGTCATGCCCGGCAGCCTAGTCGCGCCCGGCCAGGGCTGATCGGCTTGGTGCGGCAGTTCCGGGACGCGATGGTCCGCGCCGGCAACGAGTGCACGCTCCTGGAGTACGAAGGCGCCGAGCACGGATTCCACTACCCCGGCACCGGCGGGCACTTCGACGACGTCATCGCCGCCGCAGCGCGGTTCCTCCTCGACCGGACAGCAACGACCTGAACGGCGCGCGTGTCAGCTGGGCGGCGGCGGACATTCCAGGACGGCGATCGAGTTTCCCGCGAACAACCCCAGGTGCGGGTGCCCGGAGAAGATCTGAACCGCCTCGTCGTGCGAGCCCGCTTCCACAGTGGTGTAGGCGATCAGGGCGTCGGTGAAGTCCTCGACACCTCGCGCCGTGACCCGCTTCTTGGCGTTCAAGGGAGCACCGGGGTCGACGATGGCCTTCTCGTTGGCCTGCGCCCAGGACGCCCACGCGTTCATGAACTCGGTCTGCTGCTGTTCGGTGAGTTCGGCCTTGTCGGCCTCGTCAGCCGCGCCGTTGAAGAGCGCCAGGAACCTGCCCACCTCGGCATCCTAGCGGCGGCCCGTGCAGGCCGCCGAGTCACAATCGCGACCCCGGCCGAAATGCCAGGTCGTTGACGCCTCAACAGAAGGGGTACTTTCCGTCACAGGTGAAACACTCTCTGCTTCCGTACTCATCGGGCATCGTGGATGCATGAAGCTACGTATGCTCCTGATCGCGGCCTTCGCGGCCCTCATCGCCACGCTGGCAGTGCCGTCGGCCGCCACCGCGGGCCCGGCCGATCAACCCGTCGTCAGCGTCGCGGCGCAGCCGGCCAACGCGACTGCGGCCGACAACCCGAACGCCGGCATCAGCGGCGTCGCGTCCCAAGCGCTCGGCCCCTGCCCGTACGGGGCCACCTACGTCTACACCGACACCTACTTCGGCGGACGGATGTTCGTGCTGTACCAGTGTCGGTGGTACTCGCTCACCAACTGGAACGGCTGGGGTTCCATCTACAACAACCAGACCTGGGGTGCCTGGGCCGACATCATGGACCGGAACGGCAACCCGATCCGCGGCTTCAGCTCTGGGGTCGCCTGGGAAGCTGTCGACTTCTCGCCGGTCTGGTACATCCGGATGTGCTGATCCGCTTGCCGTGGGCGGGAGTCGGTGTTGCCCGCTCCCGCCCGCCGGGCGCCCGGCAAGCAACACCCTTCGACCGCGGCGGGACCTCTTCGGGTCCCGCTGCGGTTTCGCGTTCCCCGCCGGCGGAGAGATCGACTCAGGCCTCCTGTAACCGAGCACAGCCTTAAGAAAGTTAAGATCAGCTTCTTGGAAGTTGAGGATTCTTGAGATACAACTTTAGGTATGACAGAGCAGGCGATGGACTGGCAGGAGCTGACCAGCCTGACGCGGGGGCAGCCGTTCGTCGTCGAGCGGGTGCGCCTGGCGAACAACGGCGTCGCGATCGAAGGCGCGTTCGAGCCACCGCAGCTGGCTCAGCTCAACGTCGATGATCAGGTCTTCGTCACGGCGTTCGTGCGCTGCCACGGTTCGATCAAGGAGATGGAACGCATCTTCGGGGTGAGCTACCCGACGATCAAGTCACGGCTCAACCGGATCACGCAGATGCTCGACTTCGTCGAGACCGACCCGGCGCCCTCGCGAGCCGACGTCATCGACCGGCTGCGCCGCGGTGAGATCACCGCACAGCAGGCGCTGGCCGAGCTGGACGGCCGGTCGTGATGCCGCAGTTGGTGACCGTCAAGGTCAACCGCCCGGACCGCCGGCCCATCCGCCTCTGGGTTCCGGTGCTCCCCGTGGCGCTCGTGCTCTTCCCCGTCGTGGTCCTGGTCGTGCTGGCGGCGATCGTGGCCTGCGTCGTGTTCCGCATCGGTGTGGTGCGGGCACTCGGCGCCGCTTGGCGTGTCATCTCGGCACTGCCCGGCGCCCGCTTCGACATCGAGCAGGGCCCCATGGCCGTGCTCGTGGCTATCCGATAAGGAGAGGTTCGAATGACCGAACAACGCAAGGACATCCTCGACATGCTGGTCACCGGCAAGATCACCACAGAGGAGGCGGACCAGCTGATCGCCGCACTCGAACGGGACCAGGCACCGGCGACGGTGAGTCACGACGCCCGGCCAAAGGGCAAGGTGAAGTACCTGCGGGTGATGGTGGACGCCACCGAAAACGGCGAGCCGTCGCGGGTCAACGTGCGGGTGCCACTGCAACTGCTGCGGGCCGGTGTACGGCTGGCGGCGCTGATCCCGCCGCAGGCCCTGGTCAAGGCCAATGCCTCACTCAGCGACTCGGGCGTGCCGATCGACCTGACGCAGCTCAAGCCCGAGCAGTTGGAGGCGCTCGTGGAGCACCTCGACGAGGTCACCGTGGAGGTGGATTCACCCGATGCCACAGTGCGGGTCTTCTGCGAGTAGGCGCCGTCTGATGGGACGGGCCCTCGAGAGGGTGCTCGAACACCCTCCCGAGGCTGCGCCCGCCGCAGCAGAGCACAGGTGAACTGCCAACCTGAAGTTTAGCCACTCACCAGCAACCGCGGAGGGACCACTCGGACGGGTGGTCCCTCCGCGGCTCGCCCACTGACCGACTCTTCAGCTCTTGGCCTGGCTGCGACGGGCCCGCCGACGGGGCTTGTCGTCACCGCCGGCAAGCCGGGTGAAGGTGAGCATGTTCGCCAGCGCCACGGCGATGATCGCGACGACGACCTGGATCGCGAGCACGACCCAGTCCCAGCGCAGCACCCACACCTCCACGCCGGCCCCGTCGTCGATATCAAGCGCCCTGGCGACCACGGTGCCCAGCACCGCCGAGCCGACGCCGATGACGAACGTGGCGAAGAAGCCGATCCGTTGCCGCCCCGGCAGGATGAGCCGGCCGAGCAGGCCGACGAGGGCACCGATGAGCACCGCGCCGAGATAACCAGTCACCAGCATTGCCGTCTCTCCCCTCCAGCAGTGCCCAGGTACATGCCCGAATCTCACGTTCCCGGAAACCCCGCCCCGGCCTCGACCGGTCGCGGGATGGTGTCGAAGCGACGCCATCGGGCACGTCGATGAGGGGCGCTCGGAGGGGATCCGCGCCGTCCGCAGTGCTCGTGTGGGGCCCACTCGGCACGATGGGTAGCCTGCCGGCATGGCAAAGGTTGTCACGTACCTGGAGATGAACAACGCCACGGACCTGCGACCGGGAAAGGTCGTGCCGGAACTTTCCCTACGGCGCGTCGACGTTGGCCTGCCGCTCGTGCACGCCATCAATGCTCAGGTCGGGGCGCCCCACGGGTGGCGTTGCGCGTCTCGCACGAGCGAAGAGTGGCAGGAGCTGATGCGGTCTCGTCCGCTGCGCCAGTACCGGTTCATCACCCTCAAGGACGAGACCGTGGGGGTGGCGAATGTGGAGCCCCACCCGGGCGGAGATGTGGAGATCACCGCCTTCGGGCTGTTGCCAGAACATGTCGGGAAGGGTCTCGGCGGCCATGCGCTGACGCTGACCATCCGGCAAGCCTGGGACATGGTGGCCCTGGAGTCTCCAGCTGTGCACAGGGTGTGGCTGCACACCTGCTCGTTGGACCATCCGAATGCGCTGGGCAACTATCAGCGACGCGGCATGACTGTCTACCGCACCGAGGTCGAAGCCGAGTAGGTGTCGGCTCAGGCCGAAGCGAACCGGCGGTACGACCGCGGCACAACGGAGCACTACTGGTAGCTGGAGACGGGGATGGCGAAGTGGAACGCGCCCGGGTCCGGGACGTGCGGCCCGCCGTAGCGGAAACACACCCCTCGCTGTGGCGCCCAGCCGTTGTAGAACAGCTGACAGCAGTTGATGCAGTACTCCCAGTTCGCCTGGGTGCCAGGGGGCTCGCCGATGTCGTGCGGCAGTACATAGTTGTTGCCGACGCATCGACCGTAGTTGGAAAAAAGCCACTGAAGAACAGCCCGAAACAGTTCCGGCACCACCGCCAGTCAGGCTGGTCGTTGGGCGTCCAGCCACCCCCGAACGGGATTTTGAAGATCCAGCCGATCTGACGGTGCGTGCTGCCCGTCGCCGCACAGCGCCCACTGGGAGCGAAGCCCCAGTAGAACATCACGAAGCAGTCGCCGCAGTACCGGTACGGGGCGTGTGTGGTGCTCGTCCAGGCGGACGCCGGGGAACCAGTGCCCACGGTGGCGAGAAGGGTGGCTGCCGCGCCCAGACCGGCGGTCGTGGTGAGAACCGCTCGGCGAGTCCAGCGTGGAACTTGATGAGGGCTCCGAGCGAGTGGCGTGACACGAATCGTTGATCTGACAACGCGCGGCGGAATTGCGCTGGGCGGCCGTCGGGCACGGGCACCGATGATCGCGGCCCTCGTCAACGCACCACACGAGTTGCCAACTGCGAGCCGACGGCGGTGTCTCCCCACAACCCCGCTGAGCGATGTCTCGACATGGCTGCGAGGGCTACGATCGGCCGTGCGATCGGTCCGGCGAGGAAGCACCCGCCGGTGCTCATCTGGCGGACGTCGACGTGCCGATCATGAACATGCCGCAGGCAGCCGTGCACCACGGCGGCGCGGTCTCGATCGGCGCTCAGCCACGGAAGGCCTGACCAGTGCATCAGTTCCGGGCGGTGATATTCGACTGGCGAGGCACGCTCGTCACCACGCTGTCGTCGCAGGACTGGGTGCACGCAGCGTTGCGGCTACTTGGGCGTGACGGTCGGCCGGAAGCGGTCGCCGGCGTGTTGGCAGCCATCACCGAGGCGGCCGGACAACCGGATTGCCTGGCGGCCCCGGGCGTGGACCGGGATGCCGCGGTGCACCGGGCGACGTACCACGGCGTCTTCACCGCGGCCGGCCTCGACGTCGACCTGGCAGATGCCCTGTACGCCGTGGAGTCCGATGCCGCGTACAACGAGTTCGCCGTCGACGTGGCTCCGGTACTGCGCGCGATCTCCACACACGGTGTGCGCATCGCAGTGGTCAGCGACATCCACTTCGACGTGCGCCCAGCGTTCGTTGCTGCGGGTATCGCCGACCTCATCTCGGTTTTCGTGCTGTCCTACGAGCACGGTGTGCAGAAACCCGATCCGGAGATCTTCCAGCACGCCCTCGACCGACTCGGTGCGCTGCCGAAGGAGACGCTGATGGTCGGCGACCGGCACGAGTACGACGGCGCCGCCCTGGACGTCGGCATGACGACGCTGCTGCTACCGCCGCTGAACGACGTCCGTCACGAGCGGCTCGGCCTGGCCGCCCGGCTGCTCGGCGTACCCCTCGGCGACGTACCCCCGCCGCCCGGCCCACGGTGACGCCCCGGCGTAGCTAGGCGGCGTCATTCCGGGCCGGAGCCAGGGCCACCGCGCGCAGCACGCCCATGATCAGGTCGCGGGCGTGTCAGCTCGTTCCACTACGCTGACGGAGCTTTCACACGTGAACGAAGGACGCCCATGGCCCGCCCCTACAGTCCCGGACCGAAGCTGTTCGTCTTCGCTGCCGGTGATGGCAACGACCAACACGTCTCGGTGGGCGACCCCCAGGAGGCCTACGTCGCGTTCTCTGCGTTCTTCCGGGGTCGAGAGTCTGACACCTACACCATCACTGACGAAGCGGCGAAGCAGAGCTTGGAACTCAGGCCCCGTCGAGGTGTGATCTCCCGAATCGAGGATGCAGGCCAACCTCGGTCGGAACACCTCCAGGTCGACAGGGGCAACCGCTACCTTCCGAGCGCGATGCTGTTCTTCGAGAACGGATACGCCGGCCTCGACCACTTCGGCCAGTGGTTTTCTGACCTCTCCGACCTCGACGCCTCACCGGAGACCCGTGGTGCCGCCCGCGCCGCCACGTTCACGACGGAAGCAGCGGCAATCGAAGAAGTCGCCCGGATCTGGTCGGATTCGGGCATCGTCGACCCGAGCGACAAGTACTACGTCTTCTTCGACTCGCATGATGTCGACGAGGACCGAGCCGAACGAGCCGAGCTGCTTCGATTGATCGAATTCCTCGGTCTCGAACGGGTCGACGCCCCGGCCGAGGCCGCCGGGGGCGAAGTCTGGGTGCGCACCGACCCACGCCTCGCTGTCGAATGTGCACAGTGGTCGTGAACAGATGACAGACATCGTTTTCACGCGTAGCGGCAACGGCTGGATCCCGAAGGTGATCCGCGAGGACGGCGAGCTGAAGCTGATGCTCGCCGCCGGGGCCGACGCCAACCATGACCCTCGCACGTTCGCGTTCCCGATCGGGGAAGCCCACCTCGCGGTGATCCGGGAGGACCTGGCCAGACACCTGCTGCTGTGGAGTGCGGTCCTTCCGCTGTGCGACGCCGCCGGAACCCGGGGCCAGCTCGACGAGAACGCCGCCGTCGCGCTCCTGGACCCGATCCTGCTCTCCCCGCCCCCGGATGTTGACGCGCTCTTTCGGCGCATCCGGTGGGACAGGAGTCGTCTCGTCGCCCATGGCGCCGACATCGAGCTACTGGAGCGCGGTCAGGTCTGCGAGGCGATGCGCACGGCGACGGAGCTGTCGAACGCGAAACGTGCCCAGGAGTATCACGCGAACCGCCGTCGCGCCGAGCGCGGAGTAGTCCTCGGGCCACTCGACGCTGAGGTTCTGAGGTACACGGGCCAGTATCTGCATGGCGCGACGGTTCCACGGCGGAACCCCGATGCCGTCGACCCCGCACTGCTGCCCCAGGTCATGCGTGTGATCGCCACCGCGGAGCAGGCGTGCGCCGGGATGCGGATCGGCCTCGATCCGCGGCGGGGAAAACGGGCCACCGACAAGCGCGACTGGGATCGGATGGCGGCGACGGTCGACGCGGCAGTGCGCCACGCGTACCCCGAACTCGTCGATGACGCGGTGCGGACGGTGAGCTTCCTGATGTGCTCGGAGGCCGCGGACCGCTCCAAGAGCACACCGGTGGAAGACGACGACGAGGCCGCCGACGACCACGGTAAGACGGCCCTGTCGTTCACCGATGACAAGGGCGGCGAGAAGAAGTGGGTACGGGACGGTCCCCGCACCGCCTCCGCCGAGTTCTGGGAGTTCGTCGCCGATCGCTCCGCTGGGGACAACGAAGTGTTCACCATCGAGGACGAGGAGATGGGCGAGGGGATTCAATTGCACTTCTACGCCGACTCCATCGCCCGGATCACGACGGTGCGAAACGGGGAAGCCGGGTCGGACCCGGAGTACCAGGTCGAGTACAGCCTGGTTGACGGGATGGGCGGGTACCGAAAGCTGGTGAGCGCCTTCGTTCGCGGCGGCTGCGCCGCACTCGAACAGCACGGTCCCTGGATGTCGGATGTCGCCGAGTTCGAGCGCGCGCGTCGCCGGCGCAACGCCCGGTAGTCCCAGAGGGAACTGACTCCCGCGCCGTCCCGGGCACTCAGCTGGTGACCGCCGCGTAGGAGGCCGTCGCCACGCCGATGTTAAATTCGCTGACGTGACTGGGCAGATCACGGCCGCGCAGTTCCACGCGGCCGACGGTGTCGAGGGCTGGCGCTGCCTCTACCATCTGGTCTCGGCCTACTTCCCGACCGGCTCGCTGTCCAAGGGCATCGCGCTCGTCGATGAGATTGGCCGGCTCGCCGACGAGGCCCAGCAGCAATACCTCAGCGTCGACCTGCGCGGCACCGGCGTCACCGTGAGCCTGACTCGGCGCGACATCTCGTTGGCCCGGCGCATCTCGGCCGCCGCCAAGGAGTTGGGCCTCTGCGCCGACCCGACCGCCGTCCAACTCATCAACGTCACCCTTGACGCACTCGTCGGCGCGGACGTGCTGCCGTTCTGGCAGGCGCTGCTCGGCTATCGGCAGATTGGCGACGACTACCTGTTCGACCCATCGCGCCGCGGCCCGGGCTTCGGTTTGCAGCCGTCGGACGAGGCGCGCCCACAGCGCAACCGCATGCACCTCGACATAGCTGTCCCGCACGATCAGGCAGAGGCTCGCATCGCCGCCGCCCTGGCCGCCGGCGGCAACCTGGTCTCCGACGCGCACGCACCCAGGTGGTGGGTCTTGGCCGACGCCGAGGGCAACGAGGCGTGCGTCGCCACCTGGGTCGGTCGCGAATAGCAGGACGGCGAGCTTTCACCTCGTGAGGCCGGCCGGCGTCGCCAGTCGCGCCACGCCAGCCGGCGGCGGCCATCGCCCGGTCGGCGGCGGCCATCGCCCGGTCGGCGGCCAACCAGGCTAGGTCGGCCTCGCCGAGCTTCACCAGCAGCGACGAGGTGATCCTGGGCGATGGCGGACGAGCGGATGATCGATCCGGCCAAACCGGCGTCGTTCACTACGGCTCCGACCCACAATGTGGGGTGCGGAGGCGGTATCCGCAGCCGCCATGCGGAGCGCCCGGTTGTGGGTGGGTCATCACCGCGGACCGGCACGAAAGAACCAGGAACCCCGATTCGGGACATTCCGCGCAGTTAGATCAATCGGCCGTGGCTGCAGGTGCCAACGGTCCGACCACACCAGCGTCAGCCACTCACGCGGTGCTGATCAGATGCTCATCGGTCTGCGGCAAGGTCGAGAGGAGCGCCTGCCGAATTGCGGCAGGTGCACCGTCTTGGCACCGGTCGGCGACCACTCACTAGGAGAACAGCACGTGGACCTGCAGCTCAGCGGCAAGACCGCATTCATCAGCGGATCCAGTCAAGGCATCGGTTACGCAACCGCGAGGGCCCTGGCCGGCGAGGGCGTCGACGTGGTCCTCAACGGCCGCGACCCGGCAAAGCTGGCCGAGGCTGTCGAAGTGTTGCGTCGGGAGGCGCCCCGCGTATCCGTCACTGGTATTCAAGCCGACTTCTCGGTTGCCGATGACGTCGACAGGCTGTGCGACGAACTGCCCAGCGTTGACATTCTCATCAACAACGTCGGGCTCTTTGAGCTCAAACCTTTCGAACTCATTTCCGACGAGGAATGGCGGCTCTACTTCGAGGTGAACGTGCTCAGCGGGGTCCGGCTTGCGCGGCACCTCATGCCGGCAATGCTCGATCGGGGGTGGGGCCGGATCGTGTTCGTGAGCAGCGAGTCGGGCGTCAACATCCCCGCCGACATGCTCCACTACGGCACGTCCAAGACGGCGATGCTCGCAGTGGGTAACGGCCTGGCGAAGCTCACGAAGGGCACTGCGGTAACCGTTAACTCGGTGCTGGGCGGCCCCACATATTCCGCCGGCGTCGCCGAAACGGTCAAGTCGCTGGCCGATGCCCAATCCCTGCTGGAGGACGACCTGAAAGTGGCGATCATCGGCGCCAACCAGACCTCCCTGCTGGGACGCTTCATCGAACCGAGTGAGATCGCAAACACCGTGACCTTCCTCGCCAGTCCCGCCGCGTCCGCAATCAACGGATCGGCGGTACGCGTCGACGGAGGCGTGCTGACAACGATTCTGTGAGTCCGCGGCGGGATTAACCCGCCGAGGCCTGTACCGGTGGTTGCGTCGGTGACAGGTCGTGGGATCACCGGAGCGAGCCCACAGTAGACGGCGAGGTGGCCGGGGCGGCGACGCTGCTTCCGCGTCGCGCCACGCCGGCCGGCGCCAGCTGCGCGCGGGCAACGTCGGCGATCACGGGTACGCGCCAACGGCTGCCCCCGCTGACCACCCCGGCGCGGGCGCACCTTCGCCTCGTTGATCATGAGGTTGACGGGCGCTTCGATCTCCAAAAGCCCGCCAACCTCATGATCGTCGGGGTGGGATGGGGACGGAGCGCACCCCGCCTCAGCCTGCGCGAGCAGCCTCTGCTTGGCGGTTCAGCGTTCGGCTGCCTCAGACTGCTCGCCGTTGCTTGCCGGCGTGCGGACCAGGCCAGACGCGTCCCCTACGGCATGCGGACAAGACCCCCAGGCTCCTGCGGGAGCTGTTCGAGCTGCCGGCGGCACCATCCTGGCGCCCCTTACCAAACCCGGGCGGACCCTCAGCGGCAACCCGGAAAACGCCGCACAGGATCGAGATTCGAACTGGTTCGAATGTCTCGGCTGCGCCGCTACCCACGGGGTTGACTGACCTCGTCCACACCGGTGCCACCAGCACAATCACTCAGCTCCGGCAGAAAGATCCCAAAGCTAAGGAGACTCATGAAGCGACAAATCCTGGCGTTCTTCGGTGCGTTGGCGCTGGCGGCCGGCGGGCTCCTGGCCGTGGCCAGCCCGGCCCAGGCGGCGACCTCGCGCAACGGCGTGTGCGAGAGCGGCGAACTGTGCATGTGGCAGCACCCTGACCTACGCGGCGGTCGCTACGACACCCTCTCGACCACTGCGGACTTTAAGCAATGGTCGTTCGTGGCTGCCTGCACCTCGGACTGCTCGCTGCATGACAACGTCAGCTCACTGCGCAACTACGACCCGGTGAATCCGGTCCGCCTCTTCGAGCACGAGAACTACCGGGGCCTCTACTTCTGGCGTCAAAAGGCCAACAGCGGCCAGTCGGACGAGGCCTTGAACCTCACGCTGGACCGGGACCAGAACGGGAACAACTGGAACGACCGATTCAGCTCGTTCTGCTTTGTCTGGGCTGGCCAGCCGCAAACTCGCTGCCGCCCCTAGGACCGCATCGAGGGGCTCGCGTCGGCCGTGAGGTAGCGGGCAACGCGAGCCCCTCCAGCCTGAGCGAGGTCTCCATGCCCATGATCCGCAGACAATTCGCGGCCCTGGTGCTGGCCTGCCTGACCGTCGGTGCCGGGACCGCCTGTGACCCGAACGAGCCCGCGCAGCGGCCCGCCGGGCCGTCACCGGTGGCGACCGTGAGCCTTCCGTTGGATCGGCTGTTTCCGTCCGGGGACGAGGACCTGCTTCTCCAGCGGGCCGAGGCGAAGCTTGTCGTGGCCTGCATGCGCCGGCTCGGCATCTCCTACCGTCCGCCGGAACCGCACCACACCGACCCGGCTGCCACGCGCGACGGGCTGTACGGCCTGGTGGAGCACGACCAGGCGCAGCGCCTCGGCTACCACGCCGCACCCGGCGGTGACGCGGCTGAGGACAAGGGCCAACCGCCACCGGAAAAGACGGCGCTGGCGCTCAGCGGCACCCGGTTCGGCGCCGACGGACCGGAGCCGGCCGGCGGTCGGATCCCTGTGGGCGGCTGCCTCGGCGAGGCGAACCGGCGCCTGACCGAGGGCGCGCCACCGGTCGGCGAGACGCTCCTGTACGACATGGCCCTGCGAGCCGGTCAACAGGCAGAGCAGGACGCGCGCGTTCAGGCCGGGTTCCGGGCCTGGTCGACGTGCATGGCCGGCAAGGGGTTCACCTACTCCGACCCGTGGCAGGCCAACGACGACCCGAGGTGGAGCACCGACCATCCCAGCGACGTGGAGCGCCGGACCGCGGTGGCCGACGTCGCGTGCAAGGACAGCACGGATCTCGTGACGATCTGGCAAGCGGCGATGGTGGAGCATCAGCGGCGCACGATCGCGAGCCGCTCCGCCGACATCGAACGCTACGAGCAGGCCAAGAGGGCCCGACTCGCCAACGGCCGACGCGTGCTGGCGACGAGGTGAGGCCAGCGCGACCGGCGGGTAGGTCGGTCAGCGGGTGAGGCCGACCAGGTTGGCCAGTCGCGCCACACCGGCCGGCGCCGGGTGACCCCTGGCGACATCGGCGATCACGGTACGCGCCAACGGCCGGCACCGGACCTCAGCCGGCGCGATGCTGTCCGCGTCGACGAGCGCGCGGGCAGCGCCGCGCAGGTCACCCACTTGGAGGTACGCCCGCGCGACATCCACCAAATACGCGCCCCGGTACTCGGCCGGTAACCGCCGCCACGCCTCCCGCCGCACCACTGTCGAATGCCTTTGGAGTGCCTCGACGACTTGACCCCGTTGCGCCGCCACCAGCACCCGCGCCAACTCGACGGCGACCGGTCCGAAGCTGGTCCGGTGTACATCGTCGTACCCCCTGAGCCCGGCGGCGATCCCCGCGGCCCGGTCGATCAGCTCGTCGGCGCGGCGGGTGTCACCGCAGCCAACGGCGGCCAGGGCGGCCTGGAGCAGCAGCGTCCCACCCACGGCCCACTCCCCCGCCGACCGCTGCGGACCTGACGTGATGCGATTCGCGGCAACGAGCGTCGCGGCCAGGGCCAGGCGGTCGCGGCCCGACGCGCGCAGCGCCTGGGCTACCGAGATGGCCGCCGTCGCCGCCAGGATCGGATCGTCGCCGGCGGCGGACATCGCCCGATCGGCGGCCAGCCACCCGAGGTCGGCCTCGCCGAGCTTGACCAGCAGCGACGAGGTGATCCGGTACGCCTGCACCAGCAGCTCTGGTGTCCGTGCACCCTGGGCGGCGTCGAGCAGACCCGGCAAGACGCGCACCAACTGCCCGTAGTGCGCGTGCTGGTAGCTCAACCAGGCGTACCCGACCTGCCTCCTCATCTCGTCCGTCTGCTTTGGGGCTTGCGGGGTGTCGTAGCGGGCGAGAGCGGCCCGGATGTCGTCTACCCCGTCCGGCGTGCCCGCCGGCGTGCTGGGCTGTTGGCCGAGCAGCACCTCCGGGTCGACCCGCAGGACGTGGGCCAACTCCTGGATCACTGAGTACCGGTCCAGCGCGCGCACGCCCCGCTCCACCTTGTCTACCCAGCTCTTCGACCTGCGCAGCCGGTCCGCGAGCATCTGCTGCGTCATCGACCGCCGCACCCGCCACCGCGCGACGCGGCGGCCGATCGGCACGTCATCGCTGCTCACGCCGCCACCGCCGGTCCGGGACCGCGCGGGTCGTGTCCTCCACGGGTACGCGTTCCGCCTCGGCCTGCGCCAGGAGACGCTGCTTGGCGGCCTCCCGCTCGGCCGCCTCAGACTGCTCACCCTTGTTCGCTGACTCGTCGCTCTGCATAGCCACCTCCGTCAACCCGGGGCGCGACGCTCAGACTTCGTCGGCACCCAGGACACCTGCGATCAGCGAAGCGGGCTGACGATCAACGGACCAGATGGCAAGTAATGCGCTCGATTGCGCTGCTCAGGACGTGGGTTGCGCAGGGTTGCGCGGGTCCCCATAGGACTTCGGCAACCCATAGGCTCATCACTGTTGGTAGTTGACCGATGCGTGGAGGCGGAACATTGGCGCGACCGGTAACGAACGCGGCATTCGAAGGACTTCTGCTGGCCGCCGGCTACGCCAACTCTCACGCTGCTTTCTCCCGACAGCTCAATCACACCGGCCGCAAAGAGGGCGCCTGGCGCTACGATGCCGCCAGCGTCTACTGGTGGTTGCGCGGTCGCCGGCCTGGCGAGCACGTCCAGGCCGCGATGGCTGAGACCCTAGCCCGCAAGCTCGGTCGCTCGGTCGCCATTACCGAACTGGGCTTCGGCTCGGGCGACAGCATCGGAATGTGTGTCTACCCCGTGACCGTCGATGGGGCGATCGATACCGCCGAGCAGATCTGGACGCTGGCCAAGCACCTCAACCAACAAGCCGGCGGGACGTTCGACAGCGGTAAGGCGTTAGAGGCAGCACTCGGCTGGCGGTATGACCTGCCCGACAAGACGGCCAGCCGGAACGGCCGGCAGCAAGTTACCTCCACCGACGTTCAATCGCTGTACGCGCTGGCGGACCACTTCACCGATCTCGACCGACGTCATGGCAGCGGCTCTCCGCACACCCGTGCCGTCATGGCCGACTTCTTGGTGCGTCAGGTCGCGCCGATGCTGCACGGCACCTACACCGATGCCGTGGGACGCGACCTCATGCTCGCAGCGGCGACGCTCTCCGGCCAACTCGCCTTCATGTCGTACGACGCGGGCGAACATGCGATGGCGCAACATCATGTAACGCTCGGCCTGCGGCTCGCCAAGGCCGCCGGCGATCGGCTCTACGGCGCTCACCTGCTGGCCAACCTCGCCACCCAGGCGGTGTTCCTGGGCCACGGTCGGGAGGCGGCCCGGCTTGTCGAAGCAGCCATTGACGGGGCCGGCCGCGCACCCGCAGCCGTCCTCGCTCGGCTACAGGCCACCGCAGCTACCGCTTATGGACAGTCAGGCGAGCGACGTGCCTGCCAACTCGCTCTCACTAGGGCTGACCGTGCTCTCGACCGGACAGGCACAGACCCCGGCCCACGCTGGGTCGGCTACTTCAGCCCAGCCCACCTGGCTGGGGCCGCGTTAAGGTGCCTGGGCGACCTGCATCTGTACTCGCAGGCCCTTCGACACGCCCCCGATGCGCTCAACCTCGCCGGCGAGAACACCCGGACGCGTGCCCTTCACACCGCCCTCATCGCCACGACTCATGCCCGTGCTGGAGAAACCGACGCCGCCTGCAATTGGGCCTCTAAGCTCGGACGGCACGGTGTGGGCATCCAGTCGGCGCGAGTTCAACAGCGGGTCCGCGAACTCGCTAACACTCTCGGCTCGCAGCAGGCATCGCCCGGGGTCAACGAAACCCTGCATGCCCTCGCGGCCATACCCGCAGCCCTCCAGGGCGAACCTGGACATGTCCGCTAGCGTCACCGACGTGACTTGGACGGAGCCCAACATCTGGTACGCCAACCTGGCTTCCTTCTACGCCGCCGCTGCGGCTTTCATCACCGATCCGGACGGCAACGTCTTGCTCGTCAAGCCCACGTACCGCGATCACTGGGCCTTTCCCGGTGGCTACGTGGACGAGGGCGAATACCCGCACGACGCCTGTGCCCGCGAGATCCGAGAGGAGTTGGGGGTCGCTGTGGCGGTGGGCGACCTCCTCGTAGTCGACTGGGCCCCGCCCGTCGGGGAACGACCGCGCGCGATCATCAGCTTCACGTTTGACTGCGGGTCCGTTGCCAGCCTCGACTACTTCAATCTGCCGGGACAGGAGCTTGAGGACTTCGGCTTCTTCCCGCGTCAAGAAGCGGAGCAGCGTCTTCCCGACAACGTCGCCACGCGGGTTCATGCGGCGATAAGTGCGCGCGAGCGACGCACTCCGGCCTACCTTGCTTGCGGCTCGGCCGTCCCAGAAGCCATGGCTGACACAGCAGACAGCGCGTGACCTGGCCACCCGCTACGCCAAACGAGCGTCCCTCTACCAGGCCAGCCTCGTCCTCATCGCCGCCATCATCTGGCTTCCATGATCGACAGGAGAGGCCCTAGTTGCCGCGAACCTCGCCAGAGTCAGGCAGGTCGAGGTACGCCAGCAGCCGCAAGAGGCCGCTCACGTGCGGGATGTCGTGCCACAGCGCTACGACGTCCATCGGATCTCGCTGGAGAAGGCTGGACAGCTCTGCGAGATCGTCGGTGCTTTGCCCGCAGTCGATCTCCAGCTCCGGCCGCGGGACCATCGCGAATGCTGCACGAAGATCGACGTTCCAGTAGTAGTCAACGCCGAGCTGTGACAGCTGCATCTGAGGACCGAACCGGCTCTCCGCCGCGTCTAACATCATCGAGCACGCTCGGCGCAAATCCGCGATCCTCAGCACCGCATCAGCATCGGTCATGCCTCATGATCCTTCGATGTGACGTCACCTGACCAGTCGATTCAAGATCGACAGGACAGGCCCTAGGCTTCGGGCGGCGATCATGCTTGGACACCCGACCCGGGCGAGCCGTCCGCCAGCCCCGCCCTGGTCCGGTGGTACACCACGAGGCCTTCGTAACGTATCCGAATGTTGAACGGTTGCGAGGCCCGGTGGCCGCCATCGATTACACTGACATGCTCCAGATCTCCCTGCCTGAAGGAGTGGACGAACAGGATTCGCTGTAGTTCCCGGCTGGCGGACAGCCCGTCCCGACCTTCGGGCGACGGCTCCCCAAGGGAACGTTGTCGAATACCGACCCCGCCACGCAGAAGGACTTTAGCCAGCACGGACGGCGGGTCGACAGCTCATCTTGGTTGATTACCCGTTAAGTCGGTAGCGACAGCCGGCCCAAAAGTTGCATGGAATTGGTAGCCCTTAAGAAGTTGCCTCTTCAATACACGTCCGCAAAACCGTGAGGTCCCGCCTCTTTCAGAGCGCCACGATCGCCGCAGTCTCGGCCGGCAACTGGATCCGGTCCCGCATGACGGTGACCCCCTCCCCCGTAGCCAGCAGCACCCGCCGCGCTACCCCAGGCAGCGACACCCCCTGCCCCCGCCCAGCCAGGTTCGCCACGACAAGCGTGTCCCCCCGCCGCATCACCAGGAACTGGTCCCCGTGCTGCACAGATACCTCGTTCATCCGAGGATCCGACAGATCAGGAAGAGACCGCCGCAGGGCGATCAACCGCTGGTAGAACGCCAACATCTCCCGATGCTCGGGCTTGTCCAGCTCCGCCCAGTCCAACCGCGACCGCACGAACGTCTCCGGGTCCTGCGGGTCGGGCACGTCCCCCTCCGGCCACCCGTGCGCAGCGAACTCCCGCCGCCGCCCGGTCCGCACCGCAGAGGCCAACTCCGGCTCCGGGTGCGAAGTGAAGAACTGCCACGGCGTAGAAGCAGCCCACTCCTCCCCCATGAACAACATGGGAGTGAACGGCGCCGTCAACAGCAACGTAGCCCCAACCCGGAGCAGCGAAGGCGATAGAGAAGCCGAGATCCGGTCCCCGGTAGCCCGGTTCCCGATCTGATCGTGGTTCTGCAGGTAAGCCACGAACCGGTGCCCCGGCACCCGAGGATCAACAGGCCGCCCATGGTGCCGGTTCCGGAAGCTCGACCAGGTGCCAGCGTGGAAGAACCCGCCGGTCAGCACGTCCGACAGCGTTTCGAGGGACCCGAAGTCCCCGTAATAGCCCTGCCGCTCCCCCGTCAGCAACGTGTGCAGGGCGTGGTGGGCGTCGTCGTTCCACTGCGCGTGCAGCCCGAGGCCACCCGCCTCGCGCGGGGTGATGACCCGCGGGTCGTTGAGGTCGGATTCGGCGATGAGCGACAGCGGCCGACCCAGGTGCGTCGACAACGACTCCACGGAGATGGCCAGCTCTTCCAAGATGGGAACGGCCCGCGAGTCGTGCAGCGCGTGTACAGCGTCCAGACGCAGCCCGTCGACGTGGTAATCGCGCAGCCACATGAGCACGCTGTCGATGATGTAGCGGCGTACCTCGTCGGAGTGCGGGCCGTCCAGGTTGATCGAGCGTCCCCAGCTGTTGCTCTGCTCCGCGAGGTAGGGCCCGAACTGCGGCGCGTAGGCCCCGGAGGGCCCGAAATGGTTGTAGACAACGTCGAGGATCACCCCCAGACCGCGAGCGTGGGCGGCGTCGACGAACCGTTTCAGGCCGTCGGGGCCGCCGTAGGGCTCGTGGGGGGCGTACCAGCAGACGCCGTCGTACCCCCAGTTGTGTTCGCCGTTGAAGGCGTTGATCGGGAGCAGCTCGATCAGGTCGACGCCCAGTGACACCAGGTGGTCGAGGCGGTCAATGGCCGCGTCGAAGGTGCCTTCCGGGGTGAAGGTGCCGATGTGCAGCTCGTAGAGGATGCTGCCGGGCAGCTGCCGGCCGGTCCACGCGCTGTCTGACCACGCGAATTCGGCGTGGTCGTAGCGGCGGCTCGGCCCGTGCACCCCCGCAGGTTGCCACGGTGACCGGGGGTCGGGCAGCGGGGTTTCGTCGTCGTTCAGCAGAAAGGAGTAGTCGAGGCCGGCGTCGGGCACCTCGACCCGCCACCAGCCGTCTGCGGCGGCGCGCATCTCGTGGTCGGTGTCGCCGGCCAGGCGCAGCCGGACCCGGGTGGCGTCCGGTGCCCAGACGGAGAATTCGGTCATGAAACGGCCTCCTCGGCAGCGGTGGGAGGAGCCAGCAGAGCCACTGGATAGTCGGCCAGAAGGTCGTCCAGAGGGGTCTCCCCGCCACTGTAGACCCGGCCGGTGAACAGGTCCTTCATCTCGTGAACGGGAAGTGACAGAGCTGTGTCACACCAACCACCGGCGCGTGCCAGGCCCAGCGGCAGCCGGGTCGCCACGGCGATCACGCCACCCCGGTCGAACGCCACCACGTGCCGGCCCACCGGCCCGTGCGCGGGCACCGGCCGGTAGGTGGTGAACAGCTCCGGGTGCGCCCGCCGCAACCGCAGGGTCCGCGACACGACGAGCAGCTTCGCCGCTCCGTCGGTGTCGACCGGGGGACGCCAGCCGCCGTCGATGCGTGCCAGCAACTCTCGGCGTACGTCGAAGTCGACCGGTCGGCGGTTGTCCGGGTCGACGAGGGAGTTGTCCCACAGCTCGGTGCCCTGGTAGGTGTCCGGCACTCCGGGCATGGTGAGTTGGATCAGCTTCTGCCCGAGCGAGTTGCACCAGCCGGCCGGGGCGATGGCGGCGGCGAGTTCGGTCAGCTCGTCGTGCAGGCTCGGGTCGTCGTACATCTGGTCGACCACGGCGTGCACTGCCTGCTCGAAGGCCGGGTCGGGGTCCGCCCAACTGGTCGAGGCCCCGGCCTCCCTGGCGGCCTTCTCGACGTACGCGTGCAGCCGTTCCCGCTCGATCGGCCACGCGCCGACGGCGGTCTGCCAGAGCAGGTGGGCGAAGGCCGGGTCGGGCAGCGGCGCGTACTCCATCCAGGTCTTGACCTGCTCGGCCCAGCGGCCCGGCAGTTCGCTGAGCACGGCGAGCCGGGCGCGGACGTCCTCGCCGCGTTTGGTGTCGTGGGTGGAGAGGGTGGTCATGCTGGCCGGCCAGCGGACCTGTTGGGCGGCGGCGAAGCGGTGGAATTCCGCCGGCGGCACCCCGAAGTGGGAGGGGTCGTCGCCGACCTCGTTGAGCGCCACGAACCGGGTCCAGCGGTAGAACGCGGTGTCCTCCACGCCCTTGGCCATCACCGCGCCGGTGAGCTGCGGGAACCGTTGGGCCAGCTCGTCGTCGGGGTTGCGCAGTCGGCGGGTGACAGCGTCCAGGGCGCCGGCCAGGTCGGGGCGGCGGCGGCCGGCCTCGGAGCGGGCGGCGGCGAGGTGCCGGGCGCCGTGCGGCGGGTAGCCCCGGTAGACGGCGAACGCGGCGGCCAGCTCGGCGAGCGCCGCGCGGGCCTGCTCGGTGGGCACCTCGGGGGCGAGGGCGGCCAGCCGGGTCAGCTCGGCGGCGAGCAGTTGGGTGGCGGCGGCCAGCTTCGTGGCGTGGGTCAGGTCCTCCCAGGAGGTGTGCTGCCCGGTGAGGCGGTTGTCCAGCGCGGTGAAGTCACCCTCGGCGTCGGTGTCGACGAAGAGCCCGCCGACAGCGGCCAGGGCGTCGTAGCCGGTGGTGCCGTCCACCGGCCAGTCCGGCAGCTCCTCGCCGTACTCCAGGATCTTCTCCACCACGAGCCAGGCGTCGGGCGCGGCGGCCCGCAACCGGGCCAGGTAGCCGGCCGGGTCGCGCAGGCCGTCCGGGTGGTCGACGCGGATGCCGTCGACCTCCCCGGCGGCGGCCCAGCGCAGGATCAGCTCGTGGGTGGCGGCGAAGACCGCCGGGTCCTCCACGCGCAGACCCGCCAGGCCCGCGATGGCGAAGAATCGGCGGTACGTCAGCTCGGCGTCACCGCGCCGCCAGGAGACCAGCTCGTAGTGCTGCCGGTCGTGCACCTCGCGGGCGTTGCCGTCGCCGGTGCCGTCGGTGATCGGGAAGCGGTGCTCGTGGTAGCGCAGCTCCCCGTCGACGACCTTGAGGTCGTCGAGGGCGGCCGGGTCGTCGCCCAGCACCGGCAGCAGCAGCCGGCCCCGGTCCCAGTCGATGTCGAACCAGTCGGCGTACGTCGAGTCGCGACCCCGGCGCAGCACGTCCCACCAGGCGGGGTTGGCGGCCGGGACGGCGACCCCGGCGTGGTTGGGCACGATGTCGACGACCAGGCCGAGTTGCTTGTCGCGTAGCGCTGCCAGCAGCCGCTGCCGGGCGGCCTCCCCGCCCAGCTCCGGGTTGACGGCCCGGTGGTCGACCACGTCGTAGCCGTGCTGGGAGCCGGGGGTGGCGGTCAGCAGCGGGGCGCTGTAGAGGTGGGTGACGCCGAGGTCGTCCAGGTAGTCGACGATCGCGGCGGTGGCGTCCAGGTCGAAGCCGGGGCGGACCTGGATCCGGTAGGTGGCAGTGGGAGGGGTGGCCGTCATGTCAGATCGTCCTCTCCAGCACGACGAGGGAGCGGTCCGGCACCCGGATGGTGCCGCCCGCGCTGATCACCGTGGCGTCGCCCGGCTCGGGTTCGGCGGTGCCGATGACCCGTTCCCACTTCTGGCCGTACTCGCTGCCGGGCATGGTGAAGTCCAGCGGCGCGTCGTGGGCGTTGAAACAGAGCAGGAACGACGCGTCGTGGTGCTTCTGGCCGTACTGGCCGCGCTCGCGGATGCCCTCGCCGTTGACGAAGAGCGCCACCGAGCGGCCGAAGTCGTTGCCCCAGTCCTCGCCGGTCATCTCCCGCCCGTCCGGGGTGTGCCAGGCCAGGTCGGGCAGTGGCTCGTCGATGCCGCGCCCGTTCACCGGCAGGCCGGTGAAGAATCGGCGACGCCGGAACACCTGGTGTCGTTTGCGGAACGCGGTGAGCGTCTGGACGAACTCCAGCAGCTGCTCGTCGACGTTGTCCCAGTCGACCCAGGCCAGCTCGCTGTCCTGGCAGTAGACGTTGTTGTTGCCGTGCTGGGTGCGGCCCAGCTCGTCACCGTGGCCGATCATCGGCACGCCCTGCGACAGCATCAGGGTGGCCAGGAAGTTGCGCCGTTGCTTGGCCCGCAGGGCGAGGACAGCCCCGTCGTCGGTGTCGCCCTCGACCCCGCAGTTCCAGGACCGGTTGTGGCTCTCGCCGTCGCGATTTTCCTCGCCGTTGGCCTCGTTGTGCTTGTCGTTGTAGGACACCAGGTCGTTGAGGGTGAACCCGTCGTGCACGGTGACGAAGTTGATGCTGTGGAACGGGCGGCGGCCGTCGTCCTGGTAGAGGTCGGCGGAGCCGGAGATCCGGGACGCGAACTCGGCGAGGGTGGCCGGCTCGCCGCGCCAGAAGTCCCGCACGGTGTCGCGGTACTTGCCGTTCCACTCCGTCCACAGCGGCGGGAAGTTGCCCACCTGGTAGCCGCCGGGGCCGACGTCCCACGGCTCGGCGATCAACTTGACCTGGCTGACCACCGGGTCCTGCTGCACCACCTCGAAGAACGTGGACAGCCGGTCCACCTCGTAGAACTCGCGGGCCAGGGTGGCCGCCAGGTCGAACCGGAAGCCGTCGACGTGCATCTCGGTCACCCAGTAGCGCAGCGAATCCATGATCAGTTGCAGCGAGTGCGGGCTGCGCACGTTGAGGCTGTTGCCGGTGCCGGTGTAGTCGACGAAGTAGCGGCGGTCCTCCTCGCTGAGCCGGTAGTAGCTCGGGGCGTCCACGCCCTTGAAGCTCAACGTCGGGCCGAGGTGGTTGCCCTCGGCGGTGTGGTTGTAGACCACGTCGAGGATGACCTCGATGCCGGCCGCGTGCAGCGCCTTCACCATGCCCCGGAACTCCTGCACCTGCTGGCCGGTCCGGCCCAGCGCGGAGTAGCCGTGGTGCGGGGCGAAGAAGCCGATGGAGTTGTAACCCCAGTAGTTCTTCAGTCCCAGGTCGACGAGGCGGTTGTCGTGGATGAACTGGTGCACCGGCATCAGCTCGATCGCGGTCACCCCGAGCCGGGTCAGATAGTCGATCATCGGCGGGGAGGCGATGGCCGCGTACGTGCCGCGCAGCTCCTCCGGGATGTCCGGGTGGCGCATGGTCAGCCCGCGCACGTGCGCCTCGTAGATCACCGAGTGGTGGTAAGGGGTGCGCGGCGGCTTGTCGTTGCCCCAGTCGAAGTACGGGTTGACCACCACCGACTTCGGCATGAACGGCGCCGAGTCGGTCTCCGACATGCGCTCCGGCTCGCCCAGCTCGTAGTCGTAGACCGCCGGGTCCCACTGCACGTCACCGTCGACGGCCTTGGCGTACGGGTCGATCAGCAGCTTGTGCGGGTTGCAGCGCAGCCCGTTCGCCGGGTCGTACGGGCCGTACACCCGGTAGCCGTAGCGCTGGCCCGGCTCGATGCCCGGCAGGTACGCGTGCCACACGTAGGCGTCCACCTCGCGCAGCTCGACGCGGCGCTCCGCGCCGGTGTCCCACTCGTCGAAGAGACACAGCTCGATCCGCTCGGCCACCTCGGAGAAGATGGCGAAGTTGGTGCCCATCCCGTCGTAGGTGGCGCCCAGGGGGTACCGCTCGCCCGGCCAGACCTGCATGTCGCTCCTTAGACCATGGTTATGTGCGCACCGGCCGAGATCGCCCGCGCGCACGCAGGTAGTGCCCCCGGCCCGGGCACGCCAATCCATCCTTCCAGGCGTGACCGGAAACCACCCGTCTGATGCGCGCTACACCACTCGGGTGTCCTCCGTCACGATGACCCTTTTCGAGGTGCGTTCTTGGCCCCGATGGACTTTCCTTGTTCGGGGGCAAGCGACCGCGTGTGCCCCGCCAGGCCCTCGGCCACCCCTTACACCTCTCGCTCCGCCGCCACTGATGCCGGCGCGCACCACCATGCATGGACGGAGATTGATGTGACGACCCTGCGGGTCGACGAGCAGTTCGCTGCCACCAAGGACCGGGCCCACCGGCCCACACTCACCTCCCGGCCCACCGCGCAGTCCGGGCCCACCGCGCAGCCCGGCACGCCCGTGCCGGCGCAGTCCGGCCCCGGGGCGCCCCCGCAGACCCGCCGCATCCTCATGCTGTCCTGGGAGTACCCGCCGGTGCTCGTCGGCGGTCTCGGTCGACACGTGCACGCCCTCTCCGTCGCCCTCGCCGCCGCCGGCCACGAGGTCACCGTCGTCACCCGCCACTCCGAGGGCGCACCCCTGGAGGAGTACGCCGACGGCGTACGCATCCTGCGCGCCCCCGAAGACCCGGTCACCTTCCCCCTCGCCACCGGCTCGCTACTGGCCTGGACCATGGCCTTCAACCACACCCTCACCCGCACCGCCCTGCGCGCCACCCAGGCCGGCTCCTACGACGTCATCCACGCCCACGACTGGCTCGTCGCCCACACCGCGATGACGTTGCGCGACCACCTGGACGTCCCGCTGGTCAGCACGATCCACGCCACCGAGGCCGGTCGTCACCAGGGTTGGCTGCCGGAGGAGATGAACCGCACCATCCACGGCGTCGAGCAGTGGCTCAGCAGCGAGTCCAACCGGGTGATCGTCTGCTCCGGTTACATGCGCGACGAGGTGAACGCGCTGTTCGGCGTACCGGCCGGGCGGGTCGACGTGGTCGCCAACGGCGTGGAGCCGCACCGCTGGCGGGTGCCAGCGCGTGCCGTGGCCGCCGCCCGCGCCCGCTTCGCCGGGAACGGCCCGCTGGTCACCTTCGCCGGCCGCCTGGTGTACGAGAAGGGCGTGCAGCACCTGATCGCCGCGCTGCCCCGGCTGCGCGAGCGGCACCCCGGGCTGCGTGCCGTGATCGCCGGCGACGGCCCGTACCGCGCCGAACTGGAGGCCGAGGTGCACCGCCGCGGCCTCGGCGGCATGGTCACCATGCCGGGCTTCCTGGGCGGCACCGACCTGCCGGCGCTGATGGCCGCGTCTGACTGCTTCGCCGTGCCGAGCATCTACGAGCCGTTCGGCATGGTCGCCCTCGAGGGCGCGGCGGCCGGTGCTCCGCTCGCCGTCGCCGCCACCGGTGGCCTCGGCGAGATCGTCGAGCCGGGCGTCACCGGGATGACCTTCCGCCCGCACGACCCGGACAGCCTCACCGACGCCGTGGACGCGCTGCTGTCGGACCCCGACCGTGCCCGCGTCATGGCCCGCCGCGCCCGCCGGATGGTCCACGACCAGTACGGCTGGGCCGCTATCGCCCAGCACACCGCCGCCAGCTACGCCGCCGCCATCCACCACGACGCCGCGTTCACCGCCGAACGCGCCGAGCAGCGGATGTCGCAGGGCCGCGCCCTCCCGGCGCTCCCCGAGGGCAACCTGCTCGCCGCCGCCGGCCTGCGCTGACGCTCGTCGTTTGCGATTGATCGACTCGACTTCCTGAAAGTCGCGGTGTCCCAGCGCCACGGACACCGCGACTTCAAGGAACCCGAGTCGATCATGGCGGGACGGGGCAGCGCGGAAACGCGGCAGGCCGCCGACCCGGAGGGGTCGACGGCCTGCTGGTGCAGCGAGGAGCGGGTCAGCGCTCCCCGAAGGGGACGTAGTCCCGCTCGGCGGAGCCGACGTAGACCTGCCGCGGACGGCCGATCTTGGTCTCCGGGTCGCTGATCATCTCGCGCCACTGGGCGATCCAGCCGGGAAGCCGGCCGAGCGCGAAGAGCACTGTGAACATCTTGGTCGGGAAACCCATGGCCTTGTAGATCAGGCCGGTGTAGAAGTCCACGTTCGGGTAGAGCCGACGGGAGACGAAGAAGTCGTCGGCGAGGGCGATCTCCTCCAGCTCCATGGCGATGTCCAGCAGCGGGTCGGGCTTGGCCATCCGGCCCAGCACGTCCTGCGCGGCCTTCTTGACGATCGCCGCCCGCGGGTCGTAGTTCTTGTAGACCCGGTGGCCGAAGCCCATCAGCTTGACGCCGTCCTGCTTGTCCTTGACCTTGCGGACGAAGGACCGGACGTCGCCGTCGCCGGCGTGGATCTGCTGGAGCATCTCCAGCACCGCCTGGTTGGCGCCACCGTGCAGCGGGCCGAACAGCGCGTTCACGCCGGCCGAGACCGAGGCGAACAGGTTGGCGTTGCTGGAGCCGACCAGGCGGACTGTCGACGTGGAGCAGTTCTGCTCGTGGTCGGCGTGCAGGACGAAGAGCATGTCCAGCACCTTCGACATCACCGGGTCGACCTCGTACGGCTCCGCCGGCACGCCGAACGTCATCCGCAGCAGGTTGTCCACGTACCCGAGCGAGTTGTCCGGGTACAGCAGCGGCTGACCGATGGACTTCTTGTACGCGTACGAGGCGATGGTGGGGACCTTCGCCATCAGCCGGACCGTGGAGATCTCCACGTGCTCGGAGTCGAACGGGTCCAGGCTGTCCTGGTAAAAGGTGGACAGGGCGCTCACCGCGGACGAGAGCACCGCCATCGGGTGGGCGTCCCGGGGGAAGCCGTCGAAGAAGCGGCGCATCTCCTCGTGCAGCAGCGAGTGCCGCCGAATCCACTCGGTGAACTCGGTCAGCTGCTGCTCGGTCGGCAGCTCACCGTAGATGAGCAGGTAGGAGACCTCCAGGAAGGAGGACTTCGCGGCCAGCTGCTCGATCGGGTACCCCCGGTAACGCAGGATGCCCGCGTCGCCGTCGATGTAGGTGATCGCGGATGAGGCAGCGGCGGTGTTGACGAAACCGGGGTCGTACGTGGTCATCCCGGTTTCCTTCAGCAGCTTGCTCACCCCGATACCGGCGGGGCCCTCGACCGCAGGATGCACCGGCATCGACAGCTGCCCACCGGGGTGATCGAGCTTGACTTCCGTCATGTGGTTCCTCGCTTCGCCGGCAGATCTACGTTGAATTGCCTTCGCTTCTACCGTAATTGCGGCTCGGGGGACAACGCCCGCCGTGGTTCGGCGGTGAGGTATGCGTCACCCGATTCCCGACCGGGCGACCGGGAAACCCAGCATCCCGCCAGACGGGACCGGACCGGACCGAACCCGGAAGCCAGGCCGGACCAACCCCGGAAACCAGGCCGGAAGCCAGGTCACGACAGGGTGAGGCGTCGCAGCGTACCGTCCGTCGCGACCTGGAAGACGTCGAGCTGGTTGGTGCCGGCGTGGAACAGCTTGTCGTCGGCGAGCAGCGCTGCGAACCGGCGTCCGCCGGGGTCGGCCGGCACCACCGGGACGACGGCCCCGATGCGGCCGTTGACGGCGACGGCGAGCAGGGTGCCGTCCGGGATCCGGTCCGGGACGTCTCCCCAGACCAGCGCCGGAAGGGTGCCGGTGTCCGGGTCCGTGGCGGTGAACGCGGCCAGGTCGGCGACCCGGGCGCTGCCGGCGGCCGGGCCGGCGCGGACCTCGGTGCCGACCAGGGGGTGGGGTGTCGGCAGGGGTGGCGGGGCGGGCACGCCACCGGGGAAGGTGACCGGAACGCCTGGGCGGTCGTAGAAGTGCTTCGCACCGTCGGTGCGGGGGGCCTGCCGGGCGGAGCGCCCGTCGACCCGCCAGGGCAACCGGACGCCGGCCTCGTCGGCCACTGTCGGCAGCAGGTCGACGTGTTCCCAGTTGCGGTCGTCCACCCGGCCGGTCTGCTGCCGGGGTTCCTTGACGAACGTCGGCACCCAGGCCACCTCGCCGGCGGCGGCCTTGATGGCGTCCATGCCCCGGCCCTGGGCGCCGGGGCGGAAGCTGACCCCATGGTCGGCGGTCACCACGACGAGGGCCTGGTCGTAGAGGCCGTTGGCGCGCAGCGTCCGCAGCGTCTCGCCGATCAGCCGGTCGGTGTAGCCGAGCTGGGCGAGGTGCCGCTGCCGGGCCAGGTCGACCCACCCGGCGCCGTCGTTGGGCAGGTCCTCGGGGGCGTCGTAGCGCGCCCCGGACGGCAGGTACGCCCACGGTGAATGCGGCATCAGCAGGTGCAGGAAGTGCAGGGTGGGCCGGGTGGTCGGCTTCAGCCCGGCCAGGAAGCTGGTGAACCGGGCCGGTTGGTTGTCGTCCAGGCTGTCCCAGCGGAACTTCGGGTCGGCCGGCACCGGTTCGGCGGCGTCCAGGCCGGCTTCGGCGCGGGTCTGCTCGCGGTAGGAGTCCTCCGGGTCGACAGCGCTCTCCGTCGGCCCGGCGACCCGGCCGAGCAGCTTGCCGGTCTCCCGGACCAGCACGCCGAGCCCCTGCTCCGGGGTGACCGGCTGCTCGCAGCGACTGGGTGGGCAGAGCCGGGTGATGCTCTCCTCGGCGCGGATGTCGTACAGGCCGCCGAAGGCGGTGAAGATGTTGTCCGGGTACTGCGAGTAGTGCGGGGCGACCGGCTTGGCCGGGTAGCGGCCGGTGAGCATCGCCGGCAGCGCGTTGGGCGTCCATCCGCTGACCCCGGTGGAGTTGCGGTACCAGGTGGAGCCGCCGGCCAGCTCGGCGAAGTGCGGGTACCGCCCGGCGTCGACCTTCCCGTCCGCGCCGAGCAGGCTGACCAGCGGCAGCTCGTCGAGGATCAGCATGACCACCGGCGGGTGCACGGCCGAGCCCTGCGCGGTGCCGGCCGCGCCGCCGTCGCCGCGCGGCAGGACCACCGCCGAGGTCGGTGAGGCGAGCAGGAAGAGCGCCACGAAGGCCACCGGGCCGGCGGCGGCCAGTCGCAGCACCCGGCCCGGCGCCCGCCACCGCCGGTGCGCGGCCGCGCCGGCGGCTCCGGCCAGCACGGCCACCAGCAGCAGGGGTACGCCCCGAAGTGGCGTGACGTGTCGGCCCACCTGCACGGCGAGGGCGGCGGCCAGCAGCCCGACCAGCGCGGTGTGGGTGAGGGCGCGGGCGGTCCGGCCGGCCAGTCGGCTGAGCGCGCCGAGCAGCGCCACCGCGGCCGTGGGGAGCACCGTCACCAGGGCGAGCAGCAGCAGGATCTGGGCCGGGCCGGCGCGGTGGAAGAGGAAGAAGTCGGGGCTGCGGCCGAGCACGTCCAGCAGTGGCTGGGTGACCACGAGGCCGACCAGCGCGACGATCTCCAGCAGTCGGCCCAGCTCACCTCGCCAACCCCGGTCCCACAGCGGTTCAGCCACCCATCACCGTCCGGTAGAGCGTGCGGGTGCCCGAGGACAGTTCCAGCCGGTCGGTGATCCGTCCTCGGGAGGCGAGCAACGTCTCGAAGGTGTCGCGTCGGTAGTCCGGGAAGAGACCGGCGGGCTTGTTGGCCAGCAGTCGGGTCGCCATCGGGTCCTCCGGGTGGACGAATTCCACCACCACAGCGCCGCCCGGCGCGGTCAGCCCGGCCAGCCAGTCGATGACCTCCGGCAGCGGAACGTTGCGCCCGATCGCCAGGTGGTGCACCACGGCCAGGGCGAGTACCACGTCGGCGGACGCCCGCTCGGCGAAGCCGGCCCGCTCGACGCCCCGCCAGCCGCCACCCGGCGACGGGTCGGCCAGGTCCAACACGAGCGGCAGGATGCGGCGCTGCCCCTCGGAGCGCAGCTGTCGGTACAACTCGTCGACGACTGTCGGGTCCTGCTCGACGGCGACCACGTAGTCGGCGTGCCCGGCCGCCAGCCGGGAGTAGCGGCCGTCGTTGGCGCCGAGGTCGAGCACCAGGCGGGGGCGGGTGCCGGCGGCCACGGCGGTGGCCACGAACTGCTCCTTCGCCACCCGGTCGCGGGCCGAGTAGCCGCAGCTGCGCTGGTAGTCCGACCAGTGGCTCTCGGGCGGGCGGCGGTCCAGCTTGCGGACCAGTTTCTCGATGCCGCGGACGGTGGCGAGCAGCAGCTCCCGGGAGAAGCCGGCGGTCCGCAGTTGGTCGCGGACCTCGGTGGTGCTGGCGGCGGCGTTGCGTTGCTGCATGGCCCCGTGCAGGTGCAGGTGGGTCAGCACGCCGGGGCGCAGCCGGCGGGCCCCGTTGAAGAGTGGCCGCAGCTCGTCGGCCTCGATGCCGTCGACCCGGGCGCGCAGCCACGGTTGGAAGTCGACGCCCAGGTGGGCGGTGAGCATCAGCGGGTAGAGCACGGTCTGGCAGAACTGCCGGTAGCCGGCCCACGGTTCACCGTCGCGAACCGGCTCGAAGGAGCCGATGTCGATGAAGACCGGTTGGGCGCCGCGCCACTGGAGGTTGTACGCCGAGCCGTCCTTGGTGGTGAATCCCTCGCCGAGCGCGGCGGTCAGGATCTCCAGGTGCAGCAGGGCGGCGTCGCGCAGCATGCTGAACGACCACTCGTACGGGTGGGAGACGAACGGGATGCGCTCGTGGCGCAGCACGGCGGCCCACGGTGCTCCGGTCGCGGCGGGCACCAGGGTGGGCGGGGCGTCCTCGGTGGCGCAGACCTTGCGCGCGGCGACGAGCGCCGGGAAGAACGTGCTGCCGGTCAGTGCCCGCCAGTGCTCGGCGGCCTGGGGGTCCAGACCGCGCAGCACCTCGTCGCCGACGTGGAAGACCCGGTTGGCGGGGTCGCGGAAGGAGGCCGGCTCGGGCCGTACCTCGGTGGGTGAGATCGCCATCGTCGGGGCTGGCCCGTTCAGCGCTGGTCGGTGGGTTGCCGGCGGAACCGGTCGACCAGCCGTCGCCAGTAGAGTTTCGCGGCGACCGCGGCGCCCGCCACCCCGCCGACGACCGCCTGCACGATCAGGCTGCCGGACCCCGCGTCCAGGTAGGCCAGATGTTCCACCGATCGCTCCTTGCCTCGCCGCCTCGACACCGGCGTCCCGGGCGTAACCGATGAGGCTTTTGACCCAGAAAGCCGGACTTGTCCCTCACCGTACGCCGGTCGTCCGCGCCGTCGCGGGCACATCGGCGTACTCCCAGCCTCACCACAGAATGCGGCCGGGACGGCCGGCCGCGCCGGTACGCTGCGGACGTGCGCTGGATGATCGTGGACGCGCCGCTGGACTCCTCCGGGGCAGGGCGCGGCGAGGAGCGGGCCCCGGCCGCGCTGCGCCGGGCCGGCCTGCGCGAGGCCCTGGCCGCCGACGACGACGGGCGGATCGACGAGGCGCGGTTGCGCGGCCCGAACCGCGACCAGTCCAGCGGGGTGATCGGCGCGGCGGACCTGGTCCGGGCCGGCGGCGCCATCGCCGCGCGGATCGGCGCGCTGATCGCGGACGGCCACCGACCACTGGTGCTCGGCGGCGACTGCGCGATCCTGCCCGGCATCTGCCGGGCACTGCCCCCGGCGACCGACCTGTGGTTCGTCGACGCCCACCCGGACTTCCTCGACGGCACGACCTCGCCGACCGGCGAGGCCGCCGACATGGACCTCTCGGTGGTCACCGGGAACGGCCCCGCCGCCGTCGGCCCCGGCGGCGCGCTGATCGAACCGAGCCGCGTCCACCTGCTCGGGCACCGCCCGGCCACCGACGAGAGCAGCCGGGTCGAGGCGGCCCGGATCGACCCGGCGATCCACCAGGTCAACGCACCCGAGTTGCTGCGCCGGGGCGCGGCGACGGTCGGCGTGGGCCTGGCCGCCGACGGCGACGGACCGGCCTGGCTGCACCTCGACCTGGACGTGGTGGACCCGCGCGACCTGCCGGCCGTGACCTACCCCGAGCCGGACGGGCCGCGCTGGGCCGACCTGATCGCACTGGTCACGCCGTTGGCCCGCGCCGACCGGCTGCTCGGGATGAGCGTGACCGACCTGAACACCGACGAGGACCCCGACGGGCGGCACACCCGCCGCGTCGTCGAGGTCCTCACCGAGATGCTGGTCGGCTGACCAGCCGGTGACTCAGGTGCGCCGGTGGTGCATGCCCAGGCGCAGCAGCACGAACCGCAGCACTGTGGCGGCCAGGTTCGCGGCCACCAGCACGGCCAGCTCCACCGGCCGGGCCGGTACGGCGGAGACGACGTGCAGCACCGCCAACGCGCCACTCGTCAACGCCAGACCGAGAGCGAAGGCCAGTAGCCCCTGCGCGTGGTGCCGGGCGGCGTGCCGGCGTCCGCTGATGCCGAACGTCAGCCGGCGGTTCACGGCCGTGTTCGCCACCGCCGTCACCAGCAGCGCCAGCAGGTTCGCCGGCTGCGCGCCGAGGATGCCCCGGGTGGCCACGAACAACAGCAGGTACGCGAGCGTGCTCGCCACCCCGACCGCCGCGAACCGGACCAGCTGCCGAGGCAACCCGACCGGCACCTGCCCCGGCAGCGCCTGGCCGGGCTGGGCCTGGCCGGGCTGGGCCTGACCGGGCTGGGCACTCGGCGCGGTCAGCGGCGTCACGCCCGGCTGGGCACGCGGCGCGGTGAGCGGCGCCCGGCCGAGCTGCGCGCGTAGGTCGGCCAGGGGCAGCGCGCCGGTCAGCAGCGCCCGGCCCAGCCGGCCCACGCCACGCAGGTCGGCCAAGGCGGTGGCGACGATGTCGACGCGGCTGTCCGGGTCGTCGACCCAGTCCACCGGCACCTCGTGGATGCGCAGCCCGGCCCGCTGGGCCAGCACCAGCAGCTCGGTGTCGAAGAACCAGCCGGTGTCGCGTACCAACGGCAGCAGCTCCGCGGCCACGTCGGCGCGGATCGCCTTGAACCCGCACTGCGCGTCGGAGAACCGCGCCGCCAACGCCCCGCGCAGCAGCAGGTTGTAGGCCCGCGAGATCACCTCCCGCTTGGCGCCGCGCACCACCCGGGAGGTACGCGCCAGCCGGGTGCCGATCGCCAGGTCGGAGTGACCGGAGATGAGCGGCGCGACCAGCGGCAGCAACGCCGCCAGGTCGGTGGAGAGGTCCACGTCCATGTACGCCAGCACCGGCGCGGACGACGCCGACCAGGCGGCGGAGAGCGCCCTCCCCCGGCCCTTGGCGTCCAGGTGCAGCACCTCGACGCCGGGCAGCTCACCGGCGAGGCCGTCGGCCACCTTCAGGGTGTCGTCGACGCTGGCGTTGTCGGCGATGGTGATCTGGAACGGGTACGGGAAGTTCGCGCTCAGGTGGGCGTGCAGCCGCCGTACGCACGGCCCGAGGTCGACCTCCTCGTTATGGACCGGGATCACCACGTCCAGCACGGCGGCGGTGGGTCGGGCCTGGACGGCGGCCCGTGGTCCGCCCAGCGCGGTCACGACGCCTCCGTACCGGCGCTGAGGTCGTAGAGGGTGACCCCGTCGACGGTCTGCGCCGTGAACGTCTCCGCGACCCAGGCGGCGATCTCCTGAGAGGCCGAGCTGCCGCCGTTGGCCCGGAAACCACCGCCACCGACGAAGTAGTGGATCTTTCCGTCGCGGACGTACCGCTGGAACTGCCCGAGGGTCGGTGACGGGTCGCTGCCGTTGAAGCCACCGATCGGCATCACCGGTTCGCCGGTGGCGAGCTGATAGCCGGACGCGTTGTTCGAGCCGATGGTCGCCGCCACCCAGGTGTAGTCGGCGCTGTCGTGCTCCAGCAGCTCGCGTAGCGCGGCGCTGGGCTCACGGGCGTCGAGCAGGCCGCCCATTCCCCCACCGGCCGGGCGCCCCTGGCCGCCGGTGGCGCCGGGCCCGCCGGTGCGGCCACCGCCGGGGAAGCCGGGCATCTGACCGCCGTTCTGGCCGCCACCGTTCTGGCCGCCGCCCGGGAACTGGCCCCCGCCGGGGAGACCGCCCGGGAACTGGCCGCCACCGTTCGGCCCCCCGCCCGGGAACTGACCGCCGCCGGGGAGTTGACCGCCGGCCGGCAGTTCCATGCCGCCGGGCGGTCGCCCGCCGGGGAAACCGCCCCTGCCGAACCCACCCGCCACGAACGGGCCGGCACTCGGAATCGACCCGGTGTGCGGGGTCGCGGTGGTCTGCACCGCGTACGCCACCGGGCCGGCGAGGGCCGCCGCCGCGCCAAGACCCAGCACCACCGGCACCAACCGGCGGGGCAGTCGGGTGACGAGCAGGAGCAGCACCGCGCCGACCAGACCGGCGACGAGCACAGCGGTCCGCAGCCACGGGTGCCAGTCGGGGCTACGTCCGAGCAACACCCACGCCCACCACACGGTGACCGCGAGAGTGCCGGCGAGCGTCGCCGTGGCGGCCAGCGGACGCCATCGCCGCCAGCGCGTACCGGCAGCTTCGGCGGACCCGGACGCGGGCAGCAGTCGGCGGTGCCCCCAGAGCAGCGTCACGCCAATGCCGACCAGCGCGCCGATCGCCGGTGCGAGCGCCACCGTGTAGTAGGCGTGGAAGATCCCGGACATGAAGCTGAAGATCAGGCCGGTGACCAGGAGCCAGCCGCCCCAGAGCAGCAGCCCGGCCCGGGTGCGGTCGGTGCGGGCCGCCCTTCCGGCCAGCAGCAGGCCGACGACCAGCAGGATCAGCGCGGCCGGCAGCAGCCAGGAGACCTGACCACCGATCTCGCCGCCGAACATCCGCAGCACGCCGTTCTGCCCGGAGAACGGGCCACCGCCGCCGCCCGGTCGGGCGCCACCGCCGCCGACGCTGCCGACCTCCTCGCCGGTGATTCGGCCGAGGCCGTTGTAGCCGAGGGTCAACTCCAGGATGCTGTTGCCCTGCGAGCCGCCGATGTACGGGCGGGCGCTGGCCGGCACCAGCTCGACCAGCGCCACCCACCAGCCGGCGGAGACCACCACCGCCAACCCGGCCAGCAGCAACTGCCGGACCCGCCGCCACAGCCCGGTCGGCGCGGCCAGCAGGTAGACGCCGGCGAAGACCGGCACCACAAGGAACGCCTGCAACATCTTGGTGAGGAAGCCGAAGCCGACCAGCACACCGACCAGCACGATCCACCGGGTGCTGGCCGTCTCCAACGCGCGCACTGTCGCGTACGCCCCGGCGACCAGCAGCAGGACCAGCAGCGCGTCGGGGTTGTTGAACCGGAACATCAGCGTCGCCACCGGGGTGACCGCGAGGACCGCCCCGGCGATCAGACCGGCGGCCGGCCCGTACCAGCGCTTCACCGTCGCATAAAGCACGCCGACCGATGCGACCCCGCAGAGCGCCTGCGGCACCAGCATCGCCCAGCTGTTCAACCCGAAGACGCGCACGGACAGGGCCATCAGCCACAGCGACGCGGGCGTCTTGTCGACGGTGATGGAGTTCGCGGCGTCCGACGAGCCGTAGAGGAAAGCCTTCCAGCTCACCGAGCCGGCCTGCACCGCCGCCGCGTAGAACGAGTTCGCCCAGCCGGACGCGCCCAGGCCCCACAGGTAGAGCAGGCCGGTGGCGAGCAGCAGGATCGCCAACGCGGCCCGGGCCCAGGCCGGCGAGCGGCGCGTCGGCGGCGAGTGCTCGTCGGGGCGTGCGGCAGTTGGCGGCTCGGGTTCGGCGGGTGCCGTCAGCAGGGTCTCGGTTCTGTCCATGCGGCCAGCCTTGAGGGCTCGCCTGGCGCGACCCCGTGCACGAACTATGCGTCAGCTGTGGGATTCGGCAGCCGGACGGTGAACCGTGTCCGACCTGGACGGCTGTCCACGCCGACCGTGCCGTGGTGCGCCTCCACCACCGCCGCGACGATCGCGAGGCCGAGGCCGGTGCTGCCGTGGGCGCGGGAGCGGGAGCTGTCGCCCCGGGCGAACCGCTCGAACATCTCCGGTTGCAGCTCCACCGGCACCCCCGGCCCGTCGTCGGCGACGGTGAGCACCGCGCTGGCGGCGTCGACGGCCAGTGTGGTGGTGACAGTGCTGCCGGGCGGGGTGTGCACCCGGGCGTTGGTGAGCAGGTTCGCCACCACCTGATGCAGCCGTGCGGCGTCGCCGGGCACCCGGATCGCCACCTCGGGCAGTTCGAGCTGCCAGCGGTGTTCGGGGCCGGCGACGTGCGCGTCACTGACCGCGTCCACCACCAGGGCGGTCAGGTCCACCGGTTCGACAGCGAGCGGCCGGCCGGTGTCGAGGCGAGCCAGCAGCAGCAGGTCGTCGACGAGGCTGGTCATCCTGGTGCTCTCCGACTCCACCCGGCGCAGCGCGTGCGCCACGTCGGCGGGAACCTCGTCACGGCCACGCCGGGCCACCTCGGCGTAGCCGCGGATCGCCGCGAGAGGCGTCCGCAGTTCGTGGCTGGCGTCGGCGACGAACTGGCGTACCCGGGTCTCGCTGGCCTGCCGGGCGGAGAGCGCGTCGGCGACGTGGCCCAGCATCCGGTTCAGCGCC
The DNA here is from genome assembly GCF_046549335.1 of Micromonospora sp. 050-3. Classification (NCBI taxonomy): domain Bacteria; kingdom Bacillati; phylum Actinomycetota; class Actinomycetes; order Micromonosporales; family Micromonosporaceae; genus Micromonospora; species Micromonospora sp. 050-3. The sequence continues at coordinate 2,746,481 of NZ_JAJPVX010000001.1, forward strand.
GCGCCGACCTGACCGACCTCGGTGCGCGGGTCGGTGTCGGCGGCCGGGACCCGGACGGCGAGCGCCACCTCCCCCCGGTCCAGGGGCAGCTCGGTGACGCGGGTGGCGGTGGCGGCCACCCGGTTGAGCGGTCGCAGGGTCGCCCGCACGATCAGCGCGCCCGCCACACCGGCGAGCAGCAGCCCGACCGCAGCCACCCCGGCCTGCGCGGCGACCAGCGCCCAGACGGTCTCCTGGACGCCGGAGAGGGGGATCGCGACGACGCGTACCCGGCCGTCCCAGTACTGCCGGGCCACGGCCCGGTAGTCACCGCGATCGCCGAGGTCGACGGTGCGCGGTCTGGCGTCGACCGGCAGGTCCGCCAGCACGGCGACCTCCCCCACCGCGACGGACTGCTCGTCGGGGAACGGATCGGCGCTGGAGACGCTCTTGGTCAGGGTCCGGGCGCTGGTCACGCGGCCGTCGGTGATCTCGGCGACCACCGCGCCGGACGGCAACCCGGGCGGGATGCCCGGTCCGTTGCCGGGAAACGCCGGCCGCCCCGGCCGGTCGCCCCGCATGGCCGTCGCGGGGGCCAACTGGGCGTCGAGCCGGTCGATCAGGAAATGTCGCAGCGCCACAGTGGTCAGGCCACCGATGGCGACGCTGACCAGGGCGAGCAGCGCGAGCAGCGCGAACACCAGTCGGGTACGCAGGGAGCGCCCGGCCAGCCACCCGCGGGCGGCACGCAGCGGGCGGCGCCTACTCGGCGGGTTTGAGGACATAACCCGCGCCGCGCAGCGTGTGGATCATCGGCGCCCGTCCGGCGTCGATCTTCTTGCGCAGGTACGAGATGTACAGCTCCACCACGTTGGCCTGACCACCGAAGTCGTAGTTCCACACCCGGTCGAGGATCTGTGCCTTGCTGAGCACCCGGCGCGGGTTGCGCATCAGGTAACGCAGCAGCTCGAACTCGGTCGCGGTGAGGGTGACGAGCTGGCCGGCCCGGCGGACCTCGTGGCTGTCCTCGTCGAGGCTGAGGTCACCGACGGTCAGCACCGCCTCCTCCCGGGCGGCGATCGCCAGCCCGGAGCGGCGCAGCAGCGCGCGCAGCCGGGCGATCACCTCCTCCAGGCTGAACGGCTTGGTGACGTAGTCGTCGCCGCCGACGGTCAACCCGGCGATGCGTTCCTCGACCGCGTCGCGGGCGGTCAGAAAGAGCACCGGCACTGTGGGGGCGTGCTCGCGCAGCCGGCGCAGCACCTGGAAGCCGTCCAGGTCGGGCAGCATCACGTCGAGCACCACGGCGTCCGGTTGGAAGTGTCGGGCGGTGCTCAACGCCGCCATGCCGTTGCCGGCGGTGCGGACCTGCCAGCCCTCGTAGCGCAGGGCCATCGACAGCAGGTCGGTGAGCGTGGGTTCGTCATCGACCACCAGCACCCGGACGGGTTCACCGTCGGGGCGACGCAGCTCGATCCGGCTCGGCGCGGCCTGCCCGTTCATGACCATGGGCCCCATCGTGGCCGCCACGCCTGTGCCGCGCCCCTGCGGAAGCTGTGCGCGAGCTGTGCGGCCGGGCCGACGCGACGCCGGCGAGACCACCGGTCAGCCCCGCCTCGTGGTCACTCGGACACCCCGTACGCGTCGGTGCGCACGAACCGCATGCTCCAGCCGCCGGCCTCGTCGAGCCGGTCGCGTTCGTAGAGGTGGTCGGGGCCCGGCTGCACCGGGCCCGTGCCGTCCGGGTGCCGCATGATCCAACGCTGGGGTGGGGCGCCGTCCGACCCGGCCGGCAGCAGCCGGACCAGGCCGTCCGCGGGCCCACCGATGAAGCGTACGGTGACCTCGCTCATCGCGGCGTCCCCCCGGGTGACCGTGCCGGCACAATCGGTGACACCGGCTCTGGCTCGCAAGCTACCGCACCCACCGCCCTGGCGCAGCGAGGTGCGCACTGCCCGTCCGCCCCGAGTCGGGCTCCGGTTTGCCCAGCTCGGCGCTCGGGTACCGGCACCTGAGCACCCGCCGTCGGCGGGGCGAGGACGAGGAGCGGTCGATGCGAATGCTGGACGGGCGGTACCGGCTCGAACAGCGCATCGGGGTGGGCGGGATGTCCGAGGTGTGGCGGGCCTACGACCAAGTGCTGGACCGGCCGGTCGCGGTGAAGCTCATCTCGCCCGGCCGCGACGATCGGGACGGCCCGGTGGACCGGATCCGCGCGGAGGCCCGCTCGGCGGCCCGCCTGGAACACCCCAACGTGGCGACAGTGCACGACTTCGGCACCTCCTCGACCTGGCCCGGCCGACCGGTGCCCTTCATCGTGATGGAGCTGGCCGAGGGTGAGACGCTCGCCGTGCACCTGCGCGCCGGGCCGCTGGACTGGCAGATCGCGGTGCGGGTCTGCGCGGAGGTCGCCGCCGCGCTGGCCGCCGCGCACGCCGAGGGCATCGTGCACCGGGACGTCAAGCCCGCCAACGTCATGCTCACCCCGGCCGGGGTGAAGGTGCTCGACTTCGGCATCGCCATCGCCGCCGGGGAACCGGACCCGATGCCGACCGGGATGGTGCTCGGCACCCCGGCGTACCTGGCGCCCGAACAGCTGGACGAGGCGCCGGCCACCCCCGCCGCCGACATGTACGCCCTCGGCGTGCTGCTCTACTACAGCCTCACCGCCCGCCTGCCCTACCGCGCGGCGACCGCCAGCGAACTGCTGCACGTCCGCCGCCATCGGCCACCGGAGCCGCTGCCCGACATCGCCGGGCTCCCGCCGGAGGTCGCGGAACTGTGCCACTCCTGCCTCGCCGACGACCCCGAGCAGCGTCCGACCAGCCTGGTCGCCGCGCTGCAACTGGCCGAGGCGGTGGACGCCCGGGTGTACGTGCCGATGACGATCCCGACGACCCGCCGGCCGGCCCCGACGTCGCCGTGGACCGAACGGGCCGCCGCGGCGGCCACCGAGGCGGTGGCGCTGGTGGACGAGCCGAACCAGCCCGCCGGGCGCTGACCGGACGACAGGCGGCGTTTCGCCGGGCGGCGAAGGGGTAGCCGTCCTGGTGAGCGACGGGAGAAACGCGATGCCGGATCAGAGTTCCTGGCTGCGTGAGGCCACAGCGACCGCCGAGGGCGGTCACGTACGCACCGACGATGGCGGGCTCTCCACCGCGCTGGCTTCACCGCTGGCGCCGCACTGCACCGGGTTGACCCCGGAACAGTTGCTGGCCGCGGCCTTCGCCTCCTGCCTGCATCACGCGGCAGTGGAGGTGGCCGGGGAGATCACCGATGAGGCGCACACCGTGCAGGTCCGGGCGGAGGCGAAGCTGGGACGGGACACCGACGGTCGATACCGGGCCGACGTGCACGCGGAGATCTCCTCAGCCGGTCTGAGCCGAGAGCAACTGGCCGACCTGGTCGAGTACGCCGACCGGCTCTGGCCGTTCTCCAGCAGCGACACCAGCCGACACCGCCTAACCGTCACCCCAGCCGAAAACGGCCGACACTAACGCCGCAGCCCGCCAGCACGCCCGCACGCCCGCACGCCCGCACGCCCCACCGCGCCGATCTTGCACTTTCGGTCGTCGATATCGGGGGGATGCCCCCCTTATGTCGCGACAGCAAGTGCAAGATCGCGGAGCAGGGCGGGGATCTTGGGGCGGCGCCGGGACCGACCTGCGGGGCGGGCGGGGGCCGGTTGGTGGAGGTGGGGCTCGGGTGTTCGGGTGAGTTCGGGAGGTGGCCAAGGGCTTGGCCGGCGGGGTGGCGGGGCGACCGGATTTGGCCGGCGAATCGGGAATAACCGTCTGGGGTGATCCGCGAGGTTGATCAGCTTCGCTCGTGTTTTGCCCGCTAAAGTCGGCATGATCAGGGCAAATTGTGGCGCATGCCACCGTACGGGCTGGTGGCATCGGGCATTCAGCTCTTTAACCTCGGCAGGTGCATCCCGACGACCCCTCCGACCAGAAGCTGACCGAAGCGCGCCCGACCACCCTCTCGGACGACGCCACATCAACCGAACGGACGATCGGCCGTCACCGCGCCGCCGAACCGTCGCGGCGCGCCCTGCTGGGCTCGACCCCGGTGCGGGTGGCGCTGGCCACCGGTGTCACCTGCTGCCTCAGCCTCGTCGCGGTCGCCACCGCGCGCGGCAACGACGACACCCCCCGCCCGGTTGAGCCGCTCGCCGAGGCGGTGGCCGACCGCGCCGCCATCGCCGACGAACGCGCCTCCCGGTCGCTGGACCGCGACGCCGCCCCCGCCCGGATCCTGCCGCCCAGCCCGACGGCGAAGCCCACGCCCACTCCCACCGCCGTCCGCAAGGCGCCCAAGAAGCCGGTCAAGCCCCGCCGCCCCCGACCGGTCGCCGGCCTCGACCAGGCACAGATGGACAACGCAAAGATCATCGTGGACGTCGGCCTGGAGATGAAGATGCCGCGTCGGGCCCTGGTGGTGGCACTGGCCACCGCCATGCAGGAGAGCAACCTCTACAACCTGGCCAGCGACGTCCTGCCGGAGTCGGCAGAGTACCCGAACCAGGGCAGCGGCTCCGACCACGACTCGGTCGGGCTGTTCCAGCAGCGGCCCAGCAGCGGCTGGGGCACTGTGGCCCAGCTGATGCGCCCGTCGTACGCCGCGCGGGCCTTCTACACGGCGCTCAACGAGATCCCCGGCTGGCAGGACATGAGCGTCACCACCGCCGCGCAGTCCGTGCAGATCTCCGCCTACCCGGACGCGTACGCCCAGCACGAGGATCGGGCGACCACCGTCGCGGCGGCGCTCACCGCCTGAGCCGGGCACCCACGCCCGCGCCCGCGCGTCTCAGCGACGACCGGGTGGAGGCTCCACGCCCGCGTCCCGGCCGCCGACCCCGACCCGACTGCCCGGCACCCCGGCGGCCGCGGTGGGGGTGTCGGCGGGCACCTGGTCGACAGTCACCTGGCTGAGGATCTCGTCCACCCGCACCTCGCGCCGTCGACGAGCGTCCAGCGCGGCCTCGAAGTCGCGTCGGGCCTGCACGGCCTCCGTGTACGCCCGCTCCCGCACCCGCCGTGCCTCCTCGCGGGCCTCGTCCAGCTCGGCGCGGGCCCGGGCCCGGATCTCGGCCGCCTCGTGCCGCACCGCGTCACCGGCGTGCCATCTGGCGGCGGCGTCGCCCAGGTCGAGCCGTTGCAGGAGCCCGCTGAGCCAGGCCGCCTCCTGGCGGATCTCGTCCCACTCCCGGGCCGCCCCGGCCGCCCCCTCGGCCCGCGCCGCGAGCCGGGACAACCGGATCCCCAACTCGTCCAGGCAGTAATCCACCTGCCGCTGGTCGTAACCGGTCTCAACGACGGAGAACCTCATACTGTCGCCCCCCAGGCAGCTGCTGTTATTTCCCCACCTGGATCCTCGGCCGCGACCGCTCGCGCCGAGGGGGTTCGGGAAAAATGTTCAGCATGCGCGCAGGTGGCGCGGGCGTCAGCCTCGCTTGGGCAGCACGACGACCCGGCCGAAGAACTCGTCGATGCGGCGGACCACGTCGTTGAAGTCGTCCAGGTCGATCGGCTTGGTGACGTACGCGTTGGCCTGCAACGTGTAGCTGCCGACGATGTCGGTGTCGGCGTTGGAGGTGGTCAGCACGACGATCGGGATGGTCCGCAGATCCTCGTCCTGCTTGACCGCCCCGAGCACCTGCCGACCGTCCATCCGGGGCATGTTCAGATCCAGCAGGATCACGTCCGGTCGGCGGGCCTGCTCGTGCCGGCCTTCGGCGCGGAGGAACTCCATCGCCTCCTCGCCGTCACTCACCACGTCGATGATCTTCTCGACGTCGGAGTCCGCCAGCGCCTCCTCGATCATCAGCACGTCACCCGGGTCGTCGTCGACCACCAGGATGCGTACCGGCTGCGGGCTGTCTGCGCCCATCACTACCTGCCTCGGAGTCGGCGGGGACGGGACCCTGACGGTCACCGCTTTGGCGGGGAAATGCTGGCGGGGAAATCTAGCCCATCAGGAAGCACTGCGGGACGCGGGGTCGACCGACTCCGGTTCGTAGCGCAACACGTCGGCGAGGCCGGTCACCCGCAGCACCCGCTCGACCCGCCCGTTCGCACCGGTGAGCCGGAGCCACCCCCCGTCGGCCGCCGCCTGATTGTCGCCCCGGACGAACACGGCCATCCCGGTGGAGTCGCAGAACGTGAGGTCGGTCAGGTCGAGCAGCACCCGGGTCTCGCCCGCCGCGGTGAGCCGGTCGATGGCGGCGGTCAGCTCGGGGGCGGTGCTCAGGTCCAGCTCGCCCACGAGCCGCAGGCAGGCGCCACCACCGTCGCGCTCGACGTGATTGACGCTGAACGTCACCGTTCTCCCCCTCGCTCCACCATCGGGTGGGACGTTTGCAGTCCGGCAAGTATACGCAGAGCTGCCTCGTCCGCCGCCGAGCGCGGTGATCGATCCGGCTGCCACCCGGCGGGTCGGTCAGCGGGCCGTGCCGGGCAGCGCCGCGCATCCCAGCGCCAGCGCCCGCGCCGCCCGGGGGAAGTCCCGCAAAGCGGCGGCGTAGTGCTCCAGCGGCAGGACTACCGCCCCGGCGGGCACCCCACGACTGCGCAGAATCTCCGACAGCCACTCCACGAACTCGGTGAACAAAGAGTGGTCGTCGACGTAGACCGCAGCGGCCAGAAAATCCACTATCTGGCCCAGGTCGCTCACTGTCGCGTCGAGCTGCGCGTCGCTGTACGCCCGCGCCGCCGGCACCCGCTCCCGCAGCTCCGCCAACGCGCTGTCGATCAGCTCACCGCGACGGCGCACCAGGCTGGCGTACTCGTCGTCGGCCAGGTGGGCCAGCCGCGCCGGCGGCACCCCGCGCAGCGCCCGCTCGTCGGCGATCAGCTCGGCCGCCGAGGGCGCGTCCGGTGCCCACGCCACCCCGAGCCGGCGCGCCCACCGGCCGTCCGTGCCGAACCCACGCCCGCCGACCACCACCGGCACGTCCGAGCGGCGGCAGGCCTCGATCATCCGGTGGGCGTACGGCAGGCGCATCGGTAGCGCGCACGCCAGCGCGACAGCGTGCGCGTCGTAGCGGTGCAGGTACGACACGAGGTGCGCCGCCGGGACGCTGGCACCCAGGAAGGTCACCTGCCACCCGCGTAACCGCAGCACCTCCGCCACCAGCCGGGGCGGCAGCGCGTGCCACTCGCCGTCCATGCAGGCGACAACGACCCGGCCGCCGGTTGGCCGCGGTTTGACGTGCGCGGAGACTGCCGCCACCACCTGCTCGCTGATGTGGGTGGCCGCGTGCTCCTGGGCGACGCTCCACTCGTTGCGCGCCCACCGCTCGCCCACCTCGGCCTGGGCGGGCGCGACAAGGTCGAGCAGCACCCGCTCCGCTGGGACGCCCGCGTCGAGCAGGCCGATCGCCAGGTTGGTCGCGGCGTACTCGTCGGCGTCGGCGAGGTGGTCCAGGTATCCGGAGTACGCGTCGCCGAGATCGGTGGTGGCCGTGGCGGCGGTCACGCGTCGGTCCCCTCTGCGTGGTCGATGCCGGCGGGCACCGAGTGCAGGTGCCGTGCCCCGCGCCCGCTCAGGCCGGCCGCCCGCAGCGCCAACACGGCGATGTCGTCGTGGTCGCCCTGCGCCAGCCAGTCGCAGGTGAGCTGCTCGACCCGTTCGGCCAGGGCCGGCGCGGGCATCCGGTGGCAGCCGGTCAACGCGGTGACCAGTCGCTCGGCGCCGAACTGCTCGTCGCCGCGTCGCCCGCCCCGGGCCTCGGTCACGCCGTCGCTGTAGAGCAGGCAGGTCTCGCCCGGCGCCAGCCGCACTGTCACCTCCCCGACGCGGGGGTCGGGGACCACTCCGATCAGCATGCCGTGCAACGGCACCGTCTCCACCTCACCGGAGGCGCGCAGCACCAGTGGTGGCAGGTGCCCGCCGCCGGCCATGGCGAGGGTGAGGCCACCGTCGCGCTCCGGGCGGGCCACGCCGAGCACGATGGTGGCGAAGCGGCCCTGGCCGTGCGCCTGGGTCGTCTCCAGCAACGCGTCGTTGAGCAGCCGCAGCAACCGCGCCGGGTGCGACTCCAAGCGGTGCAGCGCCTGGAGGCACTGGCGAAGTTGGCCGGTGAAGACGGCGGCTTCGACGCCCTTACCGGACACGTCGCCGAGGAAGAACACCGAGCCGCCGTCGGTGAGCCGGTGCGAACCGTAAAAGTCACCGCCGATGCGCAGCCCCGCCTGCGCGGGCCGGTACGCGGTGCCCCACTGCACACCGACGGCCTCGACCGGCTCGACCGGCAGGAGGCTGGCCTGGAGGGTGTCGGCCACCTCGGCCTGGTCGCGGTAGAGCAGCGCGGTGGTCAACGCGGCGCCGGCGCGGGCGGCGAACGCGCGAACCAGCTCCACGTCGTCCTCGTCGTACCAGCGGGTGGCGCGACGGGCCACCAGCAGCACACCGACCGGTGCGTCGCGGCCTGGCAGCGGGACGACCCGGGCGGCGCTCTCGGCGCCGGCCAGCCCCGGCAGCCAGCCGGCGTCGACCGCCTGCTCGACCAGCCAGTCCACCGCGTGCGGCTCGGCACCGGTCAACCCGTCGGCAATGGCGGTCGGCAACTCGCCGCCGGCCAGTACGCCGCTGTCCACCGTCGGCACCTCGTCGTCGGTGCGCGAGGCCCGCCACCAGCGGGCGCGCCCGGCCCGCGGGGCGAGCACCAGCACCGCCACCTCGGCCAGGGTCGGCACGGCGAGTCGGACGACAGCGGCTGCCGCCCGGTCGGGGTGCAGGGGGTTGCCCAGCTTGTCGCCGACCACGGCCAGGAACGCCGAGCGGGCCCGCTCGGCGAGCAGCGCGTCGGCGCGGCTGACGCTGTCGGTGACGTCCTCGACATACCAGCAGCAGCGGTCACCGGAGAGCGGCACCTGGCGCGCGGTGAGCCGGTGCCCGCGATGGGTGAACCCCCCGGGGACGCCGTTGCTCAACCCGGGCACACCGGCCGCGCTGAGCAGCTCGCCGGGTGTCACCTCGGGCAGCAACCGTTCAGCCACCGGGCTGACGTGCCGCACGACGCCATCGGCGTCGCAGACCACCAGGCCCTCGCGGAAGTGCTCGACGACCTCTAACCAGTCGGGCGTGGCCTGACCCCGGTCGGGGGCCAGCGGCGGCAGGGCCGCAGTGGGGCGGCGAACGTCGGCGGACCACGCCGAGGGTCGTGTCGCGCTCGGCGTGGAGAGCCGTCCGTCGCCCGGGTCCCAGTCCCTGACGTCGGAAGCAGTCACCAGCTGAGCCTCACTCCTTGTCGTTCACCGAACCCGTGCCGGAACCGGCGTCTACGGTCAAAACTCTCCAGCCACCCTACGCCCGAACCCGGAAAGCGGCATCTCACGGCGGGTGGCGGGCACCGCCACGGCGGGGGTCCTGGACGAGGGACACGGGGGCGCGTCGCGGCCCCCGCTTTGCGTTCTGTCGCTCGACAAGCAAAATGGTGGGATGCCCGATCAGCTGTTGACCATCGAGACAACCCGGCTCGCCGCCGGGAACGTCCGACTCCGGCTGACCGGCGAACTCGACTACGACAGCGCGCCCCAGCTGATCGCCGCGGCAGGCGAGCTGCGCGGCGACGATGACGCCCCGGTGCTGGTCGACCTGACCGAGGTGACCCTCTGCGACTCCTCCGGGCTCAGCGCGTTGCTGGTGGTGCACCGCGCCGCCGGGGCGATCCGACTGACCGGGGTCAGCCCTCAGCTCCAGCGGATGCTGGATCGCACGGGTCTGACTGAGTTGCTGGCCGTGGCGTACGCCGACGACGACGTGCGCGCCATCGGCTGACCCGCAGGCCACCTCCAGAACAGACGGGGTGGCCCCCGACCCTGGGACCTGGGGTCGGGGGCCGGAGGAATGTCTAGGGCACCGTCATCGGCTGGAGCCGGGGGCCGTTCTCACGCAGGTCGCCGACTGGAGCCGCGTCCACGTCCTCGGGCTCCCCCGAATCGGGCGTCTGGTACAGGTAGCGGACGAACTGCCCACCCGCCTCGTTGTCGTCCGCACCGGGCCACTGACCGATGCAGTCCATCCCGATCACCTCGCGGCCTGTTCCGTCGGCCTCCTCCAGCAACGCCCACAGGCTCACCGGGTAACACCTGGTGACCTCGGGTGTGAGCTGCCAGCGGGCGTACCAGCCGGGTCGAGCGGGGACGATCTCGACAACTTCCTTCATGACGACCTTCCTTCCGCGTACCTCGGAAGAACTCCGGTCCTGACCCGATCGTGCGGGCCGTGCGGGTGAACACCCCTCACCCCCGCCGGATGAAGCGTGGCGCAGGCCGGTCCGACCCGGCCGGCGGCCTCCGTTTCGTTCTCCGGGACGGCGGGAAGGCGACTGGCGCAGCAACGATCCCCAGCGGAAGGGATGCCAGCATGCGCAAGCAGATGGAGGGCGACAACCAGAGGCGCCGGGCGCTGGCCCGGCAGGCCCGGGAACAGAATCGCCAGCCCAGCGAGATCGGCGCCAGCCTGAGCGCGTCCAAGCAGCTCACGAGCCTCGATGCGGGTAAGCGCGCCGGCCCGCCAGCGGCCGGGCCGCACAAGTCGGACACCACGCGCGGTGGGCCGGCACCGCCGCCGATCGGTAGCGCCGACAACCCGCGACCTCAACCGTCCCCGCCGAGCGGCGCGGCCGGTGTGAACAGCATGGGCTACCACGACCTGGTCGACGAGGTCCGGCGTCGCGCCGGGGTCGACTTCAAGACCGCCAAGGTGGGCACCGAGGCGACGGTGCTGGTCCTCGCGTTCGCCCTGGAGGCCGCCGAGCGGCAGCGGCTGCTCGCCGCGGTGCCGGCGTCGCTGCACGACGTGGTGCCGGTCGACGGCATCGAACGGCACCAGGACCTGCCCGGCTTCCTGGCCGAGGTGGGCCGGATCAGCGGCAACACCCCGGAGCAGGCCCGGTACCAGGCCGAGGCGACGATCGCCGCGCTCGCCGAGCAGGACGGCGACCTGGTCGAGTCGTTGCACGTACCCGACGGGTTGCGCGACCTGCTGAACCCGCCGGAGGCCGGCGGCGGCCTGGTGGGCGCCTCCACCACCACGCCCACCCTGGACGCCGACGAGATCAGCGCGGCGCTGGACGACCTGCCCTACTGGGCCGGCGACAGCCAGGGCCTCTACCGGGTGGTCGCGCTGCCGCCCGACAACCTGGACCGGGTGCTCGCCCGGCTCGACCGGCTGCGCCAGGACAACGGCCGAGGCCCGAGCATCGGGCGTCCGGGCGACACCGCCGCCGTGTTGAGCGTGCGGACCAACCAGGCCAACGGGGTCACCGCGCTCGACGTGGACCTCGCCCGCCAGATCGACGACGCGATCGACGAGGTGGGTGCCGGGATGGCCGGCGGCTGACCGGACACCACGACATCGGCGGGCCGGCGGACCGGGGGCGACCCCGCTCCGCCGGGCCGTCCGCCGCGCCGGGCCCCGGGCCGGGTGCACCATGGGCTCGGCTAGCGTGCCGGATATGAACCGCGCCGCCGACCGGCTGGAGCTGGTCGCCGACCCGGTCCGCCGGACCGGGCGGACACTGTTGTCCGCCGGTGTCGAGCAGTCGTACGTGGATGTCGAGGACCCCCGGCACCTGCACTTCGAGTACGTCCGGCGGATCGCCTCGGCGGTGGAGGTGGCGGCCCCGCCCGGCGCCCCGCTGAACGTCCTGCACCTGGGTGGCGGCGCGTTGACGTTGCCCCGCTGGCTGGCCGTCACCCGACCCGGCTCCCCGCAACGGGTCGTCGAGCGGGACGCGGCGGTGGTCGAGCTGGTGGCCCGGGAGTTGCCGCCGCTGCCGCCGGAGGTGCGGGTGGAGGTCGCCGACGCCCGGGACGCCCTGACCGGCACCCCGGACGGCCGGTACGACCTGGTGATCGCCGACATCTACCGCGCGGCCCGGATGCCCCGGCACGTGCGCACCGTCGAGTTCGCCGCCGAGGTGGCCCGCGTCCTGCGCCCCGACGGGTCGTACCTGGTCAACGTCACGGACCTGCCGCCGCTGGTCGGGACCCGGGTGCAGGTGGCCACGTTGCGGGTGGTCTTCGCCGACGTGTGCGTGTTCGGCGACCGGCGGATGCTGCGCGGCCGCAGGTACGGCAACCTCGTGCTGGCCGCGACCTCCCGCCCCGGCGGGCTGCCGGTGGCCCGGCTGGCGGTGGCCGGCCTGCGCGACCCGGTGCCCGGCGGGCTGCTGCACGCCGCCGCGCTCGACACGTTCGTCGCCGGCGCCCACCCCGTCACCGACGCGGACGACAACTCCCGCCACTGATCGCCGTTGTGCCCGCAATGCCGGGTTTCCGACGGCACGCGCGGGGAAGGCCCGCCGGATGAGCAACGCCGACAATCGGGAGACCGGCCGCCGAACGCTGATCGTGATCGGTCTGGTGCTGGCGACCGCGCTCGCGCTGGGGTTCGTGTACGCGACCCGGCGGGTGCTGGTCTGGGCGGTGGTCGCCGCGTTCTTCGCCGTCGCGCTCAAACCCCTCGTCGACCGGCTGCAACGCCGTTTCGTCCGGCGTCGGGCACTGGCCACCCTGCTGGTGTTCCTCGCCGCGTTCGTGCTGCTGGCGATCCTGGCCGCGCTCATCCTGGTGCCGTTGTTCGGGGAGTTGGGCCGATTCGCCGACCGGGCGCCCGAGCTGCTGCGGGAGGCTCGCGCCGGACGGGGCCCGGTGGGGCAGGTGCTGGAGCGCACCGGGGCACGACGTTACGTCAGCGAGCATTCCGAGCAGCTACGTGACCTGGGCGGCCGGCTGCGCCAACCCGCTGTCGGTGTGCTGCGCGGCGTCGTCGAGTCGGTCGCCGGGCTGGTCACTGTCATCGTGCTCGCGTACCTCATGGTGTTGGAGTCGCCGCGGATCACCCGCGGCCTGCTCGCGGCGGCCGGGGACGGTCAGGGCGAGCGGCTGCGCCGGGTGGGCCGGGAGGTGTCGCGCACGGTCACCGGCTACCTCACCGGGAATTTGCTGATCAGCGTGATCTGCGGGGCGTTGACCTTCGTGGTGCTGACCCTCACCGGGGTGCCCTTCGCGGCGGTGATCGCCCTGCTGGTGGCGGTGGCCGACCTGATACCGCTGGTGGGGGCGACCCTCGGCGCGGTGATCGCGGCCGGCGCCGGGTTCCTGCACTCCCCCACCGCCGGGGTGGTGGTGCTGGTGTTCTTCGTGGTCTACCAACAGCTGGAGAACCACCTGCTCCAGCCGCTCATCCTGTCCCGCGCGGTCCGGCTGAACCCGTTGACGGTGCTGATCAGTGTGCTGCTCGCGGCGGAGCTGGCCGGTCTGCTCGGCGCGCTGCTGGCCATCCCCGCCGCCGGCATCATCCAGACCCTGCTGCGCGAGTACGGACCGCGCCGGCTCCGACCCGCGCCGCCGGCCGGTCCGGCCGCACGGTCCGCGCGGTCGACCGGCTCCACCGACTGACCGCGCGGGGCCCGCTCAGCGGGACCGGCTCGCGACCTCGGGTGTGGTGCTCTCCAGCGGGACCGCGTTCGCCGGCACCAGCCCCAACTGGACCGCGGACCGGGTCAACGCGGCGTCCAACGCCCAGTCGGCGCTGACCCGCGTGCGGTTTCCCGGCATCGCCATCAGGTGGTACGCCCGGGTGACCGCCTTGGCCGGCAACCCGGCCAGGTTGACCTGCAACGGGTTCGCGGCCGCGTCCTTGCCACCCAGGTCGACGACCCAGCCCAGGTCGTGGTGCTTGTACGGCTTGCGGCGGCCGAATCCGTACGACGCGGCGATGTTGTACGCCGCCCGCTTACCCTGCCGCTGCGCGTGCTGGGCGGTCATCCCGCACACCTTCCCCGGGTTGACCAGGTCGGGCACCGCAGCGGCGTCCCCGCAGGCGAAGACCTCCGGGTAGCCGGGAACGTTGAGGAACTCGTCGGTGACCAGTCGACCCCGGTCGGTCCGCAGGCCCAGCTCGTTGACGAACGGGTCGGGGCGCACCCCCACACACCACACCAGGGTGCAGGTCGGCACGTACTCGCCGTCGGTGAGTTTCACCCCGTCGCAGGTCGCCTCGGCTACCGAGGTGCCCATCCGCACGTCCACCCCACGCCGGTTGAGCACCTTGTGCGAGGTGTCCGACATCCGCTTGTCCAGTTCCGGGAGCACGCGGGACGCGACGTCGAGCAGCATCCAGCGGGGCCGGACGGTGAGTCGGGGCCGCTGGGCGTGCAGCGCGTCGGTGAACAGCTGCCCGTGCGCCGCGACCTCGGTGCCGGTGTAGCCCGCCCCGACCACCACGAACGTGGACCGGGCCTGCTGCTCGGCCGGATCCTCGGCCTGCTCGGCCAGCTCGATCTGCCGGACGATGTGATCATGCAGGTAGACGGCCTCGGGCAGGCCACGGAAGCCGTGCGCGTACTCGGTCACCCCCGGGATGGGCAGCAGCTTGTTGACGCTGCCCACGGCGAGCACCAGCCGGTCGTACGCCAGTCGGTTCTTCTCCCCCTCGGCCTGGGTGAACCCGACCCAGCGGTTCTGCAGGTCGACGTGGTCCGCCTCGCCGACCACCACCCGTACGCCCTTGAGCGTCCCGGTCAGCGGCACGGCGATCCGTTTGGGCTCGACCACCCCGGCCGCCACCTCGGGCAGCAGCGGCAGGTACAGGAAGTAGTCGGTGGAGTTCAGCACCACGATCTCGGCCCGGTCCCGGGCGATCCGGCTCAACGTCTTCGCCGCGTGGTAACCGGCGAACCCGGCCCCCACGATCACCACACGAGGTTTCGTCATTGCGGGCCGTTTCCCGTCGAAGCCCCGAACAAACGTCCGGCGCGCCAGCCGCGGTCAGCTCGACTGAAGCCGGACGTGGCCGCTCTGACCCACCGCCTCCAACTCCCACTGCTGGCCGAACGCGCGGACCCGCTCGGCGGTGATCCGGCCCAGTTCCGGAGGAACGTCCGGGTCGAGCACCAGCCGTCCCTCGACCGGGTTGACGCCGAGCATGGCGCGGATCAGGGCCAGCGGCGTGCCGGCCGCCCACGCCTGCGGGCTGCAAGCGGTCGGGTAGGGCACGGCGAAGATCAACCGCTCCCGGTCGAACCCGCTGAGCGCCTCAGGCAGGCGGTAACCAAACTGGTCGGCCGCCTCGATCATCGCCAGACTGATCCGGTTCGACTCGGCTCGGTAGCCGTAGCGGGCCAGGCCGAGTGCGGCGATCGAGTTGTCGTGCGGCCAGACCGTGCCCAGGTGGTAGCCGAGGGCGTTGTAGAGCGTTTCCTCCCGGGACAGCGTGCGGATACCCCAACCGGAGAACATGTCCGGCGACATGAGTTGACGCACCACCGCCTCGGCCCGGTCCGGTGGCACAATCCCGCTCCACAGCAGGTGACCCATGTTCGACGTCTTGGAGTCGACGCGGTTCTTGTCGCCGTCCAGCGCAACCGCGTAGTAGCCGCCCCGCTCATCGATCCAGAAGTCGCGGTTGAACCGCTCGTGCAGGGTGTTGGCCTCGTCGCGCAACCGGTGGGCCAACGCGGGGTTGTCCAACGGCCCGTCGAACAACTCGGCCAGCCGCAGCTTGGCGTCGTAGGTGTAGCCCTGCAGGTCCGAGGTGGCCAGCGGGAGCACGGGGATCCGGCCGTCGGCGAAGACGACGCCGTCCGGGGAGTCCCGCCAGCACTGGTTGCCCAGCCCTTCGGGCGAGCGGGTGGCGTACTCGACGAAGCCGTCGCCGTCCCGGTCGCCGTACTCATCGATCCAGCGCAACGCCGCCAGCGCGTTGTCCTGCAGGTGCCGGACGGTCTCGTCGTCGCCGGTCCAGCGCCAGTACTCGGAGAGCAGGATCAGCCAGAGCTGGGTGGCGTCGGCGCTGCCGTAGTACGGCCCGAACGGCTTCTCGCCGCTGCGAGTCAACTCGCCGCTGCGCACCTCGTGCAGGATCTTGCCGGGCTCCTCGTCGGTGAAGTCGTCGCACGTCTCACCCTGCAGCCGGGCCAGGGCGAGCAACGCACCCTTCGCCAGTGCGGGCCCGGCGACCAGCGTCTGATAGGCGGTGATCAGCGTGTCCCGGCCAAAGACGGTGAGGAACCAGGGCAGTCCGGCACCGGGCAGCAGAATCCGCTGCCCCTTGACCTCCAGGTCGAGGCGCAGTGCCGCCAGGTCGTTGCGAGACTGCCGCACGGTGCGCTCCACCGTCGCGTTGTCGCTGCGCAGCACCGCCCGGTCCTCAAGCCACCGGCGCAGCGGGTCGTCGGCCCGGCCGTGGATGACGTCGGCGATATCACCCCGGACCGGCTCGACCACCCCCATCCCGGGCGGCAGTGGCACGTGCAGGTCGACCTTCCACTCCTCGCCGCGGCCCAGTTCCAGCTCCCAGACCAGGTCGTCGCCCTCGATGCGGTCGGCCGGCTTCGCGCTGCACACCCGGGTCTGCGCGGAGAAGTCACCGCGCTGGTAGGAGAAGCACAGCTCGGACCCGTCGGCGGCGTGGTGGCGGGTGATCTCGGCGGAGCGGTCCCGGACCCTCGATTTCACCTCGAACAGGTCGGCGAAGTCGGCGGCGACGGCCAGCCGTAGCTCCACCCGGACCGGCTCCAGCCGGAAGGAGACCAGTTCCACGCGCTCGTGAAAGCCGTCGCCGACGTAGCGCAGCCGTCGCAGGCCCAGCGTGTTCGGCGGCAGCCCCGGCAACTCCGGGTTGGTCAGCACGTACTGCGCGGAGTAGTGGTCGATGGTCTCGGCGCGCAGCACCAACAGCTCGCCGCCGTTGACGGTCAGCCTCCAACCACTGATCAGGCGGGTGTCCAGGTGGACGAGCCCACCGATGCTGCCCGTCGGCACATCGCCGCACGCGTTGGAGTACAGGAACGTGGGCCCGCTGAGCACCGCGAGAGAGTCGGGGCCCAATTCGGGCGGGATGGCCCGCTGGTCGGCGCTGTCCGCCTCCGCGAAGGACAGGCCGGGGAAAGGGTTGGCAGGGGTCGCGCGAGCGGCAGCCATGACACCCACCGTAGGAAGCAGGGTACGGAGAGTCATCACCCGGTCCGGGTGAAAGTTGCCGAGCAGCGCTGCACGCCGACTGGCAGTTCAGGCCTGCGGCGCGGTGATCGCCCAGCGCTCGTGGTCGCGCCAGGCACCGTCGATGAACAGGTAGTCCGGGGAGAAACCCTCCAGCCGGAAACCCAGCTTGCGGGCCACCCGCCGCGACGGCTCGTTGCCCGGTTGGATGTTCGCCTCCAACCGGTGCAACCCGACCGAGGTGAACGCGTGATCGATCACCAGGGCGACGCCCGCCGAGGCGTGCCCGGTCCCGCTGTACGGCAGGAACGCCGCGTACCCCAGGTAGCCACCACGCAGCGCGCCGAGCACGATCCCGCTGATGTTCACGTAGCCGGCGATCTCGCCGCTGGCCCGGTCGCAGATCAGGTAGCCGGCGCTGTCGCGGCGACGGATCCGGCGCAGATAGAGCTCGTACTCCTCCGGGTTGGCCGGCGCGGCCAACCACGGGTGGTGCAGGTCCCGACTGCGACGCACGGCGGCGACGAATTCGTCGGAGTCGGTGGGCCGGGGTCGCCGGATCGCGGCGGGACCACCGGTACGCAGGTATCTCACGGCGGATCACTCTGACCGACCGGTGCCGCCGGTGTCCAACCGGCCGCCGCGTGAGCGTGCCTCGAGCAGCGCCGGGAGATGCTCGTCGCTCCAGGCACGCGCGGCCGCGATGAGGGTCAACAGACTGCGCCCCAGCGGGGTGAGTTCGTACTCGACACGGGGCGGATTCTCCGGGTAGGCGGTCCGCACCACCAGACCGTCCCGCTCCATCGCCCGCAGGGTCTGCGTGAGGACCTTGGGCGTGATGGCACGAAGTGGCACCCGGATCTCGGTGAACCGACGCGGGCCGCCTTCCAGGCAGAGCACGACCATCCCGGTCCACTTGTCGCCGATCTGGAACGGCAGGGCGCCCGACGGGCACATCGGATCGAACATCTCGGCATCGAGATCCGTCATACCAGTATCTTTGCAGTAACCGGTATCTCGTGGATACCGTCTCTGACGTCGAGGAAGGCCGCCGGACGGGGACGAACACATGAGCAGCATCGCCATTTTCGGAGCAGCCGGCAGAGCGGGACGGGCCATCACCGCCGAGGCGCGCGACCGTGGCCATCGGGTCACCGCAGTTGTCCGGGATCCGCGCAAGGCCGGCGACATCACGGCGGACGGCATCGCGGTGGTCCGGGGTGACGTCACCGACCCGCGTTCGACAGCCGCGATCGCACCAGGCCACGACGCCGTGGTCAGCGCCGTCACTCCCGCGTCAAGCCCTGAGGCCCTCGCCGCCCTCGGCCACCTCGACGACCGGTTCTTCGTCGACGCCGCCGACGCGCTCCTGCACGGCATGACCGAGGCCGGAGTGGTTCGTCTCGTCCTCATCGGGCTGTTCGCCAACCTCCAGAACGAGCACGGCCGCCTGATCCTGGACGACCCCGCGTCGTTCCCCAGCCACCTGCGCCCCTTCGCCCTGTCGCACACCGCCGGCCTGGACCGGCTCCGCGCGGCGGACACCACTGTCGACTGGCTCATGCTCACCCCGCCGGCGATGCTGGACCCGGCGGCCCCACGGCAGGGCCGCTACCGGGTCGGCGGGGACACCGTGACGGCGTCCGGATCAACGACGTTGTCGTACGCCGATCTCGCCGTCGCGGTGATCGACGAGATCGAAGCCCCTCGGCACCACAGCACCCGGGTGTCCCTCTTCGACTGACAGTCGACTAGCGGGACGTCAGCAGGCTGAACTCCTGACCATCGGGGTCGGCCAGCACCAGTCGGCCTGTCCCCTCCTGGTCGGTGTCGACTCGCGTCGCCCCGAGCGAGAGCAGACGGTCGACCTCGACCTGCCAATCGACGTCGACAGCCGGGGCGAGGTCGAGACGCACGCGATCCCTGCCGCCGTTCGGCATGTATGGCGGGCCACCCCAGGAGATCTTCGTGCCGCCGTGCGGCGACTGGATCGCGGTTTCCTCGTCCTGGTCCCAGACCAGCGGCCAGCCCAGCGCCCGGCTCCAGAAATATCCGACCTTCTGCGACCCGTCGCTGGCCAGCGCACCGACGAAGCCGCAGCCGGCGAGGAAATTGTTGCCCGGTGCTATGACGTCGAACTCGTTGCCCTCGGGGTCGGCGAGCACCACGTGATCGATCTCCGGGCCCTGCCCGATGTCGGTGTGCCGCGCCCCGAGTTCCAGTGCCCTGGCCACCGTCTGCCGCTGGTCCTCCAGCGAACTGCTGGTCAGATCGAAGTGCATCCGATTCTGGACCACCTTCGGCTGCTGGTTCGGGGCAAAGCGGATGTGGAACCCGTTGTCGTTGGTGGGTCGGAGCAGGACGCCGTCGTGCGGATCGTCGACGATCTCCCGCCCCAGGAACCCGGCCCAGAACTGCGCGAGCCGCAGAGGCTCGCTCGCGTCGAAGCTGATCGCAAACAGGTGTGCGGTCATCGCTGCGCTCACTCTCCCGTCGGACCGGACGCCGTGCCGGCCGTCGGAGCGGGAGCCTAGGGGTGTGCCAGGTCGACCGCACCCGAGTTTCGGGTCAAGCGGTGAGGTACGGCGGGGCCACACCCCAGCCCCAGCGTGGGACCGGCGCCTGCCTGATCGGGTCCGCGTCCGGTTGGGAATTGCCCACCGCCAACCGGGTGCCCCACTCCAGGTAGCCCGCGAAGGCGGCGCGAAACTCCGGATCATCGGGTAGGCCGACCTCGTCGGCGGCGTCCATCATCAGGTTGACCCACCGCCGACGCTGCGCCTCGCTGATCGCCTTGCCCAGGTGCTGGCCGAGCATGTGGCGGTAGCCGCCGTGCTGCGTCGTGTAGGTGGCGGGTCCGCCGAAGACCTCGGCAAGCCACACCGCTACATGCCGGGCGTGGTCGGGGTGCATGTGCGCGAACATCGGCGCCAGCAGGTCGTCGGAGCGGACCAGGCGGTAGAAGGCCTCGCAGAGCTTCAGAAACGCGTCGGTGCCGCCGGCCCACTCGTACAAGCTCGGCGGCGCGGCGCCGCCAGGGCCGGCAACCGACGTTGGGGTGTAGTGCCGCATCTCCTGGATGTCCTCGACGTACGGCTTGATCGCGGCGAAGAACTGCCCGAACACCGGGCCGCCCCGAAACCCCTCCAGGTGCTCGTCCACCGATGTCCAGGTGATGCGCAGCAGGTGGCAGGCGGGGTCGTCCAGGCAGCGGCTCAACTCGTAGTCCACACACTGCGGCGCGGCGCGTAACGCGACAGCGGCCCGCTCGTACGCCGCCTCGAAACCGTCCAGCCGTTCCTGCGGGACGCGGTACCTGATGTACTCGATCACCATGGATACAGCTCAACACCCGCAGCGGCGATGATCAAGTACGCACCATTTGGTACGTGCCGAGGGAGGCCACGATGCCTAAGCGATACCACTGCCCGGTGGAGCTCGCCGTCGACGTCGTCGGCGGAAAGTGGCGACCGGTGATCCTGGCCCATCTCAAGGAGGGCGTACACCGCTATGGCGAACTGCGCCGCCGGATGCCAGGGATCAGCGAGAAGATGCTGACCCAGCGTCTGCGCGAGCTGGAGGCCGACGGGCTCGTCCTACGGCACGACCACGAGACGACACCACCTCATGTCGAGTACCGGCTCACCGAGGAAGGACTCAGCCTGGCTCCGGTGTTGCAGGCCCTGTACGACTGGGGCGCGGCTAGGGCCGCACGTACCGGCACCGCCATCGACGAACCCTCTGCTGCCTGACTCGACGCGCCGCATGCCGCCCCGCAGCAGTCGGAGGACCGTCGTCGGGACGTGCAGGGTTGTGATCCACTGGCCTGGTGAGCCGAACTCCCCCGATCCCTGCGGCGGACGTCGAGGAGCGACTGTCGCGGGAGCTGAACGTCTGGCTGTGCACGGTGCGGCGCGACGGGTCCCCCCACCTGACGCCGGTCTGGTTCGTCTACCTCTCCGCGACGTTCTGGGTCGGTTGCGAGAGCCGCAGCGTCAAGGCCCGCAACGTCCTGGCCGACCCGCGGGTGTCAGTGGCTCTGGAGGGCGGCAACGCCCCAGTGGTGGCAGAGGGTGCCGCCCAGTGAGCCGTCGATGCGAGAATCGGCCGGTGGAGCACGAGCTGACGACGGCCCTGGCGGGCGTACGGGACGCGTGGACCGACGACCGTCAGAGCGGGCCGGGGAACGTCTGTTCCATCGGCATCGGCACCTGGAGGAAGGTGGTGCCACGCATGTCCAGCCAGGCCCGGTCTGGCCCGCGCACCAGGCGCACCATCACCTCCTCGCAGGAGGGGCAGCGGGCGACGAGGCCCGGGGCGTGCGAGTAGACGTGCAGGCTGGCCATCGAGCCGGTCGTCCCGCAGTTCTCACAGCGGCCCATCGCGCTGCTCAGGTCGACGGTGAACAGCTCACGCATCGGGCCGTCGAGCATGTTGCCGTCCAGGTACGACATCTCGGTCATCGGATCTCCTCGACACTGCGTGAGCGGGCGGGTGGTCAGCCGGTGGGGCCGAAACGTTCGGTCTTGACCCGACGCGACGGGTGACCCAGCCCCACCAGCAGGTCGGCCACGGTCTCCACGAAAGCGGTCGGGCCACAGACGTAGGTGAGCGGTTCCAGGTCCGGTGGCCACCCGTGGGTGTTGACGTCGGCCAGCCCGATCCGGTGCGGCTCACCGCGCCAGCCCTCGGGCGCCTCACGGGTGTAGACGTACGCGACGTCCAGCCCGAAGTCGTCGCGGCCCCGGCGGCGCAGCTCGTCGGCGTAGATCACGTCGCCGGGGGTACGCACCGAGTAGATCAGCCGAAACGGCGCCTTGCTGCCCACCGCCCGCCGTGCCCGGATCATCGCCATCAGCGGCACGACGCCGGAGCCGCCGGCGACGAGCTGCACCGGCGCGGTCTCCTCGGGCCGCCAGATGAACCAGCCACCGAGCGGTCCGCGTACCTCCACCGGGTCGCCGGCGCCAAAGACATCAATGAGGTACGGCGACACCTCGCCGTCGTGCACCCGCTGCACTGTCACCTCGATGCGCGGCCCTCCCGGCCCGTCCACCGCCGGCCCGGCAATCGAGTACGACCGGGCCGCCTGGTAGCCGTCCGGGGCGGTGAGCCGCAGGTCGACGTGCTGACCGGGCAGGTGCCCCGGCCAGTCCGGCACCTCCAGCACGAGGGTCTGCGCTGTGGGTGTCTCCACCCGACGCTCCACCAGCCGGCCGACCTGCCAACGGTTCGGCGTCCGGCGCTGGGTGCTCGTCGCCACGGCGCGGTCAGTCACCCTGGTACCGCTGTTCGCGCCACGGGTCGCCGTAGTCGTGGTACCCGGCGGTCTCCCAGAACCCCGGCTCGTCCATCGTCTTGAGCCGGAGGCCGCGCACCCACTTGGCGGACTTCCAGAAGTACAGGTGCGGCACCAGCAGTCGCGCCGGCCCGCCGTGCTCAGCGGGCAGCGGGGCGCCGTCGAAGGTGTGCACCACCCAGGCCTGGCCGCCGCGCAGGTCGTCGAGCGGCAGGTTGGTGGTGTACCCGCCGTAGGAGTGCGCGAGCGCGAAGTGCGCCCCCGTGTCGACGTCGGCGAGCAGGGTGTCCAGTGAGACGCCCTGCCAGTTGGTGCCGAGCTTGGACCAGCGGGTGACGCAGTGGATGTCCACCATCGGCGTCTCCTGCGGCAGGGCCATCAGCTCCTGCCACGACCACCGGTGTTCGCTGCCGTTCTCGGCGGAGATGACGAACTCCCAGGTGTCCAGTGACACCCGGGGCGTCGGGCCGGCCGAGAGCACCGGAAAGTCCTCGGTCAGATACTGACCGGGTGGCAGGGCCGGCTCCTGCGTTCGGGGCCGACCCTGAAAGCCCGGTGACACGATTCCCATTGCACAGTCGTACCACCCGCGCCGGTGGGGGCGGGAGCTTTCCCGCGTACCCCGTCGTCAGCCGGCGCGGCGCGGTCAGTGCCGCTCCGCGACGACCTTGCGGTCCTCGGGCAGGTCGCCGCCCTGGGTGGCGCGCAGGCTGGTCAGGGTGACCACCACCAGCACACCGATGATCACGCCGAGCGAGGCCAGGGTGGGAATCTGCGGCACGCTGTCCCAGATGCCGTGCGCCCAGTGCAGACCCAGCTTGAGGCCGATGAACGCCAGGATGATGGCCAGGCCGTAGCTGAGGTGCACCAGCCGGCTCAGCGCCGCGTGCAGGACGAAGTAGAGCGCCCGCAGGCCGAGCAGGGCGAACGCGTTGGTGGCGAACACCAGGTACGGGTCCTCGGTGATGCCGTAGACCGCCGGCACCGAGTCGACAGCGAAGACGATGTCGGTGGCCAGCACCGCGACCACCACCAGGGCGAACGGCGTGAGTGCGCGCTTCGCGCCCTGCCGGATGGTCATCTTGGTGCCGTGGTAGTCGTCGACCACCGGCATGACCTTGCGCAGCAGCTTCACCGAGCGCATCTTGTTGATGTCGACTTCCTGCTGATGCCCGGACATGGCATCGCGCAGCAGCTTCACCGCGGTGGCGATGAGGATGATCGCGAAGAGCAGGAAGGCGAAGTCGAGGGTCTGCAACGCCGCCGCGCCGAGGGCGATGAAGACGGCCCGCAGCACCAGCGCGCCGGCGATGCCGTAGAGCAGCACCCGCTGGGCGAGCACCGCCGGCACCGCGAACGCCGCCAACAGCAGCATGAAGACGAAGAGGTTGTCGACGGAGAGCGACTTCTCGACCAGGTAACCGGTCAGGTATTCGACGCCCTGCTGGGAGCCGAAGCGGGACCAGATCCAGCCGCCGAACGCCAGCGGCAGCGCTATGTAGAACGCCGACCAGCCGATGGCCTCCCGCATGGACACCTCGTGCGGGCGACGGGTGACCAGGAAGTCCAGCACCAACAGCAGGAGGACACCGATGATGGTGACCGCCCACAGCGTGGGCGTGCCCACCGACGACAGGTCACTTGCGGCGGACAAATAAGACACTTCGGTCATGGCTCTCCTCGAACACCGTCATGTTCGAGGTCTCCTTCACCCACCACCTGATGGGCAACCACCCGAGGCGCGCCGGGCGCGCCGTACTGACCGGAATGGTTCGTGGGAAGTACTCCCCTCGCACGACAAGGTTAGGCCAGGCGGAATCGTCACGCCAAGCGGGACATTGATGGTTGCCCTGGTAAACAGCTGTGTGTGCCCGGTGCGAGCGCTGTCAGCCGCGGCGCAACGTCGTGCCCGGGGCCATCGCCTGCTCGACCAGGCCCCGATAGTCGCGCGGCAGTTGGGTCGCCACGTCGTCGAACTCACCGCCGGTGATCGCCTCCCGCAGGGTGGTGAAAACCGCCCGACTGGCGTCCTCGGCGGCGGGCTCGGGCACACCGGCGCGCAACGCGACCCGGGCGACGAACTCCGCCGCGCCGAACCGGTCCGCCTGCTCGGTGCTCGGGCTCGGTTTGAGCACGAGTTGCAGCGGTTGGGGCAACTGGGCGGCCAGGTCCAGGACCTCACCGCCGGTCAACCGCTCGGCGAACGTCTCCAACACGGCCCGGGTCAGCTCGACCGCCCGCTCGGACGACGTGGCGGTGCGCTGGGAAACCTGGTCGATGAAGGTGTCGTAGTTCATCGCGTACTCCCTTGGGCTCGCGTCGGCGTCTGCGGATACCCGCGGCGGCCGAGGAGAAACGGCGCCGGGAATCCTGCACCGGGCGGGCGTGACCGGCCGGCGGGCGGGTAACCGCCGCCGGTCGTCACCACATCGATGCCCGAGGGAGCCCACGCCATGGCGAGCTACGCCGACGTCCTGCAGTACCTGTCGAGCCTGGACTACCCGGCCGAGAAGGACGACGTGGTCCGCGAGGCCGAACGGGAGGGTGCCCCGCCGGACGTGCTGAAGGCGCTGCGCGCCCTGCCGCCGGTCGACTACGCCAACGGGACCGAGGTGGCCCGGTCGGCCGGGATCGAGGCGGCGCCCGAGGTCGGCCCCGCCCAGCGGGCCGAGCAGGCCCGGGACAAGAAGCACAACCGGGTCTCGCAGCATCTGCGCGGCATCTGATCCGGCGGTGACGCCCACCACCCCGACCCGGGAGCGGCCGGGATGACCCAGACCGGCCCCGACCGGCCAGCGGACGTGCGTTTCCCGGCTGCTGCGAAGCAGCTCGCCGTGGTGGCGGTGGTCGGCGTCGTTTCCGGCTGCGCCTTCGCGCTGCTGCTGCCACTGCCGCTCGCCGCGCTGGCCGGCTGGGACGTGGGCGCGCTGAGCTGGCTGGTGCTGGTCTGGCACAAAATCTGGCCGATGGACGCCGAGCGGACCGCCCAACTGGCCGTTCACGAGGACCCGAATCGGGCGATCCGGGACGCCCTGCTGCTCGTCGCCTGCCTGGCCAGCCTGCTGGCCGTCGGGTTGGTAGTGGCCAGCGCGCAGAGCGCGCCCCCCGGGATGGCCCGGGAGCTGCACAGCGGCGTGGGCGTGCTCAGCGTGGTGCTCTCCTGGTTCGTGGTGCACACGGTGTTCGCCGCCCGGTACGCCCGGATCTACTACACCGGCCCGGACGGCGGGGTGAACTTCAACCAGCCCGAACCGCCGCGCTACTCCGACTTCGCGTACGTCGCGTTCACCATCGGGACGACGTTCCAGATCTCCGACACCAACCTCACCAGCAACGAGATGCGTCGCACGGTGCTGCGGCACTCGATGGTGTCGTACCTGTTCGGCGCGTTCATCATCGCCGTGACCGTGAACCTGCTGGCGGGTCTGGCGCGGTGAAGCTGGTTTCTCGGCCGCGCTGTCCCCCGGAGTGCGACACGGGGAGGAGCCGATCGAAGGGCCGGGACAGGCGGGCGCCCCTGGTCACGAACCGCGACCTAGGGCGCCACGCAAGCCTGCCCAGGCGGTGAACCGCATCCGAACCGGTCGCGGTCACCAGGCGGTGGAGGTCCACTCGAACCGAGCGGCCAGCACTGCCGGGTCCAACCATACGGCAGAACATCCTCCGTTTGGTCAGAATTTGGGGAAGTGTGGGCCAGGGCACGTCACGGCCGACCGGTCACCTCCGCGTACCGATGCTCCAGGTCAACCCGGGCCAACGCCCCCACCAGCCAGGTCAACTGCTCGGACTCGCCAGTGGCCAGGCCGGCCAGGTCGTCCGCCGACCTGCCCAGCCCGAGCCGACGCGCGGCAGCCAGCGCCCGCCGATCGGCGACCGGCGCCACCTCCCGCCACAACGCCTGCGCCTCGCGGAGAAACAGGTCGACGACCTGCTCGTCCACGCCCGGAAGCTCGGCCAGCAGCGCCCGCTCCCGGACCGGGTCGTGGTGCGCCACCGCCCGCAACCGGCGCAGATCACCCCTGTACCGCTCGACCACCGTCCGAGCCAGGTCACCCAGCACATCGGCGAGGGCGTCCACGTCACCGCGCTGGCCGCTGGCGCGCAGCACCCGGACCCGGTCCTCGTGCAGCGAACGCGCCAGCCGGGCCGCGCTGTCCCACCCCTCGTCGCGCACCGCCCGCGCGCCGTCCAACGCCCGCCGGAAGTCACCACGACGGGCCAGCAGCACCGACAGGTAGAGCACCTGGAACAGGCTCGCCGGATTGTTTGTCACCCGGAACCCGTACTGCTCGGCGAAGCCCCGCCCGCTACCGGCGAGCCGGCGCGCCAGACGTTTGCGGTCCTTCAAGGGAGTGATCAAACTGGTCGCCATGGCGGCGACTACCCGCGCCGCCACCAGCCACACCCAGCGCCCCGGGCGGGCGTCGTCGTCAGCCGTGCAGGCCGCCGGTGCGGTCGCGGGCCTTAAGGCGGGTCGTGGGCAGGGCGGGCGCCGGCAGCGGCGGCGCCGAATCGTCGGCGACCACGCCGAAGCGCCCGTCGCCGGCCATCCAGTCCTCCCGGGCGGCGGCGATCTCCTCGTGTGACCGGCCAACGAAGTTCCACCACATCACCAACGGCTCCTCGAACGGCGTGCCGCCCAGCAGCAGCAACCGGGCCCCGGCACCGCCACGCACCGTCAACTCCCGGCGGCCCGAGCCTAGATACAGCAGCGCCCCCGGTTCGAACCCGACCCCGGCCGCCTCCGCGGACCCGGACATCGCCAGCACGGCGTACTCGAAATCCGGCCGCAACGCCATCGTCGCCGGCGCCTCGCCGCGCAGCTCCAGCTGCACCCCCACCAGCGGGGTGTGCACCACCGCCGGCGACCGCTGCCCGGCGAACTCACCGACCAGCACTGTGACGTCCAGATCGCCGTCCCGCCAGCGCGGCAGGTCGGCGTGGTGGGCGAAATCGGCCGCTCCGGCCCGCGCCGGGTCCGGCAGCGCCACCCAGAGCTGCACACCGTGCATCACCGGCGGATGGGTGGCCGGCGACCGCTCCGAGTGGGCGATACCGTTCCCGGAGGTCATCACGTTCAGCTGGCCGGGCACGATCGGCTGCACGTTGCCGAGGCTGTCCCGGTGCAGAATCTCCCCGTCGAGCAGCCAGGTCACCGTCTGCAGCCCGGTGTGCGGGTGCGGCGGCACCTCCATACCGGGCCGCTGCGCCACATCGTCCGGGCCGAAATGATCCACGAAACACCATGCGCCGACCATCCGGCGGGCGCGCTGCGGAAGCAGCCGCCGCACCGTGGTGTACCGACCCAACGGCACGTCGTGGCCGGGCAACAACACACTGCCGGGATCGACGTCGGCCACGCCAGGCGGTCGGGTCTGCGCCAGCATTGATTCAGTACGCTCCACCGCCCGACTGTACGCGCACGCCCGTTCGCGACCGCGGCGCTTCCGGCAGGCGGGCGGGGTTCACCAGCTCGTGGTTATGGGGTTGGCCTGGCGTCGGCTGGCCCGGCGTGGGCTCGCACGGTGTGGGTTGGCCCGGCGTGGGTTTACCGGTTGCTGGAGGAGACCAGCACGCTGTTGGCACCGGCGACCAGGTCCAGGTACAGGCGCTCCGCCGACCGGTCCCAACCCGGCGTACCCAGCACCGAGCCCGCGGCCACCCCATCCCAACGCTCGCCGCGTACCACCACCGAGCCGGCACCGGCGCCCGCCCGCACCCGTACCGGAGTCTCCCCGGGAACCCGGACGTCGAGCTGGCTGGTCCCACCGGTGAGTCGTACGGTGAGGATGCTGGCGGGCTGGTCTGAGCCCGGTCCGGTGGCGTTGCCGGGGCCGGCGGCGGTGATCGGTGGCAGGAGAATCTCGGTGCGGCTGGAGCCGCCGGCGAGTTCCACGCCGAGGAGCCGGGCCCGGGTCAGGTCCAACACCTGACTGCTCACCCCGCCGACGAGGTGAAGACGCCAGGCGACCCGCTCGTTGAGCAACACGCGCACGACCCGTGGCCCGCGCGTACCGGACTCCACAAGGTCAAGCCGCACGGTCTCCCCCTGTACCGCCGGTCGACCCGCCACAGCCGAGCCGGCCGGGGTACTGATCCGGTACAGGTCATCGCCCAACTCGGCCACCCGCAGCTCGAACGAGGACAGCCCATCCGCGAGCACGAAGGTGCCCTTCTGCCGACCCGCCAGCGGCGCTGTCAACAGCTGCTCGGCAGCAGCACCGGCACCACCGCGGCGCCCCTCAGTCGCGTCCGGGTCAGCGACGCCCCCCGGACGGCCGCCGTCACCGGGCCGGGCGCCGTCGGGGCGGGCGCCGTCAGCCCGGGTGCCGTCGGGGCGGGTGCCGTCAGGTTGGCCGGAGTAGGTCATGCCGAGGCGGTCGGGATCGGCAACGATCACGGCCACCGCTCCCGCACCCAGGAGCAGCACGACGGCGGCAGCAGCCACCAACAGGCGAGCACCGGTAGACCACCGCCGCGGTGCGGCCTCACCGGACGGTTCCGGTTCTGACTCCGGTTCGCGATCCGCGCCGTACCCCACTGCGGCCATGCCTCTGTCCCTCCGCCGGTCCCCGTCCAGGGGTACGTACCCGCCGGCCGATCGGATCACTCGGCGCCGATCACCTCACTGCGCTACGTCGCCAACGTAGATCTTGGACAGTTTCCGTTCGGACGGAACGGAAACTGTCCAAGATCTACACACCCGCACGGCTACCGGCAGACAGGCCGCTGGCCGGCACCCCCGGGTTGCGGGTGCCGGCCAGCGGTCGGTGTCGTGCGGCGGTGCGGCGTGCTTATCGTGCGGGTCAGCTGTTCCAGTACTGGCCAACCAGGTCAGCGGCCTGCTGCTCCCACTGGGCGTAGGCGTCCGGGTAAGCCGACACCTGCACCGTCTGCGCCGCGTCGGTCAGCGGCATGTCCTGCCACCCATCAACCTGCTTCAGACCCTTCAAAAACGCGGTGGTGGAGTACTCAGGGTCGGTGATCTGCTCCGGCGTACCCCAACCCGAGCTCGGGCGCTGCTGGAACAGGCCCAGCGAGTCGTGGTCGTTCATGTCGCCCAGGTGACCCAGGTTCTCCAGCTTCGACTCCTGCAGGCTCGTCGCGATCGAGATGACCGCGGCCCGCTCCGGGAGACCGGCCTTCTTCGTGGCGGCGATGATCGCCTTGGCGTTGGCGGTCTGCTCGTCGTTCAGGGTGATGCGGGACTGGTCGCCCTGGGTGCCGTGCGGGATCAGCTTGCTGATGTCGGGCTTGTCGGCCTGCACCGCTACCGCGACGGGCTTGGCGTCGACGGGGTTGGCCACGTGGGCGATCGGACCGGCGAAGACACCACCGGCGAACGCGAGACCAGCAACAGAAAGAACGCTCTTACGCATGATCGTGTTCATGGGGGTAGCTCCTTCGGGGGTAGGACACCCGAACCGCCAACGGGGGGCGGCGGCAGGGTGTGAGCACCTCGTCCGGCGCTGCACATACAGGGGGAAAGTCTGGGGGGTTGACGCCTGTCGGGCGTCGGGGCGGCGGCCTGGCGAGCGGGGGCTCGTGGCGCCGGGTCCAGGTGTAACGACCGGGGGGCCGGGGTCATTCCGGGGTTGGCACCGTCATCGGAGCGGTGCCTGCGGTCGTTCGTGGGGACTGTAACGACCGGGTGCTGGCTGGCATTCCCACCTGCGCGACCAGCCCCCAGGGGTCGGGCCGCGGGTCGGTGGTACTGCGATCGTCAGGGTATGTAACGACCCCGACCCCGCCAGGATTCCGACCTGAGGGTGCGGCCGGTCACGACCCACAAACACTCTAATCGGACAAAATGCCCAGGCAGCGCCGCGTCCACGGCGTCGAATCGGCCCTCACTCGGGTGATTCACTCGGGTTCACGGAAGTCGGGGCATCCGGGACGCCGGGACACCACGACATCAAGGAAACCGAGTCGATCACGAATCGGCGACCGGACGCTGGGGGCGTTACTGGCCTGTCAGGCGGGAGCGCACCTTTGCGGCGCAGGCGTCCAGGGCGGCCTGCGCGTCCAGCCCAAGGCTTTCGATGGCCACCAACGCGGTGAAGGCGACGTCGGCCAACTCAGCCGCGACGTCCTCGCGGGTGTGGGTGACACCTTTGCGCGGATTCTGCCCGAGCAGGCCGATCCAGGCAGCCGAGGCCTCCCCCGCTTCCTCGGTGAGCTTGAGGATGCGGCAGGTCAATTCGGTCTGCCCGGTGCCGTTCGCCGCGTCCAGCCAGCTACGCGACGCTCGGGCCGCCTCCCAGATCGACTCGTCCACGGCGACCAGTCAACCCGATCGGCCAACCGGCCCGAACGACCGGGTACGACCGAACAGCCGTGTTGACCGACCGATCAGCGAACCCATTGACACTGGTCGACGGCGGTTCTAGGTTCAGGACGCTACCGGCCGGTAGGCAACCGTCCCGCTGGTCGCCCCCGGGCGACAACCGTCCGATGGGGAGCATCGATGCTGTCCACACCCGTTCGTACCCTCCGCAGGCTGCTCGCCGCCGCCGCGACGCTGACCCTCGCGGTCGGGCTGGCCGGTGCCGCGCCGGCCAGCGCCACCGGTCGCGACGCAAGGGGCGGCGAGCCGCTGCCCGGCTACACCATCGAGAATCCGCCGTTGGCCCCGCTGGTCGTGGCCGGCAAGCCGACGACGGTCCGTCAGGGCGTGCACCGCCACGCCGGGTACATCATCGAGGTCCCCGCCCGGTGGAACGGCGACCTGGTGTTGTGGGCGCACGGCTACCGCGGCCAGGGCACTGTGCTCTCGCCGGAACCGCCGGCGTTCGGGCTGCGCCAGCGCCTGCTGGAGCAGGGGTACGCGTGGGCGTCGTCCTCGTACGACCGGAACGGCTTCGACATCCGCTCCGGGGTGCTGGGGACGAAGGATCTCGCGGACCACTTCGGGCGGACGGTCCGTCGGCCGCAGCACACCTACGTCGCCGGGGTGTCGATGGGTGGGTACGTCATCGGTCGTTCCCTGGAGCAGTATCCCGGCTTCTACGACGGCGCGTTGCCGATGTGCGGGGTGCTCGGTGATCAGACGCTGCTCGACTTCTACCTGGACTACAACCTGGTCGCGCAGGCGCTCGCCGGGGTGCCGGCGTACCCCACGCCGGCTGACTATCTGACCAACGCGGTGCCCCGCATCCAGGTGGCGCTCGGTCTGGCCGGGCTGACTCCCACCGGGCCGGACACCACCACGGACCGGGGCAAGCAGCTGCGGGCGATCACTGTGAACCGTTCCGGCGGGCCGCGCCCGGGAGCCGACGCGGCGTTCGCGGTCTGGAAGGACTTCCTCTTCTCGATCAGCGTCCCCACCGGGAGCGGCAACTCCCCCGCCCAGCGGCCCGGTCAGCTGTCCACCAACCTGCTCACCCGCTACACCCCGAACAGCCCGGTCAACGTCAACGCGACAGTGCAGCGGGTCGCACCGGAGAACGTGTGGCAGCGGCTCCTGCCGACGCTGACCGAGGTGCCGCGGATCGCCGGCCGCCCGACCGCGCCGGTGCTCAGCCTGCACGGTCTCGGCGACATGTTCGTACCGTTCAGCATGGAGCAGGCGTACGCCAGCGACGTGGCGCGCAACGGTCGCAGCAGGCTGGTGGTTCAGCGGGCGATCCGGGCCACGCAGCACTGCGAGTTCACCCCGGCGGAGGCCGGCGTCGCCTGGGACGACCTGGTGTCCTGGGTACGCACCGGCAAGCGCCCGGCCGGCGACACAGTGACCGACCCGGCGGCGGTGGCCCGACCCGACTACGGCTGCCGATTCAGCGACCGGGACGCGTACGCGGCCGGGGTCGGCACCCGCCGCCTCTACCCGGCCTGCTGATACGCGAACACGAACAACCGGCCGGCTCCCGTCGAAGGGAGCCGGCCGGCCTCGTGTGCGGGTGTCACCAGATCTGCTGGACGATGTCCGCCGCCTGTTCCTCCCACTGCGCGTACGCGTACGGGAAGGCGGAGACCTGCACGGTCTGCGCGGCGGTGGTCAGCGGCAGGTCCTGCCAGCCGCCGATGTTCTTGAGTGCGGTGAAGAACGCCGTGGCGGCGTACTCCGGGTCGGTGATCTGGTCGGGCGTGCCCCAACCGGACGACGGACGCTGCTGGAACAGGCCCTGCGAGTCGTGGTCGTTGTACGCGCCGAGGTGGCCGAGGTTGTACAGCTTCGACTCCTGCAGCGAGGTGGCGACGCCGATCACCGCGCCCCGGTCACCGACGCCGGTCTTCTTGGCGGCGTCGACGATGGCCCGGGCGTTGGCGAGCTGCGCGTCGTCGAGCGGTACGCGCGACTGTGCGCCCTCGATGCCGTGCGGGATCAGCTGGGCCCGGCTCGGCTTGCCGGCCGGCGGCTTACCGGTGGCGGAACCGGTGGTCAGGCCCGACTCGACGGGCTGCTCATCCTGGTGTGCCGAGGTGGCGGCCTTGCCGGTGGCGAGGTCGATGGCGGCGACGGCGCCCTGGTGTGGTCCGGAGGTGACCGGGGCGGCGGCTGCGGTCGGCGCGAGCGCCAGACCGCCGAGGGCTGCCACACCCGCCACGCTCAGCGCGGTTTTGCGGTACGAGTCCTTAGCGATGGCGGGGAGCCATCGAGTGAAGTCTGCCTTCACGATGGTTGCCCTTTCGATCGTGCGGAGCGTTCCGGGGTGAACACTCCTCGGGAGATGACCGCGGAAAGGGTTTGGGCTCCGGCGGTACGGGGGACACAACCGGGTTCACGTGTCGGGCATTCCGGAAATGCCGGGCCCCGGGTCGGGTGCGGTCCCGGTCACCTGGGGAAATGGGATGGTTGACGCCACCGGCGGGGCGGCGGCGGGAAACGGACTACCGGCGCAGCCGTGACGAGCCGGCAGATCAGGCGCTGTACGGCGTGCCGAAGCGGACCAGCACGTGCCAGAGCTGCTTGAGGTGCTGAAGGGTGTCCGCGATCGGGCCGCGATCCGCCCAGCGGTGCGGTTCAACGACCACCGAGGCCGCCGCCCGACCGATCAGCGCCGCGTCCACCGGGTCGCCCGAGCGGGCGAACTTTCGGTGCACCCGGGCTGCCAGCACCGGGATCGCCGGGCCCCGGAACTCCGCGTCGACCTGGTCGACGGCCAGCACAAAGCCGGGGTGCCACCGCAATGGGAAACCGAACCGCCCGGCGATCGATTCCAGCGTCGCGCCGGTCGGCGTGCCGGCGAAGGACGGGTCGACCACCAACTCCTCGACGTCGTACGCGAGGTCGAGCGTGCCGTGGACCTGGGCCTCCACGTAGTCGTCCAGCGCGCGACCGACAGCGCCCGGGGTGGTCGGCGGGTCCAGCAACGTCCGCGCCAGCGCGGCGACGCCTGTCCCGGCGCGACCCAGGCATTCGCCGGTGGCGGCGACGCCGGCCAGGAGCCCGGCGAGCACCGCCTCGAACGCGTCGGCAGTGCCCACGACCTCCGGGCTGAGGTGGCTGTCGCCGAGGCAGAAGGTCGCCCGGCTCAGCACCGCCGGGCGCAGCCGCAGGTGGCAGGAGCCGAAGCGGGGGCAGGCGCCGTCCGCGTGGTCGAGCAGGTTCAGGCCGCCGTACGTGGGCCGATGGGCCGGCGTCACGCCGTGCCGCTGGTACGCGCCGTCGAACATCCGGTGCTCCCAGCGGTCCCGGTCACCACCGGGGTAGGCGGTGAGCCCACCGTTGGAGATCCCGGTGACGAACTGGCTGTGGTACACCCCGTTCTCGGCCAGGGCGTCGGCGACGGTCCGGCCGTCGGCACACAACCGGTCGGGGTGGAAGTTGACGGTCAGCCGCCGAGACTGGATGGCCCCGAGCAGGTGCTCCGGGCGGTGACCGACGTCGGCGGTGGTGAGTTGCCGGGCGATGGCGGCCAGCGCGGGAGGACGCTCGACCACGGCCAACGACCGCACGTACGCGACGGCGGCCGTCTGCGCCGGGGTGAGAGCAGCGGCGCGCAGGCCGCCCCGTTCAGACGTCGCCGTCATGTCCGGGGTCGTCGTCGTCCAGCCCGGTGCCCAACTCCTGGAAGATGGTGATCTGAAGGTCGGCGGGAGCGTCGAGGCGGGAGTTGAGCGACTGCCACGGCGTACGCGTCGGCGGCGCGATCTCGCTAGCCCCGGCGGCCACCAGTCGGGCGGTCGTCGCCTCCGTGTCGGCCACCTCGAAGGCCACCCGGATGCGCGGCGCGACCTGCCGACCCACCTCGACCTCGTCGATCAGGCGCTTCTGTACGGGGTTGGCGATCTCCAGTGTGGCGCGGCCGGCGTCCAGGATCACCACCCGCGCATCCCCCTCCCCGCTGAACGCCGCCTCCTCCGGCAGGCCCAACGCGTCGCGGAAGAACGCGACGGCGGCCTCGTGGTCGGCGGCCTCCACCACGAGGCGCAGCTGACGGACGACGGGGGCGGGCGAGTTGGCGGGGGCGGGCGAGTCGGCGGCCATGAGCGGATCCTAGCGTCGCGGCGGGGCTAGGTTGGGACCGTCCAGGAGGGAGCGAGGATGGTCGAGGCAGTGAGCGACGACGCGTACCTGCTGCGCCCGGTCGGTCGGGTCGCCTCGTCGCTGACCGACGCGGCGAGCGCGCCACGGCAGGGCGACGAGGGTGCGCCGCCGGCGTGGCTGGTCTTCGACCCGGGGGTCGAGCGGGCCCTACGTGAGCTGCGGGTCGACACGGAGCTGCTGGTGCTGACCTGGTTGGACCGTGCCCGGCGTGACGTGCTCGCGGTGCACCCACGCGGCGACGAGAACCGGCCGGAGACCGGGGTGTTCAGCACCCGCTCCCCGCATCGGCCCAACCCGATCGGGTTGCACCGGGTGCGGGTCCTGGCGGTGGACGGGTTGCGTATCGAGGTGGCCGACCTGGAGGCCCTCGACGGCACCCCGATCCTGGACGTCAAACCGGTGCTGGGCGCGGCCGACGAACGTTGAGCCCGTCGACCACGCGCCAGGGCGGCAGCCCGACCTGAGACGCCCACAGGGCGTCAGTGGCCGCGGTCCAGCCACTCCTGCAGGTGCGGCGCCTCAGCCCCGATCGTCGTGTCGTCGCCGTGGCCGGTGTGCACGACAGTCTCCGCGGGGAGGGTCAGCAGGCGAGTGCGGATCGACCGGACGATGGTGTCGAAGTCGCTGTACGAGCGGCCCGTCGCGCCAGGGCCACCGGCGAAGAGCGTGTCGCCGGTGAACACCGCGCCCAACTCCGGCGCGTGGAAGCTGCACGCCCCGGGGCTGTGCCCGGGGGTGTGCAGCACCCGCAGCGTGGTGCCGCCCACCTCGATGCTCTGCCCGTCGTGCAACTCGCCGTTGGGCGGCAGGTGCGGGTGGACCATGTCCCAGAGGACCCGGTCGGCGGCGTGCAGCAGCACCGGCGCGCCGGTGGCCTCGGCCAGCTCGGCCGCCACCCGGACGTGATCGTCGTGGGCGTGGGTGGCCAGGATCGCCCGGACCTGCCGGTCGCCCACCAGGGCGAGGATCGCCGCAACGTCGTGCGGCGCGTCCAGGACGACACACTCGCGGTCGTCACCGATCACCCACACGTTGTTGTCCACGTCGAACGTCTGCCCGTCCAGGGAGAACGTGCCCGAGGTGACCGCGTGGTCGACGCGGGCGGTCACGGGAACACCACCACCGAGCGGAGCACGTCGCCGTGGTGCATCCGGTCGAAGGCGTTCTCGACCTGGTCGAGCGCGATCTCCTCGGTGACGAACGCGTCCAGGTCGAGCCGGCCCTGCAGGTACAGCTCGGTGAGCATCGGGAAGTCCCGGCTGGGCAGGCAGTCGCCGTACCAACTGGACTTGAGGGCGCCGCCACGCCCGAAGACGTCCAGCAGTGGCAGCTCGATCTGCATCTGCGGGGTCGGTACGCCGACCAGCACCACAGTGCCGGCCAGGTCGCGGGCGTAGAACGCCTGCTTCCACGTCTCCGGTCGGCCCACCGCGTCGATCACCACGTCGGCGCCGAAGCCACCGGTGGCGGCGCGGATCGCCTCGACCGGGTCGGTCTCGGAGGCGTTCACTGTGTGCGTGGCGCCGAACGTGCGGGCCCAGTCGAGCTTGCGGCTGTCGGTGTCCACAGCGACGATCGTGGTGGCGCCGGCGAGGACCGCACCGGCGACCGCCGCGTCCCCGACGCCGCCGCAGCCGATCACCGCGACCGAGTCGCCCCGGGTGACGTTCCCGGTGTTCATCGCCGCACCCAGCCCGGCCATCACTCCGCAGCCGAGCAGACCCACTGCGGCGGGTCGGGCCGCAGGATCCACCTTCGTGCACTGCCCTGCGTGCACCAGGGTCTTCTCGGCGAACGCGCCGATGCCCAGCGCCGGGGCGAGTTCGGTGCCGTCGGTGAGGGTCATCCGCTGGGTGGCGTTGTGGGTGTTGAAGCAGTACCAGGGCCGCCCCCGACGGCAGGCGCGGCACACGCCACAGACCGCCCGCCAGTTGAGCACCACGAAATCGCCCGGGGCTACGTCGGTGACGCCCTCGCCGACCTGCTCCACGATGCCCGCCGCTTCGTGACCGAGCAGGAACGGGTAGTCGTCGTTGATGCCACCCTCGCGGTAGTGCAGGTCGGTGTGGCAGACGCCGCACGACTGAATCCGGACGATCGCCTCACCGGGCCCGGGATCGGGCACCACGATGGTGGTGACCTCGACCGGCGCGCCCTTGCTGCGGGAGATGACTCCCCGGACTTCCTGGCTCACTTCGCCTCCTGCTGGTGGTCTGCGGCGGGACCGGGTGCCGGGGTGCGCGGGTGTGCCACGGGCTCGGCGGTGGGCCCCCGGCGAACCTACCGCGACCACCACGGCCAGCCCAGCCGGCCCGGCGGGTTATCGCGGGCGGTCCGGGGTACGCGGGCCGCATTCGACCACGGCCAACGGGAGTGACAATGAAATTCGCGCACCTGCCGCTACGGGTCAGCATCGGCGCGTACTTCCTCAACTCGGGTCTGGGCAAGCGCACCCTGGAGGGCACCGCCGCGGAGGGCTTGCACGGGATGGCGGTCGCCGCCATGCCCCAGCTCGGCCAACTGGAACCGGGGCGCTTCGCCAAGCTGCTGTCGTACTCGGAGATCGCTCTGGGGGCCGCGCTGATCGCGCCGTTCGTCCCGGCGCCCCTGGTCGGGCTCGGCCTGACCGCTTTCGGCGCGGGCCTGGTGCAGCTGTACCTGAAGACGCCAGGGATGCGCGAACCCGGCAGCATCCGCCCGACCCAGCAGGGTGCGGGGCTGGCCAAGGACGTCTGGCTGGTCGGCGCGGGGCTGACCCTGGTGCTGGAGGGGCTGACCCACGGCCGCCGGCACGGCTGAACCGGCGCGGGCCGCCTGAGGAGCTGCGGTGACCCAGCCTCGGCCGGTGCGGCCGTTCTACCGGCCGATGCGGCCACATCGTCGCGACGAGCCGCACCGCGCTGCCACGCCGCTGGAACTCTTCTTCGACCTGTGCTTCGTGGTGGCCGTGGCGCAGGCCGCCGGCAACCTGCACCACGCCGTCTCCGAGGACCAGATCGGCCACGCGCTGGCCAGGTACCTGATGACCTTCTTCGCGATCTGGTGGTCGTGGATGAACTTCACCTGGTTCGCCTCGGCCTACGACACCGACGACGATCTCTACCGGATCACCACGCTGGTGCAGATCACCGGAGCGTTGATCATCGCCGCCGGGGTGCCCCCGGCGTTCACCGACGGTGATTTCAGCGTCATCACGTACGGGTACGTGGTGATGCGGCTGGCCGCCGTCGTGCACTGGATTCGAGCGGCCATCGGCGACCCCGCGCACCGTGCGGCGGCGCGCCGCTACGCGATCGGCGTGACGGTGGTGCAGCTCGGGTGGCTGCTGCGACTGTTGCTGCCCGCCGAGTGGGGCATCGCGGCGTTCGTGCTGCTGGCGCTGGCCGACCTGGCGGTGCCGGCGGTGGCCGAACGCCCCGGGATGACCCCGTGGCACCCGGCGCACATCACCGAGCGGTACGGACTGTTCACCCTGATCGTGCTCGGTGAGGCGGTGGGGGCCGTCTCCTTGGCGATCCAGGACGGGCTCGACGCCGGCGAACACGACCTCTGGTCGCTCGCGGCGGCCGGCGCGGTCATCGTGTTCGCGCTCTGGTGGCTCTACTTCGACCGGCCGAACAAGGCTCCCGACCGGCAGCCGTACTCCCTGATCTGGGGTTATGGCCACTACCTGATCTTCGCGGCGATCGCCGCAGCCGGCGCGGGTCTGAGCGTGTCGGTGGACTACGAGCGGCACCTGGCGCACATCTCGGAGAGGACCGCCGGGTACGCGGTGGCCGTCCCGGTCGCCGTTTTCCTGCTCACGGTCTGGGTGCTGCACGTACGCCGGCAGCAGCACGGCGCCGTGGTCGTCGCCTTCCCGGTCGTCGCGCTGCTGACACTGCTCGCGCCGCTCGGTCCGGCCCCGGCGTACGCGGTGGCGGCGCTGCTCGTCGCTCTCGTGGCGCTGACAGTGGTGATGCGCAGCCGCGACGTGGCCTCGGGCGCGACGGTGGCCGACCAGGCCTGAACCGCTGTCACGCGACCTCGCGGGCCGGGTCGGCGAGGGTGTCGGCCGGGCGTTGCACCGGGACGCCGGAAGCGGGCGGCGCCGGACGGACCACGCCCCGGTTGAGGCCGGTGACCAGGAGACGGTTGTACGACGCTGGCATGACCCGGGCCAGCAGGTCGGGCAGCTTCGCCGACCAGCCGATCAACACCCGGCCCCGTCGCCGCTCGACGCCGCGCAGGATCACCTCGGCGGCCCGCTCCGGCGCGATGGTCAGCAGCTTCTCGAACTGTGCCCGACCGGCCGCGTACTCGTCGTGGGAGACGCCGCTGCCGATCCGGGCGTTCTCGGTGATCCGGGTGCGGATGCCGCCGGGGTGCACCGAGGTCACCCCGATCCCGTCGTCGACCAGCTCGTGGCGCAGCGCCTCGGTGAAGCCACGTACGGCGAACTTGCTCGCCGCGTACGCGGTCTGCCCGGCCGGCGCGATCAGCCCGAACAGGCTGGAGATGTTGACCAGGTGCGCGCCCGGCTCGGCCCGGAGGGTGGGCAGCAGGGCGTGGGTCAGCTGCGCCACGGCCCGGAAGTTGACGTCGATCACCCAGCTGAACTCGTCGAACGTCACCTGGTCGAACCGACCGCCGAGGCCCACGCCGGCATTGTTGATCAGCAGGCGTACCCGGGGATGCCGCTGGCCGATCTCCGCCGCCACCTGGGCGGTGGCGGTCTGGTCGGCGAGGTCCACCAGGTACGTGACGAGCTGACGATCCGGGTGGTCGGCGCGGATCGCGGCGGTGACAGCGTCCAGCCGCTCGGCGTCGCGGTCCAAGAGGACCAGATCGCTGCCTCGGCGGGCGAGCGCGTGGGCCAGCGCGGCCCCGATGCCACTGGCCGCACCGGTGACCACCGCTGTCGCGCCGGCGAAG
Source organism: Micromonospora sp. 050-3 (assembly GCF_046549335.1). Lineage (NCBI taxonomy): Bacteria > Bacillati > Actinomycetota > Actinomycetes > Micromonosporales > Micromonosporaceae > Micromonospora > Micromonospora sp. 050-3. Next base: position 2,786,118 of record NZ_JAJPVX010000001.1, read on the forward strand.
TCGAACCTCTGCACGATAGTGCTCCTCTGCTGGCGGTTACCGACGCTCGGACGCGACGGGACGTCGGGTGTCCTCGGGCACTGTCACCTCGCCGGCGCGCGAGAACCGCACACCTTCGTCGGTGAGCCGGCCGTGCCGCATCAGCAGCACGTCGCGGGCGTAGTTCTGGTGCAGCCGCCACGGCGCTGTCGCGCCCTGCTTGGGCAGCGTGTCGACGGCGCGCAGCACGTAGCCGGAGCGCAGGTCGATCAGTGGCACCCGCTCGGCGTCGGGCGGCGGGAGCGGGGTGACGACCTGCTGGCCGGTGCGGTCCAGGTGCCGCAGCAGTCGGCAGAGGTAGCCGGCGACCAGGTCGGCCTTGAGCGTCCACGACGCGTTGGTGTAGCCGAGGGTCAGCGCGAAGTTCGGCACACCGGAGAGCATCATGCCCTTGTAGGCCACGGTGCTCGGCAGGTCGACGTCGACGCCGTCCACCCGCAGCGTCAGGCCACCGAGGGCGAGCAGGTTGAGCCCGGTCGCGGTGACCACGATGTCGGCGGGCACCTCCGCGCCGGAGGTCAGCCGGACACCGCTCGCGGTGAAGGTGTCGATGGTGTCGGTGACCACCGACGCGGTGCCATCGCGCACGGCCGTGAACAGGTCGCCGTCGGGTGCCACGCAGAGCCGCTGGTCCCAGGGGTTGTAGCGGGGCGAGAAGTGCCTGTCGACGTCGTACCCCACCGGGAGCAGGCCCCGCGCGGCCCGGCGCAGCACCCGCTTCACCAGGCCAGGTGCCCGCCGGCTGAGCTGGAAGTTGACTGTGGACAGCAGCACGTTCTTCCAGCGCACCACCGGATACGCGGCCTTCGCCGGCAGCCGACGCCGCACCGCGTCGGCCAGCCGGTCGCGGGCGGGCAGCGCCAGAATGTACGTCGGTGAGCGCTGGAGCATTGTCACGTGCGCGGCCCGCTGGGCCATCGCCGGCACCAGTGTGACTGCTGTGGCGCCGCTGCCGATCACCACCACCCGCTTGCCGCTGTGGTCGAGGTCGTCGGGCCAGTGCTGCGGGTGCACCAGCCGCCCGGCGTACGCGTCGACACCGGGCAGGGGCGGGGTGTAACCCTCGTCGTAGCGGTAGTAGCCGGCGCACGCGAAGAGGAACGAGCAGGTCAGCACCACGATTTCGGCGGTGTCGGTGCGCTGGGCGTGCACCGTCCAACGGGCGGTGTCACTGTCCCACTCGGCGCGCAGCACCCGGTGGCGGAAGCGGATGTGCCGCGGCACGTCGTACTCCCGGGCGGTCTCCCGCACGTACTCCAGGATCGTCGTGCCGTCGGCGATGGCCTTCGGCGCGGTCCACGGCTTGAACGAGTAGCCGAGGGTGAACATGTCCGAGTCGGAACGAATGCCCGGGTAGCGGAACAGGTCCCAGGTGCCGCCGATGGCGTCACGCGCCTCCAGCACCGCGTACGTCTTGTCGGGGCAGTCACGACGAAGGTGGCAGGCGGCGCCGATGCCGGACAGGCCGGCGCCGATGATCAGCACGTCGACGTGGTCGGAGGCCATCGTGTTCCTCCATCCGGGGCGGTGATCGGACCCTAACACCGCGCCCGAACGGCGGAAAGTCAGTGCGAGAGCACTCCCGCGCCGTCGAGTCGAGCTCGGGCACGTTCGTCAGCGAGCCGGACGAGCAACTGGTCGAAGCCCGCCGCGTCCAGCACCGGCCCGTTCTCCTTCCGCCAGCCCACGCGCCGGGACCGCCGCTGCACCGCCGACTCGAACGCCCCGTCGGTCGTGCGCACCCAGCAGGCGAGGCGCGATGTGGGCTCGCCGAGGAACAGCGCCGGACTCGCCTCGAACCCGGTCACCCCTGACCAGGGCAGGGTGCGGGTGGAGAAAACGTGCCGGAGCCGTACGCCCCGATCGCTGACGTAGATCCCGGCCAGGTGCAACCGAATGGCGAAGGTCAGCCACACCCCCATGAAGAGGAACGCGCCGGCCATGCCGAGGGCGGTCCGTACGTCGATCTCACCCCGGGTCAGCGCCCGCGCGGCCAGGACCGACGTCGTCGCGGCCACGGTGCACCCGACCAGCAGCATGAACCCGGTGAACACCTGTCGAGCGCCCCACGGGTCCATCCGCTGCCATCTCCGCATGGCCTGAAGGCTAGTCCTCCGATGCTCGGGTAAAGGTCATGATCCAGTTGGTTTCCCAGGTCTGCTCGCCGTCGACCGAGAACGCCTGCTCCCAGCGGGCGGTGGTGGCGCTGATGTCCGACCAGATGAACCGGCACCGGACCGGCCGCCCCTCGTGTTGGTCGTCGGCGTAGAAGCGCCCCACCCCGTCGACGAAGCGACCCACCATCGGTGGCAGTCCCAGCACCCCGTCGACGCTGCTCATCCAGTAGATCGACCACTCCTCGCGAGCCGGGTCGAAGATCCGGATCGTGGCACCAGCGGAGCCCTTGGTCGGGAACGTGATCTCGTCGAAATGACCGCCACCGGCGAAGAAGCCGTGCGCCACCGACACCCCCGGGAACTCCTCCCACTCGTCCGAGCCGACCAGCCGCTTGCGCAGCCGCCGGTTGACCACGTTCCAGGTGCCCACAAAGAAGTCGAAGTCGCCCATCAGCGGCCCACCGGCCCTTCCGCTCGCGTGTCACGCAGATAATCGGTCAGATTCGGACTCTCCGGCAGCAGCATGTGCCGGACCCAGGCGGCCCGCTCGTGTTCCAGAACCGCCAACTCCCAGACGCAGCCCACTGCCGGGCGGCGTAGGTGGACGAAGTGTGCCGGGTCGTCGTCGGGACAGTCCAGCGCCGGCTGCCCGGCCGCGGCGACGCGGACCTCCACCGCGTTGTCCCACACCCAGGTGTACGCCAGCAGATAGGCGCCGGTGTCCGCACCCCGGTGCAGCACCACCCACCCTGCGGCCGGGGTGCCGTCGTCGACGACGTCGGCCAGCAGGTCAGGCAGGAGGTCGTACGCGGCCTTCTCCACCTCGGGTTCGATAGGTCGCTCCGGCTGGTCTATGTGGTAGCGCTTGAGGTGCCGGCCGCCGATCAGAGCCGGTCCGGGCGTTCGTAATTCCTTGTCGCGAAATGCCATGCCGGGACGGTAGGACGGGTCCCCTGACAGCTAGTGTCAGTGAAGTGCGGGCTTCTCGACTTCTCTCCGTCCTGCTGCTGCTCCAGTCGCACGGGCGGTTGACCGCGGCGCAGCTCGCCGAGCGGTTGGCCGTCTCCCCCCGCACCATCTACCGGGACGTCGAGTCGCTGCACGCCGCCGGCATCCCGCTCTACGGCGAGGCCGGGCACGCCGGCGGCTACCAACTGGTCGACGGCTGGCGGACCCGACTGACCGGGCTGACCGCGGAGGAGGCCGACCGGCTGTTTCTCGCCGGGCTGCCCGGCCCCGCCGACGAGTTGGGCTACGGCGACGTGGTGGCGGCTCTGCAACTCAAGCTGCACGCCGCGCTCCCCGCGCCGCTGCGGGACCGGGCGACCCGACTGCAACAACGCTTCCACCTGGACACTCCGGGGTGGTACGCGGACGGCGACGCCTCCCCCGAGCTGGCCCGCACGGCCGAGGCGGTCTGGCGGCAGCACCGCGTCGAGGTGCGCTACCGCGGCTGGAACGGCGAGGTGACCCGGGTCCTGGAGCCGTACGGCCTGGTGCTCAAGGGCGGCCGTTGGTATGTGGTGGCCGACCAGCCCGGCCGGAGCGCGCCGGCGACCTACCGGGTCAACCAGATCCTCGCGTTGACCCCACTGGCGCAGGAGTTCGACCGACCGGCCGACTTCGACCTGCCGTCCTGGTGGCGGGCACACGTGGTGCAGTTCCGGGCCCGGCTGCACCGCGACGAGGCCCAGGTCCGGCTGTCCCCCGCCGGGCGGGAGCGGTTGCGCGAGGTGGGCAGCGATCCGGTGGTGACGGCGATGGACAGCAGCGCCGGGCCACCGGACGCGCGGGGCTGGGTGACAGCGGTGCTGCCGGTCGAGTCGCTCACCCACGCCCACGGTGAGCTGCTGCGCCTCGGTGCGGAGGTCGAGGTGCTGGCCCCGGTGGCGCTGCGCGAACGGCTGGCCGCCACGGCGGCCGGGCTCGCCGCGCTCTACTCCCCCGCCTGAACAGCCCGGATCGTCTCCACAGTGGAAGCGTCGGGGGCGTCGATTGTCGTCACGGTGTGCCACCCTGGGACGGTCATCAATGGTCACCGGAGGTGAGGGCCACGTTACGGCTACGCGCACTGGTCGCCGTCCCCGGCACCGGGCCGGTGACCCTCGACGTTCCCGCCGGCACGCTCGCCGCCCTGGTCGCGCCTCCCCGGTTCGGCACAGCGGTCGCCCGGGTGCTGGCCGGGCTGGCTCCGCCGGTGACCGGTCGCGTCCTCGTCGGCGACCGGGACGTCACCGGCCTGCCGCCGCCCCGCCGGCAGATCGGCTACGTGCCCGCCGGTGGCGCGCTGCTGCCGCAGCTCACAGTGCGGCGCAACATCGAGTACGGCCAGCGCAAACGCGAGCGGGTGCACGAGGTGGCCAACGACTGGACGGCCACAGTGGTCGACCGGCTCGAGTTGGGGCTCTCCCTCGCTCTGCTGCCGCACCAGATCTCCGCCGCCCAGCGGTTCCGGGTGGCGCTCGCCCGAGCGGCGGCCTGCCTGCCCGAGGTGCTGGTGGTCGACCTGCCGGCCGGTTCGGCGGGTGACAGCCGACTCGGTGACCTGATGCCTCGCCTCTCGCCGCCGGACGCCCCCGGGGTGGCGGTGCTGGTCTGCACCGCCGACCCGGCCACCCTGGCCGAGATACCGGTGCGGCACGAACTCGTCACCGAGCCGAGCGAGGCGACCCGATGAGGCCTGCCACCGGCGTGAGTCGTCGTACGCTGCTGCGCGCCGCCGCCGCGGGCGCCACCGCGCTGGCCGCCGGCTGCTCCGGCGGGACCCGGTCGGTGCAGGTCGCTGTGGTCTGGAGCACCAGCGAGTTGGACCGGTTCCGCGAGGTAGTGGCGGGCTACCCCGCCCCGGTGCAGGTGGTCAGCGCCGGCAACGACATCGACGCGTTCCTGCGCGCCCGACACCTGGCCGGCACCAGCCCGGACGTGGCGATCCTGCCGCGCCCCGGCCTGGTCACCGAGTACGCCCAACGCGGCTGGCTGAGCCCGGTGCGCCCGTCCACCGACTACGCCGTGCGCGTCGAGCTGAGCGATCTGCTGATGACCGAGAGCGAACGCTACGGCGTCTGGGTCAAGGCCGCACACAAGTCGCTGGTCTGGCACCTGCCCTCCATGCTGCCCGCGCCGCCGACCACCTGGGACGAACTGCTCCAGCGGACCAGGGAGCTCGCCGGGCACGCCCGACGCTACGGCGGCCCGGTGCCCCTGGCCATCGGCGCCGCGGACGGCTGGGTGCTCACCGACTGGTTCGAGAACGTCCTGGCCGACATGGCACCCGACAGCTACTACGCCCTCGCCCAACAGGGCGCCGACTGGCAGGACAAGCCGGTGCGCGACGCCCTGGACCGCCTCGCCGGGCTCTGGAGCATCGACGGGGCGTTCGTCGGCGGCGGCCGACGTGCCCTGCTCACCCAGTACGAGGAGTCGGTGATCCAGGTGGTGCACACGAAGCGGGCGGTGATGCTCCTCGGAGCCGACTTCACCGCCGACGTCGTTCGTCCGTTCCGACGCGGCCCGGAGGCACCTGTCACGTTCCGGTTCCCGGGCGCCCAGCCGGGCGGCGGTCCTCTGATCGTCGGCGGGGACGCGGCGGTGGCGTTCGCCGACGCCCGGGGTGGGGTCGAGCTGGTCGAGTGGCTCGCCAGGGCCGACTCGTTCCAGCCGTGGCTACGCCAAGGCGGTTACCTGTCGCCCAACACCAATGTCTCGATCACCAGCTACACCGACGGCGTCGGCAAGCAACTCGCCACGGAGATGCGGGCCCCCGGCACCCTGCGTTTCGACCTTTCCGACCAACTGCGCGGGGCGTTCACCGGCTCGGACGGGGTCGGCATCTGGCGGATCATGCAGGGCTTCTTCGCCGACGTCACCGACGGGGTCCGCGCCAACGAGGCGATCCGCCGGGCCACCGGCCTGCTCGCCGCGGCGGCCCGCAGCGCGGGGGGCGGCCGATGAGCCAGGTGCGGGTCCTCGGCGAGCTGGCGGTCCTCGACGACGTCGGTCCGGCCCGACGGGGTCGGGCCTATCCGGCGGCGGGGGCCACGTCGGCCCTGCTGCTACCGGCCGCGGTGCTGCTCGGCGGGCTGGTGCTGTGGCCGGTGCTGCGGACCATGCACGCCAGCGTCACCACCGACGGTCGCTGGATCGGCGCGGCGCACTTCCGGACCGCGCTCGCCGCCCCGGGCACCGGCGCGGTGGTCGGCCGGACGGTCCTCTGGGCGCTGCTGGTGCCGGTTGTGGTGACGGCCCTGGGCTATCTGCTCGCCGCCGCGTCCCGCCGTTCCCAGGAGGGCGGCCTGGTCCGGTTGATCCTCCTGGTGCCGGTGGCGTTGCCGCTGGTCGTCACCGGGGTCACCTTCCGACTGATGTACGACCCGGATCCGAGCCGAGGGCTGGCCACACTGGTCGCGACCCGGCTGACCGGCCGGTCGGTGGAGGACGCACCGCAGTTGCTCGGGCCGGGGATGGTCACCGTCGCGTTGATGTCGGCGTTCGTCTGGGCCTGGGTCGGGTTGGCGGTGCTGGTCTTCCGGTCCGCGCTGGACGCGGTGCCGCCGAGCCTCGCCGACGCGGTCCGCGCCTACGGCGGTAAGCGTCGCCATGTGCTGTGGGACGCGCAGTGGCGGCCACTGCTGCTACGGACGACCGCTGTGGTCTTCGCGTTGGTGGCGGTCGGCACCAGCCGCACGTTCGACCTCATCCTGGTGATGACCCCCGGTTCGGTCCGCGACGAGGCCTCGGTGCTGGCGCTGCGGATCTGGCAGACGTCCGGAGGCACCACCACCGGCGAGGGCGCCGCGCTCGGCGTGGTGTGGCTGGTGGCCGTGATCGGCGGGATCATGGTGGCCGCGCTCTTCGTCCGACAGGCCTGGCCCCCGCCACGCGTCGAGGCGGCACCGGAGCCCGCTCCGGTCGCCCCTCCCCGACGGGTGTTCCGGCTGCTCGCGGCGGGCGCCGCGATCGCCTGGCTGGTGCCGCTGGCGGTGCTGGTCGCCACGTCGGCGCACGGTCGGGTGGACGCCGCCGCGCGCGGTTGGTGGTCGGCACCGCCGAATGCCGAGTCCTACCGCAATCTGGTCACCGGCACCGAGCTGTGGCGCACGCTGGGCTTCACCCTGCTGTTGGCCACCGCGGTGACCGCCACGGTGCTGGTGGTCGCGCTGCTGGCCGCGTACCCGTTGGCCTGGTTGACCGGGCCTGCCGCGCAGGCCACCGGGCTGCTGCTGCTGGCGGCCAGCGTCGTGCCGATCCAGGTCATCGCCGGGCCGGTCAACGAGGTGCTGGGCCTGGTGCTCTCCTCCGGCACGGCCCAGGGCCTGGCCCTGGTGCACATCGCGCTGGGCGTGCCGTTCGCGGTGCTGGTGCTGCGCAACGCGTTCGCCGACCTGCCAGTCGAGCAGGTCCGCGACGCGCGGCTGGGCGGGCGCCGGTGGTGGCACACCCTGCGCCGGTTGGCCCGGCACAACCTGTCGGCGGTGGTGGCGGTCTCCGTGCTGGAGTTCGTCCAGGTCTGGAACGACCTGGTGGTGGGGCGGTTGTTCGGTGGGCCGGGGTCGTCGCCGCTCGGGCCGTTCCTGGCCGAGCAGACCCGCAGTTTCGTGAGCAACAGTGGCGCGCTGGCCGCCAGCTCGGTGCTCGCCTCGGTGCTGCCGGTGGTGCTGGTGGTCCTCTCGCGGCGGCACCTGGTCGCCGGGCTCGTCTCCGGGGGCGTGCGGTGACCGGGCCGGGTGGTTCGCGCGGCGGCTCGCGCTGGCCGGCGCTGATCGCGATCGGCGGCGTGGTCGGCAGCATCCTCGCCAACGTGGCCAGCAACCTGGCTGGCAATCTCCTCTCCGAGCTGGCGGCCAGCGTGCTCGGGCCGGTGACCATCGTCCTGGCCTCCAGCGGCGTGGTGGGTTACGTCGTGTACGAGGTGCGCCGCCGCCGGGCCGGCCGGGAGGTCGGCCCCGAGCCGACGGAGGTGCTCACCACCCCGGCCACCGGGGCGCCCACCCTGCCCTACACGGCCGAGTTCACAGGTCGCGACGAGCACGTCGACGCGCTCGTCGGTCTGCTCACCCGGGAGCACGCGGTGGCGGTCCTGGGCCGACGCGCGGTGGGCACCTCCGCGTGCGCGGTACAGGCCGCCAACCAATGCCGGGATGACTTCCCCGACGGGCAGTACTACCTGGACCTGCGGCGGCGCGGCCGCCCCCGCTCGGCCCGGCAGGTGCTCACCGCGCTGGCCCGGATCCTGGGCACCGCCCCGCCGACCTCCGGCCGTCCGGACGCGCTCGCCTCCGCCGCCGACGCGCTGCGCGGTCAGCTCGACGGTCGCAAGATCCTGCTGGTACTGGACAACGTCGACCGTCCCGACCAGGTCCGGCCGCTGTTGCCGCCGACCGCGCGCACCTGCCGCCTGCTGCTCGCCGGCGGTCCGGCGCTGGTCGGTCTGGAGGGTGTGGTCGCGCACTGGATCGCCGAACCGGGCACGTCCGAGGCGGTGGAGCTGTTCGCGACGGCGGGCGGGGCCGCGCCCGCCGCCCGGGTCCGTCGCGCCGACCCGCGCACCGACCCGGCGGTACGCGAGATCGTCGACCTGTGCGGGCGACAACCGCGTACCGTCCGCGCGCTCGGTTACCGCACCGCTCAACACGGCTGGCGACACTCCGACGTGCTCGACGCGCTGCGCCGCGCGGTGCAGACACCACCGCACCAGCGGCTCGCCGTCTCACCGGCGGCCCGCCTGGTCACCGAACGGGACATCGCGTACCGGGTGTTGCCCCGCCAGGCCCGCCGGTTGTACCGGCTGATGTCGCTGGTCCCCGCCCCGGTGGACCGGCCCACCATCGCCGCGCTGGCCGGCCGGCACCCCGAGCTGGTGACCGCACTGCTCGACCGGTTGGCCGCCGCCGCGTTCGTGGTCGGCGCACCCGGCGACCGGTACGAGATCCGCCCCCTGCTGGCCGGCAGCGCCCGACTGCACCTGCGGGACGCGGATCCGGCCCGGGCCCGGGTCGCCGCGCAGGCCCGGCTGACCCGGCACCTGGCCCGCCGGGCCGAACGGCACGCGGCCAACCTGGCGGTGCTCGGCTCCCCACTCGACCGGGAGTGGTCGCTGCCGCTGGACGACGACCCGTACGGCTGGTTCGACCTGCACCAGGAGCTGCTGCTGGCGGTCGTGCGGGTGCCGGCCGGCGCGAAGGAGACGCTGCCCCGCCGGGTCCGCCGGTGGTGGTTCCGGCTGGCCGTGGCGCTGTGCGGGTGGCTGGCGTACGCCGATCGGCTCGACGAGTGGGAGCAGGTCTGCCGCACCGTGCTGGCCACCCCGACCGCCGACGACCGCCCGGAGATCGCCGGGTGGGCGCACAACGAGCTGGGGGTGCTACGTCGACGCCGGCACGACCCGCAGGGGGCGGCGGCCGCGCTCACCCTCGCGGTCAACGAGCGGGGGCGGCGGGGCAACGCCCAGGCGCGGATGAACCTCGGCCTGGCCCTGCTCGACCTGGGGCAGCTCGACGACGCGGTGGAGCACCTGGAGATGTCCCGCCGACACCGCTCCGGCGCCGACCGGGCCGGGCACGCCCTCACCGAGCTGGGTCTGGGCGCGGCCCAGCTGGCCCGGGGCGAACCGGACACCGCGCACCACCACCTGGTGCGGGCGGCCAACACGTTCCGGTCGGTGGGCGACGCGCGCGGGTACGCGGCGGCGCTGACCAACCTGGTGCTGGTGCACGCGGCGCTCGGTGAGCACCTGGACGCCGCCCAGGCGTGGCGGGCCGCACTGCGCGAGTACGAGTCGGTCAACGACCCGACCAGCCGGGCGACGGCGCTGCTCAACGCCGGGGCGACGCTGCTGAGCAGCACCCCGGGGCAGGCGCGGACGGCGTACGAGCTGCTGGCCGAGAGCCGCCGGCTGCGCGAGGAGACGCAGCCGACCGCCGGGCTGGCGCGCACCCTGCTCTACCTGGGTGATGCCTGCGCCGCACTGGGCGACCGGGCCGACGCGCGGCGGCACTGGGCGGACGCGGCGGCGGTGGCCGAGGAGGTCGCCGACGCCCGGGGGTTGGCCGCCGCCGACAGCCGACTGGAGGACGACGCTGACAGCCGAGTGACGTAGGTCGCTCGGGTTGGTCGGTGGCAGGGCTCTGGGAGACTCTGTGATCGTGGACGCGCTCTCGGTACGGGGACTCAGTCGCAACTTCGGCAACCTGGTCGTGCTCGACGAGGTGAGCTTCACGCTCCCGGCGGGCCGGATCGCTGTGGTCCTGGGCCCCAACGGCAGCGGCAAGACCACACTGCTGCGCTGTGTCGTGGGCGCCGACCGGCCGGACGCGGGTGAGGTGCTGGTGCAGGGCCGCCGGGCCGACGAGACCGATCCTCAGGTGCGAGCGCTGGTGGCGGCCGCCCTGGACGACATCGACTTCTTCCCTGACCTGTCGGTGGTCGAGCACCTGGAGTTGGTCGCGTACGCCCACGGGGGTGACGCCGAGCCGGTCGAGGAGGTCCTCGCCGAGCTGGGCCTGGAGCCGGCCCGCGACCAACTGCCGGTGACGCTGTCCAGCGGGCAACGCCGCCGGCTGGCGCTGGCGTCCTGTTTCGTCCGGCCACGCCGGGTGCTGGTCCTGGACGAGCCCGAGCAGCGGCTGGACGTCCGCGGGCGACAGTGGCTCGCCGACCGACTGCTCCGGGAACGGGCGGCGGGCACTGCCGTGCTGCTGGCCTCGCACGATCCGGAGCTGATCGACGCGGTGGTCGACGAGCGCATCGAGATCGGCAAGTGACCGCCGCGCCGGCCACGATCGCCGACACGCCGGCCGGGGTGCCGACCGCCCGACAGGTACGGACGCACCTGCGCAAGGCCCGCAGCCGGCACCACGACCATTCCCTCGGCGACGTGCTCGGCGACGCGTACGTCATGGTCCTGTTCGTGGGTATGTACGGCTGGTTCGCGATCAGCGCCAGCCGCGACCTGCTGGACTCCCCCACTGTGGGGCAGGCCGAGCCGGGCGTGCGGTGGTGGCTGGCGGTCGCCGCGCTGCTGGCCGGCGCGGGGCTCGCCTGGCGCGGTCTGCGCGCGCTCGGCCCGCTGCTGGTCACCCCGGCGACGCAGAGCTGGGCGACGAGCGCGCCCATCGACCGGCGGGCCTGGCTGGCGCCGCGCTTCGTCCTGTTGCTGGTGGGCGCGGCGGCCGGCACCGCGGCGCTCGGAGTGGCAGTGGCGGCGCTCGGTGGGGTCACCGAACCGTCCGCCCTGGGCTGGGCGGCGGCGGCCGGCGCGGGCTGGGGCACGGCCGCGCTGGCGCTCAGCGTCGTCGCCCAGGGCAGCCGTTCGGGGCGACGCTGGCCGACACTGGTCGGGGCGGTGCCGATGGTGGCGGCTGCCGTGATCACCGCCCTGGTGGTGCTCGTCGGTCGCCTCGGAGACGGGCTGCCCCGGCCGGCGACAACGCCGACCGTCGCTGTGTTCGCCGCCGCGTTGCCCCTCGCGGGCCTGGGCGTGATCCTCGCGGTACGCGCGCTGCCCCGGGTCGACCGGGCCACCCTGACCACCGGCGCGCAGTTCGCCAACGCCGCCGCCACGGCCACGATCCTGCTGGACCCGAGCCTGCTCGCCGGCCTGGTGGAGAGCCGCCGCTGGCGCCGGATCGGGCGGGTTCACAGCCGCCGGTTCCGGCCCGGCCCCGGCTGGTGGGCGCTGCTCCAGGCCGACGTACGCCGGTTGCGCCGCCACCCGAGCGCCGTGCTGATCTGGGTGGCGCTGATCGGGGTGCAGTACGCTGCCGCGCTCGCCCTGCCCGGGTTGGCCGGGGCCGCCCAGGTGGTGTTCGCGTACCTCGCCGCCAACCGGCTGACCGGTGGTCTGCGGTCGGTCAGCCGGTCTCCCGGGCTGCGCCGGGCGCTCGGTGGCAGCGACAACCTGCTGCGCGGGATTCACGTGGTGGTGCCGGCCGTCGGTGCGGGCCTGTGGTGGTTGCTGACCCTGCCGTCCGTCGATCCGGGGCCGGCCTGGCTGGCGCCGACGCTGGCGCTGGGGGTGGTGGCCGCCGCGTTCCGGGCCGGCACCCGCCCGCCGATCAACTACGGCGGCGCGACGGTCAACACGCCGTTCGGGATGATTCCGGTCGACCTGATGCGTCAGGGGTCACGGGGGCCGGCGCTGCTCGCCGGGCTGGTCCTCGTCCAGCTGTTCCTGGGTTGAGCTTGCCCTTCCGCCCGGTCGGCCCGGGGCCCGATCAGGGCACCACCCGCTGTCGTTTCCGTCCAAGACAACGGCGCGACAGCGATCTAGCGTGGACCCGGCAGCCCGCTTCCGAGCATGAGGAGACACCACAATGCGCGACCTGGTCTACACCGGTTTCATGTCGCTCGACGGCGTCGTGGACTCGCCCGGCGGCGGGCCGGGTGAGGAGCACCGCAGCGGCGGTTGGGTGTTCAAGGACCTCGAGTTCGTCCCGGAGGCCTGGTCGCTCAAGGGCGAGGAGCTCGTCGACACGACGGCGTTGATGTTCGGCCGTCGCAGCTACGAGGCGTTCGCGCCGGTCTGGCCCGGTTCGGAGGACCACGCCGGTTACAAGGAGCTGCCCAAGTACGTGGTGTCGAGCACGCTGTCCGACGACGCGCTCGTCGACGGGTGGGGGCCGACGACGATTCTGCGCTCGACCGGGGACGTCGCCGCGCTCAAGCAGGGCGAGGGCGGCGCGATCTTCATCCACGGGAGCGCGGAGCTGGCCCGGCGGCTGTCCGATGAGGGGCTCATCGACCAGTACAACCTGCTCGTCTTCCCCGTGCTGCTCGGTGCCGGCAAGAGCCTGTTCGGCCGGGCCGACCGCGACAAGCACATGCTGACGCTGCGGGAGTCGGAGACCTACTCGAACGGGATCCTCAAGGTGGTCTACGACGTCAGGCGCTGATCCAGATCGAGGGCGATGGCGCCGCCGGTGCCTCGCGCAGCTGCCGGACGGTGCGTCCGAGGTAGGAGCGCAGTGCCCGGGCCAGGTGCGGCTCGTCGAAGTAGTCGAGCTTGGCGACCACGTCGGCGGCCGGGTCGCCGGTAGCCAGCAGCTCCGCCGCCGCGCGGGCCCGCTCGATCTGTCGGACCGCGCCGCGCGTCAGCCCGGTCGCGGCGCGGAACCGCCGTTCGACGGTACGCCCCGAGACGGCCGGACGGTGGCCCCGCAGCAGCTCGGCGACGAGCGGGTCACAGACCACGGTCCCGGCCCGCACGAGGCTGTCGACCAGGGCCTCGGCGTCGTCGGGGCCGGGCGTCTCCCAGCGCGTGCCGTCCAGCCGGAACGTCCGACGCGTGGTGTCGGGGAGCTCGATGCCGCCGTCGACAAGCGTCGGGGTGGGCACGGCCCGCAGCGAGGTGCCCACCGCGAACTCGATGCCGATGAAGGTCGCGCCCTCCGGCACCGGCGCCGTGCCGGTCCGGGTCTCGGGGCCGGTGATGCTCGCGTACGTCCGGCCAGCCTGCTCCCAGAACACCAGGCCCCACCGCACCCCTGCCACTGACGTCATCGTGGTGACCTGCTCGCTCGTGCAGGTCCACACGGTGTCGACCCAAGGAGAGTCGGACCCGCGCGTCTCGAACCGCAGTCCCACGGGCGAAGGATACGCCGGGGAGCACGGACGGTCCTCAGCCAGAGCCGAGCGCGGCGGCGACAGCGGCGACGCCGTCCTCGATCTCGGTGGGTGTACGGGCCGCGTAGCCAAGCACCAGGCCGGGCCGGTACGGCCGCTGGCAGTGCCAGGACAGCGGTTGCACCTTCACTCCGCGCGCCAGCGTCGCCGCCGCCAGCTCGGTGTCGACCACGGCGTCGTCCAGCGTGATCATCAGGTGCAGGCCGGCGGCGGCACCGTGCACCGTCGCCGACGGCAACGCGCGGGCCAGCGCGGCGATCATGGCGTCCCGCCGGCGGATGTGTCGCCGCCGCAGCAGCCGTAGATGCCGCTCGAAGGCGCCGGAGGTCATCAACTCCGCCAGCACCAGTTGCGGGAGCACGGCGTTGCCCAGGTCGGCGTTGCGCTTGGCGGCCACCACGGCCTCGCGCAGCCGCGCCGGAACGAGCAGCCAACCGACCCGCAGGGCGGGGGCGAGCAGTTTGGAGACGCTGCCGGCGTAGCAGACCTGCTCGGGCAGCAGACCACGCAGCGCCGGCACCGGAGGACGGTCGTAGCGGTGCTCGGCGTCGTAGTCGTCCTCGATGATCAGACCGCCGGCCCGCGCCCAGGCGACGAGCTGGCGGCGGCGGTCACCGTCGAGCACCACGCCGGTCGGGAACTGGTGCGCGGGGGTGAGCATCACGGCCGGTACGCCGCTGGCGGTCAACTCGTCGACCCGCAGCCCGGCGTCGTCGACGCTGATCGGCGGGGTGTCCATCCGCCAGTTGTTCAGGTGCTGGCGCACCCCGAGCGATCCCGGGTCCTCGACGGCGATCCGGTCGACGCCGGCGGCGGTGAACGCCTGGGCGAGCAGCCCGAGCGCCTGGGAGACGCCGGCCACGATGATCACCTCGGCGGGGTCGACGCTGATGCCGCGGTTGCGGGCCAGCCAGGCGGCGACGGCCTGTCGCAGCGCGGGCGTGCCACAGGGGTCGCCGTAGCCGAGGTCGGCCGCGGCGACGCTGCGTAGCACGCTCCGTTCGGCGCGCAGCCAGTCCGCGCGGGGAAAGGCGGCCAGGTCGGGTACGCCGGGCGTCAGGTCGATGCTCGCGTGCGCCGCGCGTACCGCGTCGAAGATGTCGGTGCCCGGTGCCGGCGGGAAGGTAGCGGCCGGTGCCGGCGCGGCGGCCGCTGTGGGTGTGGGCGCGGCCGGCGCGGCGACGACCACAGTGCCGGCGCGGCCCCGACCGGCGATGTGCCCCTCCTCGGTCAGGCGCTGGTACGCCTCGGTGACCACGCCCCGGGAGACACCGAGGTCGGCGGCGAGCACCCGGGTCGGGGGCAGCCGGTCACCGACCGGAACCCGCCCCTCGGCGATGGCCTGCCGCAGCCGGTCGGTCAGCCAGTCGGCGCGCCCGCCCGGCGCCGCGTCGGTGACGGTCAGGTGCAGGAAGTCGGACCCGGCCGATATGGACCCCTCGGACGCGGTCACTTTGGCTCTGCCCATCAGACCATTGTGGCAGCAGAGTGAGCAGGAGCCAGACCTGTCAACTCCGCCGGAGGACGATCGTGACCATCCCGTTCCTGATCACCACGCTGATCGTGGTGGTCACCCCCGGCACCGGGGTGATCTTCACGCTCTCCGCCGGCCTGTCGCGGGGTGCGCGGGCCGGCGTGCTGGCCGCGTTCGCCTGCACGCTGGGCACGTTGCCACACCTGCTGGCCGCGATGACCGGGCTGGCCGCGCTGATGCAGACCAGCGCCGTGGCGTTCGAGACCGTCCGCTACCTCGGCGTCGGCTACCTGCTCTACCTGGCCTGGTCCATGGCACGGGACCGTGACGCCTTCGCGGTGACCACCGACGCCCCACCCCGCTCGGCGATCCGGGTGATCGTCTCCGGGGTGCTGGTCAACCTGCTCAACCCGAAGCCGACGATGTTCTTCGTCGCGTTCCTGCCGCAGTTCGTGGACACCACAGCGCCGGGCTCGACCCGGGCGATGCTCGGCTGCGGCGCGGTGTTCATGCTGCTCACCTTCGTGGTGTTCAGCGGCTACGGCATCTTCGCGGCCAAGGTACGCGACCGGGTGCTGACCCGACCCCGGGTCACCGACTGGCTGCGCCGATCCGCCGCCGGCACTTTCGTCGCGCTCGGCGTGACCCTCGCCCTCACCGAACGATAGGACCACAGTGCAGTTCGAACATGCGCCACAGCTTCGCGAGGCGTACCCCGACCTGGTCGCCGGCGTGGTGCGGGCCGTCGGGATCACCGCCACCGCCGACGTGACGGCACGCACGGCCGACCATCTCGCCGACGCGCGACGGCGGTTGGCCGGCGGGGCCGAGAGCGGGTTCCCGGAGATCCAGGCGTGGCGGCGGGCGTACGCGGCGATGGGGTTGCGGCCCACCAGGTACCGGTGCGCGGCCGAGGCGCTGCTGCGTCGCCTGCGCCTGGACGGCGAGCTGCCCCTGGTGCACCCGCTCGTCGACCTCTGCAACGCCATCTCGGCCGCGTACGCCATCCCGGTCGCGGTGCTCGACCTGGACCGGGTCGACGGCGACCTGGTGGTCCGGCCGGCACAGGGCGACGAGGAGTACCTGAGTTTCGCTGGCGCCACCGAGCATCCCGAGCCGGGCGAGGTGACCTTCGTCGACTCCGCCGGGCGGGCACACGCCCGACGGTGGACCAACCGGCAGAGCGGCTGGTCGGCCGTACGGTCGGGTACCTCGTCGGTGCTGATCGTCGCCGAGGCGCTGCACCCGGGTGGCGAGCCGGCGGTGACCCGGCTGGTCGCCGACCTCGTGACGGCGCTGACCGACGGGTGGTCCGCCCCGACGGCCGCCGCGGTGCTCACCGCCGCCGCGCCCCGTTTCCGCGTCCCGACGGCAGATGGTCAGGCGGTGTCGCCGGGTAGCAGGTGACGGTAGCCGGGGATCGTCTCGGCAAACCAGCCCGCGACACTGGCCAGGCCGCGGTCGTTGAGCTGCGCGTCGTGGATCGGGTACGCCGCCGTCGCGCCCACGGCGCCGGCGAACCGGATCGCCTCGTCGAGGCGCAGCCAGGACCCCTGCGCCGGGACGAGCAGGGTGCGCACCGCCTCGTCCGGCACGTGCAGGGCGTCGCCCGGGTGGTAGAGCTCGTCGCCGATCAGGTAGCCGAGGTTCGGGCAGTCGGGCTGCCCCTCGTGGATCGCGGCATGCCGGCCGCCGTGCGCGCTGACCGCGATGCCGGCCGCCGTGAACCGCTGCCCCGCACGGACCCGGGTCACCGGCAGCGGGGCGAGATCTGGCAGTCGGGCGCCCTCCGGCGCGTACACGGGGACACCGAGACCGGCGAGCCGCAACACGTCTATGTGGTCGGCGTGTTCGTGGGTGACCAGGACGGCGTCCGCGCCGAGGAGGGCCTGCGGCTCGCTCCACGTCCCCGGGTCGACGACCAGCACGCCGCCGTCGTGCTCGACGCGCACACAGGCGTGCGTGAACCGGGTGATCCGCATCAGGCGACGGTACCCGTCGGCACATCGGTAGTGGTTTCCGTGGCGGTTGGGCCGGCCCTGCCGGGGTAGTGCGGCAGCATGCCACAGCGATACGAGAATTACCCCAGGATCGCCGTCGTCACCGGCGCGGACTCCGGCATCGGCAAGGCCTGCGCGGTGGCGCTGGCCAAGGCCGGCTTCGAGATAGGCATCACCTGGTACGGCGACCCCGACGGCGCGGAGCGGACGGCTACCGAGGTCCGCGCGACGGGGCGGCGCTGCGAGGTCGCCGAGGTGGACCTGACCCGGCTGCCGGACGCGGCGGTGGTGGTGGACGAGCTGGCCGACCGGCTGGGCGGCATCGGGGTGCTGGTCAACAACGCCGGCATCGGGGCCTCGGCGCCGTTCGTCGACACCGGGTGGGAGCAGTGGCGCGAGGTGCTCGCCGTCGACCTGGACGCGCCCTTCCTCTGCGCCCAGCGGGCCGCGCGACGGATGCGGGCCACCGGCGCCGGCGGGCGGATCATCAACATCACCAGCGTGCACGAGCACGCGCCCCGTGTGGGCTCCGCCGCGTACTGCGCCGCGAAGGGCGGGCTCGGGCTGCTGACCCGGGTGATGGCCCAGGAGTTGGCCGCCGACGGGATCACCGTCAACGCCGTCGCCCCGGGCGAGATTGCCACGCCGATGACCGGTCAGGAGGATGTCGACCCGTTCACCCAGGAACGGCCCGGCGTGCCGCTGGGACGGCCCGGCGACGCCCGGGAGGTGGCCGCCGTGGTCGCGCTACTCGCCTCCCCCGCCGCCAGCTACGTCACCGGCGCGTCCTGGCCGGTCGACGGGGGCTTGTCGCTGATGGGTCCCCAGGCCACTGCGTGGACGAACGACGACTGGCGATCGGTCTGAGCGGCACCGGCGGGCGTCGTCAGCGCATCGGCGCGGCCGACGCCCGGACGATGTACGCGAACTGCACACCGAACGCCACCACCGCGACCAGCACCCCGACCACTACCGTCAACGCGCCCCCGGCCCCGACGGTAGTGGCCACCAGGGCGATGCCGAGCCCGCTCAGCACGGCGTTGACCGCGCCCACGAGTGCGGCAGTGGTCAACATGAATTCCCACCGGCCCGGGCGCGTGCCAACCAGGTTCCAGGCCGTGCTCATGGCGTCGTCGGCCACCACCGCGTCGGCGAAGAAGTCGTGCTCGCCAGCGAGATTGTGTTGGTAGTAGGCCCGGATGCGTTGGATCCGCCGCAGGTCCAACGAGTTCTCCACGGTGGTCTCCACCAGCCGCAGGAACGTCAGCACCCCGATGATGACCAGCGTCGGCAGCACCGCCGCCAGGTACGGCCGGACCAGCTTGTCGTTGCTCGCGACGAAGCCGAGGCCGATCAGCGCCGCCGACAGGACGGACAGGAAGATGGTGGCGCGGCCGGTGGCCTCGGCGATGGTGCCGGCGCGGGACGTCTGCAACGCGTAGTGCTCGGTGGTCAGGACGGTGAGAAGCGCCTGCTCGCGTTCACTCTCGTCCACCCCGCCACCCTCCGTGGTCGCACGACTCCGTTACCGTCACCCTATGAGCGGTGGACCGGGTCGCAACGGCGAACCGGCCGCTCGGAGAACGGGACAGCGACCGGCAAAGCGGGCACGTATCCTCCGAACTCCGGTGATCAGCAAGCGGCGGTGGGGCCGACCGACGGCGGAAGGGGACCGGATGCCCGGGTGGGCTGGTCGGCGCGGGCGGCAACGACGGGCCTTCGTCGTCGGTGGGGCACTCTTCGCGATCGCCGTCGTCATGTTGCTGGCGGCCTGGCGCAGCACCGGTTTCCTCAGCGACCTGCTGCTCAACCTCGGGGCCAGCGTGGTCCTCGCCGCCATCTCGTACGTCATCTTCGACCCGTTGTTCGAAGAGGCCCGCAAGGCGCGGGTGCAGGAGCACCTCAGCTTCGACCAACAGGCGTTCGTGACGCGGCTGCACCGCTCCGGTCGTCGGGTGCGCATCCTCGACACCTGGACGATCCTGCTGGAACAACGGCACCGGGAGGACACCCTGAGCGCGGTGCGAGCGGCGCTCGCCAACGGCGCCCAGGTGCAGTTGCTCCTGCTCGACCCCGACTGCACCGCCGCGCAGCAACGCTCCGAGGAGCTGGAACGGCAACGGGTGGACGTGCCCCGGCAGATCCGCACCAACCTGCGCCACCTGGCCGCGTTCGCCGAGGCGCTCGACGCGCGGCTACGCCACCGCCTACAGGTCCGGCTCTACGACGCGTCCCCGTCGATCCAGCTCTACCAATGGGACGGGCGGGCGCTGATCTCATTCTTCCCGATCGGGAAGCTGTCGTTCAACGTGCCGCAGCTCGAGGTGGACATGGACAGCCCGTGGGGCGGGTTCGTGCACGCCCGGTTCGAGGAGCTGTGGGAGCACGAGCAGGCCACCCTCGACCTGGAGCGGTACTGGTCGGTGACGGTCACGCTGCGCCACGACGAGTCGGACGTGGTCGAGGTACGCGTGCCGTACGTGACTGTGGACGGGCAGCACTACGTCGACTGCCGGGGGTTCCGGGTCACCGGGCCACTGACCGTGCGAGCCGTGCTGCCGCCCCGCGCGCCCGGGGCGGCTCCCGGCGTGTTCGCGCTGGCCGAGCCCGCCGACGGGGACCGCACCCCGGTCGCAGTGGTGAAACGGCACTTCGACCAGAAGTACGGGCACGGCGACGGCGAGCGGGACGTCCGCCGACTGGTGCCGCCGCCGGGCGATGCCCGTACCCCGGCGCCCCGGCCCGCGACGGCCGACGACACGCACGCACGGTGACCCCCGACCTACCCGGTCGGCTCGGCACGGGAAACAATGGTGGCCCAACCCTGATCGCCAGGAGGACCGTCGCGTGTCGCACCGCACCGCACCGCCGTCCGGGGCGGCGCAGCTGCGCGCCGACTGCGGACGCTGCTTCGGGCTGTGCTGCGTGGTGCCCGCCTTCGCCGCGTCGGCGGACTTCGCCATCGACAAGCCGGCCGGCTCGCCCTGCCCCAACCTGCGCCCCGACCACCGCTGCGGCATCCACACCGAGCTGCGCCAGCGGGGTTTTCCCGGCTGCACGGTGTTCGACTGCTTCGGCGCCGGGCAGCAGGTCGCCCAGGTGACCTTCGGCGGGCGGGACTGGCGGGACGCGCCGGAGACGTTGCCGGCGATGGCCGAGGCGTTCGCGGTGCTGCGACCGCTGCACGAACTGCTCTGGTACCTCACCGAGGCGGTGGCGCTGCGCCCGCCGGCCGACCTGCGCGCCGAGCTGGAACTGGCCCGCGCCGAGACGCTGACGCTCACCGAGGGTGACCCGGCGCACCTTCGCGCGGTGGACGTCGCCGACCAACGGAACCGGGTCAACCCGCTGCTGTCCCGGGCCAGCGACGTGGCCCGCGCCCCCGGCGGCGCCGACCGTCGGGGCGCGCACCTGCTCGGGGTGGACCTGCGCCGCGTCGACCTCCGCCGGGCCAACCTGCGCGGGGCGCTGCTCATCGGCGCCGACCTGCGCGGGGTGGACCTCGGCCTGGCCGACGTCACCGGCGCGGACCTGCGCGGCGCCGACCTGCGGGGCGCGGACCTGCGGCGCACGCTTTTCCTGCACCAGACCCAGCTGGACGCCGCCCGGGGTGACACCCACACCGGGCTGCCGGAGACGCTCACCCGGCCGGCGCACTGGACGGCGCTGCCGCTCACCCCGGTCCGTCAGCCGTCCCGGTCTCCCGCACCCGCCTCTCGGGGCCGACGGCGCTGACCGCGAGGTTTCGGCCCTGACGACGCCGGGTAGCCAGCGCCGACGCGAATCGGCATCGACGGGGGGCACGGCGTGGGCTACCGAAAGCGCGACGGTGAGCTGCCGGGCGACCCGCAGCACAGCGAGGACGAGGCCGGCCAGGTGCCACTGGTACAGGTCGAGACGGACACCGAGGTCCCCGCACCAGCGGACACCGACGTCCGGCCGGACATCGTGACCGAGCCCGACAACTCGGGCGTCGCTGGCGGTTCCTCGGGCAGCAGCGGCGGCGGGTCGAGCATGCCGGGGCACCCCGACGCGACCCGCTGACCCAGGCTCAGCGGCTGGTCAGCGCGGCCCGTGCCTCGGTCATGCCCTTGTTGGCGAGCCCGTCGGCCCGCTCGTTCTCCGGGTGCCCGTTGTGCCCCTTGACCCACAGCCAGGTGACCTCGTGCCGTTCGCAGGCCGCCTCCAGCCGCTGCCACAGGTCAGCGTTCTTCACCGGCTGCTTCGCGGCGGTCCGCCAACCGTTGCGCTTCCACGACGCCAGCCAACTGGTGATGCCATTACGCACGTACGTGCTGTCGGTGTGCAGCTCCACGGTGACCGGCCGGTTCAGGCTCTCCAACGCCTGGATGGCCGCCATCAGCTCCATCCGGTTGTTGGTGGTGGGCGTGGCCTCGCCGCCGCACAGCTCCCGCTCGTGATCGCCGTAGCGCAGCAGCGCACCCCAACCACCCGGACCGGGGTTGCCACTGCACGCCCCGTCGGTCCAGATCTGCACGCCCCTGCCGGCCGCCGCGTCCACCATGCCCGGCAACCTACCGGGCGCGCACGTCGTCCTCCCCGCTCGGGGGGCCGCCGCGCCGAGCCGTCGACGCGGAGCCCGGTGGGTCTCCCACCACAGCGGGTGGGATGGCCGGCGCGGGCCGGGTGGGACGCAGCCGGTCGCGGACCCGGTGCACGGCGTCACCGGCGGTCGCGGCGATCATCGGCAGCAGCCGGGTCGAATTCATGATCGCGACCTCCTCGGCGGGGGTGGTGCCGCCGTCGAGGAAGCGCAGCACCCGCTCGGCCGGGTTGCTGTCGAAGAGCCGGTCGAAGAACTCGGGACCGCCCACCCCGCCCCGGTCCAGCGCGCGCAGCGCCACCGCGTCCATCCAGCGGTGCCGGCGCGGATACGCCGGCGCTGGCACCGGCGCGCGGCCCGCGGCGAGGGCGCGGGCCACCTGGTCGGCCTGGCGGTACATGGCGGAGAAGGTGAAGCCGGTGGAGGGGCGGGTCGCGCCCCCGGCAGTGCCGAGCCGGACCACGCGGGGGGTGGGACGGGCCGGGAACGGCGCGTCGGTCATCGGGATCACCCCGTTCTCCACCTCGCGAACCCGCAGCCCGGTCGGATTCAGCCCGAGCAGATCCCGGTAGCCGGCCAGCGCCGCGTCGTACCCGGCGTCGGTGAGCAGGTCCGGCGAGAACTCGGTGTACTCGACCAGGGCGTAGCGGTCGCTGACCGGCAGCACGTACCCGAAGGAGACGCCCTGGGGCGGCTGCGGGGTACGGAAGTCCATCAGCACCGCACGCGTCGGGTCGAACACCGGCCGGGCGGCCTCCAGCCACCATCCCCGGAAATGCTGCAACCAGGTCGTTCGCCCCGCTCGCGCCGGCGGGCGGGGACGGGAGTCGAGCACCCAGCCGGCCCGTACGCTGCGCCCGTCGCCGGTGCGCACCAGCACCCGGTCGCCGTCGTCGCGCACCGTCTCGGCGGGCGCGACGATCCGGGTGGCGTCGAGGCGACGCTCGGCCTCGGCAGCCCGGTCGTAGACCGGGCCGGAGCGGAGCATGGCGTACCGCAGCGGGGTGAGGTCCAGGACGCGGCGTCGCGCCGTCGTCGCCACCTCGACCTGCTGCCAGCTCGCGCTGAGCAGCGGGTCCAGGTCGCTGTCGGGGTGGCCCCAGAACGCCCAGGTGCGGTCCTGACCGCGCCGGCGCACCGGGTCGACGATGGCGACCCGCAGATCCCGGACGCCGTGTCGGTCCAGTGCGGCGAGCAGCAACGACGCGGCGCCGCCGCCACCGAGCAGCGCGAGGTCGACGTCGAGCGGCGCGGAGTCGGTCACCCCCACCACGCTGCCACACGACCGCCTGACACCACCGGATGGGCCGCAACGGCGTTCAGGCCACCGGGGCGGGCGACTCGACCGGGGGCGGGTCGGCGAACGCGCGCGCGACCGCGGCGCGGTTGAAGACCCGCCAGGTGGCGGCGGAGACGCCGATCGCCACCACCAACCCGACCCAGTACGGCGCGGTGATGCCGAATCGGGCGGCGAGCAGCCCGCCCAGCAGTGCGCCCACGCAGTTGCCGCCCGCTGCCACGAAGAGGTTCGTGCTGGCCACCCGGCCCTGCAGGTTCGGTGGGGTGAGTCGTTGGCGCAGTGAGTTCGCCACGATGTTCCACAGCCCGCCGTGCACGCCGAAGGCGAACAGCGCGAACCCGACCACGATGGTGTTGCGGGACGCCGCCAACGCCAGGTGCAGCCCCGCCTCGACGAGCAGGCCGATCCGGATCGTCCAGGTGGCGCTGATCCGGGCGATGATCCGGTCGCCGAGGAGGGCGCCGAGCACCCCTCCGGTGGCCATGCAGGTGAAGAGCAGGCCGTAGCCGACGGAGGAGAGTCCCAGCCGCTCGCCGGCGAGCAGCACCAGCACCGCGAGCGCGGCGGTGAGGGTCACGTTGAGCAGACCGATCAGCACGGCCATCGTGCGCAGCAGCCGCTGGTTGGCCAGCCACCGCAGTCCTTCGACGATCTCGCCGCCCATCGAGCGGGTACGGCCTACGTGCGTGTCGCCGACGGCGGCCCGGAAGTCCCCGCCGATCAGCGCCACCAGCACGGCGCTGAGGGCGTACGTGACGGCGTTGACCAGGAACGGGCTGCCCGCCGAGAGTGCGAACAGGAAGCCGCCGAGCGGGCCGGCGAGCATGCTGTGCATGAGGGTGGCGCCGCCGCTGAGCCAGCCGTTGGCACGCTCCAGGCGGTGCCGTGGCACCACGACCGGCACCATGGCCTGGCTCGCCGCGCGGAACACGATCTCACCGGTGTTCACCAGGAACAGCACCGCGAACAGCAGCGCCACCCCGCCTCGGCCGCTGAGGATCGCCGTGGCCAGAACGGCGAGCGCGACCACCCGGACCAGGTCGATGACGATCATCAGGCGGCGCCGGTCCATCCGGTCCACCAGCACCCCGCCGGGCAGGGCGAAGAGCAGCCACGGCAGCCACGCCACGGCGGACGCCCCGGCGACCACGAGCGGGTCGTCGGTACGCGACGCGACGAAGAGCGGCGCGGCGACGGTGGCCAGGCCGCTGCCCAGGGCCGAGAGGGTGCTCGCCGCCCAGAGTTTGGCGAACACTGGTCCCAGGCCAGCTCCCACGTTCGGTGTCACGGCGAGCGAACCTACCAGCGTCTGCCCTGGCCGCACGGGGATTTTTCCCGTCAGCAGATGGCCGCCCGCGCGCAGCGGGATCACGCCGGCCAGGTGGTGCATTTCCGCCGTCGTCGGCAATACCTCGCCATAGGCCCAGCGACGACAGCCCGACCGGATGGACATCGATCGGAGCACCGGTGCCGGTCGGGCCGTCCGGGCTTTTCCGCAGCTCTCCCCGCCTTCGGGTGGACACGTGACGGCAACGAGGATTTCTCATTTTCACCTGATCGAGGACCCAACCCACCTAGTGTTGGGCACACCGGTGCTAGTCACGGAGTTGGCCACCCGAACGACGTCCCACGCAGTCAGCGGACGAAAAGTGAGGGAAGACGCGTATGAAGGTCTCAACAGCACTCTGCTCGGCGGCGCTCGGCGTGGGCCTCGGCACGCTCCTGCTGCCGGGCGCCGCACTGGCCGACACCACTGTGTCACCGGCCACCACCCCGGTCGGTGGGACCGTCGTGCTCACCGCGACGACCTGCAACCCGAAGTCGGGTGACGCCATCTTCCGGGTCACCGGCCCCAACCGCGACCAGAACGTCCGATCCACCACGGCCGCCGCCGGCGGCGGGCTGAGCGCAGAACTCTTCACCGCCGGGTTCACCCTGGGCACGTACACGGTGGCGGCGACCTGCGGCGACGGCAGCTCGGCCGGCACCGCCACCTTCGCCGTCACCCCGATCGGCGGCGCGCCGGCCGGCTCCGGCGGCGACAACCGTGACACCGGCGCTCTCGCCGCCGGCGGCACGCTGCTCGGCACCGCCCTCGCCGGCGCGGTGATCCTGATCCGCCGGCGCCGTCCGGTGTCCACTGTCGCCTGATCGGCGACCGTTCCATCCCTGAGACGGGTGCCCGCGCCGGGAACACCGGTGCGGGCACCCCGACGATCCGGTACGGAGGTGCACACGTGTGGTGGCGGCGGACCCTACCGGCAGTGGTCGCCCTGCTCGGCGTCAGCGGGCTCGGGCTGATCACCGTCGGCCTCACCGCCGACCCGGAGCGGCCACCACGACCGTCGGCCGACGCGCCGACCCGCACCCACCCCGCACCGGACCTGGCGCCGCTGCCACCCGCCGCGCCGGTCCGGGTGCAGATCCCCGCCATCGACGTACGCGCCGACATCGTCCCCGTCGGCGCCGACGCCGCCGGGGTGCTGGAGGTGCCGCCACTGGACCGACCCACCCTCGCCGGCTGGTACCGACACGGGGTCAGCCCCGGCGAGAACGGCAACGCGGTCCTGGTCGGACACGTCGACGCGCCGTCCGGCCCGGCGGTCTTCTTCGACCTCGGTCGGCTCCGCGCCGGGCAGCAGGTACAGGTCACCCGCGCCGACGCACGGGTCGCCACGTTTACAGTGGACGACGTCCGGGCGTACCCCAAGGAGCACTTCCCCACCACCCTGGTCTACGGCCCGGCGGACGCCGCAGGGCTGCGCCTCGTCACTTGCGGCGGCCAGTTCGACGCCGCTACCGGCAACTACCTCGACAACGTCGTCGTCTTCGCCACCCGCACCGCCTGAGCCACGCCGCAGGCCCGAGCCGCCCGCCCCGCTGTCGGGAGCCGGAACCCGCTCGGCAGAATGCGGTGGCACCATCCCCTGATCGGGACGGTGCGCCGGCGACGGGGAGGCACGCGGTGGATCAGCGACCGGTACGGGACCGGACCGGACGAGGCGTACGCGCCCTGGCCCGGCGACTGCTCGGACGGGTCGAGGGCGACTCCCCCACCCCCCGCCGGACCAACCCGGACGCGGTGGTCGACTGCGCCGTCTACGTCAACGGCCGGCGGGAACCCGGTCAACAGCACTACGCCGACGCGTACGCCCGGGCGCGGCACGGCCGCGACGCCTTCGTGTGGCTGGGACTGCACGATCCCGGCCCGGCGGTGCTCGCCGCGGTCGGGCAGACCTTCGGCCTCGACGAACTGACAGTCGAACAGGCGCTCGCCGACGGGCACCGGCCCACAGTTCAGCGCCACGGCCCGGTCACGCTGCTGGTCCTGCGCACCGCCGGGTACGTGGAGCACGACGAGCTGACCGACACCTCCGAGGTGATCGACACCGGGGACGTCATGGTGCTGCTCGGTGACCGCTTCGCCATCACGGTGCGGCACGGCGCCGCCGGGGCACTGCGCAGCGTCCGCGCCGACATCGAACGCCGCCCCGCGTTGCTGGCCGCCGGCCCGTGGGCGGTGGCGTACGCGGTCTGCGCCCGCATGGTCGACTCCTACCTGGAGGTGGCCGGGCACGTGGAACGGGACCTGGAGCGGGTCGAGGAGGCGGTGTTCGCCCGCGACCGCACCGCCGACATCCAGCACATCTACCAGCTCAAACGGGAGGTGGTGGAGTTCAAGCGGGCGGTCCTGCCGTTGCAGGCGCCGATGCGGACGCTGCTCGACCCCGACGGCCCGCCGCGTGTCCTGCACCGCTGGTTCGTCGACGTCGACGGCCGGCTGAGCCGGGCGGTGGACCGGGTGGCCGCGTACGACGACCTGCTCACCTCGATCGTCCAGTCGCGACTGGCACAGCTCGCCGTCGAGCAGAACAACGACATGCGCAAGATCGCCGCCTGGGCTGCCATCGCGGCCACCCAGACCGGCATCGCCGGCATCTACGGCATGAACTTCGACCACATGCCCGAGCTGGCCTGGCGCTACGGCTACGCCGGAGCCCTCACCCTGATGGCGGCGGCGGCCCTGTTCCTGTACCGGCTGTTCCGCCGCTCCGGCTGGCTCTAACCCCCGCACCCCAAGCCACCCGCGCCCCAGCCCCAGCCCTGCGCGATCTTGCAGTTTGTGTCGTAGATATGAACCCTCTTGCCCCTTATGCCGGGGCAGAAAGTGCAAGATCGCGGAGGAGTGGGGGTGTGGGGCTTGGGGTGGTTTCGGTCGGGCTAACCTCGCGCGGGTGATGTGGCAGCGGTACGTGGCGATCGGCGACAGCACCACCGAAGGGCTCGACGACCCGGACGGCGCCGGCGGCTACCGGGGCTGGGCCGACCGGTTCGCGCTGGCGGTGGCCCGCTCCCAGGGCGGCCTGGAATACGCGAACCTGGCCATCCGGGGCCGGACCACCGCGTTGATCCGCGCCGAGCAACTCCAGCCAGCCCTCGACCTGGCCCCCGACCTGGCCACCGTGGTCGCCGGCATGAACGACGTGCTGCGCCCCTCCTTCGACGCGGACCAGGTCGCCGGGGATGTCGCGGCGATGCAGCAGGCACTGGTCGAGCAGGGGGCCACAGTGCTGACGTTCACGATGCCGGATCCGGCGCCCGTGATGCCGCTGGCCCGGCCGCTCCGGGGTCGCATGCTGGCGCTCAACGAGGCGCTGCGGGCCGCCACCGCGCGGACCGGCGCCACCCTCCTCGACCTGGGCGCCCACCCGGTCTCCTCCGATCCCCGGCTGTGGAGCGACGACCGGCTGCACGCCAACAGCGCCGGGCACGAGCGGATCGCCGCCGCGCTGGCGTACACGGCGGGTCTGCCCGGGTTCGACGACTCGTGGACGCGGCCGTTGCCGCCGGCACCACGGCGGCGCCGCGGTGAGGTGTTCGGCGCCGAACTGGCCTGGACCCGCCGGCACCTGCTGCCCTGGCTGGTCCGGCACCTGCGCGGCCAGTCGTCGGGCGACGACCGGGTGGCCAAGCGGCCGGTGCCCCTGCCGGTGCGGCAGGATTGGGGACGTGGGTAAGGGTGCGGGACGTCGGCGGGCGAACGCGACGACAGGGCGGGTGTGCCCGTGCGGTTCCGGCCGCTCGTACGCGGAGTGCTGCGCGCCGGCGCACGGCGGCGATGCCCCGGCGACGGCCGAGGCGTTGATGCGCTCCCGGTTCAGCGCCTTCGCCCTCGGCGACTCCGGTTACCTGCTGCGCAGCTGGCACTCCTCGACCCGGCCCGCCTCCCTGGAGCTTGACCCGGGGCAGCGGTGGACCCGACTGGAGATCGTGGAGACCGAGCGGGGCGGCCTGCTCGACACCGCCGGCACTGTGACCTTCCACGCGCACTACCGGGACGGGGGCCGGCCCGGCACGTTGACCGAACACAGCCGGTTCGTCCGCGAGGACGGCCGGTGGGTCTACCTCGACGGTGACCAACCCTGACGGCTGTTTGGGCGTAGGGTGACGTCGGCGTAGTCCTGCGCCGCACCTCCCTCCCGGCGCTCACGCCGCCGGCAACGCGGAGGCAAAGGGGGCCTGGAGCCCTCGGGACGTGGTGACACATGCCCCACTCCGGCGGGGTTGGCGGGAGCGTGAGTCCCGGTGACCGTGCCGTTGACCGGGAGCATGTGATGACCACCCAGAGATCGTTCAAGGCCCGGGTCCGGGCCCGGATGGAGAAGACCGGCGAGAGTTACACCACCGCCCGCCGGCACCTGATCAATCGGACCATCGAGCCGACTCCGGCGTCCACCGCCGCGTCCCCTCCCGCACCTACCGAACCGACCGCCACGGCTGCCGCTGCGCAGACCGAGCGGATCGCCGACGACCTGATCAGCGCCCGGACCGGCCGCGGCTGGGCCGAGTGGTTCGCAGTGCTCGACGCCGCGTCCGCCACCGAGTGGACGCACACCCGGATCGCCCGTCACCTGGCCACCGAACACGAGGTGCCGGGCTGGTGGGCGCAGACCATCACCGTGGGGTACGAGCAGGCACGCGGCCTGCGCGCGCCGGGTCAACGACGCGGCGGCGGCTTCGAGGCCAGCGCCAGCCGGACGGTGGCCGTGCCGGCGCGGCGACTGTTCGAGGCGTTCGCCGACGAGACGGCACGCGCCCGCTGGCTGCCCGACGTCGAGGTACGTGTCCGCACCGCCACCGCGCCACGCAGTTTCCGGGCCGACTGGGCCGGCGGCCCCACCAGGATCGTCGTCGGCATCGACGCCGTCGGCGAGTCAAAGGCCCGGGTCAACGTCCTGCACGAGAAGCTGACCGCAGCCGAGCAGGCCGCGGAGCTGAAGGCGTACTGGCGGGACCGGCTCGCCGCTCTGAAGGCACTGCTCGAAACGGACGGAGACCACCGATGACCATGACATTCATCAACCTGCCGGTGCGCGACCTGACCACCGCGACCGAGTTCTACCGGGCGATCGGCTTCACCAGTGACCAGGCTGTGCCGGACGGCGACAGCACGGTGCTCACCATCTCCGACACCACCCGGCTGGTGCTGCACCTCCGCTCGGGCTTCGAGGCGTACACCGGGGTCGCCACGACGGACACGGCGACCAGCCGGGAGGTCATCGTCGGGCTGTCGGCGTCGAGCCGGGAGCAGGTCGACGAACTCGTCGACCAGGCGGCGGTCGCCGGCGGGGAGTCGCTCGGGCCGGGGATGGCCAACGGACCGATGTACATGCGCGGCTTCCGGGACCTCGACGGCCACCAGTGGTCGTTCCTGCACATGGCCGGCTGACCGCGCGGCCCGGCGGCGGCCCGAGCAGGCCGACGCCGGGCCCTGGTCAATCCGGGCCACCCGGCACAGCCGCGGCCACGCCGACCGGCACGGCCGTCCGGCGCCGGCGGCGGGTCAGCAGCACCAGCGCCACCACGAGGTACGCCCCGGCGGTAAACGCGAACGCCACAGCGTTGCCGGCCGCCGTGGCGAGCAGACCGTAGCCGGCGTACGTCACGATGATCAGCACGTCGGTGGCCATCCCGGCCAGGGACGTGACTGTGGCGCGGCTGGAGCCGGTGATCCGGGCCTGGAGCCGCGCGTCGGCCAGCACGGTGGCCAACTGCGCGGCGCCGAAGGCCACCGCGAGCAGCACGAACCCCGCCGGGTGCCGCAGCAGGGCACCGCCGGCCAGCGCGACACCGACCAGCCCCAGCAGCGCGGCGTAGCCTCGGCTGCCCAGCCGCTCCCCCGCCGGGGCGAGCAGCCCGCCGACTGTCACTCCGGCCCAGAGCAGCAGGAGCAGCAGGGGTACTGCCTGCGCCCCGACGCCGGTGTCCAGGGCGAGCAGCGGGGTGTACTCGTCCAGGGCACCCCAGTCGGCGGCGACCACTGCCACCAGCAGCACGGCGGCCCGTACCGGCGGACGGGTGCGGACCTGCGACACCCCGGCCCGCAGCGTGTCCCACCACCCCAGCTCACCATCGTCGTCCGGGCTCGCGGGCGGGACGGTGGCCGGCTCGTCCTGCCCGGGTGGTGCGGCGCCCACCGGCCGAGAGGCCATCGCCGGCTCGGCGACCGGAACGCGTACGGCCCTCGGCGCGCGGTGTTCCGGCAAGCGGGTGGCGACGATCGTGGCGAGCAGGCAGGCGAGCACGCTGGCCGCCCCGACCGCCGGGTACCCGCCGACGGCGAGCACCGGGCCGGCGAGCACTCCGGAGACCACCACACCCAGCACACCCGCCGTCCGCGCCCGCCCAAGCACCCGGGCGTACCGATCGACAGCGCCGAGCCGGTCCAGCTCGGTCCAGACCAACGCCTCCAACGCACCGGAGACCAGTGCGCCACCGGCGCCCCAGAGCAGGAAACCGACAGCGAACGCCGGGTACGACGGCAGCAGCACCCAGAGCGCGAAACCGGCGGCGGCCACCAGCGGGGCGAGGCACAGCAGCAGCCGGCGGGACAGCACGTCGGCCCAGGCGCCGGAGGGCACCTCGAACAGGATGCCGGCGGCGGACCAGATGACGAAGAGCGACGCGATCTGCCCCACCGAGAGCCCGGTGTCGGCGAAGAACACCACGTACAGCGGGTAGAGCAGAACGAGGTCGCTGAGGAACGCGTACCCGTAAAGGGTCGCCGTCAGCCGACGGATCGCCGGCTCGGGCACGCGCGAAGCGATGGCAATCATGGGACCTTCCCGTGGGAGTGGAGACGGACACCGGATGTGCGGTGCCCGTGGTGGCCCACGGGATCGGCCGACGCTGCTGGATCAATGTCGCCAGGTCATGCCCGCGATGCTAGACAACCGGCGCGGCCGCGGCCAGCGCTTTCGGCGTGCCGAGCAGCGCGAGGCGGGGCGGGATCAGATCGATCCCGCCCCGCCGCCGTACCGCTGGTGTCAGCGCCGGTCGACCGGCGGAATGACAGTGGTGGTCTCGCCGTCGTCGCTGGTGCGCTGCCCGGGCACCGCGCGGTCGGTGCCACCCGTGACCACCTGGGTCGTGTCGGGGTCGACACCGGTGCCCACCGCCTGCGTGACGTCCGAACCGGCCGAGCCGCTGACCACCTGGGTCGTGT
This sequence comes from Micromonospora sp. 050-3, assembly GCF_046549335.1. Classification (NCBI taxonomy): domain Bacteria; kingdom Bacillati; phylum Actinomycetota; class Actinomycetes; order Micromonosporales; family Micromonosporaceae; genus Micromonospora; species Micromonospora sp. 050-3. The sequence goes on from NZ_JAJPVX010000001.1 coordinate 2,817,737, forward strand.
CGTCGGTCGCGGAGGGCCGGGCCGGCGTCGGCGTCGGCGTCACGTCGTCGACGGCGCTGCGATTGACCACCTGGGTGGGGTCGGAGGTGACCGGGAAGCGAACGACCTGGGTGGCGTCCGTGTCGGCCGGCCGGGTCACCACCTGGGTGGCGTCCGCGTCGGCGGGCCGGGTCACCACCTGGGTGGCCTCCGGATCGCTCGTGGTGGTCGACGCGCGCGCCAGCTCGGCCTCGGCGTCGCGGCGGCCGGCCCGGTACGCCTGGGCGTGCTCGGCAATCAGCTGCGACTCCCGCTCGGCGCGGGTCAGCCACGACTCCCAACGGCTCTGCATCGGACGGATCAGGCCGCCGCCGACACCGACGACGAGGATGCCGCCGATGGTGGCCAGCACGGCGATCAGCACGGGAGTGGTGACCGCGGTGGCAACGCCGATCTGGTTCAGGGCCGCGATGACGCCGAGGCCGAGAATGAACACCGACGCGATGGTGGCCAGCACCCGGCCGTACGACAGGCCACCGAGCGCGCCGCTGATGATGTCCTTGACCGCGTTGGCGATGGCGGCGGCGACCACGACGATGACGATCGCGACGAAGGCGCGGGGCAGCCACGCGATCACCGCGCCGAGCAGGTCGGAGATCGGGTTCGGCCCCCAGATGCCGAAGGCGAGCTGGAGCGTGAACAGCAGCACCGCGTAGTAGACGAGTTTCGCGACGATGTCGCTGGCGTCGTACCGGGAGCGGCTCAACGCGCGGCGGATGCCGCCGCGCTCGACGGCGCGGTCGAAGCCCACCCGTTCGAGGACCTTCTCCACGATCTTCAGTACGGCCTTGGCGATCAGCCATCCGGCCACCAGGATCGCCAGGAAGGCGACGGCCTTGGGCAGGAAGAGCATCACCGAGCGGAGAGCGTCGCCCACCGCGTCGCTGACGTTGTCACTCATCTGGTCATTCCTTAAATGGGGCAGCCGGAACGGTCAGCCCCGACCTACCCCGGACCCGACGCGCGGAAACACAAGTGATCATCAGGCCTGCCGGCCCTCTAGCGCGCGGGGGAGTCTTGGCAATATTCTTCGGCGTACGTGCGGCCACTGGAGCTACTTTTCATCCCCCCGCCGTCGGCCGCAGGAGGAGATGCAATGCACGTCGACCATTCCGAAGTGGATCGCCGGACGCTGCTGCGGGCCGGTCTCGGCGCCGCCACGGTCGCTGTCGTCGGGAGCGAACTCGCCTTCCCGAACGCGGCGCAGGCCGCGCCGGGCACCGACCTGGACTGGATCATCAGCTGTGACGAGTGGGCTGCCCGCCCGCCGAAGGACCCGCTGTCGGTGAGCGCCATCGCCACCAACAAGATCATCGTGCACCACATGGCGTTCCCGAACGTCACCGACTACTCCCGCGAGCAGGCGGTCAAGCTCGCCCACGACTGCCAGGACCTGCACATGGACGGCAACGGCTGGTCGGACACCGGCCAGCACTTCACGGTGAGCCGCGGCGGGTACGTGCTGGAGGGCCGCCGGGGCAGCCTGGAGCGCCTCGAAGCCGGCGACCGGCAGATGATCTCGGCGCACTGCCCGGGTGAGAACGGCCGGGCCATCGGCATCGAGAACGAGGGCACCTACGTCACCGAGACGCCACCCGAGGCGTTGACCGACTCGCTGGTCAAGCTCTGCGTCGCGATCTGCCGGCAGTACGGGCTGCACGCGCACGACATCTTCGGCCACTGGGACTTCCGCACCACCGAGTGCCCGGGCGCGGCCTTCTACCGGCAGTTCCCCGAGCTGCGGCGGCGGGTGCACGCCGCCCTGGGCACCAAGCTCGGTGACGTGCCGGCGCGCCGCTGGCCGGACCTGTGGCGTTTCGTCAACTCCCCCTCGGTCCGGGTGGTGCAGCACCTGCTCGCCCACCGGGGTTACCCAGTGACCGTCAGCGGCACCTTCGACGCCGCGACCGTCGCGGCCGTGCAGGACTGGCAGGCCCGCAACGGCATCGCTGTGGACGTGGACGCCACACTCACCACGCCGACCTGGGAGACCCTCGCTCCGGAGCTGGACCAGCACGCCGCCGGAGCGCCGGTCACGGCCGTGCAGGAAATCCTCGCCACCAAGGGGTACGCGGTCACCGTCACCGGGGCGTACGACCACGCCACCCGGAGGGCGGTGCAGGACCTTCAGGCGCTGCACGGGCTGCCCCGCAACGGCAAACTCAGCACGAGCACGTGGTGCACTGTCGTCGGCGGATCGGTCCGCGAGTCGTTCCGGCACCGCTGAGCGCGTGGTGGCGGTGCGGGGCGCACCCGTACCGCCACCAGCCGACTCACCGGTTTGATCCGCCGCCCGGGCGGAAAGAACCCCGGGCATGACCTGGGCCCGTCGAGCCGTACCCGCTGTCGCCGCCGCCGTCGCGGCCCTCGCCGCGCGGGACCTGATCCAGCGCGACCACGCGCTGCTGCGCAACTTCCCGGTCCTCGGCCGGGCCCGCTACCTGTTGGAGGCGATCGGGCCGGAGCTTCGGCAGTACATCGTGGCCGGCAACAACGAGGAGCGGCCGTTCACCCGCGACCAGCGCCGCTGGGTGTACGCGTCGGCCAAGCAGGAGAACAACTACTTCGGTTTCGGCACTGACAACGACATCGAGTACACCCCCGGGTACCCGATCATCAAGCACCGCACGTTCGGCCGTGCCGTGCCGCCGTCGTCACCGACCGCCGGGCACGACGTGCGGTTGCCCTGCGCGAAGGTGCTCGGTGCGGCACGGGGACGCGCCCGGGCGTTCCGACCGGAGTCGGTCGTCAACATCTCCGGGATGAGCTTCGGCTCGCTCTCCGGCAACGCCATCACCGCGCTCAACAAGGGGGCGGCTCTCGCCGGCTGCCTACAGAACACCGGCGAGGGCGGCCTGTCGCCGTACCACCGCAACGGTGGTGAACTGGTCTTCCAACTCGGCACCGCGTACTTCGGCTGTCGCGACGAGCACGGCCGGTTCAGCCTCGACCGGCTGAAGGACCTGGTCGTCAGCGCACCGGTGCGGGCGCTGGAGATCAAACTGAGCCAGGGCGCCAAGCCGAGCCTCGGTGGTCTGCTGCCCGGGGCGAAGGTGTCCGCCGAGATCGCCGCCACCCGGGGCATCCCGGCCGGTCAGGACTGCGTCAGCCCGTCGCGGCACGCCGAGTTCTCCGACTGCGACAGCCTGCTCGACTGGGCCGAGTTGCTGGCCGCCGAGACGGGTCTGCCGGTCGGCATCAAATCGGCGGTCGGTGACCTGGGCTTCTGGCAGGAGCTGGCCACCCTGATGCGGGACACCGGCCGGGGTGTGGACTTCGTGACGATCGACGGCGGCGAGGGCGGCACCGGGGCCGCACCACTGATCTTCACCGACTCCGTGTCGCTGCCGTTCCAGCAGGGCTTCTCCCGGGTGTACAAGATCTTCGCCGAGCACGACCTGCACGAGCAATTGGTCTTCGTCGGCGGCGGCAAGCTCGGCCTGCCGGACAACGCCATCGTGGCGTTCGCGCTCGGCTGCGACATGGTCAACGTCGGCCGGGAGGCGATGCTGGCGATCGGCTGCGTCCAGGCGCAGAAGTGCCACACCGACACCTGCCCCACCGGCGTCGCCACCCAGAACGCGTGGCTCGCCCGGGGCCTGGACCCGACGTTGAAGTCTGTCCGGGCGGCCAACTACCTGCGGACGCTGCGCCGGGACCTGACCAAGGTCGCCGAGGCCTGCGGCGTCGAACACCCCGGCCTGATCGGCACCGACGCCGTCGAGATTCTGGACGGCCGCACCGGCTCCACCCCACTGCACCAGGTGTACGGCTACCGGCCGGAATGGGGACTGCCCTCGCCCGCCGACCAGGCGGAGATCATCCGGCTGATGGTCCCGGAGGCACCCCAGGGCGGCAGCGCCCCGCCCTCCGCCACCGCCGTCGGCTGAGATCGCGCCCGACCTGGCCGCCGTCTGCATTCGACGGGATAACGCGTGGAGTCGCTGCCGAGGGCACCCGTATGGTGGCGCGGTGCTGATCAGACGCGAGACACCCGCCGACGTCGACGCCGTGCGGGCGGTTCACTCCGCAGCCTTCGCGAAGGCCGACGGCGGTGACGGCGTACCGGTCGAGGCGACCCTCGTCGACGCGCTGCGCGCCGACGAGGGCTGGCTGCCCGCGTACTCCCTGGTGGCGACCGACTCGGACGGCCAGGTGGTCGGGCACGTGGTGGCCACCCGCGGCCGGGTGGGCGGTGCGCCGGTGGCGTTGGGCCTGGGGCCGCTGGGCGTGTTGCCCGACTGGCAGCGCCGCGGGGTCGGCAGCGCGTTGATGCACGCGGTGCTCGGTGCGGCCGACGCGCGGGACGAACCGCTGGTGGTGCTGCTCGGGCACCCCGACTACTACCCGCGCTTCGGTTTCCGGCCCGCCGTCGAGCTGGGCGTCACCCCACCGCAGGCGTGGGGGCCGCAGTACTTCATGGCCCGACAGTTGCACGCGTGGCGCGAGTCGATCCGGGGCGAGTTCCGCTACGCCGGCCCGTTCGACGACCTGTGAACCGACCCGCTCTCCGTCGGCGGCGCGCCACCGACCTGGACGGCTGCGTCGCGGCGCTCGCCGAGGTTCACCGGGTCGACGGGTACCCGCTGAACTGGCCCGCCGACCCGCACCGCTGGCTGCGCGAGCCGCACCCGGCGCGAGCCTGGGTCGCCGTCGACGCCGACGCGACCATCGTCGGACACGTCGCGGTGCATCGGATCCCCGATCAGGTGGACGGGCCGCCCGGCCGGCTGACGGCCGAGGTGGCTCGCCTCTTCGTGGTGCCGAAGGCGCGTGGGTTGGCGCTGGGCAACGCGCTGCTGAACCGGGCCCGCCAGTGGGCGGACAAACGCGCCACGGACCTGGTGCTGGAGTTGGCCGGCGGTGGCGCAGCGGCCGCTGCGCTGTACGAGCGCGCAGGATGGCGGTGTGTCGGCACCGGCACTGCACCATGGACCGCTCCCGACGGCAGCCCGGTGTCGCTGCGCCACTACACGCTGCGTCACCGCACTCCGGGCTCCGACGGCGCACCGGCCAGCACCGCCAGGCGACGGGCGAGCCGGCCTGCGGCCTCGCGCAGCTCGGGAGGCTCCAGCACCTCCATCTCGTGATCCAGGCGGGCGAGGTGAGCGGCGAGCCAGTCCAGGTTGTCGCCGCCGACGACCAGCACGGACCACCCGTCGCGGTCGTCCTCGACCCGCCCCACCTGGGGCGGGACCACCTCCCGCAACCGCTCCGGTTGGGCGTGCACCCGCACCCGGGCGAGGTACCGGTACGGCGCACCGGTCACGGCCCGCTGCACGAACGCGACCGCGTCCGGGTGCTCGCGCGCCGGGAAACGCCAGGTCGTCGCCACCGCCGCCCGCATCCGGTCCAGCCGGAACGTCCGCCAGTCGGCGCGGTCGACGTCCCAGGCCATCAGATACCAGCGGCGGCCGGTCGTGACCATCCGGACCGGCTCGACAGTCCGTTCCTGCTCGCCAGCTTCCCGGCCGGGATAGTGGAATCGAACGCGTACCCCGTCCCGACAGGCCCGGGCGAGAGTCACCAGCAGCTCCGCGTCGATCTCGGCGACCGGGCCAATGAGGGTGTCGGTGGAGCCGTGCACCGCCCGTACCTCGGCGCGTAGCCGCGACGGCATCACCTGGTCGAGCTTCGCGAGTGCCCGCAGCGCGGCCTCGCTCGCCCCGGCGACAGTGCCCCCGGAGGCGAGCCGCAGAGACACCGCGGTGGCGATCGCCTCCTCGTCGTCGAGGAGCAACGGCGGCAGCCGGGTGCCCGCACCGAGTTGGTAGCCGCCGCCGACGCCCGACACCGCCTGCACGGGGTAGCCGAGCGTCCGCAGGCGCTGCACGTCACGGCGTACGCAACGCCCGGTGACCCCCAGCTCGGCGGCGAGTTCGGCGGCCGTCCAGGACAGTCGTCGTTGCAGCAGCGCCAGCAGGCGCAGCACCCGCTCGGTCGTCGCCTCGACGGTCACCCGTTGATCGTTGCACGGATAGCGGAACAACCCTGTCCGCTATCTGCGAGAGGCTGGGAGCATGACCGACCAGAACAGGAAGCAGGGATCCGCCGTGACCCGCGACGTCCAGATCACGTTCGACTGCGCCGACCCGGCGGGGTTGGCCACGTTCTGGGCCGAGGCGCTCGGCTATCAGGTGCAGGCCCCACCCGGCGACTTCGAGTCCTGGGACCAGGCGCTGGAGGCGATGGGTGTGCCGCCGGAGAACCGCAACGACGCGTCGGCGGTGGTCGACCCCGAGGGCACGCGACCACGGCTGTTCTTTCAGCGGGTGCCGGAGCACAAGCAGGTGAAGAACCGCGTCCACCTCGACGTACGCGCGGCCCCCGGGCTGGAGGGTGACGAGCGGATGGCGGCCCTGGAGGCGGAGGCCGAACGGCTCGCCTCGCATGGCGCCAAGCGGCTCAGTCGGCACGAGCCCGCTCCCCCGTTGGGCGCCGGTCATCTCATCATGGCCGACCCCGAGGGCAACGAGTTCTGCCTCGACTGACCGGGCGTTCGCCCAGCTCACTGCCGCACCGGCCGGGCGTCATGCGAACATGTGTACGTGTCGCCCGGCGCCAGCATCCTGCACGCCGACCTGGACGCGTTCTACGCGTCGGTCGAGCAACGCGACGACCCGCGCCTGCGTGGGCGGCCGGTGATCGTCGGTGGCGGCGTGGTGCTCGCGGCCAGCTACGAGGCGAAGGCACGAGGCGTCCGCAGCGCGATGGGCGGCCAGCAGGCGCGAAGGCTCTGCCCGGACGCGATCGTCGTGCCGCCCCGGATGTCGGCGTACACGGCGGCGAGCCGCGCGGTCTTCGAGATCTTCCGGCAGACCACGCCGCTGGTCGAGGGGCTCTCGATCGACGAGGCGTTCCTCGACGTGGGTGGTCTGCGTCGGCTGGTCGGGCCACCGGCCGAGATCGCCGAACGACTGCGGCGGGAGGTCAGCGACCGGGTCCACCTGCCGATCACGGTGGGGGTGGCCCGCACGAAGTTCCTGGCCAAGGTGGCCAGCGGGGTGGCGAAACCGGACGGCCTGCTGGTGGTCGCACCGGACGCCGAGCTGGCGTTCCTGCACCCACTGCCGGTGGAACGGCTCTGGGGCGTCGGCCCGGTCACGGCTGCCAAGCTGCGCGAACGCCGGATCCGTACCGTCGGGGAGGTGGCCCGCCTCGGTGAGGCGGCGCTGGTGTCGCTGCTCGGTGCGGGCGCCGGCCGCCACCTGCACGCGCTGGCGCACAATCGCGATCCCCGTGCGGTGCAGGTGGGGCGGCGGCGCGGTTCGATGGGCGCGCAGCATGCGCTGAGTCGCACCCCGCACGCTTCGACAGAGCTGGACGCCATCCTCGCCGGCCTGGTCGACCGGGTCAGCCGGCGGATGCGGGCGGCCGGACGGTCCGGCCGCACTGTGGTGTTGCGGCTGCGCTTCGGCGACTACACCCGGGCGACCCGCTCGCACACGGTGGGCAAGGCGACGGCGGACACGACACCACTGCTCGCCGCCGCGCGTGCGCTGCTACGGGCCGCGCTGCCCGAGATCGATCGCCGTGGCGTCACGTTGATCGGTGTCTCCGTGGGCAACCTCGACGACAACCCCGTCCAGCCTGAGCTGCCGTTCCAGCCGGACCCCGGGTCCGATCTGGACGCTGCGGTCGACGCGGTCCGCGACCGGTTCGGATCAGCAGCGCTCACTCGGGCGGTGTTGCTCGGCCGGGAGCCGGGCGTGGAGATGCCGCTTCTGCCGGACTGACCGATAAGTGTGCGGCGTCCGCGGCCGAGCTGCGATCAGAGACACATCACAGCAGGTCGGCGGTTTAGCCGGCGGCTGACGGGTGACCCTTGTGGGGTACAGCCTGACGAGGGGGGCCCACCATGTCCGACGACACCAGCAATCGACCGAGTCGCACCGCCGAGCGCCCGCACGACGTGACCGACCCGCTGCTGTGGCAGTTGGCGATCGACGTGCTGAGCGCACACGAGCCGGACGACGAGGGCCAGTGCCGCAACCTCCAGTGCGCCGGGCAGTCCTGGCCGTGCACGGCTCGCACCGGCGCCGAGCACTCACTGCGACTGGCCCGCAACACACCGGCCTCGGTCGAGCTGAGGATCGACGAAACCGACAGCGACGACGTCGACACGGACGGACGGCGCGACGCGGGGGCACCGGCCCCACGCTGGGGCTGGAACGCCGGCCCGGTGGCGTCGCACCGAGGGTCGAAGGCCGCCTCCGCGGCGTGACGGACCACCCACACCTGAACTGATCCGCACCGCACAGGCGAACGCTCGGCCGGTTGTCCGGCCGAGCGTTCAGCTGTCGTGGCGCAGCCAGGCCACGACGCGGCGCAGCAGCTCCTGGTGCCCCGGCGACTCGTACGACCGGACGTCGTGGCCGAGTGCGTTGTAGACGATCCGACTGCTCCCGACGGTGCGCGCCCAGACCAGCGGGTGGGTGTCGCCGCCCTCGTCGTGAACGTAGAGGGGCTCGACGTCGACGGCGTCGAGCAACTCCAGCTCGGTGTAGCGCTCGTCGTGAACCTCGAAGTCTCCGAGCCCGGCGCTGATCGGGTGGTCCACACCGCTGCGCCGGATGAGACTCGGGCCGATCGGCGGGTGGAAGGTCCGGCCGTGGGCCCAGGCGGCGCCGACCGTGGAACGCCAGCTTGCCAGCTGGGGAAACGCGATAGTGGCACTGTGCACGGCGAGCAGGCTGCCGCCACGGGCCAGGAAGTCGTCCAGGACGCGGCCGAAGGCCTCGTCCTCGGGGATCGGGGTGGTGCGGTCCGCGCTCGCGTTCACCACCAGCAGGCGCGCGCCGTCGAGCGCGGCCTCGAGCTGGTCGACGGCCGTCACGACCGCTACCGAACCCTCGTCGCCGATCAGCCGGGCCAGCGTGGCAGTGGTTTCGGCCAGCGGGTGCCAGGGGTCGGCGTGCGGGCCCTCCCCGCTGAAGATCACAGTGTCGACAGGCATGACGATGCTCCGCTCATCATTTGGATAATTTTCGAAATCACGAAATGAAAGGTAGCATGGCCTCCATGAGAGCCCTGCATCATCCCGATCTCACCTCGGTCGACCTGGCCACGCTGCTCGGCGCCCTGGCCGACCCGGTGCGCCTCAGCGTCGTACGGCAGTTGGCGCAGGCCGGCGGCGTCGTCTGCGGCCAATTCGACGCGTTGTCCGAGGTCAGCATTTCCACGCTCTCGCATCACCTGAAGGTCCTGCGGGCCGCCGGCGTCCTCCGTGTCACACCGAACGGCAGTTTCCGTCGCCACGAGCTGCGGGCCGACGAGATCAACGACCGGTTTCCGGGCGTCCTTTCCGCGATCGTCGCCAACCTCGACCTGCCGGAGCGAGTGGGAGTGCCCGCATGACCGACACCACATCGGCCGAAAAGAACCCGCCGAGCACGCTGGGCCTGTCCGCCGACGAGGTCCTCAGCACGACCCGCGCCGTCCGCAAACGTCTCGACCTGGGCCGCCCGGTCCCCCGGGACGTGATCGAGGACTGTCTGCGCATCGCGCTTCAGGCACCCAGTGGCCGCAACAGGCAGCGCTGGGACTTCATCTTCGTCGAGGACCGCGAGACCCGGGCGGCCGTCGCCCGACTGTGGCGACTCGGCCTGATGGCGCCGCCACCGGCGTCGGGCGGCACCGGGCCGGCCTTCAGCCGGATGAACTTCGCCTCCGAGCAGTGGGGTCGGATCGCCGGCAGTCTGGCGCACCTGGCGGACCATCTGCACGAGGTCCCGTTGCTGCTCATTCCCTGTCTACGCGTCGAGTCACGCGCCGAACTGGACAGCGTGCGCGGGCAGGCGGGGGCCTGGGGTTCGGTCATCCCGGCGTTCTGGAGCTTCATGCTGGCCGCCCGGGAACGCGGGCTCGGCACCGCCTGGACCACCAGCCATCTCAGCTACGAGCGGGAGATGGCCGAACTACTCGGCATCCCCTACGACACTGTCGTACAGGTCGCCCTCACCCCGGTGGCGTACACCCTGGGCACCGACTTCAAGCCCGGTCCGCGGGCCGACGCGGATGCGTTCGCCCACTGGAACCGCTGGTAGCCGGCCACCCGCCGGCTGCGGGCTTCCCGGTGATCCGGGAACCCCGCAGCCGAAGGGGTACGCCTACAGGGTGCGCGCCAGCCGATCGGCGAGCGTTCGGGTGAAGCGGGCCGGGTCGGTCAGCTCACCGCCCTCGGCGAGCACCGCCAGGCCGTAGAGCAGCTCGGCCGTCTCGGTCAGGGTGGCGGGGTCGCTGCCCTGCTCGTGGGCCTTGCGCAGCCCGGACACCAGCGGGTGACCGGGGTTGATCTCCAGGATCCGCTTGGTCGTCGGGATCTCGTGCCCCATCGCCCGGTACATCTTCTCCAGGGTCGGGGTGAGGTCGTGGGCGTCACCGACGACGCAGGCCGGCGAGGTGGTCAGTCGCGACGACAGACGCACCTCCCGGACATTGTCCGTGAGGGTGGCGCCCAGCCAGTCGAGCAGCCCGGCGAACTCCTGTCGCTGCTGCTCGCGCTCGGCCTCGGCCTGCTGCTTCTCCTCGTCGGTGTCCAGGTCGATCTCGCCCTTGGCGATCGAGCGCAGCGGCCGACCGTCGTACGTGCCGACCCGCTCGACCCACACCTCGTCGACCTGGTCGGTGAGGAGCAGCACCTCGTGCCCCTTGGCCCGGAACGCCTCCAGGTGCGGAGAGTTCTCGATGGCGGCCCGGGACTCGCCGGTGGCGTACCAGATGTCGCTCTGGCCGTCCTTCATCCGCGACACGTAGCCGGCCAGGTCGGTGGGCTCGGCCGGGTCGTTGGTGGACGCCACCGACAGGATGTCCAGGAGGGTGCCCCGGTTGTCGGTGTCGTCGATCAGCCCTTCCTTGACCACCGCGCCGAACTCGGTCCAGAACGTGCGGTACCGCTCGGCGTGGTTGGCCTTGAGGTCCTTGACGGTGGCGAGGACCTTCTTCACCAGGCGGCGGCGGACGATCTGGATCTGCCGGTCCTGCTGGAGGATCTCCCGGGAGATGTTCAGCGACAGGTCGTGCGCGTCGACCACGCCCTTGACGAAGCGCAGGTAGGTCGGGACCAGCGCCTCGCAGTCGTCCATGATGAAGACGCGCTTGACGTAGAGCTGGACGCCACGGCGGCCCTGCGGGGAGAACAGGTCCAGTGGGGCGTGGCTGGGCAGGAAGAGCAGCGCCTCGTACTCGAAGGTGCCCTCGCCCTTCATGTGCACGACCTCGAGCGGGTCGGCCCAGTCGTGGCTGACGTGCTTGTAGAACTCGTTGTACTCGGCGGCGTCGACCTCGTCGCGGGGCCGCGCCCAGAGCGCCTTCATCGAGTTGAGGGTCTGCACCTCGGTGGTGGCGGCCTCTCCGTCGGCGCCGGGGCGTTCGACGCTCATCCGGATGGGCCAGGCGATGAAGTCGGAGTAGCGCTTCACGATCTCGCGGACGGTCCACTCGGCGGTGTAGTCGTGCAGGTTGTCCTCGGTGTCGGCCTGCTTGAGGTGCAGCGTCACAGTGGTGCCCTGCGGCGCCTCGTCGACCGACTCGATCGAGTAGGTGCCCTCGCCGGTGGACTCCCAGCGGGTGCCGCCGGTCTCGCCGGCCTTGCGGGTCAGCAGGGTGACCCGGTCGGCGACCATGAACGCGGCGTAGAAGCCGACGCCGAACTGGCCGATGAGGTCCTGCTTGGCGTGGGCGTCGGCGGACTCGCGAAGTTGGCGCAGCAGCTCGGCGGTGCCCGACTTGGCGATCGTGCCGATCAGCTGGACGACCTCGTCGCGGGTCATCCCGATGCCGTTGTCGCGCACGGTGAGGGTGCGGGCGTCGCTGTCGATCTCCAGGGCGACGTGCAGGTCGTCGGTGTCAGCGACGAGGTCCTTGTCGACGAGGGTGGCCAGCCGAAGCTTGTCCAGGGCGTCGGACGCGTTCGAGATGAGTTCCCGCAGGAAGACGTCCTTGTTCGAATAGATCGAGTGGACCACCAACTGGAGGAGCTGACGCGCCTCGGCCTGGAATTCCAACGTTTCGGCCTGGTTGCTCACACCGTCTCCCATCTCGGCTCGTGCGAAGGTTCGCGGAAAGGATACGAGTCGTCACCGGTCGGGGTGTGGGCGCATCCGGGTCGTATTCCCGATCCGGTGGGCCCACCCGCGTGAGATAGCTGACTTTGCTTAACAGAAGTCAGGCCGGATAGCGTGGCGGCCATGAAGATCGCTGGAAGCACCGCTCTCGTCACCGGCGCCAACCGTGGCTTCGGCCGGCACCTGGCCGCCGAACTGCTCGCCCGTGGCGCCACCGTCTACGCCGGCGCCCGCAACCCCGACAGCGTCGACCTGCCCGGCGTGACGCCGGTACGGCTCGACATCACCGACCCCGCCTCGGTGGCCGCCGCCGCGAAGCTGGCCGGCGACGTGAACCTGCTGATCAACAACGCCGGCATCGAGACGGGCACCAACCTGCTCGACGGTGACCTGGACCTCGTCCGGCTGGAGCTGGAGACCCACTACTTCGGCAACCTGTCGATGGTCAGGGCGTTCGCGCCGATCATCGCTGGCAACGGCGGCGGGACGATCCTCAACGTGCTCTCCGTGTTGTCCTGGGTCAACTTCCCCGGCGTCGGGGCGTACGGCGCCGCGAAGTCGGCCGAGTGGGCGATGACCAACGCGCTGCGCGTCCAGCTCGCCGAGCGGGGCGTCCGGGTCGCCGGCCTGCACGTCGGCTACATGGACACCGACATGGCCGCCGGGGTCGACGCCCCGAAGTCCGACCCGGCGGTGATCGCCCGGATCGGCGTGGACGGCATCGAGGCCGACGCGTACGAGATCGTCACCGACGAGACCAGCCGCCAGGTGCAGGCCGGGCTGGCCGGCGGCGTCGCCGCGCTCTACCCGCAGCTCCCCTGACCCGCGACGCGACGGGCCGCCACCGGTAGGAACCGGTGGCGGCCCTTCTCGGGTACGTGGTCAGCTCGCCTGCAACGTCACGTCGTCGATCACGAAGGTGGTCTGCAACGACGAGTCCTCGGTGCCGGTGAACCGCAGCGTCACCGTCTGCCCGGCGAACGCGGCCACGTTGAGGCTGCGCTGCACGTAACCGGTCGCCGCGTTGAGATTCGAGTACGTCGCCAGCGTGGTCGAACCCGCCTGCACGGTGAGCCGGTCATACGCCGTGGAGCTGGTGGTCTCGGCGGTGTCGATGTGCAGCCAGAACGACAGCGTGTACGTGGAGCAGCCGGCCGGCAGGGTCACCGACTGCGACAGGCTCTCGGTGCGGGTGCTGCCGTACCCGTTGAGCCATGCCTTGTACGACCCGGTTCGGGCTGGCTGGCCGCTGGCGTTGGTGATCACGCCGGAGGACGCGGTCCACGGCGTGCTGCCGCTCTCGAAGCCACCGTTTCCGACCACCTGACCGCCGGTGCAGGTCGGGGTGCCGCCGCCCACGGCGAGCTGCCACAGCGCGTACGCAACACCGTCGGCCGCCCGGTTCAGCACTGTGGCGCTGACGTTGGCGGTGGTGTCGCAGGACCGGTGGTAGCACGGGTCGTACGCGGAGTTGGCGGTGCCGCCCCACTTGGCCGCCTGGGCGCTGGTCTTGCGGGCGCTGGCGCCCGCGGCGTAGCCCGAGGTGGGGATGCCGGCCTGCTGGAAGTAGTAGTCGTCGGAGCGGCCCTGACCCTCGACGTTCTCCTCCGGTTGCAGGCCCAACGAGTCCCAGTACGCCTTCAGCGGCGCCGCCGTGGTCGAGCTGACCCGGTTGATGAAGTAGCCGCCGTTTGTCGAGCCGACCATGTCGAAGTTGTAGTAACCCTTGATGTAGCCGCGCTGGGTGGCGCTGAGGGAGTTGACGTAGAACCGGGAGCCGTTGAGCCCCTGCTCCTCGTCGGTCCACCAGGCGAACCGCACCCGTTTGGTCACTGTCGGGTTCTGCGCGGCCAGGACCAGCGCGTTCTCCAGCAGGGTCGACGAGCCGGTGGCGTTGTCGTTGATGCCCGGACCGGCCGAGACGCCGTCCAGGTGCGCGCCGAACATGACCACCTGGTCGGCCGGGCCGCCGGGCCACTCGGCGATGAGGTTGTTCGAGGGGTACCGGCAGCTGGAGCAGTACTGCTCGCTGACTGTGTAGCCGGCCGACTGGAGCCTGGTCTTGACGTAGTTGAGTGAGGCGGTGTAGCCGGTTGAGCCGGCCCGTCGGTTGCCACCGTTGCTGGTGGCGATGGCGTTGAACTGGGTCAGGTGCGCCTGGACGTTGGTGATGGAGATGTCCGGTGCGGCCAACGCGGCGGTGGCCGCGGCGATCGGCCGGGTCACCGCCGTCGTCGTGGTCGAAGGTGACGCGGTCGCCGGCTGGGTGGCCAGCGTCACCGTCATCCCGGCGAACACGGCAAGCGCGATTCCCGCGCTCAGCGTTCTGCCTCTCATGGGGGCTCCTCGGGGTTGGAGAGATACCCGAGACACTTACAGATATCTATTTCTTGAGCATCGGTCGTTCGTTCCGAACCGCCGCCGGTTCGACGGTGGGTACCGGCGTCGGCACGGGTGAGTAGAGGTGTCAGGATGGGTAGGTAACGCGGCAGGGGTCGTCGGGCCCGGAACGGGGGCTTGCGATGGGGTCGGATCGAGCGTGACACGACCCAGCACTGACCTGTTCCTCGGCGGCGGCGACACCGGGCGGTTGATGGCACAACTGGACTGGGCCGGCACTCCGCTCGGCCCGGTCGGCGGGTGGCCACAGAGCCTGCGCGCCGCCGTCCGGATGGTGCTCTCCTCCCGGTATCCCATGCTGCTGCTCTGGGGTGAGAGCTACTCCCAGCTCTACAACGACGCCTACTCCGCGCTGATCGGCGACAAGCACCCCGCCGCGCTCGGCGACGACGTACGGGTGACGCTGGCCGAGGGCTGGAACGTGCTCGCCCCGCTGATCGAAGAGGCCATGGCGACCGGGGTGGCCAGCTGGGTCCCCGCGCTGCAACTGCTGCTGGAGCGGGCCGGCTACCGCGAGGAGGCGTACTTCAGCGTCTCGCACGCCCCGGCCCGCGACGACGACGGCCGCACCGTCGGCGTACTGACAGTGTGCAGCGAGGTCACCCAGCAGGTGGTCGGCGAACGCCGGTTGCGTCTCCTGCGCGACCTGTCAGTGCTCGGCGACGGGCGCACCGTCGACGTGGACGCCACCGGCGCTCGGCTGATCGACGTGATCGACGGCCACCCCTTGGACGTGCCGTTCGCCGCCATCTACCTGCGCGACGGCACGGCGCTGCGGCGGGTCGCCTGCACCGGCGGCGACCGGGGGCACGCCAGGGTCCTGCCGGACGCCGTCGAGCTGACCGACCCGGGCCAGCCCGCGTACGCCTGGGGGCTGGCGGACGCCGCCGAGGGCCGGGCGACACCGGTGACCGACGTCGCCGACCGGCTGCCACTGCCCGCCGGCCCGTGGAACGACCCGGTCCGCACCGCGCTGGCGCTCCCGCTGCCCTCCGCGGACGAGGATCAGCCGATCGGCGTCCTGCTCGTCGGGGTCAGCCCCAGCCGAGGGCTCGACGAGGCGTACCGCTCGTTCCACCAACTGCTCGCCCAGCAGATCTCCGTGGCCCTGCGCAACGCCCAGGAGTACGAGGAGGAGCGGCGCCGGGTCGAGGCGATGGCGGAACTGGACCGGGTCAAGACCGACTTCTTCGCCAACGTCAGCCACGAGTTCCGTACCCCGTTGACCCTCATCCTCGGTCCGCTGACCGACGCCCTGACCGACGCCACAGCGCCGTTGTCGGCAGTGCAGCGGGAGCGGGTGGAGACCGGCTGGCGTAATGCCACTCGGCTGTTGACGCTGGTCAACAGCCTGCTCACCTTCTCCAGCCTGGAGGCCGGGCGGGCGCGCAGCGACGCCCGGGTGGTCGACCTGGCCGCGCTGACCGCCGAACTCGCCGGAGTGTTCCGGGCCGCCGTCGAGCGGGCCGGGCTGACCCTCGAGGTGAGCTGCCCACCGCTGCCCCGGCCGGTCGCTGTCGACCCGGTCAACTGGGAACGCATCGTCACGAACCTGCTCTCCAACGCTTTGAAGTACACGTTCATCGGCCGCATCCGAGTCACCCTCGACGCCGACGACGAGGAGGTGCGCCTCACCGTCGCGGACACCGGTATCGGCATCGCGGAACGAGACCTGCCGAAACTCTTCGAACGCTTCCACCGGGTGCGAGGCGCCCGCTCGCGCAGTCACGAGGGCACCGGCATCGGCCTGGCCCTGGTGCACGAGTTGGCCCGGCTGGAGGGCGGCGACGTGCGGGTGACCAGCCAGGTGGGCGTCGGCAGCAGGTTCACCGTGACGCTGCCCTGGTCGGCGGCGCACCGCACCGCGGTCACCGGGCCGGCGGTGGACGGACGGGGTGACGCCGCCCGCGCCGCCGTCGAGGAGGCGATGGGCTGGCTCACCGAACCGGACGACGCGATGACCGAGCCCGATCCCGCGTCCGGGCCGGCCACTGACGAGCTGGCCGGCGCCCGGATCCTGCTCGCCGACGACAACGCCGACATGCGGGCGTACCTCACCCGGCTGCTCACCGGGCAGGGCTGGCGGGTGCGGGCCGTCACCGACGGCCGGCAGGCCCTCGACGAGATCCACCGCGACCTGCCCGACCTGGTCCTGACCGACGTGATGATGCCGGTGCTGGACGGCTTCGACCTGGTGCGCCGGCTACGCGCCGACCCGGCGACCCGGACGCTGCCGGTGCTGGTGCTCTCCGCCCGCGCCGGTGGGGAGGCCAGCGTGGAGGGCCTGAGCCTGGGCGCCGACGACTACCTGGTCAAACCGTTCGCCGCGGCCGAGTTGATCGCCCGGATCCGGGCCAACATCCGCCGGGCCCGCGACCGTGCCCCTGCCGCGGCCGTCGCGGGCGACCCGGCGACGGTCGCGACCCCGACTCCCTCGGCTCGACCCGCCCCGGTCGACCCCGGCACGCCGGCCCCGGCGGCCGAACCTGTCCGCGACGCGTCAGTGGTCGGGCAGGCGCCGGCCGACCCGGACGGGCTGGGCGACGTTCTGGACGTCGGGTGGACGTACCCGTCCGCGCCCACCTCCGCCGCCGCGATGCGTCGGGACGTCCGGGGCGCGCTGGACGACCTGGACGTCGACCCGGACGTGCTGGAAGATCTCCTGCTCGCCGCCTCGGAGGCCATGAACAACGCCGTCGAGCACGCGCAGCGGCCCAGCCGTCCGGAGGTACGGGTGCGCGTGCAGGTCGGTGGTGGGTTGAGCCGGATCTCGGTACGGGACTTCGGCACGTGGCGGGACCGCCGGCCGGCGATGGACCGGGGACGCGGCGCGCTGCTGATGAACGCCTACGGTGACGTGCGGCTGGTCTCCACCGCCGAGGGGACGACGGTGACCATCGAGCGTCGACTGGTCTGAGCGCCGGCGGCTCGTCAGAGTCGGCGGCCGCTGCTGTCGCGAGCGATGATGCCGTCCAACCGCTCCCCCGGGGTGAGCTGCGCCGGGTCGAACCAGAAGATCAGCACCTGCTTGTCGACACTCCAGCGCGTTACCCGGGCGTCGACCTGCCGACCGTCGACGGTGCCGATGATCCGCTTGGCGGGGCCGACGAAGTAGCCGAAGGTGGGCACCGGCGCGGCAGAACCCTCGTCGTAGCCGATCTGGTGGAACCCGGCGCTGCGGTCGGTGCCGTCGACGTCGTTGACCAGGATGTCGGTGGTCACCGAGCCGTCCGGAGCCTGGCGACCGGCGGCCAGCCCGATGGACACCTTTGGCGCACCGGCCACGGACACCCGGACGAAGTAGTAGATCCGCCGGTCGGTGCCGTGCCGCACCCCGCTGTCCACGAACTGGCCCAGCGGCTTCGGTGGCGGCTCGTCGCGGCCCACCGTCGGCGGTGGCGTGGAGCCCGGCGACTTCTCCGCCCACGGCGAGACACCGACCGACGGCGGAGCGACGGCGACCGGCGGTGGGTGCTCGGTCGGCGCCGGATCGCCCGGCCCGGACGCACCGACAGCCACCACGACGACCACGGCGGCCAGGCCGGTCGCGAGCGTCGCCGCCCCGGCTCCGGCGACGCGTCGACGGGTACGCAACCGACGTCCCTCGCGCATCACGGTGTCCAGGTCGAGCACGGCGTCGGGGCGCTCGGTCGCCCGCATCGCGTGGCGGAGCCGTTCCAGCTCGCTCATCGGCGCGCCTCCTCATCGGCCGTGCGGGGCGCGGCGGTGCGCAACTTCTCCAGGGCTCGCGAGCTGGTGCTCTTGACCGTGCCAACGGATACGGAGAGTTCCCTGGCCACCTGCGCCTCCGGCAGGTCGAAGTAGTAGCGCAGGACGACGATGGCGCGCTCCCGAGGGCTGAGCGCACCGAGGATGGTGATCAACCAGCGCCGGGTGGCCACGTCGTCGGCCAGGTCGCCACGCCGCTGTTCCGGCACCTCGTCGGTCGGGTACTCCCGCATCGGCCGTCGCCACCCGTCGACCAGATGGTTGACCAGCGTGCGGCGGGCGTACCCGTAGGCGTCGTCGTCATGGATCCGCGACCACGACGCGTAGGTGCGCACCAGGGCGGTCTGCGCGGCGTCCTCGGCCTGGTGGTGGTCACCGGTCATCAGGAACGCGGCGTGCACCAGTCGCGCGGACGCCGCCCGCGCGAACTCCACGAATTCCGCGTCACCCCGCGCCACCGCGAACCCTCCCCGTGCCACAGAGCTACAGACGGGCGAGGCCGGCAAAAGGTTGAGCCCTGGGTCACATCAACTTTTCGCCACTGTCACCCGTCTTCTCCTCCGCGCCGCCGTCGAGCGACGCGCGAGGGGAGAGACATGTCGACGAAGGCTACCCGCCGCCGGGGTCCCGCCTCGATGGCGTCGCTGCTGGTGGTGGCGCTGCTCACCGGGTGCGGCCTGCCCGCCGCCGGGCAACCCGCCACCGACCCGGTCGCCGCCGGACCGCTGCCCAGCGGACCGGCGACACCTGCCGGTCGGCCGACCGGGGCCGCCGAGGTCCGACCCAGTTCCGCGCCCGTCATCCCGGTCAGCTACCCCGCCGCCGGCGGTAACCGCTGGTCGGTGGCGCCCGGCGAGACAACCCGCGGGCGCGCGACGGCCGGCCGGTTGCTGCGCTACCGGGTCGCCGTGGAGCGCGACATCCGGGGCCTGCCGGCGACTGACATCGCCACGGCGATCACCACGACGTTGAACGACCCACGCGGGTGGACGGCGGGCGGAGCGTGGCGACTGCGCCGGGTCGCCGCCGGCGAGCCGACCGACTTCACCATCTACCTGGCGACCCCCGGCACCCGCGACACCCTCTGCCAGGACGTGCCGGACGCCTACACCTCCTGCCGCAACGGTGGCCGGGTGGTGCTCAACGTGGCGCGCTGGGTCAAGGGGGTGCCGGGTTACGGCGCCACACTGGAGACCTACCGGCAGTACATGGTCAACCACGAGGTGGGGCACAAACTCGGGTACGGCCACGAACGGTGCCCCGGGCGGGGCCGGCCGGCGCCGGTGATGCAGCAGCAGACGCTGGGCCTGCACGGATGCGCCGCGAACGCCTGGCCGTACCCGAAGGGCAAGGCCCGCTACAGCGGGCCGGTCGGGGCGTACGACGACGAGATCCCCCGGCGTGAGGGCGCCTACTCGGCGTCGTGAGGACGGCGTGCCCTCAGGTCCGCCGGCGGCGCTCCTGTTCGAGTCGCTCGTCCTGCCGGCCCATCTCGTAGATGGCGTTGAGGCTGGTCGGCAATCGGCTGACATTCTCCGGCACCGGGCCGGGATCCGGTGCCGGGCCGGAATCCGGTACCGGAGCGGGGTCGGGTGCGGCGGCGGGGACCGGGGCCCGGCGGCGCAGGAGCAGCAGACCCAGCACCGCGAGGACCGCCACGACCAGCAGGTACGACACGGGTGGCCAGGCATCCCGGGTGGGGTTGGCGAGCGCCGGCGGAGCGGTCGGTGCGGGGGTGTCGCCGTCACGCCAGGGCACGGCGGCCTCGCGGGTGCCGGTGCCCTCCCCAGCGGTGCGGCGATCGGGGGCTGCGGGTGCGGGAGCGCCGCCCGCCGACCCGGCGGGCCTGGGGATCGCTGTGGGTTCCGCCGGGCTGGGTTGACCGGCGACCGGCGGGCGACTCGGCGTGGCCGCCCCGGTGGGGGTGACGCTCGGCGTCGGAGCGGCACTCGGCGTGTCGCCGCCGAGCAGGTCGTCGACGATCTGGCCGACGCCGCCGACGATGTCACCGAGCGGATTCGAGGTGGCCGACGGGGACGGCGCGGGCGCGAGGGCGAGGGTCAGCGCGAGGACGACGACGGTAGGCATGACGCCACCTCCGATGTGCCGGATATGCCACGCACCGTATCGCATCGTGGGATCGCGTGGGTGGCACCGGCACACCGGGGCGGGGGGCGCGTCTGGCGCTCACCCCCGCCCGCGATGTCCTTGGTGGTCAGACCGGCAGTCCACCCACCTGAGTGGAGATCCACGATCGGATCGACGGCAGGTCGACGTAGATGGACGGGCCGGTGGCGCAGGTGGAGTTGTTGTTGCCGGCCCGACTCGTGGCGCCGATCAGGTTCCACACTCCGTTGACCCGGCGCACCTGCGGCCCACCCGAGTCGCCGTAGCAGGCGCCGGAGTTGCCGTTGGTGTTGTTGGTGCAGATCTCGTACGGGCCGTTGATGCCGGAGCACCGGCTGTCGGCCACGATGGACGTGTCGAGTTCGTTGGCCACGGCCGGAGCCGAACCGCAGCCCCGCGGGGCGCAGGTCTGGCCCCAGCCGATGATCCGGGTGGCGGTGCCGACCGCGCCGGAGGTGCTCGGGATCGGGGCCGGCGCGTACGTGACCGAGCTGGCCAGTTGCAGCAGCTTGACGTCGACGCTCGGGTGGTTGACCGCACGGGTCACCCGCACCACGGTCCCGCCGCTGGAACGGTTGATGCTGCCCACGCGCACCGAGGACGGCGTCGAACAGTGCTTGGCGGTGACCGCCCAGTTGCCCTTGATCAGCGTGCCGGTGCAGCCGGAGACGTACACCATGAAGGGGTAGTTCTCCGTGGCCGGCCGGCCGCCGACCACCAACGGCTCGATGTCCGAGGCGCCGTTCCAGGTGTAGGTCCTGCTGGCCGGCGCGGCCAGGGTGCCGGCGAACAGCGAATTCACCCGGCTCGCCTCGGCGGCGCTGGGGTTCGCGTTGCGGCAGGAGACCGGTGCGCTGCTGCCGGACATCAGGTCGGAGCAGAGGCCGGTGCGCCGGTCCGGCAGACCCAGGATGTGGCCGACTTCGTGGGTGGCGATGCGGGTTCGGTCGTAGCCCTGGTTAACGGCCGTGCGGCCCATCCAGATCCGGCCCGAGCCGAGGCTGGTCGGTTGCGCGCGGGGCCAGCCGTCGTCGACGTAGATGGTGATGCTGGCCGGGGTGCCGGGCAGGAGTCGGACGGTGCTGACCCGGCTGTTCCAGATCTGCGCCGCCTGGTCGAAGTTGGTGCGGAACTCGCCGGTCCGGCTCGCGTCGTAGTAGACGGTGCGGACGGCGGCGGCCGGCGCACCGGTGGCGAGCTGCATCCCGGCCGCCGCCAGGATCGCCACCAGCATGGCCAGCGCCGCGCGTCTCAGTTGTCCTCGGAACATCGGGTACTCCCCTGCGGTCGTCCGGCGGCCGTCGGTCACCGGGTCATCGATGCACGTAGATATTAATGTGACGGCGATCGATGTTCGGCATAGCGGAAGCGTCATACCGGCGATGTGGCGGCTGTTACTCAGCGGTTACGCCGCGGCGAAGCGCCTGTGCCGGGGCAGGACGACGGTGGCGGCAGAGGGTCACCGGCAGCGCCGCCGCGACGTGGCCCCGACTCTCGAACGGAGAACCACGATGAGGATCAGGAGCGCACTGACAGCGGTGGTGGTCGTCCTCGCCGGCCTGGTCGTCGGCGCCGGCAGCAGCACCGCCGCGGGCACCACGACCGGGTCGGCGTACTGCGGGATCACCTGGGGCAGCGCGGAGAAGACGGCCGGCGTGCTGAGCGACGCCCCGCTGGTCGACGTACGCACCGGCCGGCACGACTGCTACGACCGGGTGGTGTTCGAGTTCAACGGCCCGGTCGACGGTTACGCGATCGGCTACGGCGAGACGTGGACCGAGGGCGAAGGGCTGGCGCTGTCCCCGTACACCGCCGGCGGCGCGCTGCTGCGGGTCTCGCTGCGCGCCCCGGCGTACGACGACGACCACCTGGGCACCGTGCCCTACGCGGTCGGCGAGCACGTGGCGAACCTGCTGCGCTACCCGACACTGCGCGACGTGGTCTTCGGCGGCAGCTTCGAGGGCTACAGCACCTTCGCCGTCGGCGTACGGGCGCGATTGCCGTTCCGGGTGCTCGTGCTCGCCGGCCCTGGCACCCACAGCCGCGTGGTGCTCGACGTCGCCCACCAGTGGTGATCGGAGCCGGCCGATCCGCTTGGCCGTCCGCCCGGTTCAGGGCGGATGGCCGAGCGAGGCACTAGTCCGGCTGGCCGCGGCGAGCCGTGGCGAACCGGCGGTGGTAGGCGGCGGGGCTGATCGACAACTTCCGGGCGAAGACCCGTCGCATGCTCTCGTAGCTGGGGAACCCGGCGAGGGTCGCGGCCTGCGTCGCTGTGTGGCCCTGGTCGAGCAACGCCCTCGCCATGTCGAAGCGAATGTTCTCCACGTAGCGGGCCGGGGTGGTGGCCAACTCGTCGTGGAAGAGTCGGGTGAGCTGCCGGGTGCTCACGTTGAGGTGTTTGGCGAGGTCGGTGAGCGAGTGCTTCCCTCGGGGGTTCGCCGTCACCACGTCGGTGATGGTCCGCAGCGCCGCCGAGCGGGGCGGCGGTCCCTGCAACGGCGCGGAGAACTGGGACTGGCCGCCCGCCCGCTGCATGTACACCACCAGGGCGCGTGCGACGTCGCGCGCCAGGTCGGGCCCGTGGTCCTCCTCGACGAGCGCGAGCGCCAGGTCGATACCGGCCGTCACCCCTGCCGAGGTGTACGTGGTGCCGTCGCGAACGTAGATCGCGTCCGGCTCGACACGGCACGCTGGATACCGGGCGGCTAGCTCGTGTGCGACCTGCCAGTGCGTGGTCGCACGCTTCCCATCGAGGACACCGGCGGCGGCCAGGACGAACGCCCCCGTGCAGATCGAAGCGACCCTTCCCGCCACCGCCGCCGGTACGCGTACGGCATCGGCCAGGTCGGCGGGCACCTGGGCGCGCGGATAGTGGTCGGACCCGGCCACCAGTAGCGTGTCGAAGGCGGACTCGGCGCAGACGGCACCGTCGACCGCCAACCGAACCCCGAGACTCGCCGTGACATCCGCCCCGGTCGGCGACAGCAGCACGATCCGGTAGTCGGCGCCGAAACGGTTCGCCTCCTTGAACACCTCCGCCGGCCCGGCGACATCCAACAACGTCACCCCGTCGTAGACGAAGATCGCGACGCGATGCGGACCGGTGTTCAGCACCGCTCATTCGTAGCACGCCATCACCGGGCGTGAACCGTGTCCGGATATGAGGGTTTCCTGGCCGGACGAGGGCGGCGGCGTACGACGATCGCTAGGCAGCATGGAGGACGTCAGCACGTCCGCACACTGCCGGAAAGGTCGGAGGACATGTCAGAGGTCATCGGGGGGCTGGAGATTCCTGAGACGGCGGCGGTAGCCGAAGCAACCAGGCACATCCAGGAAACGACCAGACCGGTCATCTTCCACCACTCCCGCCGGGTCTTTCTCTTCGGTCTGATTCACGCTCACCGGCTTGGCGTGAAACCGGACCCGGAGCTGCTCTATCTGGCGGCCATGTTCCACGACTCCGGCCTCCTGACCCCGTTCGCCGACGGCGAGCAGCGCTTCGAGATCGATGGCGCCGACCACGCGCGCGCGTTCCTTCTGGGTCGGGGCTTCTCGACTGCCGCCGCCGAAACCGTGTGGACGGCGATCGCGCTGCACACCTCGCCGGGCATTCCCGACCGGATGGGCCCGGAGATCGCGACCACGTACCTCGGCGTCCTGACCGACGTGCTCGGCCTCGGTCTGGACGGGCTGGAACACGATCAGCTGGCCGACATCCTCGCCGCCCATCCGCGAGGGGACTTCAAGAACGAGTTCCTGCGCGCGCACGTCGACGGGTTGAAGAATCGCCCCGAGACCACGAACGGCACCGTGAACTCCGACATCCTCGAACACTTCATTCCCGGCCTCCAGCGCGTGACGACTGTCGAACGCATCGTCGGTTCGCCCTGGCCGAGTTGATTGGACGCCCATGCGAGCGATTACCGTACGCGACCGCGACGCGGGTGTCGGCGGGCTCACCCTGACCGACATGCCGTACCCCCATGCCGCGGAGAACGATGTCGTCGTGCGCGTCCACGCCGCCGGTTTCACCCCCGGCGAACTCGACTGGCCGGGGACGTGGACCGATCGCGCCGGCCGCGACCGGACACCCAGCATCCCCGGCCACGAACTGTCCGGCGTCGTGGTCGAACTCGGTTACGGAACCACTGGCCTCACCGTGGGCCAGCGGGTGTTCGGACTGACCGACTGGACGCGCAACGGATCCCTGGCCGAATACACAGCGGTGGAGGCTCGCAACCTCGCTCCGCTCGCGGCCGACATCGACCACACCGTGGCTGCGGCGCTGCCCATCTCCGGACTGACCGCCTGGCAGGGCCTGTTCGACCACGCCCACCTCGCGACTGGCCAAACCGTCCTCATTCATGGCGCCGCGGGCGGCGTCGGCTCGATCGCCGTTCAACTCGCCCGGGAGGTGGGCGCCCACGTGATCGGCACCGGCCGAGCCGACGACCGTGATCTCGCGCTCGCGCTCGGCGCGCAGACCTTCGTCGACCTGGACGCCGACGACCTGCACCAGGTCGGCGAGGTGGACGTGGTGCTCGACGTCATCGGCGGCGACATCCTCCAGCGGTCGACCGACCTGGTGCGCCCAGGCGGCACCGTCGTCACCATCGCCATGCCGCCGACCGTCCAGCCGAAGAACGGGCGAGCCATCTTCTTCGTCGTCGAGCCTGATCGCGCCCGGTTGATCGACCTCGCCCAGCGCCTCGGGTCCGGACGGCTCAAACCGATCGTCGGCGCCGTCCGGCCGCTACACGAAACCGCCTCGGCTTTCGCCCGTCAGCACCGGGCTCCGGGCAAGACGATCATCCAGATCGCGGACGGACAAGCACCGCAGCACCCGCGCACGGGTAGCTGACTCACGCGGGTGCCGACAGGCCGGGCTGTGGTTCCGGTTCGGCAAAGCCGACCTCGACGACCGGAGGTTGGACACCCTCTTTCCGGCGCGGGCCACGCTGGCGCCAGGGCCAGCCCAGCTGTCGTTCGACTTCGAGAACTTCTTCCTGGGCCACCTGCCCGCCCAGCTGCAGGGTCTGCGGGCACTGCTGGCCGAGTTCCCCGCGGACGTGGTGCTGGGTGAGCTCGGATTCTGGTCGATACCGGCGCTCAGCCTCGCCATGGCACCGGAGGAACGCCCGACGCTCGTGACGCTGGGCTCGGTCCCCCTGCTGATCCAGAGCGAGGACACTCCGGCTTTCGGCCCCGGAATACTGCCGACGTCGGGCGAGGAGGCACGCGCCCGCAACCGAGCGATGAACGCCGAGGCGCGCCAGGTCTTCGCCGCTCTGCAGACATTCGGCGAGGCAACGCTGAAGGAGTTGGGCGTGACGCTGTCGGACTACCTTTTCGACGCGCCCTTCCGCCGTACGGACCACTACCTGCAGCTGACCGTGCCCGGCTTCGAGTACCCCCGCAGCGATCTGCCGGCGCACCTGCGCTTCGTCGGCACGCTTCCTCCTTCTCGCACTGACGACTACGAGGAGCCGGCCTGGTGGCCTGAGCTGTCGTCCGGCCGACCGGTGGTGGTCGTCACCCAGGGAACTGTCGCCAACAACGATCTGAACGATCTGAACGACCTGGTCATCCCCACGGTGCGGACCCTTGCCGATCTCGACGTCCTCGTCGTCGCCGCCACCGCACGGGAGGACGGCCCGGCCCTGGTACGCCAGGCCCTGCACGACGTGCCGAGCAACGTGCGGCTGGCCAGCTTCGTACCGTTCGACCGGCTACTCCCGCACGCCGACGCACTTGTCACCAACGGCGGTTACGGCGGGGTGCAGACCGCCCTGTATCACGGAGTGCCGTTGGTGGTCGCCGGCGCCAGTGAGGACAAGCCGGAGGTGGCCGCCCGCGTCGAGTGGACCGGCACCGGGGTCAACCTGCGCACCAGCAGTCCGGGGAGCATCGAGTTGCGCGCCGCGGTGCAGGCGGTGCTGAACGAGCCCGGCTACCGCTCCCAGGCGCAGGTCTTGGCCAAGGAGATCGGCCAGTTCGACCCGTTCGACGCGATCGCCGACATCATCGACGGGACGGTTCAGACGTGCAGGGTGGGTCGATAGACGAGCTCCTGGGTACGGCCGTCGAGGGTCCGGCTCTCGATCAGCTCCAGGTCGAAGTCGGCCGCGCCCTGGAAGATCGGCTCGGTGCCGGTCTGTCCGGTGATCACCGGGAAGAGCGTCACCTGGACGAAGTCGACGAGCCCGGCGGCCATCAGCGCCCGGTTCAACGACAGGCTGCCGTGCGATCGCAGTGGCACGTCGGATGCCTCCTTGAGCCGGGCGACGACATCGACGGCGTCACCGGGCACGACTGTCGCGTCCGGCCAGTCGAGGGGGCCTTCCAGCGTGTTCGACACCACTGTCGCCGGGAGGTTCCTCATCTGGGTCACCCAGGCGTCGCGGACCTCGGACTCCCCGGTGCTCGCGGCCAGCATCTGCGCGAACGCCCGGTACGTGTTGGCTCCGAACACCATGCGCTGCTCCGCGCCGTACAGGGACAGGCGGTGCGCGAGCAGTTCGGGGCCCTGCTTACCCCAGTACCCGCCCCAGTTTCCACTGGTGGTGCCGAAGCCGTCGAGGCTGGAAAAGACGTCAACAGTGTAGGTAGCGGTCATGATGCTCTCCATTCACGGGTGAGTTGGGTGCGACGGGTCTTCAGGTAGGCCCGCTCGGTCTCGTTGGTGGCCAGCGCCGCGGCCCGGTCGTAGGCGGCTCGGGCCTCGTCGTCGCGTCCGAGCCGCGCCAGCAGTTCGGCCCGGGTGGCGGGCAGCCGGTGGTAGCCCGGCAGGGCGACGTCCTCCAGCGCGGCCAGGGCCACCGCCGGCCCGTGCACCTCGGCGACGGCGACCGCACGGTTGAGCGCCACGACCGGGGTTGGCGCGAACGCGAGGAGTTGGTCGTACAGTGCCAGGACCTGCGGCCAGTCGGTGGCGGTGCCGTCCGTGTGCACCGCGCTGATCGCGGCCTGGATCTGGTACGGGCCGGGCCGGTTGCGGCGCAGGCAACGGCGGACCAGGTCATGGCCCTCGGCGATGAGCTGCCGGTTCCACAGTGACCGGTCCTGGTCGGCCAGCAGGACCAGTTCGCCGGTCGGGCCGAGCCGGGCTGGGCGGCGCGCCTCGGTCAGCAGCAGCAGGGCGAGCAGACCCAGGACCTCGGGCTCGTCGGGCATCAGCGCGGCGAGTTCGCGGGCGAGCCGGATCGCCTCAGCGCACAGGTCCGTTCTGATCAGCGGGCCGGCGGTGGACGCGTAGCCCTCGTTGAACATCAGGTAGAGCACGGCGAGGACGGGCGGCAGCCGGTCCGGCAGCTCATGTTCGGCCGGCACCCGGTACGGGATGGCGGCGTCACGGATCTTTTTCTTGGCGCGCACGATCCGCTGGGCGACGGTCGCCTCCTGGACCAGGTAGGCCCGGGCGATCTCCGGTACGTCGAGGCCACCCAGCAGGCGCAGGGTGAGCGCCGTCCGCGCCTCCGGAGCGAGCGCGGGGTGACAACAGGTGAAGATGAGTCGCAGCTGGTCGTCCCGCACCGGTCCCACCTCCGGGGGCTCATCTTGCTGATACAGCAGCAGGGCCTGGGCGTGCCGGGCATCGCGGGTCGACTCCCGGCGAAGCCGGTCGACGGCACGGTTGCGTGCGGTGGTCACGATCCAGGCGCCCGGGTTTGGCGGCAGGGTCTGCCACTTTTGCACCGCCGTGGTGAAGGCGTCCTGGACGGCCTCCTCGGCGAGGTTGATGTCACCGAGGAGGCGGGCCAGGGTGGCGACGCAGCGGCCGTACTCCGCGCGGTAGATGCTCGCCAGGTCCATGTCGGGAGACCAGCTCCTGGTCAGGCCTGGGACAGGTCGTCGAAGGGGCGCACCTCGACCGGTCCGCAGGCCGCCGCGCACCTCTCGGCCCAGGCCAGCGCCGCGTCCAGGTCCGCGCACCTGATGACCCAGAACCCGGCGATGTGCTCCTTCGTTTCGGCGAACGGCCCATCACTCATGGCGGTGGTGCCGTTCTCGACACGGACGACTGTGGCGCTGTCCGGCGAGGTGAGACCCCCGCCGAAGACCCAGGCGCCGGCGGCCTGCATGTCGTCGTTGATCCGGTCCGTCTCCTTGAACATGGTCTGCGTCTCCTCGTCGGACGGCGCCGGCGCGCCCTCGACGACGTGCACGGACAGCAGGTACTGCTTCATGACGATCCTCCGGTAGCTCGATGGTCAGATGGGTACAGGTCAGGCGGCGAGGCGGCGCGCGACCACAGTCGTGCGGACGAACGTGAGCCGGGGGCGCCGGGCGAAACGCGCCAGCAACGCGGCGATGATCACGCCGATCAGCGAGAAGACGGCGGTCAGCACACCGAAGCCCAACACGGGGATCGGGGCGTCGCCCAGCTCGAGGCTGATCCCGGCCAGGTGTCCGGCGGCCGCGACGGCCATGGTGGCGACGCTCGCCGCGACAGTGGCGGCGACACCGGTCCGGATCAACGCACCGACCTTCGACGTGGCGGCGCGGGTCGTGTTCGCAGTGACGGTCATCGTGCCCTCCAGTGGGTGTACGGCCCGTTGCGATGCCGGGTTCTCACCAGGGCTACGAACTGAACCGATCCCAATCGACAGGCACGACCACACGTTTGTCGACGACTTTCGACCGCGAGGCAGTATCGGGACCTGACGGGTGAGCCCGACCACCGATTCTCGCAGCTTGACCGACCGGTAACCGACGGCACGCCGGCCGGATCACCGGCCGGCGTGCGGTCCAGCTGGGTGGGTCGTCAGTAATTCACGTAGGCGGTCACGGCGCGGTGCTCGGAGTACTCGCCGCCGGTCATCGACGGCGTGATGGTCGCGGCGTTGCTGAAGCCGTTGCCGCTCTTGACCAGCAGGAAGTCGATCCGCCGACTGCCGTTGGTGTCGTACGCCGAGGAGCAGTCGCGGCTGCCGCACTTCTCGGCGATCGGGTCGCGGTACCCGTCGGCCTTGCCGTCGTTCCACCAGCCCGCGTCCTCGGGCTCGGCGTTGGCATCACCCGCGACGATCTTCAGGGCGCCACCGAGGCGGTCCATCGCCTCGTCGGCCTCCTTGATGTTCTCGTCGGCGCACAGGGGCCCGTGCCAGGTGTTGGTCGGCCAGTGGATCGAGGCCACCGACACGTCCTCGTTGCGGAGGTTGTCGTGCAGTCGGACGGCGATGTTGTGGACGCGGTCCTGGCTGCTGCGGGTGGGTTCGAGGTTCTGGCACCCACCGGTGCCGGCGTCGTAGTCCTCGGGGGCGTCGGATCGCCACCGGGTGGCGTCCTCGAACGTGAACCGGTCCGAGCGGTAGATGACCGCGTTGGTCTGCTGGTTCTTCAGCTTGCCGCAGGTGCTGGTGTAACCCATCGAGCCCGGGCTCGCGATCGCGATCTGCCCGGCGTACGTACCGGGCAGTTCGTCGGAGAGGCGCTGCGTGAGGGTGTTGAGCTGCGTCTGGTTCGACACCTGCTGCACTGTGAAGATGTCCGGGCTCAACGGCCGACCCTTGAGGTAGGTGATCAGCCGGTCCCAGCTGTACCCGTCCGCGCAGGAGCTCGGCAGCCAGTTCTCGATGTTGTTGTTGTAGACCACCAGGTAACTCGTCGAGGTGTTCACGGCCGCCTGGGCCCCGGTCGAACTGGCGACGCTGATCGCCGCGGTGGTGAGGATCGTGGTGAGCACGGCGGCGGTGCCGCGCAGGAAACGGCTACGACGGATGGACAACTTAGCTCCTCTGTACACCGAACAGCCGGCATCGAAATGGGGCCTCAGAGCGTGCGCTGGTACTCCTCCCAGGTCCGCTTCGGGCTGACCGCCGGTCCATCATCGACGCCCCGGTTGGCCAGGCCGTTACGACCGAGGTAATAGTCGCCGGCCTGGTTCTGCGCACCTGTCGACTGGTCGGTGTCGGAGAGCGCGATGGCGTGGATGTGGTAACCCCAGTCTCCCTGGGCCGGGGTCCGCAGCCACGCGGCAAAGCCCACGGTGCGCAGTCGACGCAGCACGTCCGTCCGGACCGCCGAGGAGAGACCGCTGACCGAGAGGTCGAGCGCGCCGCCGCCGTCGTGCGTGCCGGCGGAGGCACCCACACCGCTGCTGTACGAACCCTGCGTGATGCCGAGCTGGCGGCCGAGCAGGCGTTCGGCCTCGAACAGCATCGACCTGGTGCGCGTGTTGACCTGCACACCGCGCACCGTCACCACGCTGCCGGGCGAAATCGCCCTGACCACTGTGTACCGCCCCTCGCCGAGCGACCGCAGCGACGACGGGCCGGGAAGACCTGTCGCGTCGAGACCGGTGTAGCCGAGGGACCGCTGGTACGCGGCGTACGCGGCGATTGTGCTGGTGCCGAAGTGACCGTCGACGTACGCCGACGAGAGCAGCCCTCTCGCCTGGAGTGCGCGCTCCACCAGCAGGACGCTGTCCTTGGCCCCCTCGGTCAGCGCGGTGTCCGGCCGACGCGGGTCGATCTGCGCCGCCTTGATCAGCGCCTCCATGTCCAGTTGCGGCAACGCGGCCGAGGCCGGGCCAGCCAGCGGTACGACGCCGACCACCGCCGCACCGGCGGCGACGAGCAGATTCCTTCTCGTGAGCACGCTTCCTCCGCAATATATCGACAGAAACACATGACGGAATGAAGCTATTCTTCAATGCGGGAGCTGAGTTGTCACCCCGCTGGGGCGTACCAACGTCCTCGGGATCGCCTCCCACCGGTAGACACGGATGGTCGGGACCGACCGGCCCCGACCATCCGATGGCGCCAGTCCGACCAGCTAGCTTCCGGCGCCCTGCTCGGTCGGGTCGGGCGCCTGCCCGCCCGCCTCGTCAGCGAGGTGCCAGACCTCGCGCATCGGGGCCCACCAGTCCCCCGAGCCGGGCTCGGCGATCGACTCCTGACACGGGTCGGTCAGCTTCCACCACTCCTGCGTCTGCGGGTCCGCCGCGATCATCCGCAGGTCGGCCTCGTAGTCGTCGCCCACGTACTCGTAGTAGCCGAAGAGCAGGTCGTCGTGGAGGAAGATGGTGTAGTTGCGGAAGTTCGCCTCGCGCAGCGTCTTCTCCACGCTCGGCCAGACGGCGGCGTGCAACCGCAGGTAGGTCTCCCGCTGCTCGGGGCGGAGTCGGATCACGCAGCCATGACGTTTCACGTCGTGCCCTTTCGTGTCAGCTGGTTCAGGGGTGCACAAGGCACATGACGGTAGCGGTTGGACCGCGCCCGGAGGGGGCCAGCCGGCCGCCGATGTCGACCGTTTTGCCAGGACTACGCACTGTGGCGCCGGGTCTACCCTCGGATGATGGAGGGCCGCGTGTTGGTGGTCGAGGACGACTTCTCGATCCGGGAGGTCACCGCCCTCGGTCTGCGCCGCGCCGGTTTCCGGGTCGACACCGCCGTCGACGGGCGGCAGGCCCTGGCCACGTTCCGCGCCCAGCCGGTCGACCTGATCGTGCTCGACATCATGCTGCCGGGCCTGGACGGCCTGGAGGTCTGCCGGGAGATCCGGCGGACCAGCCAGGTGCCGATCCTGATGCTGACCGCGCGCACCGACACCATCGACGTGGTGGTCGGGCTGGAGTGCGGCGCTGACGACTATCTGCGTAAGCCCTTCGACCTGCCTGAGCTGGTGGCTCGGGTCCGCTCGGTGCTGCGCCGGGTGAGCGTGCCGGCCCCCTCGACTGTCATCGAGGTCGGCGGTCTGGAGATCGACCCGGGCGGCTTCGTGGTGCGCCGGAACGGCCAGGAGGTGGCGCTCACCGCCACCGAGTTCCGCCTGTTACTGGAGCTGGCCCGCCGGCCCGGTCAGGTCTTCACCCGGGATCTGCTGCTGGACCTGGTCTGGAACCACGACTTCCTCGGCGACTCCCGGCTTGTCGACGTGGCGGTGCAGCGGCTACGCGCGAAGGTCGAGGACGACCCGGCGCAGCCACGGCTGATCCGGACCGTTCGCGGCGCCGGCTACAAATTGTCGACGGGCTGACGGGGGGTCGGCGATGGCCGGACGCGCGGTGTTCCCCGGCCGCCTGCGGCGCCGACTGACGATCGCGTTCCTCCTGGTCGCCGGCGTCTCGGCCGGGCTCCTCGCCGGCGGGACCGGGCTGCTGCTGCGGCAGTCCTGGCTGGACGCGTCGCTGCACGAGGCCACCGCCGACGCCCGCTACCAACTCGTTCTCGCTGGGCAGTTCCTGCCGCTGACCGAGCAGCGCAGCACCGAACTGCTCACCAGCTTCGAGGCCAGCGGTCGGCACGTGCTGCTCGTCGACGGCCCGACCCGCGCCTCGCACCCCGCGTACGCCCCGGTGCTGGGGACCAGGTTGCGGGCCGTCGTCGCGGACGGGCGACTCGGCTATCAGCGCTCCGCGCCGGCGGAGCGTCCTCGGCTGTTGGTGATCGGTGCGCGCATTCCCGGCTCGACCGCCGAGCTGTACGTCCTGACCGTGGAGGACGACGTCGCCACCGACCTGGGTCAGCTGCGCACCGCGTTGGTGGCCGGCTGGGTGCTCGTGGTGCTGCTCGCCGCCGCCGTGGGTCACGCGTTGGCCCGCCGCACGTTGGAGCCGGTGGGCCGGGCCAGCCGGGCCGCCCGAGCGCTCACCGAGGGTCTGCTCGCCACCCGCCTGCCGGTACACGGGCGCGACGAGTTCAGCGTCTGGGCGGCGACGTTCAACGAGATGGCCGAGGCACTGGAGTCGAAGATCGCAGCGCTGTCGGCCGCGCAGGCCCGCGAGCGGCGGTTCACCGCCGACGTCGCGCACGAGCTGCGTACCCCGGTGACCGCGTTGGTGGCCGCGGCGTCGCTGCTGCGCGAGCACCTCGACCAGTTGCCCGACGACGCCCGGCCGGCGGCCCGGCTGCTGGTCGGCGACGTGGTCCGGCTGCGCCGTTTGGTCGAGGATCTGATGGAGATCTCCCGGCTGGACGCCGGGCGGGAGCAGCTGGCCGTCGGGCCGGTCGACGCGTTGGCACTGCTGCACGGCATCGTCGCGGCGCGCGGCTGGTCGCCCCGGGTGCGGGTCACCGGTGATCCGGTCGCGGTGCGCACCGACAGGCGTCGGCTGGAGCAGGTGCTGGCCAACCTGGTCGCCAACGCGGTCGAGCACGGCGGTGGCGAGATCACCGCCAGCGTGGCGGGCTCGGGACCTCTGGTCGTCTTCGAGGTCACCGACGAGGGGCCGGGCATCCCGGCCGAGCATCTGCCCCGCGTGTTCGACCGGTTCCACCAGGTCGATCCATCCCGCTCCGCGCCGGGCAGTGGGCTCGGGCTGGCCATCGCGCGGGAGCACGCCGAACTGCTTGGCGGCACGCTGGGCGTGCGCAGCGAACCGGGCGAGGGGACCCGGTTCCGGCTGGAGTTGCCAGCTGACGGTCCCGCCGGCCCGCACGGTGACCTGCCGCGCCCGGGTCCGGTTGGGCGTACCGCCGGCGCGGCGGGCGGTGTGGGATGACCGGTCGTGGCGTGGTCGGGCTGGGCGTACCGGTGCTCGTCGCGGCGCTCCTGCTCGGCGGCTGCGGTACTCCCCGCTCCGGTGACCTCGGCCCGGCGCCCACCGCGCCGCCGCCGAGCGCCGCGCCCACCGCCGCGCCCATCGAGCGCCCGGAACCCACCCCGACCCGGGCCGCGGAGCCAACGCCACCACCCACGAACCGGCCGTCGAGTCCGTCGACGGCGGCGTCCACCGGCACGCGCCGGCCGGATCCGGTGACCATCGAGCTGTGGTACGTCCGTGCCGGGCTGCTCGTGCCGACCCGGCGCACCCGGCCGGCCACTGTCGCGACGTCCCGGCTGGCGCTGACCGAGCTGGCCGCCGGACCGAGCCCGGCGGAGGCTGCCACCGGGATGACCACAGTGCTTCCGGCCGGCGTCGAGGTCACCCGCATCGCCGACGGCGTGGCGACGCTGCGGGTGCCGTCCGTCGGCGACCCGGCCACCCGGCGGCTACGCGAGGCGCAGGTGGTGTGGACGCTCACCCAGTTCCCCAGCGTGCGTCAGGTCCGCCTCGACGGTGCCGCCCCGGTGGACCGGACGGACTACGCGGACCTGCTGCCGCCGATCGTGGTCACCGGCCCGATCCCCGGCGAGCGCGTCTCCGCCCCGCTCGTGGTCACCGGCACCGCCACAGTGTTCGAGGCCACTGTGAGCGTCCGGGTGCTGGACGCCGCCGGCCGAGAGGTGGCCACCGGCTTCGGCACCGCCAGTTGCGGCAGCGGCTGCCGGGGTGGCTACCGGGTGGTGGTCGGCTGGCGCACGGTCCGCGAACAGAAGGGCACCGTCGAGGTGTACGAGGTGTCCGCCGAGAACGGCGCGCGCGTCAACACGATGGCAGTGCCGGTGGTCCTCGCCCCCGGCGGCTGATCATCCCGTTCACCCGCAGGCCTCCCGGTAGAAACGCAATCGTTTCGTTGAATCGGTGCGAGGCAACTCACGAAAACCTGCACGATCAGCCAACCGCGAACTAGTGTCAGTACGACATCGTTTCGCGGGGGGTCGGGATGCTGGGTGGTCAGCAGGTGGGCGCGGGTGCCGGGGTTCCGGCATCCCGGGCTCCGCGCTGCACCGACAGCGACCTGTTCACCGTCGTCATCGACACCCTGCGCGAGGTCGGCTTCGACCGGATGACCATCGACGCCGTCGCCGCCCGCGCCCACGTCAGCAAGGCCACCATCTACCGGCGCTGGGACGGCAAGGCCGAGCTGGTCGTCGCCGCCCTGCGCGACCGGCACGTGGGTGTCCACAACCCGCCCGACACCGGCTCCCTCCGCGGCGACCTGATCGAGTTGCTGCGGGCCACGGCCGCGATCTGCACGGCCGACTGTGACCTGATGCAGGCGTTGACCTTCGCCATGCGGACCAACCCCGAGCTGGAACGTCTGGTGCGTCACCAGGTGCTGCCAGCCGGGCGGGTGGCCAGCACCGCCATCCTGGTCCGGGCCGCCGCCCGCGGGGAGATCCCGCCGGAGGCCGGCGAGCGGGAGCTGTTCCACGATCTGGCGCCCGCGCTCACCATGTCCCGCATCGTCGCGCACGGCCTACCCGCCGATGACGCGTTCCTCACCCAGGTCGTCGACCAGGTGCTGATCCCGGTTCTCCGCTATCAGCACGACCGTCCGTCGCCGGCCTGATTCACCGATATTCGCAACACGGAAGGCTTCACCATGCCCGGAACCACCTCGACCGCGCCCGGCGCGCCCAACGCCGGGGCGTCGACAGGCGCACCGCACCCGCGGCGCTGGATCGCGCTGGCGGTCATCGCGGTCTCACAGCTGATGGTCGTCCTGGACGCCACCATCGTGAACATCGCGCTGCCGCAGGCCCAGGCCGACCTGGGGATCACCGACGCGAACCGGCAGTGGGTGATCACCGCCTACACGCTGGCCTTCGGCGGTCTGCTGCTGCTCGGCGGTCGCATCGCCGACTACTGGGGGCGCAAGCGCACCTTCCTGGTCGGCATGACCGGTTTCGCGCTCGCCTCCGCCCTGGGCGGTCTGGCCACCACCGGTGAGATGCTCTTCGCCGCCCGCGCGTTGCAGGGCGCATTCGGCGCGCTGCTCGCCCCGGCCGCGCTGGCGCTGCTCACCGTCCTGTTCACCGAGGCCACCGAGCGGGCCAAGGCCTTCGCCGTGTACGGCGCGATCGCCGGCGGTGGTTCGGCGGTCGGCCTGCTGCTCGGCGGGGTGCTCACCGAGTACGCCGACTGGCGCTGGTGCCTGTTGGTCAACATCCCGGTCGCCGCCATCGCCATCGCGTTCGCGCTGCCGCTGGTGCCGGAGAGCCGGGCCCACGGCAACACCCGCTACGACGTACCCGGTGCGATCGTGGTGACCGCCGGCCTGGTCTCCCTGGTCTACGGCTTCACCAAGGCCGCTGAGGACGGCTGGGACGCCACCGCGACGCTCGCTTTCATCGCCGCGGGCGTGGTGCTGCTCGCCGCCTTCGTGGTGATCGAGCTGCGCTCCAGCCACCCGCTGCTGCCGCTGCGGATCCTGCTGGACCGCAACCGGGGCGGGGCGTTCCTCACGTCGACGCTGATCGGCGCCGGCCTGTTCGGGGCGTTCCTCTTCCTGACCTTCTACTTCCAGGTCGTGTTGCAGTACAAGCCCCTCGAAGCCGGTCTCGCGTCCCTGCCGGTCACCGCCGGTGTGCTGATCGCCGCGCTTGGTGCCAGCCAGCTGATGCCCCGGTTGGGTGCCAAGCCGCTGATGGTCGCCGGTTCGGTGCTCGCCGCCCTGGGCATGCTGGTGCTGACCCAGATCGACGTGGACACCTCGTTCCTCACTCACCTGCTGCCCGCGCAGGTCGTCCTGGGCCTGGGGCTGGGCTTCACCTTCGTCCCGCTGTCCAGCCTCGCCCTGGTCGGGGTGCCGGAGCACGACGCCGGCGCGGCCAGCGCGACGCTCAACGCCACCCAGCAGATCGGTGGCTCGCTCGGCACGGCGCTGCTGAACACCTTCTACACCAGCGCGGTCGCCGCCTATCTGGTCGGCCGGGCGCCGAACCCGGTCAACCAGGTCGAGGCGCTGGTACACGGCTACCGGGTGGCCTTCGCCTGGGGCGCGGCGCTGATCGTGCTCGCCGGACTGGCCACGCTGGTCCTGGTGAAGGTCCGCAAGGAGGACATCCCGACCGGCAACACCGTGCACATGGGCTGAGCTGACCGACATCGCCGCCGGCCGGAGCGCCCCGACCCTGGCGTGGGCCGGCCGGCGGCGATGTCCGGTAGCGTCCCGACCATCGTCGAAAGTCCGTTTGAGGAGATCCATGTCGACCCCTGCTGACCAGATCATCACAGCTCTGCGCGCGGGCCATGAGGAGCTCGCCGCGCTCGTACGGGACCTCAAGGAGGACGACCTGCTCCGGCCGTCGGGGGCCAGCGAGTGGCAGGTCTCCCAGGTGCTGAGCCACCTGGGCAGCGGCGCCGAGATCAACCTGGCGACGCTGGACGCCGCCCGCACCGGCGCGCCCGGCCCGGACGGGGACTTCAACCGTGGCGTCTGGGCCCGCTGGGACGCGATGTCCCCGGCCGAGCACGCCGCCGGGTTCCTCGCCACCAACGAACGGCTGATCGAGGCGTACGAGGCGCTGGACGCCGAGACCCGGGCCTCGATGCGGATCGACCTCGGCTTCCTGCCGGAGCCGGTCGACGTGGCCACCGCGGCCCGGTTCCGGCTCAGCGAGTTCGCCCTGCACCAGTGGGACGCCGAGGTGGCGTTCAACAGGTTCGCGGCGGTGACGCCGGGGGCGGTGGCGCTGCTGCTCGAGCAGATCGGCGGCATGCTGGCCTGGACCAGCCGACCGCAGGAGCTGGCCGGCCGGGAGGCCACTCTGCTGGTCCGGCTGCACGCACCCGAGCGGACGTTCGGGCTGCGGCTGGGCGAGAAGGTCGAGATCGTCGACGCGCCGGAGCGTCCCGACGGCGAGCTGGTGGCCCCGGCCGAGGTGTGGCTGCGGCTGGCCAGCGGCCGGCTGGGCCCGCAGCACACCCCCGACGGGGTGCAGGTGACCGGCTCGGTGACCCTCGACGACCTGCGCCGGGTCTTCGTCGGCTTCTGACCAGCGGCCGTGCGGGCCGGTCTCCCCGGCCCGCACGGCACGTCAGCCCTTCACGCAGACCACCTGCTTGAGGTGCGCGACCACCTCAACCAGGTCCTCCTGCTGGGCCATCACCTCGGTGATGTCCTTGTACGCGCCGGGGATCTCGTCGACCACCCCGGCGTCCTTGCGGCACTCCACCCCGGCGGTCTGCGCGGCCAGGTCCTCCGTGCTGAAGGTCCGCTTGGCCTGCGCCCGAGACATCCGACGCCCCGCCCCGTGCGACGCCGAGCAGTACGCGTCGGTGTTTCCCCGCCCCCGCACGATGTACGACCCGGTGCCCATCGACCCGGGGATGATGCCCAGGTCACCCCGGCCGGCCCGGATGGCGCCCTTGCGGGTCACCAGCACGTCCACCCCGTCGTAGCTCTCCTCGGAGACGTAGTTGTGGTGACACGAGATGGGCTCGTCGTAGCCGACCTGCGGGAAGTGCTCACGCACCACACCGCAGAGCAGGGCCAGCATGACCGCCCGGTTGCGCCGGGCGTACTCCTGCGCCCACCACAGATCCCGCCGGTACGCGTCCATCTCCGGCGTCCCGGCGAGGAACACGGCCAGGTCCCGGTCCGGGAGGTCGGCGTTGTGCGGCAGCCCTCGGGCCACCCCGATGTGCCGCTCGGCCAGCTCCTTGCCAATGTTGCGGGACCCGGAGTGCAGCATCAGCCAGACCCGCCCCTCGTCGGCGCCGCCCTGCTCCAGGCAGACCTCGATGAAGTGGTTACCCCCGCCGAGGGTGCCGATCTGCCGCTGCGCCCGCGTCTCCAGCTGCGCCACCCGCCGGTCCAGGCCGGCGAACCGGCCCCAGAAGTCGTCCCAGCCGGCCTGCTCCAGGCCCCGGATCCGACGCGTGTCGACCGAGTCCTTGCGCTGGGCGAAGCCGACCGGGATGGTGGCCTCGATCGCGGAGCGCAGGCCGGCCAGGTCGTCCGGCAGGTCGGCGGCGGTCAGCGAGGTACGGACCGCCGACATCCCGCAGCCGATGTCGACGCCGACCGCGGCCGGCGAGACGGCCTGCCGCATCGCGATCACCGAGCCAACAGTGGCGCCCTTGCCGAAGTGCACGTCGGGCATCACGGCGACACCCTGCACCCAGGGCAGCGCGCCGATGTTGCGCAGCTGCTTGGCGGCCTGCGGCTCGATGGCGTACGGGTCGGTCCAGACCCGGACCGGTGCCCGGGTGCCGGCGAGGGGGGTGAATCCCATAGTGGTCTCCTTCTGTCGTGCGGTGACCGTTATTGATCAGATTTTGGCGGCCAGCGGCGGTGCGCGGATACGAGAGGGCCGCCCGATCCCGGTGGGATGGGCGGCCGGCGGACGCGTCAGCGTCGGCGTCAGTCGCGCCACCCCGGCTCGCTCCGCCGCGATGGGCGGTAGGCACGGGTTTTGGCGGTGAGCTGCAAAGGGGTGCCGGCGGAGAGCAGGCACCAGCGGGCGTCGGTGCGGACGCGTCGCGACATGGCGTGCTCCCCTCGGGGTGTGATCGGTTGACCGGGCATCGACGAGACTAGGAGGGCGTCGGCGCGTCCGCAATGGATATCCCCCGTGGACCGTCGACGAACCGCCTCCCGGCGGTCGTAGGGCAGACTCGCGGGCATGGTGGAGACCTCCGTGCGCCTGCTGCGGCTGCTGACTCTCCTGCAGGTGCGCCGGGAGTGGTCCGGCGCCGAGCTGGCCGACCGGCTCGCGGTCACCACCCGCACGGTCCGCACGGATGTGGAACGGCTGCGGGTGCTGGGCTACCAGATCGAGTCGCACCCGGGGGTCGCCGGCGGCTACCGGCTCGGTGCCGGGTCGGCGCTGCCACCGCTGCTGCTCGACGACGACGAGGCCGTGGCGGTGGCCGTCGGGCTGCGGGCCGCGGCCGGCGGCTCGGTGACCGGCATCGAGGAGACCTCGCTGCGGGCGCTGGCCAAGCTGGAGCAGTCGTTGCCGTCACGGCTGCGGCACCGGGTGGACGCCCTGCGCTCGGCGACGGTCTCCGCCGCCGGCGGCGGCCCGACAGTGGACGCTGACACTCTGACCGCCGTCTCCACGGCCGCGCACCGCCGGGAGCGGCTGCGCTTCGACTACGCCGGCCATGACGGCTCGGTCAGCGTGCGCGACGTCGAGCCGTACCGTCTGG
The DNA here is from genome assembly GCF_046549335.1 of Micromonospora sp. 050-3. Classification (NCBI taxonomy): domain Bacteria; kingdom Bacillati; phylum Actinomycetota; class Actinomycetes; order Micromonosporales; family Micromonosporaceae; genus Micromonospora; species Micromonospora sp. 050-3. The sequence continues at coordinate 2,857,805 of NZ_JAJPVX010000001.1, forward strand.
TCTACACCGGGCGGCGGTGGTACCTGCTGGGATGGGACACCGACCGGGCCGACTGGCGGACCTTCCGCGCCGACCGGATCCAACCCCGGGTGCCGACCGGTCCGCGCTTCGCGCCCCGGGAGCCGCCAGGTGGCGACGCGGTCGCGCACGTGCTGCGCGGCGTCGGCTCCACGGCCTGGGCACACCCCGCCCGGGTACGCCTGCACGCGTCGGCCGAGGCGATGGCGCGGCGGATCCCCACCACGGCGGGTCTGCTGGAGGCGATCGACGAGCGGGCCTGCCTGCTGCACACCGGCGGGGAGTCGCTGGGCAACCTCGCCGCCTTCCTCAGCACCCTGGCTGTCGACTTCGACGTGCTCGACCCACCGGAGCTGCGCACCGTCGTCCGGGACGTCGCCGCCCGGTTCGCTCGCGCCGCCGGCCCCGCACCGGGGTGAGTGGCGGTTCACCCCGGCGCGGACGTGGCAGTGGAGTTATGACTGCGGCACCAGCCGGAAGGACTGCGCCGCAGTGCCGTTGCAGGTGTACTGGATGAGCTGGACGCTGTCCGCGGTGGACGCTCCCGGCACGTCGAGACACTTGCCACTGTTGCGGTTGACCAGGCGGTAGTAACCGCCACCCTCGGGCTCGGCCCGCCACTGCTGGTTGTTGCCGCCGCTGTAGGACCAGAGCTGGATGCGTGCCGAGTCGGCGGTCGACCGGTCGGTCACGTCGATCACCTGGGCGCTGTTGTTGCGGTTGTTGACCCGCAGGTAGCCGCCGCTGGTCGGCACGAACTGGTACTGCTGCGCGGTGCTGCTGTTGCACGCGTACTGCTGGATGGCAGTGCCGTTCGCGCTGGCCGCGGCCCGCGCGTCCACGCACTTGCCGCTGGCCCGGTTGACAGCGGTGTGCCAGGCCGTCGGTGAGATGCCGTCGGACGGCGGGGGCGTGGTCGGCGGGACGGTGCCGACACCGGCCAGCCAGTGCAGCCCGTCGATCAGCAACTGGTTCTGTTGCGCGCTGTCGAAGGTGGAGGACAGCCCGGTGTTGGTGCTGTAGTTCATCGCGTTGTGGCCGAAGTTGGCGTAGAGCATCTTGTACTGCCGGTTGCTCCAGACAAGCGGGTAGTAGCCGCCGTACCAGGACTGGTTGGGGTCCGTGCCGACCGGGAAGCTGGACGGGTCGACCGAGGCGAGGATGTCGATGTTGGGGTTCTGCCGCAGGTCGTTGCTCCAGGAGTACCACTCGCTGATCGACGACGGGAACGTCGCCGGGAGGTTCCGGGTGGCGGCGTGGGTGCGGTTGTCGGCGCGCATGGTGACCCGGGTGGGTCCCCAGGTGTTCGTCTGGAACGAGCCGGTGCCGAGGAAGGTGTTGTAGTACCAGCTCCAGCTCGACGGGTTGTCGGTCCACGCGCTGACGTGGAAGCCCAGCCACGCCCCGCCGTTCTGCATGTACTGCTGGAACGCGCCCCGCTGCGCGGCGGGCGGCGCGTCGTCCAGGAACATGACGACCTTGTACTGGGCCAGGTTGGCGGTGTTCAGCAGGCCCCAGTTGTTGGTGGCCTCCCAGGAGAAGCCGTGCTGGGCGGCGGCCTGCGGGAACCAGGCCCGGGCGTCCTTGACGAAGTCGATGTGCGCGGCGTCCCAGGTGCCGTTGTAGAAGGCCAGGACCTTGAACGTCGGCGCGGCCTGCGCGCTTCGCGAGGCGTTGACCGCGAGACCGGCTGTCAACGCGACGACCAGGGCGACGAACAACGACAGGATTCGTCTGGTACGGGAGGAGAGTTCTGCGATCACCTGATCGTCCCTTCGGTCGGGACGCGCGCCGCCGCGTCGATGTGCATCTGTTCACAAGGTTTACAGATAGATGAGAGATTATGCCTCCGGTTCGGCGGCGTCAATCGCGAGGCGGCCGATCGGGTGGGATTCCTGCGGCAATGGGTACCCCGGCCGGATGACCAGCCCGGACGCCGTCGACGTCGACCAGCCGCTCGCCATGGACGTGCCCGCCGCGCCGCACGACGCCAGCGGCGAACGGGTGCCGACCCGCGACCTTGCCGGCCTCGCGCCGCCGACCCGCCCGGCGCGCCGCTGGACGCCGAGCCGGGTGGTGGCCACCCCCGCCGCACTCGACCACCCGCACGGCCAACGGATCGTCGAGCAGGTTCGGGCCCTCGGCATCGAGGTGGAACACCTGCGCGCCAACCGGCTCACCGGGGTACGCGGGCAGACCGACCGGGAGACCTACGCCCGGGCCAAGTCGACGATGGCGATAGTGGTGAGCCCACCCTCACGGCGCGTCCTGCAACCCATCGCGCCCAGCGCGGACTGGCGGGTCGACCTGGCCGAGGGCTGCCCGGCGCACTGTCAGTACTGCTACCTCGCCGGATCCCTGTCCGGCCCACCGGTGACCCGGGTGTACGCGGACCTCGACGACATCCTCGCCGGGCTGGCCGCGTACGCCGGGCGTGGAACGGTGACCAGCCGCAACGCGCGGCGTGCCGACGAGGGCACCACCTTCGAGGCGTCCTGTTACACCGACCCGCTCGCCCTCGAGCACCTGACCGGCAGTTGGCGGCGGGCGGTGCAGCACTTCGCCGACTGGGACGCCCCCGTGCAGTTGCGCTGGACCACCAAGTACGCCGATGTGGAGACGTTCGTGGGGTTGCCGCACGCCGGCCGGACCCGGGTCCGCTTCAGCGTCAACTGCGCCCCGGTCAGCGAACGGTTCGAGGGCGGCACCGCCCGGGTGCCGGACCGGCTGGCCGCGCTGCGCCGGCTCGCCCTCGACGGCTACCCGGTCGGGCTGACCATCGCGCCGATCATCGCGCTGCCCGACTGGCGGGAGCACTACGGCGAACTGCTCGACCAGGTCCGCTCGGCGGTCGACGGGGTGCCGGACCTGGACCTGACCGCCGAGCTGATCACCCACCGGTTCACGCCGGGCAGCAAGGAGGTGCTGCTCGGCTGGTACCCGCGCACCCGGCTGGAGATGGACGAGGAGTCCCGCACCCGCAAGCACGGCAAGTTCGGCGCGGTGAAGTACGTCTACCCGCGCGAGCAGATGGCCGAGCTGCGCGACTGGTTCACCGCCGAACTCACCGCCCGCGTACCAGCCTGCCGGATCCTCTACTGGACCTGACCGCGGCCCATCCGCGGGCTAGACACCGACGGTGCCGTCGACGCCCTCGCGGAGGAGATCGGCGTGGCCGTTGTGCCGTGCGTACTCGTGGATCAGGTGCAGCATCACCAGCCGCAGTGACACGGTCTCACCGGAGCGGGCGTTGAGGCCGGTCACGTCGAGCGACGCGGCCGACCGCTCGATCCGGCGGGCATGCGCGACCTCACGCTCCCAGGCGTCGAACGCCTCTGCCCGGGTGGCCGAGGTGGCGTCGTACGCCTGCTGGAAGTCGCCGGTCTCCGACCAGACCAAACCGATGTCCTCGCCGTCGATGATCCGCCGGAACCAGGCGCGCTCCACCTCGGCCAGGTGTCGCACCAGGCCGAGCAGGGAGAGCGTGGAGGGCGGCATCGACTGCCGGCGCAGGTCCTCGTCGGACAGACCCTCGCACTTGAGGGCCAGCGTGGCGCGGTGGAAGTCGAGGAAGTCGCGCAGCGTCTCCCGCTCGTCGCCGGCAACCGGGGGGCCGATCCGTTCAGTGGTCATTGAGACGATCATGCCGGATGGCACCGGCGGCTGCGGTGCCGGGACGCGGGGCAGGGCCGCGGGTCAGCCGACCGAGGAGCGGGCGATCGGGGCCGCGAAGAACGTGTCCGGGTACGGCTCGTCGCGCAGGCTGTAGTGCCACCACTCACGGTCGTAGTTGACGAACCCGGCGTCGGTCATCAGCCGCTGCAACAACCGGCGGTTGTCGCGCGCCGGCCCGGTGACACGGGGGTCGGCGGTGTGCGCCCGCGGGTCGAAACAGTCGAAGCCCGTACCCATGTCGATGCTGTTGTCTTTGAACCGCTGCGCGCGCGGCGCGGTGCAGGCGGCCAGCGGTTGCCCGACCCGGTACGGAGGTTGGCTGGCGGCGGGCTCGTCGACCAGTGTCAGGTCCAGGGTGCTGCCGCGGCTGTGCGCGGTGGGCGCCCCGATGTAACCGTCGGCGAAGAGCCGATTCTTGGCCAGGTCCGGGTAGAACTCGGCCTTGGTCTGCTGCTCATCGGGGCGCTTCGACCAGGCGACGAAGTCGTCCACCGCCGGTTGCGGGCGGTAGCAGTCGTACACCTTGAGGCTGTGCCCACCGGCCAGCGCGGCGTCCTGTACGCGGCGCAACGCCTCGGCCGCCTGCCGGGTGAGCAGGCAGAGCGGCTCGCGGTAGCCGGTGATCGGCCGGCCGACGAAGTTGTGCGGTGTGGCGTAGCGGATGTCGGCGTGGATGCGCGGGTCATGGTCGGTCAGCACCACGAACCCCGGCAGCGGGGCTGCCACGGAGGTGGACGGGGCCGGCGCGGGTGTGGGGCTCGCCGACGTCGGCTGGGGCGCGGCCGGCGCGGGGCGGGGCTCCGGCCGTGAGCAGCCGCCGAGCAGCGCGGCGAGCGCGAACACGACGGCCAGGCGGTAGCGCACGATTCCTGTCTATCAGCCCAACCGGGGCCACCATCCCAGGATCCCTGCGGTCCGCTGGCTGAAAGTAGCCGGAAAAACTCCGGAACTTTTCCGCAACTCAAGCGAAGCTTCGGTCGACCTGGAATGTCGTCAACCCCCGTCGGTGAGGCAAGATGGCGCGTGGGACGGGCACGCCGTTTCGGGACACACGGTGGGCGACGCCTGGTGGTCGTTCCTCCGGCTCGGTGAAGGAGACGCGGGTGGGCGCGGACGACGGACGCAGGGTGACCATCACCGCGATCGCACGGGAGGCCGGGGTGTCGGTGCCGACCGTGTCACGGGTGCTCAACGGACGCTCCGATGTGGCCCCGGACACCCGGGAGCGGGTCGAGGAGCTGTTGCGCCACCACGGCTACCGGCGCCGCACCAGCCGCAGCGTTCGCCGAGCCGGTCTCGTCGACCTGGTCTTCAACGACCTGGACAGCCCGTGGGCCGTGGAGATCATCCGGGGCGTGGAGGATGTCGGGCACGGCGCGGGCGTCGGCACCGTGGTCTCCGCCATCCACCGGCAGCCCACCGCGGCCCGGCAGTGGTTGCAGAACCTGCGCACCCGGGCCACCGACGGCGTCATCTTCGTGACCTCGCACCTGAGCCCGCCGCTGCACGCGCAGCTGCGTCGCCTCAACGTGCCGGTGGTGGTCGTCGACCCGGCCGGGGTGCCGGCCATGGACGTGCCGACGATCGGCGCCACCAACTGGGCCGGCGGGCTCGCCGCTACCGAACACCTACTCGCGATCGGGCACCGGCGCATCGGTTTCGTGGCCGGGCCGACGCACCTGCTGTGCAGCCGGGCCCGGCTCGACGGTTACCGGGCCGGGCTGGAGGCCGCCGGGGTGCCGGTGGACGACAAGCTGGTCTACCCGGGCGACTTCTACCACGCCTCCGGGTTTGCCGGCGGGACCGCGCTGCTCGACCTCGCCGACCCGCCGACCGGCATCTTCGCCTCCAGCGACCAGATGGCCTTCGGCGTCTACGAGGCCATCCGACGCCGCGGGCTGCGCGTCCCGGACGACGTGAGCGTTGTCGGTTTCGACGACCTGCCGGAAGCCCGCTGGGCCTCACCGCCGCTGACCACCGTGCGCCAACCGTTGGTCGAGATGGGACGGTTGGCGGCCCGGACAGTGCTGCGCCTGGCCCAGGGCGAGGGCATCGACTCGCCCCGGGTGGAACTCGCCACCGAATTGGTCGTTCGGGACAGCACCGCCGCCCCGCCGACCGGGTCGCCCGCCTCGGCGTGATGGCCGGAACCGCGTCGGTAACCGGTTGGACCGGTTCCGGTCCGTTCCCGAAAATTTCGGCCGGGCCGCGCGTGACCGAGGCTCACCCACTGTGGGCGCGGTGAGCGACCCTTTGTCACCCACCGCGCCGCGCGGTCAGTGGTGGTGGTGCCAGCGGACGGCCTTGCGGATGGTCACCGGCAGTGCGGGCGCGCCGTCGACCGGCGCCGGGTCCTCGGCGGTCGGTGCCACTCCCCCGGCGGCGATCCGGTCCAGGGTGGCCAGGCCGGCCCCGTCGACCTCGCCGAAGATCGTGTAGTTGGGGCGCAGCGCGGAGTTGGCGTAGACCAGGAAGAACTGGCTGCCGTTGGTGTCCGGCCCGGCGTTGGCCATGGCCAGCACGCCCCGGGCGTACACCCGGCGCTCCCCGGTCGGGTCGGTGGGCGCTGGCGGCAGGTCGGTCGGCAGCTCGTCGCGGTACCGGTAGCCCGGGCCGCCCTCACCGGTGCCGGACGGGTCACCGCACTGCAACACACTCAGCGTGGGGTACGCGGTGAGCCGGTGGCACGGGGTGCGGTCATAGAACCGCTTGCTCACCAGGTGCAGGAAGCTCTGCACCGTGCACGGCGCGGCGGCCCGGTCGAGTGTCAGCCCGATCGGCCCGTGGTTGGTCGTTAGGGTCACCCGGACGCTGCCCCGGGCCGGGGTGCGTCGCGGGTCGGGCGGCAGCGGCACCGGCCGCGCCGCGGGTTCGTCCGGGGTCTCGGTGTACGCGCAGGGGCCGTGGGTGGTGCGCGGCGGGCGGGTGGCGGTGTCGACAGCGGCGGGCGGGGCGGCGGAGACGCGCACCGCGTCGGCCGACGGGCCCGGCGCGGCGAGCGCGGTGGCGGACGAGCCGACGACCAGCGCCCCGGCGAGCACTGTCACCCCCGCGAGGCGGGTCAGGGCGCGCACCTGCCGGCGGGGTGCCGCCGTCGCGGGGCGCGGTTCGAGTTCACTCGACACAGGGATCCTCCTGGACTGGTGGTGCCAGAAAGACCGGAGTCTATGGAGGGCAGCGCCAGATGTCGATCCGTCAGGGCATCCGGCGACGACGACGCCACAGCAAACCGCCCAACAACGCCACCACTGTCGCGCCGCTCACAGCGGTCACCGACCACAGCCACCCCGAGCCGGTACGCGCGGGCCCGCTGGCCGCCGCCGGTCGGGGCGCGCCGGGGGCCGCCAGAGCGGACGGCGCCGCCGACGGGGTGGCGGTCAGCTCGCCGGGCTCGACCAGTCGACCCACTGCGGCGTCCCGGGGCAGCGTGAAGCCCCAGTCCAGGAGGGCCGCGCCCTGCTCCCAGCCGCGTACCGGTGCCGATTCGGCACCCAGCAGGGTCACCACCAGCCGCCGCCCACCGCGTTCCGCCGCCCCCACGTAGGTGTGCCGGGCCAGGTCGGTGAAGCCGGTCTTGCCGCCGAGTGCCCCCGGGTACCGGTAGATCAGCTGGTTCTCGTTCTGAATCTCGAAGCCCTTGGTGCGCTGCGCCCGCTGGACCGGAATCGACGTCTGCTCGGTCAGCGCGTACCGGCGGAAGGTCGGCTCGGCGAAGCAGGCCCGGGCGATCAGCGCCAGGTCGTACGCGCTGGTGAACTGCCCCTTGCCGTCCAGCCCGGACGGGGTGACCGCGTGCGTCTGGAGCGCGCCCAGATGGTGCGCCTGCTCGTTCATGGCGCGGACACCGGCGGCGCTGTCCGTCCCGCTGCCGAGTCGGGCCAGCGCGTTGGCGGCCTCGTTACCGGAGTTGAGCAGTAACCCGAGCCAGATGGTCTCGATGGTGTACCGGCCGCCCGCGACCAGGCCCACGGCCGAGGAGCCGGGTTCGATGTTCATGTCCGCGTCGGTGATGGTGACCGTCTGCTTCGGGTCGAGCTTGGGCAGCATCGTGGCCGCCAGCAGCAGCTTCTGCACGCTCGCCGGTGTGCCGTACTCGTGGGGACCGCAGCCGCCGAGCACCTGGCCGCTGTCGAGGTCGGCGACCAGCCACGACGTGGCCGTCACCCTCGGTGGCGCGGCGGCGCCAGCCGGCACGACCAGGCCGGCCGTGTCCAGCGCCGCGCCGCCGATCATCCGTTGCTCAGGGACGGCGGGCGGGGGCGACGGCCGGGGCGGGCGGGACGCCGCCGGCGCCGGGACCCGGGGGCAGCGCACAGTCGGCGCGGCGGACACTCCCGTCGCACCGACCGGCACGGGAGCGAGCAGGACGGCGGACGTCGTGGCCGCCAGCAGCACAGCTCTCATGTGCCCGACCCTAGTCAGGAAGATCGCCCGGCGGGACGGGATGGCGGTCAACTCGCGTCGCCGCGAGCGCGTAGGTAGTCGTGCAGGGCGGCGCTGCCCCGCAGCCGGCGCAGGCTGCGGGTGTGCAGCTCCTGCTCGCGGCGGGCCAGTTCGGCGCGGACCCGCTGAGCGCTGCCGGTGGTCCGCAGTTCGCCCAGCACCGCGGCGATGATCTCGAAGGGGTACGCGCCCCGGCGCAGCAATGCGATGACCTGCGCCGCGCGAAGCTCCGCCTCGTCGTACACCCGGTAGTTGGTGCCCGGGGTGCGGCCCGGCCGCAGCAACTCGCGCTCCTCCCACAGCCGCAGCTGTGACGTCCGGACCCCGACCAGGGCGGCGACCTCGCCGATGCGGGCGCCGTAGCGTGGCGCGGGCCGGGCCGCCGGTGGGCTGGCCAGCACGGTCTCGAAGGCGCCGAGCACCCGACGGATCTCGGCGCGTTCCCGGTCCAGCTCGGCATGGCCGCCGTCGAGCGCCGCCAGGGCCGCCGGCAGGTCACCCTTGTGCACCGCCGCCATGATCTCCCGGGTACGGCTCCAGCCGTGCCCCTCGGCCAACCGCCGCGCCACGCTCAGCGCCCGGGCGTGCTCGCTGGTGAAGATCCGGTAGCCGCTGGCGGTGCGGCGCACCGGGGGCAGCACCCCCAACTCGACGTAGTTGCGCACCTGCTGCACCGAGATCCCGACGGTGGCCGCCAGGTCCACGGCGCGCAACCGATCCTTCGAGGCGACGTCCACGCGAGCCACCGTACCGCTTACGACGTGATTTGAGACTTTCCAGGACGTAGCGCCGGAGCCTACGCTCGCATCTCGGCAGAACTGTCTACATGAGGATGAATGAGACAATAGAACCCGCCAGTGCCCGGCGGGGCGAAGTCCCGCCACGATTCCGTGAAGGGTTCGTATGTCGCAGCCAGCATGGTCCGCCGCCGACAGCCACGACATGATCGAGGTACGCGGGGCGCGGGAGAACAACCTCGCCGACGTCTCGGTCGACATCCCCAAACGCCGGCTGACCGTCTTCACCGGTGTCTCCGGGTCGGGCAAGTCGTCGCTGGTCTTCGGCACCATCGCCGCCGAGTCCCAGCGCATGATCAACGAGACCTACAGCGCGTTCCTCCAGTCGTTCATGCCGAACCTCAACCGGCCGGACGTCGACTCGCTGCGCAACCTCAGCGCGGCCATCGTCGTCGACCAGGAACGGATGGGGGTCAACTCCCGCTCCACCGTCGGCACCGCCACCGACGCGTACGCCATGCTGCGGATCCTCTTCAGCCGCCTCGGTCAGCCGTCCATCGGCGGCGCCGGGGCGTTCAGCTTCAACCTGCCCGAGGGCATGTGCCCCACCTGCGAAGGGCTGGGCCGGGTCTCCGACCTCGACGTCAACGAGTTGGTCGACGTCGAGCGCTCCCTCAACGACGGCGCGATCACCGTGCCCAACTTCGCCGTCGACTCCTGGTACTGGCAGACCATCGTCGGCTCCGGCCTGTTCGACCCGGACGTCAAACTCCAGGACTTCACCCCGCAGCAGTGGGAGGACTTCCTGCACAAGCCGGCCACCAAGATCAAGGTGGGCAGCAACAACTGGACGTACGAAGGGCTGGCGGTCAAGGTCAAGCGGCTCCTCCTGGCCAAGGACCGCGAGTCGATGCAACCGCACATCCGCGCCTTCGTCGACCGGGCGGTCACCTTCACCAGCTGCGGCGACTGCGGCGGCACCCGACTCAACGCGGCGGCCCTGTCGTCGCGGATCGCCGGGCACACCATCGCCGACTGCTCGGCCATGCAGATCAGTGACCTGGCCGCGTTCGTCCGCACCGTCGACGACCCGGGGGCCGCGCCACTCGTCGCCAACCTTCGCGACCTGCTGGACTCCCTGGTCGAGATCGGTCTGGGCTATCTCAGCCTGGACCGTGAGTCGGCGACCCTCTCCGGTGGTGAGGCGCAACGGGTGAAGATGGTCCGGCACCTCGGCTCCAGCCTCTCCGACGTCACGTACGTCTTCGACGAACCCACCGTCGGCCTGCACCCGCACGACATCGCCCGCATGAACGACCTGCTGCTGCGGCTGCGCGACAAGGGCAACACCGTGCTGGTGGTGGAACACAAACCGGAGACCATCGCCATCGCCGACCACGTGGTCGACCTCGGACCGGGCGCCGGCACCGACGGTGGTCGGATCTGCTTCACCGGCGACATCCCCGGCCTGCGCCGCTCCGACACGCTCACCGGGCGGCACCTGGACCACCGGGTGACAGTGCGCGAGGCGGTACGCCAACCCACCGGGCAACTCGCCATCCGCCAGGCCGACCTGCACAACCTGCGCGACGTGGACGTGGACATCCCGCTCGGGGTCCTCACCGTGGTCACCGGTGTGGCCGGCTCCGGCAAGAGTTCACTGATCCACGGGTCGCTGCGCGGCCGGTCCGGGGTCGTCATCGTCGACCAGTCCCCGATCCGTGGCTCACGACGCAGCAACCCGGCCACCTACAGCGGACTGCTCGACCCGATCCGCACCGCCTTCGCCAAGGCCAACGGAGTCAAGGCCGCGCTGTTCAGCGCCAACTCCGAGGGCGCCTGCCCGGCCTGCAAGGGAATCGGGCTCATCTACACCGACCTGGCGATGATGGCCGGCGTCGCGAGCGTCTGCGAACGGTGCGAGGGGCGACGCTTCACCGACGAGGTGCTCACGTACACGCTGCGGGGCAAGAACATCAGCGAGGTGCTGGCCATGTCGGTCACCGAGGCGCACGCCTTCTTCCCGCACGTCATCCTCGGTCGGCTGGTCGACGTCGGGCTGGGCTACCTCAGCCTCGGCCAACCACTGACCACCCTGTCCGGCGGGGAACGGCAACGGCTCAAGCTCGCCATCCACCTGGCCGAGAAGACCACCACGTACGTCCTGGACGAGCCGACCACGGGCCTGCACCTGGCCGACGTGGACCAACTGTTGGCCCTGCTCGACCGAATGGTCGATGCCGGGAACACGGTGATCGTCATCGAGCACCACCAGGCGGTCATGGCACACGCCGACTGGCTCGTCGACCTCGGCCCCGGCGCCGGCCACGACGGTGGCCGCATCGTCTTCACCGGCACACCTGCCGAGTTGGTCGCCGCCGGCGACACCGTCACCGCCAAGCACCTCCGCGAGTACGTCAACGACCCGGCGGTGGTCGGCCAGGGCTGACACCGCCACCCCGAGGCCGGCCGGCACGTGGTGGCCGGCACGGGCGGGCGGCACGGGCGGTGGTCCGGCGGTCCGGCTGCGGTCAGGAGACGCGGCGCAGCCAGCGCCGCTGCCAGGGGGTCTCCACCGCCTTCGGGTGGTAGCCGCTCCGAACAAACGGCACCGCCCGCTCGACCGGCAGGCCGTCGAGGATCGCCAGCGCGGCCAGGGCCGTTCCGGTACGACCCACCCCACCCCGACAGGCCACCTCGACACGTTCACCGTCGTGGGCCCGTCGCAGCGCCTCCCGCAGGACGTCGAGGGCTTCGGCGCTGTCGAGCGGCACCCAGAAATCGGGCCACCGGATCCGCCGGTGCGGCCAGGCCGGCTCCGGGCCAGGGGCCAGCAGCACGGCGAAGTCGGCGGGCGAGGTCGCGGCAGCGACGCGGCGTCCGCGCACCATCGCCCCGCTGGGGAGTACGAGTACGCCCGACTGCTCGGACCACGGCTGTGCGTCAGTCACCCGGACATTTTGCCGCCCCGTTCTGACCGATGAGCACAGACAGCGCCGCCCCCGGCCGGTAGGACGGGGGCGGCGCTGGTGTCGGTGTGCAGGTCGCCTCTCGGCGAGTGGCACGACGCGGCTCCAGCCGAACGGTATTCCGCGAAGGCGATATTAGGTGAGGCCCGGGGACACTGAGTCACACCGACACCCTCCACAACCAGCCCGCACCCCGCGTTGTTCCCCCGCCCCCGCCGGGCCGGGTGCCGTCAGGCCCATCGCTGCACCGCCGCTCGTCCCACGGCCACGACACCCGCCATCGCGCCGCACGTCGGCCGTGCCCCCGCGAGATCTTGGACAGTTTCCGTTCGCGCGGAACGGAAACTGTCCAAGATCTGCGGGCAGCCACCGACCCGACCGCGGCATCCGCTGCCGGATCGCGCCGTCAGCTCCCGGCGGGCACCCGGCGGCGCGGCATCCGCTTTCGGCGGCGCGGCATCCACCTCCAGCGGACACCCAACGGCGCAGCATCCGCGAACAACGACCAGTGGCCAGTGACATGTGCCAGCCGCACGGAAACGGAAATGCCGCTGGCCGACACCCGGTGTTGCGGGTGCCGGCCAGCGGTCCGTGTCGTGCGGTGGTGCGTGTTCCTGTGGTGGTGCTGCCGAGGGTCAGCTGTTCCAGTGCTGGGCGACGAGGTCGGTGGCCTGCTGCTCCCACTGGGCGTAGGCGTCCGGGTAAGCCGACACCTGCACCGTCTGCGCCGCGTCGGTCAGCGGCATGTCCTGCCAACCATCAACCTGCTTCAGACCCTTCAAGAACGCGGTGGTGGAGTACTCAGGGTTAGTGATCTGCTCCGGGGTACCCCAACCCGAGCTCGGGCGCTGCTGGAACAGGCCCAGCGAGTCGTGGTCGTTCATGTCGCCCAGGTGGCCGAGGTTCTCCAGCTTCGACTCCTGCAGGCTCGTCGCGATCGAGATGACCGCGGCCCGCTCCGGCAGGCCCGCCTTCTTCGTGGCGGCGATGATCGCCTTCACGTTCGCGGTCTGCTCGTCGTTGAGGCTGATGTGGGACTGGTCGCCCTGCGGCTTCGGCGCCGACTGCTGCACGGCCACCGCGACGGGCTTGGCGTCCACAGCCGGGGTAGCGGCGTGGGCAGCGATCGGACCGGCGAACACACCACCGGCGAACGCGAGACCAGCAACAGACAGCATGCTCTTACGGAAGATCGTGTTCATGGGGGGAGCTCCTTCGGGGGTAGGACACCCAACCGCCAAAGGGGGGCGGCGGCAGGGTGTGAGCACCTCGTCCGGCGCTGCACTAACAAAGGGGGGAAAGTCTGGGGGGTGACGCCTGTCGGGCGTCGGGTCGGCGACCTGGCGAGCGGAGGGCTCGTGGCGCCGGGTCCATCTGTAACGACCGGGGGGCCGGGGTCATTCCGGGGGTGGCCCATCCGTCGGCACCCTCGTCGGGGCGGTGCCCGTCGGTCGTTCGTGGGGACTGCAACGACCGGGCGGAGGCTGGCATTCCACCTGCGCGACCAGCCCCCAGCGCTCGGGCGACGGGTCGGTGGTACTGCGACCGTCAGGGTATGTAACGACCCCGACCCCGCCAGGATTCCAGCCTGAGGGTGCGCCCGGTCACCACCCACAACCACCCACCAACGGCCAAACCACCCACACAACACCGGCCCCACGGCGTCGAATCGGCCCTCACTCGGGTGATCCACTCGGGTTCCTTGATGTCGGGGCATCCCGGACGACCGGACATCCCGACATCAAGGAACCCGAGTCGACCATGTCGGCTCCGCCCGCGCGGCTGGCGGATCAGGTGCCCAGGTAGCGCAGGACCGCGAGGATTCGTCGGCTGTAGCCAGTGGTGTGCGCGAGGTCGAGTTTGTCGAAGATGGCGTTGACATGCTTCTCGACAGCGCTCTGCGATACGTGCAGCCGCTGGGCGATGGCGAGATTCGTGTGCCCCTGGGCCATCTCGTGCAGGACGTCCCGTTCCCGTGGCGTGAGCCGACCGAACGGGTCGGGCCGGGCCGAGCCGGCCACCACCTGACGGACCACCTCCGGGTCGAGGGCGGTGCCCCCGGCGGCGACCCGGTCGAGTGCGTCGAGGAAGTCGTCCACCTGGGCGACCCGGTCCTTGAGCAGATAGCCGACCCCCTCGGGACGGTCCGCGAGCAGCCGCGCGGCGTAACGCCGCTCCACGTACTGGGAGAGCACGAGGACGCCGGTGTCGGGCCACCGACGACGGATCTCCAGGGCGGCCCGCAGCCCGTCATCGGTGTGGTTGGGTGGCATCCGGACGTCGGTGACGACCACGTCGGGACGGGATCGTCCGACCGCCTCGACAAGTTGGTCGGCGGTCCCGACCGCCGCGAGCACCTCGTGCTCCTCGTCGGCGAGCAGCCGCGTCAGGCCCTCCCGGAGCAGCGTCGAGTCTTCGGCGAGGACTAGTCGCACGGCAGCTGCGCCAGCACTGTCGTCGGACCGCCGGCCGGGCTGGTCACCAGCAGGCGGCCGTCCAGCGCGGCGACCCGTCGCGCGAGCCCGGACAACCCGCGCCCGGTCGGTTCCGCCCCGCCGACGCCGTCGTCGTGCACGCGCATCCGGATCCACCCATCCCGTACTCCGATGTCGACAGTGACCAGGGTAGCGGCGGCGTGTTTCGCGGCGTTGGTGAGCGCCTCGCAGGCCACGAAGTACAGCACCGTCTCGACCTGCCGCTCGGGGCGGACCGGCAGCTCGCAGCGGATCCGCACCGGCACCTCGGATCCGCGGGCGACGATGGCCAGGACCTCGCCCAGATCGCTGTCGTCCAGTGCTGACGGGTAGACCCGCCACGCCACCTCGCGTAACTCTTCGATGGCCCGCTGCACGTCCTCGTGTGCCTGCACGAGCAGTGCGTGTGTGCGGTCGGCGTCGCGGGCGCGCCGGGCCCGGCCGAGCAGCATGCCGAGGGCGACCAGTCGCTGTTGGAGGCCGTCATGCAGGTCGCGTTCGATGCGCTGCCGTTCGGCGTCGACGGCGGCGATGACCCCGGCCCGGCTGATGGTCAGCTCGTGGACCCGCCGCGTCAGCTCCGCCCGACTGCCCGGCCCGAGCAGTCGTCGCGCCAGCCGGATGTCCAGCGCGGCGATGCTGGCAACGGCCTGAACGTTGAGCAGTAACAGCACCGCCCCGACGGCGATCTGGGTCAGTGCGTCGGGAAGGGTCAGCTCTCCGCGCACCGCTGCGCGCAGCACGATCCCGGCCAGCACCACGCCAACGCCGAGCACTGCGTATGCCAGCAGGGCGAGCGTGCCGGGTAGCAGTCGGGCGGCCAGGTAGCCGATCTGCCGCCGGGTCGCCACGGCGTTCGGCGCGGGCAGGTCCTCCGCGGCGAGCAGTCCGGCGAGGCGGCGATGTTCCATCAGTACCAGCCGGCTCCCGTACCGGTCGGTCAGGCCAGCGACCTGACGGCCCGCCGTGGGCGCGACCGCGCGCACGCTGGATGCGGCGGCCGCGACGACGAGGAAGGCGAGCTCGACGGCGGCCGTCGCGATCCCGACGGCGACGCCGAGAGGCAGCCGGAACCGAAGCCACCACGTGCCGGATCGCCGCTCCCCCACCACCTCGCCCGCCTCCCACACCGAGTCTGTTCCCCCTTGGTCTGCGTCATCTGACCCGCCCGCCCGCAGGCGACCCCGGGTGGCGCGTGGGGTGAAGCAGAGCAAAGGAAACCAGAAGAGGACTGGCTAGCGCTCGTCCGAGGCCCAGGTTCCGCTTCGGTAGAGGGTGCCGCGACCGCCCGGGTCGGGCATCCCGTTCAGTTCGCTCTCCTCGGGTTCGGTCGGCTCGGGGTCCCGGTCGGCGCGGCGGGCTTTCAGTACGCGGGACCCGACGAACCAGGCGGCCGCCGCCACGCTGACCACGATCACCACTTTCTGGAGCGTGCCGACGTAGCCCTCGACGAGGTGCCAGTTGTCGCCCAGCAGGTAGCCGGCGAGTACGAAGGTGGTGTTCCAGATCAGGCTGCCCAGCGTGGTGTAGAGCAGGAACGTGGTCACCGGCATCCGCTCCACGCCCGCCGGAATGGAGATCAGACTCCGGAAGATCGGGATCATTCGACCGAAGAAGACCGCCTTCACACCGTGCCGCAGGAACCACGCCTCGGTCCGGTCCACGTCGCTGAGCTTGACCAGTGGCAACCGGGACACGATGGCCCGCATCCGGTCGCGCCCCAGGGCCGCGCCGATCAGGTAGAGCGCGAGCGCGCCCACCACCGAGCCCAGCGTGGTCCAGAAGATCGCACCGACCAGACTCATCCGTCCCTGCGCGGCGACGAACCCGGCCAGCGGCAGGATCACCTCGCTGGGGATCGGCGGAAAGAGGTTCTCCAACGCCACCGCCAGGCCGGCACCGGGCCCGCCGAGTCGTTCCACCAGGTCAGTGACGTAGCCGACGATTCCGTCCTGTGGTGGCTCCGCTGCGGCGGCGGGGGTTCCGGTGGCGAACACGGCGTGGGACGTTCGAATCATGCGCCCACGTTACGAAGTCATCCTGAGAGCCGACCATGGGGCCGACCGCCCGACCCCGCGGGTCGACCACACCGGTGGGGGTGCGGAAAGCCGCACCCCGCTGCGGCTCGCTGTGGTCCAGCCGCCGTGCGTACCCCTGGATGTCGCGGCAAACGCGCGGGCGCACGCCGCCGCGGTCCGCGCGGCGCGCGCCCGGGTGGTGGTCTTTCCGGAGCTGTCGCTGACGGGGTACGAGTTGGACGCGCCGGTCGTGTCGGCCGATGACCCGCGGTTGGCGCCGCTGGTCGAGGCGTGCGCCGAGGCGGGTGCGCTGGCCCTGGTCGGCGCGCCGGTCGTCGGCGACCACATCGCGATGCTGGCGGTTACCGGCGGCGGTGTGACGGTGGCGTACCGGAAGATGTGGCTGGGGGACGCGGAGGCCCGCCGGTTCCGGCCCGGCGATGCCCCGGTCGTGCTCGATGTGGACGGTTGGCGGCTGGGGCTGGCGATCTGCAAGGACACCGGCGTGGCCGCGCACGCGGAGCGGACGGCCGCGCTCGGGATCGACGTGTACGCGGCGGGCGTCCTGGAGTCGGCCCGCGACGCCGCCGTGATAGACCAGCGGGCGCACCGGATCGCCACCGCGCACCGGGTCTGGGTTGCGGTGGCGAGCTTCGCCGGGTCGACGGGCGGTGGCTACACCGAGGCGGCGGGGCGCTCGGGCGTCTGGACGCCAAACGGCGAGGTGTACGCCCGCGCGGGCACCGAACCGGGCGAGTCGGTCAGCGTCAGCATCGGCTGACTGAGAGTCGACGTCGGACCCGTCCCCTAGCGTGGGCAGTGTCATCGACACGAGGAGAAGCGCATGGACGAGGCCGCGACGACCGGCACTGTCCGCTCGGCGGACGGCACCACCATCGCGTACGAGCGGAGCGGCGCCGGTCCTGTGGTGATCCTGGTGGATGCGGCGGGCGGGTTCCGCGAGATGGGCCCGATGAGGTCGCTGGCGGCCCACCTGGCCGGCGAGTTCACAGTGCTGACCTATGACCGGCGGGGTCGGGGGCAGAGCTCCGACACGTCGCCGTACGCGCCACGGCGGGAGGTCGAGGATCTGCGGGCCCTGATCGAGGACGCGTGCGGCGGTTCGGCAGCTCTCTACGGTTTCTCCTCGGGGGCGGTGCTGGCGCTGCTCGCCGCGGCCGGCGGCCTGTCGGTCACCCGGCTGGCCCTGCTGGAGCCGCCGTTCGCGCAGGGCGAGCAGTCGCCGGACGAGCCGGACCTGGCCGCGGACATCAGCGAGCTGGTCGCCGCCGGCCGTCCGGGCGATGCGATGCTGCATTTCCAGCGCAGCATCGGCGTGCCCGCGGAGTTCGTCGACGGGATGCGCGACGGGCCGGGCTGGCCGGCCATGGAGGCCCTGGCGCACACTCTGGTCTACGACCTCACCCTGCTCACGGGCCTGCCGGCCGAGGCGCTGACCGCACTGACGATCCCGACGTTGGTGCTGGACAGTGCGCAGAGCGACGCACGGCTGCGAGGCTGGGCACAGGGGGTGGCCGAGAAGCTGCCGGCCGGTCGGCACCGCACCCTGCCCGGCGAGTGGCACGGCGTCTCGGACGAGGTGCTGGCGCCGGTGCTTGCCGACCACTTCTCCGGTCGCGCCGACTGACTGGCGACGCCTGGCACCTGTCATACGGCTCGGGCAGGATCGGTCCATGAGCACTGTCCCCTCCCGACTGTCAGTGGTCACGCTGGGAGCACGCGACGTCGCCGCGCTGCGGTTGTTCTACAGGTCGTTGGGCTGGCCCGAGCTGCCGGCCAGTGACGACGGCTGGTCGGCCTTCCTGCTCGGCGGTGTGCTGTTCGCGCTGTACCCGCTGCCGGAGTTGGCCGCCGAGGCGGCGCCGGGAGTGCCGGCGCCGGCCGGTGGTTGGTCCGGCGTCACCCTGGCCTGCAATGTCGACAGCCCCGAGCAGGTCGACGCGGCCTTCGCGGCGGCCGTCGCGGCGGGGGCGACGGTGGTGGCGCAGCCGACCGGCAGGTCCTGGGGTGGGCGCTCCGGCTACATCGCCGATCCGGAGGGCAACCGTTGGGAGATCGCCTGGGCGGGCACCGCCCGCTTCGACGAGCGCGGCGCTCTTCTCTCCTTTGGCTGAGTGTGCTGTTTGCGCGGCGGCGATGACCTTGGAATGCTTCGGGAATGACAGCCTTTCCCCCGACCTTCGCCGACGATGTCGTCGGCCAGTCAGCCCAGACGCAGTTCGAGGCGTTCATCGACGAGCACCGCAGAGCGCTCAACGGCTACCTGGACGGGCTGACCGAGGAGCAGGCGCGCCGGTCGTTGGTGCCGTCCCGGACGACGCTGCTGGGTCTGGTGAAGCACGCCGCGTTCGTAGAAAAGGTCTGGTTCGACGAGGCCGTCACGTGTCGACCCCGCTCCGAGATCGGCATCCCGGCCACGCCGGACGAGTCGTTCATCCTCGACGACGACGACACGATCGCCTCGATCCAGCGAGCGCACCGCGAGGCGTGCGAGGCCTCCCGCCGCGCGACGGCGTCGCTGGGCCTGGACGACGTGCTGCGCGGCAACCGGCGCGGCCCGCTGCCGCTGCGCTGGGTGTACCTGCACGTGCTGCGCGAGCTGGCCCAGCACTGCGGGCACGCCGAGATTCTGCGCGAGCAGGTCCTGGCCGAGTAGCGCGGACGGTCAGCCGGCGTCCAGCACCTCGCGCAACCGTGCCGCGAACTCCTCGGGCTTGCCCGCGTAGCCGAACTCACCCCCGAGGAAGCCGCCGTGGTGACTCGGGAACACCACTGGCTCCCGACCGAGCAGGGCCGCCAGGCCGAGGGCCGTCCGCGCGGTGTACGTCCCTGTCGACTCCTCGCCGACCGCGATCACGATCCGGGTCGGTGCCGCGGTGAGCAGGCTAGCGTCGGGCCGGTAGTCGGAGACCGCCCACGAATTCTGCGACAGCAGCGGATCGTCGCGGGTGCCGTCGTCGTCGGTCGACATGCCGAACATCGCCGGGTCGGGGGTGGGCTGGGCGAAGTAGGCATCGGTGAATTCGCCCTGCCACGACGTCATCGCGATGAACGCGGCCATGCCGGCGCCGCTACCTTTCGCCTGGTACGCCTCGTAGAAGCCGGCCCGCGCGCGCTCGGCGGCCCCGGCGTCGGGGAGCACAGCGTTGATCGGCGGCTCGTGCGCCACCAAGGTGACGACGTCGCGCGGGTACGTCGCGACGAGGTCGAGTGCCGTCACCGCACCGCCGCTGCTGGCGAACACGTCGACCGGGCCAGCGTCGAGTGCCTTGATCAGCAGGTGCAGGTCGGCCGCCTGCTGCTGCGGCGTGTGGTCGATGCGGCCGTCCGTGCGGACGCTGCGGCCGAGCCCGCGCGGGTCGTAGGTGACGACGGTGCGGTCGGTGAAGTGCGGGGCGAGCGCGGTGAAGCCCTCCGCCGTCATCGGTTGACCGATCATGAGCAGCACGGGGTCCCCGCCGGACGGGGGCAGCGGGCCGCGGACGTCGTAGACCAGGTCGACGCCGGGTACGGCGAGGGTGTGTGTCTGCGTTGTCGTCATGTCGGTGAGACTACGGCCGGCGGAGACCGATGGGCGGGTACGACGTGCCGGCGGGCGGCTACCGTCGCGGCATGCCCGAGTTGCTCGCGCCCACCGTCCGCCTGCACGCCGCCTGGCTGGAGGCGCACGACGAGTGGGGCCCCGGTCTCCACGAGGACGGTTTCGGGCTGCGGTCGACAGACGAGGTGCGCTCGCCGGAGGGGTTCGCGGCCTGGGTGACCCGACTGGCCGACCAGTCGGATCCGGCGAAGCCGTTGGATGCGGGTCGCGTGCCGTGCACGTACCGGTGGATCGCCGAGGACGACCGGGTGCTCGGCGGGATCGCGCTGCGACACGACCCCAACGACTACTTGCTGCGGGTTGCCGGCCACATCGGCTATGGCATCCGCCCGTCCGCACGCCGCAGAGGGCCGGCGACCTGGGCGCTGGACCGGATGCTCGCCCACGCGCGGGCGCTCGGCTTGGATCGGGTGCTGCTGGTCTGCGAGGCGGGCAACGACGCGTCGTCGAGGACGATCGAGCGTTGCGGCGGCGTCCTGGACACCGACCTCGGCCCGGCACGGCGGTACTGGATCACGCTTTAGCCCACCCGCCGGTGTCGGCGAAGCGACGCAGCGTCCAGCGGGCGGGCGGCCAACCGCCGGGGTCGTGGTCGGTGGTCCATTCGGTGATCGAGGCCGGGGGCACGTCCAGGTCGAACGCCCGGAAGACCGGCTGCGCGCCGAGCGCGTGGAAGGCGCCCTCCACAGTCTCGCTGTGGCCGACCAGGACCACTGTGGAGCCCCGGTGCCGGTGGGCGATCTCCATGATCGCGCGGCTGACGCGGACCACCAGTTCGGCCCAAGTCTCGTTGCCCTCCTCGAACGGTCGGAACACGCCGCCACCCGCCACCGCGTGGTCGGTGCGGAAGAGAGCGGTCGGCAGGCCGTCGGCGTACGGGGGTGTGTGCCAGGTGCAGAGACCACAGTCGGGCACGGGTCGGACGCCGAACGCCGCGCCGATCGGTTGCGCGGTCTCGACGGCCCTGCGCAGCACGGACGAGTAGACCGCCACGGGCCCGGCGGCGGTGACCTCATTGGTGAGCCGGTTGGCCAGGTCGTGTGCCTGTTCGTGGCCGAGGGCGGTGAGGCCCCGACAGCCACGTGGCCCACCGACGATTCCTTCGAGCTGGTGAACCGCCTCGCCGTGTCGCACGAAGATCAGACGTGTCCGCATCGGGACATCATGCCAGCGGTATCGACGGAGGTATCAGTCGTCCGTACGGCTGGTAGAGGAGCTGCCGGCCTGGGTGAGCAGAGCGTCCAGTTTCGCGCCCGTCTGCGCTGGTAGGCGGTGCCGCCGCACCAGCTCGGCGATGTGGTCCCGTAGGTCGGCGACACGCTCGGCGCGGTCCCTGGTGCGGCGGTTGAGGTCGGCGAGGTCGTCACGCAGATCCTCGGCGGTCTTCGGGTCGACGTCGCCGCGGGCGACCGCGGTGGCGAGGACGGCGGCGAACTCGCTGCTCACCTCCCGGAAGCTGACCGGTAGCTGCTGCCCGACGGTCGGGGGCGCGGTGCTGGCTGTGGGGCGTGGTGGGGACGGTGCGGCAGGCGTCGGCGAGTGTGTCGTGGGCGCGGGGGCCGGGGCGGAGGTCGACGGCGCGGCCGCGATCTCGGCCGGGTCGGGTGTGCCCGGGTTGCCGAGCGGATTCTCCACGAAGAGGACGCCGACGCCGATCAGCACGGCGAGCACGGCCGCGACGAGCACGGCGAGGGGCCGACGCGATCGGCGTCGGGCCGGTGCGGCGGTTGCCGGGACGGGGCGGGCCAGCACCGACCGGTCGATCAGGGTGGGCGGGTGGGCGGCCGGCCGGATGCGCAGCAGCTCGGTGGGCGGCTCGACCGGCTGACCGGCGCCGAAGCGGCGGGCCAGATGCGCGGCGCTCGGCCGGTCGGCCGGGTTGGCGGCCAGGCAGGCGACGGTCAGCTCGGCGATGTCGGCGGGAAGGCCGGGCACCCGCAGCGGCGGCACGGGGGTGCCCCGCCGGTGCACCTCCAGCGCGTCCTCCCAGCTCTGTACGGGCAGTGGTGCCCGCCCGGTGAGGGTGCGGTAGAGCAGTGCGCCGAGGGCGTACACGTCGCTCGCCGGGTCGGGCGGGCCGGCGGTCAGCCGTTCCGGGGCGAAGTAGGCGGGGGTGCCCATCAGCGGTTCGCCGGACTGGCTGTCGAGGCCGCCGAGCGCGGCGATGCCGAAGTCGAGCACCTTGGCGCCGGTGTCGGTGAGCATGACGTTGCCGGGCTTGACGTCGCGGTGCACGACACCGATGCGGTGCGCGGCGGCCAGCGCGGCGGCGATCTGCCCGGCCACCCGGACCGCCTCCGGCCAGGGCAGCGGCCCGTTGCGCAGCCGGTCGGCCAGGTTGTGACCGTCGACGAGTTCCATCACCAGGTACGGGACCACGACGCCGCCGGCCAGGGTCGCCTCGGCGTAGTCGTACACCTGGGTCACGTGTGGGTGGGTCAGCCGGGCGGCCGCGCGGGCCTCGCGTTGGATGGTGGCCCGCAGCTGTGGGTCGGTGGCGAACTGACCGGCGAGCACCTTGATCGCGACGGGCCGCCCGAGCACCTCGTCGTCGCCCCGCCACACCTCGGACATGCCACCGAGACCGATCCGCTCGTGCAGTACGTAGCGGTCGTGAAGGCGGAGAGTGGGCGTGAGCGGCGACATGGCTTCACCAGTCTGCCTTGCAATACCGCCCTCGACCACTCTGCGTGCCCGGACCCACACTGTTCGTCCCGTGCGTACCGGAATGGGATTGGTGCGGGTCAGGAGCAGCGCGGGCTGGCGGGCAGCGGTCGCGGCTGGATGCGGTCGGCGAGCCGGCGCAGGGCGAGGGCGGTGGCCTGCCGGGTCGGGGCGAGCAGTGCCCGACGGGGGTGTTCGACCTGGACCGGAGCGTCCGGTCGGGCCGAGTTGATGTGCCGGTTCATGGCGTCGAGCGCGGTGATGTATCCGGTGGGAAGTTCCATGGTCAACTCCTCGGGACAGGTCCGGTGGAGCTCCGGACGACGAGTTCGGTGGGCAGCAACACGTGACCGGCCGCGGCGTCCGCGGGCGGGTCGAGCAGCAGTTCGGCGGCGATGCGGCCCTTCTCCTCGGCTGGTTGCCGAACGGTGGTGAGGCCGGCCGCGGCGGCCTCGGCGACGTCGTCGAAGCCGGTCACCGAGACGGTGGGGCGATCATGGGCCGGCCGTGCTGCCAGGGCGTCCAGCACACCGAGCGCGAGGACGTCGGAGCCGGCCAGCACGGCGGTCGGCGGTGCGGGTTGGTCGAACAGCCCGGCGATGGCTGCGGCTGCCGCCGGCCGGCTGTTGCCGGGGACGTTGACCACTGTCAGCTCGGCCCAGCCGACGCCGACCTCGGCGAAGGCGTCGGCGAACCCGCCGAGCCGACCTCGGGTGGTCGGGTGCGGCACCTGGTCGACCCCGGCCAGTGTGAGCGGGCCGGCCGGCGCGTCGGGCAGCACCGAGTCGGCGAGCAGCGCCACCCGACGGTGCCCGAGCCCGACGACGTGCGCGGCGGCGCTGCGCGCGGCGGCCCGCTCGTCGATGCCGACGAACCGTTCGTCGGCGCTGGCGTCGTCGCGGGCGGCCGTGCTGACGAACGGCAACCCGCGTTGGCGGATCACGTCCAACGCCCACTCCTCGTCGGCGACGCAGTAGACGCAGAACCCGTCGACGGCGGCGTTCTCCACCGCCCGTCGGGCGTCGGTCACCGCCGGAGGCAGCGGCACCAGCAGCATGCTGGTGCCGTGCCGTTCGGCCGCCGCGCCGACACCGGCGAGGAAGCGGACCGCGAACGGGTCGGTGAAGGCGTACGACAACTGCGAGGTGAACAGCACCCCGATCGACCCGACGAAGCCCCGGCGCAGGGAGCGCGCGGTGGGGTTGGGGCCGGGGTACCCGAGTTGCCGGGCGGCGTCCAGGATCCGCTCGCGCAGGGCGGCGGAGAGCTGGTCGGGGCGGCTGTAGGCGTTGGACACGGTGCTGCGGGAGACGCCGACCGCGTCGGCCACGGCTTGCAGTGTTGGCTTCACCGGCACCTCTCTGTATCGATCCAGTCTGTATCGATACAGAGACTAGCCGGACCAGTCGGCGTCGGTCAATACGTGAGCCGAGAGTGCGCCTGGGCGGTCAGGGCAGGCGGGCGACGCCGCCGTACATGCTCACGTCGACCACCGACGGGCGCGGCTGCGATTCGCTCTCGGCCCGCCACTCGGCGACCGAGGTGATGCCCGGCTCCACCACGTCGAGGTCGACGAAGAAGCTGGTGAACTCGTCCCGGCTGCGTAGGTTGATCACCCCGTGCGGGCCGCCACCCTTGGCCGCCGCCCGGGCCTGCTCGGCCACCGCCGACGGAAGATAGTCGTGGGTGGCGTGCGAGGCAGCGAGGTAGCTGCCCGCAGGCAGCACGTCGAGTAGTTGCCGCACCAGCGCGTACGGGTCCTCGTCGTCGGGCACGAAGTGCAGGACCGCCACCAGCATGAGGGCGACCGGCCGGGACAGGTCGATGGTGCGGCTCAGTTCCGGGTGGGCCAGGATCCGCTCCGGGTCGCGCAGGTCGGCGTCGATGTAGGCGGTGGCACCCTGCGGCGAGCTGCTCAGCAGCGCGCGGGCGTGGGCCAGCACGATCGGATCGTTGTCGATGTAGACCACCCGGGACTCCGGCGCGATGGCCTGGGCGACCTCGTGGGTGTTGTTGGCGGTCGGGATGCCGGTGCCGATGTCGAGGAACTGCCGGATGCCGGCCTCGCGGGTCAGGAAGCCCACGGCCCGCTGGAGGAAACGGCGGTTCTCCAGGGCGGCGGTGCGGATCGTCGGGAAGGCTGCCGCCATCGTGTCGCCGGACTCCCGGTCGGCCTGGAAGTTGTCCTTGCCGCCCAGCCAGTAGTTGTAGCGGCGGGCCGGGTGGGCCACCGAGGTGTCGATCCGGTCACTCGGTGAGCCGGCCGCCGCGCCCGAGGTGTTGGTGGTCAAGGCTGCCTCCGCACTGACGTCCGTCCACTGTCCACGGTCGTCGACCATGCTAGGGCCGTCGCGGTCTGGCGTCAGGCCGGGTAGAGGTCGTCCAGCAGGCCGCTGAGGATCTCCGGCGTACGCTCCGGCGGCTCGGCCTCGACGCAGAGCCGCTCCATGGCCACCGCGTAGTAGTCCAGATCGTCGCGCTTGTCGAGGTAGATCGCGCTGGTGAGTTGCTCGATGTAGACGATGTCCGGGAGCTCCTGGTCACCGAAGCGCAGGATGGTGAAGGCGCCACCGGCGGCGGCGTGGCCACCGGCGGCGAACGGGATGACCTGAAGCCGGATGTGCGGCGACTTGGTCGCCTCGATGAGCGCGGCGAGCTGGCCGCGCATGACCTCGGCGCCGCCGATGGGCCGGCGCAGGGCCGCCTCGTCCACCACGGCCCAGAGCTGCGGCGGGTTCTGCCGCTGGAGCAACTGTTGACGCTGCATCCGCAGCGCGACGCGCCTGTCGATCTCACCCGGACCGGCCGCGCCGTGCCCGAGCAGCACGACCGCCCGGGCGTACTCCCGGGTCTGCAGGAGGCCGGGCACGAACTGCACCTCGTAGCTGCGGATCAGCGCGGCGGCGGCCTCCAGGCCCAGGTACGACTGGAACCAGGACGGCAACACGTCGCCGTAGCGGTGCCACCAGCCGGGGCTGTTAGCGTCCCGTGCGAGCTTGAGCAGCGCGTCGCGCTCGTGGTCCTCGGTGACGCCGTAAAGGGTCAACAGATCGGCGACGTCGCGCTCCTTGAAGCCGACCCGGCCCAGCTCCATCCGACTGATCTTGGATTCGGAGGAGCGGATCTCCCAGCCGGCGCCCTCCCGGGTCACCCCGCTGGACTCCCGGAGTCGGCGCAGTTGGGCGCCGAGCAGCATGCGCAGCACGGTCGGCCCGGTTGTCGGGCCACCCTCGGCGGGAACGATCGTCACGTGCGGACCTCCGGACACCGATCCACGGCGGCCGGGCGCCCCGGCCCGGCCGACGTGTAAGCATGCCATGGACCGACAGTGAGGTGAACTCCTCCGCGCCGGTGAATAAGTCCCGTCGCCGGGACGACCCACGCCCGGCCGGTCAGTTGATCAGATGGTCGAAATCGCCGTCCCGCGCACCGAGAACGAAGGCGGCGATCTCGTCCACCGTGTAGATCAGCGCCGGCCCTTCCGGGTGTCGTGAGTTGCGGACCGCGATGCCCGCTCCCTCGGGCAGTTCGGCCAGTTCGACGCAGTTGCCGCTGGGGTTGCTGCGGCGACTCTTCTGCCAGCTCAGCGGAGGCAACTGGTGGATCGGTACGCCATTGGGTGGCTGCTGCATGGGGGCGTCTTTCTGTTACGAGCCCGCCGGTGGCCGTGGGAGGAGCGGTGACGGCGAGGGGGTGCGGTATCGACATTGGACGGTTCTGCACGTGCATCTGCTATTGCATCTGCATCCGACGGCGAGCATGATAACGCAGATGATCGGTGCCCATCCGTTCACTTTGTGTTACCACCAGACGGGCAACGATCAGGCAAAACTGGGCCCGACGCGGCGCGCCGCGTCAAGCGAAGGCTGGAGGCGGTCGCGGCGATGGGAGGGTTCGTGCCGGATCCGATGAGTGTCGCCTCCGGCGTCTGCGCGGCCGGCGCGCTGCTCTCCTCCTGGCAACTACGCCGACGAGCGGTGCGCGCCGAGGCCGAGATCGGCCATCTCCAGGCCGAACTGGCCGCCGAACGGCACGCCGCCAGTCATGACCCGCTCACCGGGCTGCCCAATCGACGCGCCTTCTACCGCCTGGCGGCCGCCCTGCTCACCGACGCCGCCGGCCAGCCGCTGATCGCCGTGGTGCTCGACCTGGACGACTTCAAGCAGATCAACGACCGGTACGGGCACGCCGCCGGCGACCAAGTGCTGATCAGTGTGGCCGAGCGGCTCGCCGGCTTCGCCGGTGACAATCTCGTGGCCCGCCTCGGTGGCGACGAGTTCGCCGGGTTGCTCTCCAGCCCCACCGTCGACCGGCGCTGGATCGAGCACTCGACCCGCCGGCTCAGCGAAACCGTCGCCGCGCCGATCCGGTTGAGCGGCTGCAGCGTCCGGGTCACCGCCTCCGTCGGGCTCGCCCCGGTGACCGGCCCGGCCCAGCTCACCGACGCGCTCAGCCGCGCCGACGCGGCCATGTACCAGGCGAAGAGCCTCGGTGGTGCCCGGTCGCCCCGCCAACTGGTCGACAGCGCGTTCCTCGCGGAGCGCTGACCGTTCAGCCCTGCCCCGCAGGGTGGCCACTGTGGACGGACGCCGGGCCCGCGACGCGCCGCGGGTCGAGACCGCGCATCGCCGCGTCGGCGAGGGTGACCAGACCCACCGGTGACACCAGCCCCCGCACGATCCGCGCCGCACGATCCCGGTCGGCCGTCTCGGCGTCGAGGTCCAACGCCTGGCGGGTCCAGTTGCTGACATCGTCGAGCGCGCGGACCGCGAGGAACCAGGCCAGGCGCACGGGGTCGACGTCGGTCCTGCCGTAGCCGGCGAGCACGGCCTGCTGCTGCTCGGGAGTGATCGGCGCGAAGGCGAGCACCCCGCCGAGGACGAACATGAGATCGCACTCGGGCGGGGCGAGCACCGCGTCGTCCCAGTCGATCAGCCAGACCTGCCCATCCGCGCCGAGCAGCAGGTTGCCCAGGTGCGGGTCACCGTGACAGACGACGATCGGGCCGGGCCGGTCGCGCTGCTCGACGGCGCGGCCCTCGACCTCGCGGGTCAGGGCCCCCAGCCGGTCGGCCACCGCCGACCACACCCCGGCCAGCTCCGCAACCAGCGGGTCCGCGAGGTCGGCCGGGGCCGGGTCGCGCAGCCGCGCGGCCATCGCCCGGGTCGCGGTCACGATCGAGGGGTACCCGGCACCGCCCGCCGGCAGCAGCGGGCTCAGCCCGTCGGTCACCGGCACGGCGTGCACGGCGGCCAGCACCTCGCCGTACGCGCGCCAGTGCGCGCCGGTCATCGGGCCGTCGAGCGCCCGCTGGTCGGAGACCCACGGCACCACCGAGAGGCGCCGGCCGTCGTGGTCGATGAACAACCGTCCGTCGGCGGCCCGCAGCGGCGCGGCGATGCCCGGCACCCCCTGCTCGGCCAGGTACGCCGTCACGACCAGGCCGGCCGGGGTGCCGCCGCCGCTCAGCTTGACCGCGTACCGACCGCCGTCGGCGGTCTGGGCCAGCCACAGTCGGGCGTGCTCGTCCGCGCCGAAGGCGACGCACTCCATCGTGGAGGGTTGCAGGCCGAAGCCCGTCCGCACCTGCTCGGCGACCTGCCGTGCGACGTCCTGCACCATGCGGACACCATGCCAGCGCTCCGGTCACCGACACAGCGATTTTGCCTGTCGCGCCGCGCTCAGCGCAGCGTTGCCAGGTGGCGGTCCAGCGCGGCGTACGACTCGGCGGCCCCCTGCGTCATACCGGAGTCGACCATCCCGTCGCGCTCCGCGGTGGTGTCGAAGCGGGTGGTGCTCGTGATGGTGGTGCGCCCCTCCTCTTCGGTGAAGAGCACCGTCTCCACCGCGACATGGCCGGGCATGCCCTCGAACTCGAAGGTCTGCACGAGACGCTCGGGAACGACGATCTCCCGGTACTCGCCGCGGAAGGCGTAGTCGTTGCCGTCCGTGGCGTGCTCGACGAACCGGTAGCCACCGCCCACCCGAAAGTCGATCTCGACGTCCAATGGGTTGCCCCGCCCCCACCACTGCCTGAGGTGCTCGGCCTGGGTGTGCGCGGCGTAGACCAGTTCGCGGGGCGCGTCGAACGTCCGGGTGAGGGTGATCTCCTGGTCGGACGGCAGGTCGATCGTCAGGTCAGGGAGCTTGTTCATGGCGGGTCTCCTTCAGGTCGCGTAGGTAGTCGTCCAGGGTGTCGTAACGGTCGTTCCAGAGCCGGTGGTACTGGTCGACCCACTCGGCGAGCGTCCGCAGCGGCGCCGGGTCGAGCCGGCAGCGACGCCACTGCGCCTCGCGGGTCCGCACGATCAGCCCGGCACGTTCCAGCACCGAGAGGTGCCTGGAGATCGCCTGGACGCTGATCGGGAACGGCGTCGCCAGCTCGTTGACCGTCGCGTCGCCGCTTGCCAGCCGGGCCAGGATCGCCCGCCTGGTCGGATCAGCGAGCGCGGCGAACACGGCGCTGAGAGGATCTGCGGTCATGTGTCTCTTTCAACCAACTCGTTAATCAACCTTGAGGTTGAATATACAGGTCATCGTGGTTGCGTCAACGACTTCCGCCGCTCGAACCTGGCAAAGGTGTTCCGGTACGCCAGCGGGGTATGGGAAGCCAGCACCCCCTCAAGGACCGCCGAGAGGAACCGACGTGGCGAGCATCCGCGCCCTCGTACTCAACTGCACCCTCAAGCCGTCGCCGGCGCCGTCGAGCGCCGAGCAGCTCGGTCGGGAGGTGCTCGCCGAGTTGGCCACGCAGGGCGTCGAGGGCGAAATGATCCGGGTGGTCGATCACGACGTGCGCTTCGGGGTGTCCACCGACGAGGGCGACGGCGACGGCTGGCCGGCGATCCGCGCCAAGCTGATGGCAGCCCAGGTGCTGATCATCGCCACGCCGATCTGGCTCGGTCAGCCCTCCAGCGTCTGCAAGATGGTCCTCGAACGCCTCGACGCCGAACTCTCCGAAACCGACGCCGAGGGCCGACTCCGCACCTACGGCAAGGTCGCCGGTGTCGCAGTGGTCGGCAACGAGGATGGCGCCCACCACACCATCGGCGAGGTGCAGCAGGCACTCAACGAGGTCGGGTTCACGATCGCCGCCGCCGCCGCTACCTACTGGGTCGGCGAGGCACTACACACAGTGGACTACCGCGACGCCGGCCCCAAGCCCGACACCACCGGCCGCACCACGAAGGCCCTGGCGCTCAACACCGCACACCTGGCCCGGCTCCTCGCCGACCAGCCGTACCCGCCGCCGGACGCGAAGGGTGCCGCGAGCCGCGAATAGACCTCAGCGCCAGCCGTAGCCGGCGCGCAACGCCTGCCCGACCCGGTCGAACCGGGGCCGATCCAACACTGCGCCCTCCCGGCGGATGCTGTCCTCGCGCATGGTGAGCACCCGGTCCAGCCGGACCCAGCTCGGCCGGTTGTCGCGGTCCCACTCACCCGGCCCGAGCGCGAACCAGTGCCGCTGCCCGTCCCGCTCGCTCTGGCTGGACAGCATCAACCCGAACAGGGTCCGGCTGTGCCGCCCGACGACCAGAACCGGCCGGTCCTTGCCCTGGCGCGGGTCGTCCTCGTACGGCACCCACGTCCAGACGATCTCGCCCGGGTCGGCCTGACCGTCCCGCTCCGGAGCGTAGGTCAGCTCCCGACGCTGCAACGCGCTCACCTGACGGCGGCGGGCCACCTGCGCGGGCGCCGGCCCGGTACGCCGGGGCGACGGGATCACCGCACCGACCCGGGAGATTCGCGCCGCGACATTCCTCAACAGACCAGCCACGGCGGGCAGCCTACCCGCCGCCGAAGCGGGCGGTGCGACAGACTGGCCCGATGAACGAGCTGCCCCGCGACCTGCCGATCCTCGAGCGACGCGCGGTGCGGGTGGTGGTCACCGACGGCACCGGCCGGGTGTTGCTGTTCCACACCCGCGACCCGGACCACGCCCGGCTGGGCACCTGGTGGGAGCTGCCGGGCGGCGGCATGGACCCCGGTGAGACCTACCGCGACACGGCGGTGCGGGAGCTGCGGGAGGAGACCGGCATCGCGGTCACCGCCGACCAGGTTGGTGCGCCGAACTGGCGGCGGCGGGCAAGCTTCCTGCACCGCCAGGTACGACACGTCCAGGACGAGGTCGTCGTCGCGGTACGACTGGCCGACCCCGGCCCGGACGTGGACGAGACGCATCGGCTCGACTACGAGCTGGAGGACTACTTCAGCTTCCGCTGGTGGCCGTTGCCGGAGGTGGTGGCCAGTCGGGAACGGTTCTACCCCGGGCAGCTCCCCCGGCTGATCACCCCGTTTCTCGCCGGCACGGAGATCGACGAGCCGTTCGAGCTGTGGTCATGAGCCGGGCCGGCGGGCAGAGTGGGGGCATGAGGACCGATCTGCACGGGCCGCTCTCCGCGTACGCCGCGCGGCTGCACGCCACGGCCGGCGACGGACACCACGTCGCCTCCCCGCTCGGTGCCTGGCTGCTGCTCGCGGTCACTGCCACGACGGCCGACAGCGATCCGGCCCTAGCGGACAGTGCCGCCGCGAAGCTTGCGCAGGCGCTGGGCACCGACCTGCCGAGCGCGGCCGAGGTGGCCCGCACGCTGTTGGACGCGCCGCACCCGCTGGTCGGGTCCGCCACCGCGCTCTGGCACCGAGCGGGGCAGGGCGACGGCGGGCCGGCGGCGTGGCAGGCCGCGCTGCCCGGCACGACCGAGGTCGGCGCACTGCCCGATCAGGCCGGGTTGGACGCTTGGGCGCGCGAGCACACCCTCGGCCTGATCGAGACGTTTCCCCTGACTGTCGAATCGGACGTGGAGTTCATCCTGGCCAGCGCGTTGGCCACCCGGGTGTCCTGGGCGACCCCGTTCGACGTCGCCGACGCACGCGCGCTCGGCGCCGACAGCCCGTGGGCCGGCCAACTACGGCAAGCACTGCGCAGCCCGAGCGAGGGCCACCGCTGCGCCATCGTGTCCAGCGCGCGGGCCGGTGACGTGATCGTGCACGCCGCACCCGCCCAAACGACCGAGGGCGCGGGGCTGGTCGTCCTCTCCGTTGCCGCCGCGCCGCAGGTGCCACCGGCCGAGGTGCTGGCCATCGCGTACGACCTGAGCGCCGGCGCGGCCGACGGCGCGCCACCGGCGGGCAGCCGCTCCCTGTTCGACCTGCCGCTCGGCGAGGCTCCGCTGTGGACGCTGACCGAGGACCGGGTGCACACCTGGGCCCGCGACGGCCGCGAAGAGCGGCAGACCGCCGTCCTGCCCTGCTGGTCCGCTCGGAACGACCATGACCTGACCGCCCCGGCGCTGGGCTTCGAGGCCGCGGTGGACTTGCTGGCGACGGCGATGATGCTGCAGGTGGACGGATTCGAGGCACGGCAGACGGCTGTGGCCCGGTTCGACAGGTACGGCTTCGAGGCGGCGGCGGTGACCGGCATGGCCGGGATCACCAGCATGCCGCCGGAGGGCGTGGCCCGCACCGCCGAGCTGCGCTTCGGCCACCCGTACGCGGTGGTGGCCGTCGCCACCGACGCCGGGGCTGACGGCGTCACCGGCCCGTGGCACGGGGTGCCGGTCTTCTCCGCCTGGGTCGCCGAGCCCGAGGAGGTGTCCGAGGCATGAGTCACCTCGCGGAGGAGCAGGTGGCCGCTGTGCTCCGGCAGTGGGGCGGGTGACGTCGGGTTGGCGGCGACCATCAGGATCCACCGAGCACTCGTACCATGCCACCACCCGGTCATTCCGGACAATCCTGATACAAGCGCCAGGGCCGGACCGAGCCGGGGCGGGCCGGGGCGAGGTCAGAATCCGCCGTCGCGCGGGAGCTGTGACATCTCGCCGCCTCCGTGAGAAGCTCCACTCAGTCCCCTGCCGGCACCTGCTCCTCCTCGCGCTGCGCGGCGCGGGCCGCGAGCCGGCGTTCCCGCTCCTGGGCGCCGATCAGGTCGTCGGGCAGCGAGTCCGGCACCTCCAGGTCGAAGCGGCGCAGCAGCCGGATCGAGAAACCGCCCAGGGTGATCAGGATCAGCGCCGCACCGAAGCAGACGTACGCGAAGCCGATGCCCCGACCCTCCCCGGTGCCGATCACCGCGCCTACCGACCCGGCGAGCACCCCGTCTGGGGCGAGCATCGGCTCGAACAGGCTGGTGGCCGCCGGAGCGAGCAACGCAAAGCCG
Source organism: Micromonospora sp. 050-3 (assembly GCF_046549335.1). Lineage (NCBI taxonomy): Bacteria > Bacillati > Actinomycetota > Actinomycetes > Micromonosporales > Micromonosporaceae > Micromonospora > Micromonospora sp. 050-3. The sequence continues at coordinate 2,890,584 of NZ_JAJPVX010000001.1, forward strand.
ATCGGCAGTGTCGACCAGGAGATGGTCTGGTTGAGGCTGAACACCCGGCCATGGAAGCGCTGCGGCACCTTGACCTGGACGATGGTGGCGTAGATGGACTGCGCGGTGGTCATCGACATGGCCAACCAGAAGGCCCCGACGCCGATCATCACGACCGACGCGTCCAAGCCGACGAGGACGCAGCCGAGCGCGGTGCCGAGGTTACCGATCAGCACACCGACCATGCGCCGGTGTCGAGGGCCGCCCCACAGCGCCATGAGTACGCCACCGGCAACCGCGCCGAGCGCCTCGGCGAGGGCCACCTGGGCCACCTGCGTGGCGCTGCCGAAGGAGAGCACCAGCGGGGTGACGAGCACCAGGGCCGGGGCCAGGAAGATGTTGCCCAATGCGAAGTATCCCAGCATCAGACGGAAGCCGCGGTGTCGCCACGAATAGCGCAGGCCGTTGACGATCGCCACGAGCAGCCGCTCCTTGGGCCGCCAGCCGAGCAGGTCGGGAAAGCGGACCACGGCCAGGGTGACCACCGCGACCAGGTAGCTGGCCACGTCCAGCAGCAGGATGCCCCTGAGGTCGATGGTGGCGAGCAGGCCCGCGGCGAAGACCGGCATCAGCAGCAGGGCGAAGCCGTTGGAGAGTTGAGTGATGCCCATCGCGTGCCCCAGGTAGCGTTTGGGCACCAGTTGCGGCACCGCCGACTGGAACGCGATGCGCTGGAACGACGCAGCCACCTGGCTCAGCGCCACCAGAACGTAGATGTGCCAGAGCGCGAGGTTGCCGGTCCAGAGCAGCGCGGCGAGCACCAGCTGGATCGTGCCGGCGCTGCAACTGGCGATCATCATGATCTTTCGCCGGCTGACCCGGTCGGTGATCGCCCCGGCGACCGGCAGCATCAGCACCCCGCAGATCAGCGCCAGCGCCCAGAGCAGACCCAGGTTGGCTACCGAGCCGGTACGGGTGAACAGCCAGATCGGCAGGGCGAACGCGGTCAGGGCCGAGCCCGTGGTGGAGACCAACTGCCCGACGGTCACCGCCACGAACCGGGCCATGCTCGGTTGGACCACCGGCTGCGCAGGGGTGGTGACGGCGTCGACGCCCCGGGCGTCGGCCACCACCCACGCGGCGTCCTCACCGCGGGCCCGCGTCGTCAACGCGGACACGTCACCGTCGACCAGCGCCGGATGCACCTGGGTGACGATCTCGGCCAACTCCTGCGCCCGATACTTGAGGAAGAAGTGCCCGGCTTGATCCAGCACCACCAGCCCCAGCCGGTCGCTGAGGAACTGCCACTCGGCGTAGCGCTCGGTGTGGTAGTCCGTGACCGGGTCCTCCGAGCCGACCACCGAGATGATCGGGGCGCGCAGCTTCACCGCACGCCGGTCGAGCAGGTCGGTGAAATATTCCTCCGAGGCTCGGGAGTCGGCCCGCATGTTGCTGATGATCCGATCGGCCTGCTCCGGGTCCAATTCGTTGGTGTCGACCCCCATCGACTTGAGCCAGCTCGCGTAGTGCCGGTTGCTGCGCAACTTCTCAAGCCGGGTACGCACCGCCGCGAACAGGCCCTTCGGGCGGGCGAACGGGAACATCGCCCCGATGTAGAGGGCCGTCAGTTCCCTGCCGGCGGCCTCCACCTTGCGGGCCACCTCGGCGACGATCGCACTGCCTACCCCGCAGTGCCCGTACAGCGCGAGGGGGCCCTCGACACGTTCCAGGATCTCCTCGGCGACCCGGGTGGTCAGCTCGTCGAAGGGCAGCGCGGCCTCGGTGAGCCCCACGTCGTGCCCGGGGATGGCCAGGGACCAGAGCGCGTGCCCGGCCGGCAACGCGTCCGCGAGCGGCTGGTAGACGATCGCGCTGCCACCGCCGTACGGCACGCAGACGTACGTGATCACCCGCTGCGCCGCCGGGATCGGTTTCGTCAGCTCGTAGAGCAGCCGACGAGGGCCGTCGCCAGCGCCGTCGCCGGACATGAAAGCGGCCAGGTCACGGATGGTGCGCTGCTGGAACAGATCCATCACGCCGACCGGCCGGCCGCCGTGCTCGGCCTTGCGGATCCGCGCCACCACCTGGGTCGCGAGCATCGAATGCCCGCCCAGGTCGAAGAAGTCGTCGTCGATGCCGAGGGCGTCCACGCCGAGGATGTCGGACCAGATCCCGGCGAGCATCCGCTCGGTGTCGTCGCGCGGCTCGACGAGCGCCACCGACTCGGCGCGGGTGACCACCGGCGCGGGCAACGCCCGACGGTCCAGCTTGCCGTTCGGGGTCAGCGGGAACACGTCCAGGGTGACGAACGCCGCCGGCACCATGTACTCGGGGAGGGTCTCCTTCAGCGCCACCTTCAACGCGTCGTGCTCGGCCGCGCCGACCACGTACCCGGTGAGGCGCTTGTCGCCGGGGGTGTCCTCACGGACCAGCACGACGGCCTCGGTCACGCCGGGCTGGGCGCGCAACGCGCTCTCGATCTCGCCCAGCTCGATACGCAGGCCGCGAAGCTTGACCTGGTGGTCGATCCGCCCGAGGAACTCGAGCACCCCGCCGGGCTGGCCGCCGGGCGCGACCCGCCAGCGGGCCAGGTCACCGGTGCGGTACAGCCGGGCTCCCGGCTCGGCGGCGAACGGGTCCGGCACGAACCGCTCGGCGGTCAACGCCGGCCGGCGGTGGTAGCCACGCGCCAGCCCGACCCCGCCGATGTGCAGTTCACCGGCGACACCGACCGGGCACGGGTTGCCCCGGGCGTCCAGCACGTGCAGGCGCAGGTTGCTGATCGGCGCGCCAATCGGCACGCTGGTCAGCCCGGCCAGCAGCGCCGGGTCGCACGCCCACGCGGTGACGTCGATCGCCGCCTCCGTCGGGCCGTACAGGTTGTGCAGGCCGCAGCCGGGCAGCCGGGCGGTGAAGTCCCGGGCCGCGGCGAGCGGCAACTCCTCACCGCTGCAGATCACCCGGCGCAGCGCGGTGGCCGCCTCGACGCCGTCCTCGGCGAGGAAGACCGTCAACATCGACGGTACGAAGTGGGCGGTGGTGACCCGCTCGGCGACCAGCAGGTCACGCAGGTAACCGGCGTCCTTGTGACCGCCCGGCTCGGCCAGCACCAGCCGGGCGCCCTCACGCAGCGGCCAGAAGAACTCCCACACCGACACGTCGAAGCTGGCCGGGGTCTTCTGCAACACCGCGTCATCGGCACCGAGCCGGTAGGTGCGCTGCATCCAGTCGAGGCGGTTGACAATGCCCCGATGGGTGTTCGGCACGCCCTTGGGCCGGCCGGTGGAGCCGGATGTGTAGATGACGTACGCCAGGTTGGCCGGGCCGCCCATCGGAGTCGGGTCATTCGCCGGCTGGTCGGCCCAGGCCGACTCGTCGTCCAGGACGAACACGCTGGCGTCGGTCGCGGGCAACACGTCACGCAGATGCCCCTGCACCAGCACCACCGGCGCGGCGGCGTCGGTGACCATGAACGCCAGCCGGTCCGGCGGGTACTCCGGGTCGAGCGGCAGGTAGGCGCCGCCGGCCTTGAGCACTCCAAGCAGGCCCGCGACCAGCTCCGTCGAGCGTTCCGCGCAGACCCCGACCAGGGTCTCCGGGCCCACCCCGGCGGCGCGCAGCCGGTGCGCCACCCGATTCGCCGCCGTGTTCAGCTCGGCGTACGTCGTCGATCGGCCGGCGAACCGCAACGCGACCGCATCCGGTGTACGGGCGGCGCGCTCCTCGATCGGGGCGTGCAGGGTCTGCTGCCGGGGGAAGTCGGCGGCGGTGTCGTTCCACCCGGCCAGCAGCTCCCGCTCGGCCGGCGCGAGCAGATCCAGTGCGGAGACCGGCAGGTCCGGCGTGGCGACCACCGTGCGCAGCAGGGTGGTCAGCCGGTGCGCCATCCGCTCGACGGTGTCCCTGGTGAACAGATCGGTGTTGAAGACCAGCTTGCCCCAGAGGCCGTCACCGGTCTCGACTGCGTGCAGCTCGAAGTCGAAGCGGGTGGCTCGCAACTCCATCGGTTGCCATTCGAAGCCGACCCCGGCGTCGTCGGCGACCCCGGCGAACCGGCCCATCTCGTAGTTCTGCAACACGAACATCGCCTGGAAGACCGGCGAGCGGCTGACGTCGCGCGGCAGCCCCAACTCGTGCACCACCCGGGCGAAGGGCACCTCGGCGTGCTCCAGCCCGTCCAGCACCGCCCTGCGGGTCCGCTGGAGCAGCTCGATGAAGCTCGGTTCGCCGGCCAGCTCGGCGCGCAGCGGCAGCATGTTGACGAACATGCCGACCACGTTCTCCAGCTCGGGTGCCGACCGCCCGGCCACCGAAGCGCCGACCACGAAGTCGTCCTGCCCGCTGTGCCGAGCCAGGAACACCTGGTACGCGGCGAGCAGCGTCATGAACAGGGTCCCGCCGTAGGAGCGCGTCAGCGCGGCCAGCCCTTCGGTGGTGACCCGATCAACTGTGAACTCGACGAAGTCCCCCCGGTAGGTCTGGGTGGCCGGACGGGGCAGGTCCAATGGCAGTTCCAGCGGGGTGATGCCGGCGAGCCTGTCCTTCCACCAGTCCAGGTGCCGGCGGGTGCCCGGGGCGGCCAGCTCCCGCGCCTCCCAGACGGCGAAGTCGCCGTACTGCACCGGTAGGTCGGGCAGCTCCCGGTCACGGTAGCGGCTGATCAGGTCACGCAGCAGCACGTCGACCGACCAGCCGTCACCGACGATGTGGTGCTGGCCGAGCAACAGCACGTGCTCCGTCGCCGTCAACCGGATCAGCAGGGCGCGCAGCAGTGGCCCGTTGGCCAGGTCGAACGGCTCGGCGGCGGCCCGGTCGATCAACTCCTGCGCGGCGGCCTCGTCGGCGGCGTCGACCACGGTCAGCGGCACCTCGGTCAGGTCGTCGAGCACCACCGTGGGCCGACCATCGGGGTCGGCCGGGAACCGCGTGCGCAGCGTTTCGTGCCGGCGGGTCAGGTCGGCCAACGCGCGGCGCAGCGCCGCGACATCGAGCGGGCCGCGCACCCGCAGCGGCACCGCGATGTGGTACGCCGCCTCGCCGGGCGCGAGCTGGTCCATGAACCAGACCCGCTCCTGGGCGTACGAGAGCGGCACCTCGGCGTCCGGCGGGCGGGGGGTGATCCGCGCGGTGGGCGCGCCGCCCGACCGGCGGCGCAGCCGTTGGGCGATCAGCGCCTGCCGGGCGGAATCGCGGGCCGTGTCCTTCACGTCCGTCATGAGGGGGTGTCCTTCTCCGCCACGAGCAGCGCGGCGACCTCGGTTTCGGAAAGCTCGTCGAGCTCAGCGGCGATCTGCTGTTCGATCTGGGCCGCCAGGTCGGCCACCACCGGGCTGCTGAACAGCGCCCGCATCGGCAATTCCACGTCCACCTCGGCGCGGATGCGGGCCATCGCCCGCATGCCGCGTAGCGAGTTGCCGCCGAGAGCGAAGAAGTCGTCGAGGACGCCGACCTTCTCCACCTGGAGGACGTCGGCGTAGACCTCGGCGACCAGGGCCTCGGCGTCGGTACGCGGAGCGAGGAACCCATCGGTGGCAGCGACCGCCGGGGCCGGCAGCGCGGCGGTGTCCAGCTTGCCGTTCGGCGTCAGCGGCAGCGCGTCCAGCACGACGAATGCACTCGGCACCATGTGCGCGGGCAACTCGAGGGCCAGGTCGGCGGCGAGCGCCCCCGTGTCGACCGGGCCGACCAGGTAGCCGACCAGCGTCGGCTCACCGCCGTCGGCGCGGACCACGACCGTTGCCGCGTCCACGTCCGGGCGGGCGCGCAGCACCGACTCGATCTCGCCCAGTTCGATCCGCATCCCCCGGACCTTGACCTGGTTGTCGCGGCGGCCCAGGTACTCCAGCGTCCCGTCGGCTCGCCAGCGGGCCAGGTCACCGGTGCGGTACATCCGCTCCCCCGGCGACCCGTACGGACAGGGCAGGAACCGCTCGGCGGTGAGGGCCGGTCGGCGCAGGTAGCCCCGGGCCAGTTGCGCCCCGGCGATATACAGCTCGCCGACCACACCGGGCGGCACCGGATTCAACGCCGCGTCGAGCAGGTGGACCCGGGTGGTCCAGGTGGCCTGACCGATCGGCACCGGCCCGGCGGGCACCGACTGCCCGGGCGCGATCCGCGCGGCGACACACCCGACGGTCGCCTCGGTCGGCCCGTACTCGTTGATGACGGCGACCTGCGGGTGCGCCGTCCGCCAGCCGGCCACCTGCTCTCCGGTCAACGCCTCCCCGCCGATCACCAGGTCGGTAGTGGGCGACAGCGCGTCGTCGAGCAGCGGCAGATGGCTGGGGGTGACCTTGAGGAAGGTGGGCGGCCCACCCGCTCGGGCGGCCGGCGTGTCGATCCCCGCCAGCCGGACCGTGCCCCCGACAGTGAGCGGGCCGAGCAGCCCGGTCACGGTCAGGTCGAACGTGACGGGCGAGTGCAGCAGGGCCGTGCCGGCCAGCCCCGGGTAGGTGTCCCGGGCCCAGGCCAGGTACGCGGTGACCGCGCGGTGCTCCACCAGTACACCCTTGGGCCGGCCGGTGGAGCCGGAGGTGTAGAGCACGTACGCCGGGTGCTCCGGGCGCAGCGGCGACCGGCGGTCGCCATCGAGCAGGTCGGTGTCGTCGAGGTCGGCGGCGGTCGTGGAGTCGAGCACCAGCGCGTCGGCCGGGGCCAGCGCGGCCGTCTGCGGGGTGGCCAGCACCAGCGTCGGCTCCGCGTCGGTGAGTAGGTAGCCGATCCGGTTCGCCGGGTAGTCGGTGTCCACGGGCAGGTACGCCGCACCGGCCTTGAGCACCGCAAGGATCGCCACCAGCAGCTCCACCGATCGGGGCAGCAGCAACGCGACCCGGGTCTCCGGGCCGGCTCCCCGCTCGACCAGCAACCGGGCCAAACGGTTGGCTCGGGCGGACATCTCGGCGTAGCTCAACTCCACCCCGTCGCAGAGCAGCGCGGCCGCCGCCGGGGTGGCGGCGGCCTGCCGCTGCACCTCGGCGACCACAGTGGTCGGCACCACCTCGCCACCGGTGCCAGCCCACGTGCGCAGCAGGTCGCGTTCGGCGTCGTCGAGCAACGGCAGCGCGGACAGCCTGGTGGCCGGGTCGGCGACGACGGCGGTGAGCAACCGCAGGTAGCGGGTGACGACCGTCTCGGCGGTGGCCCGGTCGAACAGGTCGGTGCGGTAGACCAGGCGGCTGGTGCCGCGCGTTATGTCGAACGCCAGGTCGTCCTTGGTGGTGCCCAGCGCCACCACGTCCAGGCCGGAGTCCGGGATGAAGTTCAGGGCGGTCTGAAACACCGGCTGCACCGACGGGTCGCGGTGGGCGGCGACCGCCTCGACGATCCGCTGGAACGGCGTCTGCCCATGTTCCATCGCGTCCACCAGACCGGCCCGGACCCGGCCGACCAGCTCGGTGCCGCTCGGGTCGCCGGTCAGGTCGCAGGACACCGCGACCGGATTGACGAACATACCGATCAACGGGGCCAGCTCGGCGGTGTCCCGGCCGGCGGTGGAGACACCGACCACCACCTGCGGGTCGCCCGAGATTCGGGACAGCAGCGCGGCGAAGGTGGCCAACAGCACCATGTACGGAGTCGCAGTCGTGCCAGCGGCGAGCTGCCCGACCCGGTCCAGCAGCCCGTCGGGAAGGTCGAAACGCACCTCGTCGCCGGCGAAGCCGAGCTGGGCGGGGCGCGGCCGGTCCAGCGGCAGGCCGGTCACCGTCGGCGCACCGGCCAGGCTGTCGCGCCAGAAGGCGAGCTGCCGGTCCAGCTCGTCGTCGGTGAGCTGGTCGCGCTGCCAGACGGCGAAGTCGGCGTACTGGATGGGCAGCTCGGGTACGTCGGCCGGCGCGCCGGTCAGCGCGGCCTGCGTGAACGCGGCTACTTCGGCGTCGAAGAGCACCGCGGAGTGGCTGTCGAAGACCGCGTGGTGCACCACGAACTGCAACCCGAGCCGGTCGGCGGCGAAGCGGACCAGCCGGGCCCGCCACAGTGGCGGGGCGTCCAGCGGGATCGGCGTCCGCGCCAGCTCGGCCAGCGTGTCGGTGGCGCGGGCTTGCTGCTCGTCGGCGGGCAGGTCGGTCAGGTCCAGCTCCGGCAGCTCCACCGGCTCGACGGCCCGGACGACCTGCGTCAGCACCCCGTCGGCCATCCGCAGGTGGGTGCGCAGTGCCTCGTGTCGGGCGATCACCTGCGTGAGCGCCTCGGCGACCTGGGTCGCGGTGACGCCGGCCGGAAACCCGAACGGTACGGAGATGTTGAAGACCGGCGAACCGGGGTCGAGCTGGTTGGCCGTCCACACCCGCTCCTGGGCGAAGGAGGCCGGGAAGGTCCACTCCTGGGTCATGACGCCGACTCCCGCACCGAACGGGGGCGCATGTCGATCCACACGGTGTCGATGTGCGCCAGGCACTCCTCGCGGGTGCCGGCGAACCCCATGTCGTACCAGCCCGCCGGTAGGTCCCGTCCGGCCGGCCAGATGGAGTACTGCTCCTCGTCGTTGCGCACGACCAGGAATCGGGGCTCGGCCATCACAGTGCTCCATCGGTGTCGGGGGTGTGCGGTTCGGCCATCGCGACGGCGATCTTGCGGGGGCCGGTGAACGGCTCCCGGCCGTGCGCGGCGGTCATGTTGTCGACCACCAGCACGTCGTCGCGCTGGTAGTCGAAGCGGACGCTGGCGGCCCGGTAGGCGGCACGCAGGTGGTCCATGACATCGACGGGGATCTCGCCGCCGTCGCCGTAGTAGGTGTTCGAGGGCAGCCCGTCCGCGCCGAACATGGCCAGCAGCCCCTCCTGGAGGTCCTTGGCCAGGCTGCTCACGTGGAAGAACGTGGCGTGGTTGAACCAGCGGGGGATGTCCGAGCCGGGCCGCTGGTGCACGACGTCGCGGACCGCACGGGTACGCAGCCCGTCGCGGCCCACCCACTCCAGCGTGATCCGGTTCGCCGCCGCGTACGCCTCGACCTCGGCGCGGTCGTCGGTGCCGAACACGTGCTGCCAGCTCGCGCCGAAATCTCCGTGGAAGTTGCGCACCAGCATCCAGCGGCGGCGGACGAACTCCTCGCGTACCGCGGGGTCGATCTCCCGGTAGACCCGGCGGATGTCGGCCAGCGGAGTGGCGCCCAGTGTCTGCGGCGCGGTGATGCAGTAGAAGAACAGCGTCAACGGCCAGCGCGCCTGGTACGAGTTCTCGTTGTGCAGGAAGATCTCCTCGTCCGGCGGGTAGTCGGTCGAGGTGTAAACCCGGCCCTTGATGGCGTGTCGTGGTGAGGACCGCTCGGTGTAGGTCAGCGGCTCACCGGCCAGCGCCCGGACCGCCCGGTCGAAGCCGTCCACCCCGCCCACGTCGAAGCCGCGGAACAACAACCCGCCCTGCTCGGCCACGGTGGCCCGCAGCTCGGCGCGGCGCTCGGTGATCAGCTCGGTCAGTGTCCGGCCGTCGGATTCGACGACCACGGGCAGCGTGGCGATCGTGTCGCTCATTGTTCTCTCCACTCCTGGTTTCTCGTCACGCGCGGGGCAGTCGCGGAATGGCGGGGATTGGTGCCGGGGTGGCCGGCTCGTCGGTGTCGGCCGCGGCGACGCGCAGTTCCTCGATCCGGGCTGCCAGCCCGGCCACGGTGGGGGTCTCGAAGAGGCTGCGCATCGGCAGGCGCACCCCGGTCGCCTTGCGCATGGCCGCGATCAGCTGGACCGCGACCAGGGAGTTGCCGCCCAGGGCGAAGAAGTCGTCGTCGACGCCCACCTCGGGCACCCCGAGCCGGTCCTGCCAGACCTGGGCGATGGCCAGTTCCAACTCGGTGCCCGGCCCGGCGGCGCCGGCCGACGCCCCGGTCGCCGCCGGCCCGGTGGCCGCCTCGTCGCCGGCGAGGTTGCCGGAGGTGACCCGGCCGGCACGGTGCCGAATGTCCTCGACCGTCCGGGTGGCGATCACCACCTGGGCGCCGAGACCGGCGGTGAGGCTACGGCGGAACGCCTCCGCGCCGTCCACCGGCCGGATGTCCTCGGTGGACGGAGCCGGCACCGCCCTGGCGTCGTCGCCGGCGGGCCCGCTCAGGCCACCGGTGACGGCGCCCTGGTCCACCCTGCGCAGCACGAAGTCGCTGATCTCGACCAGCTCCCGGCCGTCCGGGTCGCGCAGCGACAGGTCCGCGGCGACCACCTCGTCGGTGCCGCCGGCGCGGTGCCGCAACCGGCTGGTGAACCGGGCCGGCAGCGGACCGCGCACCACGATCCGGCCGTAGGACAGCGGCAGGTAGGTGCCACTGCCCTGGCCCCGGCCGAACGCGGTCGCCACGTCCAGCAGTGCCGGGTGCAGGCCCCAGACGGGCAGGTCGTCGGCCGCCGAGGCGGGCGCCTCGACGACCGCCAGCTCCTCGCCGTCGGCCAGATGGTGCTCCCGCAGCGCGGCCCAGCGCGGCCCGAACGTCAGCATGCTGGTCCGGCCCCGCCCGAACGACGCGTCGTCGTCCACCCGGCGACCCACGACCGTGGCCGGTTGCGGTGCCGGTGCCGGCTCGTCGGTCCAGCCCGCGCCGCCCCGCACGTGGGTCCGCAGCCGGCCGCCTGCGAGGCTCCGCACCGCGAACTCGGTGCCGCCGTCGTCGGTGCCGGTCAGCTCCACCCGGTACTGGGCGACGGTGCCTTCGGGCACCGCGAACGGCTCGAGGAAGACCACGTCGCGCAGCTCCACCGCCGCGGCCGGGCCGGGCGCGGGCAGCGCGGCGGCCACCGCGGCCCGGACCGACTCCAGGTGGGCGGTGCCCGGCACCACCGGCACACCCCCGATCCGGTGCTCGTCGAGCAGCCAGTGGGTGGCCGCGGAGACCAGCCCGTGCAGCACGGTGCCGTCTGGCCCGGTGACCTTCGTGGTGAGCACCGGGTGGTCGACCGCCGCGGTGACGGTGTCCCGGCCGGCCGCCCGGAAGCCGGCCGGCGCGGCGGTCTCCACGGCCATGCCGACCTCGGCCCAGCCGCCCCAGTTCTGCGCCAGCACCGGTGCCCGCCAGCCTGCGCCCGAGCGCGCGTGCGCGTCGAGGAACGCGTTCGCGGCGCAGTAGTCGACCTGTCCGAAGCCGCCGACCACGGCGGTGATCGACGAGCACAGCACCACGAAGTCCAGTGGCAGGTCACCGAAGACCTGGGCGAGGGCGAGCGTGCCGGCGAGCTTCGGGGCGAGCACCCGCTCGGCCTCGGCCCGCTCCTTCACCTCGGCCATTCCCCCGCCGGGCAGGCCGGCCGCGTGCACGATGCCGTCGATGCCGCCGTACGCGGCCTGCGCGGCGTCGCGGACCCGGCGCAGGTCGGCCGGGTCGGTGACGTCAGCGGCGAGCACCAGCACCTCGGCGCCCGCGGCCTCCATCCGACGGATCGCCACGATGGCCCGGCCGGCCCGGTCGTCGCCGTGCACCGCGAGGTGGTCGTCCCACCGCTCACGCTCCGGCAGCCCGGAGCGGGCGAGCAGCACCAGCCTGGCCCGGGCCCGGGTGGCGAAGTCCTCGGCCAGGGTGATGCCGATGCCGCCGAGGCCACCGGTGATCACGTACCGGCCACCGTCACGCAGGGCTCCCGCCTCCGCCTCGGAGTCCACAGTTACCTGCTCGAAGCCGGGCAGCCAGCGACGCCGCCCCCGCAGCGCCACCTCGGCCCGCTCCGGGTCCCGGAGGCGGCGCAGCTCGGCGACCACTGCGGCGACGTCGTCCTCGGCCGGGTCCCCGTCGACCAGCCGCACGGCCAGCCCGGGCAGCTCGGCCGGCAGCACCCGGACCAGCCCGGCCAGGGTGGCGTGCTCCGGGCGACGCAGGTCGTCGCCGCGGACGTCGCCGATACCGGCGGTTACCAGGTCCAGGGCGAGGCCGTCGTTCTCGCTGGTCAGGCCGGCGCCAGCGAGTGCCTGCACCAGGTGCAGGGCGCTGAAGAAGCCCCGCTCCTGCGCGGCCCAGACCGCCGCGATGTCGGTGCCGGCCGGCGGGCCGTCCAGCGTGAACGCGTGCACGAACCGGGCCGGCACCGCGTCGGCGGTGAGCGCCGCGACCAGGTCGTCGTAGTCGACGCGCACACCGGGGCGCAGGTGGTAGCCGGTGTCGGTCCCGGCGAAGGAGTCGCCGGGGCGTACCACGATCGGGTCGGCGCCGGCGGCCCGCAGGCCGGCGACCAGCGCGTCACCGCGCGGGCCGGCGGTCAGCACCAGGCAGCGGCCCAGCGGCTCGGCCGCCGGCAGCGGCGCGGCCTGCTGCCAGACCGGCACCGCGAACCACTGCGGCAGCGGTCGCGGCCCCACCTCGACCGGGGCGGTCACGACCGGCTGCTCCGGATCCGGGTCGATCCAGAAGCGGCGGCGCTCGAAGGGGTACGTGGGCAGCGGCACCCGCCGGGCCGCCGGGTCGTCGTCGAAGCGCACGGGCGCGGCGGCGGACCAGAGCGCGCCAACGGCGCCGAGCAGGGTGGCCAGGTCGCCGGTGCCGTCGCCCGGCCCGGGCAGGCTGCTCAGCGGGGCGAGCGGGCGCTGCTCCGGTGCGGCCCTGGCCACCTGCATCCGGGCCAGGCTCGCCAACTGCCGGCCGGGGCCGCACTCGAGCAGCTGCCAGGTGCCCGCCGCCAGCAGGGTGGCGACGCAGTCGCCGAACCGGACCGGCTGCCGCAGGTGCGCCGCCCAGTACGCCGGGTCGGTGGCCTGCTCGGCGGTGATCCAGGCGCCGGTGACGTTGGACAGGAACGGCAGCGTCGGCGGGCGCAGCGTGACCGTGCCCATCAGCGCCGTGAACTCGGCCAGGATCGGGTCCATCATCGGCGAGTGGAAGGCGTGCGAGGTGCGCAGCATCTTGCTCTTGCCGTCCAGCGTGGCGGCAAACGCCTCGACCGCCGCGGTCGGGCCGGCCACCACGCAGGTGCCCGGGCCGTTGACGGTGGCGACCGCAAGCTCCGCGGGCAGTTGCGCGGCGACCACCGACTCGTCCAGCGCCACCGCCAGCATCGAACCGGTCGGCACCGACTGCATGAGCCGGCCCCGGCCGGCGACCACCCGCAGCGCGTCGGGCAGGCTCAGCACGCCAGCGATGGTGGCGGCGACGTACTCGCCGATGGAGTGGCCGATCATCGCGGCCGGCCGCACCCCGGCGGCCTGCCAGAGGACGGCCAGGGCGTACTCGACGGTGAACAGGGCCGGCTGGGTGTAGCGGGTCTCAACGAGGCGCTCCCCCGCCGCCGGGTCGCGGCCGAGGATCAGGTCACGCAGGTCCAGGCCAAGTTCGGGGCGGAGCAGCTCGGCGCACTCGTCAACGGCGGCCGCGAAGCTGGGCTGCTCGGCGTAGAGCTGCGCGCCCATGCCGGCGTACTGGGCTCCCTGACCGCTGAACAGGAAGCCCACCTTCGGGGCGGGACTGTCGGTCACCGGCTCCGGCCCGCGCTTGCGGGCACGCAGGGCGGCGGCAGCCGAAGCCAGGTCGGTGGCGACCACGGCGCGGCGGTGCGCGTACTGCCGGCGGCCGACGCGCAGGGTGTGCGCGATGTCGGCGAGGTACTCCGGCCCGGCGTCGGCCGCGCCGTCCAGGTGATCGGCGAGGCGCCGCACCGCCGTGTCCAGGGCGGTGGGGGTGGCCGCGGAGACCTGGAGCAGGTGCGCCGGGCGCACCCGCCGGTCGTCCCGGTACGCCGCCGGCGCCTCCTCCAGCACCACGTGCGCGTTGGTGCCGCCGATGCCGAACGAGCTGACCCCCGCCCGGCGCGGCCCGCCGTCGGCGTCCCACTTGGTCAGCGTGTTCGTCACGAAGAACGGGGTGTCGGCGAACTCGACCGCCGGGTTCGGCGTCTCGAAGTTGATCGTCGGTGGAATCAGACCGTGCTCCATGGCCAGCACCGTCTTGATCACGCTGACGATGCCCGACGGCTGGCTGAGGTGCCCGATGTTCGACTTCACCGAGCCGATGCCGCACCAGCCCCGCTCGTCGGTGTCCTTCGTGTAGACCGCGGAGAGCGCGGCCACCTCGATCGGGTCGCCCATCGCCGTGCCGGTGCCGTGTGCCTCGACGTAGGTGATGGTGCGCGGGTCGACGTCGGCCATCGCCACGGCCTGGGCGACCACCGCCATCTGCCCGTCGACGCTCGGCGCGGTGAAGCCGACCTTGCCGGCGCCATCGTTGTTGATCGCGTTGCCGAGCACCACGGCGCGTACGGTGTCGCCGTCGGCGATGGCGTCGGAGAGCCGCTTGAGCACTGTCACCCCGACTCCGCTGCCCCACACCGTGCCGTTCGCGTCGGCGTCGAACGGGCGGCACCGGCCGTCAGGCGAGGTGAAGCCCTCCATCCCCAGGTAGCCGACGTGCGGCAGCTCGATGTTCGCCGCGCCGGCCAGGGCCATGTCGCACTCGCCGTTGCGCAGCGCCTCGCAGGCCAGGTGGAAGGCGACCAACGAGGTCGAGCAGGCGGTGTGCACGGTCATGCTGGGCCCACGCAGGTCCAGCCGGTACGACACGTTGGTGGCCACGTAGTTCGGCGAGTTGCCGGTGGCGATCGACACCGCGGTGTGCGGGTTGCCGCCGGCCCGCTGGTTACGCAGCACGTTGCGCTGCAGGTACGTGTTGCCGCCGGTGCCCGCGTACACGCCGACCGCGCCGTCGTAGCGCGACGGGTCGTAGCCGGCGTCCTCCAGCGCGGTGTGGCAGGTCTCCAGGAACAGCCGGTGCTGTGGGTCGGTCAGCTCGGCCTCCCGGCGGGTCATCCCGAACAACCCGGCGTCGAACTCGTCGTACCCGTCGACCAGCGGGACGCGGTTGACCCAGCCCGGATCGTCGACCTCGTTGACTGTCGCGCCCCGGGCCAACTGCTCCTCGCGGGTGAGCTCGGTGACCGACTCGACCCCGTCGACCAGGTTGCGCCAGAACTCGTGCACGTCGGCGGCGCCGGGTAGGCGCGCGGCGAGGCCGACGATCGCGATCGGTTCGATGCCCTCGTCCGCCAGGTCGGTGGCGTCGTCGGGCCGTGTGGTCGGGTTGCTCATCAGGCTGTCCTTCGTCACGCGGTGCCGCCAGGGCGGCGGGGAGGGATACGGCGGGTACGGCCACGGCGGGCGGCGGCCCGCATCGCGGCCCGGGCCAGCTCCGGCCGGTCGGCGGCGCCGTCCAGGCTGGCGGCGAGGGCCCGGACGGTGGGGTGGCGGAACAGGTCGAGCATCCGGATCGAGCGGCCGGTGGCGGCGGTCAGCCGGGCGTGCACGGCGGCGAGCGCCAGCGAGTGGCCGCCGATGTCGAAGAAGTTGTCAGTGACGCCGACCCGGTCCCGCTCGAGGACCTCCCGCCAGATGCCGGCGATCAGCTCCTCGGTCTCGGTGAGCCCGTCCGGTCCGGCGGGCAGCAGACCGGGCGGCGGGCCGGCGGCCTCCGCACCGGCGACCGTCATGGCGCCGAGCTGCGGCACCCGCACGGTGGGCCGGGGCAGGTCCCCGGCCACCGCACGGGCCGGCGCGTGCGGCGTGGCGGCCAGCGCGTCCACCAGATCCGCCAGGTCGGCGAGCAGGTCCTCGATCCGGGTGGCGTCGAACAGGTCGGGGTTGTAGACCACCTCGACCCCGGCCCGGCCGTCGCGCTCCACCACGTAGACGGTGATGTCGAACGGCGAGCCGGGCTTCGGCACGGCCACCGGCTCGGCGCTCAGCCCGCTCAGGTCCAGCCGGGGCGGGGCGAAGTTGAGCACGTTGAACAGCACCTGCACCAGCGGCGCCCGGGCGGTGTCCCGGCCGACGCCCAGTGCCTCGACGATGCGTTCCAGTGGCGCGCCGGGGTGCGCCGTGGCCTCGTGCAGCTCGCCGGCGCACCGGTCGACCAGCTCGGCGAAGCTCGCGCCGGCGGTCCGTACCCGGACCGGCACGGTGTCGATGAACAAGCCGACCACGTCGTCGAAGGCGGCCAGCCGCCGGTCGGCGACGATCGCCCCGAGCACGTGGTCGTCGCCGCCGGTGAGCCGGGCGATCAGCTCACCGAAGGCGGCGAGCAGCACCGCGGCGACCGTCGTGCCGCGCCGCGCGGCCACCTCCCGCACGGCGTGGTCGGCCGGCGCCGACAACCGGACGGACGCCTCCGCGCCCGCGTAGGTCTGCACCGCCGGCCGGGGCCGGTCGCGGGGCAGCTCCAGGACGGTCGGCGCGCCACTCAGGTGCCCGGCCCACCAGGCCAGATCGGCCTCGCCCCGACGCCGGTCCCGCGCGTCCCGCCACACCGCGTAGTCGGCGTAGCGGGCGCGCAGCTCCGGCAGCGCGGGCGGCTGGCCGGCCACCGCCCGGCCGTACCCGGTGGCCACATCGTCGTAGCAGACCCGCTCGGACCAGCCGTCGAAGACCGCGTGGTGCCAGGTGACCGCCAGCACGTGCTCGTCGGGCCCGAGCCGGTAGACGGTCACCTGCCAGGGCGGCCCGGTGGCCAGGTCGAACGGGTGCGCGGCGCCGGCGGCGAGCATCCGGGCCAGCTCCGCCTCCCGGTCGGCGCTGTCGGTCAGGTCGACCACCGGCACCGCCACGTCGGTGGGCTCCGCGCAGACCGCGTACGGCACGCCGCCGGTCTGCGGGATGCGCCACCGCAGCACGTCGTGCCGGACGGCCACGGCCCGCAGCGCGGCGCCGAGCGCGGCCGTGTCCAGCGGCCCGCGCAACCGGTGCGCCACCGCGATGTTGTACGGCGCACTGGACGGCGCGAGCTGGTCGACGAACCAGAGCCGGCGCTGCGGCGGGGAGAGCGTCGGCGGGTTGCCGGTGCTCAACTCGTCGCCGGCGCTCGGCGCGACGGCGACCTGCTCGACCAACCGGCCGAAGCCGCGCAGCGCGAACACCTCCCGGGTGTCCACCTGCCGGCCCAGCTCGGCGCGTAGGGCGGCCACCAGCCGCATCGCCGCGATGGAGTTGCCACCGGCGGCGAGGAAGTCGGTGTCCGGGCCCGGCGGCGTGCCCAGCAGCCGGGTCCAGATCCCGGCCACCGCCGCCGCGACCGGGTCGTCGGTCAGTTCGGCGGGCACCGCCGCGTCGGCGGGCGCGCCGCCCGGCTCGGCCGGTGGGGTGGTGAGGGCGGTGACGGCCAGCGCCCGCAACGCCGGCCGGTCCAGCTTGCCGCTGGTCGGGCTCACCGGCAGCGCGGCGCGGCGCAGCACCCGGGCCGGCAGCATCGCGGCGGTCAGCCGACTGCCGGCGTACGCGCGCAGCCGCGCGTCGTCGGGCGCGTCCGTCGGGGTGAGGAACGCGACCAGCTCGGTGCCGGCTGGCCCGGCCACCGCCTCAACGGCCACCGAGGCGACGCCGGGCAGGTCGGCCAGCACCGCCTCGACCTCACCCAGCTCGATCCGCTGCCCCCGGATCTTGACCTGCCGGTCGGCCCGGCCGAGGTAGACGATCCGCCCGTCCGGGTCGTGGCGGACCAGGTCACCGGTGCGGTACAGGCGCTCACCGGGCAGGCCGGAGAACGGGTCCGGGACGAAACGCTCGGCGGTCAGCGCGGGCCGGCCCAGGTATCCGTCGGCCAGCCCGGGCCCGCCGATCAGCAGCTCACCGGTCTCCCCCACCGGCACCGGGTCCAGCGCGGCGTCCACCACGTACGCGCGGTGGTTGGGCAGCGGCCGGCCGATCGGCACCGGGTCGGTCTCGGTGGCGCTCAACGGGCCGCTGACCGCCAGCACCGTGGTCTCCGTCGGCCCGTACCCGTTGAGGAAGCGTCGGCCGGGCGCCCAGCGCGCGGCCAGCGCGGCCGGGACGGCCTCGCCACCGCACAGCACCGTGCGCCAGTCGGGCACCTCCTCCGGGTCAAGCATGGCCAGCACAGTGGGCGTGATGAAGCCCCAGTTCACCTCGTGCGCGACGATGAACCGGGCCAGGCGCACCGGGTCGGCGCGGTCCTCGGCGCCGAGCAGCTGCACCGTGCCGCCGAGCAGCAGCGGGACGAACAGGTCCATGGTCGCCGCGTCGAAGCCCAGCGAGGCGATGCCCAGGCTGCGCACGCCGGCGTCCGCGCCGCTGAGCGCTACCACGCCGCTGACGAACTCGACCACGTTGCGGTGGGTGGTGAGCACACCCTTGGGTCGGCCGGTAGAGCCGGAGGTGAACAGCACGTACGCCGGATCGCCGGGGCGGGCCGGGCACGGCGCGAGGGGAGCCGGACCGGGCAGGCCGATCGCCTCGACGCCGGGCGCGGCGCCGAACTCGGCCTCCGCAGCATCGCCCACCACCAGCGACAGGCCCGCGTCGGCGGCGATCCCGCGCAACCGCCGACGCGGGCCGCCCGGCTCCAGCGGCACGTAACAACCGCCGGCCAGCAGCACACCGAGCACTGTGGCCACCAGGTCGGGTCGGCGGGTGCCGCACACACCCACCCGGGTCTGCCGACCGACCCCCCGGGCACGCAGCGTGGCGGCCACCCCGGCGGCCCGGGACAGCAGCTCGGCATAGCTGAGCCGGGTGTCCCACTGGCGCACGGCCACCGCGTCCGGGGTGCGGGCGGCCTGCGCCACGACCAGCTCGGCGAGCGTCGCGTCCGGCCAGGGCAGCGACTCGCCCCGTACGGCGCTGACGGGCAGGATGTCGGTCACCCGTTCCCCCCGGGGTAGCTGCTCGGATCGGTGACCTGCAGGCGGAGCTCGTTGACGTACCCGCGGCCCTTCGCGTCGGTCACCCAGCTGTCGTCGGGCGTCGGCAGCAACTCGGTGACCACGATCGCGACGTCCGGCCCGGTACGGGCGGCGGCGTCGACCATCGCGCACAGCGACTGGGCGTGGAGCGGGCCGGTCAGGTCTACATAGCAGGGCTTGACCTCGGTGCCGAGCTTCACGAACACCCGCTCCGGCAGGCCGAGCCGGGCCCGCCACCGGCGCACCGCAAGGAAGCGGCCGGCCTCCCCCTTCACCCCGGCCAGACCGCTGTCCCCCACCGTGGTCCGCCACGTCCGCCGGGCCACCACCAGGCGGTCGATGGTGATCCGGGGCGTGTGCGGCGCCGGGTCGAGCAACTTGAAGCTGTCCAACAGCAACGACCCGAGCAGGTTGGCGAAGACCTCCACCAGCGGCCAGCGGCTGCCGTCGGGCAGCACCGCCTCCAGCCGGTCACCCGCCGGCACCACCCGCACCTCGGTGGCGGGGACCAACCGGTCGATCTCACCGCCGCGGGCGGTGTCGATGCCGAGCTGCCGGTCGGCCGCGCTGTTCAGCCCGTACGTGGTGCGGGTGGTCACCCTCGGGAAGCCCTCGGGGTAGAGCACCCGGACCCGGGCCGGGCCGAGGTCGGCGTCCAGCCCGGCGCGCAGCGCCACCGGGTCCGGGTGGAACGGCACGAAGACCGCGCTGTCGAAGGGCACGTGAGCCGGGTGCAGCTCGCCCAGCACCAGCAGGAACTCACCCCGGTTCAACGCGTCCAGGTCGACGGCGCTGATCTGCACGTCCGGGCTGTGGATCCGGCCGGACGGCCAACCCGGCGCGGTCGCCGGGAACACCCGGTGGGCCCGCTCGGTCAGCTCCGCGGCGCTGAGCCGCAGCTCCGACTGCCCCGGCGGCAGCGCGGCCAGGTCGAACAACTCCGCCCAGCGGGCTGTGAAGCCGGCTCCGGCGGCTGCCAGTGGCCCCTCCGGGGCGAGCAGCAGCCCCTGGGCCAGGGACCAGACGTCGGCCAGCCGCACCGGGCCGTCGGCGCGCAACTCCTCGTACAGCTCGCCGAGGAGTCGTTCGCAGGCGGCGCCGATCTCCGCGGTCAGCCACCGCGCGGCCTGGAGCAGCACGGCCAGCGGCGCGGCGAGGGCATCGAGCACCCCCGCACCGACGGTCACGCTGAGATCCCGGGCGGTCTCCTCGTACACCACGGTCCGGCCGACGTACATCTGACCGGCCTGCCGGGTGGCGGGCCGACCGGTGACCTCGGTGAACTCGGCGTTCAGCGCCTCCAGCGCGGCGCCCAACCGGTCCGGGTCGCCAGCCGCCGCGGTGACGTCGTCGCGGCGCGCACAGAGCCGGTCGAAGCCGTCGATCACCTCGGCGCGCAGGTCGGCCGCGCCGATCGCGTCCAGCCGCTCCCGCAGCACCTGCTCGGCCCGGGGGCTGATCGGCAGACCGGCGTCCCAGGTCAGCAGGCCACGCTCGACCAGTCGGTCGAGCAGCAGGTACGCGTCGGCGGCGGAGCGCATGCCGGCGTCGCCGTCGGCAAGGATCCCCTCGACCAGCCGCAGTGCCGACGTACGCCCGTCGCACCCGGCCAGCAGCCGGGCCTCCAGCGTGGACACCTCCAGCGGGGGGTGCAGCGGCCGGTGCAGCCGCCGGCCCTCCACCGTCAGGTGCGGCGCCAGCGCTGGCGCCCACCAGCGACGCACATCCAGGTCGTCGGCGAGCCGATCGGCGTACGCGATCAACGCCCACGCCTCGAAGCGCACCAGCCGGCCCGACAGCAGCCCCGGCCCCGGGCGCAGCCGGGTCGACTCCTCAGCGGGGTCGAGGACGCCCCAGCAGACCGGGCCGAAGAAGCCGATCGTCTCGGCCTTGCCGCAGTAGCGCTGCCAGTAGCGCAGCAGGCTCAGTTCGCGCCGGCGCCGCCAGTGGTTGCGCACCGACGGGTCGGTACGCAGCAACCCGTCCAGGGCGGTCAACATGGCCGGGTTCTGCCAGGTGACCGCCTCGCGCAGCAGCGGGTCGGCGGCGATCTCGCCGGCGGTCGCCGAGGCCCCGGCCAGGGCCTCGGCGAACGTCTTGTCGAACAGGTCGGCGGTGTCCCCGCCGGCCAGTAGCGCGTCCGCGGCGGCGGCTGCCTCCGGGGCGGCGAAGGCGGCCAGGCCGTCGGCCGGGAAGCCGGCGGTACGCAGCACCACGTCGCGCCAGACCGACCAGCCCGTCGTGCCGAGGGGCAACAAGTGGTTCATCGAATCAGCTCCGGCTTGTCGGTGTCCACGATGTGCAGTCGTAGTTCGCTGAAGTAGCGCCGGCCCGCCGCGTCGGGCACCCAGGCGTCCTGCGGGGTGGGCAGCATCTCGCTGACCACCAGCGTCGTGGCGTCGCCGCCGTCCCGGCCGGCCGCCCGCACCATTGCGCAGAACATCGTGGCGAAGGCGGGACTGCTCAGGTCGACGAAGCAGGGCTTGGTCTCGGTGCCGAGCTTGACGTACACCTGCTCCGGCAGGCCCAACCGGCGCCGCCAGTCCCGCACGGCCAGGAAGCGGGCCCGCTCCGCGGTCACCGCGCCCAGGCCGCACGCGCCGACCGTGGTCCGCCAGGTCTGCCGGGCCACCACCAGCCGGTCGAGGGTGATCCGCGGGGTGTACGGCGCGGCGGCGACCAGTTTGAAGCCGTCGACCGCGTGTGTGCTGAGCAGCCCGGCGCAGACCTCGGTCAGCGACCAACGCTGTCCGTCGGCGGCGGCGACCACCAGCCGACCCGCCTCGTCGTGCACCGTCAGCGCCACGGTGGGCAGCACCCTGTCCGGGTCGGCGTTGGGCGCCGGCGCGAAGGCCAACTGCCGGTCGGTCGGGCCGATCAGCGCCTCCGCGACCCGGCTCGTGCGCCGCGGCCAGTCGGTGGGAAAGAGCAGCCGGATCCGGTGCGGACCGAGGTCGGCGGCCAGCGCGTCGCGCAGCCGCTCCACGTCCGGGTGCGACGGGGTGAACACCTGACAGTCGAACGACGGCCAGGCGGCGTGCAGCTCGCCGAGCACCACTGTGTAGTCGCCCCGGGCCAGCGCGGCCGCGTCGGCCGCGCAGATCTGCAGGTCCGGGCTGTGCAGCCGGGCGTTGGACCAGTCCGTCCGCACGGCCGGGAAGGCCTCGTCGACCCGAGCGGCCAGGTTCGCCACGTCGAGACGCACCTCGGTGGTGCCGGGAGGCTGCTGATCCAGCTCGAACAGCTCCGCCCAGCGGGCGGCGAACTGAGCGGCGACCGCGTCCACCGGGCGCTCCCCGGTGCCCCAGAAGAGCCCCTGGACCAGGAACCACAGGTCGGACAGGGCGACCGGGGCGTCGCCGGCCTCGGCGCGCAGCTCCTCGTACAGCTCCCGGAACACCGCCCCGTACGCGTCCTCGAGCGCGACGGCCAGCCAGCGGGCGGCCCGCAGCAGCACGGCCAGCGGCGCGGCGACGGAGTCCAGCAGCGGCGCTCCGAAGACCACGTCCAGGTCCCGGCTGGTGTCCTCGTAGCAGAGGGTCCGGCCGGCGTACATCTGTCCGGCCCGGCGTTGTGCGGCCTGCCCGGTCAGGTCGGTGAACGTCGCGTCGAGCGCGTCGAGCGCCACCCGCAGTCGGTCCGGGTCTCCGGCCACCGCGGCCACCGCGTCCCGGGCGGCGCAGAGCCGGTCGAAGCCGGCCTGGGCGGCGGCCCGGGCCGGGGCGTCGCCGACGGCCGCGATGCGCTGCCGCAGCACCTCCTCGGCGGCCGGACTGACCGGCAGTTCGGCGTCCCAGGTGACCAGCTCGCGCTGCACCAGCCGGTCCAGCAGCGCGTACCCGTCCTCCGGTCGGCGCAGCCCGATGCTCGGGTCGGTCACCACGTCGCGCGCGGTGCGGTGGCCGTCGGCGGCGGTGAGCAGGGCCGCCTCCACCGGGGACAGCGGGACGGGGGGCCGGCCCGGCCGACGCACCTCCCGGCCGACGAGGCACAGGTGCGGGGCGAGCCGGGGCGACCACCAACGGCGCACCGCCGGGTCCTGACCGATCCGCTCGGCGTACGCGGTCAGCGCCCAGGACTCGAACCACACCCAGCGGCTGCGGGTCAGCGCGGCGCCGGGGCGCACCCGCGCCGCCACCGGCAGCTCGGGGTCGATGGTGACCCAGCAGCTCGGCCCGAAGAAGCCGACCGTCTCGTTCTTGCCGCAGTACCGCTGCCAGTACTTGAGCAGGGCGCGTTCCCGTTCCCGGCGTCGCACGTTGCGGGCGGCATCGGGGCCGCCCCGGGCCAGCCCGTCGAGGGCGACCAGCGCACTCCGATTCTGCCAGGTGACCGCCTCGCGCAGCAGCGGGTCGGCGGCCAGCTCGCTCAGCCCCCGGCCGGTGGCGGTCATCGCCGCGGCGAACTCCTTGTCGAACAGGTCGGCACCGGTGCCGCTGGCGAGCAGTTCGTCGGCCGCGGCGGCGGCCTGCGGGGCGGCGAGAATGGTCAAGCCCTCGGCGGGGAAGCCAGTGCTGCGCAGGAGGGCGTCGCGCCACACCGACCAGCCGGTGTCGCCCAGCGGCACCCGGTGCCCGTCCGCCGCGGCGCGCGCCGGCCCGCCCGTCGTCGGGGAGCGAGCGGTCTCCCGGTCGAGCGCGGCGCGCAGGTCGGCGCGGATCGCCGCGGCCAGCCCGGGCAGCGCGTCGTGCAGGAAGAAGTGTCCGCCGTCCAGCTCGTGCAGGGTGAAGCCGGCGCAGGTGTGCTCCCGCCAGGCGTCGCTCTGCTCCCGGCTGACCGCCCCGTCGTGACGCCCGCTGAACACCACGATCGGCACCGGCAGCGGCTCCTCGGGTCCGTACCGGTAGCCGTCCACCCGCTCGAAGTCGGCGCGCAGCAGCGGCAGCAGCAGCTCGACCAGCTCGGGGTGCCCCAGCACCTCGCCGGGCAACCCGCCGCCGACCCGCAGCCGGCGCAGCAGCTCCTCATCGTCCACCTGCGACAGCCCGTCGAAGCCGCTGGGCGCGTTGATGTGCGGGGCGCGGGCGCCACCCACGTAGAGCCGCAGCGGCAGCGGACACCCGCGTCGGCGCAGCTCGCGGACCACCTCGAAGCCGAGCCGGCCGCCCATCGAGTGGCCGTAGATCGCGTACGGACCGTCGGCCCGCTCGGCGATGGCGGTGGCCACGTCGGCCACCCGAAAGCGGGGGGCCTCACTGATCCGGTTCTCCCGGCCGGGTAGCTGCACGGGCAGCACCTCGACGTCCGGGGCGAAACGGCCCGGGAAGTGGCGGAACGCGCTGGCGCCGGCGCCGGCGTAGGGCAGGCAGAACAGTTGCACCGGCGCCGGATCGCGGCTGCCAGCGGAGAGGAACCAGGTCACCGCTCGCCTTTCTGAGGGGGGTCGATCCAGTGCCGCCGCCGCTGGAAGGGGTAGGTGGGCAGCGAGGTGCGTCGGATGGCGTCGGCCGGGTGCAGGACCGTCCAGTCCAGGTGTTGGCCGGCCACCCAACTGGCGGC
The DNA here is from genome assembly GCF_046549335.1 of Micromonospora sp. 050-3. Lineage (NCBI taxonomy): Bacteria > Bacillati > Actinomycetota > Actinomycetes > Micromonosporales > Micromonosporaceae > Micromonospora > Micromonospora sp. 050-3. The sequence goes on from NZ_JAJPVX010000001.1 coordinate 2,914,643, forward strand.
CAGCTCGCGGAGCGCGCCGGCCGGGCCGGCGACCCGGGCGTCGGTGCTCAGCAGCTCGTCCAGCGCGGCGACGGCGCCGGCCGCGTCGGTGGCGACCACGGCGGCCCGGCAGCCGAACTCGCGCCGGCCCAGCGCCAGCGTCGCGGCGACCTCGGCGAGGGCAGGCGCGGAGCCGGCCAGGTGCCGCCGCAGCCGGGTCAACGCCGCCCGAAGGGCCACCGGGGTACGCGCCGAGACCGGCAGCACCCGCGCCCCGGTCGGCCCCGCGTCGGGCGGTTCCGCCGGGGGCGGCTGTTCCACCACGACGTGCGCGTTGGTGCCGCCCAGCCCGAACGAGCTGACCCCGGCGACCCGACGCGGCGCGTTCGGCCACTCCCGTACCTTCGTCGGCACGTAGAACGGGCCGGCGGCCAGGTCGATCTCCGGGTGCGGCCGGGTGAAGTGCAGGTTCGGCGGGATGACGCCGTGCTGCACGGCGAGCACCGCCTTGATCAGACCGGCGATGCCGGCCGCGGCGTCGAGGTGGCCGATGTTGGTCTTCACCGAGCCGAGCGCGCAGGTCTCGGCGGGCGCGGAGCCCTCGTACACCTCGTGCAGCGCGGCCACCTCGATCGCGTCGCCGAGCGGGGTGCCGCTGCCGTGCGCCTCGATGAAGCGGACCTCGCCCGGGGCGACCTCGGCGGCGGCGAGCGCGCCGGCCACCGCGGCGGCCTGCCCGGCCGGGCCGGGGACGGCGAAGCCGGCCCGGTCGGCGCCGTCGTTGGTGACCGCCCAGCCGGGCAGGATCGCGAGGACGCGGTCACCGTCGGCCTGCGCGTCGGCGAGGCGGCGCAGCGCCACCACTCCGACTCCTGAGCCGAAGCCCGCGCCCTGGGCGGCCTCGTCGAAGGCCCTGCAGCGGCCGTCCGGTGAGGCCAGACCACCCGGGATGTGCCGGTGTCGGGGCCACATCACGCTCACTCCGCCGGCCAGGGCGATGTCGCACTGGTAGTCGGCGAGGCTCTGCGCGGCGAGACACACGGCGACCAGCGAGCTGGAGCAGGCGCTCTGCACCGCCACCGCCGGCCCGGTCAGCCCCAGCCGGTACGCGACCTGCCCGGGCAGGTGGTCGGCGAGCTGCCGACCGACCAGCCGGGCCTCCCAGTCGTCCGGGTCGACGTCGCCGACCACGGCCGGGTTGTCCATGAGGTGGAACAGGAAGTAGCGGTTGACGGAGGTGGTGGCGTACACGCCGACCGGGCCGGGGAACCGGGCCGGGTCGTGACCGGCATCTTCCAGCGCCTCCCACGCGGTCTCCAGGAACAGTCGGTGCTGAGGGTCGGTGCGGGCGGCTTCCTGGTCGCCGAAGGCAAAGAACTCGGCGTCGAAGTCGGCGACCCCGTCGAGCCGGCCGGTGGCCTTGACGTGCCGGGGGTCGGCGCGAAGTCCGGGGCCGACCCCCAGCGCCGCCAACTCCTCGTCACTGTGGTCGTGGATGGCGTCCACGCCGGCGCACAGGTTCCACCAGAACGTGGCCACGTCCGCCGCGCCGGGGAATCGGCCGGCCAGACCGATCACGGCGATCTCGTCGCCGGTGTACTCGCGTACGCCGACGGTTGCGGCGGACGGGCCAGCGGGCATCGGGGGCACGGCGGCCAAGGCCACGACGGCCGGTGCGGGTCCGACGGCCGGTGCGGGTCCGACGGCCGGTGCGGGTCCGACGGCCGGTGCGGGTCCGACGGCCGGTGCCGGCGCGACGGCCGGTACCGGTGGGTCGACCAGCCGAGCCTGGGCGGCGACCGTCGGATGCTCGAAGAGCCGGAGCAGCGGCAGCCGGACGCCGAACCGTTCGGCCAGCTGCTGCTGCACCTGACCGAGCAGCAGGGACTGCCCGCCGATGTCGAAGAAGCTGTCGGAGCGGCCGACGGCCTCCCGCCCGAGCACGGCACACCAGATGTCGTGCACGATCCGCTCGGTCGGGGTAGTCGGCTGGTCCCCCACCGACCCGGCTCGGGCAGGGTCGGGAAGGGCCCGCTCGTTGACCTTCCCGCTGACGGTCAGCGGGAACTCGGCGACCGGCACGACGGCGCGCGGCAACGCGTACTCGGGCAGGTGCCGGGCCAGGGTGGCGCGGAGCACGGCGGGGTCCACCGGCGGCCCGGCCGACCGGACGTAGGCCAGCACATCACCGTCGCGGGCGATGGCGCGCACCTCCGCGACGCCCGGCGCGGCGGCGAGCACCGCCTCGATCTCGGTCAGCTCGACCCGGAACCCCCGCACCTTGACCTGCCGGTCGAGCCGGCCGAGGCAGCGCAGATCGCCAGTGGGCAGCAGCTCACCCAGGTCACCGGTGCGATACGTCCGCACGCCGTCGGGGTCGCGGCCGAAGGTGTCGCTGGCCTGATCGAGGTAGCCGGGCGCGAGGTGTTGACTGCGGACCACGATCTCGCCGTCCGGTGCCAGTCGCAGCGCGTACCCGGGTAGGGCCGTCCCGATCGGCAGCGGGCCCGTGGCTGCCGGGTCGACGTCGGCAAGCGGCAGCGCGTATCGGGCCGCGAAGGTCATCTCGGTGGCCCCGTAGCCGTTGACCAGGACGCAGCCCGGGGCGAAGCGACCTCGGGACCGGGCGGCGTCGGCGTAGGTGGCCTGCTCGCCGCCGAGCAGCACCACCCGGACCCGGTCGAGCCGTTCGACGCCCGGGGTGTCCAGCAGGTACCGGTAGACGGTCGGGGTGGAGTGGTAGACGGTGACATCGTGGCGAGCCAGGTGTTCGACGGCGTACGCCAGGCCGTGCCGTCGCAGGTCGACCGGGACGACGGCGGCACCGGTGAGCAGCGCCGGGTACAGGTCGGGGATGGACGCGTCGAAGCTGAACGAGGCGAGCAGGCTGAGCCGGTCGCCCGGCCGCAGGTCGAGGGTGGCGATCTGGTTGTTCACCACGTGCGTGAGGTTGCGGTGGCTTTGCCCGACGGCCTTGGGGCGCCCGGTGGACCCGGAGGTGAACAGCACGTACGCGAGCGCGTCCGGGTCTACCCGCACCGGGCGCAGCGGCGCGGGTCGCACGTCGATGGCCGGGACGATCCGCAGGCCCGGCCGGTCGGCGGCGAGCCGTCGGGCCAACTCGGTGTGCTCGCCCCCGCAGAGCAGGGCGGTGGCGTCTGCGCCGTCGAGCAGTTGGCGCAGCCGCTGCTCGGGCAAGCCGGGGTCCAGCGGCACGTAGGCGGCGCCGGTGGCGAGCGTGCCGAGGATGGCGGCGATGGTGGCGGCCCCGTGTGCGGTCAGCAGGGCTAACCGGTCGCCGGGCTGGACGCCCGCTGCGGTCAGCAGGTCGACGTGCCCGCCGGCGAGGCCGGCGAGGCTGGCGTAGTCGAGCGGGCCGGTGTCGCCGAGCACGGCAGGCTGGTCGGAACGGGTGGCGGCGACGTCGACGAAGCGGTGGACCAGTGCAGTGGTCTTCATCTCAGAACGCGCGCGGCCGTCTACAACGGACAAATGCGCAGCTATAGATGACAGTGATCATGATCCCCCCCCCAGGACTTCACTATGGAAGGAGCATAGAGTTCGATGGCCGTTGAGAAAGATCATCGATTAGAGTCGGACCAAAGGGTCGACTCGGGGCTCGGACGAGGGACGTCGAACTTCGTCCGATCGTCCCTCTGGCCCGGTGGCAGATTTTCACCTAAAGCGACTTAATTCAGCGAATTTTTCGGCATGGCAATTTCTTGCGCGGTGGATTTCGCGACAGCCACAGTGAGGTCAGGTAATCGACAGCTGGCTGGTCTTGCCGACGGACACACGATCTGGCGGTACCCAGCTTTCCGGTTGCCGCGATGTCGGCGATCTGGAGTGGATCTAGCCGCAGCGGCCGGGTACGACGGAGTACGGGCCGGCTCAGGGCAGGTACGGGTCGGGCGAAACGGGAGGATCGGACGCGGCGCCGCCTCCGCCGTCGCGCGGCAGTCGCGCCACCATGTCGCGGAACTCCCGTACGGTCATCGCCTCCCGCAACGTGGCGAAGACGGCGCCGGTTCCGGCCCGGGCGGTGGCCGCATCCACCCCGGCGCGCTGTCCCACCCGGCGGAGGAACTCCGCCGGGCCGGCGTCCGCCGGCGGTGGAACCGCACCACCCACCTCCAGGCCCACGCCGGTGTTCAACCCGCCCACGCCAGGCTCCGGTCCACCGCTCAGAAGCGGATCCACGCCGGGATCCGGACCACCAGCCCCGCCCGGATCCGGGGGTGAGCCCCCGGCCGGATCCGGACCAACGGCCCCGGCCGGATCCGGGGCCGGGCCGGTGAGGTATCCCCCGACCGAGTTCGGAAGGTGCCCGGCGAGGTCGTCGGGCGGGCCGCCGGTCACCCGCTCGGCCATCGTCTGGAGCACGGCGCGGGCGAGGGCGGCGGCCTCCTCGGCCGGCAGGCCGGACCGCCGGGACACCGCGTCGATGAAGTACGGGAACCCGTCGCCGTCGGTCACGCTCGGGCGGTTACCCCTGGCCGGCCGCGACAAACTGAAGCTAGGCCAGCAGACCCTCGGCCAGCAGGTGGTCGAAGATGACCTGGTCGACAGGCGAGGTGCGGTGCCGGTCCGCGTACCCGAGCCAGGCCATCTCGGCGATTTCGCTGGCCGGCCGGAGCTGTCCCCGATAGCCGGCCCGATAGCAGGTCATCCGCACGGTGATGCCGGCCGTGTGGCCGTGCGCCTGGGCGGAGAAGGTGCCCAGGTGCACGGCGCCGGGCACGTCGACCTCGACGCTCAACTCCTCGTCGATCTCCCGGCGCAGGGTCTCCAGGTCGGTCTCGCCCGGCTCGCGCTTGCCACCCGGCAGGTACCAGACGTCCTTGCCCACCGACCGGGTGCTCAGCACCCGACCGTCCTCGACGAGGATCCAGGCCACCTTGTCGATCTCGCGCACGATGCTCCCTCCGGCCGCAAGGATCGGCGACGCTACCACCCGCAGGCGTGCTCAGTCGGCCAGCAGGTCGAGCAGCAGCGCGGCGGTCCAGCTGAACGCCGGTGAGCCCAGCCCGACGCCGGTGTCCGGGTGGAAGTACTCGTGGCAGCCGGCCCCGGCGACCAGACCGATCATCGAGTGGCGCAGCCCGGCGGCCAGCTCCGGGTGCCCGTGCGCGAGCAGCCCACGCCGGACCAGCCAACCGATGTTGAGCCAGCTCGGCCCACGCCAGTAACGCAGCGGCTCGAAGTCGGGCGCGGTGCGGTCGTAGGTGGGTAGCGGCCGGTCCATCCGCCGGGCCACTCCGAAGCGCGCCGACCCGGCCTCGACGACCAGCGCGTCGACCTGCCGGGTCGGCAGTTCGGGCAGGATCAGCGGAGTCAGCCCGAGCACGGTACGGGCGCTCACCAGGCGGTCGGTGCGCAGGTCACGAGGCTGGAACGTGCCTGTCTCCGGGTCGTACAGCCGGCGGAGGAGGGCTTCGGTGACGCGGGCCGCGCGGGCCCGGTGCGGCCCGGGGTCGCCGCCGACGAGCGCGGCGATCTCGGCGAGGGCGTGTTCGGCGGCCCCGAACGCCGCGTTGAACAGCGGGCACTCCACCAGGAACGGGTGGCCGGCGGCCAGGTCGCGGTCGGCGTAGCCGTGGTCGCGGTAGGCGGCGACGATCGCCAGGTAGCGCGCGTAGTCCAGGTTCGTGGGGCGGTGCGCGGCGTCGGCGTGCGTGGTGTCGTGCCGACGGTACGCGCGCATGACGGTAGCCTCGGCCGGCACCGCGGCCATCGGCTCGTCCCACGCCGGGCTGTTGTCCAACCCGGACTCCCACGGGTGCACGATGCAGACCAGCCCGTCACCTGCCACGTCCCGCCGGTCGGCAAGGTAGCGCTGTTGGGCGACCAGCGCGGGGTAGAGCCGGCGCAGCGCGGCCAGGCCGGTGGGGTCGGGCGCCCGCCGGTACGCCAGCAACGCAGCGAGCGCGTGCACCGGCGGCTGGACCAGGCCGGAGGTGGCCACCGCCGGTGCTCCCGGCACGTCGGCCGAACGCCACATCTCCGGCCCCGGGAAGTACGCGCCGACCCGCAGCGCCCTGTTGAACACGATGTGCGGCACCCGCCCGTCGGCCCACTGCGCCCGGAACAGGCTCGCCAGCTCCCGCCAGGCGCGGTCGGGACGGACCTGGGCCAACCCGACCGCGATGAACGCGGAGTCCCAGCTCCACTGGTGCGGGTAGAGCGTGCGCGAGGGCACCGTGTGGTCGTGCTCCCAGTTGGCGTCGAGGGTGTCGATCGCGAGCCGACGCAGCCCGGCCGCGTCGGCCGGGCCACCCGTGCCGGCGGCGTCGGCGCGCGTCGCTCCGACGTCGGCGGTCGCGCCGACTCCGGTGGTCGCGTCGACGCCTGTCTGCCCAGCACCGGCGGTCACGCGGCGGCCCGCCGGGGCAGCGCGTGCCGCAGCACCGTGGCGGCCTGTTGCAGGGCCCGGACCGGGTCGCCGCGGAGCCGGCACTCCAGGGCCAGCCATCCCCGGTAGTCCAGCTCCAGCAGGGTACGCAGCAGCGCCGGCCAGTCCAGGTGCCCGGCGCCGGGCTGGTACCGGTTGGAGTCGCTGACCTGAACGTGCCCGAGGTACGGCGCGGCAGCGCGCAGCGCGCGGTGCACGTCGTCCTCCTCGATGTTCATGTGGAAGGTGTCGGCGACCACCCGGACCGACGGCAGCCCGAGCGCGGCGCAGAGCGCCACCGCCTCGTCGAGACGGTTGACCATGTGGTCCTCGTACCGGTTGAGGGGTTCCAGGAAGAGGATGACCCCCTCGGCCTGGGCGTGATCGCCCAGCTCGCCGAGGGCGTCGAGGAGCACCTGCCGGTCGCCGGCCGGCGGGCGGGGCGGCTCGAACGGCGGCAGTCGCCGGGAGAACATCCCCCAGGCGGCCGGGGTCATCACCCCGACGCCGCCCAGCTCGGCGATCACCGTGAGCTGGGAGCGCAGGTTGCGGACGGCGTCGGCGGACCGGGCGGGGTCGAAGTCGCCGATGAAGTGGTCCATCTCGACGCAGACGGTGGGCATCACCACCCCGGCGGCGCGGGCCCGGCGCAGCTCGGGCAGCCGGCGGGCGAACGCCATGTCGCCGCGGCCACGTAGCTCGATGCCCTGGTAGCCGAGGGCGGCCGCGAGGGCGTACTTCTGGATCAGGTTGGCGCCCGGCAGGAGTTGTTCCTGACAGGCCAGCGCGATGGTGGTCATGAGAACCTCAGCACGACTTGGAGGACGTCACCGGCGCCGCGGTCGAGCAGCGCGAGGGCGTCGGCGACCGCGCTGGCGTCGACGATGTGGCTGACCAGCGGCAGCGGGTCGACGCTGCGGTCGGCCACCAGGTCCATGAAGGTCTGCGCGACCCGGTCTCCGGTCCACCGGCCGGCCATGCTCGGCGCGGGGGTGGGCCCGGAGACCTGGGCGGCCACCAACTGGATGCGGTTGTGGTGGAACTCCTCGCCGAGGCCGAGCGCGTCGGCCTGGCCCTGGTAGAAGCCGGCGGCCACGACCCGGCCGGCGTGGGCGGTGGAGCGTATTGCCTCGTGCAGCGCCGGGTACGCGCCGGACAACTCCAGGCAGACGTCGGCCCCTCGGCCGTCGGTGGCTTGGCGCAGCATTGCGGCGGCGGAGGCGACCGTGGCGTCCACCGTGGATAGCGCCCCGTATCGGGCGGCGTGCTCCAGCCGGCCGGGCACCGCGTCGACGGCCACCACCCGGGCCCCGGAGAGCACCGCGAGCCGGGTGGCGAGTAGCCCGATGACGCCCTGGCCGAAGACGCCGACCCAGTCGCCGAGGTGCAGGTCACCGGCGAGCACGGCGGTCAGCGCGATGGCGCCGGGGCGGGCGAAGACCGCGGCGAGCGGATCCAGCCCGGTGGGGAGCGCACGGACCGCGTCGGCGGCGAGCACCGCCTCGGCCCGGTGCCCCCAGATGCCCCAGACGAGCTGCCCCGGATGCCGGTCGGTGACCTCCGGCGCGACCTCGATGACCTCCCCGACCTCTTCGTAGCCGAAGCCGATCAACGGGTAGGGCACCGGCGTCTGTCGGGGGACGAACATCCGGGCGGCATCGTCCCAGTCCTTGCTCAGCCGGGGATTGCTGCCCCGGTAGAGGGTCAGCTCGGTGCCGGCGGAAATGCCCGAGTAACAGGTGCGGACTCGGACCTGGCCGGGGCCGAGCGGATCCGGCGGGCAGGGCTCGAGGCTGATGCGTCGAGGCCCGGCGAGAGAGACCACCCAGTTGCCCATGTGTCACATCCCGGTAGCACTGGGCTCCAGGATAGCAAAAAATCGCGATATGTCTTGCTATTGATCAATCGAAGGTGTTGGATCCTTCTTGTACCCTTCGAGAGGAGTGCCATCGATGTCTGCACCTCCGAGGCGGATACTCGCCACCACCCTGATCCTGGCACTGACCACGTCCACCCTGCTGGCCTGCGGCAACGATGAACCCGACAGCAACAGCAAAAAGATCACCGTCTGGAGCCTGGAGGACGTCGCCGACCGGGTCACCGCCACCAAGGCGATCATCGCCGACTTCACCGCCAAGACCGGGATCCAGGTCGATCTCGTGACCGTCAACGAGGACCAGTTCCCCTCACTGATCGCCGCAAACGCCGCCGCCGGTGACCTGCCCGACGTTGTCGGGTCGGTCTCCCTCGCCGGCATCCGCACGCTCGCCGGCAACGAGCTGCTACACGCCTCGGCGAACGCGGAGGTCGTCGACAAGCTGGGCAAGCAGACGTTCTCCCCCCGAGCGCTGGAGCTCACCGCCGACGACGGCAAACAGCTCTCCGTGCCCAGCGACGGGTGGGGGCAGCTGCTCGTCTACCGCAAGGACCTGTTCGCCGCGGCCGGCCTGCCCGCCCCCGACACGTACGAGCGGATCACCGCCGCCGCGGCCCGACTGAACACCGGCGGCGTCGCCGGCATCACCGCGGCGACCGCCCCCAGCGACGTGTTCACCCAGCAGACCTTCGAACACCTGGCGCTGGCCAACGGCTGCCAGCTCACCGACGACTCGGGGAAGGTGACACTTGATTCGCCCCAGTGCGTCGAGGCGTTCCGCTTCTACGGTGACCTGATCCGCACCAGCTCGGTGAAGGGCGCGCAGGACGTGGACACCACCCGGGCCACCTACTTCGCGGGCAAGGCGGCAATGGTGATCTGGTCACCGTTCATCCTCGACGAGCTGGCCGGGCTGCGCAACGACGCCAAACCGACCTGCCCCCAGTGCCAGGCGGACCCGGCGTTCCTCGCGAAGAACAGCGGGTTCGTGACCGCGATCAAGGGCCCGAACGGCACCGAGCCGGCCCAGTACGGCGAGATCAGCTCGTGGGCGGTGCTCGACGGCGCGGCGGCCGACCCTGCCAAGTCCTTCGTGGAGTACATGCTCAGTGACGGTTACCCGCGCTGGTTCGGCATGTCCCCGGAGGGCCGCTTCCCGGTGCGCAAGGGCACCACGGCCGAGCCCGAGGCGTACCTGACGGCCTGGAACACCAGCCAGGCGGGCGTGGACGCGAAGAAGCCCCTCACCGACGTGTACGGCGAAGAGGTGCTGGCCACGCTGCGCCGCAGCCCGGACACCTTCGGGCGATGGGGCCTCACCCAGGGGCAGGGCAAACTCGTCGGCGCCATGCTCGGCGAGTTGCCGGTGCCCAAGGCGCTGGGCGACCTCGTCTCCGGCAAGTCCGACGCGGCCGCCACCGCCGGCCGCGCCACGAAGGACGTGGACGCCATCAAGGCGGGCGTCAATTGACCACCACCGCGCCCGGCCCCGGCCGCTCCCCCACCCGGGAGCGGTCGGCGCCACCCCGGCGCCGACCGCTGACCCTGCGCCGCCGCGAATCCCGGGCCGGGCTCGCCCTGGTAGCACCGACCCTGCTCGTCACCATCGCGGTCATCGGCATCCCAATCGTGTGGACAGTGGTGCTCGCCTTCCAGCGGGTCCGGCTGGCCACGCTGCGCAAGACCGGTCTGTTCGGCGAGTTCACAATGGACAACATCGACCGGGTGCTGCACACCCCCGGCTTCGCCGAGACGCTGTGGGTCACGCTGATCTACAGCATCGGTGGCACCGTCGGGTCGATCCTGCTCGGCCTGGTGGCCGCCCTGGTCGTCCGCCGGCCGTTCCGGGGTCGCACCCTGGTCCGGGCGTCCATGCTGCTGCCCTACGTGGCGCCGGTGGTCGCTGTGACGTTCGTCTGGCAGGTGATGCTCGACCCACAGCTCGGCATCGTCAACGCCTGGGGTCAACGCCTGCTGGGCTGGGACGCTCCGGTGCCGTTCCTGACCCAGGAGTCGACAGCGCTGGCCACCGTGATCGTCTTCGAGGCGTGGCGGTACTTCCCGTTCGCATTCCTGTTCCTGCTGGCCCGGCTTCAGGCGGTGCCCGGCGAGTTGGAGGAGGCCGCCCGGGTCGACGGCGCCACCCCCACCCAGCGGTTCCGGCACATCCTGCTGCCGCAACTGCTGCCGGTGATCGCCCTGCTGGGCGTGCTGCGCTTCATCATGACGTTCAACAAGTTCGACGACGTCTACCTGCTCACCGGCGGTGCAGCCGGCACCGAGGTGGTCAGCGTGCGGGTGTACGAGTTCCTCACCGCCCGCACCGACATCGGGGCCGCCGCCGCGCAGGCGGTCGTGCTGGCCGTGGTGCTCATCGTGTTCGTGCTGATCTATCTGCGCTTCTTCGGACGGAGGGTGGGCTGATGGACCGGGACGTGGTCGAAACGGTGAGCCTGCGTTGGCTGCGCCGCCTGGTGATCGCCGCGTTCCTGGTGATCACGGTGTTCCCCTTCTACTACATGCTGGTGCTCTCGGTGCGCCCCATCGAGCGGCTGCTGCTCGACCCCGGCGCGCTGGTGGTCGGCTTCGGTGAGCTGACAGTGGCCACGTACGCCGAGGTGCTCAAGGCCACCGACGACGGCGGCCAGGGCTTCCTCACCTTCATCCGCAACAGTGGGCTGGTCGCCGTCGCGGCGACGGTGCTCACCCTCCTGGTCGCAATCCCCGGCGCGTACGCGGTGGCCCGGCTGCGGTTCTTCGGCCGGCGGCAGGTGGACTTCCTGTTCCTGGCGGTCTACCTGTTTCCGTCGATCGTCATCGCGATCCCGCTGTTCGTGGTCTTCACCCGGGCCGGGCTGCGCGGCTCGCTGTTCGGTCTGGTGCTGGTCTACATCTCGCAGACGTTGCCGGTGTCGGTCTACATGCTGAAGAACTACTTCGAGACCATCCCGGTCAGTCTGGAGGAGTCCGCCGCCATCGACGGCGCCGGTCGGCTCGGCATCATCCGACGTGTGAGCCTGCCCCTGGCGATGCCGTCGATCATGGCGGTCGCGCTCTACGACTTCATGATCGCCTGGAACGAGTTTCTCTTCGCCCTGCTGTTCCTAGTCGACAAACCCAACCGGTGGACGGTGTCACTGGGGTTGTCCCTGCTCGCCGACGGCGTGGAGGTCCCCAAGACGGTGCTGATGGCCGGGTCGGTAGTGCTCACCCTGCCCATCGTGATCCTCTTTTTCGCCAGCGAACGGCTGCTCACCGAAGGGCTGACCAGCGGCGCGGAGAAGGGATGATCGTCTCGTCCGGGTCACCCGCCCGGCCCCCACCGGCCCGGATACGGTGGCCTCATGGCCAACCCGACCCGCTGGGCGACCGACACCGGTCCCGAGCACTCACAGTGGTATATCGACCGGTTCCGCAAGCTCGTGGCCGAGGGCGCGGACCTGGCCGGCGAGGCCCGCCTGGTGGACGCTCTCGTCGCGCCCGGCTCCCGCATTCTCGACGCCGGTAGCGGCACCGGCCGCGTCGGTGCCGCGCTGGCCGAGCGGGGGCACACGGTGGTCGGCGTGGACGCCGACCCCGCGCTGGTGGACGCGGCCCGCGCCGACTATCCCGGCCCGACGTGGCTGGTCGCCGACCTCGCCGAGCTGGATCTACCGGCGCTGGGTGAGGCCGAGCCGTTCGACGCGGCGGTGCTGGCCGGGAACGTGCTCGCCTTCGTCGCCGTCGGCACCGAACCGGCGGTGCTGCGCCGGGTGGCCGCGCACCTGCGCCCCGACGGCGTGCTGACAGTGGGCTTCGGCACCGAGCGCGGCTACCCGCTGACCGCGTTCGACGCCGACGCGGTGGCCGCCGGGCTGCGCGTGGAGCAGCGCTTCGCCACCTGGGACCTGCGCCCGTGGCGCGACGACGCCCCGTTCGCGGTCACCGTCCTGCGCCGCCCGGCCAACTGACCACTGTCTGCCGCACGGTGCCTCCCGGTGATCAAGAGGTTTGCGTCAGGCTCGCGCCGAGTTTTGACGCGAACCTCTTGATCACCGCCGCCCCGGCGCGGGCCGGGCCGCCCCGGGCCGCGGGCCGGGTCGTCCTCAGTCCGGGGCGGCGATGGCGCGGGCGGCGGCCGGGTCGAGGGTGGCGCCGGCAGGCACCAGGCTGACCAGCCCGGCCGGTAGCCGCACCGGCCGCACGTCGCGGTAGCCGAGCATCGGGAGCACCTCCCGGTCGGCCAGCACGTACCGTCGGCCCAGGTCGGTAACCACTGAGACCGCGCCGCCGGTCGCGCCGGGCGCCGCGGCGGCCTCGACCACCGCGCCGCGGCCCGGTTCCACCACCACGTGGTCGGCCAGCACCGCGCCGCCGGTCGGCGCGGTGCGGGGCACGGCCGTCAGGTCCCGCAGCGGTACGCCCCAGCGCACCTCACCAACCCCGCCGTCGTCGCCGATGCGGGTGCAGAGCGCCCCGCCGTCGCCGGCCGCGAGCCGGGGCGGGGTCGGTGGCGGGGCGTTCGGGCCGGTCGGGGCGAGATCAGGCACCGTGGGCAGCGCCGCGAACCGACCCAACGTCATCGGCACCGGCTCCACCTGCCCGGTGCGGGCCAGCAACAACCCCGCCTGCAGCTCGGTGATGCCGGCCAGGCCGGCGTCGAGCGCCACCGCGTACTGCCGGCCGCCACCGGAGTTGCTCACCAGGTAGACCGTGCCGATCGCGGCGCCCGGCACCCGGGTGGCGGGCCGACCCAGCGCGGGCAGATCGAGCGGGGCGAGGTCGGTGCCGGCGGGCAGCGAATTTAGCAGTGCCGGCGCCACCGGAACCGCCTGGGCCCGGGTGGTGGCGAGCGCCGCCAGCACCCGGCTGGGATCACGGACGAGGTAGCGCCGCTGGTGCCAGACCAGGTGCAGCCCACCGTCGGGATGGCGCAGCAGCAGCGCGTCGTCGCCCAGCGCCCGACCGCCGTCGGGCTCGGTGCCGATCAGCAACGCCGAGCGGGGCGCCTCGACGCCCGCGCCGGCCGGAACCGTCGAGCAGACCGTCCACGCCGAGGCGGCCAGCCGGCCCGGGGCGGGCAGCGAGTCGGGTGCGTCGGCGATGCCCAGCGGCAGCCCGCGCGGGACCCCGTCGATCGTGCGTCGGGACACCAGAACGGTCTTCGAACGGTCCGCACCGACGATGAGCAGCGCCGAGGCGTAGTTGAGCACCGGGTGCAGCTTCTGCTCGCGATAGACGAACCGGGCGCCGGACTCCTTCTCCACGATCACCGCGCCCGGATCGCGCCACCCCTTGCCGCCGCCGGCGAACAGGCCGTAGAGGGCGAAACCACCGAGCCCGATCGCCGCGACCAGGACGCTGGCCAGGCCGGCGCCGGCCAGCCTCCGAAACGGCGACTGCGCGGGGTCGGTCTCCCGCATGACCAGGGCGGCGACCGCCCGCTGGACGCTGAACTGGTAGGAGTGCAGCTGGTCCTGCCGCGACGGCATGAGTCCGTTACCTTTCGGTGCGCTCTAGTGAGCGCGTGATTGGTTGCCCCGCCTTGCGGTGGGGGCGGTCCCGGTCTTGCCGGCGGATGCCGTGCCGGGTTCACGTTTCACAGCCACCTGCCCTTGTGTGTGGGTCTTCTGGTCGGCTCCGCGTGCTGCCACCGAGCCACTCCCGGCGGTGGTGCTGAGCTCAGCCGCGAGGGCGGCCAGGTTGAGTGCGGCGTTGCGGTCACGGTCGATGACCAGGCCGCACGCCTCACAGTCGTACTCACGCTCGTGCAGGGCGAGCTTGGCTTTCACCGCGCCGCAACCCGAGCAGGTTTTCGAGGACGGATACCAGCGGTCGGCCACGAGCAACCGGCCGCCGTTCCATCCGGTCTTGTATGCCAGCTGACGGCGGATCTCGGCGAACCCGGCGTCAGCGATGTGCCGGGCCAGCCGCCGGTTGCGCAGCATGCCCGCGACGTTCAGGTCTTCGACAACGATGGTGCCGTGTTCGCGTGTCAGCCTCGTGGTGAGCTTGTGTAGCCCGTCGCGGCGCAGGTTCGCGACTCGCGCATGGGCGCGACCAAGTCGGTCCGAGGCGCGTTGCCAGCGGTTCGAGGGGCGGCAGGCGGCGCGCCGGTGGGGGCCGGACTTCCGCGACGACGCCCGACCGAGCGCCCGCAGTCGGGCCTGCGCGGCGACGAGGTGGCGCGGGTTGTCGACCCGCTCGCCGGTGGACAACACCGCAAGATGTTTGATTCCGACATCCACCCCCACCACGGAGGCGGGCCGGGCCGGTTGCCGTTCGGTCCGCTGCACCTCGACGGTGAACGAGACGTGCCACCGTCCGCCGTCGCGGCGCACGGTGGCGGACATGATCCGCGCGGTGCCGCCCTCGATACGGCGGGCGAGCTTGCGGGCGGATTCGTGCAGCTTCAACCGACCCAGCCTCGGCAGCACCACGTGCCGGCGGTCGGGCTCGACGCGGATGGCGCCGGTGGTGAACCGCACCGCCGGTGTGCCACGGCGGCGGGACTTGAAGCGGGGGAAACCGACCGGCCTGCCGGCCCGCCCGCCCTGACGGGAGTCAGCCCAGTTCTTCAAGCCGCGGGCGAGAGCGTCCAGGCCGGTGTTGAACGCCTCTTTCGACACCTCACCCCACCACGGCGCCGCTTTGGCCTTAGCTTCGTTCCACGCCTTGCGCAGCCCGGCGAGCGACCACGGCAGTGACGGCGTCAGCAACTCATCCGGCACCCCATAGGAGCGCTCCGCAGCGCGCTGGTCCATGACCGCCTTGACCCGGGCGAGCGCCCAGTTGTGCGCCACTCGCGCGGCCCCCACATGCGCCCTCACGGCGCGTTCCTGGCCTGGGGTGAGGTCGAGGGCGAACCGGTAAGCCTGGATCGTCTTCACGTCGGATCCTCGATGACCACCTCGGCCGCGCGGCGAGCCGGTACGCGGGAACAGGCAACGTCCCGGACTCGTACCGCCGTCGCGTACGAGACGCCGGTAGCCGCCGCCCACTCCCTCAAGTTCACACCGCCCCTCTAGACGACCACTGAACACTCCTGACCGTCAGAACGCCAGCAGTTACTTCCCCTCCGGTGGATCGGCCGGGCACAGGATATGCGCTGCGTCGATCTCCCGTGGACCCTGCGTGGCCGCCCGTCGCGGGGCAACCGGTACCATCCGTGGACGAATCCGGCGGCGAGAGGGCACCCGTGGGCGCGCGTTTCGAAGAGCTGGCCTGGCGGGAGACCCCGATCGGCGCGATCAGCCTGCGCCGACGCCGGGACCCGGCACTCCAGGTCGAGGTGTACGAGGTCAAGCTCGACGACGAGTACCTGATGTCCAGCCTCTTCCCGGTCGCGGAGATCGAGCTGGCCCGGCTGGGTCTCGCCGAGGTGGCCGGTGACTCGCTCGACGTGGTGGTGGGCGGTCTCGGGCTGGGCTACACCGCCTGCGCGGCGCTGGGCGACCCCCGGGTGCGCTCGCTGTTCGTGGTGGAGGCGATCGAGGACGTGATCGACTGGCACCAACGAGGGCTGCTGCCGTTCGCGGCGGGGCTCGCCGAGGACCCCCGGACCCGCTTCGTGCAGGCCGACTTCTTCGCGGCGGTGGCCGGTGACACCGGCTTCGACAGCGAGGTGCCCGGTCGGCGGTTCGACGCGGTGCTGCTCGACGTCGACCATTCCCCGCGCAACGTCCTGCACCCGAGCCACGCGGCGTTCTACCCGCCGGTCGGGTTGCGCCGCCTGGCCGCCCTGCTGCGCCCCGAGGGCGTCTTCGCGCTCTGGTCGGACGACCCGCCGGACGCCGAGTTCACCGCGGCGCTCACCGAGGTGTTCGTGGACGTGCGGGCGCACGTGGTGCCGTTCGCCAACCCGCTGACCGGTGGGGAGTCGGCCAACACCGTCTACGTGGCGCGTACCAGCCCCTGATCGACTCGGGTATGCCGCTCGCGCATGGTGTCGGCCGGACGGGGAACGAGAAGCCGGGGCCGGCCGCACCAGGCGCGGCCGGTTACGGGAGGTCGACATGCGCGCACTGCTCTGGGTCGTCGGCGTGGTCGCCGGTGTGCTGATCCTGCTCGGGTTGATCCTCGAGGCGGTCCGCTGGCTGATCATCATCGGTGTGATCGCGCTGGTGATCGTGATCGTCTGGGGCGTCGTCAAGGGGCGGCAGGCCGTGAGCCACCAGTCCCGCCGACGCTGATCGGCGACGGGCCGGTCAGAACCAGTCCGGGCGCATGTCGAGAGTGGTCCGGTCCCGGCTCTCCAGCAGGTCGAACTGCGGCCCGGTCCGGGGCAGCTCGACCGCGAAGAAGTAGCGGGCGGCCTGCCGCTTGCCGGCGTGGAACGCGTCGCCGGCCCCCTCCGGCGGCAGCGCCAGCACCTGTTCCAACCACATCCACGCGATCACCACGTGCCCGACGGCCTCCAGGTAGGCGCTGGCGTTGGCCAGCGCGAGCACCGGGTCACCATCGGCCCACAGTCGACGGGTGACAGCGATGATCCGGTCCACCGCGGCGGCCAACCGGTCCGCCAGCTCGGCCGCCTCTCCCCCGACCTTCCGGGACCGCTCGACAGTGTCGCCGATCGTCGTGGTCAGCAGGGCGAGACCAGCGCCGCCCTGCATGGTCATCTTGCGCCCCAGCAGATCCAGTGCCTGGATGCCGTGGGTGCCCTCGTGGATCGGGTTGAGCCTGTTGTCCCGGTAGTGCTGCTCCACGTCGTGGTCGCGGGTGTAGCCGGCCCCTCCGAGCACCTGGATCGCCAGGTCGTTGGCGGTGAGGCACCACTGCGACGGCCAACTCTTGGTGATCGGCGTGAGCACGTCCAGCAGCAGGTGCGCGCGCTCGCGGTCGGCCTCGGCCGGGGCGGTCTTCTGCTCGTCGAGCAGCCGCGCGCAGTAGAGCACCAGCGCCAGCGCCCCCTCGACGTAGCTCTTCTGGGCCAGCAGCATCCGTCGTACGTCAGGGTGGTCGATGATCGGCACCTGCGCGGCGGCCGGGTCCTTCGCGCCGACCGGCCGGCCCTGCGGCCTCTCCTTCGCGTACGCCAGGCTCTTCAGATAGCCGGTGTAACCCAGCGCGGTGGCGCCCGCCCCGACCCCGATCCGGGCCTCGTTCATCATGTGGAACATCTGCGCCAGACCCTGATGCGGCGCGCCGACCAGGTGACCGACAGCTCCGGCGCGGCCGGCCGGGGTGTGCGCGCCGTCGCCGAAGCTGAGCAGGGTGTTTGTGGTGCCCCGGAACCCCATCTTGTGGTTGAGCCCGGCCAACACCACGTCGTTGCGCTCGCCGAGCGACCCGTCCGGGCCGACCAGCACCTTGGGCACGATGAACAGCGAGATGCCCTTGACCCCGGGCGGCGCGCCCGGGATGCGGGCCAGCACCAGGTGGACGATGTTCTCGGACAGCTCATGGTCACCACCGGAGATCCACATCTTGGTGCCGAACAGCCGGTACGTGCCGTCCGCCTGCGGCTCGGCGCGGGTGGTGATGTCGGCCAGTGAGCTGCCGGCGTGCGGCTCGGACAGGCACATGGTCCCGAAGAACCGGCCGTCCAGCATGGGCCGGACGTAGGTGTCCACCTGCTCGGAACTGCCGTGGGCCAGCAGCAGGTTGGCGTTGCCCAGGGTGAGGAACGGGTACGCCGAGGTGGCCACGTTGGCGGCCTGGAACCAGGTGAAGCAGGCCGCCGCGACGGCGTGCGGCAGTTGCAGGCCACCGACAGTGGCGTCCAGCCCGGCGGTGAGCAGGCCCGTCTCGGCGAAGCTGTCCAACGCCGCACGGACCTGCGGGATCAACTGCACCCGCTGCCCGTCGAAGGTGGGCTCGGCCAGGTCGGCGGCGCGGTTGTGCGGGGCGAACTGCTCGGTGGCCACCCGCTCGGCGAGATCCAGGGCGTCGTCGAAGGTCTCCCGGGAGTGCTCGGCGTAGCGGGGGCGCTCGACGAGCTCGGACACCCGCAGCCATTCGTGCAGCAGGAAGTCGAGGTCACGGCGGGAGAGCAGGGTGGACGGCACGGCACTCCTCAGCGGGCACGGGGGCGGGTCGGGCCGGGGCGACGGCCCACTGTCGCCCCGCCCATCCTGGCGGATCGACAGGGCGCGCACCACCGGCCCGAGCGGGGTTCGACGAGCGGAACTTGTCACACCGACCGTTTAGCGTCGTTGCCCGTGACCGCACCCGGAGATGTCCCGCCCGAGGTCCTCGACCGGCTGCGGCCGATCTGTCTCGGGCTGCCGGAGACCTACGAGGAGCCCGCCTGGGTGGGCACCCGCTGGCGGATCCGCAAGCGGACCATCGCCCACGTGCTCACCGTCGACCCCGATCGCCAGCCGGTGCACGCACGGGCCGCCGCACTCGACCAGCCCGCCTGCCTGCTGACCTTCCGGTCGCCCCTCGACGAGATCGCCGGTCTCCTCGCCGCGGGGCACCCCTTCTACAAACCGGACTGGAGTCCGACAGTGATGGGCATGGTCCTGAACGGGAACACCGACTGGGAGGAGGTGGGTGAGTTGCTCACCGAGAGCTACTGCGTCATGGCCCCAAAGCGGCTCGCCGCCCGGGTCGGTCCCCCGGCACCGCCGACCGGCTGAGCGCCGAGGGCACCCTGCCGCCAGCGGGGTCCTGCGACCGGCGGTTTCGGTCGGCCTGCTCCGGGAATACCGCACCGGATGGCCGTATCCGTCGTCACCGGCTGGAAGCCGAGGTGCCGCCGGGCGGGTGAGGAGCAGGTCAATGTCGTCGCTGCCCACCGAGGAGGATCACCGGTTGACGCCGGTGCTCCAGGAAGACCGGGTGTGCACGGGCGTGACCACGCTGCGCGGGCGGGTGTTCCTGAGCTACCCGTCGGCGGATCGGCCCGGCGTGCAGGTGGTCGAGGCGCTGTCTGATGGCCGTCGTGTCCCGTACCCCGATACCGCGTGGAACCGCGCTGACCAGCCGCCGAGCGGGACGTTCGTGCACGTCAACGGGTTGCGCGCCGGCCCGGATGATCGCTTGTGGATCGTCGACTCGGGCGCGCCAGGGATCGGCGGCGCACAGGTCGCGGGCGGCGCTCGGCTGATAGCTGTCGACCCGGACGGCGACCGTGTGGAGCGGGTCTACCACCTCGACGAGGCGGTGCACCCGGGCAGCTACGTCGACGACGTCCGCTTCAACGGCCGGGTGGCGTACCTCAGCGACGCCGGAGCGGCCGGCCTCATCGTGCTCGACCTCGACTCGGGTCGGCCGAGACGGGTACTCGATGGGCATCCGAGCACGGCGGGCGGCCCGGTGCTCGCCGACGGTCGCGTGCTGCGTGACCCGGACGGCGCCGAGGTCCACCTGCACGTGGACCAGTTGGAGGTGTCGCCGGACGGTCGCTGGCTCTACTACCAGCCGGCCTCGGGCGGGATGTCCCGGATCGCCACCCGCTGGTTGGACGACCCGTCGATGTCCGCCGACGAACTGGCCCGGAGGGTCGCACGCTGGTGTGACACACCCAGCACCGGCGGCACGGCCATCGACGCCACCGGCACCATCTACCTCAGCGATCTGGAACGGCGGCGCGTCCTCGTCCTCGCGCCCGACCGCAGCGTGCGGACGCTCGTCGCCGACCCTCGACTGGCCTGGGTGGACGCGATGTGGCTCGACGCCGATGCCCGGCTCTGGATGCCGGCGGCCCAGTTGCACCTGACCGCCGGGCTCAACGGCGGGCGCCCGGCAGTCGACTATCCGGTCCGGATCTACCGGATACCGGTCGAGGCTGGGCCGCCCGCACGGGACCACGCCTGAGTGCCCGGTCCGCCAGCCGCCGGCTCGCACGGGTTTTCCCGGGCCCGGGTACGAAATTCCGGTGGAGACGGTGCGGTCCGACGGGTGAGGATCACACTATGTCCGTTCCCGCGCGTCAGATCCGTGCCCGTTACTCGGAAGACACGATCACCGTGTACCAGGCGTACCCACCGGAGATCGCGCTGCCGGCGGTGGCCGCCGGTCGCTTCGTGGCTCCGTTCAAGCGTGACCGGATGACCTGGATCAAGCCGTCGTTCCTGTGGATGATGTACCGCTGCGGTTGGGCCACCAAGCCCGGGCAGGAGCGCGTGCTGTCCATCGACATCACGCGGGAGGGCTTCGAGTGGGCGCTGGCGCGAGCCTGTCTGAGTCACTACGACCAGGGCTTGCACGGTGACCGGGCGACGTGGTCGCGGCAACTCAAGGCCAGCCCGGTACGGGTGCAGTGGGATCCGGAACGGACGCTGCACCTGAGCGCGTTGCCTTACCGGTCGTTGCAGGTCGGACTGTCCGGCGAAGCCGTCGCCCGGTACGTCGACGACTGGACGGTCAGCGTCACGGACATCACCTCCAGTGTCCACCGCGTACGGGAACTGGTGCGGGCCCATGACGTGCGGGCGGCCACGGACCACCTGCCGGCCGAACGAAGCTATCCGCTGCCGAGGCAGATTGCGGCCCACCTCGACGCCACCGGGTGAGCCCGCGCGGTCGACGGCCCTCGGGTGCATCGAGCAACACATCGACATTCTCGATATCCTGGGCGGCATGCACCGAAGCCGCGTGTACGCGCTGCTGATCGACACCCCCGAGGCGGAGGCGGCCCAGGCGGCGGAGTTCTGGTCGGCGGCGCTCGGCGTCAGCACCCGGTCCGTTCCGGCCGAGCCGCAGTTCGTCGGCCTGCACAAGGCACTGCCGGGGCTGGTCACCGCGGTCCAGGCTGTCGACGACACGCCGCGCTTCCACCTGGACATCGAGACCGACGACGTGCCGGCCGAGACCGGACGGTTGATGGCTCTGGGTGCCACCGAGGTGTCGCAGTGGCTGGAGTGCCGGATCCTGCGGGCACCCGGTGGCCACCTGCTCTGTGTGCTTCCGGTGGCGAGTCCGCCGGAGGTGTTCGCGGCCGAGGCCCGCACCTGGTCGTGACCCGCCGACCTGTCGCAGGTCGGCGTTAGGCTCCCGGCCATGGCTGAATTCGTGATGGTGGCGGGGGCGTGGCTGGGGTCGTGGGCGTGGGACGAGGTGGTGCCGCCCCTGCGGGCGGCGGGCCACGGCACGCACCCGCTGACCCTCTCCGGCCTCGCCGACCGGCGGGATGTGCCCGCCGGGCAGCAGACCCACGTGCAGGACATCGTCGACGAGATCGAGCGCGGTGACCTGCACGACGTGGTGCTGGTGGGGCACAGCTACTCGGGCATTCCGGTGGGTCAGGCCGCCGAGCGGATCGGTGACCGGTTGGCCCGGGTGGTCTTCGTGGACGCCGAGGTGCCGGTCGACGGCGGCTCGTTCGCCTCCGGCTGGTGGCAGGGCCAGGCGGCCTTCGAGGCGCAGATCGCCGACAACGACGGTTACTGGGCTCCGCTCGGCGCGGCCGACTTCGACGGTCAGGGTCTGACCGATGAGCAGATCGCGCGTCTGGTCGACGGTTCCACTCCGCACCCGGGTGCGACGCTGACCGAGCCGGCGGTGCTGAGCCGCCGACTGGGTGAGTTGCCGGCGACGTACGTCAAGTGCCTGCTCGACGGGCCTGAGCCCAACGACACGGTGGCGAAACTGCTGACCAGCGACCAGTGGCGACTGGTCACGATGGCCACTGGCCACTGGCCGATGTTCTCCCAGCCCGCCGAGCTGGCCCGGGTTCTGGTGGCGGAGGCCGGCTGACCGTCGCTGGCCGGGGCGGCAGAACCAGGCCAGCCGCGCCCCGCAGCCCTCAGGTCGCGTCGATGGTCTGGATGTGGCGCACCGGTGACGCGAGCAACCACAGCACGGCGAGCACGCCACCCAGGCCGGCGATGGCCAGGGTGGGCCGCAGCCCGATGGTGGTGCCCAACGCGCCGCCGACCAGCGCGCCGAGTGGTCGGATGCCGTAGTTGACGGCGCTGTAGGCACCGGCCCGGCGTCCTAGCGCGTCGGCGGGTGTCACGGCGATGAGGAGGGCGTTGAGGTTCACGTCCATCAGCATCACCCCGACGCTGGAGACCAGCTCGATGGCCGCCAGCATTGCCACCTTCGTCCAGGTGGGTCCGGACACCAGCGCGGTCAGCGCCAGCGGCGCGGGGAAGAGCACCGCGCCGATCATGGCGGTACGGCCCAGACCGATGGCGCGTGAGACCCGCGGCGCGAGCGCCGCGCCGATGAATCCGCCGATCGCGCCGAAGCCGAGGGCGATGCCGATCGCGCCGGCCGACAGGTCGAGTTCGCGGCTGGCGTAGAGCACCAGCAGCGCGCCGGCGATGAAGGTAAAGAAGTTGACAGTGCTGGTGCAGCCGAGGGCGGCCCGCAGGACCGGATGCCGCAGTACCAGCACGAGCCCTTCGCGGACCAGGCCGAGGGTGGACGTCCGACTCGGCGGCGGCGGGGGCTCGGTCACCGGGATGCGGCTGAGCAGTAGCGCGGAGCCGAGGAAGGAGACCGCGTCGACGACGATCGCGACCGGCGCGCTGAGCGCCTGGACGAGCCCACCGCCGACGGCCGGGCCGGCGATGAAGGAGAGCGATCGGCTCATGCTCATCTTGCTGTTCGCGTCCACGTACGCCGATCGCGGCACCAGGCCGACGAAGAACGCCTGACGCGCCATGGCGAAGAGCACCGCGCCGGAGCCGGTGAGCAGTGCCACCAGGTAGAGCTGGGTGAGGGTGATCGCGTCGAACAGGTAGGCCACGGGCAGGCTGAGCAGCACCGCGGCGCGGATCAGGTCCGCAATGATCAGCAGTCGCCGCTTGTGGGTGCGCTGGTCCACCCAGGCACCCAGGAACAGGCCCAGCAGGTTGGGCAGCCAGATCAGCGCGGTGAGGACGCTGACCTGCACGGGTGTGGCGGTGAGCAGGGTGACGGCGATCAGCGGTAGGGCCAGTTCGCTGATCCGATCGCCGAAGTGGGAGATCGTCTCGCTGATCCAGAAGGTGCGGAAGCGCCGGTCACGGTGCAGGGCAGGCGGGGGCCCGGCGTCGGTTTCGGTGGGGGCGTCGGTGGCGGTCATGACGCGGCCGGGTCGTCGTCGCCGGGCTCGGGCAGCAGGTAGCGCAGCATCCGGATGATCCGCGCGTCGGCCGGGGCCGACTCCTCCTTGCGCCGCACGTACGGGGCGATCAGCTCTTCAATCGACTCCTCGAGTTGCCGCAGTTCGTCGGCGGTGGCCACGAACCGGGTGTCGGCCATGCCGGCCAGCGCGCGCCACTCGGGGTCCAGTCGGGGCTCCTCATGCAGCAGCCATTGCTGGGGTGCGTCGGCGTTGCGGGCGAACATCTCACCGCGCAACTGTTGGGTCGCGGACTGCCCCTCGACGCTGTCGGGCGCGGTGAAGCGGAAGCCCCGGGCGGCGGCCTGCCACCAGCGTTCCCGCTTGCTGGTGGCGCCATCCCAGTCGGTGACCAGGCCGAACGTCGCGAGGTGCCGCAGGTGCCAGCTGACCACCGACGGTGTGGCACCGACGTGCGGCGAGAGGCCGGTGGCCGTGGCCGGGCCGTGGCGCTGAAGGTGCTCCAGGATCGCCAGTCGGACCGGGTGGGCCAATGCCCGCAGCGCCTGCGGCTCGGTGATCTCGAAATCCCCATACGGATTCTTGAGAGACATGTTTCGAGAGTAGTCTCTCAGATCGGATCGGGGCAATCCCGAGCCGCTGCGGCGGCGCGTTGATCAGGCGATGCCCAACCGCGCCAACGGCTCGACCAGTTCCCGCTCCTCGTAGCTCAGGTGCGACAGGAGAGCGTCGGTCAGCAGGTCCACCGCTGCCCGCAGCTCGGCGATGCCGCCCGGAGACCCGACGTACGCGACCAGGGCCCGATCGACACCCTCCAGCACGTCGTGGATGACGTGATGTTCCTGCTCCAGCCGGTCGACCACCGGGCCGAGCCGGGCGTCCCGCGCCCGCAACCGGGGGAAGAGCGACTGGTCCTCGATCGTGTGGTGGGTGGTGACGATGCGGCAGTACGACTCGCAGTAGACGCCGAGGGTCCACCGGTTCTGCCGCATCGTCATCGTGTTGATGTGGGACCGGGCCGCGCCGGCGTCGATCTCGCCGGCCGCCACCTGCTCGATCAGGTCGTGAATCTGGGCCAGCTCGGCGCGCAGTCCGTCGTGGATCTGCACGAGGTGCGCGCCGGTAGCCTGCTCCTGCGGGGTGTAGGTGCGCTCCGGGTCGGGCGCGGGCCCGGTCGGCCGGGCCGACTCGTCCCACACCTGCTGCTCGCTTCGCCGTACGCCGTCGTCCGGGGTGGGCACCACTGCGAACGCGCCGCCGGTCGCGGTAGCGCGGCTCGCCCGGACCGGCGGCGCAACGACCGGCTCCGGCTCCGGCGTACGCTCCGGAGCCGCGCCCCGGTCACGTTCGGCGGCGACCAGCTCGCGGACGGCCGGGGCCACCTCGCCGGCGAAGCGGCGCAGGTCGTCGGGGTCGTCGCTGCCCAGGATGAAGGTGCCGACGCCCTCCCCCAGTGCCAGCTCGGCCAGTTCCTCGGCCCACTGCTCGGCGGGCCCGTTCAGCGAGGCGCGCCCGACTGTCGAGAACTCTCCGGCGATGTTGAGCAGCCGACGCACGTCCTGCGGGGACCGGCCGGCCTGCTGCGCGGCGTCGTCGATGATCGCGTTGCCCTTGGTCAGATCACCGGGTTGGAGGTAGCCCAGCGTGGGCAGCCAACCGTCGGCCCGACGACCGGTGAGCTGGAGCATCCGGGGCTTGTACGCGCCCAGCCAGATCGGCACCGCGTGAGCCGGAGCGGGGCCACGCTTGGCGCCCACCACCCGGTAGAACTCGCCGTCGACCCGCACTCCGCCGCGCGTCTCGACGTCCCAGAGCTGACGGACGACCTCGATGGCCTCCTCCAGCGCTCGTACGCCCTGGCCGGGGGTCAGCCGCCTGCCGCCCATCGCCTCGATGGCATCCCAGAACGCCCCCGCCCCGAGGCCGAGGCTGACCCGGCCGCCGCTGAGCAGGTCCAGGCTCGCCACACTGCGGGCGAGGACCGCCGGCGGGCGCAGTGGCAGGTTCGTCACGTTCGCCGCCAGGTGCACCCGGCTGGTGCGGGCCGCCACGAAGCTCAGCAGCGTCCAGGTGTCGAGGAACGCCGGCTGGTACGGGTGATCCTGGAAGGTGACCAGGTCCAACCCGACCTGCTCGGCCAGGACGGCGACGCCGACCGCACGGTCCGGATTGTCAGCGCTGGGCGTGACGAAGGAGCCGAAGACCAGGTCGTGGCCGTAGTCGCTCATCTGCGAGCCTCCCGATTCCCCGACGCCTCGGGCGATGCGTCGTGACCTCAACCTTATGCCACGCAGAACATCTTGTGCCAACAAGGTCTGCCTCGCTGCGGTATTGTCGGGGGATGACGGGTGCCTCTCACCGGCCGGACCGGCCCGATCCGCTCGACGACGACCTGGGCTGGATGCTCGGGATCGTCTTCCGCGGCTACGTCCGGGCGGCCGAACACGCGCTCGCCGACTTCCCCGGTGGTCCGCGCGGCTACCAACTGCTCACCGCGGCCTGTAACGGGCCGGCCCGCAACCAGGGCGCGATCGCCGAGGAGATCGGCATCGACCGCACCGTCCTCACGTACCTGATCGATGACCTGGAGCGGCCCGGGTTCGTGGCCCGGCGCGCGGACCCGACCGACCGGCGCAACCGGCTGGTCGAGGTCACCGACGCCGGCCGTGCCGCCTGGGAACAGCGGCGGTTGACACTGCGGCAGGTCGAGTCGCATCTGCTGGGGGCACTCACGCCGACCGAGTCGGCGACGCTGCGGTCACTGCTCCAAAAAGTCGCCTGCTCAGCCCAGGCGGTGGACCCGTTGCGCGACCTCTGCGAGGTGGTGACACAGGTGCAGGCCGACCCGGCGCCGGCGGCACCCGCTGCGCGCCGGACCGGCGCCGCGGCGACGCGGAGCGGGCGAACCGCCACCCCCCGAGCCCGCCGTAGCAGGCCCGACTGACCTGCGGATACAGCGGTGCGGGCCCGCCCCGCACCACCCGACGTCGTCCGTCGAGCAGTGCCGGGCAGACCCGCGATGTCGCTACCGCACTCGGTCAGCGCACGTGCACGAAGACCGGGTTCGAGTAGAACCACAGGTCGTCCCACGGGCTCTCCAGCCCGTCGGCGAGCGGCTCGGCCTCGTCGGTGCTGGTGCCGCGCACCCGCGCGTAGGTGTCCGCCTCGACATTGCGCAGGGTGTGCCGGATGACGTAGCTGTCGCCCTGCCGACGCCAGTCCCGCGGGCCGAACCGGGCCGCCACCTTCGTGGTGGGGTTGGTGTCGGCGTCCAGGCTGGCGCTCGGGCCGGTGATCTGGCCGACGATCAGGTCGACCCGGCGGACCTCGGGCCGGTCGCCGTTCGCGTTCGCCCCACCCAGCGGGCGGAACGTGATCTCGATCTCGACATCGGTACGGCTACGACGGCTCACCGTGATCGTCTCGCCCACCTCGACGGTCCTGCCCTGCGACGTGGCGGTGACGTCGAGGCTGCGGATCAGGTCACCGGTGGTGACCCAGATCCGGCCGTTGCGCAGGCCGTCCATGATGTCGCCGTAGTCCTGGCGGGCGTGCACGTACGTCTTGCTGTACTCGCCCGGCCAGAAGTCGGAGCCACCGCGGGTCCAGTGCACGTGCGAGTCCGAGGTCGCGGTGATCCACCAGCGCCGGCCCTCGCCGAGCAGTGAGTCCCACAGGCCACCGACCCGGGCGGTCATCTGGTCGAAGCCGCCGTAGGTGGGGTGGTTGCCGTAGCCGCCCCGCTTGCCACCGTTGAGCGGGCCAGCCTGGTGACCGGGGGCGCCCTCGAAGCCGATGTAGACGTCCGGCGCGGCGTTGTTGCCGTTGCGGAACTCGCGCGGGGTGTCCTGGCCGTAGACGCCGAGACCGGGCGCCGAACGGGACGCATGGTGGGCGATCACCAGCGGCTTGTGCGGCATGCCTCGGGCGACCTTGAGGAACTCCACCATCTTGGCCTCGGTGTCGCGGGCCGGGTCGGTGGGGAACGCGTCGTACTTGGCGAACCGGCTCTCCAGCTCGAAGAGCTGCTTCGCCTCGTCCTCGTGGCGCGGGATCATCAGCGTGTGGTGGTCCAGCGAGGGCGCGTCGAACTCCATGCCCCAGAACTGGAGCACCTCGGGGACCAGCTTGCGGGACCGCAGCAGGTCGGGGTATGCCTGCTCGATGTTCACCTTCGAGTGGGTGGGTCCACCGTGGTCGGTGCACATCGCCCAGGTCAGGCCGAAGTTCTTCGCCATGATGGCGTTGGTGACGATCGGGTAGACCGCGTCCGCGCCCTTGTGGAAGACGATCGGGGACTTCGTGGTGTCGAACTCGCCGCTGTACTCGGAGTGGATGTGGTGGTCGCCCGCACGCCACGCCCGGTTCTTGGAGTTACCCCGGTCGGTCTTGTTGTCGTCACCCGGCCGACGATCCTCGTCGGCCCACGCCGCGCCGGCGCCGACCAGTGGGCTGGCCGCGGCCAGCGTCGCGCCCACGCCCGCGTACTTGACCAGCTTGCGCCGGGACAGCTGCGCGTGCTCGGCCTCTTCGGGATGCTTGTCTCTCACGTGAGAGCCTCTCCTCGATCAAGCGAATGCTCTTTCGATCAAGGAGCCTCGGAGAAGGCGGTGAACACCCGCCGTACGCAACTGGTGCGCACGATGAACACCCTGCCCCGACCCGCGCGAAGCGTCGGGCGGGCAGCAGGAAGTCACCACGTGATCGCGCAGTGTCCAGTCGGGACCGGCCTCGGCCGGGCCAGGTCAGGGCGTTCGCCGACGGTGCCGCGCCGACGGCCCGGTCAGATCCGGGCGCGCGGCAGCCAGCCCAGGAATCGGAGCCGGACCCGGGGCAACGGCAACGTGGGCAGGTCCTGAGCGGCGGCGACGAGGCAGGAGCCGAGATAGACCGCGAGGGAGGCGCGCGCGCCACCGAACTCGGCGAGCAGTTGGCTCTGCTTGGTGGCGCAGGGCCACTCGCGGCCGCATCCGGTGCAGGTCCAGCTCGGCGGGTTGGGGAGGTGCTCCGGCAGCTTGGCGCGGCGGTACCGACCGACGACGCTGTTGTCCGCGCGCACGTCGCGTCGCCGTGCCGCGGGGCCTTCGTTGCGGTGGGCCACCGGACGGGCACCGGGCAGGTAGCGCCCGACGGTGCCGAAGAGCACCCCGACGCGGATCAGGGCGTCCGGTCCGACGTGCTGGGTCAGCAACGCGGTCATCAGGTAGTGCCCCAGCAGGTCGAAGGCGTCACGGTGCAGACCAAGGTCGCGGCAGAGGTCGACGAAGTCCGGCGTGGTCAGTGGCACCCGGTCGTCGAGTGCGCGGCGCAGCACCTCACGCAGCCCACGCCCGAGCCTCTCCAGCGCGTCCCCCTCGCCCAGGCCCAGGCTGTCCTCGTCCGCCACCCGGGCCAGCGCCTCGGCGGCGGCCAGCCGAACGATGCGGTCAGGATCGGTACTGTCCAACGCTTCCCCCTCGGTGGGTCGGCCCCCCGGCAGTGACCCGGTCGTCCTCCGACGAATCATGAACAAGATTTCGCTGTCGGCCACGCGGGTGGCTAGGACAGCAGACGTACAGCCATTGGCGCGCTAGCCGGAAAACGAAGTCGAGCTGCCGACACGTCACAGTGATTCGCGGGACGCACGTCAGTGATTGTCGTAGGGTGACATTCCCATCTACAGATATTGCGTTTTAGAATCGATGAATCGTCGGACCAGATCCGACACGCTCCACCGGTCGCTGCCGTCCCGCTCGCGACGTTCCATCCCACCGCACCGCCGGCCAACGATGTGCCGGGTCACCGCCGAGCACCCCGGCACGTCCCGAACCTGCCGTCGGCACCGTTCCAGCACCCGGCGGCACCTCCACCGGACGGAGACAGCGGATGACGTCATCGCCAGTGCAGACCCACCAGTTCGACAGCCGTGACCCGGCGGTCATCCAGGAATTCCTGTCCGCCACGTACGACCCGAAACTGCGCATTCAGAGCCGGAACGGGTACCGGCTCACCCACCACCGCGTCGACACCGGCCCCTTCGCCATCGCGACCACCCGCCAGACCGGGCACCTCGAGATCGATGCCAGCACCCTCGGCGGGCTGGTCATCGGTCGGACCCGCACCGCCCACGTCGATCGCTCCTGCGCCGGATCGGCCCACCGGTTCGGCCCCGGTGAGGTCTTCCTCGTCACCAGGCCCCAGGAGCCGTGCACCGTCAACTGGCATCCCGGTGAGGTGGAACTCTGCGTGCTGGACCTGTCGGTGTTGGCGCAGGTGGCCACCACCGCGCCGGCCCGC
Organism: Micromonospora sp. 050-3; assembly: GCF_046549335.1. NCBI lineage: Bacteria > Bacillati > Actinomycetota > Actinomycetes > Micromonosporales > Micromonosporaceae > Micromonospora > Micromonospora sp. 050-3. The sequence goes on from NZ_JAJPVX010000001.1 coordinate 2,944,109, forward strand.
CGGCCCGGTCGGATCGAGTTCACCGAGTTGGGCGCCGCCAGCGCGACCCTCGCCCGGCAGTGGCGCAACACCACCAGCTTCGTCCGCGACGTCGTGTTGAACAGCCCGCCCGCCGGGGCACAGACACTGGTGATCGGCAACGCCGCCCGGATGCTGGCCGCGGCGGCGCTCGCGGTCTTCCCCAACACCGCGTTCACCGAACCGACCGCCATGGACCGGAACGACGCCACCACCGCCACGCTGCGCCGGGCGATCGCCTTTCTGGAGGAGCACGCCGACCGGGACATCAGCGCGGCCGACATCGCCGGCGCCGCCGGCGTCTCCCTCCGGGCGGTGCAACTCGCCTTCCGCCGCCACCTCGGCACCACCCCGATGGCCTACCTGCGTCGGGTACGGCTCGTCCGGGCACACCACGACCTGGTACGCGCCGACCCGCGCCAGGAGACGGTCTCGGCGATCGCCAGTCGGTGGGGGTTCGCCAGCCACAGCAGGTTCACCGCGCGATACCACGCCAGCTTTGGTGTGCCGCCGCGGGAGACGCTGAACACCTGAGACAGGCCGCGAGTCAGCCCCGGTCGCGCTCGCGGCTGTCGCGGGCGGTCTGCAACTCGGGCACCGAGGCCTCCAGCAGATCGGCGAGGCCACGCAGTTGCTCGGCGACCCGGGCACCGAGCGGGGTCAGCGAGTATTCGACGCGCGGCGGGATCGCGGTGAGCACCTCGCGGGTGAGCATTCCGTCGCGTTCGAGGGTCTGCAGGGTCTGGGAGAGCATCCGCTCGCTGACCCCGTCGATGCGGCGACGCAGCGCGTTGAACCGGTAGCGGCCCTCACCGAGCGCCAACAGGGCCAGCGAGGCCCACTTCGAGGTGACGTCCTCGAAGGCCGCACGGGAGGTGCACCCCCGGGCGAAGACATCGCTGACGAATTCCTGGGTAGGCCCCGCCGGGTCCTGGGCCGGCATGTCGCTCACCTCACCAGCCTATCCCACGCCGCATCTCGGTTAGTACTGTAGATTCGTAAGTGCTTACTAGTTTGCCCCTACCCTCCGGAGGTTCCCATGCCCACCTATGCCGTCACCGGCGCCACCGGCCGGCTCGGCCGCCTGGTGATCGAGCAGTTGCTCGACAGCGGCGTACCCGCCACCGAGATCGCCGCCATCGTCCGCAGCCCGGAGAAGGCCGCCGCCCTGGCCGCGCGCGGGGTCGAGATCCGCAAGGCCAGCTACGACGACCCATCGACGCTGCCCGGCGCCGTGGCCGGCGTACGCCGCCTGCTGCTCATCTCCGGCGACACTCCCGGTCAGCGCGTCGCGCAGCACACAGCGGTCATCGACGCCGCCAAGCTCGCCGGGGTGGAGCGTCTCGTCTACACCAGCATCCTCAAGGCCGACACCACGGCGAACCCGCTCGCGCCGGAGCACAAGGCCACCGAGGAGGTCCTCGCCGCGTCCGGTCTGAGCTACACCGTGCTGCGCAACAGCTGGTACACCGAGAACTACACCGACCAGCTGCCGCAGTACCTGGGGTCCGGCACGATCCTCGGCGCCACCGGCGGCAGCAAGATCTCCGCCGCGACCCGGGCCGACTACGCGGGGGCGGCCGTGGCCGCGCTGACCCGCGAGGAGGACGGCAACGCCGTCTACGAACTGGGCGGCACCGCGTTCACCTTCGACGAGCTGGCCGAGGCCGTCACCGAGGCGACCGGCACCACAGTCGTCCACCAGGACATGTCCGCCGCCGAGCTGGCCTCGGCCCTGGAGAACGTCGGCCTCGACGCGGGCACCGCCGGTTTCGTCGCCGCGCTCGACCACTCGATCGCCAACGGCGAGCTGGCGACCGACAGCGACGACCTCAGCCGGTTGCTCGGCCGACCGAGCACCCCGCTGCGCGACGCCATCAAGGCCGCGCGGGCCTGACCGGGTTCATCGCCGAAGCGGGCGGCGGGACCCCGGTCCCCGCCGCCCCGCCACGCGGTGAAGCCGCAGACGTATTGTCGACGGCATGGTGAGGCACGTCGATGACAAGCTCTCCCGGCCCGGCGGGCCGCCAGGTCGGCACGCCGGGCGGTTCGATTTGGACACTCCGGCGTCGACCCGGTGAGCGGCGGCGACTTCGTCGTCCGCGCCGCCGTAGCGCAGGACGACCCCGAGCTGGTCTTCGACGTGCTGTGGCAACTCGCTCCCGACGACGCGCGGCCGGCCACCGCCCGGCTCGCCGCCGCCTGGAGCGACCTGCACGCCCAAGCTGGCCGCCGCCTCCTGCTGGCCGCCGCCGGGGACACCTTCGTGGGCACGCTGGACACCCTCGTCGCCCCCAACCTCACCCACGGCGCGCGACCGTACATGGTGGTGGAGAACGTGGTGGTCGCACCCGGATGGCGCCGTCGTGGGGTCGCCCGGGCCCTCATGCTGGCGGCGCTCGATGAGGCGACCGCGGCCGGCTGCTACAAGGTCCAACTGGTGTCGAACGCGGCGCGTACCGACGCCCACCGGTTCTACGCGTCCATCGGGTTCACGCAGTCCGCTCTCGGTTACCGCCGGTACCTCACCACTGCGACGTGACACCGGGTGCGGGCACTCCCGCGTCCCGGCCGACTACTCCGCCTCGTCCTGCTCTTCGGTGAGCTCGGCCAGTACGTCAGCCGCGTCCCGGTTCCCGCCGTCGGCGAGCCGCCGAAGTTCACCAACGTCCGCCCGCTCGGCGGCCAACTCGACGAGTTGGTCGGCGGCGTCCCGGTCGCCCCGGTCGGCGAGGCGCCGCAGCTCGTTCGTGTCGCCGAGTTCGGTGGCGAGTTCGACCAGTTGGGCCGCCGCGTCGGCGTTGCCGTCCTCGGCCAGCTGCCGCAGCTCGGCGAGGTCACCCCGCTCCCCCGCGAGCTCGACGAGCTGGTCGACCGCGTCCCGGTCACCGTCCTTGGCCCGTTGGCGCAGGTCGGCAAGATCAGGGTCGGACATCGCGCACCTCTCCGCAGTTGGCGCGGGGTCGTCTGGTCCCGCTCACCATCGAGAACCTAGTCGAGGTGCAGGGAGAAACGGCAGAAACCACCTGTCCGCCGAGGCAATCAGCCCTCCTCGGTCGACTCCGCTAGCAGCAGGCCGGTCAGCAGACTGCGCAGGGTCCGCTCGACGAGGTCCGCCCGGGGCGCCGGCCCCGGGGGCTGACTGAACGCCGCGACCAGGTGCGGGTACGCCGCGAGGTCCACCCCGGCGAAGCTGAACGCCCCGGCGGCGGACTCGCGGCGGGCGAAGAGGCTCACCACGCCTGTCATCATCGCGATGGCCTCGAACTTGGCGGCGACGGGGCAGCGCACGGGTTCCAGGATCCGAATGCAGTTGTCGAACCAGGCCAGGCTCTGCGGGCCGATGCCGGAGGGCCGGTGAATCACGTCGAGCAGCCACGGGTGGGCGCCGAACAGTGCCAACTGCCGGCGCCCCAGCAGCACCATCGTCTCCAACCAGTCCCCCTCCACCTGCGGGTACGGGCGCAGCTCCCCCACGGCCCGGTCGGTCATCAGGTCCAGCAGGTCGTCGCGGGACGACAGGTAGCGGTAGAGGGATCCGGCGCCGGTGCCGAGAGCGGCGGCCACGGCGCGCATTGACACCGCGGCCAGGCCTTCGGTGTCGGCCAGGGCGATGGCTGCCACGACGATGGCGTCCCGGCTGTGCGCCGGAGCGGGGCCGCGGCTGCCGCGTTCGGGCCTGCTCCAGATCGGCTGCCGGTCGGGGCCGTCCGCGGCTGTGTCACTCACTGATCTACTGTAAACTGCAAACGTCGTTCGCGATTTGTGTCGTCGCCGGAGAATCGCGCCGAGGCGCAGCGAAACAGTCACGCTGCACGGATGCCGCGGTCGCCCAGCGTCGTTGATCTTGGCTAGGCTGGTGGGCATGCCCGCACACCAGCCGCACCGCCACGACGACGGCCGGAGGTGGGCCCCGGCCCCGGCGCGCCTCACCGAGCCGGCCCGCTGGTGAGTGACGCGCCCGTGCCCGCCCAGCGGGGTGGCCCGTCCACACCACCGCGGCACCGCTCGGGTTGGACCGACCGTTGCGACCAGCTCGCCCGGTCACGGCCCTTCGAGATCGCCATCGTCGTGGTCATCCTCGCCAACGGCATCGTTCTCGGCCTGGAGACGTACGACGACCTGAGCCCCGCGGGCACCGCGCTGCACGGGCTGGAGCTGTTCTTCCGGGCCGTCTTCGTCGTCGAGATCGCCGTCCGGCTGGCCGCCTACGGCAGACGCCCACAGGACTTCTTCCGGCACGGCTGGAACGTCTTCGACTTCGTGGTGATCGCGGCGATCTTCATCCCGGGCCTGCACGGCGACCCGGCGCTGCTGCGGGTCGTACGGGTCGCCCGCATGGTGCGCCTGGTGCGGTTCTCGCCAGGTCTGCGGACCATCGTCTCCGCGCTGTGGCGCAGCCTGCCGGGCGTCACCGGGTTCCTCGCCCTGGCCGTGGTGACGCTCTACGTGTACGGCATGGCCGGCTGGCTCATCTTCGGCAACAGGTATCCGGAGGAGTACGGCGACATCGGCCGGTCGCTGCTGACGTTGTTCGTGCTGTTGTCGCTGGAGACGCTGCCGGACCTCATCGAGCAGGGCATGGCGATCTCACCATGGACACTGCTCTACTACGTCAGCTACGTGGTCATCACCGTCAACCTGCTGCTCAACATCCTCATCGCGGTCATCGTGAACTCCATGGAGGAGGCCCGCCGGTTGGAGATGACCGAGCGACTGGCCCCCGGGTACGACGAGGACGGCGACGGCGTGCCGGACGAGGTGGACCGGATCGCGCTCACCCAGCGGCTGGACGACCTGCGGGCGGTCATCACCGAGTTGGAGCGCGAGCTGCGCATTGACCGGGACGACGGGCACGGCCGATCGCACCGGGACAACGCCCGCGCCAGACGGTAATCCGACGCTCGCGCTACGTCTTCGGGTTCGGATAGTGTCGACAGCGGTCCCGTCGGCCCGCCTGAAGGGGTACCGAGCATGACGACCAGTGTCGACAATGCCCAGACCGCCACCGACCCCACGGACACGCTCGGCACGGTGATCGACGACGTGATCCGCCCGCAGGCGCCGACCGTCGACCGGGATGGGGCCTTTCCCCGTCCGGGTGTCGACGCTCTCGCCGCAGCCGGCCTGCTCGGCCTGGCCTCCTCGACCGAGGTCGGCGGCGCCGGCCACGGCATGCGGACGGTCGCCGAGGTGATCGAGCGGCTGGCCGCCGAGTGCGGGTCCACAGCGATGGTGGTGCTCATGCACTACGCGGCGACCGCCGTCATCGAGGCGCACGGCCCGCGCGACGTCCGCGCCGCCATCGCCACCGGCGATCACCTCACCACGTTGGCCTTCTCCGAGTACGGCTCGCGCAGCCACTTCTGGTCGCCGACCGGCACCGCGACAGCCGCCGACGACGACACCGTCCGCCTCGACGCCCGTAAGAGCTGGGTCACCTCGGCTGGCGAGGCCAACAGCTACGTCTGGTCGAGCCTTCCGCTGACCCGCGACGCCGGCCCAATGACGCTGTGGTTGGTGCCGGCCGACAGCGCCGGCCTGAGCGTGACCGGCGACTTCGACGGGCTGGGCCTGCGGGGCAACGGCTCTCGCCCGATGACCGCCGACGGTCTTCGGGTTCCGTCGACGGCGAGGATGGCTGCCGACGGGGCCGGGCTCGACACCGCGCTGAGTGCCGTCCTGCCCTGGTTCCTGGTGCTCAACGCCGCTTTCTGCCTCGGTCTCGCGGACAGCGCGGTGGCCGAGGCCAGCCGGCATCTCACCCGGACCACGCTCACGCACACCGGTGCCGCCCTGCGCGACGCGCCCGTCACCCGACGCGACCTCGCCCGGCTGATGATCCGCACCGACGCGCTGCGCGCCTTCCTGGGCGACACGCTCACCGCGCTGGAGACCGGCCGCGACGACGCGATGCTGCGGGTGCTCCAGGTCAAGGCGCTCGCCGGCGAGACCGTCGCCGACGTGACCGATGGCGCGATGCAACTCTGCGGCGGCAGCGCCTTCCGCAAGGAGTTGGGCCTCGAGCGCCGCTTCCGGGACGCCCGCGCGGCCCGGGTGATGGCACCGACCACCGACGCGCTGCACGACTTCGTCGGTCGGGTCGCCACCGGGCTGCCGCTGCTCGACGAGGCCAACCGCTGATGCCCGCGCCAACCGTTCTGCTGGGCGCGGTCGCGTACGACCCGAAGGTGGTGACCATCTGGGAGGGGTTCCGCACCTGGCTGCGCGGGCGGGGCCTGGACTTCGACTTCGTCCTCTACTCGCACTACGAGCGACAGGTCGAGGACCTCGTCGCCGGGCGGATCGACGCCGCCTGGAACTCTCCACTGGCCTGGCTGCGGGCCGAACGGCTGGCGGCCGCCAGCGGCACGGTTGTACGCGCGCTCACCATGCGCGACACCGACCAGGACCTCACCTCGGTCGTGGTGGTCCGCGCGGACTCGCCGGTGGGTCAGCTCGCCGACCTCGCCGGACGGGCGGTCGCCGTCGGGGCGATCGACAGTCCACAGGCGACGCTGATTCCGCTGGGTCACCTCGCGGCGGCCGGGGTCACCGTCGACGTACGCCGCTTCGACGTGGGCGTCGGCCTGCACGGCGACCACATCGGTGGCGAGCGCGACGCGGCCCGCGCCCTGGTGGCCGGGGAGGTCGACGCCGCCTGCATGATCGACGCCAACCATCTGGCGTTCGTCCAGGAGGGCACGTTACCGCCGGAGGGCACCCGGATCGTGGCGCAGACCGCACGCTACGACCACTGCAACATGACGGTCCGCGCGCCGGAGTCCGACGGGGTGCGGCTCTTCGGCACGCTGCTGCTCGGCATGTCGTACGCCGATCCGCAGGTGCGCCCGCTGCTCGACCTGGAGGGGCTGACGGCCTGGCGGGAGGGCCGCACCACGGGCTATGACGCCCTCGCCGACGCTGTCGACGCCACCGGTTTCTACTCCCCCGACGGGCGGGTGACGGCCACGGACTACCGGCCGTGAGCGCGGCACCGATCGCCGAGGTCGACCTGGGTGAGCTGGGTTTCGGCCGCGGCGCGCACCTGCTGGTGCAGCGCGCCCTGGCCGGGTTGCCGCCCGGCGGCCGGTTGGCGGTCTCCGGTCGCGACCCGGCGCTGCGCGTACACCTGCCCGCCTGGTGTCGTGCCCGGGGCCATCGGGTCGAATGTCCGGATCGGGGCGAGGCGGGCGATCTGGTGGCGGTCGTGGTCCGGGGGTCGGCGGATGACGACCGCTGGTTCGGCGCGGAGCGGGCCGGGCCGGCCCTGCCGTCGGCGCTCAGCAGCCGTCCGCCCGCACGGTGGGGGCTCGGCGCCCGGGGCGCCCTGCTCGAAGCCGGCGGTCCGGAGGCCCGGTTCGACCTCGACGACCGCGACCTGGTCTGGGCCGACATCGCCCCCCACCTGTACGCGCAGGCCGCCGCCCGACAGTGGGACCCGCAGACCGCCGTGCCGTGGGACGACAGGTTCGCGCTGCCGGCCGACGTCGAGGCCGCTGTGGTGCAGGTGATGACCTACCTGGTCGAGAACGAGCAGGCCGCCCTCGTCGTGCCGGCCCGGTTCGTGGGGCGCATCCATCCGCACTTTCGGGAGGTGGTGCAGCTTCTCGCCGTGCAGATGGCCGACGAGGCGCGGCACATGGAGGTCTTCAGCCGGCGGGCGCTGCTGCGGGGCGCCGAGATGGGCACTTCATCCGCCGGCGGTCGGCAGTCGCTGTTCACACTCGTCGCGGAGTCGGACTTCGCGTTGGCGTCGTTCCTGCTCTCCGTGCTCGGCGAGGGCAGCTTCGTCGATCTGCTCTCGTTCCTGCACGAGAACGCCCCGGACCCGGTAACGCGCCGGATCTGCTGGCTCGCCATGCAGGACGAGCGCCGACACGTGGTGTTCGGCATGGCGCACCTGGAGCATCAGGCGCAGCTGGATCCGCTGCTGCGGGACCGGCTGCGGGCGGCGATCCACCGCCGCCACGACGCGCTGGTCGACACCGCGGGGCTCAACGCGGACGTCTTCGACGCGCTGGTGGTGCTCGCGGCGGGTGGTTGGCATCCCGACGACGTGTCCGCCGGCTTCGACCGCGTGCAGGCCCTGCAACACGCGATGGACCAGGGCCGTCAGCGCCGCCTCGTCCGCCTGGGCTTCCGGCCCGACGAGGCGGCGGCGCTCTCCGCCCTGCACACCCGCAACTTCATGTAGCCGATCCCCGCGCACGGCACGGCGTGCGCGGGGATCGCGGTACGGCAGATCAGCGGGTGCTGGTCACTGGCCGAGCAGGGTCCGGATCTGACGCGCGTAGCCGGCCACCGTGAAGTCCGGGCCGACGGAGTCCACCAGGACCAGGTCGTTGATGGTGTGATCGACGCGCAGCGACAGGATCGCCTGGTACTCGGGCGAGTTGTACCAGGTCTTGGCGGTTTCGGCGTCCGGGAACTCGATCAGCACGACGGAACCGGGCCAGCTGCCCTCGAGGACCTGCACCTCGGCATCCAGGACGAGCCACTTGGCGCCGTACGCCTCGGTGGTTGCCTGCACCTGCTCCAGGTAGCGCAGGGACTCCTCGGTCGGCACTCCGCCCGGGATACGCAGGTGGTTGATCAGGTACGTGCTCATGTCTCACTCCTCAGTGCGGGTACTGCTTCCCGGTCGAAGGCGTACGACCGGTCGTCTTGGATTGGATAAACGCCGCGCCGGGTGGGACGACGCGGCCTGTCACCGCTGGGATCGGACGCGGGTCAGGTGAGGACCCGGGCCGTGGTGATTGTGAAGAATTCGTGGAGGGCGGCCGGGTCACCGGATGCCTTCGCCCGCGCTGCCGCGCCCTCGTAGCTGGAGACGACGAAGCCGGCGAGATCACTGGTGGGTTCGTCGCCGTGCAGTTCACCGGCACCCCGCGCTTGCTCGATCGCCGTGGCGAGCGCGGCGACCCAGCGGCCGAAGCCGGCGTCGACGGCGTTTCGCAGAACATCGCTGTGCGCCGGGATCTCGGTGGCGAAGTTGCCGAGAAGGCATCCACGATCACCCATGGTGTCGCTGAGGCCGGTGATGTACCTCAGATGAGCGGTGATCCGCTCAAGCGGCGTGCCACCCTGCTTCTCGTCGAGCATCTCCAGCCCCATCGCTGCGGAGTATCTCGCCACCGAGTCGAGGGCGAGGTCTTCCTTGCTGGCGAAGTGGTTGTAGAAGGTGCCCTTGGGCGCCCCGGCTGCGGCGACGATGTCCTGGACACTCGTGCCGTTGTAGCCCCGCAGGTGGAACAGGTCCAACGCCGCGTCGGACAACCGTTGCCGGGTCCCGGCGGAGGCCGGTGACTTCGATCGTGGCATCTCGTGGCACTCCTCTCGCCCGGGTTCCGGCTGACTGACAAACATCACGATATGACCGGTCGTCTCGGAATGCCAGCGATGTGACCACGGTCATCCCCCAGGTATTGTTGAACGGCCATGAACAGGGATTCCAGCGCGGTCCGCGAGGCGTTGCTGCGGCTTCGCGAGCAGACCGAGGCCCAGGCCACCGCCTTGGACGGCGACCTGCGGAGCCTCTTCGAGGCGTCCCGGTCGTCCAACGCCGATGACGAACACGACCCCGAGGGCAGCACTATCGCCTTCGAACGCGCGCAGCTCACCGCCGTCCTGGACGCCACCCGCCGACGCCTGGCCGAGCTGGACGTCGCGCTGAAACGGGTCGACGACGGCAGCTACGGCGTGTGCGAACGGTGCTCCCGTCCGATTCCCGCCGAGCGGCTTGTCGCCCGCCCGTCCGCGCGTACCTGCGTGGCCTGCGCCAGCCGACGGTGACGGTGCCCGTCGACCGCGAGGGCGGCGGGCACCGTCGAATCCGGTGATCAGCTGGCGCAACAACCCTGCGCGGGCGCGGCGTCGAGGGCGACGAGGCTGATCGGCGTGGACCGCAGCTCTCCGGAGATGCCTGTGGACAGCCCACGCCCCGTCGGTTCCGGCCCGCAGCAGTCGTCGCCGGACGGCGAGTCGGCGGGGTTGCTGTTGCACACGCCGGTCTCGGGCAGGTCGAGCTGGACGTCACGGGCGGCGGCCCAGTCGCCGGCCAGCGCGGCGACCACGGAGCGGACCTGCTCGTAGCCGGTGGCCATGAGGAACGTCGGCGCGCGGCCGTAGGACTTCATACCGACGGCGTAGTAGCCCTGCTCCGGGTGGGCGAGCACGTCCACGCCGTGCGGCGGCACGGTGCCGCAGGAGTGCTCGTTGGGGTCGATCAGCGGGGCCAGGGCGCGGGTGGCACCCAGCACCGGGTCCAGGTCCAGCCGCAGCTCGGCGGCGATGCTGTGGTCGGGGCGGAATCCCGTGGCCGCGACAACACGGTCGACCGTGATCGACTCGGCGCTGCCGTGGCCGTGCCGCAGGACCACACTCACCCGGCCGTCCGACGGGGTGAGCGCCTGCACGGAGAACCCGGTGAGCAGCCGGATCCGTCCGGCGTCGACGTGCGCACGCAGCCGCGCGCCGAGCGCACCCCGCGCCGGGAGGGCGTCGGCGTCCCCGCCGCCGTAGGTACGCGTCGGCGCGGCGGCCCGGATGGCCCAGGTCACCTCGGTGCCGGGCTCGACGGCGGCCAGCTCCGCCAGGGACAGCAGGGTGTTGGCGGCCGAGTGACCAGCGCCGACCACCAGTGTGTGCCGTCCGACGAACCGGCCCCGGTCGGCGCCGAGGACGTCCGGTAGCGCGTGCTCCAGGTACGCCTCCGCGTCGGCCTCCCCTCGTGCGCGCAGACCGGACGCGCCGAGGACGTTTGGCGTGCTCCACGTGCCGGAGGCGTCGATGACGGCGCGGGCGACCAGCTCGTCGCCGTCGGCGAGGCGGAGCAGGAACGGCGCGGTGTCGCGCCCGGCGGTACGCAGCCGGTCGAGACCGAACCGGCTGATCGCCTCGACGCGTGCCCCGTACCGCAGGTGGGGCTTCAGTTGTGGCAGCTGCGCGAGGGGCCGGAGGTAGTCGTCGACCAGCTCCGCGCCGGTGGGGAGTGCCCCCGGGTCGGGGGCGACCCAACCGGTCTCGTCGAGGAGCCGGCGGGCGGCCGGGTCGATGTTGTAACGCCACGGCGAGAAGACCCGCACGTGCCCCCACTGGCGCACGGCGGCACCCGGGGTGTCGCCGGCTTCGAGGACGGTGAAGGGCAGCCCGCGTTCGTGCAGGTGCGCGGCGGCGGCGAGACCGGTCGGGCCGGCGCCGATGACGATGGTGGGAAGGTCGTCCAGGGCGTTCATCCGTGGCTCCTCGGTGTGGTGGCCCGTTCTGGGGGCCACGGCTTTTCAGGTGATGGTGGGGCTGCGACGTTCCAGCAGGACGACGTCGCGCCAGCGGTCGTGGTGGCGACCGACCCGCTCGCGTACGCCGATGACCCGGAAGCCGGCCCGCTGGTGGAGGGTGAGGCTGGCGGTGTTCTCCGGGAAGACTCCGGACTGGATGGTCCAGATGCCGGCGGCCTCGGTGGAGGCGATCAGCGCGGTCAGCAGCAGCCGGGCGATGCCCCGCCCCTGGGCGGCCGGGTCCACGTATACGGAGTGTTCGACCACTCCGGCGTAGACCGCGCGGGTCGAGGTCGGCGAGGCGGCGATCCAGCCGAGGACGTCCCCGTCGCTGTCGACGGCCACGAAGCGGTGCGCGCTCAAGCGTGCGGCGTCGAACGCCGCCCAGGTCGGGGCGGTGATCTCGAAGCTGGCATTGCCGGCGTCCAGACCGGCCTGGTAGATCGCCAGGACCCGGTGGGCGTCGGCGGCGGTCATGGGGCGCACTGTGATGTCGGCCAACAACGGGTTGCCTTCCGGAAGAGATCAGAGGACTGTCTCGACGTCCGTCGAATCAGACGGTTGCACACTGATTAGAGAAGTGTCAACCTAGAGCAATGTCGAATCAAGCAGGTCCGGCCGCGGACGTGTCGTGCTGCGCGCCGCTGGCCGAGCGACGCGTACCGGCCGGGGCCGCCGCCGTGCTCGCGCCCGCGTTCAAAGCCCTCGGCGACCCGGTGCGGCTGCAACTGCTGTCGATGATCGCGTCCACCGAAACCGGGGAGATCTGCGTCTGCGACCTGACCCCCGCGTTCGACCTGACCGGTCCGACCATCTCGCACCACCTCAGGACGCTGCGCGAGGCGGGGCTGGTCGACGCCGAGCGCCGGGGCACCTGGGTCTACTACCGCGCCCGGCCGGATATCCTGCGCCAGCTCGCCGCACTGCTCACCGTGGCGCCGGCGACATGACGACGACCTTCCAGAGCGACCCAGCCGAGAGCGCTGTCGTCGGCCGACTCTCCCGACTCGACCAGTTCCTTCCCATCTGGATCGGGCTGGCGATGATCGCCGGCCTGCTCCTCGGCCGGCTGATCCCCGACCTGAACAGCACGCTGGACTCCGTGACGATCGGCGGGATCTCGCTACCGATCGCTATCGGCTTGCTGATCATGATGTACCCGGTGTTGGCGAAGGTCCGCTACGACCGGCTCGACACCGTCACCGGCGACCGCCGGCTGCTGATCTCCTCGCTGGTCCTCAACTGGCTCGTCGGCCCCGCCGTGATGTTCGCCCTGGCCTGGATCTTTCTGGCCGACCAGCCCGCCTACCGCACCGGGCTGATCATCGTCGGCCTGGCCCGCTGCATCGCCATGGTCATCATCTGGAACGACCTCGCCTGCGGCGATCGGGAGGCCGCAGCCGTCCTGGTCGCCCTCAACTCCGTGTTCCAGGTCGTCGCCTTCGGCCTGCTCGGCTGGTTCTACCTCTCCGTGCTCCCCCAGTGGCTGGGGTTGTCCGGGACCGAGTTGACGATTTCGGCCTGGGACATCGCCGGCAACGTGCTCATCTTCCTCGGCATCCCGCTGCTCGCCGGCTACCTCACCCGTCGCCTCGGCGAACGCGCCAAGGGCCGCACCTGGTACGAGGCCCGCTTCCTGCCCCGCATCGGCCCGGCCGCCCTCTACGGGCTGCTGTTCACGATCGTGATCCTGTTCGCCCTGCAAGGCGACGCCATCACCAGCCGACCCCTGGACGTCGTCCGCATCGCCCTGCCCCTGCTGGTGTACTTCGCGCTCATGTGGGCCGGCTCCTACGTCCTCGGCCGGGCCATCGGTCTCGGCTACCAACGCACCACCACGCTGGCGTTCACCGCCGCCGGTAACAACTTCGAACTCGCCATCGCCGTCGCGATCGGCACCTTCGGCGTCACCTCCGGCCAAGCCCTCGCCGGAGTCGTCGGCCCCCTGATCGAGGTGCCCGTCCTGGTCGGGCTCGTCTACGTCTCCCTGTGGGCGCGCCGCCGGTTCTTCACCACCCCTTGATTGAGAGGCACCACCGTGAGCGACAAGCCCAGCGTCCTGTTCGTCTGCGTCCACAACGCCGGCCGGTCCCAGATGGCCGCCGGCTGGTTGCGCCACCTCGCCGGCGACACCGTCGAGGTCCGCTCGGCCGGCTCCGCCCCGGCCGAGACGATCAACCCCGCCGCCGTGCAGGCGATGCGCGAGGTCGGCATCGACATCACCGACCAGACCCCCAAACTCCTGGAGTACGCGACAGCGGAGTCCTCCGACGTCATCGTGACAATGGGCTGCGGCGACACCTGCCCGGTCTTCCCTGGCAAGCGCTACGAGGACTGGAAGCTCGATGACCCGGCCGGCAGGGGCATCGAGGCCGTCCGCCCGATCCGTGACGAGATCCGCGGCCGGGTGGAGAAGCTCCTCACCGAGCTGAACCTCACCTGACACCGTCACCGGCGATCGGAGGGCGGTGCACGACCGCCCTCCGGCCACCGGCAGCTCCGCGCGTGGAACGACCATCGTCACTTCTGCAACATGATCGATGCGGCGTTCGCCACAACACCGGCACCACAAGTCCATGATCGGCGAGACTGAACCACCTCTTCCACGCGATGGTCCTCAGGGGCAACGCGTGTGTCGCCGCCTAGAAGTCGTCGTCGAAGGCGACAGTGCCGGTCACCCCGACCTGGTACGCCGACACCCGCCGCTCGAAGAAGTTGGACAGCTCCTGCACGTCCTGCAACTCCATGAAGCCGAACGGGTTGCTCGACCCGTAGTGCGGCGCGATGCCGAGCTGGGCGAGGCGGCGGTCGGCGACGTGCTGGAGGTACTCCCGCATGTCGGCCAACGTCAGACCGGGCACACCGCGGCCCACCAGGTCCTCGGCGAACTGCACCTCACACTCGACGGCCTCGGTGAGCATCCGGCGAACCTGATCGGCGAGGTCGTCGTCGAACAGGTCCGGCTCCTCGGCACGGACGGTGTCGACGACGTCGAACGCGAACGCCATGTGCATGGACTCATCGCGGAACACCCAGTTGGTGCCCGAGGCGAGGCCGTGCAGCAGGCCGCGGGAGCGCAGGAAGTAGACGTACGCGAACGCGCCGTAGAAGAACAAGCCCTCGATGCAGGCGGCGAAGCAGATCAGGTTGAGCAGGAACGTCCGTCGGTCCTCGCGGGACCGCAGCTCCCGCAAGTTGTCCAGGGAGTCGATCCAGCGGAAGCAGAACTCGGCCTTACGACGGATCGAGGGGATGTTCTCGATGGCCGCGAAGGCCTCGAAGCGCTCGGCCTCGTCGGGCACGTACGTGTCGAGCAGGTTGAGGTAGAACTGGACGTGCACGGCCTCCTCGAACAGCTGGCGGGACAGGTAGAGGCGGCCCTCCGGGCTGTTGACGTGCTGGTAGAGGTTGAGCACCAGGTTGTTGGCGACGATCGTGTCACCGGTGGCGAAGAACGCCACCAGGCGGCTGACCAGGTGCCGTTCCGCCGGCGACAGCTTGTCCAGGTCGGCGAGGTCGGCGTGCAGGTCGACCTCCTCGACCGTCCAGGTGTTGCGGATCGCGTCGCGGAACCTGTCGAAGAAGTGCGGGTAGCGCATCGGGCGCAGAGTGAGGTCCATCCCGGGGTCGAGCAGCATGTGCGTGGTCCTCGTGTCGGTGGTGCTGGCGTCGGTGGTGCCGGCGTCGGTGATGGCTTCGGCGGGGGTCACTGGCAGGCCTCGCACGACTCGGGGTTCTCGAGCGAGCAGGCCAACGCCTCCGCGTCGACGACGACGGGTGCGACAGCGCTGACGGTGGCCTGCTGGATCCGCGTCGCGGGGCGCGAGCGCAGGTAGTAGGTGGTCTTCAGCCCGGCCTTCCAGGCGTACAGGTACATCGAGGAGAGCTTGCCGATGGTCGGCGCGGCCAGGAACAGGTTCAGCGACTGGGACTGGTCGATGAACGGGGCGCGGGCGGCGGCCAGGTCGATCAGCGCCCGCTGCGGCAGCTCCCAGGCGGTGCGGAACAGCTCCCGTACCCCGGCCGGCAGCTCGGCGATGTCCTGCACCGACCCCTCCGCCCGCTTGATCGCCGAACGGATCCGCTCGGTCCACAGACCGCGGGCCTTCAGCTCGCGTACCAGAGCGGTGTTGACCTGGAGGAACTCGCCTGACAGGGTCTCGCGCTTGAACAGGTTGGACACCTGCGGCTCGATGCACTCGTAGCATCCGGCGATCGAGGCGATGGTCGCGGTCGGCGCGACCGCCACCAGCAGCGAGTTGCGCAGCCCGTACGCCTCGACCCGGTCGCGCAGCGCGTCCCACCGCGCGGTCTGCATACCCTCGACACCCCACAGGTCGGGCTGGAGCTGGCCCCGCGCGGCCCGGGTCTGCGGGTACGCCGGGTGCGCGCCGAAGTCGCGCGCCAGGTCGGCGGAGGTCTCCAGCGCGGTCAGGTACAACTCCTCGCTGATCCGGGTGGACAGCTCCCGCGCCGCCGGCGAGTCGAACGGCAGCCGCAGCGCGAAGAAGACGTCCTGTAGGCCCATCAGCCCGAGCCCGACCGGCCGCCAGCGGGGGTTGCTCGCCGCCGCCTGCGCGGTCGGGTAGTAGTTGATGTCGATGACCCGGTCGAGGAAGGTCACAGCGGTCCGCACCGTGGCGCGCAGCCGCTCCCAGTCGATGCCGCCGGCGGTGAGGTGGGCGGCGAGGTTCACCGAGCCGAGGTTGCACACCGCGGTCTCGGCGTCGCTGGACACTTCGACGATCTCGGTGCAGAGGTTGGACAGGTGCACCACGTTGCCCGGCTCGGCGGTCTGGTTGCAGAGCCGGTTGGCGGCGTCCTTGAAGGTCATCCAGCCGTTGCCGGTCTGGGCGAGGGTCCGCATCATTTTCCCGTACAGCTCCCGCGCCGGGACCTGCCGCACGTAGCGCCCCTGCGCCTCGGCCTCCCGGTACGCGGCGTCGAACCGCTCCCCCCACAGGTCGGGCAGCTCGGGCACCTCGTGCGGGTCGAACAGCGACCACAGCTCGTCGGCCTCGACCCGGCGCATGAACTCGTCCGGGATCCAGTTGGCCAGGTTGAGGTTGTGGGCGCGGCGGGCGTCCTCGCCGGTGTTGTCCCGCAGTTGCAGGAACTCCTCGATGTCCGGGTGCCACGGCTCCAGGTAGACGCAGGCCGCGCCCTTGCGCCGGCCACCCTGGTTCACCGCGGCGACGCTCGCGTCCAGCGTGCGCAGCCACGGCACGATTCCGTTGGACTGCCCGTTCGTGCCCCGGATCAGCGCGCCGCGGGAGCGGACCCGGGAGTACGCGATGCCGATGCCACCGGCGAACTTGGACAGGTTGGCGACCTGGGCGTACCGCTGGTAGATCGAGTCCAGCTCGTCGAGCGGAGAGTCGACCAGGTAGCAGGAGGACATCTGGGTGTGCCGGGTACCGGAGTTGAACAGGGTCGGTGAGCTGGGCAGGTAGGCCAGGCTGGACATCAGCCGGTAGAAGTCGACAGCCTCGTCGGCCGTCCGGGACAGGCCGCAGGCCACCCGAAGCAGCCAGTACTGCGGGGTCTCCAACACCAGGCGGCTGGTGGGGTGGCGCAGCAGGTAGCGGTCGTACACAGTGCGCAGGCCGAAGTACTCGAACCGGCGGTCGCCGTCCGGGTCGATGGCGTGGTCGAGCGTCGCGGCGTGTGCGGCGACGAACGCGGCGGTGTCGTCACCGATCAGGCCCTCGGCGTGGCCGGCCCGGATCGCCGCGCTGAACGAGGTGATGCCCTGTCGACGCACCTCCTTGTCGACGTAGCCGGCCAGCAGCCGCGCGGCGAGGCGTGAGTACTGCGGCTCCTCACCGATCATCTCGGCGGCGGTCTGGATGGACAGGCGGTCCAGTTCGGCGGTGGTTGCACCGTCGTAGAGGCCGCTGATGGTGCGGGTGGCCACCCGCATCGGGTCGACGTCGGTGAGGTCGTCGGCCCACCGCTCGACCGCCCGGACGATCTTGTTCACGTCCACGGGTTCGGTGCCGCCGTCGCGCTTGCGGACCTGCATCGGCGCCCGCCGCACTGCCGCGTCGCCGCTGGCCGGGACTACCTCGGTGACTGTCACCACTCGCTCCTCGGAGTTCGAGACCTGGTGGCCCGGACGCGAGGAGACAGACACCGACGGACGCCACGCCAGCCCGGCGTGGGTCAGGTGGCGTCAGCCGTCCCACGCGGCCTCGGACCGCCGCCCACCCGGGTGCGGGTACGCGGCGCGCTGGCAGGTCTTCGGACTCGCGGGCACGACCGGGCTCGCCGGTCTCCTACTGGCCGTCGCTTCCCAGGCCGATTGGTGGCCCAGTGCTGATGACGGCGGTCGTTCCCACTCACCGCTGCGGGACAGTCCCGGATTTCCACCGGGTTCCCTGTTGCCTCGACCGCTCCGGATGAGCGGCCGAACCAGCTGCGCTCGACACCATATATAGGGACGCAGTCGTTGTCACACCCCACATGTCGGTCTCGGGCGTGTCGGCGCCGACTCGGTGACCACCGTCACCAACCCGGCCGTCAAAGGGCACTATGGACGGCAACGCGGATCGACGCGACCCGCCAAACATCATATGTCTACGGGCCTGCAGTGATCGACATCGTTGACGCGCCGAGACGACCCTCCGTATACTCCCAGTGATCATCTGATCTTTAGCCTAGCCGGGCGAGGAGCGCATGCCGCAGATCACCGCCGTCACCGTCGAAGACGTCCGCTTCCCCACCTCCCTGACCGCTGACGGGTCAGACGCCATGAACAAGGACGGCGACTACTCGGCGGCCTACGTCATCCTGCACACCGACGGCGTCGACGGCGTGGGCGCGCCACTCGCGGGGCACGGCCTGACCTTCACCATCGGTCGCGGCAACGACATCGTCGCGGCAGCGGCAGTCCACCAGGCACAGCTCCTGGTCGGCCTGGACGTGGCGACGATGGCAGCGGACATGGGCGCGGTCTACCGCCTCCTCACCTCCGACTCGCAGCTGCGCTGGCTCGGTCCCGAGAAGGGTGTCGTCCACCTGTCCCTCGCCGCCGTGTTGAACGCGTCATGGGACCTGGTCGCCCGGGTCGCCGACAAGCCGCTGTGGCGGCTGCTCGTCGACATGACCCCCGAGCAACTCGTCGACATCGCGGACCTGCGCTACCTGTCCGACGCGCTGACCCGCGACGAAGCACTGGCCATCCTGCGGGCCAAGGAGAGCACGAAGGCCACCCGCCTCGCCGAGCTCGACCGCACCGGCTACCCCGCCTACACCACCTCCGCGGGCTGGCTCGGCTACGGCGACGACAAGCTGCGCCGGCTGTGCCAGGAGGCGGTGGACACCGGCTACGGCTACGTCAAGCTCAAGGTGGGCGCCAACCTCGACGACGACATCCGCCGATGCGCGATCGCGCGGGAGATCCTTGGGCCGGATCGCAACCTGATGATCGACGCCAACCAGGTGTGGGACGTCGGTCAGGCCATCGACTGGGTCACCGCCCTCGCCCAGTTCACGCCACTGTGGATCGAGGAACCGACCAGCCCCGACGACATCCTGGGCCACGCGGCCGTCCGCCGCGCGGTCGCTCCGATCGGCGTCGCCACCGGCGAACACTGCCACAACCGGGTGATGTTCAAGCAGCTGTTCCAGGCCGAGGCCATCGACTTCTGCCAACTCGACACCGGCAGGTTAGCCAGCATCAACGAGATCGTCGCCGTGCTGCTGCTCGCCGCGAAGTTCGACGTCCCGGTGTGCCCGCACGCCGGCGGTGTCGGGCTGTGCGAGATGGTCCAACACGTGTCGGTGCTCGACTACGTCGCGATCTCGGGGGACCTCACCAACCGGGTCACCGAGTTCGTCGACCACCTGCACGAGCACTTCACCGATCCCTGCATCATCCGGGACACCGGTTCCGGCAGCGGATACGTCCTGCCCAGCCAGCCCGGCTACTCCACTCGGATGCGCCAGGAGTCGGTGGCGCTCTACCGGTTTCCCGACGGCCACTACTGGGGCGCGACAGACCCGACTACCGTGTCATCTCCGGAGCCGTACATGATCGCGGGTGGGAAGGCCACCCTCGCCGGCCGTTAGGGGGCAACTGCTGGTGACACCCCAGGCATCTGTGGCGCTCTTTGAAACGCTGATGACCAGATGAACCTGACGGAATGGGCGGCGTCGCAGGGTGTCTCGTCCATCCCCGCACGACGGCAGCACGGGGGCAGGGCCGCTGCCCGTTCCCACCTACAGTCTCGGTCGGCTCATCATGGTCGGCGAACCGCTCGCCCCGACGATCGCGGACCGCGATCGGTTCGTGGTGCAAGCGTCTGTTCCGCTGACCAAGAGCCCGGCCTCGACCAGTCGGGCGCCCGAGTCGCCGTCGGGGCCGCGGGGCAGCGTCTTGTCGCGGATCGGGTGGGGACCGAGGCCGGCTCGAGGCTCAACCGGCATCGCAAGAAGTTCCTCGCGCTGCTGCAGGACCCGAGTGTGTTAACGGTCGTGGTCGAGCATCGGAACAGGTTCGCTTGCTTCGGGGTCGAATATGTGGAGGCGGCGCTGGCCGCGCAGGGTCGCCGACTGCTGGTGGTGAACCCCGCCGCAATGGACGACAACCTCGTCCGGGACGTCACCGACATCCTCACGTCGCTGCGCACCCGCCTCTACGGACGCCGCGCGGCGGCGAAGCCTCCCCACTATGCCGTTGAGGCCGCCACCAAGGTCGAGTCGTGAAGTTGGTTCAGGCGTACCAGTTCGCCCTCGACCTGACTCCCGCGCAGGAACGGACGCTGCTCGCGCACGCCGGGGCGGCGCGAGTAGCCCACAACTGGGCGCTCGCCCGGGTGAAAGCGGTCATGAATCAGCGAGCCGCCGAACGCACCTACGATGTTCCCTACGAAGCCCTCACTCCAGCGGTGGGTTGGTCGTTGCCCGCGTTGCGGAAGGCGTGGAACGCCGCGAAGCAGGATGTAGCACCGTGGTGGCGGCAGTGCTCGAAGGAAGCCTTCAACACTGGACTGGACGCGCTCGCGCGCGCGCTCAAGAACTGGTCAGATTCTCGCAGCGGCAGGCGGGCTGGCCGCCCGATCGGTTTCCCCCGCTTCAAGTCACGTCGCCACGCTACTGCGTCAGTGCGTTTCACTACCGGCGCCATTCGGGTTGAGCCCGACCGGATGCATGTGGTGCTACCCAGGCTGGGCCGGTTGAAGCTGCACGAGTCCGCCCGCAAGCTCGCCCGGCGTTTGGACAACGGCACCGCCCGGATCATGTCCGCCACAGCCCGGCGTGGCGGCGGGCGTTGGCACGTCTCGTTCACCGTCGAGGTCGAGCGCGCTGAACGGCCAGCCGCCCGACCGGATTCCGTGGTCGGCGTCGATGTCGGAATCAAGCACCTCGCCGTCCTCTCCACTGGCGAACTGGTCGATAACCCGCGCCACTTGGATGCCGCGCAGACCCGGCTGCGGGCATTAGGCCGGGCGATGTCGCGTAAGCAGGGACCGGACCGGCGCACTGGCCAGCGTCCGTCGAACCGTTGGCAGCAGGCCGCAAAACGTCTCGGACGGGCGCACACCCGGGTGGCGAACCTGCGCCGCGACAGCCTGCATAAGCTCACCACCCGACTCGCCCGCGGGCACGGCACGATCGTGGTGGAAGATCTCAACGTCGCGGGGATGCTGCGTAACCAACGCTTAGCCCGACACGTCGCCGATGCCAGCTTCGCCGAGCTACGTCGACAGCTGGCATACAAGGCCGAGTGGAGCAGCAGCCAGCTGATCGTCGCCGACCGATGGTACCCATCAAGCAAGACATGTTCGGGTTGCGGCGCGGTGAAAACCAAACTCGCCCTGTCCGAGCGCGAATACAAGTGTGAGGCGTGCGGGCTAAGCATCGATCGGGATCTGAACGCCGCGCGAAACCTGGCCGCGCTTGCGGCCGAGGCAACAACCGCCGGGAGTGGCCCGGGGGCTGGACGTGAAGCCGACCGTCAGACCCGCATAAGCGGGCAGGTGGCTGTGAAGCGTCAACCCGGCGCCGCGCAAGCGGGTCAGACCGGGACCGTCCCGCCGAAGGGCAGGGCTACCAACCGTGTGCTCACTAGATCGCACCGAAAGGTAACGGATCATGTCTCGCACTGACGAAGTGGTCAACGGCATCAAGCGGATGATCCTCGAAGGGCAGTTCCGGCCCGGGGACCGGTTGCCCATCGAGAAGGACCTCGCCGAGCGGCTCGGTGTCTCGCGGGGCTCCCTGCGCGAGGGGATGTCGGCGCTGTCCATCCTCGGCATCGTCAACATCCGCCAGGGCGACGGCACCTACGTCACCAATCTCGACGCACCACAACTGCTGGCCCCGATGGGTTTCGTGGTGGACTTCCAGGGTCAAAGCGACCCCCGGCACATCCACACCGTTCGCCGTCTGTTGGAGTGCGAGGCCGCCTGCCTGGCGGCGACCAGGATCACCGACGAGGCCCTGGCCCAGGCGGGTGACCTGCTCGACGAGGCGGCCCGGCTGGTCGGCCAGTCATCGCCGGACCACGAGCGGATCATGGAGATCGACATCGCCTTCCACCGGATCATCGCGGTGCACGCCGAGAATCCTGTGCTCGTCGGCCTGATCGAAGCCTTCGCCGGGCGTACCATCCGTGGCCGGCTCTGGCGGAGTCTGCACGAGGAGGGCGCGGACCTGCGCACCCACGACGAGCACGTGGCGATCCTGAAGGCCCTCGTGGCGCGCGATCCGGAGCGGGCGCGCACCCGGATGGCCAATCACCTGATCGGTGTGGAGGAGTCGTTGCAGGGGTTGCCCGACGACGCTGACGCGAGCATCGAGACGGCCCGGTCGTGACGGCCGGCCCTCACGGCTGCACGTCGAGCAGCCCTTCGTCGTACAACGCCGCCCAGAGCTGATCCGGGACGTCGACGTCGGATCGGCGCAGGGTTTCGGTCGCCTGGGTCTCGTCCCGCATCCCGACCACTGTCGAGACCACGGCCGGGTGACGACGGACGAACGCCAACGCCGCCTGGGGCAGCGTGACGCCGTACGTCTGACAGACCCGCGCTATCCGGCGAGCCTGGTCGATCACCTCGGCCGGCGCCTGCTGGTAGTCGTAGACGGCGTCGGTCGGCGGCATGTCCCGGGCCAGCAGCCCGGAGTTGTAGACCCCGGCGACCACCACACCGACGTGGCGGGCCTGCGCGACGGGCAGCAGGTCGGTCAACGCGCCCTGCTCGAGCAGGGTGTACCGGCCGGCGCACATCACCACGTCCACGTCGGTCTCCGCCACGAAGCGGGCCAGCATCGCGGACTGGTTCATCCCCGCCCCGACGGCACCGATCACGCCCTGTTCCCGCAGCTCGACCAACGCCGGGATCGCCTCGTGCGCGGCCTGTTCCCAGTGCTCGTCCGGGTCGTGCAGGTACACCACGTCGATCCGGTCCAGTCCGGTGCGCCGGAGGCTCGCCTCCAGCGAACGGTGTACGCCGTCGCGGCTGAAGTCCCAGACCCGGCGATGGTCGGCGGGAACGTCGAACCCCTCCGGATCCCGCCGGTGCGCCGTCTCCGGTGACGGCACGAGCAGCCGGCCGACCTTCGTCGACACCACGTACTCTCCGCGCGGGCGGGAGCGCAGGGCCGCGCCCAGGCGCCGCTCGGACAGGCCCAGCCCGTAGTGCGGTGCCGTGTCGAAGTATCGGATGCCGCCTGCCCACGCGGTGTCCACAGCGGCGGCGAACTGCTCGTCCGACGTCGCCCGGTAGAGGTTGCCGCCCTGGGAGGCGCCGAAGCCCAGTGGGCTCAGCCGCAGCGGCGGCCCGACGCCGTTCGAGGTCGCCCGACGGGCGGGATCGCGGGCACCCCGCTGGACGACAGCCGTCACCGCTCGTCCCGATCCACGCTGGTGCTGCCGGTCATCGCGGCGACCAGATCATCGGTGGTGACCTCGTCGGCGCGGAGTTGGGCCGCGCGCCGACCGAGGCGCAGCACCTCGACCCGGTCGGCGATCTCGAGCACCTGCGGCATGTTGTGGCTCACCAGCACCACCGACATGCCGGCGTCACGGGCGCGCCGGACGACGTCGAGCACGCGCCCGGTCTGGACCACACCCAGGGCCGCGGTGGGCTCGTCGAGGATGACCACGTTGGTCGCCCAGATGATGGCGCGGGCCACCGCCACGCACTGGCGCTGCCCACCGGAGAGCATCGCGATCGGGGTGGTGACCCGGGGGATCCGTACGCCGAGTTCGTCGAGGGCGGCGGCGGCGCCCTGGCGCATGGCGCGTTTGTCCAGCAGCCCGAGCCGACCGAGTGGTCCGGAGCGGAGGATCTCCCGGCCGAGATACAGGTTGGCGGCGACGCTGAGGTCGTCGGCGACGGCGAGGTCCTGGTAGACGGTCTCCACCCCGGCCCGTCGGGCATCGACCGGAGTGGAGAACCGGACCGGACTGCCGCCGACCCGGATTTCGCCCTCGTCGGGTGGGTGCACGCCGGACAGGGTCTTGATCAGGGTGCTCTTGCCGGCGCCGTTGTCACCGATCAGTGCGACGACCTCACCTCGGCGGACGGTGAAGTCGGCGCCCCGCAACGCCTCGACGTGCCCGAACCGCTTGACGATGCCGCGGGCCTCGAGGACCGGCGGTTCCGTGTCGGTGGGTTGCTGATGGCTGTCGGCGGTGGCCGTTGGGATGCCGCCCATCATTGCACCGGCGGGTTGGCGCAGCTGGGCTCGAGCACCGCCTTGATCTCCGCCGAGTCGATGTTCTCCTTGGTGACGAACGTGACGCCGGTGTCGGCCGATGCCAGCGGTGCCTTGTCCCGGAGGTGCTTGACCATCTTGTCGACGCCGAAGTAGCCCATCTTGAAGGGGTTCTGCACGACCAGCGCCGAGATTTGGCCGTTGCGCACTCCGGCGATCTCGTCCGGGGCCGCGTCCCAGCCGATGATGACCACCTTGCCGGACTTGCCGGCCGCCTGGATGGCCTGCGCGGCACCGAGCACGCTCGGCTCGTTGGCGGCGAAGACGCCGGCGAGCTTGGGGTTGGCGGTGAGGATGTTCTCGGTGACCCGTCGGGCCTCGTTGACGTCGCTGCGGCTCGGCTGCTGGCCGACCAGTCTCAGGTTGGGGTACTGGGCGAGGCCGGCCTTGAAGCCGTCGACCCGCTCGGTGTTGGTCTGCGATCCGGGCTGGAACTCGACGAGCGCCACTTCGTGGTTGCCGGGGCCGAGTTCGGTGGCGAGCAGCTTCGCCGCCTCGGTCGCCGACGCGCGGTTGTCGGTGGCGAAGAGGGGCACCGTCGACGGTTGTGGGCTGGTGCCGGAGTCGATCATGGCGACGGGGATGTTGGCGCCGAGCGCCTTGTCGGTGGCCGGTGCGAGCGCGCTGGAGTCGGTCGCCGCGTAGACGATGCCGTCGACCTTCTTGGTGACGAAGTTCTGGATCAGGTTGACCTGGCCCTCGACGTCGGTCTCGGTGGTCACCCCGTCCCACTGGACGGTGACGTCCCCCGCCCGTTGCGCGGCGCACTCCGCGCCGGCCTTGACCGTGTTCCAGTAGTCGGCCCCGACCGCCTTGGGTACGACGGCGAGCTTCAAGGGGCCGCTCGCGTCCTTGGTCGCGCCGTCGCCGCCGTCACGGACCTCGACCCCGCCGCAGGCGCTGAGCAGAGCGGTCGCCGCGGCCGCGGCCAGGATCGCCTGCGCGCGCAGGAGTCGTCCTCGCGTCCGCCGGCTGGTGGTGGTGTGTGCCATGGTGTGTGTCCTTCCTCGTTCGGACTCTCGGAATGGCATGTCAACCCCGTGATTCCAGCCGCCGGCGGCGGTACTGGTCGAAGTAGACGGCGGCCCAGATGATCACGCCGACGATCACCTGCTGGTAGTGGATGCTGATGTCGAGCAGGACGGCGCCGTTGCGGACCAGGGCGATGAGGAACGCGCCGATGATTGTCCCGACGATCCGGCCCTGCCCGCCGAACAGGCTGGCTCCGCCGATGACCGCGGCGGCGATGACGTCGAGCTCCAGCGAGATTCCGTAGTTGGGCTGGCCGGAGTTGACCCGGGACGCGGCGATCATGCCGCCCAGCCCGACCAGCACGCCGGCCAGTACGTAGACCCCGGTCAGGTGCCGCCCGACCCGGATGCCGGAGCGGCGGGCGGCCTCCAGATTGGAGCCCATCGCGTAGGTGTACTGACCGAAGCGGGTCTGGGAGAGCAGGAAGGCGACCCCGACGGCGACCAGGACGGTGATCACCACGGCGAACGGAATGCCGAGGATCTGCCCGTTGCCGAGCAGTTGGAAGGATCGGGGCAGACCGTAGACGCCGACCGCTCCGGTGATGATGAAGACGAGGCCGCGGCCCACGGACATCGTCCCCAGGGTCGCGATGAACGGCGGGATCCGGGCCACCGTCACCAGCAGCCCGTTCAACAGCCCGGCCAGCGCGCCGACGCCGACCGCGACCGCCGTCGCCGCCCAGAGCGAGAAGCCGAGGTCGCGCACGACCATCGCGCCCAACACGCCGGCGAGCGCGGCGACCGACCCCACGGACAGGTCGATGCCCTTCGTGATGATGACCATCGTCTGGGCCGTGGCGATGATGGCGATCACCGCCGTCTGTGCCCCGATGTTGAAGAGGTTGTCCGCTGTCAGGAAGTACGGACTCGCGAAGGTCAAGGCGATGAACAGGACGACCAGCGCGGTCGCGGCGGTGAACTCGGAGACGGCGTGGGAGATCCGTTCCCGGAACCAGTCGCTGAGTTCGCCGCGCTGCGTGCCGGCGGTTGCCTCGGCGCTACTCATCGTCGGACCTGACCTCCCCAAGCGCGGCGCCGGCGTCCGACGGGGACCCGCCGACGAGCCGAACGCCTGTGAGCGACCGATCCCGCTCGGACGTAGTGCGGTTGACGCCGCACAACCCCTTGGAGATAGGTCGGATGT
The DNA here is from genome assembly GCF_046549335.1 of Micromonospora sp. 050-3. Lineage (NCBI taxonomy): Bacteria > Bacillati > Actinomycetota > Actinomycetes > Micromonosporales > Micromonosporaceae > Micromonospora > Micromonospora sp. 050-3. The sequence continues at coordinate 2,970,310 of NZ_JAJPVX010000001.1, forward strand.
TTCCCACGATCAGGCGTTACCTTGCCACGCATTCACGTATGTTGCCAAGGTCTTGCCGGCATGTTTTGCCATCGTTACCTGCACCACCGAAGGCATACGTCAGACCAAATCGACATCGGCTGCTGTCGCTAACATGTTATCGATAACATGCTATGTCCCCAGTTCGGAAGCCGCTGCGCTCAGGAAGAGGCCAGCCGGTAGACGCGGCCGGCGGTCCGGCGCCAGATCGCCGCCCGCTCGTCATCGGACAGCGGATCCAGCAGGTCACCGACGACGGCAACCCAGCGGGTGTACGAGGTGGCGAGCAGGCACACCGGCCAGTCCGAGCCGAACATCAGCCGATCCGGCCCGAACACGTCGAGGGCGTGCTCGACTGCGGGCCGCAGGCCGGCCGTCGTCCAGGACCCGCCGTCCACTTCGGTCACCAGGCCGGAGAGCTTTGCCGTCGTGTTGGGCTCGGCCGCGAGCATCCGCAGGTCGTGCCGCCAGTCACCGAGATCGGCGCGCCCGAGCGGCGGCTTGCCGAGGTGGTCCAGGACGAACCGCACCTGGGGCAGGTCGCGGACGAGCCGGGTGGCCGCCGGCAGTTGACGATGGCGCACCAGGAGGTCGAAGGCGAGGCCGGCGGCACCGACCGTGGCGATGCCCCGCCGCACGTCGGGGCGGTCGAGATAGGTCGGGTCGGGTTCGGACTGGACCAGGTGGCGGATCCCGACCAGCCGTTCCCCGCCACGCGCCCGGCGTAATCGGGCGAGGCGGCGGTCGACATCGGCCCCGGTGAGGTCGACCCAGCCGACGACCCCGACGATGAGGGGGTCGTCGGCCGCGATGCCGAGCAGTTCGGGCGTCTCCGACCGAACGGCGACGGACTGCACGACAACGGTCTGGGTGACCCCGGCGGCCCGGGTCGCCGGGGCGAGCTCGACCGGCGTGAAGTCGTCGTCGATCGCGGCCATGGTGTGCGGATCGATCCAGGGCTGCGGGTGCCGCGCCCGGACCCAGAGGTGATGATGCGCGTCCACGATGCCCGGTCGTCGCGCGACCTCGCCGGTCGTCACCGGAACCGTCCTGGCGCGTTCTCGCCCACCCCACACCCCGCCCAGCCGCTGATCGATCCCCCCGGGGTCGACCCGGAGCCACAGGTCGATCTGGCAGGTTGACCATGTTAGCGGTAACAGACTGTTGTCGAGTGCAGGAACGCGCGCCACGAAAGGCCTGCGCCAGTGTCGCATTTTGGTCTGACGAATCCACCGGCACCTGCGGCTGGTCCGCCTCGTTGACGTACCGGTATCCGAACGCGTTCGGGGCGCGGAGCCCGGGTTGACCGCCTGAGGCGGCACCGATACCGTCGACCCACTATCTGCGGCGACGCGAGGGAAGCCGGTGTGAATCCGGCGCGGTCGCGCCACTGTGAGCGGTTCCCCAGCCACAACCGGGGGCCGCGAGCCAGGACGCTCGGTCGTCCGCAGCCTTGCGATGGGGACGCGTCATCCCTGGGGAGGTTCGTGTATTCATGTCTAGCTCCGCTTCCAGCCAGCCGGTGGTGCACCCCGCTGGCAGTTCCCGTCTGCTGTGGACGGCTCTGGCGACCGTTGCCGCGCTCACCCTGCTGACGTACCTCGTCGCCTTCGACCAGGGGGCGGTGTCGCGCAGCGGGATGTACCTGCACGAGCTGATGCACGACGGCAGGCACCTGCTGGGCGTCCCGTGCCACTGAACGCCACCACCACTCCCCCGTTCGTCGCCGTGCTCGTTCGCGGGCTGCTGGCCGGCCTGATCGCCGGCCTGATCGCCGGGGCGTTCGCGTACGTCGCCGGCGAACCGCACGTCGAGGCAGCCATCGCCATCGAGGAGGCGGCGTCGCACACCGAGCCCGCCGCCGCTGGTGCACACGATCATGAGGACGCCCTGGTCAGCCGCACGGGTCAGCGCGGCGGCCTGTTCCTGGCCACCGGCCTGTTCGGGGCCGCGATGGGTGGCCTGCTGGCCACGGCGTACGTCCTGCTGTCCCGGCGGCGGCGCGGCGACGACGACGGGCGGTCGGGTCTGCTGCTGGCCGGCGCGGCGCTGCTCGGCGCGGTGATCGTGCCGTTCCTCAAGTACCCGGCGAATCCGCCGGCGGTCGGCGACCCGGCCACCATCAACCAACGGACCGTCACCTACCTGTTGATGGTGGTGCTCGGGCTGGTGGCCGTGTGGGCCGGCTCGCTGGGCTACCGGTCGGTCGGCGCCCAGGCGCCGACGTGGTTGCGCGCCGCCGCGGCCGTGGGCGGGTTCCTGCTGGTCACGGCAGTGTCGTACGTGGTGATGCCGTCCTTCCAGGAGGTTCCGGCGGACTTCCCGGCGACCCTGCTGTGGAGTTTCCGACTGGCCTCGCTCGGCACCCAGGTCGTGCTCTGGACCGGCATCGGCCTGCTGTTCGCGGCCCTGATGCACCACGAGCGGCGTCGCCGGGCCGGCACCGCACTGCCGAGCACGTGACCGGCACCAGCCTCCGGCTGGTCGCCCACGGTCACACCGCCGCTCTTCGCCGGGCCCGCTTCGGCGGCGCCGACGACGGCCTGGACGAGGGTGGCCTGCGTGCCGCACTCGCCCAGGCCCGCGCGGGCGCAGACCGGCGTGGGCCCCTCGGCGTGAACGCCACCTGCCTGTCCAGCCCCGCGGCGGCCGCTCGACAGACCGCCGACGCCTTCGGCCTGTTGCCGACGATCGAGACGGCGTTGGCCGACTGCGACTACGGGGACTGGTCCGGGCGGTCGCTTGCGGAGATCGCTGACACGCAGCCGCAGGCGCTGCACGACTGGCTGTCCGCACCGGACACCGCGCCGCACGGCGGTGAGTCCGTCACGGCCGTGCGGGATCGGGTCGGCAGCTGGCTGGACGAGCAACACCGAGCCGGCGGGCGCGTCATCGCGGTCACCCATCCTCTGGTGATCCGGGTCGCCGTGGTGCACGCCCTCGGCCTTCCGATGGCGACGTACCGGCAGGTGGACGTGGAGCCGTTGGCGGTCGTCCGGCTCACCAGCCAGGGCGCGCGCTGGCACCTTCGCCTGGGCACGCCGGGAGCTTGAGGTCGCACCAGAACGGGGCAGGCCGTGCCCACCAGCAGTGGACACGGCCTGCGCTCGTTCGGCTCAGTGGTGCCGGTGGGGCAGGTGCAGCTCGACCGGCTCGGGCGGAAGGTCGTCGACCCCGGCGGCGACGGCCTGTTCGTGACGGCGACGCGCCGAGGGCAGGGCGAGGGCCGCGAAGACGGCCAGGACCGCGACGCCCGCGCACACCCAGAAGCCGGCGGTGAACGCCGTGTCGGTGGGCAGCCCCGCAGGGGTGCTGTTCGACGTGATGACGGCCGCCACGACCGCCGCGCCGATGCTGCTGCCGATGGTGCGGGCGATGGTGTTGACGCCGCTCGCCTCGCCGGTCTGCACGGCCGGGACGCTCTCGATGATGGCGTTGGACATCGCCGCGAACGCCAGGCCGATGCCGGCGCCGGTGAGGACCCCGGAGAGCAGCACCTGCCAGGTCGCTCCGTGCGCGAGCGCCGGCAGCGCGAATGCGACGACGACAGCGACAGTGCCGAGGAACATCGGAACCTTGGGACCGAAGCGCCGGTCCAGCAGGCCCGCGAGGGGACCGAAGACCACCATCATCAGGACGGTGGGCAGCAGGAACAGGCCCGCCTGGGACACCGTCTTGCCGAACCCGTACCCGGTGGCGGCGGGAAGTTGCAGCAGGGTCGGCACCAGCACGAACGTCCCGAACATCGCGAACCCGAGGATCAGGGCGACCAGGTCGGTGGCCCAGACACCGCGGATCCGCATCAGGCGCATGTCGATGAGCGGCTCACGTACGCGCAGCTCGACCCGGACGAACACCACCATCGCCACTGCGCCGAGCAGGAACAGGCCGATGGTCTTCGGCTCGGTCCAGCCCCAGCCCTGCCCCTTGCTCACGGCCAGCAGCAACGAGACCAGCGACACCGACAGGATGACCGCGCCGAGCATGTCGAGCCGCCCGGGCGTGCGGACCCGCGACTCGGGCATCCCGAAGATGGCCCCGAGCAGCGCGACGACGACGAGGACCAGCGGCAGCCAGAACAGCCAGTGCCACGACAGGTGCTCCACGATCGGGCCCGCGGCCACGATGCCGACACCAGCGCCGACACCGAAGATCGCCGACAGCAGGCCGACGGTGACGCCGACCTTCTCCCGGGGCAGTTGGTCGCGGACGATGCCGATCGACAGCGGCAGGATCGCTCCGGCGGCACCCTGGAGCGCACGCGCGACGATCAGCACGGTCAGGTTGGGAGCCAGGGCGGCGAGCAGGGTGCCCGCGGCGAGGGCCGCGAGGACGCCGATGAGGACCCGACGCTTACCGACCATGTCACCGAGACGTCCGAGGATGGGCGTCAGCACCGAGGCGGCCAACAGGTATGCCGTGAGCACCCAGCTGATGTCTCCGGTCGAGACGCCCAGGTCCCTTCCGATGGTGGACAGCGCGGGCGCCACCAGCGACTGGAGCACCGCGAACGCCAGGCCCCCCAGTGACAGGTACAGCACCAGGAGGGTGCTGTTGGCGCGCGGGGCGGCGCCGGGCGCGGAGCCGAGGTCTGTCGACTCCTCGATGGTGTGGGTCATGAAATCCCCGAACTAGATGTAAACGTTTGCTGACTTAGCCAGTATGCGCAGCCCGGGACGCATGTCAACAGTCGTTTACGTCACCTCGGGCCGCACCGGACCTTGCGGTCGGCAGAAAGTCAACATATGTTTACTTGCTAGGCCCGCACCGAGCGGCGGATGGACGGCAGAGCGACAGAGAGGACACGTCGTGACAGCAGAACCGCCTGTCCCCGCGACCGGTGACACCGCCGGCGAACCGGCCCAGCGTCGCCGTCGGGACGCGGCCGAGACCCGGCAACTCCTGCTCGACGCCGCTCGCCAGCGCTTCGCCCGGGACGGCTACGCGGCCACCACCGTCCGGGACATCGCCGACGACGCGGGCGTCAACGTCGCGCTCATCAGCCGCTACTTCACGTCGAAGGAGGGCCTGTTCGAGGCGTGCCTGCGAGCCGCGGGCGACGAACTGCGCCGAACGACAGGTCAGACGCCCGCCGACCGGGTGCCCGAGGCCATCGCCCGGCACATCGCCGACCTCGGCGCGGCGGGTCTGTCGAGCCAACTCTCACTGCTGCTGCGGTCGTCCGGGGACGCGGGGGCCGACGAGATCCGGCGCGCCGTCCTGGTCCGATCCGGCGAACAACTGGCGGCAGCTCGCGGGTGGCGCCCCGGCGAACCGGACAGCCAACAACTCCTGCTCCGCGCCCAGATGGCCCTCGCCGCCGGCATCGGAGTCGCGGTGCTGCGATCCTCGATCCAGCTGGAACCGCTGAGTTCCGCCACCGAAGAGGATCTTGTGGGGCCGCTGCGCGACCTGGTCAACGCGCTGCTGCCACCGCACTGAAAGTCGATCATTGTCTAACCGGCGTGGGGCGGGCCGTGATCACGGCCCGCCCCACGCGCTCGCACTGTCCCCGGCTCGGTGCTAGCCGGTGACGGTGAACGGTCGGGACACCTTCGTCGCCGACGTGGCGCCGTTCAGCGTGACACTGGTCGCGCCCGCCTTCGCCGCACCCGCAACGCTGACCGTCGCGCCGGAGATGACGCCGTCACCGTTCGCGCGCACGGTGCTGACCGCCAGTCCGGTCCCGAAAGCGATCGTGACCACCTCGTTCGGCGCGAACCCGGAACCGTCGACCATGATCGACGTGCCGCGCGGGCCCGACGTGGTCAACAACGCCACCCGCGGCTGGTAGGTGCGCGCCTCCGGCTCCCCGGTCACCTGGACGGTGGCCGTGGCCGGCGTACGCGAGGACGCGCCCGTCGCGGTGACGGCGTACCGGCCGGGTTGCGCGTCACCGGAGGTCGGCACCGAGGCACGGACCGTTCCCGTCGCGGAGGCCGCGACCTTCATGGTCCGGCCCGGGTCGGTGCCGACGCTGACGGTCACCTGCTCGCCGGCGGCGAAGCCGCTGCCGGCGACGGTGATCGCGCCACCGGTGGTGACGGTGCCGGACGCGGACAGCGCGATCGCCGGCTGCGACCCGCCCCGAGCCACGGTCACTGTGAAGGACTCGGTGCTGCTCGACAACGTGTCCCACGCGGTGACGCGCACCGTGTAGGTGCCCTCCCGTGCATAGGTGTGCTGGCCGCTCATCGCACCGGACTCGCCGATCGTCACGTCGTTCGGAACCGTGCCGTCACCCCACTGGACGCGGGCGCGGTAGCCCGTCGTACCGGGAACGCCGCCGGTCACCGCACCGAGGTTCGCCGCGAGGGCCTGCCCGGCGGTGGCCGTCTGGTTCTTCGGGGCTGCGGTCGCCAGCGCCGGGGCGGGCGTGCCGTCGTTGGCCACGGCGAACACGTGGATCCGACCCGCCGAGCGAGGGTCACCGGTCTGCGCCGGCAGGGTCACCGACACCAGCGTCTTGCCCGCCGGGATCTGGTACGGCGCGGTGGCGAAGACGAACGGCTGGGCGCCGTCGCGGCTCGTGCCCTGCAACCGGTACGCCGTCCGGGCGACGATGATGTTGCCGAAGGACGGGGTGCCGTTGGCGTTGCCGCCCAGCGTCCAGTCGCTCAACTGGATCGGAACGCTGGCCGTGCTGCCGTCGCTGAACGTCGCCGTGCCGGTGGTGCTCTGATTGCCCTGCGTTCCGGCACCGATGAACGAGATGCTCTTCGCGTCCTGCGGAAGGTCGAGAACGACCGTCGCCCCGTTGCCGGTGGCGTTGTCCGGCTGCCCGGCCGGGATCACCGGCAGGGTGAACCGCAGACCCGTTCCAGGAACCTGCTGCGCCTGGCCCTGGGTGGCACCACCGGCCGCCAGGGCGGCCCGCGAGTACGCCCACGACTTGGCGTCACAGTCCGCCGCCAGGACCCCTTCGTCACCGACGCAGACGTTGTCGAACGCGGCAGTGAGACCGGAGGCCGGGGCGTACGCCACCTCGACGCCGACCGTCGCGGAGCTCTGGCTCTCGCCATCGGTCACCGTGACGTTCGCCTGGTGGTAGCCGGGCGTGGTGTAGACGTGCGACCCGGCGATGCGGTAGACGGCCCGCGAGCTCAACGTCACGGTGCCCGCGGTGACCGGCGTGCCGTCACCCCAGTCGATCGTGGCCTGGTAGCCGCCGGCGTCGCCGCCGGTGACGGTGGCCAACGGCACCGAGACGGCTACACCGGAGGTCGCGTGCACGCCGTCCGCGGCGGTGACGGTGATGTCGCCGCCCCCGAGGTCGAGGTCACCCCCGGCGAGCAGCTCGACCTCGGCGAGGTTGGTCTGCGCGGCGCCGACGGTCTTCGTGACGGCGAGGCGGAACTGGGCGAACCGTCCCGGCTTGTGGATCGAGTACGGGCGGGTCTGGTTGCGCGACGGGAACACCTGGCCGGTGCGGGAGTCCACAGTGGTCCAGGTGAGGCCGTCGTTGGAGCCCTGGAGGCGCCAGTCCGCCGGATCGCCGGCAGCGGCCCCGGACGTGACGGTGTAGTACTTCGGCTTCTGCTTGCCACCACGGAAGGCCCAGGTGATCTGCGGGGTCGCCGAGGTGAAGGTCAGCTGCGTGTTCGACGAGTCGTCGAACAGCTTCGACGCGTCCTGACCGCCGGTCACGGCAGCGGTGCCGAGACCGGGGCCGGTGACGTCCTGCAACGGCTTCGGCGCCTCGTCACCCTTTGTCAACGACGGCGGGGCGTCGTTCCGGCCGCTGCCCCACGACGACGGCTTGGATCCCATCTGGAAGTCGATGGTGCCGCCCTTGGCGAGCGCCGCCACATCCACTGACAGGCCGCGCTGCTTCTTGCCGTTCACCTTGACGTCCTGCACGTAGACGTTCGCCGCGCTGTTGTTCGGCGCGTTGACGACGATGTCGCCGCTGCTGCGGTGCACTGTCATCCTGGTGAACTGCGGCGAGCCGATCGCCCACTCGGACGACCCGGCCTGCAACGGGTAGATGCCCAGCGAGCTGAGGATGTACCACGACGACATCTCGCCGTTGTCCTCGTCGCCCAGGTAGCCCTGGCCGATCTCACTGCCGACGTAGAGTCGCCGCAGGATCTCCCGCACCGTCTCCTGGGTCTTGGCCGGCGCGCCGGCGACGTTGTACATGTACGGGATGTGGTGCGACGGCTGGTTGCTCATGCCGAGCTGACCCATCCGCACCGCGCGCGCCTCGAGCATCTCGTGGATGACGCCGCCGTAACCACCGGGGCGGTCGGCGTTCTCCGGGGTGGTGAAGAACGCGTCGAGCTTGTCCCGCAGCGCCTTCTGCCCGCCGTACAGGTTAATCAGACCCTGGCCGTCCTGCTGCGCGGTGAACGCGAAGTTCCACCCGTTGGTCTCGGTGTAGACGCCACCCCAGTCCAGCGGGTCACCGGCGAGGAAGTTGCCGGCGGCGTTGCGGCCCTGGAAGAGCTTCGTCTTCGGGTCGAAGAGGTGGACGTAGTTGCGGGCCCGCTCCAGGAAGTACCGCGACTCCTCCTTGAGCCGGGCGCGCTCCGCCTTCGGCGTGGCCGGGTCCTTGGCGAGCGCCGCACCCATGTTGCCGATGCCGAAGTCGTTGATGTAGCCCTCCAGCGCCCAGGACACCGACTCCCCCGTGGACGTCGGCGTGTAGCCGAGGAACAGAGAGCTCTCGATGCCCTTGCGCCCGACCGCGCTGCGCCCGGACGCGACGGTCGCGTCCTTGACGGCCGCGTCGTACGCCGCGAGCGGGTCGGGCAGCTTGACCCCGGTGAGGTACGCCTGGGCCAGCGCCACGTTCGCGCTGGTGCCGGTCATCAGGTCGGCGTAGCCGGGGGACGACCAGCGGGCGATCCAGCCGCCGTCGCGGTAGTGCTGGACGAACCCGTCGGAGATCTTGGCGGCGACGTCCGGGTAGAGCAGCGCGTAGGCGGGCCACACGGTGCGGTAGGTGTCCCAGAAGCCGTTGTTGACGTAGATCTGCCCGTCGACGACCTTCGCGCCGGTCTGGGTGGGGGTCGACGCGCCGGTCGGCGCCGAGACCGGGCTCGCGTACTGCCAGCGCGGCTTGGCTGCGGTGCCGGTGTTCTCCGACTGGGAGTTCGGGTAGAGGTTCAGCCGGTACAGGTTCGAGTACATGGTGACCAGCTGCGACTCGTTGGCGCCGCGCACCTCGACCCGCCCGAGCCGGTCCTTCCACGCGGCCGTCGCGGCGGCGTGGATCTCGTCGAAGCTCTTGCCGGTGACCTCCAGATCGAGGTTGCGGCGCGCCTGGTCGACGGAGAGGAACGACGTGGCGAGACGCATCGTCACCTCCCGCGACCCGGAGAGGTCGAAGGTGGCCGACGTCGCGGCGGACGCCGTCGGTGCCCGGTCGAAGGTGCCGGAGACGAACATCCGGCTACGCCCGGCGGACAGGCCGCTTCCGTTGTCGACCCAACCGGCGAACGCGCCGTCCGCGCCGATGGTGAACGTGCCGTTGTGGAAGGCGAGGCTTCCGGTCGCCTGCCCGGTAGGGAAGGTGAACCGCATGATCCCGGCGTGGTCGGTGGGCGACATCTCCGCGACCAGGCCGTTCTGGAGCCTGACCCGGTAGAGGTCCGGCTGTGCCGTCTCGTCGTCGTGGCTGAAGGCGAGCGCGCGACTGGCGGGCTGACCGGTGAGCGGTCCGCCACCGACGACCGGCATGACAGACATCTGGTTGCGGTCACCCATCCAGGGGCTGGGCTCGTGGGAGATCGCGAGACCCTGGAGCATGGGCAGGTTGGCCTCGTTGTTGATCCGGTGGTACTCGTACTCCCACGAGTCGGAGGTCGCGTCGGTCACCGGGGTGAAGAAGTTGAACCCGTTCGGCACGGCGGTGATCGGCAGGTTGTTGCCGCGCGAGAAACCGCCCGTCGAGTTGGTGCCCCGTCGGGTGTCCACGTAGTTGGTCAGCTTCGAGCCGTCGATCGACGCCGGCGCGGCCGTCAGCTCGATGTCGTCGAGCCAACCCTGGAACCGGGTGGCCCCGGTGGCCTGCGGATTGTCGTACGCGAGCAGGATGCGGTCGATCGTCTTGCCGAGGGCGACGGTGCCGAGGTCGGCCTGCACCAGGTTCCACTGGTCGGCGAAGAGCACCTTCGAGGTGCCCTGGCCGGCGCCGGTGAGCGGGTTACCGTGCTGGTCGGCGGGCGAGCGAGCACTCAGGTAACTGCCGTCGGTGAAGTGCAGGTCGACGGCGGCGTAGGTGGACGGGTAGCGGCCGTCCCCACCGGTGAACTCGGGGAAGATCTTGTACGACAGCCGGGTCTTCGGCCCGACCGGGATGGTGACGTCGAAGAGCTTGTTGGTCGCGTACGACCGGCCGTTGCCCTCGGCGCCGCCGGAGTAGCGCAGCGCGGCCAGTCCGGTGAACCCGACGTCCGGCTTCGTGGTGTAGCCGCCGTTCGGGCCGGCGGTCGCCACGCTGACCATGGGGGTGGCTGGCGGGCGGACGTCCGAGCCGTCGCTGATGTTCCAGTCGGCGAGCTGCACGAGCGAGTCACCGGAGTTCGCGGTGACGCTGAGCCGGTAGAAGCCGTAGGCGTTCGGGTTGGTGAAGCTGTACGTCTTGGTGGCGAAGCGCCCGCTGAACTTCTCGCCGGCGCGCTTGTCCAGGTCGGTCCAGGTGCTGCCGTCGTTCGACCCCTGGACGACGAAGTCCTTCGGGTCCCGGGTCGGTGCGTCGTCGGCCGCGGTCAGCGAGTACCGCGCCACCGTCGCCGGCTTGGCGAGTTGGTAGGTCACCCAGCCGGTGGACGCGAACACGAGCCACTTGGTCGACGGATCGTCGTCCCTGAGGTTCGCGGCGATCTCTCGCGGCGGGTTCTCGTCGCTCGCGGTCACGGCGCTGACCTGGCCGAGCAGGCTGCCGGGCAGCGTGGCGACAGTGCCGCTCAGGTTGGCCTGGACCGGCTTTCCGTTCGGGCCGACCTCCACGGTGCTGGTGGCGGGCTGCGGGTCGGCGGACTCGAACGAGGAGGTGAAGTTGCCCGGCGGTGCGGGGGTGGGGGCGGCGTTCGCCAGGGGCGCGGCGACGAGCAGGCCCAGCGGTAGCAGGGCGGCTGTCGTCGCCGCGATCAGGCGGGGTGAGAGGGAACGCGCAAGGGGGGTGTGCGACATGAGGGACGGAGCCTTTCGACTCGAACCGGGTCGAGTACGTCGAACGTCTGGGCAGTGTGGAGCGGGTGGCGGGTCGGAGCCCTGACATCGTTGTCATCGGAGATCGTGAGCAACGGGTGCCGGGGCGGGTGGACTGCCGCTGATAGTTCCGGGCACAGCACGGCCGTGTCAACGGGTTGATCGCGCCGAAACGGCCGCCGCCCCCACCGGGCCCCGGCCGCCGATGCGCCGGGCCTCGACGCCGTCCGGGGACGTACGCCGAGGCCCGGCCACGGATCAGCAGTAGAGGTTGGCTCCTGCGGACACCCCGAGGATGCCGACGAACTGCTGGTACCTGGTGACGCGACTCTGCACCTGGGCGGGGTTTCCGCCGTTGCACTCGATCGAGCCGTTGATGCTGCGGATCGTCTGACCGAACCCGGCGCCGTTGACCATCGCGTTGTGGGCGGTCATGGTGCCCGGCCCGTTCTGGGTCATCCAGTACCAGATACCGGTCTTCCAGGCCACCGCGGCGTCGGTCTGCACCAGCCACGGGTTGGTCAGCAGCGGCAGGTTGAGGGCGTTGCCCGCGGCGTTGTAGTTGAAGTTCCAACTGAGCTGGATCGGCCCGCGCCCGTAGTAGGCGGCCTGCCCGGCGGGGCAGCCGTACGGCTGGCCGTAGTCGCAGTAGTGCGGGTAGTTCGCGGTGTTCTGCTCGACCACGTGCACGAGCCCGCCGGTCTCGTGGTAGACGTTCGCCAGGAAGGCAGCGGCCTCCTGCCGCTGGACTGTGGCACTGCCGCTGCGGGCGAACGCCGGGTAGGCGCTGAGCGCGGCGACGAGCCCGGAGTACGTGTAAAACGAGTTGCGGCCCGGGAACATCTGGTTGAACTGGGCCTCGGTGACCACGAAGCCACCCGGGTTGGTGGGCGGCGGGTTGGTCGGCGGCTGACCGCCACAGGTGTAGGGCTCCCAGTACCAGGTGCTGACGACGGGGTCGTACCCCGGATTGTCGTGCTCGGCGATGTAGTAGGAACCGTTGGTGTAGCGCACGATCGCCCCGGTGGCGTACCAGGTCCCGGCGGTCCAGTTCGGGTAGCTGCAGGTCCCCCCGGTAGGCGGCGTGGTGCCCCCTCCGCACGCACCGAGGTCCTCCCACACGCCGGTCGTGCCCGGCGGCGCCTCGTTCTGGGTCCACCACTTCGCCCGGTAGTTACGGCCGTTGTGGGAGACCTGGGCGTCTCCCCAGTAGACCGCCGAGGCCTGCCACGATGCCGAGCAGGCCGCCGCCGACGCGGCGGTGGCCGGGATGACCGCGACCAGTCCACCGGCGACGATCAGTGCCGCCAGCGCGACCAGCGCGCGCAGTCTCGTCATGGGATCACTCCTTCCTGGGACCTCACTGGCCGAAACCCGAGCGGACATCGACCGAAGTGACTGTAACATCTTCTGTTCACAATCTTTACTGTTGAGTGGGGCGGGGCGCTACGGACGCGACGGCGGACCCCGTGATCGACGATCGATAATTCCGGCCGCATTCCGGATCACCGCGCGAGCAGACCCATCGATTGACGTGATCGAGACGGCATCAGAGCTCCCGAACAGTGTCCTGAGTTGTTACGAGGATGTTCCGGAACTTGTTGACGCGTTGGAATTCTCGCTGTAATACTTCGATCCATTGGGGTCAATGCGATCGGCTTCGTTGCGGTTTCCGTACCACCTACCCACTTATCCACACCTGTCCGGACTGCGCTGCCCGCACACCAGGGCGCGTCCGGGCCTGCGCGAAGGGGCACCAGATGAGCAGGCTCTTCCCCCGCACGGCCCTGTGGTCCAGGCGGTTGCGCGCGGCGCTCGCCGTCCTCGCCACCGCCGTCGCCATGTGCGGCGTCGTCCTCGCGGCCACCTCCACCCCGTCGAGCGCCGCCACCTGCAACGGTTACGTCGGGCTCACCTTCGACGACGGTCCGACCGGCAGCACCAGCGCGCTGCTGAACGTGCTGCGCAGCAACGGCGTACGGGCCACCATGTTCAACGTCGGGCAGAACGTCCAGAACAACCGCTCGGCAGCGCAGGCGCAGGTGGCCGCCGGCATGTGGGTCGCCAACCACAGCTGGAACCACGCCCACATGACCTCGATGAGCCAGGCCCAGATGCAGTCGGACCTGTCCCAGACCAGCTCGGCGATCCAGTCGGCCACCGGCAGCCGACCGGTGCTGTTCCGGCCGCCGTACGGCGAGACCAACTCCACGCTGCAGTCCGTCGCGTCGTCACTGGGCATGCGCCAGGTGCTCTGGGACGTGGACTCCCAGGACTGGAACGGCGCCAGCGTCAGCCAGATCGTGGCCAACGCGAGCCGACTCCAAGCCGGTCAGGTCATCCTGATGCACGACGGGATCCAGAACACCCGCGACGCCATCCCCCAGATCATGGCCAACCTGACCAGCCGCAACCTGTGCCCCGGCATGATCTCGCCGTCCACCGGCCGCGCTGTCGCCCCGGACGGCACGACCCCGCCGCCCACCACCACCCCGCCGCCCGCCGGCGGCACCTGCACCGCGACCGCCACGACCCCCAACGTCTGGGGCGACCGGTACAACACGTCGGTGACGGTCAGCGGCGCCAGCACGTGGACGGTGGTCGTGGCCATCACCGCACCGCAACGGGTCACCACCATCTGGAACGGCACCGCCACCTGGGACAGCAGCGGCACAGTCATGACCATGCGGTCCAACGGCAGTGGCAACACCTTCGGCTTCACTACGATGACCAACGGCAACAGCAGCGCCCGCCCACAGATCCGCTCCTGCACCTCGGGTTGACATCGCCCAGGTGAAGACGTGCGCGGTGGGTGCGCCCGGCACCCACCGCGCACCTGCCTGCCTGCCGCACGTGGCCACTAGCCTGCACTGATGCGACACATCCTCACGCCCGGGGACGACAGCCTGCACGGCCACTTCTCCCCCGACTTCCCGCCAGTGCTCACCATCGACCCCGGCGACACCGTCACCTGTCGCACCCTGGACTGCTGGTGGTCCGCCGGCCCGTACCCCGGCGGGCCGAACCGGGACCGGCCCCGGGTGCCGCAGCACCGGCCCGATTACGGACACGCGTTGATCGGACCGGTCGCGGTCCGCGGTGCGCGCGCCGGCCAGACCCTCGCGGTACGCATCGACGCGGTCATCCCGAGCAGTTGGGGAACCACAGTGGCCGGCGGCTGGCCCAGCGGGTTCAACCAGCGTTACGGCGTGCAGGATCAACAGGTGGTGCACGCCTGGGAGCTGGACCCGGTGACGATGACCGGCCGCAACCAGCACGGCCACACGATCGCGCTGCGGCCCTTCATGGGAGTGTTCGGCATGCCACCCGCGGAGCCGGGGCTTCACTCGACGATCCCACCGCGCCCCTGGGGCGGCAATCTGGACTGTCGGGACCTCACCGCCGGCAGCACCCTCCTGCTGCCGATCCCGGTGGACGACGCGCTGTTCTCCGTCGGGGACGGGCACGCCGCGCAGGGTGACGGCGAGGTCGGCGGCACCGCGATCGAGTGTCCGATGGACGAGGTGACGTTGACAGTCGACGTGCGCGACGACTTCCCGGTCACCGGCCCGGTGGCCCGTACCCCCGACGCGTGGCTGACCCTGGGCGTCGGCGCCTCCCTCGACGACGCCACGTTCACCGCCCTGGACTCGATGCTGACACTGATGCAGCGCCTGCACGGCCTCAGCCGCGCGGACGCGGTGGCGCTGGCCAGCATCGCTGTCGACGTGCGGGTGACGCAGATCGTCAACCAGAGCGTCGGCGCGCACGCGGTGCTCCGCGACGACGCGCTGCGCTGGCCCGACGCCGATTCTGTCGGGGGGCGGCGTTAACGTGTGGTCACTGTCGCCGCGCCGGCCGGATCGCGCCGCCCGCTGACCCTCGGAGGCCCCCATGTCCCAGGAGACGACCTACCTCAAACTGTCCGAAGTGGACGGTGCCCACAAATTCCACGAGGTCATCGTCGACAACGCGCTCCACCGCACAAACCGCCCTGACGCGGAGGCTCTGGGGTGAAGACGTTCCAGGCGTACCGGTTCGCCCTGGACCTGAGTCCGGCGCAGGAACGGGCGGTGTACGCGCATGCTGGGGCGGCTCGGGTGGCTCATAACTGGGCTCTTGCGCGGGTGAAAGCGAACATGGACCAGCGCGCCGCTGAGCGTACCTATGGTGTGCCGGACGAACTGCTGACGCCGTCGCTGTCGTGGTCGCTGGCGGGGTTGCGTAAGGCGTGGAACGCTGGGAAGCGCGAGGTGGCGCCGTGGTGGGCCGAGGTGTCGAAAGAGGCTTTCAACACTGGCTTGGATGGCCTGGCCCGGGCGTTGAAGAGCTGGGCCGACTCCCGTTCAGGTAGGCGCACGGGACGGCCGGTCGGGTTTCCCCGGTTCAAGTCGCGCCGCCGCTCGACGCCATCGGTGCGGTTCACCACCGGTGCCATCCGCGTCGATCGGGATCGTAAGCATGTGGTGCTGCCGCGGCTGGGTCGGTTGAAGGTGCACGAGTCGACCCGGAAACTGGCCCGCCGTGTGGAGGCCGACACCGCCCGGATCATCTCCGCCACTCTGCGCCGCGACGGCGGACGCTGGTATGTCGCGTTCTGCGTCGAGGTCGAACGCCCCGACCACACGCCGGCCCGCCCTGAGTCGGTCGTCGGTGTCGACGTCGGCGTTCGGCACCTCGTGGTCCTGTCGACCGGCGACCTGGTGCCCAACCCGCGTCACCTCACCGACGCCCAGCGCCGCCTACGTACACTCGCACGGGCGGTGTCCCGCAAGGCCGGCCCGGACCGGCGCACCGGGCAGCGCCCGTCGAACCGATGGCGACAGGCGTGCACCCGCCTCACTCGGGCGCACGCCCGGGTGGCGAACCTGCGCCGCGACGGCCTACACAAACTCACCACCCGCCTGGCCACCACCCACGGCACGGTCGTCGTGGAAGACCTGAACGTGGCCGGGATGCTGACCAACCGGCGACTGGCCCGGCACATCGCCGATGCCGGGTTCGCCGAGATCCGCCGCCAACTCGCCTATAAAACAACCTGGAACGGCGGAAAGCTCATTACCGCCGACCGCTGGTACCCGTCCTCGAAAACCTGCTCAGGCTGCGGCACAGTGAAAACCAAACTTGCCCTGACCGAGCGCAAATACGGATGCGACACGTGTGGCCTGACCCTGGACCGCGACGTCAACGCCGCCCGCAACCTGGCCGCTCTCGCGGCACAGACAACAACCGCCGGGAGTGGCCCGGTGGCAGCACGTGGAGCCGACCAGAAGACCCGCACCCGCGGGCAGGTGGCCGAGAAACGTGAACCCGGCACGGCACCCGCCGGCAAGACCGGGACCGTCCCACCGCAAGGCGGGACTGCCGATCATGCGCACACCAAAGCGCACTGAGAGGTATCGGCAGGTCAAGGCGAGTGCCTATCTGGACTACGCCGGGGCTCGGGCCGCCGGGGCGTAGAAGATCGGGAATAAGGTCCGCGAGGGCTAAGCGCCCGGCGGTCCCCGGCGTCCGCCAGAAGCGCATCAAGGGGGCAAGTCACGAGTACCCGCTCCACGGCCCACACCGCCTCGGTGCTCGGCGCTACGACTCCGGCGCCCCGCTTTCGGCACTTGCCGTAGGGTGCCGCCATGGCGCTCCCCGTCCGGGTCAACGGCGACGCCAGCAGGGCCTGGTGGGCCGCCCCGCCGACGGGGCGAGTGAGTCACCTGCCGGGCATCGACCCGGAGCTGCTGCGGGTGGCACTCGACCCGCTGCCACCGGCAGCACCCGCGATCGTGCACTACCGGCCCACTGTGACGGGTCCCCTCGGTGACCTCGTGGACACAGTGCTTGACCAACTGGACACCGCAGCCCTCGCGATGTTCCCCCGCTGGCTGACGGGGGCCGACCGTTTCGACAGCGAGGGCACGCTCGGCGTGGCGGCGGTGCGGGCCCTCGCTGCCCGTACCGCCGCCGGCTCCCGGCATTTCGGCCCGTTCCTGGCCGACCTCGCCGAGCGAGGGCTGCGCGGCCCGCGGGGCCCTGGCGGCCGGTCGCGCTTCGCCCCGGGGGTACGCGCCGCCGGGCTCGCCCGGGTGATCGCCGCGGCGTACGACCGGGAGAGCTGCGTCCTCGTCGTGGCCCTGCCCGACCTGGGCGCCGACGCCGAGCGGACGCTGGTGGCCGTCGCCGAGTGGCTTGTGCGGCACGGCGGCTTCACTGTGTGGTTGGCCGGCTCGCTGCGCCACGCCGACCGGGTGCGCTCGGTGCCCATGCCGGTGCCGGCGCGATTCGCCGGGCTGGCCGGCGCGACCGGACGGCTTCCGGCCACCGCCGCCGAGCCGGAGTCGACGGTGTTGGCCTGGCCGCCGATCGCGGGGGTGCCACGCGGTGACAGCGCGGCCGAGCTGGCGTTGGAACGTGCGCTCGCGCCGCACGACTGGGCGCGGGGCCGGCGGTGGAACCAGACCTACGAGTGGCACGTCCTGACCGAGGCGTACCGTCTGGATCTGTTTTGGCCCACGGAGGGTCTTGCGGTCGAGGTGGACGGCCCGGAGCATCGTGGGCGAATCGCTTTCGCCAACGATCGGCGGAGAGACGTGCAGCTGCAACTCCTCGGGCTGGACGTGCTCCGCTTCACCAACGAGCAGGTGCTCACCGACGTGCCGGCGGTGGTCGACGGGATCCGTCGGCTGCTGGTCCGGCGACGCGCGGGCGGCACGCACCCCCACGGAGATGAGACATCATGACGAGCCCGGCGGACGTCCCGCGCCTGACGCCGAACCAGATCAACGCCCTTGTGGTGCTGATGGTCGAGGCACGCCGACTCTCCAACGTCGAGTTGAAGGAGCTGGCCGGTTTCACGCTGACCGGCAAGGACAACACGAAGCTCGTCGACCTGGGTCTGGTGGACACCGATCGGACGCACCGGCCGTTCGCCCACGAGCTGACCGAGGAGGGCTGGCGGGTGGCCCGTCAGCTGCACACCTCCGTGCCGCCGAAGCAGGGCGGCTCGACGACCCGGTCGCTGTTCGTCGTCCTGTCCAACCTGCACCGTTCGCTGGACCGGCTCCGGGTCAGCCACGGCGAATTCTTCAAGCAGACCGAGGCAACTGCCCCCGCGGCCGGCGAGCCGCGACACGACGCGCCGGCACCCACGGCGACGACGACGGCACCCGCAGCGGCGGCACCGGTGTCCGCGGCGGAGGTGGAGGCGCTGGTTCGTTCCGCGTACCGGGATCTGGCCACCGCGCCGGGCGCGTGGGTAGGCCTCGCCGACGTCCGCGACCGGCTCGCCGACACCGACCGGGCCGCCCTCGACGCGGCGTTGCGGGCGATGGTCGGTCGGGAGGACGTCCGCATCATTCCGGTGGCGAACACCAAATCACTGACCGCACGGGACCGGGCCGCTGCCGTCCGCATCGGGAACGAGGACAACCACGCCCTGGCGATCGGCCCGGCATGATCTCCGACGACCAGCGGGCCGCGCTGGAAGCGGTGAACCTCAACCCGGCGGTCACCCCGGACGACGTCTGGCGGCCCAGCCGGCACAACGTGCCGGAGCTGCACGAGAAGGTGGCCGCGGAGATCCTGCGCGGGGTTGCGCGGGCCCGCACCGACGACACCAGCATGCCGCTCGGCGTGGCCATGCAGGGCCGCGCGGGCGCGGGCAAGACGCACCTGCTCGGGGCGGTCCGCGAACGGATCCAGCGCGACGGCGGCTACTTCTTCCTGGTCGACATGGTCAGTGGCAAGACGTTCTGGGAGAGCGTGGCCCTGGCCCTGGTGGAGGGGATGGGCCGCCCCCACGTCGGCTGGGGCACCCAGTTGAAGACCTTCCTGCGTCGACTCACCCCCCAGCTCGGCCTGCCGGTGGAGGTCCGCGACGCGGTCGCCGGCGCCCGACCGGTGACCCGTGCGCAGCTCGACACCTTCATCCGGGCGCTGCGCGAGCGGGATCGGGAGGTCGGGCGGGACGCCCAGGACACCGCTCGGGCGCTCGTCCTGCACGGTGCCATCGACTTCGAGGCGCAGGACGTCGGTTACGCCCACCTCATCGCCGAACCGGGTGACCCGGCCGCACGGGCGGCATGGGGGTTGAGCACCGCGATCCGCACCCCGCAGCAGGTCGTCCAGGACATCTCCCGGCTGATGGCCCTGACCCTGGACCCCACGGTCATCGCCGTGGACCAGCTCGACACGCTGTTCGCCCAGACCAGCACCTCGCTGCTCAACCAGCATCAGGGGCTGGAGGACGGCCAGGCCAAGGTGCTCGGCCCGATCGCCGACGGCCTGCTCAAGCTCCGCGACATCACCCGCCGCACACTGGTCGTGGTCTCGTGCCTGCCGGACACCTGGGTGCTGATGACCCGCACCGCGCCCACCCCGGTCGCCGACCGCTTCCGTACGGCTACCCTGCCGGACCGGATCCCCACCCCGGAGATCGGGCAGGCGATCGTGGCGAAGCGCCTCTCCGCCGCGTTCGCGGGTATGTACTTCGGGCCACCGCACTCCACCTGGCCGATCGCCTCCGCCGCCTTCGCCGACGCCCCCACCCTGACGCCACGCGCCCTGCTGCGCCGGGTGGACCGCCACATCGCCTGGTGCCGTGACCGCGACGAGGTGGTCGAACTGGACCGGCTCATCGACGGCGCCGACACGACGCCAACGGTCAGCGCCGCCCGTGGCGCCTCCGCCGATCCGATGACTGACGAGCGCCGCCTGCACGAGTTGGACGAACGCTTCGCCGAACTGGTCGAGGCCGCGGACGTGTCGGCCGCCGTCGACCCGGCGGGCGAGGACGAGCACATGCCGCCGCTGCTCGCCGCCGGCCTGGCCGCCTGGATCGCCGAGCAGGCGCCGACCGGCGCCACCTACAAGTACGATCCGCCGCCCGGACGCAAGCCAGCGCTGCACGGACGGCTCATCGAGGTTCTCGACGAGGCCACCGAGAACGAGGCGCACTGGTGCTTGCGGGCCATCGCGCACCCCAATGCCGTCGCCGTCACCGCCCGGGTCAAGGCCGCCAGCACCCTCGCAGGGTTGGACCGGGACCTGCCACAACGGCGGCTGATCCTGCTGCGCAACGGTCCATGGCCGACCGGGAAGCGTACGACCGAGGTGTTGACCGGCTTCGACGCGGCCGGCGGCCTGCGGTGCGCCGTGCCGGAGGCGGACCTGCGGGTCTTCGCGGCGCTGCGGGTGATGGCGGCCGAGCCGTCCACGGCCTTGCAGGAGTGGCTGGTCGCCCGCCGTCCGGCCAGCGGCACCGAGCTGTTCCGCGCGGTCCTGCCCGGGCCCGACGGGACGCGCGGCGGCGCCCCGCCGCCGACGCCCGACGACGAGCCAGCATCGGGTGGCCCCGCAACCGACCCGACGAACGTGCCGGAGGCCGACGTCCCCGCTGGCGCGTCGACCGGCGCGACGGCCGGGCCCGTACCCGCTGACCCGGCCGACCTCACGGTCGGCACCGGCGGTCGGGCTGTCGGGCTGGGGCGGACCGTCGACGGCGGTCAACCGTTCACGGTGCCCCTGGAGTCGTTGCGCCGCCACGCCGTCGTGTTCGCCGGGTCCGGCTCGGGCAAGACAGTGCTGATCCGCCGGCTGGTCGAGGAGTGCGCCCGCGAGGGGGTCTCCGCGATCGTGCTCGACCCCAACAACGACCTCGCCCGGCTCGGCGACGCGTGGCCCAACCCGCCGGGCGGGTGGGGCCCTGGCGACGCCGAACGAGCCGCCGACTACCTCGCGCACACCGAGGTGGTGGTGTGGACGCCCCGGGTCACCGCCGGTCGGCCGCTGAGCTTCCAGCCGCTGCCCGACTTCACCTCCCTGCGGGACTGGCCCGACGAGTTCGACCAGGCCGTCCGCTCCGCCGTGGAGGCGCTCGCGCCACGGGTCGGCGTGGACCGCGCCGGCCGGCTCGCCCAGCAGGGCAAGGCCGTCCTCACCGAAGCCCTCCAGGCGTACGCCCGCAGTGGGATGGTGGGCCTGCCCGGCTTCACCGAGTTCCTCACCGACCTACCCGAGGGGGTCAGTCGGCTGGCCCGCGCCGGGAAGCTCGCCGAGGAGTTGGCCGAGGCGCTCAAGGCGGCGATGGTCACCGACCCGCTCTTCGGCGGGGTCGGCGCGCCGGCCGACCCGGGGCTGCTGCTGACACCGTCGGCGGGGCGGCGGGCCCGGGTGTCGGTGATCAGTTTCGTCGGCCTCACCTCGGATCAGGAGCGGCAGAGCTTCGTCAACCAGTTGCAGATGGCGCTCTTCGCCTGGATCAAGCGGCACCCCGCCGGTGACCGTCCGCTGGGCGGGCTGTTCGTGATGGACGAGGCGCAGACGCTCGCGCCGTCGACCGGCACCACTGCCTGCACCGCCAGCACGATCGCGCTGGCCTCGCAGGCCCGCAAGTACGGGCTCGGGCTGGTCTTCGCCACCCAGGCGCCCAAGGGTCTGCACAACCAGATTTCCGGCAACGCGACGACGCAGTTCTTCGGGCTGCTCAACGCGCCGACGCAGATCGACGCGGCCCGGCAGCTCGCCGAGGCCAAGGGCGGCCGGCTGCCGGACATCGGCCTGCTCAACAGCGGTGAGTTCTACGCGGCCGGAGAGGGGTTCTCGTTCGTCAAGGTCCGCACCCCGCTGTGCCTGACGCACCACCCGAAGGCGCCGCTGACCCCCGAGGAGGTCGTCGCCCGCGCCCGCCCGGCTGGGTAGCCTGGGGCCATGATCTTCATTACCGCCAAGTTCCGGGTCCTGGCCGAGCACGCCGACCGGTGGCCGCAGATCGCCGCCGAGTTCACCGAGGCGACCCGGGCGGAGCCGGGCTGCCTGTGGTTCGAATGGTCCCGCGGCCTGGACGATCCCACCGAGTACGTGCTGGTCGAGGCGTTCCGCGACGACCAGGCCGGCGCGGCCCACGTCCAGTCCGCGCATTTCCGCGCGGCCCAGGAGACCCTGCCGCCGCACCTGGCCGAGACGCCGCGGATCGTCAACGCCACGGTGCCGCAGGAGGACTGGTCGCTGCTCGGCGAAATGGCAGTTCCCGAGGGCCGCTGACCGCCACCGGTCCGGGGTCAGCGACCGTCGTCGGCGCAGCCGGTCCGGGGTCAGCGGCCCGCCGTCAGCGCAGCCGGCGGGCGGTGAACCGGGCCGGCGGGTCGGCGATCACGTCCTGCGCCGCGATCAGCTGGATCTCCCGGGTGCCCGCCGCGAGGGTGGCCTCGAGCACGGCGTAGACGGAGGCGATGGTGCGTTCCAGCGCGGTCGCGGGCGAGCCGGTCGTCCACAGGTGCGCGAGGTACAGCGCCGCGGTGACGTCGCCCCCACCGTTCGGGTTGATCGGCAGCAGCGGCGTGGTCACCGCCCAGGCGCCCTCGTCGGAGACCGCCACCACCTCCAGCGAGTCCGGAGGCAGGTCGCCGTGGAGCACGCTGGTCACCAGGACGTGCCGTGGCCCGGTCGCGCGCACCACGTCGACCGCGTCGAGAACCTCGGCCAGCGAGTTCGTGGTCCGACCGGCGAGGAAGTCCAGCTCGAAGTGGTTCGGCGTGATGATGTCCGCACGGGGCACGACGGTGTCCCGCAGGTACTCCGGAATTCCGGGTCGGACGAACATGCCCCGGCCGGCGTCGCCCATCACCGGGTCGCAGCAGTACACAGCGGCCGGGTTGGTCGCCTTCACCGTCGCCACCGCGTCCAGGATCACCGCGCCCATGGCCGGGTCGCCCTGATAGCCGGAGAGCACCGCGTCGGCGCTGCCGAGGACCCCACGGTCCTCGATGCCCGCGATCACCTCCGCCACGTCCGCCGCCGGGAGCATCGGGCCCCGCCACGCGCCGTACCCGGTGTGGTTGGAGAAGTGCACGGTCAGGACCGGCCAGACCTCGTGCCCGAGGCGTTGCAGCGGAAAGGCCGCCGCCGAGTTGCCGACGTGACCGTAGGCGACCGACGACTGGATGGACAGGATCTTCACCGGCCCATCATCGCCGCTGCGGCCGGCGGCGCACCGACGGCCCGCCGTTTCTGTCGGCTGGCCCACTCGCGCGGTGTCGGGTGGCACTTTCGCCGTCCTCCCGGCGGGACGCACGAACGGGCGACCCGGACCGTGTCGTCCGGGCCGCCCGAGCGGTAGTACGGTCAGCCGCCGAGGCTCGCCGCGGCCGAGGCGATCGACGAGGCGAAGTAGCTCACCTGGGTGTAGACACCCGGGTAGTTGGGCCGGGCGCAACCGTTGCCCCAGCTGACGATGCCGACCTGGATCCAGGCGTTGGAGGCGTCGCGGCGGAACATCGGGCCGCCGGAGTCACCCTGGCAGGTGTCAGTGCCGCCGCTGGCGTAGCCGGCGCAGATCTCCTGGGCGGGGATGAGGTCCCCGCCGTAGTTGGCGTTGCAGGTGGAGTCGCTGACGAACGGCACTGTCGCCTTGAGCAGGTACCGCTGCTGGCCGCCGCCCTCGCGCGCGGCACCCCAGCCGGCGACGGTGAAGGTGCCGCTGTCGTACGCGGTGGTGCTGGCGATCGGCAGCGTGCTCAGCCCGGTGACGGGGCTGGCCAGCCGGATCAGTGCCCAGTCGCGGCCGGCGCCGTTGTAGCCGGGGGCACGGTAGACGTAGTTGGACCGGACGGTGATCCGGCTGGACGACTGGAGGTCGACAGTCCCGAGCGTCGCGGTGATGCTGGTGTTGGTGCCGGTCGCGCCCACGCAGTGTGCCGCGGTGAGCACCAGCCGGGCGCTGTACAGCGCCCCGCCGCAGCCCATCGAGAGACGGACCATGAACGGGAACTCGCCCTGAGCGGCGCGGGTGCCGCCGACGACGTTCGGCGTCATGGGGCTGTCGGCCGCGGCGGCCGGCGCGGTGAGGGTGAGGCTGGCCGCGGTCACCGCGGCCAACGCGGTGGCCAGCAGGCCAGTGAGGGTACGCCAGCGAACCATGCATTCCTCCGCATCAGGATGGCACGCCTCGTGAGCGCACCGCAGTCGAGATAGCGGTCATCATATTGAGGTATATGGATCTCGTGGGTCATCCTCTCTGGGTCGTACCACCGGCGGTATGGATCTCGCGGGGGGCGTCGCAGGCCCTCTGGGCGAGCGTGATCAGGCGTCCGGGGTGCCGGTGCTCTCCCGGCGGAGAAGCCGGAACGGTGTCTGCACGGTCAGCGGCCCCGCGACCTCCGCGCCCTCGATGCGGGCGACGAGACGGCGTACCGCGAGACGGCCGATCTCCCTCTTGTCCGGGGCGATAGTGGTGAGGGTCGGGGCAGTGAACCGCCCCTCCTCGATGTCGTCGATCCCGACCACAGCGACGTCCTCGGGCACCCGGTGGCCGGCCTCGGCCAGCGCCCGCAGCGCGCCGATGGCGACCAGGTCGTTGTAACCGAACACCGCGTCCGGCGGGTCACCGAGGGCGAGCAGGTCACGCATGGCCCGCATGCCGTCGAGCCGGCCGAACGCGTCGGTGCGGGCGACCAACCGTGGTCGGTACGGCAGGCCGGCGGCCGCGAGGGCCTCCCGGTAACCCCGGACCCGCAGGTGGGCCGACTGCCGGTCACCGCCGGGGGTGGCGCCGATGAACGCTATCCGGCGGCGGCCGATCGCCACGAGATGTCGGATCGCCGCGTGGCTGGCGGCGACGTTGTCGATGGCGATGTGGTCGTGCGGCACGTCGTAGACGCCCTCGCCGATCAGCACGAGCGGACTGCCGGCCGTCCGGGCCAGCACCTCCTCCCGGCCGACGCGCACCGGGCTGAGGATCAGGCCGTCGATGATGCGCTGTCGCGAGCCGTCGAGGAGCGCCAGCTCGGCGTCCCGGTCTGCGGCGGTGTTCTCCATGACGAGCGTGTAGCCGAGCGCGGCGGCCTCGGAGATGGCGATCTCGGCGAGCTCGGCGAAGTAGGGGTTGGTCAGTTCCGGGACGGCCAGGGCGATCAGGCCGGTACGGCCCCGGCGGAGATGCCGGGCGCCGAGGTTGGGGCTGTAGCCGAGTTCGTCGATCGCCTGCTGCACCCGTTGTCGGGTCCGTTCCCCCACCGGCCGGTACCCGTTCACCACGTTCGACACCGTGGCCAGCGAGACACCGGCGCGCTGGGCGATGTCCTTCAGGTTGACGCCCATCCCCGACCTTTCGCGAATTCGTCCGGCGGGCCGACCAGACATTGATGAACAAACATTGACGGGAGGGCCGGCGCGGCTCTATAACGTTATACAGGTGATGATGGATGTCAATATGCCGGTCACCGTCGGCGCGTGGAGATCCCACCGACATCCGTCGCTGACGCCCGCCCCCGTCAATGACCACCCGATGCCCACCACCCACGCGCTTCGGGCCTGGCTGCACCGCCCGCGGCGACTCGCCCCCCGGAGACGGCATGACACGTCACGTCCCCATCCGCCTCGCCCTGCCACTGCTACTCGCCATCGCCCTGGTCGCCGGCGTTCTCGCCGCGCCCGCCTCACCGGCGTACGCCGCACCGGCCAAGACGCCACCACTGAGCACCCCCTGGACCAGCCAGGCCCTGGCCGGCACACCACTGCCCGAGTACCCGCGACCCCAGATGACGCGGCCGGACTGGCTCAACCTCAACGGCGAGTGGCAGCTACGCCAGTCGACGACCGATGACGCCCCGCAGTTCGGCACCAACCTGCCCGAGCGAGTCAACGTGCCCTTCCCGGTGGAGAGTGCCCTGTCCGGCATCCAACGGGCCGCCAACGACAACCGCAACTACCTGTTCTACCGACGCACCGTCACCATCCCGGCGAACTGGTCGGGCCGGCGCACCCTGCTGCACTTCGGCGCCGTCGACTGGCAGAGCACCGTCTGGGTCAACGGTGTCCGGGTCGGCGCGCACACCGGTGGCTACGACGCCTTCACCTTCGACGTCACTCCCCAGCTCACCACCGGGACGAACGAGATCGTCGTCAAGGTCTGGGATCCCACCGACACCCGGCAGAACGGCAGCCTGCCCGCCATCGGCAAGCAGACCAAGACACCCAGCGGGATCTTCTACACCCCCAGCTCAGGCATCTGGCAGACGGTGTGGATGGAGCCGGTGCCCGCCGCCTCGATCAGCAGCGTGGACGTCTACCCGAACCTGAGCAACAACACACTGCGGGTCCGGGTCTTCACCCGGGGCGACGTGAGCGGCCACAGCGTGCTCGCCGAGGCGCTGAACGGTTCCACAGTGGTCGGGTCGGCCACCGGCGGCTTCACCGACTTCAGCGTGCCGGTGCCCAACGCCCGCCGCTGGTCACCAGACGACCCGTTCCTCTACAACCTCCGGGTGACCCTGCGCGGTGCCACCGGCGCCACAGTGGACCGGACCACGCACTACTTCGGCATGCGGGAGATCACCACCGGCCTGGTCAACGGGGTGCTGCGCCCCAAGCTCAACGGCCAGTTCGTGTTCCAGGTCGGCACCCTCGACCAGGGCTTCTGGCCGGACGGGCTCTACACCGCGCCGACCGACACCGCCCTCGCCTTCGACCTGCAGAAGCACAAGGACCTGGGCTTCAACATGGTGCGCAAGCACATCAAGGTCGAGCCGCAGCGCTGGTTCTACCATGCCGACCGGCTCGGCCTGCTGGTCTGGCAGGACATCCCGTCGCTGACCGCACAGAACGTCGACCCCACCGACGCCCAGCAGGCGCAGTTCGAGGCCGAGGCACGCGAGATCGTCGACGAGCACCGAAGCTCACCCGCCGTGATCGCGTACACGCCCTACAACGAGGGCTGGGGCGAGCGGTCCCTCGCCGACACCCGTCGGGTCGCGCAGAACATCAAGAACCAGGACCCGACACGTCTGGTCAACCCGCACAGCGGGCACAACTGCTGCCAGTCCCTCGGCAACCCCGGCAACGGCGACATCGACGACTGGCACGTCTACCTCGGCCCGGACTCCCCCGTACCGTCGAGCAGCCGGATCGCGGTGCTCGGTGAGTTCGGCGGCCTGGGCCTGCACACGCCGGGCCACGAGTACAGCCCGAACGGCAGCTTCTTCGCGTACGAGTGGCAGTCCAGTTCGAGCGCGCTCACCGACCGGTACGTGGGGCTGGTGCAGGGCACCCAGAACCTGATGCTCGGCAAGGGGCTCAGTGCCTCGATCTACACCGAGATCACCGACCTGGAGGGTGAGCTGAACGGTTTCCTCACCTACGACCGGCAGGTGATCAAGATGGACCAGGCGCGGGTGCGCGCCGCCAACACCGCCCTGATCAACGCCTCGAAGACCATCGGCAGTTCGGCGCCCGTCGCCCTGCCGGTCAACACCCGGCGGTCGTTGCAGGTGACCACGCCCGGCTTCACCAACCGCTACCTACGCCACCAGGACAGCCTGGCCTACACGGAGGTGGTCGAGGCCGCGAGTTCCAGCCTGCTCAAGGCCGACGCCACGTACGCCATCCGGCCCGGCCTGGCCGGTACCGGTTGCTACTCGTTCGAGTCGGTCAACTTTCCCGGGCAGTACCTGCGCCACCAGAACTCCCGGGTCCGCAACTCGCCGGATGACGGCTCCGCGCTGCTGCGCGCCGACGCCACCTGGTGCGCGCGCACCGGACTGACCGGCACCGGCGTGTCGCTGGAGTCGTACAACTTCCGAGGTAAGTACCTGCGGCACTACAACTCGGAGGTCTGGCTCAGCAACGGCACCGGCGGCGACGCGTACAACACGCCGACGTTGTGGACCGCCGACAGCACCTGGAACATCGCCGCACCGTGGGCACCCTGACCGCCGCGCCCTGACCGGGCCGTCACGACAAGAAGACGCGCGGGGGTTCCGGCATGGGCCGGAACCCCCGCGACGCGTGGGCGGTGCAGCGGGGCCAGCCCCTTCCGTCGGGTCGTGACCGGACTCCGGCGTCACTCGTCGTCTCGGGCGTCGTTTCCCCGGTCATGAGCGAAAGCGGCGAGTTGATTGCACCGTGCGGCTGGGTCGACTTCACGGCAAGGACCGAGCCGCAACTTGCATCTGGCCAGGTTCACTCGGCTGTTGCAATGCGCAATTATGTCGACCCATAAATAGACCACAACCAATCTTGACTTGTACGGCCGGCCAGCGCACCGTGAAGAGCCAGAGGCAGATGCACGCCATTATCGGCCCGGCTGGAGTGGATCGCCAAATGGGGGCGCTGCCGGTTTCGCGCCGCGTGCATCAGGAGGCTTTCCATGCGGTTGAATCCGTTCACTGGGATCTATATCACCGATCCGGCAAGCATGTGGCGACGCATTCTCGACGATCCCGACGGGGTGCACTACGCCGAGGATCTGGGCCTGTGGTTGATCAGCCGGCACGCGGACGTCCGGCGGGCCCTCGCCGACGCCACGACATTCGCCAACGCCCTCACCCTTGCCCCGGTCTACGAGGTGTGCCCGCCGGCACTGAACGTCGTCATGCAGATCGACGCGCCACCCACGACGGCCGCCGCGGACCCACCGGCGCACCCACGCACCCGGCGGGCCCTACGGGCGACCTTCGCGAACACCGCCGAGCGGGTCGAGGCTGAGTACGGGGCGATCATCCGACGCCGGGTCGACCAGTTGGTGTCCCGCCTCGCCGCCCGCCAGGGCGATCAGGTCGACCTGATCCCGGAGTTCGCAACCGAGCTTCCCCTGCTGGTGGTCCTCGACATCCTCGGGGTGCCCGATGCCGACATCGGGCGGATCCGGAGTTGGGCGGACGGCCAGATCGCCCTCATCTGGGGCCAGCCGGACCCGGCCGAGCAGGTACGCCTGGCACAGGGCCTGCTCGAGTTCTGGCACTACTGCGAGGACCTGGTCCGCCAGCGGGTGGACAGTGGACAGCGGGGCGACGACTTCATCAGCCGCGCCCTGGACTACCGGGACGACGACGACAGCGTGCTCACGGTGCCCGAGGTGGCGAGCCTTGCCTTCAATCTCCTGGTCGCGGGCCACGAGACCACGGCCGGGTTGCTCGCGCACGCCCTCGACCAGGCCTTGTCCGCTCCCCAGCGTTGGTCGGCGATCAGCGCGGACCCGGGGCTCGTCCCCGCCTTCGTGGGCGAGACACTCCGCTTCGCGCCCGCCATCGACGGCTGGCTGCGGGTGACCACCCGGGATGTCACAGTGGGGGCGGTGACGATCCCCGCCGGGGCGCGTTGCCTGCTGTTGATCGGAGCGGCGAACCGGGACCCGGCGGTGTTCCATGACCCGGACCGGTTCGACCCACACCGGGCCGATCTGGGCAATCACCTTTCGTTCGGCCACGGTCCACATTTCTGCATCGGTGCGGGATTGGCGCGACTAGAGGCCGGAATCGCCCTCAGCCGGCTCGCCGAGACCATTCCCGGACTGAGGCTGTCACCGGAGCAACATCGCTCGTACAAACCCAATGTCGCGTTTCGGGCGCATCGCACGCTGCTCGCGATAATCGACGTTCCGACGCCCGCGGACGTGACGGCGGCACGGGATGGCGCGACGGCCGAAGTGCACGCCGCCTGAGCGGGCACCGGCGCCAGCGGTGCTGACCTGCGGACGGGTCGAGGGTGGGGTGGGCCGGCGTCGACCCGTTCCACCCGGCGCGCCTCACTGCCGGCACCGGGTCCGGCGAGCACCTTTCCCGCTTTTCCCGACGATCCATACCGGCGAACGTCTTCACACCCATCGCGTCCAGGGTTAAGAATTGCCCTCTGTGAATGTTCAGCTCATCGGCCAATCTCGATCTGGCGTCCGCCGCTGAATGTCCGTTCCACGAAGGTGAGCGCATGGAGCACACGTCCCCGTCGAGCTCGGCTCACTCTGCGGCCAGTCAGCGGTTCCGACGGGAGTTGCGCGACTGCCGCGTCCAACGGGGTCTGACCCAGCGAGCCCTGGCGGATCTGGTGCGGTTCAGCCGGGAGACGGTCGCGGCGGTCGAGTCAGGTCGCCGGTTCGGCAGTCACGAGTTCGCACTGCGCTGCGACGACGTGCTCGGCACCGACGGCCGGCTGGCCGCGCTGTGGCCGCAGGTCGCCGCCGAGCAGTTGGCCGCCGACGGTCGCCGAGGCCCCCGCGCGCCGGAACCGCCTCGGCTGGATCGGCAGGTGCCGCGCCAGCGTGGACGGCGGGACGCGCGCGACCCGGGCGCCGTGGTGGACGCGATCGACGAGCTGCGGGAGCTGATCGGCCAGGTGCTCAACGGTCAACCCGAAGCGGACGATCCGGAGCGGCGGCACTCGTCGGCCGAACCCCTCGACAACCAGCGCTGACCCGACGAATCCGACCCGACCTCGCGGCGTCACCGGCCGCTGACGTTGGGTACAGATGCTGGTACGGGCAGTTTGTACCACGGTCAGGTCTGGCCTACGAGCGCGGCTTCCGGCCGAATGGGACTTGCATTCGGCAACGTGCGTATAGACCGTCATCGACGAGTCGTGGGAGTCAATCTTGGCGTCGAGCACCCGGTCCCACGCGGCCAGACCCTACCCGACCCGCCGACGCGGTTGGAAGATAGCCGGCCGGATGCGCCTCATCGTCGCGGCCCCGCTCGTCGCCGTGATCGGCTTCGCCGGTCTCGCGCTGACCGAGAGCGCACGCCAGACGGCCCGCGCCAGCGACCTGCAGATCCTGGCGCAGGTCGGTGCCGAAGCCGGCGACCTGGCCTACCGGCTGCAACGCGAACGCATCGCCGCCGCCGACCTGCTCACCTATGCCCGGCCGGAGCAGCAGGACGCCTTCGGCGCGGAGATGGCCGCCACCGATGACGCCGTCGCCCGCTACCGCGGGCAGCGTGACCGACTGTCCACCGACAACGGCACCAGCTCCGCTCTCCTGCGGCGCATCGACGGGGCTCTGGACGGCCTCGCCCCGCTGCGCACCCAGGTGCGCACCGCCACGCACGCGTCGGTGTCGGCGATGACCTTCAGCTACCGCATCGCGATCGCCGACCTCATCAACTTCCGGGAGAACGTCTCACACGGCGTGGTGGACGCCCCACTCGCCGACGGGATCCGGGCCTCGGCTGCACTGTCGAAGACGGCCGAGGCCATCGGTCAGCAGCAGGTGGCCGTTCTGCGTGCCGTCGCGGGCGGCGAGCTGACCCCGGCCATGCAACAGGACATCACCGCGGCCCGCACCAGCTACACCGAGTCGAGCCTGTCGTTCCTGGCCCTGGCCCCACCCGAGTGGAGCATCTGGTGGGAGCAGGCCGGCACCGGCAAGGAGGCGCTCGCCCTGCAACGGATGCAGGACGAGGTGTCCCGGGCTCAGCCGGGGTCGCAGCTGAAACTGGAGACCGACGCCTGGGTGTCCACCACCCAGACACGCGCCGCCCGGCTGGCCGACCTGCGCGCCCAGGTCGACGACGCGGTCCGCGACGACGTTCGGGCCGCGCACGCCGACCAGCGCCGCCGGGCCGTGGCCGAGGCGGCCAGCGTCCTTCTGGCCCTGATCCTGACCGCATTGGTGACCTGGGCCGTCGCACGGCAGATCACCCGACGACTGCGCCGGCTACGGGACGCGGCCAACGCGGTGGCCTTCGAACAGCTCCCCGCCGTGGTGGCCCAGCTCCAACAGCCCGGCAGCGCCACCGTCGACCCACAGAAGCTCGCCCATCAGCAGTCCAGTGCCGCCCTCGAACCGTCCAGCGACGACGAGATCGGCGAACTGGGTCAGGCGTTCAGCGCCGTGCACCAGGCCGCCGTGCGGACCGCCGCCGAACAGGCCGTCATGCGCGCCAACACCGCCGACATCTTCATCCACCTGAGCCGCCGCGAACAGCGACTGGTCGACGCCGTCCTGGCCCAGGTCGACCTGGTCGAGCGGGACGAGACCGACCCCGACCGACTCGACCAGCTGTACACGCTGGACAACCTGGCGACCCGGATGGGCCGGATCAACGCCAGCCTGCTGGTGCTCGGCGGCGTCGGCGTGGGTCGCGTACGCCAGCGTGACGTTCCGCTGCAACAGGTGCTCCAGGCGGCGCTGTCCCAGATCGAGCACTACGCACGGGTCCGGCTCGGCATGATCGACGGAGACGTCGCGGTGGCCGCCAAGACCGTCGACGAGGTCGTGCACCTGCTCGCCGAACTCATGGACAACGCGACGACCTACTCGCCGCCGGGCAGCGAGACCTGGGTGAGCGGCCGGAGCCTGGGAGACCGCGTCATCGTCCAGATCAGCGACGAGGGTGTGGGGCTTTCCACGCAGCGGATGCAGCAACTCAACGAGCTGCTGGCCCGCCCACCGGCCATCGACGTGGCCGCCGTGCGGGCGATGGGGCTGGTCGTCGTGGGCCAGCTCGCGGCCCGGCTGGGCGCCACCGTCCAACTACGACGCGGCCCCCGACGCGGCATCCTCGCCGAGGCGACACTGCCCGCGGCGATCATCCGGTCGCTGCCACCGGAGGAGTACTTGCTCGCACCCGGCCGGCTGTCGCGGCGTGCGGCGCGGACGCCCAGCCCTCCGCCGCCGTACCAGCCGCGCCCCGAACCCACCGCCGGACGCCCGCCGGCCGAACGGACCCTGCCGGCCGCGCCGGTCTTCCGACCGGCGGCTCCCCCACCCCCGGACCGGGGTGACGCGCCCACCGAGGAGCTCCTCATCTTCGAACAGGTCAACCACTGGTTCCAGAACGACGTCGTCGACGGACAAGGCGGCCAGAACGGCCAGAACGGCCAGAACGGCCAGCAGTGGTCCAGCCCTGCCGACGACGCCTGGCGCACGGCCGCCCAGGTGCACACCCCCGAGGTCGCCACGACCACCAACTCCGGCCTGCCCAAACGACAGCCCCAACGGCACCTCGTGCCCGGCGGTGTGACAGTGCCCCAGCAGCAGCAACGGTCCGAGTACCGCGACCCGGCGCAGGTGGCCACGGCGATGGCCGCGTACGCGCGGGGCGTGGCGAACCGCCGGCGCACCCCGATCAACCTCGGCAACAAATGACGCGACAGGAGAGCACGTGACCGACCAACAGGATCTCGGCTGGCTGCTGGACAACTTCGCGGCGCGCGCTACCGAGGTCAGCCACGCGATCGCCATTTCCAGCGACGGCCTGATGGTGGCCGCCACCCGCGACCTGCCACCGGACCGGGCCGACCAGTTGGCCGCCACGGGTAGCGGGCTGGTCAGCCTGCTGCGGGGGGCGGCGGCCTTCTTCGACGCCGGCGCGGTGATCTCCAACGTCACCCAGCTCGAGGGCGGATTCATGTTCTCCATGGCCTTCAACGACGGCGCCTCGCTGCTGGTGCTCGCCGCGCCAGAGTGCGACGTCGGCAAGGTCTCCTACGAGATGACCGAGCTGGCCAACCGCATCGGGGACGCGCTGACCCCCGCTGCCCGAGCGGCGCTCGCCCGCAGCCGCTGACCACCCCGGCGCCCCCACGCCGGAGACCCCTTCCCCTTCCTCTGGAGTTAGACATGCCTCTCACCACGCCTTGGCGCAGCCGTGCCCTCACCGCCGCGCTGCTCGCCGCCGTGCTGACCACCAGCACGGCCTGCGGCGACGACGCTCCGGGCACGAGCGCCGGCGGCTCGATAAAGATCGGCCTGCTCGCGTCGCTGTCCGGGACGTACCAGGCGGTCGGTACGGAGATCCGCGACGGCTTCCAGCTCTACCTGGACACCCACGACGGCAAGTTGGGCGGCCGGCAGGTCGACCTCATCGTCGCGGACGAGGGCAACGGCGCCCAGACCGCTGTCCCGGCGGCGACCAAGCTGCTCAAGCAGGACCGGGTGTCCGCGCTCACCGGCATCGTCGGTGGCGGCTCGGTCGCCGGAGTCACCCCTGTGCTCAACGAGACCAAGGTGCCACTGGTCGGCTCCAACGGCCGGCCGGAGCTCAAGGATGTCTCCCGGGTCTGGCACACCTCGTACCTCTCCGACGAGCCCGGGGCGGCGATCGCCCAGCACGTCCGCGACAACGTGAAGGGCTCCGTGTACGCGATCGGCCCGGACTACCAGGGCGGTTGGGACGAGCTGCGCGGCTTCACCGACGCGTTCGGCAAGATCGGCGGAAAGCTCGCGAACGCCGACGGCAAGACGACCTTCACGCCGTTCCCGGCCACCACCAACTTCCTCCCGTACTTCGCCCGCATCAAGGCCTCGGGCGCGGCGGCCGTCTACACCTTCTACGCCGGCAGCGCCGCCGTCGACTTCGTGAAGCAGTACGCGCAGTCGGAAATCAAGGACATCCCGTTGTACGCGGCCGGGTTCCTCACCGAGGGCGGCGTGCTCAACGCACAGGGCGAGGCCGCCCGGGACATCTACTCGGTGCTCAACTACTCGCCGGACCTCGACAACGCGGAGAACCGCGCCTTCGTGGCCGCCTGGAAGGCGAAGCACGACGGTTCGCCGACGACCTACGCCCTGGCCTCGTACGACGCGGCAGCGGTGCTGGACCGGGCGATCGGCGCCGCCGGAAGCGACCCGACCCCCGAGGCCATCAACACGGCCATCGGCCAACTCGGCCAGATCGCCAGCCCGCGCGGCACCTGGCAGTTCTCCACCACCACGCACTCCCCCGTGCAGAAGTGGTACCTGCGGCAGGTTCGCCAGGACGGCCGGGCGCTGTCCAACACCGTCGTGGGCGACCTCGCGACCGTCGGCCGGTGATAGCGGTGGCGGCAGGCACGAACCGGATCGACCCGTACCTGATCCCGGCGCTGGACGGAGTCGCCTACGGGCTGCTCGTGTTCGTCGCCGCGTCGGGCCTGGTCTTCTGTTTCGGCGTCGCCAACATCCTCAACCTGGCGCACGGCCTGCTCTACGCGATCGGCGGGTACACCGCCGCGGCGCTGCTCGACGGCGGCTGGGCGAGCCTGGCGCTGGCCCTCGCCGTCGGTGTGCTGGCCGCCGCAGCGGCGGGGGTGCTGCTGGCCGGCCTGCTCACACCGGTCGCCACCGGCAACCACCTGAGTCAGGCGTTGCTGACGTTCGGGGTGGCGCTGGCCGGCGGCAGCCTGCTCGTCGCCGGGTTCGGGCCCGACAACCCGCAGGTCCAGGTGCCCTCCGCCCTGGAGGGGTCGGTGATGGTCGCCGGCCACCGCTACGCCGCGTACCGGTTGGTGTTCATCGTCGTCGCCGCCGTGCTCGCCGCCGCCCTCTACCTGGTGGTGCGACGCACCAGGGCCGGGATGCTGGTCCGGGCGGCCGTCGACGACCCGGAGATGGTCGCCTGTCTGGGCGTGAGTCCGGCGCGGATCCGGGCCGGTGTGCTCGCCGCAGCCGGTGCGCTGGCCGGCGCGGCCGGGGTTTTGGGCGCACCCATCATCGGCCCCGGCACGGGCACCGCCGACACGGTGCTGCTGCTCTCCCTGGTGGTGGTCGTCCTCGGTGGTCTCGGGTCGATGGCGGGCACCCTGCTGGCCGCGCTCGCGATCGGTGAGATCCAGACGCTGGGAGTGGCGCTGCTGCCGTCCGCCGCGCCGTTTCTGCTGTTCGCCGCCATGGCGGCCGTGCTGGCCGTGCGGGCGCGGGGCCTGGCCGGCAGGTGGAGGGCGGCATGAGGGGTGAGGTGATCCGGCGAGTTCGGGGCGGCATCGCGGCGCTCGTCCTGGTCGGCCTGGTCGTGGCGCCCTGGGTGGTCGACGACTACACCACGTCGATCCTGGCCCGGACGCTGGCGCTGGCCCTGGTCGGGGTGAGCGTGGCGCTGCTCACCGGCGTCGCCGGCATGCCCACCCTCGGCCAGACCGCGCCGTACGCGGCGGGCGCCTACGCCTGCGCCGTGGTCGGCAGCCGAGTCTCCGACGTCGGCGTCGTGCAGCTCGTCGTCGCGGCGGCCGCCGGGGCGCTGCTGGCAGCGCTCACCGTGCCGCTCGTCGTGCACGCCCGAGGGGTGATCGTCCTGATGATCACCCTGGCGATCGGCGAACTCGTCGTCATCGTCCTGGGGCGGTGGCGGTCGGTGACCGGCGGCACTGACGGGCTGGCCGGCATCCCCGCGGTCCGCCCGTTCTGGGGGCTCCCGGCCCTGGCCAACGATCAGGCCCGTTACCTGTACGCCCTGGCCGTCGTGGCCACGCTGGTCGGCGCGGTGCTGGTGTTGCTGCGTACCCGGGCCGGGCTGGTTCTGCGTGCCGGCCGCGACGACGAGACGCGGCTGCGGGCCAGCGGTCACCGGGTGGCGTTGCACCTGTCCGGCGCGCACATCGCCGCCGGGGCGATCGCCGGTGCCGCCGGCTCGCTCCTGGTCGTCGCCCAGCAGTACATCTCCCCCGCCGACTTCGGCTTCGACACGTCCGCGCTGCTGCTGCTCGGCGTCGTCATCGGTGGCACCGCCTCGGTGGGCGGAGCCCTGGTGGGTGCGGCGTTGGTCATCGCCGTCCGGGACTGGATGTTCGGGGTGCTGCCCGGCCACGCGCCACTGGTGCTGGGCGCGCTGTTCGTGGCGACGGTCTACCTCCTGCCCACCGGCGCCAACCGGGCCCGAGGTCGGCTGCGCCCGCCGTTCATCCCGGCGCTACAGCCGAACCCACCCGCCGCCCCTGATCAGGCCACCGTTGCGGAGCTGCGCCGATGACCGGCCTGCTGGAAGCCCAGGACGTCAGCGTGCGGTACGGCTCGCTCGCCGCGCTCGACGGCGTGAACCTGCGCATCCACGACGGCCAGCGCCACGCGCTGATCGGCCCGAACGGGGCCGGCAAGACGACCCTGCTCAACGTGATCGGCGGGTCCACCAGGCCGCAACGCGGCACCGTGCGGTTCGACGGACGAAACGTCGGTCGGCTCGGCCCGGCCGCCCGGGCGCGGCGGGGCATCAACCGCATCCACCAACGACCCGCGGTCTTTCCGACGCTCACCGCGACGGAGAACGTCGTGGTGGCCGCCCTGCCACGGGTCGTCCCACGCCGGCGGTGGTGGCCGGGCGGACGCCGACGCGCCGCCCAGCGCCTGGCCGGCCCGCTGCTGGACCAGATGGGGCTCACCGCCGTCGCGGCGGTGCCCGCCGGGCACCTCGCGCACGGACAACGACGCCAGTTGGAGATCGCGATGGCCCTGGCCGGTCGCCCCCGCCTACTGCTCCTCGACGAACCGGCGGCCGGGCTGTCCGCCATCGAGGTCGGCCGGCTGGTCGAGTTGCTCCAGGCGCTGCCCAGGGCGGTCGCCGTGTTGCTGGTCGAGCACCGACTGGACCTGGTGTACGCCCTCTCCGACACGGTCACGGTGCTGCGCGACGGTCAGACGCTGGCCGCCGGCACACCGGACGAGATCCGTACCTCGCCGCTGGTGCGGCAGGCCTACGCCGACGGGGTGGCCTGATGCTCACTGTGGATCGTCTCTG
Source organism: Micromonospora sp. 050-3 (assembly GCF_046549335.1). Lineage (NCBI taxonomy): Bacteria > Bacillati > Actinomycetota > Actinomycetes > Micromonosporales > Micromonosporaceae > Micromonospora > Micromonospora sp. 050-3. Next base: position 3,007,668 of record NZ_JAJPVX010000001.1, read on the forward strand.
CGCCGGCTACGGCGGGGGAATCGTCCTGCACGAGGTCAGCCTTCGGGTACGCCCGGGCAGCATCCAGGCCGTGGTGGGCCGCAACGGGGCGGGCAAGAGCACGCTCGTGCACACCATCGCCGGGCTGGTGCGCGCGTCCAGCGGCCGGATCGAGATCGGCGGCGTGCACGTCGCCGGCCGACAACCACATCGCATCGCCCAGTCCGGTGTCGGTCTCGTCCCGCAGGGCCGACGGGTCTTCTCCCGGTTGACAGTGGCCGAGCATCTGCACCTGGCGGCCGCGCCGTGGCGGGCTCCCACCTCCGGCGGGGAGGGCTGGACGGTCGCCCGGACCCTGGAACTGCTGCCGAGGTTGGCGGCGCGTCTGCGACACCGCGGCTGCGAACTCTCCGGCGGTGAGCAGCAGATGCTGGCGATAGCCCGTGCGCTGCTCGGCCAACCCCGGGTGCTGCTGCTCGACGAACCGTGTGAGGGCCTCTCGCCCGATCTGGCGGCGCGGGTCCGCGAACTCGTCAACGGTCTCGCCGCCGACGGCCTGACCGTGCTGCTCGTGGAGCAGCAACTCCAACACGCCATCGAGGTCGCGGACCGGGTGGCGGTGCTCGAGTACGGCCGGGTGGTCTACGACCGGCCGACCGCGGAGGCCCGCCGCGATCCGGCCCCACTGGCGGCGATGTTGAGCGTCGCCGCCGTTGCGCCGCCCCCGGCCAACCGATCGACCCCTCGGCTCTGGGCCGACACCCCGTAGTCACCCGACCCTTCATGGAGAGGTAGACACCGATGACAACCGCTACGAGCGATGACACGTACACGTTCGACAACGGCGCACCGGACGCCGTTCCCCAGATGCACGCGCTGGAGTCCTTCCTGGACCCGATCACGACACGTCGGCTGGCCCGCCCGGTGCTGGAGCCGGGCGCGACCTGCTGGGAGGTCGGGGCCGGTGGCGGCTCGATGGCCCGGCGGATGGCCCGCGCGGTCGGCGACGACGGGCACGTGCTGGCCACCGACATCGACCCCACACACCTCGTGGCCGAAGGCAACCTGCACGTACGCCAGCACGACGTGCGCACCGAACCGCCACCCGGGGACGCCTTCGACCTGATCCACGCCCGGCTGGTGCTGCTGCACCTCCCCGATCGACGGCGGGTCCTGCGCACCCTCACCGGCGCGCTGGCGCCCGGCGGGTGGCTGGTGGTCGAGGAGTTCGACTGCACAGCGCCGCAGCAGGTGCTGACCGCGCCCAGCGACGACGCCGCGAAGCTCTTCGCGCAGGTCATGGACGCCATGATGGGTGTCCTGGAGGACCACGGCGCCGACCTGGGGTGGGCGCAGGACGTACACACCGAGATGGCCCTCGCCGGTCTGACCGACCTGGACACCATCACCCACTCGCAGAGCTGGGCCGGCGGCTCGACCGGAACCTCGCTCTACGAGACCAACTCCCGCCAGTTGGAACCGGACCTGCTGGCGGCTGGGCTGTCGCCCAACCAACTGAACGCCTTCCGGCGGCTGCTCCGTGACCCCGGATTCGCCGTCATGTCCTACCACTTCGTCTCCACGCGGGGCCACCTACCGAGCTGAGCAGGTGGACCACCGCGCGGAGCGCGGTCACGCCGTCCTTACCTCTCCCGTGCGCAGCACCTCCCCCCCGCTGCGCGCCGGACAGCTCTACGACGGCGTCGACCGCACCGGCCGGGCTCCCCGCGAGGGAGCCCGGCCGGCCCGTGCCCGTGGTGCCTGTCGGCAGGCCGGGTCCGGTCCCTCGCTCACCGAGGAAGCGTCTCCTGGTCAGCCAGGACAATCAGGTCGTCGGGGTGGGCCGACAGTGGTGCCGTCGCCCCGTCGAGCCACACGAGATAGCCCACCGGCGGACCTGACCGACCCCACCGGGCACCGATGATCGTGGCCGTCCGCCCGTGGTGCGGCTGCGTGAGCAGGCGTACGCGGGTGCCCGGCGCGTGTCCGTCGTCGGCGACGATGAGCAGCGCGTCGAGGATCTGCCGGACACCGGCGACAGGCAGCCCCGGTACGTACGGCTCGCCCGCGTACCCCAGACGCGGCGTCATCATCGTGCTCAACAGCGCGGTCTGTCGGATCGCCTCCTGGCGGACCTGCCCGTCCACGCTGCGTTCGGCCACGGTCAGCGCCCCTTGGATGCTCGACCAGAGGGCCAGGGGCTCCTGGTCGAGCAGGCGGCGGGCCTCCCGGTCGATTTCGGCGCAGGCCGTGTCGAGCGCGGTGTCCTCGCCGAGTTCCGCGATCCAGGCGAGGTCCCCCACCTCGGGCAGCAACCCTGGCGACTCGGCCACGATCACGATGTACAGCATCGCGAGTAGTTCCTCGCGGCCCTCACCGTGATAGAGCGAGCCCACCCCGCTGCCGGTACGCCCACGGCTGGGCGGAAACCGCTCGACGAGGTGCCGCGCGCGGCCATGAGGCAGGACCGCGGCCCGCCTGCTGTCCAACACCCGCTCCTCGAACGACCGCCGCTCACGACGTTCGACGAGCAGTTGGCGATGCGGGTCGAACCCGATCGGATAGATCGTCCGCCCGTACCTGGAAAGGGTTTCGCCGGGCCAAAGGCCGACCGCCTCAAGTTGCCGGGCAGCCTCCGAGTAGGCGACACCAGCCCGAGCGGCATGTTCACGGATGGCGCGCTTGCGGGCGCGCCCCGGGGCCGGGGTCCGTCGGGGGGTGGAATCAGACATGACGCCTCCGGTGCAGCCCCACGCACTCCACCGAACGGGCGGCGTGACCGGCACGCCGGAAGTCGACACATCGGCGCGGAGTCGGAGACTCTTGGCCCCAAGCATGTGGTCAGGCGTGGGCCGCCACATCGGGCGCTGGCAGGCGCTCTGCCGTGGCCAGCATATCGTGACGCCGGCCGTCGGTGTGGATGTGCACATCCTGGCCGCCCTCCCTCTCGGCCCCGGTGTCAGCCCGTGTCAGCCGGTGTCGGTGGCGTGTCGGGGCGGTGTCAGCGGGCCCGCGCAGACTGGGCGCATGACAGCTGACCTGGTGATCGAGGCCGAGGGCCTCGTGAAGACATTTGGGAAGACGAGGGCGCTACAGGGCGTGGACCTCGCCGTACCCCGCGGCACGGTGCTCGGGGTGCTGGGGCCCAACGGCGCCGGCAAGACCACCGCGGTGCGCATCCTTTCAACACTGCTCACCCCGGACGGCGGGACCGCCCGAATCGCCGGTTTCGACGTGGTACGGGACGCCGAGCGCGTTCGGCAGAGTATCGGCCTCACCGGCCAGTACGCCTCGGTCGACGAGGACCTGACCGGGCGGCAGAACCTGGAGCTGTTCGGCACCCTGCTGGAGCTGGGTCGCACCGGCGCCCGGCGACGGGCGGCCGAGTTGCTCGACTGGTTCGACCTGACCGATGCCGCGAACCGTCAGGCCAAGACCTACTCCGGGGGCATGCGGCGACGGCTGGACCTGGCCGCCAGCCTCGTCGGCTCCCCCGACGTGATCTTCCTGGACGAGCCGACGACCGGGCTCGACCCGGCCAAGCGCGAGGACATGTGGGACGTGGTCCGAACGCTTGTCAACAACGGCTCGACGGTGCTGCTCACCACCCAGTACCTGGAGGAGGCCGACGCGCTCGCCGACGCGATCACGGTGATCGACCACGGCCGGGTCATCGCGCACGACACCCCCGAAGGCCTCAAGCGGGTGGTCGGCGGGCAGACCCTGGAGGTCCGGCCGTCTGATCCGGCTCAGCTGCCCCGCACCGCGGAGATCCTGACCCAGGTCGGCTCCGGCGCGCAGGCCGACGAGATCCGCAAGGGCGTGCTCGCGGTGCCGGTCACCGACGACGCGGCCCTGACCGAGAGCGTCGCGCGGTTCGCCACGGCCGGCATCGCGGTCACCGAACTCTCCCTGCACCTGCCGAGCCTCGACGAGGTGTTCTTCACCCTCACCGGGCGTACGGCATCGGAAGACGACACCACCCGCCCCACGGAGGTCGCGGCATGAGCACTCTGACCGACACAGCGCCCCCGAGAAGCCGCGCACTCTCGACAACCGCGCCGAATCCTCGGCCGTTCCGGCTGGTCCGGCACTCGTTGGCGCTCGCCAAGCGCAGCCTCATCAAGACCTGGCGTACGCCCGAGGCGCTCATCGACGTCACACTGCAACCGGTGCTGTTCCTCATCATCTTCGTGTACGTCTTCGGCGGCGCCGTCGCCGGCTCGACCCACGACTACCTTCAGTTCCTGCTGCCCGGCATCCTGGCGCAGACGATCGCGACCGGTGCCATCGCGATCGGCGTCAACCTCAACACCGACATCGCCAAGGGCATCTTCGACCGTTTCCGGTCGTTGCCGATCCCCCGCTCCGCACCACTGGTCGGCGCGGTCCTCGGCGACGTCGTCCGGTACGTCATCGTCACCGTGTCGACCCTCGCGATCGGCTACGTGATGGGTTTCCGGATCGACACCGACCCGTTCCGGGCGATCGCCGGGTGTCTGCTCGCTGTGCTGTTCGCGCTATGCCTGAGCTGGCTGCCGGTGCTGGTGTCGATGAAGGTGCGGACCGCGGGCGCTGTGCAGGGCGTGATGTTCGCGTTGATCATGCCGCTGAGCTTCGCGTCCAACGTGTTCGTCGGCGCCGACACCCTGCCGGGCTGGATGCAGGCGTTCGTGGACGTCAACCCGATGACCCACCTGGTGGCGTCGGTACGCGGGCTGTTCCTCGGCACCCCACTGGGCAACCACGTGTGGTGGACGCTCGCCTGGTGCGCCGGCTTCGTTGCGGTGTTCATGCCGCTGGCGCTGCGGGCGTACCGCAAGAAGATCTGAGTCAGGCGAGCAGGTCGTCCATCACCTCGCGGATCCGGCTGACGACCGCGGCGGGTGGCCGCTCGCGCCACGCGGCCAGCAACGGCTCACGCTGCTCCTCGTTCCCGAGGATGGCGTTGAGCCGTTCGCCGTTTTCAAAGGGGAAGAACATCTCGATCTGGTTGCCGATCCGCTTCGCGAGTACGGCCAGCTCGCGGGCGGTGTCGACGTCACCCCGGTACGCCGCGAACTCCGCGCCGCCCGACGCCCACGCCCCGATCACCGGCAGGTCCCGCGAGGTCAGCGCGTCGTCCCGGGCGAGCGACAGCATCGCGACCGCCTGGACGGTCGCGTCGCTACCCGACACCCGCCCAACCTGGGCCACCCGCAGGTAGATGATCGCCGCCGTGACCCGGAGCATCACGCGCGGCTGCGGCTGCGGCCCGACCCAGCCGGCGAGGACGCGCGTCACCTCGTCGGCGTGGGCGAGCGCCTCGTCGTAGCGCTCACGCAGCCAGGCGAGGTGCGCCAGGCCGAGGAGCGCCTGCGCGGCGTCCATCTGCTCGGCCTGGCCCAGCGCGGCCGTCTCGCCCAGTCGCCGCTCCGCGTCCGCGTCGCCGCCCAGGGCGAGCTGCACGTCCAGCCGGACCCGGATCGACCGCGCGTCCTGCGTGGCGCCGACCAACTCCATGTGCCGGACGCTGCGGGTCAGCCACTCGGCCGACCGGGCATCCCCGCCCGGAACCAGGAACTGCCCGACGGCACCCGCCGCCATCGCCATGCCCCAGTGGTCGCCGGCGGCCTCGAAGCGGTGGTACGCCTGCTCGGCGTCGCCGATCGACGCCTCCGGCAGGCCGCCGTTCTCCCGTACCGCCGCGCGCGCGAACAGCCCCAGCCCCTGCACGTACGGGTCCGGGTGCGCGACCATCTCGGTCGCGCTCTTCAGGCTCTGCTCCAGATCGGACGCGTCGAAGCCGGGCAGCGCCGACGCGAGTGCAGTCAGCCGGGGCGACACCTCGGCGGGACGTTCGGCCTGGAGCGTCCGCAGGGCCCGCCGGGCGAGCACGGCGGGCCGCAGGTCGGCGCTGACGCCGGCGTTCACGCTGATCACCACGCACGTCCAGGCCAGCCGGTCGGCGTCGGGCAGCGGCCGGCCGCTGGCCGCGCCGCGCAGGATCGCCGACCGCAGCCGCCGCTGTGGGTCGTCGATGTGCAGCAGCCCGCGCGCCCAGGCGAGAACCTCCAGGTGCAGGCCCCGCACCGACCAGAGGTGAAACAACGCCCTTGCGACGTCGACGGCGGCGGGCTCGTCGTCCACTGCCATCGCCCACCGCAGGCCCGCTACCAGGTTGTCCTGTTCGGCGGCGCAACGGTGCAGCGCCTCGACCTGGCCGGGGCCGATGAAGCGGGCGGCCAATGCGACGGCCTGCTCCCGCGCCCACCGGACCAGGCCGGCCATGGCCTGATCCCGGGCGCCGGCCGCGTCCAGCCGGGCCTCGCCGTACTCACGGACCGTTTCGAGCATGCGGTAGCGCGGCGGACCGTCCCCCTCGACCAGGGTCAACAGGGACTGTTCGACGAGGGTCGCCAGGCCGCGACGGACGTCCGGGGCCTGCGCGACGGCGGCGGCGAGGTCCGCGGTGAACGGCGCGGGAATGACAGCGACCCGCTGGAGCAGGTCCCGGTCGGCCTCGGCGAGCAGTTCCCTGCTCCAGTCGACAAGCGCCCACAGGCTCGCGTGCCGCTCGGGCAGGCCGCGCAGGGCGTCGTCGAGCAGCGCGAACCGGTCGGTCAGCCCGGCGAGCACGTCGTCGATCGGCATGTGCCGCAGTCGCGCGGCGGCCAGTTCGAGCGCCAACGGCAGGTTGTCGAGCCGGTGGCACAGGGCGAGCGCCCGCTCGGTGTCCCAGGTCGGTACGGCGCCGCCGGCCCGTGCCCGAGACTCGACCAGCGCGAGCGCATCGGCGTCGGGCAACGCGGTCAGTCGGTGCACCAGCTCGCCGACCAGGCCCAGTGGGGCGCGGCTCGTCGCGAGCACCGCGACCTCCGGCGAGGCCGCCGCGACCAGGTCCGCGACGACGACGGCCACCGCGTCGAGCACGTGTTCGCAGTTGTCCAGCACCACCAGCCCGTCCAGATCGGGCGCGACGGCGCGCAGCCGCTCCTCGGGACTGAGGACCCGCCGTTCCAGACCCAGGTTGCCGCCGGTGGCCGTGGTGTCCGCGCCGCCGAGCGCGGCGAGCACAGTGGGCAGTACCTCGTCGGGCGAGCGCAGGCCAGCGAGTTCGATCACGCGTACCGCCCGCCCACCCGCCGCCGTGCGCCTGGCCACCTCGGCGGCGAGCCGGGTCTTGCCCGCCCCGCCGGTCGCCACGATCGTCACGACAGGTGTCTCGGCGAGCGCGTCGGTGACGGCCTTCACGTCCCGCTCCCGCCCGACGAGGGCGGCCATGGGACGGCGCCACGCGGCGGGCAGCGTGATCCGCGCCGGTTGCCGGGGCGGCGCCGCGACGGGCGGTGCGGTGAGTTCGCCGCGCAGCAGTGCCAGGTGGACGGTGGTGATCACGGGCGACGGGTCGGTGCCGTACCGGTCGGCCAGGTCGGCGCGCAGCCGCTCGACCACCTCCAGCGCCTCCGCCTCCCGCCCCTGCGCGGCCAGCACCCGGACGAGCAGGGCGGCCGACGGCTCGTCCGGCGGTGTCCGCGCGACGAGTCGGCCCAGGTCGACCTCGTCGAACGGGCCCACGCCGGCGAGTGCCGCCTGCGCGCGCAGCGCGGCGACCTCCGCGAACAGGCGGGTGTCCTCGGCGCTGACCAGCTCCGGCACCTCGGGGAACAGGGCCCTCGCCTGATCGGCCAGGGCACGGGCGGCACGGAGGTCGCCGCACCGGAGCACTGTGCCGGCCTGATCGACGAGCGCGCGCGCCTCGACCGCGTCGACGGTGATCTCCTCGGCGGGCAGCCGGTATCCGCCCGGCATGGCGACCACGGTCAGCCCGAGACGGCGCACCCGGGACACGAGCGCCTGGATGGCGCCGGTCGCGTCGTCGGGTGGCGCGCCGTCCCAGACGGCGTCCACGAGCAGGCTCACGGAAACCGCCCGTCCCCGCGCGTCGACGAGCGCGCGGAGCACCGCCGCGAGCCGCTCACCCCGAACGGGCTGGCCGTCGACGGCGAGTGGGCCGAGGGTCGCGATGTGCACGGACCCAGCATCCCCCACGCGCGCTCGGGCCCGACGACCACCGGTCCGGTAGGCCGGTCAAGGCCCCGCGACCGGCTTGACAGGCCGTCATTCGGTTAGGTTAGCCTAACCTCATGCAGAACGAGTTGGCGTCGGTCAACGGGGAGCGCAGCCTGTCCGGCGTCGACCTCCGGCTGGGCTATCACGGTGTGCCGGTGGTGCACGATGCGGTGATCGACCTCCGCCCGGGTGCCGTCACCGCACTGGTGGGGCCGAACGGCAGCGGCAAGTCCACCCTGCTCCGGGCTCTGGCCCGGCTGCACCCGATCGAGGCTGGAATCGTGCACCTCGCCGACGGCGTCACGGCCGCCAGCCTCGCGGCCCGGGAGTTCGCCCGGCGGGTCACACTGCTCGCCCAGAGCCGGCCGGTGCCCAGCGGCGTCACCGTCCGCGACGTCGTCGGCTACGGCCGCCACCCCTACCGGGGGCGCTGGCGCACCGAGGATCCGGACGGTCCCGCCGCCATCGCACGCGCCATGGACGTCACCGGCGTCGCCGCGATGGCCGACCGTCCCGTCGACGAACTCTCCGGAGGCGAGTTGCAGCGGGTCTGGTTGGCCACCTGCCTCGCCCAGGACACCCCGGTCCTGCTCCTCGACGAACCCACCACGTTCCTCGACCTGCGCTACCAGGTGGAGATCCTCGACCTGGTCCGTGACCTCGCGGACGATCACGGCGTCGCCGTCGGCGTCGTGCTGCACGACCTCAACCAGGCAGCCGCCGTGGCGGACGAGGTGGTCCTGTTGCAGCAGGGCCGGGTCCGCGCCACCGGCACCCCGGCAACGGTGTTCACCGAGAACGCCCTCACCGAGACCTACGGGATCCGCATCGAGGTGACCACCGATCCGATCAGCGGGCTGGTCACCACCCGCCCCGTCGGGCGGCACCAGATCCGCGCCCTGGTCTGAACCACCCCCATCCACAGCAGAGAAAGACCGTCATGACCCGTACCCGTTTCACCGCCCTCATCGCCGTCGCGGCCGCGCTGACGCTCGGCGCCTGCGGCACCACCGAGAACGCCGCGACCCCCGACACCTCCGCCTCGGCGGTCGGCGGCCCGGTCACCGTCACCGACAGCCGGGGCAAGGAGATCACCCTCAAGGCGCCGGCGACCAAGGTCGTCGGGCTTGAGTGGGGCGAGACCGAGTTGCTGGTCAGCCTGGGCGTCATGCCCGTCGGTGTCGCCGACCCCAAGGGCTACGGCACCTGGGTCACCTCCGCGAAGCTCGACCCGAGCGTCAAGGACGTCGGCGCACGCGGCGAGCCCAGCGTCGACGCGATCGTCGCCCTCCAGCCCGACCTCGTCGTGATGGAGGACGACCGGGGCGCCAACATGGTCAGTCAGCTCGAGAAGTTCGTGCCGGTGGTGGTCGCCAAGGGCAGTGACGCCACCGACAACCTCGGCCGGATGCGCACCGACCTCAACATGATCGCGAAGGCGGTCGGCAAGACCACCGAGGCGGAAAAGTTGCTCGCCGACTTCGACGCGGCCATCGCCGACGGCAAGAAGAAGATCGCCGACGCGGGTGCCGCCGGCCGACCGTTCGCCATCGCCGACGGCTGGAAGGAGGGCAGCACCGTCAGCATCCGGATGTTCGGCAAGGGCGCGCTGGTCTCCCAGATCGGCATTCAGCTCGGCCTCACCAACGCCTGGACCGGCAAGACCGATGAGGTGTGGGGCCTGGGCCAGACCGACGTCGAGGGCATGACGGTCCTCAAGAACCCGAACATGCACCTCTTCTACAACGCCTCCGACGGCGACGACGTGTTCGCCGACGGTCTCGCCGGCAACGCCATCTGGAAGTCGCTGCCCTTCGTGCAGAAGGGCAACCTGCACAAGATGCCCAACGGCATCTGGACCTTCGGCGGTCCGCTCTCGGGCAAGCAGTACATCGACGAGCTCGTCAAGACGTACACGGTGTGAGCGTGCTGATCGCGCCCCCACGCCCGGAGCCGGCCACCCAACCAGCTCCGGGCGGACGCCTGGCCGTGCCCCGCGTCGCCGGCGTCTTCGTCGCCGCGATCCTGCTGCTGCTCGTGGTCGGCGCGGTGCACCTCACCCAGGGCACCTCGAACGTCGGCGCCCTCGACCTGCTGCGGCTCGCCACCGGCGCCGACGACGAGGCGGCCCGCGTCCTGATCGCGTCCCGGCTGCCCCGGCTGCTCGCCGGGCTGGCCATCGGCGTGGCGCTCGGGTTCGCCGGGGCGGCGTTGCAGTCGATCGCCCGCAACCCGCTCGCCTCCCCCGACACCCTCGCGGTCAACGCGGGCGCCCACCTGGCGATCGTCGCCGTCGCCGCGTTCGGCGTCTCGCTGCCCGCGCTGCCCGCCGGCGGTCTCGCCTTCTGCGGCGGGCTGGCCGCCGCCGGCCTGGTGATGGCGATGTCCTCCGGTGGGCAGGCCGGCACCACCCGGCTGATCCTCGCCGGCTCGGCGACCGCGCTGGCGCTCGGCTCGGTGACCACCCTGCTGCTACTCCTGTTCGAGCAGGCCACCATCGGGTTGTTCGCCTGGGGGAATGGCTCGTTGGTGCAGAGCGACCTGACCGCGCTGACCCAACTCGCTCCGGTGATCGTCGGCGCCGCCGTCGTGCTCGTGCTGCTCGGGCACCGCCTCGACATCCTCGCCCTCGGCGACGACACCGCCACAGTGCTCGGCCTCGACGTGCGACGTACCCGGCTCACCGTCATGGTGCTGGCCGTGCTGCTCTCCGCCGCGGCCGTCACCCTCACCGGCCCGGTCGGCTTCGTCGGCCTGTGCGCACCGGTGATCGTCCGGCTGCTCGCCCCAGTGGTGCCGGGCGTGCACCGGCACCGCATCCTGCTGCCGTTGTCCGGCATCGCCGGAGTCATCATCGTGCTCGGCTCCGACGTGCTGCTGCGGGCCGTGATGGGCGGGCAGGCCGGGGTCGACATCCCCACCGGTGTGGTCACCACCCTGTTCGGCGCGGCGATCCTCATCTGGCTGGCCCGCCGGCACCGCGACGCCGGACCCACCCGCCGTCCGCCCGGCGGGCACGCGGCCGTCCGCTCCGCCGCCTTCCACCGCGGCGTCGTCGCCACCACCGCAGTCCTGACCGTCTGCGCCGTGGCGGTCGGCATGCTCGCCGGTGACACCTGGGTGCTGCTCGGTGACGTGGTCAACTGGGTCAACGGCACCACCGGGCCCGCGTACACCTTCGTGCTGGACCAGCGGTGGCCGCGCGTCGCCGCGGCGGTCCTGGCCGGCGCGGCGCTCGCGGTCGCCGGCACCACGGTGCAGGCGGTCTGCCGCAATCCGCTGGCCGAACCCGGCATCCTCGGCATCACCGCCGGCGCCGGGCTCGGCGCGGTCTCCCTGCTCACCTTCGTGCCGCTGGCCGGGGTGTGGGCCGTCTCCGGCGTCGCCGGGCTCGGCGCGATGGTGGCGTTCGCCCTGGTCTACGGCCTGGCCTGGCGCGGCGGACTGAGCTCCGACCGACTGGTGCTGATCGGTTTCGGCGCCTGGCAGGGCGGCATGGCTGTCATCACCTACCTGGTCGTCGCCTTCGATCCGTGGAACACCGGGAAGGCGTTGACCTGGCTGTCCGGCTCCACCTACGGTCGGATGCCCACCCAGGTGCTGCCGGTGCTGATCGCCCTGCTGGTGCTCACCCCGGCAGTGGTCGCCGCCCGCCGGGAACTCGACCTGATGGCGCTGGACGACGACACCCCCCGGGTGCTGGGCGTTCGGCTGGAACGCACCCGGTTGATCGCGCTCGGCGCGGCGGCGCTGCTCACCTCCACCGCCGTCTCGGCCGTCGGGGTCATCGGCTTCGTCGGTCTGGTCGCCCCGCACGCCGCGCGGGCGCTCGTCGGCGGGCGGCACTCCCGGGTGCTCCCGGTGGCCGCCCTGCTCGGCGCGGCGCTGGTCAGCATCGCCGACACCCTCGGTCGGACGGTCATCGCTCCGGCCCAGATCCCCGCCGGCCTGGTCACCGCCATGATCGGCACTCCGTACTTCGTCTGGCTGCTGTGGCGCTCCCGCGCCGTGGCGAGCACCACCCGGTAGAGCCGGCCCGAGCCGAGAGAGGCACCATGACCGAGACCCTGCCCATCGCCCCGTGGCGCGTGTTCGCCGTCACCGTCCGCGCGGTACGCCGACTGAGCCCGTCCTTCACCCGGGTGACCTTCACCGGGGCGGACCTGGACCGCTTCGCCGACAACGGGTACGACCAGCGGATCAAACTGGCGCTTCCGCTGCCCGGTCAGGACCGGGCGACCCTGCCGGACGGCGCGGACTGGTACGCGACGTGGCGGGCCCTGCCCGAGCATCTGCGCAACCCGATTCGTACCTACACCGTGCGGGCGGTCCGCCCGCACCTGGCCGAGGTCGACGTCGACCTGGTGCTGCACGGCGACAGTGGCCCGGCGACGCGCTGGGCTCGACGGGCTGCCGTCGGCGACGAGATCGCCCTGGTCGGGCCGGATGCCGGCTTCGACGGCAACCACGGCGGAGTCGAGTTTCGACAGTCCACCGGCGGCACGCTGCTGCTGGCCGGGGACGAGACCGCCGTGCCGGCGATCAGCAGCATCTGCGAGCGGCTCCCCCTCGACGCCCGGGGCACTGTCGTGCTGGAGGTGCCCGACGCCGCCGACGTGTTGCCGCTGGTCGCGCCGCCGGGCGTCGAGGTCCGCTGGCTGGCCCGGGGCGCCGACGGGTACGGCAGCCGGCTGGTGCCCGCCGTCGTCGCGGCGGCCGGGGAACTGCTGGCCCCCGGCGCGTCGGCGGCAGCCCAACCCGTGCCCGACGTGGACGTGGACACCGAGATCCTGTGGGAGGTGCCCGAGCAGGTGGCCTCGGCACCGCTCTACGCGTGGCTGGCCGGGGAGGCCGGCGTCATCCGTAACCTGAGCCGGCACCTGGTCGCCGAGCGGGGAATGGACCGGCGGGCAGTGGCCTTCATGGGCTACTGGCGGCTCGGTCACGCCGACGCCGACTGACAGCGCCGCGAGGCGCACCACGCCGGACGGCCGCGAGGTGCGTCGGAGGCCGTAAGGCGCGTACCGTTTCGGGTCGGACTTGGGGCGGGCCGGCTGGAGCCGGCACGGGATACGGGACGAGACAACGACGCATGACGGTGGACAACATTACCGAAAACGGTCAAGAGGGTATTGACCGAAGCCGGCTGGAGGCCTGCCTCAGCGTCTTCGAGGCGTTGGAGGCGCTGCCCTCCGACCACCCCGACGTGGTGCAGGTGCAGCGGGCCACCGCCCGGCTCTACAAGGTGATCAAGCAGCGGCGGCGGGAGGAGCGGCGGGACGCCATCCTCGCCGCCGATCGCGCAGTGACGGAGGCCACCGCCACCGGCGCTCCGGGGCGGATCGACGACGAGACGCAGGGCATTCCGCTCGCGTCGTCAGCGGCGGGCGAGACGGCGGGCTTCCTGCACAACCCGCGCGGCTGTTACGTCTGCAAGCAGCGCTACCGCGAGGTGGACGCCTTCTACCACCAGCTCTGCCCGTCCTGCGCCGCGCTGAACCGGGAGCGCCGCGACGCCCGCACCGACCTGACCGGCCGGCGTGCGCTGCTCACCGGCGGCCGGGCCAAGATCGGCATGTACATCGCGCTGCGGCTGCTGCGCGACGGCGCGCACACGACGGTGACGACCCGGTTCCCGCACGACGCGGTCCGCCGTTTCGCCGCGATGCCCGACAGCGCGGACTGGCTGCACCGGCTGCGCATCGTCGGGATCGACCTGCGCGACCCCGCCCAGGTGATCGCCCTCGCTGACGACGTCAGCAGCCAGGGCCCTCTCGACATCCTGATCAACAACGCGGCGCAGACCGTCCGCCGGTCCCCCGGGGCGTACGCGCAGCTCATCGCCGCCGAGGCCGCGGCCCTGCCGGACGGCCCGCTGCCGGAGCTGATCACGTTCGCCAAGCCGGACGGGCAGGGCGGCCCGGTGGGCAGCCTGACCGCCGGGCCACAGTCGACAGCGCTCACCCCGCACGCGCTCACCGCGCTGGCACTGACCAGCGGCTCGGCCTCGCCGGAACGGATCGCGGCGTCCACGGCCATCGACGCCGGAGGTCTCGTGCCCGACCTCGACTCGGTCAACAGCTGGGTCCAGCGGGTGCAGGAGGTCGACCCGGTCGAGCTGCTCGAAGTGCAGCTGTGCAACGTCACCGCGCCGTTCGTGCTGGTCAGCCGGTTGCGCCCGGTGATGGCCGCCGCGTCGGCCCGCCGCAAGTACGTGGTGAACGTGTCGGCGATGGAGGGCCAGTTCGGCCGCGGTTACAAGGGGCCGGGGCACCCGCACACCAACATGGCCAAGGCTGCGCTGAACATGCTGACCCGCACCAGCGCCGAGGAGATGTTGACCGACGGCATCCTGATGACCAGCGTCGACACCGGCTGGATCACCGACGAACGCCCCCACCCGACGAAGATGCGACTGGCCGACGAGGGCTTCCACGCCCCACTGGACCTGGTCGACGGCGCGGCCCGGGTGTACGACCCGATCGTCCGCGGCGAGCTGGGCGAGGACCTGTACGGCTGCTTCCTGAAGGACTACGCGCCCTGCGCCTGGTGATCGCCCCGCACGACGAGGATGATCGCCCGCACCATAGAGGAGAAGAACATGTCAGCTGACCGTGAATCGTGGCCGACGCTGGACGATCTGCTGCGCGAGGAAAACGAGCTGGAGCTCGCGGGCCTGTCCGAGACCGACGCGTACGAGCTGGGGATGCTCGCCGTCACCGCCGCGACCGAGCAGCGGCTGCCGGTCTCGGTGGGCGTGTGGCGGGCCGGGCGGCAGCTGTTCCACTGTGGCCTGCCGGGGTCGACGGCGGACAACGACGCGTGGCTGCGCCGCAAGGGGCGGGTGGTGATGCGGTTCGAGCACTCCTCGCTCTACATGGCCCGGCTGTGCCAGGACAAGCAGGTGACGCTGGCCGAGCGGTTCGGCCTGCCGGCCTCGCGGTACGCGGCCGCCGGGGGCGCGGTGCCCCTGCGCGTACGCGGCACTGGCGTGGTGGGCTGGGTCGGTGTCTCCGGGCTGCCGCAGCTGGACGACCACCGTTTCGTGGTCGACATCCTCCGCAAGCTCCCTCGCTAGAGGGTGCCCGGCGGCCTCGCTGGCGAGGCCGCCGGGTCACTCGCTCAGCGGGCGCGTCGGTTGGCGCGCAGGGCGCCCAGGAGCACGCCGGGGCGGGCCAGCGAGTGCGGGTGCTCGCGCATGGAGACGACGTCGTTGAACCGCCGCGCGGTCGCCACGTCCGTCACGGTCGCGGCGATGACCTGGCCGCTGGCCCACCGGGAGAACCGGTAGCCGCGCGGGTAGGGCCCGTCGACGTGGGGCAACGCCAGGTCCGCCGAGGTGGAGAGCGACCAGGCGGCGTCGACCACCACCTTCTGTAGCGCGAGGTAGTGGCGCGCGGGCGCCCTCAGGTCCGGGCCGGACCGAAGGTACGTCGACAGGCAGGCCGCGTGCAGGGCCGCCGCCGTCATGCCCTGCCCGTAGACCGGGTTGAACGAGGCTACGGCGTCACCGACGCTGATCAGGCCGGCCGGGAACCGCTTGAGCGCGTGGAAGTCCCGTCGCCGACTGTCGGCATGGTGGTAGGTCTGGACGTCGCCGATCATTTCCTGGTCGGCGACCTCGCCGAACTCCGGTGGGAACTGCTCGCGCAGGCGGCGGACGAAGTCCGCCGCGGTACGCCCCGGACGGTCGTCGCCGTAACCGGCCATCATGGCCATCCACCGGCCGTCCTCGATCGCGAAGAACGCGGCTCCGGCCACGTCCATCGCCATCCTCGGCGTGTTCAAAGCCAGCACGACAGTCGAGGCCGGGGTGACGTCCGGACGGCGGAACAGGGCTGTCGCGTAGTTGAGGTGCACTGTCATCCGCCGGGTGACCGGCCGGTCCCAGTCGGCCTGCTCCAGCCAGTCCGAGAGTCGGCTGGACCGCCCCATGGCGTCCACCACGAGGTCGGCGCGTTCGACACCGGGCACCCCGCCGACCTCACAGCGGACCCCGGTGACCGCGGTGCCGTCGAACACGAGGCCGGTGGCGCGGGCGGTGATCGTCTTGACGTTGGGCAGTCGGAGCACCTGCTGACGGATCAGGCCCTCCAGCAGCGGCCGACTGCCCGCCAGACTGTCGGCGTCGTCGGGGACGACGACCTTCAGCCGCCCGTCGAGGTAGTTGCGCCGGGCCGCGGGCGGCGCCTCGATCGCTCCGCGCGCCAGTGCCTCGTCGCGGAATCCGGGAAACAGCCGCTCCAGTTGGAAGAGGCCGCCGGGCAGCAGCGCGTGCAGCTGTGTCCCCTGGGGTACGCCGGGCCGCGCGCCGGCCACCTGCGGGTCGTCCCGATCGATGATGACGACGGTGTCAGCGTGGTCGGACAGCACCCGCGCGGCCAGCAGACCGGCGACACTTCCGCCGACAACGACGGCGGTGCCCATCGTCGGGGACGGCTGGTCAGGGGGTCGAGTCGCGTTCAGCTCTGCGAAGACCCGGGACGGGGAGAGGGACATCGTGCTCTCCAAGGGGGTAACGAGGTGTGTGCCCTCCCCGGTTACTGTCCGCGACCGTGCGCGGACAGACCGGTGGACGGTCGGTCGACGTGATGCCCGCCGATCGTCGCACAACCGCCTGAATGGCAACCGGCTGTGTCCGCCAGATGACCACCTGTTGGCCAATAGGTCGGACGAAGCCGACGTTCGGACGGGTCAGGTGGCACGTTGTCGGGCCGGCTGTCACGATCTCCGACATGCCCGTTGCGCGTCGTACTCTGCTCGGGGCCGGCCTGGCCGCCGCGACCTCCGCTCTCGCCGGTTGCCGCGACAACGGAGCGCCGAACCCCGGTTCGGCCGGCCCTGGCGACGCGGCGACCGGGAAGGGCGCCAGCGGCAGCCGGGTCGGATTTGGTGCGGCGGAAGACCCCGGGTCGCCGCCCAGGGCACCGGACGCAGGGGTCGGCGGCAACCCACCAGTGCGTCAGGCCCGCTACGCGCAGGACGTGACCGCTCTGCTCCGGCGACACCTGCCCGCGACCCCGCAGACCGTGCAACACAAGGGTTTCCCCGGTGCTGTCGCTCTCGTCCTGGTGGGCGGAAGGGTGACGGTGCGCACCGCTGTCGGTGAGGCGCTGCGTTATGAAGCGGGCCCGAAGCTGCTCGCGGTGAACCAGCGCATCGCGATGCGACCGGACTCCATCTTCGACCTCGCCTCGGTCACCAAGGTGTACACGGCCATCCTGCTGTTGCAGCAGGTCGACAAGGGGCGTGTCGACCTCGGCGCCCCGGTACGCGACTACCTGCCCGCCTTCACCGGCACCGGCAAGGAGCAGGTCACGGTCGAGATGCTGCTCACCCACACCAGCGGCCTTCCCGTCGGCGCCAAGGTCACCGGTCTGCCCGACAACGCGGCCCGCTGGAACGCCGTGCTCACCACGCCGCTGGTCTCCGGCGCCGTGCCGGGCAACACGTTCCGCTATTCCAGCGTCGGGCTCATGGTCGCCGGCAAGATCGTCGAGAAGGTCACCGGCCAGCGGCTCGACCAGGCGCTCAAGAGCAACCTGACCGACCCGCTCGGCCTGCGCGACACCGGCTTCAACCCGAACAGCTGGCTGTCGGCCGCCGCGAAGGCCAGCCGACTGGTCGCCACCGATGCCCGCTCGTCCCGAGGGCTGCTCCGTGGCGTCGTCCACGACGACGTCGCCAACCACCTCGGTGGCATCGCCGGTCACGCCGGTATCTTCGCCTCCGCGACCGATCTCGCGGCCATCGGTCAGCTGCTCCTCAACGAGGGCACCCACCAGGGCAAGCGGATCCTCGCCGCCGCGACGGTGCGCCGCATGCTCACCAACCACAACGCCGGCAAACCCGCCATCGACCCCGAGCGCCCCAACCGGACCTCGGCGCACGGCCTCGGCGTCGTCCTCGACCAGAGCTGGTTCATGGGCAAGCTCACCTCGGCCCGGACCTTCGGCCACACCGGATTCGCCGGCCCCTCGCTCCTGGTCGCGCCCGACCGCAAACTCGTCCTGGCGCTGCTCACCAACCGCGCGCACCCCAACTGGAGTTGGTCGAACCCCGACCCGGTCCGCGCCGCCGTCGGCGACCTGCTCGCCACAAAGGTCAACTGACCGGAAGGTGTGGACCATCGCGCCCCACCCTGACACGATACTTGCGCTAGCAGTGCAAATACTTCGTCCGTCCAGGTGGAGGATCGATGCACACATCTCGCCGGAGGCTGCTCTCCGTGGTGGCCGGGGTCGCCCTCGCGGCCAGCCTGTCCGCCGTCGCCGTTCCACGCGCCGAAGCCGCCGCCCCACCGACGTACCGTCCAGTGATCTTCGTACACGGCAGCGCGGGATCGGCGGCGCAGTTCGAGACCCAGACCAAACGGCTGGCCAGCAACGGGTACCCGATCGACATCATCGAAGCCCACGAGTACGACTCCCCGAACATCGCGACGATCCTGCCCCAGGTGTACGCGGGACTCGACGCACGAATCTCCCGCCTGCTGGCGGCCACCGGCGCGGACCGGGTCGACCTCGTCGCGCACTCGCTGGGCACCTTCGTCTCGCAGGGCTATCTCAACAGTTCGCCGGAGCGTGCCGCCCGGGTCGCGCACTACGTCAACCTGGACGGGCGCACCGCGACCTCCCCGCCGGGAGGTGTGCCCACACTGGCGATCTGGGGCGAGGGTGACCCGGCCCGCGCCGTCGTCGGCGCGACAAACGTGCGCCTGCCGGACCAGTCGCACACCCAGACGGTGTCGTCGGCGGAGTCGTTCACCGAGATCTTCGGCTTCCTTCGGGGCAGCGCGCCCCACACGACGCGGATCGTGCCGCAACTCTTCGGTGCCGCCCGGGTCTCCGGCCGCGCCGTGCTCTTCCCGAGCAACGTCGGTGTCACCGGCGCGACCCTCGAGGTCTACCCGGTCAGCCCGCTGACCGGCGGCCGACTGTCACACCGGCCCGCGCATCGGCTGTCACTCGGCGGCGACGGCTCGTTCGGCCCCCTCCCGGTGCTCGCCACGGCCCGCTACGAGTTCGCCATCGTCCGCCAGGGCACCGCGACGCACCACTTCTACTTCCAGCCGTTTCTCCGCTCAACCTCGTTCGTACGCCTCGCGACCAGCGAGCCGGGCGAGGGCCTCAGCGGCCTGGTCGAGACCAGCGACCGGCACACGGCGCTCACGATCCAACGGCAGAAGGAGTGGTGGGGCGACCAGGGCGACGCCGGCGACCACCTCTGGATCAACGGCAGGGATGTCCTGAACGCGGCGAACACCCCGCGCGTCAAGCGGACGATCGGCATCTTCGCCTTCGACGACGGCAGCGACGGCGTCACGGACCTGTCGGCCCCGTTGCCGGAGTTCTTCAGTCAGACCTTCATCACCGGCATGGACGTCTTCATCCCGGCGACGCCGGCACACCTCGGCCTGGTACGGATCACCGTGGGCCAACGCGGCGGCGGCTACGAGGTGATCAACGTGCCCAACTGGAGATCGAGCACCGACCGGGTGACGGTCAGCGTGGACGACTTCTGACCGCGTCTCGCGGACGGCCCGGCCACCGCAGGTCGAGACGGTGGTCGGGCCGCGCGCGCAACTCGTCAGACGGTGGCCGGGACCCGCTCGCGCACCCGTCGCCCGACGGCGAAGCTGACCAGCCCCAGGATCAACCCGACGACCGCCAGGACGACGCCCACCCGGGCCGGCGCGAGGTAACCGAATCCGGCGGCGATGGCGACGCTGCCCAGCGCAGCGCCCAGGCTGTTCGCGATGTTCATGGCCGACTGGTTGACCGCCGCGCCCATCAGTTGCGCTCCCGGGGCGACGGTGATCAGGCGCGCCTGTAGGACCGGACCGAGATAGAGACTTGTCGCACCGACCAGGAACGCGCCCACGAACAGACCGACGCGGGTCGACGCCACGAGGCTGAACACGGCGATGCTCACGATCATCGCCACGAAGCCGATGACCATGCTCCGCTGGAGGTCACGGTCCGCCAGCCAGCCGCCCAGGGCGTTGCCGACGGTCATCCCGAGACCCACAGCGACCAACGTCCACGGCACCGTCGCGGCGGAGAGGCCGGTGACGTCGGTGGTGACCGGCGCGATGTAGGTGTTCACCGCGAAGAAGCCGGCGAAACCGACAGCGCCGGTCGCGGCGACCAGCCAGACCTGCGAGGTCCGCAGCGCCCGCAACTCGGCGGCCGGCGAGCCGTCGACCGCCGCGGCGACCTCCGGCACGACCGCCAGCACCGCCAGCAGGGTGAGCACGAAGAAACCGGCGATGACCAGGTACGCGACCCGCCAGTCGACCGCCTGCCCCAGTCGCGTGATGAGGGGTACGCCGACCAGGTTGCTCACTGTCAGACCGCCGAGCACTGTGGCGAAACCACGGGCCTCGTTACCGGGGCCCATCAGGGTCGCCGCGAGCAGACCGGCCGCACCGAAGTACGCGCCGTGCGGCAGCGCCGCCGCGAACCGGGCCACCAGCACCAGGTCGAAGGTGGGGGCGAGCGCGGACGCGACAGTGCCGACGGCGAACAACACGAGCAGCCCGAGGACGAGCTTCTTGCGGGGCAGGCGCGCGCTCAACGCGGCGATCAGCGGCGCGCCGACGACCACGCCGAGCGCGTACGCGGTGATCATCCAGCCTGCCCGGGCGACAGCGTCCGACGACGACTGCGCGTACTCGTTCGGGAGCAGACCGCGGGCGATGTCGGGCAGCAGCCCCATCGCCACGAACTCGGTCAGGCCGACCGCGACGCCGCCCAGTGCCAGAGCGGCCAGCGCCGCCAACCGTCGACCTCTACTCAACTCGATCACCGAAAAAATTTAGCAACAGCGTTGCGTAATAGGGTGGTGAGATGACTCGCGTCACTGCCGACGTCACCTTCCTCCGCGGCTACAACCAGGCCTTGGTCATGGCGGTGGGGCGCACGGCCCGCACGTTCGAGCGTTCGACGGTGGTCCAGGCCACCGGTCTGACACCACAGGCGGTCTCCAAGGTCATCGCCCGGCTGACCGCCGACGGCCTGATCCGCCCCGCCGGCGTCCGGCGTCCGGGCATCGGCAAGCCCGCGATCGTCTACGAACTCGTCCCGGACAGCCGGTACGCGATCGGCGCCCACGTGGCCCGACGCACGCTGCGGCTCGTCCTGGTCGATCTGGCCGGCACCGTGCACCACTCGGCGGTCAGCCCACTGCCCCGCGACTTCACCCCGGAGCAGCTCCTCGACGCCCTGAGCGTCGGCATCGACACGATGGCCGGCATCGGCGACCTGCGCAGCCGGCTCACCGGGCTGGGCATCGGCATGATCGGCCCACTCGACCACGCCAACGGTCTGGTCCGGGACGCCCACGGCCTGCGGCACTGGCACGACGTACCGCTGCGCGAGATCGCCGAGAAGCACCTGGGCCTCCCCGTCCACCTGGACAAGGACGTCACCGCGGGCATCACGGCGGAGGCCTGGCGGCACGGCGCGACGTTCGGCGACGCAGCCCTCATCATGGTCGAGTCCGGCATCGGCGGAGGCTTCTGGCTGGGCGGCGCGGCCCGCCGGGGAGCGCACACCAACGCTGGCGAGTTCGGCCACACGGTCGTCGACCTCACCGGGCCCCGCTGCGTCTGCGGCCGGCACGGCTGCCTGGAGATCGTTCACCACCGCGCCGCCGAGGCCGGAGACATCGCGCACGCCGCCCGCGTGCTGGCCGTCGGCGTCGTCAACCTGCTCCAGACCCTCGACCTCGCCCACGTGGTGCTGGCGGGCGCGGACCTCCTCCGGCATCCGCAGACCTATCTCGCGGCGGTCACCGAGGCCGTCGGGGCGGACGCCCGACGCGCGGCCTGGCTCAGCACCGAGGTGGCCCTGTCCAGTCTCGGCGCGGACGTGATCGCCGCAGGCGCCGCCATGCAGGTCCTCGACCAGCACTACGGCATCCCGGAGCTGGCTCATTCCTTGATCGTTGGCAGCTGAGCAGCTCGACACGCCGAGCGCCGCCCTGCTGAGCTGCCACCGATCGCCGCGAGATCAGATCATGCACGCACCGTAGGCCGGCGATCGCAGACGCTCCGGCATCACCGGTCCCGCCGTCGGCGACGGGGACTCGCCGCGTCGCTACGCCACAGCGGCGTCGGTGTCCGCTCGGGTGCAACCGCTGGCCGGGCTCTCGCTGAGCGTGATGACCTCGTCGAGCCGCTTGCGCGCCTGCCGGAGTTGGGCGATCTGCCGATCGATGCGGTCGCGCTCGGCGCGCAGCATGGCCCGCGACTGCGGTGTGTTGACCTTCGCGTCGACGCAGGGCAGCAGGTCCAGGATGGTTCGACTCGACAGGCCGGCGGCGTACAGCATCTGGATCAGATACACCCGATCGACCGCGTCGTCGAGGTAGTGGCGCTGGCCGCCACTGCTTCGTGCGGCAGCCAGGAGGCCCTGCTCCTCGTAGTAGCGCAGGGCTCGTACCGACACCCCGGTCTTCGTGGCGAGTTCCCCGATCCGCATGGACCCCTCCCCCGGCCGGTGACGCCAGCCACACAGCCTCTTCCCTCACGTGCGCGTCAGGTTTTACCGTAACTCACCGGCCAGGGACCGACGACCCGGGCGACTTCCGTGCCGCGACGGCACACTGACTCACTGGCAGACGCGCCAGTCGCCGTCCTCCTTGACCAGCGCCACCCCCTGCGTGAACCTCGCACCGGTGGCCTCCTGGACAATCTCGACCTGGACGGTCCCGGTGACCCGCCCGTTGTAGTTGTTGACGTTCACGCCGGTGATCTCGTAACTGCTGATCTTCAACTGCGCGCTCTGGATCCGGGCGAAGTCCTCCTGCGGCATGGTGTCGCGCACCCGGTCGCACAGCCGCCCGTACGCGCCCGCGTAGTTGCCGGCCTGCACGTCGTCGAGGTAGGCCGTCGCGGCCACCTTGGCCGGTTCGACGGTGTCCTTGACCGAGCGGTAGAGCCAGAGGCCGACGCAGGTGCCAACCACGCAGCACAACGCCAGTAGGGCGCCGACGACGATCAGGACCGTACGAAGTGTCCGGTTGGGCCTCGGAGCGGGAACCATCATCGGCTCGTACGTCATGGCCCGGAGGGTAGGGCCGCCGGGCAAGCGGCGAGAGCCTGCCGGGCAGCCGGTGGTTCAGCCTCCGGAGGCGGACGGACCCGGCGTCGGTACGCCACCGGCAACCGCACGCGCGGGTGGCGCCGACGCCGGGGCCGGGCGGAGATCCGCGGGTACGGGCAGCGCGCTGCCCTTGACGAACTGGCCCCAACTGGTGTTCCAGGCCGTCCAGCCGTTGCCCGGCTGGAGCCGGACCTCGGTGCCGGTAAAGGTGACCAGATCACCGACCTGGGTGACGCCCATCAGCCAGTCGGCGTTGGCCGCCGAGATGTTCGTGCAGCCGTGCGAGACGTTGCGGTGTCCCTGATCCGACACCGACCAGGGCGCCCCGTGGATGAACTCGCCGCCCCAGGTGAGCCGTTGCGCGTCCTCGACGTTCACCACGTAGCCGCCGTTCGGCTCGCCGCGCGTGTCGAACGTGGTGTACTGGTGCTTCTCCATGATCACCATCTTGCCGCTGGACGTGGGGGTGCTGCGCTTGCCGAGGCTGACCGGGATCTTGCGGATCAGCTTGCCGTCCCGCAGCACGCGCATCTGCTTGGTGGCGTTGTCGACTTCGAGCGCCACCTGCCGTCCGATCCGGGACGTCGCCGTGCGGTCGGCGTCACCGATGTGGTTCCTGCCGATCGGCAGACCCGCCAGGCCGGCCCGGACACTGATGGTCGTGCCGGGCCGCCAGAAGTTGGGAGCCCGGTAGAAGACCTGGCTGCCGTCGTCCACCCAGGACCAGGCGCCCGGCTGAGGCGGGTTGGTGGTGACGAACAACCGACGCTGCACGTCGGCGCGGGCCGCCCTGGCGATGGGCGGATCGAAACCGATGGTCACCGGCATGGCCGTGCCGTACGTCTGCTTGTCGGCGAAGTAGAGGGTGCTGGTCACCTGCGGCTTCGTCGACGCCGCCGCGGTGGTGAAGGTGGTGGTGCGGGTGGTGGTCCGCCCGGAGTCGCCGGTGGCGGTCACCGCCGCGGTGTAGGTGCGCTGCGGCCGCAGCGGAGCGGTCGGCACCCAGGCCGAGCCGTCCGCGCGTGGCTCCGCCCGGACCAACGTGCCCGCGTCGTCGACGATGCGCACGGCGGTGATCTTCCCGCCCGTGACGAGCGGAACCACCTCGGCGCTGAGCGGCACATTCCGGGACAGGTCGGCGGGCGTGAGGGTCAGTTCGGGCGATGGCACCACCCGCTCGGCGGGGCGTGTGACGGGCTTCCGCTCGGTGGTGCACCCGCCGAGGACCAGCGGTGTCGCCGCGACGGTCACCGCCACGAGCGCCATGCGCCTTCGTAAACCCATGCAACGTCCCCCGGCTTCCGTGTGCTCCGTGGCGGCAATTCTCTCCGCGGCGCCGGCGCCCTGCGCTGTTTCCGGAAATCACGCAACGAAGGTGGGAACGTTCGGCACAGCGCGCGTCGGTTGCGCTTCCCCTTTCGTGATCCTCGGGGCATCGAAGTGTGACGCCGCCGTGGAATGCTGGCCGACATGCGCAGAAGACGACGTTCATGGATTCTGCTATCGCTTCCCCTCCTCGTCGTGACCGCCTGCACCCCACCGGATGAGCCAGTGGTCGCTCTCGCCGTCCAGGATGGTCGGCCGGTCGGCGTCCTGGTCCCCTGCGGCGGCAGTTTCGCGCAGCTCAGCGTTTACGAGAACGACCACCAGGACGAGACGGGCAATCGACCACACATCCGTTGGCGCGTCAGCGGCCGACCCACGAGTGAGGCCGTGGAGGTCGCTCTGTTGGGTCAGCCGCCGGAAGGCTGGGAGGTCGCCGACGCTGTCGACATCCCAGCAGCCGAGGCAGGCATCGATGTTGACATCGAGCCACTCACCGAACTCCGGCCGGGCGTCACCTACAGCGTCAGCGGGTCAGGCGGCCACGACGCCATCCCGGTGGACTTCACCCTCGCGGACCTCTCACGGATCGGGCCGGACCAGGTGCTGGCACCGCGCGGACACGACTCGACGACTGTCGTGTCCAGAGAGACCTTCCTGCGGAGGGCACGGGACAAGTGTTGAGCGGGACGGCGGTCGGGGGCACCTGGCAGAAGAGCAGAGTGCCGCCGCAGCCGCCGATTACGGTTTTTGGAGAGAAATCAAAGAATTGAGATTGAGTCGACATCGCGGCGGCTCCGCAGAGCTGACCAGGCAATCGCTGAGCGATATTTAAGGGAGAATTAATCGTTTCACCTGGAAACGCGCAGGGGGCCGACTCGTATTCTTCGTGCTCGGAAGAAAGGTGCGCCCCCGTTGATAAATCTCCGATCCACCCCTCGACACCGTCGTTCCGTCACCGCCCTGCTGCTGGTGAGCGTGGCGCTCGCCGGCGGATGCAAGGAGGCGCCGGGCACTCCCGGCGCGTCCGGCCCCTCCAGCGACACCGGCATCGGCTCGCCCGGCCCGGACGCGCCGACGGCCACCGCGCCGGGCGACCCGTCGGCCACGCCGAGCGCCCCGGGCACCTCGGCCACCCCGTCCGCGCCCGGCAAGCCGGGAACGCCGGCGACCAGCGCCGCCCCGCCCACCGCATCCGGCGGCTGGATCACCATCGACGCCGCCGCGCAGGCCGCCGCGACGAAGGCGTTCTTCGCGCGTAAGCCCAAGCCGGTGACCGGTAACCCCGTGAAGGTTCCCGAATTCAACGTCGGCTGTACGACCAGCCACCACAACAGCGACGACCCGATCGTGCTGCCGAAGCTGGTGGGCGGTTCGCACAACCACACGTTCTGGGGCAACAAGTCGACCGACGCCAACTCGACCGCCGAATCGCTGCGGGCGTCCAAGGCGACCACCTGCAACTCGCCGGACGACCAGTCCGCCTACTGGGTGCCGACGATGTACCAGAACGGCAAGGTCGTGGACCCGAAGGAAGTGACCGTCTACTACGGTTCCCGCCTGAAGGACCCGAGCAAGACCCAGCCCTTCCCCTTCGGTCTACGAATGATCACCGGTAATGCCAAGAACCAGGTCGACACCCCGGACAAGCAGGGCAACCACTTCTGGTGCGCCGGCATCGGCGGCGAGATCGGCCGCAGCGCCGACAAGACGTTCCCGGTCTGCGCCAAGACCGCGAACATCGTCCGGCAGATCACCTTCCCGGACTGCTGGGACGGCAAGCACCTGGACAGCCCCGACCACAAGGCGCACATGGCCAACGGGGACCACACCGGTGCGTGCCCGAAGAGCCACCCGGTGCCCGTCCCCTCGGTGTCCTTCGTGATCTCTTACCCGTTGAGCGCGAACACGGACGGCATCACCCTCGCGTCCGGCACGTCGTTCTCCATGCACGCGGACTTCTTCAACGCGTGGAAGGACGAGGCGCTCGCCGCACGGGTGCGCAACTGCCTCGACCAGGGCGTGAAGTGCAACTCGGCCGGTAACTTCTAGCGTGATCGTCAACCCGGGGCCGGTGTCTCTCGGCCCCGGGTTGACGATCACGCTAGGCATGCAGGAGTAGGCGCGGGCCGGGCTGTCTCCCTACTGAGTACGACCGCCCCCGTCAGCCCCAGGCGAACCAGCGCGACTTCGGCAGGCTGGCGATGTTCGCTTGAGCGGTACGCGTGTACGGGTGCTCTGGCCCGAGGACGCGGGTGTAGTCCGAGACGACGGCACTGAGGATCGCTTGGGCCCACCGACGCCGCCCGGTGGCTGCCTGAGCCAGGCCGAAGTTGCGCCTCGCGTTGAGTGACCCCGGGTGGTCGACGCCGAGGACGCGCTCCCGATCTGCGACCGTGCGCTCGAACAGCGCTAGCGCCTCGGTGTGGCGTCGACCAGCGAGCAGCGCTCGCGCCAGGAACAAGCGGAGTCGAATCGCCTGCGGGTTGTCATGTGGCAGAACGTCGTCCACACGCTGCACAAGAGCACGAAGTTGGCCGATCGCTTCGTCGTGCCGACCTGCGGCGGAGTAGGCGGCCGCGCGGTACTGAGGCCACCAGGTGAGGTGGATGTCGGCCCGTTGCTGGTCGGTTCCGAGTGCCGCGTTCTCCTCATGCAGCCGGACGCCTTCGGCGGCCCGTCCCGTCCGCACATAAATGCGCGCCAGCTCGCCGCGCGCGTTGATCGTCGAACTGTGGTCAGGGCCGTAGACCCGCACGTTCTCCGCGAGGTTCTCTTCGAACAAGGGGACGGCCCTGGCGAGGTCACCCATCGAGCGGTAGGTGCTGGCGAGATTGATCCTCGCGCGCATGGTGGAAGGCGCGTCCGGGCCGCAGACCCGAATACTCTCGACGAGGTTGTACCGGTGGATGGTCAAGGCGCGGTCGAGTTGACCCCCGCACTCGCAGCAGTAGCCCAGGAGGTTGCGGGCGCCTACCGTGCTCGGGTGATCGAGACCGGCCAGCCGTACACGATCGGCCAGGGCCTGTTCGGCGTAGGGGATGGCCTCATTCTCACGGTCGGCGGTCACATAGGCATCGATCAGTTCCCGTCGCGCCAGGGCAACGGCTTCGTGGTCAGACGGCGCGAGCGCTCGGTGCTCGGTGAACACCATGCGGCCCACTGCCACCGCACGATTGAACTCCCCCATGCCGGTGAGCCGTCCGACACTCCACCGCCGCAGCCGTAACAGCTCGGCGGCGATCTCGTCGTCCTCGCCGTCGCTCGCCAGAACCGTCTGCGTCTCGGCCCAGACCTCAGCGATGTGGTCCACGACGTCGACGCCGGGCGCAGGCTGCGCCTCCGTGGCACGGGTCAACAGCATCAGAGCATCCCGGACCGTGTCGCGGATTCGCCCCTCCGTTCGGGCCCGCGCCAACACCACCTGGCGGGTAAGCCGATGCATCGCCACCCGTGTGCCGTTGACGTCGAAGCCAACAACGGAGGCATTCGCCAACCCGCCCAACGCCTCGTCGACGCGCGCCGGTTCATCGAGCAGATTACGCAGTAGGTCGCGACGAACTCCCGCGTCCGACAGCACGGCCAAGAGATCAATGAGACGTCGGACCAACCCGTTCGGATCGCTGTCTTCGACCTCGCTGACCGACAGCAGCGTGGCTTCCTCCAGCGTGCGTGGATAGTTGTCGCCGGGTACGCGGGGAAGCAGCGACCTCAGTGGCATTGATCGAAACCCGGCCAGGTACTCGGCGAACGACCACCGATGACGGCGGATCACGGCGCCCGCCTGCGCGAGTGCGAGCGGCAGTTGACCTAACTCTCGCGCGACCAGCGCGGCGGCCCTCGGGTCGTCGAGGCCCGCTCGCGAGCAGAGAAAGGTCACCGCCTGCGCGGGCGTAAGGACGTCCACGTGGACAGTGGCGCCGAAGACGGTGAACTCCTGGTTCGTTGTCGTGATGAGGACGTGGACGTTTCCGCGCTGCGGCATCCATCGGGCGATCGCGTCGGCATCGAGCGCATTGTCGAACACGACTACGGATCGCTCCGATTCGTTCTCAAGCCAGCGGAGTGCGGTGCGCGCGGCCGGCTCAGTGTCGACAACCTCGTCCACTGCCCCCGCCTGCCGCGCGAAGTCAGCAAACGATGTGACCACCGCCGCGACGTCGTCCGCCACGATCCAGAGCACCCGCGCGACGTCAGCGCACAGTTGGTCGCGCACGTGCGTGGCCGCGAGATGCGTCTTTCCGACCCCCCGCCCGCCCATCAGCACACATACGTCGCTGTTCGCCAACACCGTCACGACCTCAGCCAGCAACTCCTCGCGACGCATGTGCGACACCGGCTCACGCGGAACGTCACCGACGACGAGTGGGCCGCCCAAACCCCGATTGCCCGTCACCGCCGCAGCGGACGGGGTCGAAACAGCCGCTGCGGGCGTCCGTCGCAGTTGCAGGAAGGCGGCCACGGTCCCCAGAACAGCGAGGACCGCGCTCAAGGCCCCGATGGCTACCTCCGCATCCACGGCATCCACGGAACCACAACCGGTAGCGACCCGGTACATCCGATCGATCACCGTCGTGTCGGTTGACGCGGCGCTGCTAGCTGCTTCCTGCCGCCCAATCCCTCGGCTTGCTGCTGGGCCGGGCGCCTGGATGGCGTCCGGCCCAGCGTCAGGGGTCGATCGGCTAGAGCCGGGCGGCGCCCGCCTCGGTGGCCTCCTGCACCGCCGAGGTACGGCGGACCTCGGCCCGCTGGTCACCGGCGTCCTCCCGGTCCGGGCCGGCCACCCGGGCCGACCGGTTGGTGGTCGTGGCCGCCTGGTCGCCGGTCACCCCGCCGCGGATCCGGTTGTTCGCGGCCACCTGGGCGGCCGGGTCGTTGGACGTCACCGCCAACTGACCGTTGATGATGTTGTCGTCGACGGTGACGCCGCCGGTGGTGCTGGTGACGCTCACGTCCCCACCCCAGTAACCGCCGGAGGCGCAGCTGTCGAGGGCGCCGTTCGGGCCGAGCTGCACGCCGCCCAGGTTGCCGGCGAAGGTGGCCCGGCCCTGGACCGCGCTGCCGCAGACCACGCTGCCGGTGGCGCTGTTGAGCACCGACAGCGTGCCGTCGACGAACGAGTCGTGCAGGTCGGTGTAGTAGGTGCCGGTGCTGCTGAGGTTGCGCTGCACCTGGGTGCCCCGGTCGAGCCGGACCTCACCGGCACCAACGTTGACGTGCCCGGTGACCGTCGACGCCTCTGCGAACAGGAAGCTGTCGATGGTCGTGGAGCCCTTCGGCCGTACGGTGACGGTGCCGGTGCGGGCGTCCTTCAGGAAGATGCCGTACCCCCCGGCCGCGAGCACCACCTGGCCGTCGACTGTCGTCTCGGTCGCGTCGAGGTAACCGTCGGCGGAGACACGTACCTCACCGCTGACCCGGCCACCGGTCACCACCAGGTTGCCGCCGGCCGCGACGGTGACGTTGCCGGTGATCGTGGTGCCGGTGAGCGCGCAGGACTCGCCGGCGGGCACGAGCAGGTCGTTGGGCACTGTCACCGCGCCGCCGGTGCCGATGCAGTGGGTGACCAGGTCGGCGTGTGCGGTGGGCGCCACGGCCAGCACCGAGGCCGCGATGACGGCGCTCACGGTGGCGAGCTTGGCGACGGTACGTCCGGGCATCGTGGTACTCCCTGTCGGTGAGGTTCGAGGACTCATGCGCCGACGTCCGATCGGGCCGCGGCCCGGACGATGGCGCCCTGCTGCCGCCGGTCGAGCGTGCCGCCGGTCACGAGCGCGGCGGTGACCGCTTCGACGTGCCGGACGAACTCGGCGTGGCCGGGGTAGTCGGCGTGTTCGTCGATCAGGTCGTTGATGGTGCAGCCGTCGCCGGTGTCCACGTTGGCCACACCGGTGTCGCCCCCGTCGATGATCACGGTGGCTCGGGTGTCCGAGTCGGGGCACTTGTCGGTGCCGTCGGCCACCACAGTGAACGTCGTCGACTGCTCGGTGGAGGAGTTCCCCGCCGTGTCGGTCGCCCGATACCGCACTGTGTGCGTGCCTGGCGTGCGGACGGCGACCGGAGCGGCGTACGCCGTCCAGGCCCCGGTGTCGAGCGCGTACTCGATCTTCGCCACGCCGGACCCGGCGTCGGTGGCCGTGACGGTGACTGTCGCGCCGCCGATGTACCCGCCGTCGTCGTTGCGGTCACCGGCGACAGTGGCGGCGACAGTGGGTGGGGTGGTGTCCTCGGCCGGCGGCTCGACGATTGTGAAGTGGGACATCTGCTCGGCCGACGTGTTGCCGGCGACGTCGGTGGCCCGGTAGTGCAGCATGTGCATTCCGGCCGCGTTCACCACGATCGGGTTGGTGTACGCGGTGAAGGCGGCCCCGTCCAGGGCGTACTCGATGGTGGCGACACCGGATCCGCTGTCGGTGGCGGTCACCGTGGCGGTGGCCGTACCGATGTAGTTGCCGTCGCCGTCGCGGTCGCCGGCCAGCGCGGCCGTGACCACCGGCGCGGTGGTGTCCTCCTCCCCCGGCTCGACGATCCGGAACGCCACCGAGCCGACGGCGCTGGTGTTGCCGGCCTGGTCGGTGGCGCGGAACTGCACCGCGTGGTCACCGATCGCTGTCACCCGCACCGGCTCGGTGTACGGCAGGAAGCTGGTGTCGTCGACCTGGTACTCGACGGTCTGTACCCCCGAGTCGGCGTCGGTGGCCGTCACTGTCACAGTGGCCGCCCCGAGGTAGTTGCCGTCCTGGTCCTGGTCGCCGGAGACCGCGGCGGTCACTGTCGGCGCGGTGGTGTCGCCACCGCCACCGCCGTCGGTGACCACCAACTCACCGACCATCGAGCTGTGGCCGGGGATCGAGCAGAAGTACCGGTACCGGCCCGGGGTCAGCGTCACTGTCGCCTGGTGGCGGCCGTCGTTGGCGTCGAACGGGCTGGCCAGGATGTTGAGGGTGACGTCGTGGTTGTAGCCCTCGGTGCTGGTGTCGAAGGTCAGCGTGTGCGGCATCCCGGTGGTGTTGCCGGTGGCCGCGCTGTTCTCCCAGATGATGGTGGTCGCTCCGGCCACCGCCGTGGTGGGCGCGGACTTGTACTGGGTGATGCTGTCGTCGGCGGTCCAGGTCAACACCTGGTCGGCGGCGACACGCGGGGCAGCGGAGGCGGGCGCCACTGCCAACGGGATCACCGTGAGCAGAAGCGTCGCCAGCGCGGCCGTCAGTCGTCGGGTCATCGTCACTCCTAGAGTTCCCGCGCACGGATGTTGCGGAACTCGGTCAGGTCGTTGTCACCGTGGTTCTGCAGGCCGATGAAGCCGCGCAGAAACTGCCGCAGGTCGGTCGGCGGGTCGCCGGCACGCGACGACTGCTTGCCGGGTGTGTTGTCGAACTCGTTGATCACCACGCCGTTGCGGATCATCGTGTAGTGCTGCCCGACGGCGCGGATCTCGTAGTCGTTCCACTCGTTCTTCGGCGTCACACCGGCCTGGGCCAGCGGCACCGGGTCGAAGTTGTAGACCGATCCGGTCTTCTGCGGCTCACCGGTGTCACCGTCGTAGATCTGGATCTCGTGTCCGCAGTAGATCGCCATCCACGCCTGCGAGGTCCGCGCCGACCCGACCGTGCCGCAGCTGTCCGGTGGCCGCTGGTCGAGGGGCGTTCGCAGGTCCGGGAACCGGATGAAGACTCCGGTGTTGGCCCGGCCGGTGCCCGGCGCGATGTCCCGGAACTGGAGCTTCAGCGAGAAGTCGCCCAGCTCCTTGGTGTGCCAGAGCATGCCCAGGCCGCCGCTGGAGCGCAGTGACCCGTCCGGCTGGATGCCGAACTGTCCCGACGGCGCCTGCTGCCAACCGCGCAGCGACTCGGCGGTGCCGTCGAAGAGCGGCTCGTACCCGGTGTGCCCGTCCCGGCCGATCTCCGACGCGGCGGCCAGGCGGGTGAGGGTGCCCACTTCGCGGGTGTTGAGCAGGTCGTCGTCCTGCAACGCGCGGGCCACAGCGGTGACGTGCCGGACGAAACCGTTGTGGTCGGCCCAGGTGCTCTCGTCGTCGATCAGGTCGTTGGCCGTGCAGCCCTGCCCGACAGTGCGACTGGGCACCCCGGTGTCCGTGTCGCCGAGCCACACCGTCGACCGGTCGTCGGGCACCGCGCAGCCCACCGTCACAGTGGTCTGCACCGTCACCGTCTGACCGTCGGCGTACGTGACGGTGAGCTTCGCGGTGTAGGTGCCAACAGTGGCGTACGTGTGCCGGGGGTCCGCCTCGGTCGACGTGGCGCCGTCGCCGAACTCCCAGCGGTGGCTGACGCCGCCGGAGCGGGAACCGGTGAAGGCGATGGTCAGCGGCTTGTTCTGCACGGCGACCGAGGTCGCCGCCGGTGCCGGGGTGGGCGCCCCGCCGGTGTAGGTGACCCGGATCAGCTTCTGGTTCGCGTGCAGGCTGAAGAAGCCGCCGCCGTAGTCGAGCAGGTAGAGCGCGCCGTCCGGGCCGAACTTCGCGTCCATCCAGCTCTGCAACCGGGTGTCGCCGTTGCCACCGGGGATGATGGCCCGCAGCGACTCGGCGTACACCGGTGGGGCGGCCTGCGGCACGCCGGCCGGGTCGACGGTGACCGCGACCCGGTTGGCGGCGTTCGACTGGTCGCCGATGAACCACTTGCCGTCCCAGTGCTCCGGCCACGCCACGCCGCTGGTGGTGTCGACGAGGCTCCGGTGGTACGTCGGGCCGGACATGATGGCCTGCCCGCCGCCGCGCAGGTACGGCTGGGTGTAGGTGGCGTCGGCCGCCACGTAGGTCGGCAGGCCGCTGCCGTCGGTCCGCTTCGGGAACACCGGGCCGCCGCCGTCCGGCGAGTACCAGATCATGTTGTCCCGGGCCGCCGGGATGTCCACCAGTCCGGTGTTGCGCGGCGACTCGTTCTTCAGGTTGTCGCAGTCGTACCAGCCGGTCAGCTCTGTCGCGTCGGTGGTGCTGCGGTCGCGGTAGGGCTGCCGGTTGCCCATGCAGTACGGCCAGCCCTGGTTGCCGGCCGAGGTGATGATGGTGGCCGTCTCGTACTTCGCCGGGCCCAGGGTGGGGCTGGGCGACGAGGCGTCCGGGCCGACCCAGCCGGCGGTCAGCCACTGGTGCACCGGGTCGATCTGGAGGCGGGCGATGTTGCGCACGCCCATCACGTAGATCTCCGGCCGGGTCTTCTCGGTGCCCGGTGGGAACAGGTTGCCCTCCGGGATCGTGTAGGTGCCGTCCGGCTCCGGGTGAATCCGGATGATCTTGCCGGCGAGGTCGTTGGTGTTACCCGACGTGCGGCGGGCGTCCTGGAACGAGATCCCCTGGTACTCCTGGGTCCAGTTGTTGCCGGCGTAGCCCTGCGACCCCTCCGAGGAGTTGTTGTCGCCGGAGCCGACGTAGAGGTTGCCCTTGGCGTCGAACGCCATGCCGCCGCCCGCGTGGCAGCAACTGTGGATCTGCACGGGGAACTGCAGCAGATCCTTGCGGGTGGTCTGGTCGATGGTCTGCGCCTGGCGGTCGTAGGTGAACCGCGAGACGGTCCGCTGACCGACCCGCTTCACCCGGTCGACCGAGTCGTGCGGCATCCAGTAGACGTAGAGCCAGCCGTTCTCGGCGAACGCGGGGTCGGGCACGATGCCGAGCAGGCCCTCCTCGTTCTTGACCAACTCGGAGCCGCTGCCCCGGTTGCCCATCACCTCCAGGGTGGTGAGCAGCTTGACCTGCTTGGTGCGCGGGTCCCAGGAGTGGACGGTGCCGCAGCCCAGGCCGACCTTCGGGTTGTTCCAGTCCGCGATCGGGCCGCTCGGGCAGGCCGCCTTGCCGACGTAGAAGACAGTGCCGTCCGGCGCGATGGTGAGCCCGTGCGGCTCGCCGATCTGGTCCAGCTGCCCGGTCTGGTTGGCTGCGGTGAGTCGCTCCACCTTGTAGTTCGAGGCGATGGTGGCCTGGCAGTCGCCGCGTACCCGACCGGTGGTCCAGTTGAGGGCGCCGGCGAGGTGCGTGCGGAACGCCTCCTCGCCGTAGCTGCCCTCGGTGTGGCCCATGCCGGTGTAGAAGGACCGGCCGCCGTCGTAGTCCCGGCACCAGGACACCGGGTGGAAGGCGCCGTTGGCGGCCGCCCCCGGGTTGTAGTGCCGCTCCTCGACCTGGGCGAGGGTGTGCACGGTGCCGATCGGGTTCGGGTCCCAGTTCTCCCAGCGGTCGGACCGGGTGATGGTCATCGGCAGCGACGCGGTGGCCGGGTGCTTGCGGTCCAGGATGTTCACCACGGCGCGGTTCACCGCTGGCGGCTCCGGGGCTGTGGTGCTGCCGGTGAACAGGCGCAGGTCGGCGAGTTGGACCAGCGGTTCACCGCTGTTCGCGGTGACGTTCAGCCGGTAGCGGGTGAACTCCTGCGGCGTGGCGATGTCGAACCGCCGGGTCTGGTACCGGTCCGGGAAGACCTGCCCGGTGCGGCGGTCCAGGTCGGTCCAGCTCTGACCGTCAGTGGAGCCCTGGAGGGTCCAGTCCTTCGGGTCCCGACCGGCGGAGTCGTTGGCCGACGTGAGCGCGTACCCGGTGATCTTCTTCGGCGCGCTCAACTCGTACGCCACCCAGGCGGTCGGGGTGCGGACCAGCCATTTCGTGTTGCCGTCGCCGTCGGTCAGCTTCTCCTTGGTCTCGTTGGGCGGGTTCTCCCCGCTCGCGGTCACCCGGGTCACCGGCTCGGCGACCGGGATGGCGCCGGCCGGCCGGGTGCCGATCAGCCCGGTGAACCAGGTGGAGTCGACCTGGGCGCGGGCGGCGTCGGCGATGCCGACGAAACCGCCGCCGGCCTTGACGTAGTTCTGGAGCGCCGACTCCTGGTCGCGGTTCAGCGCGGCGCCCGTCGCGGAGAGAAAAACCACGCTGCGGTACGCGGACAGCCCGGCCGCGGTGAAGGTACCCGGGTCCGTGGTGGCCGTGACATCGATGTCATGAACGGCACCAAGCTGTTTGATGGTGTCCACCGCGCGCCCGACCGGGTCCTGCTGCTCGGCCACCGGGCCGTGGAACACCAGGACCGCTGTCTGCTGCGGCGCCGCCTGCGCGGCGGCAGTTCGTGGGGCGGCCGCGGCCGCCGTCGTTGCCGGGATCAGTGTCGCGAACGCCGCTACCGCGGCGAGGGTTAGTCGTAGTTTTCTGGTCATCCCCGTCCCCACTTTCGGTTCGGTCAGCTTCCGTGCGTGTGGGTGTGGCCCTGGAACCGGTGGATCGCCTCCTCGGCGCCCGGCGGCATGCTGCCGTCGGCGTTGCGCACCAGGAAGATCCCGGCCATGCCGCCGTCGGAGTGCGTCTGCACGTGGCAGTGGTACATCCACGCGCCGGGTCCGACGCCCTCCCCGGCCAGCACCTGGAAACCGAACGAGCTGCCGGGATTGAGGTCCTTGTTGTCGACCACCAGGCTCGGGTCGCTCGGCCCCTCCAACATCCCGGTGCGGTTGTCCGCCCACCGGTGCGCGTGCAGGTGGAAGGTGTGGAACAGGTTGCCGTGGCCGATGGCGATCCACTCGACGCGCTCGCCCAGGTTCGCCTCGAACATCGGGGTCGCCGGGGCCATCTTGTTGTTGATCATCATGTCGTGGAACACCGCCGTGAACTGCTTCGACGGCAGGATGTCGCCACGCCGCCGGACGATCAGCGCCCCGTACAGTCCCTTCGCGACACCACCGGTGCCGTGGTCGGTGCCCATCGCGTGATCGTGGTAGTGCCAGTAGCCGGCACTGCCCGGCATGTACCGCCGGCCCGCCGCGGCCACCATCTCGTGCGAGCGCCAGACGTACGTCCGCGTCTCACCCGGGTTGTTGAACGAGGCGTTGAACGGGCTGCCGTCGGACTCGGTGCTGTAGTCCACCCCGTGCGGATGGATGGAGAGCCGCTGGGTGGTGGTGTTGACCAGAGTGATCTCCAGCGTGTCACCCTCGTACATCTCCAGGATCGGGCCCGGAACGGTGGCCTGACCGGGCGCCAGGCCGTACCCGAACAGGTTGCCGGGCAACTGCTCGGCGTAGATGGTGATCTTCTTGGTGACACCGGCGGCGGCCCGGGCGGGGCTGCCACCGAACGCGGTGCCGATGGTTGGGGCGGACGCGCCCAACGCTCCGGCGGCGAGCGCGCCGGTGGCGATCAGCGATCTGCGGGACAGGTGGCGGTGAGGGCCACCAGCGTGATCGTCCATGGGTCTCCGTTCCCGACCGGGCGAAGACGCGACGAGGGCAGGGTGCATCGACCGCCGAGCACGGGGGCGGTGGCACGACTGAGGGTGAGGCTCGTCGCGGACTTTGCTCGGAAGACTCAGAACTTTCGATGGATGACTGCAACTTATGTAATCCATCGACGAAAGTACAGATCTGATTGCAAAAAGATTACCTTGACATCACGACGTCCGTCGATTGACATGAAGCTGACACGCAGGCCGGCGAACAGCAGGGCGTCGATCTGTCAGTCGCGGGCGGACGCTGCCAGCCGCACCGGCACCGGAGAAGCGCACAGCTCGACGCCGGGCTGCCCTCGATGAGGCAACCCGGCGGAAGGACGTACAGGAGCTGTCGTCAGAGGTTGTGGCGATCGTCCGCCGGCAGGCTGGGGGTCTGCGGCGGCGTGGGCGGCTGGTCGGGCTGACCGAGCTGCGCGACGTGGGTCGGGTCGAGGACCCGGGAGAGGAACGCGCGGGTCCGTTCGTGCTTCGGCGCGCCCAGCACCTCCTGCGGCGGCCCCTGCTCGACCACCACGCCACCATCCATGAAGACGACCCGGTCGGCGACGTCGCGGGCAAAGGCCATCTCGTGGGTGACCACCATCATCGTCATACCGTCCTCGGCCAGCTTGCGCATGACGGTGAGCACGTCGCCGACGAGTTCCGGGTCGAGGGCGGAGGTCGGCTCGTCGAAGAGCATCAGCTTCGGCTCCATCGACAGCGACCGGGCGATCGCGGCCCGCTGCTGCTGCCCACCGGAGAGCTGCGCCGGGAAGGCGTCGGCCTTGTCGGTCAGCCCGACGCGCTCCAGGTTGGCCCGCGCGATCCGCTCGGCTTCGGCCCGACCTCGCCGGAGCACCCGCCGCTGGGCGATGGTGAGGTTGTTCAGGACGGTCAGGTGCGGAAACAGGTTGAACGACTGGAAGACCATGCCGATGCCGCGACGGACCGCGTCGATCTCGACGTCCGGGTCGGTCATCTCGACCCCGTTCACCCAGATCTTGCCGGCGGTCGGCTCCTCCAGCAGGTCGACGCAGCGCAGCAGTGTCGACTTGCCGGAGCCGGACGGCCCGATGACGCAGACCACCTCGCCCTGGCCGACCTCGAAGTCGATGCCCTTGAGCACCTTGAGCGGCCCGAAGGACTTGTGCAGATCACGGATCTCCACGGCGGGGCGGGATGGGGTGGTCGTCATCGGGTCACCGAGCCTTGGCGTAGCGGAGTTCGAGGCGTCGTACCACCTGCGACAGCGGCAGGGTGATCACCAGGTAGGCGAGACCGGCCACCAGCAGCGGGGTCGCGTTCACCCGGTCGTTGAGCATGTCCCGACCGAACTTGGTGATCTCGATCGTCTGTGCCGTCACCCCGAGCACGTAGGCCAGCGACGAGTCCTTGGTGAGCAGGATGAGCTCGTTCGTCAGCGGCGGGATCACGATCCGGAACGCCTGCGGGATGACGATCGTGCGCATGGCGGTGAAGTGCGACATGCCGAGGGTCCGCGCCGCCTCCATCTGCCCCTTCGGCACGGCCTGGATGCCGGCCCGGATCGTCTCCGCCATGTATGCCGCGGCGGTCAACCCGAGGCCGATCGCGATCGAGCCGAACACCCCGCCCGGAATCTCACGCTCCGGGAAGGCGATCGGGATGCCGTACCCGACGAGGAAGAGCACCAGCAGGGCGGGCAGGCCCCGGAACAGCTCGATGTACGCCGTCGCCACCCAGCGGTACGGCGCCACCCGGGACAGCCGCATCAGCGCCAGGATGGTGCCGAACACGAGGCCGAAGGCGAACGCGCCCAGCGTGTAGAGGATGGTGTTGCGCAGCGCGACGGTGATGATCGTCGGGAACATCGACTTGATGATGTCGACGCGGAAGAACGCGTCGGCCAACCTGTCCCAGTCCGCGGCGACGAGCACCGTCGCGATGATGGCGATGAAGACCAGGTACTGGAGCCCGAGGGACAGCCGCTCCCGCTGGCGGCGTCGCAGCTTCACGTTCGCTCGTTGCCTTCCCGGAGGTTACCGACGTCGGAGGGCGCGCGGGACGCACGCCCTCCGGTACTGCGTGGCGCTCAGGCGCTCGGCCGCTACGCGGCTCAGGCGCTCGGCTGCTTGCCGATCCACTTCTCGTAGATCGTGTTGTACGTGCCGTCCTGCTTGGCCTTGGCCAGCACCTCGTTGATCTTCTTGAGCAACTCCGGGTTGGCGTCCTTCTTCACGGGGAAGCCGTACTGCTCACCGGTGTCGAACTCCGCGGCCACCTCGAACCCGCCCGGGTTCTTCTTCAGGTACTCGGTCCAGACCGGCAGGTCGTTGATGGCGGCCTCGACCTGGCCGTTGGCGACGGCCTGCTGGAGGGCGGCGAGGTCCTCGAACTCGACGAGCTTCAGGCCCTTCTCCGCCTCGAGCTTCTTGGCGTAGTCACGACCCGTGGTGGCCGCCTGGACGCCGAGCTTCTTGCCCTTGAGGTCGTCGAGCGACTTGTACGTCTTGCCGGTCTTCACCAGCATCGCCTGGGTGGCGTCGAAGTAGGGATCGGAGAAGTCGATCACCTTCCGCCGCTCCTCGGTGATGGTCATGCCGGCGGCGGCCGCGTCGCACTTGCCGGTGTTGAGGTCCTGGCCGGACTTGATCCCCTCGAACGGGGTGTCGATGATCGTCTGCTCGACGCCGAGTTCCTTGGCGACGAGGTCCATGATCTCGACGTCGAAGCCGGTCACCTTGCCGCTGGCGTCCTTGGACTGGAACGGCGGGTACGGCAGGTGGGTGCAGACGGTCAGCTTGCCCGCCGCGACCAGCTTGACGCCGCTCGCCTGGACCTCGCTGTCGTCCTTCTTCGCGCAACCCGCGGTCAACGCGAGGGCGGCGACGGCCACGACGAGGCCGGCCTGACGGA
The DNA here is from genome assembly GCF_046549335.1 of Micromonospora sp. 050-3. Lineage (NCBI taxonomy): Bacteria > Bacillati > Actinomycetota > Actinomycetes > Micromonosporales > Micromonosporaceae > Micromonospora > Micromonospora sp. 050-3. The sequence goes on from NZ_JAJPVX010000001.1 coordinate 3,047,236, forward strand.
CGGCGCTTGGGAACCTCACGGCTGTGTCCCTCCGATTCGGCTTCCATTGCATAGAAAGCCAATCTGGTTCATAGACTTTGCGATAAGCGACCGTACCCGATCCGGCGCCTCGCCCCCAGATCACGCCGTGACCCTTCGGCCGACCCGGCCCGGGGACTCACGCCGGCAAACCCGACACTTGCCCCGCAAGGTGACTCAGCCACCGGTTCCCTCGGCCGCCCCGTCCGGGGTGAGGGCTCCTTCGTGGGGGTCTGTGTCCAGGAACACGTGCTGGTGGCCCTGGCCGGAGTCGACGCTGATCTGATCGAGTTGGGTCGCCGCGACCGACCATATCGTCGCGGCCTCGGCCGCCTGCCGCGCTGTGACGTCCAGCAGGGCCGCCCGTTGCGCCGCCGGAACGCCGGCCGCCAGCGCGTAGGCGTCGACGGCCAGCGACGCCTGCTGGACCGCTCCGCGCAACCCTCCGCGCGCCACGTTGGTGGCGGTGCTCCCCGAGGGCGGGTCGGCGAACGGCTCCGCCGCCTGGCGCATGACCCCCTGCCACCGCCGCGCCTGGGCCGGGTCCGGCGCACGTCCGGCGGTCGCCTCCGTCTTGATGGCGGCCAGCACCGGGGCGACCTGGTCGCGGACGCGTCGGGCCGTCTCGATCAGCTCCACGATCTGCTGAGCGTCCCGCTTCGCGTCGTCCTGCTTGATGCTCGCGATGGTCGCCTCGGTCGCGTCCGGACGGCCCACCTGGTAGCCAATCAACCCACCCAGCAACGCGGTGACCAGTGCGATCACGCCCGCGACGGCCACGAAGCGCACTGTGCGGCCGTGACGCACATCGGCCTTGTCCAACTGGTAGGAGGGTCGACCGGTACGGCGCGCCATCGCATCTCCTCACATCGATGGTGTGGGGCCAAAGATTAGCCGCCACGCGTGACGTCCGTCGATAGCGCCGCCGGCGAGAGACGTCCCTAGACCGGGTAGCCCCACTCGGCCAGCGGCTTCTCCAGCACCCGCTCGATCGCGGTGAGCTGCGCCGGGCTGAGTTCGTCCCGGTACGCCTCCGCCCGACCCACAGTGAAGTCGTACCGGGAGAAGCCCTTCTCGAAGGCCGCCGACCAGCTCAGCCCGAGGAAGTCGAGCATCCGGCCGACCTGCTCGCGCGGCTGCTCGACCAGGTCCTCGTAGCGCACGTCCAGCCACTGGTCGGCCGGGTGACGCAGCCGGGCCTGCGCGAAGGCGTCCATCAGCATCTTCCAGCCCAACGCGGCGAGCACCTGGAAGGAGCGAGCGGACTCGACCCACTCCTCCCGCAGGTCGGACGGGAGCGGGCCGTAGATCCAGTTGTCCGGCCCGCGCCAGCCGTCCCACCAGCCCATCTGGAGCCACGAGTTGGCCACCGCCCGGCCGTCGCGCACCACGTTGACCACCCGCAGCTCCGGGTACGCGGCGTGCAGCAGGCCGGTCCGCGGCCACCCGGTGACGTGCTGCGCCAACTGCTGACAGCCCTGCCGCGCGATCCGCTCGTCGAAGAAGGCCCGCAGCCGCCGGGCCACGAACGGGGTCAGGTCCTCGGCCACCAGGTCCCGACACGGTCGGGAGAAGCCGGCCAGCACCTGCCGGTCGAGCAGGTGGTAGGCCTCCGACGGCGCCACCCGGAGCCGGCCCCGCTCCAGCAACCGTCGGCTGTGCCGCAGCGAGGTCATCCCCGCCGGGCGCGGTGCCGAACGCCGGTAGAGCGCGCCGTTGAACCTGCCCTTGGGGTTGAGCCGGGCCAGTTTGTCGTCCAGACCGGAGACGAAGCCGACCGCGGGATGCCGGGAGAGCAACTCCTGGACCAGCGTCGAACCGCACCGACCGGTGCCCACCACCAGTGAGAGCATCGTTCAGCCTTCCTGCCGGGTGGCGGGTGACGGGGAGACGGCCGGGTCCGCGGCGCGGCGGGCGGCGGGCGGGGGGACCGCCGGGCGGCGCAACGGATAGCCGAACCGGGTCAGGGCCACCGCGGTCAGCCCGGTCACCACGGCGTACGCGCGGGTGGGGAGCCCGGTCAGCCACTCGGTGTCGGCGACCACGTCGACCAGCCCGATGCGGTGCCGCGACGGATTGCCGGCCACCGAGTGGGTGGGGGCGAGCCGCACCGTGGCCGGTGTCGGAAACGGAAGCTCGCCGGGGACAGCGCCGACGAAGCCGACGATCCGGGCGGTGAGCCCGGCGGGGTCGGCCACGAAGTCCTCGTACCGCACCCGCAGGTAACGGCCCGGCGCGCGGCGGCGATCGCCCCAGAGTCGTACTGTCGCGGTGTTCCAGACCAGCCAGAGCAGCGCGGCCTTGCCCACCGGTGGGCGGCTCATCAGCTGGTCGTCGGCGCGCCCGTCCAGCGGGCGTCGGCGACGCCAGGAGTACGCGGTGGCGCGCGGGTCGCGCACCACGTGCAGGACGTACAGGTCGATGCCGGGCAGGCTGCCGAGCAGGGCACCGTACGGCGGCAGCTTGGAGGAGTCGACGATGACGCCGTCCGACCGGCCGGCCAGGGCGTGCTCGGCGATCGAGGCGTAGAGCCTTGCCAGCTGCGTGTCGTCGGGGTGGCCCGCGAGCGGCGGCTGCCCCCGACGCTGGCGGCGCAGCAGTGCGGGCAGCCCCCGCAGCCGCAGCCGCTGGGCCAACCGGGCGGCGATCCCGGCCGGGTCGGCGTCGGTCAGGTCGGCGCGCACCCGGGTCCAGAGTGGGCAGTCGGCGGCCGGGGATCCGCAGCCGCAGGGCCGGTTCTCCAGGATGCCGCGCCGCCACAGGTATCGCAGCTCGCCCGCCGCGAAGAAGCCCGGCAACTGTCCCAGGACCGTGGTGACCAGCGTGCTGCCACTGCGACCACTGCCGGCGAGGTAGAGCACCCGCACCGGGCTCACCGGGCCGCTCCCCCACCGGCGGTGGCCCGGCCGGCCCGCCGCCGCGACGGCAGCGCCTCGGCGGCCTCCGCGTACAGCCCACGGATGCGGTCCAGGTGCCGGTCCGGGGCGAACTGGGCGGCAATTTTCGCCCGGCCGGCCCGGCCCATCCGGTACGCCCGCTCCGGGTCGGCCACGAGGTCGTTGAGCGCGTCGCCGAGGGCCGTCGGCGCGTCGGCGGTGACGACGCGGCCGTCCACCTCCGGCTCGACCAGCTCGGGTAGCCCGCCCAGGTCGGTGGTGACCACCGGCACCCCGCAGGCGAACGCCTCCAGCACCGCCATCGGTTGGTTCTCGTGCCACCGTGACGGGACGGCGACGACCGCCGCCGACCGGATCAGCTCGTGCAGGCGCGGCTTGTCGAGACGGCCGTGGAACCGGACCCGGCCGGGCACCCGCCGTGCGGCGAGGGCCTCCAACTCCGGGCGGGCCGGGCCGTCTCCGGCGACGTCCACGCTGACCCCGTCCGGCAGCGCGGCGGCCGCCTCGATCAGCACGTCGACACCCTTCTCCGGCGCCAACCGGCCGGCGAAGACGACACCGCCGCCGGGCGTCTGCTTGGCCGTCACGCCGGTCAGGTCGACGAAGTGGTTGACCACCCGCAACCGGTCCGGGTAGACGCCCGCGCGGCGCATCACGTCGGCCAGGAACCCGCTCGGGCTGACGAAGAGCTGCACCGGGTCGTACGCGTCGAGCTGCCGGTGCAACCAGGACTCGACAGCGAGCAGCCCGCTGCGCGACAGCGATCCGTCCTTGCAGCGGCGACGGGCCGCCTGCAACGGGCCACCGGTGACGCACGCCTGGCAGGGGCGGCCCCGGTCCAGCAGTTGGTAGCTCGGGCAGGCGAGCTTGTAGTCGTGCATGGTCAGCACGCACGGCACACCGGCGGCGCGGGCCGCTGCGAGCACCGACGGGGAGAGCTGGTGGTAGATGTTGTGCAGGTGCAGCACGTCCGGCCGGAAATCGTCGATCACCCGGGCCAGGCCGCGGCGGCTCGTCGGCGACCACAGCATCCGGCCGACGGCCACCGCGCGGGGCCGCACCCCGCTCGGCGCCGGCTCCAACTCCACTTCGGACGGGAAGCGCGCGGCGTACGGCAGCGGTGACTCGTTCTCCGGGTGGCTCATGCCGAAGTAGGCGACAGTGTCGCCGCCAACCCGTTGCAGGTCGGCGAGATCGAGCAGATACCCCTCCGCGCCACCACGGCGGTAGAGGAACTTGTTCACATGCAGCACGCGCATCGACTCGCCCTGCTCACGTCGATCGGGCGAACCGGGCCCGGAGGTGATGACCGGGGTCTGCCCGCCCCGGCCAGGGCCCACGGTATGCAGGGCGAGTCGGCGAGTCCAGCTCACGTTTGGCATGTGGCTGAACGGGTGATCTTCGTCTGCCCGTGCGGTCCGCGGCCTGGCCTCCCGCCGTGATCTCCCGATAGCCTGGCTGCCGCCGGTCGCACCCGCTCTGGTTTCGGGCCGGGCCGGTGCCCGACGAGGAGGACCGTGGCAGCCGACGACGAGGTCTCCGCGCTCGCGTACACCGCGCGCCGGGTCCGGCGGCATCTGCGCTGGGCGCGTACCGAGGGGATCGGACGGCTGATCGAGGAGGACCGCCTCAACCCGGTCGACCGGATCGGCACGGCCCTGGCGAAGCGACGCTGGCGACGGCGGGCCGGCCGGACGCCCGGCTCGGCGATGCCGGTCTACCTGGTCGGTCTGCAACGCTCCGGCACGAACATGCTGGTCCGGGGCCTGGACGCCGCCGGAGAGGTCGAGGTCCGCAACGAGAACGACAGCACTCTCTTCCACCGCTTCCACCTGCGCCCGGACCCGGTGCTGACCGCCGCCCTCCACCGCAGCCGGCACGCGTACGTCCTGGTCAAGCCGCTCTGCGAGAGCCACCGCGTGGACGAGTTGCTGGCCCTGCCGGGGCAGACGCCCGGGCGGGCGCTGTGGGTCTACCGCGACGTCGACGACCGGGCCCGCTCCGAGGTCGCCAAGTTCGGTGACGCCAACCTGCGGGCCCTGCGGGCGATCGCCGACGGCAGCATCGGCCGACGGTGGCAGGGGCAACGCCTCGACACCGACACCATCGAGCTGATCCGGGCCCACGACCCGCAGCGGTTGGATCCGCACAGCGGCGCGGCGCTGTTCTGGTACGTCCGCAACTCGCTGTTCTTCCAGCTCGGCCTGGACCAGCGGGCCGACGTGCTGCTCTGCCGCTACGACAGCCTGGTCGCGGAGCCCGCCGCGCAGCTCCGACGGCTCTGCGCCTTCCTCGACTTCCCCTACCATCCCCGGCTGCACGCGCACATCGCCCCACGCGCGTCGCACGGCGCGGCGGGCGACCGACGGCTATCGATCGATCCACGCGTCCGGGCCCACTGCGACGAGCTGACCGACCGGCTCGACCGTGCCGCGGCCGACGCCCGATCCGAGACGACGAAGGCGGTCGACAGTGACTGAGACCGAAACCCGCACCGCGCCGATCTTCCTGGTCGGCTGCCAGCGGTCGGGCACCACGATGGTGCGCCTCGTCCTGGACTCGCACTCGCGGATCAGCTGCGGCCCGGAGACCCGGTTCCTGCCGGACCTCCGACGGATCGTCGGCCGGGACTGGGAGCGACTGGCCCGCTTCGGCTTTCCGCGCGAGGACTGGCTGCGCCGGATCCGGGACTTCTTCGGCGGCGTGCACGCCGACTACGCCGCCGCGCGGGGCAAGACCCGGTGGGCCGACAAGACCCCGCTGTACGCCATGTCGCTCGACTTCGTCACCGAGGTCTTCCCGGACGCCCAGATCGTGCACCTCATCCGAGACGGACGCGACGTGGTGGTCTCGCACCGCAAACGGTTCGGCTACTGGTCCGCGGTGAAGTGCGTGGTGAAATGGCCACGCTACATCCGCGCCGCGCGGGCGGTCGGCGCCACCCTGCCGGCGGACCGCTACTACGAGCTGCGGTACGAGCAGGCGGTCAGCGAGCCGGAAAAGGCGATGCGGGGCCTCTTCGAGTTCCTCGGCGAACAGTGGGAGGACGGCATCCTCGACTACGACAGCAAGCAGCACGACGTGGCTCAGAAGTACACCACCGAGGCCGAGCGGCGACGCGCGGCGGTGGGCGACCCCGCGGCCATCTACGGCTCCCGGGTGGGCAGCCACCACCGCGAACTCGACCCGTTCCTCCGCCTGCTGGTCTGGGTCTTCTCCGGTCCGACCCTGCGCGCGCTGGGCTACCGGTGAACCGCCCCGGCCGGCTGCGCGCGGTCGCCACCGCCGTCGCCATCACGCTCCTGCTCACCACCGGCTGCACCGCCGCCGACGACGATCCGCGACCGGCCGCCACCCCCTCCGCGACGGCGGCACCCGGAGCCGGCCCGCCGGCGCACGCCCTCGACCAGGTGAGCAACCCGTTCGGCGCGCACTGGGACTGGTCGCGCTACCAGCAGTTCGGGCCGTACCTGCGCCGGCTCGCCGGTTCGGCGACGTACGAGGAGATCTCCTGGTGCGAGATCGAACGGACCTCGGGGCAGGCCGACTGGGCCGGGCTGGACGAGATCGCCTCACGCAGCCGGGAGTTGGGCATCACCCTGCACCTGAAGATCCGCACCGGCGTGTGCTGGGCGACCGGTGGCACCGCCCGCCACACCCGGGGCGCGGCGAACAAGACCGAGTCGGCGATGCCCACCGACCTCGGCGCGTACCAGCGGTTCGTCCGCTCGGTGGTGCAACGCTACGGCCCGTACGGGGTGCGCGAGTACGCCATCGAGAACGAGGTCAACGCGCCGAGCTACTGGGCCGGCAGCCCCGAGGATTACGCGCGGCTGGTCCGGGCCGCCGCCGAGACGATCCGTGCGACCGACCCGAAGGCGCTGGTGGTCGACTCCGGCATCAGCAGCGTCGCGTACGGCATGGGTGTCGCCGACCGGCTGGTGGGCGACGGTCGGATGCCCGAGGCGATCGCCGCCTACCAGGCGTACTTCCAACGTCGGGTCGGCACCCGGGGGCAGCAGATCCCGGCGGTGACCGGGGAGGCGCAACTGCGCCGGGCGCTCGGCACCGAGACCAACAGCCGCAGCCTGCGTTTCCTCGCGGTGACCGAGTCGCTGCTGACTGACGGCACCGTCGACGTCCGGCAGGTGCACTTCTACGAGCACTTCAGCGGGGTGGCCCCGCTGCTGGACTATCTGCGCGCCACCACACCGCCGGGTATGCCGATCCAGGCGTGGGAGGTCGGGCAGTTCTGGCGCGACGGCGACGGTGACCCGGCCAGCCGGGCGGCGGAGATGGTCAAGACGGTCACCCTGCTGGTAGCCGGCGGAATCGGCGAGATCAGTTGGTTGCCGTTGGCGTACAACCCGAACAACGCGGCCGGCAGCGAGGTCCGCTACGGCCTGCTCGACCCGGACGGCACCGAACGGGACGCCGGCCGGATGATGGCCGCCCTGGCCGACGCGGCCCGGGACACCACAGTCACCCCGCTGCCCGCCTCGGTCGCCGGCAGGCTGAACGGGGTCGCGTTCGTCCGGGGCCTGTCGAGCACGCTGGTGCTCTGGTCGGCGTCGAAGACGCCGGTCACCGTGCCGGCGACACCGGGCGGACGGACCGGGGCTGTGGGTTCCCCGCTGGGCGCGGCCGGCGACGGCACCACAGTGACCGACGTCCCCGTCCTGCTCCGCGCCGACCAGCCGGTGGACCGGATCCTCGCCACCGTCCGCTAGCGGGCCGGCCAGGGTTCGGGCCAGTCGAGCAGGGCGGTCAGGCGGGCGTTGTGCGGCGCAAAGTACGCGCCGAGACGCTCGCGTAGCGCCGGGGTCAGCTGCGAGACACCGTTGTCGACGCGACGGGTGTGCCGGGTGAACGCCTCGGGGGTGAAGGCCGGCAGGCCGAGGAAGCGCAACATGTCGCCGTACGTGCCATCCGGGTCGGTGTCCAGGTCTTCGGTCCGGGCCAGGTGGATCCGCTCCCGCGGGACGTGCGCGAACCACAGGTCCAACTGCTCGGCGTAGCGCCCCCGGGCCGCGTACGAATAGTTACGCAGCGCCCGGTGCGCGGCGGGGCTGTCCGGGCCGCCCCGCGTCGCCCGGGCCAGCCGCTCCTCCTCCGCGTCCAGCGCGTCGGCGAAGGAGAGCGGCTCGGCGCCGTACGAGCGGGTGTGCAGGTAGTGCGAGTACGCCCGCTGCACCGGGTCACGCAGCAGTGCGACGAATCGGGCCTGCGGCACTGTCGCCGCGACCCGGGCCGGCACACTCGGGTGGAACAGGTAGTAGGGGCTCGCCTCGAACGTGCGCTCACCAGGAGCGAGGTGCGGGAAGTGTCCCCGGTACCACCGCACCCCCCGACCATGGTGGACGCTGAAGTACTGCAACTCCTTGCCGGTGGCCGCCCGGACCTGGGGATGCGCGGCGAGATGGTGGTAGAGCGAGGTGGTGCCGCAGCGCTGCCCGCCGATCACCAGGAAGTCGGGCAACGGCCCACTGTCGCCCGGCCTCGCCGCGCGCCCCCACGCCCGCGCCGCGCGTACGCCCCGGCGCAGCCGGTCGGTGACCTGACGCCGCGCGACCCCGGTCACGAGCGCACCCCGCTGCGGCCGGCACCCACACCGGCACCGTCGGCGGAGCCGGCCGGGGCGCGTCGACCACCTCGACGGGTCACCGAGCGCAACACCATCACGTCCTCCCGACTGAGCCCGAGGGCGAGCACCACGGCGAGGTACGCCACCACGATCGCGGCCAGACCGACAGCGAGCTGCGCGGCCCAGCCCTCGACCAGCCCTCGCACACCGAACCCGACGCCCATCGCGACCAGCGCGGCGACCAGGCCCTTGACCATGCCCGCCGTCACCGGCACGGTGTGCACCTGCGCGCGCACCTGCCAGACCCGGGCGACGTTCACCGCCGCCAACGACACCGCCCAGGCCACTGCCGCGCCGAGAATGCCGTACGCCGGAATGAGCCAGAGGTTGAGCAGGACGTTGAGCAGCAGGGCCGCGAGGTTGTCCATCATGTTGACCGAGACCCGGCCGGACATGTTCAGCAGCGTCCCGCAGGGACCGGTCGCCGCGTTGACGAGCTGGCCGAGCGCCAGCACCACAGTCACCGCCGCACCCCCGGCCAGACCCGGCCCGCCGACCAGGCGCAGCAACTGCTCCGGGAGGACCAGCAACGCCACGAAGGCCGGCAGCGACAGCCGGAGCACCCAACCGGTGGCGACCCGGTAGATCCGGCGTACCTCGTCCAGCCGACCCTGGTGGTAGAGGTGCGCCAGGTGCGGACCGAACGAGGCGTTGACCGGCGCCAGCACGAACACCGCGATCGTGACCAGCCGGGTCGCCACGTGGTAGACGCCGATCGCGTCGGGACCGTAGTCGAAGAAGCCGAGCAGCAACGCGTCCACCCAGATCAGCCCTGTGGACGACAGCGAGGAGACCCAGCTGACCGTGGAGAACCGGAACAGCTCGCCCGGCCGGTACGCGGGCCGGGCGGCGGGCACCCGGCGCACCATCCGGGCGAGCGCGACGAGGGCGAGCCCGGCCGCGCTCCAGCTCGCCGCCACCAGCGCCCAGAACGCGCCGGTCAGGCCGGCCCCGAGGGCGAGCGCCAACGCGGTGAGCACCAGCCGGGCGGCCGGCTCGTAGACCTGGCCGATGAGCGCGTAGGCCCGTTGCGTGCGCCACCCCCGGGTGGCCGCGAGCGCGGCCTCACAGACGGTCGCGGCGGGCAGGCACAGCGCCGCCAATCGCAGCCCGGTGGTGAGCTGCGGGTCGTGCAGGGCGTCGGCGAGCCACGGCGCGCCGACCGCCAGGCCGAGGGCGATCACTGTGGACGCCACGGCCGAAATGCCGATCCCGAGCCGGATCGCGCCCCGGAGGGCGGCCGGCTCGTCGTCGGCGAGATGCACCGCCACGAACCGGGTCAGCCCGGCCCGGAAACCGGAGAGCGAGAGCAGGCCCAGCAGCGACAGCACGGCGTAGACCTGGGCGTACCGGCCGAGTTCGCGTACGCCCAGGGCCCGGGCCAGCAACAGCATGACCAGGAAGAGCGCCACCTGGCTGAGCACGGCGCTGCCCAGGTTCAGCACACCGCCGCGGGCCATGCCGCGTACCTGCTGGTCGCCGGCCTCCGGCGCGGCCGGCGGCCGGCCGGTCACCTCGCGCACCCGGCGGCCTGTTCTCCGACGGTCACGGCCGTGCCGCGGTCACGGTCTCCGCCGGCGCCGAGGGGGCCGCGGCGGTCGCCGCCGCCGGCCGGGCGGCGGCGCGACCCCGGGAGAGCAGTTCGAGTACGCCCACCAGCAGCACCCCGAGCAGCAGACCCGCGCCGCCCACCGGCAGGGCGGTGCGCACCAGCTCGGTCATCCGGCTCACCTCGTGCGCCTCGCCGATGCTGGTCACCTGCTTGGGATCGGCGGCCTGGGCCTGCGCCCGCGCCGCCTGCAACCCCTCCCGCGCCTGGGACAGGGCGTTGGTCGCCGCGTCCCGCTGGGCGAGCAGGGCCTGGTAGTCGGGAAGCTTCGGCCCCAGCTCGTCGAGCTTCTTCTGGGCGGCGGTGATCGCGGCGGTCGCCGCGGAGACACCGCGACTGTTGCCGACGGCCTGCATGGAGAGCTGCTGCTGGCGCAGGCTGGTCAGCTCGCCCAGCGTCGCCTGGTAGATCCGGTCCGGCTGGGAGACCTTGTTCGCCTTCTCCCACTCACCGATCGCCTTGGTCGCCGCGGTGACGTCGGCGTTGGCCGCCTCGACCTCGCCGGTGGCGATGCCGACCTGGGAGGAGAAGAGGAAGGCCAGCGCCCGGGTGGTGGTAGCGGTCAGCACCGGCGCGACAGTCGCCCGGTCGCCGGCGGTGTACGTCACCTCCAACTGGCTGCTCGCGCCGACCTGGGTGACGGCGATCCCGTCGCGCAGCCGCTCCGGCGCCACCCCGGTGTCAGCGGCCACGTCGGCGAGGACGCGGGGCGAGGTGACCGCCGCGCCGAACGCCGCGACGAACTGGTTCGCCGCCTGCGTACCGGTGTACTGCGTCCCGGCCGCACCGCCGCCCACCAGGGCCGGCGCCGCCACGTACGCGGTCCCGCTGAACTGCTGTGGCGCGAACAGGACGATGGCGGCCGCGGCGCCGGTGGCGAGCACCGGCACCCCCACGAGTACCCAGAGGCGCCGCCGGGCGACCCGCAGGTAGTCGACGATCTCCACTTTCTCCCCAATGCTGTCGTTCAGTCAAACCGGGACGGACGTGCCTCGTGGCTGCTCGCCGGTCAGGTTCGGAGCCGGCTGGCGGGCGATCACACTGGCCGCCGCGGCGAACGCGACGAAGTACCAGAGAGTGACCACGTTGGAAATGACGTTGGAGGCGGCGCTGACCGCCACGAACGCGGCGGCGCAGCCGGTGAACCCGACCGCGACGCCACGCTCGAAGCTGCCCGGCGGCGCGCGCCGCAGCGCGGTCCGGGCGGTGTACAGAAAGGCGAACAGCATCAGCAGGTACGCCCCGAGACCGAGCAGTCCGGTCTCCACGTACGCCCGCAGGAAGTCGTTGTGCGGCTTCTTCGCCTCGTCGGTCTCGCGCTGGGTCATGTTCGGCCCGATGCCGGTCACCGGGTTCCGGTCGGCGAGCGTGACGATCTCGGTCCAGTAGCCGATCCGCCACGCCAGGGTGTTTCCGGTCGGGTCTCCGCCGACCGCGCGCGACGTGCCGAGTTGGGCGAAGCGTTCGCCGACGGCGGGCACCAGGGCCACCCCGGCGACCGCCACCACGCAGAGGGTGACCAGCATCCGCTTGCTGCGATGCAGCGCGGCGACCACCACCAGACCGATCGCCGCGCCGAGCAGGGCGCTGCGGGTGTTGGTGAGCAGCAGGAACAGCAGCGAGAGCGCGAGCAGCACCGCGAGTGACGCCCGCAGTCGACGATCCAGGAAGCGGTACACCGCGAACCCGAAGATCACCATGAACATCAGGTAGCGGCCGAACGTTGTCGACTGGCTGAACGTGCCGCTGATCCGGGTGAAGTCGCCCTTCACCTCGGCCGGCGGGTTGCCGAGCAGCGACAGCACGACGGTGTAGCCCAGTGCCAGCACCAGCGAGGCGTAGCAGGCGAGCAGGACCCGACGGATCGACGCGGTGTCCGGCATGAGCTGTTCCAGCACCACGAACATCACCACCACGGTGAGGATCCGCAACGCCTCCAAGAGGCTGTTCGCCGGTCGGCTGGCACCGAGGGCGCTGACCACGCTGCTGGCGCCGACGAGCAGCATGGCCCAGCTGAGCGGGGAGCCGCGCAGCCGCCCGTGTCGGCTGAGCTGTGCGGCCAGCCAGAGCCCGGCGGCGAGGAGGAACAGCACCGCGAGCACCGTGGAGGGGTCCACCGCCCGGGCCGCCCCGGCGGAGTCGGCCTGGCCGGCGCTCGGGCCGGTCAGTTTGAACAGGTCGACGCAGGAACGAACCGCGAGCATCAGCAGCACGTACCCGGCGAACCGGGTCAGCGCGAGGACGGCAACCGCGATGCCCGCAACCGCAGCGAGCGGCAGCACCATGCCCCTACGGTCACCGGCCGCCATCGAGACACCCGCGACCACCGCCACCACCGCGGCGGCCAGCGCCGCGCCGCCGGTGAGCAGGCGGGTCGGGTCGAGCCGCTTGGTCATGAGCGGGGTGACCTGCTGCGTGTGTTGTTCCACTGATCCCACTGAACTGAATCGGCGCTGCTCGGCCGCTGCCGGGCGCGGCCCACCGATGTCCTCCCGGCACAAGATCGGTTCAATCTAGTCCTGTCGCACCGACGGCAGAAGGGGCCGTTGCACCGACTGCGCCGTCCTCCGGGGGGCTGATCCGACACTCTCGCGGGGACCGTCCGGTCAGACGGCGGCCCCGGTGGGTCGTGCCCTGGCCCGTCGGCCGGGTTCCGGAGCCAGCCGGAGATAGAGCTGCTCCAACTCGCGGGCGGCGGTGTCCCAGCTGTACCGGCCGGTGATCCGTTCGCCCAGCGCCACGGCACCGGCCCGTTCAGCCGGCAGGTCGGCGAGCAGCGACGTCAGCACCCGGACCAGGTCGTCCTCGTCGCCGTCGCGGAACAACCGCCCGCCGGCGGCGTCGGACCTGAGCACCTCGACGTGCGGCGCGATGTCGCTGGCGACCACCGGCAGCCCGTACGCGGCCGCCTCCAGCAACGTCAACGGCAGTCCCTCCAACCGGGACGGTTGAACGAAGCCGGCCGCACCGGTGTACAGCTCGGCGAGCAGGTCACCGTAGGCGAACCCGGTGAAGACGATCCGGTCGTCCGCCCCGGCTTCCCGGCGCAGCCGGTCCACGAAGTCGTCGGTGAACGACGACCCACCGACGATCGCCAGGCGCATCGGGGTCTCGGTGCGGCGGAAGGCCCGGATCAGCAGGTCGGCCGCCTTCTCCGGAACCAGCCGACCGACCAGCAGCAGGTAGCCGCCGGAGGTCAGCCCGAACCGGTCCTGGATTTGACGGTTCCGCGCCGGTCGGGCCGGGTTCACGCCGTTCGGGATGTAGGTCGTCGGGCGGCCGAACCGGGCGCCGTAGTGGGCGGCGAGCCCCTGGGAGACCGCCACCCGCTGGTGCGGGACGTACCCGCTGAACCAGTGGGCGCTGCCCAGCACCGCCCGCGCGGCGAGGCCCCACTTGCCCCGCTGGTTGTCCAGCCCGTGCACGGTCAGCACCACGCGGGCCCGGGACAGGGCACGCGGGAGCGGGGCGACCAGGGCCGGCCCGAGCCCGTGGTAGTGCACGATGTCGGGCCGGGCGGTCATCGCCGCCATGGTCGAGGTCGCCGCGTGCACGATGGCGTCGAGGTGCTTGCTCGCGATCGTATGGGTCTGGCGCAGCCGTACGCCCCGGTAGCCGTCGGCGGGTGTCTCGCCGTAGCTCCGGCGGCAGTAGACGGTGACCTCGTGGCCGTAGCTGGCGAGCCGGCTGGCCATCTCCTCCACGTGCCGTTCGATCCCGCCGTAGGTCGCCGGCATCCCCTTCTGGCCGATCATCGCGATCCGCAGCGGACGCCAGGCGGTGCGGGTGTCGTCGACGCCCGCTCGGGGCTGCCGGGCGGGGACCACCCGCTGCCGGGGTATCGCGGGGCTTGCGGCGTGCTGGTCCACGTCCTCGGCCTGCAGGTCGGGATGGGCCACGTTGACTCCCTGCGTGACTAGGTCCGCGCCCGCCGCCCGGGCAGGATCAACACCTTGCCATGGATGGGCCCGTCCGCCAGCTGATCAATGAGACAGAAAAATCATCCATGGGATTCGTCGCTAAGGGAATGGCACCGAGGTGACATCGAGGTGGACGGCGCTGGTGCCGCGTCGAACGGCACGCAAAGGGCGACGAGCCCCGGCCGATCCTTGGCGGATCGGCCGGGGCTCGTCGGTGGTACCTGTCAGGCGAGATCGAACCGGTCGAGCTCCATGACCTTGGTCCAGGCGGCCACGAAGTCGGCCACGAACTTGTCGCGGGCGTCCTGGCTGGCGTAGACCTCGGCGAGGGCGCGCAGCTGCGAGTTGGACCCGAAGATGAGGTCGACCGCGCTGGCGGTCCACTTCACCTCATCGGTGGCCAGGTCGCGGATCTCGTACACGTGCTCGTCGGACTTCGACGCGCTCCACCGGGTGCCCGGGGAGAGCAGGTTGGCGAAGAAGTCGTTGGTGAGCACGCCCGGCCGGTCGGTGAGCACACCGTGCTGGCTGCCGCCGACGTTGGCGCCGAGGGAGCGCAGGCCGCCGATGAGGACGGTCATCTCGGGCGCGGTCAGGGTGAGCATGTAGGCACGGTCGATGAGCAGCACCTCCGGCTGGGTCTTCTCGCCGGGGCGCAGGTAGTTGCGGAAACCGTCAGCGCGCGGCTCCATGACCCGGAAGGAATCGGTGTCGGTCTGCTCCTGGGTCGCGTCGGTGCGGCCCGGCCGGAACGGCACTGTCACCTCGACGCCGGCGTCCCGCGCCGCCTTCTCGACGGCGGCCGAACCGGCCAGCACGATCAGGTCGGCGAGCGAGATGCTCGCCCCGCCGGCCGAGTTGAACTCCTGCTGAATGCCCTCAAGGGTGGTGAGGACGGCGGCCAGCTGCTCGGGCTGGTTGACCTCCCAGCTGCGCTGCGGCTCGAGGCGAATGCGCGCCCCGTTGGCGCCGCCGCGCTTGTCGGTGTGCCGGAAGCTCGCGGCAGAGGCCCAGGCGGTGGAGACCAGCTGGTCGATCGTGAGACCGGACTCCAGGACCTTCGCCTTGAGCGCGGTGACGTCGGCGTCGCCCACCAGCTCGTGGTCGACGGCCGGCACCGGGTCCTGCCAGAGCTGCGGCTCGGCCACCCACGGCCCGAGGAAGCGCTCGATCGGGCCCATGTCGCGGTGCAGCAGCTTGTACCACGCCTTGGCGAAGGCCAGCGCGAACTGGTCGGGGTTCTCCAGGAAGCGGCGGGAGATCTTCTCGTACGCCGGGTCGACGCGCAGCGACAGGTCGGTCGTGAGCATCGTCGGCCGGTGCTTCTTCGCCGCGTCGAAGGGGTCCGGGATGATCGCCTCGGCGTCCTTGGCCACCCACTGCTTCGCGCCACCGGGGCTGGTGGTGAGCTCCCACTCGTAGCCGAACAGGATCTCGAAGAAGCGGTTGCTCCACTGCGTCGGCACGTCGGTCCACGTCACCTCGAGACCACTGGTGATCGTGTCGGCGCCCTTGCCGCTGCCGTGGGTGCTCAGCCAACCCAGGCCCTGCGCCTCCAGCGGAGCGCCCTCGGGCTCCGGGCCCACGTGGTTGTCGGCGACACCGGCACCGTGGGTCTTACCGAAGGTGTGACCACCGGCGATGAGGGCGACGGTCTCCTCGTCGTTCATCGCCATCCGGCCGAAGGTCTCGCGGATGAAGTGCGCCGCCGCGGCCGGGTCCGCGTTACCGCGCGGGCCCTCCGGGTTGACGTAGATGAGCCCCATCTCGGTCGAGCCGACGCCGGCCGCCATCTCCTTCTCGGAGGCGTAGCGCTCGTCGCCCAGCCAGGTGTCCTCCGGACCCCAGAAGATCTCCTCGGGCTCCCAGACGTCCTCGCGACCGAAGCCGAAGCCGAAGGTCTTGAAGCCCATCGACTCCAGGGAGACGTTGCCGGCGAGCACGAGCAGGTCGGCCCAGGAGATCTGCTGGCCGTACTTCTGCTTGACCGGCCAGAGCAGCCGGCGGGCCTTGTCCAGGTTGGCGTTGTCCGGCCAGCTGTTGAGCGGGGCGAACCGCTGCCCACCGTCGCCGGCGCCGCCGCGACCGTCCTCGATGCGGTACGTGCCGGCGGCGTGCCAGCTCATCCGGATCATCAAGCCGCCGTAGTGGCCGAAGTCGGCCGGCCACCAGTCCTGCGAGGTGGTGAGAACCTCGACGATGTCGCGCTTGAGGGCCTCGACGTCGAGCTTCGCGAACTCCCTGGCGTAGCTGAAGTTCTCGCCCAGCGGGTTGCCCTTGGACGAGTGGGCGTGCAGCACCGAGAGGTCGAGCTGGTTGGGCCACCAGTCCCGGTTGGTGCGCGGACGACCGCCGGTCTTCGGGGTCGGCGAGTCGATCGCCGGGTTCTCACTCTCGCTGCCGTGCGCGGTCACCGAGTCGTGCGCGACCGGGCAGCCAGCCGCTGCCTTCTGGTCCACGCCCTGCGCACTGACGGGGCCGTTGTCCTGGGTGTCGCTCATGTACTTCCTTCCGAGCTTGCGGATCTCTGGGGAGTGCGTTCGGTCGCGCAGTCGGGGCAGGTGCCCCAGTAGACGACCTCCGCCTCGTCGACCACGAAACCGTGGTCGCCCGAGGCGGTGAGACAGGGGGCGTGACCGACGGCGCAGTCGACGTCGGCGATGGCGCCGCAGGAGCGGCACACGACATGGTGGTGGTTGTCCGCGACCCGGGACTCGTAGCGGGCGGTCGCACCGGCCGGCTGGATGCGCCGCACCAGGCCGGCGTCGGTGAGCACGCGCAGCACGTCGTACACCGCCTGGTGGGAGACAGTGGGTTGCTCCGCGCGGACCAGCGCGATCACCGCGTCGGTGCCGACGTGCGGGTGGTCGCGCAGCGCCGCGAGCACCGCCAATCGGGGCCGGGTCACGCGCAACGAGACGGCCCGCAGCTGCGCCTCGAAGTCGGACATCACGGGTACGAACACTAGCTCACTATTTTGGAACGAATCAAGTTTTGCGCCGCCCGAGGTACCCCAACGACGGACGATTCACCCGAGGTTAACCTGCGGGAGGAAAAAAACCGGACAGCGATGTCGAGAACTGCCGACCGGCTCCGTCCCCGCAGTGAACGCGATCACGATGGGTCGCAGCCAGCACCAAGGAGCATCACGATGGCCAAGTACCTGCTGCTCAAGCACTACCGGGGCGCCCCGGCCGCGGTGAACGACGTGCCGATGGACCAGTGGACGCCGGCGGAGATCTCGGCCCACATGCAGTACATGCGCGACTTCGCGGCCCGACTCGAGGGCACCGGTGAGTTCGCCGACGCTCAGGCCCTCGCCCCGGAGGGCACGTTCGTCCGGTACGACGGCGAGGGCCGCCCGCCGGTCACCGACGGCCCGTTCGCCGAGACCAAGGATCTCATCGCCGGCTGGATGGTGATCGACGTCGACAGCCACGACCGGGCCGTCGAGCTGGCCGGGGAGCTGTCGGCCGCTCCCGGGGCAGGCGGGAAGCCGATTCACGAGTGGCTGGAGCTGCGCCCGTTCCTGAGCGAGCCCCCCACCATCACGGAGTGACGACTCCGATGGACGAGACGCTGCTGCGCAGCCTCACGCCGAGCGTCCTCGGGATCCTCGTCCGCCGCGGAATCGACTTCGCGGCGGCCGAGGACGCCGTGCAGGACGCCCTGGTCGAGGCGGTCCGGGTCTGGCCGGCCGACCCGCCACGCGATCCGTTGGGCTGGTTGACCACTGTGGCGTGGCGACGGTTCCTCGACGCGGCCCGAGCCGACACCGCTCGCCGTCGGCGCGAGGATCTCGTCGAGGAGGAGCCGGCGCCAGGGCCGGCCCCCACCGTGGACGACACGCTCCAGCTCTACTTCCTGTGCGCCCACCCGTCGCTGACGCCGTCGTCCGCTGTCGCCCTCACGCTGCGCGCCGTCGGCGGGTTGACCACCCGACAGATCGCCCACGCCTACCTGGTGCCCGAGGCGACAATGGCGCAGCGCATCAGCCGGGCCAAGCGCACCGTCTCCGGGCTGCGGTTCGACCGACCCGGTGACGTCGCCACCGTGCTGCGCGTCCTCTACCTGGTCTTCAACGAGGGCTACTCCGGTGACGTGGACCTCGCCGCCGAGGCCATCCGGCTCACCCGGCAGCTCGCGGCCGCGATCGACCACCCCGAGGTGGCGGGGCTGCTCGCCCTCATGCTGTTGCACCACGCGCGGCGTGCCGCCCGGACCGCGCCCGACGGCAGCCTGGTGCCGCTCGCCGAGCAGGACCGCAGCCGCTGGGACACCCGGTCGATCGCCGAGGGCGTCGAGATCCTCCAGGCGGCCCTGGCCCGCGACCAACTGGGCGATTTCCAGGCCCAGGCCGCCATCGCGGCGCTGCACGCGGACGCACCGACCGCCGCCGAGACCGACTGGGTGCAGATCGTGGAGTGGTACGACGAACTCGCGCGCCTGACCGGGAACCCGGTCGTGCGACTCAACCGCGCGGTGGCGGTCGGCGAGGCCGACGGCCCCCGGGCCGGTCTGACGGCGCTCGCGGCGGTGGACGGGTCACTGCCCCGCTACACAGCGGTGGCGGCGTACCTGCACGAGCGCGACGGCGATCTGGCAACGGCGGCGCGGCTGTACGCCGAAGCTGCCCAGCAGGCCCCCAACCTCGCCGAACGCAACCACCTGACCCGCCAGGCCGCCCGGCTCAACGCCCTGCGGCGCCGCTGACCGATCGGGCAACGGGAGGCGCTGCCGGTGCCGCTGACCACGGCCGGGGCGCCTGGTCCGGAAACTCTCCGGAACTTTCGGCGGCCCCTACCCCGGTCGGCGTTCGGCTGTTGCGACGCTTCGGTGACCGCCCTGAACTCTGATCGACTACTGACCTGGATGGATACCGCTTCAGCGACGGCAGCGGTGTTGCCACGCTGTTTCCGAAAATTGTTGACAAGGAGACGGCTGGGTTAATACGGTCGCCATCGACGGCGCTCGATTGTCGTCAGCACCAGCCACCACGACCCACTTCTCCGGTCGTCGTGCAGGACGACCGTCCCACCACCACCGAGCGGTACGACGCCGTGGCCGTTACCCGACCACCGGCAGCCTGCCGAGGCGTACCGCGCCGCTGGCCCCCGCCAGCCGTCAGAGGAGGCAACAGTTCCATGACCGACACCAGCCACACCAAACCGAGAGGCCGCGGCCGCATGCGGCTGCTCCTGGGCGCCGCATGCGCCGCCGTCGTGGCCGTCGCCGGCACGATGACGGCCACCAACGCGTACGCCGAGGCCGACCGGACCCTCACGTCGAGCCTCACCGGCACACACAACGGGTACTACTTCTCGTTCTGGAAGGACAGCGGCAACGCCAGCATGACGCTGCGCGCCGACGGCCGATACACCAGCAGTTGGGACCGGAGCACCAACAACTGGGTCGGCGGCAAGGGTTGGGCCACCGGCAACCGCCGGACGGTCAGTTACTCGGGCAGCTACAACCCGGGCAACAACAACACCTACCTGGCCCTGTACGGATGGACGCGCAGCCCACTCATCGAGTACTACGTGGTGGAGAACTTCGGCAGCTACAACCCGAGCAGCGGCGCCACCCGGATGGGCACTGTCACCACTGACGGCGGCACCTACGACATCCTCCGCAGCCAGCGGGTCAACGCCCCGTCGATCGACGGCAACCAGACGTTCTACCAGTTCTGGAGCGTCCGCCAGCAGAAGCGCTCGAGTGGCACCATCACCACCGCCAACCACTTCGACGCCTGGGCCCGGGCCGGCCTGAACCTCGGCACCAACCACAGCTACCAGGTCATGGCCACCGAGGGCTACCAGAGCAGCGGAAGCTCCGACATCACCGTCCGGGAGGGCAGCGGCGGCGGCAACCCGACCACCCCGCCCACCACCGGCAACCCGGGCACCGGAAACTGCAGCGCGACGCTCTCCGCCGGCCAGCAGTGGGGTGACCGGTTCAACCTCAATGTCGCTGTCAGCGGCACCAACAACTGGGTCGTCAGCCTCGGCCTCGGTGGCGGCCAGAGCATTCAGAACAGCTGGAACGCCGCCGTCAACGGCAACAGCGGCACCGTCACCGCCACGCCGAACGGCAACGGCAACAACTTCGGCGTAACGATCATGGCCAACGGCAACTGGAACTGGCCGACGGTCACCTGCCGTACCAGTTGACCCCGATCGGTTCCTGACATCGCACCACTGGCGTGGCGGCCTCGGTCGCCACGCCAGACTGCGTTGCGCAGGCACCTCCCGTCCGCCTCGGCGTTCATGACGGCTCGGGGTCGCCGGTGCGGCACTACCCGGTTGTCGCCACCGTCCGCTACACCTGCGGCGCCGCGGTCTCTCCTTCGGCCGTCGATTCCTCCGCCGACGGTTCCGAGGTTGGGTCCGCCGCCGGGTTCTCCGTCGTCCCCCCGGTCGGTGCCGCTGTCGTGCCGCCCGTCGGGGCTTTTGTCGGCTCCGCAGGAGCGCTCTCGGACGCGGTGGGACCGGGCGCATCCGTGGTGCTTCCACCGGACGGCGTCGATGGGCTCGCCGTCCCCTCGCCCGCGGCCCGCGTCGGGGTCGGGGTCGGGGAGCCGGGCGCTCGGACCGGTAGGCCCGCAGAACCGCGGCTGTCCGGTTCACCGCCACCGACGCCGGGGCCCGGTTCCCGCTGCGTCGGCACCGTTGGCGACACCGCGGGCGGCACTCCGGGTGGCGTCGACGGTCCCCCGGTCGGCCCGGGCCTGATCCCGGTGGGGTCGGCGAGCACCAGGACGGAAGCCGCGACGGCCAACGATCCGAGAAGCACCGCGAGCGCTTTAGGCCCAGGAGTGACCGCCCGGCTTACCGTGCCAGCGGGGGCCGACCGCCGGGCAGCCGTGACCTCGGTCCGCATCCCGGTCCCGGTCGACCCGGTCGTGGTGGACAGCAGGTGGTCGGACGGGTCCGCGAGTGTCTGTGCCGCACTGGCCATGGCCGCTGCCGTCGGAAAGCGGTCCGCCGGGTCCTTGGCCATCGCTGTGGCGACCAGAGCCCGCACCTCCGCCGGAACGTCTTCGGGCAGCGGCGACGGTTCCTCCTCGAGATGCCGCAGCGCCACCGCGACGGCGTTCTCGCCCTGGTGCGGCGGACGACCGGCGAGGCAGTGGTAGACGACAGCCCCCAGCGCGTAGATGTCGATCGCCGGTGTGGTCTCGTTTCTCGCGACCTGCTCGGGTGCCATGTACAGGGCGGTGCCGACGATCTGGTTCGTTGCGGTCAGGCTCGCCGCTTCCTGCGTCACCGCAACCCCGAAATCGACGAGTACGACATGTCCGTCCGGCTCGATGATCAGATTGCTGGGTTTGACGTCACGGTGGACGACACCAGCGTCATGCGCGGCTTGCAGGGCACTCGCGGTCTGCGCCGCGATCGACATCGTCTCGGCCACGTCCAGTCGGCCGACCTCGGCGATCCGCTCCGACAGCGGCTGCCCCTGCACGCATTCCATCACGATGTACGCGAGGACCGGCGCCCCGGATCGGGACACCTCACCGTAGTCGTAGACCTGGGCGACACCTGGGTGACGCAGGGCCGCCATGGCCCGCGCCTCGCGCCGGAACCGCTCACCGAAGCCGCCATCGGTAACCAACCGAGGTTGCAGCATCTTGACCGCCACGCAACGGTCGAGGGTTTCGTCGACCGCCCGCCACACGTCACCCATTCCGCCGCTGGCGATGCTTTCGACCAGGCGGTAACGGTCTCCGACGACTTGCCCCACATTCGCCATAGCTTTCGGTACCCCGGACCCCCCGATCTCAAGCACAGCGAGGCTGGACGTCGCCGCGCGGCGCACCGCAGGAGTGACCCGCCCCGCCGTTGCCGGCGGGGCGAGCTCGGCCGATTACGGCCCGGTCAGCTGTTCAGCCTGGCGATCAGAGCGGTGGCCATGCCCTGCTCACCTCGGGCGTTGGGGTGGAACGGCGCGGCCGAGTTCTGCGGCACCAGGCCCTCGACCCACCGGGTGCCGCTGCCCTTGCACGCGTCGCGCCCGATCGACGGGGTGTAGACATCGGCGTAGGTCGCGCCGTTGGCACTCGCGGCACTGGCCAGCATCGCGTTGAGCGACTTCTCGATGCCCCGCAGGTACGGCACGTCCTGATAGGCGATCGGAACGACCGGCCAGCAGCCGTAACCGCTGTCCGGCAGGATCGCCGGATAGCCGAGCACCACGACCCGCGCGCCCGGTGCGGCCTGCCGAACCGCCTGGAGCACGGCGGTGATCTTCGGCGTGGCGGCGACGATCCGCGCCTGCAACTGATCGACACCTCCAGCGGTGTACCGGTTCTTGCACGGAGATCCGAGCGGGCTGCTGACGCTCGCCTCCGCACAGTCGCCGATGATGCCGGAGAAGCCGATGTCGTTGCCGCCGATCTGCACCGTCACCAGCGACGTGTTCGACGTGACCGCGTTGAGCTGCGGCGGCAACGTGATGCCCAGTTGGCCGCTACCGCCGTAGAGGATGTCGTCGGTGGTGGCGCCGGAGCAGCTCACATCGGCGAACGACGACGAGCCGGCGGACGCCGCCACCAGCGACGGGTAGTTGCGGTTGGACCGTAGGCAGTTGAGGTCGACCTGGCTGGGGATCAGCGGGCCTGCGGTGTACGAGTCGCCCAGCGCGACGTAGCGGCCGGTGGGCACAGCAGCGCTGGCGGGGGTGGCGACGGTGAGCAGCACGCCGGCGGCGGCAAGAGCGAGTGCTGCCAACCGGGTGGCTGCCCGCAGGCGGGGCAGGCGGGGACGGGTCATGGCGACTCCCAGGAGGGATCAGGGTGGTGGTGCCCGAGATCCTGTCGCCGCTGACGTCAACCGTCAATATCGATGACCCTCACTAAATGCCGGTCCGCAGTGTGGGATGAATCGGTGGTGGTCAATTCGGCGGCGCATACCACTGGGCACCGGTGACCCGGATCCGGCGGGACTGCTTGCGGTTCCACTCCACTTCCATGCCGTGCTTGCGAAGCACCGGAAAGGCGACCTCGTCCAGCAGTCGTTCCAGGTCGGCCTGGTAGTTGGCCTGCTGCTCGGCCTCCGACAGCCCCGCGTAGGCGACCTCGTCGAAGTCGGCCGGCGGGTAGACGCCATAGCCGAGATAGACCTCGCCGCCGTCGCTTGCGAGCAGCGACTCGGTGTCCTGCTGGTGGTACCAGAGAAACCCGCGCCAGTGCCGAGAGTCGTCCCGCTCGTCGTGGATCTCGGCGCTCGCGCAGGTGCCACAGCAGCTGAAGTTCTCCCGGGCCAGCACCCCCAGCTCGTTGAGCTCGACGAAAGCACGGGTGAGGTTGCCGCGCACCTCACCCCACTCGCGCTGCTGCTCCCGCCGAACCGTCAACGCCGTCTCGTGTGCCGCCCTGAGCTCGTCGTCAGTGGCGCCGCACCGCTCGTCGGCATCGTCGAAGAAGTCGACGAACTCGTCCGCGTCGGCCTCTCCCCGCACGACCCAGGCCCACAGCTCGTCCTCGACGGCGGTGCGGCCCGGCTCCGGGATCCGATCGGTGAGGAACCTGACGCCCACCGGGCGATCGTTGTACGTCCACTCAGTCACGACGAGATCTTCACATGGGCCTGTGACGGCCCCGGTCGGAGAACGGCCGGCGCGGCAGCCACCCCCAGAGGCGCCCTAGTTTCCGGCCGGCACCTGATCCGTGATCTCGTCGTATCCCACCGGAGCCGGTGCCGTGCCCGGCGCGTAGATCACGCGAAGGACCCCGGTCGGGAACGCCTCCGAAGCCACCAGTCGCAGGTGGTACGCCGCGTCGCCCTCGTCGAACAGCCTGCGGCCCTTGCGCGCGGCCACCGGATGCACCAGCAGACGCAGCTCGTCCACCAGGCCGGCGGCGAGCAGTTGCTGCACCACGGAGATCGACCCGGGGATGAGGACTCCCCGGACGCCCGCATCGGCCTTGAGCGCGGCGACGGCGTCGAGGAGGTCCCCGCTGATCAGCTCGGAGTTGCGCCAGGAGAACTCCGGCGATCGGCGCGAGACGACGACCTTGCGCATGTCGCCGAGTTGCTTGGCGAACGGCGCGTCGTCGCCACCCGCGGCCTCCCGGTCCGGCCAGGCCCCGGCGAAGCTGTCGTACGTCTCCCGGCCGATGAGCAGCACGTCGGCGGCGTCATAGTCCTCGGTGACGGCGCGGCCCATGTTCTCGTCGAAGTACGGGAAGTGCCAGTCAGGGTCGATCTCGGCCACACCGTCGGCCGAGATGAACAGCGTGGAGATGACCTTTGCCATCGCGGGGATCCCTTCGAGTCGGGTGATGTCGATGGTTCGACCGGCGCATCGTCCCAAACTCGTCGGCCGCAGGCGGCCTCGCTGATGCGTGTCGCATCCCCGGCTTGTTCCTTGATCGACTCGCGTTCAAGGAAGTCGCGGCGTCCGGACGACCGGGATACCGCGACTTCCATGAACCCGAGTGGCGTGGTGCGGGTCGGTCGAGCGTGATCAGACCGGGCGCTGCAGGGTCAGCAGACCCGGCCGGTACGGCAGGAGGCCGTAGTCGCCGCCCGACTGCGGGGAACGACCCTGGTAGAGCAGTTGCAGGTTGCAGGCGTCGACGGTCATGGTCTGGTCGGCGTTGGTGCGCAGCAGCTCGCCGTGGCTGATGTCGTTGGTCCAGGTGGCACCGCTGTTGGCCTTGCCGGCGAACGGGTTGCTCTCGCTGGTGGCCTGCGGCGTCCACGAGCCGCCCAGGCTGGTGGCCGTGAACGAGCGGAAGTAGCGGCCCTGCGAACCGATCGCCTCGACGATCATGAGATAACGGGTCTGGCCCTGGAGCTTGTAGACCTGAACGGCCTCGAACAGGTTGTTTGTGGTGTCGCTCATGATGGTCGTGTAGTTGGAGCCGAAGCTGCCCGGGAAGTTGCCGATCGGCATGCTGGCCCGGTAGATCTTGCCGTTGTCACCGGCGAAGAACAGGTACATGTTCGTGTCGTCACCGATGACCGCCTGGTCGATCGGGCCGGTGCCCGAGCCGGTGATGCTTCCGCTGAACAGCGTCTGCGCCGCAGACCAGCCGTTCGGGTTGGTCGGGTTGGTCGAGGTCCGGTAGGAGAACGCGGGCCCACCCCACTGGTAGGCGAGCACCCAGATGTTCTTCGGCGCGAAGTAGAACAGCGACGGCGCGACTGTCGCGTTGTTCATCGCGTTCTGGCTGGCCGAGGCCATCTGCGAGTAGTTGGTGAAGAGGCCGAAGTTCATCGAGCCCCACCGGGTGCCGTTGTCGTGGGTGGTGGCGTAGACGAGTTGCTGGCCGTTGTAGGGGGCGACGGTGAAGTCCTTGAGTGACACCCAGCCCGACTTCGGCTGCGCCAGCGCTCCCGTCGAGGACCACCGGTACGTCGACGGAAGGTTGCACGTCGGCGGGTCGGTCGGCGGGTCGGTCGGCGGATCGGTCGGCGGATCGGTCGGCGGATCGGTCGGCGGATCGGTCGGCGGATCGGTCGGCGGATCGGTCGGCGTCGTGCCACCGGTGCAGGTGACACCGTTCAGGGCGAAGCTCGTCGGTGCTGGGTTGCTGCCCGTCCAGGACCCGTTGAACCCGAACGACACAGTGCCGTTGGCCGGGATCGCACCGTTGTAGCCCACGTTCTTCGCCGTCACCGCCGACCCGCTCTGCGTCAGAGACGTGTTCCAGGCCTGCGTCACCGTCTGCCCGGCGCCGTACGACCAGGTCAACGTCCAACTGCTCAACGGATCACCCAGGTTCGTGATCGCCACGTTGGCGCCGAAGCCGCCCTGCCACTGCGACGAGACGGCGTAGTTCACCGAACAACCCTCAGCTGCGGCGCCAGCCGGCAGCGCCGCGACAACTGTCGACGACACCAGTAACCCGACGCCGGCCGCAACCAGACCGACATTGGTGGCTCTGGATCTGGTCATATAGCACCCTCCTCGCGGGACGGCGGCCCATGCATTGGTGGTGGTCGCTGCTCAGTGACTGATTGTGAGCGTTAACAGGCCGCGTCAGGTATGCTACGGGAGCGCTCCCATGCACTCAACAGCATCTATGTCTTGATCTCGCCTACGTCGACTTTCCCGGTGCGGCTGGCCCGGCGGCGACCTTCCTCAGACGACGGTGAGGGTGAGGACACCGAACTGGTTGCTCCGCTGCACGTAGTGCGGCAGGTAGAACTTCCATGTCACGGTCAGCTCGCGCCCGGCCCGCATCGAGGCCGGCACCTCGGCGACCATTTCGAACACGGCGCTGCCGCCGGCGGGGATCTGCGGGAGCGCGTGGCAGTTCAACCGGTACAGCTGGGCCGAGTTCACCGCGTCGTTCGTCGCGTCGCCGAGAGAGAAACGTTCCACCAGGTAGCCCGGGCAGGGGTCCAGCGCGAGGGAGCCGCCGGTCGGGTTGCCGAGGGTCACCCGGAAGGTGAGCCGCGACCCCGCGACGGCCGTCGTCGGCCCCTGGACAGCGACGGTGAGCTGGTCGAGCGGCGAGGACGGGGGCTTCGACACGGTGACCGGCTCGGTGAACCCGCTCGCGGACAGCGTCCCCCGCGCGCGGGGGTTGACCCCCTCCCCCTGCGGACAGCCCGGACGCTCGTCGGCGGTGACCGATGCGCGCACCCGGCCGCCGTCGTGCGGCAGCTCGATCGCGAGCTCCAACGACCCCTTCACGGGCTGGCAGAACGGCCCGGACCAGTCCAGGCGCAGGCTGGCGTGGCCGCCGGCCGGCACGGCGACCACTCGGGTGCTGCCCTCCTCGTTGATGCCGTGGGTGTAGAGCATCGGGATCTCGCGGCCGCCGGCCAGCATGGTCGTGGGCACCTCGCCCTGAAGGGTGCACTCGACAGTCGACGTGTTCCGCACGTCCACTTCGCCGATGAGCTTGCCGATCGCGGCGTCGAAGCCGCGGGGCGTCTCCCCTCCGGTGCCAGGCCGTGTCCACTCGGTGAGCCGGCCGGTAAGCTGCTCCGCCCGACACGGCTCGCTGCCGGTGGCCGGCTTTCTCGGCGCGGCAGGGCGGCCGTTGAGGTCCTCGCCGGTGATCTTCAGGTCGGCCCAGGGCACGCTGCCGTCGGCGAGCAGCTCGGTGGGCGCCGCCTCCGCCACCGTCGGGTCCGAGCGACCCGGCTGGGCGTTCGGGTCGGCGCACGCCACCGCCATGGTGAGGACGAGCAGCAGTGGCACCAGTAGTCGACGCATGTCGTCACCCTCACACGAACGATCGGCGCGGGCCTGAGTAGCCGTGCTCAGCGACGATCAGTCTGCGGTGGGCCCAGGGCCCTCGGTGATCGCGACGGGGGTGCCGAGCTCGACGGTACGGGAGACAGTGCACAACCGATCGTGCGACTGCTGCATCGACCGGGGCAGCGCCGCACGGGCCGCGTCGCCCTCCGCGCCCTCCGGGAAGGTCACTGTGAACTCGACCCGCAGGTTCCGCATCCGGTTTCCGCCGGCCTCGTCCCGGATTTTGTCGCCGGTGACGGCGACGGCGAACCCGGTCGGCTCAGCGCGACGGCTGGTGATGTGGTCGACGTCTACCGCGGTGCATCCGCCGATGGCGGCCAGCAGCAACTCCACCGGTGTGAAACTGCCGTCCTCGCCCGTGCCCAGCGACATCGAACCGCCGCGGGAGTTTCGCACGACGTAGTTGCCCAGGCTGGTGCGCTCGATCGCCACCGAACGGAAGCTGTCCTCAGTCATGACAGGAAAGCTACCCACACTTCCCGACTCAGGCGTCAGCTTCGACGGCGAAGGTGTTGCCATCCGGGTCCTGGAACCAGGCGATGCGCCCACCACCTGCCCGCGCGGTGATCCCCTTGGCGTCGTGGGTCAACTGCTCGTAGCGGATGAACTCGACGCCGGACGAGGAGAGTTCGTCGACAATCTGGTCGATGTCGTCGACATACCACGTAGCCAGTGTTGCCGGAGTCTTCCCGGCGGTGACCGACTGGAACACGTTGAGCGCCGGGCCACCACCGGAACCGTAGACGCGGCCGCCGTCGACGACTGTCGCGCTCGGCCCGGATCGCAACGCCGGTAGACCCAGTTTGCCTTCGTAGAACGCGACGGCCTCCGAGATGTCCGAGACGGCGACCGACGCTCTCAGGTGATGCGCGCTCAAGGGCATGAACCAGCCTGGCACAGGTGCGCGGCTCATCGGCCGGCAGGGCGATCACGAGTACATCAGGTGCAGCGTCATCCCGGCATCGGCGTGCGCCAGGTTGTGGCAGTGGTTGGCCCACATCCCCGGGTTGTCGGCCCGGAACGCCACCTCCCACACCTCGCCCGGGCGGACGTCGAACGAGTCCAGCCACAACGGGCTTCCGGCCGCCGGCTCTCCGTCGCGGGTCAGCACCAGGACGTGGTGGCCGTGCAGGTGCCACGGGTGAACGATCTGCGACCGGTTGACGATCGTGAACCGTACGACGTCGCCGAGGCGTACGACCTGCTGTGGGATGTCCGGGTCGGCCGCGCCGTTGACGGTGTGGGCGTACCGCGGTAGCAGTCTGCGCAGGTCGAGGCCACGATCGAGGACGAGGGTGAACGTCTTGTCGAACCGGGACCAGGGCACCGGAGCGGTCGCGCCGTAGCCGAGCGGATCGAGCACCGGCCAGGCGTCGGTCACCGTCGACAGCGGGCCGGTCGAGTAGACCGCCCGTCCGTCGACGAACAGCGCCACCGGGGTCGCCGGGGCGTCGAAGACCAGGTCGTAGCGGCCCCCGGCCGGGATCAGCACGGCGGTGTCCACCAGCGGCGTCGGGCCCCGCAGATCGACGCCGTCGATCGCGGCCACCCGGAACGGAGTCCCGGCCAGGGCGTACCGGTGTGTCGTGCTGTCGGTGTTGATCAGCCGCATCCGCACCGGCACGCCGGCCTCGACCTGCTCCACCCTCGGCACGGGCAACGGACGGCCCGCCAGGGTGTGCACCGGCACTGTGACGTCGAGGCCGGTCACCGGACCTGGTCGCACCACCAGCACCCCGTACAGGCCCATCCGCACGCCGACATCGGAGGCCGAGTGCGTGTGGTACCAGTACGTCCCGACCTGATCGGCGCGGAACCGGTAGACGAACTCCTGCCCGGGCCGCACCGCCGCCTGCGTCAGCCCGGGTACCCCGTCCTGGTCGTTCGGCACGTCGTACCCGTGCCAGTGCAGTGTGACGCCGCGCCCGATGTCCCGGTTGCGCAGCGTCACCTCCAGGACGTCGCCGACGGTGGCGGTCAAGTCCGGCCCGGGGACCTGCCCGTTGAACGCCCAGGCCGCGACGTTCCGGCCGCCCGCGTCCACGATGGCGGTCCCGGCGGTCAGGGTGAACCGCCGGGTGGGTTCGTCGGCGATCCGGGCCGCCGGAGGACCATGACCGTGCGGTACGGCGGGCGCGGCACCCGGGGCGACGGTCAGCCCGGTTCCGGTCAGCAACGCCGCGACCGCCACCACGAGGGCCACCCGGGACACCGTCCGGGACGGGCGCGCACCGAGCGCACGCCCCGAGATCACCGTCGCCGCCACGACCCCGGCGACCGCGAGCAACCCTGCCCCGGCCGACGCCGGATAGCCGTGCAGGATCGTCACGAGCAGGGCGCTGCTCGTGGCGTACCCGGCGAAGAGCAGCGGGAGCGCGACGGCCCGGATGTCGCCCGGGGCCCGCAGCAACCGCGGACCGGCGACACCCACCGCCGCGAGCGACAGCGGGCCCGCGATGAGGATCTTCTCCGCGGCGAACCACCAGCCGGCGCGGGCGAGGGCGGTGATCGTGATCGCGCGGGCGAGCGTGGCGAGCAGCGCGACGGCCGCCAGTCCCAGTGCGAGCGGGCGGCGGCCGGCGGCGGACGCGGCCCCACCCCCCAGCCAGCCGGCGGCGGCGAGGACCGCGATCACGAGGTCGGCCACGAGCAGCGACCCGGTGGTCATGCCGGCTCTCCTTCCGGGGTGACCAGCCGAGCCGCGCCGGCGGGAACCGGGACGGCCAGCTTCCGCGCCGCCCGATGGACGCCGACCACGACGTGCACCGCGATGATTCCGTTGAGCGCGTGCAATCCACCGATGGTCAGGCCCAGCGGGGTGCTGACACCCGACGCGTCGGTGGACGCCTCGGCCAGCATGGCGATGAGCGGCTGGAGGAGGACGAGGCCGATCGGCAGGATCGCCAGTCCGATGATCTTTCCCGGCGCCTTCGCCAGCGCGGCGAACAGGGCGGTGAGCACTGTGAAAATCGGAATGACCGCCATGCCGTTGACGCTGTGCAGCGCGTACGCGTCCTCGACGGTGGGTCTGGTGAAGCCGCCCACGGCGGCGAGAACGAACTGCACGGCGAACGCGACGAGCAGCAGGGCGCTGACGATGACGAGAGCCTTGCGCATGGGTTACCTCCTAGAGGTGCGCCGAGGCGAGGGCCTGGGCGACGTGATCGGTGGCCGTGATCGCCCCGTACGCGACCACCCGAACGAGGTCAGCGTCGGCGGGGTGGGAGAGCCGCCACAGAGCGACGTCGCCCGGGCTGATCGCGCTGGGCGCGAACGCCGCCAGCAACGCGATCCGCGTCCCGATGCGGTCCGTGCCCGGCACGTCCCGGACCAGGTCGACGGCCCAGTCCGCGGGCCGGGCCGGGAACCGCCCGTCCTCCCAGCGCACGGTGGCGGTGACGGTGTGGCGCGCCACGTCGCCCAGCAGGTCTTCCCCACCCCGGGTGGCGGCGTTCCGCAGTGACGCGTAGGCGACGCCCACCGGGCTGTCCCCCGCCCAGGCGGGACGTGATGCCGTCGGGTGGGCGTCGAGGAGCGGGAGGCTTCGGCCGGGCACCTTCGGCTCCCGGGCCGCCTTGGCGTAGAGCCGGCCCCCGATCGAGCGCACCAGTGGGGAGCGTTGCAGGCCGGCGGGGAGCAGATCGGGGTCGAGCAACGCGGAGACGACCCGGTTGATGAAGTGGAAGGCGAGCAGGGTGCCGGTGATCTCCGGGCCGTGCGGGCTGGTCCAGTCGGCGGCTCTGGGGCTGCGGCTCGCCTGCGCCCAGCGGACGAGCTGGGCGTGCCTCGGCTCGGCCGGTGTGTCGCCCCGGGCGACGGCCTCGGCAAGCTTCGGTGCGCCCAGCGCGTGCAGCAGCAGCACGTGGGCGTCGACGCAGAACTGACAGCGGTTGGCCCGGGACACCGCAGCCGCGACGAGTTCGCGGTCGACCCGGGGCGCGTCCCCGGCGAGCAGCGCCTCCCGCATCAGGGCCCAGGTCGCGGCCAGCACCTCCGGCACTGCCGAGAGCGCCTGGAAGGTCGGCAACGGGCCGAGAAAGTCGTCGCGCGACTGTTGGTAGACGGCCGCGGTGCGGCCGGTGGCCGCCCTCGCCGGCGCGGGGGTGAAGTAGCGATAAGTCATGGGCTCGATGCTCGCGGCGGCCGACTGGGAAAACGTCGTGCCGCCGCAGACACTTGTTTCGCCGCTCATACCGCGCCCGTGGTACGCCACGACTACCACGCGCGCGGGATGCTCCACCGACGGCGGCCGTTCTACAGTGCGACCATGCGCCGCGACCTCCCGTACGCCGTCGGCGGTCTCGCCCTCGGCGTCCTCCTGCTCGGCAACGCCGTGCTCACCCCGGACGCCGCGACGGTCGAGGTGCTCGACGTCGCCCTGGTCCTGGCCACGGTGGTGGCCCTGGCGGTGTGCCGCCGCTACCCGGTGGTGGCGCTGGGCGTGGTCACCGTCGCCATGCTGGCCGTTCACGTCCGGGTGCACCCCGGGGTGTCGGCCGCGTTCCCCGTTCTCTGCGCGGTCTACGTCAGCGCCTGGCAGGGACACCGGTCGGCCGCCGCCGTGGCCAGCCTCGCCTTCCTCGGTAGCTTCCTGGCCCGCGACATCTCGATGGCGCCGGCCGGCCGACCAGGCCAGCTGGTCGCCGAGCGGACGGCACTGCTGCTCGGCTGGTTCGTGGCGGCCAACGTCGCCGGGCTCGTCGCGCGGCAGCGCCGGGCGTACCTGGAGCAGGTCGAGCAGCGGGCGATCGAGGCCGAACGCACCCGCGAGGAGATGGCGTTGCGGCGCGCCGGGGAGGAGCGCCTGCGTATCGCCCGCGACCTGCACGACTCCCTGACCCACAGCATCTCGGTGATCAAGGTGCAGGCGGGGATCGCCGTGCACCTGGCCCGCAAACACGGCGAGGAGCCGTCGGCCACTCTGCTGGCGATCCAGGAGGCCAGCGGCGCCGCGATGCGGGAACTCCGCACGACCCTCGACGTCCTCCGCGCACCCACCGACGGCGATCGGGTCGGGTTGGCCCGGGTGAACGAGCTGGCCGAGCGCACCCGGGCGGTCGGCGTACCGGTGCAGGTGACAGTCACCGGCCAGCGTTGGGACCTGCCCGACGAGGTCGACCAGGCCGGGTTCCGGGTCATCCAGGAGGCGCTCACCAACGTGGCCCGCCACGCCGGTCCCGCGACCGCGCACATCCAGGTGGAGTACGCCCCGGCGGAGCTGACCGTCGCGGTCACCGACGACGGTCAGGCGTCGCCGGCCGAACCGCTGACCCCTGGCGTGGGCCTGCGCGGCATGCGGGAGCGGGTCAGCGCCCTGGGCGGCACGCTGCGGACCGCCGCGCACGACGACCACGGATTCACCGTACGGGCCACCTTCCCGCTGCGGGAGTCGGAATGATCCGGGTGCTGCTCGCCGACGATCAGGCGCTGATGCGAGCCGGCTTCCGGGCACTGCTCGACGCCGAGGACCACCTGGAGGTCGTCGGCGAGGCGACCGACGGCACCTCGGCCGTCCACCTGTCGCGGT
The DNA here is from genome assembly GCF_046549335.1 of Micromonospora sp. 050-3. Taxonomy (NCBI): domain Bacteria; kingdom Bacillati; phylum Actinomycetota; class Actinomycetes; order Micromonosporales; family Micromonosporaceae; genus Micromonospora; species Micromonospora sp. 050-3. Next base: position 3,080,072 of record NZ_JAJPVX010000001.1, read on the forward strand.
GTCTGCGCCCGGACGTCGTCCTGATGGACGTGCAGATGCCGGGCCTCGACGGCATCGAGGCCACCAGGCGCATCGCCGCTGATCCCGACCTCGCCGCGATCCGCGTTCTCATCCTCACCAACTACGGGCTCGACTCCTATGTGTTCGCCGCCCTCCGCGCGGGCGCCAGCGGCTTTCTCCTCAAGGACGCCGACCCCGCCGACCTGCTGCACGCCGTCACCGTCGTCGCGCGCGGTGACGCGCTGCTCGCCCCGACCGTCACCCGCACACTGATCAGTGAGTTCGTGGCCGGCCCACCGCCGGCCGTGCCGACGGCCGGACGCGACGTGCTGACCGCCCGGGAGCAGGAGATCGTCGAGCTGGTCGCCCGCGGGCTGACCAACGACGAGATTGCCGCGCGCATGGTGATCAGTCCGTTGACCGCCAAGACACACGTCAACCGGGCGATGACGAAGCTGCACTGCCGCGACCGGGCCCAGCTGGTCGTGTGGGCGTACGAGTCGGGCCTGATCACGCCGCGTCGCCGGTGATCGCCGTTCCCGAGAGCGCGGTCGACCGGCCCCCCTTGGGAACATGAGGGAGGGTCGACGCACTAGCATTGCCGCCGTCCGCGACGGCTCTGCTGAATCGAGGCGACATGCGTTGGCTCCGTCGATTGCTGGGCGGCAGGCGAGTCCAGCTCGACCCGGGACGCCAGCAGGCGCTGCTGCACGACGTCCAGTCCCGGTACGGCCCCCACGCGCGGATCCGGTTCACCGAGCAGGTCGAGGCGCTCACCGGTTCGCTCGACAGTGACGACGGCCTGGTCGTGGCGACCCGGATCGTGAGTCAGGTCGCCGACGAGGCCCACGTGGACCTTCAGGCCCAGGCCCAGGAGATCCACCGACGGACGGGCCGGCGACTGCTGGTGCACCGCCGTAACTACCGGCCGCTGTGGAAGGAGGCCGGCCCGGCCCTGCGCTGGCCGCTGTTCGCGTTGCCGTGCGGCTTCCACCCGTACGCGCAGGTGGCCGCCGCTGTCACGGTGCTCGGCAGCCGGGCGCGCCGGCTCGACCGGGTGACCGACCCGAACCCGCTGGTGACCCGCGTGTTCGAGGTGCTCGACCTCACCACGTCGGGCTGGGAGTACGGCCGGGTGCGGGTGGACACCGACGCTGCCGCGCTGGCCGATCGGCTGATCTCCAGTGCCGGGCAGGTCCTCGCGGCCATGGACGACCCGCCGCGCCTACCGCCAGCGGTCCGTGAGCTGATGCGGCGCAACAACACCGTCGCCGTGCACGACACGGCCGGCCCTCGGGCGGTCGGTGGGATCAACCTGGGCGCGCGGATGCGGGAGGAGTTCCTGGTCTGACCGGCGCGGAGCGCCGTGAGGACAACTGCGCGCAACCGCTTGCCGGCCCGCAGACCACCGCTCGACCATGTGCGGATGGGGCCGGAGCGTCGGGTGATCGTCGGAGTCGACGTGGGCACCACGGCCGTGCGGGCTGTCGCGTTCGCTCTGGACGGCTCCGCACGACACGTCGCGACGCGGGAGTACCCACTGCTTGAGCCGATGCCCGGCTGGCGGGAGCAGGAGCCGGACATGCTGATGGCGGCCACAGTGGCGGCGATGTCCGCGTGTGTGGCTGCCACCGCCGGGGCGGAGGTGGTCGCCGTTGCGCTGAGCTCCGCCAGGTACGGCCTGATCGGGCTGGACGCGGCCATGACGCCGGTGACGCCGCTGCTGACCCGGCGCGACACGCGGTCGTCGGAGGCGGCCCGCGAGTTGCGGCTGTCCGGCCAGAGCTGGGAGCTGCACCGGTTGACGGGTACGCCTGTGCACCCGAAGAACCCGCTCTGCAAGCTGCTCTGGTTCGCCCGCCACGAGCCGTACCTCTGTACGGCGACGCGGTGGTGGATCGGCCTCAAGGACTACGTGGTCTATCGACTCACCGGGATGTTGGTGACCGAGTTGTCCTCGGCATCGGGCACCGGGATGTTCGACGTGCACCGTCGGTTGTGGAGTTCCGCCGTACTCGATCTTGCCGGGGTGTCCGAGAGTCAGCTACCCCCGGTGCTGCCCACGACGGCGGTGTTGCGGTTGTCGTCGACGGCCGGGCGCGCTGTCGGCCTGCCCTCCGGCACACCGGTGGTCGTCGGCGCGGGAGACGGTCCGTTGCGAAGTCTGGGCGCGGCGGCGATCGACCACACCGTCGGCGCCCTGACGCTCGGGGCCACCGGGGCCTTGCGGACGGTCGTCGAGGCCCCCCTCACCGACCCGAAGGAAACCTTCTCCTGCGGTGCGTTGACCGACGACGCGTGGGTTGTCGGCGGCGCGGTCGGCAACGGCGGCAACGTCGTACGGTGGGCGGGACGTGTCCTCGGTGACGACAGTGCCGCGCCCGCGCTCCTGGATCTCGCCGAGCGGATCGCACCGGGCAGCGACGGTCTCGTGATGCTGCCCTACCTGCGGGCCGACGAGGCCCCGCCGCAGGGCTGCGCCCCGCCGGGCGCTTTCCTGGGACTGCGCGGTGAGCACTCGCGCGGCCACCTGGTCCGGGCCGCCGTGGAGGGCGTCTGCCTGCAACTCGGTGGCGTCCGTGACCGTCTGGCCGAGCTGACGCCGATCGGCAGTGTCCGCCTGACCGGCGGCGTCTTCCGGTCTCCGCTGTGGCGGGAGGTGATGGCGGCGGTCCTGGACTGCCCGGTCCGCGTCGCGGGTGTGGCCGACCACGTCACCCTCGGCGCGGCGGCGCTCGGGCTCTTCGCGGTCGGCCACACCGCGGATCTTCAGGAGGCGGTCGCCCAGCTCGATGCCGGGGTCGCCGCCGGCGAGCCCGTAGCGGTCGACCCGGCTCTCGCCGCGGCCTATCGCGGTCTGCGGACGAGGCTGCCCGCGCTCCTCACGGTCGCGGGTCGCCTGGGTGAGATCCTCGACGCCGGCGCCGGCCTCAGTGCTCCGGTTCGTCCTTGACCTGCGCCACAAGCTGCGTCGGGTTGACGTAGCGCAGTGCAACGACGAGCAGGACCATCATCATCGAGGTGTAGATGACCGCCATGGCGTCGACCGACTGCTGGGCCCTGATCCCGGACGCGGACATCGAGTAGTAGAGCGCCACCACCAGGGTCTGCGAGTCCGGCCCCGCGGTCAGGAAGGTGAGCTCGAACATGCCCACGGTCCGGACCAGCACGAGGATCGCGGAGGCGAGGATGCCCGGCACGAGCAGCGGCGTGAGGACCCGGAGGAACACCGTGCGCAGGCCCGCGCCGCACATGCGCGCCGCGCTCTCGATGCGCGGGTCGATCTGCTCGATGAAGGGGGTCATGGTCAGGATGACGAAGGGCACCGACGGCACGAGGTTGGCGAGCACCACCCCGGACATGTGCCCGGCCAGGCCGAACTTGTAGAGGACTGTCGCCAGCGGAATGCCGTAGGTGATCGGGGGCATCAGGATCGGCAGCAGGAACACGAGGAAGATCAGCCGTTTGCCCGGGAACGAGCGCCGCGCGAGGGCGTAGGCGGCCGGCACGCCGATCACCAGCGAGAGGCCCACGACGAGGACGGAGACCTCCAGTGTCACGACGATGACCTGGAGGAGCGCGAACTCGTCCCAGGCCCGGGCGTACCAGTCGGTGGTGTAGCCGTCCGGGAGCCAGGTGTCGAACCAGCGCCGGCCGAACGAGCTGACCAGCACCGACGCCACGACGCCCAGCAGGTTGAGGAAGAAGAAGATGACGACGCCCCACACGATCCAGGCGGCCGGCCGCGCGGCGATGCGCCGCCGCCGGTCGGTGTTGGTGGCGGGGGGCCGCGCTGGTGGGGCCTGGGTGGTCGTTGCCATCAGCCCTTGCCTCCGGTGGAGCCGGTGTAGAACCGGCTGCGAGCGGCCAGCACGACCGCGATGATGACCAGCTCGACGAACCCCATGATCATGGCGATCGCCGAGGCGTACGGGTAGTCGTACTGCTCGTAGGCCGCCTGGTAGGCGGCGAGGGAGATGACCCGGGTCTCACCGGCCGGGTTGCCGACCAGAACCGCCGACGGGAACACGCTGAACGCCAGGACGAACGTCAGGCAGAACGTCGTGGCGAGACCGGGCATCAGCAGCGGCAGGGTGATCCGGGTGAACCGACGACGCCAGTCCGCGCCCAGCGTCGCTGCTGCCCGTTCCAGGGTCGGGTCGATGCCGGACAGGTACGACAGCACCAGCAGGAACGCGAACGGAAAACCAGTGATCACCAACGAGAAGAACACACCCCAGTAGTTGTGGGTCAGCCGCACCGGCTCGTCGACGAGGTTGCTGGCCAACAGGATCCGGTTGAACCAGCCGGTCGGGCCGAGGAAGTTCAGCAACCCCTGTGCGGTGAGGACCGTGCCGAGCGTGATCGGCACGACCAGCAGCGTGGTGACCAGCCGCTTGCCCCGGAACCGGCCGCGCATCCGGTAGGCGATCGGCACCGCGGCGAGGACGTTCAGGAGAGCGGCGGGCAACGCGATCCGCAGCGTGATCCAGATCGTGCCCCGCTCGTAGGAGTCGGAGAAGAAGCGGGCGTAGTCGCTGAACGGCCCGCCCCTGGTCGGCTGGAACGAGAGCGTCAGCCCGTAGAAGAACGGGTAGAGGAACAGCGCGATGACGAACACCAGGGCCGGGACCAGCAGCCAGAGCTGACGATCGACGCCCCGCTCGGCGAGGCGGTGCCGCCAGTGCGTCAGTGGCCTCCCGGGCCCGGCGCCGCTCACCGCGTCGCCACCGAGGCGTCCACGAGGCGATCGGGTTGCGTCGACGCGTCGGCGGGATAGACGAGCAGCCGCTGCGGGTCGACGGAGAGCTTGACCTGGTCGCCCGGCGCGATTCGCTGCTCGGTCCGCAGGTGCAGCAGCAGCCCGGTGTCGGTGCGGGCCTCGGCCGCCAACTCGCGACCCTGGTACTCCACCACCTCGACCGTCGCCGACATGGCGTTGCGGGTCTCGCCGGGCCCGTCGACGCGGATGTCCTCGGGGCGTACCGCGACCACGGCCTCGGCCCGGGTCTGGAGGCCCCCCACCACCTCGCCGAGCAGGCGATGGCCGGACGACTCGACTGTGGCCCGGGCGCCGTCGGACTGCTCCACCCGCCCCCGCCACAGGTTGCGGTAGCCCATGAAGTCGGCGACGTGCCAGTTCGCCGGCCGGGTGTGCAGCTCACGCGGCGAGCCGATCTGCTGCACCCGCCCCTCCCGCAGCACCACCAGCCGGTCGGCCAGGGAGAGCGCCTCCTCCTGGTCGTGGGTCACGTAGACGGTGGTGAGCCCCAGCGACTGGTGCAGCCGGCGGATCTCGGTCCTCATCTCCAGGCGCAGCTTGGCGTCGAGGTTGCTCAACGGCTCGTCCATCAACACCACTGACGGCTCGAACACGACGGCGCGGGCGATGGCCACGCGTTGCTGCTGGCCGCCCGAGAGCTGACCGGGCAGCTTGTCGACGTGGTCCTCCAGTCGCACCAGCCGCACCGCCTCCTCCGTACGCCGGCGCGTCTCCTCCTTGGGCAGCCGCCGCATCCGCAGCCCGAAGGCGATGTTCGCCCGGACCGTCAGGTGCGGAAAGAGGGCGTAGCTCTGGAACACCATGCCGAAGCCACGCCGCTCCGGTGGCAGCGTGTCGATGCGGCGCTCGTCCTGCCAGATGCTCCCCGCCGTCAACGGCAACAGCCCGGCCAGGCAGTTCAACGCCGTCGACTTGCCGCAGCCGGACGGGCCGAGCAGGGCGATGAACTCCCCCGCCTCGATCGTCAGGTCCAGCTCGGTGAGGGCGGCCTGGCCGCCGAACCGGCGGGACACCCCGTCCAGCCGCAGCTGGGTGAAGGCGCTCATCCCTGCTTGACCTTGCCGCCACCGATCTCGCGGTCCCAGCGGCTGAACGCCGCCACCAGGCTCTTCGCGTCGAGCGGGACCTCGGTCGGGTTTCCAGCGATCAGCGCGTCGTACTCGGGGCGACCGAACTCCCGGATCGCGTCCTGGCTCTTCTGCGGCGCCGACGAGAGCTGGACCTCCTTGATTGCCGGGCCCGGGTAGAAGTAACCCTCGTCGTACGCCTTCGCCTGCTGCTCAGGGGTGAGCATGAACGCCAACAGGGCCAGCACCGCGGCCTGGGTGTCGGTCGACACGCCCTTGGGCAGGACTGCGTAGTGCGCGTCGGTGACCCAGTGGAAGCCGTCGATCGGGGTGATCCTGGCCTCCTTGGGCACCGTGCCGAGCACCCGAGGGTTGATGTCCCAACCGGTCGTGCTGACGATCAGGTGCGCGGTGCCGTTGGCGAGGTTCTTCATCGTCTCGGTGGTGCCGGAGGGGTAGTAGTCGACGTACTGGCCCAGCTCCTTGAGGAAGGCCCACGTCTTGTCCCAGCCCTCTGTGGGGTCCTTCGGGTTCGCGTCGCCGAGGATGTAGGGCAGGCCCATCAGGAACGTCCGGCCCGGGCCGGAGTTGGCCGGGCGGGCGTACTGGAATTTCCTGGGGTTGGCTCTGGCCCAGGCGAGCAGCGCGTCCGCGCTGGTGGGTGGCGTCGCCAGGCGGGACGGCAGGTATTCGAGCAGCGGACCTGACGGGTAGTAGGTGACTGTGACGCCCGCGTTGCCGGCGAGCTTCTGCATCGCGGCGGCCGGCTCCAGGTAGTTGCTCATGCCGCCGAGGCGGTCCTGGAAGGTCGGCAACACGTCGATCCAGAGGCCCTGCTCGATCCCGGCGGCCAGGCCGTCGACGCCGGTCAGCACGAGACCGATGTCCACCCGGTCCGCCCCCTGCTGGGCCTTGATCTTCCCGGCCAGCTCGGGCGCCGGCGCCTTCGAATAGGTCACCCGGGAGATCACGTCAGGGTTCTTCGAGACGAACTCGTCGATCATCCCCTGGGTCAGCTGGAGGTTGCCCGCCACGTCGAGGACGTTGAGCGTGACGGCCTTACCGGGCCGCTGTGGCACCTCGCCGGTGCTGTCGCCCTTGGAGTCGCCGGGGGCCTCGGGTGCCCCGCACCCGACCGCGCCCACCAGGAGCGACGATGCCGTGACCAGGAGAGCGCCGCGCCGCGAGATACCCATGAGCCGTTCCCTCCGCCAGGTGTCATCCTGCTGATTCAGGCAGCCGGCGCGTCGCGGCGGCAACGGGTTGCCATGTATTGCCTCGCGCGAATGTGATCGGGCCGTTGGATTGTTGCGGGGGCATTGCCGAGTATTCACCGCCGCCATAGCATGATCACGGCGCGTAGCCGGGAGGAGCATGCAGATGCCCGACCACACCAGGCCGCCGGGACAGCGAGTCACGATCTACGACGTCGCCCTCGAGGCGGACGTCTCACCGTCCACCGTGTCCCGCGCCTTCTCCCGACCGAGTCGCGTCAACTCCGAGACCGCCGAACGGATCCGGCAGGTCGCCGAGCGGCTGGGCTACCGGACCAACCCCCTCGCTCGCGCCCTCACGACCTCCCGTACGCAGATGATCGCGCTGGTCATCGCCGACATCACCAACCCGGTGTACGCCGAGATCGTGCGCGGCGCGCAGGAGGTGGCTGCCGACGGCGAATACACCACGGTGCTGATCGACGCCCAGGAGTCCGACCGGTTGGAACGGGCGGCGGTCGAACGCACCATGTCGACAGTCGACGGCATCGTGCTGGCCAGCAGCCGGATGTCGGACTCGGCCATCCGGATGGTCGCCAAGCAGCGGCCGGTGGTGGTCCTCAACCGCGCTCTCGCCGACGTGCCGTGCGTCGTCACGGACGACCCCCGTGGGGTGCGGCGGGCCGCCGAGCACCTCGGTGAGCTGGGGCACGACCACATCACCTACGTCGCGGGGCCGCAGGCGTCCTGGCCCAACGGCGTGCGCTGGCGCTCGCTGCTCGAGGCCGGCATGGAGCTGGAGATCAAGGTTCGCCAGATCGGACCGTTCAGTCCGACCATGGCCGGCGGTGAGCGGGCGGCACAGGAGCTGTGCGCCCGTCCCGCGACGGCAGTCCTGGCCTTCAACGACCAGATGGCAATCGGGATCATCCGCGGCCTCAGCCGGATGGGCGTCAACGTTCCGGGCGACGTCAGCGTCGTGGGCTTCGACAACATCCTCGCCGCCGACATCGTCACGCCCGGGCTCACCACTGTCGCGGCACCGCTCTACGCGGAGGGCTCGGCCGCTACCCGGCACCTGCTCACGATGATCGAGGGGGCGCCCGGGCACACCGGCCGGCCGATGGTCCTGCCGGTACGCCTCGTGGTCCGCGACTCGACGGCCGCGCGCAACCCGAGCCCCGGCCGGGCCCGACCGTCGTGGGTACGACAGCGGCCCGTTCCCGGCCCGGCGGCCCACCTGCCGTGAGGGCGGCACGGCCCCACGACAAGAAACGACAACTCGTTGCCGAGGCGGAGCGACGCCCGGAAGGATCGACGCGCATCCATCCAACAACGTCGTTGCGCTCGTCGGACGGGCCGAACGGCGTCCCCAGCGGACGAACGAGGAGATGGCGATGAACCGAGCTTCGGTGCCCCGGCTACGGCGAACCCTCATCGTGCTGGGCACGGCACTGGCCACCGTCGCGGCCACCCTCACTGTCGCCACCACCACGCCGGTCGCCGCGGCCCCGTCGCCGGACGACTACAGCGGCTCCGACCTGTGGCTTCGGTACGTGCCGGTCGACGACGCAAAGCTGCTGCGCGACTACCGCCGCGCGGCCACGGCGATCGTGGTCGAGAACGCCGACACCACGAAGGTCCACCGGCACACGACGGACCTCGCCATGGCCCCCGGCTCCAGCGAAAAGCTCGTCGAGACGACGCTGGGCGCCGCCCGCGACGAGCTGGTCCGCGGCTTGGGCGGGCTGCTCGGTCAGCCGACGCCCGTGGCGACTGTCGACGGCGGCACGGTCCCCGACGGCGCGATCGTCGTGGGCACGCCGACGAGTTCGCAGCTGGTGGGCCGCACCATCGCGACCCGCGACCTGGCCACCGTGGGCGACGAGGGTTACCTCGTCCGTTCGGTGTCGAAGGGCAGGTCACGGTTCACCGTCATCGCCGGCAACACCGACCTCGGCGCGCTGTACGGCACCTTCGCCTTCCTGCGGCTGCTACAGACCCAGAAACCCATCGACCACCTGCGCGTCGCCGAGTCACCGAAGATCAAGCATCGGTTGCTGAACAACTGGGAGACCGAGCGTCTCTACGCGGGCAACAACGCCTCCGGAATCGGCGGGCTGAACGGGGAGAGCGGGGCGATCTTCAACTTCGCCGCGACCGGTGCCAGCGCCGGCCGGAACCTGCCCGTCATCCTCGACCGCTACCTCGTCATGGCCCGCGCATTGGCGTCGCTGGGCATCAACGGCATCACCATCAACAACGTCAACGCCGACAACGCGTACCTGACGAGCGCCCGCATCGCCCAAGAGGCCGCCCTGGCCGACGCGCTGCGTCCGTACGGCATCAAGCTGGGCCTGTCGATCCGCTACACAGCGCCCACCGACAGCCGGTTCGCGCCGGACACGCTGACCAACGCCCAACTCGATCCGTACGGCGCGGATTTCCGGGGCTGGTGGCACCGCCGGGCCCAGCAGATCCAGGCCGCGATCCCGGACTTCATGGGCCTCACCGTCAAGGCCAACTCCGAGGGCCAGCCGGGGCCACAGGACTTCGGGTACGACCACGGTGACGGCGCCAACGCCATCGCCGCCGCTGTCGCGCCGCTCGGGATGACAGTGCACTGGCGGACGTTCGTCTACAACGCCGAGGTCGACAACGATCGGCTCAAGCGGGCCTACCTGGAGTTCGGGCCGATCGACGACGAGGTCCAGCCGGACGGCAGCCGGGGACGCTTCGCCGACAACGTGTTCCTCCAGACCAAGAACGGGCCGCTGGACTTCCAGGCCCGGGAGCCCATCCACCCGATGTTCGGCCGGATGGAGAACACCAACCAGGCCCTGGAACTCCAGATCACGCAGGAGTACACCGGCCAGAACTGGATGCTGGCCTACCTCGGCCCGATGTACGAGGAGATCCTCAAGACCGACACGTACGCGACCGACGCGAACGGGAAGCTGCTCAAGAAACGCCTGGTCGGCAACATCGTCGACGGGACCGCCCAGCACCACCCGGACACCGCCATCGTGGGTGTCGCCAACCTCGGCAACGCGGACAACCTGACCGGGCACCACTTCGCCCAGGCGAACCTGTTCGCCTTCGGACGTCAGGCATGGGACTGGACGCTCGACTCGACGGACATCGCTACCGACTGGACGCGGATGACCTGGAGCAACGACCGGCGCGTCGTTGACACCATCCACCGGATGATGATGGGCTCGTGGCAGTCGCTGGTCAGCTACCAGACGCCGCTGGGCATCGGCCACCAGTTCGCCGAGGGCGTCCACTACCGCCCCGACCCCGCCGACTGGGCGGGCCGCGACGACTGGAGCCCGATCTACTACAACAAGGCCGACAGCGTCGGTCTGGGCTTCGACCGCTCCCCCACCGGCAGCAACCTGGCCGCCCAGTACTTCCCCCGGTTGCAGCAGCGCTACGGGAACATCAACTCGGTCCCGGAGAACCTGCTGATGTGGTTCCACCACGTGCCGTGGGGCCATCGGATGGACAGCGGCCGGACGTTCTGGGACGAGTTGGTCTACCGCTACCAGATGGGCGTGCAGTACGTGACCTGGATGCGGGAGACCTGGGACGGGCTCCAACCCGACATCGACGCACGCCGGTTCGCTGAGGTACGCGCCAAGCTGGCGGTGCACGAGGCGGACGCCGCCGACTGGCGGGACACCTCGGTGAACTACTGGAAGGAATTCAGCGGGCGGGACATCCCGGTCGACGACGGGCCACTGTCGGCGACGATCGTCGTGAACGGGAAGAGGTTCGGAGGCTTCAACCTGTCGGACACCTCGTACATCATTCCGGTGCCGGCCGGAGCGTCGCCGACCATCACCAAGGTGCGGACGACCGACCGCAAGGCCCGCTACGAGATCATCTCCCAGGCGGCCGGCGTACCCGGTCAGGCGGTCGTCAAGGTAACGACGGAGAGCTTCTTCGGCCCCCTGGTGAAGAACTACGTCTTCAACCTGGTGCCCGACACGACGCTGACGGCCCTGCGCGTCGACGGCAAGCGTCTGGCGTCCTTCAAGCCGACGGTGCTGCGCTACAACGCCCTCGCACCGGCCGGTACCACTACCGTACCGACGGTCACCGCCAGCGCCGCCGACCCCGCCGCCACGGTCGCGGTCGAGCAGGCGACCAGCCCCACCGGGCAGGCTCGGGTCACCGTCACCAACGGCGGCGCCTCGTCGACCTACACCGTGGACCTGAACACCACAATCACCGGCAGCGACGAGTTCGACTCGACCCCGCTCGGCCCGCAGTGGCAGTGGATCCGGCCGGACGAGAGCAACCGGCGACTGGCCGACGGGTCCCTGGTCGTCACCGCGCAGCAGGGCGACCTCCAGGGCAACGCCAACACCGCGAGGAACCTGGCTCTCCAGGACGTCGACGGCGACTGGACGGTCGAGTCCAGGGTCGTCTTCTCCCGCCCACTCGCCACGAACAACGAGCAGGGCGGTGTGCTCGGGTACGCGGACGACAACAACTACGTGAAGCTCGCCTGGGAGATGGGCAACGCGACCGCCGCCGTCAACAAGACCCGGATCGTCTTCCTGCGTGAGCAGAACGGCACGGCGTCCACCCTGGAGATCACCGGTGCCGACGCCCAGCGGATCGTCGGGGCCGACGGCGCCATCTGGCTGCGACTGACCAAGATCGGGAACAGCTACCGCGCCTACTACTCCAACGACGGAAGCGTCTACCGCTACCTCGGCACCCACACGCTGAACGTCGAGCCGACGAAGGCCGGGCTCCTGGCCTTCAACCGGGCCGGCACCTCCACCGACCTCGACGTCGCCTTCGACTACTTCCGGATCGAGAGCCGAGGGGAGCGCATCCGCTAGGTGTCCTGCCCGTGGCCGTTGGTGACAGAGCTGAGATCGTGAAGTGGTGAGGACCTCCGGGTGAGGTGGAGCTTGTCGAAGGTTCCGCATCACCCGGAGGTCCTCGTGACCCACGCTAATGCACCCCTGATCGAAGGCGGCAGCATGAAGTGGCTGGTGGGCATGATCACCAAAGGGCAGCGCCCTGGTCCACTGGGATCACTGCTCTGTCGACTGGCCGACCACCTGGTCACCAAGAGGGCTGCGCCGGTACAGCACGTGCCGTCCGTCGCGGGCGCGAGTGATCAGGCCTGTCGCGTGGAGGACCTGTAGGTGTTGTGACACGGCGCTGGGTGTGACTGTGAGCCGGCGGGCCATTTCCACGGTCGGTAGCGGTTCGGCAAGGAGGTGGAGCAGTCGCGCTCTGGGCGCGCCGAGGAGCGATGTGACGGCGGTCGCGTCGGCGGTCGGTGTCGGCGCCCAGAGCGTTGCTACTCCACGGCAGGGGTAGGCCAGCATTGGTGGCTCGTCCGGGCTGACTGGCGGAGCTGGCCTATGGGAGAAGATAGATGGCACCAGCAGCAGTCCTCGGCCGGCTGCCGCGACGTGGTGCCTGCCGATCATCTTGTCGATGTGCAGGACGCCGTCCTGCCAGCGCAAATTCGGGTGCAAGTCGGCGAAGAGCAGGCGTGCTCCTCCTACGGCCAGTTGTCGGGCGCGGTAGGTCGTGTCCGCCTCCAGGACGAGTCGCATCTGCGGCCAAGTCGGCCTGATCGCTGCTTGCCAATAGCGGAGCAGGCGGTCGCAGATGGCGTCACGGAGTGCGAGCACCGGCTCATCCTCGTTCGCGGTGATTTCCTGAACGACGGCCGGTAGCCCGCCACGTGAGTACAGGGCCAGCACGTCGCGGCGTACGACGTCCGGAGGTGTTCGGCGTACGGCGGCCAGTTCGTCCTCGAAGGTCGCGGCGAAGGCCGCCGGTCGGGGCGTGAGGAAGTCCGGAACGCAGCGGTCTGGCCCGACCAGTGACATCAACAGGTCGGCACCGGGCGCCTCGAGGCTACCGAGAACCGACCTGCGCCAGGGCAGGTGCAGCGCGTACAGGCCAGGCTCGCGTAACACTCGCAGGCTGAGCACGGCCTCGTGGATCGGCGAGATCGCGAAGCGGGTGTCCGCGAGGTCTTCGACGCCGAGCATGAAGCTGATCATTAAGCTGCACGCTACATCGCTTGGCGATCGTCGCCAACGTGCCGTGGACTACCCGGCATGACACAGATCAACATGACAAACCAGGCTATTCGGCGCACGGCGATCGTCACGGGCGCGGCACGCGGCATCGGCGCCGGGGTGGCCAGGCGTTTGGCGCGCGATGGCCTCGCGGTCGCCGTGGTCGACCTGGTCGAGGAAGACTGTGCCGGCACCGTGGCTGCCATCACCCGCGACGGCGGAACAGCGGCGGCGTTCGCCGCCGACGTCAACGACGAGTCGGCCGTGACCGCCGCTGTCGCTCGGATCGCGGCCGAGTTGGGATCACCGACGGTGTTGATCAACAACGCCGGCATCGGCGGCCCCAACGCCGGCGTCGAGGAGACGAGCACCCAGCAGTGGGACGCGGTCACCGGGGTCAGCCTGCGCGGAGCGTTCTTCCTCACCCGGGCCGTGACCCCCTACATGATGTCGGCCGGCTGGGGACGGATCGTCAACATGTCGAGCATTTCCGCGCTCGGCGATTCCGGCCGCGTTGACTACGCCGCCGCGAAGGCCGGTCTGATCGGCTTCACCAAATCGCTCGCGCTGCGGCTCGGGCAGCACGGCGTGACGGCGAACGCCATCGGGCCAGGCTTCGTGGTCAGTGACATGACCAGGGTCGGGGCCCAGCGGCGGGGCCGCAGCTTCGAGGAGCACCAGCGGATCGTGGCGCAGACCATCCCGGTGCGCCGGGTCGGCCAGCCCGAGGACATCGCGCACACCGCGTCGTACCTGGTCAGCCCCGAAGCCGGGTTCGTCTCCGGCCAGGTCATCTACGTCGCCGGCGGGCCGGTGGACTGACGTGATCGACGCTTTCGGACAGGCGGTTCGCAGATGAGTCGCAGGCTGCTGGTGCTCCTCGCCCTCACCTGCGGGGTCGCCGTCGGAAACATCTACTTTCCCCAGACGACCAGCCCGCTGGTCGCCGCCAGCCTGCACGTCAGCGCTGACTCGGCCGCCCTGGTGGTGACCGCGGTGCAGTTCGGCTATGCCGCCGGGATCTTCCTGTTGGTGCCGCTCGGCGACCGGCTCCCGCATCGCCCGCTGATCGTCACCCTGCTCGGCCTCACCGGGCTGGGGCTGCTCGCCGCGAGCGCCGCACCCGCGCTGCCGCCGTTCGTCGGCGCGAGCGCCCTCGTCGGGGTCACGACCGTTGTCGCGCCGATCATCGGCCCGATGGCAGCCGGCCTCGTTGCCGACGACCAGCGCGGCGTGGTCAGCGGCACCCTGCTGAGCGGCTCCATCGCTGGCATGCTGCTGTCCCGCACCGTCGCGGGCACCATCGGCGACTGGTTCGGATGGCGGGCCCCCTACCTGACGGCGGCGGCGTCCGTGCTGTTCATCGCCGTGGTCATGGCCCGCGTACTGCCGACAACACGACCGCCGTCCGGGCACCGATACCCGGCGCTGCTGGCCGAGTCGCTGCGCCTGCTGCGCACCGAGGCCGATCTGCGACGCTCCTGCTTCTACCAGGCGACGGTCTTCGCCGGTTTCTCCGCGGTCTGGACCGCCGTCGCGCTGCTGCTCACCGGCCCCACATACGACTTGGGCGCACCGGCGGTCGGAACGCTCGCACTGGTCAACGCGGCGACAATGCTGTGCACCCCGGTCGCCGGACGGCAGGTGGACCGTCGGGGCAGCGACGCGGTGAATTTGGCCTGCCTGCTCGGGATCATCGCCTCGGCCGCCGTCCTCGCGTTCGCCATTCTCGGCGGGGCGGGGGGCCTCGCGGCACTGGCGCTCGGCACATTGCTGCTCGACGTCGGGATGCAGTCCGGCATGGTCGCCAACCAGGTACGCGTCTACGCCCTGCGGCCCGAAGCCCGGAGCAGACTCAACACCGCCTACATGACCTGCGCCTACCTCGGCGGGAGCCTCGGCTCCTGGCTCGGAGCTCGCGCATACGCCCACTTCGGGTGGCTGGGCGTGTGCGCGGTCCTGGCGTTCCTCGCCGCGATCGCTCTTGCTCGCCACCTGGCGGCAAGCCCTGCCACCGGTCACCCTCGAACCACAGTCGCCGCCCAGAACACCTGACTAAGGATTATTGTCGTGCCAGCCTCCACCCACCGCCCACCCCTTTCGCCGGATGTGCCGATGCACGATGGCCAGCTCACAGTCTCACTCAACGCGGTGCGTGAGCTGGTGGACGCGCAGTTCCCCGAGTGGCGGAGCCTGCCTATCCGGCGCGTCGCTTCGCAGGGAACGGTCAATGCCATCTTCCGTATCGGGGAACGGTTCACGGCCCGGTTCCCCCTTCAGCCTCGTGAGGTCGACGCGGCGCAGGGCTGGCTGGAACGCGAAGCGGAAGCGGCCCGAGAACTGATGGGTCGTACGCGATTTCCCACCCCCGAGCCGGTCGCCATCGGTGACCCCGGCGCCGGCTACCCGCTTCCGTGGTCGGTACAGACGTGGGTACCCGGTGTCGTAGCCACCGACAAGGACCCAGGCGACTCCGTCGCGTTCGCGCACGATCTGGCCGATTTCGTCAGTGGTGTGCGAGCCATCGACACACGGGGACGCACGTTCACAGGCCAGGGTCGCGGTGGCGAGCTACCAGCGCACGACGGGTGGATGGAAACCTGCTTCGGGCGCAGCGAGGCGCTGCTGGACGTCCCATTGCTCCGCCGGATCTGGGAGGTCATGAGGGAACTGCCGCGGGGCGAGGCCACAGACAGGATGAACCATGGTGATCTCATTCCGGGAAACGTCCTCGTCTCCGGTGGGCGGCTGGCCGGGGTTCTCGACGTGGGCGGACTGGGGCCTGCCGACCCTGCCCTTGATCTCGTCAGCGCCTGGCACCTGCTGGAACGCGAGCCACGTCAGGCATTTCGGCAGCAAATCGGCAGCGACGATCTCGAATGGGAGCGCGGCAAAGCGTGGGCCTTCCAGCAGGCAATGGGGGTGGTTTGGTACTACCACCAGACCAACGCCGCCATGAGTCGGATGGGCCGACGCACCCTCGCGCGCATCATTGCCGACCCAACATCTGCCTGAACCGGCATGCCCGAACGAGTCGTCGCAGCCAGCAATACCGCCGCGTCGGCCCGCGCCGGATGCGGTGTACCGCCACAGCACCAACGAAAGCCGTGTCCGGGCCCGTCCCAGTTGAGACGGGCCCGGACACGCTCCCCCGAGCGGGATCCTTCGCCGTCAGCCCCCGATCGCGATGGCGAAGATGTGCATGGTCGGCACGTTCGTGGCGGGCCGGGCGCTGATGTTGGGCAACACGACCGAGGCAACCGCCTTGCTCTGCAACGCGACACCCACGTAGTAGACGCAGGCGGCGGTGGCCTGGCGGCCGTTGTTGGGCCGGTTCTGGTACGCGGACACGATGGCCGCGGTGCCCCCGGAGTGCGGCCCGCCGTACCAGTCGGGCGTGCTCAACGTGAACGTCTGGCGGGTGCCGTCGGCGTAGACCACGGTGCCGGTCCCCGACACCGCTCCGTAGGTGCCGGTCAGCAGGAAGCCGAGTGTGCTGCCGGAGCCGGTCACGCCGATGGTCTGGCCCGAGGCGATGGCGTTGTCGGCGGCCCCGGAGCTGACGTTGGGCCAGCGGAAGTTGACCCCGTTGCGGCTCACCGTGCCGCCCGGGCTCGCACCGGCCTGCGCCAGGGCCTGCGCGGAGAGCGAGGCCCCGCCGCCGTCGAAGTTGCCGACGTTGGTGTTGCTGTCGCTGGTGATGCCGACGTTGCTGAAGCTCTGCTCCAGCGTCGGTGTGGTGGCACCGGAACTGGTTACCCGGTAGGTGCGCCCGGCCTGCACTGTGACGTCGATCAGGTCGGACTCGATCCGGGTGGTCCGGGCCGCCGTACCGTCGGCGGTGTCGACAACAGTGACGGTGCCGCTCAGGATCCGGGAGCGCAGGCGGACGGTTCCGGCCCGGTCCGGTCGGATGAGGATCTCGGTGGCCAGACCGCTCGCCCAGGTGATGCCGACCGTGTGCCCACCCCGACCGCGCAGGCCGGTCACCCGCCCGCTCGGCCAGGCCGGCGGCAGCGCGGGTAGGACGTGCAGCTCGCCGGTGTGGCTCTGCAACAGCATTTCGGCGATGCCGGCGGTGGCGCCGAAGTTGCCGTCGATCTGGAACGGCGGGTGCAGGTCGAACATGTTGGGCGCGAGTCGCGCGGTGGTGGCGAGGTAGCGGATCAGGTCGTGGGCCCGCTTGCCCTCCTCCATCCGAGCCCAGAAGTTGATTTTCCAGGCCAGTGACCAGCCCGTGCCGTCGTCCCCGCGCAGCGCCAGGGTCCGCCGGGCGGCCTCGAACAGCTGCGGGGTGCCGCGCTTGGTGATCTGGTTGCTGGGGGCCAGCCCGTACAGGTGCGAGATGTGCCGGTGGTTGGGCTCGGTCTCCACCCAGTCGTAGAGCCACTCCATGATGTTGCCGCGCGAGCCGATCTTCATGGGTGGGAGCCGGTCCCGGGTGGCGCGAACCTGCGCCCGGAAGGTGCTGTCCACGTCGAGGATCTCGCTGGCCCGGGCGCACGCGTCGAACAGGTCCCGCAGGATCTGGTTGTCCATGGTCGGGCCGGCGCACACGCTGGCGTTCGAGTGGTGGCTCAGCTCCGGCGAGTTCGACGGGTTGGTCACCAGATAGCCGAGCGTCGGCTCGGTCACCAGGGTGTTGAGAAAGAACTGCGCCGCGCCCTTCATGGCCGGGTAGTTCGTCCGCAGGAACTCGATGTCGCCGTTGAACAGGTAGTGGTCCCAGATCAAGGTGGACAGCCAGGCGCCGCCGGTCTGCCACATGCCCCAGAACGCGCCGTCCACCACCGCGGTGGCCCGCCACGCGTCGGTGTTGTGGTGGGTGACCCAGCCACCGGCCCCGTACTGCACCTGGGCGGTCCGCGCGCCAGCGACGGCGAGATCCCTGACCATGTCGAAGACCGGGCCGTGGCACTCAGCCAGGTTGGTGGTGTTGGCCGGCCAGTAGTTCATCGGCAGGTTGGCGTTGATCGTGTACTTCGAGTCCCACGCCGGGGCCAGCGAGTCGTTCCAGATGCCCTGGAGGTTGGCCGGCTGTGTGCCAGGCCGCGACGACGAGATCAGCAGGTAGCGGCCGTACTGGAACAGCAGCGTGGAGAACTGCGGGTCGTTGACGCTGTTGTGTTGGGCGATCCGGACGTCCGTCGTCTGGTCGGCCGCGGACGTGCGGCCCAGGTCGAGAGTGACCCGGCCGAACAATGCCTGGTAGTCAGCCACGTGCCGGCTGCGCAGCTGGTCGTAGCTGCTGGCCCGCGCGGCGGTAAGGCGCTGCCGGGCGATGCCCTGGTAGTCGCCGCCGACGTTGCGGTAGTTGACGTAGCTGGAGCCGACGGAGATCAGCAGGGTCACGCTGTTGGCGTTTGTCACCCGCAGGGTGCCACCGGAGCTGGACACGCTGCCACCGCTGACTGTCGCGTTGGCCAGGGCGAGGAAACGGACCGCGCCGGTGACGCCCTCCATGTTCCCGGAGACGCCGTCGAGGCCGATCGTGGTGCCGTCCGGGCTGGACACCGTGGTGCGCTGCGGGCTGTCGAAGGTGGCGGTGAAGCTGATCGAGCCGGTCCGGTCGGCGGTCAGTCGTATCGCGATGACCTGGTCGGGCGCGCTGGCGATCACCTCCCGCTGGTGACGAACCCCGTTCAGCACGTACGACGTCGTGACGGTGGCGGTGGTGAGGTCGAGCGTGCGGTCGTACTGTGACGCTCCATTGGCGGAACCGAAGGCGAGCCGGAGGTTGCCGACGGTCTGGTAGGCCAGCTGACCGCCGGGGTTGCCCATCATGGTCTGGTTGATCAGATCCTGGGCCTGGGTCCACTGGTTCGCGTTGACCAGCCGCCGGATCTCCGCGAGCGCTCCCGCGCCTCTGGGGTTGCTGGGGTCGTGCGGCCCACCGGCCCAGACGGTGTCCTCATTGAGCTGAAGTCGCTCGGTGTCGACGTTGCCGAAGACCATGGCGCCGAGGCGGCCGTTGCCGATCGGCAGCGCCCGCAGCCAGTCGGTCCCGGCCCCTTCGTCGTACCAGAGGGCGAGGTCCCCGGCGGCCAACACCTGCGGCGGCGCCGCCGAGTCCGCTCGTGCCACGGCGGTCCAGGGCACCGGCAGGAGAGCACCGCCCGCGCCGGCCGCGCCGACCTTGAGGGCCTGCCGTCGGGTCAGGTCTGACATCGATCCTCCAAACGGTGACCAGTCCGGCCACCCCGAAGCGTGACAACTATGGGACTCGACATGGGGATCCGCTTGGTGGGGCCAACCGGGACCCTGCCTGAGCAGGCCGACGCCGGGCCTTGGCGCGCCAGACATCTGATGTGTTTCGGGAAGGTTACTCCGGGGCCACAGAATAGGCAACGGTCGATCGATGGGTGGACGGTGCACCCCACTGGCCGGTCAGCAACACGCACGGGCGGGTGAGCAGCGGCGCACCGAGCCGGCACCACGCGGTGATCCGCCAGAACCACGCCGACGATCACCCACCCCGACGGACATACATCAGATGTACGGGGGCGGACGGCCGAGTCAACCACGCACCAGCTCCGACGTGCACCCCCAAGCGGCAGCGCAACCCCTGTCCGGCACCACCCCGGCCGCCTGTCCGGTGAGCGCGGCGACCCTGCAGGCCGCATCGGGACTGCCCAGCACCCACCGGATCGACCTGGATCAGATCAGGTGCGCGAGGCAGTGGGCCACGGCCGGCGTGCTCGCCGTGGACCCCGGGATGCAGGGCGACGGTGTGCTGCTGTTCACGCACTCGGACGGCAGGTGGCAGAAGCTGGGCGAAGGCAGCGCACTCGAATGCACCCCGTTCGGCATTCCGCCGGAGATCGGCGACCAGGTCGGTTGTCGCGACCACTGAGCAGCGGCTCCCGTCCGCAATCGGGTTGTTCTCTGTCGGCGCACGGGTGACCATGGGCGGCATGGTGGGAGCTCGGTGGTGAGGTCGCCTCTGCAAGGTGGACTCCCACCCGGCGGCGCGGTGGTGGTCGGGGCCGTCGTGGAGATCGCCTGCGACGAGTCGGGATTCTCGGGTACGAACCTGCTGCACTCGACCGCCCCGGTGATCACGCACGCGAGCGTCGACCTGGCCGTCGACGAGGCGGTCGCGCTCATCACCGCCCTGCGGTCCGGGTTCCGGTTCGCACCGCACGAGCTCAAGTCCGGCCGTTTCCTGCGCGGCTCGGGTGCGCAAGAGGCACTGGAATGGTTCCTGGCGGCGCTGGCCGGCCGCGCCCACGTCCACCTCATCGACAAGGAGTTCTTCCTCGTCACCCGGATCGTGGACTTCCTGCTGACCGAGCCGTCGTACGCGGCGGGCACCCGCCTGGCTCGCGAGCACCATCCGGCGGCTCTGGCCCTGCACGAGGCCGGGCGCTCGGCCGGAGGCGACTGGGGCGCCTTCCTGTCGGCGTTCGTCGACCTGGTCCGGATGAAGCGGCGGCTTCCGGTCGAGCAGACCGTGCAGCGGTTCTTCCAGGCCCGGGACGCGCTGCGGCGACACGGCGTCGGCACGGTGGCCGACGCCGTCCTCGACGGGCTCAGCCCGAGCCACGTGCGCGCCGTGGTGGCCAGGCTCGACGTCGACGACCGCACGGTCCCTCCCCCGCTGGAACCGCTGCTGCCGGCGCTGGCGGAGACGGTCCTGTCCTGGAGCGGCGGCCAGCGGCAGGTGTTGGTGACCCACGACGAGCAGAGCGCCCTGACGGCCGACCGGCTGACGCGCCTCCAGCGGGTGTTGGCCGTCGACGGCCACCCACCGTCGGCCGGCGTCGACCGGGCCGGGGCGTTGCCGAACGGGGTGTCACCCCTGGCAGGGCTGGTGATGGTCGACTCTCGCGACGATCCGCGTGTGCAGGTCGCGGATCTCCTCGCCGGAGTGGCCCGGCGCATGCCCGCCATCATCGACGACGCGCTCCGTCAGCCGCCGCCCGCTCCCGCAGTGTGACGGGCAGCAGCCGAGTCACGATCGGCGCGGGCTCGGAGGACTTGCGTGGTCGCCGAGTCAGCCGGAAAGAACGCCTCGACGGCCAGCCCGGCGACTGTGACATCCCGCGGCGTACCGAAGAGGGTCGTGGTGCTGACGAAGGAGAGCTCCTGGTCGCCGTGCCGGTACCGCAGCGGGACGACAACACGGGAGAGGGCATCGCTGACCGGTGTCGGGTCGACGTCGCCACCGGGATAGCCGCGGAGCTCCTCGTACAGGTCGTACAGGATCGGGTCGTTGGTTGACGCCGCCTGCTGGTGCAGCCGTTTCAGCAGGTGGGCACGCCATTCGGGCAGGTTGACGATGCGCGGTGCCAGACCGTCGGGGTGCAGGCTGAGGCGCAGCACGTTGATCGGTGGGGTGAGTAGGTGCGGCTGCGCGTCCATGGTGAATAGGGCGACGGCAGGGTTGGCGTCGACGAGGTGCCAGTGCTGGTCGACGAGCAGCGCGGGGTACGGGTTGTGACCGTCGAGGATCTGCCGTACGGCGGCACGTACCGGTGCCAGCTCGGGGTCGCTCAGCTCGTGGCGCGGGTAGGCGGGAGCGTAGCCGCCGGCCAGCAGCATCGTGTTGCGCTCGGCCAGCGGCATCTCCAGGTGTTCGGCCAGCCGCAGGATGAGGTCCGGGCTCGGCCGGGATCGGCCGGTCTCGACGAAGCTCAGATGCCGGGTCGACACTCCCGCCTCGATCGACAGGTCGAGCTGGCTCTTTCCGCGAGTTCGGCGCCAGTCACGCAGCAGTTCCCCCACTGGTCGCCCCGGCCGGGTCGAGATCATCACTCACCGACCCTAATTCCGCGCCGGCACCCGGGCCATTACCTGCGAGGTAATCGACAGCCCATCAGGACAGCGGAGATAGTTCTTCCAGCACGACCGATCCGGTGCCGAGACGCGGCGACCCACGCCGCCCGCCACCACCGCGACCCAGGGCAGAAGACCAGACGCAAAGGACGGCAAATCGTGACTGCGTACGCACTCGCACACCTCCGCAAGGCACCCGTGCACGCCGAGGTGCTGACGTACCTGGAGCGAATCGACGCCACCCTCGCGCCCTTCGCGGGCCGGTTCATCGTGCACGGAGGCGCCATCGATGTCCTGGAGGGCGACTGGCCCGGCGACGTGATCGTCATCGAGTTTCCCGACCTGACCCAGGCCCGCTCCTGGTACCAGTCCAACGACTATCAGGAGATCAAGCCCTTACGGACGAGGCACCTCACCGGCGAGGTGATTCTCGTCGACGGAGTCGAGCCCGACCACGACTCGTCGGGGATGGCCGCGGCCATCCGCCGCGCCACGCCGGGCTGACGTCCGCTCAACCGGTCGTGTCGAAGTAGACCTCGACGTCGGATCTCGTGTAGCTCTCCGACCAGCCGTATCGTGAGACGCGGGGACGACGATCCGCCGTCTTCGATTAAACGCCACCTGCGGCGGTCGAGGAGAACGAGATGATTGGTCTGGCGACCGTCGGCGCGATCGTGGGTGTCCTGCTCGTCGGTCTCGTGGTCCTGGCCCGTAAGCCGGCCAACATTCGGTCGGTGCTCAGATGGTCGGCCCTGGCGATCACCGCGCTGGTGGCCGCCGTGCTGGCTCCCTTCACCGTGGACGATTCGGGCACAGCGGCCAGCTATCTGCTCGGCGTTCCCGTCGTCGCGGCGCTGCTGCCCGTTCTTGCGCAACGGGTCGGTCGGCTGACCATGGTCGCCGATCTGGTGGCCGCGCTCGTCCTCACCGGATGGGGTCTGCTGCTCGGGCTGGGCATCGGTGTCGCGTTCCTGCCAGCGGTGATACTCCTGGTCGCCAGCGCCGCGGGCACCTGGGCGCCGCGACCGTCCACCACCACGTGAAGCCCTTCAGCGTGTGCACCGCCAGACCAGCGGCCGGTATGCCTGGTTCTCGTAGACAGCCCCGACGACCGTCAGACCGTCGTCGCTGATCCCCTCGGCCATGTACGTGCCCGCCTCGGTCGCCCGGACCTCGGGTCGGCCCGGCAACCGGCGGGAGGTGCCGTCCGGGGCCACCACCAGTGGCGCACCGTCGGCGACCAGCACGTCACCATTGCCGGCGATGCCGCTCGCCCCCGGGAAGGGCAACAGGCTCACCGCCCCGGTGGTGAGGTTCCACCGCACCGGCAGCATCTGCACGGCGCCGTTGCGCCGACCGCCGGGAACCATGCCGATCGCCCATTCGCCCCGCGCCGAGTCGACCGACGCCCGCGGATAGCCGTCGGGCACCGTCAGCGCCGCCCCGACCCCCTGCGGCGTCCACCGGTAGGGCCGTTCGCCAACGGTGCCGACGATCGTGCCGTCCTCGGTGATCCCGGTCGCGGACGACCCCCGCTGGCCGACCAGCCGGTACTTCTGGGGGTCGTCCATCGACCACAGCACAGCCTGGTGCGAGTCGTCGGATCTGCGCGCGGTGCCGACGATGTCGCCCCGGCCGTTGACAGCGTGCACGAGCACCGCCTCGTAGCCGGGCGGGGTGGCCAGGAGACGCAGCTTCCCGTCCCGGTACAGCCAGCCGGTGCCGCCGCCGTTGGTGCCGACCACATAGCCACGGGTGTTGACCGCAGCCGCGTGCCGCGCGGCAGCCGGCAGGACCACCGGCCGGCCGTCGGTCCACAACACGACCCGTCCGTCCTCCCGCCCGGTTCCGATGTCGCCGACGATGTGCCGCCCGGTGGGGTCGACTCGGTTGGCAACCGCTACCGGACCACCGACCGGCAGCGGCAACCACGACGCCTGGCAGGCGACCGGCGGGCGCGGGGCGGCCGACCCGGTCCCCGCCGGTGACACCGCGAGCGTCGGCGTGGTGGGAACCGGCGGGCTGGCGGTCCCGCCCACCTGGACGGCACCCACGACGCCGACCCCGGCCAACACCGTCAGCGCGGCGATCCCGCCGACGTGCCGACGCTGACGGCGCCGCCGGCCGTCGCGGACCGCCCGGCTCAGGTCGACCCGCGGCTCCGGTACCGGCACCGACCGCAGCAGCTCGGCGATCCGCTGATCGTCTTCCGTGGTCATCTCGGACTCCTCACTGACATCTCGGTGACGTCGAGCACCTGGCGGACGGCCGCCAACGCCCGAGCCGTCTGCGACTTCACGTTGCCTTCGGAGCAGCCCATCGCGGCGGCCGTGTCGGTCATCGACAGGTCGCACAGGAACCGCAGGACCAGCACGGTGCGCTGGCCGCGCGGGAGGCGGGCGAGCGCGGCGAGCAGGCTGTCCCGCTCGGCCAGGTCGTCGTGCGGCGTCACCGGCGAGCGCTCCGGCTCCGGCACCGCCCCCAGCAGCCGAACCTTCGCCCAGCTCAGCCGCTTCTCATCGACGAGCTTGTGCACCAGCATCCGATGTACGTACGCGTCGACGTTGTCGGCCCGGCTGACCCGGCGCCAGTTCACGAAGAGCGCCGTGACCGTCTGCTGCACCACGTCGTCGGCCAGATGGGCGTCGCCGCACATCAGGAACGCGGTCCGATGCAGGCTCGGCAGTCGCGCGGAGACGTACTCCACGAACTCACCCTCGGCATCCACCATCGAGGCTCCCTCCTCCGCAAGCTCGACGGGACCGGACGACCGTCAGGTTGCGTTCCCGTCGAAGAATGCTGGGGACCTCTACCGTTCGCTGACGCGGCCGGGCCGGGGGTGTCCCGCCCGGCCGCGTCAGCGAACGGATCAGCGGGTCAGGCGGCCAGTGCGGCAGCGAGTCGGCGAGCTTCGGTCGCCAACCGACTCGTGCCGCCACGGGCCACCACGTCCGCCAGCCCCGGCACCTCGATGGGCACTCCGGTGGCCCTGGCCGTCTCGGCTCCCAGGGCCAGCAGGTCGGGCGTGCCGCGGGGCGGGGTCGGTGCCGCCAGCATCGGTGGCAGCGCGGCGGCGAGCAACCGCCATACGCTCAGCCGGGCACCGGCAGCGATCGCGTCGCGCAGCGGTGTGACCACCCTGCTCAATGTCACCTGGCCGTCAGCCGCCAGCGCGCCCAACTGGCCGCCGACGCCCGGAGGATCGAGGTCACCCGCGGCCGCCAGCATCAGCAGGGCGTCCAGAGCGGCCGCCCGGTCCACCTCGTGCCGGGCGCACAGCCCGTAGGCGAGCGCCAGGTCGAGCGCCGGACCGCCCGCGCCGGCGCACTCGGCGAGTACCGGCAGGATCGTGGCGGCATCCTGGGCGTCCTGCTGCGCCGCGCTGGCGAACTCGGGCAGCAGGTGGGCCGCGACCAGCCCCCGGTGCCCCGGTAGCAGCGCCGGCCACAGGTTGCTCGAGTCGCCCGGCCCTCGTCCGATGGGTTGCGCGCGGACGGTGAATAGCCCGAGCGGATCCGCCGCGCCTTCGAGCGGGGCAGTGGTGACGAGGGTGCGCCGCACGGGCAGTTGGTCGTAGCCGTAGTCGTAGGTGTGCCTGCGCTCGCGCCGACCGATCGTGACCACCTGCTGGACCGTTGCCGGTAGGGCGTCGCCGCGCAGCCAGCCGGCCAGGTCGTCGCCGGCGGGGGTGCCGAGCGCGGCGGCCCGGCTCGCCAGCGCCTCGTCCACGCCGACGGGCAGTCGCAGCAGAGCCTGGCTGAGATCCCATCGCCACACCGGGCGGTCGCCGAGGGCAGCCAACCGTTCGTAGAGCGCGGTGGGGTCGAGCGCCCCGGTGGCGCAGGTCGGGGCGGCCAGCAGCCCGGGGTCGTCCCGCCCGTCCAAGCGCTGCCCGATCTCCGCGAGGCGGGCGCTGTAGATCAGCGTGAGGGCGGACTGGTGGGGCGGGTCGACGGGCGACCGGCCGCGGAACGGGCGCAACGGCCGGGACAGTAACTGGCTGAGGATGCTGGACCACTGGTCGCGGCGGCTGGTCGCCTCGGGCGGTGCGGCGGCGGCCAGCAGGACGCCGTTGAGTTGGACCGTCACGTTGAACTGGGACCACATGTGGTCCCAGGAACCCACCTGGCCCCGTCGCAGCACCGGCAGCAGGGCGGCTCCCACTCGGTCCCGTTCGGTGGTGGTCAATCGGACCAGCCCGTCCAGGACCCGCTCCAGGGTCGCCGCCGGCCAGCGCGGGGTGAGCAGCCCGAAGACCTCCTCGACCAGCTCGTCCACGTCGGTGATCGGCGGTGCGGCGAGCGCGGGCGACACCGGCGGGGGCAGCTCGTCGCCGGCCACCTTCACTGTGACAATGGCGACCGGTCGGTGGCCGTACCGCTGTGCCAACGCCGTCGCGCGGTCGCGCAGGTCGGCGGCCGGGTGCTCGGCGCCCGAGGCGAGGACCTCGGCGATGTCGGCCGCCCGCTCGGGATTCTGCCGGGCCAGTCGGTCCAGCCAGGACAGTTGCGCCCGCACCAGCGCCTTTTCCGGCCGACCCAGCACGACCCGTGAGGTGTCCAGCAACGACGCGAACTCCACCTGCCCGCTCGTGTCGCGTAGCGCCCGCTGCGCGACGCCGGCCACCGGCCCGGGTCCGTCGGCCAGCAACCGCAGGTACCCGCTCGCCCGCGCGGCCACCTCGTCCGGACCGGGTCGAAGCTCTTCGTGCAGGGTGAGGAACGGACGCAGCGCGCCCGGCCGGTCGCCGCGCAGCAGCCGGCCCAGCACCCCATCCAGCAGCATGGCCCGGTCGAGCCGCCCCTCCGTCGCCAGCGCTGCCAACGTCGCGGGCACCGCCCGCCCGCCGCCGCTGAACCCCAGGTCGATGCCGGCCCCGTCGACCTCGAACAGGCGCGGCAACAGCACGTCCAGGAACGGGTCGGCGCGCAGCCGGTCGAGCAGCGGCGCTCGGCGCTGCCCGTCGGACGACCGTTGCCACCACATCGACTGCGCCCAGCCGAGGACGAACGCGTCCCCGGTCGGCGGCGGCACCTTCTCCGCCAGCAGCAGCTCGGCGATGAAGTGCCAGCCGTCCCACGCTCGACTGCGGGGCAGCCGCTCGGCCAGCCGGTACGCCAGGTCGGCCAGCCAGGAGACGCCCCGCTGTCGTGCTGCGGCGACCACCGGCTCGGGGTCGGCATCCGCCAACATGATCGACCGCCGACCCAGCAGGGCCGCTGCCTTCGTCGCGGTGCTCAGCGTGCCCACTGCGGCCACCGCCAGCGCGGTCGCCGTGCTGCCCCACGACACGTCGTCGCGCCGACGGACGTGGGCGGTCAGTTCGTCACCGAGCGCCCGGCGAGCCGGATCGTCCAGGGTGTGCAGCATCGACCCGACGGTCGTCACATCACCGCGGCCCAGTGCCCTGAAGAAGTCAGTCACACAGTCACCTCCGCGAGCATGGACACCGCGAGGGCATGCTTGCACGGGCCGCGCTGCCCCCGGTACTTCGCCCACCACCGACAGGTGCAGGTGAGGTTCCCGTCGGGAGGCCGGCGAACGCGGTACTCGTCGTCGTCGCTGCGTACCGTCGCATGATCGCCGTCGCGGCGGACCGCGCCCTGCTCGACCAGCGTGCGCGCGCCGACCAGCCGGGGGTTGTCCCGCTCGGCCCGGCCGGCGTCGTGCGGCATGACACGATGGAAGTATCCGGCGTCGGCGACGTCGTAGCCGACCCGCCCGGCCGTGCCGAGCTGGGCCAGGGCCGCGCGAACCCGGTCGTCGGACAGGCCGGTCGCGTCGGCCAGCGCGGCGACGTCGATGGTCGGATCCCAGGAGAGCAGGGCGCCGACCAGCTCCGCGTCGTCGATCACCTCGTCGCCGGCGAGCGCGAGCAACGCGGCGCCCTCACCGGAGAAGCCCCGGTACGGCTCGGGCGAGAGGGTCAGCGACAGCCGCAGCGACCCGGTGTCCAGTTCCCAGGTGCTCGGCACGGCCGGTGAGCCGGCGCGCACCGCCGGCCCGTACACCCGCAGGGTGCGGGCGTGCCGGAGCAGCCCGCGCAGCGCCGCGAGCCGCCCCGCGCCGGCCAGACAGACCGCCCCCGGTGTCGGGCGCGAGGTGAGCCGGAGGGTACGACCGGCCGGCACCGCCCACAGCACCGAGCGGTCGCTGCTCCCGGGCAGCCGGCGCAGGAACGCCGTGGCCTCGGCGGCGGGCACCTCGGCGCGCGGCTCGAACCCGGCGGTGAGCACGTGCACCTCGGCGAAACCGCGCATCCAGCGCCCCGGCAGCGGGACCTTCCGCTCCACCACCGCGCCCTCCATGGTGGAGACGGTGAGGTCGTCCGGGCCGACGGCCAGGTGCAGTGGCTCGATCCCACCCACCCGGGCCAGGGCTTCGCGCAGCGGCGGGTTGACGTCGACGTTAGTGGTGCCGTGCCCGGCGATCTCCCCGTCGAAGCCGGCGGGAACCACGTCCATCCGGGCGTACACCCCGCAACAGCCGGAGAAGGACTCGAAGCGCAGCCGCTCCCGGCTGCCGGTCACCACCGGATCGAGGCTCGCCGGGCTGACCGGCTGGTGGTAACGGGTGCGGGCCACCTCGGCCACGGCGAGCAGCCCGGCCGCCGCGGCCGCCGGGGTGGTGAGAAACCCGGAGAAGAAGCGCGGATTGGCCGCCGGGCCGCCGCTGGTCTGGAGGTCGAGACCGGCGGCACGCAGAGTGGACGGCTGGAGATATCGGTACGTCTGGACGGCGTTCACCGGCACACCGTAGAACCACCGACCGACACCCGTGCCGGTCTCAGCCGACGGCGCTGGTCATCCGGTGTACCGCCTCGGTGATGAGCTCCGGCGCGGTGGCCAGGTTTAATCGGACGTGCCCGACACCGCCGGTGCCGAAGGCCAGTCCGGAGTTGAGCGCCACCCGGCCACGGTCGAGGAACACTGCGGCCGGGTCGTCGCCGAGGCCCAGGGCGCGGCAGTCCAGCCAGGCCAGATAGGTGGCCTGACCGGGCTGGTAGCGGATGGCCGGCAGGTGCTCGGCAAGCAGCGCGGCAAGGAGCCGACGGTTGTCGTCGAGGCCGGTCAACACCGCGTCGAGCCAATCGCCGCCGTCGCGAAAGGCAGCGGTGTGGGCGATCACGCCGAGGTGGCTGGTGCTGACGCTGACCCCGAACGGGACGCGGGTGAGGTCCTCGGCCGCGGCCGCGCCGGCGACGAGGAGCCCACCGCGCAGGCCGGCCAGGTTCCACCCCTTGGAGGCGGACATCAGCGACAGGCCGTTCTGCGCGCCGGGCACCGAGAGGTACGGCACGAACCGCGCTTCCGCAGCCACCACCGGAGCGTGGATCTCGTCGGCGACCACCCGCACCCCGTGCCGCTGGGCCAGACCGGCGACGGCTGTCAACTCGGCGGCGCTGTGCACGACACCTGTCGGGTTGTGCGGGTTGCAGAGCAGGTACGCCGCTGGCCGTCCGCCGACGCGAGCCCGCTGGAACGCATCCTCCAGCGTGCCGAGGTCGATCCGCAGGTCCTCGCCGAGCGGCGCCTCCACGATCCGGCGGTCGGCGTGCGCCACGGACTCGTAGAACGGTGGGTAGACCGGGCAGTTGACGATCACCGCGTCCCCCGGCCCGGTGACCAGTCGCAGCGCCTCGACGACGCCGTGCATGACGTCGGGCACCAGCGCGGTGCGCTCCACGGCTAGCCCGTCCCAACCCCACCGCCGCGCGGCGAACTCGGCCACTGCCTGCGGGTACGCCGTGCCGGCGGTGTAGCCGGTGTCGCCGCGCGCGACGGCGTCGGTGATCGCCCGTGCGACCGGCTCGGCCAGCGGCACGTCCATCTCGGCCACCCAGAGCGGCAGCACGTCGTCGGGATACTCCCGCCACTTGAGGCTCGTCCGCTGACGGAGCTGGTCGATCGTGAGCTGGCGGAGGGGGTTGACGGCGGTTGGGGCACCACTGAGCAGGCCAGTCATGACCCGAGCCTATTCCCCGCGTCCGGCCCGGCGACCCGGACCACCGCTAATCCGTCCACTGTGGTCGTACCGGAAGGATTTCCCGAGACACTTTGGCATTGACCAGCGTCTTTGCGCATGAGCCCCGATTCGTTTCGGAATCAACGGCGAAAGATTGCTGCGGGTCACTGGTTCGTAACCTAGGCTCCCGAATGTCCACATCGACGGCCCGCCCTCACGCCGTGCCAGCCACCGACCTCGCACGCCGGCCATCGCAACCCTCGACGCCGATTGGAGTATTCGATGACCTGGCGTCCAACCATTGCCGCACTGGCCGGCCTGTGCCTGGCGGTCAGCGCCACCCCATTGCCCGCCGGTGCTGCCGCCGACGCTGCGCATGTCAGCGCTCACGCCGCGCTCGCCGGTCCGCCCGGCGCACCGCCCGGGGTCTGCCCGACGGGGGTCGGTTACGGCCCGCCGCTGCCGGCCAGCACCGTGACGGCCCCGCGAATCCAGGGCGGGTTCACCTTCCTCGAAGGGCCGGTCTGGGTCGCCGACGGCGGCTACCTGCTGCTGTCCGACATGACCGCCGGCACCGGGCCGTACAACGTCCAGCCGTCGACGATCCGCCGGTTCATCCCGTCGGCGAGCTTCGACACGTTCATCGCCGACGCCGGCAGCAACGGCCTGGCACTCAGCGCCGACGGCCAGCAGCTCGTCGCGGCCACCCACGACCAGCGGAGCGTGTCCGCGTACCGGCTGAGCGACCGGGCCCGCAGCACCGTCGCGGCGAACTACCAGGGCCGGGCGTTCAATTCGCCGAACGACGTCGCGGTCCGATCCGACGGCGTCGTCTACTTCACCGACCCCAACTTCCAGCGCGGCAACCGCCCGGACCAGATGAGCGGGCGTACCAGCGTCTTCCGCGTCTCCAACGGGCAGGTGTCGCTGGTCGACGACCGGTTGCGCCAACCCAACGGCATCTCGCTCTCCCCTGACGGGTCAGCGCTGTACGTGGGCGCCTACTCCGAAAACAAGATCTACAAGTACGCGGTACAGCCCGACGGCAGCATCGGCGCCCGCAGCGTCTTCGTGAACTACATCGGCGGCCCGGACGGCGGCACGATCGACTGCGCCGGCAACGTGTACTGGACCTCGGGCGGGGACTCCCTGGTCCACGTCTACTCCCCCACGGGCACCCAGCTCGGCACGATCCGGTCCGGCGGCTCCGGCACGACAAATGTGGCGTTCGGCGGCCCCGACCGGCAGACCCTCTTCGTCACGTCGGGTCGGTGGGGCGACTCCGGGCTCTACAGCGTGCGACTCAACATTCCCGGCTATCCGTACTGACCGACGGCTGGATGGCGCGCCGCCTCCGTCGTAGCCCGACGAGGCGGCGCGCTATCCGGCGGTTGCGGCGATGAACACCACCGCCCCGACCACCACCAACGCGGCGGCCAGGAAGGTCTGCCGGCGGGCCCGGCGCAACGCCTCCCGGACCTGCCAGGCGTGCGCGGTGGCGAGCAGCCACCGCAGGTACGGGTCGGTCCGGGCGATGTTGCGACGCGCGGTGGCGAGCCCCGCTCGGAGGGCGGCCCGCTCCTGCGGCGAGGCCGTCGACAGGCGGCCGGTGATCTCCGCGGCGATCCGGCGATGCCGCAGCAGACCGTCGACGTCACCGGCGTACCCGCCGAAGTGGTACCAGGGCTCGGCCTCCAGCCGCTCGCGCAGGCCTTGCAGCTCCGGTCCGCCGAGCGTCGCCGGCGTGGTCATCGGCGGGACGAGCACCTCGCTGGTCCGCCAGATCGCCCAGGCCACACCGAGCAGCGTCACCAGCAGACCGCCGCCCGCCCACACCGCGTGAACCCAGTCGGTGACCTTGCCGGCGGCGATCAGCGGGCCACCGCCGAGCAGCAGCGCGCCGACCGCGCCGGCCGAGGAGATGATCCACCGTGCCGCGGCCCGGCTGTCCGCTACCGAGTCCAACGGGGACGGCAGCGCGTCCAGCCCCGCGCCGCTCGCCGGCGACTCCCCGCTCATCGGTGGTCGTCGCGGAAGACGACACCCAGCGGGCCGTGCTCGTCGTCGGGCAGATCGGTGTACGGCACCCAGCGCTGGCCGTCGAAGAACTCCAGCTCGCCGCTGTCGTTGATCCGCACGGCGTTGACTTGCGCGAGCTCCTCAGGATCGTCAGCCATGGATACAGTATCGGTCAGTCCGGCAATCCGCCCCGGCGTCGGGTCGTCCGCCGGGCGACCGCAGGGGGCGTCTGTGATCCGGTTGACCGTCAGCGCGACCGACGTGGCCCTGACCGTTCGGGGCGACCGGCGCCGGCACCCGGTGGGCCCGGCCGATCAACGCACCGCCGACCTGCTCTGGCGGCTGCGCGGCGGCCCCTCGGTGGAGCTGTCGTACGAGGTGGGCGTCGCGCTCGGCCGCCGCTTCCTCGACGCCCCCGGCCCGGCCCTGCGCGCGGAGCTGGCCCGGCCCGGCCGGCACCGGCTCGGCATCAAGGTCGTCGACCCGGCCCTGGCCGACCTGCCCTGGGAGACCCTGGTGCTGCCCGGCGAGGAGCTGCCGCTGGCGCTGCGTCCCGACGTCGACGTCTGCCGGACCGGTCCCGACACGCCGGCGCCCACGGTCCGGGTGGACGGCCCGCTGCGGATGCTCGCGGCGATCGCGAGCCCGGACGACTCCACCCAGCCGCTGCTGGACCACGAGCGGGAACTCGAGCGGATCCTCGGGGCTGTGGAACCCGGGCACCGGCACGGGGTGCGGGTGCGCGTCCTGGAGTGGGGCAGCGCCGCCTCGATCCGGGCCGCCCTCGCCGAGGAGCCGTTTCACGTCCTGCACGTCTCCAGTCACGCGCGCCCCGGCGCGTTGCTGCTGGAGACCCCCACCGGCACTGAGGATCGCGTGGACGCCGCGCGGTTCCTGGCCGAGGTGCTGCCGCCGGGCCGGACCGTGCCGTTGATCGTGCTGGCCGGCTGCTCCACCGCCCGGCAGGATCAACGGGAGCTGCCCGGACTGGCCAGTGCGCTGCTGGCCCACGGCGCGCCGTCGGTGCTGGCGATGAACGGAACGGTCAGCGACGAATACACCATCGAGTTCTGCGCTCGGCTCTACGAGCGGTTGGCCGCCCGCGGCGAGCCGGAGCTGCTGGCGGAGGTTTCCGCCGTACGCCGCGAGCTGGCCCCGACCGCCGCCGCGTGGTGGATGCCGACGCTGTTCCTGGCCGACCCCGGGCTGCGGCTGGCCGGCGGGCGGGACGGCGCTGCCGTCGCCGTGCCGCCCGGCCAGTCGCTCGTCGGGGACGGCGTGGTGCGCGCCCCCACGGACTTCGTGGGCCGCCGGGAGATCCTGCGCCGGCTGTCCCGGGGAAAGCTGCGGGTGCTCGTCCACGGGATCGGCGGGATCGGCAAGACGAGTCTCGCCGCAGAGCTCGGGCAGCGGTTCCGCGACGTGGGCGGCATCGTCGTGGCGACCCGCGGCGACGCCACAGTCGACGGGATCCTCGACGAGCTGCGCCGCCAGGTGGAGGGACGCAGCGGGGGTGCGGCCCCGGACGACCCGGTGCGGCGATGGCTCGTCGCTCTCGCCGAGCCGGGCCAGGACTGGCGGCGACGGCTGGACGCGATCGGCACCGGCGGCCCGCCGCTGCTGCTCGTCCTCGACAACGCCGAGGACGCCCTGGACGCCGAGCACCGGTTGGCCGACACGGACCTGGCCGCGTTCCTCGCCGCCTGGGCGTCCCGCCACGAGCTGGTCGTGACCAGCCGGCACCCGTTCCCGGTCGTCGGTCTCGAAACCTGTCACCTCGGTCCGCTCTCCTGGCAGGAGACCCGCAAGCTGCTCTGGCGGCTGCCGGGCGTCGGCCAGCTGGCGCCGGCGGAACAGCAGCGGATGTGGCACCGGCTGGGTGGCCACCCGCGCGCGTTGGAATACCTCGACGGCCTGCTGCGCGGTGGCAGCGCCCGATCCGACGAGGTCGCCGGCCGGCTGGCCGCGGCCGGCGGGGGCCGGGACGCCGGGCCGGCGGAGGTCGGCACGCCGCTGGCCGAGGCCGGCGCGCTGGCCGCCGAGGATGTGCTGCTGCCCCGGCTGCTCGCCCGCCTGGAGGCCGTCCCGGCGGCCCGTCGGTTGCTGCTCGGCGCGGCGGTGTACCGCACCCCGGTAGACCGGACCGGCCTCGCCTGGCAGCTCGCCGATCCGGCGGACGGCGGCGACCCACCACCGGAGCCCAGGGGGCTGGACGAGTCGGTCGAGACGCTCTCCCAGCTGGGGCTGCTCGCCCCGGTGACCGGGGGCCACCTTGTGCACCGATGGACGGCGACGAGCCTGCTGCGGATCGCCGGCCGCGACGCGGTGCTGGACGCGCACCGCCGGGCGGGCCGCTACTGGGGCTGGCGGGCCCGGTCCAGCACCGACCAGCACGACTTCATCCGCCGGGCCGTCGAGGCGCGGTACCACCACCTGGCCGCCGGTGACACCGACGAAGTCGTCACCTACTCCGAGCTGGCCTGCCAGGAGTTGCACGCGGCCGGGCACTGGGCCTGGGAGGAGAAGATCTGGCGGGAACTGCTGCCGATGGCGCCCCCGCGCTCCGCGCGCTATGCGAGCTTCCTCAAAGGACTCGGCGACGTGCACCTCAGCCGGGGCGAGTACCCGCAGGCGACGCAGCGCTACGAGGCGGCGCTGGCCGTCTACCGGGAACTCGGCGACGACAGCGGGGTCGGCAAACTCCTGCACCAGTTGGGCCTGGTCGCCGACAACCGGGGTGACCGGGCGACCGCGGACCGGCTGTTCCAGGAGGCGTTGACGATTCTGAGCCGGCTCGACGACCGCTCGGCGGTCTCCCGGACCCTGCACCAACTCGCCGGCATCGCCCGCGGCAACGGCGACGCCGAGCTGGCCATGTCGCGTTACCTCGAGGAGCTGGCAATCGCCCGGGACCTCGACGACCTGGACGGGATCGCGGCGAGCCACCACCAGATCGGCGTACTCGCCTTCGAGGCCCGGGACCTCATGAAGGCGGAGCAGTGCATCCAGGTGGCGATCACCACCTACGGACGGTTGGGCGTCCGGGTCCAACAGGGCAGCGGGCTGGTGATGCTCGGGCGGATCGCCCTCGCACAGTTCGCGTACGAGACCGCCGAGGCCCGGGTCCGCGCCGCCCTGAAGATCTTCGAGGAGGTCGGCAGCAACGGTCACATCGCCGAGTGCACGCTGCTGCTCGGCCACCTCTCCCGCGACCTCGACGACCTCGAATTCGCCGAGAGCTGCTTCGCCCGCGCCCGGACGATCGTCGCGGCCCTCGGCGAGGACCCGCTGCTACGCCGCTGCGACGAACTGCTCGGCGGCGTCCGAACCGTCCTCGGCCAGGCCGCCGAGGCGGTGCCGCACACCCTGAACGCGATCGGCGGGGACGACCAACCGCCGCTCCAGTCGGCCCTGGAATGGCTGGCCGTGCAGCGCCTGGAACTGGGAGCGCAAGCCTTCTCCGCCCTGCTGGCCCGGCACCTCGACCGCCGGCAGGCGGCGCAGCGGACCGAGTGGGTCGAGGCGTACCTGCGGTTCCGGTTCGACGGATCCCACCCGACGCCGCTCGGCAGTGGGTACGTCCTGCTCGCCATCGCCGCCGCCCAGGCGGGCGAGTTCGGCACCGCCCGGATGTGCCTGCTGCGGGCGTTGCCGATCTGCGCCGCCGCCGGCTATCGCGCGGGGGTCGCCAAGTGCCACGAGGACCTCGGCCGGGCGGCCCTGGAGACCCGCCGGCTGGACGAGGCCCGGTCGCGCTACGAGCAGGCGCTCGAGGTCTACCGCGTGCTGCGCCACGAGCCCAACCAGGCCATCGTCCTGCACCAGCTCGGCCGGGTCTGCGAGGAGCAGGAGGACCTCGCCGGAGCGGACAAGTTCTACCGCCGCTCCATCGCGATCAAGAAGCGGCTCGGGAACCCGTCGGGCGTCTCCAACAGCACCTTCCACCTCGGCCGGGTCGCCGGCCTGCGCGGCGACCGGGCCCTGGCCGAGCGGTGCTACCGGACCTGCCTGAGGATCGACCGCGAGCAGGGCAACTGGGAGGAGGTGGCACTGGACCAGGTGGCGCTCGGGCAGCTGCGCGTCGAGCAGGGCCACCCGGCGGAGGGCATCCCGCTGATCGTCGAGGCACTGAGCATCGACCGGCAGATCGGGTCGACGAACGCGGCGCTCGACCTCAACGCGCTGCGCGAACTGCGGGCCGGGCTCGGCGACGAGGCGTTCACGGCAATCCTCACCGACGCCTTCGGCCCGGCCCGCGCCGTCGAGGTGCTCGACCTGATCGCGGTGCTACCGACCGCTGCCGAGCCGACCTGAATCCATCCGGCCACCCGTACACTCGGCTGATGGCGAACCGCCCGCGGCACCGGGGTCGATAGACCGATGAGGGCGCCGGGCGTAGGCACCGTGATCTTCGATTTCGATGGTGTACTTCTGCGCGGGGACGCATTCGGGCTGTTCCTGCGACGCACTGCTTTCACGGGTGCTCGGCTGCCGCTCGCCGTCGCCGCGCTCGTACTCCTCGCGCCCGCCGCCACCATCCCCGCCTGCCGCCCGTGGGCGGCGCGGTGGGTGAGCCGGATCGGCTTGTTGGGGCGGAACGCGGACGAGTTGCGGGCGGAGCTGGAACGCTTCGGTGCCGACCTCGGCGGAGAGCCGGGGCGGATCATCGGGCCCGGTCTGCGGATGATCCGTACCCACCTCGCCGCAGGCGACCGGGTCATCGTGGTGACCGCCTGCGAGCACACCCTGGCCCGCGCGGCGCTCGACGCGATCGGCCTCGCCGGGGTCGAGCTCGTTGCCTCGCGCATTCGCGGGCCGAGGCTGATCGTGCACAACCACGGGGTGACCAAGATGGCGCAGCTCGCCACCCAGGGGGTGAGGCCGCCGTGGCGGGTGGCCTACAGCGACTCGCTGTCGGATCTGCCCATCCTTCGCGCCGCCGAGCAGCCCGTGCTGGTCAATGGGAACGCGCGTCAGGTCGCCCGGGCGCGCCGGTTACTCGGTGCCCGGCTGACCACCGTCACCTGGACGGGTGGCCAGGGCCCGGGGGAAATCTGACACCGTGAGCCGTCACTGTCGCTGGGCCGCTGGCAGACAACGTCATCTGCCGGAGCGGCCCAGCGACCCCCCACCAACAAGCGACGGCCGGGCAGGGGCGGTCTGCCGCCACCGACCCAACACGCGAGCCACACCGCGGGAGGAGCCCCCGTTGTGCTCCCCGCGGAGCTAACCCCTCCCACCGATGGCCCCCCGGGCTTGGCCGGCCGGACCACACGCTCATCCGGCGCGCAACGGGTGTTGAGCCACGTGAGGTCGCACTCAACACCTGTTGCTCCAAACAGGAGCGAGCATACGCTCACGTTCCGTACAGGTGTCAACATCTGTTTTGCCGCACCGCACATCTGCGACACTGTCGTTTAGCGGCTGGAGGGTGAAGAATGATGGTTGACGATTGGCACGCAGAGCAGGAGCTGCCACCCCTCGACACCCTGGCCGCGAGGCTGGAATACCTGTTCGACAAGATCCGCCCGACGCCCGACGAGCTCGGCGACTCCGACGAGTCCGGACGCAGGTACACCAACAGGGAGATCGCCGACAAGATCAACGAGGTGGCCGCCGAGACGGGCGTGACGATCAGCGCCGCCTACATCGGAGAGTTGCGCCGCGGTGTGGCCAGCGATCCCCGTACCTCACACGTCCGCGCCCTGGCTACCGCCTTCGGGGTCAACTCGGGCTACTTCGTCGACGACGCGGCAGCACGACGAACAGCGGACCAGCTGACGCTGCTCAACGAGCTACGCCAGATGGACGTCAAGCAGGTGGCACTGCGCCAGGTGCTCGCCGACAACGGGCTCTCCGCGACGGACACGCAGCTCATCGAGCAGATGGTGGACCGACTGCGAGCCGTGGCGGCCGGCACCGGCACGACCAGTTCCGCGCCGGCCGATCGCGGCTAGCCGTGCAGATCCTTCGGTGGCAGTACACCGACGAGCAGGAGACCGCTGACGTGAAGTTGCACCGACTACGTAGGCGCTGCGAGCAGATGGTCGCCGAGCTTGAGGTGCCCGAACCCTTCGACATCCAGAAGCTCTGCGACGCCCTCGGCGAGCGGCGCGGTCGGCCCATCCACCTGGTGCCGATCAAGCTGCCGGCACACACCGTGTGCGGGATGTGCGTGCCGACCGGCGACTTCGACGCCATCTTCTTCGAGCAGGACACCTCGCCGCTGCACCAGATGCTGATCATCGGCCACGAGTTGGGTCACCTGCTCGCCGGCCACCAGGCCACCGAGGTGCTGGACGCGGACGCCTCCCGGCTGCTGCTACCGGATCTCGACCCGCAACTGGTCCAGCGCAGTCTCGGCCGCAGCAACTACGCCGCAGCCGAGGAACGCGAAGCTGAGATGATCGGTTCCCTGCTCCTGCGGCGGGTCCGCGGCAGCCGCAGCGACGCGGACGACGCGCCGCTGACCGGCCAGGACGTCGAGCTGTACGGCCGGCTGCGGCACTCACTCGAACATCCCCACTGGTAGCGGCGCGATGGACACCGTCCTCTACGCCGTCTGCGCCGCGGCCGGCTGGATCGCCCTCGGGTACATGGTGCGACTCCAGCGCCGGCACCCCAGCCACGCCCGCCGTGCGATCTGCTTCGGTCTCGGCGCGTTCGCGGCCGGGATCACGGTCGCCATCCCACCCATCGCGACGGCGATCGACCAGATCTCAGGGCTACCCAACCTGGCCAAGGTCATGGCCCACGCCGGCGCGCTGACCATCTCGGCGAACGCCGAGCTCATGCTCCTGCACTTCGCGCTTCCCCCGGCGACGGCCACCGCCCGGGCCCGCAAGTGGATCTGGGTCACCGCGTGCGCGTTCCTCGTCATGGTCGGCCTGTTCGCCTACACCCTCACCTACGACGACCCGGTGCTCCTGACCGTCGAGTATGCGACGGACCCCGTCGTCACCGCCTACCTGCTGATCTTCCTGTTGCTCGGCTTCTTCGCCTACTGCTTCGACATCGCCCGGCTGTGCTGGGGCTTCGCGACGATCTGCGGGCGGCCCTGGTTGCGCCGTGGCCTGCGCATCACAGCGGTCGGCGCCGCCTTCGCGCTGCTCTACAGCACCAACAAGATCGGCTATCTCGTCGCCTACTGGGCCGGCTACCAACCGGCCGGGGAACGACAAATCGCCGCGGTCCTGGTGACCATCGGCGCTCTGCTCATCACGATCGGCCTCACCATGCCGGCGTGGGGACCCACCCTCAAGATCACGCGACGGTGGGAGGACTACCACTCCTACCGGCGGCTCGAACCACTCTGGCGCGACCTCGTCGCGGCCTTCCCGAACTCGAACTCGAACCCGCCCTGCGCCGACGCCGCACGGCCGTCCGCGACACCGACTACGCGCTGACCCGCCGGGTGGCCGAGATCCGTGACGGCCGCCTGGCGCTGCGCCCGTACCTGGAGACCGGTGTGACGGCGCTGGCCGCACAGTTCGCCGAGCAGGCCGGGCTGACCGCCGAGGAGCGGCAGGCGTCCATTGAGGCCGCCCACCTGGCCTGCGCTCTGCGTCGCCACGACGCCGGTCTGGTGGCCACGGCCCCGCAACCAGCCGACGAACTGCACCGCCCGGACGGCGGCTACGCCGGTGAGGTCGCCTGGCTGACGCTCGTCACGGAGGTCTACGCCCGCTCGCCGGTGGTGGCGCGGACGATCGCCGCGACCCGAGAACTCACCGCCCCGGGCACCCCACATCACAGCGCTGGAGACGCCCGCCGATGAGACGCCGCTACGACAACCTGACCCGTACCCGTGCTCTCGACCCCGAGCGCGACTACCTGCACATCTACCAGACAATGCTGCGCTACGAGTTTCCGTGGGACATGAAGCTCGGGCTCAACCTCGCCTTCAACAGGTCGTTCTCCATCCCCGCCATCGCCGCGGTGCACACCGCCACGGGCGAGCTGACCGAACGCACCCAGAAGCGGATCGACGACACCGGCCTGCTGATGTACGAGATGGTGCTCAACGGCTTCGAACAGCCTCGGGGCCGCGACGCGTTGCGGCGCGTCAACCAGATCCACCGCCCGTACGACATCAGCAACGACGACTTCCGCTACGTCCTCGGCTGCCTGGTCGTGATCCCCACCCGCTGGTTGCAGGAGTACGGCTGGCGCCAACCCTGCTGCCACGAACGTCACGCCACGTACCTGTTCTACCGGGAACTCGGCCGACGGATGGGCATCACCGACATCCCCGGGTCGTACGACGAGTTCGAGACCTGGTTCGACGCGCACGACACAGAACACCTTCAGCCCAACGACGACGCGGCGGCCATCGAACGCGCCACCCGCATGCTGATGCTCACCCGGATCCCGCGGATCCTCGCGCCACTGGGAAACGCACTGGTCAGCGCCCTGTACGACGCGCCGCTGCGGCGCGCAACGCGGGTTGACACGCCGGCCTGGCCGGTCCGGGCGGGGTTGCACCTGGCCTTGCGGACGCGCTCGCGGTTGCAGCAGTGGTGCGGGGCGCCACGGACGACCGCGTTGTTCGCCGACGGGATCAAGGCCAAGAGCTACCCCGACGGGTACGAGATCAGCCAGCTCGGCCCACACCAGGACCGCGTGCGCGAGTAGCACCTCGGCAACGCTGGCGTCGTCGGCCCGGACGGGCGCCGGGCCCCGTGCTGCCGGCCAGGGGGTCGAACGGACGTCAACGACGACCGGGGCGCTCTGCGTGACAGCGCCGCGGCCTCATTCCGCGACCGTACTCAGGTCAGCGGTAAGCGACTCCGCTGGCCGGCAGTTGTCCGACGTTGTTTGTCCGACCCCTCGATGACCTACCGGCCAACCAGCCGGCACCCCACGGTGGTCGTGGCACGAACCCAGTGCACTCACCCTACGAAGCACCGAGGGAGTTCTCATGAGACGACGGTTCGCAGGAGCATGTCTGGCGGTGGTGGCGGCGGCCACGTTGTCGGTCACCGCCGGCGCCACGGCCGCGTACGCGGACCAGGGCTGGATCGGCCAGTGCTACCCGAACGCGTACGGCGGCTGGTGTGACGGCAACGGCCCGGGCTGGACGTACGCGGGGTACGTCCGGTGCGCCGCCCAGTCCAGCGGCAGCACGGAATACCTCGGCCCGTCCCGTTGGGCCGGCGACCGTCGGGGCTCCACCGCCAAGTGCACGCTGGGCACCTCGTACAAGTCCGGTGGCGTCAAGGTCTTCTACCGCGGCGTCCTCGTGAACACCCACCCGAACTGACCCTCCAACGGAAGGAGTCCCCGGTGGGGACCAGAAAGAGAATGCTTCGTGGCCTGCTCGCCGTGGCTGTCGCGGCGGTGTTCGGCTTCGCCGCGCAACCGGCGGCACCTGCTGCGGCTGCGGCACCGAGGGGCAACTGCTACCTGACTGGTGACCAGCAGTTCGCGCAGTTCAGGGCGCAGATCAAGGCCTTCGAGAAGGAGGGCAGGCTGAGCCGCGACGTGGCCGACGCAGTGACGTGCGACCCGCGCACCGCCCAGCAGTACTACACCTACGACGTCAAGACCGAACAGGTCGCGGCGCCGATGTGGCTCTCGGGCTGCAAGCAGAGCACCAAGTGGACCATCACCTGGAGCCTGGGCGGCGAACTCGGCGGGCACAGTCAGAGCCTGAACTGGTGCTGGAGCCAGGTCACCCACAAGGTGTCCGACTGGAACGGCATCTGCAGCGGCTACACCACCGGTTGGGGCACGACGAACGGGTGGCGGTGGGAGGGCTGCAGCCGCGACACCTTCAACCCGTACACGATGGACGGCTACTACCCGGCCGGCATCCACCACTCGACACAGGGTCACTGGTCGAACCTCGTGCCGTGGACCACCGACAAGTACCTCAACCTCGATATCTGGGGTCACTGGGACGGCACCTGCGACACCAAGTACAACTCCACAATCCGGAACTACTGCTGAGGCGTGGGTGGTGCCCCGACATCGGGGCACCACCGCGCGGTTCAGCGCTGCGACGACGGATCACATGACGGCCGGTAGGGCGCCGACGGCAGGTTGGCCGCCCACTCCCGCGTGGTCAGGGCGCGGCCGGCCACCTCGCAGACGTGCGCCCTGGCCGCTCGGACGTCCAGCGCCCAGGTGATGATCCGACCGTCCTCGGCCCCGGAGATGAGCGTTTCGGGGGCGAGGAAGGCCAGGCCCCGGACCCGGGCGGTGTGTCCGGTGAGGGTCGCGATCCGCTGCCGGGTGACGACGTCCCAGAGGACGATCGTGTGGTCGTCGCCGGCCGAGGCGAGGGTGCGGCCGTCTCGGCCGAAGGCGAGGACCTGGACGGGGGCGGTGTGGCTGTCCAGGAGCGCCATCTGACGGTAGGTGGCGGCGTCCCACACCTTGACGGTGCGGCTGTCCCCCGCGGTGGCGAGCAGGCGACCGTCGCCGCTGACCACGACATCCTGGATGGCGCCCTGCTCGGTGTCGATCCGCTCCAGCAGCTCCCCTGTCGAGACGTCCCAGACGTTGAGGAAGCCGCCCACGCTCGCCCCGACGAGCCGGCGGCCGTCCGGCGTGAAGAGCAACGAGGTGACGATGCGCGACGGGTACGCCGAGGTCAGCTCGGCCGGCCGTGCCGAATCCCGCACGTTCCAGACGTAGGGCCGGAGCGCGGCCGTCGCGACGAGGCTTCCGCCGGGGTCGAACGCGACGTCCGTGGAGGCGGCGCTGGTCCTCGACTGGAAGGGCCGCATCGCGTGGCGCCGACGCTCGACGTCCCAGATGACCACCATGTTGTTGCGGGTGACCGCCGCGATGAGGCGTCCGTCCGGGCTGAAGGCGATGGCCTCGACCTGGTCGGGGTGCCCGCCCAGGGTGGCGGTCCACTGCCCGTGCCGGTCCCACAGCCGGACTGTCCGGTCCTCGTGCGCGGAGGCCACCGTGTTGCCGTCCGGGCTGACTCGGACATCCTTCACCTTCGCGGTGAAGCCCCCGAACGCGGCGTCTGGCACCCCGTGGACCACGATCGTGCCGTTGAATCCCGCCGAGGCGAGCATCGTCCCGTCCGTACTGAGCGCGACGGCGACCGTCTCGGTACGGCCCCGGTCCTGGTATCTCTGGACCGGCTCCCGGCGGTGCAGATCCCAGACCGTGACCGTGCCGCTCTCATCCGCCACGGCCAGCTTGCCGCCGGCCGGCGCCGAGACGGCCCAGGCATAGTCTCCGGGCGGCGGCAGCGGCGGAAGGGGGACAGCTCGGCCGCCGTCGAGGTTCCACAGATGCGCACCGTGACCGTCCGCGGCCCCCGCGAGAAGACGTCCGGTGGAGCCGAAGGCGACCGAAGCCACCCCCTCGCCCCGCAGGTGAGCCGTCGGCCTGGCGGTGGCCACGTCCCACACGATCGGGTGCTCGTCGGCGTTGGTGGAGGCGAGGAGCACGCCGTCGTGGCTGAAGCTCAGGGACGTGACCGGGATCCGATGCCCGCGCAGCAGTGTTCGCGACCCGGTCGGCAGGTCGTGGAGCGCGACGTCGCCGGCTCTGGTGCCGGCGCTGTTCGGGTCGGCGCCGAGCGCGACAGCGATCTTCGTCCCGTCGGTGCTGACGGCCATGCCGGCTGCGGCGCTCTTCTCCGCGAAGGATGCCACCTGCTGCCGGGTACGGGTGTCCCACACGATGACGGAACCACTGGCACCGTCGAGGCCGAGCGTCACGAGCAGTTTGCCGTCGTCGGCGAAGGCGACCCGGGCGGCGCGGCCGGCATGGCCGGCTAGCGTGGCGATCTGCTCTCCCCGCGTCGGGTCCCACAGGCCGATGGTGCCGTCACCGGCGGCGGCGGCGAGCAGCGAACGGTCGGGGCTGAACGCGACCGAGTAGATCGACGGTCCGCCGACGTTGAGCGCACGCCGCCGGGGCGCCGCCGAGGCGCTGAGCACGGCACCGCGGGTGTCGGCGTCCGGGTGCAGGTCGTGCGCCTCGGCGGCCAGCAGCCCGGCCAGGTCGGGGTCGGTGACGAGCAGCGAGCGAGCGCGCAGCGCCAGTTCGCCGGAGAGCGTGATCTGCTGCTGACGGCGGGCGTCCTGGCGCTCCCGGACCGCCTGACCACCGGCGAGTACCGCGACCACGAGCAGCACGGACACGCCCACGACGAGTCGCTTCAGCACCCGACTGTGGCGGCGAGCGCGGTCCTCCTCGGCCGCCGCGAGGGTCGTACTGGCCTGGAGGAAGGAGGCTTCGAGCTGATTCAGCTCCTCGGGGTGGTCGTCGGCCCAGGCCCGGGCGGCCAGCAGTTGCGCGCCCCTGAACAGCGCGCCGGTGTCCCGCCGCAGCGCCGACCAGGTGTGGGCGGCCTCGGTGACACGCCGGTGGAGGAACAGGTTGTCCCGATCGT
This sequence comes from Micromonospora sp. 050-3, assembly GCF_046549335.1. Taxonomy (NCBI): domain Bacteria; kingdom Bacillati; phylum Actinomycetota; class Actinomycetes; order Micromonosporales; family Micromonosporaceae; genus Micromonospora; species Micromonospora sp. 050-3. The sequence continues at coordinate 3,124,330 of NZ_JAJPVX010000001.1, forward strand.
CGGTGAGCCAGCGATGCAGCCGGGGCCAACCCCGGATCAGCGCCTCATGGGCCACCTGGACGGTGCCGTCTCCGAGGACGACGAGACGGGCCTGGGCCAACCGGTCGAGGACCGTGTCGATGACGGTCTCGTCGGCGATGCCGTCCAGCTCGATCCGGGAGATGGGCCGCCGGGTGTCGTCGGTACCCTCGCCCAGCGCCGTGAGCCGGAGAAACATTCGGCGGGCGGCCTGACGCTCCGGTCGTCCGAACTCGTCGTACACCCGCTCTGCGGTCTGGGCGATCGCCCCGCGTACCCCGCCGCTCGCCTGGTACGCGGCCAACGTCAGCGTCGCCGCGCTTCGGCGGTGCCAGACTTCTTGGAGGACGTGCGAGACGAGCGGCAGTCCGCCCGGCTCCCCGTCGGCCTCGGCCAGGATCGTGGTGAGCAGTTCCGGTTCGACGCTCATCCCGGCCAGCGCCGCCGGACGGGTGACGATCTCGCGCAGGTCGGTTACGCTCACCGGCCCCACCAGCACCTGCGCGTCCTCCCCCACCGCATCGGCCAGTCCCGGGTACCGCGTGAGCTGGGCCAGGAAGTCGGCGCGTAGACCGATCACGACAGTGGCGCGACGGTCCTCGCCGCGGCTCGCGTCAAGCAGCGCCGTGACGAACCGACCGCGCTCGCCCTCGTCGGCGCAGAGCGTGAAGACCTCCTCGAACTGGTCGACGACCAGCAGGACCCGCGCATCGCCGGGCCCGGCCGCCAACACCGTGCGCAGCGCGATGTCCAGGGCGCCCGGCTCGTTGACCAGGTCCTCGCGTACGAGGTGGACATCCCTACCGGACAACTTCGCCACCTGCTCGGACAACGCCCTGAGCGGGTGCTCGGTCGGCGTCATCAACATCACCCGCCATCGTCGCGCCGCCTGCGGGTCGCTCGCGATCGTGCCGAGCAGCCCGGCGCGCAGCAACGACGATTTGCCGCTTCCGGACGCCCCGAACACGCCGATCAGCGATCCCCGCTCGACGTGCCGCAGGAGTCGGTCGACCAGGCGAGCGCGGCCGAAGAACCACTCGGCCTGCTCGGGCTGGAACGGGGTCAGGCCCTGGTACGGGCAGTGCTGCTCGATCTCCGCTGGCCCATCCGACACGTTCGTCGCTGCCGCGGTCGCCGTCCACCGCGAGCGCCAATCGTCGATGTCACCGTCGCATGCCGCGACGTACGCCAGGGTCACCTCCAGGGTGGCCAGCCGGTCGCCCTTGGCCGCCTCCGCCAACGTGCTGGCCGAATAGTGCGCCCGCCGCGCGAGTAGGCGGTAACTGGGGTTGCCCGCCCGTTCCCGCAGTTGGCGGAGTTGCCAGGCCAGCTTCTGGATCGGCCCCGACGCGGGATCGACGGGCTTCTCGGGACGACCCAACGCCGGCACCTCCGGGTCTGATGTCCGCACGGCGTGCGGATCCGGACCAGGGGCCGCGCGCCCGTGGTTCCGCAATGGATTCTAGGAACCCATCGACCGGTCTGATCGACTCGGCCGGGCGGGATCAGCGGCACCGCCGGGAACCGACAGGCGAGTGGGGCCGGCCCGCAGACTGTCCGCTGGGGACAGTCGGCGGACCGGCTCTCAGCGCACGTCGGTGGTGGTCCAGCGTGGGGAGGCGTTGGTGACCGGGACGGTGTCACCGACCAGCGTGGTCAACGCCTGGGCGTCGCGCCGCGCGCTGGTGCCGACCCAGAGCTCGACGTCGCCGGGCTCCACGACGCGGGTGAATGTGCGGTCGGAGAAGGCCAGGCGGGTGGTGGGCACCGTCAGCTCGACCGTGACGGACTGGCCCGGTTCCAGGTGGACTCGCCGGTAGCCGAGCAGCTGCGCCACCGGCCGGGTCACCGAGGCGACAACGTCGCGACCGTAGAGCTGGACCACGTCGTCGCCAGCGACCGCGCCGGTGTTCGTCACCCGCATTGTCACCCCGACCGCCCCGTCGACGGGCACCGTGGTCGGCACTGTGAGGTCGCCGTACGCGAATGTCGTGTAGGACATCCCGTGGCCGAACGGCGCCACGGGCGTCGCCGGCAGGTTGGTCACCTCGTTGCCCGCACCGAGGGTGGGGTGCAGGTAGGAGTACGGCTGTGCGCCGGCCGACCTGGGCAGGCTGACCGGCAGCCGGCCCGACGGGTTGACCCGCCCGGAGAGCACCCCCGCGATCGCCCCGGCGCCCTCCTCGCCCGGGAAGAACGCCTGCACCACCGCCGCGCAGCGCGAGAGCGCCCAACCGATCGCGTACGGCCGGCCGGTGACCAGCACGAGGACGACAGGTGTGCCGGTTTCCAGCACCGCCTCGACCAGTTCGCGCTGGACGCCGGGCAGCTCCAGGTCGTCCCGGTCGCAGCCCTCGCCGACCGTGCCGCGTCCGAAGAGGCCGGCGTGGTCGCCGACGACCAGGACGGCCACGTCCGCGCCGGAGGCCGTGGCGACGGCCTCGTCGAAGCCGGAACGGTCGTCGTCGTCCACGTCGCAGCCGCGTGCCCAGGTGACGAGGTCGCCGCCGAACTCGGCGCGCACGGCGTCGAGCACCGTCGGCACGTCGATGCCGGTCTCCACGCCGGGGTGCTGGACGAGGACGTGGTTGAGGAACGAGTAGCACCCGAAGAGCGCACTCTGCCGGTCGGCGTTCGGGCCGATGAGGGCCACCCGTCGCCCCGCGGGCAGCGGCAGCGCGTCCCGGTTGGCGACCAGCACTATCGATTCCTCGGCGAGCCGGCGGGCGATCGACCGGTGCTCGGGCGAGTCGAGGTCGATCGCCTGGGGCGGCTCGTCGCTGAAGGTCGCGTCGAGCAGACCAAGGTCCTGCTTCTGGCGCAGCACCCGCAGCACCGCGCGGTCGATCAGCGCCTCGTCGAGCTTGTCCGCCCGCACCGACTCCCCCAGGGTCAGATAGGCGTCGCCGGTCGGCAGTTCGACGTCGACCCCGGCAGTCAACGCCTGACCGGCCGCGTCCGCGTGATCGCTCGCCACGTGGTGCAGCAGGTTCAGGAACGCCACGCCGTAGTAGTCGGCCACCACGGTGCCGTCGAAGCCCCACTGGTCGCGCAGGATGCCGGTCAGCATCGTCGGGTCGGCGGCGACCGGAACCCCGTCGATCTCGGCGTACGAGTGCATGACACTGCGGGCGTCGCCGTCGATGATCGCCATCTCGAACGGGAGGAGCAGCACGTCGGCCAGTTCCCGGCGGCCGACGTGCACCGGCGCGAAGTTACGCCCGGCGCGCGAGGCGGAGTAGCCGGCGAAGTGCTTGAGGGTGGCGTGCACCCCCTGCGACTGCAGGCCGCGCACGTACGACGTGCCGATGGTGCCGACCAGGTACGGGTCTTCGGCGATGCACTCGTCCACCCGGCCCCAGCGGGGGTCACGGATCACGTCGAGCACCGGAGAGAGCCCCTGGTGCACGCCCAGAGCCCGCATCGAGGCGCCGATCGCCGCGGCCATCTCGGTGACCAGGTCGGGGTTGAACGCGGCACCCCAGGCCAGCGGGGTGGGGAAGGTGGCCGCCTTCCACGCGGACAGCCCGGTGAGGCACTCCTCGTGGACGATCGCCGGGATGCCGAGCCGGGTGCCGGTCACCAGGTCCCGTTGGAACTTCCACAACCACGACGCGCGTTCCGCCGCGTCCAACGGGCGGGTGCCGTAGGCGCGGGTGAGGTGACCGAGCCCGTGCCGGGAGAAGTCCTCGAGCTTGAAGGCGTCGCCGAACTCCCCCTGCAACGGTGCGACCGCCTCGCCGTCCTCCTTCTCCCAGAAGCCGACGAGCTGGGCGATCTTCTCCTCGATCGTCATCCGGCCGAGGAGGTCGCGTAGGCGGGCCTCGCCGTCCTGCCCGTCCGGTCGTCCGTGCCCCGGACCTGCCTGAGCCGGTGCCGGCCCGCCCACCACCGCGTGGACCTCAGTCATGCTGTGCCTTCCTGTGGTTGTGCTCGTACCGCTGCCGCTCAGCCCTTGACCGCGCCCTGCAGGCCACCGACGATCTGCTTCTCCGCGAGCGTGAAGAAGAGCAGTGCCGGCAGCATCGCCAGCGAGGTGAAGGCGAGTACGCCTGCCGTGTCGGTGGTGTACTGGCTGGAGAAGTTCTGCACGCCCAGCGGCAGGGTGTGCAGGTTGACGTCGCTGAGCACGAGCAGCGGCAGCAGGAACGAGTTCCAGCTCGCCACGAACGCCAGGACGCCAACGGTGACGAGCGCGGGCCGCGACAGCGGCATCGCGACGCGCCAGAGGAAGCCGAGCCGACTCGCACCGTCGATGGCGGCGGCGTCCTCCAGCTCTCTCGGGATGGCCGAGAGGAAGGGACGCAGGATCACGATCGTCAGCGGCAGTGAGAAGGCGACCTGCGGCAGGATCACCGCGTAGTAGGAGTTGATCAGGTTCAGGTCACGCAGCATGAGGTAGAGCGGCAGGATCGCCGCCCCGGCCGGAAACAGCAGGCCGAGGGTGAAGAAGGTGTAGAGCCCTTCCCGCCCTCGGAAGCTGTAGCGGGCGAGCACGAACGCTGCGGCCAGTCCGAGCACGACCACTGCCAGCGTGGTTCCCAGGGCGATGACCGCGCTGTTGAAGGCCTGTTGCCAGAAGTTGCTCTGGGTCAGCACCCTGGCGTAGTTGTCCCAGACGATCGGGTCGGGCAGGCCGGCCGGGTCCGCGACGATCTGCGGTGTCGTGCGGAAACCACCGATGACCACGTAGAGGACCGGGGCGATCGACACCGCCGCGATCGCAAGGGCGAGCGCGTAGGTGAGCGGCGTGCCATAGGAAACCTGACGGCGCCCGGTGGACGGGGGAGGAACCGAGTTCACGGCCATCGTCACTTCGACCTTCCGGTGATGGCGCCCTCGATGTCGCGGCGGAGCAGGAACCGCTGGAACAGCAGCGCCGCCACGAAGGAGATGACGAACAGGATTACCGCCACGGCGTTGCCATAGCCCCACAGCCGGGCGAAGAACCCGTTGTCCACCATGTACGTCGCCATGGTGGCCGATGCGCCGAGAGACCGCACCGCGGGCACCGAGGTCACCCAGATCATGTCGAAGATCTGCAGCGAGCCGATCATGGACAGGAACATCCAGATCCGGATCGTCGGGCCGAGCAGCGGGATCGTGACGTGCCGTTGGATCTGCCACCAGCTCGCGCCGTCGATGGCGGCCGCCTCGGTCAGCTCGTCCGGCACATTGGACAGTCCGGCGAGGAGCAGGATGATGGCGAAGCCGACGTACTTCCAGGTCAGGACGGCCAGCAGAGTCCAGATGACCACATCCAGGTCCGCCAGCCAGGCCTGCACCAGGCCGCCCATTCCCAGCGACCGCAGCAGCGCGTCGACAGTGCCGTCGCCGGTCAGCAGCAGCTTCCACATGATGCCGACGGTGACCTCGGCCAGCACGTACGGCACGAACACCAGCAGGCGGAACACGGCCCGCCCACGGAAACGACGGTTGAGCAGCAGGGCGACGCCCAGGGCGATCGGGCCCTGGATCAGCAGCGACCCGAACACGATGATCGCGTTGTTGCGCAACGCGTCGAGGAAGATCGGGTCCTGGAAGGCGAGGGTGTAGTTGCGCAGGCCGACGAATTCGGTGGGAGGCCCGACGCCGCGCCACCGGAACAGGCTGTAGTAGACCGCGAAGCCCATCGGGACCAGCACGAACATCACGTAGATCAGGACAGCCGGCGTGGTGAGCCCGATGATCTCGTACCACTTGCGGCGGTTGTCGGCTCGGCGGGCGGAGTCGCGCCCGGCCCTGTGGGGGCCCGCCGGCGACGCGGGAGCGTCGCCGGCGGGCATACGGATCTGGTTGGCGGAGGTCACTTGCTTGCGGCCGCCTTCATTGCCGAGACGACCTTCTCAGGCGTCCCGTTGCCGGCGAAGATGGCGACGATCGCATCGTTCATCGCGTTGCCGACCGTGCTGCCGTACGCCGTGTCCAGCCAGAGCTGGACGTAGCTCGCCCCGGAGGTGGCCTCCAGGATGGACTTCAGCGCGGGGTCCTTCACGGCGTCCGCCGCGCCCTTGGCGACAGGCAGGCCGGTGCCGGTCTCGGCGTAGCCCTTCTGCACCTCGGGGCTCACGATGTACTTAAGGAACTCGACGCACTCGGCAGGGGCGTTCTTGGCGCAGGAGAACCCGTCGCCACCGCCGAGAGCCGCCTTCGGGTCGCCCGGGGAGCCGGAGATCGCCGGCACCGGGAACCAGCCGAGGAACGACGCGAGCTTCGCCTTGTCCGTGGTGACGGTGTCCAGCGTGCCGCGGTTCCAGTCACCCATGAGCTCCATCGCGGCCTTGCCGTTGGCGAGCATGCCGTTGGCGCTGGTCGGGTCGTTCTGGCCCGGCGTGGCGATGAAGTTGGGCTGGAACGGCTTGGTGTCGATGAACGTCTTCAGGTCCTGGCCGGCCTTCACGAAGCACGGATCGTCGAAGGTCTTCTCCGCGGAGGCCTTCTTGAGGGCGTCGACCGAGCAGGCGCGCAGCGCCATGTTGTACCACCAGTGCGCTGCCGGCCACTTGTCACCGGCACCCACGGCGATCGGAATGACGTTGATCGCCTTGAGCTTGGTGACCGCGGCGTTGAGCTCCTCGAAGGTGGTCGGCGGCGCCGCGATGCCCGCCCTGGCGAACATCTCCTTGTTGTACCAGACGCCCTCGATGCCCATCCGGAACGGCAGGCCGTACTGCTTGCCCTTGACCTGCCAGATCTCCGCGGCGCTGCCGATGTCGCCGACCTCGGTCTTGGTCTGGTCGGTGATCTCCTTGAGGTAGTCGGCCTCCACCTGCTCGCTCATCTCGCCGCCGCCCCAGGCCTGGAAGATGTCCGGCGGGTCGCTGCTCAGCAGCGCGGCAGGGAGCCGGGTGCGCTGGAGCTGGTTCGTCTCGATCGCCTCGATCTCGATCTTGACAGTGGGGTGAAGTGCGGAGAAGTCCTTGGCGACCTTCTCCCAGTAGGTCTTGCCGGGCCCGTCCTGTGAGGCGTTGTGCCACCAGCTCAGGGTCACCGGGTCCTTGTACAGCTCGCTCTGAGGGGCCGCCTCTTCGCCGCCGCCGGAACACCCGGCGAGGACGACAACACTTGTCATTAACAGTGCCAGGACGGCACTCGCACGCCGCTTCGTTGCCATCGATGTCTCCTCGACTAGTCAGTCGCGGTACTCGGCCTGCGGCGAAGTTTTACAGTCATGTAACTTGATGTCAATCGGTATCGATAACGTTTTCGAGTCGCCGGCGACGCACCCCCGGCGGGGCCCTATCATCATCGACGTGGTGTTTCAGCAGCGCGTCAAGATGTCGGATGTGGCACGTACCGCCGGCGTCTCGGTCGCGACCGTGTCGAAGGTCGTCAACGGCCGCTACGGCGTGGCCCAGGCAACCGTGGAGCGCGTCCAGCAGGTCATCCATGAGCTCGGCTACGAGGCGAGCCTGGGGGCGCAGAGTCTGCGCAGCCACCGCACGAACGTGCTCGGCATCCTGGTCGCCGAGTTCGAGCCGTTCTCGACCGAGCTGCTCAAGGGGGCGTCGCAGGAGGTCGCCGGGAGCGGATACCAACTGCTTGCCTACTCCAGCGGTGACGGCGAGGGCGCCGCCGTGGGGTGGGAGCGGCGCTCGCTCGCCCGGCTCTCCGGCACTCTCATCGACGGCGCCGTGATCGTCACGCCGACAGTGGTCGAGACCGAAAACAGCTTCCACGTCGTGGCCGTCGACCCACACACCGGGCCGTCCGACCTGCCCACCGTCGATTCGGACAACTTCGCCGGCGCCGTGCTGGCGACCAACTACCTGCTGTCCCTCGGCCACAAGCGGATCGGGCACATCAGTGGACGCACCGACCTGAAGTCGGCGCAGCTGCGCGAGGCCGGTTTCCGCAGTGCGATGGCCGACGCGGGCGTGCCGGTGGACGAGCGGCTCGTTCGCGTCGGCGGGTTCCGGATCGAGAGCGCCGCCGGCACGGCCGCGGAGCTTCTCGCCCTCACCGACCGGCCGAGCGCGATCTTCGCGGGTAACGACCTCTCCGCGATCTCCACGATGACAGTGGCCCGCGACATGGGCCTGTCGGTGCCCGAAGACCTGTCGGTGATCGGCTTCGACAACGTGCCGGAGTCGGCGCTGGTCAACCCGCCGCTGACGACCATCATGCAGCCGCTGCAGCGGATGGGCGCCGAGGCGTTGCGCCTGCTCATCGACCTGATCGCCGGCGTCGAACGCGACACCCACATCCGGCTCCCCACCGAGCTCGTCATCCGTTCCTCCTGCCGCCCGCCCCACTGACCTCCGGCGCCGACCACGGCTCCGGCGCCGACGCGGCCGCTGCCGTGGCACATGCGGGCACGCGACAGGGTGGCGGAACGTGAATCTCACCTAAGTCGACAATTCCTCCCCTAGGTTCGATGCGCAGGACGCAGCCGAACCGGGGAGAGACGTGGACAGCTATCCGGCGATCGAGGATCACGGGCTCATCGGCGACCTGCAGACCGCCGCGCTGGTGACGTGTGACGGGACTGTCGACTGGTTCTGCGCGCCGCGGTTCGACTCGCCGAGCATCTTCGCCGCCCTGCTGGACAAGGAGAAGGGCGGCTACTTCCAGATCGCACCGCACGACGTGCGGTACGTGACCAAGCAGCTCTACCTCCCCGGCACCCCCATCCTGATCACCCGGTTCATCAGCGCCGACGGGGTGGCCGAGGTGATGGACTTCATGCCGGTCACCGGCGAGCGGGCCACCGACGCGCACCGGCTGGTCCGCACCGTCACCATGGTCCGGGGCAGCATGCGCTTCCGGGTGGAGTGCCGTCCGCGCTTCAACTACGCCCGCGAAGAGCATCAGCTGGAACGCCACCACAACGGGTTCGTCTTCCGCAGCCGGTCGGCGACGCTGACGTTCCACCCGGTCGACCCGGTGCGGCGGTTGATCTCCGAACAGGGTGACGTCCACCTCGAGGGTGGCGACCTGGTCGCATACGGCACCCTGAACGAGGGCGACACCGGCGGGGTGGTCCTGGAGACGGGCGGGACCGAGCCGCGCATCTTCGCGCCGGAAGAGATCCAGGGCATGTTCGAGTGGACCCGGGACTACTGGCGGCGCTGGCTCGAACGTTCCCGCTACACCGGCCGCTGGCGGGAGATGGTCGAGCGCTCGGCCATCACGCTCAAACTCATGACGTACGCGCCGACCGGCGCGATGATCGCCGCGCCCACCACCGCGCTGCCCGAACTGGTCGGCGGGACCCGCAACTGGGACTACCGCTACACCTGGGTACGCGACACGTCGTTCTCGGTGCACGCGCTGCTCGGCCTCGGCTTCACCGAGGAGGTCAGCCGGTACATGAACTGGCTGGACGAGCGGATCCGTGAGGCCGGCGACCAGCAGGACCCACTGAAGATCATGTACCGGGTGGACGGCTCCTCCGACCTGCACGAGGAGGTGCTGAACCATCTGGAGGGCTACCGCGGCTCCCGCCCGGTGCGGATCGGCAACGGCGCCGCCGACCAGCTCCAGCTCGACATCCACGGTGAGGCGCTCTACGCCATGCACCTCGCCGACGAGCAGGGCATCCGCGTCTCGCACCAGGTGTGGAAGAGCACCGTCCGGCTGGTCGACTGGCTCTGTCAGAACTGGGACCAACCCGACGCCGGCATCTGGGAGAGCCGCCACCACCCCCGCAACTACACCTTCGGTCGGGTGATGTCCTGGGTCGCGCTGGACCGGGCCATTCGGCTGGCCACCCGCACCGGCCGCCCCGGAGACATGACCTGCTGGACCGAGCAACGCAACCGCATCTACAACCAGGTCATGGAGCGCGGATACGACCGGGCCCGCGGCACCTTCGTGCAGGCGTACGACGAGAACGTGCTGGACGCGGCCCTGCTCGCCATGCCGGCGGTCGGTTTCGTCACGCCGAGCGACCCGCTGTGGCAGTCCACCTTGCAGGCGATCGAGCGCGAACTGGTCTCCGACAGCCTGGTCCACCGGTACGACCCGGTCCACTCCCCCGACGGTCTCCCCGGCCACGAGGGCACCTTCAACATGTGCACCTTCTGGTACGTCGAGGCGCTGGCCCGTTCCGGCCGTCTCGACGACGCCCGACTTACGTTCGAAAAAATGTTCACCTTCAGCAACCACCTCGGCCTCTACGCCGAGGAGATCGCCGCGACCGGGGAGCAGATCGGCAACTATCCCCAGGCGTTCAGCCACCTCTCACTGATCAACTCTGCGCTGACTCTCAACGACCTGCTCGACACCGAGGCCGACGCCCGCCGGCGCCGGTAGCGCCAGCAGGTTCGGGTCAGCCGCCGCCGGCGCAGGGCCGACGGCGGGAAGAGCTTGACGTGCCTACATCCATCGCGCATGGTCGATAAATATTGACCAGCTCGAATGTACTGACGCGGGGAGAACCGATGAAGGCCTTCATCACCACCGTCTCGGCTGCGGCCCTACTGCTCCTGGCGACGGGCGGCGCATCCCACGGGCAGCCGTCGGCCGACCCGCCCTGCTCCGGGCAGATCCACCCGAACCCGGGGTTCGAGCGCGGCACCACCGGCTGGACGGCCGGCCCCCGCATCGTCGTGTTCGGTGACGCGACCCGGCCCGCGCACACCGGCCACGCGTACGCCACCTTCGCCGGGCTGGACGTGACCCGCGCCGATCTGCTGCGCACCACAGTCACAGTGCCGGCCAACTGCGACCTGACTGTCCGCTTCTGGGTGCGGACCACCACCACGGAAACCAGCCGCGGCGACTACCTGAACGTGGGACTGGCGGTCACCGGGATACCTCCGAAGACGAGGTTCTCGCTGGCCTTCGACGGCGGGGCGCAGTGGCGGCAGTACGTCATGTCGAGCGGCACCGCGACGACCGAACGCACCGCGACGGTCAGCTTCCTCGCCAGCGAGACGGCCGGTAACGGCGCCACGACCTTCGACGTCGACGACACGTCCTTCACGTTGAGCTGACCTGGGCAGGGGACCAGTCCACCGTCTCGAGAGCGCTGTGGCTCTTGACCGCCTCGACCAGTTGCTCGGACCCGCTGACCTTGGTGCCGAACAGGTCCCAGTCCGTCCAGATGAACCAGGACCGGTCCGTGGGCCACAGATTCGTCGGTGAGAACGGGTAGGGCCCTCCACGTTCTTCGATCAGTTCGGGGACTGCCGACAACGGTCCCCGCCACACGTGCGGGTCGTCGAAGTCACCGGCCGGCAAGGACGCGTAGAAGGCGACGCAGTCGGTCCCGGGGCCGTCGACCGAAAAACGGCTCACGGTGTCCAGTAGGGCGTCCAGGCTCTCCTCGTCGAGGGACCCTTCAGGCGGTGGCTGGACGGCGACGGGCCAACTGCGGTGTGGGAACCACCGGTGGCATGGCGGGTAACTCCGATCCGATGCCTGCCCCTCGGTGAGATGCTGCGACCAGAGCGCCCGTCGCCAAGGACTCCCCGGTCGGACGACGAAGCCCAGGGAAATACCAGTGTTAGTGGTGTCCTCGTCGAGGTTAATGCCTCCGATGATCTCCGGCGCGAGGTCGCCAGTTTCGAGCCGGTGGCGATGGAGTTCGTCGTGAGTACCCAGACCCGCAAGGCCGGGGTTCTCGTACATCGCATGAAGAACCCAGGTCGACGATTGCCAACCAGCGGCGTCGTAGCCGGTGGTCGCCTCCCGAACAGGACGGTCTGCGAGCCAGGTCAGCAGCGTGGCTGGAGCTTCAACGCGTTCCATCGACACGCCACCATCGTGCCGCACCCAGGTCCCGGGGCCGAAGAGCACCCGCACTGCTCGGAACGCCCCCGCAGAACAGATGAAGACTGAACTGTCAATATGCGAATCGGGATTGCGAGGTCACAAGCAAGCCCGGAACCGCAAGGCATTGAGATTCCGATCTCTGCCGGCGAATCTTCTGGCCGGTGAGGAAAACCAAATCTATGCTTGCCGCCGAATGCGCTGCGGCTCGTCCGAGCCGAGGGTTACCCCGATACGAGGATTTGCTAATGCACCGGAAGTCTGCTCTGAGCAAGGGCACTGCTGGCGTCGGCGAAGTAGCACCTGACGGCCAACTGCCGGCCTCTACCGCAGAGGGTGCCGCGCGCCGGTCCGCGCTCGCCGAGGAACAGGCATTTCTGGATGTGGCCACGGCCCGGCGCGACAGGCTGGCCGATCACCTCCAGGTCGAGCTTTCGTCAGAGGCAGTGGACGCGTTGGAACGGGCCCGGCAGCGCATGCTCCGGCAGCAGTACGACGAGCTACGGCGAGCAGAGGAAGGGTTGGTCTTCGGCCGCCTCGACGGCCTTGATGGCACAGTGCGCCACGTGGGCCGTATCGGTCTCCGTAACGAGGGCGAGGGCGCTGAGCCGCTGCTGGTGGACTGGCGCGCGCCCGCAGCGCGGCCGTTCTACACCGCGACGGCCGTCGACCCACAGGGTCAGGCACGGCGCCGGCACATCCGTACGACGGGATCGGCCGTCGTCGGCGTGGACGACGAGCCTCTGGACGGGAGCACAACTGCGGAACTCGTCGGCGAAGGCGCCCTACTCGCCGCCCTCGACCAGCGGCGCACCGGTCACATGTCGACGGCGATCTCCACCCTGCAACGAGAGCAGGACGACATCATCCGGGCTGAGGCGACCGGTCCGCTGGTCGTCCAGGGCGGCCCCGGCACGGGCAAGACCGTGGTTGCCCTGCATCGCGTCGCGTACCTGCTGTTCACCTACCGAAAGCTGGCCGACCAGGCGGTCCTGGTTCTGGGCCCCTCGCCGCGGTTCCTCCAGTACATCGCCCAGGTGCTGCCCGCGCTCGGTGAGACCGCCGTCGTCTCGGCGACCTGCGACACCCTGCTGGCCGACGTCCACGTGGGCCGCGACGAGAGCCGGCTACTCGCCGAGATCAAGGGCCGCGCCCTCTGGCAGCCCGCGCTCGAAAGCTACGTCGCGTCGCTGCTCCCCCGGCCGCGCGAGCTGAAGCTGCGCTGGGAGGGCGATTTCTACGTCATTCCGGCCGCAACTGTGGCGCAGGCGCTCGCCTCGGCGGTGCAGGGGCGCACGTACCACCGCGCCCGCACGGCGTTCGCCGAGCAGTTGCATCACCTCCTGGCCGATGTCGTCGCCGAGCAGCGCGAGGCGCTGATGGAGGAGATGGAGGAGGGCTTCGAGGACATCCTCGCCCGCGTCGACAGGGGCATGGGGCAGGACCACCCCTCCACCCGGACGTCCACCGGCAGCGACATCGACGGATTGCTCTCCGAGGAGGAAGTCGAGCAGCTTCGTTGTCGTATCGCCGAGAACGCCACAATCGCCCGGTTCATCGAGGCATGGTGGCCCACCCTCGCCCCCGAAACCCTGCTGGGTGGCTTCCTGACCGACAGCACCCTGCTGGCCCGGTTCGCCCCGCAGCTGTCCCCCGAGGAGATCGCCGCCGTCGCGGCCGAGCCCACCTCATGGGCATCAAGCGACATCGCGCTGCTCGACGCCCTCGCCGACCTGCTCGGCGAGGTCGACACCCCGCAACCACAGGGCGAGTTCCTCGCCGAACGCGCGCGCCGCCAGCGCGGCTGGGTGTACGGCCACGTCGTCATCGACGAGGCGCAGGAACTGTCCGAGATGCAGTGGCAGATGGTTCTCCGGCGTTGTCCCAGTCGCTCCATCACCGCCGTCGGCGACATCGACCAGGCCGAGGCAGCCCACCGGCACACCACGTGGGCACAGGCGGTGCAGTCTGCCTTCGGAGACCGCTGGACCGGCGCGGAACTCACCATCTGCTACCGGACCCCGCGCGAGGTCATGGACCTCACCGAACCGGTCTTGAAGAAGGCCGGCAGCCACAACACGCCGCCACGAGCGGTACGCGCCTCCGGCATCGCCCCCTGGGAGCTCGCGATCACACCCGCTGAGCTAGCGGGCGCCGCCGTGGAAGCAGTGCGGCAGTTGCAGCAACGGTGGCACGGCGGCACTGTCGGCGTCATCGCCCCCGCGGACCGCATCGCCACACTCCAAGCCGTGCTGAGTGACGTGCCAGTGCTCACCGCAACCCAGTCCAAGGGACTGGAATGGGACGCGACACTGCTCATCGACCCTCAGGGCATCGCCGCCGAACCGCGCGGCTGGAACGGCCTCTATGTCGCGCTCACCCGATGCACCCAGGAACTCGGACAGCTGACACTCACGCAGCATCTGGGAGACGAGTTTCAGCCACACGGGTTGCGGACCTCGGACATGTTCGGCAATCCGTCATCGCTGCCGGCTGACGTGCGTCAGGCCAGGGTGTAGTCCAAGACATAAGAGTGGCTGCCGTCGTCGGACTGAATGATCTCGAAAGCTCCTACGATCCCTGTAAGGTCACCGGAGCCCGTTCCCGGGACGATGCGGATCGCGAGTCGCTCACCCTGGCTGCCGGGTGCGCTGTGTTGGAGAACGAACGAGCCCTTGAGGCCGTCGAGTTCGCCCGTGAATCGCTCCACGGCGACATAGGCAGCGGGGCTGCCCTCGATGTCGGCCACCGAGAGCATGTTCACCGTGCTGATGCCGGCCAGGCCGCCCTGGAAGGTTTTGGTGATCCGCGCCCGGCCGAGCGTGGCCCCCGAGCCTTCGTCGAGCACCTCCGGCTCGAATGATGTGAGGTCAAAGGTCCCGCCAGCCTTCGTGCTCATTTCCCACCCTCTCGCTCTGATGGCATTTATCGCGGAGCAGCCTCGCACACGGCACTGACACTCCCCGGACGGTGACGCTCGGAAGCCCTGGACCAACCAGATCGAGATCTTCTCGATCGCCCAGCACAAGGTCGCCTCGTCCAGCGACTTCACGGACCTGACCGCGGTCAGGAGCCGGCAGCGAGCAATCGAAGACCGCTACAACGCCACGGCTCAGCCGTTCCAGTGGAAGTCCACCACTTCCGACCTGGACGACCTGCTGGCCAGAATCAACCGACACACACCCGCCGACCGACAAGAAAGGTCCTCTGTAGTCCGGCTACCTGGCCAACCGCAGAAAGGCTTCGAGCGTTGACCACTTAGCTACGCAGGCAGAAGGGATGGCCGGCCGGGTCGCGCAGGACGCGAAAGCGTTCCGGCGCGGGTTGTTGCACTTCCCTGACGGCTCCGAGCGCGATCGCACGCGCCTCGGCGTCGTCGAGGTCGTCGGGGTCGTCGACGGCCAAGTCGAAATGGATCTGCTGTGATCGTTCGCCCGAGGGCCAGGTCGGTGGCCGGTAGTCGCTGACGCGAACGGCGCCGAGGTACAGCGGACCAGCCTTGACCGCACAGAAGTCCGGGGTCTGGACCGTGACCTCACCATCCAGCATCGCGGCCCAGAAGCGGGCCAGCTCAGCTGGGTCCGGGCATTCCAGGTTGATCGCAGCGATGTGAGCTACCGGCATGGTTCTCCAGTGGGCGGGATCGTGTGGGCGACAGTGACTTACTAGCGGCGTCGCCGATGTCCACCGCCCATCAGTGATCATTGAGCGGTGATGACCCCTGCGGCGCCGTCGGCCGACTCCGGTGCGTTCTCGTTGGCAGTTCCGCCACTGTTCGCCGCGTTGGCTCCGGCGCGGAGCATCCTCATCGCCGGCGCGGGCGGCGGTTTCGACGTCTACGCGGGACTGCCCCTGGCGTTCGCCCTGTGGCATGCCGGCGCGCAGGTGCACCTGGCGAACCTCTCCTTCTCGGAACTCGAGTTGATCGACCGGGACGCGTGGATGGTGGAGCACGTGGCAGCGGTTCAGCCGGACACCACCAGCCCCGACTGGTACTTCCCGGAGCGAACGCTCGCCCGATGGCTGGCGGCTCAGCAACTGCCGTCGACGGTGTACGCGTTTCCGCCGCTCGGTGTCCAGCCGCTGCGGACGGCGTACCGGCACCTGGTGGAACACCTCGACATCGACGCGGTGGTGCTGGTCGACGGCGGCACCGACGTGCTGCTGCGCGGCGACGAAAGCAACCTCGGCACTCCGGTGGAGGACATGACCAGCCTGGCCGCCGTGGCCGCGCTGGACGTACCGGTCAAGCTGGTGACCAGTCTGGGCTTCGGCATCGACGCCTACGACGGCGTCAACCATGTCGAGGTGCTGGAGAACCTGGCCGCGCTCGACCGCGACGGTGGTTACCTCGGCGCCCTGTCCATCCCCGGTTCCAGCCGGGAGGCGGAGCTCTACCGCGCTGCCGTCGCTGATGCCCAGGCCGCCACCCCGCAACGGCCGAGCATCGTTCAGGGACAGATCGCCGCCGCCACCAGCGGCGAATTCGGGGACGTCCGATTCAGCCGACGGACCGGCGGTGGCGATCTGTTCATCAACCCGCTGATGGCGATCTACTTCACAGTCGATCTCGACAAACTCGCGGCCCGATGCCTCTACCTCGACCGCATCGAGAACACCATCGGCAGACGGCAGGTCATCACACGCATCCAGGCGTTCCGCGACGAGCTTCCGGGCTCGCGCATCCCCCGCGCCTACCCGCACTGATCCGGCACCGCGCATACCCGGCCAGGCGTGCCCACACGGCGCGGTGTCACCCGGTTGGTCACTCGGCTAGATGGCGCTGTCCTCGAGCTTGCTGAGCATCACGTCGAGGTCGCCGGATCGGATCATCTCCCCCAGGGCCGCCACCATCGCCTCGACACCGGGCCTCGGGACGATGACCAGGTCGGAGCACCAGAAGTATCGGCCGCCACCAACCTCCCCCGTCCTGGCCCACCGTTGCAGGATGCGACCGATCTCATCCGTCGTCATGAACGTGGCGTACCGACGGGTGCCATCGGCAAGGATCAGGTGCGCGTCGATGTTGTCGGCGGTCTCAGGCTTGTGGTCCGGGCCGGCCATGAAACAGACACGAGCGCCCTCGACCACGCGGTCCCATTTCGTCGTCTGACTCACCGAAGGATCATCGCAGGCTTCGAACGCTCAAGCCCTCGTCAACCGTGGCGACTCTTGGACATCTGCATCGAGCGTGCGGTGGCGCGGGCGGCGGTGTCGATGAGGTCTGCGACCGGGCCGGGTTGCGAGACTGCCACCGCGTGGGAAGCGGCGATCTCAACCGCCGTGGACCCCGCCCGGTCGGCCAGGAAGCGCTGCAGGTCTGGGGGAATGCCCTGGTCCTGGGTGGTGATCAGCGTCCAGGAAGGGATCGTCTTCCAGGCGGCCTTGGTCACGCCCTCCTCCTGGGCGCTCGCCGAGGCGGGTCGCTGCGTTGCCGCCATGATTGTGGCCGTTTCGGGGTCGACATCGGCGGCGAACACCTCGGGGAACTTGTCCTGCAGGAGGTACTGATCCATCGTCGTGCCACCGTCATCGGAGGGGATCGGCACCATGCTGATGCTGGAGGGAAGCTGACTTCCGGGGTACTTGCCGACCAAATCGATCACGCTTTCGCCTACGTCCGCGCTCACGCTGGCGACGTACACCAGGGCCTTGACGTTGGGGGCACCGGCCGCGGCCTCGGTCATGACCAGCCCGCCGTAGGAATGGGCGGCCATCACGACCGGTCCGGGCAAGCTGTCCAAAAGAGCCCGAACGTACGCGGCGTCCTTCTGCACACCGCGGAGCGGGTTGGCGACGGCAATGACCGGATAACCCCGGCGCTTGAGGTTGGCAATCACCCCATTCCAACTCGACGATCCGGCGAATGCGCCGTGAATCAACACAACTGTCGGCATCCCTGCCTCCTGGGCAGACATGTCAGGAGCAGCGCTCATCTGGAGTCCTTTCAAGAGGCTTCGCCGGCGATCCCGGCTCCGGTACCTTCCAGCACCCAGAATTCAGCATTGATCAGGCCACTGTCAGCGAGATCGAGAATGAAGCGCCGCGCCGAACGTCGGTGCGAAATGCCTGGCAGGCGCCAATCAGACCGAACGTTCTATCGCTAGGATGGTGGGATGGCGAGCGACGAACCCAGTGCCCGGCCCTCTGAGGCACGCCTCAAGCTTCTCCGCACGGCGACCAGGATCTTCTACGCGGAGGGCATTCACGCCGTCGGCGTCGACCGGATCATCGCCGAGGCGAAGGTGACCAGGGCTACTTTCTACCGCCACTTCCCCAGCAAGGACGACCTCATCCTGGCCTATCTGCGTGAGGTACATCAGCTGGAGCGCGGCATGGTCGACGAGGCCCTCGCCGCCAACCGATCACCGGTCGATCCGCTCCTGGCCATCGCCAATTCCATCGCTCAGAACATCCAGTCCCCCGGGTTTCGCGGGTGCGCGTTCCTGAACGCAGCGGCGGAATATCCCGACACGAATCATCCCGTGCACCAGGAGCTCATGGCCCACCGGCAATGGTTCCTGAATACCATCACCACGCTCATGTCACAGGTCCACGAAGGAACGGCGGATCCCGCAGCGCGCCACTTCGTCATGCTCCGGGACGGCGCCATGGCGGCCGGATGCCTCTCCGACCCCACGTTGGTGTCCGAGACCTTCCTGCGCGGCATCGAAGGACTCCTCAGGATCAACTCGGAACGTCAGTCGGCAGAGTCGGCCCGTTAGCCCCCGCACGACCTCGAGCTGGACCACCCCCGGACGAGCGGACTCGGCCGGGGGTGGGCGGACGGCCGCACGGCTCAGGTCAGCGGCCGTACGCCTCCAGCAGGCGCAGCCAGACCTCGCTGACTGTCGGGTACGCGGGCACGGCGTGCCACAACCGCTCCAGTGGGACCTCACCGACGATGGCGATCGTCGCGGCATGGATCAGTTCCGCGACGTCCGGGCCGACGAGGGTGAGGCCGACGATCACCCGTCGGTCCTCGTCCACGACCATCCGGGCATGCCCCTGGTAGCCGTCGGCGTGCAGCGCGGACCCGGCGACGGCGGCCAGGTCGTAGTCGACGACCCGGATCCGCAGTCCGGCAGCCTCGGCGGCAGCGGCGGTCAGCCCCACCGACGCGACCTCCGGGTCGGTGAAGACGACCTGCGGCACGGCGCGCTCGTCGGCAGTGGCGACGTGCCGACCCCACGGGCGGTCGTCTGCCACTTCGCCCCGGGCCCTCGCCACGATCACGTCGCCCACCGCACGAGCCTGGTACTTGCCCTGATGGGTCAGGAGCACACGCCGGTTGACGTCCCCGGCCGCGTACAGCCATCCGTCGCCAATCAACGCGCCGGCACCGTCGAGGACCCGCAGTGTGTCGTCGACAGTGAGCCAGGCACCCGGCTTCAGGCCGATCCGGTCCAGGCCGACGTCGTGCGTGTTCGGCGTACGGCCGATCGCGACGAGGATTTCGTCGGCCTCGACCTGCTCGCCGTCGGTGAGCGTGACGTGCACAGTGCCGTCGCCGTCGCGGCTCACCGACGCGGCCTCGGCACCGAGGTGGACCGATACGCCAGCCTCCCGCAGAGACTGCGTGACCCGCTCGCCGACGAACGGCTCCGCCTGAGTGAGCACTCCGTCGCGCACGAGCATCGTCACCGCCGATCCGAGGCCGGCGTACGCGGTCGCCATCTCCGTGGCCACCACGCCACCGCCGATGATGGCGAGCCGGCCGGGAACCTCGCTCGCGGCGGCTGCCTCACGGCTGGTCCACGGTGCCGCCTCGCGCAGACCGGCGATGTCCGGCACCAGTGCGCTACTTCCGGTCGCGATGACGACCGCGTGTCGGGCGGTGAGCGAGGTGGTGGCGCCGTCCGCGCCGGTCACCTCGACGACCCGGTCGGAGCCGATCCGCCCCTGGCCCCGATACAGGGCGATCCCCGCGGAGTTCAGCCAGGACACCTGCCCGTCGTCCCTCCAGTGCGAGGCGAAGGAGTCCCGGCGACGCAGCACGGCCGCCGCGTCCAGCTCGCCGGTCACCGCCTCGCGTGCACCGGGCAGCTGACGAGCCGCCCGGAGCGCGGTCTGGCTGCGCAGCAACGCCTTGGTCGGCATGCAGGCCCAGTACGAGCACTCGCCGCCCACCAGTTCCCGCTCGACGATCGCAGCGGTCAGGCCGCCCTGCACGGCGCGGTCGGCGACGTTCTCCCCCACCGGCCCCGCGCCGATGACAATGACGTCGTACGTGGCGTTCTGCACGTCAGTTTCCCTTCGCTGCGCGGCCGAGGCGGATGGCCGCGATGAGGAAGAAGATGGCGCCGGGGATGGCGTAGCCGATCGCGTTGGTCAGCGCAGGGTTGTCCGCGGATGCGGCCGCGACGAACGATCCACCGGCGATGACGGAGATGCCGCCGCTGATGATCATCGGCCACTGGCCACCCATCCTGCGGCGGGTGACGCCCACGATCAGCTGAACCAGCCCGGCCACGACCGCCCAGGCACCCCAGACGCGCAGGACCGCCGGGATGCCGGACGCGCCGGCGATGCCCAGGCCCACCGCGGCGAGCAGGCTGATCGCGACGTTCACGTACAGCAGGGTGGGCGATCCGGTGGCCCGCGACGCACGGACATCGACGATGGCGGCGGCCACGTCGAACAGGGGGTAGATCACGAGCAGCGCGGCGGTGAGGGGGTTGAGGTGCTTGGCCAGGGGGAACGTCACGGCAGCCCAGACGATCGCGAAGGCGAAGCGACCGAAGTACAACCGCCGCAGGGCGGCGGCCGTCGTCGAGATGCCGGGAACGGCAACGGTGGTCATGGTCATCCTCTCGGTGATTCCGGAGCGAAGGGACGCCCAGCGGGGTGCGGTTCACCGCCGGGACGGGACGGCGGTGCTACTCGACGTTGGAGAACAGCCCCGTGATCTCCACCTGAGCGCCCTGGAGCCCACCGAAGACGGCACCGGCAGCGGGCGTCGCCACTGCGGCAGAGGCGTCCTCGTAGCTGGCGAAGTACAGGTCGAGCGTCCGGTACGCCGGAGTGGGCGTGCCGTCCTCCTTCGGCCACACCTTGGCCGACTCGACCCGCTGAAGCTTCGGGAACGTCTCCGCGGCCCGGCGTACGTCGGCGTAGACCTTCTCGAACTCATCGGGGTTGGCGGGATTACCGATGACAAGGGTGATCTTGGTGGGCATGGCGCTCTCCTTCAGGCACAACCGCACACCTGGCCAGTGCCAGGTGGAACGAACGTTCTGTCTGTGAGAACCGTACCGGCTCAAATCCCCAGCGTCAAGACCGACCGTTCTCTCTACCGACCAGCGATCGCGGTCCGTTACGCGTGAAAAGCACCGGCTGGTCATCAGCCGGCGCGGTGCGCGCCTCGCTGGGCGGTTACGCGCGAAACGGGTTGATCGCGGCGATCGACCGGTCCGAGTCCGCTTCGGTCGTACCGGGACGGGACGCGGGAGTCCCGCTGCGTCACGCCTCGGAGTCGCGATCTCCGGACGCCTCGCGTCCGATCGGCGAGGCGGGAACCTCCTGCGGCTGGCCCCGCCTCCGCAGCGCGCCGAGAAGCGCGACCAGGGCCAGCACTGCGGCCACCACGCTCAGCCCGACCATCGGCGCCCAACGTGCCAACACCGGCGTGAACAGCACCAGGGCGGCCAAGCCGATGAGCTGGGGTCGGGAGGCCTTACCGAATATCTCGTACTCCAGCCGCATACGGGCGACGAGGAAGAGCATCGGGCCGCCCACCACGAACAGCAGCCAACTGGGCCGCGGCTGCCCGAACGGATGATCGATCACCAGCTCGTAGCCGACCGCCGTGACGAGCACGCTGAGCACGATCAACAGATGCGTCCGCTCCGACACCGCGCCCAGCCGGCCGGGCATACCCGCCCGGCCGAACGCCTCCGTCAACAGCAGACCGGCGCGGTAGAAGTAGATCCGCCAGAGCAGCGCGCTGGTGGCGAACGCGACAGTGAAGGCGGCTGCCCGCCCCGCGGAGTAGTCCGCGCCGCTGAAAACCACGCCGATAACCAGAATCGACTCACCGAGCGCGATGAGAAACATCTGCTGATAGCGGTCCGCGAGATGGGTCCCCGCGATCCGCCACCGACCTACCTTCGAGACCCCGAGCCACGGCAGCGGCCAGCCCAACGCCCAGGCGAGGTAGTCGACAGCGAGGGCGACGACCCACAGCGGCAGGCGGAGGTGATCCGGTCCCAACGCGCCGGCCAGCCACAGCGGGGCGCTCGCCAAGGCCCACACGACGAGCCGGAACGGCACCAGCCGTCGCGGATGGCCACGCAGCGCGACGGCGACCACCAGCGGCCGCAGCACCATGACCATCAGGTACGCGACGGTGAACGGCAGCGCACGCTCCTCCATCGCGCGCGGCAGCGTCACCGCCATGATCAGGCCGGCGAACATGGTGCCGACCACGACGGCCTGAATGATCGGCTGTTCCGGTTCGTACCGACTGGTGATCCAGGCGGTGTGCGACCAGATCAACCAGAGCGCCAGAAAAAGCAGCAGGGTACGCCCGAACCCCGTGGCGAGCGCCCAGCCGTTGTCATCACCCAACTCGGCGAATCGTTGCGAGACCCGAGTGAGGGCCACAACGAAGGCCAGGTCGAAGAACAGCTCCAGGAACGTCGCCCGACCCGAACTCAATGGAGGGCGCAGCAGATCGGCACCCCGCCCCGCCGCCATCGTCAGCCTCCGTCCGCCCCTCGCTACCAACGAGCCGGCCGCCAGCGGAGTTGCGTCAGCGCTCATCCCGCCGCAACGACACCTGGGCCGACCGACCGCGAGAGATCAGCGAGGCGGCCTCGGTATCTGGGCCCGGGTGGCACCGCAGCTGCTCGGGCACGCGGTCGTCCAGCCGCCGTTGACCCACCAAACGGCCCGCGACACGAGGTCATACTGATGATGTGGGCGAGGAATCTGAGCTGGCGATCGCTGCGGTTCGCCGCTACGCCGCCGCTTTGCGGCGCATCCAGTCGCGCTTGTTCGATGCCTATCCAGACGTCGGCGGCATCAAGGACCTGATGGTGGCGGTGAGGCACAAGAAGACGCTCCCGCGAGCAGGCACGTCGAGCACGGGCGTCGAGTACTCGATTCACGGAGCGGGCTGTCAAATGATCGATGAGCTGGGCCAGGCGGTCGACGTCGATGTGGTCGATGATGTCGAGGCGTTCGACGCCTGGCGGATCAGATGGTTCCTCGACGAACAGGCGGACACCCGGCCCTCGGTCGAGGAGCTGCGCACAGCGTGTTCCCACCTCGCCAGCACTGGTGAACTGTTGGAGGTGCAGGCAGGCCGCTGGTACGCCCTGCCTGATCGTTGGGGCAAGGGCGACTGACCTCCACTTGGGAGGCGCCTCGCCTCAGCCTGTTAGGCGCGTCGATCAATGGCACGGAACGCGGAGGGCAGGCCGAGTTCGGCCCGGGCGACCTCGATGAATCGGCGCTCGGCTTCCCACAGGGCGTCGAACCGATCCGCGGGCAACGCCTCGGCGTCGCTATCCGCCCGTGTCGCCGCCAGAAGACGGGCCTGACGCACCAGCTCCGACGAGCCGCTCACCACCTCGACCTGACCGGCCACCAGCCGAAGCGCGGTCTTCGTGCTCTCCAGTCGCTCCCGGTAGCGACTGCCCTCGTCGTCGAAGAACGGCATGAGATCACCCGGATCACGCGGGCGCGGCACCGCGGTGATGCGGGCGGCCGGGTTGAGGACGTAGGCCACGTACTCCCGGACCGCACCGATGAAGTCGGTGTACGCGTTCAGCCGGATGTCCCGCCACTGTCGATCCTGGTCGCGCCGCCACAGCCGGTCCTGAGCCCGGACGGTGAGCCACCCACCGATCAGGACCGCCAGCATCGTCGTCGTCGCGGTGACACCCACCTGGATCAGACTCACCGACACCACCGTTCGTATCGATCGGTGACTCACCCTACCGCCCGATGTCACCCGCTCCGGACGTCGCGCGACAGCCCGATCCGGCTCGTGCCCACGAGGTGGCAAGAGTTGGATATTGACCAGAGCCAATGTATCGTGGGAACGCTCCCAGACCGTGTCCACCACCCACCTGCTCGAGGAGCTGAACATGTCACGACGACGTCGTCGCCCGGCCGCCATGCTGGCCGGGTTGCTCGCTCTGGCCCTGGCTGCGTCCCTGTCGCCAGCGGCGCCGGTAACCGGCACCGCCGCGGCCAGCCCATCCAAACCCCGTGCTGTGCCGCTCGCTGAGCTGACCGTGGTTTCCGAACGGGTGGCTTTCGGTCTGCAGCGTCCGATCGCGATCGCCGGGCTGCCGGACGGCCGGATGCTGATCGCCGAGAAGAACGGCACTGTCCGCGCCTACCACCCCGACACCGGCCTGGCTCCCGACCCGGTGATCGACCTGAGCGCCCGGATCGACCCGTCCGACAACGAGCGCGGCCTTCTCGGCATCACTCCGGCACCGAACTTCGCGCGGACCGGGATGCTCTACGTGGCCTACACGAGCCTGCCGGCCGGCGCGCTGACCCTGGCGCGAGTGCCCATCAACGCCCCTGATCGGGTGCAGGTGCTGCTCACCCAGGAGCACGCCGAGTACGGCAACCACAACGGCGGACAGGTGGCCTTCGGCCGCGACGGCTACCTCTACTGGTCCCTCGGCGACGGTGGCTACGCGAACGACCCCTACAAGAGCGGCCAGAACCTCGGCACCCTGCTCGGCAAGATTCTGCGGATCGACGTCAACCGCAGCTGCGGGGGGAAGCCCTACTGCGTGCCCTACGACAACCCGTTCGTCCGTACGGCGGGCGCGCGGCCAGAAATCTGGGTCTACGGGCTGCGCAACCCGTGGAAGTTCTCCATCGACCCGGCCGACAACTCGCTGTGGATCGGTGACGTCGGCCAGGGTCTGATCGAGGAGATCAACCACGTCCGCCCGTCGCAGCGTGGCGCGAACCTCGGCTGGTCCTGTCGAGAGGGCACGCCGGTCTTCGACGAGACGCAGTGCCGGCCGGGCGTGCGGCTCACCGACCCGATCGTCGAGTACGACCACTACATGACGGAGAACTGCTCCATCATCGGCGGCCTGGTGTACCGGGGGTCCGTCACCCCGGAGGCACGGGGCACCTACATCGCCAGCGACTACTGCTCGACCCGCGCTTTCGCCGTACGTCCCAAGTCCACGGGTGGCTACGAGTCCACTGAGATCGGCACGTTCCCCACCCAGCCGACGGCGTTCGGCGCCGACGTCAACGGCGAGCTGTATGTGCTCAGTGACCTCCCGGGATGGCTGAGCAAGGTGCGGTTCGAGCGGGTCCAGCCGACCCCCACCAGCGGGGCGACGATCCGCTGAACCTCGGGACACGCCCTTGACACCAGCACTACCTCCGGGGACGGCCGCGTTCGACGGCCGTCCCCGGACTGCTGCGCGGCAGCGATCACCCGCCTTCGACGGCGGGCGACTACCGACGCGTTCGGCCCGCCTAGGCTTGGAAGAGGGTCGGCTGTGACGGATCGACGAACTCTGGATCAGGCTGACGGCGTCCCCGCTCGGGATTGGTCGCGCCCCACCAGCTCGTACGGTCGGAATCAAGGTGCGGCGGCTCAAGGCATCCGTTAAGCCACGCATCGAGCCAATCCACAAGCGGAATGCCTTCCGAGTAGAACGAGTGTTCGCCAAGCCCCGAGTTCGGGTCAAAGCCCCACATCATCGCTCCCCGGCCCGCGCAATCGACATACGAGTAGATCGCGCATCCCCAATGGGCGATCGGCAGCAAGCCGGCGGGTTCCCGAGGGTTGAGCCGATCAATCGCCGTACGCCCGAGATCGTCCGTGCAACCGCCCGCAATGCCCAGCACGGGACCGAAGCCGCCATTGGCGACCTCCAAGTAGATGCGTCGAAGCAGAGGCGGCAGCGGATGCCCAAGCACCTGTTCAGCGTCGTCCACAGCCTGAACGGAGGCAGGTTCAAGCGGCGGCAGCGGGTCGACGGCGTCGGCTGCCAGCGCGGCGAGGTGTTCCTGCGATCCACGTGCCACCAGCCACCGGGTGCCCTCGGGCATGGGATTCACTACCCACATCCCGCTCGCGTCCTGGTGGCCAGGGCGGATGTACACGTCATCGCTGTAGTCGTGAGCTGCCACGCGAGCGGCGATGCGCCGCAATACTTCGTCGTCGCGCATCCGCTCATTATCGTGCGCCGGTCGGCCCGGCCGATGCCCGCCGGAGGCCGCCAGCATGCCGAGGCCGACCGGCGCGGCCCGCTTTCGGGCCGGCACCGTGGTCGAGGTGGCAGCCAGGACCTGTGTCCCGGCAGACCCTCCGCTTCTGGCTGGCCCGCCACACCGAACTGGGTCTGGTTGGGGTCGGATAAACGGCAAGACCGTCACCATCCACGCCACCGACACCGAGCTGACCATGGCCTGCGACGACGGCATCCGCATCGTCGGACGCACCATCTACCAACCGGCTCGCAAGCGCACCCGGGTATAGCCACCGTCTACGGAGAAATGGTTACTGCGGAAGGGTTAGAGACATGGAGGCGCTCGACGTCTTGGCAGCGTTCGGCTCAACTGGCCGGGTCGGCCTTCTTCATCCCGGCGCCCGCCTCCGGACTGTCGTCGGCGACTACGGCATGCCGTGGGACATCGGACGGATCAACCTACGCCACAGGTGGCCGCACCTGTACTCCTACGGTGACGTCGAACTGGTCGTGTGCCGCTGTCGGATCATCACGTCAGTGACGGTCCAGACCTGGCGACGGACGGTTGAGCTGCCAAGCCACGCACAGTCTGACAAGGCTATCGTCCTGCCCGCGCGACTGACCTTCACTCAGGTGACCGGCGCCCTGGCCGCCTTGGGCTGCCAGTGGGAACTGCTCAAGCCGATCGAGGGACAGTCGGCTTTGCGCACCCTGCCGCAACGCGTCGAATTCACCTTCGAAACCGACGACGGACCTGACCCCGTGCTGCACGTTGCGGGCACTTGGGCCCACGATCACGAGTGCATGCCCCCGGAAGTCGTCGACGCTGCGTTCGCCGACGACTTCCCACCCGAGCAGGCCGACTGACCGTCGCGTCGAGTAGAGGGACTCGCCCATTTCTCTAGGTCAGCCGTCAAGCATGTCCTGGGACAGTTTCGTCAATCACCTGGTGGGACTAGGCACTGGCTCATACCGGTGTCCGGCCTCGAGACCTGCAGCACAGCGAGGCTCCCGGTTGGGGCACCGGATCTCGCTCGACTGCCTTCTTACCGGGAGCCTCGCTCCACGTCCACATCAGACCGTCAGACCGACCGTGACCTGCACCTTCTGCGACCAACCTATCCGTCCCGGCCGGGGCCGGCCTCAGTCACCGGAGATCCAGAGATATCCGCGCGCCCGGGTCGCCTCCTCGATGAGCGCCCCCAGCGCCTGCACGTCGACCCGGAGCTCCGGTTTGCGGCTCGCGATCTCGTCCAGCTCCGCGGTCAGCTGCGGCAGCTGGATCAGGTTGATCATGGTGTCGCCGTAGGAATCGATCCTCGACACCAGGTGGTGCCGCTCCCGGTCGCTCGCCGCCACCAGGCGTTGCAGCGAGGAGCCTGCTTCCACACCGGCATACCGTTGCTCGTGCACCTGGTTCTCGACATACACAGCGAGCCCCACCGCCGCGCCTCCTTCACGAAATGGCCGGCCAGGGCATGCACACAACGGCCGGCCAACCTTACGGTCGTCAGTCCTTGCAGCGAATCCGATACCTCGTTCGCACGCCGCCCCACCTGCCCTGAACCACCAGGTAACACCTCGTGATCTGTGCGCCACTGTCCTTCGACCTCCGGCCGACCGGCTTGTCGGCCCTCGCCTCACACTCGCAGTCGCCGTCCTTGTACGGTCCGTTGCACGGGCACTTGTTCGCCTCGTCGACGAGATCGTCGAGATCCACCCTGTCGCCGAAGACACCCTTGCTGTCCTCGAACTTCGACCGTGACCTCCACCGTCACGATGAAAATGGCTCAATATCAGGATCTGCGTGACACTCCGCCGAGTGTTGGTGGAGATGCGTGATGGAAAACCTGACTGGGCTCCGCCCTAGCGGTGCCATCCAGCAACAGCTCAAGCAGACGGCGTGACCGGGGACCGAAGGCCGAGCCACTGCTCAGCGTCCCAGGCATGGAAACGCTCTACCTCCGTGAACCCGAGCTTTGCCGCAAGGCGCATCGAGCCGACGTTGGCGGTTTGGGTGGTGAGCACCACTGGCTCGCCGGGAAGGACACCGTCGAACCAGTCGAGTGCCGCCGCGCACGCCTCGGCGGCGTACCCGAATCCCCACGCCTGCGGCAGGAACAGGTAACCGAGGTCGGCCTTCCCCATGGCAGCCGGGCGACGGCGCCCCGTCGCTCTCCTGAGCAGGATCTGGCCGATCATCGCCCCGTCGAGGTCGACGACGAAGCTTCCGGGCCACCGCTCGGGCACTTCGGGCAACTCGCGCTCAAGCTCGCCAGGCAGGCGGGGACCACCGAGGTAGGTGTTCACCTCTGGCGACGCCAGCAACTCGATGAACGCAGCCCGGTCCCGGGCCTCGGGCTCACGGAGCACGAGCCTCTCGGTCCTGATCGAGGCAGGCGGCCACTCGACGGCTCCCAGGTCTGACACGCGCGTCATTGGTCGAGGCTGGCACATCGGGTCATGAAGCCGAACCCAGCCAGCGGCCCACCATCGGCGACGGCGTCCGCGAGGGTCACAGCCAGGTCTCCGCTGTAGGTAGTGTGCGGAAGTGACAAGAAGCGAGCGGATCGCCGACCAGCTGGACCGGCACTGGCACAAGAACCTGCGGCCGCGCCTGCACGGTCTTGCCGACGAGGAGTATTTCTGGGAGCCGGTGCGTGGCTGCTGGAGCATCCGTCCACGGGGCACGTCGGCCGCACCGATGTCGGCAGGTTCAGGGGAATGGACGATGGACTGCGGGTCCCCTGACCCGGTGCCGGCGCCGGTGACGACGATTGCCTGGCGGCTGGCGCACATCATCGTCTCCTGCCTGGGCTATCGGGTCGGGTGGCACTTCGGCGGCCAGGACGTCGACGACCAGACATTCGCCTACGCGGGAACAGCTGACGAGGCGCTGAACCAGCTTGATGAGATGTACGGGAGATGGAACGCCGGGGTCCGCGAGCTCTCGGACGCCGACCTGGAAAATCCGCCCACAGCGGGTCCCGAGCGGTTTCCCATGGAGGGCATCGTCCTGCACGTCAACAGGGAGCTGATCCATCACGGCGCCGAGATCTCCCTGCTGCGCGACCTCTACCGCTGGCAGGACGAAGCCGTACCGCAATCAATCAATCGGCAAGGAGCACCGAGCCTCATAGCGTTCCCGGAATGAGCACGAGCGACGAGCGGGACATGGTTCGACGCGGGTACGACGCACTCTCCTACAACTATCGACCGGACGACGCTGACGACGGCCAGTACGCTCCCTGGCTCGCCGGCCTACACCAGCGCCTACCTGCCTCAGCGGCAGTCCTCGACCTCGGCTGCGGCTGCGGGGTGCCGATCGCCCGCTTCCTCGCCAACGCCGGACACCACGCCACCGGCGTGGACATCAGCGACGTACAGATTGAGCGGGCGCGCCGCCTGGTGCCCGACGGCACCTTTCTCCGCGCCGACGCCACCCGACTCGACCTGCCGCCGGCCTCGTTCGACGCCGTAGTCTGCCTGTACGCCTTCATCCACTTGCCCCTGGCCGACCAGCCGCAACTCATCAGGAGCATCGACACCTGGTTACGCCGTTGCCTCTCAGTGCGCTCTTGCGAGCGCGCGGTTGGCAGTCCCGCCTTGCGGTGGGACGGTCCCGGTCTGATCCGCTGGTGCGGTGCCGGGTTGACGTTTCAATGCCACCAGCCCCGCGTTCGGGGTCTTGCGGTCGGCTCCACGTCCGGCCGCCGGGCCACTCCCGGCGGTTGTTGCCTCAGCCGCGAGCGCGGCCAGGTTGCAGGCGGCGTTGAGGTCCCGGTCGAGGACCAGGCCACACGATTCGCACTGATATTCACGCTCGGACAGGGCGAGTTTGGTTCTCACCGCGCCGCAGCCCGAGCACGTCTTGGAGGAGGGATACCAGCGGTCGGCCAGGATCAGCCGGCCGCCGTTCCACCCGGTCTTGTAGGTCAGTTGCCGGCGGATCTCGGCGAACCCGGCGTCGGCGATGTGCCGGGCCAGCTTGCGGTTGCGCAGCATCCCGGTGACGTTGAGGTCTTCGATGACGACTGTGCCGTATTCGCGGGTCAGCCGGGTGGTGAGCTTGTGCAGTCCGTCGCGGCGCAGGTTCGCCACCCGGGCATGCGCCCGGCCGAGCCGGGCTGCCGTCCGCTCCCACCGCTTCGAGGCGCGTCGGCCGGTGCGCCGGTCCGGGCCGCTCTTGCGCGCCAGCGCCCGAGCGAGCGCCCGCATCCGCTGCTGCGCGGTCGTCAAATATCGCGGGTTGTCGATCAGCTCGCCGGTCGACAACACCGCCAGGTGCCTGATGCCAACGTCGACGCCGAGCACCGCGCCCGGCCGGGCGGGCGGGTCGCCGCTCGGGACGCTCGACCTCGACGCAGAAAGCGACGTGCCACCGGCCGCCGTCACGTCGCACGGTGGCGGACATGATCCGGGCGGTGCCCTGGTCGATGCGGCGGGCGAGCTTACGGGCGGACTCATGCAGCTTCAGCCGGCCCAGCCGGGGCAGCACCACATGCTTGCGGTCGGACTCGACCCGCATCGCCCCGGTGGTGAACCGCACGGACGCGATGGTGCGGCGGCGGGACTTGAACCCCGGGAACCCGACCGGCCGGCCGGCGCGCTTACCTGAGCGCGAGTCGGCCCAGTTCTTCAACGCGCGAGCGAGGGCGTCGAGGCCGGTGTTGAACGCCTCCTTCGAACACTCCCGCCACCACGGCGCGACGTCGGGCTTGGCGACGTTCCACGCCTTACGCAGGCCGGGCAGCGTCCACGACACGGCCGGCGTCAGCATCTCCTCCGCCACACCGTAGGTGCGTTCGGCGGCCCGCTGATCCATGACCGCCTTGACCCTGGCCAACGCCCAGTTATGGGCCACCCGCGCCGCCCCGGCGTGCGCCAGCACGTCACGTTCCTGCCCCCGGGTGAGATCAAGGGCGAACCGGTACGCCTGAATCGTCTTCACACCCGAACCCCGGCGGCGGCCCCGACCGCACGACGGGCACGGATCGCGGCCGGGCGGCGCCCGTACAGGCGGGCGCACAACGACGTCAACATCTCGGCGACGTCACCCACGAGATCGCCGTCCACCTCCGCCGGGTCGCGCAGCAACGCGAGAAACTCCTTGCGGTGGCCGTTGAGCGCCGAACCGACCTCGGTCACCACCCGGTCCACGGCCAGGCGCTGCCAGTCGCCCACACGGTGTCCCGGCCGACCTGCCGGTCCAGGCCCGGCTTCCGGTCGGCCAACGACACCCGCGCGTACACCGGTCTGCCCGGCCTCGGTGGTCGCACCGGTCAACAGCTCACCAACCATGATCAGCCGACCAAGTCGATACGCGGGAACAGGCAACGTCCCGGACTCGTAACGCCGCCGTGCAGTTGCATACGAGATGCCGGCAGCCGCCGCCCACCCCTTCAAGTTCACGCTGCCCACAATAGATAAACAGTGAGCACTACTGACGACCGAGGTGTTAGCAGCAGCCAAACCCGGCGGCTGGCTGCTCACCACAGTCTGCAACAGCGCTTGGACGGGCACTGAGGACAACTAGCTCGGTGGCCCCGCTAGCATGTGGTGGAGCCACGCCGACGCCTTGAGTTACCGCTCGTGGGTGCAACAGGCGGGCCTGACAATCATGGCCGAGGATTTCGTCCCGGAAGGCGGCAGCGGGCACGCCCTCTTCTGGGCACAGCGCCTACCGAGCTGACCTGGTTCCTCGACGCTCCAACTCCGAGAACCTCCATCAGCTTGTATCGATGTGCGGCCAGGCCCATCGTCAGGCAGCCGCAGCAGTCAGTGAGCTCGGTCCCGGCGGAGGAAGCACGACAGCAGTTGCCGGAACTCGTGCGGGTGCTCGATCGACGGCACGTGCCCGCATCGGCCGAGCACGTGCAGACGGACATCGGCCAGGTGTTCGAGCAGGGGCTGGGCTGCCGTGTCGAGCGGGGTGACTCGGTCCTCGGCGCCGTGAATGAGCAGCACGGGCGCGCGTACCGCTGCCAGCGTCTGCGCCGAGAGGGTGAGGTCGTCGACCCATCGTGCCCTGGGTGGAGGGAACAACGACGCGAATGCGGTTTCCCCCGCTCGCATCGCAGCGGCGCGGGCCTCGACGGCCGAATCGGTCACGAGCGCCTGGTCGAGGACGAGGCGACTCAGCATGTCTCGTGCTCCGAGTGGGCCGGCGGGGGCGGCCCAGACCGCGTCGAGGTCGGCGGACAGCGGCGCCCCGGGGGCGCCCATTGTCGAGACCGCCACGACACGGGTGACCTGCTGGGGGCGGGTGGCCGCCAACGCCAGCGCCACGGCGCCGCCCATGGAGTGACCCACCACGGCGTAGTGCTCGATTCCGAGAGCATCCATCAGGCCCGCGGCCTGCTCTGTCCACAGCCGGAGCCCACCCCTGGAGCCCGCCGGGACAGGTGTACGGCCGAACCCCGCTTGGTCCGGAGCCACCAGGTGCAGGGACGTGCCCAGCGCTTGCGCCGTCGTCGTCCAGGCTCCGGACCCGGTCGTGCCGGGTCCGGAGCCGTGCAGCATCAGCACTGCGGGCCCGGTGCCGCTCTCCAGGACGTGGACGGGGGAACCGTCCACCGTGACGGTCCGAAGTGCCGTCACCGGGGCAGTCCAGGTGTGCTCATGCCGATGCGGGGCTGACAGACTTCGCGAAGAGCTCCATCATCGCCCTGCCGAATTGCGGCATGTCGGGCCACCCCCGGCAGGAGACGAGGTTGCCGTCCACGACGTCGGGAGCGTCGATGACTGTCGCGCCGGCGTTCTCCATGTCACCGGTGATGGGGGGAAAGCACGCTGTCTTCCGACCCTTCAGCAGCCCGTAGACCGCTGGCACCTGCGCGCCGTGGCACACCAGCGCGATGGGGAGGTTGCGCGCGAAGAAGTGCTCGGTGATGCGCCTGACGTCGGCGTCGACCCGGATCCACTCGGGGGCACGTCCCCCGGGGATGATCAGGGCGTCGTAGCGCTCGACGTCGACCTCGGCCCAGGGGACGTCGACCGGCAGCTTCCGGCCGTTCTTCTCCACGTAGGCGTCGGAGTTGGGGTCGAACTCGTGGATGACCAGTTGCACGTCACGCAACGTCCGTGACGAGACGTCGACGTCCCAGCCGCCCTCCTGCACGCGGTAGTAGGGGTACATGGTGTCGAGCTCCTCGGCGGCGTCGCCGGTCAGGAGCAGCGCTCTGGGCACCTGCTTCTCCTCGCATCTGGGGGCGGGTGAGGTGGATCCAATCCGATCCGATCAGGATTGAGTTAGCATTCCTGGGCCCAGCGCGCCCGTCAAGCCTCTACCGCCACTCCGTCCGCGTCCTCGATCTCGTCGAACAATCGCCGGAAACGCTCGCCGGAGCGCAGGATGTGCCGACGCATCGAGTAGGCGGCGGCGTCGGGGTCACGGGCGGCGATCGCTGCGACAACTTCCTCGTGCTCGGCCATGGCCAGGTGAGTGACCTGGGTGTCGTGGTGAAGCCGGAAGAGGTGCACGTGGCTGTGCAGGCGAGCCAGTGCTTCACGGATGACCTGGTTCTCCGCGCTCAGGGCGACGAGATCGTGAAAAGCGGCGTCGCGTAGCCCGAAGGCGCCATAGGCCGAGGGCCCGTCGCCCCCCTCCAGCTCGGCCATCTCCTCCAGCATTCGTCGCAGACCGGCTACCTGCTCCGAGGATGCGCGTTCGGCGGATCTGCGCGCCGCCGCCGGCTCGAGAAGTAGGCGGACCTCGAGCATGTCCTCGAATCGGTGACGGGTGATCTGGGGGGGAATGCGGTAACCGGCATGGGGCACACGCACGACCAGGCCCTCGGCCTCCATGCGGTTCAGGGCGTCTCGGATCGGCGTCTGCGAGACCCCCAGCTCTCGCGCCAGGACGTCGATAGTGACGCGGGAGCCAGGCTCGATCCGTAGCGACATCAGCTGTCCGAGCAGCGTGTCGTACACCTCGTCGGCGAGCCGGCCGCCAGATCTTCCCGGCGGCGTTGCGCCCGTCACGGCCCTGCGGCCCCGCGCGATCATCGCTTCGTCGTCCATCGTGGCGTGAGGTCCTTTCTTGCACCTTCGGGAACCTGTTGACATCAGTCACAAGGCTGCGACATGCTGACGCCCCCACTGGATCGTATAGGAAAAGTGACGGATGCCTGGCATCCAGCACCATCGCGGAACCGCCCGCGATCGCTCTACTTCGATCACCTGGAGCTCCCATGAGCGTGCTCGACGTCCTGCTCGATTCGTCCCCGGGCCGCGGATGGGCCGAAGGACTTCTCGACGGCACGACGACCCGGTGCATCGCGGCGTACTCGTGACGCCGGTCCGCGGGTCGGCTCCCGCGTCAGCCCGGCGACACGCCTGAACTACCCAGCAACTGCTCGGCGAGGCACATAGCGAGGCTCTAGAAGTCCCCACCCAGAAAGCAGGCAGAACTATGCGGCATCCACAGCGAACAGGACGAATATCCGCTTCCGGTCGGAAGGTGCAGTTGGCGACGATGGCCATGCTGCTGGTGGCCACGACCGCGGCGGCTTGCGGCGATGGCAAGGACGACGGCGAGAAGGCGAGCGCACCCAAGGCGCCGGCGACAATCCCGGAACTCACTAAGGATCCGCTGACCCTCAGCTTCATCTGGTTCGACTGGCCGCCCGCCAAGGCGCTGGAAGCCTTCGCGAACGCGGAGTACAAGAAGGAACGGCCGAACGCGACCGTCAAGGTCAACACTGTGCCGAACGCGAACTGGCACGACGCGATGTTCACCCAGTTCGCGGCGCGCAAGACCGACTTCGACATCGCGATCCTGGACTCGCAACACATCGGCGAGGCAGTGACGAACGGCAACATCCTCGACCTCACCGACTTCGTCAAGGAAAACATCGACGTCGCGGCGTACAACCCGTACCTCCTGGCGGCGTACGGCCAGTTCCCCCAGGCGGAGACCGGCAAGCGCGACGAGAACGCCAGCCTGTACGGACTTCCGCTGCTCGGCGACACCTGGACGATGATCTACCGCAAGGACCTGATCGGCGACAAGCCGCCGCAGACTTGGGACCAGATGATCGCAGCCGCCGAGAAGTGCCAGGCGGACAACCCTGGCGTCAGCGGGCTGGCTTTCCACCAGGCCAACGGCTCCGACGCCGCGGCCGTCACCTACAACACTGTCAACGGCGTCTACGGCGGCAACCTCTGGGATTCCAAGACGCGCAAGATCGATGGCGTCATCAACGACGCTGCGGGCCAGGAGGCGATGGACGTCCTGGTCAACAAGATGAAGCCGCTGACCGCCAAGGGCTCCGGCAACTGGTTCATCGACGAGGTGAACGCGGCGGTCGCCCAGGGCAAGGCCTGCATCGCGTTCAACTGGATCGCCGCGAGCGGCGGCCTGCTCGATCCGAAGCAGTCGACGCTCGGCACCACGCGGGAGCAGATTCTCGACAAGCTGGGCTTTGCCACCCTGCCGAGCCAGAAGACGAACCTGGTCCCTCTCGGCGGTATGGGGATGCACGTGTCGGCCTACTCCGCTGCGGCGAACCAGGCGGAAGCCCTGAACTTCATGGAGTGGTTCGAGCGGGCTGACGTCCAGAAGAAGTGGGCCGCGGCTGGTGGCGTGCCATCGCGTACGGACGCCCTGGAGTCGCCTGAGTTCCTTAATGCCGGGCCGTTCAACCAGGTGTACACCGACTCGGTTCCGCGGATGCGGGACATGTGGAACGTGCCCGAGTACGCGCGCCTCGTCGACATCGAGAACACCAACGTGAACGCGGCTCTCAACGGCGCGAAGAAGCCGAAGGATGCGCTCGACGACATCGCCAAGGAGCAGCAGGGCGTTCTCGATTCGAGCAAGCGCAAGGGTGGCGGCGGGCTGTGAGTGACCCCGTCCCTTCGACGACCGACGGTTCCGGGCAGGTGGCGTCCGCGAGGCCGCCTGCCCGGGGTCGGTCCCCTCGGCTGAGTGACCGCGGGCTCGCCGTGGCCTTCATCTCCCCCGCGATGCTGCTGTTGCTCGCCATGTCGGTGTTTCCGTTGCTGTGGGCGTTGTACCTGTCTTTCACCGACTACTCGGCCACCCGCGGGGGGCCCGCCAATTTCATCGGGTTCGGGAACTACACCGCCATCCTGACGTCGGCGCAGGTCCACACGAGGGCGCTGACGACGGTGATCTACGTGGTCGGCGCGGTCGGTCTGCAGACCGTGCTCGGATTCGGCATCGCCTACCTGATCTCACGGCGCACCCATGGGCGAGGGGTGCTGACGACTCTGTTCCTGGTTCCGATGATGCTGTCGCCGGTCGTGGTGGGGCTGTTCTGGCGGTTCATGCTCGACGCGCAGTTCGGTGTGGTCAACAGCATGCTCGGCTCGATCGGCCTGGGGCAGGTGGAGTGGCTCACTCGCCAGCGAACGGCACTGATTTCCCTGATCGTTGTCGACACCTGGCAGTGGACGCCGTTCATCATGCTCATCGCGCTCGCGGGCCTCACCGCGGTGCCCAAGTACCTGTACGAGGCCGCCTCGATCGACAGGGCGTCCGAGTGGTTCAAGTTCCGCACCATCACCCTTCCGCTGGTGTGGCCGCTGCTTCTCATTGCCGTGATGTTCCGGGCCATCGAGGCGTTCCGGTTGTTCGACCTCGTCTACATCCTCACCAACGGGGGTCCGGGTGTCTCCACCGAGACGCTGTCGTTCCACATCTACAAGGTCGCGTTCCTGGGCTTCAACACCGGAACCGCCTCGGCGTACGGGATCCTCATGGTCCTCGTCGTCATCGTCCTCACGCAGCTCTACCTGCGCTATCTGAACAAGCTCAAGGAGGGCTGATGGCCGTCTCCGTCGACGAGGCCGTGTCCACGGGTCCTGCCCGGGACCACACGCCCCCCGCGCGCCGCCTGGGCAGCCGAGGCCGCTCGGTGCTGGAGGTCACGCTGCTGACCGTGCTGGCCGTCGTGATGCTCTTTCCGGTGCTGTGGATGATCGAGACGTCCATCAAGGAGAACCGGGACGTCTACGCCATCCCGGCCAAGTTCTTCGACTTCAAAGTCACCCTGGCCCACTACAAGGACGTGTTCGTCGACCCCGACGGTGGTCGCTCGGCACTGTCCGTCTCGTTCCTCAACTCCGTCGTGGTCGCCGGAGTCTCCACGGTGCTGGCCACCGTGCTGGGGGTCCCCGCGGCCTGGGCCTACTCACGCTTCTCCGTGAAGGCCAAGAAGGACCAACTGTTCTTCATCCTGTCCACCCGCTTCATGCCGCCCGTGGTGGTCGTGATCCCGATCTTCCTCATGTACCGCCAGGTCGGACTCATCGACAACAAACTCGGCCTGATCCTCATCTACGCCGCGTTCAACGTCCCGTTCACGATCTGGATGATGAAGGGGTTCGTCGACGAGGTGCCCGCCGAGTACGAGGATGCCGCGATGCTCGACGGTTACACCCGCTTGCAGGCGTTCCGGCGGTTCACCCTTCCCCTGCTCGTGCCCGGCATCGCCGCGACGGCGGTCTTCGCACTTATCTTCTCGTGGAACGAGTTCGTGTTCGCCACCTTCCTCACCTCCAGCGACAGCGTCCGGACGGCCCCACCCGCCATCGCCGGCCTCATCGGCGGCACCACCACGGACTGGGGTCTCGTGGCCGCCGCCTCAGTGGTGTTCGCCCTACCGGTGCTCGTCTTCGCCTACCTGGTGCGCAAGCACCTCATCGCCGGCGTGACGCTCGGGGCGGTGCGACGCTGATGGCGGGCATCGAGGTGACCGCGCTGCACAAGCGCTACCCGGACGGAACGGTGGCGGTCGAGCACGTGGACCTGTCCATCGGCGACGGCGAGCTGTTCGTGATGCTCGGCCCATCGGGCTGCGGCAAGACAACCACCCTGCGGGCCATCGCCGGCCTGGAGAGGCAGACGACGGGCGACATCCGCATCGGCGACACGCTTGTCAACGACCTGCCGCCCGCCGAGCGCGACATCGCCATGGTGTTCCAGTTCTACGCTCTCTACCCGCATCTGAAGACCCGCGACAACCTGGCGTTCCCACTGCGGGCCGAGGGACTGCCCAAGCCGGAGGTGCACGAGCGGGTCGAGGAGGCCGCCCGGCTGATGCGGCTTGGTCCGCTCCTGGACCGGCGACCGCGCCAGCTGTCCGGCGGGGAGCAACAGCGCGTCGCGCTCGCTCGCGCCCTGGTGCGACGACCGCGCGCCTTTCTCATGGACGAACCTCTCACCAATCTGGACGCGGAGCTGAGGGCGGACATGCGCACCGAGATCAAGCACCTGCAGGGCGAGCTGGGGGCGACGATGGTCTACGTCACCCACGACCAGGTCGAGGCGATGTCGCTCGGTCACCGAATCGCCATCCTCAACAAGGGCCGCGTCGAGCAGATCGGCACGCCGCTGGAGGTCTACGACCGTCCCGCGAGTCTCTTCTGCGCCGCTTTCATCGGCTCCCCACCGATGAACCTGATCGAGGTGGAGGTGGCCGACGGGAAGCTGCGCGGTGAGGGCGGGCTGGCCCTCGCGCCACCGCCAGGCCTGCCGCGCGACCGTCGCCTCATCGCCGGCGTCCGGCCGGAGGCGCTGGAAGTCACCGCACCAGGGGAGGACCGTTCGGTCCCGGCCCGCGTGGTCTCGGCGGAGTGGCTGGGCGACGAGATCATCTACGTGGTCGACCACGGCGGCCAGCGCGACGTGCGGGTTCGGATGCCTCCGACTGTCCGTTTCGCGGCTGACGCAACGGTTGGGCTGCGGCACACCGGCGGAACCCCGGCGGTCTACGACGTGAGCACGGAAGAGCTGGTGGCCTGATGGGAACCGTGGCAGCGCATGGGCTGCGCAAGTCCTTCGGGAAAGTCCAGGCCCTCGACGGGGTGACGCTGGACGTGCCGGACGGCTCGTTCTTCGTCGTACTCGGGCCCTCCGGGGCAGGCAAGACGACGACCCTGCGGGCGATCGCCGGCCTTGACAAGCTTGACGCCGGGTCCGTGCATCTGGACGGCAGGGACGCGACCGGTGACACACCGGCCGCACGTGACCTGGCCATGGTCTTCCAGAGCTACGCCCTCTACCCGCGACACACCGTGTACGAGAACATCGCGTCGCCGCTGCGGGCACGCCGCTGCTCGTCAAGTGAGATCGCCGCGGCCGTCGAGCAGATGTCGAGCCTGCTGCACATCGAACGTCTGCTGCAGCGTCGTCCGGCGCAGTTGTCGGGCGGTGAGATGCAGCGTGTCGCCCTGGCCCGGGCGCTGGTCCGTCGCCCGCGCGCGTTCCTCATGGACGAACCGCTGACGAACCTCGACCTCAAGCTCCGCGTCGAGATGCGCACCGAGCTCACCCGCATCCACCGGAGCCTCGGAGCGACGTTCGTCTACGTGACGAACGACCAGGTCGAGGCCCTGTCCATGGCCGACCAGGTCGCGATCCTCAAGGAGGGGAAGGTGCAACAGGTCGGGACGCCGACCGAGGTGTACGAGCGTCCCGCCAACCAGTGGGTCGCCGGATTCGTCGGGAGCCCGCCGATCAGCCTGCTCGCCTGCCGTGCCGAGGGAGATCGTCTGGTCGGTGCGGCAGGCTGGACGTTGCCGCGGCCCCGCTGGACCACGGCCGAGGACGGTCGCGAGCTGCTGCTGGGCCTGCGCTCGGAGGACCTGTCCGTCGAGCAGCGTGGGAACGCGTCGTTGTCGGGTGAGCTCTACGGGCTTGAGCCGCTCGGTGACCGAACGGTGGTCGACGTCCGAGTGGGGACGGAGATCCTCAAGGTCAAGGCGCGACCCACCGTCACCGGTACGCCGGGCGAGCGGCTGCTCGTCACTGTCGACCTGGACCGTGCGCATCTGTTCGATGCGGGCACCGGGCTGTCGCTGTCCGAGGCGGGGCGGTAACGGCGCCCGGCGACGACGGCGACATGCGTCCGCACCTGGCAACCGAGCCTCGACGGACCGTCACCGGTGAGCACGGTCTGACGACGCGGAGACGCCGTGGCCCGCGAAGGCGATCGATGGCGCGCTGCGTCGCCCCGCAGACCGGGCCGAGGCCACATTCGACCCGCTCGGCAACCTCGCCCCCGACAAGGGCGTGTGACCCGTCCGTCTACGCGCAGCGCGATCACTGAGGCACGCCGGACATCACGAAGAAGATCACAGGAGGCGACGCGATGAGTGACCCGATGAACGTGCTGACCCCCGAGCATCGGCGGCTGCGGATCGGCGACGCCTGGCGCGACGCCGCAAGCGGAGCCACCTTCGCCGTTGAGGACCCGGCCACCGGCAAGACCATCGCCGAGGTGGCGGACGCCGACGTCGTTGACGGGCTCGCCGCCCTCGACGCCGCCAGCACGGCGATGGCGCAGTGGGCGGCGACCCCGCCGCGGAAACGGTCAGAGTTGTTGACCGCGACGTACCGGGCACTGACCGAGCGATCCGAGCAGGTTGCCCGGCTGATCACGCTCGAGATGGGCAAGCCGCTCGCCGAGGCTCGGGGAGAGGTGGCCTACGGCGCCGAGTTCTTCCGTTGGTTCGCCGAGGAAGCGGTGCGCGTCGAGGGTCGCTACAGCACCGCTCCCTCAGGTGGATATCGCATCCTCACCGTGCCGAAGCCGGTCGGACCGTGCGTCTTCGTGACGCCCTGGAACTTTCCGTTGGCCATGGGTGCCCGCAAGATCGCTCCTGCGCTGGCCGCGGGCTGCACGACGATCACCAAACCAGCAGGCCAGACGCCACTCACCATGCTGTTCCTGGCCCGCATCATGGAGGAGGTCGGCGTTCCCCCGGGCGTCGTCAACGTGGTGACCACCAAGCGTTCCGGCGAGGTGGTCTCCGCACTGCTGGCCGACGGTCGGACCCGCAAGCTCTCGTTCACCGGGTCGACCGAGGTCGGACGCGTACTGCTGCGACAGGCCGCGGACAACGTGCTGCGCACGTCCATGGAACTGGGCGGCAACGCGGCCCTGATCGTGTGTGCCGACGCTGACCTGGACGTCGCGCTCGACGGTGCCATGGTGGCCAAGATGCGCAACATCGGGGAGTCCTGCATCGCGGCCAACCGGATCTACGTCGAGGAGCCGGTACGCGAGGAGTTCGCGGCGCGCTTCGCCGAACGGATGGGCGCGCTGTCGGTGGGCCATGGTCTCGACGACGGCGTGAACGTCGGGGCGTTGATCGACGAGGCCTCGGTCAGCAAGATAGACGAGCTCGTCGCCGACGCGGTCGATCGCGGGGCCCGGGTCCTGGTGGGCGGCGAGCGTCCGGAGGGCCCGGGCCACTTCTACCCGCCTACGGTCCTCGTCGACGTGCCCGAAGACGCGCAGATGCTGAAGGCGGAGATCTTCGGCCCGGTGGCCCCGATCATCTCGTTCACGTCCGACGACGAGGTGATGGCCAAGGCCAACGACACCGAGCACGGCTTGGCCGGGTACGTCTTCACCCGTGACCTCCAGCGGGCGCTCCATTTCACCGAAGGGCTGGATACGGGAATGCTCGGCATCAACCGTGGTCTGATATCGGATCCGTCAGCTCCGTTCGGAGGCGTGAAGCAGTCCGGAATCGGCAAGGAGGGGTCGCACGAGGGCATCCTCGAATACCTCGACCTCACCTACGTGGCGATCGACCTAGCGTGACCGGCCTGCTGCGCCGGGCGCCCAGCACGCGCGTCTGCGCCAACCGGGCGGCCAACCTCGCCGACGCCGTCCCGGTCTCGCAGGTGACCTGGACGTCCGCCCAGCACATCGTCGCCGACGTTCCGGAGAGGCACTGACATGCTTGAGACCGTCCGCGGACCACGCCAGCTGATAGTGGGCGAAGGGGTCGCGCAGAACATCCCACGAGTGGTGGCCGAGAGTGGCTCGCGAGTCCTCATCGTGACCGACCAGGTTCTTCTGGGGCAGCCTGGCGTAGCCGAGATCGTGGCCGCCGTGCGGGAGAAGGTCACTGCCGTCGAGGTGTTCTCCGACGCGACTCCAGACGTGCCACTCGCCGATGTCGCACTGGCCGTCTCGGCCGCCGCCGAGGTGGACGCCAACGTGATCCTCGCCATCGGCGGTGGCACGGTGATCGACCTCGCCAAAATCGTCGGCGTCATCCGGCGCCATGGTGGGACACCGCGCGACTATTACGGCGAGTCGAAGGTGCCGGGGCCGACGATTCCT
This sequence comes from Micromonospora sp. 050-3, assembly GCF_046549335.1. Lineage (NCBI taxonomy): Bacteria > Bacillati > Actinomycetota > Actinomycetes > Micromonosporales > Micromonosporaceae > Micromonospora > Micromonospora sp. 050-3. Next base: position 3,166,364 of record NZ_JAJPVX010000001.1, read on the forward strand.
CTCGTCGCGGTCCCGACGACGTCAGGCACCGGCTCCGAGCTCACCCCCGTCTCGGTGTTGACCGACCCGGACCGCGAGCTGAAAGTCGGGGTGTCCAGCGTCCACATCGTCCCCGACTTCGCCATCGTCGACCCCGAACTCACCTACACCTGCCCTGCTACCGTCACCGCCCACTCCGGCATCGACGCGTTCTGCCACGCTGTGGAGAGCTACACCGCGCGCCCCCGGGCCCACGGACCGCGCGACCCGGTGGAGCAGGTGTTCCTCGGCCGCAACCCGATCACCGACCACTACGCGTTGCTGGCCGCGGAGCGGATCGCCCGTAGCTTGCGTCGTGCTGTCAGGGACGGAGGCGACACGGACGCGCGCGCGGACATGTCCTATGGGTCCATGCTCGCCGGGCTCGCCTTTTCCCACGCGGGCAACGCGGCCCCGCACGCCCTCCAGTACCCCATCGGCGCGGCCACGCACACGCCGCACGGCGTGGGCGTCGGGCTGCTACTGCCCTACGCGCTGGACGCGGCCAGGGATGCCATCGGCGACCGGTTGGCGATCCTCGCCCGGGTGTGCGGGCTCGACGTGGCCGACGCCTCCGATGCCGAGGCCGCAGACACGTTCCTCATCTGGCTCGACGGGCTCCTCGCCGACATCGGCATCCCTCGCACCTTGGCGGACATCGGCGTGGCACGCGCCGACCTCCCCCGCTTGGCGGAAATGGCCAGTGGCGTCACCCGCTTGATTCAGAACCACCCAGGCCCGACCGACACCGCCAGCCTGACCGCGATCCTCGAAGCGGCCTGGACGGGGGACCGGACCCGACACGTCCTGACTTCGAGCAAAGACGGGCATCTCTGAGGAGGGCCGGGGTTCGGGGAAGAGCCCCGAGGTCTTGTTGCCCTAGCCTGACCCAGTGAGCAACTCGGGAACCGTTCTCCTGGCTTCCTCGATTTCGGCAATGGTGGCTATGGCCGTCGTTGGGCTCCAGTAAGCGGATGCCTCAACGGCCAGGTCCGTTTGGCTTATCGCCCGTCCTCCAGGTTCCGGATCATGGTTTGGAGGTTGGTGATAGTCCGGTCGTACTCTCGCTGGTCGAGGCCGGTGGTGGTCAGCTCGCGTATGGCTTCGACGTCGGTGGTCAGACTCCGGAACAGGTCACGTCCAGTGTCGGTGAGGGTGACGGCACCGCCATCGTTGTGCACGAGTCCTTGCCGCCTGAGCGGGTCGATGTGTGGCTGGACGGTTTCACCGGCCGCCGAGTCGAGGAATGGTGCCAGGGCATCCGTGAGTGCCGCGAGCGTGCAGCCGCCATCGCCGAGAGCATTCAATATCTGCCATTGCCGCCGAGTGATTCCGCGCTTGCCCAGAGTGCGTTCGAACGACTCCTCGATCAGGCGGTCGAGCTTGCGCAGGGCGTAGCCGATCGGCGGCTGACCGCGTCTACCATCAGTTGCATTCATACAACTGATGGTAGGCACATCAGCAACCCGGTTGTCAAGTTACAACTGCTGTAGATTGTCGCCATGACGGAGGCCGAGCACGGACCAGATCAGATCATTGCCATGGCCCTGACCCAGATCCGGCGTGACCAGCAGACACGCCACCTCCAGCGGCGTGCCGCCGAGGGTGATTCAGCTGCGGCATCCGCTTCGAACGCCGCCCGCTACCGCTACCTCGATGCCCTCGATGGTTTCCGCACGGCTGTGCCGATCTCGCAGATCGCCGACGCCATCGGGGTGGATCGGCCGCGCGCCAGCCGGCTGACCACACAACTGCTCAACGAGGGCTACATCGAGCGGGAGCCGGCCCCGGGCGACTCGCGGTACGCCCTGATCCGCCTCACGTCGCTGGGTGAAGAGTTCGTTGCCGGCGTCCATGAGAGCCGTCGACGCGGCGTGGCCGAGGCGCTCGCCGATTTCACCGCGCAGGAGGCGCACACACTCGCCGAACTCTTGAAGCGGTTCATCGATGCCTGGCCACGAACTCCATCGACCACCTGAGGTTCGCCCGCTTGGAACGTCTGCCATGAGCCGATATGCGAAGCATCCGGATCTGCCGCAGTCCGGGCGTTACTCGGCGTATCCGCAGGCCTGAATTGGTGCAGCCGTATTCGGGCTCAGGTCGATATAGTCGCGCCGTGGTGCAAACCAGGCGGTAGCCCGCGAGGGGTGGGGCCAGCGGCGGTCCAGACCGTCCGGGAGGGGTGCTTGTTGGTGAGCACTGAGCGGGTCGCGTGCATCGATGCCAGCAACTGCAGCCGTTCCGCGTCGGCGCTGCCCGGCTCGACGGTGAAGACGAGCATGAAAGAGCCGGGGTTTCCCGGTAGGGGGTAGGTGTCCCAGTCCAGGACGATGTCGCCTACTCCGGGAATCCGGAAGGTCTTGGTACCGCTGACCGACTCACGTACGTCGTGCTGGGCCCACAGCCGCCGAAACTGAGCGCTGCGGATGCTCAGCTCACCAACGATCGCGGCGGCGCGTGGGTGGGTGGGGTCGGTGGCGACGGCGGCGCGCATCATGCCGATGTAGTCCAGGGCCTGCCGCTCCCAGTCCGGGCAGCTACGCTCGCCGGTCAGCGTGTCGTCGAACAGCAATAGGAGCATGTTGAGCCGGTCGGCAGGGTAGGCCTCCGGGTCGCCGAGCAGGGCCTGCGCCATCGGGTTCCAGTCGAGCAGGTCGAGATGCCGGCCGAGTATGACCGCAGGCGTGTCCATCACCCGCAGCAGGCGCCGTGTGCCCTCCGGCACCCGCTCCGGATCGCGGTTCACCCGGGCGGGCATCGACCGGCGGGCGGCGTGCGCCAGGGTGAACAGGTGCCGGCGTTCTTCGTGGTCGAGGCAGAGCGCGCCGGCAAGCGCGTCCAGGACGTCGTCGGACGGGCGTACCTCCCGGCCCTGTTCGATCCGCTGGTAGTAGTCAGTGCTCAGCCCAGCCAGCAGGGCCAGCTCGTCGCGCCGTAGCCCGGTGACCTTGCGCCGGCCGCCCGGCTCCAGGCCGACGTCGTGCGGACGCAGCCGACTACGCCGAGCGCGTAGGAAGTCGCCGAGCTCGCGAGCATACGGATGAAGGCTGTCCATGCCGCAAGTGTGCAGCGGCCCGGACCGCCGAGGGTAGGTCCCTCAGACCTAGGCAACCGAGAACGACTGAACCCATCGGGATCGCCCCTAACGTCGATGGGGGCCAGCACACCGACACCCTCAGGAGCAGCAGATGACCGGATGGACCATCGACCACATCCCCGACCAGCACGGTCGGGTTGCCGTCGTGACCGGCGCGAACTCGGGCCTCGGCCTGGTCACCGCCACCGAATTGGCCAGCCACGGCGCCCACGTCGTGCTCGCCGTTCGCCACACTCCCGCCGGCGAGGAGGCCGCCCGCCGGATCGGTGGCGACGTTGAGGTACGCGAGCTGGACCTGGCCTCCCTCACCTCCGTGCGGACCTTCGCGGCGAAGCTGGCTGGCGCCCACCCGGCGATCGACCTGCTGGTCAACAACGCCGGCGTGGTGCTGCTTGGCCCACGTCGCACCTCCGCTGACGGATTCGAGCTGCACCTCGCCACCAACATGCTGGGCCACTTCGTACTGACCGGCCTGCTGCTCGGCAACCTGGCCGCGGCGCGGGAAGCCCGCGTGGTCAGTCTCAGCTCAATCACCCACAAGAACGCGCACCTGGACTTCAACGACCTGATGTTCGAACACGACTATCGGGCAGCCACCGCCTACGGCCGGTCCAAGCTCGCCACCACGATCTTCGGCATCGAACTGGACCGCCGCCTGCGCGCCGCCGGAACGTCGATCGTCAGCGCCCTGGCCCACCCCGGTCTCACCCGCACCAACCTGACTCCGCGTGCCTGGGAACACCGTGGCCGATTCGGGCGACTGATCGCGTCGGCCGGCCTGCTGGCAACCCAGCCGGTGGCGCAGGGCGCGCTGCCGCAATTGCACGCTGCGACCGAGCCCGGTGTGCGGGGTGGACAGTTCTTCGGCCCGTCCGGACTCTGGGAGACGCGAGGCAGAGTCACCGAGGCCCGGCTCAGCCAGGAGGCCGCCGACCCGGCCGTCGGCACGCGACTGTGGGCGACAGCCGCGGACCTGACCGGCGTCAACTACCTCTGACCTACGACGGTCACCGGCTGGACGGCAGCAATCCGCAGCGTCGCGATCAGCCGCCGCACCTGCCTTCGCGCGGCTGCTTGCCACGATCGCGCGTCGCCCATTGGCATGAGCGGAAGCCGCCCTACCGCCTCTGCGGGACGCCAACGCTGATGCCTTCGGGTCCGTCGAAGAGGTCTCCCAGCAAGAAGTCCTGGTCAGAAGGTTGCTGGTGAGGCAGCTACTCACCAACCCCTCGCCGACACCCAGAAGTAGGCTGCGAGCCCAGAATGCTGAAATACGCCGCCGCTCGGATCGCGGCATGACAGTGCGCGGAGTTCGCCGCCGGCCTGCGGGCCTGGTAGTGCGCCTGGCGCGCCGGCACTCCGTTCTCGCAAATATCCGCGCCGGCGGTCCCAGGGTTCGTTGCCGTCCCGTGAGTGGTCAAGTCTGAGCTCAGGCATCCGTAAGAGCACGGCCCGCGGGCACCACAGAGGCGACGGTTCTAATCCTGGCTTCAGGTTGATCGGGGAGGATGAGCGGCAAAGCATCGACTGGAAGGGGGCGGGCCGGCGTGCGGATCCTGATCGCGGATGATGACGTGGCCATCCGTGAGTCGCTGGAGCGGGTGCTCCAGGTCGAGGGTTACGACACCAGCACCGTCGCCAACGGTCTCGCCGTGCTCGACGGGGTCGGTGGGGCGGGCGGTGACGCGCTGGATCTGCTGATCCTCGACGTGATGATGCCTCGCCTCGGCGGGTTGGAGACCTGCCGGCGGTTGCGGGCCGCGGGTAGGGATCTGCCGGTGCTGATGCTGACCGCCCGTGATCAGGTCTCCGACCGGGTCGCGGGGCTCGACGCGGGCGCTGACGACTACCTGCCCAAGCCGTTCGCCACCGAGGAGTTGCTGGCCCGGGTGCGGGCCCTGCTGCGCCGGCGCACGCCGGCCGACGGGGAGTCGCAGATCCTGTCGTTCGCCGACGTCCGGGTCGATCCCGACAGGTTCGAGGCGTGGCGTGGCGGGCGGCCGTTGCGCTTGACCCGGACCGAGTTCTCCCTGCTGGAGGTTCTCGTGCGCAACGCGACCCGGGTCTTGACCCGCGACGCGCTGTTCGAGGCGATCTGGGGCTTCGACATGAGCGCCACCGCCAACAACCTCCAGGTATACGTGAGCTACCTGCGCCGCAAGATGGAGGCCGAGGGTGAGCCGCGATTGATCTACACGCTGCGCGGCCTGGGATACACGTTGCGGGAGACTCCTCCGTGAGCAGGCCCGCCGGCCGGGAACCGCGCCGGCTGACCCGATGGTGGCGCCGGCGGTCCCTGCGGACCAGGCTGACGGTGATCGCGGCGACGGCCATCGCGGTCAGCGTGTTCGTGGCCTTCCAGGTGGCCAGCGAGCTAATGGACAGGGAACTGCAGGACACCGCCGAGGATCAGCTGCGCGCCGACTCCCGCGTCCTGGCGACGGACGCGGAGCACGCCGGTGTGGCGCAGGTCCAGCTACCGCCGTATCCCGGGTCCGGTCGGCTGGTACGGGTCATCCTGCCCGACGGCTCGACCCGGACGCCGGTCGGCCAACCCGCGCTGCCTCCGGTCAGCGGGCGCGCCGGGCGGGTGGCGCAGGGCGCGTCGGCCGACCTGATCGAGTCGAACGACAGCGACGAGGACGGCTACCGCATTTACACGCTGCGGGCGGGCGACGGCGCAGTCCAGGTGGCCCGCGTCGCCGACGACAGCCCGATCAACCGGTTCGGGTTCGGGATGTTGGTGATCGGGCTGCTCTGCGTGCTTGGCGGCGCCCTTGTCGGGCGGACCGTGGCGCGGGCCGGGCTGGCACCGATCGACCGGCTGACTGCCGCAGCGGTACGTGTCGCGCACACCCGGGTTCTCGACGCCGACATCCCGGATGAGGGCGGTGGGGAGATCCGGAGGCTGATCCAGTCGATCAACGAGATGCTCGCCGCGCTCCGGGACTCCCGGCGGGCCCAGCGGCTGCTCGCCGAGGACGCCGCCCACGAGCTCAAGACCCCGCTCACCAGCCTGCGCCTCAACGTCGAGCTGCTGATCCGGCTCGATCGGCGCGGCACCCTGGACAGCGCACTGTCGGCGGAGAGCCGGACCCGATTGCTCAACGATCTCGGCGCCCAGGTGGCCGAGTTGAGCACCCTTGCTGCCGAGCTGACCGAGGTGGCGCGCGGTGACGTCAGCGACGAGAGCACCGAGCTGCTCGACCTCGCCGATGTGGTGGTGGCCGCCGCGACCCGGGCGCGTTCCCGCGTGCCTGACATCGAGGTCGCGCTCGACGTGACCTCCGTGTGGGTGAGCGGGCGTCCCGCTGCGCTCCAGCGGGCGGTGCTCAACCTCATCGACAACGCCGGCAAGTGGTCCCCCGCGGACCAGCCGGTCCAGGTCCGGCTGCGTGCCGAGGGCGCGTCGGCGGTGCTCGAGGTCGACGACGCCGGGCCGGGCATCGACGCAGTCGACGTACCGCGGGTGTTCGACAGGTTCTACCGTGCCGACAGCGCCCGGGGGTTGCCGGGATCCGGTCTGGGGCTGTCGATCGTGCAGCGGGTGGTCGACGCCCACGGCGGCCGGGCCGCTGTCGCCCGTTCCACACGCGGTGGCGCGCTGCTTCGGGTCGACCTTCCGGCCGCGGCCCCGCCCGCCCCGATCGCGTGCCGCACCGCCGGGGAGGACACCGCGGCGCGCTGACCCCGTCCCGGCGGTGCGGCGCAGGACAAGAGACGGCCGCCTTCGGGCATGACCCCGCGCCGTTCACCTTCGGGGCCGGACACCGCGGTGCGCCGACCCCAGGCCCGGCGCGTCGCGCAGGACCGGAGGGTGGCGGCCGTCGGGCCCACGAAAGGACACGGGACGGGCTGGATGCCCGTCCCGTTTCTCGTCCGTGCCGCCGCGCTCACCGCTGCAGCGCGGGCTCCTCCTCGTCGGCGAGCGTGTGTCGACCGATCGGCGGCCCTGCCGCTGGACGGGACAGCCGGCTCGGCCACCAGATCCGCCGGCCGATCAGGAGGGTGAGGGCGGGCACCAGGACCGACCGCACCAGCAGGGCGTCGAGCAGCACGCCGAAGGCGACCAGGAACCCGACCTCGATGAGCATCACCAGCGGAAGTGTGGCGAGGACCGCGAACGTGGCCGCCAGGACCAGCCCTGCCGAGGTGATGACGCCACCGGTGGCCGACAGGGCCTTCAGCATGCCCTCTCGGGTGCCGAGCCGCACGGTCTCCTCCCGGGCCCGGCTGGCCAGGAAGATGTTGTAGTCGACGCCGAGCGCCACCAGGAACAGGAATGCCAGCAGCGGCACCGAATAGTCGATACCTTCGAACCCGAGGATCGTGTCGAAGACGAACACGCTGCCGCCGAAGGCCGCCGCGAACGAGACAATCACAGTCGCCATCAGGACCAGCGGGGCCACGATCGCGCGCAGCAGCAGCCCGAGGACGATCAGGACGACGGCGAGCACCAGCGGGATCACCCGCTTCTCGTCGCGGCTGGTGGTCACCTCGGTGTCGAGGTTCTCCGCGCTCGGCCCGCCGACGATCGCCTCCGCCCCGTTCACCGCGTGCACAGCGGTGCGCACCCGCTTGATCGTGTCGTACTCCGCGGCGGTGTCCGGCGCGTCGGTCGGGAACACGGAGATGTCGGCCCAGCCTCCGACGGTCTGGCCCGGGACGGCCTCTGCCACGCCGGGAGTGCGCTTGACGATGTCGACCACCCGCTCCTGGTACGCCGGCCGCGTATAGATCGTCATCGGCTGGCCGCCGAGCTCCGGGAAGTGCTGGCGGAGGACGGTGAAGCCGGTGACGGACTCCGGCGCGGACAGGAACTGGTCCTGCTCTCGTAGGGCGCCGGTGTTACCCGTCAGACCGATGGCGAGCACGCCGAGGACTCCGAGTGAGCTGAGCGTCGCCACCCACCGTCGGCGGCTGATGGCGGTGCCGAGTCGTCCCCACAGCCCCGGCTTGTCCTGCACTGCTGTGCTGAACCGCGGGATGGCCGGCCAGAAGATTCGCCTGCCGAGCACTACGAGCACCGCCGGGAACAGCGTCAGCATGGCCACCAGCGCGCACAGGATGCCGGCCGCGCCGATCGGGCCCAACCCGCTGGTGCTGTTCAGGTCCGCGACGAGCAGGCAGAGCAGGCCGGCGATCACGGTGGCCGCGGACGCGACGATGGCCGGCGCCGCGCCGCGTAGCGCGTGGACCATCGCAACCCGGACGTTCTCGTGGTGGTGCAGTGCCTCCCGATATCGAGCGATGAGCAACAGCGCGTAGTCCGTGCCGACGCCGAATACCAGGATCGTCAGCAGCGCCGAGTTCTGGTCGTTGACCACGATGCCGAAGCCCTTGACGAGCAGGTAGACGGTCGCCATCGCGGTCAGTGCGGCCGCGCCCACGGCCACGAGCGGGATGAACCACAACACCGGGCTTCGGTAGGTGAGGATGAGCAAGAGCGTGACGACGACGACGGTGGTGAGGAAGACCTGGAGGTCGATGCCGTCGAAGACAGCGTCCATGTCGCCGTCGATCGCGGCCGGGCCGGTCACGTCGAGTTCCAGGCCGGTGGGGCGGTCCTTCGCGGCGTCACGCAACGGGCCGACGATGGCCTCCGGTGCGCCGTAGGTCGTGCTCACGTCGAGGGTGAACATCATCGCCTTGCCGTCGGTGGAGAGTCTCGTCGCCGGGCCCTCGTCGTCCTCGCCGGCCGCCACCTTCGGCGGGTACCGCTCGGCAAGGGTGTTGTAAAGGCGCTCGACCGTCGCGCGGTCGGCGTCGGTCATGCCGCCGGCGCGGTGGTACACGAAGGCGAACGTGTTGTTCTCGCCGCCGGGGAGACTGTCCTCCAGCACCGCCACCTTGGTGGATTCGGCGCTGGCCGGCAGGGTGTCCACGGCTTTGTCGGTGGTGACCGAGCTCAATTTTCCGCTCAACGGCACCATGACCGCCGCGAGCGCCAGCCACAAGCCGATCACCAGCCACGGCACCCACCGGCCTGCCAACCGACCGGGCGGCGCTTCCCTGGGCGGCGCTGCGTTGACTGACATCGATTGCCTCCTGACGGGTTGCATCGCTTGTCTGAGGCCAACTTCGTACCGAGCGAATCTGAGACGACCGTTAATCCGGTGATCAGACCGGTTGGCAAGGCCCGGGCGACACAGCCGTCGGACCGGATGAGCATCGCGGCACGGCTCTCGTGCGGGTGTCGAACGGCGCTCCGGGAGTGGTACTGCGGTACCACCTCCCACCCGACGATGACGACCGCGGTACGACGAAACGAGACGGAATCTGTCCTAGCGTCCGGGCTATGAGGACATTTGACAGTCCACGGTGGAAGTTCGCGGCGGGCGCCATGACGCTGGTGACAGCGTTCGCTGCTGTCGCCGCTTGCGGGTCGGACGCCGACAACAGTGGGGCGCCCCCAGCTGCCGGCCCGCACAGCATGCACGCGGGCGCGTCGTCGGCTCCACCGCAGTCGCTGCGCGCCGGCGAGCGGTTCCTGGACCTGAAGATGGCCGAGGGCTACACGCCTACGGCGCCGGAGGGCGGCGGCACGGACGAGTACCGGTGCCAGGTGATCGATCCGGGCCTGACCAAGACGGCATTCGTGACCGGGTCCCAATTCGCACCGGAGAACGTCGCCATCGCGCACCACGCCATCGTGTACGCGGTGCCGCCGGACCGCGCTGCCCTGGTGCGCAAGCAGGACGCGAAGACGCCCGGCCTCGGCTGGCAGTGTTTCGGCGGGACCGGCGTGCCCGGCGCCGACGTGGAGGGCGACGACCAGGGCGCGACGTGGGTGGACACCTGGGCGCCGGGCGCCACGGAGACGCTGCTCGACCAGGACATCGGCTTCAAGCTGGGGCCGGGCAGCCTGATCATCCTCCAGATCCACTACAACCTGCTCGCGACCGACGGCAAACCGGCCGGGTCGGACCGCTCGGCGGTGCGGCTGCGGCTGACGGACGGCACGCCCCAAACCCGGGAACTCGAAACGTGGTCGCTCGACGCGCCGACCGACCTGCCCTGCGCCGCCGACGAGTCGGGTCCGCTCTGTAACCGGGCGGCCTCAATCGCGGACGTGACGAAGCGGTTCGGAGCGGATGTCGGCGAGTCGGCGGACCGTCAGGTGGAGGAATGCAACCCGGGCGGCGTGCCGAAGCCCGGTAACACCCAGAGCTGCGACCAGAAGGTGCCGGCGCCGATGACGCTGTTCGCCGGTTTCGGCCACATGCACCTGCTCGGGCGGGCCATCAAGGTCGAACTCAACCCGGGCACGCCGAACGCCAAGGTCGTGCTCGACGTGCCGCAGTTCGACTTCGACAACCAGCGGCTGATGAAGTTGCCGTCGCCGGTGGAGATCGGTCCGGGGGACACGCTGCGGGTGACGTGTACGCACGACGCGAGGCTGCGCAGACAGCTGCCGCAGCTGAAGAGGCTGCCGCCCCGCTACGTGGTGTGGGGCGACGGCACCAGCGACGAGATGTGCGCGGGCATCATGACGGTCTCCCCCCGCAAGTCCTGAGGAAGCGTCGAACGTGTGTGAGCAGACCGAGGTCGACGAGCCGAGAAACGGCTCTGAGCTCACACACGTCCGCACTGAACGGGCGGTGACGTGGAGGGCTGCAGGCGGACCCGGCAGCGGAGCGGCTGGGAACTACGGTCGCGCCCTCGACTGACGCGCGAGATGAAATGCTAGACCGGCCGGGTGAGTCTCAGGTTGTAGGCGAGGATGACCGCCTGGATCCGGTCCCGTGCGCCGATCTTGGCGAGGACCCGCCCGACGTGGGTCTTCACCGTCGACTCCGACAGCGTGAACCGTTGCGCGATCTCGCCGTTGGTGAGGCCCTGGCCGATGGCGACGAGGACCTCGCGCTCGCGGTGGGTCAGGAAGCTGAGCCGGGGATCCTTCCGCACGGGTCCGCAGAGGTCATCGTCGAGCCGGTCGGCGAACGCGTCGAGCAGCCGCCGAGTCAGCGCCGGCGCGATCACCGCGTCCCCAGCGGCGACGGCCCGGATGCCGGCGAGCAGCTCCTCCGGGCCGATGTCCTTGAGCAGGAAACCACTCGCCCCGGCCCGCAGCGCGGCGAACGCATACCGTTCCACGTCGAACGTCGTCAGCACCAGGATCCGCGAACGCCCACCGGCTGCGACGATGCGCCGGGTCGCCTCGATCCCGTCGACGCCCGGCATACGGATGTCCATCAGCACCACGTCGGGGCGCAGCTCGGTGATCCGCCGAACGGCCTCGGCGCCGTTGCCGGCCTCGCCGACGATCTCGGTGTCGGGGGTGCACTCCAGCAGCACACGAAACCCGAGGCGCTGCAGCGGCTGGGCGTCCACCACGAGCACAGAAATCACGAATGGCTGCCCTTCAGGGTCGAGACCCGCGTCGCCCGGCGATGCCCAGTTCATACCGAGCGAACCTGAAACGACCGTTAGAAACGGAACTCAGACGGACTTGCACGGCGAGCGTGCCGGTTTCACGCCGCTTTTCAACGAAGGATGAACAACAATCTCTCCGTCTGCCTCCGCCAGCCAACGCACTCACATCGGCAAATCCGGACGAAGTGCTGCTGCTCTGCCGTCACCCTTCCGTGGTCACTGATGAGTGGGACGATGCGAGCGGAGGAGTTCATGGCCTGTCGTCGCAGAGCAGCGTTCGTTGGTCAGGGCTGCGATGACGGTGGCGGCGGCGTCGAGTTTGTCGTGTAGTTGGCGGCGCTCGACTCCGGCGGCGGCAAGTGAACTCCCCTGCGCGACCGCTCTAAGCTGGGCGGCGAAGTCCGTCAACTTGCAGTCCGCTGCGGCCAAGCTCGTCGCGCCCCGCTTCTGCGGCACGAGACTGCGACGCGGACTTGGGACCATGCGCTCAGCTTGCCAAAACCCCTTGTTACCATCCGTGACTGAATCGAGCTTGTCATTGACTGTCAAAAATAGGCCTTGAGCTGCACAGACACGATCAAGCAGTGATCGCTTCTTGTCACAGTTTGTCAACGGCAGCCGGGGGTTTTCGGGGGGTAACCGGGGGCAGGCCGACAGGACAGCGCTGGGTCCCACCGCGCCCGCTCCCGCCGTGCGAACCCGAGGGTCTGCGCGTCATGCGCACGCCGCCGCATCATCATCGGACGCACCGGCGACGGCTCCGACTTGTGCGCGACCTGCTGCACCCCCGGCCAGCCGGCACCAGACTGCAAGACCTGCGGTGCGCCCAACGACCTTCTGCCGGACGGCAGGTGCCCCAGCTGCACCCTCGCCGCTCGCCTGACTGACGTGCTCTCACCCGCGCTCCCGGCGGCACTTGTGGCCCTGCACAGCGTGCTGACCGACACCGACAACCCCTATCGAGTCATCCAGTGGCTGCGGCGCAGCCGGACGGCTCAACTCCTCGCCCGAATCGAAGGGGGCCGGCGAGACTGTGATGTGAAGCGATCCACGTCGCTCTTGCGCAGCGTCATCGCAGCCGGGTCGGGTTGGTGCATGGCACTTATCGCGTACGACGAAGCCGACGCCGCCGCGTTCCAGGCGACCCGCCACCTCCACGACGGTGCGCTTGGTGCGTGGCGGGAGGCGATCACCCGGTACTTGGATCCGCAGCCGGGCATGCGCCTGCTCGACCTGGGCTGCGGCACCGGAAGCTGGTCACAGGCGTTCCAAACGTGGTGGCCCGCCACTGACGTGCTCGCCGTCGAACCATCCCCCGCGATGCGTGGCCGTGCTGTCTGCGCGCCGGTCCTCGCCGGCGACGCCGCCGACATCCCGGCCGGCGACGCGAGCATCGATGCGGTCTGGCTTTCCACCGTCGTGCACCACATTCCCGACCTGCCCGCTGCCGCCCGTGAGATCCGCCGGGTTGCGAAACCCGGAGCCCCGGTCTTCATCCGTTCCGCGTTTCCGGGCCGCCACGAGGGCATCAACCTGTGTCGCTTCTGGCCGGAGACAATCACCGCGCTGAACGACAGCTACCCGAGCGTGGCCACCATCGAGGCCGCGTTCGCCACCTCAGGTTTCACCACCGCCGGACTCGAGCCGGTCGCGCAGGTCTCCGCACCTTCGCTGCCGGAGGCCGCCACCGGGCTACGCCGCGAGGCGCACACCTTGTTACAGCTGATCAGCGATGATGCCTACGCGAAAGGCCTTGAACGGCTGCACGCCGCCGCACGAACTGCCACCGGACCGTTGATCGACGTCCTGGATCTGCTCGTTCTGCGCTGACCGTCGGCGCCGACCCCGACTCAGCCGTGCTCCAGACGGGCGGGTGAGATGTTCGGGAAGGTCCCCAGCCGTCTCAGCCGTCGCCCGCACATCGGCGTAGCCGAGCCACATGCTCTGCCGTCAGACGAGTGGCTTGGTGCACAGCACGTCCGGGCACGGCAGGTAGCCGAGCCGTTGCCAGAACGCCAGCCCGGCCGCGTTGTCCGGCAGCACCAGCAGGTTCACCCGCGGGCAGCCGATGCGGCGCAGGCGCACCTCGAGTTCCGCAACCAGCCGCGTCGCAATACCGCGCCGCCGGTGCTGCGGGTGCACCGCCAGGCGCAGGATCCAGCCCCGCCGGCCGTCGAAGGTGCCCATCACAACCCCGCACACCCGGTCACCGTCCTACGCCACCACCATCAGCGACGGGTCGGTGATCTCGTGGCGCGGCAACGTCTCGCGGCCTGCGGCCGTCCACACGGCGCACACCGCCTCGTAGTCGTCCGAGGAGAAGGAACGAATCACGGGCATGAACCTAGCCCGCCAGCAGGCTGGTTCGGCGCGCAACTATCGCAGGGTGGACGGCTCGATCGATGCCCTGCCGCGCCGAGCGATGCTGAGAGCATTCACTGCCGCTATCCGGACAGGATGCGGTTTCTTGTGGGCTAAATGGCGCACACCTGTGCACCGCACGTCCTCAGCAGGAGTCTCGGTTCAGCTCCGACAACGGCTTCCACATGGGGCTCTCGGCAACGCGACTGGCGGCGCTACACGTCGCGCTTGCGGCGTACGTCGCCTGCCACAGCCGCTCGGCGTGCTGGACGGCAGGTCACCTGCCAGCCTGGCAGCGCATCAACCGCAAGGGCCCCCACCGCCTCTTTCGTGAAAGGTCGTCAGGTAACAGACAGCGTTCACGGGTGTCCTTCTCTACCGTTGGCGTTTCGCGGCTCAGTCGGTCCAACGGGGAGGACATCATGAGCGGGCGGCGGCAGGCCCTTCTGTGCGGCATCTCGGTGGCCCTGTTAGCAGTTACCGGTTGTACCGGCGGAGACAAAAAGATCGAGGTGAGCACCAAAGACGCTTTCGCCGCGGCCATAGAAGCGATGCGGCAGGCACCCGGGCTGCAGTACACGTCAGATCTGGGGGGCATGGCGGTCACCACGCGCGCGACCAGCGCCGGCCAGTCGCTGAGCACGATGGCACTCGGCGGGATCATCGTGCAGAGTTTGAGCATCGGCGGCACGGCCTATGTCCGCTTCCCCGACGGCTTCGCGGTCCCTGGCACCACCGGCGCGCAGTCGAGTTTGTTGACCGGTAAGTGGCTCACCGGAGGAGCCGCAGCCGGCCCCGCCGCTCAGCGGGCTCTCACGCCCCGATCCCTCGCTGGCGCCGTCGACGAACGCCTCCGCGCCGACGGCACCACTTTCCCGCGTTCAGGTGACACAACGCCGGTGGAAGGGGTGACGACGTGGAAGGCCACCACCTCTCAGGCCGAAATCTTCGTGAGCACACAGCGTCCGCATCGGCTGGTGCAGATCGTGTCCAAGGAGGGAGGTGCGTCACTTCCGTCCTTGCCGAGCCTACCGGCCTTCCCGACCAGGACCGGTGCTCCCTCAGCCCCTGATCTACCAAGTCTGCCGCCGTTGCCGAGCCTGCCGTCACTGCCCGGCATGCCGACGCTGCAAGGCGCCGCACACGCCTCCACGGCTCGGGCCCACAGTGGCGGTTCGCTACAGGTCAGCTGGCGGCGGACGGCACCTGCGGCGCCGACGTTGCCCGGACGGATCCGCGTGGCCGACATGGGGCAACCCGAGGTGGATGCCCTGTTCCGCGACCTGACCAGAAATGCCAAGGAGCTGGAGAGTTCGTTCGACCTGTCCTACCAATTCACGGCCAAAGGCAGCGCCCGCTTCACCGGATGCGGTCCCGGCGCCTGCCGGATAACCGTCACCATCAGCAGCCGCTTCGTGGGCAAGGACCTGCAGACGCCCAAGTCCGCCAGCGCCACCATGACCGTCACGATGACCGGTGATGGCAGACCAGTCGGCGGCTGCACCACCACAGGCACCCTGCCGGTCAACGGCACTGGCCAACTGAGCTGCACCAACGTGTCCCCCGCTTGGACCAGCTGGTACCTGCGGGCCCGCGCTCAGCGCGGCGCGCACGTCTACGCGGCGCAGGCTCAGGTGCTGGCGCGTGCGGTGACACGCGTGCAAGTCCAGCGGATCCTCGATGAGCTGCAAGAGTGGCTCGACGACGCCCGCACCCGCCTGCAGCCGACGCCCACGGCCGCGCCGAGCGCCAGCGCATCGCCCGCACCGGCTACCGCCTCCCCGTCGCCCAGCAGAAGCACATGCGTGAGTTCCCGTCCGGCGGGCGCGCAGGGCAGCGGCGGCGGGTGGATCGTAAACGCCACACAACCGGTGGCCCACCGCAACAAGACCACCACTCCTCCAGGCGGTCCCGGTGCTCGGGCCAGCCAGGCGACCGCCTGCATCACCAAGCCCGCCGCGACGGGAACCGACGCTCAGGGAGACATCACCGGCTGGCAGGACGCCCAATCGTTCGCTACCAGAAACGGCGGCGGCAGCCTCGCCCGGTGCCACCTCGTCGCCAATGTCCTCGGAGGCAAGGGCATTGCGGTCAATCTGGTCCCCTGCTGGCAGGTGGGCATGAACACCGGCACGCCCAGCATGCGCACATATGAGCAGACCGCCCAGACAGCGGTGGGACGGTTGGACGCCGGCGAGGCGGTGTACTACGAGGTGACAGCGCAGTACCGCGACGCCACCAGCACCATCCCGACGTCGGTCACCATGAGCGCTACCGTCCAGAGGGCCGACGGCACGACACAGCCCCTTTTCAGCGGCAGTATCGTGCCCAACACTCGGACGGTTAACGGAGCGGTGGTCAACCTTGGAAACTGACGGTCCCGGGCCATCAGCAGCCGGCGCCCCCCGCAGCACCCCGCCACGGCCGGCCGACATCGCGGTGGTGTTCCCGCAACTGGTGCCGCTGGCACGCACGACGACACGTCTGCACCCACGTCCCGGCTCACCGTCTGTCCGCGGCAGCTCGGTCGGCGGGCCGCTGCTGTGGCCGGTCAGCGAGGCGTGGCCGTTCTGCGATGGTCCGCACCAGCCGGACAGCCGACCGGCGACAACGGTGCAGGATGTGAGACTGCTGCGGCAGCTCATGACGGCGGCGAACAAGCGTCCTGCCGGTGACATGCTGTTCACGCCGCAGGAGCAGGAGGTCGTGGACCGTATTGATCGTGGCCGCCCCTGGCCCGAGGAGCCAGTGGCGTTGCTGCCCGTCGCCCAGCTCTATCTTCGCGACGTGCCCCAGCTACGTGTGCCCGAGCAGGCGGACATGTTGCAGGTGCTGTGGTGCCCATTCGACCACCCCGAGCAGCAGATACCTAAGACGGCGCTGTTCTGGCGCTCCTCGACCCGGCTCACCGACGTGGTCGCCTCTCCCCCGCAACCCGTTGCGGTCCAACATGAGGGTTACGTGCCGCAACCGTGCCTCATCCATCCTGAGCAGGTGACGGAATATCCCGCCCCGCTGGAGCTGGAGCAGGGCCTGCGCGAGCAGGTGGAGCAATGGAGCGCTCGGCAGAAAGCCGGCGCTGCCCCGGAAAGCGCGTACGACCAGGCAGAGTCGGCGTTCTACCAGTACGAATTGTCCGTTGCGCCGGGCTGGAAGGTCGGCGGCTGGGCGCCCTGGAGCTTCACTGACCCTCGTCCGCTGCCCTGCCAGAGCTGCGGAACACCGCTCGAGCCGCTGCTGACGATCGCCTCGAGCGAGTGGGACGACAGCAAACACAGCTGGATCCCCTACGAGGACAGAGACGACGCCACGCGTGAGGTATACCCGGACCCGGCGCGGCCGAGCCTGGTATCTATCGCCGGGTTCAACCTGCAGCTCTACGTCTGTCCGGTATCGCCGGAGCATCCACACGCCGAGTTGCTGCAGTAGCGCGGCCGGACGGAGCGCTGCGTCGTCATGCATCTGGGCGGTAAGCGAGGAGACCTCCTGGCGCACCGTGCTGGCCGGCACCGAGCATCGCGGCTGGGCGCAGAAACCGGCACACCGATCTTCCCCGACCCGCTGACAACCCTGCCGAACGACGAGCCCACAACGGTACGGCTGACGACCGGCCCCAACGGCGTGACGCTGCGACACGAGGCATTGCGGGGCCGGCACGCCGTCGCCCTCCGCCTGATCTGGGACCACCTGCTGGGCGGTCCGCCGCGCGATTCGGGTGGCCGGGCTGGAGCAACTCGGCTGGATCGCCGATGCTCTCGCCGCCGCCGAGGACAGCCGTCCACTGCCCCGCGCCTTCATCGAACAGGGTGGTGCCGCCGCGTTCCGCCGGCTGCTGTCCGACCCCGAGGTTCCCCGCACCACCATCCCGGACCGAGCCCGAAAGCGTTCGGCGCGCAGGGTGCCACCGAGATGCTCCAGCAGGCCGCCGCATTCCCCGCCCTGACCGCGCTGGTCAACGACGACCCACTGGCAGCCGCGATCGACGCCGTCTACAACGCGGCGTCCGCCCAAGGCGACGACCACACCCGCCTCCTCACCGAGGCCCAGGAAGCTCTACGTTGAACTGCTCACCGTCGCGGCAGCCGCGACGCCGTCGAAGCTCAGCCTTGATCGCCCTCCGACAAGGGCACCCATCGCATTCTTGTCACTGGTCGTTAGCCGCAGGCGAGTTTCTCGGGGGGATGAACGGGGGCAGGCCGACAGTCCGTCGCCAGGACCCCGCCGTAGCCCACTCCCCCACCATGGGACCTACGGTCACCGAGAAAACGACCCATCACGACCCGCCTACCGTAGGGATGGGGGTTCGTGTCGGCGGGACGACACGATCTACGCCCGACCATCGTCGATGCACTTCTCAGCGTCGGCAAGAGCTGGAACAGCGTAGGGTCAGCGTGCAGTGAAGGACTTCGCGACCGCCGCGGATCGTCCGCCACCTGCACGCCGCGATCAGGCGAGTACCACGCTGCACGTTCACCGACCTGCGCCAGGAGGTTCGAACATGTCCAAGGACTCGACGAGCAAGGCGAACGTCAAGAAGAAGGGTAAGACGACAAAGGAGAAGCAGACTGCGAAGCGCCTGAAGCGCGACGAGCAGAACGGCAAATCCTCAAACGTCGTTTCCACCGGGCGCTGACGCCAGCAGCATCGCCCAATTGTCCGAATGCGGCGAGTAGGTGGGGGCTGACGATCGTCGGCTCCCCACCTGCCGCTGCTGCCTTGGAGCCGACGCCCTGCCGGCACCGCGGAACGCCCATGGGCCTGCCAGGGCGGTACAGCCCTGGGTATTGGTCACGATCGTCGGGGCAAGTCCAGCGCAGACAGGGCGCTCCGGGCCTCGTCGGCGAGGTTCCTGTTGCCCAGCCTTTCGTATTCGTCGATCGCCGCCCGGAACGCCTGGACCGCCTCGTCCCGGCGACCCTGAGCTTCGGCGACTGATCCGAGGGCTTGGTGCGCCGCGCCTACCCCGGCGCCATGCCGGATCCGTAGGAAGATCTCCAGCATGGCGCGGAAGTCCTTCTCGGCGTCACGGTGCCGCTCGTCCTCCACGGCGAGCCAGCCACGCTCGTGGAGGCAGTATCCGCGGAGGAACTCGTCGCCCAGACGGTCGGCGATGCTGAAGGCCCGCGTCGTCAGGGCAGACGCCTCCGTCGGGTGGCCGGCGAGCTTGTGTCCTGCAGCCAACCCCAGGTGCACGTAGCCGTGCAAGGCTGTCTCCGGCGCCGAAAGGAGCGCTGCCGCTCGTTCCAGCATGGGGATGCTGCGCTCGGGACGACGAAGGGTGTTGTAGAGGACGCCCAGGGCGGAGCGAACCTCGATCTCCTCCTCGACCGCGTGCGATCGTTGGAAGAGTCGCAGGGCATGGAGCAGCTGCCCTTCCGCCTCGTCCGGACGGCCGTGCGCCCGCAGCGCCTCGCCCAGCCGGCGCGTGGTCTGTGCCAGCTCTCCCGGATCGTCGAGTCGCTCGGCGACTGCGACGGCCTCCCGCGCGGTGGTCAGCTCACGCTCGACCTCGCCGGCCAGTCCGTAGGAATGCGAAATCCATCGCAGTGCCCGCACTCTTCTCCGGTCATCGGCTGCCGCCCGCTCTGCCGAGCGCCACAGCTGTAGCCGGTAAGTGTGGTCGTCGGCTGCGGTCAGCAGCGGGTGCACCGCCTCCACCAGTGCCCACGCCTGATCGGTGAGTCCCTCCGCAACCGCGGTGCGCAGCACGGCCAGAATGTTGTCGCGTTCATACGCGACGTCGCCACCGGATACGGCCAGGTCCCGCAGCCAATCCAGCTGCCGGATCAGGCAGGCAATACGGTCGCCGGGCGTCTCTTCCCGCTCCAGCATCTCAGCGGCGAACAACCGCAGGAGGTCGTGCAGCCGATAACTCGACGGTGTCGGCGCCTCGATCAGGAAGGCGTCCACCAGCCGGTCCAGGGCATCCTGCACGATCCGTCGATCAAGTCCGCACCGACGGGCCGCCGACTCGACGCCGAACACCACACCCGGGTGCGCCCCGGCTCGCCGGAACACCAGCCGGTCCACGTCGCTCAACTCGTCGTACGTGGACTGGAAGGTAGACCTGATTGCCCCGTCGCCCAGCCGCAGCTCGTCGAGCCGACGGTTCTCGTCCGCCAAGCGGTCGGCGAGAGCGGACGGAGTCCAGGTTGGTCGGACCCGGAGCCGAGATCCGACGATGCGCACCGCAAGCGGTAGCCCCGCGCAGATCTCGACCAGCCGTCGTGCGCCCGAGGGGTCGGCCGCGACACGGTCCGCGCCGATCGTGGCGGTCAACAGCTTCAGTGCCTGCCCGGGCGATAGCGCGTCGAGGGTCAGGACCGCGGCTCCCGGCAGATCGGCGATGAGCCGGCGACTCGTGACCAGTGTGAGACAACCCGCGCCCGCGGGGATCAGCGGTCGCACCTGCGCCGCGTCGACGGCATCGTCGAGCAGGACGAGGAGCCGTCGGTCGGCGACCGTTGAGCGGAAGCGCGAGGACAACTCGTCAAGCGTGCCCCGCCGTTCCTCAGCGTCGCGGCCGACCGCCCGCAGCAACCGGATCAGGGCTTCCTGTGGTGGCACGGGAGTGGCACTGGCGCCGCCCAGGGCGACGTACAACTGGCCGTCCGGGAAGTGCTCACGGACCCCGTGGGCGTACGACAGGGCCAGCGCCGACTTTCCCGTGCCCCCCGCTGCGGAGATGACGACGACCTGCGCTCCCGCCCCGACCAGCTCCTCGACAGCAGCCAGCTCAGCCTCGCGGCCGACGAGTCGGGGCGCGACCGGAAGTTCACTCAGCGGAGCCGGGTCGTCCGCAGGCGGGGGAACCGGTGACGCCGAAGGCTGGCTGGCCTGTCCCAGCCGGTGCTGCCACAGGGCGAGACCGACCCCGGTGAGGGCCAGGACGGCGACCGTGGGCCAGGCCAGCCATCCGTACGCCGCGACCGGCTCGGGCAGTTCACCGCCGGTCGCGACGTTGACCACGACAGCCAGCACGACTGAGAGCAGACTCGACACCGTCACCAGCAGCAGCGTCACATGCCGGCCAGGAACTCCGTCTCCGGCGACACGACGCGGGCCACCACGCCCTCTGACGCCACTCAACCGACAGCCACCCTCGCCGCGTCGAGGAACGCCAGGCGGTTTGCTTCGAGATAGTCCCGGACGCTTTCCCCGTCCGGCAGCCCCTCCCAGACGACGAGGTTGAGGTCGAGAAAGTAGACCCGCGCCGCCTCATGCACCGCGAGCGGGAACGTCAGCCGGATCAGGCGCTCCGAGACCCAGACCCGGTTCATCACAGTCTGCGTCTCGACGAGCCAATCGTCGCCGACCGTCCAGCTCGTCGGACGGTTGAACGCGCACCGCTCCGCCTCGGCCGTCACCTCGATGAACCTCTCAAGCTGGGCGAGCCGTTCCGCGCGACGGCCCTCCGCCAGAGCGAGACCCCGCCGCCGCTCCTCGGCCCGCTCCGCCGAGCGTTGGGTCTGATGCTGCACGCCGAAGGACAGTGCGCCGCCGAGGGCCACGCCACCCAGCGAGAGCATCGACACCCAGAGATCGCTCGGCATGCGGCCATGATGCCAGTTCCGCTCCACGCGGAACTTCCCTGGCGCCGGTCCCGGTTCCCGAGGCAGGGCCTCGTTCGGCTGGCACCCTTGGCCTGATGACCTCTGGAGGACACAATGCCTCCCGTGAACAGGCAGAACCTGACGACGGAAGAGGCACATGCGTGGCCTCGTGCTTTGGCCGTGGCCGCGCTCCTAACCTCCGCTCTTGCCGCTGGCTGGTCGCACCTCGCGCAGGGCAACGCATCGGGCGTTTGGATGGGGTGGCTTCCGGCCGTGATGACAGCGATCCCCCTGTTCACTGTGCGTCGTAAACCGTTCGAATACGCCTGCCTGGCAGCTGGGGTCCTGGTGCTTTGCCTGGCGGTCGTGGGCGCATCCCTCGTGATGCTCTTCCCGGCCGCCCTGATTTTCTTGGCTGCGGTTGCGGATCCGCGGCGGGCACCACGGCGGGCACGTGTGTCGGTGCTCGTCGGCGTGTTGCTGGCAATCGTTGCAGGCGTGGCGCTGGCCGGGGGAATCTACCCGGCGCTGACGTCCCCGCCGGTCGGGTTCATTGTCCACACCAGTTCCGAGTTCACGGTGACCGAGCCGACGTTTGAACGCTTCGTCCACCGTGCCGCCAGGGGCGGCTATGGCGTGGAAGGTGGCGTGCGCGTCGACGCTGCGGGCGACGATGAAGGCCCCACCATCACCATCCAATTCCGCTCCAACCTTCCCGCAGACGGGCAGGAGCGGCTCCGGCGACACCTGGCGGAGGTGCCCGGTGTGACAAAGGTCTGCTCGTGGTACCGAGACAACCACCTACGCTCCCGGTGCTAGCCGCAGCCACCGCACACGCTCGTGACTCGCAGTGGGCCCGGGTTGTCCGGGACTCGCTGAACGCCTACCAAACCGCCACTCCGGCACCGCCTGTCGCGAGCAGGGCGGCCCCCAGGCCCCCACGTCGATGTCGATGTACACCGCCTGACCTCCACGCCGCGTCGCTACGATCGTGCAGGCTACGGCTCACTGTCCAGACGTAACGCCGCGCTCCGCCGGCTGCCCGGCAACGGTTGTAGCCGGTCCGGCACCGGTGACGCGGCTGAGGTATGACATGGCGAAGGCCTGCACTCACAGCCTCTGCGCCCTCCATTCCGCTCTTCCGATACCTCGTCACTCACCACGGCCCGCTGCGCCTGCCGTCGGCCAAACCCAGCAGAGGGCCCACGACGACGACCGCTATGTCCAATGCGGCGCAGTTAGCAGTTGCGGCGAGATGTCAAGCGGATGTGTCGATGCATATGGAACAGCGGAACTCCCGCTAAAGAGGGGTTGTCCTCACAAGACACCCTTCGAGCTGACGCAGGTGGTGCTGTTCGAGATGGTCGATGACGTCCTCGCCACGACCGGCACGACACAGACCCGGATCCGGGGCCTGCCGTCACGAGTCGCGGTCTACCTGCTGCTGGCCGTCGGCCTGTTCGCCGAGTCCGGCTACCGCCAGGTCTGGGCCAGACTCGTCTCCGGCCTCGGCGGTCCCGCCGTGGCCGCTCAGACGTCACCGGCTCTGGCCCAGGCCCCGTCGCCGGATTGGCGTCACCCTGATCGCTGGCCCTGCCGCCGCAGCCGAACAGTGGCGGGGATCCGGCGCTGCGGTTAGATTCGGAACATGTCTTCCACATCTGTCACAGATGTCGAAGGGCTGCGCGCGCTGGCTCATCCCGCGCGGCTGCGGATCCTGGATCTGCTCCGCGTCCACGACCGGCTGACCGCCTCGGAATGCGCGGCGCAGCTCAAACTCTCTCCCAAGTCCTGCTCGTACCACTTGCACGTGCTCGCCAAACAGGGCCTAGTGGAGCAGGGCTCTCCACTTGCCGAAGACACCCGGCAGCGACCCTGGCAACGCCGCTTCGACGAGGTACGGACGCCCTTGCCAGGAAAGACCGGTGGCGCGGACTCCGACAGCGCCCGCACGGACGCGATCGGCGCCGCGGCCCGGCACGACCTCAGGCTCTTCCTCAGCTTCCTGGCGTCACCGCTGGCAGGGAGCGACGACTGGGCATCGAGTACCACCGTGCACACCCGGACCGTCCTCATGACACCCGCCGAACTCGAAGCCTGGGGCGAGGCGGTCGAGGAAATCACCCGCCGCCACGTGGAGAAGGCGGGCCGGACCCGCTGCGACGGACGCGGCCCGGTCCGGCTGGCCGTGCGCGGCTTCGCGCAGACCGCACCAGGGACGGAGACTGCCGAATGACCGGTAACGAGACGACGGGCCTGCGCCGCTACGCCGCAGTGGTCGCGAACCGGCAGATTCTGGCGGCCCTGATCGGCGCACTCGTCGCACGGCTAGCCCAGACGATGTCACCGCTGCTCATCCTGCTGCTGGCCAACCAGCGGTACGGCGGGTTCGCCATTGCGGGCGCGGCCGCCGCCACCTACGGACTCTGCGCGAGCCTGAGCGGGCCGCTGATCGCCCGGCTGGCCGAGCGCTACGGCAACCTCGTCCTACTGATCGCCGGGATCCTGAGCAGCACCGGCCTGTTAGTCATCGTCCTGCCGTGGCAGTCGTGGAACTTCTGGGCCGGTGTCGTGCTGGCCGGTGCGGCGATCCCGCCGCTGAGCGCAACGCTGCGAGCCACGATCGCGACCAGCATCGAGGACCCGCAGGAACGCATCGCCGCGTACGGCCTGGACACCGTGGGCACTGAAGTGCTGTTCGTACTGGGGCCTGCCCTCGTCGGGCTGGTCGTGGTCTTGAGCAGCCCGACGGCTGCCCTGGCCGGAACCGCGCTGCTCCCGATTGCCGGCGCCACCACCCTGCTGATCCAGCAGCGTCGCGTCCCGTCGCCGGAGTCGTTGCCGGACGCGCCGGAGCAGGCTGCGGACCGCCGGATGCTGATCCGGCTTTCCCCGTGGCTGGGCGTGGCGGCGGTCCAGATGGCCGCGATCGGTCTTGTGGAGGTCGCGCTGATCGCGGTCGCGGTCACGTTCAGCTCCTCGGCCGCCAGCGGGGCAGTGCTCGCGACGTGGGCGGCGGGCAGTGTTGTGGGTGGATTGTGGTACGGGTCGCGGTCGTGGCGCGCGCCGGTGCGCCGGCAGGTCCGGCTGCTGCTGCTCGGCAGCGCTGTCGGGTTCGCCCTGCTGCTCGCCGCCCGGTCCGCTCCGGCCCTGTACCCGCTGGCGTTCCTCGCCGGCGTGTTCATCACCCCGGCGGCAGCGGCCCTGCTGACCGATCTGAGCGAGAACCTGACGGGCGGGCATCGGCTGACCGCGTTCGCTTGGCTGGCGTCCGCGAACGGGCTGGCCGGATCCTTGGCCTACGCCGCAGGTGGAGTACTGGTCACCGGCGCTGGGCCGTGGGCGACGATCGCCGTCGCCGCCACCCTCCCCGCGCTCGCGGCACTACTGTTCCGTAGCCGTGGCACAGGTCCCGGCCTTCCACACTCGACGTCTCAGAGTCAAGGACCTCTGCCGGCCCATGCCCGACCGTCCGCGAGACGGCTGTGAGAGATCGAAGCGGCACCGGCCACCGCCGCCCGTCATGTGGCGACGGCCGGGACAGACCAGGGGCGCAGGAACCTTCGAAGGTCCCTGCGCCCCATCGTGCGCGGTCTACCCGATCAGCTGTAGACCTCGAACTCGAACAGCGAATATCCCCAGGCCGTGGCGCGGACCGTACCGTTGATCCGCACGTAACGACCCGTGGCGGCCAGCGCGGTGTTGTCGTCCACCCCACCGTCGCCGCCGGTCACCGTCCGGACCGTGGTCCACGTCGTCCCGTTGGCTGACGTCTGGATCTGGTACCCCGAGCCGTACGCCCCCTCCCAGGTCAACTTGACCCGGTTGATGGGGTACGACTGACCGAGATCCACCTGGATCCACTGCGGGTCGGCGAAGGCACTCGCCCACCTGCTGGTCAGCGAACCGTCGACCGCAGCGGAGGCCGGGTAGGCGACCGCCTCGGTGCTCGACGCCGTCGCCGGCTTGTTCAACGCCAGGTTGCCCGAGGGCGGCTGTACGACGCCGCCCCCGTAGACCTCGAACTCGAACAACGAATATCCCCAGGCCGTGGCGCGGGCCGTACCGTTGATCCGCACGTAACGACCCGTGGCGGCCAGCGCGGTGTTGTCGTCCACCCCACCGTCGCCACCGGTGACTGTCCGGACCGTGGTCCACGTCGTCCCGTTGGCTGACGTCTGGATCTGGTACCCCGAGCCGTACGCCGCTTCCCAGGTCAGCTTGACCCGGTCGATGGAGGTCGACTGGCCGAGGTCCACCTGGATCCACTGCGGATCACTGAAGGTGCTCGCCCACCTGGTGGTCAGCGAACCGTCGACCGCCGCCGAGGCCGGGAATGCGCCGGACTCCGTGCTCGACGCCGTCACCGGCTTGTTCAACGCCAGGTTCCCCGATGGCGGTTGCGTGGTGCCGGAGGTGAACGTGAAGTCGTCGATGTCGAACAGCGATCCCGCGCCGCCGGTGAACACCAGGTACAGCTGGTGTGTTCCGGCCGGTGGGCTGATCGTCCCGGTGACGTCGGCCCACGTCTCCCAGCCACCGGTCGGGGCGACCTGCACCGTGCCGGCCACCGGGCCGGTCGGTGAGTCGACCCGCACGGTCAGCGTGCCACCGACGCCGGCCGAGGCGACCCGCGCCTTGATACCGGTGACGCCGGCCAGGTTGTACGGCGTGAAGGAAATCCAGTCACCGTTTTCGATGTACCCGATGGCGTTGCCGCCGTGGGCGCTGGGCTTGGCGGCGAGCTGGACGCCGTTCATGGTGCCAAAGTGTTCGGCCTGCCGGGTCCGCGGCTGCAGCACGTGCTGGTCCTGGACCGCGACCCCGCTGACCGGGGTGTAGACCGCGGCGAGCACCCCGATGATGTTCGCGGACGCGTCGTGTTCACCGTCCACCGTGGTCTGGATGGACCCGGTGCAGCCGTTCTTGCTGGTGATCGGGTGACCGTGACTGTCGTGGCCGAGGATGTAGTTGAGCTGGACCCGGTTGCAGTCGATGGTGCCGGCGTTCGGATCGGTGACCCTCACCTCGTAGGGCACCAGGTCGCCGAACTGGAACACGGATCCGTCGGCGGGTGTGATCAGTTGGATGGATGGTCGGCCGACCCCGATGACGGTACTGGCCGTCGAGGTTCTGCCGCCGGGGTCCCGTACCGTCAGCGTCGCGGTGTACTCGCCGTTCGCCGGGTAGGTGAACGTCGGGTTGGCCGCCGTGGAGTCGGTGCTGCCGTTACTGGTGAAGTCCCAGGCGTACGTGATCGGGTCGCCGTCCGGGTCGTTGCTACCCGCCGAGCTGAACTGCACGGCCAGCGGCGCCGCGCCGGAGGACGGGGTGGCGCTGATCTGCGCGATCGGTGCCCGGTTGCCGCCGGTGTTGTACTCGATCCGGTAGAGGGCCGAGTTGGCGTCGCCGCCGAACCAGGTGGTGCCGTAGTCGAGCACGTACAGGGCGCCGTCAGGCCCGAACTCCATGTCCATGATCGCGGTCCCGGACCACGGGATCGGCTCGATCGCGCCGGCCGTGCCGTTGGCGTTCAGGGTGACCGCCTTGATCCAGCGACTGGTGAACTCCCCGAGGAAGACCTTCCCGTTGTACGACGCCGGGAACTTCACGTCGGAGGCCAGCGCCGGGTTGAAGGTGTAGACCGGACCGCCCATGGGCCCGCCCCCACCCAATTCGGGCCGCCAGGGCCCCTGCCCGCCGTAGGGCAGCCAGGCCGCCTGCGACGGCGGCAGCGTGGTGATGCCGGTGTTGTTCCGGGAGTTGTTCGTCGGCCCACCGGCACAGTTGTACGGGCCGGACGACGGCCCGCTGGGGAACGTGAACTCCTGGTAGGGGGTGTTGTAGTTGGAGCAGTACGGCCAGCCGTAGAAGCCCGGCTGGGTGATCCGCTCGAACGAGACGGTGCCCGCCGGCCCGCGCTGCGGGTCGGCAGAGCCGGCGTCGGGGCCGTAGTCACCGAGGTAGACGACCCCCGTCGCCTTGTCCACGCTCATCCGGAACGGGTTGCGGAAGCCCATGGCGTACACCTCGGGCCTGGTGTTCGCCGTGCCCGGGGCGAACATGTTGCCGGCCGGGATGGTGTAGCCGCCCGTCGCACCCGGCCTGATCCGCAGCACCTTGCCGCGCAGGTCGTTGCTGTTGGCCGAGGTGCGCTGCGCGTCGTAGGCGGGGTTGCGGTCGGCCCGCTCGTCGAGCGGCGCGGAACCGGCCGAATCGAACGGGTTGGTGTCGTCACCGGTGGACAGGTACAGGTTGCCGGCGGCGTCGAAGTCAATGTCACCGCCGACGTGGCAGCACAGCCCACGGCTGGTCGGCACGTCGAGGATCGTCACCAGCGAGGCCGGGTCGATCGTGTTGTCGTCCCGCACAGTGAGCCGGGCCAGCTTGTTGGAGCCGTTGAACGGGGCGAACTGCGCCGCCGTGCCGGTGGACGGAGCGTCGCCGCCCGGCGTGCTGAGCGGCGGCGCGTAGTAGACGTACACCCAGCGGTTGCTGGCGAAGTTCGGGTCGGCCTTGATGCTCTGCAGACCCTCCTCGTCGTGGCTGTAGACCGGCAGCGTCAGGGCGATCTTGGTGTTGCCGTTGACGTCGGTGTACCGGATGACGCCGTTCCGCGAGGTGTGCAGCACACCCCGGTTGGGCAGCACGGTGAGGCCCATCGGTTCACCGGTCTCCGCCACGCCCTTGGCCAGGTTCACCTGGTTGAACGTGCCGACGGGAGCCTGCACCGAGCAGTTGCCGATGTTCTGCGCGGCGTACCTGATGCCGCCGAGCAGGTGGGTGCGGAAGTTGGCCTCGGTGTAGCTCTCCTGGGTATGGCCGAGGCCGGTGTACCAGGAGCGGCCGCCGTCGTAGGGCCGGCACCACGAGATCGGGTGGTCGCCGTTCATGGTGCCGCCGGTGTACGTGGCCTCGTTGAGATTCGCGAGGACGTGCACCTGCGAGCGGGGGTTGGTGCGGTAGTTGTACAACTCGTCGGTGCGGTTCCAGTTCACCGGGATGCCCGCGTTCGAAGGGTGGGCGGTGTCCTCGATGCGGACGGTGGCCGGCTGGATCGCGGGGTGGCTGGAGAAGTAGGCGCCGACGAGGTTGCCGTACCAGGGCCAGTCGTATTCGGTGTCGGAGGCCGCGTGCACGCCGACATAGCCGCCGCCGGCGCGGATGTAGCGCTCAAACGCGGCCTGCTGGGTCGAGTCGAGCACGTCGGCGGTCGTGGACAGCCAGATGACCGCTCTGAACCTGGCCAGGTTCGTGTCGGTGAACTGGGCGGCGTCCTCGGTCGCCTCGACCGTGAAGTTGCCCTGCGCGCCCAGTTGCTGGATCGCACTGATCCCTGCGGGGATCGCGTCATGCCGGAACCCCGCGGTCTTGCTGAAGACCAGCACCGAGAAGTCGGCCGCGAATGCCGGGGCGACGTTGACGCCCATCCCGGCCAGTACAAGAGCGACGATTAGCAGCACTCTGCGAATCATGATCGGTTGGTTACCTCTCGTGAGGAAGCAGCCGAAACGTGCGCCGATCACGTCTCGAACGTGGCCGCGGTAGGCGGCGCCGCGTGGGTAGGTCCCGGGACGCGCGCATAGCGGTGCCGCGTCTGTCCCGGCGATGGAGGGTCGTCGCCACGTCGCGCCTATGTGAAGGTCGCGCGGCGCCGTGATGGGGGGTGGGGGTGGGGTCGGGTGGACGTGGGCGGCTGTTGACGGTGCCTGGTCGGGGGTGCAGCGCCGTCATCTTCTTTGACCTCTACCCTCGGGAGAGCGCTCTCTCATCGAGGTTTGGAAAAGCTAACAGATTCGTCATCGCCCAACAACGGTTTCATCGACCGCCGTGAAATCCGACTGCCGAAGTCCGCCCCGGTCGGGTAGGTGGCAGCGACGAGATGATCCACGCGCTCGTGCGCGACGAGATCGAGACCGACTGTTTCTCGACAGACTGGATCCGGTCGTCGCTGCCCTGCGGGGCGAGGGGCGTGGCGGAGATGCCCGGCAGCAGGCCGCTGGCGCTCGAGCGACTGGGCACCGACCACGGGAGGCGGCAACCTCCCGCACCCGCCCTGTCCACCGATGCGTATGGATGACAAACCTGGTTGCGACCCCGGTAATCGGGGGGGTTTTCGGGGGGCGGTTCAAAATTCCATAACAAACTTAAAGCCCTGACCAGCGTTTCCACTGGTCAGGGCCCTTTGTCCCGTCGGGACAGTCGGATTCAAACCGACGACCCCTTGATCCCCAGGCAACCAACACAACTGCCCGACCTGCTCCCCTACGGCAGGTGAGCGGCGAGAGAAGTCTTCAGGCGTCCACGGCTGTCCGCCGATGTCGGTGCCGGTCGTCACTCAGCTAGTCACCCAGCTCGACTCATGCGCAGCCGGGATAGCCTCCCAGCATGCGTCACCTCACCCGGCCGTTCGTCCTCGGCGCACTCGCCCGCAGGAAAGGCGTTGAGCAGTTCGTCGGACCCATCACCCTGGGACGCGAGCGAGGCATCCGCTGGGTTGCGGTCTGGCCTTGGCAGGACGGGTACAACGTGTCCGTCCATGACGTACAGGACCTGGACGACGAGGACTACCACGACTTGTCCGCGTTCCCGCCCCTCGACCCCGAAGACGAAGACGACACGGGCTACGGCCGCGCGATCGGCCACTTTCAAGACCCGGCCGAGGCACTGTGGCTGGCAGAGCAGGACACCGAGGCGAACCCAAATCGGTGGGTCAACCACGGGGTTGCCGGGGATGACTATGCGGACTTCGTCTTGGCGAGGCGAGCCCAGCAGCAGCCCTGACCGCTGGTGGGACGGTAGAGCACTAGCTTGGGAAGCGCCTTGATTCGTACGGTGGGTAGTCACGTCACGCGAGACACAGCTACAGGGCATCGATTGCAGGACCGGCTGGGTAACGGTGTGCCCCGTGTTGGCCGCTGCGTCGGGCACGGACCGGGCGCGCCAATCGCACGCGCGTTCCTCGGCGGGCGACGCTAGCCCTCCGCTGGCGGGGACATCATTATGGTGGGTATGAGGAAAAGCCTCCCGCTGGTCGGCCTGGTCCTGGGAGCGCTCGGTGGGGCGCTCTGGGGCTGGTTGGGCGGCGACGGGTACGAGGCAGGAGACTCGGCGCTGGGCACCGGCCTGATGGGAGCCATCGTCGGGCTGCTGATCGGGGCCGTCGCGTACGGCCTGGCAGGTCGCGGCAACCGGGACAGCCCCAGCCGGAACCGCTGAGAGAGGAGCATCATCGACTGCCTCCGGCGGCTCCACGGACGGACTCATGTTGCGGTCGGGTGCGGCTCAGACATGCAGCTCAACAACTACAAGTAAAAGTTCTTGGCCATCGCTGGTCCAAACGATGTGACGCTGCGCCAGCGGAGTGACGGACGCGCGCCTAGGCGGCGGCGCGTGCGGCCCGCTGCGGGCCGCCTTGAAGACGTACAGAAACTTTGCCGGCGGCTCGGTGTCCTGCGCTGTCGTGCTCTGCTTGATGCGTTACACGGTGACTTCAGTTATTGGGTTACACACGGCCTTGAGCATGCCGGATACGGACCGTGACGCCGACTGTCCACGACGGCTGGTGTGTCAGGCATCCGCTTCTGCCGAGATGAGTGCGCCCCAGTGGGAGCGGGCTGCACACCGTCGCTATGGTCGGTGTCGTGGAGACACTGGGCCGACTTGTCGGAGTCACGGTCGACTGCCGGGATCCGCAGCGACTGGCTGACTTCTGGTCCGTGGTGCTTGGAGGACGCGTGACGGAGTCTCTTCCCGGCTGGCGGCGCGTCACTGTCGCCGGGGGCGGCCCGGTGCTGACATTCCAGCCGGTCCCGGAGCCCAAGGCCGGCAAGACGCGACTACACCTCGACATCGCCGTTACCGACGTTGACGAAGCGGTCGATCGGATCGGGATGTTGGGCGGGCGGTGGACAGGTGAACGGCATGACTACCAAGAGGGCGCAGTCCTCGTCATGACCGACCCCGAGGACAACGAGTTCTGCGTCGTGCAGTACTACCGGGTGTGATCTGGTTAGGCTTTCGACCGAGCATCCGAGACCTGCTGATGGCGTCGTACGCACCGTCGTCGTTGCACACTGATCACAAACGGCCGCGAGAGTGTGGAGCCGTCGACACACTCTTCTGCCGCCGATCGCGCGTCTCGACCGGTGTCGAGGATCGCCTGCCCCGGCGATAGGCGGCACGCCAGTTACGCAACGTGACAGCCGAACGCGGAGAGAGCCGGCCAACTGTCACCCTTCAAGTGAAGTTGATGTGTAACGGATCAAGTGGAGCCCGGCACTCGCTGTCCTGCGCCGGGTAACGCTTGACGTCGTGGCCTCGGACGACGCTTGATGATCGCGAGGCGACAACCGCGCGACGCGGCATGTCAGTGCGTTGCGGGACGCCAGGGGAGACGCGCCCAGATGGGCATTACGGCCTGAAGCGCGTGGGGCCAGTGGCGCAGAAGGACGTCGTTGCCGCTTCCCCGTCAGCCAGACAGCGGCCATCCACCAACGTTCTGTCCTGCAGAGGCTCACCGAGATCGACCGTGTAGGGAACCTGATCGTCGGCGGGGCACGCTGCAAAATGCGGCTGCATCGTAGCGACGCTGACAGTCCATGATGTTCATGGAGGCGGCAGCGGTGAGTGTGCTCGCCTCGACCGCCGGCTGCGTGCTCGGCTCCTACGGCGCCCCTTGGCTCGCGAGCCTGCTCGTCAACGAACACCTCCCCCGCCGTGGTTCACCATCGGCACCCATTCGTGGCCGTACCATGTGGCCTTTGGGACCGGACTGATCGTGGCGCTGGCCGGCGTCACGGTGGCGACGGTCCGGGCCGACCAGATCCGCACAGCCGGGAACCAGGGAGTCGGCCAGCCGTCCCTGCAGATTGAGCAGCCGCAGGGAATGCGCCTCGACAGGAGCCACACCGACAGTGGCGCGGACACCGTACGCCGAAACAGCTCGGAGCTCTCGGTCGCCGGGACCCGTGGGTCGTCAGTGCCGAAGACGGCCAGGGTCGGCCGGCGCAGCGCGGCGAGCGCGGGCGCGGGCGCCTAGGTCGCCTCTCCGAACAGCCCCGCGTCAGTCACCAGCCGGTACATCCGGCTCAGGTTCGCGGTGGGCAGTGCTGGCTCGATGGGGGTCGGCACCCGCGGCGGTGGAGCGGGTGTCGCCGTGGCCGCCGTGCCAGTCGAGGACCAGGAGGCAAGCGTCGTCGGGCAGGACAGGGCCGGCAATGTCGAGGACGAGATCGCCGAGGACCCGGACAACTTCTCTGGGGTGCAGCTCGGTCAGGTGCGGTAGTCGTGCGGACAGGTCGAGCTCGGCGGCACCTCGTTCCAACATGCCGTCAGTGAGCAGGACCAGGCGGTCCCCGGGCCGCAACGGGAGCTGGGTCGCCCGGTAGGGCTTGTCACGCAGCACACCGAAAGGCCGATTCACTGTCAGCGCCAGGGGCTGCGCGTCCCCGTCGCGGACCAGGATCGGTGCGGGGTGCCCGGCGTTGACAACATCGAGGATGCCGGTTGACAGGTCAAGGCGGCCGAGAAGGCCGGTAGCGAAGGTGGATGCTGCCGGAGTGTTGTCGATGATTGCCTGGTTCGCGGCCTCTGCCTGTTCGAGCAGGGCACCGCCGCGACGGCGAGCGTTGCGCAACCCGCTGACGCACAGGGTCGCGGTGAGCGCGCTGTGCACACCGTGGCCCACGGCGTCGGTGATGCTCAGATGCAGCAGATCGCGGGCGAGGCTGTAGTCGAAGGTGTCCCCGCCGATGCTGGCTGCCGGTTCCAGCCATGCCGACAGGGTGAACGAGTCGGCTTCGCAGGTGAACGCCTCGGGTAGCAGCCGCCGCTGAATCTCCGCAGCCAAGGTGAAGGGCGTCGTTCGCTGGCCCCATTCGAACAGATCGGTGTGCCGACGATTCGCGATCACCACGAATGCCAGCGTGTGGGCGGCCCGCGACACCCGCTGCACAGCTGCGTCACTCGGCGCCGCCGACAGCGCGATCTCCAACAGTCCGATGGCCTCCCCGCGCTGGGTGACCGGTGCCCGCACCACGAACTGGTCACCGACGGACTCAACCAGGACTTGCTGCGCGCGCAGCGCCTGCTCCTGAGGGCCACCGTCGAACGGCAGCACCATCGCGGCATCCTGGTCCTGCCGACGACCGCCGGACACGCCTCCGATCGGGACGTGGATTAGCCGTACCAGGGCACGACCACTCATGTCCGCCACGAGAAACGACACCCATGACGCATCCAGGTTCACCCCGATGCTGCGGGTCACCGCCTGAACCGCGTCGACCGGGGCAGCCTTCTCGACCGCGAGCAACACCTCGTCAAGATCCATACCGCTCGTCGCCCTCTCACTCACGAGTCGCAGCATATGCGCGATCAAGCATGGACACCGGATCGCGAGATCGTCCTGGGATACGCGACCCCACCAGCAGATCTGCGACGATCAGTAGGCACCTCCCGTACCCCACTACGCCTTGAACAGGCACCGGATGCGTCCAGACCAGCAACCCACTGCGTCACGGCCGACCGCCGGCCGTGGTGCGCCTGTTACAAGCGGAAGGCGTCATCATCGTCGACGTCGCAGATCAGGACCAGAAGCCTCTGCCCGAGCCGCCCGCCGTCGAGGTCACCGACGTCGGGGGCCGAGGGCTCACATCGCTCGTTCGCCGGCAGTAGAGGTCTGCTGGTATTTGACGGAGCACGCCAAGCACATCTGGGCCGCGTTCCCCACGGACCTACCTATCGTCCGGGGCGGTCACGGCGACGTCTGAGCCTTGGGCCCGGTCGAGCACCGGCGGTCAGCCCAATGGCTCAGCGGGTCGTCGACCCTCGTCAGCGAGCAGCACCTCGGTGAGGCTCTTCGACCTGGCCACACGCATTGCAGACGCAACGCTTCGCCATCGCCCGTGGCGTTCGAAGATCTCCTCAAGGTGACGTCAGGCGTCGCTGGTCGGATGCGGCGACCTCGTCGGTGCTGCTGACAGTCCAACGTTCGGTACGGGGGTCATACAGGATGATGCTGCCGTCGTTCAGAACGATCCGGTCGCGGTAGCTGTCCGGGTCGGCGGCAGTCGTGGCCTCCTGGTCGAACTCAGCGAGCGCCGGGATGACGTCGGCGAGGAGGATCGTCATCGTCATGGACGGCTCGTCGAACGCCCGGTTCAAGGTCTCGGCAACTTCGTGGGCGGTAGCGGTCATCATGAAGTCCTTCATCGTGCGCTCGTGGTACGACCGCCGAAGTAGCAGTGGTGCCGGCGGCGGAGGTCTTGTGGCTGCGGACCGTCCGCTGCCCTGTGCCCGCGTCACGCCCCGCTTATGCGTCGTATCCCCATCCGACAATCACGAGGTCTCCGGCTGCAGCCGACCAATGGGTTCCCGGCGTATTGCCTGGCGCACGACCTCTTCCGGAGTCTTCGTCCAACACGGCCGGTGCGCAGAATGCGGCGTCGACGCGCGGTGGGCGGTGTGCAGGGCGTCGGCGATGATCAGCAGCCGGTCAGGCTGCCCAGCACCTGTTCGACCGCGTCGAGCAGCGGCGCGAACGCGGGGATCTCGCTCGACTTCGCGGCGATGGTGACCTGGGCCAGGACGATGCCGGTGCTGGTGCTGGTGTCCAACGTGGAGAAGAAATGGACCTGGCCCCTGCGACCCCGCCGGTTGAGCGCAGCTGACTCTCCGGACCTCGGCGGCGCCAACCTCGGCCGCGCTGCCACCGGCTCCACGGCCTCCGCTAGCAACCCGAAGTCCGGATGATCGTTAGTGCCGGAGGGGTGTCCAGAATGTCGGACGTGTGGACGGCACGGCTTCTGCGGGATCCGCGTGCGTCATCCCGGGCGGCGTTCCTCGAGCTCTTCTTCGATCTGGCCTTCGTCTTCGCCCTCACTCGAGTCTCCCAGCGGCTGATCAGCGAGGTGACCGCCAGCGAACCGGAACGCGACGTGGTGGCGGGCGGCGTCGAGTCGCTGTTCTTTTTCCTGGCGCTCTGGTTGATCTGGATGTTGGCCGCCTGGGTCACCAGCCTCTACGACCCCGAGCAGGCATTCGTCCAAGCATTGGTAATCATCATCATGCTCGGCGTGCTGATGCTGGCCATCACCATGCCCCACGCGTTCGGCAGCCGGGCCGTGGCCTTCGCGGGCACCTACGTGACCATCCAACTCGGCCGGCCGCTCCTGCTCACCCTGGCGTTACGGGGCCATCCGCGGCGGAAGGTGACCACCCGGATCACGATCTGGACGGCGGTTGCCGCCGTGCCCTGGCTCGTCGGCGCCGTGGTGGGCGAGCAGGTTCGCCCTACGGTCTGGGCGATCGCGCTGGGTATCGAGTTCGTCGGGTTCGTCACCGGCTGGCCGATACCCCGGCGCGGCGCCTCCCGGGTGAACCAGTGGGAGTTCAACGGGGTCCACCTGGTCGAGCGCTACCAACAGGTATTCCTGATCGCCCTCGGCGAGTCGATCCTGATCATCGGCCTGACCTCCAGCGCCAACCAACTCACCACCGTCGCCGAGGTCGCCGCCTTCGCGATAGCGTTCGTCGTCACCGTGCTGCTCTGGCGGATCTACTTCCACCGCGCCGGCCACATGCTGCCCGAGGCAATCCGCGTCGCGCAGTCCCCGGGACGACTCGGCGAGTCGTCGACCTACACCCACCTGGTTACAGTCGCCAGCGTGCTGACGACCGCAGTCGGATTCGAGCTGGTCATCGCCCACCCCACCGATCGAGGTGGAATGCCTCTGGCGGTCATCATGCTCGGCGGAGCGGCGCTGTTCCTCCTCGCACAGAGTTGGGCCGAGCGCGAGGCCTTCGGGCTGCTGTCCGTCCGCCGGCTGGCCGGAGCGCTGGTGCTGGCAGTGGCAGTCCCTTTCGGGTCCCTGCTGCCCGGCCTGGCGGTCCTGGTCACGACCGCCG
Organism: Micromonospora sp. 050-3; assembly: GCF_046549335.1. Lineage (NCBI taxonomy): Bacteria > Bacillati > Actinomycetota > Actinomycetes > Micromonosporales > Micromonosporaceae > Micromonospora > Micromonospora sp. 050-3. The sequence goes on from NZ_JAJPVX010000001.1 coordinate 3,202,676, forward strand.
TAGTGCTCACCCTCGTCAACACGGCCGACACCCTCGAAACCCATCGCCGTCCCCCGAAGACCCCTCGCGCCTGACATCGCAGCCGTTCACGGGGTTCCCGCCGGCGGCCCGTCTCGCCGTCGTGGTGGGTGATGCATCGAAGCCTGAGCCTTTCGTGGTGCGGGTCAAGCTGCCTGCGGGCGAGAGACTGATGCCGCACCGGCACCAGGAAGACCGGGTCTACACGGTCGTCTCCGGGATTTTCTACGTTGGTCTGGGCGATGAGTTCGGCGACGAGAAGTTGCAGGCTTACCCGCCGGGCGCGGTCGTGGTGCTGCCAGGAGGAACCCCCCATTTTCATTGGGCGAAATCTGGTGAGTACGTCACGCAGGTGACCGCAATCGGTCCCATTTCCCTGGAGTACGTCGACGCCCGCAACGATCCGCGGAAACAGTGAGGCCGCTTCCACCGTTTCTCCGCTGGTCAGGTCAACATGGAGCCATTTTCATCCTGCGTAGCGGTTGGCTTCGACGTGCTGAAGCACAAGGATGGCCTGCACGATCGCAGTGGCGCGGCGGGGACAACAGGGTAGCTTGACCAGGGCCTTCCAGGTTTTGAGGATGGCGTTGGCGCGCTCACCCCGGGTGCGGATGCGGGCGTGGGCGCGGTTGACAGCCTTCTGTCGGCGGGACAGTTTCGGCCGACACCGGTGGCGTTTGAACGGCGTGCGGATGCTCCCGCGGGCGCCGTGGTACGCCTTGTCGGCAAGGGTCATCACGTTCGCGCTGCTCAGCGCGTCGATGATGCCGTGGGTGCGGGCCGCGGTCAGGTCGTGGGCAGAGCCTGGCAGCGCCGCGGAGGCCCAGAGCAGCCGGCCGGCCGTGTCCGCGATGACCTGCACGTTCATGCCGTGACGTCGGCGCTTTCCGGAGTAGTAGGGCTTCTGATCAGCGACCCGGTCGATCAGGATCAGGGTGCCGTCGAGGATCGCGTACGCCAGGCTGCGGATCCTTTCCATCGCGGTGTCCAGATCGTCGGCGGCTGCGGCGAGTAAATCGACTGCCTCGCGGATTCAGTCACCGGAGATCCAGAGATATCCGCGCGCCCGGGTCGCCTCCTCGATGAGCGCCCTCAGCGCCTGCACGTCGACCCGGAGCTCCGGTTTGCGGCTCGCGATCTCGTCCAGCTCCGCGGTCAGCTGCGGCAGCTGGATCAGGTTGATCATGGTGTCGCCGTAGGAATCGATCCTCGACACCAGGTGGTGCCGCTCCCGGTCGCTCGCCGCCACCAGGCGTTGCAGCGAGGAGCCTGCTTCCACGCCGGCATAGCGTTGCTCGTGCACCTGGTTCTCGAGATACACATCGAGCCCCACCGCCGCGCCTCCTTCACGAACTGGCCGGCCAGGGCATTACACACCCCGGCCGGCCAACCTTACGGTCGTCAGTCCTTGCAGGGAATCGGGTACCTCGTTCGCACGCCGCCCCACCTGTCCTGAACCACCAGGTAACAACTCGTGATCTCTGCACCACTGTCCTTCGACGTCCGGCCGACCGGCTTGTCGGCCTTCGCCTCACACTCGAAGTCGCCGTCCTTGTTCGGTCCGTTGCACGGGCACTTGTTCGCCTCGTCGACGAGATCGTCGAGATCCACCGTGTCGTCGAAGACGCCCTTGCTGTCCTCGATCTTCGACCGTGACCTCCACCGTCACGATGAAAATGGCTCATGGGAGCCAACGTGGCCATCGCCGAGATCAAGACATTTCCGCTGCGTATTCCGTTCAAGCGCGGTGTGGAGTCCGCGGCTTCGGCCTGGGCCCGAGAGGCCTGAACGTGGTGGACACGCTGTTGACTCGGGTGACCACCGACGACGGGCTGGAAGCCTGGGGTGAGTCCTTCGGGTTCGTCGGCCTGCCGGTGACCCGCACGGCGATCGACGACGTGATCGCGCCGCTGTGTGTCGGAAGGGACCCCTCGCAGATCGGTCCACTCATGGGCGACGTGCAGGAGCGTCGATACCGGTCAGTACCCGGGACAGGGTGCTGTCGTCAGGCACCCGCCGGACACCGGTGAACGCGTCGCGGGTTGCACCGGGACGCTCCCACACCGCTCCGGCAGGTCGGCGGCCCATTCGACGATCTCCACGACGCGGCTCGATCCCGAAACCACCGCCGCGATCGCGAGCAGTCCCGGCTACCGGAACGGCATTGATCGATGTCTTGACTCTATGCGTCGCCCTGCTCATGATTTACTGCGGCGGTTCTAAAGTGAGGGTTGATGTGATGACGCAGGGAGAGCCACCGGCAGGAGGCCCCACATCAGCCGTCACTCTCAGCGAGCCTGGAAAAAATGGCCGACTCGCGCGCGCCGGTCGAGGCACGAGGGATTGGCTGACACGTGGGGCCCATCGGCGGGAACTGAGCATCGCGGGCCTCGGTTCGGTGCTCCTCGCTGTCGCGATGATCTGGCTGATTCCGCCGTACGCGATTCGCGTGATGACTGCCGGCGCCAAGACTGTGCCGATCGCCGACCCGGCCCACACCATCGTCGGTGACGCGGCTGACCCGACGGCCCAAGCATGGCTGGTGGGATGGGGTGGCCACGCACTCACCCACGGTCTGCGTGGCCTGTGGGATACCAACGCCTTTTATCCCGACAAGTACGGCCTAGCCCTGAACGACACCCTGCTCGGCTATGCCCCGGCAGGGCTGATAGGCAGCGGTGTAGTCGGCGCCGTGCTGCGCTACAACATCCTGTTCGTGCTGGCTTTCGCACTCGCCTTTCTCGGCGGCTACGCGCTCCTGCGCCAACTTGGCGCGAATAAGGTCGCCGCCGCGGTAGCCGGGGCCGCCCTCGCCTACGCGCCCTGGCGCTACGGCCACGACGGCCATTTGAATATTCTCTCCACCGGTGGTATCACTCTGGCCCTGGCGATGCTGGCGCGCGGCCACGGACTCTCGTTCACCCGTGGCTACCTTGCCGAACGAGTCCGGCCGGGCTGGGCGTTCGCTGGCTGGCTGGTTGCGGCCTGGCAGGTCAGCTTAGGCTTCGGCGTGGGGCTGGGATTCGTATACGTTCTCGCCGCCCTCTGCCTGATCACACTGACAGCCTGGCTGATCCACCGCCCACCCCTTAGCCGCCGGCTGATCGTCGGTGATCTGATCGGCGGGCTGGTCTTCACCGCGGTGACCGGATACTTCGCATACGCGTACCAACACGTGCGCGAGCTCAACCCAGCTGTCACCCGGGACTGGGACTACGTCGCGTTTTTCTCCCCGACACTGCGCGGACTTCTCGTAGCTCCGCAGTCCTCGCTGCCCTGGGGCACCCTGCACAACGACGCCCGCACCGCTCTTGGTGGCGCACCGACTGAGAAAGTGCTGCTATGCGGGTATGCACTGTATCTACTGGCCTTCGCCGGCCTGTTCCTATCCCGCTGGTCACCGGTGCAACGACTTCTGCTGCTGTTTGGGGCGGTCGTCGGAGTGTTGTTCGCGCTGGGCACGAACGGGCCGATCTACCGCCTGCTCTATCTTTACGTGCCCGGGTTCGATGGATCCCGTACACCAGGCCGGTTGATCTTGTGGCCCACTCTCTGCCTGGCCATCCTCGCGGCCGGCCTGGTTACTCACCTGGCCGAGGTGGCTCGCAGGGGCGCCGAGCCGACATGGTCGGTGAGAGAGGCACGGCTACTGACCGTTCCGTTGCTGGTCCTCGTGCTAGCTGAGGGCCTACCTGACCTGAACCACCCCCAAACCCCAGCCAAACCGGCCGCGATGGCGCTAGCCTCCGCGCACGCTCCCATCATGGTATTGCCGTCCGACGACAGCATCGACCTCAACGTCCTACTTTGGTCGACCGACGGCTTTCCCACCATGGTCAACGGTGCGGCCAGCTACACCACACCCAACCGTCAGGCGATCCGCGACGTTATGGCGACCTTCCCCAGCGAGCAGGCCTTGGATCGGTTGCACCAGCTCGGCATCCGCAGCGTCGTCCTGCTGCGCGACCGGGTCCAAGGCACCCCGTACGAACCACTGCTTAACATCCCCGACGTACCCGGCATCACCCGCCATGACGTCGGGCCAGACGTGGTTTACACCATCGACACCAACACCAAGAACCCCTAACGAAACGATGGTGGGCGTGTCCTCGGGACACGAGGATCATTCTGTCTGAACGTGAGGAGGGGTGAGCAGCCGCCGTGGATCGGCGCCCGCATCGGCGAGATCCTTGCCCTGCGATGGGAGGACCTCGACCTCGCCGCCGAACGCCCCACCCTGACGATCTGCGGCACGCTCGTCTTCGTCAAAGGCCAGGGCTTCTTCCGCCAACCCTGGACCAAGAGCGACGCCGGCTGGCGAATGGTCGTGCTGCCCCGGTTCGCCGTCGGCGTGATCATGGCCCGCAAGCTCATCGCCGCCAACAACCCCCACGACGCGATCTTCGCCTCCCGACGCGGCACTGGCTCTCGCCCAACAACGTCCGCCGCCAGTGGCGTGAGGCCCGCGCCGACACCGACCTCGCCTGGGTCACCCCCACACCTTCCGCAAGACCGTGGCCACCCTCATCAAGGAAGAGACCGACACGAAAAGCGCCGCAGCACAGCTTGGACACTCCAGTGAGGAGGTCACCGCCACGTACTACATTGCCAAGCCCGCCCAAGCCCCGGACGTCTCGGACATGCTCGAGCGACTCGGTGCCGATTGCGGGCGACGTCCCACACACACATTGCCCAACGATGCGCAGGGATGACGAACCTGGTCGTCGACCCCGGGCAAATAGGGGATTTTCGGGGGCCGGTTCAAAACTCCATAGACAAACTTAAAGCCCTGACCAGCGTTTCCGCTGGTCAGGGCTTTTCCTCTGTCGGGACGGCCGGATTCGAACCGACGACCCCTTGACCCCCAGTTTCACAACGATTCTGTCACGGCATGCCAGAACCGATTGATACGTCCGCAGATGCGGACAGATTGGCAGCCCTTTGTGACGCCCTCTGCTGCCTTATGTCAATCACTCCTCGGCTGTCAGCCACGAGCCGTTACCGGACTCGTTACGGCGAGCGGTCAAGGACCCGCCCTGACATCGGGTCCAGGTAGCTCTGTTGCCCGCCCCTTCATACCTGACCCGTGTACGCGCCTTCGCCAGCAGCTGAGGTATCGGCATTCACGGTGGATGGACCCCTGCTAGCCCCGGGGGCAGCCGCGACGCGGCGCGGCAGCACTTGGGCTGGCACGACCGACTTCCCAGCCTGAGCTTCACCCGACAGCTCGCCGTCGACGTGCGGGAAACGTGGACCGAGACCGACTGGTACCAGCCAGAAATCTGGCAGGTGAGCCTGGACCTGCTCTTCCCAGACGCACCCGCGCTCGCCGACCTAGACCAGCTCAACGTCCAGGACACCGGGTTCGACTTCAGTCCGCCCGGCCTGGAGCGAGACCGTGCGATAGGTGAAGCGGAGTCGGAGGTCCAGCACCACCCGACACTGCGAGCACTGTGGGCGAGCATCCCCTTTGTACAGCGCCATCACGCTAAACCGCGCAGACTAACCATCCGAACGCCCCAGGCGCACCCGGCTACGGATGCCGGTGGATCATTTCCGGCTGAGGAGTACGGCGCCGACCGCGCGTGGTTTGCGGAGTCAGACGAGCACGGTCGTCCGATTTGCTTACTATGCAAACCGGATCACCCGGAACCGACCGTCGAGCCCTCCGCCCGACGGTACGCTGCCCTCAAGCGATAAGACGTTCGCAGCAAGAACTCCTGTGGCATTGGCCAGCGTGGACAACGCGGTCCACACATCTCCCAGAAGGGCTGTTTTTAATGGCTGGAGCATCTGGTGGCGGCGGGAAGAATATTGTGCTTGTCCATGGAGGGTTCGTGGACGGGTCAGGTTGGCAGGGCGTATATCAGATTCTCCGGCGGGACGGTTACAAGGTCAGCATTGTACAGAACCCCACGACTTCTCTCGAAGGCGATGTCGCCGTAACCAAGAGTGTGATCGCCAGTCAGGATGGCCCAGTGACTCTCGTGGGCCACTCATATGGCGGGGCTGTGATAACCGTGGCAGGAAACGACCCGAAGGTGTCCGGGCTCGTTTACATCAGCGCGTTCGCTCCCGACGAGGGTGAATCTGTCTCGGCGTTGATCAAGGATCCCCCTCCCGGAGTGTCACCACCGCCGATCCTGCCGCCCCAGGATGGATTCCAATTCCTGGATAAGGCGAAGTTCCCGGCGGCCTTCGCGGCGGACGTCGATCCAGATGTCGCCGCCTTCATGGCCGATAGCCAGGTTGGGTGGGGTGTTGACGCCCTCGCCGGGGTGGTAACTGCGCCCGCGTGGAAGAACAAGCCCAGCTGGTACATGGTCACCACAGAGGACTCGATGATTCCACCTCCAGCCCAACGCATGATGTCCGAACGTGCGGGGTCGACGGTCCTCGAGCTCGACGGCAGTCACGCGGCCTACATAGCGAAGCCAGAACCCGTTGCCGCGCTGATCGAACGTGCCGCTATCAGTACCGCTTCAGAGAAATAAGCCGAGGGGCCGCTGCCAGGATGGGTATCCGCATCATGGAAGCCGCCCTCGGCAGCGCTTCGTGCGTCGGTGAATGAAGGCCGCATCCGGCCGATGGCGCGCGTGGATGAACGATGACCTTGGGCGCCATTCTGAGACGCCGCGATCACCGACCCGGTTACGGCCCGGGCACCGGCCGGTGCCTGGGTGCTCGAGTCGGCCAAACGTCCATTCAGGCGGCCGTGATTTTGACAAGGGTGAAAGGCAGCAATGCTGCTAGCGTTTACGTGCCCTAACGACCTCGTGCACGGTTGCCGAGAGGGCCATTTACCTCATCGGCGGTAAGGTGCGGCTGGTAGGGCTTTGAGCGGCCGGGTGGCGTTCTCGGTGCGGTACGTGTGTTGGGGGTCGGGTAGCAGGCTGGCGATGGCGCGGATGGTGGCGTCGAAGTGTTCACGTCGGCCGTGGTAACGAGCCAGGATCCGCCAGTTCTTCAGGTGTCCGATGACATGCTCGACGCGGATCCGTGCGACGAGTGCCGTTTGCGGGCTGGGACGTGCGCGGCGATGACGCTGGGCGGCAGTGACGATCCCGAGTTCCTGGACGCGCCGGTCATCGCGCGTCTCTACGGCGTCGCGGCGGACACCGTCCAGATCTACCGGATCGCCGAGCTCAACGTTGTCAAGGTCTCGTTCCCGCCCCCCGTGGCACAGGGCAGCTTGCACGACCGCGACATGCACGCCGGCCAACACCATGTCCCGCTGGCCTTGCTGCAGGTGGCAACCGCCGAGGGTGAGGGAAACGCCGTCCTGGATTGACACAACCCCTCTGGTGGCCGGCTCGTTGGTGCGACAGGGGGCGGACGGAGGCGGACGATGGCGTCGGAGCGCGGTGCGGCACTGCTGCGCCCTCCGATGAGTTCGGGCCGTGCCACGTTCCTGGAGCTCTTCTTCGATCTGGCCTTCGTTGTGGCCCTCACCCGGGTCTCGCAACGATTCGCCGACCTGAGCGATGACACTGGCTGGGCACTCGTCGCAGGGTTCGGTCGTACCCTGCTGCTCTTCTTGGCGCTCTGGTTGATCTGGTCGCACACCACGTGGATCACCAGTCGCTACGAACCAGAGCAGCCGATCATCCAGGCCGTCGTGGTCGGCACCATGTTCGCCGCCCTGGTGATGGCGGTGACGCTGCCGCGCGCTATGGAGGAACGTGCGCTGCCGTTCGCGGCCGCGTACGTGATGGTGATGGTGGTGCGGCCGCTGGTGCTCGCCGCCGCACTGCGTGGCCATCCGCGACGGCTGGTGGGGTTCCGGTTTGCCGTGTGGGCTGCGGTGACCGCACCGCTGTGGCTGGGCGGCGCGGTGGGCCCAGACCGACTTCGCCTGCCGCTGTGGGCTGCCGCCCTTGCTGTCGACTACCTCGTCTGGGGCCTGGGCTGGCCGCTGCCGTGGCTCGGGGCCTCGAAGGTAAGCCGCTGGCGGATCGCGGGGACGCATCTTGCCGACCGTCACCAGCAGATGTTCCTCATCGCACTCGGTGAGTCGATTCTGGTCATCGGCGTGGTTTACAGCGGCACGGACTATTCGGCCGAGCGGGCAGCCGCCTTCGCGGTCGCGTTCGCCACCAGCGCGCTGCTGTGGCGGATCTACTTCTACCGCGCCGGTCTGCTGCTGAGCGACGCGTTGGGTCGAGCGGGCATGCCCGGCCGACTGGGCACGGCGTCGGGACGGACGCATTTGCTGCTCGTGTTCAGCGTGCTCGTCACCTCGGTCGGCTACGAGCTGGTGATCGACCATCCGTTCGGGCCGCCGCGGCCCAGTTGGCTTCTGTTCGTGGTAGGCGGTCCGGTGCTCTTCCTCGCCGGCCGCATGCGGCTGGAGTACGAGATCTTCGGCCGGGTTTCCCGGTCCCGGATGATCGGCCTGGTGGCCCTGCTGCTGTTCACGCCGGCGTTGGCCCACTGGGCGCCGATGGTCGGGCTGAGCGTGGTGGCCGGAGTGCTGGCCCTGGTCGCGCTGCTTGACGCGCTGCGGAGCCGGGGACGGCCGCTGGAGGTTCCCGCGTCGCCGATCGGGCGGGAGACATCCGGCGATCGCGACTCCGAGGCGTGACCGCATGCGCTCGCACACGGCGACCAGCCCCTAAACCCGCCCCGTGCAGGACTAAGGACTTACGCCGGGGTGAGAAGTGGTGGCCACCGACCTGATCGCCTCGACGTAGTCCTAGAGACGCTCCGTCCGTTGCCCGAGTCCCGGACAACCCGGGCGAACGGCACCCCGCCACCGGGCTCATTCGGATGCTGCACGCGTTCCTGCCTCTGTTGGGACTGACCGGGACTGATGCAGTGGCCCTCCCGCGACGACGTCATGCTCGAGGCCCTGCTCGAGCGGGTCGAACCGCACGGCACCTACCCCGACACTGGAGACCTCTCGGCGGATTTCAAGACGCGGCTGCAATCAATCACCACAGTGGTGGCCTCTACCGTCGTCGGTGACACTCTGCGTGCACTGCTGGCCGATGCGCAGAACGATCTGGAGGTGGCCAAGTCCTTCCGAGACGCTTTCTATTCCCGCGGCGCAGCGTGGCCCGCTCGGTGCTGCGGCGAGCCGTCGAACGTGGTCAACTGGACCGGCTCTGTTGCATCGGGCGCAAGCATGATCGGTTCCAGCTTGCCCAGTGGTCTGCTGGGCCGGTGAGGTCGCTGTCTCGTGTCGGTCTTGGTCCCCGCCGCCGTCGGCATTCGCCGGGATCCGGTTTCCGCCTGAGGTGATTGTCCTGGCGGTCCGCTGGTACCTGCGGTTCAACCTTTTCTACCACGTTCCGACCGTTCCGCCCAGACGATCGTCACCGGACACGCCTTCGTTCAGAACCTCCGACGCGGACACTACGCACTCGGACTCGACGTCCCACCCGCGCTGCGGGTGGCCGCCGCGTTCACCGAACTGGCACGAGCGATCTGACCAGTGCCCGCTGACGCGGCTCGGCGTGGCCACCGATCCGGCAATGCAACAGAGCCCTCCGCCGGCTGTCGACGCGATGACAAGCCGCTCCACTGTCCACTGATCAACTCGTGAAAAGCAGAACCAGGGAGCGCCGACGATCCTGCCTTACATCCAGGCTCGTCGAAACACCCGACGTAGCGACAGCTGGCAACATCTGCAGCGCTTGACGCGGAATCAAGAGACCAAATGCCGCTTCATCCAGGACACAGATGAAGCGGCAGGTCAGGGCGGTTAACAGCGAACAGATCAGCAGCCAACCGTCTACCCGGTTACCGCCAACAAAGATCATCCGTTACCGGATGTTACCGCCGCTACCTGGGATGATCTTCATCTTCCCAGGTCAATCGGTCGGGACGGCCGGATTCGAACCGACGACCCCTTGACCCCCAGGACGATCCGTTAAGCGTTGTCGCAGTCCAGCACGTTCTCGCGAGGGTTCCTCACGTGACGCCACAAGCACCGGGTTCGGCACCGTGCATAGCGTGTGGTCCCTCCGTGGTCCCCCCGTGGACCCCTCACTCGTCCTCATCCTCGTACTCAAGCGCGGACATCACCTTGCCCATCACCGGGCACGACGTGCGGTCCCCTGCCTCCACGTCGAGCGCTGCCACCAAAATCAGCTTCTTCCTCACCCGACACTCCATCATGTCCGGAAGGTCGTCGCACATCTCTGCTAACGTCCATGAACGTCGAAATCTTCACGATGCGGTGGGACGATTGGAAGAGATCTTGACTCAAGGGGAAGATCGATACGCGCACGAGTGCCGCATACGGGACCTCTACGCGACCCGCCTCGACGAGTTCAGACCAGACGAACGACTGCTCAAGACGGAGCACTCCTACGAGGACAGCAAGGTCCGGGGGGACATGCGGACAATCGACCGACATGACGTCATTCGCATCTGGGAGTTCAAGATCAGCGCTGGCTACGAGGGCCTGGGGCAGATTCTCACGTACCTGGCGTTGGCGAGACGGGACCTCGCCTTTGGGCGGAGGGTACGCGGCGTACTCGCCGCCTTCGATGTTCAACCGGAGGTAGACCTTGCCATCGAAGTACTCAACCTTGGCATCGAAGTCGTCCGACTCCCAGACAAGATGCGACTAGCTGGAGGCATACCGAGAATTCGCGAACCGCTTGCAGTTCCCCAGATTCCACAACTAGCGACGCTCCTACCACCAACCAAGAAGGATGCTCGATGACGATCCCCGTAATACCGAAAACTACACTCGTCCCGAATAGCAAGATCTCAGTCGACGATAAATTCGGCGGCCTGAGGCTTCTTCGCTATCAGAGCAACGCGGAAGAACGAGCGATCTACGAGGCTTTCCGGTACGAGTTCCAGCACGAGATGGCTAAGCGACACATGATTCACGGAGCCGTACTTGCACTCAAAGGGGCGTCCCCCAACTATCGAATAACGGCCATGCTCCACCCCACACTACGGCAATTCATCGAAATTGTGCGATATGACCCAGCAGCCCCGCCGCTGGAAGATTACGAAGCGCTCGGAATGCGTACTGCCCACGACCAGACGCAGCAAGACTTCAGGGGTGCCAAGAAGGAGAATTTGCACAACTTCAAGCAGTACAATGTGGAAGCTATTCGCGGAGATCGGACGGCCTACCTCCCACCTGTTAGCGGATGGCAATCTAGCGAGGTCTTCGAGGACACAATCTTTGTTGCCCTCGATGAAAGCAACCCGATGGCGCTGTATGGAATCCTGTATCTACCCAAAAAGCCCGTGATGCAGTCCGACGGCCAGACTCAAACGGCGGCTCTTTTTCAGGCAGCAGCCGCAGGAGTTGCCATTAAGGCCGGGGCCTTGGACAACTTCGGCACCACGCTAGAGATAGAATTGAACGTCACGCCACTCAAGGCCGGCCAAAGCTTCGCCGATCGCAATGGGCGCGGCTCGAAGAAAAACAAGAACCTCGTTGCTCTTATGGACAACTCATCGGCGCTGGCACGGCTTCGCCAGAGCGCGATCGTAGATACGATCTTCGAGGGACGGTTGGCGGACGGGCGGTCTGTTGGAGCAAGCGAGACTGCAACCAAGAATATCGTTGACCTTTCAACGATGGACCAGATGCTACTGAATGTGATTTCTCGAGGTTCCAAGAAGCCGGAGCAAATCAAGCACTATCACGTTGAACACCTGCTGCCATACTGCCGAGAGTTTCTCCTGCTGCTACAGGAGGAGTTCGGCCCGCACTGGCTCGATCCGACGCCAAAGGATAGCGAACCCTACCGCAGGCTGTATGTACATGGGTGGGCTTTCGCACTGAAAGCCATCGCGCTGGCCTACCATGATTGCCGTCGCGATGTTATAGCGCCACTGGCAACACCAATCGGGCAAGGTGCACGAGACGAACACACAACGTCCGCCGAAGCTGAGGCCGCCTATATTAAGGCAACGAAAGAAGCGATTGCACCACCGGTGGAAGTCGGCTTCGATGAATTGCGGAGTCGGCTAGAAAAGATCGATTGGCTGCGCTACCGCAAGCACTGGATCGAGATCACTGGGAACAAGCTTGACAAGGCCGGAGCTAAGAAGACTCGGGTCATCAAAGATGGCTCACCGCACGGAAAACTGGTCGTAGAAGGCAAGGCTGAAAATACAGCCGCAGCCATCTCCAACGTCGCGAGGAAAATCCTGTCGGATCATTGGACAGAGCTGACTTCCGAAGTGGATGCAACGCCATAGCTCATCGTCGCCCGCGCTTCCGCGACCGTTGAAGCGCGGGCAGGGCTTGACGAGTTAGCACGGCCGACAACCACGGTCGCTGGGGTTGTCAGCAGTGCATGCAGTCTTCAATCGGCGCTATCGTCAATCGGCGCGCCTGGGAATAGAGAAGACTGACGCGAAAGAGTCGCAAACGCCCCCCATTTACTGAGGTCCATCTGCTTCGGGATTTTCCCACTTAAGTGCCCGACCATTTCCGGGAGGGTCAAAACCGGAATGCCGGGTGCCAGACGGTCCAACTCTGCCCGATGCTCCGCGGAGAGGAGCAACGGACTGGAAACACAAACGATACCCGAGATGTCCGAGTATGCTCGGAAGTTAAAGCTGTTGATGCCGCTACCCGCCCTCATTCTCATAATATCTTCGTATAGCTTCCGGGCGGCCTTCAGGGCATCCTTCGCCTTATTCTGAACTGCCGAAAAGTCACCGACATCGTACCGATTACTCAATTGCCAACTCTTACAACTGACAACGATTAGCGATTTTCCACGGCATGCAACAGCGTCGACGTCAGTGAAGGCCCGCCCGCCGATCCTTAACGTCTTAGAAATCAAAGTTTTAGCCGCCGCAAAGGGCTGCCACTGGGTTTTGTTGATAGCCGCCTGAACCACGGCCTCCCATGACTTACCTCTATACCCGCTAATGACGCCACCGCCGGCGGTGACTGATGCTATCGCCGCTTCCAGCCGCAGGGTCGCTGCGAGGAGATCCAGGCAGAAGTAGTCCGAACCCACTCTAAGTGCCGGGCCAAAATACCGACCGGACCTGCCACCCTCGACCCTGGTTAACACCTGAAGAGCCACGCTCTTGTCAGCGATCGGCAGATCACCGGGAAACATGCGGCTACCCCAGCCGTTTGCTTCGGTACAGACTCTGTCGAGGTAGTCGTCCAACCGATCGGTTGGCCTCATCACAAGCCCGATTTCGTGAAGAACCCGCCACAGACCGCTGTAAATGCTGACGTCCGCCAAAGCAACACGCATGACTCCAGCTAGCAAACGCACTTCCATGGCCCCGGACGACGGCCCACCATTCCAGGGGAACGACGAAAGCTCCTTGTCGGCACAATGAATATAGGGGACGAATTGGGCAATCTCCGCCTCTGGATTGGCGGCAAGTTTCTGCTTGGTGAGCAGAAGCACTGGCATCGATATAGCCATGAGTGCCTGCGAACGCTTGCTCTGCGCCCGGTTAAACTACGATAAATACGTATTCCCCATCCTCGTCGCTCCGGTATGGGTATCGTTCAGACGCGCCTGCTCGTCGAATAAATGCATCGCCTCATCCACCGCGTCTGACGACACCAGCTCAAAGGGTCTGTCGACGCTTGGCACGAGTCTAGCGCCCAGGTAGACGGGATTGAGGTTCGCCCGCACGTCTTCTGCGACGGCAGCTGTTATGACGAGACGGATACAGCGCTTAGCTTGAGCTTCGCTCAAGTGGCCAGTACCCGGAAATGCGAGCCACTGCCTTTCACTATAGGCGCTTGCCCGTTCGGCAAATCCACGGTACCTGGCATAGGAGAAAGAGTTACAGCCAAAGATGACCGGGGATATTACCCGTAGGTAGAAGAGCCACCAGTTGCTGGGATAGACGCCAACCTGAGCGCGACAGGAGGCCTCCAGCTTGGCTGCCTGTGCTTCAAGGTACTCCGCCGCTTCCCTACCTTCGAGTACAGCTGGGATTGGATCTATTATCTGCTGAGCCTTCGAGTAGTAGGCTTGAACGTTCTCTTCATAACACCATCGAGAGAGCGTCCGGGCGGTAAGAACTTTCATCGTTCCGACATCCATCAACGTCGCCCCCACTCGGCAACCAATCGGGCCTCCCGCAGGTTCCGGGACGGTCCCCTGGGCTTCAAATCCTCGCCGCCCTGCTGCTCGGCTTGCCATCCATCGTAGATGGTGGGGCCTTGTCGTACTTCTTTAGTAGCGCGCTTGGCGAGTCTCCACGTAGGGCAGTCATCGACCCATGCGGGCCGTCGGATGGGACCAAGGCCGTTCCTCGGGTAGGGCGGCCCTTCACCTTGTCGCCCTGGCCCTGGCCCGCGCCGCCGAAGTGCGGATCGGCGGCAGGCGGGATGGCAGGTCACCTCCGGCGGCTCGTGGGGAGGGGGTACCTCCACGTACGTTTCCGAGCGGTCGAAAGGTCGAACCAATCCACGGTGATCGTGAAATCGCGGGTGGCCATCGTGGGAACTGCCATGAAGCCCAGCGACTCGCCGGCGTCGACGTTCTGCCCATCAGTAGGCTTCACCAAATCGAGTGACTTGTCAGCACTGATTCGTACGCTGTGTGCGGCTGCATCTCCGATGTTCGTGAGCAGGTACTTATCGCCGTCGTGGTGCTCGAGAGACCAGCGGACGCGGGGTGCGGCGATCACCAGTTCAGCGCCCGCTGGGCGAGCGGCCATCGTCTCTAGCGCCTCGACGACCCGGCGCGTGTACTCCTCGGTCAGCCGAGCAGCCGACTCTGCCCGCTCGGCGGCAGCGGTCGCGTGTTCCGACTGAAGTTGCTGGCCCTTCCTCGTAACTTTCTCCTGGCGGATCATGACGACGGTCGTGGCAATGCCCACGGCGAGGGCGACAAAGACGCCAAGGAGCGTCGCTTGGTCCGATGCTTCCTGCCAGTCGACAGCTAGTAGCACGGGGCTCAGCAGCACAGGGCCACGGTAACGGGGGCGCGCAAATTACTGGGCGGCGTGCAGCGAAAGTGCAGCCGGCGAGGTGAGCCGGCTGCCGGCAGCCGGGTCACCTCGCCGGCTGCGCGACCGCATCGCCGGCCTGCAAGTGTCACCTAACTTCCGCAGCGTTTCCGCAGCTCAACGGACGACCAGTGACACGGGTGACAAGGGTGGCATTAGAGGTAGTGCCGTCAGCTGAACTCCGGCTTACCGATCCGGCCCGGCGACGGGCAGCATCACCCTCGTCGAAAGCGCACTTCAGCGGCGGCTTACAATGCGCGCCGCGCTCAAAGCTGCGACCTGGTCAGACAGGCTGCCTCGCCGCCCTGCTGCCGACACACATGCAACGCGACCTTACGACGAAGGTAGGCGAAGGTGACCCAGGGCCAGTACAGCGACAACCATGGTTGTCAGTCGGGGGCCGAGCTACGGCAGCCAACGGTGTACCCGTGTTCTAGACGGGAGCGGTCGAGGGTGTCGCGGCGACCAGGCTCGCGCGCATATGCGACACTCCGTGGTTGTGGCCATGTCAGAGACGCTCGCTGCAACTGGTGCACAGACCATCCCCGTCTTCGCGCTGGCTGCCGTAATCGAACTCCGGGCGGTATTCGGTCGGTTTCCTCTCACCCAGCCGTGGACCCGAGCGGCCGCAAGGGAGTCATGGTTCCTGGAGGCCGGGACGCTTGCGGTGGGCCACTTGCTCTGGGGCGGCGTCATGATCTGGCTCGTCGTCGCGGAATACCAGTGCCTGCGTCGTTTACGCGGCCTGCCTGTTCCGGATGACGCGCCGACGAACGTCCAAAATTCGATCATAGCGGCACTCGTGCTTCTTGTTGTGCTCCCCGTAGCGGCGTCATTGATGGTGAACGTCATCGCCCTGGTGAGGCCGACGCAGGGACCGCAACCAGCAGAAGCCGCTTCTACGGGAGCCCAAGGGGATGGTCAGACGGATCAACTGCCGAAGGCTGGTTCTAGGTAATCGTCGCCGAGTTTGCTATCCCTTCCTTCATCGGATGCCACCACGCCGAGTTCCGAAGCCGGTTGAAGGATTCGCTCGGAACACCTATCCGCTGAAGAAGGCATGCGCGGGCGACCAGGGCACCGCTTCTCACCAGCCAAAAAAGCTCGCCTGGGTCCACCGAGGGTCGGTTGGCATGCTTCACGCCATTGTATGCGTCGGCAAACCTGCTTCCCCAACGGTCGGCACCTCCAAGGATATTCACGACTGACTCTCCCACCCCTCCAGCAAGGGCAGATGCGCGATTCGCGATAGACTCGCCGTTCGCCACACCTTGCGACTCTCCTGTTCCTATCCGGTCGGCAAACCTAAGCGCTTCCAGGCAAATTCCGATATGCGTCATCTGCGTCTCTACAGGTAGGCCTGTCAAATATAGATGGGACATCAACGGGGCAATCGTTCGGCTATGGCTTCTCGATAGCTCGAACCATCGTTTGACGCCATTCTCACCAACATCGTTGTAGGTGAAATGCTCGGACTGGACACGCGGCTCTGTTGGTGACACGTTGTGTGTGCGGCGGGTCCGGTGGAGGTAGTGCAAGGTTCGCCAAGGCATCGGCGGCTCGTCCCCGTTTGGAAGTTGTCGGGACTCGCTCGGGTGTTGCACCTCGTGGGAAACATAATCAACAGGATGCCAGAGGCTAAGAGCCACTAGGTTTCTAATCGCCGAGTGCAGCACGAGATGGCTGTCCCAAGACGTTGGCTGGTCGGCCAGTGTGTCGTAGTGCGTCTCTTCTCCTGTGAAGTCGAAGTCCCTCGTCTTCACAGTCGGCGCAAATCGCACCGTATATGAGCCTTCTGAGACTACAGTCGCTGCTACGATTCTTTTGGAAATGCCCACCTCCTCGATGTTGTCTTCGGCATCATTTTTTATTGTCATTGTTGTAATTTGCCAGCCCATCCAAGCGTGCAACCCTGCCAGCTGCGACCGCACGCCGTGAACCTGCTTTGTCGACTCATCCGAAAAGTCTGCACCCTTGACCGCGAAGGCCGCCCGGAGGAACTTTCGGCCGCACCCGCTGGCACTATTCCAGCGATGGCCCCGCCCATGGCAGCCCCCGAGAGTCAAAAGGCCTCTATCGTCCTTGAAGTGCAGATACTCGGGGCTTGGCGCGGGATTGTCGAGTGAATGAGGCGGATAGGCCCCCGGGAGCAGAGGGATGTCTACGTCAATTCCCGCATGCTCGTCAATCCGTAGCAGGGCGGGTGCAGGCGGGTCGCTCGAATTGGGCACAAAGACGTAGCCTAGTCTGACGTAATCGTTTAGCACGTGAGGCTGGGTCATACGGGATCCTCGCGGGGGTTTCGGCGTTGGTTAGGTAGGCGACGCTCACGTGAGGCCGATACCGGCTGGGGTCCTCCGGGATTTTCGAGGGAGTTCCCGCAGGTCAAGATGGATTCAATGATTGCGATGACAGGAGCGCGGCGGGAATGTCAGCTATCCCGATTACCTGACCAGGGCCGATAAACCGTCGTGCGACCAGCAGGCCCGCCTCGTGTGCCTCGGTGCCCGCGTGGCTCGCCGAGGCATCCGCGATCAGCCACGGCGTGAAGTCGTGCTCGAACGCGTCCACGGCTCCTTTCAAGACGCAGCTTTCGGTGGCAATTCCGCAGAAGTAAAACTCTTCCCATCCGCGCTGCTTGAATAGCGCGATCCCCTCCGGGGTGAATGGGCCGTAAGTTCTCTTGTCCAGCGTCACACCCTGATCTGCATACGGGTTTAACTCGGGCGTAAGGTCAATGTCAGGGGAGGACTGAAGCCGTTGCCAGCCAAAGAAGCGCTCGAAGGGACTGCCCGGGTAGTTCAGGTACCGAGTGAAGAGAGTGTCGCCGCCGACTGCCTGCCAGCGGCGCACGAGGTCGACAACGACAGGAACGATGTGCGCGGACTGCTCCCGCACGAAGCCGTTTTGCATGTCGGTAACGACAAGTACTGGGCGACCCGATGTCATTGACTCAGCCTCGATCCGTATCGCGGAGGGTTTCGATAGCTTGATCTAGCGCAGGCATTAGGTCACATGTCCGCAGAATCGCTCGGCGCATTGCCTGATGCTGTCCTGTCTCCCGCAGGCGGGAAACAGTAAGCCGGGAGCGTACCGCCCGGAGGTAGCGCCACCCATGTTCAGGCGGCACCCGTGGATCTCGCCCCTGCTCTACCTGACGGGCGATCGCATCGCTGTACGCCCACATAGATTGAATAGCAAGCTCACACGCGATCATCTCGGCTTCCGTTAAGGAACGCTCAGCTGAAATCGGATGGTAAACGACTCCAGACCATGAGGCGTAGCCCACCGAAATACCACGTACGCCGAATGATTCTATGCCTCCGTGGTCGTACGCCTCGGACAGCAACGACTGTTCGACCATCTCGGCATGCGCGAGGTGTTCGTCGTCCATCGCACGGCCACGGTGCAGCAGCACCTTTGGCGTCGACATGATACGTAGCGCGGCCTCCAGCAACTCAGCGGGCCATGCTGGCTCTATAACCCAGTGAGCGCCAAGGACATACACCGCTGACTCGTCCTCGGCTGGCGCGATGGGCGCGAGGTAGTCGATGGCCCATTTGATGTTGTCGCCATAGGACACCTCCCGCCAAGCGGCTAGTGCAGAGATCGTGGACAACTGGATGTCCTCGACAAGGTGAAAGACCGCTGACCCGCACGGCCACACGTACAGGGTGCAGTCGCCTTCGGGGTGCTCTACGGGAGCCGAAAAGCAGGTGTGCCACTCCCCCACGGCGGGCGTACAACCCGCGTCCTCCTGTAACCGGGCAGCACCTTCAGCGCCGATGAACGCCGTGACGAACTTGTGGGAGCGCGCAGAAAAGTGCGGGTGATCCGCTGCGCCACTCGTCAGCTCACCGAAGAGATCATGGGGCTTTGCTCCGTAAGCCAGGCAGTAGAGCTGCCGGTAGATCGTGTCGGTGACCGCCACGCGCCCGGTTTCATGGCGGTACATCGCCTTTTCGATGGCCTCCACTGTGGGCGTCTCCCGGATGCCGCGCTGTTGGCCGAGGCGGTGTAGCTCGCGTGCGGCACGCTTGCGCGATTCCCAGCCGGCCGCCCTGCGCCGGTTGACCAGTACAAGATTCGGCTTGAACTGCCGAGGGACCTCAGTGGACATAGTTCGTGTCCTTCGTGTCCGTGCTTGGCAGCTGCCCGGATCGCCGCCCGCAGGGCAGTCTCATTGGCAGGCGAGCAAGGTGCCGCCGCAGACGGGAGCCGAAGACAGGAGGCACCAGATGATCCGGCCCTAGCCCGTGGTGCCTTTACGTGGCCTGTCGGCCTGCCACTTTCGGATCGTCTCGGGCTGCCAAGCCGGAGATCGGCCGAACGTCCGATCGGGTGCGGGAGCCTGCCCGCGTGAGACGTAAGAAGCCCAGGTTGCGCGACTGATCGGGGCACCTACCGAGGCGAGGTAGGTGCGTACGTGGTCCGTCGTCCACCAGTCAGCGGGCAGGTCAGCGTCAGTCATCAGTACAAGCCTACGCGGTACAGGTGCTTGCACGAATACAACGTGGCGTTGTAGCGTCACGAATACAACGCCACGTTGTACCGGCCGGATGGCTCGGGGAACGACGGCACACGTTGCCGCACGCCCATGAGACGCCGGATCAGGCCGTTCATTGAGAACTGCATAGCGACAGGAATGAGCACGCGTGAAGCCGCCGAGCGGCACTCCCTGCCTTGAACCACCTGGTGGTCGACCCCGGTATGTCCCGGGCGAGCGGGGCGAGCTAAGCGGATAACGCGTGCAGCACAACCTCGGTTCCGGGCTGGCGACGCCCGCCTACTCGGTGACATCACCACCCCGGACCCGAGCTTCTTCCCCGCTGTTTCAACCTGTACCGGAGGTTCCCTGTGAGGAAGCACCTCGTTGCCGTCACCGCCGAGCCGACCGCCACCGACCTGGCCGCGATCGACGCGGAGTGGCCGCTGATCGCGGCCGAGCTGGACCTGTTGGACGCCGAGATCACGCTCATCTACGCCGAGGACCACGGCGGACCGTCGCCGCTGGACTGGCGGCGGCTGCGCCGGGCAGAGGCCCGCGTCACCCGCGCCGCCACCGACCTGCCCGCCACCCGGACCGACCCGCGCCGCGCGGCCTGATGGCCCGCATCCGCGCCGCCTACTTCGATCCGGACGGCACGCGGTACGGCATCCCCACCTACTGGTGGAAAGGCGCCCCGCCCGGCTACGCCACCCGCCGCCAACTGACCGCCGCCGGCCTACGCCCCGGTGGCCAACCCGTCGCCGCTCAAGTGCTCTGGCGCGGCGTCGGCGGCACCCGCACCGCATACCTCTACCGGCTCGACCTCGCCGCGCCGAAACGCACCGCGACCCCCGCGCAGCGCGCCGCCATCGGCAAGGCACTCACCGCCCGTCGCACCTGCCCGACCTGCCACACGGTGCGGCCCTACTTCATCCCGCGCTCGCTGGGCGAATGCCTCGCGTGCGCCTCCCCCCAGGAGGACGCAGCATGACCGCCCCCACCATCAACGGCACCCGCTACCCCCAACCGATCGAAGACCTGTTGCCCGCCGCACGCTCGTTGGACCTGCCGGACGGAGAGGTGTTCCCGTCGCGCAACCGGCTGATGCGGGAGTTCCGCATCGGCGCACCGAAGGCCGGCGAACTGCTCGCCCTGCTCAAGACCACGCCCGCCGCGCCGCCGGTCGACACCACCGAGGCGGCCACCCCGGACCCGGCACCCGCGCCGGCCGCACCCGAGGCCGCGCCGCCGGTTGCACCGGACCCGACGCCCGCGTCGGAGATCACCCCGCCCGAGCCGGTCGAGCAGGTCGCGCCGGTCAGTCGCCCGGACACGCCGCCTGCGCCCGCGCCAGCCGCGCCGGTTCGGTCGGCGGTGGTGTGGCCGGTGGTGCTGCTGGCCCTGCCCGCGTTCGTCGCGATCTGGTCCGGCTGGGTCGGGTTGGGCGGACTCACCGGATTCGGCATCGTGCACCCGCTGCCGGGGATCTGGGACAGCTTCTCCATCAACAGCGCGATCACGCTGCCGATCGGGGTGGAGACGTACGGCGCGTACGCCCTGTACGTGTGGCTGTCCGGTCGGGTGCCGGACCGGGCGCGGACGTTCGCCAAGTGGTCCGCCCTCGGCTCCCTCGCGATTGGCGCACTCGGGCAGGTCGCTTACCACCTGTTGGAGGCCGCCGGGGTCACCTCGGCCCCGTGGTGGATCACCACCGCCGTGGCGTGCCTCCCGGTCGCGGTGCTCGGCATGGGGGCCGCACTCGCACACCTCGTCCGCACCCACGACTAGCGCCGCCCGGCGGCACGGCCCTCGTGGCCTGGAAACCCGTGCCGTGCCGCCGGCCCTCAACCCCCGACCCTCACAGATCAGATGGAGGAACACCCATCATGACCTCCCCCCGAGATGACGACCGATTCGACTGGCAAGCCGCCGAAAACGACCTGACCGGACCGGATGCCGACGTGGTCGACCTGGACGCCGCCCGCTCCCGCCGCCAGGCACCCACCCCACCCGACCACAGCGACCCGGCCGACACCGGCCCGCGTTTGGTGGACTCGCCGGCCGCGCAGCGGTCCCCGCGATTCAGCATCGCAGGGTTGCAGGACGCGAAGCGGCGGCCGATCGTGCCGGCCTGGCTGCGCTCGCGCGCCGAGCTGCGCGACGCCGCCCGGTGGACGATCGGGCACCTGTTCCACGCCGGAGCGTTCCACCTGACCCGCACCCCGAAGTACGCCGGGAAGCTCGCGTGGCGTGCCCCGCGCGGCGCTGCCCGACTGATCGGCGGGTGGGGGCGGTGGCTGTTCGACCTGCAAGGCGAGCACGTGCGCCAGTTGACGGCGGACAAGGGCGACGCGGAAATGTACCTCAAGGTGTCGCGGCTGCGGGACCAGCGCGTGCGGTGGCGCGGGTTCATCACCGCCGCCGTCGTGCTGGGTGTGTTGCCGGCGCTGGGCATCGCCTACGCCCTCGCCCCGGCCGAGGCCCGCTACGCCACCCTCGCCGCCCTGCTGGCCGCACTCGGTGCGCTCGGACGCCCAGCGGATAAGCCGCTGCTCGACACCGCCGTGGTCGTACCCCGCGTACAGAAACTCACCTCGGACGTGGTGGTGCGGGCGCTGGGCAACCTCGGCATCACCGGCATCAACCAGGCGCTATCCAAGGGCGACCGGGGCAAGGACTGGTTCCCCGCACCGATCACCCGCGACGGCCCCGGCTGGCGCGCCGACGTGGAGCTGCCCAATGGCGTCACCGCCACCGAGGTCATCGAGAAGCGGGAAAAGCTCGCCGCCGGCCTCTCCCGCCCCCTCGGGTGCGTGTGGCCCGAGGGACAGCCTGAGGTGCACCCCGGCCGACTCGTGCTCTGGGTGGGCGATCAGGACATGTCCAAGGCCCGTAAGCCGGTGTGGCCGCTGCTCAAGGCCGGCACGGTGGACCTATTCCGGCCGCAGCCGTTCGGCACCGACCCACGCGGCCGATGGGTCGACCTCACGCTGATGTTCATGGCCATGGTCATCGGCTCCATCCCGCGCATGGGCAAGACCTTCACCCTGCGGGAAGTCCTGCTCATCGCCGCGCTTGACCCGCGTGCGGAGATCCACGCCTACGACCTCAAGGGCACCGGCGACCTGTCCGCCCTAGAGCAGGTCGCGCACCGCTACCGCGCCGGTGAAGAAGACGAAGACATCGAATACGCCGTGGCCGGCATGCGGGAGCTGCGCGACGAGCTGCGCCGCCGGGCCAAGGTGATCCGCGACCTGCCCCGCGACCTCTGCCCCGAGAACAAGGTCACCCCGGAACTGGCCTCGAAGAAATCGCTTGGCCTGCATCCGCTGGTCGTCGGCGTGGACGAGTGCCAGAAGTGGTTCGAGCACCCCGAATACGGCAAGGAACTGGAGGCCATCGCCACCGACCTGGTGAAGCGGGGTCCGGCGCTCGGGATCATCCCGGTGTTTGCCACGCAGCGGCCGGACGCCAAGAGCCTGCCGACCGGGATCTCGGCGAACGCGTCGACCCGGTTCTGTCTCAAGGTGATGGGGCAGACCGAGAACGACATGGTCCTCGGCACGTCGCAGTACAAGCAGGGCATCCGGGCGACCATGTTCGCCTGGACGGACAAGGGCACCGGCTACTTCGTCGGCGAGGGCGCAGACGCCCGGATCACCACCACCGTCAACATCGACGGACCCCTAGCCGAGAAGATCGCCGCACGCGCCCGCACCGCCCGGGAAGCCGCTGGACGGCTGACCGGGCACGCCCTCGGCGAGCAACCCACCATCGCACCGACCCTCACGTTCAACCTCCTGGAAGACATCGCCGCCGTGGTCCCGGCCAGTGAGGCCAAGGTGTGGTGCCGCACCGTCGCCGCCCGCCTCGGGGAGCTGCGGCCGGACGTCTACGGCGGGTGGGACGGCGAGCGGGTGACGGTGGCGCTGAAGCCGTTCGGGGTGAGGGTCGGGCAGACGTGGGGCACCGACCCGGACACCGGCAAGGGCGCGAACCGGGGCGGTTTCGAACGCGCCGCCATCATTGCCGCGATAGCGGAGCGTAACCAAAAGCGCGACGCGAGCTAACGGCCGATCGGTCCTAGGTCTAGGAGCAGGCACCTCCTAGACCTAGGACCGCCCCTAGGACGCCATCCGAACCGTGATCAGGACGCTAGGAATCTAGCGGCCTCCCCCAACCACACCCAAAAACCGGCCCCGGAGGCTGTCATGACCCCCCGCACCCTGCTAGCCACCGCCCCCTGCCTCGCCCTCGTCCTGCTCACGCTCGGTTACCTCGCGCTGTGTGTGGCCGATCCGTTCGGACGCTGCCGCACCTGCAAGGGCACCGGCCGCAAGCGGTCCCCGTTCGATCGTCTGCGGCGGGAGTGCCGCCGCTGCGCCGGAACCGGACTGCGGCTGCGCGTCGGCCGGCACGCGATCAACCACATCAAAGACGAGTACCAAGCGGCCAAGCGATGAACCGCCGACCACGCGACGGGCACACCGAGTGGTGCGGCAAGGACCACCGCTGCGGCCTCGGCGAGCACCGATCCGACGAGATCGTGGTCGACGTCGCCGGCCGCTCCCGTGCGGTGCTCGTGCGGGTGCGCACCGCCGCCGGTCGGGAGCACGCCGAGGTCCGCGTCAGGGTCGCGCTCGCCCCGACTGAGGTGGCCGCGCGCCGGCAGCTGGTCGGGCTACTCGGCGACCTGCGGCACGCCGTCACCCGCGCCGCGATCACGGCCCGCCCGCGACCGAGGCGGGCCGGCTGATGGAGGCGTGGCTGACCGGCACCCGCGCCGAACTGGACACCGTTACCACCGCCCTTACTGACCTCGGGCACGTCATCCAACAGGGCCAACGGTGGCCGATGGGCGGAGTCGACACCGGCCGCTACCGCCTCTACCTGCGGCTCGCCGTCGCCACCACCGCCGCCGCCCGGCACCGCCCCGCCGCCGACGCCGGGGGCGCGCTGATCGACCTCACCGCCGCCCGCGCTCTGCGTCGCCCCGCCTGAACAGGAGCACCCATGTCTGACCTGCTCACCGCCGCTCTCGCACACGCCGAACACGGCTGGCACGTCTTCCCGCTACGCCCCGACGACAAGCGACCCGCCTTCCCCGACCACCCCGGCGACCAGTGCACCGGCCGCGACCCGCGCTGCCGGGCACCACCTCGGGTGGGAAGCACGCGCCACCACCGAGGCAAACCGCATCCGCCGCGCATGGACTGCCTGCCCCTACGGCATCGGGTTGGCCTGCGGCCCATCGCGGCTCGTGGTGGTCGACCTCGATCGGCCGAAGGACGACACCGCCGGCCCGACCGGGCTGGACACCCTCGCCGACCTGGCCGCCGCACACGGTGCCGGCATCGAAGCGACGTACACCGTGACCACCGGGCGGGGCGGCACCCACCTCTACTACCGCCACCCGAACGACGGGCCAGCGCTGCGCAACACGGCCGGCACGCTCGGCCCGCTGGTCGACACCCGGGCGCATGGCGGCTACGTGGTCGCCGCCGGGTCGACGGTCAGCGGACGGCTGTACCGGGTCGACCTGGAGACCGACCCCGCCCCGCTGCCCGAGTGGCTGGCCACCCGGTTGGCCCCGGCGCCGCTTCCGCCGCAGCGGCCGGTGGTGGTGTCGCTGCCGACCGACCGCAGCGGCGCGTACGTGCGGGCCGCGATCACTCGGGAAGCCGACCGGGTAACCACCGCGCCGGCAGGTGAGCGCAACCGGGCGCTGTACATCGCTGCCGTCGCCCTCGGGCAACTCACCGCCGGTGGGTCGCTCACCGCAGAGGACGCCGAAAGCGTGCTGGAACAAGCCGCAGCGGCTGCCGGGCTGGGCAGTGTCGAGACTGCCCGGACCATCCGATCCGGGCTGGCCGCCGGCAGCAAGCGACCCCGGCAGGTGGCCGCGTGACCCGGCCCGACGACAACCGCAGTTGTCACCGCGCGCCCCAGCTCCACCCCGCAGCCGCTCACGCCGCCGACCACGCCGCCGGGTTGGCCGCTGCCCGAACGCCATCGGACATCCTCGCCAGGCTGGCCGCGATGGAGGCCGCGTGCCGGGAAGCCCGAGAGTGGATCGCGGTGGACCTCGTGCTCAACGACGGATGGTCGTATGCCGAGGTCGGCCGGGCGATGGGCACCACCCGGCAGGCGGCCAGCAAGGCATACGCCGACCCGGTCAACGCCCGGATGCGCCGCAGCGTGATGGGCCGCGACGACGCGGTGGTGATCGTGGGATGTGGCAGCGCGAAGCTTGACCGGCCCTCGCCGGCCGGGCGGATGTACACCGGCAGCTACCACCGCGCCTGCCGGAGAGCGGCTGACCGGATCGGCGGGCGGTTGGTCATCCTGTCCGCCCGCCATGGGCTGCTCACCCCAGACACCGTGATCGAGCCCTACGAGCTGCGGATGGGCCAACCCGGTGCCGTCACCGCGCCGACCCTGTACGCGCAAGCACGCCGCCTCGGCATCGACATGGCCGCCACCGTGACCGTGCTTGCCGGCCGCGACTACGCCGACCCCGTATCGGAGGTGTGGCCGCACGCCCGCCGGCCGCTCGACGGCACACGCGGAATGCCCGAACAGATGGCGGTGCTCGCCGAGCTGGCGCGCACCGCGACAACCCCGGTTGTCACCAATCCCCGTCGCACCGCACCGATACCGGAAGGACGTGCCGCATGACGCCCGCCCGCCTTCACCTCGTCACCGATCCGGAAGCCACCGACGCACCACCGGCCAGCGGCGGCCCGCTGTGGGATGTTCCAGTGCCCCTGACCGGGCCGAGCACCGCGCCGCCGCCGTTCCCGGTCGACGTGTTCCCCGCGTGGCTGGGCGACATGGTGACCGGCGTCGCCCGGTTCACGCAGACCGATCCGGCGATGGCCGGCACTCTGGCCGTGGCCGTGCTCTCCGCGTGCGCGGGTGGCCGCCTGGAAGTCGAGCCGGTCGGCGGGTGGCGCGAGCCGGTCAACGTGTTCGCCGCCGTGATCGCCGGCCCCGGCGAGCGGAAGTCACCTGTTCACCGGGCGATGACCGCGCCGCTGTTCGCCGCACAGTCGACGCTTGGGGAGGCGATGCGACCTCGGATCGCCGAGGCCGCCGCGCTGCGGGACATCGCCGACCGGCACGCCGAACAAGCCAAGGCGCAGGCGGCTAAGGCCAGCGACCCGAGCAAGCGGGATGAGGCCGCCGCCGAGGCCGTCGCGGCTGCGATCGCGGCCGAGGCGATCACCGTTCCTGGCCTGCCTCGGCTGATCGTGGATGACGCCACCCCGGAAGCCCTCATCGGGTTGATGGCCGCCAACGGCGGACGGATGGCGATCATCTCGGATGAGGGCGGGATCTTCGACACCCTCGCCGGTCGGTACTCCGGTGCCCCGAACCTCGACCCCTACCTGAAAGGTCACGCGGGGCAGCCGATGAGCAACGAACGGCAGACCCGAGAGGGAGCCTCGGTCGACAAACCCGCACTGACCGTGTGCGTCATGGCGCAACCAACCGTGCTGCGCAAGTTCGGCGGCAACGCTGACCTCGCCGGGCGCGGCCTGCCGGCCCGGTTCCTGTTCGCCCTCCCCCGATCCCTCGCCGGGTACCGGCTGGTCGACACGGAGCCGGTGCCCGAGGCAGTGACCGCCGGCTACCGGCACCGGGTGCACGACCTAGCCGCCACCCTCGCCGAATGGGAAGACCCCGCCGTGGTCACCCTCACCCCCGAGGCCGGGCGGGTGCGGCTGGCCGCCGGCCAGGAGGTGGAGGCGCAGCTACGCCCCGGCGGGACGCTGCACGACATGCGCGAGTGGGGCAACAAGCTCTCCGGCGCAACACTGCGGCTGGCCGGCCTGTTGCACGTCGCCCACCACCCCGCCGACGCCTGGCGACGCCCCATCGAAGCCGACCGGATGACCGACGCCGTGAGGCTGGCCGAGTTCTTCGCCGCGCACTACCGGGCCGCACTCACCACCATCGGCAGCGACACCGCCATCGAGAACGCCCGGTACCTGCTCGGCGTGCTCACCACCAGAGGCATGACCACCTTCACCCGGCGCGAGGCGCACCGCCGGGTAGCCCATAAGTTCCCCAAGTCCGATGAAGTCGCCGCCGTGCTGGCCGAACTAGCCGCCCTCGGCTGGGTCCGCTCCGGGCCGGACGGCCGCTACGAGTTGCACCCTCGCGCCACCGGACAGGGGGCGGAAAGTGCTGACAGTCTGACAACGCCGACGGCCGACGACGTTTCCGCAGCTCAGAGCACACGAGAGGCTGTCAGCACCCCCACCTGACGGCACCTGACAGGTGCTGACAGCACCCCGCCGGCACCCACCAGTGTCAGCAACTGTCAGCACCTGTCAGGTGGCCCACCTGACAGGTCGACACCTCCATCAACCTGCGGAAACACTGCCCGGCGGCGTGGTTGTCAGGCTGTCAGCACTCAGCCCGACTCTTCCCAACCACCCGCGCCACCGGCACGGTCACGACACCGGGAAACGGCCCGCCGAGAGCCACACAGACGGAATGACCCTACGCCGTACACCAACCCCGTCCGAATCTTGCGCCTACGGCGCTCTCAGCGGGCCGCTCTACGCCCTTCTGCCGCACCGCCACACCGACCCCTCCACAAGCGACCAGCGTCGACCGAAAGGCCCTCACCGTGCGACTCGTGACGCAGAATCCCGCACCGGAAAGGCGCGCCAATCCGGAAGCGGACGGCACCATTCGGCTTTCACCCAAGCTGTTCATGTCCACCGAGGAACTTGCCGAACTGCTCGACGTCGACCCGTCGACCATCCGGCGGTGGCGTACCGTCCCACCTTTGCAGGGTCCACCCTTTATCCAGATTTCCGACCGCGTCGTGAAGTACGCGACGGCCGACGTAGAACGGTGGCTTTCCGCTCGCCGAGTCCACCCGAAGGCGGCCTGATGGCATCTCCGCAGCAGCCGCCGATCGGCGTACCGCTTGCCTCTGACGTAGAGGTGCGAGCAGGTCGGGAGCGCCCCTACCGGGCGCGGGTCCGGTGGGTCGACCCAACGACCAAACGCCGCCTGTCCAAGTCAACGTCGGTGGCGACACCGGAAGAGGCGCAAGCGTGGATCGACGCAATGGTCAGCGCGGCGCAAGGAGGCGTCGACCCGCTCGCGGCAACGAAGCGGCTGGCCGAATACGGCGAGAGCGTGATGACGCTGGCGCTGCGCGGCCTGGAACTGAAGACGCTAGACCCGTACCTCGCCGGTTGGCGTAAGCGGGTCGTGCCGGCCCTCGGACACATTCCGATTCGCATGATTACCAACGGTGCGGTAGATCGGGCCGTCCATGGGTGGATCGCCGACGAGTGCAGCCGATCGACGGTCAAGAACAGCCTTGCCGTGCTGGTCCGAGTAATGCAACAGGCCGTACGGGACGGCATCATTGCGCGAAACCCCGCTCAGGTCACCGGGTGGCAGCGCGAATACCAGCGGGCAGAAGACGAGTTGGACAACCCGCGCACTCTGGCTCTGCCCCACTGGGAAGCCCTGACACTGCTCGCCGCCGCACTGGTCGAACGGTCCATGAACGGGTTTCCCGGTTGGGGCGACGTGACGATTTTCGCCGCGTGCACAGCCGCCCGTATCGGCGAGGTTTCCGGCGTCCGTGCCGAGGACATCGACCGGGAAACGTGGATGTGGACCGTGCGCCGCCAGACCACGCCCGGCCCGGGTGGCCTAATCGACAAGGGCACCAAGGGAAAGCGCGCCCGCATGGTGCCGCTGATCGAAGAGGTGCGACCGATCGTCGCTCGCCGCCTCGACTCGGTCACCGAGCCGCACTCCCGACTGTTCACCGGGCCGCGCGGGGGACGGATCAGCACTGCTGTGCTGCGGGACGCGACCCATTGGGATGAGGTGGTGACGAAGCTGGGCTACGAACACCTGCGACGGCACGACCTACGGCACACCGGGCTGACCTGGATGGCCGACGCCGGGGTTCCGGTGCATGTACTGCGGAAGATCGCCGGTCACGGGTCGCTGACGACGACACAGCGATACCTGCACCCTGATCGGCAGTCGATCACAGACGCTGGAACAGCCCTCAGCGCTCACTTGAAGGCTCGCCGGTCCCCAAGTGGTCCCCAGCTACGCGCCGTCTAGATCAGCAAATCTCCACTGTTCCAGTACGAATTAGAGGCCGTTGACCAGGGAGAATATCCCGGTCGACGGCCTCTTTTCGTGCTGTCGGGACGGCCGGATTCGAACCGACGACCCCTTGACCCCCAGTCAAGTGCGCTACCAAGCTGCGCCACGTCCCGCCCCCGCGTGGTTTCCCCCGCGGCAGCCGGTACAGCTTAGCGCAGCAGCTCCGGCCCGTCCGCACAGGCCCCACCGGCATCGTGACGCAGCCGAACCACCCCACAAGGAGCCACCGCACAACCCCTAGAGCGTCCTAGGAGGGTGGGGGTGGATAGGGAAATGCCGGATGGGCAGGATCGCCCATCCGGCATTTGGCAGAACTGGACCGGGTCAGCCGTGCGCCTTGCCTCGGCCGCCGGGGCCGAGCTTCTTGCGCGGGCGGACCGATATCTCGATCGGGCTGCCCTCGTACCCGAATTCCTCGCGGAGCTTGCGCTCGACGAAGCGCTGGTAGCCGGCGTCCAGCGGGCCGGTGGTGAAGAGCACGAACCGTGGCGGCGCCACACCGGCTTGCGTGGCGAACAGGATCCGCGGCGCCCGCCCACCACGCACCGGGTGCGGGGTGGCCTGCACCAGCGCGGTCAGCCACTGGTTGAGGTGCGCGGTCGGCACGCGGGTTTCCCAGCTGGCCAGCGCCTTGTTCAGGGCGGGGGCCAGCTTGTCCACGGCACGGCCGGTCATCGCCGACAGGTTCAGCCGGATCGCCCAGGGGATACGGCGCAGCTCCCGGTCAATCTCCTTGTCCAGGTAGTACCGACGGTCGGCGTCGACCAGGTCCCACTTGTTGAACGCGATGACCAGCGCCCGGCCCGACTCGGTCACCATCGACAGGATCCGCTGGTCCTGCTCGCTGATCGGCTCGCTGGAGTCCAGCAGCACCACGGCCACCTCGGCGGCCTCGATCGCGCCGGCGGTCCGCAGACTGGCGTAATACTCCGTGCCGCTGGCCTTGCCGACCCGCTTGCGCAGCCCGGCCGTGTCGACCAGTTGCCAGGTCTGACCGCCGATCTCGACCAGGCTGTCCACCGGGTCCACAGTGGTGCCCGCCACCGAGTCGACGACCGCCCGCTCCTCGCCGGAGAACCGGTTGAGCAGGCTGGACTTGCCGACGTTCGGCCGCCCGACCAGCGCCACCCGGCGCGGTCCACGCGGGCGGTTCTCCACGATCGGCGGCGCCTCCGGCAGCGCGGCGAGGATGGCGTCTAGCAGGTCGCCGGAACCGCGTCCGTGCAGCGCGGACACCGGGAACGGCTCACCGAGGCCGAGCGACCACAGCGAGGTGGCCTCCATCTCGATGGAGTTGTTGTCGGCCTTGTTGGCCACCAGGATTACCGGCTTGGCGCTGCGCCGCAGCATCTTCACCGCGGCCTCGTCCACGTCGGTGGAGCCCACCATCGCGTCGACCACGAAGAGCACCACGTCGGCGGTGACGACCGCCGTCTCGGCCTGCGCCGCGATGGCCGCGGCCCGGTCCTTCGCGTCCGGTTCCCAACCGCCGGTGTCCACCACTGTGAACGCCCGGCCGTTCCACTGCGCGTCGTACGGAACCCGGTCACGGGTCACGCCAGGAACGTCCTCGACGACCGCCTGCCGGCGGCCGATGATCCGGTTGACCAGCGTCGACTTGCCCACGTTGGGACGGCCGACCACGGCCACCACCGGCTGCGGGCCGCTCGGTTCCTCGACGACGACCTCCGGCTCACGCAGCTCAACCCACCCAGCACCCTCGCTCATGCCACGCCCCGCTCGGTGAGCAGCTCGCGCATCCGCGCCACGACCTCGTCGATACTCAGCTCGGTGGTGTCCAGCACCACCGCGTCGGGCGCCTGGGCCAGCGGGTTGACCTTGCGGGTCGAGTCGAGGCGGTCCCGCCGGGCCAGATCGGCGGCCGTGGCCGCCACGTCGGCGGCGTCCTCGGCGCTGCGCCGGGCGGCACGGGCCGCCTCGGAGGCGGTCAGGAAGACCTTCAGGTCGGCGTCCGGCGCCACGACCGAGCCGATGTCGCGACCCTCGACCACCATCCGAGCAGCGTTGGCGATCATCTCGCGCTGCCGGGTGACGAGCAGCTCACGGACAGCCGGCACGGCGGCGACGGCGGAAACCGCGCCGGTCACCTCGGTGCCACGGATGTCGGCGTCCACGCCCACACCGTCGATGGTCACTGCGTACCCCTGCGGGTGGGTGCCGATGCGCAGGTTGACCTCGCCGGCGACCTTTGCCACCGACGCGGCGTCGGTGAGATCCACGCCGGAGCGCAGCACTGCCCACGTGATCGCCCGGTACATCGCCCCGGTGTCCAGGTAGCGCGCACCGATGCTCGCGGCGAGCCGCCGCGACACGGTGGACTTACCCGAACCGGACGGCCCGTCCACAGCGACCACACATCGCCCGGCCCGTACGTTTTCCTCCACCGTGTCCTCCTCAGCCCGTACCTCACGGATCGCCCGGTGATCTGGCGCCGCAAGCGGTTGTCAATCGTCATCAATCATGCCCGGGGCCACTAGCGGACCCGCGCGCGACGCCGCCGGAGGCGACCCACGCCACCCGGGCGGCCGCGTCCCGGCCATCGGTGAAGCCTACCGGCTGCCGTACCCCGAACTCGGGGGTCAGTCACCCACCGCGTTGAACAGGGCGGCGACCTCGGCGTTGGTCAACCGCCGGATACGCCCGGTCCGCAGTTCACCCAGCCGGATCGGCCCGATCGAGGTACGCACCAGCCGGGTGACCGGGTGACCGACCTCGTCCATCAGCCGCCGGACGATGTGCTTGCGGCCCTCGTGCAGGCTCAGCTCCACCTGAGCGGATTTGCCCAGGGTGTCCACCACCTTGAACGAGTCAACCTTGACCGGCCCGTCCTCCAGCTCGACGCCGGCCAGCAGCCGCTTGCTCAGGTTGCGCGGGATCGGCCCGACCACCTCGGCCAGGTAGGTCTTCAGCACCTGGTACGAGGGGTGCATGAGCTTGTGCGCGAGCGTGCCGTCGTTGGTGAGCAGCAGCAGGCCCTCGCTGTCCGCGTCAAGCCGCCCGACGTGGTAGACCCGCTGCTCCAGCCGGGCGCCGATGAAGTCCGCAAGCTCGTTGCGTCCCTTTTCGTCCGCCATGGAGGTAACCACCCCACGCGGCTTGTTCATCGCCACGTAGACCAGGCGAATGTCGACCTGGAGGCGCTCCCCGTCCACATGGATCACGGAGGTGGCCGGGTCGACCTTGTCGCCGAGCTTGGCGACCCGCCCGTCCACCGTGACCCGGCGGCGGAAGATCAGGTCTTCGCAGGCACGCCGGGAACCCACGCCGGCGGCGGCGAGCACCTTCTGCAGGCGCTCAGCCCCCTCGTAGACGGGCGCGTCGGCTTTGGGGGAACGGTTATCGGGTCGCATCAGCAAGCTCTTCTACGTCGTCGGGCAGGAAGGGTGCGAGGGGCGGCAGCTCGTCGACGGTGTTCAGCCCGAGCTTCTCCAGGAACAACGTGGTGGTCCGGTAGAGGAACGCCCCGCTGTCCTGTTCGGTGCCGCACTCCTCGATGAGGCCACGGGTGACCAGCGTACGGATGACCCCGTCGCAGTTCACACCCCGGATGGCTGAGATTCGCGAACGGGTCACCGGCTGCTTGTACGCAACCACGGCGAGCGTCTCCAGCGCCGCCTGGGTCAGCCGCACGGACTGCCCGTCCAACACGAACCGCTCAACGTACGTAGCGTATTCCGGCCGGGTGTACAGCCGCCACCCGCCGGCCGCCCGGCGCAGCTCGAACCCGTGCCCGGCCGCTGTGTAGCCGGCGGCGATCTCGTCGAGCATCGGCCCCACCCGTTCGGCGCGCTGCTCCAGCACCTGGGCCAGCACCAGCTCGCTGACCGGCTCGTCGACGACCAGCAGGATCGCCTCCAACGCGCCGCGCAGCTCGGGGTCGGACAGCTCGGGCGCGGGCTCCGGCGCGACAGTCGCCCGCCGCCGCCCCGCCAGCTGCCGCCGGAGTACGTCCCCAGCGCCACCCCCCGCCGTGGCGTCTGTCACCCCACCGAGGTCCGGCCGCGCCGAGCCCACCTCGTCCGCAGCCGCCTCGACACGATCTGGCTCACCCGGGCCCACCTCGTCCGAGGCCACCTCAAGGGCTGCCGCTTCGGGTTCTTCGGTGTCCGGTGCTGTGGCTGACTCGTCCGGCTCCGTAGGGGTGTCGGCGGCGGGTGGGCGGGGGCGGTCCCACGGGGGGACCCAGGCGGCGGCCTGGTCGGCCAGCGAGTCCCGACGTTGTTCGTCACTCATCCCGCGCACCCTCCGTCGTTCCCGTCCCGTCCGGCCCGCCGGCCTCCCCCGTCGACGCAAGGTCAGCCCCCACCGGCTCAGGCTCAACCCCCGCCAGCGCGGGCCCAATCCCCGAAGGCTCAGCCCCCACAGGCTCAGCCCCCACAGGCTCAGCCCCCGAAGGCTCAGGCCCAGGCTCCGGGTCGGCCGGGGTGCCGGCGTACTCGTCGACGTGCAGCTCGGTGTCACCGTCGACCGGGCCGGTCCAGCGCACTGTCAGCTCCTCCAGGGCCTGCTCCTGCACGAAGGAAACCAGGCCCTCCCGGTACAGCTCCAGCAGCGCGAGGAACCGGGCCACCACCTCCAGGGTGGCCTCGCAGTCCGCGCAGAGCAGCGAGAACGTGGCGATGCCGGCCCGGCGCAGCCGGGCCGCGAGGATCGCCGCGTGTTCTCGGACACTGACCCGGACCATGTGCACGTGGGCGATGGAAACCTCCGGCACCGGCTTCGGGGTCATCGCCTTCACGGCCAGCTTCAGCAGCCGCTGGGGGCCGATGCCGAGCACCAGGTCGGGCAGCGCCTCGGCGTAGCGGGCCTCCAGGCTGACGGCGCGCGGATAGCGTCGGCCGCCGACGGCCTCCAGCTCGGCGATGTGCGCCGCCGCCTCCTTGTACGCCTTGTACTGCAACAGCCGGGCGAAGAGCAGGTCCCGTGCCTCCAGCAGGGCGAGGTCGGCCTCGTCCTCGACGTCGGCGGCGGGCAGCAGCCGGGCCGCTTTCAGGTCGAGCAGGGTCGCGGCGATGAGGAGGAACTCGCTGGCCTCGTCCAGGTCCCAGTTGTCGCCCATCGCCCTGATGTAGGCGATGAACTCGTCGGTGACCGTGTGCAGGGCCACCTCGGTGACGTCGAGTTTGTGCTTGCCGATCAGTTGCAGCAGCAGGTCGAACGGGCCGGTGAAGTTGGCCAGCCGGACCGTGAACCCGGCGGGCTGCACACCGTCGACCACGGCCGCGGCGGCGGTCTCGGGTGGGTCGATAGGTGGCGCGGTCACCGGACGACCGTAGTCCACGAGGCGGGCACCGGGCGTTCCGGCTACCGCTCCGACTGGGCGGCGATCACCTCGCGGGCCAGCTGACGGTAGTTACGTGCCCCGGAGGAGGCCGGGTCCATCGTGGTGATGGGGGCACCGGCCACGGTGGACTCGGGGAACTTCACCGTCTTGGTGATGACCGTCTGGTAGACCTTGTCGCCGAACGCCTCCACCACCCGCTGGAGGACCTGGCGGCAGTGCGTGGTGCGGCTGTCGTACATGGTGGCCAGGATGCCTTCGAGCTCCAGGTCGAAGTTGAGCCGCTCGCGCACCTTGTCGATGGTGTCCAGCAGCAGTGCCACACCGCGCAGGCTGAAGAACTCGCACTCCAGCGGGATGAGCACGCCGTGTGCGACGGTCAACGCGTTGATCGCCAGCAGGCCGAGTGACGGCTGGCAGTCGATCAGGATGTAGTCGTACTCCTTGCGGACCGTGCGCAGGACCCGGGCCAGGGCCATCTCCCGGGCGACCTCGTTGACGAGCTGGATCTCGGCGGCGGAGAGGTCGATGTTGGCCGGCAGCAGGTGCAGCCCCGCGACGTCGGTCTTGATGACGACGTCCTCGGCCATGATGTCGTCCTGCATGAGCAGGTTGTAGATGGACAGGTCGAGGTTGTGCGGGTTGACGCCCAGCCCCACCGAGAGGGCGCCCTGCGGGTCGAAGTCGACGAGCAGCACCTTGCGGCCGTACTCGGCGAGCGCGGCGCCCAGGTTGATGGTGGTGGTGGTCTTGCCGACCCCACCCTTCTGGTTAGCCATCGCGATGATGCGCGCGGGGCCGTGCCGGTCGGTGGGCATCGGCTCGGGAATGGGCTTGCGCATC
This sequence comes from Micromonospora sp. 050-3, assembly GCF_046549335.1. Lineage (NCBI taxonomy): Bacteria > Bacillati > Actinomycetota > Actinomycetes > Micromonosporales > Micromonosporaceae > Micromonospora > Micromonospora sp. 050-3. Next base: position 3,238,411 of record NZ_JAJPVX010000001.1, read on the forward strand.
GTGTAGGCAGCCGGGTCCGCAGGACCCAGGTCCGCGCCGAGCGTGGCCTGCTGCTCGCGGAGCTCCGACGTCCAGGTCTCGGCACGGTCACCGTTGCCAGCCATGTGCTCGTTGCCCCCTCCCGACGACCCACCCGGCGTCGGAGCCGTCCGACGTCCTTCGCGGCGCCGCTGCGCACCCCGGTCGTGTCGCTCCAGGAGGTCCGCGCCGATGCCGACTGTACGCCACCGACCAGCAGGGGGTTCGGCACCGGCCCGGCGTGTCGGCGTCGACCGCTACCGGTTCAGCCCTGGGCGCGCGGATGCGCGGTGGCGTACACCTCGCGCAACCGCTCCACGGTGACCAACGTGTAGACCTGGGTGGTGGTCACCGACGCGTGGCCGAGCAGCTCCTGGACCACCCGGACGTCGGCGCCGCCGTCGAGCAGATGGGTGGCGTAGGAGTGGCGCAGGGTGTGCGGGGAGACGGCGGCGGGCCCGTCGACGGGCAGCCCGGCCCGGTCGGCGGCGCGGCGCAGGATGCCCCAGGCGCCCTGGCGGGACAGCGCGCCGCCGCGGGCGTTGAGGAACACCGCCGGGGTGCCGCGGCCGGCGGCGGCGAGCCCGGGGCGGGCCCGGACCAGGTAGGCGCGGACGGCGTCGACGGCGTACCCGCCGATGGGCACCAGCCGCACCCGGCCGCCCTTGCCGCGCAGCAGCACGGTGCCGTCGTCGGTGTCGGTGTCGAGGTCGTCGACGGCGGCGCCGACCGCTTCGGAGATGCGCGCGCCGGTGCCGTACAGGAACTCCAGCAGCGCCCGGTCGCGTAGCGCGAGGGGCGCGTCGTCGCCGGTCGCGGTGATCGGGCCGGCGGTCTCCAGCAGCCGGACCACGTCGTCGACAGGTAGCGCCCGGGGCAGCCGCCGGGGCGGCGTGGGCGGGCGGACGTCGCGGCTCGGGTCGGCGCCGGTCAGGCCCTCGCGCAACGCGAAGCGGTGCAGGCCGCGTACCGCGCTGGCCGCGCGGGCGGCGGAGGAGACGGCGAGGGGCGGGTGCGCGTCGTCGCCGGCGCGCAGCCGCGCCAGGTGCGACTCGACGAGGCCGGTGCCGACCGACGCGAGGTCGGTGACGCCGGCATCGGTCAGGGTGGCCAGATAGCGGTCCAGATCCCGGCGGTACGAGGTGAGCGTGTTCGCGGAGAGGCCACGTTCGACGGTCAGGTGGTCGAGGTAACCGCGAACGGCACGGCGCAGCGCCGGCGTGGGTGGTGTGCCCACGCCGGCGGAGTCCGTGCCGCTGGTCAGCCCGCCACCGTTCAGGCCAGCGCGTCGGCCAGTGGGAGCACGTCCATGCCGTGCGCCTCGGCGACCGGGCCGTAGGTGACCTGACCGGCGTGGGTGTTGAGGCCCAGCGCCAGCGCCGGGTCGTTGCGCAGCGCCTCGCGCCAGCCCTGGTTGGCCAGCTCCAGGGCGTACGGCAGGGTGACGTTGGTCAGCGCGTAGGTGCTGGTGTTCGGCACCGCGCCGGGCATGTTCGCGACGCAGTAGAAGATCGACTCGTGCACCTTGTAGACCGGGTCGGCGTGCGTGGTGGGGCGCGAGTCCTCGAAGCAGCCGCCCTGGTCGATGGCGATGTCGACGAGCACGCTGCCCGGCTTCATCCGGGAGACCAGCTCGTTGGAGATCAGCGTCGGGGCCTTCGTGCCAGGCACCAGCACCGCGCCGATGACCAGGTCGGCGTCGAGCACGGCGCGCTCGACCTCGTAGGCGTTGGAGGCGACGGTCTGCAGGTGGCCCCGGTAGATGGCGTCGGCCTGCCGCAGCCGGGCGACGTTCTTGTCCAGCAGCAGCACCTCGGACTGCAGGCCCAGTGCGATCGCGGCGGCGTTCATGCCGGAGACGCCGGCGCCGATGACCACGGTCTTGGCCGCGTACACCCCGGAGACACCGCCGGGCAGCACACCGCGCCCGCCGCCGGTGCGCATCATGTAAAAGGCGCCCATCTGCGGGGCGAGCCGGCCGGCCACCTCGGACATCGGGGCGAGCAGCGGCAGCGACCGGTCGGGCAGTTCGACGGTCTCGTACGCGATGCCGGTGACCCCGCTGTCGATCAGCGCGTCGGTGCACTCCTTGGAGGCGGCCAGGTGCAGGTAGGTGAAGAGCACCTGCCCCTCGCGCATCCGGTGGTACTCCTCGGCGATCGGCTCCTTGACCTTCAGCACCAGTTCGGCGGTCGCCCACACCTCGTCGGCGGTGGCGAGGATCTTCGCGCCGGCGGCGGCGAACTCCTCGTCGGTGATGCTGGAGCCAACCCCGGCGCCGGACTCGACGAAGACCTGGTGGCCGCTGCGGGTGAACTCGTTGACACCCGCTGGCGTGATCGCCACGCGGTACTCGTGGTTCTTGACCTCGCGTGGGATTCCGACCTTCACGATGCAGACACCTCTCTTCGGGGCTGCTCTCCCCCGACTGCTCGGTGCCACGACGGCCCCTTTGCCACCGCGGTACACCGGTCCTGCGGCGGCAGTCTAGGCGCGCCCGGTGCCGCCGAGAGCCAGCACAGTGGCATCCGGTGCCCGAGTGTCCTGACGATGTGTCAGGGCACCGCCGGGATTCAGCGGTCGAGCGTCACCTCAGCCAACAGGACAGTGTTTCACCATTATCGTCCCATCTGTCGGGCGGCGGTGCGGACAGGCGGCGAGTGGATCACTAGTGTGTCCGCCCATGACCACTCCTCCTTACCAGCCCGGCTACCCCCAGCCGGGATACCCCCAGGGCGTCTCCGACAAGAGCAAGATCGTCGCGGGCGTCCTCGGCATCCTGCTCGGCACCTTCGGTGCCGGTCGGTTCTACACCGGACACACCAAGATCGCCGTTCTCCAGCTCGTCGTCAGCCTGGTGACCTGCGGCCTCGGCGCTTTCTGGGGCCTCATCGACGGCATCCTCATCCTGGTCAACGGCGGCACGGACGCGCAGGGCCGTCCGCTGCGCGACTCCTAGACCAGACAGCCAAAGGGGCCCCGCGGCTGACCGCGGGGCCCCTTTGGCGCGTACTCCCTTGCCGGCTTAACCGGCGGCGACGCTCAGCGCGGCAGCGGCGCGTCCGCCCGGCGCAGAGACGTGAAGCCGGTGTCCCGGGCGCGGGCCGCGGCCAGCAGCCCGGCCACCGCTGACGCGTTGGTGATCTCACCGGCCAGGACCATGGCGACCGCCTCGTCGAGGTCGATCCGGACAACCTGGAGGTCGGCCTCCTCGTCGTGGCGCTCGTGCCGCTCGTCGGCCGGCACGTCGGCGAGGTCGCGGGCCAGGAACACCCGCACGATCTCGTTGGTGAACCCCGGCGAGCTGTGCAGGTCCACCAGCACGTCGACCCGCCCGGCCGTGAGGTCGGCCTCCTCGGCCAACTCCCGCAGCGCGGCCACCGGCAGCTCCTCGCCGGAGACGTCCATCAGACCGGCCGGCAGCTCCCACAGGTGCCGCCCGACCGGGTGCCGGTACTGCCGGATCAGCACCACCTGGCCGGCGTCGTCGAGCGCCACCACGGCCACCGCCCCGACGTGCCGGACGAGGTCACGCAGCCCTGTCCCACCGCCCGGCATGGTCACCTCCTCGGTGACCACGTCGAAGATCCGCCCCCGGTACCGCTCCTCCCGGGAACGCACCTCGTACCGGTGCTCCAACCCGCTCACGAGGCCGACGATGCCTTCGTCGCGGCGCCGTTGCGGGCGGCCTTGCGCGTCGTCGGGGCCTCCGCCGCCGCGTCCAGGTCGACCGGAAGCTGGTCGGCCTGCGAGTACGTCACCGCGGCCTTGACGAACGAGGCGAACAGCGGGTGCGGGCGGGTCGGGCGGCTCTTCAACTCGGGGTGCGCCTGGGTGGCCACGAAGAACGGGTGCAGGCTCCGGTCCAGTTCGATGAACTCGACCAGCCGGCCGTCCGGCGAGGTGCCGGAGATGTGCAGGCCCGCCTTGGTCAGCGCGTCCCGGTAGGCGTTGTTCACCTCGTACCGGTGCCGGTGCCGCTCGCTGATCTCGGTGCTGCCGTACGCCTCGGCGACGATCGAGCCCTCGGTCAACGTCGCCGGGTACGCGCCCAGCCGCATGGTGCCGCCCAGGTCGCCCCGGCCGGCGACGATGTCCTCCTGGTCGGCCATGGTGGCGATGACCGGGTGGGCCGCCTGCTCGTCGAACTCCAACGAGTTGGCGCCGTCCAGGTCGGCCAGGTGCCGGGCCACCTCGATGGTCATGCACTGCAGACCGAGGCAGAGGCCCAGCAGCGGGATGCCGGCCTCACGGGCGTACCGGGCGGTGCCGATCTTGCCCTCGATGCCGCGCACGCCGAAGCCGCCGGGGATGAGGATGCCGTCCACGCCGGCCAACGCCGCGGCGGCGCCGGCCGGGGTGACGCACTCGTCGCTGGGCACCCAGCGCAGTTGCACCCGGGCCCGGTGGCCGAAGCCCGCCGCCCGGATCGCCTCACTCACCGACAGGTACGCGTCGGGCAGGTCGACGTACTTGCCGACCACCGCCACGGTGACGGTGTGCCGGGGACGGTGCACCCGCTCCAGCAGGTCGTCCCAACTGGCCCAGTCCACGTCCCGGAAGGAAAGCCCGAGCCGGCGCACCACGTACGCGTCGAGCCCCTCCCGGTGCAGCACCTTCGGGATGTCGTAGATGCTCGGGGCGTCCGGGGCGGCGACGACCGCCTCGGTGTCCACGTCGCAGTAGAGCGACAGCTTCTCCTTGAGCTTGACCGGGATCTCCCGGTCGCAGCGGAGCACAATCGCGTCCGGCTGGATACCGATGTTGCGCAGCTGCGCCACCGAGTGCTGGGTCGGCTTGGTCTTCAGCTCACCCGAGGGCGCCAGGTACGGCACCAGCGAGACGTGCAGGTAGAAACAGTTGTCGCGGCCCAGATCGTGGCGGACCTGGCGGATCGCCTCCAGGAACGGCAGCGACTCGATGTCGCCGACAGTCCCACCGACCTCGGTGATCACCACGTCGGGGACCTGGCCGTCCTCGTCCGGGTCGGCCATCGCCAGGATCCGCGACTTGATCTCGTTGGTGATGTGCGGAATGACCTGAACGGTGTCGCCCAGGTACTCGCCGCGCCGCTCCTTGGCGATCACGTCGGAGTAGATCTGGCCGGTGGTGACGTTCGCCTTGCCGGACAGCGCCCGGTCGAGGAACCGCTCGTAGTGCCCGACGTCGAGGTCGGTCTCGGCGCCGTCCTCGGTGACGAAGACCTCACCGTGCTGGAACGGGTTCATCGTCCCCGGGTCGACGTTCAGGTAGGGGTCGAGCTTCTGCATCACCACGCGCAGCCCGCGCGCGGTCAGCAGGTTGCCGAGGCTGGAGGCGGTGAGGCCCTTACCCAGCGAGGAGGCGACGCCCCCGGTGACGAAAATGTGCCTGGTCGTCCGTGCTGATGGGGCCAAGGCCTGCTCCCGTGTCGTCTGTCGCGGTCATGCAGACCGCCGTGCTTGATCAGCAAAGTGATCACGCGATCCACGGGATTCGACGGTAACACCTCCCGGGCGGGTACCCGCAGGCCGCACCCCGGCTGCGACACCTCCGGGCCATCCGGACGAGGCCCGGCGCTCAGGACGCGGCAACCTCCGTCGATGACCGGGAGACCTGCCGAGGCGCTACGGGCACCGTCGGCGCGGCGTCCGGCGTCGACCCGCTCCCGGTCGGCTCGGCCGGCTCGCCGGCGTCCCCGCGGCGCTCGCCCGGGGTGTCCGGCACCGGTTGGACGACCTTCGCCGGTGCGCTCGCGGGCGGGCCGCTGATCGGACGGGGGTGCACGGCACCCAGTGGCCCACCGCCGCCGGTCGGACCGTCACCGACCGGGCCGACCCCGCCGGACCCCGAGTCGTCGTCGGCGCCGTCGGCGCCGTTGGCCCGGGAGCGGCCCGCTACCGGGCGGGTCCGGTCCGCGGCATGCCCGAGCACCCGCAGCGACGCCAGGGCGGCCATCGGCACCACCAGGGCGGCGGCAGCGCCCATCAGGTCCAGTGCCGCGCCGTCGAGCACACCACCGAGCACCGCGGCGACCACAGTGCCGGCGAACGCGGCCCGGACCGCCGGGTAGATGCCGAACAGCCGCATCAGCCCACCCCACGGCTGCAACAGGGCGAACCACACCAGCAACCCGCCGGCCAGCGCCAGCACTGTCAGCGGGCTGTTGACCAACGTCTCGAAGTTCTCCGTGCTGGACCGGTGCACGGCGAACCCGCCGGTGCCGTCACCGAGCGCGGAGAGGAACCGGCCCAGGCTGCCCCGCTCCACCGCAGGACGCCGCAGGTCCACCACGGCGAACCCGATACCGACCGCCAGTGCGGCCATGGTGGCCCACGCCAACCGGCTGATCGTCAACCAGCCACCGGCGCTGATCACGGCGGCGACGCTCACCCCGGCGGTGAGCGCGATCGCGCCGACCGGGTCAGCGCCCAGGTACGGGCTGCCGACCACCACCACGGCGAGGCCACCCACCGCCACCATCACCGCTGGCCGCCAGCCCCGGTGCACCCGTTGGGCGAACCAGCCGCCGGTGACCAGCGCGCCGGCGAGGAACACTCCCAGCCCCACAGTGCTCAGCCCGGCGTACCGGCCGCCCTGCAACGCGGAGTAGCCGACCACGCTGTTGAGCTGGAGGCGGGCCCCGGTGAGCACGTCCAGCCCGACCACGAGCGTGGTGAGGCCGGCCACCGCGCCGTGCGGCCCGAGGGTGTTCGCGTACCCGGGAACGAACCGCACCGCCGCGGTGCCGGCGGCCACCAGCAGCGCCGTCACCCCGGCGAAGATCCACCCGGGGTGCTCGCCGCGCCACCAGGGCACCGCGTCGGCCAACAGCGCCGCCGGCACTGTCAACGCCGCGGCGACCAGCAGCAGCTCCATCACCGCAACGATCCGCCCGGAGACGGGCGTCGGACCGGCCGGGCCGGCGTGCGGCCGGGCCCGGCGCAGCAGCGGCAGGATCGCGATCGCCAACAGCACCTGCACCCCGGCGAGCAGCGCGAAGAACAACCCGGAGACGGAACGCTGGGCGGACGCCTCCCGGTCGGCGTTCGCCGGCGCGTTGATGGCCTCGGTCAGGTCGGCGGGACGGCCGCCGGTGCTGATCGCCGGACGGCCGAGGAAGAGCCGCTCGGGCATCGGCCGGCCCAACGCGGCGAGGGCGGTCGGGGCGAGGTCGACAAGTTGCAGGTAACCGTCCCGGCCGGTGCTGGCCGAGGTGAGCCACCCCCGCTCCCAGCCCGGCCCGTCGGCGACCGCCACGTGCAGCCGGGCCGGCTGGGCGGTGTCGGAGATCCCCGCGACCAGCACCAACGACCGTGGGGGTCGCGCCGCCAGCACCCGGGCCAGCTCGGCGTCCGCCGCGCGGGCCTCCACGGCGCGGGTGGCCGGGTCGGACCCCTCCACCGTGCCGAGGTCGACGATGCTCAGCACACACGAGCCGAGCAGCGCCCGCGGGTCGGCCGGCAGCCCCGAGGCGTACCGGTCGACGCGGCCGAACGGTCGGGCGGCGGCCACGGCCGCACCCGGGCCCACGGCGACGGAGCACCGCACCGACTCGGACAACGAGCCGGGCATGGCGCCCCAGGGCAGCCGCTGCTGGTTGTACTGGACCACGCTCTCCTGGTCGGGCAGGTTCGCGCCGATGCCGTCCGGTTGTTCCACCGTCACCGCCGCCGACGGGCAACCGTCGACCGACCGGCTGCCGTTCCACGCGGCGAAACTGCCCGCGCCCAGTGTCAACCAGCCGTCCACCGGGCAGGTGGGCCGGTGCGCGGAACGCACCGACAATGAGCCGATCGAGCCGTCCTGGGCCATCCGCCACAACGTCGGGGTGCTCTGCGGATCCACGTCCTCCCAGCGCAGCCCGGCGATCCCGGCGAGCACCACGAAGTCGGCGGTGCGCTGCGGGGTGCCCTGGGGTGGGCGGGCGGCGAGCGCGGTGACACCCAGCGCCACCACGAGCACTGTCAACAGGGCGGGGGCGATTCGGCGCAGCATCACCGGTGTCCCGTTCTCGGGGCGTCGGAGCCCGGGGCGGCCGCCGGACCGCCGGCGTTCCCGGCCAGCTCGGCATAAAGGGCGGCGAGCGTGGCGACGGTGTCCGCCTCGGTCGGCCACGTCGCCGCCCGTTCAGCGCCACGCCGGCCCAACTCCGCCCGCGCCGCCGGGTCGTCCAGCAACGCGCGGACGGCCGCGTCGACAGCGTCCACGTCACCGGCGGGAACCAGCGTGGCGGCGTCGCCGACCAGGTCCGGGAGACCGCCGACAGCGGTGGCCACCAGCGGCACACCGGCGCGCAGCGCCTCCTGGGCGAAGAGCTGTCGCGCCTCCCAGTCGCTGGTCACCACCGCCAGGTCGGCGCCGGCGAGCAGGTCGGCCACGTCGGTGCGGTGCCCCAGCAGGGTCACCGGGGCGCGGGCGGCGGAGGTCCGCGCGGCGAGCGGCAGATACGCCGGCCCGCTGCCCGCGATCACCACGACCGGCGGCGGGGTACGCGTACGCCAGCGGGCCGCCGCGTCGATCAACACGTCGTAACGCTTCTGCGGGTGCAACCGCCCGACCGAGAGAACCAACGGCTGGGCCGGGCGGACACCGAACTCGGCGCGTACCGCCGCCGGGCGTCGTCGCGGCGGGGGCAGCGTCGGCGCGGCGACCGGGGCGAGCCGGGCGTCGGCGGCGCCCACCTCGCCGGCCCGTCGCACCAGGTCCGCGGAGGCGCCGAGCGCCACCCGCACGCCCCGGGCCACCACCCGTTCGACGAGCCGGGACACCCCGCCCCGCAGTCCCCCCGCCAGCACCGCGTTGTGCCAGGTGACGATCAGCGGGGCGGCCGGACGGGCCAGCACGGCGACCAACCCGGCCCGCAGGCCGTGCGCGTGCACCACGTCGACGCTGGCGGCGGCGAGCACCCGACGCAGCGCGAGCACCGCCCGCGCGTCGGCCGGAGTCGGGCTGGCCGGGATCTCCACCGGCTCGAACCGGGCACCGACACCGGTGAAGTCGAACTGTTCCTGAGTGGCGGCGGGTCCGCAGACCAGGACTGTGGCGCCACCCGCGACGAGGCCACGGGCCACCGAACGGACGTGTTGGCCGACCCCGCCGGTGCTGGACGCGAGCACCAACGCGACGGTGCCCGACCAGCCGGCAGGCAGAGGTGGCTCAGTCATCGCGTCGCCGTCTCCTTCCCGTCGCCCCGCTCCGGGGAGCCCGCGCCGGGTGTCGGCGCACCGCCGGACGGCCCCCGCCGGCCCAGACGCCGCAGCACCCCGGCGAGCAGTGGCGTTACGTCCCGCCGGTCGACGAACCAGACCACGGCGAGGAACACAACCCCAACCAGAACCCCGGACAGCATGCCCTGACCGAACGCCGCCGCCGTCGTCGGGGTGCCGCCGTCCGACTGGTCGAGCCACCGGCTGAGGCCCCACCCGGCGAACCCGGCGAGCACACCGGCGAGACCACCGGCCGCTGCGGCCCGCGCCGCGCCCGCGAGGGCGGGACGGCCGGCGCTGCGCAGCACCGCCAGGATCAGCAGGGCGCCGAGCACCAGCATCCCCACCGAGTTCGCGGACGTCACCGCGAGCACCCGGTCGCGCAGTGGCAGCACCGCGCCGAGCAACAGGACGACGGCCGGCACCACCAGGAAGCCGACCGCCGTGGCGAGCGTCGCCGCCCGGGTTTCGCCCCTGGCGTAGAGCGCCCGGGTGAGCACCGCGAAGAGGCCGTAGCCGACCAGGCCAGGGGCGTACCCGATGATCGCGGCGGTGGCGGTCGACGCGGTGTCCGACGGGAAGAAGAAGTGCCCGACCGGCCCGGCGGTCCCGATCAACGCGGCCGTGCCGAGGCAACTGAACAGGAGCACACCGCGGACGGCCGGTGCCAGAGTCGCGCGGTAGGTGTGCTCGTCCCCGGCGGCTCGCGCCGCCGCCAGAGTCGGGTAGGCCGCGATGGCCAGCGGCACCGCCAGCACCGCCCACGGCAACAGGTAGACGGTCTGCGCCAGGTTGTAGACGCCCGGGTTGCTCCGCGCACCGGCGGTGACCTGGTTCAGGCTGACGATCAGAGCGATCTGCTGGGTGGTGACGGTGACCGCTCCGGCCACCGCCAACCCGCCGACGCGGGCCCGCGCGTCGGTGGGGAACCCGAACCCGGGCCGCAGCCCGAGGTGCAACCGGCGGACCGGAACCAGCAACGACAACGACAGCACCACCACGCCGAGGGTGGTGCCGCCGGAGAGCAGCAACTCGCCGCCGGGGCTCACCCCGCCGACGGTGGCGTACCGGCCCTGCGTGGCGGTGAACCCCAGGTACACGAGGATGACGGTGAGGCTGGACAGCAACGGGGCGAGCACCGGCCAGGCGAAACGGCGGTGCGCCTGGAGCACCCCGGTGAGCACGATGCCGACCCCGTACAGCGGCAGTTGCGGCGCGAAGACCCGCAGCATCCGCACGCCGCTCTGCTGCTGGGCGGTGCTCAGGTGGTGGCCCAGCGACTCGACCACCGGGCCGGCGAGCAGCACCACGAGCAGCGCGAGCGGGACCAGCAGGGCCAGCGTCCAGGTCAGCAGCGCCCCGGTGGTCCGGGCCACGGCCGTCCGGTCGCCCGCCGCGACCGCGCCGGCGAGCAGCGGTACGACGAGACTGGCCAGCGCTCCCCCGGCGACGATCTCGAAGATGAAGTTCGGCACCGCGTTGGCCACCACGTAGGTGCCACCGAGGTCGGTGGGCGCCAGGCTCCAGGTGAACACGGCGGTGCGGCCGAAGCCGGCGAGTCGGCTGGCAACGGTGAGGACGGCGATGAGCGCGGCTGCCCCGGCCAGCCGGCCGGCGCCGGCGAGGGGTGCCGGTTTGTTCACGTCAGTCGGCGCGTCGGCCCAGTGCGTCGAGTTCGCGCAGCCCCGGGGTCCGCTGGATCACCGCAGTGAAGCTGACCTTCTCGCTGGCGGCGGTGAGCCCGGCGAGGACGGCGAGCAGACCGGCCCGCCCGAGCGGGCCGGTACGGGCGGCGAGCGCGACGCCGAGCACCGCCCCGAGCGCGTTCGCCCCGCTGTCGCCGAGCATCACGTCCTCGGCCAGGTCGTCGCGGAGCAGGCCGGCGGCGGCACCTGCCGCGCCGGCGGCGATCCCGCCCTGCGGGCCGCCGGTCAGCGGCGCCGCGAGCAGCAGCCCGGACTTGAGGGCGCGGCCCGGCCGCAGGTCGAGCAGGTTGAGCAGATTGGCCGTGCCGGCGATCACGCCGGCCCCGAGCAGCACGTCGACGCCCCGGCCGAACGCGCCGTGCCGCTGCCGGCGCGGGTGCGCGGCGACCCGGGGGTCGGCGGCGAGCAGCGCGGCGGCGCCCAGCCCGGCGGCGCCCACCCCGACGACCTTGACCAGACCGGCGGTGACCCGCCCCTCGCGCAGCGCGGCGAGGTGCCCGGCGAAGCCCTTGGCCGCCTTCTGCTCCGGCCGCGCGCCGACCACGTCGTCGTACAGGCCGACGCCGCCCGCGCCGAGACCGGCGACCAGGGCGGCACCACCGGCGGCACCGCCGGTGGCACCGAACGCGCCGGCGGCGGCCGCGCCGGCGGCGAGCGACGGCCCGGCGGCCAGGCTCACCGTGCGGCCACGGAAGTTGGTGCGCTCCAACGCGGGTCCGGCCGGAGAGGTACGCGCCTCACGCAGCGCATACCGGGCCGCCGCGGCGCCCGCGCCGGCGATCAACAGCCGGCCCAGCGAGCTCACGCCGTCACCTCGCTGCTGTCCCTCAGGCTCGGTCGCTCACGCGCCGCCTCGGCGATTACGGACACGGGGGTACGTGGTTCGCTCACTGGGGCAGTTTAGGCAGCAGAGACGGGGCGTTGTCGCCGACGCCGTACTGCCCGGCCTTCTTCTCGGTGAGTTGCTGCACCAGGGCGAGGGTGGTGACCACCTGGCCCTGCACGGTGTTGGCGTTGTCGACCGTGGAGATGGTCTGGGCGAGCACCGGGTCGCCGCGCACCACGCCGATCAGGTTGCCGCCGACGGAACCGTTGCCGGCCACCACGATCGAGCCGGTACGGTCGAACTGCTCCGCGATGTTGACGACCGACTCGTCCCGCTTGTCGGAGTCCTTGTCGACATACGGCTGGCCGCTGACCACCACGACGGCCTCCGCCGAGGCGGTGACCTTGTTGCTGTCGGTGGTCAGGTAGCCGGCGTTGTTGTAGGCGGCGAGCACCGCCCGCCGGTCGGCGTCACTGACCGGCGCGACGCCCTGGGGACGGTCCAGCAGGACGCTGGCCAGCAGCGCGCTGGAGGTCTCCACGCCGTGCCCGTTGCCGGGCAGGCCGGTGGTCTGCGCGGTCGGGCGGGCGGCGGTGACGGCCAACTCCAGCAGGTTGGAGTTGTTGTCCGGGTTGATGAACTTGTCCTGCAGATCCACCTGGCCGGTGATGGTGGCCCCGGCAAGCTGGAGCTTCTTGAGCACGCCCTCGGTGTGGTCACGCCCGTTGGGCAGGCTGAGCACCACGACCCGACGCCCGGTGAGGGTGCCGGGCAGGACGACCTGGGAGATCTCCTCGGCGAATTCCTCCTCCAGCGCGAGTTGCTTCTCCATGTTGCTGACCGTCTGGCGCCACTGCTGGTTGTCCTTGCGTAGCCCGGTGACCTGCTCCTTGAGCGAGTCGGCGAGCGGGCCGTTGAGGGCGGCTGTGCCGACCACCAGGCCGATCGCCAGAGCCAGGAAGACCGCGGTGAGGGACACCACGTGGTAGCGGAAGTTGATCACGCTTGCAGCCTCTTGATCGGTCGGAAACTAGAAGAGCCGGTACAGCTGGAACACAAGATTGTCCCACCACTCGGCGACCACGCCCAGGTACGCCTTCCCGACGGTCGACACGGCCACCGCGGACGCCATCGCCGCGATCGCCGACAGGACCAGCAACAGCAGCGACGAGCCGGAGATGCTCTGCCGGTAGAGCCGGCTCACCCCCTTGGCGTCGACCAGCTTGCCGCCGACCTTCAGCCGGGTCAGGAACGTCGAGGCCATGCCGCCGCGGCCCTTGTCGAGGAACTCGACGAGGGTGGCGTGGGTGCCGACCGCGACCAGCAGCGAGGCGCCCTTCTCGTCGGCGAGCAGCATGGCCAGATCCTCGCTGGTCGCCGCGGCCGGGAAGGTGATCGCCGGCACACCGAGACCGTTGACCCGGGGCAGGCCGGGCGCACGCCCGTCCGGGTACGCGTGCACGATCACCTCGGCGCCGCAGCGCAGCACGTCGTCGGTGACCGAATCCATGTCCCCGATGATCATGTCGGGGGTGTAGCCGGCCTCGACCAGGGCGTCCGCGCCGCCGTCGACGCCGATGAGCACCGGCTTGAACTCCCGGATGTACGGGCGCAGCACGTCCAGGTCGGCCTTGTAGTCGTAGCCGCGCACCACGATCAGGCAGTGCCGACCCTGCATCTGGGTCTCGATGTCCGGCACCCCGACACCGTCGAGCAGCAGGTCGCGTTCCTGGCGCAGGTAGTCCATCGTGTTGGCGGCGAATGCCTCCAACTGCACCGACAGACCCTCCCGGGCGTCCGCCATCGCCTTGCCGACCGACTCGGCGTCCTGAAGGCTGCCGTGGGCCACCGGCTCGTCACCGGCGAAGACCGTGTTGCCCTCAATGCGCACCTGGTCGCCCTCGCGGATGCGCTCGAAGACGCCCTCCCCCAGGTCGTCGAGGAGCGGGATGCCGGCGGCGATCAACACCTCCGGGCCGAGGTTCGGGTAACGGCCGGAGACAGAGGGCTTGGCGTTGAGCACCGCCGCGACCCCGACGGCGACGAGCGAGTCGGCCGCCACCCGGTCCAGGTCGACGTGGTCGATGACAGCGATGTCACCGGGGCGCAGCCGACCGACCAGGCGTTTCGTCCGGCGATCAAGGCGCGCGGTGCCGAGGACTCTGCCCGGTTCGGAGTTCCGGTTCCGGCGCAACGTGGGTAGACGCATCGTGACCATCCTGGCATGTGAGGCAGGCTTTTCTGTCGCGACATGCCTGAGCAGGGCCGCCTACCCAGGGAAGCACACACCGGCACAAGCCGGTGTGCTTGCGCTCACAATACGCGGCGTCACAACCGCCTTTCCTTGGCGGCCACTGCCAGAAGCTCCTCGGCGTGAGCGATACCCAGATCTGAATCGGGCAAACCCGCCAGCATGCGCGCCAGCTCCCGAGCCCGCTCGGTGTCCTCCACCACCCGCACCCCGCTGGTCGTCACCGCGCCGCCGGTGTCCTTCGCCACCACCAGGTGCCGGTCGGCGAACGCGGCCACCTGCGGCAGGTGCGTGACCACCAACACCTGGTGGCTGCGGGCCAACCGGGCCAACCGGCGGCCGATCTCCACCGCCGCCTGCCCGCCGACCCCCGCGTCGACCTCGTCGAAGACCAACGTGGGCGGGCCGCCGGAGCCGGCGAACACGACCTCGATGGCGAGCATCACCCGGGACAGCTCACCGCCGGAGGCGCCGCGCTGCAACGGCAGCGACGGCGCGCCCGGGTGGGCCAGCAACCGCAGCTCCACCTCGTCACCGCCGTCCGAAGTGACACCCACCTCGACGCCGTTGACCGCAAGCGTCGGCTCGGCACGCCCGGCCGGACGGGGCAACACCGCCACCTCGATCCGCGCATGCGGCATGGCCAGCCCGGCCAACTCGACGGTGACCTGATCGGCGAAGCGGATCGCCGCCTCCTGCCGGGAGGCGGACACCCGCCCGGCCAGGTCGGCCACCTCGACGGCGAGCCGCTGCCCCTCCCGCTCCAACTCGTCGAGCACGTCGTCGGACATGTCCAGGTCGGACAGTCGGGTGCGCGCCCGATCGGCCCAGGCGATCACCCCGTCGACGTCGTCGGCGTACTTGCGGGTCAACGCGCGCAACGCCGCCCGCCGCTCATAGAGGTGCTGCAACCGGGCCGGGTCCGCGTCCAGCGTCGCCAGGTACGCCGACAGCTCCGCGGACACGTCGGTGACCAGCGTGGCCGCCTCCTCCAGGCGGGCCGCCAGCTCACCGAGCGCCGGATCGGTGCCGGACTGCGCCTCCAGGGTCCGCCGGGCGGTGCCGAGCAGCGCCGCCGCATCCGGAGTTTCCTCGGCGGCCTCCGCGCCACCGGCCACGCACTGCTGGGCGATCTGCGCGGCCGTCCGCAGGCCCTCGGCGTGCTCCAGCCGCTGCGCCTCGGTCTTCAGCTCGTCGTCCTCACCGGGCTGCGGATCGACCCGGGTGATCTCGTCGAGGCCCAACCGCAGCAGGTCGGCCTCCTGGTTGCGCTCGCGGGCGTTGCGCCGCCGGTCGGCCAGGTCGTCCACGACCCGACGCCACCCCGTGTACGCCTCGCGCAGCGCGTCGAGCAGCTTCTCGTGCGCGGGCCCGGCGAACCGGTCCAGTGCGGCCCGCTGCTCGGCCGGACGCAGCAACCGCAGCTGATCGGACTGACCGTGCACGGCGACCGCCTGCTCGCCGACCTCACCGAGCATCGACACCGGCATGCTCCGACCGCCGACGTGGGCGCGCGAGCGCCCCTCCACCGTCACCGTTCGGCTCAGCAGCACCGAGCCGTCCTCGTCGGGTTCACCACCGGCCTCGATGATCCGCGCGTGCACGGCGTCGGCGACCCGCCCCTGCAGCCGCAGCCGCCCCTCCACCACGGCACGGCCGGGTTGGGCGCGGACCCGCCCGGCGTCGGCCCGGCCGCCGAAGAGCAGGCCGAGGCCGGTGACCACCATCGTCTTGCCCGCACCGGTCTCGCCGGTGATGACGTTCATGCCGCCGGTCAACGGCAGCGTGGTGTCTTCGATGACGCCCAGTCCGGTGATGCGCAGCTCTTCCAGCACAGCCACCGACAGTAGACGCGAGGCCCGACAATTGACCAGCCGACGGGCCCGGGCACGGCCCGTACCCGGCCGACGTACAGTTCTGCCCCGTGTTGGACGTGATCGGCCTGACCTCGGCTGAGGAGGAGCTCTACCGCTGCCTGCTCCAGCTCACCACGGCCCGCATCGACGAGTTGGCCCGTCGCCTTCACCGGCCCCGTGAGCAGGTCGTCGCCCAGGTCGAGGCGCTGCGCGGCAAGGGCCTCGTGCAGCGCAGTGACAACGACCCGGACGCCCCGCTGCGCCCGACCGCCCCGGACGTCGCCCTCGGAGGGACGCTGCTGCGGCGTCAGGAGGACCTGGAGTCGGCCCGCCGACTGGTCACCCAACTGGCCGAGGAGTACCGCTCCGGGCTGCGCCGACACCACGTCGACCACCTGGTCGAGGTGATCACCGGCGCCCGGGTTCTGCGGGACCGCCTGCGCGACCTGCAGAACTCGGCGCGTTCCGAGGTGCTCTGGTTCTGCCGGGCCAACCCCCTCGCCATGGCCGGCCCGGAGAATGTCGAGGAGTTCGACGCGCTGGCCCGCGGGGTGAGCTACCGGGCCATCTACGAGCGTGACCTGCTGCTGGAGCCGGGCGCGTTGGCCGACCTGGCCAAGGGGGTCGCCGCCGGGGAGCAGGCCCGCATCCTGGACCGGCTGCCGGTCCGACTGGCCATCGTGGACGCCCGCACGGCCATCTGCCCGTTGGTGCCCGACCTTGACGGCGGCGAACCGAGCGCCGCGGTGATCGGCCGCAGTCAACTGCTCGACGCGCTGCTCGCCCTCTTCGAGAGTCACTGGCGGGTGGCCACCCGGCTGCGCCTCGACGACCCCCTCGCCGTCGCGGCCCCCGAGGCTCGACGGCCGGAACCCGCGGACCGCCCTGGCGACGGTTACCAGCCCGACGCCGACGAGGCCCGGCTGCTGTCGCTGTTCGTGGCGGGCGTACCGGACAAGTCCATCGCCTCCCAGCTCGGGGTGAGCCGGCGGACCGTGCAACGGCGGATCGCCGACCTGATGGCCGCCGCCGGGGTGGACACCCGCCCCGGGTTGGCGTTCCAGGTGGCCCGACGCGGCTGGCTCTGACACGAAAAAGGGTCCGCCGTCGACCGACGGCGGACCCTTCAACCGGCGGGGCGGGACGGCCAGGCCGCCCCGCCCGCCCGATCAACGCAACCCGTACGCCTGGAGCACCGTCTGGTCGACGGTGTTCCCGGCCCGGTCCGCGGCGTGCACCCGCAGCGACACCGTTCCGCGCCCCGCCGGCACGGTAGCGGTGTACCGGGTGCCCGACCCCGTGGTCGGCGCGTTGCGCCAGGTGACGCCCCCGTCGAAGGAGACCTGCACCCGGACGCTGGTGCCGGTCGGCGCCGGCACCCCGGCCGGCTGCCGCAGGGTCAGCCCCAACTGGTGCGGCCGGTTGCCGCGTACCGCGCCGAGCAGGTCGGCCGGCACCCGGTAGTCCACCTGCAGCAGCGACAACGGCGTGGCGGCATCGCCCGCCGGCCGCGCCGAGGTGAACTCCCAGGCCGTGTCGGTCCGCGTGCCGTAACGCCACTCGGCCGAGGACCGCTGGGTGGTCACGTCCAGGCGGTAGCGGGCGGCCACGGCGGTCGTGGGCACCGACGCCCAGCCGTCGGAGAGGTCGGCGATCTGCTGCCCGTTGCGGCTGACCCGCGCCGCGACGCTGTCCGACTCCTCGCTCTCCCCGGCCACGCTGTAGTGCCCCTCGGCGTCGACGAACTCGGGCACCCGCAGGTCCAGGTTGTCACCGGTGCGGGTGGGCACCGGCGCCCCTCGGGCCGGGACGGCCGGACGGAGCACCGGCGCGTGCCAGGTCTCGGTCACCCGGTCGTCGGCGGCGTAGCGCCGGGGCTGCTGGGTCAGGCCACCGGCCAGCTGCCCCCACTGCATGAACATCTGCTTGTGCAGCACCCGTTGCTGCCACCAGGAGTCCCCGGCGCTGACGAACTCCTGCCGGGTGGTGCCGTTGCGGACCATCCGCTGGTCGTCGTTCCAGGCGTACTCCTGCCACGGACGCCAGCCGAACCGCTCCTCGGTGGCCCAGCCCGCACCCATGTCGCCGTAGCTCGCGGTCACCTCGGCGGTGTTCCTGGCGGTCACCGTGTGCACCACACGCTCCGGCACCCGACCCTTCGACACCTGCCACACGTCGTACAGGTAGGGGCTGTCCACGGTCAGCGTCAGGTCCAGCGTCGCCCGACCCTTGCGCGCCGCCGCGATCAGCCGCTGCCCGTCGTCGTACGCGACCACCATCGACGGGATCGGCAGCCGCTCTCCGGTGGGCCGCCAGACCGTCCACGCGCTCTGGTCCTCCGGCCGGACGATCAGCACCGCGGCGGCGCCGGCTGCCGCGGCGGCGGCCACCTGCTCCTCTTCAGAGCGGTTCGGGTCGGCGCCGAGCAGCACGGCGGCGCCCCGCACCCGGGTCAGTTCGGCGGGAGTGCCGGTGCCGGCCCAGACCAGCGGCAGCTTCCGCCGACCGGTCGGCGCCGGCGACGTGCCCAGCAGGTTGATGTCCGACGGACCGGACACCCCGCTGATCTTCGCGTCCACCATGGGCGCGACGAGCTGCCACCGCGAGGCGAACTCGAACTCGCCCTGGCGCACCTGGCGGGTCGGCGTGACGTTGACCTGCTGAACGGTGCTGTAGGCCATTACACCGTGGTCGATCTGCCGGCCATTGCCCAGCACCCGGTGCACGTAGTAGCTGAGCGTCGCCCGCTGCTCGCTGGGCTTCGGCGTCTCGATCCGCACCGGCGTGCCCTTGCGCGCGTCGAGCACCACCGTCAGGTCCCGGTCGACGGTCACCTCCGGCTCGATGATCTGGGTCATCTGCTCGTCCAGGGGGACGCCGTGCGTGACCAGCGCGGTCAGCACGTACGCGCCCTCCTCGACCTCCAGGGTGCCCTCGCCACCCCACATGCCCCAGAAGTCCGACTCAGGCTGCTCACCGAAGACGGTCAACCCCGGCGACAGGCCCGGCTGCCCCTCCCGGTCCAGCAGCTTGATGGTGAGGTGGTGCACGGGACCGCTGACGGTGAGCCCGACCGGGGTGCGCACGGCGACGCCGTCCGTGCCTGTCGCCACCAACCAGCCACCGTGCGGGCCCCGGCCCAGCTTCGCCGGGTCGGCGCGCAGAGGCACGGCCACGCTGCCGCCCGCCGGCACTGTCACCTCGCCGGAGGTCACGGCGACCCCGTCGGGCTCGGCCGCGCCGGTGTCCAGGTTGCGCAGTTCCAGGGCCAGCCGCAGGGTCTGCGCGGTCTTCGTGCCGTTGGTGTACGTCACGGTCCGCTCGACCGCCGCACCGCCGGTGGAAATCCGGCCGAAGTCCGCGGTGGCCGAGGCGTACACCTGCTGCCCGAGCGCCCGCGCCACGTCGACCCGACCGCCACCCTGCTCGAAGACGGTCAGCGCCGGGTTCGCCTTCGTGGTGCTGACCAGCGCGTCCTTGAGCTTCGCGGCGGGCCAGTCCGGGTGTTCCTGGGCGAGGATCGCCGCCGCCCCGGCCACGTGCGGGGTGGCCATCGAGGTGCCGGACGCGGTCGTGTAGGCGTCGTCCACCGGCGTACCCATGGCGGTGCCGGCGGCCCGGGCGGCGACGATGCCGACGCCCGGCGCGGTGATCTCGGGCTTGAGGCCGTTGTCGCCGAGTCGAGGCCCGCGGCTGGAGAAGTCGGCGAGGTTGTCGTCGCGGTCCACCGCGCCGACGGTGAGCGCCGCCGCGGCCGCGCCGGGCGCGCCGACGGTACGCGCGGCGCCCGAGTTGCCGGCGGCGACCACGAACAGCGCGCCGGTCTCGGCGGTCAGGTCGTTCACCGCCTGGCTCATCGGGTCGGTGCCGTCGGTCGGGTCGCCGCCGAGGCTCATGCTGACGACCTTCGCGCCGGAGTGGGCGGCCCACTCCATGCCCGCGATGATGGACGAGTCGTAGCCGGAGCCACCATCGTCGAGCACCTTGCCGATCAGCAGCTGGGTGCCGGGGGCGACGCCCTTGCGCAGACCGGCGGACGCCGCGCCGCTGCCGGCGATGGTGGCGGCCACGTGGGTGCCGTGGCCGTGCCCGTCGCGGGCGCTGCCGCTGTTGGAGAAGTCCTGCTGCTCGGCGATCCGGCCGGCCAGGTCGGGGTGGGTGGCGTCGACGCCGGTGTCGAGCACCGCCACCTTCACGCCGGTGCCGTCCCGCCCGGCCGCCCAGGCGATCGGGGCGCCGATCTGCGGCACGGAGTGCTCCAGCGCCGGGCGGACCCGCCCGTCCAGCCAGATGCGGGCGATGCCAGCACCCAACTGGGGTGCGGCGGCAGTGGTGGTCCGGCTGGCCGGCGTGCCGGCGAGTGTGGTCCACAGGCCGCCGAGGGCGCCCTTGCCGACCCGCAGCGCCGCGCCGTTGATGCTCTCCAGCGGCCGGGCGTCGGTGGCACCGGTGAGCGGCTTGACCCGCCCGGCCGCCTGCTCCCGGTAGCGCACGATCAGTGGCAACGCACCCTGCGCGGCGTCGCCGTATCCGTCGGCGGCCAACTCCTGCACGTCGAACAGGTTGGCGTCGAGGACCCCGCTCGAGACGTAGGGCAGGGCGTCGCTGGGCAGCACCCGCAGCCCGCCGTCGACCTCCAGGGTCTGGAAGATGACCCGCTCGCGCCCGGGTCCCGGGCGGACGGTGGCGGCGACCCGGCCCGGCGCCGCGGGCGCGAGCTCGACCTGGTCGCCGGTGATCAGGGTGATGCGGACGGGTGCGTGCTGTGCGGGCGTGCCCGACGTCGGGCCGGTGGGCCGGGCGGGCGGGTCGGCGGACGCCGGTGCGGCGACGCCGACCACCAACGCGCCGACCGCGCCGACGGCGAGCCAGCGTGGGGACCAGTGCATGCGATGGGCTCCTCTACTCCTCCAGGCCCGCCATCCGTAGACGAGGGCCGATCGGAGTCTGCGTCGGAGCGTGTCACCAGGTCACTAGTCGCCCGCCGCCGCAGCGGCGACATGTCGTCAGGTGGACACCCGACATCCACTGACCGTGTGCGCCACGGTCACCGGCGGCTGCCGCGCCAACCGTGCACGGGGAGGCCGAACTTGGCCACCAGCCGGTCGGTGAACGGGCGGGGGCGCAGCCGCACGATGCGCACCGGCAGGGCACCCCGGCGCACCGTCACCCGCGCGCCGGGCGGCAGGTCGTAGACGCGCCGGCCGTCGCAGGAGAGCACCGCGAGGGTGGTGAACGGGTCAACGGTGATCACAAAAGTGGACGTCGGGGCCGTCACCAACGGGCGGCTGAACAACGCGTGCGCGCTGATCGGCACCAGCAGCAACGCCTCCACCTCCGGCCAGACCACCGGACCGCCACCGGAGAACGCGTACGCGGTGGATCCGGTGGGGGTGGCGCAGACGACACCGTCGCAGCCGTAGCGCGACAGCGGCCGGCCGTCCACGTCGACGAGCAACTCCAGCATCTGGGCCCGCTCGCCCTTCTCGATGCTGATCTCGTTGAGCGCCCAGGACTCGATGGTCGGCCCACCGTCGAACTCGGCCGTGACGTCCAGGGTCAGCCGCTCGTCGACCGTGTAGTTGCGGCCGACAACGTCCCGGACCGCCGTGTCCAGGTCGTCGATCTCCGCCTCCGCCAGGAAGCCCACCTTGCCGAGGTTGATGCCGAGCAGCGGCGCCTTCGCGGGCCGGGCCAGCTCGGCGGCGCGCAGGAAGGTGCCGTCGCCACCGAGCGCGAAGACGATCTCAGCGCCCTCGGCGGCCTGCGGGCCGGCGACCGGCACCACACCGGGCAGGTCGAGGTCGTCGGCCTCGTCGGCGACCACCCGTACCTCGAAACCGGCGTCGATCAGGTCGGCGGCGACCGACCGGGCGTGCTCCGTGCTGCGCCGACGGCCGGTGTGGGTCACCAGCAGCGCGGTGCGGCTCATCGGGCCGCCCGCCCACGCCGGACCGGGCGGCGTCGCGCCACCGGCACCGTCGCCTCGGCATTGCCGCGTGTCACCGCGCGGCCCGTTGCGGCGCCCTCACTGCGCGCGTTCACCCTGCGACCTCCTCCGCCGCCACGTCCGGCACGTCGCCGGCCGTCGTCGAGCCGTCCGGCCCGGCCGCCACCACGGCCCGCACCCGCTCCGGGTCGGCCGCTGGTGCGCCCCGGCGCAACCATACGAAGAACTCCACGTTGCCGCTCGGCCCGGGCAGCGGGCTGGCCGCCACGTCGGCCAGTCCGAGGCCGAGCCGCGCGGCCGCCGCGGCCACGTCCAGCACCGCTTCGGCGCGCAACTCCGGATCGCGGACCACACCGCCGGCGCCGACCCGGTCCTTGCCGACCTCGAACTGCGGCTTGACCATCAATGCCAGGTCACCGTCGTCGCGGGTGCAGCCGGCCAGCGCCGGCAGCACCAGTCGCAGCGAGATGAACGACAGGTCGGCCACCGTGAGGTCGACCGGGCCACCGATCGTGTCAGCATCGAGAGTACGGACATTCGTGCGCTCCAGGACGCGGACCCGCTCGTTCGTGCGCAGCGGCCAGGCGAGCTGCCCGTAGCCGACGTCCACGGCGACCACCTCGGCCGCGTCGGCGCGCAGCAGCACGTCGGTGAACCCACCTGTCGACGCTCCCGCGTCCAGGCAACGCCGCCCGGCGACGTGCAGCCCACCGGGGGCGAACGCGGCCAGCGCGCCGGCGAGCTTGTGCCCGCCTCGGGAGACGTACTCCTCAGCTGGGTCCGCACCGGTCACCAGGAGCGGGTCGGCGGGGTCGACCATCGCGGCCGCCTTGCGGGCGACCACACCCCGCAGTTGGACCCGGCCGGCCTCCACCAACGCGGCGGCCTGCTCACGGGAGCGGGCCAGACCGCGGCGGACGAGTTCGGCGTCCAGCCGGTTACGACGTGCCATGGGTGGTTCTCCGGTCTGCTCAGGCCTGGTCGTCCCGCTCAGGTCTGGTCGATGGTGGCGAGGGTTTCCCGCAGCGTCTCGTAGGCCGCCTCGTACTGGGCGATCTGGTCGGCGGGAGCGAGCGTCGACGCGTTGGCGATGGCCCGCACGGCGGCGTCCACCGCCGGATGCCGTGTCTCGTCGTCCCCGAGATCCGGCGGCGGCCCGGGGCGGGCACCCACCGGCGGACCGGGACGGGCCGGAAAGGACCCGCCAGCCGGCGGAGCGGGACGGGCCGGGAACGAGCCGCCAGCCGGCGGAGCGGGACGGGCCGGGAACGAGCCGCCAGCCGGCGGGCCGGGACGAGCCGGGAAGGACCCACCCGGCGGTGGACCGGGCCGGGTCATTCGGTGTCGTCCGGCCGCTGCTTGCGGACCGCCTTCTTCGCGGGCATCACCGCCGGTGTCGGGACGTCCTCATCGGCGGTCCGGCTGATCGTCGCCGGCGGCCTCTTGGCGATGGCCTTCTTGGCGACCGCCTTCTTCGCCACGGCCTTCTTCGCCGCCGGCGCGGAGACCGGGGCACCGGCCGAGGCGTCGGACGGCACGAGACCGGTGCCGGGCCGCGCGGCGACGGTCGGGTCGGGTTGTGGCGTGGGACCGGCGGCCGGCGCGCCGGCCGGCTCGGTGGACCGCGCCTCCCGCAGCCGCCGTTCCAGGTCGTGCACCCGCCGGGTCAGCTCGGCCACCTCGTCGGCGGTGGCCAGACCGACAGCGCCGAGGGCCCGGTCGACCTCGAAGCGGACCAGCTTGGTCAGCGCCTCCCGGTTGGCGGCGCCGGTGGTGACCAACTCCTCGCCGAGGGCCTGGAGTTGGGCGGCGGTCGCGCCGCCGGAGCCGACGAGGCGACGTGCCACGTCCTGGGCCTTCTTCCGGGGCGCCTCCGCAAGGCCCATGGCCAGCTCGAGGTAGGCGCGCCACGCGTCCTGCATGCCTGAGTCCTTCCACGGGGCGGGGTGTGCAGGTGTCACGCTACCGGGCACCCCGGACCGACCCGTGCGGTACGGTGCCGAGGACGGCGTGGCGATCAGCGAGGGGGAGATGTGGCCAGCGTGGACGAGTGCCGGCAGGCGTTGCAGGAGCTGGCCGCCCGGTTGGATCGCAACGCCGAGACGGTACGCGAACGGATCGACCTGGACCGCACGCTGGCCTGCCGGATCACCGACCTGGACACCGCGTTCCACGGCCGGATCACCGGCGGCCGACTGGTCGAGCTGACCGACGGCGACGACCCCAAGGCCAAGATCGCGCTGAGTACGTCCAGCGACGACCTGCTCGCCCTGGTCCGGGGCGACCTGGACGTCACCAGCGCGGTGACCTCCCGCCGGGTGTCGATCAAAGCCAATCCGTTCGACCTGCTCAAGCTGCGCAAGCTGCTCTGACGACCGCCGGCTCACGCCGCCGCGGTCAGACCGAAACTCTCCACCGCGTTAGCCGCGTCCTGGCCCACCGGGCGGATCTTCGGCAACGCCGGCACCGGCGCCGACCAGGCCACCGCGCAGAGCGCGGCCAGGGCGTCCAGCGGCCGGCCGGTACCGGCCAGCTCCAGCACACCGTCCCGGTCGGTCACGGACCAACCGCCAGCCTCCGCCGGGCCCGGGACCCGCACGGCGGCAGCCGGGTCGAAGAGCCCCGCCAGGTCTCTCGCGACGTACGTGGGACGTCGCTGCGGCTCGGCGGCCAGCAGCTCCGGTACGCCGCTGACGCCGGTGAGCACGAGCAGGCTGTCCAGCCCGGCCCGGCGGGCGCCCTCGATGTCGGTGTCCAGCCGGTCACCCACCACCAGGCTCCGCCCACCGCCACTGCGCCGGGCGGCGGTCTCGAACAGCGCCGGCTCCGGCTTGCCGACCACCACGTCGGGGTCTCGCTCCAGTGCCGTACGCAGCACGGCAACCAGCGAACCGTTCCCGGGCAGTGGCCCCCGTCCACTGGGCAGGGTCCGATCGGTGTTGGTGGCGATCCAGATCGCACCCGCCCGCACGGCGACCGACGCTTCGGCCAGCTCGGCCCAGCCGACCTGCGGGCCGTACCCCTGCACCACCGCCGCCGGCTTCTCATCGGCCTGGGTGACCGGGTTCAGACCGACCGCGCGCAGCTCCGCGTGCAGCGCCTCCGCACCGACCACCAGCACCGACGCCCCGGCGGGCAGCCGGTCGCGCAGCAACTCGGCCGAGGCGGCGGCGGAGGTGAGGACCTCCTCCGGCCGGGCCGGCACGCCCATCCCGGTCAGCAGGTCCGCGACCTCGCTGGACCGGCGGGACGCGTTGTTGGTGGCGTACGCCACCGCCCGTCCCTCGGCGTGCAGCCGGGCCACCGCCTCGACGGCGCCGGGGATCGGCCGGTCGATCAGGTAGATCACGCCGTCCAGGTCGAAGACGACCAGTGTGTACCCGTCGGCCAGCCGCTCCCCCACGCCCGCGTTCACCGCTGCGTCGACCCCGACTCGTCGTCCCGGGCCGGCACGGTCCCGTCGGCGTCCGCCGCGTCCCCGTTCGCCGCGCCCCCGTCCGTCACGCCGCTGTCGCCAGTGGTGGCCGCGTCGGCGTTGCCGCTCTCGGTGGGGTGACGGTCCTCGTCCTCGTCGTCGAAGCCTTCGTCGTCGGCGGGACGGCCGACAGCGTCGTCCTCCTCGTCGTCGTCGAAGTCCTCGTCGTCGTCATCGTCGGCGGCGTCATCGTCATCGTCGTCGTCGTCATCGTCGTCATCGTCGTCGCCGACTTCGTCATCGTCATCGTCATCGTCGTCGCCGGCCAGGTCGGCGTCGGGTCGGGCCGGCACCGCGCCGGGAGCACCCGGGCCTGCGGCGATCTCCTCGGCGGCCTCTTCCTCGTCGTCACCCTCGATGACCACGCCGTCGAGTTCGAGCAGCCGCTCGGCGGCGTCGGTCTCGCCCTCGGTGTCCACGTCGGAGGCGCGGGAGAACCATTCGCGGGCCTCCTCGCGCCGGCCCACCGCGAGCAGCGCGTCGGCGTACGCGTACCGCAGCCGGGCCGTCCACGGCACGGTGGCCTCGTTGGTGAGGTCCGGGACCTGGAGCATCGCGACCGCGGCGTCCTTCTGCCCGAGGTCACCCCGCGCGCCGGCGGCGACGATCAGCAGTTCGATCGCCACGGCCTGGTCCAGCTTCTCCCGGTCCGCGCCACGGAACAGGTCGATGGCCCGCTCCGGCCGGCCGAGAGCCCGCTCGCAGTCCGCGAGCACTGCCAGGTGGCTCTGCAACCCGCTCATCCGGTGGTACGTGCGCAGCTCGGCGATCGCCGACTGCCACTCCCCCGCGCGGTAGGCGGCCAGGCCGACCGCCTCACGGACAGCGGAGATGCGCGACGCGAGCCGCCGGGCGGCCAGCGCGTGCGCCAACGCCTCGGCCGGGTCCTCGTCGATCAGCTGCCCAGTGGCGACCAGGTGCCGGGCCACCGTCTCGGCGACCGGCTTGTTCAGCGAGAGCAGCTCAGCGCGGACGTCCTTGTCGAGGTCGGTCGCGACGATGTCGTCCGGCAGCGCCGGGGCCGAGTTACGCCCGCCCTCGGACGACTCGGAGCCACCCGAGCGGTCATCGCGACGGAACTCCCCGTCGCGACGCGGCCGATCGTCGGACCGGAAACCCCCGGTACGCTCGCCGCCCCGGTAGCCGCCCTCGCGGTCACCGCCACGGAAGCCACCCTCACGGGGAGCGCTGGAACGCGAACCGTCGCGGTCCCCGCCACGGAAGCCACCCTCGCGGGGAGCGCTGGAACGCGAACCGTCCCTGTCGCCGCCACGGAAACCACCTTCGCGGGGGGCACTGGAACGCGAACCCTCCCGGTCCCCACCGCGGAAACCGCCCTCGCGGGGGGCACTGGTACGCGAGCCGTCGCGGTCGCCTCCCCGGAAGCCACCTTCGCGACGGTCGCCGCCGCGGAAGCCGCCCTCGCGGTCACCGCCACGGAAGCCACCTTCGCGCGGCGGGCCGGAGCGAGTGCGGTCGCCGCCCTGGTAACCGCCCTCACGACGGTCCCCACCACGTGAGCCACCCTCACGGTCACCGCCACGGAAGCCACCTTCACGGGGAGCACTGGTACGCGAGCCGTCGCGGTCGCCTCCCCGGAAACCGCCTTCGCGGCGGTCGCCGCCGCGGAAGCCGCCCTCGCGGTCACCGCCACGGAAGCCACCTTCGCGCGGCGGGCCGGAGCGAGTGCGGTCGCCGCCCTGGTAACCGCCCTCACGACGGTCCCCACCACGGAAGCCGCCCTCGCGGTCACCGCCACGGAAGCCACCCTCACGGGGAGCACTGGAGCGCGAACCGTCGCGGTCGCCGCCCCGGAAACCACCCTCACGGGGAGCACCCGAGCGCGAACCGTCGCGGTCACCACCGCGGAAGCCACCCTCGCGACGGTCGCCGCCGCGGAAGCCGCCGTCGCGGTCACCGCCGCGGAAGCCACCCTCACGGGGAGCGCTGGAGCGCGAGCCGTCACGGTCGCCGCCACGGAAACCGCCCTCGCGGTCACCACCGCGGAAACCGCCCTCGCGGCGGTCGCCGCCCCGGAAACCGCCCTCACGGGGAGCGCTGGAACGCGAGCCGTCACGGTCGCCGCCACGGAAGCCACCTTCGCGGCGGTCGCCGCCCCGGAAGCCACCCTCGCGGTCACCGCCACGGAAGCCACCTTCGCGCGGCGGGCCGGAGCGAGTGCGGTCGCCGCCCTGGTAACCGCCCTCACGACGGTCCCCACCACGGAAGCCACCTTCGCGGGGAGCGCTGGAACGCGAACTGTCGCGGTCGCCGCCCCGGAAACCGCCCTCACGGGGAGCGCTGGAACGCGAACTGTCGCGGTCGCCGCCCCGGAAACCGCCCTCACGGGGAGCGCTGGAACGCGAGCCGTCGCGGTCGCCGCCCCGGAAACCGCCCTCACGGCGGTCGCCGCCCCGGAAACCACCGTCGCGGTCGCCGCCACGGTAGCCACCTTCGCGCGGAGCGCTGGAACGCGAACTGTCGCGGTCGCCGCCCCGGAAACCACCCTCGCGGGGAGCGCCGGACCGGAAGCCGCCCTCACGCGGAGCACCCGAGCGCGACCCGTCACGGTCGCCGCCACGGTAGCCACCTTCGCGCGGAGCGCTGGAACGCGAACCGTCGCGGTCGCCGCCCCGGAAACCACCCTCGCGGCGGTCGCCGCCACGGTAGCCGCCCTCACGGGGGGCGCTGGAGCGAGAGCTGTCCCGGTCACCACCACGGGAGCCAGAGTCGCGGCCGCCGGCGTATCCGCCTCGGGCGCCGCCGCTGTCGCGGTCTCCCCGGTACGGGGGTCGGCCTTGGTCATCGCGGCGCGGGCCGCGGTCGCTTCCGCCCGCACCGTCAGTACGGTCTTCGTAACGACGGGGACGGTCTCCGCCCTGCGGTCCTGAACTCACAGGTACATCCTTCCTGATTGCGCCACCAATGGCGCTACGCAGTCGAGGGCCGACCCGGATGGGGCGGCCCTCGACTGGAAGATTGTCCGGCGGCGTCCTACTCTCCCACACCCTCACGAGTGCAGTACCATCGGCGCTGGAGGGCTTAGCTTCCGGGTTCGGAATGTAACCGGGCGTTTCCCCTCCGCCATGACCGCCGTAACTC